>NZ_JBNYXX010000001.1:652095-3346742 GCF_051380905.1 Janthinobacterium darwini
CACCACGGTCATCATCACTGGCTCGAATTTTGGCGGCGCGACGGCGGTGACGTTCGGCGCCACGGCGGCGACCGGTTTCACGGTCAACAGCGCCACGCAGATCACGGCGACGGCGCCCGCGGGCTCAGGCACGGTCGACGTACGCGTCACCACGCCAAACGGCACCAGCGCCACCAGCGGGGCCGATCAATTTACCTACTTGGCGGCACCGGTGGTCACCAGCATTTCGCCCACCTCCGGTCCGTCGACGGGCGGCACCACGGTCATCATCACTGGCTCGAATTTTGGCGGCGCGACGGCGGTGACGTTCGGCGCCACGGCGGCGACCGGTTTCACGGTCAACAGCGCCACGCAGATCACGGCGACGGCGCCAGCGGGTTCCGGCACGGTCGACGTACGCGTCACCACGGCGGGGGGCACCAGCGCCACCAGCGGGGCCGATCAATTTACCTATGTGGCGGCACCTGTGGTCACCAGCATTTCACCCACCTCCGGTCCGGCGACCGGCGGCACGACGGTCATCATCACCGGCACTAATTTTTCGGGCGCGGTAGCTGTCACCTTCGGCGCCACGGCGGCGACCGGTTTCACGGTTAATAGCGCCACGCAGATCACGGCGACGGCGCCAGCGGGCAGTGGCACGGTGGACGTGCGCGTCACCACGCCAGGCGGCACCAGCGCCACCAGTGTTGCCGATCAATTTACCTATGTGGCACGGCCCGTGGTGAGTGGCATTTCGCCCACCTCCGGTCCGTCGACGGGCGGCACCACGGTCATCATCACTGGCGCGAATTTTGGCGGCGCGACGGCGGTGACGTTCGGCGCAACGGCGGCCACCGGTTTCACGGTCAACAGCGCCACGCAGATCACGGCGACGGCGCCAGCGGGTTCCGGCACGGTCGACGTACGCGTCACCACGGCGGGTGGCACCAGCGCCACCAGCGGGGCCGATCAATTTACCTATGTGGCGGCACCGGTGGTCACCAGCATTTTGCCCACCTCCGGTCCGGCGACCGGCGGCACGACGGTCATCATCACCGGCACTAATTTTTCGGGCGCGGCAGCTGTGACCTTCGGCGCCACGGCGGCGACCGGTTTCACGGTCAACAGCGCCACGCAGATCACGGCGACGGCGCCGGCGGGCTCCGGCACGGTCGATGTGCGCATCACTACTACGGGCGGTACCAGTGCCGCGGTTGCAGCGGACCAATTCACGTATGTGGGCGCGCCAGTGGTGAACGGCCTGTCGCCAACGTCCGGTCCAACGACGGGCGGCACCAGCGTCACGATCAACGGCTCAGGCTTTTCCGGCGCCACGGCGGTGACGTTTGGTGCCACGGCGGCGAGCAGCTTCACGGTCAACAGTGCCTCGCAGATCACAGCGACGGCGCCGGCTGGCACCGGCACGATCGATGTGCGCATCACCACGGCAGGCGGCACCAGCGCTACCAGCGCGTCAGATCAGTTCACCTATGTGGTGGTACCGGCTGTCACCGGCATTGCGCCCGCTTCCGGCGCCATCACAGGCGGCACCAGCGTCGTCGTCACCGGCACGGGCTTTGCCGGCGCCACGGCGGTGCGATTCGGCAGCGCCAATGCCACCAGCTTCACGGTCAACAGTGCTACGCAGATCACGGCCACCAGTCCATCGGGCAGCCTGGGCGTGGTGGACGTGAAGGTCACTACGGTTGGCGGCACCAGTGCCAGCAGCGTGGCGGATCAATTCACGTATATCCCGACCGGTGTCATCACGTTTGCGACACCGACTGCGGCTTCCGTTCCTTTGGGGAATAGCTTTACCAATGCGGCTACTTCCAGCCTCGCGGGCGGCAGCTATGGCGCCATCAGCTATACCAGTTCGAATGCGGGCGTGGCGACCGTCAGCAGCTCTGGCGTCATCACGCCCGTTGCCGCTGGTACCAGCAGCATCACCGCGACGCAGGCCGCAGTGGCTGGCGTGAATGCCCAGGCAGCGCAAAGCTATGCCTTGACGGTGACATCCGCGATGGACATCACGCCAGCCAGCTTGCCGGCCGCCACAGTTGGTACCGCTTACAGCCAGCAATTGACGGCCACCGGCGGTATCGAATCATACGCTTTTACGGTTTCCGGTAGCGTGCCAGCCGGCCTGGCGCTGAGCGCAAGCGGTGTGCTGAGCGGTACGCCAACGGCAGCCGGTAGTTTTGCGCTGACCGTTCAAGTGACGGATGCACGTCAGTTCACGGCGACGAAAAACTATACCTTGACTGTAGCTTCGGCAACGCTCGCTCTGATGCCAGCCAGCCTGCCCAATCCGACGGCGGAAGCGGCCTACAGCACCACCTTGACGGGCACGGGCGGCACGGCGCCATATAGCTATGCCGTGGTTGGTAGCTTGCCTGTCGGCCTGAGCCTGAACGCAGCGACGGGCGTACTCTCCGGCACGACGAATGTGGCCGGCAGTTTCCCGTTCAGCATCAAAGTCACGGATAGCAGCACGGGTGTAGGGGCACCATTCAGCGTCAGCAAAAACTATACGCTGACGGTGGCCGCGCCAGCCTTGACGCTCACGCCCTCCAGCCTGGCTGGCATTCGCGCCGGCGACGCCTACAGCCAGCAGTTCACGGCCGCCGGCGGCATCGCGCCCTATGCATATTCCCTGAGCAGCGGGACCTTGCCAACCGGCCTGGTGCTTGATGCGGCGACCGGCATCGTCAGCGGCACGCCGACGGTGGCGGGCAGTTACAACTTCACCTTGCAGGCCAGGGATGCGCACCAGTTCACGGTGCAGCAAGCGTTGACCCTGCAGGTGAACCAGGCGCCGCCACCGATTGCCAATGAAACGGCGACGACCTCGGTCAACCAGGAGTTGAGCCTGACCATCGCTTCCACCGATGGCAGCCCGATCACCGACGTCACCATCGTCACGCCGCCGCGGCATGGGCGCGTCACGGTGGTGTCGACGGGGGCGCTGGCGCGCATGGCGCGCGCCGTGGGCGCGAGCTTCAAGTTGACGTATGTGCCGAATGCCGACTACTTTGGTCCTGACGCCTTCAGCTATACGGTCACGGGCCCTGGCGGCACGTCCGCGCCGGCCACGGTCAGCGTGACGGTGGCGCCGCAGCCAGTGCCCGTGCCTGTCGCCAAAACGGCGACGGTATTGGCCGGCACGCCGGTGACCCTGCATGTGACGGAAGGCGCCACCGGCGGCCCGTTCACGGCAGTGGCCATCACCACGCAGCCCGTCAGCGGCACGGCAACGGTCAGCGGCATGGATATCCTCTACACGCCAGGCATCAACACCAGCGGCGACATCAGCATCGGCTACACCGTGTCGAACGTGTTCGGCACTTCGGCGCCGGTGAAATCGACGATCAGGGTCAATCCGATGCCGCAAGTGCTCGACCAGAGCGCCACGGTGGTGGCCGGCCTGACGGTGACCGTCGATCTCACTGCGGGCGCCACGGGCGGTCCGTTCACGGCGGCCAATGTGCTCAGCGTCACGCCGGCGGAGGCGGGCAAGGCGGAGGTGCGCGACGTGGGCACGGCCGGCAAGCCGTCGTACCAGCTGAGCTTTGCTGCGTCGGGCAAGTTTGCCGGCGCGGCTGTCGTCAGCTACACCCTGAACAATGCCTTTGCCACCTCGAAGCCGGGCGTGGTCAACGTGACCGTGACGGCGCGTCGCGATCCGTCGGTCGATCCGGAAGTGATCGGCTTGCAGGCGGCGCAAGCCGATGCGGCGCGGCGTTTCGCCAGCGCGCAGCTGTCGAACTTCACGCAGCGCCTGGAAAGCCTGCATGGTGACGGCTGGGGACGTTCCAACTTCGGCCTGAGCATGACGCCGCCGAACGACAGTGGCAACCCGACGGCGGCGCTGGCGCGCTGGCAGGAGCAGGAAGCAGACCGCGTGTTTGGTACCGCCGTGAAACCATATATGCGCAAGGCAGCCTTGCGCCAAACTGATACTGGTTTCAGTAGCGACAGACAGGCGGGCGGTGTGGATGTCGGCCAGGCTACAAATGGCTTGCCGGACATGCCGCAGAAGCCGGACAGGCAGAAGCAGGCCTTATCGCTGTGGCTTGGTGGCGCGGTCGATTTCGGCCAGCACTATGTGAATGGCCGCGAGACGGGCTTCCGTTTCCGCACCAATGGCGTCAGCGTGGGCGGCGATTACCGTCTCAGCGACCTGGCCACCCTGGGCGTGGGTGCCGGCTTCAGCCATGACCGCAGCGACGTGGGCCAGAACGGCAGCCGCAGCACGGCCGACAGCGCCGTGGCGGCCGTGTATGGCACCCTGCGCCCAAGCAAAGGCGTCTTCCTCGACGGTGTGCTCGGCTATGGCACCTTGCAATACGACGCCTCGCGCTACCTGAGCGATGGCAGCGGTTTCGCCACGGGTGAACGCGACGGCAAGCAAGTGTTCGGTGCAGTCGTCGGCGGTATCGAGATGCGCCATGAAACATGGATGTGGTCCCCATATGGCCGGGTGGAACTGATGTCGGCCAAGCTCGATCCGTACACGGAGAAGGCGACGGGCATCAATGCCTTGAGCTACTTCAAGCAAACCGTGCGTTCGCGCATCGGCGCGCTGGGTGTGCGGGCCGAGGGCTTGTACGTGGGAGGCCTGGGCACGTGGTTCCCGCGTGCGCGGCTCGAGTACCGCCACCAGTTCCAGGGCGCCGATGATGCGCGCCTGGCGTATGCCGACCTGGCGGCGGACGGTCCCGTGTATGTGATCCGCACCTTGCCGCAGCAGACGGGTAACTGGACGGCGGGGCTGGGCGTGAAGCTGCTGCTGTCGAACGGCATGACCCTCACGCTGGACTACAACAGCAATCTGAATATCGATAGCGGGCGTACCCAATCGGTGATGTTCGGTATCGCCATGCCGCTGAAGTAATCAAGTAGCAAGGAAAAACCTGATCGCCGGACCGGGAAAAAACCGGCCCGGCGATCTTTTTTAGGCTATGTCAGCGTCAGGAGTGGTGACGATTCCATCGCCGCCACCACCTGCAGCAAAGTATCGCCGAAGCCGCCCCTTGCCCGCGCATGGCGGCGGGCGCTGGTGGTGACGCGCGGTGCGGCGCTCCAGGCGATGTGCGCGCCGCATTCTTGCAGCGCGGCGACCATGGCCACGTCCTCGCTGCAGGCCAATGGCGCAAAGCCGCCTGCGCGCAGGTAGGCACTGGCGCGTACGCCGAAGTTGGCGCCATGGATGTGGCGGTGGCCGTCGGCATCGGTGTAGGTGTGCGCGAAGTGCTGGCGCAGCGCAGCGGCGTTTGGCCCATGCGGCGACCAGTCGTCCACCGCCACAGTGCCGCAGACGGCATCGGCGTCCAGGCCCAGTTGGGCGCTCAGCCAGGAGGGCGATACGCGCGTATCCGCATCCGTAAAGGCCAGCCAGCGGGCACCGCGCTGCAGCAGTTGCTGCGCGCCGGCCGCGCGCGCGGTGCCCACGTTCTGCGCATTGATGGCGATGCAGTCGAGACGCCAGCGCAGGTCCGCCTGCATGGCATGCTCCAGCACGATGCGCTGCGACTGGTCACTGCAGGTATCGAGCACGATGACGATGCACACCGCCTCGCCATGCAGCAAGGGACAGGTGGCGGCAAGGCGTAACGCTTCCAGGCAGGCGCCCAGGCACGCTTCCTCGTTATGCACGGGTACGACGACGCCTATCATGCGAAGCCCTCGCATTGCGCCACCGAGCGCGTATCGTTCGACCAGATCCCCAGCAGAAAGTCGGTTTCTTCATGGCGCAGCACGCGGTGCAGGCCGGGCGCATCCTGGAACGCCGCATGCACGCGCACGGTTGAGATGATGCGCTGCGCAAACGGCGCGCGCCAGTGGCACAAGACGATGCTGCCGCCCGGCGCCAGGCTGGCGATGCTGTGTTCGACCACGCGTGCCAGTTCTTCCGGCGACAGGTAATAGGCGATCTCGCTCAGGACGATCAGGTCGAATTTGTCGGCGCCGGGCAGGATGCGCGGCCAGTCTTGCGGCAGCCGGTGCTGCGCGAGGACGACGTTGCTGCCGCATCCCGCGGCCAGCAGGCGCTGCTGCGCCAGCCGCAGCGCTTCGGCCGAAAGGTCGGCTGCCAGCACGCGGTCGCAGCGCCGCGCCAGTTCGAGCGTTAGTTCACCATTGCCGCAGCCTGGTTCATAGGCGTGGCGGTAGCGCCGCTGTGGCAGGCTGGCCAGCAGCAGGGCGCGCTTGCGCTCTTCGTACCAGCGCTGGCGCACCCGCCACGGGTCGGCATCCTGGCGATACAGTTGTTCGAAATAGCTGCCGCGCTGCTCGTCGGGCATGAAAGATGCGTTCATAGAAAATACACCTCCCAGGCATGCAGCAGGCGCCGCAAGGCGTCGCCGGCGACGATGGCGGGCCGTCCCGTCGACGGGTCGTCCTGCATCTGGCTGGCGAAGCAGTGCAGGGCGTCGCGCTTGCGCTGCAGGATGGGGGCTGGCAAGGGCAGGCGGTGTGCGCGATGCCACGGCACGCGCATGTCGCCCGGTGCGGCCCAGTGCCAGCCCCAGATGGGCATTTCCACCAGGGGGACGCCGCTGGCCGCGCATGCCGAAGCGCAAGCCCGGCCGCATGCTTCATGGTCCGGGTGGCCGTCCAGGCGCCAGGTGGTGAAGACTCTGTCGCCGGGACGCAGCTGCGCTGCCAATGTGGTGCTCAGGTGTGGTGTCATGCCGGCCACGCCGCCATCGGGCAGGTGCAGGCGCAGCCATGCGGGCGACGCCAGTCCCAGTGCGGCCAGCGCCTGCGCGGACTCTTGCGGGCGTACCTGGCGCAAGCGATCCTGTGGCCAGAGCGGCGAGCCCGGGTGGCTGGCGTCGCCATCGGTGACGGCGATGAGCAGCAGTTCGCTGCCCTGCGCCGCCAGCAGTTGCAGCAAGCCGCCGCAGGCGAGGATTTCATCGTCGGGATGGGGCGCGACGATGACGGCGCGCGTCCCTGGCGGCACCATTGCGTGCGCGCTGATGGTGGGCAGGTCGTTCAACCCCCGCCAGGATAGCCACACATGGTCCGGCGTGCCGCTGCCTTCGATGCGGCGCGCATGCGTATCGGGATGGGCGAGCATGTCAAAGTGCCCACGGGTGGTCTTCGGCGCCGGCGACAATACCGCCCAGCACGGCCTGATCGCGTTCGGCGTGGCTCTGGCGCAGAAAGACGGGCAGGTCGGCCGCCAGGCGTGCAAAGCGGGCATCGCGGCACAGGGGGCCGGCGCCCAGTGCACGCGTGGCCAGGTGCAGGACTTGGGTGGCGGCGTCTTCCACCGCCAGGCGCAGACGCAGGGCCAGGCCCATGGCGTCGCGCTGCGGCTGTGCGTCGATTTCGGCGGCGCCTTCGCGCAGCAGGGCGCCGGTGGCGCGCAATGCGCAGTCGATCTGGCCCAGTTGCGCCAGGCGCACGGGATCGGGGGCAGCGTGCTGCGCGCGCGCATGCAGGTGGCTGGCGACGGCGCAGGCCGCGCCATACCAGGCGGCTGCGATGCCGGCGCCGCCATGCCAGAAGCCGGGGCGCTCCAGGTAGGCGCCCGGCGGGCCCACGGGAAAGGCCCGCGCGCCGGAAAAGGTCACGTCGACGCTGGCGCAGGCTAGCATGCCGACGGCTTGCCAGCCTTCATCCGTGACGTGCACTCCCGGCTGCGACAGCGCCACGGAGGCCAGGCAAGCCTGGCCTTCCTCATTCCAGCAACTGACCAAGGCGTGGCTGAGTCCATTCGCCCCCGAGCACCAGGCCTTGCGGCCATCGAGCACATAGCGGCCATCGGCCGCCTGTTGCAACTGTACGCGCGCGCCCGGCATTTCCGCGCACCATACGCCCCAGCTGCTGCCGGTCGGTGCGCCGGGCCCGTCGATCTCCGCCAGGATGGCCAGTGCATCGGTATGGCCCTCGTACAGCTTGAGCAGAGAAAGGTCGATGGCGGCGATGGCAGCCAGCATTTGCCAGCGCTGCAGCGTGGAGCCGTGGCCGGGCAGGGGTAATTGGTCCAGCCCCGCGTCGCGCAGACGCTGCAAGCATTCGATGGGGTGGAAAGCGCTGTCCTGTGGCTGCAGCAGGGCGGCCAGTGCAGCGTTGGACGGTAGGGGAAAGGCATTGGGCGGCATGGCAAGCTCCTGTTTTTCAACAGAATAGCTTTGTATTTTCGCAATGTATGTTCGATTCTGCACATACACTCGCTAATGGCCTCAAGTCGATGCGGCGGCGGGCGGGATGGCGCGGCTGTGGCAAGCTGCAGGGCCGGGCGGCCCCACAGCAGATCAAGCGTTTATTTTTTGACGTAGTGCATGTCCAGCACATACGCGCCCTTGTCCAGCATCACCGTGTACAGGTCGTTAGCGCGCAAAGACAGGCCGCCGGGGACGCTTAATGCCGGCTGCATGCCGTCGTCCTGCATGCAGGAAGCGCCATTGTCCACGTCAACGCACCAGTTGTTCTTGCCATCCATCTGTACATATTTTACGGTAGTACCGCTCCTCAGGAACGTATAGGCCGGGACCGACGAGGTGATCTTGTCGACGCGCAAGCTCGTTGCTGTGGCGTTTTCCGCCAGCTTGATCAGCATGTCGGCTGTGCCATCCGGCTTGCCGGTGATCGTCGCGCTCATGCCGTCTGTCGCGACCACGGGGCCGGAGCAATCGGCCTTGAAGTACGTTTCGCCGGTCGGCGTCAGTTCCAGCGAACCGCTGCCGTCGCTCTTCAACGCGATGACGAGCAATTGGCGGTCGTGATGGTCGCAGGCCGACTGCCAGGTGCCGACATACGCGGCCAGCGGCGAAGTGCTGCCGGACTCGCCGGCAAGCTGTTGCGCCGTACCGCTGCCACCACCACCGCAGCCAGCCAGGAGTGTTGCGGCCGAGCCAGCCAATACAGCCAGTAATTTTTTCATTCATCATCCTTTTTCATCCGGCAGCAGGGCGTGCCGTCAACGCGGCCTGATTATAGGATTATTAATCAGCGGCAATTCTCGCCGAATCTATCGCTGACTTGATTTGGATCATGTCGCGGTGACGCGCTGAACTGCACGGGGCCGCTGCAATCGGGAGCTGGCGGTACTGGTTTTCACAAGCGGGTTGCCAAGTATCAACATAAGCGGCCAGTGCAGGAAGGGGCGCGAGCACCACTGGCGGGACAGCGACGTCAACACTACCGGCACGGCCACCACCACAGCCAGTCAAGACCACTGTGCCAGATACCATTAACAAAGCCCATCTTTGTGGCGGGATATGAATGCAATCTCAAGTGCTGCCATTAAATGACGGCGAGAAGAAACGGGTGGAGTGCCGCGCATAATCATGAAAGAAGCACGTATTGATAGGATAGGGCCGCATATACAGAGCGCCATTGTCTTGCGAATGCAGCAGGTGAAGATAATACCGGCGCCTGATAATGGCGCCGGCCGCCGCCAGAGATGGCAGGCTTAAAATTCTTCCCAGTCATCCCCTGCCGGTGCCTTGGCGGGCGCACGCTGTGCTGCTTGCGGCTTGGCGATGCTCAGGCGCTTGGCGGGCGCCGGTGTTGTTGGCGTGGCGGCGCGCGGCGTCGCCACGCTTGCTGCTGGTGCCGTCTGGCGCACCTGCTCGCCCAGCTTGAACACGCTGACCACCTCGGCCAGATGGCTGGCCTGGTCTTGCAAGCTTTCGGCGGCGGCCGCCGCTTCCTCGACCAGGGCCGCGTTTTGCTGCGTCACGCCATCCATCTGCGCCAGCGCCTGGTTGACCTGGGCGATGCCGTCGCTTTGCTCGGTGGTGGCGACGCTGATGTCGGCCATGATGGCGGTGACCTTGCGCACGCTGTCGACCACCTGCTCCATGGTGGCGCCCGCTTCATCGACGAGTTTGCTGCCTGCAGCCACCTTGCCGACGGAATCGTCGATCAGCAGCTTGATTTCCTTGGCCGCCGCGGCCGAGCGCTGTGCCAGGTTGCGCACTTCCGTGGCGACGACGGCGAAACCGCGCCCCTGTTCGCCCGCGCGCGCCGCTTCCACGGCCGCGTTCAGCGCCAGGATATTCGTCTGGAAGGCGATGCCGTCAATCACACTGATGATGTCGACGATCTTGTTCGACGAGTCATTGATCGAGGTCATGGTGGCTATCACCTTGCCGACCACTTCGCCGCTCTTTTGTGCCACGCTGGACGCGGAAGCTGCCAATTGATTCGCCTGGCGCGCATGGTCGGCGTTTTCCTTGACGGTGCCCGTCAGCTCCTCTACCGAGGCGGCCGTCTCTTCCAGCGAACTGGCTTGCTGTTCCGTGCGGGCCGACAGGTCGTTATTGCCTTGTGCAATTTCCGCGCTGGCGCGGGCCACATTGTCAGCGCTGGCTTGCACTTGCAGCAGCACGGCGTGGATCTTTTCCACGAAGGCGTTGAAACCCTTGCCGATGACGGCCAGCTCGTCGGTGCCCTTGACTTCCAGTTTGACGCGCAGGTCGGCGTCGCCGCTGGACAGATCCGTCATGGTGCGGCCCAGGGTGCGCAGGGGGCGCGTCAGCTGGTTGACGACGAGGATCAGGATACCGGCCGTGGCTGCCGCGCACAGCAGGGCGACGATCAGGGTGTAGGTCATCAGCTCGCGCGCCGAGGCGGTGGCCACGCTTTTCGGGAAGTTCAGTTCCACGCTCCAGGGCGCGATGTCGGGGTGGATCTGCAGCGGCTGCAGCAAATGGATGTAGCCTTGGTCATCCTCGTATTCATACGCCTGGCCCTGGCGTACCTTTTCCAGACCGGCGGCCGGCACGTCGTCGGCCTTCTTGCCCAGCCGCTCAGGCACGGGGTGGCTGGCGTACAGGCCGCCGTTCGAGATCAGCGCCAGCTTGCCGCCCTCGATCACTTTCAGGTCGGCCAGGATTTTCGCCAGGCGCGTGAGCATGAAGTCGGCGCTGGCCGTGCCCTTGAAGCTGCCGTCGATCATGATGGGCGTCACCAGCGAGGCCATCAGGACATTCTTGCCATCGACGGGGTAGATATACGGTTCCGTAAAGAAGGTTTTACCCGTGCGCTTGGGCACGTCATACCAGTCGTTGGCGCCCGGTTTCGGATCGAAGACGATGGGTTCGACTTGCAGCTTGCCGCCGGCGCCCCGTGTCCAGTAGGGCATGAAGCGGCCGCTGGCGTCGTAGTTCGGTTTTTGGTTGGCAAATTCCGCATCCTTGCCGTCGAGCGCGTTCGGTTCCCACGTTACGGCCGCGCCCAGCAAGTCTTCCGAGCTGCTCAGGGTGGCCTTGGTCAGTTCATTGATCTGCTCGCGCTGCAGGGGCAGGTTCGCGCTTTTCGTGCCGCGCATGGCGCCGGCCAGGCTGCTGACGCTGGCCAGGTTGCTGGCGATGCGCGCCTGCAGAGCACCCGCCACTTCGCGCGCCGACGTGTGCGCCAGTGCCAAAGCGGCTGCCTCGGCGCTGGCGCTGCTCTTGTAGCCGATCACCGCCGCCGTGACGCCCAGGCTGAGGATGGCGAGCGCGGTAGCGGCGACGCAGATTTTGCTGTTGAGAGAAAGTTGCATGATGCTGTTCCTTGATGGGGATGTGTATCGGTATCTTGGGCGGCGCGTGTGGCGCGCCTAGAACGTCTTGCTGATGGCCACGACCAGCGTGGCGGCGGCGGGGTTGGACGTGTCAAACTGGCCGGCCGCATTCGGGATGCCCAGGGTGTAATGGTCGTAGGCATCGGTGGCGCCCCAGGCGCGCGTGATAGCGGCGCTGGCGCTCCATCCGCCGTCGAAGGTTCTGGTGACGCCGACCTTGGCGTCATGCCAGTTCCAGATGGCATTACCCGTGCCCGCCACCCGGCCATTGCCGGCGTGCAGGTTCAAGGTCCAGGCATTGCCCAGGTCGACATTCGCGCCCACGTCCAGGTAGCCCGTGCCGCGCGCATTCGTGATGCCAAAGAAGTCCGGCGTGACGGTACGGTTGTACTTGGCGTACAGCATCTTGTAGCTGAGGCCCAGCGACACCTCGCCATAGTCGTACTTGACGCCCGTGGCGCGGTAGACGGCGCCCGGATACTTGTAATAGTACGCGAGCACGCTGTAGCCCAGTTCGCCTACCGTGCCGCTGTAGCCGCCATACAGGTCCCATTCGATGGTCGCGTCCTCGATATAACGGTCGCTGACGCTGGAAACCCAGGTGCCCAGCGACCAGCCGCTGGGGTGCGCGTAGTCGGCACCCGCTTGCAGCGCAGGTTTACCCCAGGTCTGGCGAAAGCCGCGTGAAATGTATTGCGAGGTGAGGCTGGCATTGGCGCTGAAGGTGGCGGCAGCGCTGTCCGTGGTCTGCGCCTGCACGGGCATGGCGGCGAGCAGGAAGACACAGCCCAGCAAGGATGTTCCACGAAAATGGCGGTTCGATGGCATGGCAGTCGGCTCCGTATTTGCCGGCAGCGGCCGTCCAGGCACGTTGCCCTGATGGTTGCAATAAATAAATGCGGAATGGACTTTGCGCAAGCAAGGCGACGCCGTGTGCATGTTCGCAGGAACATGCACACATTCTCACCAAACGTAACCGAAAGGATAGGGGCTAGGGCTAGTGGAAGTCAATAAAGTTGCGCTACGGAAATCGTAAGTTGTTGTTTCCTGGAACTTTTTCATGCTCCTGTCACATTCGGCCTGCCACGGCAGACTGCCTGTTGCAAGCTGGCCAGCAAGCCGGGCAGGGCCGCATGCAGGGCAGGCAGCTCGCCATCCAGTAGCTCGGTCTGCGCCTCCACCAGGCCCGATGGCTGGCCCCAGACGATTTTTGCGCTCAGCCGGGCGCTGGCGTCGAGTCCCGTGACGCTGACCAGCAGGGCGACTTCTTCCGGTGCATCCTCGGGCACTTCCCCGAGCAGGCAGGAAATGCCGAAATGATAATCCTCGAAAGCGCTGGCCGTGCCGCTGGAAAAGGCGAACACGGAGGCGAGCACCTGAGGCGCAGCGGCCACGAGTGGCGGCAGGGCGGCGCGGAACAGGGGCAGCAAGTCGTTTTCCAGCTGGAGTACCAGCGGATGGGTGTGGCTAAGGACGGTCATGCGAGAGTGAAGTGAGTGGCGGCGCGCGATGGTAGCAGTTTTTGCCGCCTTTGAGTTCATGTACTGGTCCTACCAGTGGCCTCCATCGTCTTCGCTGGTGACGCGCGTACGGACGAAATCGATGTGGCTTTGCATGGCCGTGCGCGCCTCCTCGGGCTGGCTGGCGCAGATGGCCTCGCACAGGGTGCGGTGCTGCGACAGCAGTTGCAGCGAGGTGGCGTCATCCTGCTGGCGCAAGCCCGTGCCATTGATGGTGATATGTTCGCGCAGCATGCCGATGATGCTGGTGTGCAAGTGCAGGAACATGGTGTTGTGCGACGCTTGCGCGATGACTTCATGCAGCCGCGCATCGGCCTGCGCCTCGCCGTGCTTGTCGTCGCTGGCGCGCGCCTGTTCCAGTTCGGCCAGCAGCGCCATGATCTGCGCGCGCTCGCCGGTGCTGGCCCGTTGCGCCGCAAAATAGGCCGTCGCTCCTTCCAGCACGCGGCGAAATTCCAGGATGTCGTCGCGCAGGGCGGGGTGGTCGGCCACCAGCTGGCTCCACGGCGAGGCTATGCCGGTGCGCAATTGATCTGTCACAAATACACCGGCGCCGCGCCGGCTGCGCACCAGTCCCCGCGCCGCCAGGCGCTGCACCGCTTCGCGCACGGTATTGCGCGAGACCCCATATTGCAGCGCCAGCAGGCGCTCGGCCGGCAGCTGCGCGCCCGCCGGCAGGCTGCCGTCCAGCAGGGCTGTCTCCAGCCTGCGCATCACCATTTCGACCCTGCCCCGCGTTTGCATGCCTGTCGCCATCGCTGTTGTCTCGTTTGTTGTTTTCAAGTGGTCCGAGCAATTTGAAGTGGCTCGCGGAAGCTGGAATTATGCGTGAACCGGTCATTCTTAACAACACACAGCGGCGCCGCAGCAACATACAGAGCGCCGGGGAGACACACTCATGCAGCCAGACCCGCGCCAGCCACGCCAGTATCCGCCCGCACCGCTCCAGGTGTACCTGTTCGCCACCTGCCTGGTCGACCTGTTCGTGCCGCAGGCGGGGCTCGACGCGGTGCGCCTGCTGGAGCGGGAAGGCTTGCTGGTGCATTATCCGCGCGGGCAGAGCTGCTGCGGCCAGCCTGCCTACAGCAGCGGCAACCCGGAGCAGGCGCGTGCCGTGGCGCGCGCCCAGCTCGACCTGTTTGCGCAGCCCTGGCCCGTGATCGTGCCGTCCGGTTCCTGCGCCGGCATGATGCGCCACCACTGGCCGCAGCTGTTCCAGGACGACCCGGTCGCTGGTCCCAAGGCGTTGGAGCTGGCCGGACGCGTGTATGAACTGAGCGAATTTCTCCTCTGCGTGCTGAAACTCGACCTGGCCAGCCTGGCCCTGGCCGACCCCGGGCAGGCGGATGAAAACGTGGTGCTGCATACCTCGTGCGGCGCGCGCCGCGAAATGGGCACGCGCCAGCACGGCGTGGCCCTGGTCGACGCCTTGCCCGGCGTGACGCGCATCGAACATCAGCGCGAATCGGAATGCTGCGGCTTTGGCGGCACGTTTTCATTGAAGCACCCGGACATTTCCGGCGCCATGGTCAGCGACAAGATCGCTTCGGCCTGTGCCACGGGCTGCGACCGGCTCGTCTCGGCCGACTGCGGCTGCCTGCTCAATATCGGCCACGCCGCGCAGCACCAGGGCGCGCCGCTGCCCGTCGAGCACCTGGCCAGTTTTTTGTGGCGCCGCACGGGAGGCGCGGCATGAGCGCGGCCCTGACTGCCCGCGAACGCATGCTGGGACGGCTGCGCGCAGCCAAGCCCGCCTCGCCTGTGGCGGTGGACACCATCGACGTCGCCATCGACAGCCACTACCAGGCACGCCGCGCGCAAGCGCCGCAGTCGCCGCACCAGCAGATGGCCGCCATGCAGGCCGCCTTGCGTGCCGCGCATGCGCAAGTCGATTGCGTGAGCGCAGACGCCTGGCCCGCCATGCTGGCGCAGCGCCTGGGCGCGCACGGCGTGCACCGTCTGCTGTTCGATGCCGGCAGCGCCGAAGGGCGGGCATTGAACGCCGCCTTGCCGACCGGCGTAGAAGCGCTGTCTTTTGAGCGTCCCCTGGCGCAATGGAAGGGCGAGTTGTTCGATAGCGTCGACGCGGGTTTCACGGTCGCCCGTTCGGGTATCGCCGCCAGCGGCACCCTGGTCATCGCACCTGACGCAGCCACGCCGCGCACGGTGTCGCTGGCGCCACCGCTGCACATTTGCCTCGTGTATGCGAGCACCCTGCACGCGGACTTGCACGCGGCGGCGCGCGCCGAGCGCTGGGCGGACGGCATGCCGGCCAACCTGGTGCTGGTGTCTGGCCCCTCGAAAACGTCCGATATCCAGCAAACCCTGGCCTATGGCGCGCACGGCCCGCGCTGGCTGTGGGTGCTGATCATCGATGACTTGTCAGCCCATGAAGGAGGCCAGCCATGAACGCCAAGCCCTTGCAATTCGTCAAACCGGCAGACTTCCACGCGCGCGCGCGCGCCGCGCTGGACGACCCGAAGCTGCGCCAGAGCTTTCGCGGCGCCATGGATTTTTTACAGGACAAACGCAGCGCCCAATTCCCCGATGGCGATGAGCTGGAGCGCCTGCGCGACATCGGCGAAGCTGTGCGCCAGCACGCACTGGCGCGCCTGCCCGATCTGCTGGTGCAGCTGGAAGACAAGCTGACGGCGGCCGGCGTGCAGGTGCACTGGGCCGAGGATGGCGAGCAGGCCAACGCCATCATCCACGCCATCGCCCAGCGCAATCAGGCGACGCGCTTTATCAAGGGCAAGTCGATGGCCAGCGAGGAAATCGAGCTCAATCACTACCTGGAAGCGCGCGGCATGACGTGCCTGGAGTCGGACATGGGCGAGTACATCGTGCAGCTGGCCGGCGAGAAGCCGTCGCACATCGTCATGCCGGCGATTCACAAGACCCGCGCGGACATCGCCGGCCTGTTCGCCGAGCATATCCCCGATGCGCCCTACACGGAAGACGTAGATAGCCTGATCCAGACGGGCCGGCGCGCCCTGCGCCACGCCTTCGTCGAGGCCGACATCGGCCTGTCAGGCGTGAACTTCGCGGCGGCCGACACGGGCACCCTGTGGCTGGTGGAAAACGAGGGCAATGGCCGCCTGACGACGTCCGTGCCGGAGGTGCACATCGCCATCATGGGCATGGAAAAGGTGGTGGCCAAGCTGGAACATATCGTGCCGCTGGCGAGTCTCCTGACGCGCTCCGCGACGGGGCAGGCGATCACCACCTATTTCAACCTGATTTCCGGCCCGCGCCGCGCGGGTGAAAAGGATGGGCCGCGCGAAGTGCACCTAGTGCTGCTCGATAACGGCCGCAGCCAGGCCTACGCGGACGAGCAGCTGCGCGCCACCTTGCAGTGCATCCGCTGCGGCGCCTGCATGAACCACTGCCCCGTTTATACGCGCATCGGCGGCCACGCCTACGGCACCACGTATCCGGGGCCGATCGGCAAGATCATCTCGCCCCACTTGCTGGGGCTCGCCGCGACGGCCGACCTGGCCACCGCTTCCAGCCTGTGCGGCGCCTGCGGCGAAGTGTGCCCCGTGCGCATCCCGATTCCGCAACTGCTCGTGCGCCTGCGCACGGAGGCGAACCGCAATCCCGGCGAACAGGTGGCCCATCCGCTGCGCGGCCAGGGCGCCAAGTTCAGCCGCGGCGAAAGCCTGATCTGGCGTTTCTGGAGCGGCGCCTTTGCGCGCCCCGCCAGCTACCGCCTGTTCCGCTGGGCCGCCACGCGCCTGCGGCTGCTGACGCCGCGCGCGCAACTGGGCTGGACGCAGCACCGCAAGCCTTTGACGCCGGCGCCGCGCAGCCTGGCCGACCTGCTCAACGCACGGGGGCAGGAAGAATAGCCCCGCCCGGCAGCACCGAAGCACCGCAAAAAACACGCTACACACAATTACATCAAAAGCCGTTTTTTTTACTCAACCCGCATCCACCGGAGGAGACCCGACATGCAAACCTGGACCCAACTTTATACCCCGCTCGGCAGCTTGTGGCTGTCGTCGCTGGCGGCAGCCGTTCCCATCATTTTCTTCTTTATCGCCCTGGCGGCGCTGCGCATCAAGGGCCACGTGGCGGCCGCCGTCACCCTGGCGCTGGCGCTGGCTGTGGCGATTTTCGCTTACGGCATGCCCGTGCCGCAGGCGCTGGCGGCGGCCGGTTACGGTTTTGCTTACGGCTTGTGGCCCATCGCGTGGATCATCGTCACGGCCGTCTTCCTGTACAAGATCGTCGTGAAAACGGGGCAGATCGAGATCATCCGCGCCTCCGTGCTGTCGGTCACGGACGACCAGCGCCTGCAGGTGCTGCTGATCGGCTTTGCCTTCGGCGCCTTCCTGGAAGGGGCTGCCGGTTTCGGCGCGCCCGTGGCCATCACGTCGGCGCTGCTGGTGGGCCTGGGCTTCAACCCGCTGTACGCGGCGGGCCTGTGCCTGATCGCCAACACGGCGCCCGTGGCCTTTGGCGCCATGGGCATCCCCATCATTGTGGCGGGCCAGGTGACAGGCATCGACCCGTTCCTGATCGGCGCCATGGCGGGCCGCCAGTTGCCGCTGCTGTCGCTGCTGGTGCCGTTCTGGCTGGTGTTCATGATGGATGGCTTCCGCGGCGTGCGCGAAGTGTGGCCGGCCGCGCTGGTGACGGGTTTGAGCTTTGCCGTCACCCAGTACTTCACTTCCAACCATATCGGCCCTGAACTGCCGGACATCACCTCGGCCCTCGTCAGCCTGGTGTCGCTGACCTTGTTCCTGAAAGTGTGGCAGCCGAAGAATGCGAAAGTGGCCCATGCCGTCGGCGGCGGCACGGCCGCGCTGTCCGGTTTTGGCGGTGGCGCCGGCAAGACGGACCTGCGCGGCAGCGGCAGCCGCGCCGCCTCGCCCTATACGACGGCGCAGACCATGCGCGCCTGGGCGCCGTTTGGCCTGTTGACGGCCATCGTCACCGTGTGGAGCCTGCCCGGCTTCAAGGCCCTGTTTGCCGCCGGCGGGGCGCTATCGAGCCTGGTCATCAAGATCCACGTGCCCTACCTGGACCAGCTGGTGATCAAGACCATGCCCATCGTGGCCGTGCCGAAGGCGTATGACGCCGTGTTCAAGCTGGACTTGCTGTCGGCTGTGGGCACGGCGATTTTGCTGACGGCCGTGCTGTCCATGCTGATGCTGCGCATGAAGCCGCGCGATGGCCTCAAGGCCTTCGTGGAAACCGTGGTGGAATTGCGCCGTCCCGTGCTGTCGATTGGCCTGGTGCTGGCGTTTGCCTTCGTTGCCAATTACTCGGGCATGTCGTCCACCCTGGCCCTGTTGCTAGCCGGCAGCGGCGCTGCCTTCCCGTTCTTCTCCCCATTCCTGGGCTGGCTGGGCGTCTTCCTGACGGGTTCCGACACTTCCTCGAACGCCTTGTTCTGCTCCTTGCAAAACACCACGGCGCACCAGATCGGCGTGTCCGACACCTTGCTGGTGGCGGCCAATACGACGGGTGGCGTGACGGCGAAGATGATTTCGCCCCAATCGATCGCTGTCGCCTGCGCGGCAACGGGCCTGGTGGGCAAGGAATCGGACCTGTTCCGCTTTACCTTGAAGCACAGTCTGCTATTTGCCGTGATCATCGGCATCATTACCATGCTGCAGGCGTACGTCTTCACCGGCATGATCCCACACTGAGCGGTCCGTAGAAGTACGTAGTAAAACTAGATAAACTGATAGCGAAACGTGCAGAGGGTCATGAAAATGACCTGATGCACTGCAGCATATCGAGGATGGCCCGGCGCAATGCCGGGTCTGCAGCGATGCCGTCCGCATCGAGACCCGACCCCAGCAAAGGCAGGCTGATGCAGGCCTCGTCGATCACGCGCGCCGACATGGTGCGCACCGTTTCGCGCAAGGCCGCCTGCGCATGCGTGGCGCGCGGCGAGGTGTTCAGCAGCACCAGCGGCTTGTCGATGAATGATTCATTTCCCACCATCCAGTCCAGCGCGTTTTTCATGGGGCCGCTCACGCCGTGCGCGTATTCGGGGCTGGCCAGCATCAGCACGTCGGCTGCCAGGATGGCGTCGCGCAGGCCCGTCACGGCCGGCAGGCTGTCGGCGTCGAGGTCGGGATTGAACAGGGGTAATTCTCCCAGTCCCTGATAGATGCGGATTGCATAGTCCGCCGGGGCAAGCCGGGCGATGGCGTGCAGCAGGGCGGTGTTCAGAGAGGCGGCGCGCAGGCTGCCGGCGATGGCGAGGATGGTCATGGGCGTTTGCATTCCGCCTGTATAGCCCATCCTGTGCTCAAGCGCAAGGCGAGCAGGATGGTGCTATCGATGTTGTTACAGCCGATGACGGGCTGCGATGCGTGGCTGGGTACTGCGTCACTCTTAACGGCTGAGGCCGCTCATCCAGCTTGGCTGCGGGTTGGCACGGGCCAGTTCGCGCATGCGGTATTCCAGATCGTAGCGGTCGGTCGATTCGGCCAGGTAGGCTTCTTCGTAAGCACGTTCTCGGCGGTCGCTGCTTTGGTTCAGCCAGGCGCCCACACGTTTGGCGGCGTGGATCAGGGTGGCGACGATATTGCTGTTTTGCGTGGTGTGGTAAGTAAATGCGGTAGACATGGCAGACTCCTTGAGTGGCGTGCCGCGTTGTGCTGCACTGCAATATAAGTATAGCGATTCCAAGTTATAAGGCTACTTTTGATTTCAAATGTCAGCTATTCATTTTTCAAATAACAGGCGGGAAAGCTGCGCAATACGGGGCTTTAAGGCATAATGCCGGCGCAGTATCGTAGTTTTACTACAAGACTGTTTTGTTCTGAATGTTGTTTTCAGACGCAGCCCGCAGGCATGCCGCGTCCACAAAACATCATTCTGACGAGAAACGGTCGGCCGTGCGCCTGTCGCGCGCAAGAGTCGCCCTGCCTGCCCCCATTTCGCTGATGGCAGTCATGGCCCACGCTGATATCTGCGTGGCGCTTGCGCGTCCTGGTGCTGCCCGGGTGGAAACGCTTCCATGCCTGGCAAGATCAACTTGGAATTGAAAAATGGAGAAGGTATGGAATACGTAAAGCAAGGCCAAAGCGTACAGTCCGCACAGGCCGGCACGCAAAACAATACGGGCGCCCTGATCATTGTCACGGTGCTGTTTTTCATGTGGGGGCTGCTGACATCGCTCAATGATGTGCTGATTCCCCATCTGCGCTCGATCTACACCTTGACCTATGTCCAGGCGATGCTGGTGCAGTTCTGCTTCTTTGGCGCTTACGCCATCGTTTCACTGCCAGCGGGCATGCTGATCAAGAAAATCGGCTACCAGCGCGGCGTCGTCGCCGGCTTGCTGATCGCGGCTGCAGGCTGCGCCATGTTCTACCCGGCATCGACCGGCAGCTACGCGCTGTTCCTCTTGTCCTTCTTCATCCTGGCGGCCGGCATCACCGTGCTGCAAGTGGCGGCCAATCCCTACGTGACGGAACTGGGCGACCCGCAGACGGCGTCGAGCCGTTTGACCCTGACACAAGCCTTCAATGCGCTGGGTACCACCGTGGCGCCGGCCCTGGGCGGCATGCTGATCTTGTCCGGCACCGTGCTGACGGTGCAGCAGTTCGACCTGTTGCCGGCGGCCGAGCAGCTGGCTTACCGCGCCAAGGAGGCGGCCTCCGTGCAAGGTCCTTACCTGGTGCTGGCCGCTACGCTGGTGATCCTGGCCGTGCTGTTCGCGCTGGCAAAATTGCCGAAGATTTCGCATGCCGGCGATGCGGCTGCCCTGGCGCAGGCTGGCGACAAGGTCTCGATCTGGTCGCACCGCCACCTGGTGCTGGGCGCGCTGGCCATCTTCCTGTATGTGGGCGGTGAAGTCAGCATCGGCAGCTTCCTGATCAACTTCCTGGGCGAGAGCCATATCGCTGGCCTCAGCCACGCCGACGCCGCCTATTTCGTCAGCTATTACTGGGGTGGTGCCATGCTGGGCCGCTTCGTCGGCTTTGCCGTGATGCGCTATGTCAGCCCGGGCAAGACCCTGGCCTTCAACGCCGCCGTCGTCATCGCGCTGATCCTCGTTGCCGTGTTCTCCAGCGGTCATACTGCCATGTGGGCATTGATCGCCGTCGGCCTGTTTAACTCCATCATGTTCCCGACCATCTTCAGCATGGCCCTGAACAAGCTGGGTGCGCAAACGGGGCAAGGTTCGGGCATCCTGTGCATGGCTATCGTCGGCGGCGCCATCGTGCCGTTCATCCAGGGCTTCCTGGCCGACCACATCAACCTGCAGCTGTCCTTCCTCGTGCCGGCCCTGTGCTACACCTTCATTTTGTACTTCGGCTGGAAATACGCCAGCATGTACAACGACGCCGCCGCCAAATAAGGCGCGCTGTCGTGATCAATCAAAAGGGTGGCCTCGGCCACCCTTTTTTACGTCAGTGCGCGAACTGCGTGCCCAGCACGTCCTGGCAGACCTCGAGCCAGGCGCGCGCCGCGTGCGACAGATAGCGCCCGCTCCAGACGTGCGCCACCTGCCACGCCACCTCCGGTTCGATGATGCGCACCGCCTCAAGCGGTTCGCCGGCCAGGCGGTGGATGAAGGGCTCAGGCAGCAGGGCCACGCCCAGGCCGGCCGAGGCCATCGCCACCAGCCAGTCCCACTGTCCGCTCTGCGCCGCGATGGTCGGTGTGAAGCCCGCCTGCGCGAAATGCTGGCGCAGGCTGCGCGTGAGCGCGAAATCATCTTTCAACAGCACCAGCGGCAGCTCGGCCAGCGCCTTGAAGGGCAAGCTAGTGCGCTTTTTCTGGAACGTGCCCGGCTCAGCCAGGGCCCAGATCGGGTAGCTGGCGATGGTCACCGCCACGAGGTCCAGTTCCGGGTCGGCCGGCAGCACCGTCATGCCGATTTCCAGCTCGCCGGCCGCCACTTTGCGCTCGATCTGCTGGCCCGTATCTTCCTGCAGGGTCAGGCTGATGTTCGGGTGGCGCGTGCGGAAGGCCTTCAATACGGGCGTGAACAGCACATTGATCATGGGCGGGATGCCGACCGTCAGGCTGCCGCGCTGCAAGGTCTGCGTGTCGCGCACTTCGAGGGTCAGCTGGCGCATATTGGCCAGCATTTCCTGGCCGTGCTGGTAGACGATGCGGCCCGTGTCCGTCAGGGTCAGCTTGCGCCCGTCGCGCACCAGCAGCTGCGCGCCCACTTCTTCTTCCAGCTGGCGCACCATCTTGCTGATGGTCGACTGGGTCAGGTGCAGCGATTCGGCCGCCTGCGTAAAGCTCGACAGGCGCACGGTTTCGACAAAATAGCGCAGGGAACGGATATCCAAGATGGGGCTCGCCTCGGCGAAGCATGAAAATATCGACTGGGTTTGGCGAAATTAATTCATGCCATGCATGTAGCCGGGATTTTATACTGAATCCACTTATGGGGTTGGTGTATGACAGCCATCCAGTTTGAGAATATTAAGAATATCAGGAGCATCACGATGTACGAGGACCGTATCCGCCACCCAGGCTTGCTCGGCAAAATCATGAGCGCCGATGAGGCAGCCAAATTGTTCCACAACGGCATGCGTGTCGGCATGAGCGGGTTCACCCGTGCCGGCGACGCCAAGGCCCTGCCGCGCGCGCTGGCCGAGCGCGCCCTGAAAGATCCCTTGAGCCTGACCCTGATCACGGGCGCTTCGCTTGGCAATGGCAGCGACGGCCTGATGGCCGAGGCGGGCGTGCTGGCGCGCCGCATGCCATTCCAGGTCGACCCGGTCTTGCGCGGCAAGATCAACAAGGGCGAGGTCATGTTCATCGACCAGCATCTGTCGGAAACGGCTGAGCAGTTGCGTTCGGGCAACCTGGCGGCCGTCGATATCGCCGTCATCGAAGCGACGGCCATCACGGCGGCCGGCGCCATCATCCCGACCATGTCGGTGGGCAATTCCGCCGCCTTCGCCCAGCAGGCAACGCAAGTCATCATCGAAATCAACCTGTCCACGCCGCTGGCGCTGGAAGGCTTGCACGACATTTATATTCCGCAAGCCCTGCCGGGCCGCGAGCCGATTCCGCTCACGCGCGTCGACCAGCGCCTGGGCAGCACGGCCATTGCCATCGATCCGGCCCGCATCGCCGCCATTGTCATCACGGATAGCCCCGACAGCCCGTCGAACGCCTTGCCGCCCGACGCGGAAACGCAGGCCATCGCCAGCCATGTGATCGCCTTCCTGGAAGGCGAAGTGGCGGCCGGGCGCATGGGGCCGGAATTGCTGCCCCTGCAGGCGGGCATCGGCACCATCGCCAACGCCGTGCTGCATGGCCTGATCGGCTCGCCCTTCCGGAACATGACCATGTATTCGGAAGTGCTGCAGGATAGCGCCATCGAGCTGCTCGATTCGGGTCAGCTGGCGTTCGCCTCGGCCTCGTCGATCACCCTGTCGGCCGCCGTGCATCAAAAGCTGATGGACAATATCGACCATTACCGGTCAAAAATCGTGCTGCGTCCGCAAGAGATCAGCAACCACCCGGAAATCGTGCGCCGCCTGGGCATCATTGCCCTGAACACGGCGCTGGAATTCGATATCTACGGCAACGTCAACTCCACGCACGTGTGCGGCACGCACATGATGAACGGCATCGGTGGCTCGGGCGACTTTGCGCGGAACGGGCAAGTGTCGATGTTCGTGTCGAAATCGGCGGCCAAGGGTGGACGTATTTCCAGCGTCGTGCCGATGGTCTCGCATGTGGATCATACGGAGCATGACGTCGATGTGCTGGTAACGGAGTGGGGCTATGCGGACTTGCGCGGACTGGCGCCGCGCGAACGGGCGCCGTTGATCATCGAGCGCTGCACGCACCCCGATTACCGCGATCAATTGCGCGCGTATTACGACGCGGCATGCCAGCGCGGCGGTCACACGCCGCACATATTGGAGCAGGCGCTGTCATGGCATACGCGCTACCAGGAAACGCAGAGCATGCTGGCAGCGCAGTAAGCTTGCTTAAGCTCGAAACAGGGCAGGGCGGTGCAGCACCGCGCCTGCCCACTTTTTTTGCCTGGCGCATGTTGCGCCAGATCAAGGGTCAGACCGCTGGCGCAAAGCGCAGTCGGATGCCTGCCGTCACGACGGCCAGCAAGTCGTCGATATGCGCATTCATTTCCGGGTGCGGCGTCCATGGGTCGCCCGCATCCATGACGATGCGCAGCGAAACGAGGCCGTGCAGCGATTGCCAGAAGATTTGCGTCATCGTGTGCAGCGCTGGCTCGTCCTGGCGCACCTTGCCCGCCTGCGCCAGTTCGCCGAACAGGTGCAACGCGTAGGCGTATGGATCCTGCTCGATATTGCCGTGTTCCACTTCTACAGCGTCGATTTCCGCATGCGGGCGCAATTCCATGAAGATCAGCGAATACTCGTCGGGATGCTGGAAACCGTACTCGATGTACGCGCGACCGACCAGGCGGATGCGATCCCATGGGTCTATGCTGTTGGCGGACGCACTGCGCATGGCGCGCACCAGTTCAAGCAAGTCCTTGTCCATGGCCTGGGCGATCAAGGTGGCCTTGTCGCGGAACAGGGCGTACACGACGGTGGTGGAAAAACCGGCCGCCTCGGCCACTTTGCGGATGGAGACGGCGCGCGCGCCTCCCTTTTTGATGAGGTCTTTGACGACGTCGATGATGTGCTCGCGCCGCGCCTGAGCCTCGCGTAGCTTTCTTTCCTGAATATTGGTCAACTTCTTGTCCACGATTCTTTCCTGGCGACTCTATGAAAGCAGGAATTATAGGGTGGCGATGGCCTGCCAATGTGTCTGGCATTGTTACAATTCAGTTTTTTCTCCGGTGGATGGGACAGTGAACCGATTTTTCGCCCTTTTGCCCGGCGCTTTGCCATCGATGCCCCGGATTGGTGCATAAAGCGCCCGCCCAGGCTTTGCTAACGGGACCAAAGGGCGGAAAATAGCGGGATAGCTTACACTGCGGTTTTTCGCGCAACGGCGCTGGCCCACGAGGCAACGCCGGAACACTTACATTCGGACGGGATCATTACATGACCATTAAAATCAGCCAGAACTTCGACTCGGGCGCCATCGACGTAGTAAGCGCCACGAGCTTTGCTGCCATCGACCTGAACTTGCGCAAGGATAGCCACGCGGACATCCATCAGTGGTTCCACTTCCGCCTGCAGGGCGCCCGGGACCAGGCATGCACGATGCGCATCCTGAACGCGGGCCAGGCCACCTATCCTGCCGGCTATGAAGGCTACCAGGCCGTGGCCAGCTACGACAGCGAAAACTGGTTCCGCGTGCCGACCTCGTTCGACGGCCAGGTCATGACGATTTCGCATACGCCGGAACTCGACAGCGTGTACTACGCCTATTTCGAACCGTATTCGTGGGAGCGCCATTTGCGCCTGCTGGGCGAAGTGGCCGAGCATCCGCTGGCGCGCGTCTCCGACCTGGGCAGCACGGTCGACGGCCGCGACATGAATATGGTCACCATTGGCAACCCGCAGGCGGAAAAGAAAATCTGGGTCATCGCGCGCCAGCATCCGGGCGAATCGATGGCCGAATGGTTCGTCGAAGGCCTGATCGATTCCCTGCTGGACGACGCCAACCCGATCGCGCGCAAGCTGTTGCAGCGGGCCGTGTTCCACATCGTGCCGAACATGAACCCGGACGGTTCCATCCGCGGCAACCTGCGCACGAATGCGGCAGGCGCCAACCTGAACCGTGAATGGATGACGCCATCACTGGAGTCCAGCCCGGAAGTGCTGTGCGTGAAAAACAAGATCCACGAGACGGGCGTCGACATGTTCTTCGACATCCACGGCGATGAAGCGTTGCCGTACAACTTCGTGGCCGGCAATGAAATGCTGGAAAACTTCACGCCGGCGCAAGCGGCGCACCAGAAAGCCTTCATTGAGCGCTACAAGCAGGCCAGCCCTGACTTCCAGGACAAGTTCGGCTATGCGGCCAGCAAGTACAAGTCGGACATGCTGACCCTGGCATCGAAGTACATCGGCCACCACTTCGGCTGCCTGGCGCTGACCCTGGAAATGCCGTTCAAGGAAAACGCCGACTTGCCCGATCCGGCCGTGGGCTGGAATGGCGCGCGCAGCGCGGCACTGGGCGCGGCCATGCTGCAGCCCATCCTGCTGTCGCTGGATTGAACGGCGTTGATCATGGGCGTCGAGATCGAGCGTAAATTCCTGTTGCAAGGCGACGCCTGGCGCGGCCTGGGGCAGGCTGTATTGCTGCGCCAGGGCTATTTATCGTCGGCGCGCGAGCGCGTGGTGCGCGTGCGCATCGAGGGCGAGCAGGCGATGCTGACCATCAAGGGCGCGAACGTGGGCGCGACGCGCGGCGAGTGGGAGTATCCGATTCCGCTGGCCGATGCGGCCGAACTGCTCGACGGCCTGTGTGAACAGCCGCTGATCGAAAAGTATCGCCACCGCATCGAACATGCGGGCATGGTGTGGGAAGTCGACGAGTTTCTGGGCGCGAATGCGGGTTTGATCGTGGCCGAGATCGAACTGGCTTCGGAAGACCAGCCCTTCGAGAAACCCGACTGGGTCGGCGCGGAAGTGTCGGGCGATGCGCGCTACTACAACGCGAACCTGATCCGCCACCCGTTTTCACAGTGGTGATGGCGCGTTAAAAAGCTTGTTGCAATGAAAAAGGCGGAACCGAGGTTCCGCCTTTTTTGCATGCGCTGGTGGTGTTGTCGGATTACGCGCTGCGCGCGAATCCGACCTACAGCCCGTACCGGCATCGTAGGTCGGATTAGCCGGTACGGCGTAATCCGACAACACCGTTACAGCATCAGTGGAAATGCTCGGTACCTTGCGGCGTATCTTCCGGCATTTCCGCATGCGCCAGCTCGCCGACGGGATCGGCAAACAAAGGTGCGCCGCAATCGTCGCAGTATTCACCGACAAAGCGTTCCGCGTGGCGCTTGATCTGCGTCACGCCGGCCGCGTTCAGGTGCTCGATGATTTCATCGACGGGCGTCTTTTGCTTGTCCAGCGCGGCGATGCCGACCTGGATCAGGCCTTCGATCGGCGTGCCATCCTCGTCTTCCTGGCCATATAAAGGCCAGACGATGCCGTAGATGACGTCCGGCGCCTGGCGCAGGGTGAAGGCGATGCGGTACTCATCCACCTGCCCATCGGCCGCTTCCTCGCCGAAACCGGCGATGACGGCGCGCAGTTCCGACGGCTCGATGGCCAGCGTGTGCGTCAGGTAGTGCACGGCGGCGCGCACGGAAACGGGGCGTATCAGCTTGTCCGCTTCGCGGCAGGCCACGTAGTACGCTTCCGGCAGCAGCAGTTCCAGGCCGCAGCCGGGCAGCAGGCGGGCAATCGTCGGCGTTGCCTGCGTGCGCCATTGTTCCAGGGCGGCGCTGCGCTCGGCGATGAAGTCGAGCTGGTTCGACGGCGTCTGCCAGCGGAACAGCGGTGCGCCGCTTGGCGCCACCACGGCCACCAGCAGGTAGCGCGTATCGGCCAGGAAGGGCGCCGTTTCGGCTTCTTTGCTTGATGGCTTGACGGCCGTGCCTTTCAGAGCGGCCAGTGCCAGCTTCTGCGTCTTGGCATAGGTCTCGACGTGGCTGCGCGGCAGCTGGTCGATCGAGTACAGGGTTGGCGCCATGGCCATCTTCGTGCCATCGGCCAGCAGGTGGGCCGCAAAGTGTGCGGACAATACGCCGTGCGCGTCGCCGGCCATGGCGCCGGAAGCGATGGAAAAGCGCGTCCACGCGAGGATGGGCACGGCGACCAGCAGGGCGTCGTAGCGCACGTCTTCATGCGTGATGACGGTCGATTCACTGATGGCTTCAACGCAGTCCATCAGCACGTCGTAGGCGTTCAAGTCTTCCTTGAACAGGCTGCCCAGGGTGTTGTCGATGGTGTCCTGGTGGCCGGTTTTGAGTAATTTCTGGAGCTGCGTATCCAGGCTGTGTTCCCAGGACCGCTCTTCGAGACGGCTGGCTGCCTGTACGATCGCCTGGGCAAAGGTGACCAGGCGCTGGCTGTCGGCAGTCAGTTTATGGGATGAATCTTTGGAAGGACGACGCATAGCGGGATAAGAGTCTCGGAAAGTGAAAAAAATGGATCAGTCAAACAATGATAAACCCTTATAACCGTATTGTAGAGGATTCGGCCGCACGCAATACGTAAGCTCTCCTCAGATCATGCCAATAGTCGAAATTTCAAGGAAAAACGGGGTGCAGGGACGAAAAAAAGCGCCGGTCGAAACCGGCGCTCTTATCTTGCCTTACAGCTGGGCTGATTACTCGGCCAGCAGTTGACGCAACACGAATGGCAGGATACCGCCATGCTTGTAGTAATCGACTTCGATAGGCGTATCGATGCGCAGCAGCACTTTCACGTCGACGCTGGTGCCGTCGGCGCGGTGGATCACCAGGGTAGCCAGTTGCTGTGGCTTGATTTCGCCTTCGAGGCCTTTCAGGTCGAAGGTTTCATTGCCGGTGATACCCAGGGTTTGCACGCTGTCGTCGCCGATGAATTGCAGTGGCAGTACGCCCATGCCCACCAGGTTCGAGCGGTGGATGCGTTCGAACGAACGGGTGATCACGGCTTTCACGCCCAGCAGTTGGGTGCCCTTGGCGGCCCAGTCGCGCGACGAGCCCGTACCGTACTCTTCGCCGCCGAAGACCATGGTTGGCGTACCTTCAGCAACATACTTCATCGCTGCGTCGTAGATCGACATCTGTTCGCCGGAAGGCTGGTGAATCGTGATGCCGCCTTCGACTGCCGAACCGTCTGCCTTGGCAGGGATCATGCGGTTTTTGATACGCACGTTGGCAAACGTGCCGCGCATCATGATTTCATGGTTGCCGCGACGCGAGCCATAGGAGTTGAAGTCCGCTTTCAGGACGCCGTTTTCCTTCAGCCACTTGCCTGCAGGGCCGTTTTCCTGGATCGAGCCGGCTGGCGAGATGTGGTCGGTGGTGATGGAATCGCCGAACACGCCCAGTGCGCGCGCGCCTTCGATGCCGGTGGCGACAGCTGCTGGCGTCATCGAGAAGTTGTCGAAGAACGGTGGTTCCGCGATGTAGGTCGATTTCGGCCAGTTGTAGACTTGACCGGACACGGTGGTGACTTTTTCCCACAGCTTGCCTGGTGCGCCCTTGACGTCGGCGTAGTTGTCCTTGAACACCTTGGCGTTCATGGCGAACTTCATCATGGCCGACACTTCAGCCGAGCTTGGCCAGATGTCGCCCAGGTAGATGTCCTTGCCGCCCTTGCCCTTGCCGACTGGCTCGGTCATCAGGTCGCGCGTCATGTTGCCGGCGATGGCGTAGGCGACGACCAGCGGTGGCGAAGCCAGGAAGTTCGAGCGGATGTTCGGATGAATACGCGCTTCGAAGTTGCGGTTGCCCGACAGCACGGCCGAGGCGACGATGTCGTGCGTGGCGATGGCTGCGTTCAGCTCAGGCGTCAGGTCGCCCGCATTGCCGATACAGGTGGTGCAGCCGTAGGCGGTCACGCCGAAGCCCAGTTTTTCCAGGTATGGCAGCAGGCCGGCAGCGGTCAGGTACTCGGTCACGACGCGCGAGCCGGGAGCCAGCGAGGTCTTGATGTGCGGTGCGACTTTCAGGCCGGCTTCCACGGCTTTCTTGGCCAGCAGGCCGGCAGCCAGCATCACGCTCGGGTTCGAGGTATTGGTGCACGAGGTGATCGCGGCGATCAGCACGTCGCCGTTCGACACTTTCACGCCGTTCGTCGTTTCGTACACGGCAGCCAGGTCGGCCGGATTCTTGTTGAAGCCGTTTTCCGTGGTTGGCTTGGCGAACAGCTCGGCGAAGTTCGCCTTGACGTTGCCGATTTCGATACGATCCTGCGGGCGTTTCGGGCCGGCCAGCGACGGAGCGACCGACGCCAGGTTCAGTTCCACCACGCGGGTGTAGTCGATGTCGCCCGCTTTTGGAATGCCGTACAGGTTTTGCGCCTTGAAGTAGCCTTCGAACGCGGCGATTTCAGCCTTGCTGCGGCCGGTGCCCTTGAAGTAATCGATGGTCGCGTCGTCGACCGGGAAGAAGCCCATGGTCGCGCCGTATTCCGGTGCCATGTTGGCGATCGTCGCGCGGTCCGTCAGGGTCAGCGATTCGGTGCCTTCGCCGAAGAATTCGACGAACTTGCCGACGACTTTCTCTTTGCGCAGCAATTCGGTGATGGTCAGCACCAGGTCGGTGGCGGTACAGCCTTCGCGCAGGGCGCCGGTCAGGTTCACGCCGATGACGTCTGGCGTCAGGAAGTAGACTGGCTGGCCCAGCATGCCGGCTTCCGCCTCGATGCCGCCCACACCCCAGCCGACCACGCCGATGCCGTTGATCATGGTGGTGTGCGAGTCGGTGCCGACCAGGGTGTCAGGGTAGTACACATCGCCGGCTTTCTTGCCTGCGTGGTGCACGCCGCGCGCCAAGTATTCCAGGTTGACCTGGTGGACGATGCCGAAGCCTGGTGGCACGACGCCGAAGGTGTCGAATGCCTGCATGCCCCATTTCATGAACTGGTAACGCTCGTTGTTACGCGAGAATTCCAGTTTCATGTTCAGGTCCAGCGCTTTCTTTTCGCGGTAGTGATCGATGGTCACCGAGTGGTCGACCACCAGGTCGACCGGCACCAGCGGTTCGATCTTCTTGGCGTTGATACCCATCTTGGCGGCCACGTTGCGCATCGCTGCCAGGTCGGCCAGCAGAGGTACGCCGGTGAAGTCTTGCAGCACGACGCGCGCTACTACGAACGGGATCTCGTCGGTGCGCTCGGCGGTCGGGCCCCAGCTCGCCAATTGCTTGACGTGTTCTTCGGTGACTTTTTTGCCGTCGCAGTTGCGCAGTACCGATTCGAGCACGATGCGAATCGACACTGGCAGGCGGGAGACATTGATGCCCAGGCTTTTTTCCAGCGCAGGCAGGGAATACAGCTTGCCCTTCTTGCTATCCGAAATATTAAAGTCCTTGAGCGTGTTCAGAGTGTTGCGGGACATGACCTCTCCTTGTTGGGTATCGTCTATTTATTGATTATTCAAATTAAAAAACATGACTGAGCCCCCGAAGAGGCCCTTGCTGCGCACATCAGCCGCCGGTAACTGGCAAGACGCCCAGCGATGGCGGGGCTTCCACCACTGCCGCCGGTTTGGCTTGCTCCGCATCCTTGCATTCATTGGCCAGCTGGCGGCCCTGCTTGGAATCGAGCAGCATGCCTTTGGCGGGGATACCGATCCAGACCAGGCCGTACAAGCGGTTCTCGAAGCGGTTGGCGCCGGTGGTGGTGCCAACGCGGCTCAGGCGGTGCAGGCGCTTCTTCCAGCGCAGGGCGATGTGTTTGTCGTCAGTAGCATTGGTGTAGATGGTAATTTTATTACCAAGTTCACAATTGAAATCGGTGGAGGCCGAGCCTGCGGTGTTCGGTTCATCGGCTTCTTCCTTGTCGGCGACCGACATGGCCAGCGGATGGGCTTCCTTGGCGGCCGCCTTGGCCTTGGTGGCCTTGGCTTTCGGCTTGGCCTTGACTGCCTTGGCATTTGCCTCTGCCGTGGCGGCGAAGCTGGCTGGCGCCAGCGTGAGGGTCATGGCGCCCAGCGCGACGCTGCAGGCAATTGCTAATTTGGAGATGGACATCGTGTAATTCCTGTCAGTTTTCAGTGGTGCTGGTAGGCAGCGCGTTGAGTAATGCAGCGGCCGCCTCGGGCAGGCCCAGGCCTGCCAGTTTGGCGCGTTGCAAAACGGTCCAATAATATCGGTAGCTGGCGCGGTCATGCAAGCGGCCATTTTGCGCAATCGGTCCCCAGTTGGCGCGCAGCGCTTCATTCAGAATGTTGCTGGCCTCGTTGACTTCGGACAGGCGCGGCGTGAAGGCCTTGATGATGGGCTTGATCTGGTCCGGATGGATGCTCCACATGCGCGTGTAGCCGAACTCGGCCGTTGCGCGCTGGGCGTCATTCGCCACCACGGCCGAATCGCGCACGTCCGTCGTCACATTGTGCGACGGCACCTTGCCGTGCGCGTGGCAGGCGGCCGCCACTTCCAGCTTGGCGCGCACCACCAGCGGGTGCGTGAACTGGCCCGGCGTACGCATGGCGGCGGCGGGAATGGCGCCGTAATGGGCCGAGACGAAATCCATGATGCCGAACGACAGGCATTCGACCTGGGGCAGGGCCGCGATGGCGTAGGCGTCGCGCAGCGCCCCATGCGTCTCGATCAGGATATGCACGGGCAGGTTGTCGCGGCCGGCGCGGCGCGCGTGCAGGTTGATCAGGTCGATGGCCAGCATGGCATCCTGCACGCCGCCCACCTTGGGCACGGCGATGTAGGCCAGGCGGGCCGCTGCGGTGCAGATGATTTCCACGTCGCGCGTGAAAAACGGGCTGTCGACGTCGTGCACGCGTACGCCGATGCGGTTGAACTGGTTCTCGTCGCTGGCCAGCAGGCCGGCGATCATGTGGGCGTGGGTTTCTTCATTGCCGGCGCTGGCGCCGTCTTCGCAGTCGAACGTGATGTCGAACAGGGGGCCAAGCTCTTGTTGCAAAGCAATCGATTTACGCATCAGCTTTTCAGAGCCGGCGTAGTGGTCGCAAGCGGCGAGCAACAGCGGCTGGCGTTTGCCTTGGAATAAAACCTCGGAAGGGTGCATGCTTAAGGCATTTCTGCAGGTAAAAACTACTTGATAAAACAGCCGCGCCGCGAATCTCGCGGGGCGGCCTTCTTGGCGGGCGGCGCTCAGGCCGCGCCGCCAATACTGGATTTAGGCCAGCAGGTGTTTCACGCCTTCGCGCTCTTCGGTCAGTTCTTTCAGGGTCAGGTTGATGCGCTCTTGCGAGAATGCATCGATTTCCAGACCTTGAACGATGGTGTACTCACCGTTGTCGGTGGTGACCGGGAAGCCGAACACGGTGCCTTCAGGGATGCCATACGAGCCATCCGAAGGAACGCCCATGGTGGTCCACTTGCCAGCCGTGCCCAGCATCCAGTCATGGATGTGGTCGATGGCTGCGTTCGCTGCCGACGCTGCCGACGACAGGCCGCGCGCTTCGATGATGGCCGCGCCGCGCTTGCCGACGGTCGGCAGGAAGGTGTTGGCGTTCCATTCCTGGTCGTTGATCAGGTCCTTGACGGCCTTGCCGTTCACCGTGGCGAAGCGGTAGTCGGCGTACATGGTTGGCGAGTGGTTGCCCCATACGGTCAGCTTCTCGATGTCTTTCACGGCGGTGCCGGTCTTGGCAGCGACTTGCGACAGCGCGCGGTTGTGGTCCAGGCGCAGCATGGCGGTGAAGTTTTTCGCCGGCAGCGACGGTGCCGATTTCATGGCGATGTAAGCGTTGGTGTTGGCAGGGTTGCCGACCACCAGGACTTTGACATTGCGCGAAGCGACGGCGTCGAGCGCCTTGCCTTGCACCGTGAAGATCTGTGCGTTCGCTTCCAGCAGGTCCTTGCGTTCCATGCCTGGGCCGCGTGGACGCGCGCCAACCAGTACGGCTACGTCGACATCCTTGAATGCGGTCAGCGGATCGGAGTGGGCGGTCATTTCGGTCAGCAGCGGGAAGGCGCAGTCGTCGATTTCCATCATTACGCCCTTGAGCGCCTTCTGGGCTTTTTCGTCCGGGATTTCAAGCAGTTGCAAGATGACAGGCTGGTCTTTGCCGAGCATGTCGCCATTGGCGATGCGGAACAACAGGGCGTAGCCGATCTGGCCGGCGGCGCCGGTCACTGCAACACGCATTGGGGTTTTAGCCATGATGAATCTCCAAAAATGGGAAAGAAAACGGGCTTGAAGCTGGGCTTACGCTTATCCGGAAAAACTATAATGATACCAAAACCGGCACGCGCCACCGAATTGCTGGTGTACGCCGCCGTCACGCTCGTGCTGCACGAGGCCAGAGTGGCTGGCCGACAACATAAAACGGTGGTTCACAAGTTTTATCGAAGGCAGTTTAGGCCCCTGATCTGTATCTGTCAATCATATCTTATGTCTTATATAAGACAGATAACTACGAGTGTTTTACTGGACGCGGGCAGTGATTTGTGTTGAAATGTCGGACTATGAATTCCGCCTCGTCCAATCTGACCAACAATGCCACTGCTGCAAGCGGGGCGGTCAGTCCGACCGCGAGCTCCCCGGCCACGCCCGTCGCCGTACCTGCCGGCACGCCAGTCACCGTAGTGGCCAGCAGCAATACCACTGCGACGGCGATGCCCGTTGCCAGCCCTTCTCCCACCTTCAGCCCCCTGTACCAGCAGATCAAGGCGCTCATTACGCAGAGCCTGCAATCTGGCGAATGGAAGCCGGGCGAGCTGATTCCCAGCGAAGTCGAGCTGGCAGGGCGTTTCAAGGTCAGCCAGGGTACGGTGCGCAAGGCCATCGACGAACTGGCGGCCGAGAACCTCGTCATGCGTCGCCAGGGCAAGGGCACTTTTGTTTCCACCCACCATGAGGCGCGCGCGCATTTCCGCTTCCTGCGCCTGGTGCCGGACGAAGGCGTGCCGCACTATCCCGAAAGCAAGTTCATCGAAGTCAAGCGCGTGCGCGCGCCCGCCGACGTGGCGCGCCTGATGGATCTGAAGTCCGGCGATGCCGTCATCTTCATCAAGCGCGTGCAGTATTTCGACGGCGTGCCGACCATCGTCGAGGAGCTGTGGTTGCCCGGCCTGATCTTCAAAGGTCTGACGGCCGAGCGCCTGGTGGAATACAAGGGCCCGATGTATGGCCTGTTTGAAACGGAATTTGGCACGCGCATGATACGCGCGTCCGAGCAGATCCGCGCCGTGTGCGCCGATGCCGGTGCCGCGCAGCTCTTGAATATCGACCTTGGCACGCCTTTGCTCAGTTCCGAGCGCGTGTCGTTTACCTACGGCGACAAGCCGGTCGAACTGCGCCGGGGCTTGTACCTGACCAGTCGTCATCATTATCAGAATGAACTCAGCTGAAGCGGCGGGGCGCCCGCGGGCGTCCGCACAAGCAGCAGGGCTGAAGTGCATCGCTTGCAAGATGCCTGCCGCAAGGCGGGCAACGGAGACAGCAGAAAGCGCAGCTAAAGCACGGCCCGCCTCGGCGGGCCGTGCTTTGCCGGCGATTCTGTAATTAAATTACGTGAACTACGGAAAGTAGCGCGATATTTTGTAGTAAAAAACCATTTTGGTTATATGCAACAATAGATATTGGTGTGGGTTGCGAAAATAGGCGAAAATCGCGGCTTCGCTTCAATATTTAAGTTATCAAGGGGAGGTTTTTGTTATGTCTGAAGCCGTAAGAGAAGTACCAAAAAAAGAACGGCCGGAATTCCGTAACATTCATGTTACCGAATTGTCGAACTACCGCATGGCTGTCGGCGCCATCGTCTCGATCCTGCATCGCATCAGCGGCTTTATCATTTTCGCCCTGCTGCCCTGCATCCTGTACATGCTGGAACAGAGCTTGCGTTCCGAGATGTCCTACGCTTACTTCCAGGGCATCGCATCGCACTGGTTCGTCAAGCTGATCACCCTGGCTCTGGTCTGGGCCTTCCTGCACCACTTCTGCGCCGGCGTCCGCCACCTGTTCATGGATGTCCACGTTGCTATCGAAAAAGATTCGGCACGCAAGACCGCGACGTCCGTGCTGGTTGTCAGCCTGGTGCTGACGGCCCTGGTCGCTTTGAAACTGTTTGGAGTATTTTAATGGCAGACAATAACATCGGACCGAAACGCCTCGTCGTCGGTGCCCATTACGGCTTGCGCGACTGGCTGGCGCAACGCGTCACCGCCATCGTCATGGTGGCCTATGTGGCCATCCTGCTGATTTCCTTCCTTACCGGCAGTAACTTCAGCTATGAAGGCTGGGCCGGTCTGTTCGCACAGCAGTGGTTTAAATTGTTCAGCCTGGTGACTTTCGTTGCCCTGTTTTACCACGCATGGGTTGGCGTACGCGATATCTGGATGGACTACGTGAAAAGCGCTGGCCTCCGTTTGACGCTGCAAATTGCCACCATGCTGTGGTTGATCGCTTGTGCCGCTTGGACGGTGCAGATACTCTGGAGTGTGTAATCGTGGCAGCATATAAATCTGCAATTCCTACCCGCCGCTTTGATGCGGTAATCGTTGGCGCCGGCGGTTCCGGCATGCGCGCGTCGTTGCAGCTGGCTGAAGCCGGCCTGAACGTCGCAGTCCTGTCGAAAGTTTTCCCGACCCGCTCGCACACCGTTGCGGCGCAGGGCGGTATCGGCGCGTCGCTCGGCAACATGGCCGAAGACAACTGGTTCTGGCACATGTTCGACACCGTCAAGGGTGGCGACTATCTGGGCGACCAGGATGCCATCGAATTCATGTGCCGCGAAGCACCGAAGGTCGTGTACGAACTGGAACACTTCGGCATGCCATTCGACCGCAACCCTGACGGCACCATCTATCAGCGTCCTTTCGGCGGCCACACGGCCCACTTCGGCGAAAAGCCGGTGCAGCGCGCTTGCGCAGCGGCCGACCGTACCGGTCACGCCCTGTTGCACACCCTGTACCAGCGCAACGTGCGCGCCCGTACGCACTTCTTCGTCGAATGGATGGCGCTCGACCTGATCCGCGACGCCGAAGGCGACGTGATCGGTGTAGTCGCGCTGGAAATGGAAACCGGCGAATGCATGATCCTGGAAGCAAAGACGACGGTCATGGCAACGGGCGGCGCAGGCCGTATCTTCGCCGCGTCGACGAATGCCTTCATCAACACCGGTGACGGCATGGGCATGGCGGCACGTGCCGGCCTGCCACTGCAAGACATGGAATTCTGGCAGTTCCACCCGACCGGCGTGGCCGGCGCGGGCGTATTGATCACCGAAGGCGTGCGCGGCGAAGGCGGCATCCTGATCAATAGCGAAGGCGAACGCTTCATGGAGCGCTATGCGCCGACCCTGAAGGATCTGGCGCCGCGCGACTTCGTATCGCGTTCGATGGACCAGGAAATCAAGGAAGGCCGCGGCTGCGGTCCGAACAAGGACCACGTGATGCTGGACCTGCGCCATATCGGCGCCGATACCATTGCCAAGCGCCTGCCGTCGATCCTGGAAATCGGCCACAAGTTCGCCAACGTCGATGCCACCAAGGAACCGATTCCTGTCGTGCCGACGATTCACTACCAGATGGGCGGCATTCCAACGAACATCCACGGCCAGGTCGTCACCCCGACCGGTCCGGATAATTCGGCCAAGGTCGTCAACGGCCTGTACGCAATCGGCGAATGCGCCTGCGTGTCGGTGCACGGCGCCAACCGCCTGGGCACGAACTCGCTGCTCGACCTGGTGGTCTTCGGCCGCGCGGCCGGCAACCACATCGTCAACAGCGGCCTGAAAGCCAAGGAAAACAAGCCTTTGCCAGCCGATGCTGCCGAATTTGCCATGGGCCGCCTGGCGCGCCTGGAAAACTCGACCGGCACGGAGACCGTGCAGGGCGTGGCGAACGACATCCGCGCAACGATGCAGAAGTACTGTGGCGTGTTCCGTACCGACGAGATGCTGAACAAGGGCGTCGAAGAAATCATGAAGCTCGACGAGCGCCGCAAGCACGTCTCCTTCAAGGATAAATCGATGGTCTTCAACACGGCCCGTGTGGAAGCGCTGGAACTGGACAACCTGATCGAAACGGCGAAAGCGACCATCGTTTCGGCAGCAGCACGCAAGGAATCGCGCGGCGCCCACGCCCAGGATGACTATCCGCAACGTGACGACGACAACTGGATGAAGCACACTCTGTGGTATTCGGAAGGCAACCGACTGGAATACAAGCCTGTCGTGACCAAGCCGCTGACGGTTGATACCTTCAAACCGAAACCACGTACTTTCTAAGGCTATACCATGGCACGCACTCTTAAATTCAAAATCTACCGCTACGATCCTGACCAGGATGCCAAGCCGTACATGCAAGACCTGACGGTCGAACTGAAAGACACCGACAAGATGCTGCTCGACGCACTGCAGCGCATCAAGGCGGACGTCGATGACTCGCTGGCCCTGCGCCGCTCGTGCCGCGAAGGCGTGTGCGGTTCGGACGCGATGAACATCAACGGCAAGAACGGCCTGGCATGCACCACCAACCTGAACGAGCTGTCCGAGCCTATCGTGCTGCGTCCGTTGCCAGGTCTGCCAGTCATTCGCGATTTGATCGTCGACATGACGCAATTTTTCAAGCAATACGATTCGATCAAGCCTTTCCTGATCAACGATTCGATCCCGCCTGAAAAAGAGCGCCTGCAGTCGCCGGAACAGCGCGAAGAACTCGATGGCCTGTACGAGTGCATCCTGTGCGCTTGCTGCTCCACGTCGTGCCCGTCGTTCTGGTGGAATCCGGACAAATTCGTCGGCCCGGCCGGTCTGCTGCAAGCCTACCGCTTCATCGCCGATTCGCGCGACGAAGCCACCGGTGCGCGTCTGGACAACCTGGAAGACCCGTACCGCCTGTTCCGCTGCCATTCGATCATGAACTGCGTCGACGTCTGCCCGAAAGGGTTGAACCCGAACAAGGCGATCGGCAAGATCAAGGAATTGATGGTCCGCCGCGCGATCTGATTCGTCTGATCGCGTCCGCCGGGCGCCGTTTGCGGGAAGAGGGTATCCTCTCTTGCCTGCGGGCGGCGCCTGCATAGCAGCACCGTGCCGCAAGGCACACGTAAAGTGGTAAACCAAATGACAGAATCAATTTTGTCCTCGCATCAGGCCGACCCGGCCAACCGCGCCCGCCTGCGCTGGCGTTCACGCCGTGGCCTGCTGGAAAACGACATTATCCTGACCCGTTTTCTCGATGCGTATGAAACCGAATTGACCGATGAAGAAGTTGACGCGCTGACGCGTTTGCTGGATTTATCGGACAATGCGTTAATGGATCTGGTACTGGCCCGTAAAGAGCCGGAAGGCGAAGTCGATCTGCCGCATGTGCGCGCACTGCTGCAACGACTGCGCATTGCCTAGACGCCTGGGCGATATATTGCAAACGGTGCGAGTGGCGCGCTGTAGCACTGCCGAATTGCTGTGCGAATTGCAGCCAGAATTTTTGATTTTAATTTCGACTCACTCCCGAGAAGGAAGAGCCCATGAATATCTCTGACACAAAAGCTACCCTGTCGTTCTCCGATGGCAGCCCATCGCTTGAATTTCCAATCTACAAAGGCACGGTTGGCCCGGACGTCATCGACATCCGCAAACTGTACGCCGGTAGCGGCAAGTTCACCTACGACCCAGGCTTTATGTCGACGGCCGCCTGCAACTCGTCGATCACCTATATCGACGGCGACAAGGGCGAGCTGCTGTACCGTGGTTACCCGATCGAACAGTTGGCCGTCAACGCCGACTTCATGGAATCGTGCTACCTCCTGCTGAACGGCGAACTGCCGAACGCGGCGCAGAAAGCCAAGTTCGTCGACACCGTCACCAAGCACACGATGGTGCACGAACAGATGCAATTCTTCTTCCGTGGCTTCCGCCGCGATGCGCATCCGATGTCGGTCCTGGTGGGCACCGTCGGCGCGCTGGCATCGTTCTACCATGATTCGCTGGACATCAACGACCCGCGTCACCGCGAAGTGTCGGCCATTCGCCTGATCGCCAAGATGCCAACCTTGGTCGCCATGACCTACAAGTACTCGGTCGGCCAGCCGTTTGTGTACCCACGCAACGACCTGTCGTACAGCGCCAACTTCATGCACATGATGTTCGCCAACCCGTGCGAAGAGTACAAGGTCAACGACGTGCTGGTGCGCGCCCTGGACCGCATCCTGATCCTGCATGCAGATCACGAGCAAAACGCATCGACCTCGACCGTCCGCCTGGCCGGTTCGTCGGGCGCCAATCCGTTCGCCTGTATCGCTGCCGGTATCGCCTGCCTGTGGGGCCCTGCTCACGGCGGCGCCAACGAAGCGGCACTCAACATGCTGAAGGAAATCGGCACCGTCGAGAACATCCCTGCCTTCATCGAGCAAGTCAAGGACAAGAACTCCGGCGTCAAGCTGATGGGCTTTGGCCACCGCGTGTACAAGAACTTCGATCCACGCGCCAAGCTGATGCGTGAAACCTGCTACGAAGTGCTGCAAGAGCTGGGCCTGCAAGACGACCCGCTGTTCAAGCTGGCGATGGAACTGGAAAAGATTGCACTGAACGACGACTACTTCGTTTCGCGCAAACTGTACCCGAACGTCGACTTCTACTCGGGTATCGTGCAATCGGCGCTGGGCATCCCTGTGTCGCTGTTCACCGGTATCTTCGCCATGGCCCGCACCATCGGCTGGATCGCCCAGTGGAACGAAATGATCGCCGATCCGGAACAGAAAATCGGCCGTCCGCGTCAGCTGTTCGTCGGTTCGACGACCCGCGAAGTACTGCCACTGGACAAGCGCGCTTAAGTTACCGCGTATTGTTCCTGCCGGGCCTTGCTGCCCGGCGCAAAAAAGCGAGCCTGATGGCTCGCTTTTTTTATATGCGCCAGGCATGGCTGACGCAACGCAAAGCTGCTAGGCTGTGAGGCTCAACCCTGAGAACCGAGAAGCACAACGCGATGAACGAAGAAACATGCGCCCCCAGTGGCGTTGCCCTGGGCGATACGGCATTTGGCTACACTTTGTCGCTGATCGGTGGCAAATACAAAATGCTGATCCTGTACGCGCTCGCGGAAAACACGGTGCTGCGGCATAACGAACTCAAGCGCCATCTCGGTGGCATCGCCTTCAAGACCCTCAGCGTCGTCCTGAAGGAGCTCGAGGCCGATGCGCTGATCATCCGCAAGGAGTATCCGCAAGTGCCGCCCAAGGTCGAATACTCCCTCTCAAGCAAGGGCGCCTCGCTGATCCCCGTGCTCCATACCTTGTGCGAGTGGGGTGAGCGGCACCAGCCAGTCTGATCCGGATGTGGATGGCAGGCTACTTTCTAACGTCTAAGTTGCTTACTTTTCTTACTGTATAGGCAGTTAATGTGCGTACTTGTGAAAAGTACTCGGGATGGCTATGCTGTTTCTGCCTCTGGAGGCGCGCGGCCACATGCTGCGCGCCACGGGGCAGGGTGCCGGCTTGCCTGCTTTCCTTGGAAGGCAGGGCCGGTCCATCCATCCCTTACTCAGGAAAGCAGCATGAAGAAAACCCTCGTTATCGTCTTCCATCCTTCCATCGATACTTCGGTGGCGAACAAGCGCTGGCTGCAGGAGTTGGCGCAGTATCCCGACCGCTACACCATCCACGACGTGCAGCAGGCTTATCCGGACGGGAATATCGATGTGGCGCGGGAGCAGGCGCTGGTGGAAGCGCACGCCCATGTGGTCTTGCAGTTTCCCCTGTACTGGTTCAACTGCCCGCCCTTGCTGAAGCGGTGGCTCGATGACGTGCTGGCGTATGGCTGGGCCTACGGCACCGGCGGCGATGCCTTCCAGGGCCGCAAGGTGGCGCTGGCCGTCACGGCTGGCATCCGGCAGGAAGACTTTACGCAGCAAGGCAAGTGGAACGTCACCCTGGCGCAGTTGCTGGCGCCGTTCGATGTCACCCTGGCGTATATCGGCGCCGACAACCGCCGCTTCTTTGCCTTCTATGGTGCGGAAGACGGACCGAAGGAAGTGGGCTATGGCGAGCGGTTGGCGCGCAGCGCGCAAGAGTATGAGCGCTTTCTGGCCGCCTTGTAAGGCCGCTGGTCCAGGCTCAGTCCAGCGCTGCTTCCAGGTGGCGCAGTGCGACTTGCCGCCCTTCGAGTTGCAGGCTGGTGCCATCATAGGGCCGGGGCAGGACGATGCAGCGCGGCGCATTGTGCTTGAGGATGCCGCCCCAGTGGGCGACTCTGGCACCGGCCTGGCGGCGGATCGCCTCGACCGTGGTGCCGCTGGCGAGGATGTGGGCCTCCGGAAAGGCTGCCTGCAGCACGCCCAGGCCGAAATAGGCTTGCGGGTCGGCGGTGCTGATATAGATGGTGGTGAGGCGCTTGCCGCTGGCGGCGATGGTGTGCGCTAACTGCGCCGCATCGTCGCGCAGGAACTGGGTGTTGACAAGGATGGCGTCGTCCGCGCCGCTCAGCAGCAGGGAAGTGGACGGTGCGCATCCAAGCACCTCCAGCTGGAAGGTGTCCAGCGCGCGGAAGGAGAGGGCGGCACGTGCAAGCATATTGTTCTTTCTACATTAGATACTCTCCCGCATATTATCCTTTCGACCAGGCGCGAGAAATAGGGTAGATTGCAATACTTAGTTGCATGGATCGAACGAATCAAGGGAGTGCCCGCATGGACCGCATCACCGCCGCACAAGTATTTGTCGCTATCGCCGAACGGGGCAGCATGGTGGCCGCCAGCGAGGCGCTCGATATGTCGCGCGCCATGGTGACGCGCTACCTGGCCGAGATGGAGCAGTGGGCGGGAGCGCGTCTGCTGCATCGCACCACACGCCGTTTGAGCTTGACGGACGCGGGCGAGGCTACCCTGGCGCGCTGCCGGCAGATTCTGGAAGTGGCCGGCGCCATGGCCGTCACCTCGCCCGAAGGCCTCGATACGCCACATGGCTTGCTGCGCATCACCTGTTCGCAATCGCTGGCGCAGACGGCGCTCGCTGGCGCAGTGACCGCTTACCTGCGGCGCTACCCGCGCGCCGCCGTCGACCTGCAGATGGAGAACCGCGCCGTCAACCTGGTGGAGCAGCGCATCGACCTGGCGATCCGCATCACGAACGCGCTCGAGCCGAATCTGATCGCTCGCCAGCTGGCCAGTTGCGCGTCGGTGGTGTGCGCCGCACCATCGTATCTGGCTGCGCACGGCACGCCGCGCCGGGCGGAAGACCTGGCCCTGCATAATTGTCTGACGTATACGTATTTTGGCAAGAGCCTGTGGCAATTCACGCACGACGGGGAAGCGCTCACTGTCCCCGTCAGTGGCCGCCTGTCGGCAAATGAATCGCTGGTCCTGCTGGTGGCGACGGTGGCGGGGGCGGGCATCGCCATGCAGCCGCGCTATTCGGCCGCACCGCTGATCGCCAGCGGACAGCTGGTGGAGCTGCTGCCTGCTTATGTGCCGCAAGATATGGGTATCTACGGCATCTATACCTCGCGCCAGCACATGTCGCCCCTGCTGCGCACCATGCTCGACTTCCTGGTGGAGTGGTTTGCGGGAGATGCCGATTGGCTGGCGGCCATCGGGGCGCCGCCGTTATCAGTCAGACCACTTGCGCGCCAGCGTCGCGCCGATGCTGGCGGCGGAATCGCATAAGCGCAACAGAAACGGGCTGCAAGCCCGGGAAAATCAACAACACGGCTTACATTTGCTTGCCAAATAAAATTCAACTAGTGGTTGTTGCGTTACAATACCGCGTGCTATTCTAAATGACGGTATGCAGAATGCTGGTGCAATAAAAAAGCCCTTCCCCACAACTTGATGTGCAATCCGCTAACCGGTCAGGCCGTGTCGCGGAAGGTTAGATTAACCCGCTAATTCCTCGCGAAGCGCGAAGAAAGGTGAGCAATATATGCAGCAATTAACGACCAACTCCTACCTGTTCGGTGGGAATGCTCCGTACGTGGAAGACCTGTACGAGGCGTATCTGAACAATCCAGGCTCGGTGCCGGATAACTGGCGCGCCTATTTCGACGCTATGCAGCATGTGCCTGCAGTCGATGGCAGCAACAAGCCTGACGTGGCGCATGCCTCCGTCGTCGCCTCGTTCGCCGAGCGTGCAAAAGCAGGTCCGATCCGTACGGTGACCGCTTCCTTCGATGCTGAAATGGGCCGCAAACGTGTTGCTGCAACGCAACTGATCGCCGCTTATCGCTACCTCGGTTCGCACTGGGCCAATCTGGATCCATTGCAACGCCAGGAACGTCCGATGATCCCTGAGCTCGAGCCGAGCTTCTACGGTTTCACCGACGCGGACATGGACACCGTGTTCAACATCAGCAATACCTATTTTGGCCCCGAGACCGCCACCCTGCGCGATCTGCTGAACTATCTGCGCGACACCTACACGCGTTCGATCGGTGCCGAATTCATGTACATCTCCGATCCGGCCGAAAAGCGCTGGTTGCAAGAGAAGCTGGAATCGATCCGCTCCACCCCGAATTTCACCCCAGAGAAAAAAATCCACATCCTCGACCGCCTGACCGCGGCGGAAGGCCTGGAACGCTATCTGCACACCCGTTACGTGGGCCAGAAGCGCTTCTCCCTGGAAGGCGGCGAAACCTTCATCGCCTCGATGGATGAAACCATTCAGCGCGCCGGCGAAAAAGGCGTGCAGGAAATCGTTATCGGCATGGCCCACCGCGGCCGCCTGAACGTGCTGGTGAACACCCTGGGCAAGGCGCCGCAGGAACTGTTCGAAGAATTCGAAGGCAAGCATGGCGACGACCTGCCTGCCGGCGACGTGAAGTACCATCAAGGCTTCTCGTCGGACATCTCCACCGCAGGCGGCCCGGTCCACCTGTCGCTGGCGTTCAACCCGTCGCACCTGGAAATCGTCAACCCTGTGGTCGAAGGTTCCGTCAAGGCCCGCATGGATCGCCGCGGCGACGCGCAGGGCGCGCAAGTGCTGCCTATCCTGGTGCACGGCGATGCTGCTTTCGCCGGCCAGGGTGTCGTGATGGAAACGCTGAATCTGGCGCAAACCCGTGGCTACCATACGGGCGGCACGGTGCATATCGTGATCAACAACCAGATCGGTTTCACCACCTCGGACCCGCGCGATGCACGCTCGACCCTGTACTGCTCGGACGTCGTCAAGATGATCGAAGCACCGGTCCTGCACATCAATGCCGATGATCCCGAAGCCGTGGTGCTGGCGACGCAGATTGCGCTCGACTACCGCATGGAATTCAAGAAGGACATCGTCCTCGATATCATCTGCTACCGTAAACTTGGCCACAACGAGCAAGATACTCCGGCACTGACGCAGCCACTGATGTACAAGAAGATCGGCCAGCATCCAGGCACCCGCAAGCTGTACGCGGACAAACTGGTAGCGCAAGGCGTGATCCCTGCCGATGGCGGCGACAAGATGGTGGCCGCTTTCCGCGACGCCATGGACGCCGGCAAGCATACCGTCGATCCAGTCATCTCTAACTTCAAGAACAAGTACGCCGTCGACTGGCTGCCGTTCCTGAACAAGAAATGGACCGATTCGGCCGACACCGCCGTGCCGATGACGGAACTGAAACGTCTGGCTACCCGCATCACCACCGTGCCGGAAGACTTCAAGGTCCACTCGCTGGTTGAAAAAGTGCTGGGCGACCGTGGCACCATGGGCCGTGGCGAAATGAATCTGGACTGGGGCATGGGCGAACACCTGGCCTACGCATCGCTGGTATCGTCCGGCTACGCCATCCGCCTGACGGGCCAGGACGCCGGCCGCGGCACCTTCGTGCACCGTCACGCCGTGTTGCATGACCAGAACCGCGAGCGCTGGGATGCAGGTACCTACATTCCGCTGCAAAACGTCTCGGACAACCAAGCGCCGTTCACCGTCATCGACTCGGTGCTGTCCGAAGAAGCCGTACTGGCCTTCGAATACGGCTACTCGACCGCTGAACCGAACACCTTGACGATCTGGGAAGCCCAGTTCGGCGACTTCGCCAACGGCGCGCAAGTGGTAATCGACCAATTCATCAGCTCCGGCGAAGTGAAGTGGGGCCGCGCCTCTGGCCTGGTCATGATGCTGCCGCACGGCTACGAAGGCCAGGGTCCTGAGCACTCGTCCGCGCGTCCTGAGCGTTTCCTGCAACTGTGCGCAGACAACAACATGCAAGTGGTGCAGCCGACGACGGCTTCGCAGATCTTCCATTTGCTGCGCCGCCAGATGGTGCGCCAGTTCCGCAAGCCGCTGGTCATCCTGACGCCGAAGTCGCTGTTGCGCAACAAGGATGCCGGTTCGCCACTGACCGACCTGGCCAAGGGTGGTTTCCAGACCGTCATCGGCGAAGTCGACGACAAAATCGACGCCAAGAAAGTCAAGCGCGTCGTCGCCTGCTCGGGCAAGGTCTACTACGACCTGGTCAATGCACGCAAGACACGCGGCCAGACCGACACGGCCATCGTGCGCCTGGAACAGCTGTATCCGTTCCCGCACAAGTCGTTCGCTGCTGAACTGAAGAAGTTCCCGAACCTGGTTGAAGTCGTATGGGCCCAGGACGAGCCGCAAAACCAGGGCGCCTGGTTCCAGATCCAGCACAACATCTTCGAAGGCCTGGAATCGGGTCAGCGTCTGGCTTACGCCGGCCGTCCTGCTTCGGCGTCGCCTGCTGTCGGTTACTATGACAAGCACTACGCACAGCAAAAAGATCTGCTGGAAACGGCATTCTCGAAGCTGAAGGGTTTTATCCTGACCAAGTAATTGGCAGGATAGCGGGCGCCATGTCTATGCATGGCGCTTGTTCGCATACATCGTGACGGAGCGCCGCCCTTGCTACGCAGGGGCGGCGCCGCAATAACAAAATAAACGGAGTTTTACATGGCACAAATCGAAGTCAAAGTTCCCCAGTTGTCGGAATCGGTAGCAGAAGCGACCCTGCTCGCATGGCACAAGAAAGTCGGCGAGCCAGTCGCGCGCGACGAAAACATGATCGATATCGAAACCGACAAAGTGGTTCTGGAACTGCCGGCGCCCGCCGCTGGCGTGATCGTGCAGATCATCAAGGCTGACGGCGCTACCGTCGTCGCCGGCGAAGTCATCGCCATCATCGACACCGACGGCTCGGCCAAGGTCAGCCCGATGGAAGTATCCGCTGTTCCTGCGCCAGCCCTGGCTGCCGCCGCGCAAGACGCCGCTACCGCGTCCGCCCCAGCTGCTGCAAGCAAAGGCGATGTCGCCATGCCTGCCGCCGCCAAGATCCTGTCGGAAAAAGGCCTGTCCGCTGGCGACGTCGCCGGTTCCGGCAAAGATGGCCGCGTGACCAAGGGCGACGCCCTGGCCGCTTCCGCCAAGCCAGCTGTCGCGCCACTGGCGCCAGCCGCTGCCAAGCCAGCGCTGCAGCAAGTTGCCACGCCATCGGCTGCGAGCCTGGGCGACCGTCCGGAAGAGCGCGTGCCGATGAGCCGCCTGCGCGCGCGTATCGCCGAGCGCCTGCTGCAATCGCAATCGACGAACGCCATCCTGACCACGTTCAATGAAGTGAACATGCAGCCGGTCATCGACCTGCGCAACAAGTACAAGGACAAGTTCGAGAAAGAGCACGGCGTCAAGCTGGGCTTCATGTCCTTCTTCGTCAAGGCTGCCGTCGCCGCCCTGAAAAAATACCCGATCATCAATGCCTCCGTTGATGGCAACGACATCGTCTACCACGGCTACTTCGATATCGGCATCGCTGTCGGTTCGCCACGTGGTCTGGTCGTGCCTATCATCCGCAATGCGGACCAGCTGTCGATCGCCGACATCGAGAAAAAAATCGGTGAATTCGGTGCGAAGGCCAAGGAAGGCAAGCTGACCCTGGACGACCTGACGGGCGGCACGTTCTCCATCTCGAACGGCGGTACCTTCGGCTCCATGCTGTCGACCCCGATCATCAACCCGCCACAATCGGCCATCCTGGGCGTGCATGCGACCAAGGACCGCGCTGTTGTCGAAAACGGCCAGATCGTGGTACGTCCGATGAACTACCTGGCCATGTCCTACGACCACCGCATCATCGACGGCCGCGAAGCTGTCCTGGGTCTGGTGGCGATGAAAGAAGCGCTGGAAGATCCTGCACGCCTGCTGCTGGATCTGTAAGCACTGTAGCACCCCGGCGTCGCCGCCGGGGCAATGTAGCTGATAACCCTTGCCAGAAGACGCAGCTGGCTGATCTCAATGAAAGAGGATTCCTATGAACGTCTCTGAAGAAATCAAGCGTCTGCACGAGTTGCACCTGGCGGGCGCCCTGAGCGACGCGGAATTCGCGCAAGCGAAAGCCAAGCTCCTGGGCAATATCAACCTGGATAAATCGGACAGCCCATCCGGCTCCGGTCCGGCGAATGACCTGGTGCAGGAATTCAGCCGCCTGCGCCGCTCGCGCAACGACCGCTGGCTCGGTGGCGTCTGTGGTGGCCTGGGCCGCGCTTCCGGCATGGAAGCGTGGATCTGGCGCCTCGTCTTCGTCCTGTTTACATTGACCTTCGGCTTCGGCGTGGTGATTTACCTTCTATTGTGGATTTTCGTACCAGACGAAGAGATTGGAATAACAAAACATGAGTACTAAACAATTTGACGTAGTTGTCATCGGTGCGGGCCCTGGCGGCTACATCGCCGCCATCCGCGCAGCCCAGCTGGGCTTTTCCGTCGCCTGCGTCGACGAGTGGTCGAACGCCAAGGGCGGCGCCGCTCCTGGCGGTACCTGCACCAACGTCGGCTGCATCCCTTCGAAAGCGCTGCTGCAATCGTCCGAGCATTTCGAACATGCGGGCCACAGCTTCGCCGAGCACGGCATCGACGTCGCCGGCCTGAAACTGAACCTGGGCCAGATGCTCAAGCGCAAGGACACCGTCGTCAAGCAAAACAACGACGGCATCCTGTACCTGTTCAAGAAGAACAAGATCGCCTTCTTCCACGGCCGCGCCGCTTTCGCTGCCGCCGCCGCTGGCACGTATGACATCAGCGTGACGGGCGAAGCCAACGAAACCTTGACGGCCAAGCACGTGGTCATCGCCACGGGTTCGAACGCACGCGAACTGCCGGGCGCACCATTCGACGAGAAACTGATCCTGTCGAACACGGGCGCACTGGCCATCGACGCCGTACCAGCCAAGCTGGGCGTCATCGGTGCCGGCGTGATCGGTCTGGAAATGGGCAGCGTCTGGCGCCGCCTGGGTTCCGACGTCACCGTGCTGGAAGGCCTGCCGGTCTTCCTGGGCGCCGTCGACGAGCAGATCGCCAAGGAAGCGTCGAAGCTGTTCACCAAGCAAGGCTTGAAGATCAACCTCGGTTGCAAGATCGGTGCGATCACGCCAGGCAAGAAAGACGTCACCGTGGAATTCGTGGACGCCAAGGGCGAAGCGCAAAAAGCCGTGTTCGACAAACTGATCATTTCGATCGGCCGTACGCCGAACACGAATGGCCTGGGTGCCGATAAGGTAGGCCTGCAGCTGGACGAACGCGGCTTCATCGCCGTCGACGGCGATTGCAAGACCAACCTGCCGAACGTGTGGGCGGTGGGCGACGTCGTGCGCGGCCCGATGCTGGCGCACAAGGCGGAAGAAGAAGGCGTTGCCGTGGCCGAGCGTATCGCTGGCCAGCACGGTCACACCAACTTCAACACGATTCCGTGGGTGATCTACACCTCGCCGGAAATCGCGTGGGTCGGCAAGACCGAGCAAACCCTGAAGGCCGAAGGCATCGCTTACAAAGCAGGCACCTTCCCGTTCATGGCCAACGGCCGTGCGCGCGCATTGGGCGACACATCGGGCATGGTGAAATTCCTGGCCGATGCGACCACCGATGAAATCCTCGGCGTGCACATCGTCGGCCCGATGGCGTCCGAACTGATTTCCGAAGCCGTCGTGGCGATGGAATTCAAGGCGTCGGCCGAAGACATCGCGCGCATCTGCCACGCTCACCCATCCCTGTCGGAAGCGACCAAGGAAGCGGCACTGGCCGTCGATAAGCGTACGCTGAACTTCTAAGCGCTACGGTACTTCGCAGCGGGCCGGCAAAGCAGTTTCTGCCTTGCCGGCCCGTTTGCGCTATGTCAAGAATCCCTGTTGAATCGAATCCCATGAACGTTGAAGAGTTTTACCAGCACGCGTTGCAGAAGCGCGATTTCAAGGCCGATGCCGCCCAGCGGCGCGCGGTCGACCGCCTGCAGCTGTGCTATGACGAGTGGGTGGCTTACAAGGGCCAGCGCTCGAGTACCTTCAAGCGCCTGCTCAACCGTCCTGCCGTGCCGAAAGGCGTGTACATGTGGGGTGGGGTGGGGCGCGGCAAATCGTTCCTGATGGACAGTTTTTATTCGGTCGTGCCCCTGGTGCGCAAGACGCGCTTGCACTTCCACGAATTCATGCGCGGCGTGCACCAGCAGCTCGATGAATTGAAAGGCGTGGCCGACCCGTTGGATGAGGTGGCCAAGCGCATCGCCAAGAAATACCGCTTGATCTGTTTCGATGAATTCCACGTTTCCGACATCGCCGACGCGATGATCCTGTACAACCTGCTGTCGGCCCTGTTCGCCAATGGCGTGTCCTTCATCATGACCTCGAATTACGATCCGGACCTGCTGTATCCGGACGGCCTGCACCGCGACCGCATGCTGCCGACCATCGCGCTGCTCAAGGACAAGCTCGACGTGATGAACGTCGACGCGGGCGTCGATTACCGCGGCCGCGCGCTGGAGCAGGTGGAAAGTTACTATACGCCGCTGGGTGCGGCCACCGACAAGGCTTTGCGCGATGCCTATGCGCGCATCGCCGAGACGGCCGACGAAGACGCGCGCATCCGCATCGAAAGCCGCGAAATCCACTGCCTGCGCCGCGCCGGCGGCATCATCTGGTTCGATTTCGCTACACTGTGCGGCGGCCCCCGCTCGCAAAATGATTACCTGGAAATCGCCAGCCGCTTCCATACGGTGATACTGTCCGGCATACCGGCCATGTCGGCGGCGCAGTCGTCCGAAGCGCGCCGCTTTACCTGGCTGATCGACGTGTTTTATGATCAAAAAGTTAAGCTGATCATGTCGGCCGAAGTGGCGCCTGATGAGCTGTACACGAACGGCATGCTGGCCAACGAGTTTCACCGCACCGTTTCGCGTATCATCGAGATGCAATCGCGCGAATACATGGAAAAAGAACAGCGCGGCGCGGCCGACGCGATCGTCTGAGGCAGGGATAATGAACATGATGGCAAATACACTATACAAGCTGGGAGCGGCGCTGGGCCTGGTGCTGGCATTGTCCGCCTGCGCGCACCAGGGTGCTGCGGCATTGGATGAGGTCGGCGCACCGCAGGTGCCCGCCACCCTGTCGGTGGAAGAAGCGGACGCCAAGCTGAAGCAGTCAGCCAGCGAGCGCGAGGCGGCGGAAGCTGAGTTTGCCGTGCGCGAACTGGAGTGCTACGACAAGTTTTTCGTGAATAACTGCCTGGACAAGGCCAAGGAAAAGCGCCGCCTGATCCTGGTGCGCCTGCGCGCCGTCGACGCGGAAGCGAACTACTTCAAGCGGGCCGAGTCCGTGCGCCTGCGCGATATCGACCTGGCCAGGACGCAGGAAGATGCGCGTCTCGACGCCGAGAAGCGGGCTGCGGCCATGCCCAAGCCTGTGAGGGTCGTCGCACCCGAGCCGGCGCCGCCCAAGCCGGAAGGCAAGAGTGTTGCCGAGCGCGAGGCTGAGCAAGCGGCGAAGGTGGCGAGACAGGCTGCCGCCGACGCCGCCGAAGCGCCGCGCCGCGCGGCCCGCGAGGCAGACTATGCGCGCAAGCAGGCGGACGCCGTGGCGCGCCAGAAACGCGTAGCGCAACGCCTGGCCGAGCGCCAGGCCGAAGCGCAGGCCAAGGCTGCCAAGGCAGCCGCGGATGCTGCCAGCAAGCCGGCCGCTGCTGTGCCTGTGCCGCCTGCCAATTAAGACCGCCGTGCAGGGGGATGCCGGAAATGGCGTGCCCTAACGCGCGCGGCAGGTTAAACTACGCACTTGCCGGTGATGCCGGCGTCAATGGCTGCCTGCGTACGCTGCGCGCGCCTGTTACTAACACTGCCTGGAACGCAACACATGAGCGATGCACAGCATATAGAGCGGCGCCTGATTGAACTCAACGTGGAGCACCGTGACCTCGATGCCGTCATCGAGTTGCTGATACTCGATGGTCACCATGACGAGCTGCAGTTACGCCGCCTGAAAAAGCGCAAATTGCAATTGAAAGATCACATCACCTTGCTGAAAATGCAGTTGGTGCCCGACGTTCCCGCCTGAGGGGCGCCAGTAGCGTCCAGTCCAGCCTTCACCTAAGTATATTTTGACCGATCACAATTTATTGCCTGCAAGCCCAGATGGCCAGCCTGCCGATCTGCAAGCCAGTCTGCCAGCCGAAGTCCAGGCCGCGCCTGGCAAGCACGATGCCGACATCGAGCGCCTGTTCGGCGCCGGCGGCCCGCTCGGTCCCGCCGTGGGCAGCTACAAGCCGCGCCGTTCGCAAACGGAAATGGCCAAGGCGATCGCCCACGCTATCGACAGCCAGACCACCCTGATCGCCGAGGCGGGCACGGGTACCGGTAAAACCTTCGCCTACCTGGTGCCGGCCCTGATGTGGGGCGGCAAGACCATCGTGTCTACCGGTACGAAGAACTTGCAGGACCAGTTATTTCTGCGCGATATCCCCACCGTGCGCGCCGCGCTGCAGGCGCCCGTCTCCGTGGCCTTGCTGAAGGGCCGCTCGAACTACGTCTGTCACTATCATTTGGAACGCACCCTGCAGAACGGGCGCATGACTTCGCGAGACGACGTGGGGCATTTGCGCGAAATCTCGCGCTTCATCAAGATGACCAGCTCCGGCGACAAGGCCGAACTGGCCAAGGTGCCGGAAAACGCCATGATCTGGAATCTGGTGACGTCCACGCGCGACACCTGCATGGGCGCCGAGTGCCAGTATTATCAGGATTGTTTTGTCATGAAGGCCCGCAAGGAAGCGCAGCAGGCCGACGTGGTGGTGGTCAACCACCATTTGTTTTTTGCCGACGTGGCCCTGAAGGACACGGGCGTGGCCGAATTGCTGCCGTCGGCCAACACCATCATCTTCGATGAAGCACACCAGCTGCCCGATACGGCCACTTTGTTCTTTGGCAACACGGTGTCGACGTCGCACATCCTGGAATTGTGCCGCGACGTGCTGGCCGAGGGCCTGGCGCATGCGCGCGGCATCGACTGGGCCAAGACCGTCACGGTGGTGGAAAAGGCGGCGCGCGACCTGCGCCTGACGTTCCCGCAGGATATCGTGCGCCTGTCCCTGCCGCAGATCGCCCCGTCGAGCGACTTCTTTCCCGCGCTCGACACTCTCAAAGATGAGCTCGACGGCATGGTGGCCGTGCTGGAAACCCAGGCGGAACGGGCAGAAACCCTGGAGCAGTGCCGGGTGCGCGGCGTCGAGCTGGCGCAGCAGCTGAGCGGCTGGAAGTTTGATCCGAAGGCAAAGGTGGCGGCTGGAGAAGAAGCCGTGTTCTGGGTGGAAGCGTTTTCCAGCTCTTTGCAGTTGCATAAAACACCATTGTCGATCGCGCCGATCTTCAACAACCAGCGCGAAGGCACGCCGCGCAGCTGGATTTTCACGTCCGCCACCCTGGCCGTGAAGAACGATTTCAAGCATTTTTCGGAACAGATGGGCTTGACGGGCGAACCGTCGCACACCTGGCCGAGCCCCTTCGACTATGGCCAGCAGGGCTTGCTGTTCGTGCCGCAAAACCTGCCGCAGCCCAATTCGCTGGGCTACACGGATGCCGTCATCGACTGCGCCCTGCCCATCATCGAGGCGGCGGGCGGACGCACCTTCTTCCTGTGCACCACCTTGCGCGCCGTCAAGCGCGCAGCCGAGCGCCTGGCCGATGAATTCAAGCAGCGGGGTCTGAACTTTCCCCTGTTCGTGCAGGGCGACAAGGGCCGCACGGAATTGCTGGACCAGTTCCGCGCCGCCGGCAATGGCGTGCTGATCGGCAGCCAGAGTTTCTGGGAAGGCGTCGACGTGCGCGGCGATGCCTTGTCGCTCGTGATCATCGACAAGCTGCCGTTCGCGCCGCCCGACGATCCCGTGCTGGCCGCGCGTATCGAAGTAATGGAAAAGCAGGGCAAGAACGGCTTCATGCATCATTCCCTGCCAGAAGCCATCATCAACCTGAAGCAGGGCGCAGGCCGCCTGATCCGCGACGAGGGCGACCGGGGCGTGCTGATGATCTGCGATCCACGCCTCATTTCCAAGCCGTACGGCAAGCGCATCTGGCAAAGCCTGCCACCGTTCAAGCGCACGCGCGATACCGCCGAAGTCGTGGAGTTCTTCCGCAACCTGCCCGCCAAGGGCGTTTAAGTCCCGCTTGCCGGCGCCATCAGCGCGCCGGCTTATTTTCCTTTGTTATCAAGCCTCTGGCGTTTCTTGCGCGGCGCTTGCCTGCGTGCCTGGCATGCCAATAATGGGCGTGATCGCGCCAGTTTCTGGCTTTTTCCACATGTCCAGGACGCCAGACATAGTTTTGCGCCAGCGCAAACAGGCTTGTTGCCGGGCGGTCTACAGTGAGCGCATGCCTTGCAGGATGAAGGCGCGGCGATGGCAGGGCCGCACGGGGAACAGGGGGATGCCATGGAGATCCGCTACGGCTGTTTCTTGAGCTATGCACACGGCCAATATGCGTTCATGAACAAGTTCAAGAATGATCTCATCGAGGCGCTGGCTTGCTATCTGGAGCCTCACCTCGACCGTGAGGAAGTGCTGTTCATCGACAGCGAGCAACTGGGCGGCGGTGACGATATCGACCTGCGCGTGGCGCGTGCCATGTGCCAGAGCGTCTGCATGATCGTGCTGTACACGCCCAAATATGAAGCGCACGGCTACACGCGGCGCGAGTTTGCCGCCATGCAACTAATTGAACAGGAGCGGCGCGCCTGGTATGAACTGCCCAGCCACCTTATCATCCCCATCATCATGACGCGCCATCCGGACGGCCTGCCGCCGCAAATCACGGAGTCGGGCCTGTACGTCGATTTCTCCGGCTATACGCTGGCCAGCGGCGACCTGAAGTCGAATCCGCAATACCTGCCCGACATCGAACGCATCGTGCAGCGCATCGCCACGCATTACCACCTGCTGAAGCGATCCACGCCGCCCGGCCACGATTGCAGCCGTTTCGTGTTACCCGATATTCCACCGGAATGGCGCGCCATTCCGCCTCCCCACTTTCCACGTTAATCATGTAAAAGGTCCTGACATGGAATGCCAACGCCTCTCCCTGCCACCTTTGAGCGCCCCTGGCGAAGTCGTTACCTTCTATTCCTACAAGGGCGGCACTGGCCGCACGATGGCCTTGTCGAACATCGCCGTCCTGCTGGCGCGGCGCGAGAACGCCAGCGTGCCCGTGCTGATGCTGGACTGGGACATGGAAGCGCCTGGCCTGCACCATTACTTCGAGCAGCACGAGGAACGACCGGGCGTGCTCGAGTTCTTCGAGGCGTGCCGCCAGCAGCTCGAGCGCATCAGCCTGGAAACGGCGGGCGCGCGCGCCGGCGGGCAGGACGCTGGGCGCGAGGATGCGGCGCTGGCGCAGCGCGTGCTCGACGCTATCGACTGGCAGCAATACGTGGTGCGCGTCGATCAGGGCAGCCCGCTGTACCTGATGCGCGCGGGGCGATTCGATGCCAGCTACAGCGAACGTCTGGCGCAGATGCGCTGGGACCAGTTGTTCGACGCCTGTCCGGCCCTGTTTCGTTGCTTCGCCGATACCCTGGCCCAGCATTTCCGCTATGTGCTGGTCGATTCGCGCACGGGCCGCACGGACAGCGCCGGCATCTGCACCACCTTGCTGCCGAAAAAGCTGGTGGTGGTCTTTACGCCTAACCGGCAAAGCCTGGAAGGCGTCGATGCACTCGTTACGCGGGCGATCGAGTACCGCCGCAGCCATGAAGATGAACAGCGTCCGCTGCTGATGTACCCCTTGCCCTCGCGTATAGAAATGGGCGACGGGGCGCAGCGCGCCGAGTGGCGTCGCGGCGACGCGCACAAGGGCATCGCCGGCTTCCAGCCCATGTTCGAGCGCCTGCTGCGCACCTCTTACGGTTTGTCGCAGATTGCCCTCGACAGCTATTTCGACGAAGTCCAGCTGCAGCAGACGAAAACCTTCGCCTATGGCGAACAACTGGCCGTGCGCATCGACCAGGGCGGCGACCGTTTTTCCCTCACGCGCACCTTCGAAGCCTTCTTGCACTGGCTGACGGGCGGCTATTTCCCATGGCAATCGAGCCGTGAAATCGCCTTGCTGGGCGCCATCGGCGAAGCGCGCCAGGCCTTGCTGTTCGAACCTGGCCGCGCCGTGGCCCTGCCGCTGGCGCGCGACCTGGCCCGCCTGGGCGAGCTGTATCGCAAGGACGGGCGCAGCGCGCAGGCGCTCGATGCCTTTCGCCAGAGCGTCGAGATCCGCGTACGGCTGCTGGGCGAAGAGCATCCCGACAGCCTGGAGAGCAAGAGCGGCATGGCGCGCCTGCTGCGCCAGCTGGGCAAGCTCGATGAAGCCCGCTTCCTGGAAGAGGACGTGCTCGCTGTGCGCGAGCGCGTGCTGGGCAGCGAGCATCCCGATACCCTGGCCGCCCGGGCCTGCCTGGCGCAAACCCTGTTGCTGCAGGGAGAGCTGGCGGCGGCGCTGCTGCTGCAGGATACGGTGCTGGCAACATACGCGCGCCAGCTGGGCGGCGAGCATCCGCTGACCCTGGAGGCGATGGATGGCCGCGCCGCCACCTTGCTGCGCATGGGCCTGCTGGCGCAGGTGCAGCAAGTGCTGGGCACGGTGGTGGCGGCGCGTGAGCGCCTGTTTGGCGCCGAGCATGGCGATACCTTGCGCAGCAAGCTGGCCCTGGCGCAGGCGCTGGGGCGTGAAGGCGACCTGGAAGGCGCGCGGCGCCTGCTCGCTGCCGTGCTGCAGGTGCAGGAGCGTCGCCTGGGCGGTGACCATGCCGCCACGCTGGCCACGCGTGACATGCTGGCCGATATCGTGGCTGGGCAGGGCGACTGGGCTGGCGCGCGCCAGTTGCACGAAGACCAGGTGGCGGCGCGCGAGCGCACGCGCGGGCTCGACCATCCGGAAACCCTGATGAGTCAGCGCAAGCTGGCCGAAGCGCTGCTGCGGCGCGGCGAACTCGATGCGGCGCGCAGCGTGCAGGAGCAGGTGCTGGAAGTACATGCGCGCCTGCTGGGCGAAGACCACCTTGATACCTTGCACAGCAAGAAGCAATTGGCCGGCACCCTCCAGCAGCAGGGTGACAGCGAGGCGGCGCGCCTGCTGGAGGACGCCGTGCTCAGCGGCAGCGACCGGCTGTTGAATGCGCCTGTCACGGAGCATGCGGACAGCGTGCTGGACGGCGCCCGGCATTTGCAGGAAACCATACTGGCCGGCCGTGCCAGCGGGCGGGGCGTGGCCGAGCCGGATACCCTGTCCAGCATGATCTTGATGTTGCAAGGCATGATAGAGCGTGAGCAGTATGCGCAGGCCGATGAATTGGCCGACCATATGAAGTCCTGCCTGCTGCGCCCGGGTGTGCCGGGCAAGCTGCGCAGGCGTGGCATGGCGCAGCTGAAAAGAATGTACAAATTACAAGGCAACCTGAACGCCTTGCTGGCCTTGCAGGAGGATGAAGTGCAGGCGCTGGAAGGGGCCTTGTCGGAGGCGCGCATCGGGCAGCGCTGACGCCGCGCGCCATGGCCGCGCGGCGGCACAAATAATGCTGACTATCAGCGTGCGGTACGCCCAGTGTTGGCATTGCTTCGGGTAAAATCTGCTTATGAGAATTCTTATCAGTAACGACGACGGTTACCTGGCGCCTGGCCTGGCTGCCCTGGCCGACGCGCTCGCGCCCATTGCCGAGATCGTCGTGGTGGCGCCCGACAGCAATCGTTCGGGCGCATCCAATTCGCTGTCGCTGGACCGGCCCCTGTCCGTGCACAAGGCCGCCAACGGCTTTTATTTTGTCAACGGCACGCCCACCGACTGCGTGCACGTGGCGCTGACGGGCATGCTCATCGAGCGCCCCGACCTGGTGGTGTCCGGCATCAACAACGGCCCCAACATGGGTGACGACACCCTGTATTCTGGCACTGTGGCGGCCGCCACGGAAGGCTATCTGTTCGGCATTCCTGCCATCGCCTTTTCCCAGTCGCAGTTTGGCTGGGCCAACCTGGACGCGGCCGCCCGCGTGGCCAGGGAAATCGTCGAGCGCCAGTTTGACGCCCTGCAGAAACCGTATTTGCTGAATGTGAATATCCCCGCCATCCCTTACGCGCAATTGCAAGGCATGGTGGCCACGCGCCTGGGCAAGCGCCATTCGGCTGAGCCCGTGATCCGCTCCCTCGATCCCCGTGGCCGTGAAATCTTCTGGATCGGCCCTGCCGGCGCTGCCAAGGAAGGCGGTCCGGGCACGGACTTCCATGCCGTTGAACATGGACAAGTATCGATCACGCCGCTGCAGATCGACCTGACGCATACCACCCAACTCGATGCACTGGCAAAAGGCCTGGCATGACCGATAAGCCGCGTACCTTCCCCCTTTCCCTCGATTCGCTGGCAGGCAAGCCCGCCAGGCTGGGCGGGGGGCAGTCGCTGGCCCAGTCCAGGATCGCCACACCGCAGACGGCCACGCAGAATGCGGCGCAAAACGCGGCGCGGGGCGGAGCGCCGCACCATGGTGCAGCCGTGCCCATCGCGCCGTCGCGCGCCCAGGCCATCGCCAATGAGCGGGCGCAGCCAGCGGTACTGTCGCCGCCACGGCAAAACCCGCTGGTGTCGGAGGCCGTGCGCCGGGCCATGGTGGTGCGCATCGCGAAACAGGGCGTCAAGGACCAGGTAGTGCTCGACGCCATGCAAGCCGTGCCGCGTCATCTGTTCATGGACGAGGCGCTGGCGTCGCAGGCCTATATCGACGCTTCATTGCCCATCGGCCACCACCAGACCATTTCACAGCCGTATATCGTGGCGCGCATGATCGAAGTTATGCGCCAGGGCGGCAGCTTGCAGCGAGTGCTGGAAATCGGCACGGGCTGCGGCTACCAGGCGGCGGTGCTGTCGCTGGTGGCGAAAGAGGTGTATTCGATCGAGCGCATCCGGCCCTTGCACGAGCTGGCGAAGGCCAATCTGCGCCCCCTGCGCGTGTCAAATCTGCGTTTGCAGTACGGAGATGGTATGCTTGGCCTGCCGCAGGCGGCGCCCTTTGACGGGATCATCCTTGCCGCAGCCGGCCTGGAAGTCCCGCAAGCCTTGCTGGAACAGCTGGCGCCCGGCGGGCGTCTGGTTGCGCCGGTGGGGGGCAAATTGCAACACTTACAACTCATTACCCGGGTGGGGAAAATGGAATGGACCAGCCAGACCCTGGAAGACTGCCATTTCGTGCCTTTGCGCCCGGGCATCATATGATCCTCGGATCAGCTAGCAAGCAGGACCTAAACATACATGCGAATGATTAAGAAAAGTAACATATTCCTCTGCAGCCTCGCGCTGGCCGCTCTGTTGAGCGGTTGCGGCACCACTGGTGTCCAGGCGCCCGTTGTGGAGCGCCATCCATCGAGCAGCAGCGCCGCCGCCAGCGATCCGCGCGACCGCGATCCGGCCTATTACACGGTCAAGCGCGGCGACACCCTGTTGCGCATCGCTCTGGAACACGGCCAGAATTACCGCGACCTGGTGGCCTGGAATGACTTGAGCAACCCGAACGACATCAAGGTCGACCAGGTCTTGCGCGTGCTTCCGCCGAATGGCGACACGGGCGGCGCGCAAACGTCGGCCATCGTCATGCCGCCTGTCACGGAAATCAAGCCGGCCGCCCCTGTCGTGCCGAAGAAAGCGGGCCCGCGCGGCGAGAAGCGCGCGTATTCCGACGCCACCCTGGCCGAGTTGCGCGCCGACGGCGGCACCACCGACGCCAAGCCTGCCCCGGCGCCTGCGCCCGTCGCTGCGGCCCCCGCACCAGCAGTAGTGGCCGCCGCCCCTGCCGCACAAGCGGCTGGCGATGACAAGATCAGCTGGATGTGGCCTTCCGAAGGCAAGGTCATCGGCACTTTCGACGAAGGCAAGAACAAGGGCGTCGATATCGCCGGCAAGGCGGGCCAGCAAGTGGTGGCCGCCGGCGCGGGAAAAGTCATGTATGCCGGGAGCGGAATCCGTGGTTATGGTAATCTTGTCATCGTGAAGCACAGTAATAGCTTGTTGTCGGCATATGCGCATAACCGCAGCATCCTGGTGAAGGAAGGGCAGAACGTCAACAAAGGCCAGGCCATCGCCGAAATGGGCGATTCCGATGCCGACCGCGTGAAGCTGCACTTTGAAATCCGCCAGCAGGGCAAACCTGTCGACCCTTCGAAATTCCTGCCTAACCGTTAGGTAAAGCAATGACACACGCGCCGCACGATCAGCTGGACGATGAGCCGGAACTGCCGGAAGACGGAGCGGACGAAGTCGTGACGGACGATGTCGGCGAACTTGACGGCATTGATGCCGTTGACGCGGGCGAGGGCGGCGAGGTTGCCAGCGTCAGCGTGCTGGTCGAAAGTGTCGATGAGTTGAAAAAAGTGCTGGCGGCCGAGCTGTCGACCGACACCACGCAGCACTACCTGAACCAGATCGGCACGCGGCCATTGCTGACGGCGGCGCAAGAGGTGTATTACGCCACCCTGGCCAAGCAGGGCAATTTTGAAGCCCGGCAAACCATGATCGAACACAACCTGCGCCTGGTCGTGTCGATCGCCAAGCATTACATCAACCGCGGTGTGGTCTTGCTCGACATGATCGAGGAGGGGAACATCGGCCTGATGCGGGCCATCGACAAGTTTGAGCCCGAGCGCGGTTTCCGCTTTTCCACCTACGCCACCTGGTGGATACGCCAGAGCATCGAGCGCGCCATCATGAACCAGGCGCGCACGGTGCGCCTGCCCGTGCACATGGTGCGCGAACTGAATCAAATTTTGCGCGGCAAATACCACCTGGAAGCCCAGCACCACGACGGCAAGGATGCCACTGCGGAAGACATCGCCCACCTGGTGGGGCGTCCCGTGGAAGAGGTGCAGGATATCCTGGCCCTGTCCGAACACGCCACCTCGCTCGACGCGCCGCTTGACAACGACCCGCAGTCGTCCCTGATGGACATGCTGCCGGGCGCCAGCGAAGACAGCCCCGACGCGCGCGCGGAACACCATGAAATGACGGTGCTGGTGCGCGACTGGCTGACCAAGCTGCCCGACAAGCAGCGCGTGGTCATCATGCGCCGTTTCGGTCTCGACAACGATGACCCCGCCACCCTGGAAACCCTGGCCGAGGAAATGGGCGTGACGCGTGAAAGAGTGCGCCAGATCCAGCAGGAAGCCTTGATCAAGCTCAAGCGGGCCATGGCTGCGCGCGGCGTGGTGCGCGACTCCCTGCTCTAAGGTAGCCGGTCCGGTATTTCCGGGGCTGCATCTGCTATCATACGCCCCGCTCGCGGCGCCTGACCTTTCCCCCATTCTTTCAAGTTCCAGCGCGGCCCTGCGTCCTGGCCCACTCTTACCTATTGATCGCTATGCAAGAAAATATCATCGAAATCAAATCGCTCGACATGGACGCCCGTGGCGTTGGCCATATTGAAAACGAAGACGGCTCGCCGGGCAAGGTCGTGTTTGTCGAAGGCGCATTGCCGGGCGAGCGCGTCAGCTTTGTGACGTTCAAGAAAAAGAAGAACTGGGAAATGGCCCGCATGACGGCGCTGCACCGCGAATCGTCCATGCGCGTGACGCCCAAGTGCAAGCATTTCGACAATTGCGGCGGTTGCTCCATGCAGCATCTGGAGCCGTCGGCCCAGGTGGCGATCAAGCAGCGCGTGCTGGAAGATAACTTGTGGCATATCGGCAAGGTGCGTCCGCAAAGCATCATGCGCCCCATGTATGGCCCGACCTGGGGCTACCGCTACCGCGCGCGCCTGTCGGTGCGCCACGTCAAGAAAAAAGACGCCGTGCTGGTGGGCTTCCATGAAAAGAAATCGGCGTTTGTCGCCGACATGGATAGCTGCGAAATCTTGCCGCCGCACATCTCCGCCATGCTGCTGCCCCTGCGTGGACTGATTGCTTCGCTGTCGATCTTCGACCAGATGCCGCAGATCGAGCTGGCCGTGGGCGAAGACGTCACCGCCATGGTCTTGCGCATCATGGCGCCATTGACGGCGGACGATGAAACGAAATTGAAGGCCTTTGCCGACGAGTATGGCGTGCAATGGTGGCTGCAAGTCAAAGGCCCGGAAACGGCCGTGCCGTTCTATCCGCTGGACAAGCAATTGCACTATTTGCTGCCGGAATTCGGCGTCAAGATGCCGTTCAAGCCTGTCGATTTTACCCAGGTGAACCACCACATCAACCGCGTGCTGGTGTCGAAAGCCCTGCGTTTGCTGGAAGTGCAGCCGACGGACCGCGTCGCCGACCTGTTCTGTGGCCTGGGCAATTTTACTTTGCCGCTGGCTACGCAAGGCAGCGAAGTGGTGGGCATCGAAGGCAGCACTACCCTGACGGAGCGGGCGCTGGAAAACGCGCTGGCCAATGGCCTGGCGGAAAAGACCTCGTTCTCGACGCGCAACTTGTTCGAAGTCACCACCGACGACCTGATCGCCTTGGGCCGTTTTGATCGCATCCTGATCGACCCGCCGCGCGATGGCGCCATGGCCCTGTGCCAGGCCTTGGTTGGCCTGTCGCAAGTGCGTCCCGACATGCTGCCGAAACGCATCGTCTACGTCTCTTGCAGTCCTTCGACCCTGGCGCGCGACGCCGGCATCCTGGCGCTGGAAGCTGGCTATGTGCTGAGCAAGGCGGGCGTGGTCAACATGTTCCCGCACACTTCGCACGTGGAATCGATGGCAGTGTTTGATCTGGCGCAATAAGCATTGAAAATACGGCGGGTGGCCAGGCAGGCACCCGCCGTTGCCGCGTTTGGCGGCGCAACAAACTGGCGCAATACCACTTACGCCGTATTATAAAACTGGTCTGTATTTTCCAGATCACGCTTCTTTTTTCATCCTCCCTCTGTCGTTTTTTGTTTGTCCAGTAGGACAACATGCCGTTCGCCTGGGCTGCCGCGTTTTTTACGCGGAGTGGTATTGTCCACTTTGAGTCCACTTTAAAACCACTTGACCGCCTATTTTTTCAGCAGCATGCTGTTCTTGCAACTGCAAAAAACAGATCAAGGGTAGTTATTGACGAAGCAGAGTGGCACTCCGCAAACCTGAACAGGAGACAGCGTGGAAAATCTAATACTTAAAAAAACAATCAGGAACATGATGGTATGTCTGGCCAGTGGAGGCGTGCTGGCGGCCTGCGGTGGCGGCGGCGACGCCAGTACGCCGGCCGGCTCGCAATTGCTGGCGGCCAGCACGGTAGTCGCCTGCGTGCCATGGCAAGAGGGTGGCACCTATAATGCCGGTACGGTGGTCACTTACCTGGGCGCCAACTACACGGCCCTGGTAACGCAGACCGATCACGTGGGCTCGGGTTGGAATCCCGTCTCCACGCCTAGCCTGTGGAGCGCGGGCGGCACCTGTGATGGCGGTACCACGCCGACGCCGACGCCGACGCCGACTCCGACACCCACCCCGACACCGGTGCCAACGCCGAACCCGACGCCCACCCCGACGCCAACGCCGATCCCAACCGGCGGCACCTGCGCGCTGGCGTGGGTGGCGGGCACGGCTTACAGCGCGGGCGCCACCGTCAGCTATGCCGGCACGAATTACCGCGCCAACTACTGGACGCAGGGCAATAACCCGTCGACCAGCAGCGGCGCCGCCGGCACGGGCAAGCCATGGACCAGCCAGGAGGTCTGCAGCACCACGCCTACCCCAACGCCTACTCCTACTCCGACACCAACCCCGACGCCTACTCCTACCCCGACGCCGACGCCAACGCCAACGCCAACGCCAACGCCAACGCCAACCCCGACACCAACGGGCCGCGAAGTGGGCTCCTATTTCGCGCAGTGGGGCGTGTATGGCCGCGACTATGAAGTGGCGAACGTGCATTCCAGCGGCGTGGCCGACAAGTTGACCTTTATTAACTATGCCTTCGGCAACATCTATCCGAAAAATGGCGGCTACGAGTGCGGCATGATCACCAAGGCGGAGCCGGGCGCGACGAATCCGAATGCGCCGGACGCGGGCACCGGTGGCGATGCCGAAGCCGACTATATCCGTACGCCGAAGCGCACCGTCGATGGCCAGGCGATCCCATGGGACGCTCCCCTGTCGGGCAACTTCCTGCAGCTGAAAAAACTGAAGGCGGCGCACCCGAACCTCAAACTGTTCATCTCGCTGGGCGGCTGGAGCTGGTCGAAGAACTTCTCCGTCGGTTCGGCCACGGATGCCCTGCGCAAGCAGATGGTGCGTTCCTGCATCGATATCTACATCAAGGGCAATTTGCCGGTGCAGGGCGGGCGCGGCGGCGTGGGTGCGGCTGCCAACATCTTTGATGGCATCGACATCGACTGGGAATACCCGGTGGGCGGCGGCCAGCCGTACAACACGGTCAGTCCCAACGACAAGCGCAACTTCACCTTGCTGATGGCGGAATTCCGCAGCCAGCTCGATGCGCTCGGTGCCGCCAACGGCAAGCGCTACCTGTTGACGGCGGCCGTTGGTGCCGGCAAGGACAAGATCGACAACACGGAACCGGCCCTGTACTCGCAGTACATGGATTGGATCAACCTGATGACCTACGACTTCCATGGCGGCTGGGAAAGCAGCACCAACTTTAATGCCCAGCTGTTTGCCGACCCTGCCGATCCTTCGACGGGCATGGCACGCGAATACGTGGGAGACAAGGCGGTGCAGTACATGATTGCCGCCGGCGTGCCGCGCGACAAGCTGCTGCTGGGCATACCGTTCTATGGCCGCGGCTGGACGGGCGTGGCACCGGGACCGAACGGCGATGGCCTGTACCAGGCGGCGACGGGCACGGCGCCGGGCACGTACGAGTCGGGCATCGAGGACTATAAAATTCTCGTCGCCAAGACCGGTACGCGCTACTACCATCCCGTAACCAAGCAGCTGTATTTGTACACGGGCGCGGGCGGCCAGTGGTGGAGCTATGATGACCCGACCGTCATCGGCACCAAGGTGAAATACGTCAAGGACCAGGGCTTGCGCGGCGCGTTCTCGTGGGAACTCGATGGCGACGCGACTGGCGTGCTGGCAACCGAGGTGTGGAAGGTGCGGTAATGTTGATGTAGCGTAAGACGCGGCCGGATAGTCATGCTGTCCGGCCGTTTATTCATATAAAGACACAGGAGGCGGGCGATGGCGGCGGTATCGACATTCGGAGTCAAGCAGCTGGAGCAGAAGCAAGACGCGGAGCTGAGCCGCGAATGGCGCAGCTGGATCGCGGAAAACCTCATGCTGGGCAGCCATCCGTCGACGCTGATGCCGGTGCTGCAACAGGCCGGCATCGCTGAGCCCCTGGCGCGCCGCGAAATCGAACTTGCGTTGCACAGCCCGTATCTTGCCGGCGCCGTGCGCCTGTCGAACCGGCTGGCCAAGCGCGACTGGGTGATCGATATCCAGCGCAAGTTGAACCAGCTGCGCCCGACCGAGATTCCCCGCCGCGAGAGGCTGTCCGCGCAAGCGTTTTTAACGGAGTTCTATTCCACCAACCAACCCGTGATCATCACGGGCATGCTGGACGACTGGCCCGCCATGGCCAAGTGGAGTCCGGCCTATTTCCGCGAACATTACGGGCAGCGCGAGGTGGAAGTGCAGTTCGGCCGCGAAGCGGACGCCCAGTATGAAATGAACAGCGTGGCGCACAAGCGCAAGATGGCCTTTGGCGAGTACGCCAGCCTGGTCGAGAGCAGCGGCACGACCAACGATTTCTACATGACTGCGAACAATAATTCGCAGAACCGGCAAGCCTTGCGCGAGCTGTGGGGCGATATCGGCCAGCTGCCCGAATACCTGAAGCAGGATGGCGGTCCCACGGGCTTTTTGTGGTTTGGACCGGCAGGCACGGTGACGCCATTCCACCACGACCTGACGAACAACTTCATGGCGCAGGTGAAAGGGCGCAAGCGGCTGCGCATCATGGCCGCCTGCGAGGTGGCGCGCGTATATAACCAGCGCCACTGTTTTACCCCTGTTGACGGGCGTGACATCGACTTGCAGCGCTATCCGCTGATGGCCGACGTGCAGGTGCGCGAATGCGTGCTGGCACCGGGCGAAATCCTGTTTCTGCCCGTCGGCTGCTGGCATTTTGTCGAGGCGCTGGATATTTCCCTTACCGTGGCCTTCACCAATTTCAAATGGGATAACGATTTTTATAGTAAGTATCCGTCGAATCACGACTTTTGATCGTGCTGCCGAATGGCGCGAACTTGCCGCGAACAGCCGCCATACAGGCGGCTTTTTTCATGCTACAGAGCGCTTCATGCGCAGTAGTTTTTCACAAATAATTTATTCAAAATCATTTTGCAGCAAAATTTTTGATATGAATGGTCATGATGTTTCATTATCCAGATGCGGATGAGGGGTAGATAATTTTATTGCTGGTGCGCCACCGGGCCTCTGAGTGGACTTGCCGGCGCGCGCCAGCACCGACAACCATCTGGAGGCGGCAGGGCATGAACACGCAGCACACGACACAAGCAGGCAGGCAGTTGCGACAAACACCGGCAGGTAGTGCCGGACTCCGGCTCGACACGCGGCTGACCCGCGAAGCGGCCGAATTGCTGGCCAGGGCCGGCATCCATTTGAATGGCCGCGCCGCATGGGACATGCAGCTGCGCAAGCCTGGCGTACCCGAACGGGCTTTCGCCAGCGGCAACCTGGGTCTGGGCGAAGCGTACATGGACGGCGACTGGGATGCGAGCCAGCTGGATGAATTCTTTTGCCATCTGCTGCGCGCCAGGATAGCCGACGACGTGCGCCCCATGCGCCTGGCCTTCCACGCGCTGACTGCGCGCCTGTTCAACCTGCAGACGGAGCGCCGCGCGTGGATGGTGGGCAAGGAACACTACGACCTGGGCAACGCCTTCTACGCGGCCATGCTCGACCCGCGCATGACCTACACCTGCGGCTACTGGAAGGACGCCAGCAACCTGGCCGAGGCGCAGGAAGCCAAGCTCGATTTGATCTGCCGCAAGCTCAGGCTGGAGCCGGGCATGCGCGTGCTCGACATCGGCTGCGGCTGGGGCAGTTTCATGCGTTATGCAGTGGAAAAATACGCGGTGCAGTGCGTGGGCGTAACGATTTCGAAAGAGCAGGCCGCGTATGCGCGCGCCATGCCGGGTGGCGAGCACCTGGATTTCCGCCTGCAGGACTACCGCGACGTCAATGAAAAATTCGACCGCATCGTCAGCATCGGCATGTTCGAGCATGTGGGGCACAAGAACCACCGCACCTTCATGGAAGTGGCGCACCGCTGCCTGGAAGACGATGGCCTGTTCCTGCTGCATACCATCGGCAAGAACAAGCGCCAGTCCGCGTGCGACCCGTGGATCGACAAATACATTTCCCCGAATGGCGACTTGCCGTCGATCGGGCAGCTCGGCGACGCCATGGACGATTTATTTGTGGCCGAGGACTTGCACAACTTCGGCGCTGACTACGACAAGACCCTGATGGCCTGGCATGCGAATTTCGAGCAGGCGTGGCCGCGGTTTTCCGCCCAGTTGGGCGAGCGCTTCCATCGCATGTGGTCATATTATCTGCTGTCGTGTGCGGGCGCCTTCCGCGCGCGCGACTTGCAACTGTGGCAATGGGTGCTGTCGAAGCAGGGCGTGCTGGGCGGCTACGAGCGTGTCAGTTGATATGTGCGGCAGCTGATATCATGGCTTGATGGATATCAATCAAGCGCGCACCTTCCTGGAAGTGGCTTCCTGCGGCAGCTTCAACATGGCGGCCGAACGCATGCACGTGACGCAGACCGCCGTGAGCGCCCGCATCCGTACCCTGGAGCAGCAACTGGGGCGCCAGTTGTTCGTACGCAATAAGGCGGGCGCCCGCCTGACCTCGGCCGGCGAGCGCTTCATGCGCCATGCGGCCACCATGGTGCAGGTGTGGGAAAGGGCCCGCCACCAGGTGGCCTTGCCGCCGGGGCGCGACGACGCTGTCAGCATCGGCTGCGAATTGAGCTTGTGGCAGCCGCTGTTGGGCGACTGGTTGATACGCATGAGCCGCGATTGCCCCGAGATCGCCTTGCGTGCGGAAGTCGACAGTCCTGCGCGCTTGCTCGACGCCGTGCACGACGGCTCACTCGACCTGGCCGTGCTGTACAACCCGCCGCAGCGCCCGGGCCTGGCCAGCGAATTGCTGGCCGAGGAAAAGCTGGTGATGGTGACCACGCGCGCCGACGGGCAGATGCATGTTGATACGTATGTGTATGTAGACTGGGGGCCCAGCTTCGCGGCCAACCACCAGGCGGCGTATCCTGAGTTGAGCAGCCCGCCCGTGTCAATCTCGCTGGGGCCGCTGGCCCTCGTGTACTTGCTGGAAGTGGGTGGCGCCAGTTACTTTCGCATTGGCAGCGCGCAACCTCACCTCGATGCAGGACACTTGCACCGCGTGCGTGACGCGCCCGAATTCTCGCATTCCGCCTACGCCGTGTATGCGGCCCAGCGCGACAACCCGACGTTGGATCGTGCCCGCGCCTGCCTGTCGGCGGCGGCGGAGAAGATCAAGTAGAGACTGCAGGCGTAAAAAAGCCGACCCGAGGGTCGGCTTTTATTTTCATGCCCAGGCGCATAAAACGTTCAGGGCCAGGCGCTGCAACGCCGCCCCGGCGTTTTTGCATCAGCGCTTAGTCGCGGCTGCCGCCGGCGAAGCCCAGCAAGGACAGCAGGCTGGTGAAGATGTTGTACACGTCCAGGTAGATGCGCAGGGTGGCCGAGATGTAGTTGGTCTCGCCGCCATTGATGATTTGCTGCACGTCATACAGGATGTAAGCCGAGAAGATGGCGATGGCGACCATGGAGATCACGATCGACAGTGCCGACAGGCCCAGGAAGATGTTCGCCACCGACGCCAGGATCAGCACGATCACGCCGGCGAACAGCCATTTTCCCATGGCCGAGAAGTCGCGCTTCGAGACCGTGGCGATGGTCGCCATCACGGCCAGGATGGTGGCCGTACCGCCGAATGCCGTCATGATCAGCATGCCGCCGTTCGAGTAGCCGAGCGTACGCGTCAGGATAGGCGTGAGCATCAGGCCCATGAAGAAGGTAAAGCCCAGCAGGACGGCGACGCCCAGGCCCGAGTTCTTGGTTTTTTCAATCGCATACATGAAGCCGAATGCGACTGCCATGAAGATGATGAAACCCATGCCGCCGCTCAGCATCGGCAAGTGCATTTGCACGCCGATGAAGGCGCCCAGCACGGTCGGTATCATGGACAGTGCCAGCAGCCAGTAAGTGTTGCGCAAGACCTGGTGGCGGACTTGCTGCATGCCCCCCGACAGGTCAAAGGTGCGTTGCATGTTCTGATTCATAGTGCCTCCGTGTTGTCAATTCAAATTAGTGCTTTACCCAAGGATAGCATGAGGGTCGGAATTTGCCAAAAAAGCAGCTTAAGATTTCATTAAACAGGGGTAGGGCGGCAAGACGCCCCCTGCCTGTCTGGGTGATATGGGGTGGAGTATGGTAAAATCAAAGGTTGATTGAGTTATCAATTTACTGTTTTAAACCTTACTTTTTATTGGAGTTTTCACACATGGCAATCGAACGCACCCTGTCGATCATCAAACCAGACGCAGTTGCAAAAAACGTAATCGGTCAAATCTACACCCGTTTTGAAAACGCTGGCCTGAAAATCGTTGCAGCACGCATGACCCAACTGTCGCGCGAACAAGCTGAAGGCTTCTACGCAGCGCACAAAGAGCGCGGCTTCTTCAAGGATCTGGTCGACTTCATGGTTTCGGGTCCAGTCATGATCCAAGCCCTGGAAGGCGAAAACGCCGTTCTGGCCCACCGTGACCTGATGGGCGCGACCGATCCGAAGAAAGCAGAAAAAGGCACGATCCGCGCCGATTTCGCCGATTCGATCGACGCTAACGCCGTACACGGTTCCGACGCTGTCGAAGCTGCTAAAGTGGAAATCGCTTACTTCTTCCCAGAACTGAAGGCTTAATTGCTTTAGATAACGTTATTTCCTGGCGTTATCTGTGAAATAACTTATCACCCCCTGTTCCCGCTGCGCTGTGGAGTTTTCGCTCCTGATGCGCGCGGGGACGGATTTTTAGAATAGACATGATCATGAATACGACGACCCTCACCAACTTGCTGGACCTCGATCCCGCGCAACTCATCGCCTACTGCGCCGAGTTGGGAGAGAAACCGTTTCGTGCGAAACAATTGCAACGTTGGATACATCAGTTCGGCGCCTCCGACTTCGACGCCATGACGGACCTGGCCAAGTCGCTGCGCGACAAGCTGGCCACGCGCGCCGAAGTGCGCGCCCCGGCCATCATCAGCGACCACACATCGACGGATGGCACGCGCAAGTGGCTGGTTGACGTGGGCAATGGCAATGCCGTGGAAACCGTGTTCATTCCGGAAGAAAACCGCGGCACCTTGTGCATCTCGACCCAGGCCGGCTGCGCCGTGAACTGCCGTTTCTGCTCGACGGGCAAGCAAGGCTTCAACCGCAACCTCAGCGTTGGTGAAATCATCGGCCAGCTGTGGATGGCGGAATTCGAATTGCGCCGCACCAAGGGCATCGAGCCGGGCCCGAAAGGTGAGCGCCAGATCACCAACGTGGTGATGATGGGCATGGGCGAGCCCCTGCTGAACTTTGAGCCGACCGTCACGGCCCTGAAATTGATGCTCGACGACAATGCCTATGGCCTGTCGCGCCGCCGCGTGACCCTGTCGACCTCGGGCGTGGTGCCGATGATGGACAAGCTGTCGCAGGAAGTGCCGGTGGCCCTGGCCGTCTCGCTGCACGCCTCGAACGACGCCTTGCGCGACGGTTTGATTCCACTGAACAAGAAATACCCGCTGAAGGAATTGATGGCGGCCTGCAAACGTTACCTGGAATTCGCCCCGCGCGATTTCATCACGTTTGAATACTGTATGCTCGACGGCGTCAACGACAGCGACGAGCACGCGCGCGAACTGCTGGCGCTGGTGCAAGACCGCGAGTTCGGCGTGAACTGCAAGTTCAACCTGATTCCCTTCAATCCCTTCCCCGAGTCGGGCCTGTTCCGCTCGAAAAACCCGCGCATCAAGGCGTTTGCCCAGGTGCTGATGGATGGTGGCATCATCACCACCGTGCGCAAGACGCGCGGCGACGATATCGATGCGGCTTGCGGTCAGCTGGCGGGCGAAGTCAAGGACCGCACGCGGGTGCAGGAACGCATGGAAAAGATGACCGAGTATCAACAGAAATTTGGCGCCAATTTCGGCAAGATCGTGGAGATCCGCTCCTGATGCGGGGAAGCATGGCTTATCCTGGCGCACTTGCCGTGGCTGTTGTCAGCCTGGGCGTGCTGCTGGCCGGCTGTGCTTCCACCGCAAACAAGGAGCAAGCCGCATCTGTCGAGCAGCGCGCCGCCTTGCGCTTGCAGTTGGCCAGCGCCTATTATATGCAAGACCAGTTTGTGGTGGCTTTGGCCGAGGCAGAGCAGGCGGTGCGGCTGGTGCCGGACAACGCCCAGGTGCGCGGCATGCGCGCCCTGATTTTTGCCGCCCTGCGCCAACCTGTGGCTGCTGAAAAAGATTTTCTTTACGCATTGCGCCTCGCGCCCCACAATCCCGAGTTGAGCAATAATTATGGCCAGTTTCTGTGCCAGACCGGGCGCGCGGCGCAGTCGTTGGCATATTTCGATGCCGCACTGCAAGATGTGGCCTATGGCACGCCTGAACTTGCGCTGCAGAATGCAGCGGCGTGCAGCCTGATGATGAAAGATTACCCGCGCGCCGCTGACTACTGGCTCAAGGCGGAGCGCATCGCACCTGCTGCGGCAATGACCTATGCCGGCTTGGTGCGCGTGTATTACCAACAGCAAGACTACCGGCAAGCGGCTCATTACCTTGAGCGGCTCGGTAAAGTAGCGACAATGGAGAGCCAGACGGCCGATGTGCTGTGGCTCGGGATCAAGGTGCAGCATAAGCTCGGGGATGCGGGTGCGGAAGCTGGCCTGGGGGCGCATTTGCGCAACCACCATTCCGGCTCCCCCGAATATGCTGCTTATCAAAATGGGGCGTTTGATGAGTGAGACAGGGATACCAATGAATTCAGAGTGGGCAGAAACGCCTCAGCAGCAGCCCCAGGGCAATCTTGCGTTGGCAGGCGCACAGTTGAAGGCGCAGCGCGAAGCGCTGGGCTGGCCTGTGGAACAGGTGGCCGACCAGCTCAAGCTGGCGCCACGCCAGGTGATCGCGCTGGAAGAGGGCGACATGGCGGCCTTGCCGAACGTGGCCGTGGTGCGCGGTTTCGTGCGCGCCTATGCCAAGGTGGTGCGCCTCGACGCGGCGCCGCTGGTGGCCATGATCGAAGTCCATCCGGCGCCGGCGCAAGACCCGGCCGCGCCCGTGCGGCGTGAAATTTCCGCCACGTTTTCCGAATCGCGCTTCCCGTCGATGACGCAGCGCTCGTCGAACCAGACTCCCCTCTGGATCGCCGGCGCCGTAGCTGTCGTCGTGGCGGCAGCCTTTGGCGCCTACAAGCTCGGCTATGTGCCAGCCAGCCTGCTGTCCTCGCACGCCGAGAAAGAAGTGGCACATGCGGACGTGGGCCCCGTGGAAACAACCCTGATCAAGCCGGGCCAGGACTTGACGCCCGTGCAGACGCCGTCCGTGCCGCTGATTTCCGTGCCGCCGCCGCCAGGCAACGATACGCAGACGGGCGCGCCTGCCACCAGCGTCGCTTCAGCGCCTGCCGCTGTGCCTGCCGCTGTGCCTGCGACGCCGCCAGCGACGACGGCTGCCGTTGCGCCGGCCGAGGCCCCCGCTGCCGTGGGCGCGAATGCGCTGGTGTTGAAGGTGGAGCAGGATTCGTGGGTCGAGATTCGCCGCCCTGGCAGCACGCCGCTGATTTCGCGCATGGTCAAGGCTGGCAGCACGGAAACGTTTGATATCACGGGCCCGGCCACCCTGGTGGTGGGCAAGCCAGGTGTCGTGCAGGCAACTTTGCGCGGTGCCAAGCTGGACCTGCCGACCGTTGCGGGTGGCACGATTTCCCGTGTCAGCATCAAATAAGCGCAGTAATCGTTCAAGCAAACTCAGAAGATAATATTATGGCTACCTCGAAAACAGCGATCGGCTCCGGTCCTTCCGGCCGGCGCGACAGCCGCAAGGTGCTGATCGTGCACGGCCAGCGCCAGATCTGGGTAGGCGGCGACGCCCCCGTGGTGGTGCAGTCGATGACGAACACCGATACGGCTGACGCCATCGGCACGGCGATCCAGATCAAGGAACTGGCGCGTGCCGGTTCGGAACTGGTGCGCCTGACCGTGGACCGTCCGGAAGCAGCTGCGGCCGTACCGTATATCCGCGAGCAGCTCGACAAGATGGACATCGACGTGCCGCTGGTGGGTGACTTCCATTACAACGGCCATACCTTGCTCAACGACTACCCCGATTGCGCGCGCGCGCTGTCGAAGTACCGTATTAATCCGGGCAACGTGGGCAAGGGCGCCAAGCGCGATACGCAATTCGCGCAAATGATCGAAGCGGCTTGCAAGTACGACAAGCCGGTGCGCATCGGCGTGAACTGGGGCAGCCTGGATCAAGCCTTGCTGGCGCGCATCATGGATGAAAATGCAGGCCGCGCCGAACCGTGGCCGGCGCAAGCCGTCATGTATGAAGCGCTGGTGACGTCGGCGATTGAGAACGCCGTGCGGGCCGAAGAGCTGGGCCTGGGGCGCGACAAGATCATCCTGTCGTGCAAGGTTTCTGGTGTGCAAGATTTGATCGCCGTGTACCGCGAGCTGGCCCAGCGCTGCGACTATCCGCTGCACCTGGGCCTGACGGAAGCGGGCATGGGCAGCAAGGGCATCGTCGCTTCGACGGCGGCCCTGTCCGTGCTGCTGCAAGAGGGCATCGGCGACACCATCCGCATCTCGCTCACGCCAGAACCTGGCGGCGACCGCACGCGTGAAGTCATCGTCGGCCAGGAAATTTTGCAAACCATGGGCTTGCGCAAGTTCGCGCCCATGGTGATCGCCTGCCCAGGTTGCGGCCGCACGACGTCGACCACCTTTCAGGAATTGGCCGACAACATCCAGACGTATCTGCGCGAGCAGATGCCGGAATGGAAAAAATCGTATCCGGGTGTGGAAGCGATGAACGTGGCCGTCATGGGCTGCATCGTCAACGGCCCCGGCGAATCGAAGCATGCGAATATCGGCATCAGCCTGCCCGGTACGGGCGAGTCGCCGGCCGCGCCCGTGTTTGTCGATGGCGAAAAAGTCGTTACCTTGCGCGGCGAACGCATCGTCGAGGAATTCCAGGACATCGTCCTCAGTTATGTTAAAAGCCATTATGGCGCAGCAGCGTAGGTCGGATTAGCGCTACGCGCGTAATCCGACAATCAAGTTAAAGAGAACACTATGTCCGAAAATAAAAAAGCAGATAAGATCACCGGCGTGAAAGGCATGAATGACGTGCTGCCTGCCGACGCCCCGCTGTGGGAATTGTTTGAAAATACGGCGCAATCCGTGCTGCAAAGCTATGGTTTCCAGCAAATCCGCACGCCGATCGTGGAAGAAACGAAATTGTTCGCGCGCGCCATCGGCGCCGTGACCGATATCGTGGAAAAGGAAATGTACTCGTTCACCGATTCGATGAACGGCGACAACCTGACCCTGCGTCCGGAAGGCACGGCTGGCGTGGTGCGCGCCGTGGTCGAGCACAACCTCGTCTACGAAGGTCCGAAACGCCTGTGGTACAAGGGTCAGATGTTCCGCCACGAGCGCCCGCAAAAAGGCCGCTACCGCCAGTTCCACCAGTTTGGCGTGGAAGCCATCGGTTTCACGGGCCCGGATATCGACGCCGAGATCATCATGCTGTCGCGCCGCCTGTGGGATGACCTGGGCCTGGAAGGCATCCGCCTGGAACTGAACTCGATCGGCGACGCGGCCGAGCGCCTGCGCCACCGCGCTGACCTGATCACCTATCTGGAAAGCCATAGCGAGCTGCTGGACGAAGAAGCCAAGCGCCGGCTGCATAGCAATCCGCTGCGCATCCTCGATACCAAGAACCCTGCCATGCAGGACTTGGTGAATGGTGCACCGAAGCTGCTGGACTACCTGGGCGAGGAATCGCTGGCCCACTTCCACGGCGTGCAGAAGATCTTGAATCACAACAATATCCCGTTCACCATCAATCCACGCCTGGTGCGTGGCCTCGATTACTACAACCGCACGGTGTTCGAGTGGGTCAGCGACAAGCTGGGTGCGCAAGGCACGGTGTGCGCCGGTGGCCGCTATGACGGCATGGTGGAAATGTTCGGTGGCAAATCGACGCCAGCCGTCGGTTTCGGCATGGGCGTCGAACGTCTGGTGCTGCTGATGAAGGATGCGGCCGAACCGGAAGCGCCGGCCCAGTGCGACGTCTACCTGGTGCATCAGGGCGAGCAGGCAGGCTTGCAAGCCTTCGTGCTGGCCGAACGGATTCGCGATGCGGGCCTCGACGTTGTGCTACATTGCGCAGCGAGCAACGGCGGCGGCAGCTTCAAGACGCAAATGAAAAAGGCCGATGCCAGCGGTGCGGCGTTTGCCGTGATCATGGGCGATGATGAAATCGCCAACAATGTCGCTACGGTGAAAGCCATGCGCGAAGCCGATGCGGGCGCGCAGCAAAACACGGTACCGTTCGACGATGTCGTCGATTACGTGGTGGACCAGATCATCGGTGACCATGATTGCGGCCACGACCACGGTCCTGGCGGTCACGTGCATCACCACCATTGATTTGAAGCAAGACCGTACTACCCTCGATCAACTACTCATTAAAACTGACGACCCATGGCATACGATCACGAAGAACAAGAACAACTGGCAACCCTCAAGGCCTGGTGGCAGCGCAATGGCAATCTGACCTCCTGGGTCCTGATCGTGGCGCTGGCAGGCTATAGCGGCTGGGCTGGCTGGCAGTACTACCAGCGCACGCAAGCTGCGCAAGCGGGCCAGCTGTACGACGAACTGCAAAACGCCATCGCCGCCAAGGACACCGCCAAGGTGATGCGCGCGGCCGGCGACATGCAATCGCGTTTCAGCGGCACGGCGTATGCGCAGATGAGCGCGCTGGCCGCAGCCAAAGTGGCGTTTGACGCGAATGACCTGAAGACGGCCAAGACCCAGCTGCAATGGGTAGCCGAGCATGGCACGGAAGAGTACAAGGCCATGGCCAAGCTGCGCCTGGCGGGTGTCCTGCTGGACGAGAAAGCCTACGATGAAGCGTTGAAAGTGCTGGCGACGGCCAGCGTAGCGCAATTTGCCGGCGCCGTGGCCGACCGCAAGGGCGATATCCTCGTGGCGCAAAACAAGCTGGCCGATGCCCGCACGGCCTACCAGGCCGCGCTGGCCGCGACGGACAAGAATAATCCAGGTCGTCAATTGATCCAGGTCAAACTGGAGGCGATTGGCGGCACGGTACCGGAAGACAAGGCCAAGGCTGAGAAGGCCGCCGCCTGACAGGAACACTGATGGTTCGGCCATGCGGCGTTTTGCGCCGCCTGCCTTGCCCTTACAAGTACAAGAAAAAGGTTGGATAACACTTATGCGTGTCACTGAAAAGCTGGTAGCTGCAAGTCTGTTGGCCCTGATGGCCGGTTGCTCGTCCTGGAACCCGTTTGCCTCCAAAGACCCGAAAGTCGAACCGGCCAAGCTGGTCGAGTTAAAATCGAGCATTGCCGTACGCGACGCCTGGAAGTATTCGATCGGCAAGGCCGGCGTGTACGCCTTTACGCCTGCGCTGGCCGGCAACAGCCTGTACGTGGTCAATGCCGATGGCGCGCTGGCGCGCCTGGATGCGGCCAGCGGCCGTGAAACGTGGCGCATCAAGGCCGGCAGCGACATCACTTCCAGCGCCGGTAGCGATGGCGCGCTGGTGGCCGTGGGCGCTGCCAAGGGCGCCGTGCTGGCCTTTGATACTGATGGCAAGCAACTGTGGAAGGCACAGGCGTCCAGCGAAGTGCTGACCCCGCCAGTAGTCGGACAGGGCGTGGTCGTGGTGCGCAGCGTGGACAACCGCATCGTCGGCTTCGATGCCAAGACGGGCGAGCGCAAGTGGACGGTGCAGCGCGCCACGCCGGCACTGACCCTGCGCAATGCGCCGGGCATGGTGATGGGTGGCGCGAATGTCTACGTGGCCCAGCCAGGTGGCAAGCTGCTGGCACTGACGGCCGCCACCGGTGTGGTACGCTGGGAGATCGTCGTCAGCGAACCGCGCGGCGCCACCGAACTGGAGCGCGTCTCCGACATCGCCGGCACGCCGGTGGTGTTCGAGGGCGAAGTGTGCGCCGTCACGTACCAGGGCAAGGTGGGCTGCTTCGATGCCGCCACGGGCGTGCCCCGCTGGACCAAGCCGATCTCGTCCGATGTGGGCGTGGCCGTCGACCAGCGTTTCGTGTTTGCCGCTGACGCCCAGGGCTCGGTGGTGGCGTTCGGCCGCGAAGCCGGTCAGAGCGCCTGGAAGAATGAGGCGCTGGCGCGCCGCCGCCTGTCGACGCCGGCCTCCTTTGGCCGCAGCGTCGCCGTCGGTGACTATCAAGGTTATATCCACTTCCTGTCACGGGAAGATGGCGCATTAATAGGTCGTGTCAGTACCGACGGTAGCCCGATTGTTTCGGCTCCCGTTGTTGCCGGTTCGAATTTGATTTTTCAAACCCAATCAGGGACAGTGACCGCTCTCGCGGTCGAGTAATACAATGAAGCCGGTAATTGCACTAGTAGGTCGACCCAATGTTGGGAAATCGACTTTATTCAATCGTCTGACCCGCTCGCGCGATGCGCTGGTGGCGGATTTGCCTGGGTTGACGCGCGATCGTCACTATGGCGAAGGCCGTGTCGGCGAACGTCCCTTCCTGGTCATCGATACGGGTGGTTTCGAACCCGTCGCCAAGGAAGGCATCATGCACCAGATGGCACTGCAGACCAAGCAGGCCGTGGCCGAGGCCGACGTGGTGGTCTTCATCGTGGACGGCCGCCAAGGCCTGACCCCGCATGACAAGACCATCGTTGACTTCCTGCGCAAGAGCGGACGCCCGGTCTTGTTGGTAGTCAATAAAAGCGAAGGCATGCGCTATACGGCCGTCGTGTCCGAATTCTATGAATTGGGCATGGGCGATCCGTATGCGATCTCGTCGGCGCACGGCGACGGCGTCAACGACCTCGTCGAAGTGATGCTGGACCTCGCTTTTGCGCAGCGTCCTGATGAGCCTGAAGAGCTGGAAAAGACGGACCGCGGCATCAAGATTGCCCTGGTGGGCCGTCCGAACGTGGGCAAGTCGACGCTCATCAACACCCTGCTGGGCGAAGAGCGCGTGATCGCATTCGACATGCCGGGTACGACGCGCGACTCGATCGAGATTCCGTTCGAGCGCGATGGCCAGCAATACACGCTGATCGACACGGCCGGTATCCGCCGCCGCGGCAAGGTGTTTGAAGCGATCGAGAAATTCTCGGTGGTGAAAACCCTGCAGTCGATTTCCGAGGCCAACGTGGTGGTGCTGATGCTTGACGCGCAGCAGGATATTTCCGAACAAGACGCGCATATCGCCGGCTTCATTCTGGAATCGGGCCGTGCGCTGGTGGTGGCCGTGAACAAGTGGGATGGCTTGCAATCGCACGAACGCGATGAAATCAAGATCGATATTGACCGCAAGCTCGATTTCCTGTCGTTCGCGCAAATGCATTTCATTTCGGCGCTGAAGGGCACCAACATCGGTCCATTGATGAAGTCGCTCAACGCCGCGTATGCAGCCGCCATGTGCGACCTGTCGACGCCGAAGCTGACGCGCGCCTTGATCGAGGCTGTGGAGAAACAGGAACCACGCCGCAAAGGCTCGATTCGTCCGAAGCTGCGCTATGCCCACCAGGGCGGCATGAACCCGCCTGTGATCGTGATACACGGCAATGCGCTCGACGCCGTTGGCGATCCATACAAGCGTTATCTGGAAAAACATTTCCGCGATACGTTTGCCCTGGTCGGCACGCCGCTGCGCATTGAACTGCGCACGGGTAAAAATCCGTTTGCACGCACGCCGAGCAAGTAACGATTTCGGCTGAATTAAGTGCATATTAAGGCGCCGCAGAGATAATGCGGCGCCGACTGCCAATTCAACGGCATTTGCACGAAAATAATAAAGTGTTAATGCGCCATGCGCGACAGCGATCGTGAAAACAGGTTACAGTAGCTATGACGCATCTTTCTCTCTTTGAAAGGTGTGAGAGCACTTGAAATCAAGCGAGTCGCCTCCAATTCTTACACAACAACATAAACAAACGGAGCTGTTATGAGCAACAAAGGGCAACTGTTACAAGACCCATTCCTCAATGCATTACGCAAAGAGCATGTTCCTGTCTCGATCTACTTGGTCAATGGCATTAAATTGCAGGGCCATATCGAATCGTTCGATCAATATGTCGTATTGCTGCGCAATACAGTGACACAGATGGTGTACAAGCATGCCATCTCGACAGTGGTGCCGGCCCGTGCCGTCAATCTCAATATTGAATCTGAAGCGGAGTAAAGCGTTGAGCTTGAAGGCCCAGCGCCTTTCACCCTCCATCGCCCCCGTCCGCGCCAGCGGCGCTGATGCGTTTGCATCGGCGTCGGCGTCCGCCGCAACTTGTCTGATGCCATCATGCGCGCCGTACTAGTCGGGGTTGACTTCGGTCACAGCGACTTCGCCGCCAGCATGGAGGAACTCATGCTGTTGTCGCGCTCGGCTGGCGCTGACCCGATTTCCACCATCACGGCCAAGCGTTCCAGTCCCGATTCCGCGTATTTCGTCGGCAGCGGCAAGGCCGATGAAATTGGCGACGTCGTCGTCAACGATGGCCTGGAAATCGTCATCTTCAATCACGCCCTTTCACCTGCTCAGCAGCGCAATCTGGAAAAGCGCCTGAACGTGCGGGTGCTCGACCGTACCAGCCTGATCCTCGACATCTTCGCGCAGCGCGCCAAGAGCCACGAGGGCAAGCTGCAAGTCGAGCTGGCCCAGCTGCAGCATCTGGCCACGCGCCTGATCCGCGGCTGGACCCACCTTGAGCGGCAAAAGGGCGGTATCGGCTTGCGCGGTCCCGGCGAGACGCAGCTTGAAACGGACCGCCGGCTGATCGGCGACCGTGTCAAGGCCCTGCGCGCGCGCCTGGAAAAACTGCACAAGCAGCGCGAAACGCAGCGCCGTGCGCGCGGCCGCAATCACACATTCTCGGTGTCCCTGGTCGGCTATACCAATGCCGGCAAGTCGACCCTGTTCAATGCCGTGACCAAGGCTGGCGTGTATGTCGCCGACCAGTTGTTCGCCACCCTGGACACCACCTCGCGCCGGGTTTACCTGGGCCAGGAAGTGGGCAATGTGGTGATCTCCGATACGGTCGGTTTCGTGCGCGAATTGCCGCATCAGCTGGTGGCCGCTTTCCGCGCCACGCTCGAAGAAACCATCCATGCCGATTTGCTGCTGCATGTCGTCGACGCTGCGTCGCCGGTACGCATGGAGCAGATCGAACAGGTCAACCTGGTCTTGAAAGAGATCGGCGCCGATCATATTCCGCAAATCCTCGTGTGGAACAAGATCGATGCGGCCGGGCTGGAGCCTTCGGTGGAGCGCGACGAATATGCTACGATCAGTCGCGTGTTCGTCAGTGCGCAGAAGGGCAGCGGGCTCGACCTGCTGCGCGATGCGATCGTCGAGATGGCCAGGAAGGCGCCTCGCTCGGCCCACCTGTATCAGAACGACGAAGCACAGCAGGAAGATCAGTTGGACGGTCAGTACGACCAGCACGACCAGCACGATGGCGCCGCCCCGGACCAGGACGAAGAGCCTGGCGAGGACGATAGGATTTCCACCCACTCCCAAGTCGGAACACGATAGTTATGCTTGTCTCCCTACTCAAAAAAACAGGCTTGAAGTTGTCCCTGAACGATCCCCGCTGGGGCAATCGCAAGGACGACGGCAAGAAAGCCCAAGAAGGCAAAAAGCCCGGCGAAGGTCCGCCGGACCTCGATCAGTTGTGGCGCGATTTCAATCAGCGCCTGAATGCCTTTTTCGGACAGAAGAACCGTCCCGACAACGGCGGCAATAACAACGGTGGTGGCAGCGGCCCGCGTCCCGACATGAAGGGCGCTGGCATCACCGCCGGCGTGGTCGGCGTGATCGCCGTCTTCATCTGGCTCGCCAGTGGCGCCTTCATCGTGCAAGAGGGCCAGAACGGCGTCGTGCTCACGTTCGGCAAGTATAGCCACACTACGCCGGCCGGTTTTAACTGGCGCTGGCCGTACCCGTTCCAGACCGACGAAACGGTCAACGTGTCGCAGGTGCGCACGGTGGAAGTGGGTTACCGCCAGTCGCTGCGCAACAAGCAGGCCAGCGAGTCGCTGATGCTGACGGACGATGAAAACATCATCGACATCCAGTTCGCGGTGCAATACACGCTGAAAGATCCCGTGGCGTGGCTGTTTAACACGCGCGACCAGGAAGACACCCTGCGCCAGGTCGCCGAAACGGCGATCCGCGAAGTGGTCGGCCGCAGCAAGATGGACTTCGTGCTGTACGAAGGCCGCGAAAAGGTCGCTTACGATACGCAGCAGCTGATGCAGCAAATTCTGGACCGCTACAAGGTTGGCGCTGTCATCACCAACGTGACGATGCAGGCCGTGCAGCCGCCGGAGCAGGTGCAAGCCGCTTTCGACGATGCCGTCAAGGCTGGACAGGACCGCGAACGCCAGAAGAATGAAGGCCAGGCTTACGCCAATGACGTCATTCCAAAAGCCCGCGGCGCCGCTTTCCGCCTGATGGAGGAAGCCGCAGCGTACAGTTCGATGGTGACTGAAAACGCCGCTGGTAATGCCTCGCGTTTCAAACAGGTGCTGGTTGAGTACCAGAAGGCGCCCGTTGTCACGCGCGACCGCATGTACCTGGAAACGATGCAGCAAGTGTTCAGCAGTGCCAGCAAGGTCATGGTTGACGCGAAGACGGGCAGCAATCTGCTGTATCTGCCGCTCGACAAGCTGATCGCCCAGACGGCTGCCACCGATGCTGCCGCTGCCGCCGCCCGTGCTGCCGCGACACCCGCAGCCAATACCGTTTTGCCACAGGAAGCCATGCAGACAGTAGAAGTCAATACGCGCCGCGACAGCCGCTCTTCGCGTGAACGGGAGAGCCGCTAATGAACCGTATCGTAGCCGCCCTGATCGCGGGCTTTATCGCGATCATGCTCTTGTCCTCGACCGTGTTCGTGGTCGACCAGCGTAAGTATGCGGTCGTCTTCGCCCTCGGTGAAGTCAAGGAAGTCATCAGCACGCCGGGCCTGTATTTCAAGCTGCCGCCGCCGTTCCAGAACGTGCTGTACCTGGACAAGCGCATCCTGACGCTCGATACGCCGGAGCCGGAACGCTTCATCACGGCCGAGAAGAAGAACATCCTCGTCGACGCCTACGTGAAGTGGCGCATCGCCGACCCGCGGCTGTATTTCCGCAGCTTCGGTGGTGATGAAAAACCGGCCCGCAACCGCATGTCGCAAATCGTCAAGGCGGCGCTGAACGATGAAATCACCAAGCGCACCGTGCGCGAAGTGATCTCGGGCCAGCGCGGCAAGGTGATGGAAGCGATCCTGGCGAAGGTCTCGGCGGAAGCCAAGGCCATCGGCGTGGAAATCGTCGACGTGCGCCTGAAACGTGTCGATTACGTCGAGCAGATCAACAACTCCGTGTACGAGCGCATGAAGTCCGAGCGCGTGCGCGTGGCCAATGAGCTGCGTTCGACCGGTTCGGCCGACTCCGAGAAAATCCGCGCCGACGCCGACAAGCAGCGCACCGTGATCCTGGCCGAAGCGTATCGCGAAGCCGAGAAGATCCGCGGCGAGGGCGATGCCAAGGCGTCGCAAATCTATGCGGAAGCGTTTGGCAAGAATCCGGAGTTCTACAAGTTCTACCGTAGCCTGGAAGCCTACCGCGCCACCTTCAAGGACAAGGGCGACGTGATGGTAGTCGATCCGAGTTCGGAATTCTTCAAGTACTTCAAGGGTAACGGCACGGCCGCTCCGTCCAAGAAGTAAGGCAGCATCGAGACTGCACCTGGCCGCAAGGACGGGTGGCAGCAGCGGGGCCGGCATCGACGTCGGCCCCGTTTTTTTGTGCCCGTCTAGTTGTTGCGGGAAGGCGTAAAATGCGGTGTTTTTAGGGCTGTGTGGCAGCTATTCGGAGAACTTGTCCCTAAAGGCCCGTGTTTTCGCGTAAAATATCAGGTTCGGCCTCTTGCCTGGCGCGCTCGCCGCTGCCTCGCATGATGCATTTTTTCAACTTTCTTCCGTATCTCGCTCCCTCATGCCGAATTGGCTTTTGCCCGAAAATATTGCCGATGTTCTGCCGTCGGAAGCGCGCAAGATCGAAGAGCTGCGCCGCCTCATGCTGGATAATTTCCGTCTGTACGGATATGAACTGGTCATGCCGCCGCTGCTCGAGTATCTGGAATCGCTGATGACTGGCGCTGGCAAGGATACCGACCTGCGCACGTTCAAACTGGTCGACCAGCTGTCGGGCCGCATGCTCGGCCTGCGGGCCGACATGACGACGCAAGTGGCGCGCATCGACGCTCACCTGCTGAACCGTGCCACCGTGACCCGCCTGTGCTATGCCGGCAGCGTGCTGCATACCCGTCCGTCGGGTCTGCATGCCACCCGCGAACCGCTGCAGATCGGCGCCGAAATCTATGGCCACGCCGGCCTGGAAGCCGATGCCGAGATCCAGGAACTGGCGCTCGCTTCGCTGGCACTGGCCGGTTTTGACTCTGTCCGCCTGGATTTGTCGCACGTCGGCCTGTTGCGCGCTATCATTGCGCAAGACGCCGCTGCCGTGCGCGACGAGGCTGCGCTGTACACCTTGCTGCGCGCGAAAGATGCGCCGGGCCTGCGTGCGCTGACTGCCACCTACGATCCCGTCACGCGCGATGCTTTGCTGGCCTTGCCGAATCTGTACGGCGACATCGACGTGCTGGCGCGTGCGCGCCAAGTGCTGCCGCCGTTGCCGGGCGTGCTGAAGGCGCTGGCCGAGCTGGCCGCGCTGGCAGGATCCGCCCTGGGCCGCGCCGAAGTGGCGATCGACCTGGCCGACCTGCGCGGCTACCAATATGAAAGCGGCGCGATGTTTGCGCTGTATGTACCTGGCTTGCCGAACGCGGTTGCGCGCGGCGGCCGTTATGACCACGTCGGCGAAGCGTTCGGCCGGGCTCGTCCCGCGACCGGCTTCTCGCTCGATTTGCGCGAACTGGCGCGCCTGTTACCGACCGCGGAACGGAAGCATTCGATCCGCGCGCCGTGGGGCAGCGCGCCAGAATTGAAGGAAAAAATCGCCGAGTTGCGCAAGGCGGGCGAGGTCGTGATCCAGAGTATGCCGGGTCACAGTAATGAACAAGACGAGTTCGAGTGCGATCGCGTGCTGGTACTTGCCGATAATGGTAGTAGCTGGATTCTTAAAAACTTAGGTTGAGTGATGTCAAAGAAAATTATGGCAAAGAACGTCGTTGTCATCGGCACCCAATGGGGCGATGAAGGTAAAGGCAAGATCGTCGATTGGTTGACCGATCACGCCCAGGGTGTGGTGCGCTTCCAGGGCGGCCACAATGCAGGCCACACGCTGGTCATCGGCGGCGTGAAAACCGCGCTGCAACTGATCCCTTCGGGCATCATGCGTCCAGGCGTAGCCTGCTACATTGGTAACGGCGTGGTCGTTTCCGTGCCGGACGTGCTGCGCGAAATCGACAAACTCGAAGCTGTGGGCGTCGAAGTCGCCTCGCGCCTGAAAGTGTCGGACGCTGCGCCCGTGATCCTGCCGTACCACACCGCGATCGACCTGGCGCGTGAAGCCAAGCGTGGCGATGCGAAGATCGGTACCACCGGCAAGGGCATCGGCCCGGCCTATGAAGACAAAGTGGCGCGCCGCGCGATCCGTATCGCCGACCTGCTGAACGAGAAGCGCTTTGCCGAAAAGCTGGCCGAGAACCTCGATTACCACAACTTCGTGCTGGAAAACTACCTGAAAGCACCGAAAGTCGACTATCAGAAGACCCTCGACGACGCGCTGGCCTATGTGCCGCGTCTGCGTCCCATGGTCACCGACGTGTCGAGCGCGCTGTACAAGGCGCACAAGGCCGGCGCAAACCTGCTGTTCGAAGGCGCGCAGGGTTCCCTGCTTGACGTCGACCACGGCACCTATCCGTTCGTCACCTCGTCGAACTGCGTGGCCGGCAATGCCGCTGCCGGTTCGGGCGTAGGCCCAGGCATGCTGCACTACATCATGGGCATCACCAAGGCTTACACGACGCGCGTCGGTTCCGGTCCTTTCCCTTCGGAATTGCCAACGGATGCAGGCGTCGGCCATCACCTGGCGCAAGTGGGCCATGAATTCGGCACCGTGACGGGCCGCGCCCGCCGCTGCGGCTGGTTCGACGCCGCCTTGCTGCGCCGTTCCGTGCAGATCAACGGTGTGACGGGCATGTGCCTGACCAAGCTGGACGTGCTGGACGGTATCGAAACGCTGAAACTGTGCACTGGCTACACCATCGACGGCGTGGCCACGGACATCTTCCCATCGGGCGCTGAAGAAGCCGCACGTTGCGTACCGGTGTACGAAGATATGCCAGGCTGGACGGAAAGCACGGTCGGCGCGAAATCGCTGGCTGCCTTGCCGGCGACGGCGCGCGCTTACATCAAGCGCATCGAAGAACTGGTCGGCGTACCGGTGGACATGGTTTCGACCGGTCCGGATCGTGAAGAAACGATCGTGCTGCGCCACCCATTCGAGTAAGCTGCTGGACACAATCCGCCGCAAGGCGGATTTTTTTAATCACGCCAATAATAAGATTTCACTATCATGACTACCCCACAATCGAACGATCAACATCTCTGGGTCAACTGGGAAGAGTACCACCGCCTGATCGAGCGCCTGGCGCTCAAGGTCTACGAATCAGGCTGGAAGTTTGACCAGGTATTGTGCCTGGCGCGCGGCGGCGTGCGTCCTGGCGACGTGTTCTCGCGCATTTTTGATTTGCCGCTGGCCATCCTGTCGACCAGCTCCTACCGCGAAGACGCGGGCACCGTGCGCGGCGACCTCGATATCGCCAAGTACATGACCATGACCAAGGGTCCGCTGGCTGGCCGCATCCTGCTGGTCGACGACCTGGCCGATTCCGGCGTCACCCTGGACAAGGTCACGCGTCACCTGAAGGAAAACTTCCCTGACGTGACCGAAGTCAAATCGGCCGTGATCTGGCTGAAAGGCTGCTCCGTCGTGCGTCCAGACTACTTCCTCGACGAATTGCCGCACAACCCGTGGATCCATCAGCCGTTCGAAGACTATGACGGCCTGCGCCCGCACCAGTTGGCGGCATGGATCAAGAAGGGCGAAGCAGGCAAGTAATTGCGTGCGCGCTTGCAAAAAAAAGACGATCGTGTATCGTCTTTTTTTTCGTCCAAGGAAATGCGATGACCATACTGACGACGGCGCGGCTGCGCCTGGAACCGATCACCGAAAACCACTACGAGCGCATGCGCACTCTCAACACCGATCCCGAGGTGATGACTTATCTGAACGCGGGCCAGCCCGAAACGGAAGAGGATACGCGCGCTGCCGTCACGCGTCTGGTAGGTCGCTGGGCCGAATGGGGCTATTCGTGGTGGGCCTTGATCCGTCTCGACGATGGCGAGATGGTGGGGATGGCGTGCCTGCAGCATCTCGATGGCGACAAAGCCAGGCCGCATGAAATCGGCTGGCGTCTGGCCCGCACCGGCTGGGGGCAGGGCTATGCCAGCGAGGCGGCCGCCGCCATCGTCGCGCATGCCTTCGACGTCGTCGGTGCGCCTGAAGTGGTGGCCGTGGCGCACCCGGACAATGCCGCCTCGATCAAGGTCATGACGCGTTTGGGCATGCAATACGCGGGCATGGAACGCCACTACGACATCGATAGCGTCGTGTACCGTCTGGCGCGCCCATGACGGCAAGGCCGAAGCCCCTGAAGCTCGGTTGCAGCTACGGCGTGCGCTTTTCGCCCGATGGCACGCGCCTGGCTGTGCTGGGGCGCGACCTGGTCTTGTGGGATGTGGCGGCACGGCAGAAACTGTGGCGCGGCAAGTTCATCGCGCACATGTCGGGCATGGCGTTTTCGCCCGACGGCAGTCAACTGGCCATCAAGAGCACGACGGGCCAGATGGCCGTGGTGGATGCGCAGGCGGGCCAGCTGCTGCTGAACTTCCGGAACAAGAAGGATGGCGAAGGCTGCGGCCCCGCATGGTCGCCGTGCGGGCGATATCTGGCCGATGGCGGCTGGGATGGCAGCCTGCGGCTGCGCGAAGCGCAAACGGGCGAGGTGCTCTTCACGCAGGTGCATGCTGGCGAGATGCTGCGCGCCATACACACGATCGACGCCGTCGATGGCGGGCGGCGTTTACTGGTACTGCACGGCGTCAAATCGGTGGACGAGGGGCTGCTGCAGCCGCCCGACTACTGCAGTGTGTGGGACTGGCCCCTGCGGACGGGCGGCGGGAGGGTAGTGCTGTCGCTGCCAGGCCTGATGTCGTGCGCGCCGTCGCCAGATGGGGAATATCTGGCCGTGCTGCACCACGCGGGCGGCACGGAATTCCTTTCCATGTACGCGCTGGCCGACGGCTGTTGCCTGGGCAAGGTGCCCGTGGAGGCGGGGGGCGGCACGGGCAACGGCTTGCGCTGGCTGCCCGACGGCAGCGCGCTGGGCCGTATCGGCAAGGGCAAGCTGCTGTTTTACGGCTGGCCGGGGCTCGGCGTGCTGGCACAAGACGCTTTTACGTATCCCTGCGCGCTGGACTTTTTGCCTGGCTCGCCACTGGCCGCCATCGGCTCCTGGGAAGCGGGCATGCTGATGGATGTGAACGTTTATAAGGAAACCGCATGATCACCTGTTATTTGCGCTACATCATCGACCCGTACAAACTGACGGAATTCGAAGCCTACGGCAAGCTGTGGATACCGCTGGTCGAACGCTTCGGCGGCCAGCACCACGGTTACTTTTTACCGTCCGAAGGCACCAGCAACGTGGCCCTGGCCATGTTTTCATTCCCCAGCCTGGCCCTGTACGAGCAGTACCGCAGCGACTCGATGCAGGACGCCGAGTGCCAGGCCGCTTTCCGCTACGCGGAGGAGACGCGCTGCATCGTCAGCTACGAGCGCAGTTTTTTCCGCCCCGTGTTTGCCTGAGTCGCCTCAATCGCGCTGCGGCGCGCCCAGGGGAAAGAGGTGGCGATACGGGCGTGCTTCTTCCACAGCGCGGGCGAACGATGGGCGGGCCAGCAGGCGCGCGCGGTAGGCGCGCAGCAGGGGCAGCGCGGCGGGAATCGGCTGCGTCCGGTCGGCATAGAACAGCGACGGGGCGGCGGCGCAGTCGGCCAGGGTAAAGTCTTCGCCGGCGGCCCACGTCCTGCCCGCCAGGTGGGTTTCCAGCCAGGCGTAGGCGAGGTCCAGTTTTTCGCCGGCAAACGCGCGGCTTTCCTCAGTCTTCGCCGGGTCGCCAGTCAGGGCCGCGCCGACGGCAAGCTGCACGGGCGTCATGACATGCAGGTCGAAGTATCGGTCGAGAAAGCGCACTTCCAGCGCCTGCATCGAGTCGTCCGGCAGCAGGCGCAGCGGGCCGGGATGGGCCAGTTGCAGGTATTCGATGATGATGCTGGTCTCGGCGACGTTGCGCTCCCCGTCCACCAGCAGCGGAAACTTGCGCAGCGGCCAGCGCGCCAGCCACTGCTGCAGGTGCTGCGGCATGTCCGGTGCCAGGCAGCGGAAGTCGAACGGTATGGCGTTCTCGTACAGGGCAATGAGCACCTTCTGCGTGTACGAGGAAAAAGGATGGCCGTAGAGGATGAGCGACACGGTAGGATCTCCGGTTGTTTTGCAAAGTTGGCAACACGCGCGTGCTGTAACGATAGTGCAATGGCAGTGTCAATGCAAGCGATCCGGGCTGTTCGTACACCTCCCGCTACCCACCGTCACCCGCCGTTAGAACCTGATGGGACAAGGGGCCGCAGTCCCTTCGCCAAAACCGGCGTAGCCGGATCGCGCGCTGAGGTTCAGCGTCATATTGCCTTTGTCCGGCAAATAGATGCAGTATTCACCGGTCGCCGTGATGACGCGGTAGATGCGCTTGGGATCGTTTGGTGCGCTCCACAGTTCGATACGTGCTGCTTCGAACCACTTCGGCTTGACCGCCGCATGCGCTTCCGCGAAGCCTTTCGCCAGGCGCGTGTGCGGCGTCTCGGGCGGCGCCACGAATTCCTGCGGATGCTCTGCGCGTAGTTGGCGGTCGATGGCGCCGGCTGCCTGCAGCGCCTGTTGCGCCAGGGTGAGGGGGGCGGCCTTGGGTGCGGCAGGCACCGGTTCTGCCGGCAGGGCATCGTCTTGCGGCTGGTCCTGCACCGGTGCTGGCGCCTCCTTCTGTGGCGACACGCTTGCCGTGCTCGATGGAAGGGTTGGCGGAGGTGCCGGCGCTGGATCTGGCTCGGCGGGTGGAATCAACCCTCGTGTTGGCGGCAGTGGTGGCGTCAGCTGCAGCCAGACCCGGTCATCGTGCTCGATGCTGGTGTGTACGGGCTGCGTAGCGGCCCAGAACAGCGCCAGGTGCAGCAGGATAATCGCGGCGATGTAGCGGCCATGGGGACGCTGGCCGAGAGAAAAATCATGCTCCTGTCGTGCAGGGTTGATGCGCATCTGTTTCCCGCTTGGCCAGGTCGCCACGCTTTAATCCTCGGCCTGAAACTCGCTGGCCGAGACGAACAGATCCCACGAAGCGATGAACAGGGCCGCCACCACGGGGCCGATGACGAAGCCGTTCAGGCCAAACAGGGCCATGCCGCCTACGGTCGATAGCAGCACCACGTAGTCGGGCATCTTGGTGTCCTTGCCCACCAGGATGGGGCGCAGCACGTTGTCGACCAGGCCGATGACGAAGACGCCGAAGGCGGCCAGGCCTGCGCCTTGCCAGATCGCACCCGTGGCCAGGAAGTAGACGGCCACGGGCGCCCAGACAAGGGCGGCGCCGACGGCTGGCAGCAGCGACAGGAAGGCCATCAGCACTGCCCACAGCAGGGGCGCGGGCACGTCCAGGAACCAGAACGCCAGGCCGCCGAGGGCGCCCTGGGCGATCGCCACGAGGATGTTGCCCTTCACCGTAGCGCGGATCACCGTCGTGAAATTGGTGAACAGGCGCTGCTTGTACTTGCGGCTCAGCGGCACGGCGCCCTTGATGCGGGCCGACAGGGCGGAGCCATCGCGCATGAGGAAAAACAGCAGATACAGCATGATGCACAGGCTGGTGAGGAATTCAAAGGTGTACAGGCCCACATTGATGGCTTTCACCGCCACCACCTGGCTTAGCTGCGTGGCGCCCTCGGCCAGCTTGTCCTGCAGGCTGGCCAGGCTGCTCAGATTGAAGCGCTCGAGCAAATTGATCAGCCATTGCGGCAGCACCGCCATGATTTTATTGAAGAACATGCCGACCGTGATTTCGCCCGAACGTACCATTTCCACTACGCTGGCCGCCTGGTTCACCAGCGACACTGAAATGAGCGACAGCGGCAGGATCACGATGACGACGATGAGCAGCAAGGTCAGCACCGACGCCAGGCCGGCGCGGCCCTTGGTTTTCCGCAGCAGCCAGCGATACACAGGTGCAAACAGGATCGCCAGGATGACGCCCCAGAAGATGGCGCCAGCGTATGGCGCCAGTATCCAGCCGAAGCCGATGGTGACGATGCTCAAGAGGAGCAAGAACACTTTCTGGTGCAGCGTGAGTGTATGCATGGGCGGTAGCGCTATGATAAGGGTTGAGTTGTGCCATCATAAGCGAGGCGTGCTGGGGCGCGCCATACAATTGTCGCCTTGGTCGTCTGTGCGCGAGCGCACCTGGCGCCGGCGGGCTGGCAACGTGGTGGCGGCAATTCCAGTAAGCTGTCGTTTCAGGCGCTCCATCCCCGGGCGCCTTTGACTTCTTTTGACTTCAGGAACGCGCGTGCTTGACCCCATTCACTTTTATGAACCTGCGCAGGGCCACGGCCTGCCGCACGATCCCTTCAATGCGATTGTCGGACCACGGCCGATCGGCTGGATCGCCACGCGCAGCAGCGCAGGCGTGCTGAACCTGGCGCCCTACAGTTTTTTCAACGCCTTCAATTACACGCCGCCGCTGATCGGTTTTTCCAGCATCGGCCGCAAGGACACTTTGCGCAATATCGAGCAGACGGGCGAATTCGTGTGGAACCTGGCGACGCGTCCGCTGGCCGAGGCGATGAACCTCAGCTGCGCGGCGGCGCCGCCCGACGTCGACGAATTCGCGCTGGCCGGCTTGAGCCCGGCCGCCTCGCGCATCGTCAATGTGCCGCGCGTAGCCGACAGCCCCGTGTCCTTCGAATGCCGGCGCACGCAGATCATCGAGCTGCAAGGCGTCAATGGCGATGGTGTCGGCAGCTGGCTGGTGCTGGGTGAAGTGGTGGGCGTGCATATCGCGCGCCATCTGTTGAGCGATGGCGTGTACGACACGGCCGCCGCTGCACCGATATTGCGCGGTGGCGGGCCGGCCGATTATTTTGAGATCGGACCGGACAGCCTGTTTCACATGCGCCGGCCCGCCTGGCCATGACACCATGACATGCCGTCTGGCCAGGTGGGACTGGTTCATGCCGGGACGGGATGGCGTTCCTTGACGATGCCGCGATAGATCAGCCACGTGGCCAGCAGGCTGATGGCGCCGGCGCCTGCCATCCAGTAGCCTGGCGCCGCCTTGTCGCCGGTGCTTTCGATCAGCAAGGTCGATACCAGCGGCGTCATGCCGCCGAACAGCGCGGTGGCCAGACTGTAGGCCAGCGAAAAACCCGTGGTCCTGACGCTGGCCGGGATGATTTCCGTCAGCGCGACGATGGTGGCCCCGTTGTAACTGCCATAGAGGAAGGACAGCCACAGCTCCACCATGAGCATGTGGTCGAAACTGGGATGGGCGACCAGCCAGGACAAGGCCGGATAGGCGGTCAGCACCGTCAGCGCCGAGCACGCGGCCATGATCGGCCAGCGCCCGATCCGGTCGGACAGAGCGCCCATGAGGGGCAGCCAGATGAAGTTCGACAAGCCAATGCACAGCGTGACGAGCAGGCTTTCCTCTGTGCTCAGTTTGAGCACGTTCTTGCCGAAGGTCGGCGTGTAGACGGTGATCAGGTAGAACGCGACCGTCGTCAGCACGATCAGCATCGTGCCGGCGACGACCAGCGGCCAGTTGAGGGTGATAGTCCCCAGCATTTGCCGGAACGTCGGATGGGACTTGCGCGTCAGGTAGGCCTCGGTCTCCTGTAGCGAACGGCGGATGTAGAACACCACCGGGATGATGGAGCAACCGATGAAGAACGGGATGCGCCAGCCCCAGTCCGCGATGAATTCCTTGCTCAAGGTTTCGTTGAGATAGTAGCCGAGCGCGGCGGAAAAGATGATGGCGACTTGCTGACTGGCCGATTGCCAGCTCACGTAATATCCCTTGTTGCCCGGTGTCGCCATCTCGGACAGGTAGACCGAGACGCCGCCCAGTTCTACGCCGGCGGAGAAGCCTTGCAGCAAACGCCCGATCAGCACGAGGAACGGCGCCAGCAGCCCGATGGTTGCATAACCGGGCACGAAGGCGATCAGCGCCGTGCCGGAAGCCATGATGGCCAAGGTCAGCACCAGGCCCTTGCGGCGGCCGATGCGGTCGATATAGCTGCCGAGAATGATGGCGCCCAGCGGCCGCATGAAGAAACCCGCGCCGAAGGTGGCGAACGTCATCATCAAGGCCGCGTATTCGCTGGTGGCTGGGAAGAAGGCCTTGGCAATATACGTCGCGTAAAAACCAAACAGGAAAAAATCGTACATTTCGATGAAGTTCCCGCTCGTCACCCGGATGACGGTGGCGATGCGCGAGGGAGGGCGCACCTGCGCGCGCGGCGGTGCAGCCTTGGCGTTGGGCGTGACGGTGGATGGAATGGCCATGGTTTACCTATTGATGAAAGATGAGTGACGTCGTCTAGTGTGTGATTGGCATGGGTGCCGATGCCGGTTCCAGTCCGGTTGCTTCGATCGCGCCGGCGTTGGCAGGGGCGGCGAGGAAGCGTAGCAAGGCGCGGCCGGCTTCTGGTTCTTTGCCGCCCGGGACCAGCGCTGCCGAAAACTGCGTCATCAGTTGCACTTCCGGCGGCAGCAGGCCGACGATGTCGATGCCCTCGACAGGCAGCAGTTCGCTGCGCTGCTGGCAGCCAAAATCGGCCTCGCCATGCGCGATGATTTCACCGACGGGGGTGGCGGGAATTTTTGCGGCCTTGCCCTGCATCTGTTCCGAGATGTGCAGTTTCTTCATCAGTTGCTTCTCGATGTATTCGCCGCTGGCGCTGTCCGAATAGGCCACCTTGTTCGCGTACAGGAAAGCGCTGCGCAAGTCCTCGGTGGTGCTGATGTCGGGCTTTGCCGCGCCGCGCCGCACGGCGCAGGCAATCGGCGAATTCGCCAGGACTACCTTGCTGCCGGGGACCAGGCGCCCCTCCTGCATCAGCTTGTCGAGCGCGTCGCCCACCATGATGACGACGTCGATCGGTTCGCCGCGTGCCAGCCGCGCCGTGATCGCATTCTTTGTGGTACCCATCGACGGCCCCCATTCGGACAGCAGATGGTTGCCGCTGGCGCGCTCGTAGGCGGGCGCCAGGTTTTTGTAGGCCTGCGCGAAACCGCCTGAGCTGACCACGCGGATGTCGGCGGCGTGGGCCACGCCGGCGGCGAGCAGCATGAAGCCGGCCAGTATGGGGGCGGATCGCCGCACCAGGATATGTTGAAGCATCGTTGTTTCTCCTGTCGTTAAAATTTGCGCATGAGGCCGAACGTCAGGCTCATGCCTTTGCGGTCGTTGCCCCGCGCTCCTGTGACGCCGGCGGTATCGCCTTGCCACAGGGTGTAGTCCAATTCGAGGTCCAGGGCCAAGCGTGGCGAGAGCGCTTTTTTCCGGGTAGGCGAAAGCGCGCTGGAAGCCGTCATCGACATGGCCCGTGGCGCTGCGCGATGTCGATGTTCGGATGGAGGGAGGCGCAGTGGATCGCCAGCGGGTCCAACGGCGAGTTGGTGTCGCCCAGCATGGTCGCCTGGCGTCCCAGATACACCGATCCGAGCGGCGGCTTGAGGTCGGCCCAGGCCTGCCGGTCGCACAGCTTCCCGGCTTTGGCCGCGCACGCCCCCGCGGTTTGTGTTGTTGACGCCGCTACAAATGGCGGGCATGGTGTCTCCGTTTTTTGAGTGATGCCTTCTTGGCGAGGCTCAGTATTAGGATCCCATCATCGTTGAAATGGCATAATTTGATAATTGCAATTTTTCCAGGGATTAATGCATGGCACGCATCAATTACGAACTTCATGATTTGCAGGCCTTCGTGGCAGTGGCGGAGCGCAACAGCTTTCGCCAGGCCGCAGCCGACCTGTTCCTGTCGCAGCCGGCGCTCAGCCGCCGCATCGAAAAACTGGAGGATGCGCTGGGTGTCAAGCTGTTCGAACGCACCACCCGGCGCGTGCAGCTAACCAATGTCGGACAGGTGTTTTTGGTGAACGTACGCGATGCGCTCAATGGCCTGGAGGATGCCGTACTGGGCGTCGCCGACCTCGCCGCACACCGCACCGGAACGGTGACGTTCGCCTGCGTGCCTTCGGCCGTATGGCATTTCCTGCCTGACGTGCTCAAGCGCTTCAGCGCGCAGTTTCCGAAAATCCGCGTGCGCGTGCATGACGAAAGCGCCCAAGACGTGCTCAATCTCGTGCTGGCGGGGGAGGCGGATTTCGGCATCAGCTTTACCGGCGCGGAAAATCCGGAGATCAATTTCCAGCCCATCTACGTCGAGACCTACGTGCTGGCGATGCGGCACGATCACCGGCTGGCCAAGCGCAAGAAACTGAACTGGAAGGACACCGTCGACGAGCGCTATATCTCGGTGGCCAAGTCGAGCGGCAACCGCAGCGTGCTCGATGCGGCGCTGGCTGGCGTGGAAAAGCACCCTTGGATCTCGTGCGAGATCAACCATGTATCAGGCATATTGGCGCTGGTGGAGTCGGGGTTGGGCGTGGCAGCGGTGCCGGGGCTGTCCATTTTGCCGGAGCGGCAAAGCACGGTGGTCGGCGTGCCGCTCGTCAATCCTGCCGTGAAGCGGACACTGGGCTTGATTAGCCGGCATCAGTATGCGATGCCGCCCGCGTCACGCACCCTGTTCGACATGATGAGCGCGAGCATAGGAAAGCAGGGGCGGCGAACATGACTGCAGTGCAGTGCGATGTGGTGAGTGCACTGAAGCGCCGGGCTAGGCGACTTTCGCCAGTTGCGAGCGGCGATAGTCGAGCGGCGTGCTGCCCACCAGTTCCGCAAAACTGCGGCTGAAATGGGCCTGGTCAAAAAAGCCCAGTTCATGTGCGAGGCTGGCCAAGTCGGGTGCATCGGGCTGCGCCAGGCGCCAGATCGCCTCCTGCAGGCGGTAGCGCTGTATGACCCATTTAGGCGGCACGCCTACGTAGTTGGCGAACAGGCGCTGCAGCCTGCGCTCGCCAATGGCCATTTTTTCGCACAGTTGCGCCACACTCGCCGGACCGTTATGGGCCGCTGCCGCGGCAGTCAAGCGGGCGGACAGCAGGGCAGCATCATCGACCTGCGGCAGTCTTGCCAGCAGCAGTGCCTGTGCCTGCGCCACCATGGCCAGATCGTCGGACTTGCCTAACACCCGCGCCTCGGCTTGCGCTGCCGGCATGCCCAGCAGCGCCTCGGCCGCGATGGTCGTGTCGGTGAAGCTTGACAGTGGCTGCGTGATGAACGGGCGCAGGCCACCCGGCGCGAAACGCACGCCCAGTACTTTGCCTGCACCGATCAATGGCCTGTCAAAGGCGCCGCGCACCACGCCATGAATGGCGGTGCGTCCGGCATCGAAAACCAGATGGGCGTTCGGATACGGCAGCACGCGCTGCGTCTCCGGTGCGCAGCCCCGCCTGTCCCATTCGACCACCCAGCAATACTCGACGAACGGCGCCAGCGCTGCAGCCGGTGGATAGATCGCCAGGCGTATGCGGCGGGCCGCTGCGTGCGGGTCGACGATGCCTTTCGGTGCTTGCCCGCGCACGGCAAGCAGATTGGCCGCGCTGTCGGCTTTATCCAATATTTGTCTCCTGCACGGCCTTAAGCTGGCCCTCTCGCATTGATCGGAAGGGAATCATGAAATCACACAGTTGGTCGGGCCTGATGCTGGCCGCATGTTGTCTATCGGTGGCGCCAGCCGGCGCCGCCTCGTCTACAGAGGGGAATCATCGCATGCACGCGCACGCTACGGGAAGTTTTAGCATCACCATGACGCCGGCCACGGCGCCGCAACGCGCGGGGCGCACGACCTTGGGAAGGGTGCTGCTTGACAAGGTGTATGCGGGCGACCTTGTCGCCACTGCCAAGGGGCAGATGCTCAATGGCGTGACCGACACCAAAGGCGCTGCCGGCTATGTCGCGATGGAAGCCATCACGGGCGTCCTGCAGGGAAAAGAGGGCAGTTTCGTGGCCCAGCATTTCGGCACGATGGCCGACGGCAGGCAGGAGCTGAGTATCGTCATCGTGCCGTATTCCGGCACGGGGCAACTGACGGGCATCAGCGGGACGATGGCCATCCGCATCGTCGATGGTCAGCATTTCTACGATATCGACTATTCGCTGCCGGAGTAGGGCAAACCCATGGGCAGCAATCCTGTACTCGCTGATACAGTCAAGCCACAGCCCAGGACTTCGTGCCGAGCGGCTTTTCAAGTAGGTCGGATTAGCGGCAAGGCCGCGTAATCCGACACCACCACCAGCGCCAACAATGTTGTCGGATTACGGCCCGCAGGGCCTAATCCGACCTACGCATGGCGTGGTATTCATTTTCCCAGGATCGACGCCACATTGTCGGTGCCGGGTGCACCGAACAGCTGCTGCTTGAGGAGGTGCAGCTGGTCGCGTACTTGCGCCGCCTTTTCGAACTCCAGGTTCTTGGCGTGGTCGACCATCAGTTTTTCCAGGCGCTTGATTTCCTTGCTGACCTGTTTCTCGCTCATGGCCTCGAACTTCGCCGCTTCCTGCGCCACTTGCAGGTTTTCGCGCGCTTCCTGCGGACTGTAGACGCCGTCGATCATTTCGCGGATCGATTTTTTGACGCCGATCGGGATGATGTTGTTGGCCGTATTAAAAGCGATCTGCTTGGCGCGGCGGCGTTCTGTCTCGTCGATGGCGCGGCGCATGGAGTCCGTGATGCGGTCGCCGTACAGGATTGCCGTGCCGTTCAGGTTACGCGCGGCGCGGCCGATGGTCTGGATCAGGCTGCGCTCTGAGCGCAAGAAGCCTTCCTTGTCCGCGTCGAGGATGGCGACCAGCGACACTTCCGGCAAGTCCAGGCCCTCGCGCAGCAAGTTGATGCCCACCAGGACGTCGAAGGTGCCCAGTCGCAGGTCGCGCAGGATTTCCACGCGTTCCACCGTTTCGATATCGCTGTGCAGGTAGCGCACCTTGATGCCATGGTCGCCCAGGTATTCCGTCAATTGCTCCGACATGCGCTTGGTCAGTGTCGTTACCAGCACGCGCTCATCCTTCTTGATGCGTTCGACGATTTCCGACATCAGGTCGTCCACCTGGCTGCTGGCGGGGCGCACGATGATTTGCGGGTCGACCAGGCCGGTCGGGCGCACGACCTGCTCGACCACCTGGTCGGAATGCGTTTTTTCGTAGTCGGCAGGGGTGGCCGAGACGAAGATCGTCTGACGCATCTTCTGTTCGAACTCCTCGAATTTCAAGGGCCGGTTGTCGAGCGCCGACGGCAGGCGGAAGCCATAGTCGACCAAGTTGGTCTTGCGCGAACGGTCGCCGTTGTACATGGCGCTCAGCTGGCCCGTCAGCACGTGCGACTCGTCGAGGAACATCAGCGCGTCGGCGGGCAAATAGTCGACCAGGGTGGGCGGCGGTTCGCCCGGCAGCGCGCCGGACAGGTGGCGCGAATAGTTTTCGATGCCCTTGGTGAAACCGATTTCGGCCATCATTTCCAGGTCAAAGCGCGTGCGCTGTTCCAGCCTTTGTTCTTCGATCAGCTTGTTTTCCTTGCGGAAGAACTCGAGACGCTCGCGCAGTTCGTCCTTGATGGTCTCGACGGCGCGCAACACGGTGGAGCGGGGCGTCACATAGTGCGAACCCGGGTACACGGTGAAGCGGGGGATTTTTTGCCGCACGCGGCCCGTCAATGGGTCGAACAGCTGGATCGATTCGATCTCGTCGTCGAACATTTCCAGGCGCACGGCCAGCTCTGCATGCTCGGCGGGGAAGATGTCGATGGTATCGCCGCGCACGCGGAAGGTGCCCCGGCCGAAGTCGACTTCATTGCGCGTGTACTGCATCTGGATCAGGCGCGCGATGACGTCGCGCTGCGCGACCCTGTCTTTTACACGCAACGTCAGAATCATCTGGTGGTATTCGTTCGGGTTGCCGATACCGTAGATGGCCGAGACGGTGGCGACGATGATGACGTCGCGCCGCTCCATCAGCGACTTGGTGCACGACAAACGCATCTGCTCGATATGTTCGTTGATCGACGAGTCCTTTTCGATGAACAGGTCGCGCTGCGGCACGTAGGCTTCGGGCTGGTAGTAATCGTAGTAGCTGACGAAGTACTCGACCGCATTTTGCGGGAAAAAGTCGCGGAACTCGCTGTACAGCTGCGCCGCCAGCGTCTTGTTGGGCGCGAAGACGATGGCCGGCCGGCCCATGCGCGCGATGACGTTGGCCATGGTGTAGGTCTTGCCCGAACCGGTCACGCCCAGCAGGGTCTGGAAGGCCAGGCCATCGGCAATCCCCTCGGATAACTGGGCGATCGCCGCCGGCTGATCGCCAGCCGGAGGGAAGGGCTGGTGCAGCTTGAAGGGGGAGTCCGGGAAAGAGATAATTGCGCTTTCCGCCTCGCTGGCGGTAGATAATTCGGGCATGTGAATCAGACCTTTGTTAGAATAGTGCTCTGCTGGCGGCCCTGGCGTTGTATTCGGGGCGCTGTCTACAACTCCGCTGTGAACCTGCTTCCAATCGAATCCAATCTTATCATGACGAACCCAACTGTTTCTGCCAGTCTGTTTAGCGCCATCGAGATGGCCCCACGCGACCCGATCCTGGGCATCACCGAAGCATTTAACGCGGACCAGAATCCCGCCAAAATCAATCTGGGCGTTGGCGTCTATTATGACGACAACGGTAAAGTGCCGCTGTTAGCTTGCGTACGCAAGGCAGAAGCCATTCTGATCGAACAGGCCTCGCCACGCACCTATCTGCCGATCGAAGGCCTGGCCGCCTACGACAAGGCGGTGCAAGAACTCGTATTTGGTGCCGATAGTGCCGTTATTCAAGAGCGCCGCGCCATCACCGTGCAAGCCATCGGCGGCACGGGCGCACTGAAGATCGGTGCCGATTTCCTGCAGCGCTTCGCGCCGGGTGCCCAGGTCTATATCAGCGATCCAAGCTGGGAAAACCACCGCGCGCTGTTTGAAAGCGCCGGTTTCGTCGTGAATAACTACGCGTATTACGATGCAGCCACCCACGGCGTGAACTTCGACGGCATGCTGGCCAGCCTGAACGCCATGCCAGCCGGCTCCATCGTCGTGCTGCACGCTTGCTGCCACAACCCGACCGGCGCCGACCTGAGCGTGGCCCAGTGGGACCAGATCATCGCCATCGTCACGTCGCGCGGCCTGGTGCCGTTCCTGGACATGGCTTACCAGGGCTTTGCCAACGGCATCGCCGAAGATGGCGCCGTGGTGCGCCGCTTCGCCGACGCGGGCGGCCCGCTGCTGGTGTCGAACTCGTTCTCGAAATCGTTCTCGCTGTATGGCGAGCGCGTGGGCGCCCTGAGCGTCGTCGCGGCCAGCGCCGATGAAGCGGCACGCCTGCTGTCGCAATTGAAACGCGTCGTGCGCACCAACTACTCGAATCCGCCTACGCATGGCGGCAAGGTGGTTGCTACCGTCCTGGCCACGCCGGAACTGCGCCAGCTGTGGGAAGAGGAACTGGCCGGCATGCGCGTGCGCATCCGTGAAATGCGCAATGCCTTCGTGGAAAAGCTGAAAGCCAAGGCGCCAGTGCACGACTTCGAATTCGTGCGCCAGCAGATCGGCATGTTCTCGTACTCGGGCCTGACCAAGGAGCAAGTGGCGTCCTTGCGCGAGCAATCGATCTATGCCGTCGACACGGGCCGCATCTGCGTGGCAGCGTTGAATTCGCGCAATATCGACATCGTTATTGACGCGATCGCCAAAGTGCTTTAAGATCTTGCTTCTTCGGCGCTGCATGCAAGTGCGGCGCTGATGGCAGTAGAAAGTCGGTGGTAGCCGTGTTTGTCGAGATGCAGTTTCAGTCTTGCAAATGTGGAACAAGCGACATATAATATTGCCTCTTTTCCCTGATAGCTCAGTTGGTAGAGCGACGGACTGTTAATCCGCAGGTCCCTGGTTCGAGTCCAGGTCGGGGAGCCAGAATTCAGAAGGCCACGTTGAAAAACGTGGCCTTTTTTGTTTTCCGCCGCAGACGCGGGCAGATTGGCAGGATAAGAATTTCCCTATGGGAATCTGGACATGTGAATAGTTGCCCTATATAATACGGCCTCTTTTCCCTGATAGCTCAGTTGGTAGAGCGACGGACTGTTAATCCGCAGGTCCCTGGTTCGAGTCCAGGTCGGGGAGCCAGAATTTGGAAGGCCATGTTGAAAAACATGGTCTTTTTTGTTTTCCGTTGCTGCCAGCTGGGCTGGGCTGTGCGTGATCGCGTTTTGCGCTATCCTGAAGGCATCACTTCAGGAGCACCTTCCCATGACTTGTACCTCCGCCTTGCGCCACATCGTCCTGTGCGACTTTCTCGATGGCATCACCTCCGCCAAGCATGCCGAGCTCGTCTATGAGTTTTCCCAACTGAAACACCGCATTCCCGGCGTGCGGCAATTTGAGTGGGGGCCGAACGTCAGCCCGGAAGGCCTCGATGATGGCTTTACCGATTGCTTTACCCTGACCTTCGATGACGCTGCTGCGCGCGACGTGTATCTGACCCATCCGGCCCACCTGGCATTTGTCGAGCAGCTCAAGCCTTGGCTGGGGCGTGTGCTGGTCTTTGACTACTACCCGCAAGAGCATCCTGGCTGAGTGTCTGGCAAGGTGAGGCAGGAAAATATACCTTTTTCAGGAGGGAATCTGGACATCGCAAAATTTACCCTATAGAATGCGGCCTCTTTTCCCTGATAGCTCAGTTGGTAGAGCGACGGACTGTTAATCCGCAGGTCCCTGGTTCGAGTCCAGGTCGGGGAGCCAGAACATCAGCAGTATCGAAAAGCCCAGCCTTTACCGGTTGGGCTTTTTGCGTTTCAAAGCCCGCACGAGACGCCCATGTTGCCTGCCCTTGATCCGCCACATAGACCGCCAGGCATCCAGCGACTGTGGTCCTGGTCGCTCACTCGTATGGCGGCGCCGTGGTCACGCAAGCGGGGAACGATGCCAAGGCCCAGGCATTGGTCTGCATTGCGGCGTTTGTGCCGGATCGAGGCGAGTCTGTCGATTCCTTGCTTTGCAAGCCCATGCGTTGGCGTCGCTGATCGGGAGGGCCGTTGCGAGCATTGCCGGCGAGTGAGGCGGCGCTGTTTTGGCCGGCTGGCCAGCTCCCGAGCATGGTGTCATGGGCAACACCAGAGTCGGGGCAGTTTGTTTATCCAGCGCGTGGCGTCAGGAATTGCCAGCCGTATCCAATGTCTTGATGATGGCTTCTTGGAACTTTGCAGGTTCATCCTGGTGTATCTGATGCCCGGAATGATCAAAGAAAAACAGTCCCTTCTTTGGCGCCTTCAAGGTCTCGAAATACGCTTGCGTGATCCTGGTCGAGGTCTGGATGTCATTTTTGCCGACGAAGAAATACACGGGGCAATCAACGCTCTTCAAGGTCTTTGGCAAATCAATGTTCATGACCTCGTTCCAGACTGGCGACCAGGTTTTTGACCATTGAAGAAAGCCCGTCTTGAAACCCTCGCTCGTTGCAAATGCCTTGCCATCCTTGTAAAAAAGCCATTTTCTTAAATAAAACATGCTTTCGTCACTGGCAAACGGGAAACTGACGCTGTCCAGTTCCTGGCTGGCGACGGCATTGTCCTTGAAGTGCACTTTCAAGGCTTGCAGCAATTCTTTTTCGCTTTCCAGCTGGCTCACGACAGGATTCGACGCGAAATAGGCATGCAGCAGTTCCGGGTGATGCTTGACGATATAAAAGCCCAGGACGTTACCCCAGGAGCTACCCAGCAAGTATATTTTTTCCTGCTTTAATTCCTTGCGCAGAAATTGTATGACTTGATACGTGTCCTGCTCCATCTGAGCGACGGACGGTTGCGTGGGGGAAGGATTCAGTTTCAAGGTTTTCCCGGCATCGCGCTGGTCCCATTGCACCAGCGTGTATCTGCTTTTCAGCGCATTGGTAAAGGTATCCGCACCCTTGATCATGGAGCTTCCCGGCCCGCCGGACAAGAACAGGAGCACGGGTTTGGTCGCGTCGTCAGTCTTGATTTCCACCACCTGCTTGATGCCGCCGATGTCGGGTGTCAGGGTGGTGGTGACTTCAGCGGAAACGGGTTTTGCTTCAGCCGTGGTTTGCGCCTGGCATCCGTAGAAGGGAAACAGGGCGGTAAAGAGTACTGCCAGGGTCATTTTTTTTATCATGGTTTCAGGGTCAGTTTCAGGTTGATTGCAGCGGCATATTGCGCGCCGCCTTTGAACAGCTGCATGGGGTACGCGAGGGTCATGCGGCTCGCATGGTTTTCATCGGGTGCGTCGACAAACCTCCTCTTCAGATAGTTGGCTGCAAAAAAAACATCGATCTGGCAGTCGTCCTGGGCACCGGTGGATCGCCGTGGAAGGCCGTGCCCTATGTCGCGTGCACGCCGCCGCGCGCATCGCTTGCAACTGCGCGGCCGTGGGGCGAGGCCGAGGCGGGGCAGCGGCAACTGAGCCGGGTGCAGCATGCGGGCCACATCGAAGGTCAGTGGCATCGCGCTGCTCGCCATACCAGCTGCTCCTGCACCTGGTCTTCCGCCTGTACCTGAAATCCCAGCCGCAGATACAGCTTGCGCGCGGCCATATTATTGCGGTTGACGCCAAGGTGGATCTGCAATTGCTGCGCCTCGGCCAGCGACTGCAGGCAGCGCAGCACGGCACTGCCTGCGCCCCGGCCCCGCGCCTCCGGCAGCACGGCGATATCGACCACGCGCAGCGCCTGTTCCCGCTGCTCGATGACGAGCCTGCCAATGGGAATGTCGCCGTACAGCAACACCAGGTAGGCCGCTTGCGGAAAATGCTGGCGGTAGCCGTGCGACTGCATGCGCCGCTGCATGGCGATCAACTCTTCGATAAGGGCAGGCTCGGCCTGCATCTGGCGCAGGTCATCGCGCGTGGCACTGTACAGCGCGGCGGCAAAGGCATCGTCCCCGTCGTGCTGTAGCCGCAATTGATAGGGGGCGGGCAGGGCGGCAAGGAGTGGAGGCGGCAAAGTGTGCATCGATGCTCCGGTTCAGGGATGGACTGGTGGATACGCCCCAGGCGGTATTGCAGGCGTTTTCCTATTCGCTATGCTGCCAATTTTTAAGCAAGCTTGCAATCATTTCAAGAGGGATGGCCATGCATCCTGCACCGTCTGCACCGTCTGCACCGTCTGCACCGACAAGCCTGCGAGCGATGCCCTGCGACTGCGGCAGGTCTATTGCCCACTACTGTCCCAGTAGTAATACTCCATTGGCAAACAATTTATTTATGTAGGATAATGATGGAACCGGTTCCATATGCGCAAATGCAATGTAACGCAATCATCCAAGTCAACAAAACAACAAGTCTTGCGGGAGTCTCATGAACCATCCAGGCAGCGAACCATCTGCAACATCCGTGTCATCCCTTCCCCGCATCAGCCGCCGCCACGCCCTGATCGGTCTGGCCGCCTTGCTGGCGCAGGCCGGTTTCTGGAGCAATCCCCTGTCCGCCGCCATGCAGGCGCCGGCCAGCGCTCCGGCTGCCGGTCTGGCGCCCGCCACCATGCTGTTCTATACCTTGTCGCAAACGATCACGGGCCACCGCGATCTGTCCGCCGGTACGGCGGCGCGCATCGAACAAGCCATGCGCGCGAACTTGCCCGGCTTTGCCGAGCGCTTGCCGCAGCTGGGCGCGCTGCTCGTCACGGGCCAGGAAGCCAAGGCGCTGCTGGCGGCCGCCACCGCTGTGGATGCCAGCCTGCGCGAGCTGGCGCTGGCTATCGTCACCGCCTGGTACACGGGCGCCGTGGCCGGCAACCCGGCGCAGGGCACGAAGTCCATCGTCGTCGCGTATGCGGAAGCCCTGATGTACCGCACGGTGGCCGATGGCCAGGTCGTGCCCACCTATTGCAACTACGGCCCCCTGTGGTGGCTGAAGGCACCGCCGGCCGTGCGCGTCTCCGCGCCCGTGGCACCGAAACCCGTACCGGCCCCGGCCACCACCGGCACTCCCGAACCGAAAGGCAAGCAAGCAAAATGAAATCACCCCAATTCAAGAGTAATGGCGACGTCGTCGCCGATGTCGTCATCGTCGGTACTGGTGTCGTGGGCGCCATGATGGCCGACCAGCTGGCCGCGCAGGGCCATTCCGTGATCATGCTGGAAGCGGGCTTGCGCATCGAGCGGGGCCAGGCCGTGGAAAACTGGCGCAACATGCCGTTCGAAAACCGCGTCGGTTCCGACTTCCAGGGCCTGTATCCGCAGGCGGAGAACGCGCCCGCGCCCCTGTATTTCCCAAAGAATAACTATGTGGAATTGTCCGGCCCCAGCGGCAGCAGTTTCCAGCAGGGCTATCTGCGCACGGTGGGCGGCACCACCTGGCATTGGGCCGCTTCATGCTGGCGCCATTTGCCGTCCGACATGCGCATGAAGAGCGATTACGGGGTAGGGCGCGACTGGGCCATTTCCTACGATGAGCTGGAACCGTACTATTGCCGCGCCGAGCAGGAAATGGGTGTGGCCGGGCCCAACGATCCGGCACTGCAGTCGCCCAGCGAGCGCAGTGCACCGTACCCGATGGACATGGTGCCCTGGGGCTATGGCGACAAGCGCTTCGCCGAAGTGGTCAACCCGCACGGCTACCGTTCCGTGCCGATTCCGCAAGGCCGCTCGACGCGTCCGTGGCAGGGCCGTCCGACTTGCTGTGGCAATAACAATTGCCAGCCGATCTGCCCCATCGGCGCCATGTACAACGGCATCCACCATGTGGAGCGTGCCGAGCTGAAGGGCGCTGGCGTGCTGGCCGAGGCCGTCGTCTACCGCATCGACACGGACCACAACAACCGCGTGACGGCCGTGCACTGGTATGACGCAAAAAAACAGTCGCACATGGCGACCGGCAAGGCCTTCGTGATTGCCTGTAATGGCATCGAAACACCCCGCTTGCTGCTGCTGGCGGCGAACCAGAACAATCCGAACGGCATCGCCAACAGTTCGGATCAAGTCGGCCGCAACATGATGGATCACTCGGGCTTCCACTGTACCTTCCTGGCCAATGAACCGATCTGGACGGGCCGCGGCCCGGCGCAGAGCAGCTGTCTGGTGGGGCCGCGCGACGGCGCCTTCCGTTCGCAGTATTCGGCCAACAAGATGATCCTGAACAATATTACCCGCGTTGGACCTGCTACCCAGCAGTCGCTCAAACTGGGCCTGGTGGGCAAGGATCTCGACGATGAAATCCGCCGCCGCGCCGCCTTTGGCGTGGACCTGTCGATCAGCCTGGAGCCGCTGCCCGAAGCGCATAACCGCTTGACCCTGAGCAAGACGCGCAAGGACCCGCTGGGCCTGGCCTGTCCCGATATTTATTACGACGTGGGCGATTACGTGCGCGATGGCGCGAAGGCAGCCCACGCGCAGCTGGAGCACATCGGCAAGCTGTTCGGCGCCGTGGAATTCAACATCACCAGCAGCCTGAACGCGAATAACCACATCATGGGGGGCGTCATCATGGGCTCGAATCGTCTTGACTCCGTGGTCGACGGCAATTGCCGCGCCCACGACCATGCCAATTTGTGGCTGCCGGGCGGCGGCGCCATGCCGTCGGCCAGCGTCGTCAACACCACCCTCAGCATGGCCGCGCTCGGTTTGCGCGCGGCCGACGACATCGCCCGCACCCTGGCAAGGGAGGCAGCATGATGCGCCGTTTCTTGCTTGGCCTGGCGTTGGCGGCCGGTTTGCCGCTGGCCGTGCACGCTGCGCCACCTGTTCCGCCCGTCACGCTGACGCCGGACCGCCCGGCCGCGCCCGCTGCAGTCGCTGCGGCTGGCCCCGATGCGCGCCTGGAGCGGGGCCGTTACCTGGCCATCGCCGCCGACTGCATGGCCTGCCATACGGCAGCGGGCGGCAAGCCGTATGCGGGCGGCTATGCCATCGACTCGCCGCTGGGCACGATTTACGCCACGAACATCACGCCATCGAAAAAAGGCGGCATCGGCCACTACAGCGAAGCCGACTTTGCGCGCGCGCTGCGCGAAGGCGTGCGCGCCGATGGCAGCCATCTGTATCCCGCCATGCCCTACACCAGCTATGCGCAGCTGACGGACGCGGACGTGGGCGACCTGTATTACTACTTCATGCAGGCCGTCAAGCCCGTCGATGAACCGGCGCGCCAGACGACCCTGCCATTCCCGTTCAATGTGCGCCTGTCCATGCTGGGCTGGAATACCTTGTTCCTCGACAATAAACGCTTTGTGCCAGATCCAGCGAAGAGCGCGCAGATCAACCGGGGCGCCTACCTGGCCGAAGGCCTGGCGCACTGCAGCGCCTGCCATACGCCGCGCAATGCGCTGATGGCGGAAATCGGCAGCCAGACCCTGGCGGGCGCGTCACTCGGTTCCTGGCACGCGCCCAACATCACGTCCGACAAGGTCAGCGGTATCGGCGCCTGGACGGACGGGGAAATTGCCGCCTACCTGAAGACGGGCCACGTGGAAGGCAAGGGGCAGGCGGCGGGCGGCATGGCCGAAGCCATCCAGAACAGCCTGCAATTCCTGCGCGATGACGACGTGTCCGCGATCGTGGCGTACTTGCGCACGGTGCCGGCCGTGCGCGCGCCGGGGCAGACCAAGGCCGCGTTCAGCCATGGCAGCGCGGCCAGCGAGGAAGCTGTGCTGCGCGGCATGGCCAGTTCCACCGAGCACCATTCCCTGAACAGCGGTGCGGTGCTGTTTTCCGGCTACTGCGCCAGCTGCCATTCGGCCAGCGGCGCCGGCAGCACGGGCCAGAGTTACCCGGCCCTGTTCAACAACACGGCGACGGGCGGCAACACGCCGGCCAACCTGGTGTCGGCCATTCTGTTTGGCGTCGAGCGCAAGATCGAAGGGGAGGAGCACGAAGCCTTCATGCCCCGTTTCGACCAGCGTTCCTACGTACAGCCATTGACGGATGAGCAGATCGCTTCGATCGCCAACTACGTGCTGAAGCAGTATGGCAATCCGGACGTGTCCGTCACTCCCGCGTACGTGGCGCAGGCGCGCAGCGGCGGCGAGAAGCCCGTGCTGGCGCGCATGCAACCCTTCATGCTGCCCGGCGGAATCGTGGGCATCTTGCTGCTGATCGCGCTGTTGGTGTGGCTGCGCCGGCGCCGTCAACGCAACGTTTAAGAGTCGAAGCGGTGGCGAAACGGCGGCGACTATGAACGTTGGACGCAACTTGCAGTAAAATGCAGGCTGAAAAATGGTTACGAGCAATCGTAGCCATTTTTTATTCTGGCCCGATCCTGGCTTACGCCTCATTTGAAAATTGACAATGTCCCATTCCCTGCATCACCAATTTTTACGTTTTGCCGCCGTCGGCGCTTCCGGCACGGCCGTACAATACAGCGTGCTGTGGGGCGGCGTGGAATGGGCTGGCATCAGCGCCGCCGCCGCTTCCGGCATCGGCTACATCCTCGGTTCCGTCGTCAACTACATCCTCAATTACTTTTTCACGTTTAAAAGCGACAAGGGGCATGGCGAAGCGGCCAGCAAGTATTTCACCCTGCTGGGCATAGGCTGGTGCATCAATACGGGCCTGATGTGGCTGCTGGTACATCAACTGGGCTGGTATTACTGGCTGGCGCAGGTGCTGGCGACGGGAATCGGGGTGGTCTGGAATTTTGCGGGCAGTCGCTGGTGGGCCTTCAAGCCGGCCAGCGCGCCGACCAAGTAAGTATTTTTTGCAAGAAAAAAAGATGCGCATAGTCCAAGACCACGCGCGCGGTTTTACCAAAACAAGGGGTTAATCATGCAGTTCCTGGAACGCTATTTCAAACTGAAGGACAACGGGACCAATGTGCGCACGGAGCTGCTGGCCGGCCTGACCACATTCCTGACGATGGCTTACATCATCTTCGTCAACCCGTCCATCCTTGGCGACGCGGGCATGCCGAAAGACTCCGTTTTTGTTGCCACCTGCCTGGCGGCCGCCATCGGCACCCTGATCATGGGCCTGTACGCGAACTATCCGATCGCACTGGCGCCAGGCATGGGCTTGAATGCCTATTTCTCGTACACGGTGGTCAAGGGCATGGGCATGAGCTGGGAAGTGGCGCTGGGTGCCGTCTTCATTTCCGGCTGCCTGTTCATCCTGGTCAGCCTGTTCAAGGTGCGCGAGTTGATCATCAACAGCATCCCGCCCGCGCTGCGCACAGCGATTACTGTCGGTATCGGCCTGTTCCTGGCGATCATCTCCCTGAAAAGCGCAGGTGTGGTGGTGTCGAACCCCGCCACCATCATCGCTCTGGGCGACTTGCACAAGGCGGCGCCCATTCTGGCCATCCTCGGGTTTTTCATCATCGTCGCGCTGGACCGCCTGAAAGTGCCGGGTGCCATCCTGATCGGCATCCTCACCATCACCATCGCCAGCTTCTTCTTTGGCGGCAACCAGTTCAACGGCATCATCTCGGCGCCGCCCGCCATCGAACCGACGCTGTTCAAGCTCGACATCATGGGCGCGCTGTCGATCGGCATCGTCAACGTGGTGCTGGTATTTTTCCTGGTGGAATTGTTCGATGCGACGGGCACCCTGATGGGCGTGGCCAACCGTGCCGGCTTGTTAAAAGACGGCAAAATGGAGCGCATGAACAAGGCCTTGCTGGCCGACAGCACGGCGATTGCCGCCGGTGCCTGCCTGGGCACGTCGAGCACCACGGCCTTCGTGGAAAGCGCGGCCGGCGTGCAAGCCGGTGGTCGCACGGGCTTGACGGCCGTGGCCGTCGCGCTGCTGTTCCTGGGCAGCCTGTTCTTCGCCCCGCTGGCGCACACGGTGCCGCCGTACGCGACGGCGCCTGCACTGCTGTACGTGGCGTGCCTGATGCTGCGCGAACTGACCTATATCGACTGGGATGACAGCACGGAAAGCATTCCGGCTGCCATCACGGCGTTGATGATGCCGTTTACCTACTCGGTGGCCAGCGGCGTGGCGTTCGGTTTCATTACGTATGCGGTATTGAAATTGTTGACTGGCAAGGGCAAGCAAGTGTCGGTGGTAGCCTACATCATCGCCGCGATCTTCCTGTTCAAGTTTATCTACCTGGGCGAATAGCCAGGTTGCTGACAAGCAGTTGCCGTCGCATGAGACAGGTCGCCCGGGCATCCGCAGGGGCGGCCTTTTTTTGATCATGGCGTCGCTTACATCAGCAGCGCCGCCACCAGGTCTTTTTTGGCGTCGCCGGCGCTGCCATCGAAGCGCAAGGCCGCTTCCACATGTGCCAGGTGCTCGACCATCAAGCGCGCTGCCAGGTCCGCATCGCCGCTGCGCGCGGCCTCAAGAAAGCGGCCGTGTTCGTCATACGAGCAGGCGGCAGCATGGCTGGACTGGTACAGCATGGTGATGAGCGAGCTGCGCCCCACCAGTTCGCGCACGATGTCGCGCAGGACGGCGTTGCCGGCGATGTCGGCCAGCAAAACGTGGAAGTCGCCCAGCAGTTGCGAGCGCAGCGGCGTCGCTTGCATCAGCGCCAGGCGCTCCGCTTTCAGGTGCCGCTCCAGCATCCGGTAGTCGGCGGGCTTGGCCCGCGCGACAAACTCGCGCGCCAGGGCCGCCTCGATGATGCGCCGTGCGGCGAAGATGTCGCGCGCTTCCGCTTCGGTGGGCTGGCTGACGAAGGCGCCCTTGTCGGGCACCATACGGATCAGTTTGTCTTTGGACAGGATCAACAGGGCAGCGCGGATCTTGGTGCGGCTGACGCCATACAGCCGGCACAGCGCCTCTTCGCGCAGCCGCGTACCGGGCGGCAATTGGCGCGCCACGATGGCTGCCGTCATATGCTCGGCAATCTCTGCCGAGCTGTCGCCGCTGCCGTGCTTTTCCACCAGGGGTGCGCTTGATTCTGTCATGTCGGGTGAGAGCAGTCAGCCAGGGGCAAGGATGAGCCTTGCAAGCACATGCCCGCACGGTGGCGTGGTCGACGCCCCGTTGGCGGCATGCCGTTAGCGCCTTCCGTGTCGGGAAGACCTGGCTATTCTACTATCTTGCGTGGCGCCGCGCAGACGGACGCGGCGGCTACCCGCAGGCTTGCGCCGTCCGGCGTCGGCGTCCCGTCTGGCGCACGCGCACGATGCCACAGCAGCGCCCAGTCAGCGCCTATGCTCAAGGCGAAGGCGCGCCGCAGCGCCCGCCATTCGTTCACGTCCCAGCGAGGCAGGCAGCCACAGGCAGCCTGTTTTTGCCGGGCATGCAGCAACAACTGGACATGAGAAATTTTGACGTATATAATTCGGCCTCCTTTCCCTGATAGCTCAGTTGGTAGAGCGACGGACTGTTAATCCGCAGGTCCCTGGTTCGAGTCCAGGTCGGGGAGCCAGAACAAGCAGCAGCAAAGGGCCACGTGGCAACACGTGACCCTTTTGTCATGCGCGCACGGTTTTCCATCCACGCTTGCCATCCCTTACGCGTTTTAGCGACGTGCGCGTTGCCGGTCCGCCAGTAGCAGGGGCAGGCGCAGTGTTTCCCGGATCAGGGATCGACAAACACGTCGAAACGCACCTTGAGCGGGCTGCCCCAGGAAATATCCACCCAGGCACGGAAGCCGCCATTGTATGGTGCGATGTTGTATACGGCCATGCGGGCTGAGCCGATAAAACGGTCCTGGGGAGTCGCGCCATATTCACTGATGTTGAGCAAGACGCGCGAATTGGCTTTCACGTTGGGATTGGCGAAGTTGACCGAAGGATGCACGCCATTGGCCGTCCACGTGTAATAGGTGGTGAAGGCGGCGGCGCTCAGGTTCAAGGCCTGTGCAGCCGCGCCTTTCGCGCTTTTGCCGTCCTGTTCCATCGGCAGATCCGCGGTTTCCAGGGCCAGATTGCTACCGGTGCGATGTTCTACTTTCATATCCATGATGCGCTCCTGATTAATAGTTTGGACGCCGCGCCTGACGTCGTGCGGCAAGACGCCCTATCTGTTGCCGTGACGGCCAGTGTCACGTCCTGGCTGATAAGGTAGCCGTCTGCTCCGATAGTGCAGAGATGAATTCTAGGCCCGCAAGCTAGCAAAAAGGCGTGATCTGGCCATGCAAAACGGCGCTCATTTGTGCTGGCGCAAACACCTTGCAGGCAAGTGGCAAGATCTTTTCCCGCAGGCTATTTTTAGGGGGGCACCACGCATGCCGGGCAGGACAATGGCACAATAGGCGCAGCCGACCTGTCGATACGCAACCCGTTGCGAGCCTAGCCTATGCCGATACTGAACCTGAGTGCCGAAACAGATATCTATTACGAATTGATCGAAGGCGACCCCGCCAAGCCCTGCCTGGTATTCCTGCACGAGGGGCTCGGCTGTTGTGCGATGTGGAAAGATTTCCCCGCGCAGCTATGCCAGGCGACGGGCTGCCGCGGCTTGCTGTATGACCGCCACGGCTATGGGCAATCGTCGCCGCTTGAGGCGCGCCGCCAACTCCATTATTTGCACGACTACGCGCTGTGCGAGCTGCCGCAAGTGCTCACTGCACTGCTGCCGGGGCAGGACCATTTTCTCGTCGGCCACTCCGATGGCGGCAGCATCGCCCTCATTTATGCGGCGCAGCAGCCGCCGCGCTTGCGCGGCATCATCACCGAAGCGGCGCACGTGTTTGTCGAAGGCATCACACTCGATGGCATCCGTGTGGCGGACGCGGCGTTTGGCGCGGGCAAGCTGCGCGCACTGGCGAAATACCATGGCGACAAGACGGAAGCCATCTTCAAGGCCTGGTCGCATACTTGGCTCAGCTATGGATTCCAGTTCTGGAACATCGAATACCTGCTGCCATCCGTCGAATGTCCGGCGCTGGTGGTGCAGGGCAGCGAGGACCAGTACGGCAGCGCGGCCCAGGTCGACACCATCGTGGCGCAGGCGCTCAACGCCGTGCCCGCCATCGTCGAGCAATGCGGCCATACACCGCACCAGGAACAGCCGCAGGCATTGCTGGCGCTGATGGAAGGCTTTTTGCAAGGCCGCATGGACGCGGCCACTCACCCGAAGGTAGGCTGACGGGCCACGGGACCGCAAGCTGACGCGAGTGTCCGAGCGCGCCTGACATGTTACTGGGCGCGCGGGCGCTCAATGGCAGGCGGGATCGCTGTCCCAGCGGCCCGAACAGATGCGCGAACGGCACAGCATGCCTTCGATCAGGCCCAGCTGCTGACAGCGCTGCAAGAGTTCCGCCGTTTCCTTTTCCTGTTCCTGCTGGCGCAGCACCACGTCGCGCACGGGCGCCACCGTGGATTCTTGCCGGTGCGCATGGGCGACCATCGCCGTCAGCAAGGCGACGTCGCTGTCGCCGGGCGCGGCGGCCGGCCTCGCCCCCTGTGGATGCGCGGCCGCCTGGCGCATGGGTGGCGGCGTCTTGTGCGGCGCGTTTGCGCTTGCTGTCGTGGCGGACGCCGCAGGCAAGGGCGGGGCCGCCGTATTGACGATGGTGGCCGCCTGCACGGCAAGCGGCAGTATCGTTGGCGCGGGCATTACGGGCGCCGTCATAGCCGTGGCGGGTGCTGCCGGCACGGGCACGATGGTCGTGTCATAAGCGAGCACGGTCGTAATCAGCACCGCCAGGCACAGCGCAGCAGCGGCCCAGTGCCACCGTCCTGGGCGCCAGCGCAGGGCGGGTCTGGCCGCAGGCGCGGCGACGCCGTGTTCGAGCTGCGACAGGATGCCCTTGCCTTCGATGTGCACGTCAGCCACGCCAGCCTTGCTCAGCAGGTCAGGACCGCACGCCTGGCACTCCCCGGTTTTCAATAAAGACAAAATATCACCTCCACAGTGGATCAAACTCGACTGACCTTGATGTAAACCGCGCTCATGCGGACCGCGGACGCCTACGATCTAGCAATACGGCCGGGAAATTGCTGTCCGGCCCACGCCCATCCCTGTCACGGAGCGCCCCATGTTCGTCGCCCTGGTCCTGATGTATTTCCTGCTGGCCTGTTTTGCCTGCTGGCTGCTGCTGTTTCCCGGCGGCCGCGCCATCGTGCTGCACACGCTCGTCAATCTGGGTTGGCGCATGCAGCGTCGCGCGCAGCATCTGAAGGGCGGCAGCGGCGCGCAATGGCAGCGCCTCCAGCGGCGTACGGGCTCGGGCATGGCGCATGCCTGGCAGCTGCTGTTGCGGCATCGCTGGCTGAGTCTGGCAGGTAGCGTGGTGGTCATCGTGCCGCCCTTGCTGGCGTGGCTGTCCAGCAATCACATCGCCCTGCGCGGCTATGCTGACCGGCAACATGTCATCAACGACCAGGTCAGCGATTTGCTGAAAGGCGAGCAGCTGGTGCCGCCTTTGAGCCTGCCGCCGCTGCTGTTTTCCACGGCGGAAGTGACGCAGCTGCGCCCGCTGCTGGGCGGCGCCAGCCGCAACTGGCAATTGCTCGACCACGACTACGCGCAGCGCCTGCTGCTGGTCTTCAAGATCATGAAGGACGTGCATGGCTACGAGATGGTCTTGCTGGAAGGCTATCGCAGCCCCGCGCGCCAGGACCAGCTGGCGGCGGCCGGCCCGAACGTGACCAACGCCAGGGCGTTTCAAAGCTATCACCAGTATGGCCTGGCCGCCGATTGCGCATTCATGCATGAAGGAAAACTCATCCTTTCTGAAAAAAATGCCTGGGCCATGCGCGGCTACCGTTTATATGGCGTGACGGCCGAATCGGTGGGCCTGCGCTGGGGCGGGCGCTGGACCATGATGGATTTTGGCCACACGGAATTGCCGCAACCTCGCGTGCTGGGCAAGTAAGCAGCGCCAGCCATTCTAGCGCCGCAGCGCGGCTTTATTTTCACAGCTGCAAGCTTGCTTGCGCAGCGTCAATGGCACGCCAGCGCCTGCCGTGCGCTGGCGTCTGGTACTTGTCATATGTCAACAAAGGCGCGCCGCATTGCTGTCAGGATGGGGCGAATCCGCCTAGTTACGCGGCGGCGTTCCTCATGTTTTGCGACCTCACCCTGGGCTCATCATGCTGCGACGAATCTGGCATTTCCTCACCGATAGCCGCTATCTGACCATCCTCGGCTTCGTGGCGCTGGCCGTGTTCCTGTACCTGGGCGCCGAGGTGCTGGAAGTGGCGCTGATCTGGGCGCTTGCCCTGTTGCTGCTGGCCTTTGTCACTTGGCTCGGCCTATGGCTGTGGCGCCGGCGCCGCGCACGGCGCAATGCCCAGGCGTTGGGGCAAGCCATCCTCAACGAGGCCGAGATCGCCGCCGCGCAAGCGGCCTCGGTCTCGACGCCCAGCAGCACCCAGCATGGCGAACTCGACGCCGTGCGCACGGGCATGCTGGCCGCCATCGAGACCATCAAGACGTCCAAGCTGGGCCTCAAATCTGGCGCTGCCGCTCTCTACGAATTGCCGTGGTACATGATCATTGGCAATCCGGCCGCCGGCAAGAGCAGCGCCATCCTGCATTCGGGCCTGCAGTTCCCTTTCGCCGACGGCAAGATCGTGCAAGGCGTGGGCGGCACGCGCAACTGCGACTGGTTTTTCACCACGGATGGCATCGTGCTCGACACGGCGGGACGCTACTGCGTCGTCGACGAGCACCGTGGGGAGTGGTTCGGTTTTCTCGACTTGCTGAAAAAATACCGGCGCAAGGCACCCATCAACGGCATCCTCATCGCTGTCAGCATCGACGAATTGAAAGGTGACCCCGACGTGGGCATGCAACTGGCGCGCAGCCTGCGCAAGCGCGTGCAGGACGTCATCGAACGCCTGGAAGTGTTCGCACCCCTGTACATCGTGTTTACCAAGGCGGACCTGATCGCCGGCTTCACGGAGTTTTTTGCCGATGCCGAGCGTAGCGAGCGCGAGCGTGTCTGGGGCGCCACCATGCCTTATCAGCGCAAGCTGCCCACGGCCGACTTGCTGGCGTTTTTCGACCAGAGTTTCGATGAATTGCACGATGGCTTGACGGAGCTGAGCCTGGCTAACATGGCGCACCGGCAACGCAAGACGATGGCGCCCGGCGTGTTTACCTTCCCGCTGGAATTTACCGCCATCAAGCCAGCCCTGCGCGCCTTCATCGCCACCCTGTTCGAGGAAAACCCGTTCCAGTTCCAGCCCGTGTTCCGCGGCTTCTATTTCACCAGCGCGCTGCAGGAGGGCGAGCCAGTCAGTGCTTCCTCGCAGCAGGTGGCGCGCCGCTTCGACCTGGCCTACGCGCCAACCCCGGCCTTGCTGCCCGCAGGTGCGCGCCAGCATGGTTATTTCCTGCTGGAGTTGTTCCGCAAGGTGATTTTTGCCGACAAGCATTTGGTGGCCAACTATGCCAACCGCGCCAAGCTGCGCTTCAAGTACGCCGTGTTCTTTGCCGCCACGGTGTCGCTGGGCGCCTGCCTGGGTGGCTGGAGCTGGTCCTACCTGGGCAACCGCCAGTTGGTTGCCAACGTGGAGGCCGATTTAAACAAAGTGGTGAAGCTGCAGGAGCGGCGCCTGGATTTGCAGTCGCGCCTGGAAGCGCTGGAGATCTTGCAGGACCGCATCGAGCAGCTGGAAGCGTACCGCACGCAACGGCCCTGGTCATTGCGCCTGGGCCTGTACCAGGGCGATCTGCTTGAGCGCAAGCTGCGTGAAGAATACTTTGCCGGCGCGCGCCAGGTCATGCTGGTCCCCGTGGCGGGCGCGCTGGAAGCCTTGCTGTTCGAGATGAACGCCAGCGCCGACCAGCTACAGCCAGCGGCGCGCACGCCGCAGACGCCGGCCGCCGCCCCGGCCACTTCAGCGGCCGCGCGATCGTTCCAGTACCAGGCCGCGTCGCCGACGAACGTGGAAGATGCCTACAACGCGCTGAAAACCTATCTGATGCTGGCCGATAAGACGCATGCCGAGAGCAGCCACCTGAACGACCAGCTGACGCGTTTCTGGCGCGCCTGGCTGGAAGGCAACCGCGGCGCCATGCCGCGCGAACAGATGATACGCAGCGCCGAGCGGCTACTGACGTTTTACCTGGCGCAAATTGGCGACCCGTCCTGGCCGCGCATCGAGCAGAAGCTGGCGCTGGTCGACCAGGCACGCGAAAACCTGCGCCGCGTGGTGCAGGGCATGCCGGCGCGCGAGCGCGTGTATGCCGACATTCGCGCGCGCGCTTCGACGCGCTTTCCCGGCATGACGGTGGCGCGCATCGTCGGCGAACAGGATCAGGCACTGCTGGCGGGCAGTTACGCCGTCTCCGGCGCCTTTACGCGCCAGGCGTGGGAAAAGTTCGTCGAGGGCGCGTTTCGGGGCGCTGCCAACCACGAACTGCAAAGCGCCGACTGGGTGCTGAAAAGCGCTTCCACCGACGACCTGACCCTGGAAGGCAGCCCGGAGCAGATCGAGAAAAACCTGGTGGCCATGTACAAGGCCGACTACGCGCGCGAGTGGCAAAAATTCGTGCAGGGCGTCGCTGTCGCCGATCTGAAGGGCTTTGACGGCGCCGTGCAGGCGATGAACCGCCTGGGTGACCCGCAAGCGTCGCCGATTGCCAAATTGCTGACGACCATTTACGAGGAAACCTCGTGGGACAATCCGGCCCTGCAAAATGCGCAGTTGCGCAAGGCCGAGCGGGGCATCATCGCCTGGTTCAAGGAAACGGTGCTGCGCCGTGCGCCATCGCAGCTGACGGCCAATCCGGGCATGAATGCGCAGCTCGACCCGGCCCGACTGGACAAACCCATGGGTCCCGTGGGGCGCGAATTTGCCGGCGTGGGCAAGCTGGTGGCGGCCAGGGACAACAATGCCTCGCTGATGCGCGCGTATCTGGAGGCGCTGTCGAAACTGCGCAGTCGTTTGAACTTGCTGAAGAACCAGGGCGACGCGGGACCGGGCGCGCGCCAGTTCATGCAGCAGACCCTGGAAGGCAGCGGTTCCGAACTGGCCGACGCCCTGAAGCTGGTCGACGAGCAGATGCTCACGGGGATGAGCGACGCGCAAAAACAGGCCATACGACCCATCCTCGTACGGCCATTGATGCAGACTTTTGCCGTCATCGTCGCACCGGCCGAACTCGATATCAACAAGACCTGGGCGGCGCAGGTATATGAACCGTTCCAGAAATCGCTGGCCAATAAATATCCGTTTTCCCCAGGCGCGCGCATCGAGGCGAGCAGCCTGGAGATCGGCCAGTACTTCGGTCCTGAAGGCTTGGTGGCAAAATTCGTCACCACCTCCATGGGCCCCCTGGTGGTGCGGCGCGGCGACGTGCTGGCGCCGCGCACCTGGGCCGACATGGGCATCAGCCTGTCGCCGCAAGTGGTGGCGCGCTTCCCCGGCTGGATTGCGCCGCTGGGCGCGGGTGGCGTGGCGGCCACCTCCAGCGTGGCGCAAACCGTGTTCCAGATCCAGCCGTCGCCCGCGCCCGGCACCCTGGAGTACACGGTGGAGATCGACGGCCAGCAGCTGCGCTACCGCAACACGCCGGCGCAGTGGACGAACATGGTCCATCCCGGCCCGCAAGGCGCGGCGGGCCTCCAGGGCGCGCGCATCACCGCCGTCACCTTTGACGGGCGCACGCTGGAGCTGTTCAACGAACCGGGGCAATTCGGCTTGAAGCGCATGATCGATGCGGCCACCAAGAAGCGCAAGGATGGCGGCGTGTTCGAACTGCGCTGGGTGCGCGGCGAGGTGGCCGTGGCGGTCGACCTGAAAATCACCAGCAGCGCCGAAACGACAGGCGCGGGCGCGGGTGGGACTGCGGCGGTGCAGGAGCAGGGGTTTCGCGGCATGCAGCTGCCCGAGACCATCGTCGGCACGCCAGCACCCCCGCCAGCCATTGCCGCCGTTGCTGTAGCTGCAGCGGGAGTTTCGCCATGAGGCGCGCGGCGCAACAGGTGCGTCTCGGGTACTTCGGCAAGATCCCCGCGCGCGGCGATTTCATCAAGGCTTGCGACAATCACGCGCTGGTGCAGCTGCTTGACGACTGGCTGGCGCAGGTCATGAATGCCCTGACGGTGAACCCGCGCTGGAAGCTCAATTACGATGCCTTGCCGCCGCTGCGCTTTGCCTTCGTCGGCACGCGCAGCCGGCGCGCCATCGCCGGGCGCCTGGAAGCGAGCAATGACCAGTCGCAGCGGCGGTTTCCCTTCATGGCCATGGGCGCGCTGGAAGTCGATGACGCCGAAGCCTTCGTCGCTTGCAGCCCGCTGGTGCTGGCGCCGCTGTGGCAGCAGGTGGAGCAGCTGTCGCAGGGCATCGTGGCCAGCGACGAACCCGGACCGGCCTTGCTGGCGCTGGCCGGCAATGTGGTCGAAGTCGAACCGGCCGCGCCTGGCCATGCGGCGCGGTTATCCGCCTTCTTGCAGGCGCAGACCGTGCATGACTTGCAGGCGATGCTGGCCTCGCCCGCGTTTCCGGTGACGGTGCGCGAATTGCTGCTGGGCCTGGGCCTGCTGCTGCAGCCGGTGCGCCACAGCGGCTTGCCGCGCCTGGAGAAAAGCCTGGTGCTGCCGCTGCCGCAAGACGTGCAGCTGCGCGAGCTGGTGGCCAGCCTCTGGCTGCACCTGATCGCGCCTTTCCTGCGCCAGGCCGATTTCGAACTGGCGCTGTTTTTCTCCCACCTCGACGAGGCACCCGTACTGGTGATCGGCTTTTGCGGCGCCGACCCGCATGGCTTGCGCGCGCTGATCGATCCGCAGGCCGGCAGCGAAAGGCTGATCCTGTTCGACCAGCTGGACTGGGTTGACGGGCAGCTGGGAGACGATGCGGCGCTGCGTCAGTTTTCCGCCTGCCTGGAGCAGGAGCAGCTGTCGCTGCGCTCGGCCTGCGTGATGTTTGCCGATACCTTTGCCTGAAGGATTGCGATGAAGTCACACATTTTCCTGCTGCCGCTGCTGCTTCCTGCAGCCACTTCCTGCCACGCCCAGGCCCAGGCGCCCCAGACGCCGATGCCGGGGCAAATCCTCGTCACGGGCACCCTGGCCGACGAGGCGGGCAAGGCTGCCGTGCTGGCCCGACTGCGCGAACTGTATGGCGCCGAGCGCGTGGTCGACCAGATCGCCATCGGCAACGTTGCCATGCCGGCCAACTGGAACGCTTACGTGCAAAAGCTCATCGCGCCGAACCTGAAGCTCATTTCACGGGGGCAGATCAGCATAGCCGGCAACGACGTCAGCGTGCGCGGCGAGGTGGCGAACGAGGCGCAGCGCCAGCAGATCGCCAGCGACATCGCCACCAGCCTCAATCCCACCTACATCGTCAGCAATGGTTTGCGGGTCAGGGCGGCCGAGGCCGAGCAGGGCTTGCTCGATGCTGCACTGGATAAACGCATCATCGAATTCGACAGCGGCAAGGCGTCCATTACGCCGGCCGGCCTGGCCATCCTCGACGAAATGGCTGCCGTCATGCTCAAGTTGCGGGGCCGCAAGGTGGAGGTGATCGGCCACACGGACGATACGGGCCTGCGCGCCAGCAATGTGGCCCTGAGCCAGGCGCGCGCCGAAGCCGTGCGTGCCCACCTGGCCAGCAAGGGCGTCGGGGCCGATTCGGTGCTGGTGTCGGGCCAGGGGCCTGACCGTCCCGTGGCCAGCAACGCCACGGCCGATGGCCGGGCGAGAAACCGGCGCATCGAGTTCAGGATCGCGCAATAGATTGGGTTGACACCTCACAAAACCGTAGCGAGCGGAAGGGAGAGGCGGTCGAGAAGCGCAACCGTGCTAGAGCACGGTGAGCATCGCAGGCCGCCTAAACCGACGCGCAGTAGGTTTTGTGAGGTGTTCAGGGCAGGGTGATGGTCAGGTGTGCTGGGCGCGGCGCCAGTTTGACCAGGTCTGCATACGAGGCCAGAGTCGTTTGCGTGTTGCGCGTCAGATGCGTTTTCAGGCCGAGGTAAGCGCAGATGGCCAGCAGGGCGAAAAAGCTCAACAACGCCCACAGCGGCACGTCGCTGCCGCGTTTGTTGATCACCTGGTCGGGGCGTTCCGCACGCGGCGCGAAGCCACGGCTCTTGCCCTTGATGTGGGCAATCTCGTCGCCCAGGCGTGCCGTCAGGTAGCTGAGTTTTTCGCCGCCGTCGATCGCATACTTGCCCTGGAATCCCAGCAACAAACACATATGGAAAACCTGCAGCGCCTGCACGCGCATGGGTCCCTTGCCGCGCAGGGCGTCGAGGCGATCGAAAAAGTGTTCGCCCGCCAACTGGTCGCCAAAGATCAGCAGCTGCAGCGGGCGCCGCTCCCACTGCTTGCGCAGGTCGAAAGGCGAGGCCAGGATGATTTCATCGACCGCCGCGCAGAATGCATATTTGGCCGCTTCGATATCGTCGCCGTCGGCGCGGATCTTTTTCGCTTCGCGTTCGAAGTCGTCGAGGAAGGCCGTGATGCGGTCCATGAAGCTCTGTTCGTCGCCGGGCGCCGAACCGTGCTTCAGCATGAACAGCATGTAAAAGCCTTCGTGCATCAGGTCCGGCAGGGCACTGCCGGCATGCCGGCTGCTGCCCGCAGGGGCGGCACTGCGGGGGCCCAGCAGGGATGGCGCCGCGCGCCGTTCGATGAGCTGGCTCATGCCGTCACCGCGATCAGTTCCAGCTGCAGGTCGCGTATGCCTGCCGGCACGTACACGGAAATTGACTGCGCCTTGAGCATCTGCTCATATAGCGCGCCGCGGTTTTCAATCGCAAAATAATAGGTTTCGGGGCGCACGGGAATGGCGGCCGGCACTTGCGGCGCGTGCGACAGTTTCAGGCCGGGCATGGCTGTCAGCACGCATTTTTCCACGTCGTCGGGCGCGCCCACCTTGACGCGCAGCGGCACCACGTCAACCAGTTCGATGGCGGACATGGCGGCACGAATCGCCAGGTACAAGGTGGTGTGCTGGTCGATCTTGTCCGAATCGAGTTTGCCCAGGTAATACGACGGCTTGTCCTCAAGCAGGGCGATGGAAAAATACTTCGACGAGATGACGGTGTCGAGCAGTTCGCGAATGATGCCGTCGATGGCATCGAAGCAGGCGCTCGGCTGCGCGTGGTCGTAGGCGGGCAGGCTGGCCAGGGTGTAATGCCTGGAGTAGCTGAGCAGGCCGCCCGCCAGTCCCAGCAGCGCTTCGTACAGGCGCTCCGGATGCAGGGCCGGATGGCGCACATAGTGCATCAGCGCGGCGGCGGCCGCGCTGACCGTGTGCAGCAACCAGAACGAGGACACGTCGCCCGAGCGGAACTCGATCACGTTGCGGCTCGGCTCGCGGTGGTGGCCGTGCAGCGCGCTCACTTTCGCCTGCAATGCGTCGAGCAAGTGTTCCAGCACGCCCTGCAGGCGCGGCGCGCCCGCGATCGCCAGGCTGGGCGCCATGAACGATGGCACGGGCTCGAAGCCGCCCGACACCGTGCGCCGCAGGGCGATCAGCGGCAGGCAGTCGTAGGAGCCGCGCGCCTCGCTGTCGGGAATCAGGCGCACGGTTTTCTTCAGATACGCCACGTCGGCTACGGTGGACTCCGTAAACAGGTCGGGCGTGGCGCGCATGGCATGCGCAAAGCGCGTGGCTGCAGGCGTGCCTGTCTTTGACGTCTGCGCCGTGCAATTCATGCCTTCGCGGTTGAGGATGGGCAGCGCCGCGTAATACGTCACTTCCTGAACCGCAGGCGGCAGCGCTTCCAGGTCCACCGGCGGGGGCAGCGTATCGCTGCCGGGCGCACCGTCGCCCAGCGCCTCGAACACTTCTCCGTCGCGGAAGATCGCCGACAGGGCCTGCAGGCGCAGGGTGCCCGTCTTCAGCCCCGCCAGATCCCACTGCAGCTGCGCCACGCCCCACAGGTAGGGATGCAGCGCGCTGGCCGTGTGATGCAGGCGCGCTTCGTGATACTGATCCTGGCGCTGGAAATGCTGCGGCCGCAGGAACAGGCCTTCTCCCCACAAGACTTTCGCTGCCATGCCCATCTCGTTTCTCCTTGAATGTGTGGCGTGCCGCTGCTCCGTTACTGGCAGCGCAGGGCGGACAGCGGCACCATGCCGCTGTCCATGCCGGCCAGGCCAGTGACGCTGAGCGCACAGGCGTGCAGGCCGACGGTGATGCCGCCGCGTTCCGCATCTGCGGCGGCAAAGGTGGCGCGCCAGCGCTGTGCCGCAGGCGCGCGGAACAGGGCCACTACGCCGATGAAATACGCTTCCCCGCTGACTTTTTCCAGAACTTCGTAGCGCTGGCCCGGCACCAGCAGCACTTCCTTCACTTCCAGCAGGTCGGCGCCCAGCGCCGCCTTTTCGCGCTGCGCGTCGAGGAAGCTGTCGTAGTGGGCCTGCTCGAAGGCGGCGCTCTGGCGCAGCTTGTAGATGCGCGCCACCAGCGCCAGCGACCGGCCTTCGGCATCGGTGTAGATGCGCTGCGCCGCGTGCAGGCGGATGCTGACATTGCGCGGTGGTTTTTGCGCGTCAGGCAGTTCGGGCGGCGGCTTGGCCACGCCGGCCATTTGCAGCGCCGCGTTGGCCAGGGTGCCGATGGCGCCGCCCGCGCAGCCGGCTTGCAGCAAGGCCAGCAGCAGTAGCGGGGTGGCGCGCGCCAGGCGGCGGAGCGGGGCGTCAGGTGGCATGGGTTTTCTTTTTAAGAATGGAGGGTGGAAATAAAAGTGTTGCAGTCATTTAAACGCATGCACCGGCGGCCTGCTTGCGTTGGCGCAAAGTCCGCCTGCGTTCAACGCAGTTCCTGCGCCAGATCAGGATTCAGGCGGCTGCACGTGGCTGTGATGTGGAACTTCTTCTTTGCTGATTAATCTCAATCTGCCATGAAAATTGGCGATCAATAATGGCCTCCACCAAGGCGCCGCCCATTTTTCCCAGCGGTAGCGTCCTCCACGTGAAGGAATGCCCGATGAAGCCAGCCACCATGTTGCCCCGTATTGCCTGCTTCGCCAGCGCCTTGCTGCTGGCCGCCTGCGCCACGCCAGACCAGCCGGCGCCCAAGAAACCTGCCGCGCCCACCCTGGCACAAGTGATGAGCGACGCCGATGCTGCCGCGCGCGCCGGCCAGTACGAGCGCGCCATGATCCTGCTTCAGCGCGGCGGCAGCAGCTACCCGGCCGACAAGGCGCCGTGGCTGCAAATGGCGCAGATGAAGTTCGACCGTGGTCAGTACGGCGACGCCATCGGCCATGCGCTCGAAGCGCTGGAGCGCGACCCGGACGACAAGGTTGCCAACAGCATCGTCGCCGTCAGCGGCTTGCGCCTGTCCGGCAAGGCGCTGGCCGATCTGTCGCGGCAAAACAATCTGAATGGCTCGCTGCGCTCGGAAGCGCAGGATCTGGCCAAGCTGCTGCGCGCAAGCATCGGCGAAGATGTGCTGGTGCCGCCGGCCAGGCGCCCGGCGGCGGCCGGCAAGCGCGCAGCCGGTTCCGGCACGCCGGCGGCGAAGGGCGCGGCAGCGCCAGCCAGCGGGGCCGATCCGTTCAGCGGCCTGAAATAAGCCAGCATCCCCACCATCTCCTTGCAAAGGAAGCGACATGTCCAAGTCCGACAGCGTGCAGAAACGCCTGCAAAAGATACGCGCCCCGCGCGTGCAAATGACCTATGACGTCGAGATTGGCGACGCGATTGAAAACAAGGAGCTGCCCTTCGTGGTCGGTGTGCTGGGTGACTTTGGCGGTAATTCTGACAATGAGAAAAAACGCCTGAAGGACCGCAAGTTCGTCGCCATCGACCACGAAAACTTCGACGAAGTGCTGGCCGGCGTGGAGCCGGTGGCCCGCTTCGCCGTGCCGAACCGCATGAGCGAGGCGGGTGGCACGTTCGCCGTCGACCTGCACTTCCGCTCGATGGATGACTTTCGCCCGGAATCCGTGGTGCGCCAGGTCGACCCCTTGCGCAAGCTGCTCGAGGCGCGCACCAAGTTGGCCGACTTGCGCAACAAGCTGGCCGGCAATGACAAGCTGGAAGATTTGCTGACGGAGGTGCTGAACAACACGGACAGCCTGGCCACCCTGAAACCGCGCTTCCCGACGCAGGAGGATTGAGATGAGCGCCCATGCAGAAGCCCTTGCAGTATCCGCATCCGATGCGCCGGTGGCGACCGACTTGCTGGACCAGATCGTCGAGCAAAGCCGCGTCGCCAAGTCGGGCGCCGAACATGCGCGCGCACGCGACCTCATTTCGGAACTGGTGGCGCAGGTGCTTGACGGCACGGTGCTGATGTCCAGCAGCCTGTCGGCCACCCTGGACGCACGCGTGGCGGAAATCGACCGCCTGATCTCCTCCCAGCTCAGCGAAATCATGCACGCGGCGCCGTTCCAGCAGCTCGAACAAAGCTGGACGGGGCTGCGCTACCTGGTCGGCAACTCCGATACGGGCACGCGCCTGCAGATCCGCATGTTCAACGCCACCAAGCGCGAACTGGTGAAGGATTTCCAGGCGGCGCTGGAGTTCGATCAGAGCTGCATGTTCAAGAAGGTCTACGAAGAGGAATTTGGCACCTTCGGCGGCGCGCCGTTCGCCGCGCTGCTGGGAGACTTCGCCATCTCGCGCCAGCCGGAAGACATGTATTTCGTCGAGCAGATGTCGCACATCGCTGCCGCCGCGCATGCACCGTTCATCGCCTCGGCCGCGCCGGAATTGTTTGGCCTGGAAAGCTACGGTGACCTGGGCAAGCCGCGCGACCTGGCCAAGGTGTTCGACACCATCGAGTACGCGAAGTGGAAGGCCTTCCGCGAATCCGAGGACGCACGCTACGTGGGCCTGACCTTGCCCCGCTTCCTGGGCCGGCTGCCCTTCAATCCCGTCGATGGCACCACCGTTGAAGGTTTTAACTTTATCGAGGAAGTCGATGGCAGCGACCATCACAAATACCTGTGGTGCAACGCCGCGTATGCATTCGGCTGCAAGCTCACGCGCGCCTTTGCCGATTATGGCTGGTGCGCCGCCATCCGCGGCGTGGAGGGCGGCGGCCTGGTGGACGACCTGCCCACCCACACCTTCAAGACGGACGAGGGGGACGTGGCCCTGAAATGCCCGGCCGAAGTGGCGATCACTGACCGCCGCGAAAAGGAGTTGTCGGACCTGGGCTTCATCTCGCTGGTGCACTGCAAGAACACGGCGTATGCGGCGTTTTTCGGCGCCCAGTCGGCGCAGAAAAGCCGCAAGTACAAAAGCGACGCGGCCAATGCGAACGCGGTGCTGTCGTCGCAGCTGCAGTACATCTTCGCCGTCTCGCGCATTGCCCATTACATGAAGGCCATGATGCGCGACAAGATCGGCAGCTTTGCCGCCGCCTCCAACGTGGAAGACTTCCTGAATCGCTGGCTGATGCAGTACGTGCTGCTCGACGATAACGCCAGCCAGGAGCAGAAGGCGCAGTTCCCCCTGCGCGAGGCATCCGTGCAAGTGCAGGAAGTGTCGGGCCGGCCCGGCGTGTACCGCGCCGTGTCGTTCCTGCGGCCGCACTTCCAGCTCGATGAATTATCCGTTTCGCTCCGACTGGTCGCGGAGTTGCCGAAGTCGACCAATTCCTGATTCACCCATCTTTCAACCAGAGGAGCACACCATGGCAATCGATGTATATCTGCAGATAGACGGCATCAAGGGCGAGTCCACCGATGACAAGCACAAGGACTGGATCGAGTGCAAATCGGTCAACTGGAGCGTCGAGCAGCCGAAGTCCGCCACCGCCTCGACGGGCGGCGGCCATACGGCCGAACGCTGCGAGCACAAGGACATCGTCATCTCCAAGCTGGCCGACCTGGCCTCACCGGTGCTGCTGCAGACCTGCTCGGCCGGCAAGACCATTCCAAAGGCGCGCTTCGAATTCATGCGCGCCGACGGCCAGGGAGAGCGCGTCAAGTACTTTGAAATCGAAATCGAGAATGTGCTGATCGGCGCCGTGACGCCGAACGTGGAAGAGGGCGATATCCTGGGTGAACACGTCGGCTTCAAGTTCTCGAAAGTGAAGTGGAAATACACGCAGCAAAAAGTGACGGGCGGCGCCGGCGGCAATACCTCGGGCGGCTGGGACCTGGCCGCGAACCGCGTGGCTTGATCCATCGTGCGCGGCGCGCGGCGGCCACCTTCGCCTGCGCGTCGCGCCGACTTTTCAGGAGAGCGCATGGACAGTTTTGTACCTGGCCTGTTCGACCGCCTGATGGGCGACGGCGGTGCGGCGGCGGGCGGCGTGGCGGCACGCCTGTCGCTGGAACAATTGAAGGATGCGGTGGCGCGCGACCTGGAAGAGTTGCTCAACACGCGCGTGGCCCTGCCGCCCGGCGCGCTCGACGCCTATCCGGAATGCGCGGCCTCCATCGTCAACTATGGCTTGATCGATTTCGCCGGCATGTGTTTGTCCAGCAGCGATGACCGCGCACGCATCTGCGCCGCGCTGAAGGCAGCAATCGAACGCCACGAACCGCGCCTGCGCAATGTGCGCGCCCGCCTGGAGCGCGAAGCGGGCAGCATCAACCGCGTCGGCTTTGTCATCAGCGGCTCACTGGCCGTGATGTCCGCCGGCGAGACGGTCAATTTCGACGCCGTGCTGCAGCCATCGTCGTTGCGCTATTCGATCAACCGCAAGGGAGCCGCCGCATGAGCAATCATTTGAAAACCCTGATCGCCAAACTGAATGACACGGCGCGCACGGCCGCCACCCGCGCCGCCGGCATCTGCGTGGGACTGGGCCAGTACGAAGTCGATATCGAACACCTGTTCCTGGCGCTGCTGGAGCAGGAGCGCAGCGATTTCGTCACCATCGCGCGGCGTAGTGAAATCAGTCTGACGGCGCTGGAGTCGGACCTGCGCCGCGAGATCGGCAGCTTCCGGACGGGCAGTGCGCGCACTCCCGTGTTTTCGCCCCATTTGCCGTTGTTGTTCGAACATGCCTGGCTGGTCGCCTCGCTCGATACGGCGCAGTCGGGACCCATTCGCAGCCGCCATCTGTTGCTGGCGCTGCTGACGGACCCGGAATTGTCGCAGCTCGCGTATCGGGGTTCGAAGCTGTTCGCCCGCTTCAGCGTGGAACAATTGAAGCACCATCCAGACAGGCTGACGGCCGGCTCCGAGGAGGAAAGCGCGGCCGTGCCGCAGCTTTCCGGCACACCCGACGATCCTGTTGCGACCCTGGCCAGCAAAACCCCGGCGCTGGACCAGTTCACCACCGAGCTGACGCAACTGGCGCGCGACGGCAAGCTCGATCCCGTCATCGGCCGCGAGGCGGAGATACGCCAGGCCGTCGATATCCTGCTGCGCCGGCGCCAGAATAATCCCATTCTCACGGGCGAGGCGGGCGTGGGCAAGACGGCCGTGGTGGAAGGCCTGGCCTTGCGCATCGCCGCCGGCGACGTGCCCGAGGTGCTGCAGGGGGCGCGCATCCACGCGCTCGACATGGGCTTGCTGCAGGCTGGCGCCAGCGTGAAGGGAGAATTCGAAAGCCGATTGAAGAATGTTATCGACGAGGTGACGAAAAGCCCGCATCCCATCATCCTCTTCATTGACGAGGCGCACACCATGATCGGCGCCGGTGGCCAGGCGGGGCAGAACGATGCGGCCAATTTGCTCAAGCCGGCGCTGGCGCGCGGCGCCCTGCGCACGATTGCCGCCACTACCTGGAGCGAGTACAAAAAATATTTTGAAAAGGATGCGGCACTGGCACGGCGCTTCCAGGTGGTAAAGGTGGAGGAGCCGAGCGAAGATGTCGCCTGCGCCATGCTGCGCGCCATGGCGCCGCTAATGGAACGCCATTTCGGCACCCGCGTGCGCGATGCCGCCATCGTCGAGGCGGTGCGCTTGTCGCACCGCTACATCAGCGGGCGCCAGTTGCCCGACAAGGCCATCAGCGTGCTCGATACGGCGTGCGCCAAGGTGGCGCTGGGCCAGTGCGCCACGCCGGCCCAGCTGGAAAACGCAAACCGGCGGCAGGAACGCATCGGCGCGGAAATCGCCGCCCTGACCCGCGAGGCAAGTGACGGCGAAGCGCCCGATAAAGCCGGTACCGCGCGCCTGGCGCAACTGCGGCGCGAGCATGAGGAAGGACAGGCGGCGGTCGCGGCCCTGGCGCAGCGCTGGGAGCGCGAAAAGGCGCTGGTGGCGCAGATCGGCGAACTGCGCGCGCAGCTGCGCGGCGAGCGGCCGGGCGAGGCCGGCGCGGTAAGGCTGTTGGCGCTGAAGGAAGAGCTGGCGGCCCTGCAGGGAGAGGCGCCTCTGTCGCCGCTGGAAGTCGATGCGCAGGTGGTGGCCGGCATCGTCGCCGGCTGGACCGGCATCCCGCTGGGGAAAATGCTCAAGGACGAGATCCGCACGGTGCAGACCCTGGATGGGGCGCTGCGCGAACGGGTGCTGGGACAGGACCACGTTATCGCGGCGGTGGCGCAGCGCGTGCGCACGGCGCGCGCCAGCCTGGACGACCCGAACAAGCCGCAAGCCGTGTTCCTGTTCACGGGGCCGTCTGGTACGGGCAAGACGGAAACGGCGCTGGCGCTGGCCGACCTGCTGTATGGCGGCGAGCGCAAGCTCATTACCATCAACATGAGCGAATACCAGGAGGCGCACAGCGTGGCCGGCCTGAAAGGCTCGCCGCCCGGCTATGTCGGCTATGGCGAGGGCGGCGTGCTGACGGAAGCCGTGCGGCGCCAGCCCTATAGCGTGGTGCTGCTTGACGAAGCGGAAAAGGCCCATCCCGACGTGCTGGAACTGTTCTTCCAGGTCTTCGACAAAGGTGTGCTCGATGACGCTGAAGGGCGCGAAGTCGATTTCCGCAACACCATCATCATCGCCACCTCGAACCTGGGCGCCGGCGCCATGATGGCCGCCTGCCTGAACCGGGCAGCGCACGACTTGCCCACGCCGGCCGCGCTGGAAGAACTGGTGCGTCCGCAGATGGTGGCGCATTTCAAGCCGGCCTTGCTCGGGCGCCTGAAGGTGCTGCCGTTCTACCCCTTGAACGACGCGGTGCTGGCCGAGATCATCGCCCTGAAACTGGCGCATATCGGCGCACGCATCGCGCGCAACCACCAGGCGCAGTTCAGCCATGACGCGGGCCTGGTCGACGCGGTGCTGGCGCGCTGCACCGAGGTCGACTCGGGCGCGCGCAACGTCGACCAGGTCCTCAACGGCAGCCTGCTGCCGGCGATCGCCGAAGCGGTGCTGGCGCGCATGGCCGAAGGCGAGCCGATAGCCTCGATACGCGTCAGCGCCGGCAAGCAGGGGCAGTTCAAATACGCGATCAAGTAACGCCATCAAATAACGTCAACCGCCGGAGAGCGCCATGTTCAATCTGGAGCAGTTGCTGCACCCCGTCAGCGCCGTCAGCCCCTGTGGCGAAGACATCACTTTCAGCCAGGAGCTCGACGCCATCGCGCGGGCGCGCCAGCATGATGACCCGAGCCTGGACCAGGGCGAGTGGGTGACGGCGCTGAAGGAAGCCGACTGGCCTTTCGTGGCGACGCGCTGCGAACAGCTGATCGCAACGAGTAGCAAGGATTTGCGCGTGGCCGTGTGGCTGGCCGAGGCGCATGCGAAAACACGCCACTTCCGCGGCCTGGGCGATGGTTACGCGCTGCTGGCTGGCCTGTGCGAGCGCTACTGGGATGGTCTGTACCCGCCAGCAGAAGAGGGCGACCAGGAACAGCGTATCGGCAATGTCTTCTGGCTGCTGTCGCGCACGCCGCAGTTGCTGCGCGAGATCCCGTTGACCGAAGGCGCCAATGGCCTGTTTTCACTGCAGGATTTCGATGTGGCGCGCCAGCGCGCGGCGGCCAGCCTGGCGCAGGGCGGTGCAGAGCAGGGCTGGGGCGATACGCGCCACGACGACGGTGAGACACTGGCACAGATGGAGGCGGCGCAGCAAAGGAATACGCGCGCATTTTCCGATGGCTTGCTGGCCGATGCGCAATACTGCATGCAGTCGCTGCTGGCGTTTGAACGCAGCGTCGATGCGCGTTTCGGCGCCGATGGCCCGAGTTTTCGCGCCGCGCGAGAAGCGCTGGAAAACGTCATTCATTTCATCGCGCCACTGTCGCCTGGCGTGGACTTCGCTGGCGCGCCGCCCGCCGCTGGCCAGGGTGCCAGCAGCAGCGGGGGCGCCATCGTGCAGCGCCAGCAGGCGCTGGCCCAGCTGCGCCTGGTGGCCGATTTCTTCCGCCGCACGGAGCCGCACAGTCCCGTCGCCTACCTGGCCGACAAGGCCGCCAGCTGGGGAGAATTGCCGCTGCACCTGTGGCTGCGTGCCGTCGTGAAGGACTCGGGCACCCTGGCGCAGCTCGATGAGATGCTGGGGACGAACAGCGCGAACGGCTGATCGCGGTTGGCGCTTCCATGCTAATCTTTGGGCATGCTCAGAATGATCATGTTGCCTGCCGCGCTATGCCTGTCCATCGCTGCCAGCGCGCACGCCGGGGCTGCGACGCCACTGGTGATCTATGGTGACGACGATTATCCGCCGTACTCCTACGTCGAGAATGGCCAGCTGAAAGGCATCTACACGGAGATCGTGCGTGTCGCCTTGCAATCGATGCCGCAGTATGCGGTGCAGCTGCGCCCGGTGCCCTGGAAGCGGGGACTGCTGATGCTGCAGACGGGCGAGGCGTTTGCCCTGTATCCGCCGTATTCGTGGCGCAGCGAACGGCCGTATGTGCGCTATTCCGTGCCGCTGCTGATGGAGCAGCTGGTGGTGCTGTGCAATCAGGACGTGCTGGCCAAGCGCGCACTGCGCCAATGGCCCGCCGATTACGGCGGCCTGCACATCGGCGTGAACGCGGGTTTCCTGCTTGGCGATGCGGCGCTGACGGCGTCCTTGCGCGCCGAAAAAATCGTGCTCGACCCGGCCAAAGGCACGCGCACGAATCTGCTCAAGCTGATGCGCGGGCGCATCGATTGCTATGTCAGCGACCGCCTGTCGGCGCAGTGGGAATTGCAGCGCATCCGGCGCTATGGGCCGCCGGGCACGCCGATGCAGGCGATCCAGGAGACGGCGCAGCTGGCCAGCCAGCAGGGCCACCTGGGTTTTACGGCGCGCCGGCCGGCCGCCTACCCTTATCGTGATGACTTTATCGAGCAATTCAATGCCGCCATCGTGCGCATGCAAGATAATGGCGCGATCCGCCGCATCGTCGACCACGCATTGCTGCCCTGATGCAGCTGCCTTGATTTCACCATCTGGAGAAGACCATGAAAAAACTGCTGTTCCTGTGTGTGCTCGTACTGGCCGGCTGTGTGGGCCGGCCCGAGAATATTCATCCCGTCAATCACTTCGACACGACCCGCTATCTGGGGAAGTGGTATGAGATTGCGCGTCTGGACCACTCGTTCGAACGGGGCCTGAGCCATGTGACGGCCGACTACAGCCTGCGCCAGGATGGTGGCCTGAAAGTGCTCAATCGCGGCTACAAGGACACGGATGCGAAGTGGAAGGAAGCCGAAGGCAAGGCGTATTTCGTGGACAAGAAAGACGTGGGCTACCTGAAAGTGTCGTTTTTCGGCCCCTTTTATGGTTCCTACATCGTTTTTGATTTGGACCAGCAAGATTACAGCTATTCCATGATCAGCGGACCCGACAAGTCATACTTGTGGTTGCTGTCGCGCACGCCCACCATGGACGCTGGCTTGCAGCAACGATTGATCGAGAAAGCCCGGGGGCTGGGTTTCGATACGTCAAAATTGATCTATGTGAAGCAAAACTGAGCTTGCTTGCCTGCCGCCCATTCGTGGCGGCATAGTGTCTCCCAGTTGTTGCTTTCCTGCATGTTATTTCTTGCAATGCCATCCTGATTCACTCACAATCTGCTCCAAAGTGGTGCGCTGCGGCGTGCTGCCATTCCGGCGAGGCGGTAGCGTTGCGTCGCCGTTCGTGATTGCCGCACGGCAGATGCCTGCTATATTGCTAGGTAGCAGCAGGTCGGTTTCGTGGCGTCTGTGCATTGTTTTTTTTCAGATAGGAATCACGCAATGAAAAACCTCAAAATCGGCGTGCGTCTCGGTGGCGCTTTTGCCGCCGTCCTGCTCCTGTTGACGAGCCTGACCGTGGTGGGCATCGTGCAGATGCAAAGCGCCAGCAAGGAAACCGATACACTGGTCAATGTCAAGGTGCGCAATGAGCGCCTGATCGCCGAATGGACCAAGGTCATCGAGGTGAACGCGGCACGCACGGCCGCCGCCTGGAAAGTCAGCGATCCTGAACACCAGAAGCAGTTTGAAAAGGAAATGGCGGTTTCGTCCGCCCGCGCCACGGAAATCCAGAACGATATCGGCAAGAGCGAGCTGAACACTGAAGAGCAGGCACTGTACCAGGAGGTGCTGAGCACGCGCAAGGCGTATACGGAAGTGCGCAAGAATGTGTTCAAGGCCAAGAACGCGGGCGACCTGGAACTGGGCAAGCGCCTGTACGAAGGTGAGATGGTCGCCAAGCGCGACATTTATCTGGCGGCGCTGAAGAAGCTGGAAGTGCTGGAAGCCAGATTGCTGGACGAAGCGGCCGCGCAAATCCGTTCGCGCTATGAAAACGGCCGTTTGCTGCTGATCTCGCTGGGCGCGCTCGCCATTTTGCTGGGTATCGCCTGCGCATACTGGATCACGCGCTCGATCACGCGTCCCATCACGCGCGCCGTGCAGGTGGCGGAAGCCGTTTCCGCTGGCGACCTGACCAGCCATATCGTGGTGGAAAGCCACGATGAAACGGGGCAACTGATGCATGCGCTGAAGAACATGAACGATAAACTGGTCAGTATCGTCGGCCAGGTGCGCGCCGGCACGGAATCGATCAGCACGGCGTCGAGCGAAATTGCCGCCGGCAACCTGGACTTGTCGTCGCGCACGGAAGAGCAGGCCAGTTCGCTGGAAGAGACGGCTTCTTCGATGGAAGAGCTGACCTCGACCGTGAAACTCAATGCCGACAATGCACGCAGCGCCAACCAGCTGGCCATCGACGCCTCGCAGATCGCCAGCAAGGGCGGAGTGGTGGTGTCGGAAGTGGTCAGCACCATGGGTTCGATCAACGATTCCTCGCGCAAGATTGTCGATATCATCAGCGTCATCGACGCCATCGCCTTCCAGACGAATATCCTGGCCCTGAACGCGGCCGTGGAAGCGGCCAGGGCGGGCGAACAGGGCCGCGGCTTTGCCGTGGTGGCCTCCGAGGTGCGCAACCTGGCGCAGCGCTCCAGCGCGGCGGCCAAGGAAATCAAGGGCTTGATCGACGATTCCGTGCAAAAGGTCGAGGCCGGTTCGCAACTGGTGGACAAGGCGGGCCGCACCATGGACGAGATCGTGCAAAGCATCAGCCATGTGACGCAGATCATGAACCAGATCACCGATGCCAGCGACGAGCAGCGCGCCGGCATCGAACAGGTCAACCAGGCCATCGGTCAGATGGACCAGGTGACACAGCAAAATGCGGCCCTGGTGGAAGAGGCTGCCGCAGCGGCCGAATCCATGCAGGAACAGGCAGCCAAGCTGGCCGAGGTGGTGGGAGTATTCAAGCTTGATGCCACGCAGCAATATGTTTCCACCAGGGCTGCCCCGTCTGTGAACGCGTCTGCACCGGCAAGAACGGCCATGCGGCCTGCCGTGCAAGCCGCCGTGCGGCGTGCGCCAGCGCAGCCCGTGGCCGCGCCAGCGGAAGCGATGCGCGCACGCGCGCCGAAGGCGCCGGTGGCGTCTGGCGCCGACGAATGGGAAGAGTTTTAAGCGCAGACTCCCCGTGGCATGGCGCGGGCGCTACAATCGCGGCTTGAAGACAGCCGCGAACGCGCTCCGCCATGACCACCCGCCGTACCTCCAGTTCTAGCTCCAGCCATACCGCTGCATCCTCCTCCCTGGCTGAAACCGCCAAACGCGCGCGCTGTCCAAGCTGTCTGCGCGCCGAAAGCAGCTGCATCTGCCGCTGGATCACCCCCGTTGCCCACGCGGTGGACGTGCTGATCCTGCAGCATCCGCTGGAAGTCCACAACGCCAAGGGCAGCGCCCGCTTGCTGCACCTGAGCCTGCCCAACAGCCGCATGCTGACGGGCGAGCAGTTTGCCCCTGACACGCTCGCCGCATTGCTGGCCGACAAGCACGCTGTGCTGCTGTACCCGGATACGCCAGGCGATCGTTCGCTGGGCATCGCGCCGCCGCCTGCGCTCGACCCCGCCACATTGCTCGATCCGGCCCGCTTGCAGCTGGTGGTGCTGGACGCCACCTGGCGCAAGAGCCGCAAGATGGTGTACCTGAATCCCCGCTTGCAACAGTTGCCGCGCCTGCCCTTGCGCGATACGCCCGCTTCCCATTACCTGATCCGCAAGGCACACGCGCCAGACCAGTTATCGACCCTGGAAGCGACATGCTATGCCTTGATGCAGTTGGAGCAGGATGCACCCCGTTTCGTTCCCTTGATCACGGCATTTGACGGTTTTGTCGCGCAGCAGTTGAGTTATGTCATGCAGCATGCTGAAAAAGCGTGAAATGGCATCACGCCAGCCCTTGATCTTGCCCGCGCAGCGGCATAGTATACTGTACGTATATACAGTTAATGGGGCCGTTCATGAAAGCAATCATTCCAGAGTACGATGACAGCTTCGCCGGGCAAGCCATGTTGCCGCCGCAATCGCTGAAAGCTCACAAGGGGCGCGGAGCCGTGTCGAACTTGCAAGGGCGCTACGAGGCGCATGCGCGCGCCGGTTTCGATGACGGCTGGAGCGTGGGTGGCCTGGATGAAACGGCCGGGGAGGAGGTCGCTTCGGGCTGGAAGACGCAGGTCAGCGACGAGCAGGCGCGCACCATCCTTACGCGCAATGCTTCGCCCGACTTGCCCTTCAATGTGTCGCTGAACCCGTACCGGGGCTGTGAACACGGATGCATTTATTGCTTTGCCCGTCCCACGCACAGCTATCTGGGCCTGTCGCCGGGCCTGGATTTCGAGAGCCGCATCTATGCCAAGGTGAACGCCCCCGAACTGTTGCGGCGCGAATTGGCCAAGCCATCGTATGTGCCCGAACCGATCGCCGTGGGCGTCAATACCGATGCGTATCAGCCGTGTGAACGCGAACGGCAGCTGACGCGGCGCGTATTGGAAGTGCTGCACGAGTGCGAGCATCCCGTGGCGCTGATCACAAAATCGTCGCTGATCGAGCGCGACATCGACATTCTGGCGCCCATGGCGGCCAGGCGCCTGGCGGCCGTGGCCGTCACTGTCACCACGCTCGACCCTGCCATTGCGCGCACCCTGGAGCCGCGCGCGGCCGCGCCGGCGCGGCGGCTGCGCACCATCCGCACCCTGACGGAGGCGGGCATTCCCGTGGGCGTGAGCATCGCGCCCATCATTCCGTTCGTGACGGAGCCGGAAATCGAGCAACTGCTTGAAGCCGTGCGCGACGCGGGCGCGATCCACGCCCATTATGTGGTACTGCGCCTGCCGTGGGAAGTGAGTCCATTGTTCCAGCAATGGCTGGAGGCGCACTTCCCGGAGCGGGCCCAGCGCGTGATGAACCGTGTGCGCGAAATGCGTGGCGGCAAGGATTACGACAGCGCGTTCGGCGCGCGCATGCGGGGCGAAGGCGTATGGGCCGACCTCATCCACCAGCGCTTTGAAAAGGCCGTGCATCGGCTGGGGCTGCACGGCAAGGGGGGGCGTTTCAAGCAGCTCGATTGCACGCAGTTCCGCCGGCCGCTGGTGGTGCCGCCGTTGGGGAACAAGGCAAAAGGGGCGAATGCGGGGCAGCTGGATCTGTTTTAAGTTACACCAGCGTCAGTGCTGTTGCTGCAGGGGTGTGCTGCGGCGCTGTGCTGGGTAGGTGTCTGGAGTTGCGCCAGATGTTGCTCGATGGCAAATACGTGCGGGTCGTTCTTGCCCAGCTCGCGCAGGGCGCTGGCCAGGTGCAGCAGGTATTCGCTGTTCGGGCCGCTGGGGCCGTTTGATCGGGCGATCTGGCGCGCGATGTCCAGTTCCGGGGCGGCACCGAGGAAGGCGGCGTTTTCCTCGTTGGCGATGTACACCAGGCCTTCGACCTTGCCGCCGTCCTCGAAGCTAATGTCGGTGGCCAGGCGCAGGTAGCCATTTTTTTCGCGGTGGTCGAGGTGGGCGAAGACTTCGGGCGTGATCAGGTAAGCCATGCCGTCACACACGGCGCCCGCCTGCGGCACGATGGTGGCGACCCGGCCCGGCGCCATGGGCGTGCCCCGATGGTCGTGCGAACCCTGCCAGAAGCGCCGCGTCCAGCCGGCGATGCTGGCCGGGCGGCGCTCGATATAGGGAAAGTCCGCCTTGTAGATCAGGGAGCCATAGCCGAACAGCCAGACTTGTTCATGACCGTCGAATTTGTTCATGCGCTGGTTGATGGCGATGGTGGCCGCGTCGATGGGCGACAGGTCGTGCTGGTCAGGCTGGGTCATGGCGTGTTTGCAAAGGGGCGATGCGCCATTATAAAGCGCTGCCCGCAGGGTTGCCCGCTGGCAGGCTATCGCGTGCCGCGTCGCCGCCCGCGCCCACATTCCACTCGTGCGTCTCGACGAACTGGAACAGGAAGGCCATGAAGCTTTCGGCCGCCGGCGACAGCGAACGGCCCGTCTTCGTGTAGACGAAAAAGCGCCGCGTCAGTTCCGGCTCGTGCAGGGCGCGCATCTGCAATTTATATAATTTGACCATCGGTTCTGCATACGGCAGGCAGACCGTGATGCCCAGGTTGGCGCTGACCATGGCCAGCGCCGTTGTCATGAACGTGACTTCATTGTAGGGATTGAGCGACAGGTCGCGGAAGCTGCCGTGCATGTCGCGCAGCAGGCGTTCCGTAAACTGGCCCTGCAGCGAGATGAACGGGTAGTCGCCCACGTCGGCCCAGGTGACGCGGTCTTTCTGTTGCAGCGGGTGCTGCTCCGGGAAGACCAGCACGAAGGGCATTTCGAACAGTACTTGCGCGGCAATTTCCGCCGTCGGATCGCGCTCGGGGCCGATGCCGAAATCGACTTCGCCGCTGAAGACACGGCTCGATACATTCTCCACGGGGCAGTCGACCAGGCGCAGCTGCACATCCGGATGGGCCTGGCGGTACGCGGCGATCACTTCCGGCAGCAGGGTACACGCCATCATCTGCGGCGCTGCTATGCGCACCATGCCCGTTTTCAGGGCTTTGCGCTGGGCGATGCCGGCCATGGTCCCATCGAGATCCTCGATCATCTTTTCAAACAGCGGATACAGTTCGCGGCCGATTTCCGACAGCTGCGTCTTGCGCGTGCTGCGCTCGACCACGCGCACGCCCAGCACGCTTTCCAGTTCCTTGATCAAGCCGCTCAAGGCGGACTGCGTCACGTGCAGGTATTCGGCGGCCAGGGTAAAACTGCCGGTCTTGGCCAGCGCCACGAAGGCGCGCATCTGTCGCAGGCTAGGACTCATAAGATAATCCGATAAATCAATGGTTAAAAATTGTTTGTATGATAGCTGTAACTCGATTCTAATGGTGAAAAGCTGAAAAACACGCCAGCCATCGCGCCCTGAGCGCATCCATTGGAGACAGACCATGAAAATCAAGCAAATCCACCACGTCGCCTACCGCTGCATCGACGCGAAGAAAACCGTCGAGTGGTATGTCAAGCATTTGAACATGAATTTCGTCCTCGCCATCGCCGAAGACCTGGTGCCGTCGACCAAGGCGCCGGACCCGTACATGCATGTCTTCCTCGACGCGGGCCAGGGCAATGTGCTGGCCTTTTTTGAACTGCCGACGCAGCCGCCGATGGACCGCGACCGCAATACCCCCGCCTGGGTGCAGCACCTGGCGCTGGAAGTGGGCAGCATGGAAGAACTGCTGGCCGCCAAGGAGCGCCTGGTGGCCGCAGGCATCGAGGTGCTGGGCCCTGTCAACCACGCGATCTTCCAGTCGATTTACTTCTTTGACCCGAACGGTCACCGCCTGGAACTGGCAGCCAACGTGGGCACGCCGGAAATGATGGCCAAACTGGACGCCGTCAAATGGGAAATGCTGGAAGAATGGTCGCAGACGCGCCGTGCGCCGAAACACGCCGCCTGGATGCACGCGCCGGCCGAAGCCTGAGCGCCGCAGACCGATACCTTCTGAAACAACCACCGAACAAGGAATACCATGAAACTCGCAACCCTGAAAAACGGCAGCCGCGACGGCGCCCTGATCCTCGTCAGCCGCGACCTGCGCCAGTATCAGCGCGTGGCCGCCATCGCTCCCACCCTGCAGGCGGCACTCGACAACTGGGACGCCGTCGCGCCAAAGCTGGAACAGGCCTACGCCGACCTGAACGCGGGCCAGGCGCCGGACGCGCAGCCGTTTGATGCAGCGTTGTGCCACTCGCCGCTGCCGCGCGCCTACCAGTGGGCCGACGGTTCCGCCTACATCAACCACGTGGAACTGGTGCGCAAGGCGCGCAACGCGGAAGTGCCAGCCTCGTTCTACACGGACCCGCTGATGTACCAGGGCGGCTCGGACAGTTTCATCGGCCCACGCGACCCGATCTTCGCCCTGTCGGAAGAGTGGGGCATCGACCTGGAAGCGGAAGTGGCAGTGATTACGGGCGACGTGGCCATGGGCGCCGGCGTGGCCGATGCGGCGGCATCGATTCGCCTGGTCATGCTGGTCAACGATGTCTCGCTGCGCAACCTGATTCCGGGCGAACTGGCCAAGGGTTTTGGCTTCTTCCAGTCCAAGGCGGCCAGCGCGTTTTCGCCCGTCGCCGTCACGCCCGATGAACTGGGTGCCGACTGGTCGGACAGCAAGCTGCACCTGCCGCTGCTGGTGGAGCTGAACGACAAGCCCTTCGGCAAGCCGAATGCGGGCGAAGACATGACATTCAACTTCGCCCAGTTGGTCGCCCATGCGGCGAAGACGCGCGAACTGGGCGCCGGCAGCATCGTCGGTTCCGGTACCGTGTCGAACAAGCAGGGCAATCTGTTCGGTTCCAGCATCGACAATGGCGGCGTGGGCTATTGCTGCCTGGCCGAGGTGCGCATGTATGAAACCATCGAACACGGCGCGCCAAAGACGGCGTACCTGAAGTTCGGCGACACGGTGCGCATCGAGATGCGCGACGCGGCTGGCGCCAGCATCTTCGGCAGCATCGAGCAGACGGTCGCGCTGTACGCCGGCCGCGCCTGAAAGGACGCCTCGCCATGAGCATGAAGCTGTACACCTATTTCCGCAGTTCGGCAGCCTACCGCGTACGCATCGCCCTCAATGTGAAGGGCATCGCTTACGACAGCATTCCCGTGCATCTGCTGCAGGATGGCGGCCAGCAGCTGCTGCCAGCCTACCGCGCCGTCAACCCGTCGGCGCTGGTGCCGGCGCTCGATGACGACGGCGCCATCCTGACGCAGTCGCTGGCGATGCTCGAATACCTCGACGAGACGCGTCCTGGCGTGCCGCTGTTGCCGGCGGACGCGCTGGGACGCGCCCGCGTGCGCGCGCTGGCGCTGGCGATCGCCTGCGACGCCCATCCGCTGACGAATCTGCGCGTCCTGAAATACCTGAAAAACACGCTTGGCCTGTCGGACGAGGCCAAGCAGGAGTGGTACCGCCACTGGATGGCCGAGGGACTGGCGGCCGTGGAAGCGCTGCTGGCGCAGGGCGACCCTGCCGGCACGGGCCTGTTCTGCCATGGCGACAGTCCGACGATGGCCGATTGCTGTCTGGTGCCGCAAGTGTTCAATGCGCAGCGTTTCGCCATCGACCTGGCGCCGTACCCGCGCGTGGTGCGCATCCATGCGCATTGCGCCGGCTTGCCTGCGTTTGCCGCTGCCCATCCGTCGCAGCAGCCTGACGCCGAATAGACTTGATGTAGCGCACTCAAAAATCCCCGGCCTGGCAACAGGCCGGGGATTTTTTATGCGTGCTTGATGTGGGGCAGTCAATGCCAGCTTGCCGGTGCGCTACAATTTGCGTTTGTCCAAATACTTCCCGCGCCATGACTGCTACCACCGTTCCTTCCGGCATCATCGATGCCCTGTCCTTGGCGCATCCTTCCTGGCGTCCCGTCCTGCTGCGCGGCTTGCACGCCGTGATGGCGGCCGATCCCGCCTACCTGCCGGCGCTGGCTGTTGACGATTATCTGCCCACGCAGGGCCGGCTGTTCGCCGCCTTTGCCTTGCCGCTGGAGCAGGTGCGCTACGTGCTGGTGGGTGAGGGGCCGTATCCGCGCGCTGAGAGCGCCACGGGCGTGTGCTTCATGGATGGCGCCGTCGGCAGTTTATGGTCGGCGACAGGCCTGTCCAAGCCCGTCAACCGCGCCACCTCCTTGCGCAACTTCATGAAGATGCTGCTGGTGGCCGATGGTCAGTTGCAGGGAGGCGACACGTCCGGCATGGCCATGGCGCCCGTGGCGGCCGCCGCGCAACTGCCGGGCAGCGGCGTGATCCAGACCCTGCCCGACTTGCAGCGCAAGATGACGGAGCAGGGCTTCTTGCTGCTCAACGCGGCGCTGGTGTTCCGTTCCCACGTGCCGCCCGCGCAGGATGCGCGCGGCTGGCTGCCCTTCTTGCAAGTGGTGCTGGAAGCGCTGGCGCAGCAGGGCGGGGCGGCCGCGCCGCAATTGGTGTTGTGGGGCAAGATTGCCGAGCTCATCAAGCGCCTGCCGGTGGCGGCATCCTTGCCGCAGGTGACGGCGGAACATCCGTATAATCTGTCCTTTATCGGCAATCGTGACATGCAGGCATTGTTTGGTCCGATGCAACTATTGCGTGCTTGAATTGGCGCCTGTCTGGCGGAAGTGCGGGGAATATGCAAATTAGTAATGTGGAAGAATTGAAGGCATGGATAGAGGCGGGCGGCGTGCCCGACTATCTGTATTTCTGGGGGCACACGCCAGCACAGCCGCAGGTGCCCGACAAAAGCTGCTTCAGCCAGTGGTTTCCGTCGCCATTCAGCCTCGCTGGCGTGACGTATGCGACGGCCGAGCACTACATGATGGCGCAAAAGGCGGCCCTGTTTGGTGACACGGCCGTGCAGGCGCGTATCGTGGCGGCCGGGCGGCCGTCGGAAGTGAAAAAGCTGGGGCGCGAAGTGGCGAACTTTGACGCCAGGGTCTGGGAGGCGGCGCGCGCCGGCATCGTCTTCGATGGCAACTTTGCCAAGTTCTCGCAAAAAGCCGCGCTGCGCAAGTTTTTGCTGGGCACGGGCGAGCGCGTCATCGTCGAAGCCAGTCCCGTCGATCGCATCTGGGGCGTGGGCCTGGCGTCGGACAATCCGCGTATCGGCGATCCATCGCGCTGGGATGGTTTGAACTTGCTGGGTTTTGAATTAATGAAAGTACGGACAGCCCTGCGCGGGTGAGGATGCCAGCGATTTTCCGTAATGTTGTTTTCCTGATGCCGCCGCGCCTGGCGCGGCCGGCCATGCCCCTGCCAGCCCTGTGGTCTTCGAGGGGCGCTCTGACAAACCCCGCCGAATTTGTTATACTTGACTAAATCATTCAACTACTCAGGGTTTGAGAAGTTGAAAAGCCGCGATATTTTAAACCAGTTATTGAACAGTTGACCGAGGATGTATGCGTCTGACTACAAAAGGCCGTTTTGCCGTGACTGCAATGATCGATCTTGCCCTGCGCCAGGGCAAGGGACCGGTCACCTTGTCCGGCATCAGCCAGCGCCAGTCGATTTCCCTGTCCTACCTGGAACAGCTGTTTGGCAAGTTGCGCCGCCATGAGATCGTCGAATCGATTCGTGGCCCCGGCGGCGGCTACAGCCTGGCGCGCCGTGCCGACAAGGTGACGGTGGCCGACATCATCATCGCCGTCGATGAGCCGCTCGATGCCACGCAGTGCGGCGGAAAGGAACATTGCCACGGCGCCGATGCGGCAACGGGGGCACGCTGCATGACGCATGAATTGTGGTCCACGCTCAACGAAAAAATGGTCGACTATCTGGATTCTGTGTCCTTGCAGGACCTGGTCGACCAGCAGAGACAAAAGATTGCCGAACAAAGCGTGATGGTGATGCACCGTAATCACGCCGCCGTCGGTTGAACATTATAAAATACTAAGTTGCTGATTGCATTGGAGTTATTGATGAACGCCCCTGAAAAAAACGTAGGCCAAGTGCACTTTGAAACCGCACCGCATTTTCCGATCTATATGGATTACTCGGCCACTACGCCGATTGATCCACGCGTCGCCGACAAGATGATTCCTTACTTGCGCGAGCAGTTCGGCAATCCGGCGTCGCGCAGCCACATGTATGGCTGGACGGCGGAAAAAGCCGTGGAAGAGGCACGCGGCTACGTGGCGGCTCTGGTGAACGCCGATCCGCGCGAAATCATCTGGACTTCCGGCGCGACGGAAAGCAACAACCTGGCCATCAAGGGCGCGGCGCAGTTCTACAAGACCAAGGGCAAGCACATCATCACCGTCAAGACCGAGCATAAATCGGTACTCGACACGGTGCGCGAACTGGAACGCATCGGCTTCGAAGCAACGTATCTGGAACCGCAGGACAATGGCCTGATCACTGTCGAGCAACTGGCTGCGGCCGTGCGCCCGGACACCATCCTCGTGTCGGTGATGCTGGTGAACAACGAAATCGGCGTGATCCAGCCGATCGACGAGATCGGCGTGTTCTGCCGCTCGAAAGGCATCATCTTCCATTGCGACGCCGCGCAAGCGACGGGCAAGCTCGTCATCGACCTGCAAAAGACCAAGGTCGACCTGATGACCTTTACGGCGCACAAGACCTACGGCCCGAAAGGCGTTGGCGCCCTGTACGTCTGCCGCAAGCCGCGCGTGCGCCTGGAAGCGCAAATGCACGGTGGCGGCCATGAGCGCGGCTTGCGCTCGGGCACCCTGCCTACGCACCAGATCGTCGGCATGGGCGAAGCGTTCCGCATCGCCAAGGAAGAGATGGACAGCGAAATCGGCCGCATCAAGGCCTTGCGCGACCGCCTGGCCAAGGGCTTGCAAGAGATTGAGGAAGTTTACATCAACGGCGACATGGACCACCGCGTGCCGCACAACCTGAACGTCAGCTTCAACTACGTCGAAGGCGAGTCGCTGATCATGGCCATCAAGGATATCGCCGTGTCGTCCGGTTCGGCCTGCACCTCGGCCAGCCTGGAGCCATCGTATGTGCTGCGCGCCCTGGGCCGCAGCGACGAACTGGCGCACAGCTCGATCCGCTTCACCATCGGCCGCTTCTCGACCGAGGAAGACATCGACTTCGCCGTGAACCTGCTGAAATCGAAAGTACACAAATTGCGTGAGCTGTCGCCCCTGTGGGACATGTTCAAGGAAGGGATCGACATCAATTCGATCCAATGGGCGGCACACTAACCATCACGCAGGTCCCGCTCACGGGGCCGGCAAGCATATTAAAGGAGCATCAAAATGGCTTACTCGGACAAAGTACTCGATCACTACGAAAACCCGCGCAACGTGGGCGCTTTCGACAAGGGTGATGAAACCATCGGCACCGGCATGGTGGGCGCGCCTGCCTGCGGCGACGTGATGAAGCTGCAGATCAAGGTCGGCGCCGATGGCCTGATCGAAGACGCGAAATTCAAGACCTACGGCTGCGGTTCGGCCATCGCGTCGAGCTCGCTGGTGACCGAATGGGTCAAGGGCAAGACCCTGGACCAGGCGCTGGCCATCAAGAACACGCAGATCGCCGAAGAACTGGCCCTGCCGCCAGTGAAAATCCACTGCTCCATCCTAGCGGAAGACGCCATCAAGGCAGCTGTTCTGGACTACCAGACCCGCCATCCAGTAGCAGCTTAAACGTTGGCAGCCCGCCCCAGCCGCAAGGCCGGGGCAGTTGCGGAGAAATACATGATCACACTGACCGAAAAAGCGGCGAAACACATCAACCGTTATATCGAACGGCGCGGCAAGGGCATGGGCCTGCGTTTTGGCGTGCGCACCACGGGCTGCTCGGGCCTGGCCTACAAGCTCGAATATGTCGATGAAGTGGCGGCCGAAGACAGCGTCTTCGAATCGCACGGCGTGAAGGTATTCGTCGACCCGAAAAGCCTGCCTTACATCGATGGCACGGAACTCGATTTCGCGCGCGAAGGCTTGAACGAAGGCTTCAAGTTCCACAATCCGAACGAAAAAGACGCCTGCGGCTGCGGCGAGTCCTTCAGGATTTAAACAGCTGGCAAGACCCCGGTCGGTGCGCTGTACCCATCGATTGCGGTACAGCGACCACCGACAATTATGCAAAACCATTTCGAATTATTCCAGTTGCCGGCGCAGTTCGGGCTCGACATGAGCGCGCTCGACGCGGCCTATCGCGACGTGCAGGGCAAGGTCCATCCGGACCGTTTCATCAACGCCAGCAGCGCTGAAAAGCGCGTGGCGATGCAATGGGCCACGCGCGCCAATGAAGCCTATCAAACCCTGAAAAGCCCGCAGAAGCGCGCGCAATACCTGTGCGAGCTCAATGGCGTCGATTTGCAGACGGAATCGAACACGGCCATGCCCGTCAGCTTCCTGATGCAACAGATGGAATGGCGCGAAGAGCTGGGCGACGCCCGTGCCGGCAAGGATGCCGACGCGCTCGACGCCCTGGATCGCCAGCTGCGCGGCGAACGCAAGGCTTTGCTGGCCCAGGTGGCGGCCCAGCTCGACGGGGGCGACTATGTGAACGCCGCGCAAAGCGTGCGCGCCCTGATGTTCCTGGACAAATTCGGCGAGGAAGTCCGCTTTGCATACGAAGCCATGGAAGCCTGACTGGCTGATCGCTTGACCCGCGTGCCAAGCGCCAGTCTGGCACGCGTCTTATAATGCGCGACAGGCATCAGCAGCATCACGCAAAAAATTAATCGAGGCACGAATACAATGGCACTTCTGCAAATTTCCGAACCAGGCATGTCGACCGCGCCGCACCAGCACCGCCTGGCCGTCGGCATCGATCTGGGCACCACCAATTCCCTGGTCGCCACTGTCCGCAACAGTATCCCCGAGGTACTCAACGACGAGGACGGGCGCTCCTTGCTGCCCTCCGTCGTGCGCTACCTGCCGAACGGCCATGCGAACATCGGCTACAAGGCCCTGTCCGCGCAAACCACCGACCCGAAGAACACCATCGTGTCGGTCAAGCGCTTCATGGGCCGCGGCCTGGCCGACATCGCCTACGCGGAAAACCTGCCCTACGACTTCCAGGATACGCCTGGCATGGTGCAGCTGAAAACCGTGGCCGGCGTGAAAAGTCCCGTCGAAGTGTCGGCGCAAATCCTCGCCACCCTGCGCCAGCGCGCGGAAGATTCGCTGGGCGACGACCTGGTCGGCGCCGTGATCACCGTGCCCGCCTACTTTGACGACGCGCAGCGTCAGGCCACCAAGGATGCGGCGCAGCTGGCCGGCATCAATGTCTTGCGCCTCCTGAGTGAGCCCACGGCCGCGGCCATTGCGTATGGCCTCGACAACGCCTCCGAAGGCGTGTACGCCGTGTATGACCTGGGCGGCGGCACCTTCGATATCTCGATCCTGAAACTGAGCAAGGGCGTCTTTGAAGTGCTGTCCACGGGCGGCGATTCGGCCCTGGGCGGCGACGATTTCGATCGCCGCCTGTTCTGCTGGATCAGCGAACACGCCAAGCTGGCGCCCCTGTCGGATGAAGACACGGCGATCCTGATGGTGAAAGCGCGCGAAATCAAGGAAACATTGTCGACCAAGTCGGAAACGATGATCGACGCGGCCCTGAACTCGGGCGAAGAGATCCACCTGCGCATCACGGCGACGGAATTTGCGGCCATGACGCAGCACCTGGTGGGCAAGACCATGAACGCCATCAAGAAAGCCTTGCGCGACGCGAACGTGGATGCGGACGACGTCGATGGCGTGGTGATGGTGGGCGGCGCCACGCGCATGCCGCACGTGCAGCGTGCCGTCAGCGAATTCTTCCACACGACGCCGCACGCGAATATCGATCCTGATAAAGTGGTGGCGCTGGGCGCGGCCATCCAGGCAAACTTGCTGGCCGGCAACCGCGCCGCCGGCGACGACTGGCTGCTGCTGGACGTGATCCCGCTCTCCCTGGGCATCGAAACCATGGGCGGCCTGGTGGAAAAGATCATCCCGCGCAATTCGACCATTCCCTGTGCGCGCGCGCAGGAGTTCACGACGTTCAAGGATGGCCAGACGGCCCTGGCCGTACACGTGTTGCAGGGCGAGCGCGAACTGGTGAGCGATTGCCGTTCGCTGGCGCGTTTTGAATTGCGCGGCATTCCGCCGATGGTGGCGGGCGCCGCGCGCATCCGCATCACGTATCAAGTCGATGCGGATGGCTTGCTGTCCGTTTCGGCGCGCGAACTGCGCTCGGGCGTGGAAGCGTCGATCAGCGTCAAGCCTGCCTACGGCCTGGGCGACGACGACATCGCCCGCATGCTGCAGGATTCCTACACCTCGGCCGACGTCGACATGGTGGCGCGCGCGTTGCGCGAAGAGCAGGTGGAAGCGGAGCGCATCCTGCTTGCCACGCAGTCGGCCCTCGATGAAGACGGCAGCTTGCTCGATGACGCGGAGCGCGTGCTAGTGGATGGCTTGATGAACAAGGTGCGCGACGCCATTGTGCAATCGCAAAGCGGCGCCGTCGACCACCAGGCATTGAAGCTGGCGATCGAAGCGCTGGCCGACGGCACCGAGGATTTCGCCTCGCGCCGCATGGACCGCAGCGTGCGCACTGCCCTGAAGGGCAAATCGCTCGACCAGGTCGTTTAAAGATAACTGAAATGCGCGCCGCGTGCACTTGCTGCGGCAGCGCTCCGAATCATTGAAATTGTAGAGGTAATATGCCCCAAATCGTCATTCTGCCGCACGCCAAGCTTTGCCCGGACGGCGCCGTCATCGAAGCCCCTGCCGGCAAGTCCATCTGCGACATCTTGCTGGAAAACGACATCGACATCGAGCACGCCTGCGAAAAATCGTGCGCCTGCACCACCTGCCACGTGCTGGTGCGTGAAGGCATCGAATCCTTGAACGAAGCGACGGAACTGGAAGAAGACATGCTGGACAAGGCCTGGGGCCTGGAAGCCGTGTCGCGCCTGTCGTGCCAGTCCATCGTGGCCGAGGCAGACCTCGTCGTCGAAATCCCGAAATACACGATCAACCAGGTCAGCGAAGGCAGTCACTAACATGAAATGGTCCGACATCCATGTGATCGCCGAAGCGCTGTACGACGCGCATCCGGACATCGATCCCCTGACCGTGCGTTTCACCGACCTGCATAACTGGGTGGTGGAGCTGGACGGTTTCGACGATGACCACACGCGCGGCGGCGAAAAAGTGCTCGAAGCGATACAGATGGCGTGGATCGATGAAGCGCGCTAAGGGCGCGGCAGCGGCCGCCACCGCAGTCGCAGTGCCGAAAGACGTCATCACTGCCGCCAGCAACATGCCCGAGATCAAGGATGGTCAGTCGGTCGCCCTGCTGCAGGAATTGCACATCCTGACGCGCGACGGCAAGATGAATCAGGACAGCCGCCGCAAGCTCAAGCAGGTGTACCACCTGACGCAGTTCATCGAGCCGCTGCTGCGCGAAGTGCAGCTGGACCATCCCGGCGTGTCGCTGGTCGATCACGGCGCCGGCAAGTCGTATCTGGGCTTCATCCTGTACGACCTGTTCTTCAAGAACGGCAACGACGGTTCGCACATCTACGGCATCGAGACGCGCGAAGAGCTGGTGCAGCGCTCGCAAGAGCTGGCGAAGAAATTCAAGTTCCCGGGCATGTCCTTCCTGCCACTGTCCGTGGCCGAATCGACGGAGTCAAACTTGCTGCCACAGCAGATTGACATCGTCACGGCCTTGCATGCGTGCAACACGGCCACCGATGACGCCATCCATTTCGCCTTGAAGAAGAAGGCGAAATTCATGGTGCTGGTGCCCTGTTGCCAGGCCGAAGTCGCTTCTGTATTGAAGAAGAACAAGGGCAAGAGCCTGGGCAAGAATGTGTTGACGGAATTGTGGCGCCACCCGCTGCACACGCGCGAGTTCGGCAGCCAGATCACCAACGTGCTGCGCTGTCTGCAGCTGGAAGCGCATGGCTACCAGGTCAGCGTGACGGAGCTGGTGGGCTGGGAGCATTCGATGAAGAATGAATTGATCATCGCCAGCTACAAGAACTTGCCGCGCCAGCGTCCGACGGAGCGCCTGCAGGAAGTGCTGCAAACCTTGGGCCTGGAAGAGATGGGTCACCGCTTCTTTGCCGAAGAGCTGGCCAAGGCCACTGCGTAAGCATACGCTGGCGCACCCGAGAGGAGGAGCGGGTCGGTTACAATACCGGCTTTCTCCTCCTCTTGCTTTTTGCGCCTCCCCCATGACCACACCACACGAAATGCCCACCGTCCGCCTGGCCAAGCGCCTGTCTGAAGACGTGCCCTGCTCGCGCCGCGAGGCCGAGCTGTATATCGAGGGCGGCTGGGTCACGGTCGATGGCGTGCTGGTGGAAGAATCGGGTGCGCGCGTAGCCGACAATCAAGCGGTGGTGCTGTTGCCGAACGCCACCCTGGAAGAAATGCCGCCCGTGACGATCTTGCTGCACAAGCCGGCCGGCATCAACGGCGGCGTGGGCAGCGAAGGCAAGCCGGCCCTGGCCTGTTTGCGTCCCGAAGAGCTGTTCACCCCGGAAAACGTGCTGCCCAGCGCCGTCACGCGCTTCCTCAAGCGCCACCTGATCGGCCTGACCATCACCAATCCGCTCGACACCATGGCTTCCGGCCTGCTGGTGTTTACGCAGGATTTCCGCGTTGCCCGCAAGCTGGTCGACGAAGCGAAAACGGTGGAGCAGGAATTCATCGTGGAAGTGTCGGGCGCCATCGCGGAAAACGGCCTGGCGCTGCTCAATCACGGCTTGCCTTTCAATGGCAAACCTTTGCCGCCGATCAAGGTCAGCTGGCAGAATGAAACGCGCTTGCGTTTCGCCCTGAAAAACGTGCAACCGGGCCAGATCGCCCATATGTGCAAGATGGTGGGACTGGAAGTGGTCGCCATGAAGCGCTTGCGCATCGGCCGCATCCCGATGGGCGCCATGCCCGTGGGGCAATGGCGTTATCTGCAAGGCTACGAAAGATTCTAAAGCTGCGGCGCCACGATGGCATGGCTTTCCGCAAAGCTTTTCCATAGCCGTTCGGCAATATTCAATGCAATGGTATCGGCCTTCTCTTGCAGGGCCGGGTTGCCCATGCTTTCGGTCGTGGCAAAGAACAGGGTCAGCCAGCGGCGGAACATGCAGGGCGTGAGGTGTTCCATTTGCGCGTGCTGGGCCAGCGGCTTGCCGTGGTAGCGCATGGTGCCGCGCAGCAAGCCCGACCAGAAATCGACCAATGTTGCCAGATGGGCATCCCAATCCTTGACCTCGGCGGCAAAGATGGGGCCCAGCATGGCATCGTCGCGGGCGGCCGCATAAAACGTGTGGACGAGATGCTTGACTTCGTCTTCGCTGCAGACTTCCTCGCGAAAGGGGGCGAAGCGCGTGTGGGGGAGGGGGGCGGTATTATTCATGGCACGCCATGATCGCAGAGGCCCCGTGGCGCTTCAATGACCCAGGTCAAGCCCCAGAAAAAACTCAGGCGGCGACTTTCTTTGACTTCTTGGCGGGGGCCGGCAATTGCACGATCTGCGTGCCCAGCAGCTTGTCGTGCAGGAATTGCCCATTGCCGGTGAACAGGGCCGTGCCTGACCAGGCCAGGATGCCCACGCCGATGGCGCTCAGGGCTGTCCAGTGCTGCAAATCGAATACATAGGACACCAGCAGTGCCGGCAGCAGCCACATCCATGACAGGATGTAGCGGAAGGCGGCCACGCGCAGTGGCACGTGGGCGTGGCCCGGCAGCACGACTTTCAGGCGCCACGTCTTCATGGCCAGGGTTTGCCCTTCGCGGCTCCACTGGTGGATGAAGTACGCACCCATGACGAGGAAGGCCAGGCACTGGCGCATGTGTTCCGTCAGTGGCGTATGCGCGCTCTGCACGGCCAGCTCAAACAGCAGGAAGGGCAAAAACAGCACGGCCAGGGCCAGCAGTGACTCGTACACCATGGAAATCAGGCGGCGCTTGATCGTGGGATGGGAAGTGATGCTGGCGGCAGGCGTGCTATTTGGCATAGTTCGGCAGGGGGGCAGGCGTGGAAGGCGGCGTGACGGGCACGGTGGCGGGAGCTGCGGCCGGATCGCTTACCGGCACGCTTGCCGCCGCAGGAGCGGGCGGCAGGACGGGCGCGGCGGCGACAGGCGCTGCCGGCGTGGCGGGTGGCAGGATCAAGGCTGGCTTGCTGGTATTCGAATTGATCGCAGGCACCTTGCCCAGCGGTTTTTTCGGTACCAGTTCCGTGGCCAGCTTTTTCTTTTGCTCTTCCGGCAATTGCTGGTATTGCTCCCATTGCGCGGTTTTTTGACCAGGATCGATCTTCTTCGTGCGCGCATAGTTTTCGCGCACCAGGCTGCGCTGTGCCGGCGTCAGCTTGATCCATTCTCGCATGCGTTCATGCACGCGGGTTTGCTCGTCGGGAGACATCGAGGCAAAGCGGTTGGCGATATCGAGCCATTTCTGCTTGCGCAAGGCTTCCAGCTTGTTCCATTCGCCCGCCAGCGGCTGCAGGGCTTCCTGCTGCGCGCGCGACAGCTTGTTCCAGGAAGGGTTGTCGCTGGCCTTGGGCGGCGTGCCGCCTTTGCCGGCCGTGCGGGGCGAGCCGGGCTTGACGGCCGGGGCCGGCGCCACCACGGGCGCTGTCGCCACGGGAGGGGCGACGGGCGCGGGATGTTGCTGCGCACCTACCCATGCAGCGCCAGCCAGGGCGCAGGCGCCCAGAGCCAAGCCGCCAGCCAGCCAGCCTTTGCGTACGCTCAAGCGTGCCATGCTTATTGCTCGCGTTTCGTCAGGTAGGCGTTGAAGCCATGGTCCATATAGGCGGAGAGCGGCAATTCGTCGGACAGAACGGCTGCGTCGATTTCTGCCAGTTCGGCAATATGTTGTTCCTGCTCAAACTGATAGATGCCCACCATGCCGCCAACCAGCAGCAACAGCGGGATGATCACGCTCATGCGGCCCAGCCACGACAGCGGCTCGACCAACAGGTGGCTGGCGATGCCGGCGAAGACGTCCTTGCGCACGGCAACGACTGCGGGTGCGTCTGCCTTCTTGCGCGACAGGGCCAGCTTGCGTGCCGCTGCCAGGCGATCGGTGGCCGATGCGGGCAGGTCGTCGAGTTTTTCGTTCAGTGCATGGCGCACTTTGTAGGCGAAATTGAGATCGTCGGTGTTCATAATTTTATTCCCTTGGCTTTCAGCGATTCGGCGAGCGTGTGGGTAGCTCTAGAGCAATGTGTTTTCACGCTACCTTCGGAACAACCCATCGCTTCCGCTGTTTCAGCCACATCCATGTCCTGCCAATAACGCATGAGGAAGGCTTCGCGTTGACGTGAAGGCAGTTTTTGTACCTCTGCATCAATCAAATCAAGGATTTGTGCGCGCTCGACCTGGTCGGCCGAAGATTCGGCGGCGCTGGAACCCTGTTCCGATTCATAAGTGTCAAGTATATCAAAATCTTCATGCTCGTCGCCCGAGGGTTTCATGCCGGAAAACAGACTGACCCAGGTGTTGCGGACTTTTTCACGGCGGAAATAATCAAGGATGGTGTTCTGCAAGATGCGCTGGAACAGCATCGGCAATTCGGCGGCCGGCTTGTCGCCGTATTTCTCGGCCAGCTTGATCATGGCATCTTGCACGATGTCGAGTGCCGATTCTTCCTTGCGGACCGCGTAGGCGGCTTGCTTGAACGCGCGCCGCTCGACGTTTTCTAGAAAGTCGGATAATTCTTTGTCTGTTGCCATGCGGTATGGGGATCTTAGCGGCTGCGGGTGCGGTGGGCGAATTGGGGACGGGTATGCTTTTTGCAACCCCGTGCATGCTAGCAAAAAATGTGCGTTTCCGCAGGGTTTTTGCACGTCGTGCGAGCAAAAATGCAGCGAGGCTGACATTTTCCTTGACCATAATGGTGCAACGCGATAACGTATGGGACGCTTTGAACACCCCAAAGCCCTATGGTCAGGTCGCGACCGGCACACAAGGCCATCCGCGGCAAGACGCGCTTTCATTTGTAGGCAGTTTGTTCTAACCCGCGCCACAAGCGCGAGCGGTTCGTACAGGCGCCACAGAAACTCCGGCCAAACGAGTTGCGTTAAGCGTTGTTTTGTAAGGTATCTATGGGTGCCCAAAGAAATTGCGTGACCGCATGAAAAGGGAAGCAGGAGCACTGTTGCGTTAGGCGTACCTCGTCAGGAAAGAACATCCGATCAATCTCCAATGGACCTTGAAAGGAATGTTTCATGAATACCGAAGCAGCAGCAGGACCAATTACGGGCGCAGAAATTGTCGTGCGCTGTCTGGCTGAAGAGGGAGTCGAGCACGTCTTTGGATACCCGGGCGGAGCCGTACTCTACATCTACGACGCCATCTTCCAGCAAAACAAATTCCAGCATATCCTGGTACGCCACGAGCAGGCCGCGATCCACGCCGCCGATGCCTATTCGCGCAGCTCGAACAAAGTCGGTGTCGCCATCGTCACGTCCGGTCCGGGCGTCACGAATGCCGTCACGGGCCTGTCGACCGCGTACATGGACTCGATTCCCATGGTGGTGATCTCTGGCCAGGTGCCGAGCCACGCCATCGGCCAGGATGCGTTCCAGGAGTGCGACACGGTCGGCATCACCCGCCCCGTGGTCAAGCACAACTTCCTCGTCAAGGATGTCAAGGACCTGGCGGCAACGATCAAGAAAGCCTTCTTCATCGCCCGTACCGGCCGTCCGGGACCCGTGCTGGTCGATATCCCCAAGGATATCAGCATGCACAAATGCCATTTCGACTATCCGAAGGAAGTCGAGATGCGTTCCTACCGTCCCGTCGACAAGGGCCATTCGGGCCAGATCCGCAAGGCCGTGCAGCTGTTGCTGCAAGCCGAACGCCCGATGATCTACACGGGTGGCGGCGTCATCCTGGCGAATGCGGCTCCCGAGCTGAACAAGCTGGTCGACCGCCTGGGTTTCCCTTGCACCAACACCTTGATGGGCCTGGGCGGCTACCGCGCCTCGAGCGAGCAGTATGTCGGCATGCCCGGCATGCATGGCACTTATGAAGCGAACATGGCGATGCAGAATTGCGACGTCCTGATCGCCATCGGCGCCCGTTTCGATGACCGCGTGATTGGCAACCCGAAACATTTCGCCTCGCATCCACGCAAGATCATCCACGTGGACATCGATCCATCGTCGATTTCCAAGCGCGTCAAGGTCGATATCCCCATCGTCGGCAACGTCAAGGACGTGCTGATCGAGTTTCTCGCGCAACTGGACGCGGCCGAAGCCAAGCCGAACGTCAATGCATTGAGTAACTGGTGGAAGCAGATCGCCGAATGGCGTGGCCGCGAATGCCTGAAATACCCGACTTCCGACCTGGTCATCAAGCCGCAATCGGTGGTGGAAAAGGTCTTCCAGATCACCAAGGGCGACGCTTTCATCACGTCCGATGTGGGCCAGCACCAGATGTGGGCGGCGCAATATTATGGCTTCGACAAGCCGCGCCGCTGGATCAATTCCGGCGGCCTGGGCACCATGGGTGTCGGCTTGCCTTACGCCATGGGCGTGCAGATGGCCAATCCGGATGCCACCGTTGCTTGTATTACCGGCGAAGGCTCGATCCAGATGTGCATCCAGGAGCTCGCCACGTGCAAGCAGTACCACCTGACGCCGAAGATCATCATGCTCAACAACCGTTTCCTCGGCATGGTGCGCCAGTGGCAGGAAATCGATTACGGTTCGCGCTATTCCGAGTCGTACATGGATTCGCTGCCCGACTTCGAAAGGCTGGCTGAAGCCTATGGTCACGTGGGCATGAAAATTGAAAAACCGGGCGACGTCGACGGCGCCCTGAAAGAGGCGTTTGGCATGAAAGACAGGCTGGTATTCATGAACTTCATTACCGACCAGTCCGAAAACGTGTGGCCAATGGTGAAAGCCGGCAAGGGCCTGTCCGAAATGATGCTCGGTTCGGAGGATCTTTAATCATGCGCCATATTATTTCTGTCTTGCTGGAAAACGAAGCGGGCGCCCTGTCGCGCGTGGTGGGCCTGTTCTCGGCACGCGGCTACAACATCGAAACCTTGACCGTGGCGCCGACGGAAGACTCGACCCTGTCGCGCATGACCATCGTCACCAGCGGCTCGGACGACATCATCGAGCAGATTACCAAGCACTTGAACCGCCTCATCGAAGTGGTGAAGGTGGTGGATCTGACCGAAGGCCAGCATATCGAACGCGAGTTGATGCTGATCAAGGTTCGTGCCGTGGGCAAGGAGCGCGAGGAAATGAAGCGCACCGCCGATATCTTCCGTGGCCGCATCATCGATGTCACCGAAAAGACGTACACGATCGAACTGACCGGCAACAAGGTCAAGCTGGACGCGTTCATCGATTCGATCGACCGCGCCGCCATCCTGGAAACCGTCCGTACGGGTGGTTCCGGCATCGGCCGCGGCGAACGCATCCTCAAAGTATAAAAATATAAGTAGCACTACGCGGCCCTGGCGCCGCATTTAAAACAACAACGCATCATCAAATTATAGGAAATACCATGAAAGTTTTTTACGACAAAGACGCTGACCTCTCCTTGATCAAAGGCAAAAACGTTGCCATCATCGGCTACGGTTCGCAAGGCCACGCGCACGCACAAAACCTGAACGATTCGGGCGTCAACGTCACCGTCGGCCTGCGCAAGGGTGGCGCTTCGTGGACCAAGGTCGAGCAAGCCGGCCTGAAAGTAGCGGAAGTGAACGACGCCGTGAAAGCGGCCGACGTCATCATGATCTTGCTGCCAGATGAAAACATCGCCCAGGTCTACAACGAAAACATCGCTCCGTTCGCCAAGCAGGGCGCCGTCCTGGCCTTCGCCCACGGCTTCAACGTGCATTACGGCCAAGTCGTTCCCCGCGCCGACCTGGACGTGATCATGGTCGCGCCGAAAGCCCCGGGCCACACCGTGCGCGCTACCTACACCCAAGGTGGCGGCGTGCCCCACCTGATCGCCGTGTACCAGGATAAATCGGGCATCGCCCGCGATATCGCCCTGTCGTACGCCTCGGCCAACGGCGGCGGACGTGCCGGCATCATCGAAACGAACTTCCGTGAAGAAACCGAAACCGATCTGTTCGGTGAGCAAGCCGTGCTGTGCGGCGGCGCCGTGGAACTGATCAAGGCCGGTTTCGAAACCCTGACGGAAGCGGGTTATGCGCCTGAAATGGCTTACTTCGAGTGCTTGCACGAACTGAAACTGATCGTCGACCTGATCTATGAAGGCGGCATCGCCAACATGAACTACTCGATCTCGAACAACGCCGAATACGGCGAATACGTGACCGGTCCTAAAGTGGTGACGTCGGCCACCAAGGATGCGATGCGTCAATGCCTGAAAGACATTCAGACGGGCGAATACGCGAAGAGCTTCATCCTGGAAAACAAGGCAGGCGCACCGACCCTGATCTCGCGTCGCCGTTTGACGTCCGAGCACCAGATCGAAGAAGTGGGCGCCAAACTGCGCGCCATGATGCCTTGGATCGCCAAGAACAAGATGGTTGACCAGTCGAAGAACTAAGCAGTCTGTTGCATAGCAAAGCCGGCGCAAGCCGGCTTTTTTTTGTGCGCAGGCGCTTGGCAGGCAACATCCGTTACAATCAGACCCCTTCAAAAATACCGCCAGCACCATGCTTGTTTTTTCTAAAGTTTTCGTTGGGAATCTTCATCTGATCAAGCGCCCCGTCTCGGTTGCCATCAGCTGCTGGTTTCTGATCTTCGGCTCGCTGTCATCCCTGGTGTCTGCTTACCTTGGCCGCGACGATCCCGCCATGTTGGCCTGGATGGCACGCAGCGCGATTTCCGCCGAGGCGCAGTACGCGATGTTGTTCGCCAGCCTGGGCATCACCCTGGTGGCAGCGCTGGCCATGCTGCAACGGCAGCGTGGCGCGCGCACTGTTTATCTGGTGTGGGGCGTGATCGACATTGCGCTCAGTCTGGCGACCGTGCCACTCAAGATGAGCGTCCTGCCTGGCGTGCTCACGTTCGTCGTCATCTGCGCCTTCCTGTTCAGTCCGAAATCGAATGCCTGGTTTTCGCCACGCAAGGCGGCCAATGATGCCTGCATGACGCCAGCTTGAGGGCGGCTGTTCTTGTGCGCACGCTTTTGGTGCGTTTGCGCTATAATTCCGCCCTTCCTTTGCAGTTTCCTATGGACTGCATCTGTTTCGGTATCTGCCGACCGCAACGCGCATCACCGCTTTTGTAGCACGCCAGGCGCTAGTTGATCAGCCGCTTGCGCATCCTGAAGGACCCCTATGACCGACCGCATTACCACGACAGTACCCATGCCGGGCACTGCCGAATCTTCCGTTTCCGAACGGCTTCCCATCCTGGCCTTGCTGGCCCTGGCCATGACGGCGTTTCTCGCCCTCCTGTCGGAAACCCTGCCGGCCGGCCTGCTGCCGCAGATTGCCCGGGATCTTCATATTTCCGAAGTCATGACCGGCCAGCTGGTGACCGTCTACGCCATCGGATCGATCCTGACGGCGATTCCACTGACGGCCTTGACGAGCGGCTGGCGTCGGCGAAATGTCTTGCTGCTGGCCATCATCGGCTTTTTGATCTTCAATACGGCGACGGCCCTGTCGCCCAACTATATTGTCGCCCTGGTCTCGCGCTTCATCACTGGCATGGCTGCCGGGCTGGCCTGGGGCTTGATGGCTGGCTATGCGCGCCGCATGGTGTCCGTCGAACAGCAGGGCAGGGCGATGGCCATTGCCATGATAGGCACGCCGCTGGCGCTGTCGCTGGGCGTGCCGCTGGGTACCCTGATGGGTGGCGTGCTGGGCTGGCGCAGCATCTTTGGCATCATGTCCGGCCTGGCCGTGGTGCTGGTCGCGTGGGTGCTGCTGGTTGTGCCCGATTACCCTGGGCAAAAGAATGGCGAACGCCTGTCGATACGTGCCGTGTTCATGACGCCGGGCGTGCGGCCTATTTTGGCGGTCATCGTCGCCTGGATGCTGGCGCATAACATTTTATATACGTATATCGCACCGTTCCTGGCGCCGTCCGGCTTGCGCCCCCGCGTCGACCTGGTGCTGCTCGTATATGGTCTGGGTTCACTGGCCGGCATCTGGCTGGTCAGCCAGCTGATCGACCGCTGGCTGCGCCCGCTCGTGCTGGGCTGCATCGCCGCCTTTGCCCTCGTGATGGTCGCGCTGGGACTGGCGATGGACTCGCCCGCCGTCATCTATATCAGCATGGGCATCTGGGGTGTCACCTTCGGCGGCGCCGGCACCTTGCTGCAGACGGCGTCGGCGGACGCAGCCGGCGACGGCATGGATGTGGCGCAGGCGATGGTGGCGACCATCTGGAACGTGGCCATCGCGGGCGGCGGCCTGGCGGGCGGCATGTTGCTCGACGGCTATGGCGCGGCGTCGTTCCCTTGGGCCATGCTGGCCTTGCTGCTGGTGGCATTGACTATCGCCTGGTGCGCGCACCGCCACAGTTTCAAGCCGGGCCGGCGCAGTGGCGGCGCGGTGCTGGGCCACTAATAACGCTGTTATTTTGAATGATGGTGTGTTGAAATGTGAGCAGATGTGACTGGCAGACACATTTTGTGACGATTTGTTAATTTGCGCCACGGGAACGAATGAGGCGTTAGAATCTACACAGTTTGACAAGTTTCTCAGGCGAAATGGGGGCGTGCAGTGCATGCCCCACTGCCTGCTGTCAGCCATATTAACTACCTAGGAGTACCTCCATGACCGTGATGAAATCCGTCCTTGTTGCCGCCGCAGCCACTGTTGCCCTGAGCGCGCAAGCCCAATCCCTGCCAACCAACGGCACCCTGGTGGTCGTACCCGCATTTGGCGAAGTCAAGCATGTCAATGACCAGGTGGTCGCTACCCTGGCCATCGAAGAACAGGACAAGGACAAGGCTGCCGCTGCGTCGCGCGTCAACCAGAAGATGAACAAGGGTATCGCCATCGTCAAGCAGGCCGATCCGTCGGCGGCACTGAAATCGTACGGTTACTACACTTATCCTGTGTACCCGGAAGAGCGCCCATTGCCAGCCGGCGCCGTCGCCAAGCCACGTTTGCCAACGGCCTGGAGAGTCGGCCAGTACCTGGAAGTGACAACGGCCAATCTGGCGTCCTTGCCAAAAACCGTGTCGGCGGCGCAAGGCGTGCTGACCCTGAATGGCTTGAATTTCGGCCTGAAGCCGGAAACCATCCGCCTGCTGGACGACCAGCGCATCGCCGCTACCTACAAAAACCTGAATGAGCGCGTGGCCGCCATCGCCAAGGCCATGGGTCGCAACGTGTCCGACGCCGTGCTCGATACGGTGGACTTTGAAGGTTCGGGCAACTATGCCAACGAAAGCCGTCCTGCCGCCGCACCGATGATGATGCGCAGCGCCAAGATGGCCGAAGACAGCGTCGTGGCCGAGCCAAGCTTCGAGCCGGGCGAGACCACCCTCGACATGCGCGTCGTCGGCAAGGTCAAGTTCAAGTAAGCACGCCAGCGTGGAAATATTTCCACATTAGCATGTTGTAAAAATCATGGGGCTGCTGGCCCCATGCGCGTTTTTGCCCCATTATTTTCCAGGAGAACACCATGACCGTCATGAAAGCTATGCTGGCTGCCGCCGCCGTTACCGTTGCCCTGTCCGCCCAAGCGCAAAGCCTGCCCACTTCCGGCGCCCTCGTCGTGGTGCCCGCCAACGGCGAAGTGGTGCATGCGAATGACCAGGTGACCGTCACCCTCGCCATCGAAGAGCAGGACAAGGACAAGGCCGCCGCCGCCTCGCGCGTCAACCAGAAGATGAACCAGGGCGCGGCCATCGTCAAGAAAGCCGACCCGCAAGCCGTGCTGAAGACCCAGGGCTACTACACGTATGCCGTGTACCCGGAAGCGGCGCCCCTGCCGCCGGGCGTCGCCGCCAAGCCAAGAGTGCCGACCGGCTGGAGAGTGGGCCAGTACTTGCAGGTGACGACGACGAACCTGGCTGCCTTGCCGAAAACCGTTTCCGCAGCGCAAGGCGTACTGACCCTGAACCGTTTGAACTTCGGCCTGGCGCCCGCCACGGTCCGCAAGCTCGATGACCAGCGCATCGCCGCCGCCTACAAGAACCTGAATGAGCGCGTGGCCGCCATCGCCGGCGCCATGGGCCGCAATGTCAATGACGCCGTGATTGATACCATCGATTTCGAAGGCTCGGGCAATTACGCCCAGCGCGTCAGCGTGGCCGGCGCGCGCAACATGAGTGCAGACTCCATGGGCTACGGCGGCAACCAGGTGGCCGAACCGAGCTTCGAGCCGGGCGAAACGACCCTGAACATGGGCCTGGTGGCGAAGGTCAAGTTCAAATGATGCTTGAATAGGCGTCAATATTGCCAGCTTGACGCCGCCGCGCTTTTCTTTGGCGGTGGCTCCTCTATAATGGCAACATCGGCAGGCGCATGCCGCAAGACGAATGCGCCTGCCATCTGGCACCGAATCCCCCGCAGTACACAAGATATGGAACAACATGGCAAACTTCCCCCGTCGTAGAGGCAAGAACGGCACCCCCGCAGTATCCAAAGCGTCCCGCTTCAGCAAATTCGTGCGCCAGCCGGTGAACGATGGCACTGGCAAGAAAACCTTGCGTCGCCGCGGCATCTATCTGTTGCCGAATGCCTTTACGACGGCAGCCCTGTTTTGCGGTTTCTACGCCATCGTCATGGCCATGAACCAGAAATTCGAACACGCGGCCTGGGCCATCTTCATCGCCATGATCCTCGATGGTCTGGACGGCCGCATTGCGCGCCTGACGAATACGCAGAGCGAATTCGGCGCCCAGTACGACAGCCTGTCCGACATGGTGTCGTTTGGCGCCGCGCCGGCGCTGGTGATCTACGAATGGTCGCTGCGCGGCATGGGCAAGCTGGGCTGGCTGGCCGCCTTCGTGTATTGCGCCGGTGCCGCCTTGCGACTGGCCCGCTTCAACACGAATATCGCCGTGGTCGACAAGCGCTTCTTCCAGGGCTTGCCCAGCCCGGCAGCCGCAGCCATGGTGGCCGGCTTCATCCTGCTGATGAATGACCTGGAATTTGCCGGCAACCAGCTGGCCTGGGTATCGTGGACGATCGCCCTGTTCTCGGGCCTGACCATGGTCACCAACGTGCCGTTCTACAGCTTCAAGGATGTGAATTTCCGCAAGTCCGTGCCCTTCATCGTGGTATTCCTGCTGGCATTGTTCTTCGCGCTCATTTCCATCGACCCGCCGAAAGTGCTGTTCCCGATTTTCGTCGCCTATGGCCTGTCCGGCTACGCCGTGTTCTTCTGGCGCATGGCGAAGGGCAAGCCCGTCAGCATCATTCAGACCGACCCCGAGCATTGATGCGCAGAGTCGGTAGCGTCGCCAGTCTTCAGCCAGCCAGGAGCAGCCATGAGCACCAGCAACCGACTCATCATTTTTGACACCACCTTGCGCGACGGCGAGCAATCGCCGGGCGCTTCCATGACGCGCGAGGAAAAGCTGCGCATCGCCAAGCAGCTCGAACGCATGAAGGTCGACGTGATCGAGGCGGGCTTCGCCGCCGCTTCGCAGGGCGACTTCGAGTCGATACGGGCGATTGCCGGCGCCGTGCGCGAATCGACCATCTGCTCGCTGTCGCGCGCCAACGACCGCGACATCGCCCGCGCCGCCGAAGCCCTGCAACCGGCCGAGCGCAAGCGCATTCACACTTTCATTGCCACTTCGCCCCTGCACATGCAGATGAAGCTGCGCATGACGCCCGAGGAAGTCTTGCTGCAGGCGCAGAACGCCGTGCGCTACGCGCGCCAGTTCACGGACGATATTGAATTCAGTCCCGAAGACGGCAGCCGCTCCGATGAGGATTTCCTGTGCCGTGTGCTGGAAGCCGTGATCGCCGAGGGCGCCACGACCATCAATTTCCCCGATACGGTGGGCTACGCCGTGCCTGAAATCTTCGGCAATACCATCAAGCGCTTGCGCGAACGCATACCGAATTCCGATAAAGCCATCTGGTCTGTCCATTGTCATAACGACCTGGGCCTGGCAGTCGCCAATTCGCTGGCCGGCGTCATGATAGGCGGCGCGCGGCAGATCGAATGCACGGTCAATGGCCTCGGCGAGCGGGCCGGCAACACGGCACTGGAGGAAGTGGTGATGGCGCTGCGTACGCGCGCTGCCTATTACAACTTGACGGTAGGCATCGATACGACGCAAATCGTGGCGGCGTCAAAAATGGTGTCGCAAATTACGGGCTTTGCCGTGCAGCCGAACAAGGCGGTGGTGGGCGCGAACGCCTTTGCGCACGCGTCGGGCATCCACCAGGATGGCATATTGAAAGCGCGCGAGACGTATGAAATCATGCGTGCCGAAGACGTGGGCTGGACGGCCAACAAGATTGTTCTCGGCAAGCTGTCGGGCCGCAATGCCTTCAAGCAGCGGCTGCACGAGCTGGGCATCGCGCTCGAATCGGAAGCGGAAGTCAACGCTGCCTTCCTGCGTTTCAAGGAGCTGGCCGATCGGAAATCCGAGATTTTCGACGAAGACATCATGGCCCTCGTCAGCGAGGAACAGCAGGCGCAGGAGAGTGAGCACTACCGTTTCATTTCCCTGGCGCAGCAGTCGACGACGGGCGCCGTGCCTCATGCGCGCGTGGAATTTCTCGTCGGCGGCGTGCAGCGCAGCTGCGAAGGGCAGGGTGACGGTCCCGTCGATGCTACCGTCAATGCCATCGAAAGCGCGGCCGCCAGTGGCGCGGAGCTGGTCTTGTTTTCCGTGAATGCCATCAGTACGGGCACGCAGTCGCAGGGCGAGGTGACGATGCGCCTCTCACGCGACGGGCGTATCGTCAACGGCGTGGGTGCGGATCCGGACATCATCGTCGCGTCGGCCAAGGCGTATTTGTCGGCGCTGAACAAGTTACATGCCAAGGATGAGCGCATCGACCCGCAGCCGTAGTAAAGGACGTCGTTACGCTAGCAATCTGTCACCAGAAAGAGCGCCGCTCCTCCTTGTCCGGATCGGGGCCGTTCATCATCATGCGCACGATGCCGTCGTGGTCGAAGTGCACGTGCATCATGGAATCCCAGGCGCCCGATTCCTTGTAGCGGTAAGACCAGACGACCAGTTTAGGGATGGACAGATAGGATTTTTCCGTCGGGCGGCCCAGCAGTTGCAGCACGTCCTGCTGGGTCGACAAGCCCACCTTGACCCGGGCAAAGCCTGGCGTGTCGAGCACTTGCTCGTAGGAAATGAGCTTGTCATCCGGGCCGAAGCGCGCCATGTAGGTGTACTGGCCGTACGGCCCCGTGGCGTATTCCAGTTCCGGCCCCGTGGGCAGCTGGTAAATGGCAGTCGGCCGGCCCAGGCGCGCTTCCACTGCGGTGCGCGGTTCGCCCGGCTGCGGCGGCGGGCCGCCCAGGCTGGAACAGCCCGCGAGCACGGCAAGCAGCACAGGTGTTGCTAATTTGAGTATGGTTTTCATGTTTATGCTCCTCAAATGCAGGAAAATCCTATCATGCGCCGAGAAAAGGCCGCACGGCAGGATACAGGCGGGCATTTTTCCGATATACTTGCGCGTCTGGTTGTAAGCATAGACCAGTATTTTAATAATCGTAGTTCACGGTGGATAGGGTTCAGACTCTGTGCACCGCATGTGAAAGGTTTATCATGACAGTAGAAAACATCAACAAAGCCGCTATCATCGCGGACAACGCACGTGGTCAAAACGACACCGGCTCCCCTGAAGTGCAAGTTGCACTGCTGACAGCTCGCATCAACGAACTGAACGGCCACTTCAAAGCCCACTCGAAAGATCACCACTCCCGCCGCGGCCTGATCATGATGGTCAACCGTCGTAAGAGCCTGTTGTCCTACCTGAAGGCTAAAGACGCTACCCGTTATCGCGACCTGATCGCTAAACTTGGTCTGCGCAAGTAATTTTTGCCGTACAAGGTTTATACAGAAATGCCTGCGCCAGTTCGCTGACGCGGGCATTTTGTCATTTGAATTCCTGATTTATGTCGGTAAGTGCAGTATTCTCTACCGATATCATGTTTTAAAAGTAAAGTGGTAAAGGCGGCAACGATGTTTGCGCCGCCTGTGGTGAGGTGAACGACAGCCCCTGAAAATCTGTCGGCAATTAGAAAAGGGATACCCCATGTTTAACAAAGTTACGAAAACCTTCCAGTACGGTCAACACCAAGTGACCCTGGAAACCGGCGAGATCGCACGTCAGGCATCCGGCGCAGTGCTGGTGTCGATCGAAGATACCGTCGTTCTGGCAACGGTAGTGGCACGCAAAGATGCCAAGCCAGGCCAGGATTTCTTCCCTTTGACGGTTGATTATGTTGAAAAAACCTATGCTGCCGGTAAAATCCCGGGCGGTTTTTTCAAGCGCGAAGGCCGTCCTTCCGAAAAAGAAACACTGACATCCCGTTTGATCGACCGTCCTATCCGTCCGCTGTTCCCGGAAGGCTACCTGAATGAAGTGCAAGTTATCATTCACGTGCTGTCGGTCAACCCGGAAATCGATCCGGACATCGCCGCCATGATCGGCGCATCGGCTGCCCTGTGCGTATCGGGCGTGCCTTTCAACGGCCCTATCGGCGCTGCGCGCGTCGGTTACGCCAATGGCCAGTACATCCTGAACCCAACCGTTCAGCAACTGAAGACGTCGGAAATGGACCTGGTGGTCGCCGGTACCGAAACGGCCGTGCTGATGGTCGAATCGGAAGCGAAACAGCTGTCCGAAGAAATCATGCTGGGCGCCGTGGTCTTCGGCCACGACCAGATGAAAGTCGTCATCGACGCGATTCACGACCTGGTGCGTGACGGCGGCAAGCCGGAAGTGGAATGGGCGCCTGCGCCGAAAAACGAAGCACTGATCGCCCGCGTCGCGCATTTCGCCAACGCCAAGATCAATGACGCGTATCAAACCAAGGACAAGCAAGAGCGTACGGCCAAGCTGAAAGCAGCGACGTCGGAAGTGATCGCCGACCTGTCGGCTGAAGCGGCTGCTGCCGGCGGCGCTTCCATCGATAGCGCAGAAGTCAACAACATCCTGTTCGATATCGAAGCGAAAATCGTGCGTACGCAAATCCTGGACGGCGAGCCACGCATTGACGGCCGCGACACGCGCACCGTGCGTCCGATCTCGATCCGCACCAGCGTGCTGCCACGCACCCACGGTTCGGCCCTGTTCACACGCGGCGAAACGCAGGCGCTGGTCGTCGCCACCCTGGGCACCGCCCGCGACAGCCAGAAGATCGATGCGCTGATGGGCGAGTTCACCGATTCGTTCATGCTGCATTACAACATGCCTCCGTTCGCCACCGGCGAAACGGGCCGTGTCGGTACGCCTAAGCGCCGCGAAATCGGCCACGGCCGCCTGGCCAAGCGCGCGCTGATCGCCGCCCTGCCAGCAGCTGAAGAGTTCAGCTACTCGGTGCGTCTGGTATCGGAAATCACGGAATCGAACGGTTCCTCGTCGATGGCTTCCGTCTGCGGCGGTTGCCTGGCACTGATGGACGCCGGCGTGCCGATGAAAGAACACGTGGCCGGTATCGCCATGGGCCTGATCAAGGAAGGCGGCAAGTTTGCCGTGCTGTCCGACATCCTGGGCGACGAAGATCACCTGGGCGACATGGACTTCAAGGTAGCCGGTACCCGCAACGGTATCACGGCGCTGCAGATGGACATCAAGATCATGGGCATCACCAAGGAAATCATGCAAGTGGCACTGGCGCAAGCCAAGGAAGGCCGCGAGCACATCCTGGGCGAAATGCAAAAAGCCATGCCGCACGTCAAAACCGAACTGTCCGATTTCGCACCGCGTCTGATCACCATCAAGATCAACCCGGAAAAAATCCGTGACGTGATCGGCAAGGGCGGCGCCGTGATTCGCGCGCTGACCGAAGAGACGGGCACCCAGATCGACATCAGCGACGAAGGCGTGGTCACCATCGCTTCCGTCGACGCTGCTGCCGGCCAGGAAGCCAAGCGCCGCATCGAAGAACTGACCGCTTCCGTCGAAGTGGGCAAGACCTACGAAGGCACCGTGCTGAAACTGCTGGACTTCGGCGCCATCGTGCAAGTCATGCCAGGCAAAGACGGCTTGCTGCACATTTCGCAGATCGCCAACGAGCGCGTCAATGCCGTGGCCGATTACCTGAAAGAAGGCCAGCTGGTTCGCGTCAAGGTCCTGGAAACGGACGACCGCGGCCGTCTGAAGCTGTCGATGAAAGCTGCTGAAGGCAACGAAGCGCCAGCCGCTTAAGTTAGCCTGAGTGCGGCCTCGGCCGCATGCTCAAAAACCGCCAGTGCGCAAGCCCTGGCGGTTTTTTTATGCGCCGCGTTTGCGCTGTATCGAAGGTGAGTGCCGACGTGTGTACCGGCCTTGATCCAGCGCGTATCGGCCGCTGCCGCGCCTTGCCGGTTCGGGATGGGACCTTCCCCTGAACGCGTCTTCCGGGGAGATGCAGCATGCGCACCCTATGCGGGCTGGACAACCCATCCGCGCCGGTGCTGCTGCCCATCTCCATCGCCGTCACATCCACATCCATGCAGGCGCAGGTGGCTGCTGGCGCCTTGAATGCGCCCCTGCCATGGGGCGATATCCCGGGCGGGCGCTACTTTAACGAAGGCAGCCAGCGCCGTTACCCCGAGCTGGAGCAGGCGTTTGCCCGTTTCCGCATCGAAGCCACGGGCGGCGAATCGCCCGCCTTGCGCAAGCTGCGCGGCGAGATGTAGTTGATATGTAGTTAATAGACGGTATCAATTGTTGTTTATGGGTAATTGAGAGTCAGTATTACTTGACGACAAAATCTTATTCATCGACCATGGCGCATCCCTCCCGATTTCCCCTTTTTTATTGGATGCACCATGTTGTCCTCCCTTAAGGCGCGGCTGATCGCCATCGCCGTTTCCACCGTCGTGCTGGCCATGCTGGCCGTCGCCATCGCCAATTTCTATACCACGCGCTCAAGCACCCTTGCCGCGCTCGATACGCAGATGCTGCAGTTGTCGCACAGCCATGCGGCAGCCATCGCCGAATGGCTGCGCTCCAAGCAAGCCGTCGTGGGCTCGCTCAAGCAGGGTGCCACGGCGGCCGATCCGCTGCCGGCCCTGAAGGCGGCCGAGCAGGCTGGCACGTTTGACATGGCGTATATCGGCTTTGCCGACAAGCATGCCGTCTTTTCGCAGGAGCGCAAGCGCGCCGCCGACTACGATCCTACGGCGCGGCCCTGGTACAAGCAGGCGTCCGAGTCGGGCGGTCCCATCATCACGGCGCCATATATCGGCGCCAGCACGGGCAAGCTGGTGGTGACGTTTGCCGAGCCGCTGGGCGGCAAGGGCAGCGTGACGGGCGTGATGGCGGCCGACGTGATGATGGATGCCGTGGTGCAAAATGTCGCCTCGATCAAGCCAACCGCGGCCAGCTACGCCTTCCTCGTCGATGGAGGCGGCAAGATCATCGCCCACCCGGACGGCAAGCTGACCCTGAAGCCGCTGGCCGAGCTCGATCCGGGCTTGAGCGCGCAGGCGCTGGGCAATATTGAAAAGAGCGGCGATGGTGCCGCCATTCGCCTTGGCGAGCGCGAAGGTATCTTGCATGTGAGTAAGGTGCCGGGCAGCGACTGGCTGCTGGCTACCGTGCTCGATCGCGCGGAAGCCACGCAAGCCCTGAGCTCCATGCTGCGCGCCTCGGCCCTGACGGCCTTGCTGGTGCTGGCCCTGGCCGCCGCGGCATTGAGCGTGCTGGTAGCGCGCGCCTTGCGCCGCCTGGGCCTGGTGCGCGATGCGATGGAAGCGATCGCCACGGGCGACGGCGACCTGACCAGCCGCCTCGACGCGGAAGGTGCGGATGAGCTGGCGCAGATCGCCAAGGCCTTCAATTTGTTCGTCGAGAAAATCGCCACCGTGCTGGTGCAGATCCGCAGCATCAGCACCCTGGTGCGCAGTGAGTCAGCCGACATTGCCGCCGGTAATGCCGACCTGTCCTCGCGCACGGAAGCGCAGGCGGGCGCGCTGGAAGAGACGGCCAGTTCGATGGATGAGCTGACCTCGACCGTCAAGCAGAATGCGGAAAACGCGCATGCGGCCAACGAGCTGGCCATGTCCGCCTCGGAAGTGGCGGCCAAGGGTGGCCGCGTCGTGCAGCAGGTGGTGGGCACCATGGCAGGCATCCAGGAAAGCTCGCGCAAGATCGTCGACATCATCGGCGTGATCGATGGCATCGCTTTCCAGACGAATATCCTGGCCTTGAATGCGGCCGTCGAGGCGGCCCGCGCAGGCGAGCAGGGCAGGGGCTTTGCCGTGGTGGCGTCCGAAGTGCGCAACCTGGCGCAACGCTCGAGCCAGGCAGCCAAGGAAATCAAGGAATTGATCGGCGACTCGGTGGAAAAGGTGGGCGCCGGTGGCAGGCTCGTCGATGAGGCGGGCCAGACCATGGATCAGGTGGTGGCCTCGGTGCAGCAATTGACGACCATCATGAGCGAGATCACGGTGGCCAGCCGCGAACAGAGTGCCGGCATCGGCGAAATCAATACGGCCGTCACGCACATGGATACCATGACGCAACAGAACGCGGCCCTTGTCGAGCAGGCGGCGGCCGCCGCGGAAAGCCTGCAGGAGCAGGCGGTGGACCTGGCGCAGGCCGTCGGCATGTTCCGCCTCGGAGATGCAGGTGCCAGCGCGGCGTCCGCACCCGTGACGCGCCTCAAGGCCAGGCCAGCGGCGCCAGCGCCGCGCGCGCCGGCCCGCGCGCTGTCGCCGAGCAAGCCGGTCAAGGCAGCGAAGTCCGGCGCCGACGAGTGGGAAGAGTTTTAAGCGCGCAGCAGTCGCGACGTTGATTCGCGACGCCTATTCGGCACGTTCATCCGCGTTTTTGTCAGGTCAGCCTGCCAAAAGCGCAGTTCGTCGCAATCGGCGTGTTGGCCGGGGGCGGTATGGCTATAGTGACACCATACCGCAAGCCCACTGCCAGACACCCGAGGAGAACAACATGAACGTCGCTAAAAACATGGAAGTCATTGCCGTTGCCGCCGCCATCCTGGTCAGCGCCAGCTGCTACGCCATTGCCCCGCTCGCCCCGGCCCTGCAAGTGGCCAGTTCCACGGCCACCCTGGCCGCGCCAGCGAACAAGGCTGCCATGCAAGTGGTGGTGATCAAGGCCAAGCGCCTCAGCGCCGCGGAAAAATCCCGTTTTGCATAATTGATTGTCAGCAATTTTCCGCGCTGCTACAGTGGTGCTGCGCGAGCAATGCGGGCGCCCCCGGCGGGCGGCCAGACAGATAAAAACAAGATACCGAGGATGCATTACATGAAAAAGACACTCCAACTGGCGCTGCTGTTCCTGGCGGCACTGGGCCTGGTGCGCGGCGCGGCCGCCGAGACCCGCTTGCTGGAAATGCGCAACATCGACGCCCGCGTGGTACGCGTCAAGCTCGATGGTGTGATGGAAGTGCGCATTCGCCAGGGCAACGTGCCTTCGCTGAGCATCACGGCCGACAAGCGCTACATCGCCGATGTCAGCACGGCGCAAAGCGGCGATACCCTGCACATCGAGACGGAAGTGCGCGGCTTCAAGATCGGTCCCTCGTCGATACGCGCCGACCTCGTCTTGCCGAACTTGCGCGAACTGAGCTCGGAAGGCTTTGGCAGCACCGACATCACCGGTTTCAAGGGCGAGGAGCTGACCCTGTCGCTGGAAGGGGCGGGCAGCATCAAGCTGGTGGGCGACTACCGCAAGCTCAATGCCAGCCTGGGTGGCGTGGGCAGCATGCAGCTCTGGATCGGCAATAACGACAAAGCGGAGCTGGACTTGCAGGGTGCCGGCTCGGTAGTGCTGGGCGGACGCGGACGCATCCTGAAAGCCAGCCTGGGCGGCCTGGGCAGCCTGAATGCGCAGCAATTCGAGGCGGACGCCGTCAACCTGGAATTGAGTGGCCTCGGCAATGCCACAGTGAATGCCCATACGAATGCCAAGCTGAACCTGAGCGGACTCGGGTCGGTGGTGGTGTACGGCAAGCCGGCCAACCGCGATGTCAGCGTCGAGGGCCTGGGCAAAGTTAGCTGGAAGTAAAAGCATCCTGCCGCAGATCTTATTGGCAGGACAAGAATAAGTAGTCAGACCACATCCCATTCCGATGAAAAAACTGATCATTACATTACTCATGCTGTTGACGATACAGCTACCCGCGCGGGCTGGTTTCGCCGAAGGCGCCAGTGCTTACAACAACAAGAATTACGCGCTAGCCTACAAGGAAATATTGCCCCTTGCAAAGACGGGCAACGCCGATGCCCAGCATTTGCTGGGCTTGATGTATTACATGGGACGGGGCTTGCCGCAGGATTACAAGCAAGCCATGTTCTGGCACCGCAAGGCGGCCGAGCAGGGCAAGGCTGACGCCCAGTATGTGGTGGGCGCCATGTATTACACGGGCAATGCCGTGCTGCAGGATCACAAGCAGGCAGTGGGCTGGTTTCGCAAGGCTGCCGAGCAGAATCATGCGGAGGCGCAGCAGGTGCTGGGCCTGATGTATCGCTACCACATGGGTGGCGTGCAGCAGGACAACGTCATCGCCTACATGCTGTGGAACCTGGCGGCCGCGAATGGCAACGCAAATGCGGCCGACCAGCGCGCCGCCGTGGTGCGCAAGATGACGCATGAGCAAGTCGAGGAGGGGCAGGCCCTGTCGGCGAAATGGAAGCCGGGCACGCCCTTGCCGCGCCAGTCGAAGACGGGCGCCGGTTGAGGGGGGGGCGTCTGCAAGGGCTGGCGGCTTGGCGTACAATCGCCATTTTCCCTTGAAAGAGTCCCGCCATGCGTGCAGTTGCCATCAGCCAGCCAGGTCCCGCCGACGTTTTGCAGATCGCCGAACGTCCCATGCCGCACTATAAGGCGGGCGAACTGCTGATCAAGGTGCACGCGGCCGGCATCAACCGTCCCGACGTGTTGCAGCGCCTGGGCAAGTATGCGCCGCCCGCCGGCGCGTCCGACTTGCCCGGCCTGGAAGTGGCTGGCGAAGTCGTCGATGGCGATTTTACTGACACTGCATTCAAGAAGGGCGACCTGGTCTGCGCCTTGGTGCAGGGCGGCGGCTATGCAGAGTACTGCGCAGCCCCAAGCGGCCAATGCCTGCCCTTGCCCAAAGGCTTGACGGCGCTGGAAGGCGCGTCCCTGCCGGAAAACTTCTTCACCGTCTGGAGCAATGTGTTCGATCGCTGCGCGCTGGCCGACGGCGAAACCTTGCTGGTGCAGGGCGGCACGTCCGGCATTGGCGTGGCGGCCATTCAATTGGCGGCCGCGCTCGGTCACCGCGTGTTCGCCACGGCGGGCAGCGATGAAAAAGCGCGCGCCTGCGAGGCGCTGGGCGCCGAACGGGGCATCAATTACCGCACGGAAGATTTCGTTGCCGTCGTCAAGGAGTTGACGGCAGGCCGTGGTGTGGATGTCATCCTTGACATGGTGGGTGGCGACTACCTGCCGCGCGAGATCGATTGCCTGGCCGACGATGGCCGCATCGGCTTGATCGCCGTGCAGGGCGGCAGCAAGGCCACCCTGGACCTGGGGCAGGTGCTGCGCCGCCGCCTGAGCGTCAGCGGCTCGACCCTGCGCCCCCGTCCCGTCGCCTTCAAGGCGGCCATCGCGAACCACCTGCGCTCGACCGTCTGGCCCCTGATCGAGGCGGGCAAGATCAAGCCTGTGATCTATCAAACCTTCCCATTGGAAAAAGCCAACGAGGCGCATGCCTTGATGGAAGCGAGCACGCATGTAGGCAAGATCATGTTGCAAGTTGCCTGAAACGGGGCACTGCCTGTTTGACCGGCATCGGCGCCGGAGTTAGAATGACGGGTTATTAGAATTTAGGCTACTATGCGTCGCAAACTCGTCGTCGGAAATTGGAAAATGAACGGCAGTCGCACCTCGAACGCGGTGTTATTGTCTGAAATAGTTGCTGGCCTGGCTGCCTCTGGCGCCGCCAGCGCCGTCTGTGTGCCCGCGCCGTATCTGGCGCAGTGCCAGACGCAATTGGCAGGCACGGCTCTTGGTTGGGGCGCGCAGGATGTGTCCGCGCACGCCAGCGGCGCCTACACGGGCGAAATCTCGGTCGCGATGTTGCAGGATTTTGGCTGCAGCTATGTGGTGATCGGGCATTCCGAGCGCCGCGCCTACCATGGCGAGAGCGATGCACTGGTGGCGGCCAAGACGGTAGCTGCGCTGGCGGCGGGCATTACGCCTATCGTTTGCATCGGCGAAACGCTGGCGCAGCGCGAAGCGGGCCAGACCGACGCGGTCGTGGCGCAGCAGTTGGGCGCCGTGCTGGCGGCGATTTCCGCCGACGACGTGGCGAAACTGGTGCTGGCCTACGAGCCAGTCTGGGCCATCGGCACTGGCAAGACAGCCACGCCGCAAATGGCGCAGGACGTGCATCAGGTATTGCGCGGCCAGCTGGCGGCAAAGAATGCGGTAGCGGCGGCCGGCGTGCAAATCCTGTACGGCGGCAGCATGAAGCCGGAGAACGCAAAAGAATTGATGGCGATGCCGGATATCGATGGCGGTCTGATCGGTGGTGCAGCATTGAAGGCGGTGGATTTCCTGGCGATTATTCACGCCGCTGATTGAATTAATTTAAACTAAGAATGGAATTGCAATGAACATGATGTTCAATCTGGTAGTGGTAGTACAGGTTATTTCGGCATTGTCGATTATCGCGCTGGTGTTGCTGCAGCACGGCAAGGGCGCCGACATGGGTGCCGCCTTCGGTTCGGGCGCCTCGGGCAGCCTGTTCGGTGCGACGGGTTCGTCGAACTTCATGTCGAAGTCGACGGGCGTTGCCGCCGCGATCTTCTTTGGCGCCACCCTGGCCCTGTCGCTGATGGCCAATCAGCGCGCCACCACTGTCGGCGGCGGCGTGATGGATAAAGTCGTCAAGCCAGTGCCAGTCACCGGTGCGGGCGCGATCCCGACGACGGTACCTGCAGCAGCACCGGTCGCCAGCGCTCCGGCAGCTGCGGCACCGGTTGCCAGCACTCCGGCAGGCGCGATTCCGAAGTAATTGTGTCGTCACTGAGCAGCATCTCGATACCTCATCGAGAGTAGTTCTCATTACGGGCAGATTATTGCTCAATGTTTTAGCAGCGCGGCAGGAAAAAATCGTGACGCGCTGGAAGATGTAAAAATTTATCGTTTTTATCTGTGTTTTGATGCATTTGTGCATTAACTTTAGCGGCAAAGCAGAGTAGAATACGGGCCTTACCGCCGACGTGGTGAAATTGGTAGACACGCTATCTTGAGGGGGTAGTGGCGAAAGCTGTACGAGTTCGAGTCTCGTCGTCGGCACCAGAAATCAGAAGCCAGCAACGGCGCACGAGCCATGGCTCGTACAAAGTTGCTGGCTTTTTTTACGAGGATGTGTCGTTCGATCCTGGTCTTAGCTTTGATTGGGGTCGTGCGTTAGATACGCTGCAAATGATCGCAGCGTCCTCATTTAACCGATCGTTCAATATAAGCTTATCAATCGTGAACCTCGAAAATTACTTCCCCGTCCTGCTGTTTATTATTATCGGCCTTGGTGTCGGTATCGCTCCCCAGCTCCTGGGGCGCCTGTTAGGTCCTAACAAGCCTGACGCAGCAAAACTCTCCCCGTACGAATGTGGCTTTGAAGCATTCGAAGACGCGCGCATGAAATTTGATGTGCGCTACTATCTGGTCGCAATCCTGTTTATTTTGTTCGATCTGGAAACGGCATTCTTTTTCCCGTGGGGCGTTGCAATGCGCGACCTGGGTTGGGCCGGTTTCGTCACGATGATGGTATTCATCGCTGAATTCGTGGTCGGATTTTGGTACATTTGGAAGAAAGGTGCCCTTGACTGGGAATAAGCCATGGCTATTGAAGGCGTATTAAGCGAAGGTTTCATCACCACCTCGGCCGACAAGCTGATCAACTGGGCGCGCACCGGGTCTATGTTCCCGATGACGTTCGGTCTGGCCTGCTGTGCGGTCGAAATGATGCATGTGGGCGCAGCCCGCTACGATATGGACCGTTTCGGCGTCGTGTTTCGTCCGTCGCCGCGTCAGTCCGACGTCATGATCGTTGCCGGCACCCTGTGCAACAAGATGGCGCCGGCCTTGCGCAAGGTCTACGACCAGATGGCAGAGCCACGCTGGGTCATCTCGATGGGTTCCTGCGCCAATGGCGGCGGGTACTACCATTACTCCTATTCTGTGGTGCGCGGCTGCGACCGCATCGTGCCTGTCGACGTGTATGTGCCTGGCTGTCCTCCGACCGCTGAAGCCTTGCTGTACGGCATCATGCAGTTGCAGAACAAGATCAAGCGTACCAGCACGATCGCACGCTAACCGGGCCGCTTCAGATTATGACAACACATTTAGAAGTATTGCAAAACGCCCTCGGCACTGCCCTGGGCGATCGCGTTAGCACGACGGTTGCGCTGGGCGAAGTCACCCTGGTCGTCAAGGCCGAGGACTACCTGGCCGTGATGCAGACCTTGCGCGACGATCCGACCCTGCATTTCGAGCAATTGCTCGACCTGTGTGGCGTCGACTACTCGACCTATGGCGACGGTAGCTGGGATGGCAAGCGTTTTGCGGCCGTCTCGCACTTGCTGTCGGTCAAGCACAACTGGCGCGTGCGCGTGCGCGTATTCGCACCGGACGACGACATGCCGCTGCTGCCCTCCGTGGTGAACATCTGGCGTGCCGTCAACTGGTATGAGCGCGAAGCGTTCGACTTGCTGGGCATCCTCTTCGAAGGCCACAACGACTTGCGCCGCCTGCTGACCGACTACGGTTTCATCGGCCATCCGTTCCGCAAGGATTTCCCCGTCTCCGGCTATGTCGAGATGCGCTACGATCCGGAACAGAAGCGCGTGATTTACCAGCCCGTGACGATCGAGCCGCGGGAAAACGTGCCGCGCGTGATCCGCGAAGAACATTACGGGATGAAATAATGGCTGAGATTAAGAACTACACCCTGAACTTTGGGCCACAGCATCCGGCCGCGCACGGTGTGCTGCGCCTGGTGCTGGAGATGGATGGCGAAGTCATCCAGCGTGCCGACCCGCATATCGGCCTGTTGCACCGCGCCACCGAAAAGCTGGCCGAGCAAAAGACCTATCTGCAATCCGTGCCGTACATGGACCGTCTCGACTATGTGTCGATGATGTGCAATGAGCATGCGTACGTGATGGCCATCGAAAAGATGCTGGGCCTGGAAGTGCCGCTGCGCGCGCAATACATCCGCGTCATGTTCGACGAAATGACGCGCATCCTGAATCACCTGATGTGGCTGGGCACCCACGCGCTGGACGTTGGCGCCATGGGCCCGTTCCTGTATTGCTTCCGCGACCGCGAAGACTTGTTCGACGCCTACGAGGCAGTCTCGGGCGCGCGCATGCACGCAGCCTACTACCGTCCGGGCGGCGTGTACCGCGACTTGCCGGACGCAATGCCGCAGCACAAGGCGTCGATCATTCGCAACGCCAAGGCGATTTCCAAGCTGAATGAAAACCGCCAGGGTTCCCTGCTGGACTTCATCGAAGACTTCGCGCGCCGTTTCCCGAATTCCGTGGACGAGTACGAAACCTTGCTGACCGACAACCGTATCTGGAAACAGCGTACCGTCGGTATCGGCGTGGTGTCGCCGGAAGATGCGCTGGCCATGGGCTTTACGGGCGCCATGCTGCGCGGCTCGGGCGTGCAGTGGGACTTGCGCAAGAAACAGCCGTACGAAGTGTACGACCTGATGGATTTCGACATTCCTATCGGCACCAACGGCGATTGCTACGACCGCTATCTGGTCCGCGTGGAAGAGCTGCGCCAGTCGAACCGCATCATCAAGCAATGCGTGGAGTGGCTGCGCAACAATGAAGGTCCTGTCATGACCAGCAACCGCAAGGTGGCGCCTCCGGGCCGCGTCGACATGAAGACCAACATGGAATCGTTGATTCACCACTTCAAGCTGTTTACCGAAGGTTTCCACGTGCCGCCAGGCGAGGCCTACAGCGCCGTGGAACATCCGAAGGGCGAGTTCGGCGTGTACCTGGTGTCCGATGGCGCCAACAAGCCGTACCGCATGAAACTGCGCGCGCCAGACTACGCTCACTTGCAGTCGCTCGACGAGATGGCGCGTGGGCACATGCTTGCCGACGCCGTGACCATCATCGGGACGCAAGATATCGTGTTCGGCAGTATTGACCGCTAAGAGGCAAAAAGTATGTTGTTATCAGAGCAATGCTATAAGAAAATTGACCGCGAGCTGGCCAAGTACCCGGCCGACCAGCGTCAGTCGGCCGTCATGGCCGCGCTGGCCCATGCCCAGGATGAACTGGGCTGGCTGGCGCCGGAAACCATGAAGGAACTGGCCGATTACATCGGCATGCCGGCGATTGCCGTGCAGGAAGTGGCCACGTTCTACAATATGTACAACGTCAAGCCCGTGGGCAAGCACAAGATTACCGTGTGCACCAACCTGCCATGCGCCCTGTCGGGCGGCGTGCGCGCTGCAGAGTACCTGAAGCAGAAACTGGGTATCGATTTCCGCGAAACCACCGCAGACGGCCAGTTCACCCTGGTTGAAGGCGAGTGCATGGGTGCTTGCGGCGATGCGCCTGTCTTGCTGGTCAGTAATAAAACCATGTGCAGCTGGATGTCGAACGAGAAAATCGACGCCATGCTGGAGGAACTCAAGAAATGACGTCACTCCACAACCGCCATATCGATCCATTGATCCTGAAGGATCTGGATGGCAAGAACTGGCATTTGCAAGACTATGTGAACCGCGGCGGCTATTCGGCCCTGCGGCGTATTCTGGAAGAGAAAATCACGCCGGAACAGATCATCGCCGACCTCAAGGCTTCGTCCTTGCGCGGCCGTGGCGGCGCGGGTTTCCCTACCGGCTTGAAGTGGAGCTTCATGCCGCGCCAGTTCCCGGGTCAGAAATACCTCGTCTGCAATACAGATGAAGGCGAACCGGGTACTTTCAAGGACCGCGACATCATTCGTTACAATCCCCATGCGCTGATCGAAGGCATGGCCATTGGCGCTTATGCGATGGGCATCACCGTCGGCTATAACTATATCCACGGTGAAATCTTCCAGGAATACCTGCGTTTCGAAGAAGCGCTGGAAGAGGCGCGTGCCGCCGGTTTCCTGGGCGACAAGATCATGGGCAGCGAATTCTCGTTCCAGTTGCATGCGCACCATGGTTATGGCGCTTACATCTGCGGCGAAGAAACGGCCCTGCTCGAATCGCTGGAAGGCAAGAAAGGCCAGCCGCGCTTCAAACCGCCTTTCCCCGCCTCGTTTGGCCTGTACGGCAAGCCGACGACGATCAACAACACGGAAACCTTCGCGGCCGTGCCCTTCGTGCTGAACATCGGTCCAGAGAAATACCTGGCGATGGGCAAGCCGAACAATGGCGGTTCGAAGATCTTCTCGATCTCGGGCGACGTGGAAAAACCGGGCAACTATGAAGTGCCGCTCGGCACCCCGTTTGCGACCCTGCTGGAACTGGCAGGCGGCATGCGCGGTGGCAAAAAGATCAAGGCCGTGATCCCTGGCGGTTCGTCCGCTCCGGTGATCCGCGGCGACATCATGATGCAGACCGACCTGGACTATGACTCGATCGCGAAAGCCGGTTCGATGTTGGGTTCGGGTGCTGTCATCGTGATGGACGAAACACGCTGCATGGTGAAGGCGCTGGAACGCCTGTCCTACTTCTATTTTGAAGAATCGTGCGGCCAGTGTACGCCTTGCCGTGAAGGCACAGGCTGGATGTACCGCATGGTGCATCGCATCGAGCAGGGGCAGGGTCGTCCAGACGACCTGGACATGCTCAACTCGATCGCCGACAACATCCAGGGCCGCACCATTTGCGCGCTGGGCGATGCGGCTGCCATGCCGGTACGGGCCTTCATTAAGAATTTCCGTGAAGAATTTGAATATCATATCGAGCACAAGCATTGCTTAGTGCCCGCATATATCTAAGCTGCGTCAGGTAACGATCACCATGGTTGAAATCGAAATAGACGGCAAAAAAGTCGAAGTCCCTGCTGGTAGCATGGTGATGGACGCCGCCAACAAATTGGGAACCTACATTCCGCACTTCTGCTATCACAAGAAATTGTCGATCGCAGCGAACTGCCGCATGTGCCTGGTCGAAGTGGAAAAGGCGCCCAAGCCTTTGCCCGCTTGTGCGACCCCGGTCAGTGCCGGCATGATCGTGCGCTCCGCCAGCGATAAAGCTGTGCAGGCGCAAAAGTCGGTCATGGAATTCTTGCTGATTAACCACCCGCTTGATTGCCCTATCTGCGATCAGGGCGGCGAATGCCAGTTGCAAGACTTGGCAGTGGGCTACGGCAAGAGCGAATCGCGCTACAAGGAAGACAAGCGCGTGGTGCAGCCGAAGGAAGCCGGTCCGCTGGTTTCCATGCAGGAAATGTCGCGCTGCATCCAGTGCACCCGTTGCGTACGCTTTGGCCAGGAAGTGGCCGGCGTGATGGAGCTGGGCATGATCGGCCGCGGCGAACACTCGGAAATCGTGTCGTTTGTTGGCCATACGGTCGACTCCGAACTGTCGGGCAACATGATCGACCTGTGCCCCGTCGGTGCACTGACCTCGAAGCCATTCCGCTACAGCGCCCGTACGTGGGAACTGTCGCGCCGCAAATCGGTCAGCCCGCATGACGGTCTGGGTACCAACTTGATCGTGCAAGTGAAAGCTGGCAAGGTCAAGCGCGTATTGCCACTGGAAAACGAAGCTGTCAACGAGTGCTGGATCTCGGACAAGGATCGTTTCTCGTACGAAGCGCTGGACAGCGCTGAACGCCTGACTTCCCCGATGCTGAAACAAGGCAACGAGTGGAAAGAAGTCGATTGGCAAACGGCGCTGGAATACGTGGCGCACGGTTTGAAAAATATCAAGCATGAGCATGGCGCTGACGCCATCGCCGCGCTGGCCACCCCGCATTCGACCGTCGAAGAGCTGGTCCTGCTGCAAAAAGTCGTCCACGGCCTCGGTTCCGAGAACGTCGACTTCCGCCTGCGCCAGACCGACTTCGCGCTCGATGCCGGCGTCAAGCCATGGCTGGGCATGCCGATCAATGAATTTGGCCAGATCAAGCGCGCCTTCGTCATCGGCTCGTTCCTGCGCAAGGATCACCCATTGCTGGCTACGCGTTTGCGCGCGTCCGTCAAGGGCGGTGCCAAGCTGTCCATCCTGCACGCCTCGGACGATGATCAACTGATCACCATCGCCAACAAGATGATCGTGGCGCCTAGCGATTGGCTGGCGGCCCTGTCGGAAGTGGTCGCTGCTGTTGCTAAAGCGAAAGAAATCGCCGCGCCAAACGGTTTTGAAGCGGTGACCGCTTCGGACGTGGCCGTCGCCATCGCTGCCAGCCTGATGGCTGGCGATCATGGCGCCGTGCTGCTGGGTAACGCAGCAACGCAACACCCGCAAGCGTCGCAACTGCATGCTGCCGCGCAATGGATCGCCGAACAGACGGGCGCCAAGCTCGGTTACCTGACGGAAGCGGCCAACACGGTTGGCGCACACCTGGTCGCCAAGCCGCGCACCAATGTGCAAGCTGCCTTTGCCGTGCCGAAGAAAGCTTACGTGCTGCTGCACGCCGAGCCGGAACTCGATGCTGCCAATCCACAAGCGGCCCGCGCCGCCCTGGATGGCGCCGACATGGTCGTGGCGATGTCGGCCTTCAAGCACGGCATGGATTACGCCGATGTCTTGCTGCCGATCGCGCCGTTCGCTGAAACCTCGGGTACCTTCGTGAACTGCGAAGGCCGCGCGCAAAGCTTCAACGGCACCGTGAAACCGCTGGCGGAAACCCGTCCAGCCTGGAAAGTGCTGCGCGTGCTGGGCAACATCCTGGGCCTGGCCGGTTTCGACTACGACACCTCCGAAGCGATCCGCGACGAAGCGTTTGGCGCTGGCGTGACCGATCTGTCGGCACAGCTGAACAATATCGCCAAGAACGCACCGGAAGCGGCAAGCTACGCACCGGCTTCGCCGGCGCTGCAACGCATCGCCGACGTGCCGATCTACTTCGCCGACGCGCTGGTACGCCGCTCCGAACCTTTGCAACGCACGGTCGATGGTGCCGCGCCGCAAGCGCACCTGTCCCTGGCGCTGGCTGACAAGCTGGGCATCAAGGCAGGCGACAAGGTCAAAGTGGCGCAAGGCTCCGGCAGCGCCATTCTGGTGGCGGCTATTCATGCCGGCCTGCCAGCCAATGTGGTCAAAGTGTCGGCGGCGCATGCCTCGACGGCTAGCCTGGGCGGCATGTTCGGTGACATCACAGTTGAAACAGCAGAGGGGAAAATCTGATGGCTCTGCCTGAATTTGTAAACGTCATCAACAGCGGTGGCCAGGATTTGCTGGGCGGCTCCTGGCCGTTCTTCTGGACCCTGATCAAGATCCTGTGCGTGCTGTTGCCGCTGATGGGCCTGGTTGCCTACCTGACCTTGTGGGAACGCAAGCTGATCGGCTGGATTCAGATCCGTGTCGGCCCGAACCGCGTGGGCCCATTGGGCTTGCTGCAGCCTATCGCCGATGCGCTGAAACTCTTGTTCAAAGAGATCATCATCCCGTCCAAGGCCGCCAAGGGCTTGTTCGTGATCGGTCCGATCATGACCATCATGCCGGCCCTGGCTGCCTGGTCGGTCGTGCCGTTCGGTCCGCAAGCCGTGCTGGCCAACGTCAACGCGGGCTTGCTGATGCTGCTGGCGATTACCTCGATGGAAGTCTACGGCATCATCATCGCCGGCTGGGCGTCGAACTCGAAGTACTCGTTCATGGGCGCCATGCGCGCTTCGGCACAGATGATTTCGTATGAAATCCCGATGGGCTTCGTGATGGTCATCGTGCTGATGGTATCGGGCAGCCTGAATTTCATCGACATCGTTGGCGGCCAGCAAATCGGCTTCTTCGCTGACAAGGGCGTGAACTTCCTGTCGTGGAACTGGTTGCCGCTGCTGCCGATGTTCGTCATTTACCTGGTGTCGGGCCTGGCTGAAGCCAACCGTCACCCATTCGACGTCGTCGAAGGCGAGTCGGAAATCGTTGCCGGCCACATGGTCGAGTACTCGGGCATGGCCTACGCCATGTTCATGCTGGCCGAATACGCCAACATGATACTGATCGGCGCCCTGGCTTCGATCATGTTCCTCGGTGGCTGGTCCGCACCATTTGCTTTCCTTGAGTTCTGGGGTGGTTTCGGCGGCTTCTTCTGGCTGTTCGCCAAGACCTTCTTCATCGTGTCGGTGTTCATCTGGGTGCGCGGTACTTTCCCACGCTACCGTTATGACCAGATCATGCGCCTCGGCTGGAAAGTGTTTATCCCGTTGACGCTGGTCTACCTGGTCTTCGTCGCTGCCTGGATGCAGACATCCTGGAATATTTGGAAGTAAGAGAGTGCATACGAATGGATAAGGTAAAAGATTTCTTCAGCAGCCTCTTGTTAGGCGAGCTGATCAAGGGCATGGCGCTGACAGGCAAGTACATGTTTTCGCGCAAGATCACGGTGCAATTCCCGGAAGAGAAGACACCGATCTCGCCGCGTTTCCGTGGCTTGCACGCGCTGCGCCGCTACCCGAACGGCGAGGAACGTTGCATCGCCTGCAAACTGTGCGAAGCAGTTTGCCCGGCGATGGCCATCACGATCGAATCGGAACAGCGTGACGACGGTTCGCGCCGCACCACGCGTTACGATATTGACTTGACCAAGTGCATCTTCTGCGGTTTCTGCGAAGAGTCCTGCCCGGTCGATTCGATCGTCGAGACGCAAATCCTGGAATACCACGGCGAGAAACGCGGGGATTTGTATTACACGAAAGAGATGTTGCTGGCCGTGGGTGATCGTTATGAAAATGACATCGCCGCTGCGCGCGCCGCCGACGCACCTTATCGCTGATGGATGCGCCGTAGCCTCTGGCTACGGCGCGCCCCTCGTTCATCTGTACGTCTATTGGGTTTTTTATGGACTTTAAAACAATTTTGTTTTACGCCTTTGCGCTGATCTTGATTCTGGCAGCGACGCGCGTTATCACGGCCCGTAATCCGGTCCACGCAGTACTGTTCCTGGTACTGTCCTTCTTTTCCGCAGCGGGCATCTGGATGCTGCTGCAAGCTGAATTTCTGGCCATCGTGCTGGTATTGGTGTATGTCGGCGCCGTGATGGTGCTGTTCCTCTTCGTGGTCATGATGCTCGATATCAATATCGACCGCATGCGCGAAGGTTTCTGGGGCTACCTGCCGCTGTCCGTGACGGTGGGCGTGATCATCGTGCTGGAAATGGCCGCTGTCCTGTGGCACGGTTTCCGCAACTTTGCGCCTAGCATCGCTCCGGTGAACGTCAATCTGGGCGGCACCAAGGAACTGGGCCTGCTGATCTACACGAAATATGTGTTCGCCTTCGAGATCGCTGCCGTCGTGCTGCTGGTGGCCATCGTTGCCGCGGTTGCACTGACCCTGCGCAAACGCAAGGACACCAAGCATTTTGCTCCGGGCGATGCGGTACGCGTCAAGCGCAACGACCGCCTGAAGATCATCAAGATGGACGCGGTCGTCGAGCGTCCTGCGGCTGAGCCGGAAGTTAAGGAGGCACCATGACATTATCGCTCACACATTTTCTGGTCCTGGGCGCGATCCTGTTCGCAATCTCGATCGTCGGTATTTTCCTGAACCGCAAGAACATCATCGTATTGCTGATGGCAATCGAATTGATGCTGCTGGCGGTGAATATGAATTTCATCGCGTTCTCCCATTTCATGGGCGACGCGGCCGGTCAGATCTTCGTTTTCTTCATCCTGACGGTTGCCGCCGCTGAGTCGGCTATCGGTCTGGCTATTCTGGTGGTGATGTTCCGTAATCTGGATACCATCAACGTCGAAGACCTGGACAGCCTTAAAGGCTGATGTTTTTCAGACTCGATCTCTCGAATAATAACGATTAAGGTTCATCATGGCGGGGCAACTCCTCAACCCTAACCTCCTTCTTGCCGTACCGCTGGCGCCGCTGGCCGGTGCCGCGATTGCAGGTTTGCTTGGCACCCAGTTCCTGGGTAATTTGGTCGGACGCAAGACGTCGCATACCGCGACGATCCTTGGCGTACTGATTGCGTTCATCCTGTCCGTGCAGACACTGCTGGCAGTGATGGATGGCGCGACATTCAATGGCACGATCTATAACTGGATGACGATCGGCACCCTGAAGATGGAAGTGGGCTTCCAGATCGATTCGCTGTCGGCGATGATGATGTGCGTGGTCACCTTCGTCTCCCTGATGGTGCACATCTACACGATCGGCTACATGAAGGACGACGAAGGCTACAACCGCTTCTTCGCCTACATCTCGCTGTTCACGTTCTCGATGCTGATGCTGGTCATGGCCAACAACTTCCTGCAACTGTTCTTCGGTTGGGAAGCCGTGGGCCTGGTCTCTTACCTGCTGATCGGCTTCTGGTACCAGCGTCCGACAGCCATCGTGGCCAACATGAAGGCTTTCCTGGTCAACCGCGTGGGCGACTTCGGCTTCATCCTGGGCATCGGCCTGTTGCTGGCTTACGCCGGCACCATGAACTACCAGGAAGTGTTCGCCAAGAAAGACGAATTGGCGCTGTTGAGCTTGCCTGGTACCGACTGGGCCCTGCTGACCGTTGCCTGCATCTGCCTGTTCATCGGCGCGATGGGCAAATCGGCGCAGTTCCCGCTGCACGTATGGCTGCCTGACTCGATGGAAGGTCCTACCCCGATCTCGGCACTGATTCACGCCGCGACGATGGTGACGGCCGGTATCTTCATGGTCTCGCGCATGTCGCCGCTGTTCGAACTGTCCGACACGGCACTGTCCTTCATCCTGGTGATCGGCTCCATCACGGCGCTGTTCATGGGTTTCCTGGGCATCATCCAGAACGACATCAAGCGCGTCGTCGCTTACTCGACTCTGTCGCAACTGGGCTACATGACTGTCGCGCTGGGCTCGTCCGCGTACTCCGTGGCCGTGTTCCACCTGATGACGCACGCATTCTTCAAGGCACTGCTGTTCCTGGGCGCCGGTTCCGTCATTATCGGCATGCACCATGACCAGGATATCCGCAACATGGGCGGCCTGCGCAAGTACATGCCTATCACCTGGATCACGTCGCTGGTCGGTTCGCTGGCCCTGATCGGCACGCCGCTGTTCTCCGGTTTCTACTCGAAAGACAGCATTATCGAAGCGGTCGAAGCGACGCACATCTGGGGCGCTGGCTTTGCCCAGTTCGCCGTGCTGGCTGGCGTGTTCGTCACTGCGTTCTACTCGTTCCGCATGTATTTCCTCGTCTTCCACGGCAAGGAACGTTTCGGCCAGGCGCATGCGCACGGTCATGACGACCACCACGCACCGAAAGCGGCCCATGGCGCGCACGGCGATGCGCATGATGACCATCACGAAGAGGAAGAGGAAGACGACCACGCGCATCACGGTCTGGAACCTGGCCAGAAGCCGCACGAATCCCCATTCGTCGTATGGTTCCCGCTGGTGATGCTGGCGATTCCGTCGCTGCTGATCGGTTACCTGACCATCGGCCCGATGCTGCATGGCGATTTCTTCAAGGGCGTGATTTTTGTTGGCGAAAACCATCCAGCAATGGAAGAGTTGTCGCATGAATTCCACGGCGCGATGGCGATGGCGATCCACGGCCTGTCGACGGCTCCGTTCTGGCTGGCATTGTCCGGCGTGGTGGCAGCCTACTACTGCTACATGGTCAACCCGCGTGTGCCGGCCTGGTTCTTTGCCAAGTTCCACGCGATCCACACCCTGCTGGACAACAAGTACTACATGGACAAGTTCAATGAAGTCGTGTTCGCCGGCGGTGCCCGTTTGCTGGGTAATGGCCTGTGGAACTTCGGTGACAAGAAGCTGATCGATGGCCTGCTGGTCAACGGTAGCGCCAAGGTCGTCGCCTGGCTGTCCTCGCTGTCGCGAGTGCTGCAGACCGGCTACATCTATCACTATGCATTCGTGATGATCCTGGGCGTGCTGGGCTTCCTGATCTATTTCCTGCCATTCTGGCCCGCTAAGTAAGCTGACCTGATAAAAGAATACTGAGAACCATGATGCAGTCTACGATTTCTACACTACCTCCTTACCTGAGTCTGTCGATCTGGGTGCCGATCATTTGCGGCGTCCTGGTCCTGGCTCTCGGCCGTGACAGCAAAGCGGGCTTTACCCGCTGGCTGTCGCTGGCTGGCGCCGTGCTCAGCATGCTGTGCACCTTGCCGCTGATCCAGCATTTCGACAACGCCGCACACGGCATGCAATTCGTCGAAAAAGCACCGTGGATAGCCACCTTCAATATCTGGTACTCGCTGGGTATCGACGGCCTGTCGCTGTGGTTCATTCCACTGACGGCCTTCATCACGGTCATCGTCGTCATTTCGGCCTGGCAAGTGATCGAGAAGCGCATCGCCCAGTACATGGGTGCCTTCCTGATCCTGTCGGGCCTGATGATCGGCGTGTTCTGCGCGCTGGACGGCTTGCTGTTCTACTTCTTCTTTGAAGCAACCCTGATCCCGATGTTCATCATCATCGGTATCTGGGGTGGTTCGAACCGCGTGTACGCGTCGTTCAAGTTCTTCCTGTACACCTTCTTCGGTTCGCTGCTGACCCTGGTTGCCATCATCTACCTGCGCAATGTGACGGGTAGCTTCGACATCCTGGCCTGGCATGCATTCAAGCTGACGATGAACGAACAGATCTTCATCTTCCTGGCCTTCCTGATGGCCTTCGCGGTGAAAGTGCCGATGTTCCCCGTCCACACGTGGTTGCCGGACGTCCACGTGGAAGCGCCTACCGGTGGTTCCGCCGTGCTGGCCGCCATCATGCTGAAACTGGGCGCCTACGGCTTCCTGCGTTTCTCGCTGCCGATCACGCCGGACGCCAGCCACTACCTGTCGGGCTTCATGATCGCCTTGTCGCTGATCGCCGTCATCTATATCGGTCTGGTTGCCCTGGTGCAAACCGACATGAAAAAACTGGTCGCCTATTCGTCGATCGCGCACATGGGTTTTGTCACCCTGGGCTTCTTCATGTTCAACGACATCTCGGTGCAGGGCGGTATCGTGCAGATGGTCTCGCACGGCTTCATCTCCGGCGCGATGTTCCTGTGCATCGGCGTGCTGTATGACCGCATGCATACCCGCAACATCGCCGACTACGGCGGCGTCGTAAACCGCATGCCGAAATTTGCCGCCTTCTTCGTGCTGTTCTCGATGGCGAACTGCGGCTTGCCAGCGACTTCCGGCTTCGTCGGCGAGTTCATGGTGATCCTGGGCGCGGTGAAATACAACTTCTGGATTGGTCTGCTGGCTGCAACGGCACTGATCTGGGGCGCGGCGTACTCGCTGTGGATGGCCAAGCGCGTGGTGTTCGGCAAGATCAAGAACAAGCATGTGGCCGAATTGACCGACATTAACAAGCGTGAATTCTTCATGCTTGCTGTGCTGGCCATCGCCGTGCTCGTGATGGGTCTGTACCCAGCCCCGTTCACCGACACGATGCAAACTTCGGTTGCCGACCTGCTGCAGCATGTCGCCATCAGCAAGTTGCCTTAAATAGAAGACCGATAACATGACTAATGCACCTAATCTGGTACCGCTGTACGCGGAAATCTTTCTGCTGATCGCCACGTCGGCGCTCTTGCTGATCGATATGTTCTTGCCTGCGGCGAAGCGTTCGATCACCTATGCGCTGTCGCTGCTGACTTTGGCAGGCTGCGCCTTGCTGACCGTGGGCGACTTCAACGCGGGCACCACCGTCTACACGTTCCACAACATGTTCGTGTCGGATCCGATGTCGCAGCTGTTGAAACTGTTCTCGTACGGCGCCGTGGCGCTGACCCTGATCTACTCGCGTGCCTATGCCACCGACCGCAGCATGCTGTCGGGTAACCTGGGCGGCGAGTTCTACGTGCTGGCCCTGTTTGCACTGCTGGGCCAGATGATCATGATCTCGGCCAACAACTTCCTGATCATCTACCTGGGTCTGGAACTGATGTCGCTGTCGCTGTACGCGCTGATCGCCTTGCGCCGTGACAATGCCAAGGCCACGGAAGCGGCCATGAAATACTTCATCCTGGGCGCGCTGGCTTCCGGTTTCATGTTGTACGGTATCTCCATGCTGTACGGTGCCTCCGGCACGCTGGACCTGGGTGAACTGCGCGTGGCGCTGGAAAACGGCAAGACCAACGGCACCATCATGGTCTTCGGCCTGGTCTTCCTGGTAGCCGGCCTGGCCTTCAAACTGGGCGTCGTGCCATTCCACATGTGGGTGCCTGACGTGTATCAAGGTTCGCCGACAGCCGTGACCCTGCTGCTGGGCGGCGCGCCGAAACTGGCCGCGTTCGCCATCACCCTGCGTTTGCTGGGCGAGGGCTTGCTGCCGATGGCGCATGACTGGCAGCAAATGCTGCTGGTACTGGCCGTGATGTCGCTGGCTATCGGTAACTTCACCGCTATCGCGCAAACCAATTTGAAGCGCATGCTGGCGTACTCGACCATCGCGCAAATGGGCTTCGTTCTCCTGGGTCTGCTGTCCGGCACCGTCGATGCGCCGAACAACACCCTGAACGCGGCTGGCGCGGCCACCGCCTATGGCGCCTCGATGTACTACGTCATCACCTACGTGTTCACCACCCTGGGTACCTTTGGCGTGATCATGTTGCTGGCACGTAATGGTTTCGAAGCAGAAGAGCTGGCCGACTTCAAGGGCCTGGGCAAACGCAGCCCGATTTTCGCGCTGGTGATGACCCTGTTCATGTTCTCGCTGGCCGGCGTGCCGCCGCTGATGGGCTTCATGGCCAAGTACTCGGTGCTGGCCTCCGTGCTGGCTACCGGCCAGCTGTGGCTGACCATCGCTGCCGTGCTGTTCTCGCTGATCGGCGCCTTCTACTACCTGCGCGTCGTGAAAATGATGTGGTTCGACGAGCCGACGGACACCAACGCGCTGGTCGTGCATGGCGACATGCGCGTCGTGCTGGCCCTGAACGGCGTGTTCGTCCTGGCGCTCGGTGTGATGCCGAACAGCATCCTGGCTGCCTGCGCGACAGCCATCACCAAGACCCTGGCGTCCTGACCGATGGATGTCACCGCCTCGAGCTGGCTGGTGATCGCCCTGGGCATCCTGGGCGCCAACCTGCCATTCTTGAACGAGAAACTGTTTGCCGCCGTGCCCCTGAAAAAGGCGGTGCAGGCAGAAGACGGCAAAGGCTGGCGCAAGCCGCTGGCGCTGCGCCTGCTGGAGATGGTGATTCTGTACTTCATCGTCGGCGCCGTGGCGTTCGCGCTCGAAGCGCGCATCGGCAACGGTTTCCCGCAGACGTGGGAGTTTTACGCCATCACCGGATGCCTGTTCCTGGTGCTGGCCTTTCCCGGCTTCGTAACACGCTATCTGCGCAAACGTCGCTAGAACGCTGACCAAACCTGCTGCGCGTCGCGCTTTGCGGCCTGCGATGCTCACTGTGCTAGAGCACAGTTCCGCTTCTCAGCCACAAATCACTGCCGCTCGCTACGGTTTTGTCAGTGTTCCTCCCCTCCGAAAGCGGCGCCTCTGGCGCCGTTTTTTTTATTGAGCATAATCAAGGTATGGATACAGAACGCATGGATATGAATTTAACTGAAACCAAGGTGGACGGCGAGCTCGTCTACCAAGGGGGCTTCTTGCGCGTGCAGCGCGACCGTGTCGCCCTGCCTGACGGCAAGATCACGGCGCGTGAATTCGTCCTGCATCCTGGCGCCGTCGTCATCCTGCCGCTGCTCGACGATGGCACGGTGCTGATGGAACGCCAGTACCGCTATCCGCTGGACCGGGTCTTCATTGAATTCCCGGCTGGCAAGATCGATGCGGGAGAATCGCACCTGGCTTGCGCCCAGCGCGAATTGCTGGAGGAAACGGGCTACACGGCCAGCGACTGGCAATTCGTCTCCACCATCCATAACGCCATCGCCTATTCCGACGAGCACCTGGAACTGTTTCTGGCGCGCGGCCTGGTGGCCGGCGAACGCCAGCTCGACGAGGGCGAATTTCTGGAAACATTTACCGCCACGGTGCCGCAGCTGCTCGACTGGGTCAAGGATGGCACGATCACGGATGTGAAAACCGTCATCGGCATCTTCTGGCTAGACAAAATTACCAGCGGCGCCTGGCAAGCGGCTTGATCCTGCGCATGCGTACGGCTCTTTTCCTGCTGCTTGCCTGTGTCACCGTGGGTGCACAGGCGCAGGCGCGCACGCCGTTCCAGGTGCGCTGCGAAGACACGATCAGCAAGACGGTGTCCGTGCTGACGGCGCAGCAGAACGGCTACAGCATCGATACGCATCTGCCGTACAAGGCCCTGACGGTGATGAAGGGGACGGCGCGCGCGAATAGCTGGGTGCTGGGATTGACCAGGACGGATTCGCGTGTGGCCATCGCCCTGGCCGGCCCCATGCTGCAGGATCCGGCCAGCGGCTATGAATGCGTGGCGCCGCAGATTACCGTGACCCTCACGTATGCGCCCGTGGTGATCTATATCGGCCGCGAGTTTGCTCCCGGAACTTGCGCGTATGATGAAATACTCACGCACGAGCTGCGGCACATGAAAACCTATATGGAACACTTGCCGCGCGTGGAAAAGACTGTGCGCGCCGCCCTGGCCAAGCGCTTCGAGGCGCGGCCCCTGTATGCGCCCAGCGGCACGGCGAAGGCAGCGCTGGCGCGCGAGATCGACACGGGCTGGTTGCCATACGTCAAGGCCGAAATGCGCAAGGTGGAAACCTTGCAGGCGGCCATCGATTCGCCGCAGGAATATGCACGCCTGGGCAAGGCGTGCAAAGGCGAGATCCAGAATATCCTGTCGGGCAAGGCAGCGCCCGCCAACTAGACAAGGAATGGCATGACAGCAGCACCGAACACGGTCCGCCACTTTGCGCTGATCCCCGCCGCCGGCGTGGGCGCGCGTATGGAAGCGGGCAGCCCCAAACAATATTTACCCATCGCGGGCAAGCCCATGCTGCGCCACGCGCTTGACGCCTTTCTCGCCAGTCCCCTGATCGCGCACACGTACATCGTCGTCAGCGCAGACGATGGGCAGATCGATGGGCTTGTGCCAGATCAAGGCGCCGGGTACGGCGTTACCGTGTTGCGCTGCGGTGGCGCCACGCGCATGGAAACGATCTTGAATGCCTTGCAGGCCTTGCACGGCAGCATCGATGCCCTCGACCAGGTGCTGGTGCACGACGCGGCGCGACCGGGCCTGACGCCAGCGCTGATCGGCAAGCTCATCACCGAAGTGGGTGACCATCCGGCCGGTGGCTTGCTGGCCTTGCCCGTGGTCGACACTGTCAAGCGGGCAGGGCCGGGCAGCCTGTCGGCGCAGACGGTGCCGCGTGATCACCTGTGGCTGGCGCAGACGCCGCAAATGTTTTCCTATGCCTTGCTGCACCGGGCCCTGTCGCAGGCGCCCGACCCGCACGCCATCACGGACGACGCCAGCGCCGTCGAAGCCCTGGGCCTGGCGCCCAGGCTGGTCGAAGGCCATCCGCGCAATCTGAAGGTCACTTTACCGCGCGACATACACACGGCCGAGCTGTACCTGGCACATCCTTGAATTCCAGAGAGACCCGCATGAACACAACGACTCCCGTACTTCCTTTCCGCATCGGCCAGGGCTATGACTGCCACGCGCTGGTGGAAAACCGCGACCTGATCATCGGCGGCGTGAAGATTCCCCATCACCTGGGCTTGCTGGGCCATTCCGATGCGGACGTGCTGCTGCACGCGATTACCGACGCCATCTTCGGCGCCGCCGCGCTGGGCGACATCGGCCGCCATTTTCCCGATACGGATGCGCAATTCAAGGGCGCCGATTCGCGCACCCTGCTGCGCGAAGCCGTGCGCCGCGTGCAAGCCACCGGTTATATCATCGGCAATATCGACGCCACCATCATCGCCCAGCGCCCGAAGATGGCACCGCACATCGGCGCCATGTGCGCCAACGTGGCCGAAGACCTGGGCGTCGCCGTGGGTCAGGTCAACATCAAGGCCAAGACGAATGAAAAGCTGGGCTACCTGGGCCGTGAAGAAGGCATCGCCGCCGAAGCCGTGGCCTTGCTGCTGCGCGCCTGAGACACCACTTTCGCATCATTCACTGACAGGAGAGAGCATGTTCCAGTTACGCCGCACCAGCATCTTGCTTGCATGGGCATTGGCCGCCGCGCCGTCGGCCTGGGCCGAACTGCAAGCCACGGGCGAACCGCCCGCCGCGAAACAGGGATGGAAGGCCGAGACGGTCGCCGAAGGCGTGCGCCAGCCTTGGGGCATTGCCTGGCTGGGCGACGGCCGCGCGCTGGTGACCAGCAAGCAGGGCAGCTTGCATTTGCTGAACGGCAAGACGTTTACCGACGTGGCGCTGGAAGGCATGCCCAAGGTGTTTACGGGCGGGCAGGGCGGCTTGCTCGATATCGCGCTGCATCCGCAGGATGCCAGCAAGCCGACTCCGCGCGTGTACATGACGCTGTCGACGGGTACCAATGACGCTAACCGCACGACCCTGGTGCGCGGCGTATTCGACGGCAAGAAGGTGACGGGCATCCAGACCCTGTTCAAGGTGGCGACCGACAAGATTGGCGGCCAGCACTTCGGCTCGCGCCTGTTGTGGTTACCGGACGGCACCTTGCTGATGAGTGTGGCCGACGGCGGCAATCCGCCGCTGCGCATAGGCGACCGCCTGGCGCGCGAGCAGGCGCAAAACCTGGCCACGCACCAGGGTTCCATCCTGCGCCTGACGGAAGATGGCAAGCCGGCGCCCGGCAATCCGCTGGCGGCCAAGGGCGCTTTGCCGGAAATCTGGTCATATGGCCACCGCAACGTGCAAGGCCTGGCGCTCGACCCCGTTTCCGGCCGCGTGTGGGCCACGGAACATGGCCCGTATGGCGGCGACGAGCTGAACCTGGTGGTGGCGGGTGGCAACTACGGCTGGCCACTGCAAAGCTATGGCGCCGACTACAAGACGCATGAACCCGTGGGCAAGCATGAAGTGGCAGGCATGATCAATCCGAGCGTGGCCTGGGTGCCGTCGCCGGCGCCGTCAGGGCTGGCCGTCTACACTGGCGACAAGATTGCCGCCTGGCGCGGCAGCATCTTCAGCGGCGGCCTGGCGGCCAAGGATATACGCCGCATCGCCGTCGATGCGAATGGCAAGGTGACGGGGCAGGACCGCCTGGCAATCGGCGCGCGCGTGCGCGACGTGCGCCAGGGACCGGACGGCTACCTGTATGCGCTGACGGATGAGGACAACGGCCGCTTGCTGCGCATCGTGGGGCAGTAGTACGGCAGGCGCCATCTTCGCTTAAGATGGCGCCTTTACTCAAGACAAGGTGGCGGCATGGCCCGTGATACTTATGCATACCGGCACGTTGCCGTCGAATCGCGCGCCATCGATGGCCGCGTGGAAATTCGGCCCGTGCCGGGCCAGGCCTTTTCGCCCGAACTGGCCGTGCAGTGTTCGCGCCGCCTGGTGGACCTGCAGCGCTACCCGCTGGGCAGCCGTTTTTTATTGTTCGCCAAGCTGACGGACCGCCTGGGCGGCACGCCCTTCCTGTATGCGTATCATGGCGATGCGGACGTCTTGATGACGCCAGCCGAAGTCGTGAAATTCCTCGGCGAATTTCGGCGCGGCCGCATCTGATATCACTTTCCTACGATGCGATGCAGGACGCGCTGGCCTTGGCGCTGGCCTGCGGCTTGCCGAAGAGCGCGATCGTCAACGCGCAGCCGAGGGCGAACAGGCCGCCCACCACCATCGCGCTCGATACGCCCAGCCGGTCGACGGCCATGCCACCGAGCAGGGCGCCGGACGCCAGCGACACTTGCACAATCGCAACAAACAGCGCGCTGCTGCCTTCCATCAAGTGCGGCGCCGCCTTGAACATCCACGTTTGCACGGCGATCGGCATGGCGCCGAAACCGAAGCCCCACACGGCCACCAGCAGCATGGCGGCGAGCGCATGGCTGCCGAACGCGGCCAAGGCCAGGGTGGACAGGCCCAGCACTGCACCTGTGACCATTAGCGCGGCCCGTTCGTAGCGGCCGGCGGCCCAGCCGCCCACGAGGTTGCCGATGAAGCCGGAAGCGCCATATACCAGCAGCATGGCGCTGACCGTGCCGGCGGACAGGTGCGAAATTTGCGTGAGGAAGGGTGCGATATACGTGTAGGCGGCGAACTGGCCCGTGAACAGCATGGCCGTGGCGATCAGGCCCAGCCTGGCCTTGCGGATGCCGAAAATCATCGGCAACTGGCGCAAGCGGATGGCCTGTGTCGGTGGCAGCTTGGGCAGCAGCAACAACTGGCCGAGGAAGACCAGCACGGCAATGGCGCTGGCCGCGCCGAAGGCGACCCTCCAGCCCACCAGTTCGCCCACCAGCGCGCCGGCCGGCACGCCGGCCACCGTGCCCAGCGAGACGCCGGCGAAGATGATGGACATGGCACGCGACGCATGCTGCGGCGCCACCAGGCGCGGGCCGATGGCGCTGCCGATCGCCCAGAAGCCGCCGACGCCCACGCCCAGCATGGCGCGGCCCAGTAATATCGCCCCATATGAGGGCGCCAGCGCCACCAGCAGGTTCGAAGCGACCAGCAGCGCGGTGAGTGCCAGCAGCACGATGCGGCGGTCCAGGCGGCCCGAACCGACGGTGACGAAGATGGCGGCAAACGCGGCAACGATGCCGGGCGTGGTGATCATCAGCCCCGCCTGGCCCTTGCTGATATCCAGTTCGGCAGCCATGGCCGGCAGCAGGCCGACGGGCAGGAATTCGGACGTGACGAGGGCGAAGGCGCCGATGCCGACCGATAAGACGGCCAGCCAGGGCGCCACGGTGGTATCGTTGCTGGTGGCCGCCGGGGCGGAGGGGGAAGCAGGTGGTGTTTGCATGGGGAGTCCTGAAAAGCCGAGAGGTTTTTAACCGGTCGGTATATAATCAGGCCAGGCAGACATTGTTGTCAATAATTTTTTACCGAACGGTATGAAACAAGATAAAAAAGAGCAAGCGGTCAAGGCGAAAACGGGCCGGCCACGCACCTTTGACGCGGACGAAGCGCTCGATTGCGCCATGAAAGTGTTCTGGGAGAAAGGCTATGAAGGCAGTTCCTTGCCGGAATTGACGAAAGCCATGGGCATGAACCGGCCCAGCCTGTACGCCGTTTTCGGCAACAAGGAGCAATTGTTCCACAAGGCGCTGGAGCGCTACAGCGACACGCGCATGCAGTTTTTCGATGCTGCGCTGGAACAGCCGACGGCCCGCCAGGTGGTGGAAGCCTTGCTGACGCAGTATGTCGATGCGCAAACCATGCCCGATGGTCCGCACGGCTGCATGGGCGTGAATGCGGCGCTCGCCTGCAGCGACGATGCCTTGCCGATCCGCGATGAATTGTTTGCGCGCCGTCTGCGCGGTGAAATCAAATTGCGCGACCGCTTGCGGCGCGCCAAGGAAGAGGGGGATTTGCCGCCCGATTCCTGCCCCGAGCAGCAGGCGCGCTTTGTCGTGACCCTGTCGCAGGGCATGGCCATTCAGGCGGCGGCGGGCGTATCGCGCGAGCAATTGCAGCAGATGGTGGGCTTGCTGTTGCGCAATTGGCCGCTGTAACTACCCTGTCGGGGCGATGGTCTTGGCCAGGTCGCTGGGCGCTTTGCGCCGCCAGGCGGCCGTCAGGGCGGCGGCTAGCATGTCCAGTTCGGCATCCGCCAGGCATACCGTGATACCGGCCAGCCGCTCGCCCCACCACAGTTTTTCGCAGCCGGACGGCGAGATGACGGTGGCGATATGCGCCGCTTCCGCATCGAGCAGCACGTTGATGTGCTTGTCGTCGGGCAGGGTGGCAAAGATCTTCCCGCCTACGCGGAAGGCTGGACGGTCGTGGTGTTCTTCCTCGGTGGTGTCGGGAAACGACAATGCCAGATAGCGTAGTTCTTCCAGGTTGACCATTTCCTCTTTCTCCCTCATCGGACAGATAACTGCATGACTGCTTGACTGCATGACTGCATGACTGCATGACTGCATTTTGCCATGCTGTTTCGTCGCGTGGTGCAGCGGCATGCGAAAAGAAATGCGCAAGATGCGACACTGGCGCGTGCCTTTGTGGTGCTGGTGCGACACCGAGCCAGTCTGCGCGGCGACAGTGCTGCCAGGGCAGCAAGGCTATCCAGGCCGTTTTAGCTGCCTTCAGCGCGATTGTCATAAAAATATTTTACATGGTAAAAAGAAAAATACTTTTCCTCCAGGGAATTTAAGATACAATAGATTCAACGTTTTACCTGACCCGTCAACTGTCTGGCTTTGTCCGGGGAACCCGAACCCGTTCCAGGACGCTTGCAGTGCCGCCATGGCATGCCGCAAGCCCGCGAAGCTCTGCGAAAGCCAGGCCCCCGACCGCTCATCCTTGCAATTGCCAGCGCGATGCCGACACGCCTCAATGCAGCGTGTATTCAGCTCAAGCACGCCCGCTGCGCCCGTTGAATACTTACTGACTGGATACTTATCATGGAAAATTTGCCTAAAATCGTCCTGTCCCTGATCGCTGCTGGTGTGTTTGCCCACGCGAACGCCAGCACCATTACCGTCACCACCGATTACTCGAATACTGGCTTGCAAGCTGCCGCTTACCCGTCCGTGGTGAATGCCGGCGCGGCGCTGGACGGCAAGAGCAGCGACCTGTGGTGGGCTGCCAACATCCAAAGCAGCAGCCAGTTCCTCGCCGGTTCTGGCACCATGCCGGCAGGTAATCGTAGCTTGAGTATCGATGGCCTGGAGGGCTGCTGCGATGAAGGCCAGCAAGTCCAGTTAAAGGCGGGTAACAGCGATTTCGCCAGTTTTTCCAGCAGCGGTGACCTGGTGTCGGCTGTGCCGGAACCGAGCACCTACGCCATGCTGCTGACCACCCTGGGCTTACTGGGCTTCACGGCACGCCGCAGGCAGGACGACAAGTTCTAAGCTGGGAGACAGTGCGGGCTTCGCTGCGCACGTAAAAAAGCCCGCCGGTCTGCAAGGACACGGCGGGCTTTTTTTACGTGTGCGTTGTCAGTCGCCGCTGTCCTCGTCTTCCTCTGCCCCCTTGGTCGCCTTGCCCCGCTCGGCATCGACGGCGCGCTGCAGGCTGGCCGCATCGCGGAAGAAAACCTCGGTCGTGTGATCCGGGCTCAGACGCAGTGCCGGCGGGTAGATTGCCGACATGTAGGCCTCGTCGGCCAGGCGACCGCTGATCTGCAGGTTGCTCAGCAAAATCAGGGTCGAGCCGACGATGGCCAGCACGACGGCAACGAGACCGAAGCGGCGCGGGTGCTGGGGTTTGATCGTGCGCAAATGGTAGTAGATCATGACGCATACAATCACGATGAACATATGCCGCCCGTAGCGCGTCAGCACTTCCAGCGACAGCGCATACGCCGCCACATTGCTGCCCAGTTCCCACACTTCCATGGCCAGCAAGCCGCAGCCGATGATGAACAGGTGGCGGCCAAAGCGCGCCACATGGCCGAAAAGGCGGTTCGCCACGGCCCAGATCGATGCCCACACAAGGCCGCCGGCCAGTGCGTAGGCGACGATCATCAGGTAGGAAATCGGGTCGAAGGCTTCCGCGTCGCCCAGCCAGTTGCTGAAGGCGGCCGAGGTGGCGATCATGGCCAGGCCGGCGACGGCGGGGCGCAAGCCTTCCCAGTCGTGCCTGGTGGTATCGCTCAGCTCGGGCGCAACAGGGTGATCGCTGGCGCGCACGCGCAGGCGCGTATGACCGAGGCGCACGATGCTGTTGCCGTTCAAGGCTACTTGCAGTTGCCGCTGGCCCCGGTAAATCACGCCATTCTGGCTGCCCAGGTCGCGCAGCAGCAAGCCTTCCGCGCCATCGTCTTCGATGACGGCGTGGCGGGCGGCCGTATGCGCGTCGTCGAGAATGAAGTCGTTGTCGTAGCCGCGGCCGATGCGGATCGGCAAGGCATCGATGCGCTGGCGCTGCTGCACTTCGCCGTTCTCGGCGAGGATTTCAAGGTAATAGGGCGGCTTCATGGCTTGCGCGTCCCGGTGGCGGAGGGAGCGCGCGACAGCGCTTCGAGGAAGGTACGCGTGACGCGCATGCCGTTTGCGTAAGACACGCCGCGCGCGTCGATGCGGCTTTGCAGGCTCATCAGTGGCTCATCGGTGCTGGCGGCCAGCAGGGCAAAGTCGTACAGGCCGGTAAACTTGCGGTAGGCGCGCACGCACAGGACGGCGCGCAGGGGCAGGGTCTTGTTTTTGACGAACTGTTCGGTGCAATGTGGCCCCGTCAGGTGCACGCTCTTGTAGCTGCCGAAACTTTCATTCTTGAACGAGGCGCTGGCCAGTTCGGAAAAGCGCAGCGCGCCCAGTTCGCTGCTGCGCAGGAATTCGTGGCGCATCGACACTTGCCCCGTCTGCAGTGCGCCGGAAATGAAGATGGCCGATTCCATGGCGCAGCTGGTGTTGTCGAGCATGTAGGGCTTGTCGGACTTCACGTTGGAGCGGCCCCAGCAGCGCATCTGGTCCGATTCGCGCACGGGCACGCGGTACGGGCCCATGGCTTTCAGGCTCAAGGGCGTGTCGAGCAGGCGCGCCAGCATCACTTCCTGATGCGCCAGCAGCTGCGCCGTCACCAGCGGCTTGAAGTCTTTCGGCGCCCTGCCTTGCAGGGCCACCTTGGCCAGCAATTGCTGGGCATAGCGGGCAGGAACGAGAAAACTGACGAGTTCACCATCGAGGCGTTTCGAGACGTTCACGCCAGCGACATCGCCGCTGGCCGTCACGCTGGGCCCCCCGCTCATACCGGAATTGATCGGCCCCGTAAACATCAGCTGGTCGTAGAAGCTGCGCGTCACGATGCCGTTGTACGAGCCTTCCGAGATGGCGAAGCCCAGGTCCAGCGGATTGCCCATCGAATACAGGTACTGGCCCTGAGTCAGGGGCGCCAGCGATTCCGGCATGTTGAAAAAGCCCGTGCCATGGCGGTTCACGCGCAAGACGGCCAAGTCGTGCAGCACGTCGACAGCCAGCAATTCCACATTGCCGCGCTGGCCGCTGGTGTCGACCCATTCGCCCACGTAGGTATCGGGATCGAGGGCGAATTGCGACACGACGTGATAGTTGCTCACGACCAGGTCGCCCGTGCCGATCAGGAAGCCCGAACCTACCGACGATTGCGTGCGGCCGTTTTTCAGCAGCACGCGCACCTGCAGGATGTCGGCGCGCGCGGCCGTGTACAGCTTTTGCGCGGCGGACGAGGGCGGCGGCAAGGCCGCATGTTCGGTGGCGGCGGGCGCAGCGGTGGCCGGTGGCGGTTTGGCGAGGGGAGTCGAAGCGGTGGTGGCCGCGGCTGGCGCAGGCGCCCGTGCCGCGTGTGCGCCTGCGGCGGCGCACAGGCTGGCCAGCAAGAAGGCGAAGTTAGATAATTTCATGCATCCTTTATGCGTGAGCAGGAGCGGGGCTGGCCCGGTGCGGCAGTGTGCACGCGCTGCGCCAGCCCGGGGAATTACAGGGCGCCGTCTTCCAGTGCCGGCGCCGTTTCCGGCGTCATCATGTGGCCCAGTTTGCTTTGCTTGGTATTCAGGTAATGCTGGTTGAAGGCGTTGCGGTTGACCAGCAGCGGCACCCGCTCGGCCACCGTGATGCCCAGCGCTTCCATGGCGGCAATCTTGCGCGGGTTGTTCGTCATCAAACGCAGGCTGTGGATGCCGAATTGCGCAAACATGGGCTTGCACAGGGTGTAGTTGCGCGCGTCGGCCTTGAAGCCCAGCTGTTCATTCGCCTGCACCGTGTCGGCACCCGCTTCCTGCAGGCGGTAGGCGCGGATCTTGTTGATCAGGCCAATGCCGCGCCCTTCCTGGCGCAGGTACAGCAAAATGCCGCGGCCTTCCTCGGCGATGCGTTTCAAGGCGCCTTCGAGCTGGGCGCCGCAATCGCAGCGCTGGGAAAACAGCACGTCGCCCGTCAGGCACTCGGAATGCACGCGTGCCAGTACAGGTTCGCCGTTGCCGACATCGCCCAGCACCATGGCCAGGTGTTCCTTGCCCGTGGCGTGTTCGACAAAGGCGTGCAGGGTAAACTGGGCCCAAGGCGTCGGCAGTGCGCAGGAAGTCGTGTAATCCAATTCGCCTGTCGCCAGGAGGTCTGCGCCGCTTTGCATGGTTGTGCTCATATAGGTAATGTTCGAAAATGGAGGCGCGCCGTACCACTGCGGTGCCGGCGCGCCCTGTCATCATACCAAAAAGCAGGGGAAACCATTCCCCCTGGCTGAGATTTGAAGGCAGGAATGCCTGGTGATAGCCCTCTAATTGCGGTCGGATCAGGCTTTTGCAAGGCGGCTGGCCTTGCCGAAGCCCCGTTCCACCAGTAACAGCATGCCGCCGAAGATGGACAGATTCTTCAGGAAGTTGGTCAGCTGGTCCTGGAAGTGGGCTGCATCGGCGCTCCAGAACGCGTGGAAGATGAGCGTGGTCGGGATCAAAAACAGCGCCAGCGCCAACGCCGCCCAGCGCGCCTGCCAACCCGTGATCAGCAGCAAGCCGCCGCCTACCTCCAGGGCGATCACGCCCACCAGAAGGATGTTCGCCAGCGGCAAGCCCTGGCTGGCCATGTAGCCGGCCACGCCCGCAAAGCCGCCGATTTTCAGCAAGCCCGAAACGAAGAACAGCACGCCAAGGGCGGCACGGCCGAGGGGGAGCAGGATATCCGTATTGTTTTTCATGCTGGTTTCCTTTTTCTTTATATTCATCAATTATTTAGGCAGGTCGAAGAGCAGGAATTCTGCATCTTCAGGCTGGGTAATCGTCACGGCCGCTTCCTGCGTCAGTTTCAATGCGTCGCCCGCTTTCAAGGGCGTGCCATTGACCACCAGGCTGCCGCGGATCAGGTGCACATAGGCTAGGCGGCCTTCGTCCAGCCCATGCTCGGCCTGTTCGCCTTCCTGCAGGATGCTGGCGTAGATGGCAGCATCCTGGTGTATCAGCACGGAACCCTGGCGCCCGTCGCTCGATGCAATCAGGCGCAGCTTGCCCCGTTTGCTTTCTGGCGTGAAGTGTTTCTCTTCATAGCTAGGTGGAATGCCCGTCACGTTCGGCTGTATCCAGATCTGCAGGAAGTGCAAGCCATCCGTGGCAGAATGGTTGAACTCGCTGTGGCGCACGCCGCTGCCGGCACTCATGCGCTGCACGTCGCCGTAGTGCAGTACGGAACCGGTGCCCATGCTGTCCTTGTGTTCGAGCGCGCCGTCGAGCACATACGAAATGATTTCCATGTCGCGGTGGCCGTGCGTGCCGAAGCCCTGGCCGGGCGTGACCCGGTCTTCATTGATCACCAGCAAGGGGCCAAAGCCCATGTGCAGGGGATCGTGGTAGCTGCCGAAGGAAAAGCTGTGGTGGGAATTGAGCCAGCCGTGGTTGGCGGCGCCGCGTTCTTCGCTATGACGAATCTGTAACATGGTGGACTCCGTTTCTATCAGTGAATGTGCGATAATTTCGAAGGACCGTTGCCTGGCGCTACGCCCTGGCTTCTTTTCTGCCCTTCGCTGTACGATGGAGAAAGTATAGGCCGCCCAGTCCAGAAAGAAAAACGGAAAATCTACCGTACTATGATCGAAAAAATCGAATGTTAAGACTGAGCCTGGAAGCCTTGCAAATCGTCGACGCCATCGACCGCCGTGGATCATTCTCGTCGGCCGGCAAGGAGTTGCATAAAGTGCCGTCCACCATTTCCTATACGGTGGCCAAGCTGGAAGACGACCTGGGCGTGCAAGTGTTCCAGCGCAATGGCCCGAAAGTCATGCTGACGGCGGCCGGCCAGGAATTGCTGAAAGAGGGCCGGTATTTATTGAAGGCGGCACAGGACCTCGAGCACCGCGTGCGCAGGGTGGCGTCCGGCTGGGAAACCGAGTTGTCCATCGGCATCGATTCCATGTTTTCCGCCGTGGCCCTGGCCGACGATGTGCGCGCCTTCTATGAGGTAGCGCAACAGACGCGCTTGCGCCTGTCGCAAGATGCCCTGTCGGGCACCTGGGAAGCTTTGCTGGACCGCAGGGTCGACTTGCTGGTGGGCGCGCCCGGCGACGGTCCGGCGGGCGGCGGCTATATCGCGCAGCCGATAGGCATGCTCGATTTCGTTTTTGCCGTGGCGCCCACGCACCCGCTGGCGCAGGTAGCGGAACCTTTGTCGCGCGGCCACCTGCAGCAGCACCGGGCCGTGGTCGTGGCCGACTCGGCGCGCCAGATGGCGCCGCGCACCGTGGGTTTGTTGCTGGGACAAGATGCCTTGAGCGTGCCGAACATGCAGGTCAAGTTCGATTACCAGGTGCTGGGGCTGGGTTTTGGCTTCCTGCCGGGGCCGTGTGCGCGCGCCGCCATTGCGCGTGGCTTGCTGGTGGAAAAGGCCGTGGAAGAGCCGAAACCGTCGGAAACGTTTTACCTGGCGTGGCGCGTGGGCGAGGATGGCGCCGCGCTGCGCTGGTGGATGGCGCGCATGCGTGAACCCGATGTGTTTTCCCGTTTGGCGCAGCATCTGCCGGGCCGGGCGTGACACACAGTCACGGCACTCCGGGTCGCAGTGCCGTGCCATTCGGCGCAGGTCTTAAAATGTTGACATATGCCAACATTTTTAAGTTACCATATTCACAGTATTTCGACCGTCTTTCTGCTCCGACTTCCATGCCCCACAGTGGGATTTTGATGATTACACACACCGCAGCGCCCCTGATATGTTCCCCTGACCTGGCATACGCGCGGGGTTGCCATGCTTGAGGCGAAGGTCGCGCTGTGCCTGCGCCTGGCCCAGGACGCCCGTGAACAGGCGGGGCAGCAGCAGGCCGCCACCCTGGCGCGGCTGCAGGACGAGCTGGAGCAGCTGCGCGGCGCCAGCCGGCCCGTGGTGCGCGTGGCCCCGGCCGATGCCTTGCTGGAGATCGATCCTGATGGTTTCCTGATTGGCTGGAACCATGGCGCCGAACAGATGTTCGGCTATTCCGAACTGGAAGCGCTGGGCCAGCACATCTTGTTTTTGTATCCCGAAGACGACGCGGAAGCGAGCGTGCTGGAACTGCATTTCAAGCAGGGCGACGTGGCCACCGATGTGCGCCGGCGCAAGAAGTCGGGCATGGTGACGTGGCTGCGCATGCACCGCCACGTGATCCACGACCAGGCGGGCAAGGCTTGCGGCATGGCCGTGCGCCTGTCGGCCATGAGCGAACCGCTCTCCGACGTGGACAAGGTGAGGTTGCACGCGCGCATCATTGAAGATAGCGAGCAAGCCGTGCTGATCACGGATGCGGAAGAGCGCATCGTCTCCATCAACAGTTCCTTCAGCCGCATCACCGGCTATTCGCCGGCCGAAGCCATCGGCCGCACGCCGGACTTGTTGCGCTCAGGCGTGCACGATCCCGACTTCCGCGCCAAGGTGCGCGCCGCCATGCGGGGGCACGGCTCCTGGCGCGGCGAAATCATCGGCAAGCGCAAGAATGGCGAACTGTTCCCTCAAGACGTCACCATTAGCGTCGTGCGCGACGAATATGGCGAGATCAGCCATGTGTTTTCCCTGTTTTCCGACATCAGCGTGCACAAGGATGCCGAGGCGCGCATGCAGCGCATGGCCAATTACGACAGCCTGACGGGTTTGCCCAACCGCTGCCTGCTGAACCAGCTGGTCGACCAGGGCCTGGCCGAAGCGAAACGGCAAGGGACGCATGGCGCGCTGATGGTCATCGATATCAGCCGTATCGGTTCCATCAGCGACACGCTGGGCCATGAAGTGGGCGACCAGCTGGTGATCGCCATCGGCCAGCTGTTCCGTGGTTCCCTGCGCGACGCCGACATCCTGGCGCGGGTCGACAACAGCAAATTCGTCGTGGCGCTGCTGCATATCGAAAAGCGCGAACATGCCGCGAACGTGGCGCAAAAACTGCTCAACTTGCTCGAAGCACCGATCAATATCGATGCGCACGCGCTGCACGTTGGCGCCAGCATTGGCATTACCGTGTATCCGGAAGACGGCCTGGAAGCGCCGGCCCTGTTCCGCTTTGCCGACGTGGCCGTGGCGAAGGCGGGGCAGAGCATCGAATCGACCTTCCTGTTTTACCGCGAAGACATGAACCGGCGCGCCAAGGAACATTTGCGCCTGGAAAGCGAAATGCGATTGGCGCTGGGCGACAAGGAGCTGGAATTGCATTACCAGCCGAAAGTGAGCCTGGCCAGCGGGCGCATCGTGGGCGCGGAAGCCTTGCTGCGCTGGAAGCATCCGATGCGCGGCATGGTCTCGCCCGGCCTCTTCATTCCCGTGGCCGAGGAAACCAGTTTAATTCTGGAGCTGGGCACCTGGGTGCTGGACGAGGCTTGCCGCCAGATCCGCAACTGGGAAGACCGCGGCCTGGACATGCCGGCCATCGCCGTCAACCTGTCGGCGCGCCAGTTCGATGAACAGTTACCAGCGCGCATAGCGGCCGTGCTGGAACGCTACCAGGTGCGGCCCGACCAGATCATGCTGGAAATCACGGAAAGCCTGTTGATGCGTGGCGCCGACAAGGTGATCGACATCATGAACCAGCTGGTGGCCATGGGTCTGTCGCTGGCGCTGGACGATTTCGGCACCGGTTACTCCAGCCTCGCGTATTTGAAAAAATTTCCCATCAGCACATTGAAAATCGACCGCTCGTTTGTCATCGGCTTGCCCTTCGAGGAAAACGATTGCGCCATCGCCCGCGCCATCGTCACCATGGCGCAGCAGCTGCGCCAGGAAATCGTCGCGGAAGGCGTGGAAACGGCCGAGCAGATGCGCTTCCTGCGCGAACTGGGCTGCGATCAGTTGCAAGGCTATCTGTTCAGTCCGGCCGTGCCGGCGGCGGAATTCGAAGTGATGCTGGGCGATGGCAAGCGCCTGCGCCTGGGCGAGGCCGTCGTTTAAGGCTGGCCCAGCTTGACTTTTTCCAGCAGATAATCGAGCATCACGCGCACGCGGGCCGGCACTTGCAGGCCCGGTCCCACGAAGACGGCGTGCACGAGTTCCGTGTCGCCCGGGTTGCAGTCCTGCAGCACTTCCACCAAGTGACCTTGCGCAATATCGCGCTGCACATGCTGGCGCGAAAAGCGTCCCAGCCCCATGCCGGCCAGCACCAGCTGGCGCATGCTTTCGCCATCGCTGACGCAGGCATTGCCCTGCGGCGCCACCTGCAAGGTTGCTCCGCTCTCCTTGTCGAGGAAGGGCCAGGTTTCGTTCTGGCAGCGGAAATTGAATGCCAGCAGATTGTGCTGTGACAGCTCCTGCGGCGTGCGCGGCAGGCCATGGCGCGCCACGTAGGCGGGCGCGGCGACGACGATCATCGCGTCTTCGCCCAGTTTGCGCGCCACCAGGTTCGATTCCTTCAGCTTGCCCGTGCGGATGGCGATGTCGGTGCGGTCTTCCAGCAAGTCGACAATGGCATCGCTGACGACCACGTCGAGCACGATGTCGGGATAGCGCTGCGCGAACTCGGGCAGGATGGGCAGCAGATGGTGCACGCCGAATGGCACGAAACAGTTGATGCGCAAGCGCCCGCGCGGCGCCGCGCCCTGTGATGCTTCGCGCTCGGCGCCATCGATATCGTCGAGGATGCGCTTGCACTGCACGAAGAAGGCGTCGCCTTCGGGTGTGGTGTGCAATTGCCGCGTGCTGCGCTGGAGCAAGCGCGCGCCGAGACGCGCTTCCAGCCGGCTGACCAGTTTGCTGACGGCCGATGGCGTCAGGGCAAGGCGGCGCGCGGCGGCGGAAAAGGCGCCCGTTTCCACCACGGCCACGAACACGGCCATCTCGAACGCGCGGTTGATGTCTTGCCTGGCCATTATTGAATCCATTTCATAAGTGTTTCCATTATGAGAGTCTATATCAAAAGTATTTGTCTCGGTACACTGGCTGGCTTGAATCATTGTTGGAGCCATCATGACCACCGCAAGCCCTGTTTCCACTTCAGCCAGCAAGATGCCGCCCGGCGTGCTGGCGCTGGCCGTCGGCGCCTTTGCCATCGGCGTCACCGAATTCATCGTCGTGGGCATATTGCCCACCATTGCGAAGGATTTGCATATTTCCATCGAATCGGCCGGCTCGCTGGTGAGCCTGTATGCGCTGGCCCTGGCCATTGGTACGCCGCTGCTGGTACTGCTGATGTCGCGCCTGCCGCGCAAGGCTGCCTTGCTGGGCCTGATGAGCGTTTTCCTGGCCGGCAACCTGCTGGCCGCCTTTTCCCACACGTTTGAACTGTTGCTGGCAGGACGGGTTATCACTGCCGTGGCGCACGGCACCTTCTTTGCCATCGGCGCCACCGTGGCCGCCAGCCTGGTGACGAAGGCGCAGGCGGGCAGGGCGATTTCCGTGATGTTTGCGGGCCTGACCCTGGCGATGGTGATCGGCGTGCCCTTCGGCAGTTTCCTTGGCAATTTGATGGGCTGGCGCTTGCCCTTCTTTGCCGTCGTCGTGCTCGCTGCCGTGGGCCTGGGCGCCATGGCGCGCTGGCTGCCGGCCGGCTTGCAGCAGGGCAAGGGTGGCAAGGCCATGACGCAGCTGGCGGCCCTCGGCAGCGGCCCCATCCTGACCATGATGGCCGTGACGACGTTCGGCTTCGGCAGCAGCTTTGCCGCATTCACCTTCATCACGCCCATCCTGACCGATGTCACGGGCTTTTCCGCCACCATGGCCAGCGCCTTGCTGATCGTGTTCGGCATCGCCACCTTTGCTGGCAACCTGGCGGGCGGCTACCTGACGAGCCACCTGGGCTGGCAAAAGGCCTTGCGCCTGATGCTGCTGTTGCTGGCCGCTACGCAAGTGGGCGTGGCGTTGAGCATCAGCTCGCCATGGATGATGACGGTGATGTTGTTTGTCTGGGGCGTGTTCGCCTTCGGCCTGTCGCCCGCCCTGCAGGCGGGCATGCTGGCCACGGCCGAGCGCTATACGCCGCAAGCCGTCGATTTCGCCTCGGGCCTGAACATTTCCGCGTTTAACCTGGGCATTTCCTTCGGCTCCATGCTCGGTGCCTTAATGGTCTCGCGCCAGCTGATGGCGTCGTCGCCGTGGGCCGGCGTGGCTGCCGCCTTGCTCGCCCTGCTGCCGCTGGCCTGGCTGGCGCGCCGCAACCTGGCCGTCCACGTGGCGGGGGCAGCCGGGCATTAAGGGTACGGTTCAGGTATGCACGGCGGCGGCCGGCGCCCGTTTCTGGCGCTGCGCCATATAGGAACTGCCCATGGAGGCGGCCATGATCATGGCGATGGCCAGCCATTGCGGTGCATCCAGCCGTTCATCGAGCAGGATGAAGGCCAGCATGGCGGCGACGGCCGGTTCCATGCTGCTCATGATGCCGAAGGCCTGCGGTGTCAGCCGCTTCAGGGCCACCATTTCCAGCGAGATCGGTATCGCGCTGGAAATCAAGGCCACGCCCAAGCCCACGCCCAGCACGACGGGCGAGAGCAGGGCGGCGCCGCTGTGCGCCACGCCCACGGGCACCACCACCAGCGCTGCCATGGCCAGGCCCAGGGCGACGGAATGGCCCGCGTGCAAATGGCTGGCGCGCTTGCCGAAGATAATATAGGTGGCCCAGCAGACGGCGGCCCCCAAGGCGAACAGCACGCCTGTGGGATCGAGCTTGCTGACGTCGTGGCCGAGCGGCAGCAGCAGCGCCAGTCCCGCCACGGCCAAGGCCACCCAGACGAAGTCGAGCGGGCGGCGCGAGGCCAGCAGCGCGACGGCCAGCGGGCCGGAAAACTCGATCGCCACGGCGATGCCGAAGGGGATCGTGCGCAGGGCCATATAGAAACACAGGTTCGTCAAGCCCAGCGCCGCGCCGTAGAGGGCCACCGTGCGCAGGTCGGCGCGGCTCAGCTGCCAGCGCCACGGACGCCAGAACAGTAGTAGAAGCAAGGCGGAGAAGCCCACGCGTACGGCCGTCGTGCCCTGTGCACCCACCAGTGGGAACAGGCTGTGCTTGGCCCATGAAGTGCCCAGTCCCAGGCAGGTGACGGAGCCGAGGATGGCCAGCAGGGGAATCAGGGAGGAATAGCGGCGTAATGGCATGGGGATAAAAGGCTTGATATCGGAATAGCGAAAGTTTATTGTGTCTACTCCGATATTTGCACTGCATTTTGACCTCCATGACGCAACTTTCGCTCACGCCTTCCCTTGCCCTCGATGCCTTCGACCTGGCGATCCTGGATATTTTGCAGCGCGATAACACGACCTCGCAGCGCGAAATCGCCCAGACCGTGCACCTGTCCGCACCGGCCGTGCAGCGGCGCATCCGACGCCTGCGCGAGAGCGGCGTGATCCGCAACGAGGTGGCCGTGCTCGACGCGAGCCGCCTGGGCCGCCCCCTGATCTTGACGGTGGAAGTGCATTTGCACGACGAGCACCCGCAGCGCACGGCGGGCATGCGCGCGCGCATCATGGCCGAGCCTGCCATACAGCAGTGCTACGGCATCACGGGCGAGGCCGATTACCTGCTGATCATTACCGCCAGCAGCATGGCCGAATACGAGGCGCTGACGGAGCGTTTGTTCGGCGGCGACGACAATATCCGGCGCTACCGCACCTCGGTGGCACTGACCTGCCTCAAGATGGGCTTGCACGTTCCGCTGGGATAGGGCAAAGGCCAGACAGATGAGCATATCCAAAAGCCGGCAAGTCGCCATGACGGCAGCCATGCCCGCCAGCCTGCGCGCCGCCGTGGCTGCTTCTCTGTGGACGCGCGACAGCGCCGGTGAGTCTGACGCTGCCGTCTACCGCCTGCAGGGCCGGGATGGTGGGCCGGACCTGTACCTGAAACACGGCGGGGGGGCGGCGGCCGCCGACATTGCCCATGAAATGGCGCGGCTGCGCTGGCTGGCGCAGTACCTGCCTGTGCCGGCCGTGGTCCAGTTCGCCCGCGTGGCAGACCCGGACCAGGCATGGCTGCTGATGACGGCCATGCCTGGCATAAGGGCGTCCGCGGTGCTGGAAGCGAGCCCTCAGATGAGGCCCGCCGTGGTCGACGCACTGGCGGCCTTCTTGCGCCGCCTGCACGCGCTGCCCGTGAGCGACTGCCCGTTCGATGCTGGCTCTGCCGTTCGGCTGGCCCAGGCGCGCCAGCGCATTGATGCAGGCCTGGTTGATGCCGACGATTTCGATGCCGGGCGCCAAGGCTGGACGGCTGAGCAGGTGTGGGCGGCGCTGCAGGACTGCCTGCCGATCACGCCAGAGCTGGTCGTCACGCATGGCGATTTCTCGCCGGAGAATATCCTGATGCAGAAAGGTGCCATTAGCGGCTGCATCGACGTGGGAGGGGCCGGCATTGCCGACCGCTACCAGGACCTGGCCATCGTCTGGCGTGCTCTCGGAGAGTTGGACGCCGCGCTGCAGCAAAGGTTTGTTGAGCAATATGGGCTCCTTGATATCGATCAAGGCAAACTGCAATTTCATTTGCTGCTCGACGAGCTGTTCTGAATAGGGGGCGGCGAGCAGCTGCAGGCCATCATGGCGGTGGCAGCTTACGGCTCTTCGCGCTCGGCATCGCGTTGGCGGCAGCTCAATGACGCGTAATGGCCCTTGGGCATCCTGGTCTTGATGGTCACCTCGCTCAGCTTATGTTGAACATTGACGGGGTCGGTCAAGGTGCAGCGCTGGGCGCGGGCAAACGCTTGCAGTTTCTGCGTGTTGCCGCGCACCTTTACCGTCACGCCAACGCCGGGGCTGGCGCAGCAGCCGATGTATTGCGTGATGTATTCTTCCTCGATCAGCACCAGTTCATGTCCCATGAAGCTTGCCGGCTTCTTCAGCAGGTAGTAATCGGTGTAATCGGCGCGCTGGTCGGGTTGCTTGGCCAGGTAGCCTTCGCGCATGTAGGCCCGGATGGCCTTGCCGGAGGTGCCCACTCTGTCTGTCGTGCCCTTTTTCAGGTGCAGCGCATGGATCAGGCCCATTTCGAGCCCAGGATCGGCAGCGGCGAGGGCGCTGGTGCAACTGGCGGCGAGCAGAAGAGCGCCGAGCAGGCGGCGGGTGCGGCATTGCGGTATGGAAGTGATTCCTTGCATATATTCCACGCGAAGAGGGGAAGAGGCGCAGTGTAGCCCACGCCAGCCTGTATGCGTGGCACAATGTGTGATCCGCATGCCACTCACCCCAGGACTTTCATGACCCGCGCCATCCTCGACGAAGCACAGATCCATCCCGCCGCCCGCCCTTTGATCGGCAGCAAACATATGGACATTGTGCGCGAAGTGCAGGCTGCCATTGCCGCGCACCAGGTGGTCGTCGTCGGCATGGCGCTCAATCCGTTTCCGCGCAAGGCGCGCAAGATCCTCGACGTGCTGGGTACGCCCTACCAGTACCTGCAATACGGCAGTTATCTGAACCAGTGGCACCGCCGCAATGCCTTGAAAATGTGGACGGGCTGGCCAACTTTCCCCATGGTCTTTGTCAACGGCGTGCTCATCGGTGGCGCCAGCGAGCTGCAAAAGCTGGTGGAAAATGGCGAGTTCAGCGCCATGCTGGCGAAGAAGGTGCGCCAGTTTTAAGACCCGCCTTACGACTCTACTTACTCGCCCGGCCGCCACGGCGATTTGCGCGTGCGCAAGGGGTCGAGCAAGCCACGCAAATCGTTGTGATCGAGCTCGTACATCAGCGCGATTAAACTGCCCAGTTCGCCAGAGGGGAAGCCCTCGCGCGCGAACCAGCCCAGGTAGTGTCCCGGCAAATCGGCCAGCAGCCGCCCCTGATATTTCCCATATGGCATTTCGCGCGTGACCAGCAGCGCCAGTTTTTCTGAATTCATGCAACAGCTCCGGTTTCGATCGGGCCAGTGTAGCAGATCCATTGATTGTTGATTACAACGCAATTATCTTCTGCCTGAGCAGGTATTTTTCGCCACAAAGAAAACCCCGATACTGCATGACTACATCTTTTATCGGAGTTTGTCATGCCCATTGCCTTGCTCGCGCTGACCCTCAGCGCATTTGCCATCGGAACCACCGAGTTTGTTATTGTCGGGCTGTTGCCCACCATCGCCGCGGACCTGGGCGTCAACCTGCCATCTGCCGGCCTGCTGGTCAGCCTGTATGCGCTGGGCGTCGCCGTCGGCGCGCCTGTGCTGACTGCCCTGACGGGCAAGATCCCCCGCAAGACCCTGCTGCTGTCGCTGATGGTCTTGTTCACCCTGGGTAACTTGCTGGCCTGGAAGTCGCCCGGCTATGAAACCCTGGTCATCGCCCGCATCCTGACGGGGCTGGCGCACGGCGTGTTCTTTTCCATCGGTTCGACTATCGCCACCTCTCTGGTGCCGAAGGACAAGGCGGCCAGCGCGATCGCCATCATGTTTACGGGCTTGACCGTGGCCCTGGTGACGGGCGTGCCGCTGGGCACCTTCATCGGCCAGCATTTTGGCTGGCGTGAAACTTTCCTCGCCGTCTCGGCCCTGGGACTGGTGGCCTTTGTCGGCAGCCTGCTGTACGTGCCATCGACCATCGCCCACAGCAAGCCTGCTTCCTTGCTGCAGCAAGTGCAGGTGCTGGGCCAGCCGCGCCTGCTGCTGGTGTACGCCATGACGGCCGTCGGCTATGGCGGCTCCTTCATCGCTTTCACCTATCTGGCGCCGATCCTGCAGCAAATATCGGGTTTCAGCGCCGGCGCCGTGGGCGCGGTGATGCTCGTGTATGGCGTTTCCGTGGCCTTCGGCAATATCTGGGGCGGCAAGCTGGCCGACAAGAAGGGCCCCGTGCGCGCCCTGAAACTGATCTTTTTGCTGCTGGCAGCCGTCTTGCTGCTGTTGACCTTCACGGCGCCGCATCCCGTGCTGGTCGTCATCACCGTGCTGCTGTGGGGCGCCGTGGCCTTCGGTAACGTGGCCGGTTTGCAAGTGTATGTGGTGCAGCAGGCCGAGCACTTCACGCCCCGCGCCGTGGACGTGGCCTCGGGCCTGAACATCGCCGCCTTCAACCTGGGCATCGCCGGCGGCGCCTGGGGCGGCGGCCTGATCGTGGAACACCTGGGCCTCGTGCACACGGGCTGGATCGGCGCCCTCGTCGTGCTCGGTGCATTTGGCTTGACGGCCCTGAGCGGCCGCCTGGATCGATTGAACCCTATCCCCGTGCGGGCTGCCGGCGAAAAATCGATGCATGCGACAGGCCATTGAAACCCTGAGTGCCCGCTTGCCCTTACTTCCCGGAACAGTTTGCCTGTAATCAAGCTGAAATATTTGTCGTTTATGCTCCGGCCTCGTATTCAAGCTGGTCTGTCCCACGATATTTATTTATAACGGAAGAAACAAAAAATGTCGAATTTCGTCCCTGAGTCCTCACGTCGCCGCCTGTTGCAACTGTTTGCCGGTGCACCCATGCTGCCTTTGGCCGGCTTGACCGGTGTCAGCGCCTTTCTGTCCGGTTGTGGCGGTAGTTCGAATAACGACGTGCCGCCGGTGACCACGCCAGGCACAGGCACCCCGGCTGCGACCTTTACCACGGCAGAATTCACCGGCATGGCGGCGCCGCTGGCGAGCGCGCCTGCCGCGCTGGCCACGACCACCGTCGGCTCCAAGCTCAAGGTCAATTTCAGCGATGGCAGCAGCAACAGCTACAACCTGGCGTACCAGCCTTTCTTCCTGACCGGCGACCGTGTGCCTGATGGCAAGGGCGGAACGGTGATTGCGGGCGGCTACTTTGACATCAGGAACCAGCCTATCATCGACAGCTCGGTGCCGGGCAAGGAACGCCAGTTCTTCTCGGACTCGCCAGACGGCAGCTCGATGCTGACGGTGGCCAACGCCACCGTGACCGGCGTCAAGGGCAAGCCTGTGTTTGCCGTCGTGCAGTTTGAATATAACTCGCTCAACCAGGCCGGCGCATCCACCTACGGCACGCTGCCGTCGCCGATCGCCGTGCTGACCCTGGACCAGGACCAGACCACCGGCAAGTTGTCGCTGGTGAAATACCACAATGTCGATACTTCGTCCGTCAAAGGCCTGTGGATTACCTGCGGCGCCAGCCTGTCGCCTTGGAACACCCATTTGTCGAGCGAAGAGTATGAACCCGATGCCTTCGACCAGGGCCTGGGTGGCCAGACCCTGGCCGTGCTCAAGGAATTCAGCAAGAACGTCTTCGGCGATACGACTACCGCCAATGCGTATGACTACGGCCACCTGCCGGAAGTGTCGGTAAACCCGGACGGCACCGGCAGCATCAAGAAGCACTACTGCCTGGGCCGCTACTCGCGCGAACTGGTGCAGGTGATGCCAGACCAGCGCACCATCCTGGGCGGTGACGACTATACGAATGGCGGGCTGTTCATGTTTGTGGCCGACAAGGTCGCCGACCTGGCGGCAGGCGGCACCCTGTACGTCGCCAAATACACCACCCAGCTGACCGAGACCACCACCGGCAAGCTGCAATGGGTCAAGCTGGGCCATGCGACGCACGCCGAGATCAAGGCGCTGGTCGACGGCGGCATCAAGGCCACCGACATCATGGATTCGACCTTGGTCGATCCGTCCGATGCCAGCTACACGAAGATCGTCCTGAACAAGAAAACCGCCTGGGTCAGAGTCAAGGCTGGCCAGGAAAAAGCCGCCGCTTTTCTGGAAACCCACCGGTACGCCGCCCTCAAGGGGGGCAGCATGGCCTTTACCAAGAACGAAGGCACGACGGTCAACGCCAAGGACAAGATTGCCTACTCGGCGTATGCCAATATCCAGGACTCGATGGTCGAAGGCGGTGCGGGTTACGTGGCCGGCAACAACGTCAAGTTCAAGAAACTGGTGGCGGGCGGCGTTGTGTCGCACAAGCTGGCGGGCGGACAGAAGGATGATACCGGCGCGGCGATCGACAGCGAATGGGTGCCGAGCGAATCGACCCTGCTGATCGCAGGTGAAGACATCGCGGCTGATGGCCTGGGCAATACCGCCAACCCGGCCAAGATCGCCAGTCCCGACAACTTGAAATTCTCGGAAAAACTGCGCACCCTGTTCATCGGCGAGGACAGCGGCAACCACCTGAACAACTTCCTGTGGGCGTACAACGTCGATACCAGGAAGCTGGAACGTTTGCTGTCCTGCCCGGCCGGCGCGGAATCGACCGGCCTGCATGCGGTCGATGAGATCAATGGCTGGACCTATGTGATGAGCAACTTCCAGCATCCGGGTGATGAGTGGAACCGCTTCCCCGGCCTGCCATCGGCGCTGAAGGATCAGATCAACATCATCATCAACACCAACTACAACAGCAAGGCCAGCGGCGCTGTCGGCTATCTGACGGCGGAACTGACGCAGGTGAAACTGTCGAAATGATGCGCGCCGTCCGATAAGGGTTGCAGGTACGCAGGGCAGGGGGGCAGGCCTTCCTTGCCGGCGTGCCGCCCGCCATCTTTGCATTGCTGGTGGGGCATCAAGGCAAGCTAACTTGCTGGCAGAAAACAGCAAAACGGGCGAAAATGGGGCTTCCCTCCCTTTCGCGTTCCCTACCATGTCCGATACTGCAGCTTCATCGCTACGCCTGCGCACCGATATCAATCCGAAACCGCTGGGCGTTGCGCTTGTGCTCATCCTGCTGGGTGCGTGGTATCTGGCGCACACCGTGGGCATCAACCAAGCCGCGCTGTATGTGGTGGGCGCCTTGCTCGGCATCACCCTGTATCACGCAGCCTTCGGTTTCACGTCCGCCTGGCGCATTTTCATTGCCGATGGCCGCGGCGACGGCTTGCGCGCGCAAATGCTGATGCTGGCCGTGGGCGTGGCCCTGTTCTTCCCCGCGCTGTCGGCCGGCACCCTGTTCGGCATGCCCGTCGCGGGCCTGGTTTCTCCCGCTGGCACCTCGGTGATCTTTGGCGCCTTCATCTTCGGTATCGGCATGCAGCTGGGCGGCGGTTGCGCCTCCGGCACCCTGTACACGGTGGGTGGCGGCAGCACGCGCATGCTTGTCACCCTGGCTGCCTTCATTGTCGGCTCCGTGATCGGCACGGCGCACATGCCATTCTGGACGGCGCTGCCGCAACTCAAGCCCATTTCCCTCGTCACGACCCTGGGCCTGGTACCGGCACTGGCGCTGAACTGGATCGTTTTCGCGCTGATCGCAGGCATCACGGTCTTCGTTGAAAAGCGCCGCCACGGCAAGCTCGTCGCGACACCGCTGCGCCCGGCGCAGTCGTCGCCCTGGCTGCACGGCCCGTGGCCGCTGGTGGCGGGCGCCGTGGCGCTCGTCGTGCTGAACTTCGCCACCCTGGCGCTGTCGGGCAAGCCGTGGGGCGTGACGTCCGCGTTCGCCCTGTGGGGCGCGAAAGCGGCGTCTGTGGTCGGCATCGACACGGCCAGCTGGGCCTACTGGTCCACCAAAGCAAACGCCGCCGCCCTGGCCGCGCCATTGACGCAAGACAAGACGTCCGTGATGGACATCGGCATCGTGCTGGGCGCCATGCTGGCCGCCGCGCTGGCGGGCCGCTATGCGCCCGTGTGGCGCATCCCGCGTCGGTCGATCATCGCCGCCGTCGTGGGCGGCTTGCTGCTCGGCTACGGCGCGCGCCTGGCCTACGGCTGCAATATCGGCGCGTATTTCAGCGGCATCATCTCTGGCAGCCTGCACGGCTGGCTGTGGCTGGTGTGCGCCTTCGTCGGCAATGTCGTCGGCACGCGCTTGCGCCCGTGGTTCGGCCTGGAAGTGGAGCGCGTGAAACCGACCGGCTGCTGAGACCGGCGTAAATAGGGGCTTTGCTGTATATTTCTGCCCCTGTTCCACTTTGCCGCCAGCGCAACGCCCATGTCGCCCACCATCCTTTTTGCCGTCGTCCTCGCCTATTTCCTGATCCTGCTGGGCGTGGCATGGCGCACCTCGCGCCACGCCACCAACGACAGCTTTTTCATCGGCAACAAGGATAGCAACTGGATGCTGGTTGCCTTCGGCATGGTGGGCACCACGCTCACGGGTGTCACTTTCATCAGCGTGCCGGGCGCCGTGGGGAGCAATGGTTTCGGCTACGTCCAGCTGATGATCGGCTATGTACTGGGCTACCTGGCCATCACGTTCATCTTGCTGCCGCTGTACTACCGGCTGCAGCTGACCTCCATTTACCGCTACCTGGAACTGCGCCTGGGACGGCGTTCCTACCAGAGCGGGGCGGCGTTCTTCATCCTGTCGCGCCTGCTGGGCGCCACGGCGCGGCTGTATCTGGTGGTCAATATCCTGCAGGCAACGATACTCGACAGCCTGGGCGTGCCATTCTGGCTGACGGCCGGTGTCGTGCTGCTGCTGATCCTGCTCTACACGTATGAAGGTGGCGTGAAAACCATCGTCTGGACCGATACCCTGCAAACGGCGTGCATGCTGGCAGGCCTCGTCATCTGCAGCATATTCCTGTTGCGCGAGATGGACCTGTCCCTCGTCGACAGCCTGGAACACATGCGCGCGCAGGGCCTCACGCGCATCTTCACCGTCGACCCGGACAGTCCCGCCTATGTCTGGAAGCACATTCTCGCCGGCATGTTCATCACGATTGCCATGACGGGCATGGACCAGGAAATGATGCAAAAGAACATTTCCGTGCGCACCTTGCGCGATTCGCAAAAGAATATGCTCAGCCTGACCGTCGTGCTGACGGGCGTGCTGCTGCTGTTTCTCTTCCTCGGCGGCTTGCTGCACCTGTATGCGCCGCTGGCGGGCGTGACGGCTACGGGCGATAAACTGTTCCCCGCCGTGGTGCTCGGGCACTTCCCCGCCGTGGTGCAGCTGATTTTCTTCATCGCCCTCATTTCCGCCCTGTTTCCCAGCGTGGACGGGGCGCTCACTGCATTGACGTCGACTTTTTGCATCGACATCCTGGGCCTGCAGCGCAGGACGGATTTGACCCCGGTGGCGCAGATGCGCTGGCGCCGCCGCGTCCACCTGGGCTTTTCCGCACTGTTCCTGATCCTGATCATGGCCTTCAAGTGGATCGATAGTCCCAGCATGATAGGCGTGATCCTGAAGCTGGCCAGCTATACCTATGGGCCGCTGCTGGGCCTGTTCGCCTTCGGCTTGCTGAGCCGGCGCGACGTGCGCGACCGTTGGGTGCCGCTGGTGGCCATCGCCGGGCCATTGCTGTGCGCCCTGATCGAAGGGGAGCAGGCGCGGCTGTTCGAGCATTACCGCATCGGCCTGGAATTGCTGATATTGAATGGTGCCCTGGTGCTGGGGGGGCTGTTTCTCATTTCCATGCCGTCAGGGCGGGGAGGCAAGAGCGCGTAATATTGTCAAAATAAGACGAATCCTACGACGATTCCGGCCGTTTTCAGCTATATTGATTTCCTTTAGGCATATCACCTCACGGAGCATCAATGTCACTGAACCCCTTCCCGCCGCTGCGCCGCGGCTTTGGCGCATTCTGGCGCGCGCTGGACGCCACCCGCCGCGCAGTCATCAATCTGATTTTCCTGCTGATCGTCATCGCCATCCTGATCGCCATCTTTGGCGGCGGCGCCAAGCCCCTGGCGGAAAAGACCACCCTGGTGCTGGACTTGCAAGGGCCGCTGGTCGAGGAAACCCCGGGCGGCGTGCGCGAGGCGGTGCTGGCCAATGTCAGCGGCGAAGTCAAGAAAAGCGTGCAGTTGCGCGATGTACTGGCGGTGCTCGACACGGCGGCCAAGGACAAGAACATCGGCTCCATGGTGATCCTGCTCGACGAGTTGCAAGGCGGCGGTCTCGCTTCGCTGCGCGAAGTGGCGGCCGGCGTGGAACGCTTCCGCGCCACGGGCAAGAAAGTCACGGCCTGGGGTTCGAGCTACAACCAGCGCCAGTACCTGGTGGCTGCCAAGGCCGACGAGGTGTATCTGCACCCGATGGGCGGCGTCATGCTGGAAGGCTTTGGCCGCTACCGTAATTACTACCGCGACGCGCTCGACAAAGTGGGCGTGACGGTCAACCTGCTGAAAGTGGGCACGTATAAAAGCGCGGCCGAGCCTTTCATCGCCAACGGCCCGTCCGAAGCGGCGGCCGAAGCGGACCGCTACCTGAACAACGGTTTGTGGACCACCTATACGTCGGACGTGGAAAAGGCGCGCAAGCTGCCGGCCGGCGCCATCATGCAATCGATCGACAATCTGCCTGCCTTGATGACGGCGGCTGGCGGCGACCTGGGCAAGCTTTCGCTGGATGCCAAGCTGGTCGACGGCCTGAAAACGCGCGATGAACTGCGCCAGTTCATGATGGCGCGCGGCGCCAAAAATACGGAAGGCACGAACTTCCGCCAGATCAATTACACGGATTACCTGGCGCGCCTGCGCCCCGTGCACATCGGCGACGCCGTCGGCGTGGTCATCGCTTCCGGTGAAATCGGCGACGGCATCGCGCCACCGGGCGCCATCGGCGGCCTGTCCACCTCGCGTTTGATCCGCCAGGCGCGCGAAGACAAATCGATCAAGGCTATCGTGCTGCGCGTCGATTCGCCGGGCGGCAGCGCCTTCGGCTCGGAACTGATCCGCCGCGAACTGGAACTGACGCGCGCCGCCGGCAAGCCGGTGGTCGTCTCGATGGGCAACGTGGCCGCTTCGGGCGGCTACTGGATCAGCACCTCATCCGATGAAGTGATCGCCGACGCAGCCACCATCACCGGTTCCATCGGCGTGTTCGCGATTTTGCCGACGGCCGACAAGGTAGTGGAAAAGCTGGGCATCCACACGGCAGGTTCGCCCACCACCTGGCTGGCCGACGCGGGCAACCCCCTGCGTCCGCTCGACCCCCGTTTTGCGCAAGTGATCCAGGGCTCGATCAACCACGTGTATGGCGATTTCCTGAACCTGGCCGCGAAGGCGCGCAAGACCACGCCTGAAAAGATCAATGAAGTGGCGCAGGGCCGCGTCTGGACGGGCTTGCAGGCGAAAGAACGCAACCTGGTCGACCGTATCGGCAGCTATGGCGATGCGCTGGCCTCGGCCGCCAAGCGCGCCAAGCTGGGCAGCGACTACCGCGTGACCTACCTGGAGCAGGAAACGTCGAACGTGGACCGTTTGATCGGCATGTTCGGCTCCAAGGCCATGGCCACACTGGGGCTGGGCGAGCACGTGAAACTGGGCCTGGCCAGCACGGGCCTGCCGGCCGACGCGGCGCTGGGCATGGCGCAGGACCTGAGCTGGCTGTCGGGCATCACGCGCGAGCACAAACCATTCATGGCCCTCACGCACTGCTTGTGCGAGGTGCCTCTGGGCGGCAAGTAACATCCACATAAACTGCATACCCAAGCCGGCTTCGTCCGGCTTGTTTCATATCAGGAGCGATGCATGGCAAACGACATGAGTACACACACTGACACGGCGATCGCCATCCGCCCATGCGTGCAGGGCGATGAACAGGCGCTGGCGCTTGTGGGGCAGGCCACCTTCCTGGAAGCGTTCGCCGGTATCCTCGATGGCGCCGACGTCATCGCCCATTGCCAGCGCCAGCACGACGCGCAGCTGTACCGCGACTGGCTGGCGCTGCCGGCCATGCGTTTGTGGCTGGCCGAAGCCAGGCCCGGCGGCGCGCCCGTGGGCTATCTGGTGCTCAGTCCCGCCAGCTTGCCAGTGGCCGACCCGCATCCGCAAGATCTGGAAATCAAGCGCATCTACCTGCTGCACCGCTTCCAGGGCCAGCGCGTGGGACAGCGTTTGATGCAGGCGGCGCTGAGCCAGGCGCGCGCCAGCGGCGCAGGGCGCGTGCTGCTGGGCGTTTACGCGGAAAACCACGATGCGCTGGCGTTTTATGCGCGCTGCGGCTTTGCGCAAGTGGGCCGGCGCACTTTCCGCGTGGGCCGCACCGACTATCAGGATGTCATCCTCGGCTTGACCTTGTAAATCGAGGTAAAGAGTTTCCGTCGCCCGAGCAGCCGTATGGCGCCAGGTCAAGGCCGATGGCGGGAGATTTGTAGCGATTTTGTATCTGCATGCGAGGCGCTCGCGCACGGCTGGCGTCGCAGCGCGACGCCCCGCAAGCCTGATTTTTCCGACGTTCCCCCACAGCGGCGGCACCTCAGCCGGTCCTCCTGATCCTCCCATGCCAGTCTGGCTGTGTGTAATTGTTTCAAGTAGAAATGAAACAGAAACATGACTATGCTAGAGTCGTTTCACGCTAGGGAGCGATGTTTTTTCAGCTGACTTTCAGCTCTTGACTCCCCCGGCTGTGTACCGAAACAACCCCGAAAAACGGTCGTCCGGCCTGAGTGTGTCCCACCTCGGCCGGCGCCACAGACTCGCCGTGCCAGCGGCCTATACAAGGATAAGCGATGGATTCGCAGACAACACCCAACACCCCGCGGCGCAGCCGCCGTTCGAAAATCGTCGGCAGTGTCATTGCGCTGGCCGTCATGGCTGCGTTGGGGGGCGGTGCCTGGTACCTGACCCACTCCGGCACCAGTGCCCAGGGCGGCCCCGGCATGGGCGGACCCGGCGGGCCAGGTGGTCCTGGTGGCCCCGGTGGCGGGCGCCGTGGCGCGCCCTCGACCACCGTGGGCGTGGCCACTGCCGTGAAATCGGACCTGCCCGTGGTGCTCGATGCGCTGGGCACCGTGACGGCGGCGTCCACCGTGACGGTGCGCCCGCAAGTATCGGGCATCCTGAAGGAATTGAAATTCAAGGAAGGCGGCATGGTCAAGGCGGGCCAGGTGGTGGCGCAAATCGATCCTGCCCAGTTCGAGATGGCGCTGATGCAGGCCACGGGCCAGCGCCAGCGCGATGAAGCGCAGCTGGAAAACGCGCGCCTGACACTGAAACGCTATCAAACCCTGCTGGGCCAGGACTCCATCGCGCGCCAGGACGTCGATACGCAGGCCGCCCTGGTCAAGCAGCTGGAAGGCACGGTGATGACAGACCGCGCCGCAGAAGGCACTGCCAGACTCAACCTGGGTTATACCAAGGTGGTGTCGCCGATCAGCGGCCGCGCGGGCCTGAAGGTGGTCGATATCGGCAACCTGGTGAATACCAGCGACGCGGGCGGCGTGGTGGTGGTGACGCAGCTGTCGCCCATCGACGTGCAGTTTTCCGTGCCACAGGATAAGGTACAGACCATCCAGGAGCGCCTGAATGCCGGCTCGGCCCTGCCGGCGCTGGCGCTGGACCGCACGCGCACGCATACCCTGGACACGGGCCGCTTGAGTGCGCTCGATAACCAGGTCGATGTGCAGACGGGTACCGTGCGTGCCAAGGCCCGCTACATGAATGACAAGATGGCCCTGTTCCCCAGCCAGTTCGTCAACGTGCGCCTGGAGTTGGGCAATATCACGGGCGCCGTGCTGGTACCCGTCACGGCCCTGCGTCACAGCAATAATGGCGACTTCGTATATGTGCTGAAAGCGGATAAAACCGTCACCGTGCGCATGGTCACGCGCGGCCAGGCCACCACCGACATGGTGGAAATCCGCGCCGGACTGGAAGCGGGAGAGCAAGTCATCACGGAAGGTGCCGACCGCCTGAAGGAAGGCGCGAAAGTCACCCTGGCTGGCGACAAGCCGGCCGGCGCGCGCGGTGCCGGCGCGGGCGGTGCAACTGGCGCGAACGGCGAACGCCGCCACCGCCGCCAGCAGGCTGACGGCGCGGCCAGTGCATCGGCTTCCGCATCCGTACCGGCCAATGCGCCAGCCACCGCGCCAGCGAAGGGCGCAGCGCAATGAGTCCATCGACTCCCTTCATCAAGCGCCCCGTCGCCACGGCGCTGCTGATGCTGGCCATCGTGCTGGCGGGGCTGGTCGGCTTCAAGTTCTTGCCGCTGGCCGCCTTGCCGCAGGTGGACTTCCCCACCATCCAGGTGCAGACCCTGTACCCGGGCGCCAGTCCCGAAGTCATGGGGCAGACCGTCACGGCGCCGCTGGAGCGCCAGTTCGGGCAGATGTCTGGCTTGCAGCGCATGAGTTCCACCAGCGCGGCCGGCGTCTCCATCATCACCCTGCAATTCACCCTGGGCCAGACCCTGGACGTGGCCGAGCAGGAAGTGCAGGCGGCCATCAATGCGGGTGGTTCCCTGCTGCCTACCGACTTGCCGGCGCCGCCCGTGTACGCCAAGATCAATCCGGCCGACGCGCCCGTGCTGACACTGGCGATTACCTCGGACACGATGCCGCTGACGCAGGTGCAGAACATCGTCAACACGCGTTTGGCGCTGAAGATCAGCCAGGTCAATGGCGTGGGCCTGGTGTCGCTGTCGGGCGGCCAGCGTCCCGCCGTGCGCATCCAGGGCGACACCAAATTGCTGGCGTCGTATGGCCTGGGCCTCGACAGCCTGCGCACGGCCATCGCGGGAGCCAACGTCAACAGCGCCAAGGGCAGTTTCGACGGCCCCACGCGCTCGTTTACCATCAATGCGAATGATCAACTGGTGACGGCGGAAGACTACAAGCGCCTGATCATCACCTACAAGAATGGCGCGCCCGTGCGCCTGCTTGATGTGGCCAACGTGGTCGACAGCGCGGAAAACACGCGCCTGGGCGCCTGGTCGGGCAAACAGCCGGCCATCATCCTGAACGTGCAGCGTCAGCCCGGCGCCAACGTCATCAAGACGGTCGACGCCATCAAGGCACTGCTGCCCGACCTGCAGGCCAGCCTGCCGGCGGCCATGAAGCTCGACGTGCTGAGCGACCGCACCACGGGCATTCGCGCCTCCGTCGAACACGTGGAGATGGAGTTGCTGCTGTCCGTGCTGCTGGTGGTGCTGGTGATTTTCGCCTTCCTGCACAGCATGCGCGCCACCGTGATCGCCAGCCTGTCCGTGCCGATCTCGCTGATCGGCGCCTGCGGCGTCATGTATCTGCTTGGCTACAGCCTGAATAACTTGTCCCTGATGGCGCTGACCATTGCCACCGGCTTTGTCGTCGATGACGCCATCGTCATGATCGAAAACATCGCCCGCTACATCGAAGAGGGCGAAACGCCGATGGCCGCCGCCCTGAAGGGCGCGTCGCAGATCGGCTTTACCATCATCTCGCTGACGGTGTCCTTGATCGCCGTGCTCATTCCGCTGCTGTTCATGGGCGACGTGGTGGGCCGTTTGTTCCGCGAATTTGCCATGACACTGGCCATCACGATTCTGATTTCCGCCGTCGTCTCGCTCACCCTGGTGCCGATGATGTCGGCGCGCTGGTTGAAAAGCCATGCCGATGAAAAAGTCAGCGCCACGGGCCAGCGCATCCAGGCTTTCCTCGACCGCGTGATCGTCCAGTACGACCATGCGCTGGTGTGGGTCTTGAAACGCCAGGGACTGACCTTGCTGGTGGCCCTGGCCACCTTGCTGTTGACGGTGATTTTGTACATCACCATCCCGAAAGGCCTGTTCCCCACACAGGATACAGGGCAGCTGCAGGCGCGCATCGAAACCTCGCAAGCCGTGTCGTACGAACGCATGGCCACCTTGCAGCAGGCGGCGGCCAGCGCGCTGCTGGAGGACCCCGATGTCGATACCCTGAGTTCCCTGGTGGGCGTCGATGCAGCCAACAATACCATGCTGCACACGGGTAGCATGCTGATCAACCTGAAGCGCTCGCGCAGCGGCAAGCAGGACGACATCATGGAGCGCCTGCGCAACCGCGTCGCCAAGGTGGCCGGCGTGACCCTGTATCTGCAGCCGACGCAAGATTTGACCATCGATGCGGAATCGGGGCCGACGCAATACCGCGTCTCGCTCGAAGGGGCCGACACGGCCACCGTCACCGAGTGGGCCGGCAAGCTGGCGGCCCGCATGCGCGAAAAATCGCAGCTGCGCAATGTGGTCACGGACGCGGGCGCCACGGGCGCCGCCGTCGTGGTGGCCATCGACCGCGACAGCGCCGCACGCATGTCCGTCACTACGGCCACTGTCGACGACGCGCTGTACAACGCTTTCGGCCAGCGCATCATCTCGACCATTTTTACGGAAACCAACCAGTACCGCGTGATCCTCGAAGCGCAGCCCGGCATTGTCACCACGCCGGCCGACCTGTCGGAACTGCAGGTGCGCACGGGTTCCGGCAAGTCGACGCCGCTGTCCGCCTTTGCCAGCGTCAGCGAAAAACAGGCGCCGCTGCAGATCACGCACGTGGCGCAATACCCGGCCACGACGCTGGGCTTTGATACGACGCAAGGCGTGGCGCTGGGCAGCGCCGTCGACGCCATCCGGCAGGCGGCCAAGGATATCGCCTTGCCGCCATCGGTGACCCTGACCTTCCTCGGTGCGGCCGGCGCGTATGAAAATTCGCTGTCGAACCAGCTGTGGCTGATCCTGGCCGCCGTCGTCTGCGTCTACATCGTGCTGGGCGTGCTGTACGAAAGCTACATCCACCCGCTGACGATTTTGTCGACCTTGCCGTCGGCCGGCGTGGGCGCCTTGCTGGCGCTGATGATTTCCGGGCAGGACCTGGGCGTGATCGGCATCATCGGCATCATTCTCCTGATCGGCATCGTCAAGAAGAACGCCATCATGATGATCGACTTCGCCATCGAGGCCGAACGCGACGAGGGCAAGAGTGCGCAGGAAGCCATCCACCAGGCGGCGCTGCTGCGTTTCCGCCCAATCCTGATGACCACCCTGGCGGCGCTGTTCGCGGCCGTGCCGCTGATGCTGGGCTGGGGCGAGGGCGCAGAGTTGCGCCGTCCGCTGGGCCTGGCCATCTTCGGCGGCCTGATCGTCAGCCAGGTGCTGACGCTGTTTACCACGCCCGTCATCTACCTGGGCTTCGACCGCCTGGGTCAGCGCTTTGCATCCAAAACGCGGGGCGTCAACCTGGACAAGCCTGCCGATAATGCGGGGAGCGCCGCGTGAACCTGTCCGAACCGTTCGTCAAGCGTCCCATCGCCACCGTGCTGCTGACCATCGGCATTGCGCTGGCGGGCATCGGCGCCTTCTTCGTGCTGCCCGTCTCGCCGCTGCCGCAGGTCGATTATCCGACCATTTCCGTCAGCGCCAGCCTGCCCGGCGCCAGCCCCGCGACCATGGCCACCTCGGTGGCCACGCCGCTGGAGCGGCGTCTCGGAGTCATCTCTGGCGTGAACGAGATGACGTCGTCGTCGGGCACGGGTTCGGCGCGCATCAATTTGCAGTTTGACCTGAACCGCAAGATCGATTCGGCCGCGCGCGAAGTGCAGGCGGCCATTGCCGCTGCGCGCGTCGACTTGCCGGCCACCTTGCGTAGCAACCCGACCTACCGCAAGGCCAATCCGTCCGACGCGCCCGTGATCATCCTGGCGCTGACGTCAAAAACGCGCACGCCGGGCCAGATCTACGACGCCGTGTCAAACCTGGTGCAGCAAAAGGTGGCGCAAGTCAAAGGCGTAGGCGACGTGGAACTGGGCGGCGGTTCGCTGCCGGCCGTGCGCGTGGAACTGCTGCCGTACCAGCTCAATCACTATGCCGTGTCGATGGAAGATGTGCGCGCGGCCATCCAGGCCACGAACGCCAACCGGCCCAAGGGGGCGATTTCCGGCGACGAGCGCAGCCTGCAGATTTATTCGGGCGCCAGCACGGCCTCTGGCGGGCGCAGCGCAGCCGACTACCGCAGCCTGGTGGTGGCCTGGCGCGATGGCGCCGCCATCCGCCTCGACGACGTGGCCGAAGTGGTCGACGGCGTGGAAAACACGAATACCCTGGGCCTGTTCAACGGCGACCCGGCCGTCATCGTACTGATCACGCGCCAGCCAGGCGCCAACGTCATCGCCACGGTGGACGGCGTGCGCGCGCTGCTGCCGCAACTGCAGGCGCAGCTGCCCGGCGACATCAAGCTGCAAGTGGCGTCCGACAGCACCAACTCCATCCGCTCGTCCCTGCACGAGATCGAATTCACCCTGATCCTGTCCATCGTGCTGGTGGTGCTGGTGGTCAGCGCCTTCCTGCGCAGCGTGCGCGCCACCATCATCCCGGCCGTGGCCACCATCGTTTCCTTGCTGGGTACTTTCGGCGTGATGTACATGCTGGGCTTCAGCCTGAATAACCTGTCCCTGATGGCACTCACAGTGGCCACGGGCTTTGTCGTCGACGATGCCATCGTGGTGCTGGAAAATACGCAGCGCCATATCGAGGCAGGCATGGACCGCTTCAAGGCGGCCCTGCTGGGCGCGCGCGAAGTGGGTTTCACGGTGCTGTCGATCAGCCTGTCGCTGGTGGCCGTCTTCATCCCGCTGCTGTTCATGGGCGGCCAGGTGGGGCGTTTGTTCCGCGAGTTTGCCGTGACCTTGTCGGCCGCCGTCATGATTTCGCTGGTCATTTCGCTGACCACCACGCCGATGATGTGCGCCTGGCTGCTGAAAAGCGGCGAGCAGCACAAGGCGCCGGGCGCGGTGGCCCGCTGGTTCGAACGTGGCTTCGAGCGCATGCTGAAAGTGTATGAGCATTGCCTGGACTGGGCCTTGTCCAGCGCCGCGCTGGTGATGACCATCCTGGTGTTCGTCGTCGGCCTGAACGTGTATCTGTTCGCGGCCGCGCCCAAGGGCTTCTTCCCGCAGCAGGATACGGGGCAGATCAACGGCGGCATGCGCGCCGACCAGAGCATCTCGTTCCAGGCCATGCAGGGCAAGCTGCGCCAGCTGGTCAACATCATCAAGGACGATCCTGCCGTCGCCACCGTCGTCGGCTTTACGGGCGGGGGCAGGGCAGGGGGCGGTTTCATGTTCATCGATCTGAAACCGGCCTCGCAGCGCACGGACAAGGGCCAGGCCGTGATCGCCCGTTTACGTCCGCAGCTGGCCAAGGTGACGGGCATTTCGCTGTTCCTCAATCCCGTGCAGGACTTGCGCATGGGCGGGCGTTCCAGCAATTCGACCTACCAGTACACCCTGATCAGCGACAACCAGGCCGATTTGAAGAAATGGGCGGCGAAACTGGCCGACCAGATGAAGCTGCAGCCGGCCCTGATCGACGTCGATACGGACCAGGCGGAAAACGGCGTGGAAACCTTTGTCAGCATCGACAAGGACCGGGCCACGCAGCTGGGCGTGCAAGTCAAGGATATCGACAATGCGCTGTACAACAGCTTCGGCCAGCGCCAGGTGGCGACCATCTACGATGAGCTGAACCAGTACCACGTGATTATGGAAGTGGCGCCCCGCTACGCGCAAAGCCCGGAAGCGCTGCGCTCCGTGTATGTGCCGGCGTCGAATGCGGCGGCCGTCGCCGCCACGGCCACGGCCACGGCCACGGCCACGGCCACGGCCACCAGCGCCGCTACGGCCACCACCAGCGTGGCCGCGACGACGTCCAACACGACGGCGGCGCGCGATCCGTCCAGCGGCTCGGCATTGAGTACCACCCTGGCGACGATGGTGCCGCTGTCGTCGTTCAGCAGCTTTGCCGAAAGCTCGACGGCGACCTCCATCAATCACCAGGGCGGGGAGCTGGCCACCACCGTGTCGTTCAATCTCAGCGACGGCTATCCGCTCAGCGACGGCCAGGCCGCCGTGGCCCAGGCAGAGTCGGAGATCGGCATGCCGGTGAATGTGCGCGGCAGCTTCCAGGGTTCGGCGAAGAGTGCGCAGGACAGCAACAAGGAGCAGCCGCTGCTGATCCTGGCGGCCATCGTGGTGATTTACATCGTGCTGGGTATCCTGTACGAAAGCCTGATACATCCGATTACCGTGCTGTCGACTTTGCCGTCGGCGGGGGTGGGCGCCGTGCTGGCCTTGCTGCTGTTCCGCATGGAGTTTTCCATCATCGCCCTGATCGGCGTGTTCCTGTTGATCGGCATCGTCAAGAAAAATGCTATATTGATCATCGACTTCGCGCTGGAGGCCGAGCGTTCGCGCGGGCTGACAGCTGTGGAGGCGGTGCGCGAGGCATGTTTGCTGCGTTTCCGCCCCATTCTGATGACCACTCTGGCGGCGGCGCTTGGCGCCTTGCCGCTGGCGATCGGTTTCGGCGAGGGGTCAGAGCTACGCCAGCCCTTGGGGGTCGCCATCATCGGCGGCCTGATTGCCAGCCAGTTACTCACATTGCTGACCACCCCGGTGGTCTACATCCTGCTCGACAAGCTGCGCACGCGCAGTGCCGACGAGCAGCAATTGAGCCGCATTCCTGGGCCAGATAACCCGAGCACACAATCATGAAGCAAGTAAAACCTATCGTATCCACCGTTCCTGCCCGCCATTTGCTGGCAGTGGCCGCCGCTGCCCTGCTGGCCGGCTGCGCCGTCAGCCCCGCATATGAAGTACCCACGGCCGCCGCGCCGCAAACGTTCAAGGAGGCGGCCGGCTGGCAAGCGGCGGTGCCGGCCGATACCCTGGAACGGGGTCCCTGGTGGACCCTGTTCGGCGACGCGCAATTGAACCAGCTGGCCGAAGGCATTGAAGTATCGAACCAGAACGTGGCCGAAGCCGTTGCCTCCTACGAGCAGGCGCGCGCTCTGGTGCGCGAACAGCGCGCCTCGCTGTTTCCTACCGTGAGCCTGACGGGCAGCGGCGCCCGCTCCGGCGGCGGGGGCGAGCAGCAGACGAACAATAATTTCAAGGCGGCCATCGGCGCCTCGTGGGAACCGGATATCTGGGGCCGCCTGCGCGCCGGCGTGACGGGGGCGGACGCCAGCGCCAGTGCCAGCGCGGCCGACCTGGCCGCCGCGCGCCTGTCGGCGCAGGGCGAGCTGGCCATCAATTATTTTTCGCTGCGCCAGAGCGATGCGCAGATCGCGCTGCTGAACGCCACCATCGCCGGCTACAAGCGCGTGCTCGACATCACCAGCAACCGTTTCAATTCCGGCATCGCCGCCAAGTCCGACCTGCTGCAGGCGCAGACGCAGCTGGCCAATGCGCAGATCGATCTGTCCAGCCAGGTGCGCGCGCGCGCCCAGCTCGAACATGCGATCGCCATCCTGCTGGGGAAAGCGCCGTCCGACTTCAGCCTTGCCGTTGCGCCGTGGACCCTGACCGTGCCCGAGGTGCCGCTGGGCGTGCCGTCGACCCTGCTGCAGCGCCGTCCTGACATCGCCACCGCCGAGCGCAGGGTGGCCGTGGCCAACGAGCAGATCGGCATCGCCCGCTCCGCCTACTATCCGAGCCTGAACCTGACGGGTTCCTACGGATCCGGTGCCAGCCGTGTGGGCGACCTGTTCAATGCTTCGTCGAGCCTGTGGTCGCTGGGCGTGTCGGCCGCGCAAACCCTGTTCAACGCGGGCGCCACCACGGCCAGCGTGGATGCGGCCAAGGCGGGGCATGAGGCCGCCGTGGCACGCTACCGCCAGACGGTACTGGCAGCTTTTGGCGCCGTGGAAGACCAGTTGTCGGCCACGCGCGCGCTGGCCGAGCAGCTGGCCTTGCGCCAGCAGGCGTCGTCGGCCGCCGACCAGGTGGAGCAGCAAATGCTGAACCGCTACAACGCGGGCCAGGTCGGCTATACGGACGTGGTGACGGCGCAAGTGACGGCCCTGTCGGCGCGCCGTTCGCTGGTGCAGGCCCAGGCTGACCGGCAGACGACGGCCGTGGCCTTGATCCAGTCGCTGGGCGGCGGCTGGCATGTGCCGCAGACGCAGTAGACGGCAGGCGGGCGCCGGTTAGCGTCCCGGGCCAAATTCGCGTTTTTACGCGCGGCTTGGGTGCTAAAATGCAAGATTATCCATCCGCCAGCCTGGCGCACGTGCCGCGGCTGCATTCTTGCCGACGATGACATACAGCAAACACAGCAAAGCTCCAGCGCCGGAGGTGGCCGCCATCGATTTTCCCGTGGTGGCCATCGGCGCGTCGGCTGGCGGTCTCGACCCGATTATCGCTTTCCTGACGAACGTGCCGCCCGATAGCGGCATCGCCTATGTGGTGATCCAGCACCTTGATCCCACGCAAAAAGCGATGTTGCCGGAACTGCTGCAGCGTGCCACCAGCATTCCCGTCACGGAAATCACACAGCGCGCCGCACTGCATCCGAACCATATCTATGTGATTCCCTCGAATGCGGACCTGGGCCTGTCCAAGGGGCACTTTGTGCTCAGCGAGCCGCTGCAGCTGCGCGGACACCGCTTGCCCATCAATGGTTTCTTCGAAAGCCTGGCGGCCGAGCTGGGCGAACTGGCCGTGGGCGTGATTCTGTCCGGCATGGGCAGCGACGGCACGCGCGGCCTGCAAGCCATCAAGCAGGCGGGCGGCCTGACCCTGGCCCAGCATCCCGATACGGCCAAGTTCGACATGATGCCGCAAAGCGCCATCGCCGCCGATGCCGTGGACCTCGTCGATATTCCCGACAAGATGCCGGAAAAGATCGCCAGTTACCTGTTTCGCGGCAGCTTCCTGGAGTTGCCGGGCAAGGAGCCTGGCGGGCGCAATGCCTTGCAGGAAATTGTCGCCTTGCTGTCCGAACATACGGGCAACAGCTTCACGGACTACAAGATCAATACGGTATTGCGCCGCATCGAGCGCCGCATGAGCTTGTACCAGATGACGTCGATGGAAGAGTACATTCCCTATCTGCGCAACAATCCCTCGGAAATCGACCTGTTGTTCAAGGAGTTGCTGATCGGCGTGACGAATTTTTTCCGCGACGCGAAAGTGTGGGAGTATCTGAAGATCGAGGTCTTTCCACAAATGCTGGCGGCTCACCCGGAAGGGCGCGCCTTCAAGGCCTGGATACCGGCCTGCTCCACGGGAGAGGAAGCCTATACGCTGGCCATGGTCTTCCATGAAGTGGTGGCCAGCAGCAAGCCACCGTCGAAGTACAGCCTGCAGATTTTTGCCACCGACCTGTCGGCCGACGCCATCGACCGCGCGCGCCAGGGCCGGTTTCCGCCAACGATAGTGAGCGATGTGTCGGCCGAGCGCCTGGAGCGGTTTTTCTTGCAGGACAAGAGTGATTACCTGGTCAGGAAAGAGATCCGCAACATGATCATCTTTGCCCAGCAAAACATCATTTCGGATCCGCCCTTCACCAAGCTCGATATCCTGTGCTGCCGCAACCTGTTGATTTATCTCAATGCCAAGCTGCAGCAGCGTTTGATTCCCCTGTTTCATTACGCCTTGAATCGCGATGGGATCTTGCTACTGGGCAGCGCCGACACGCCCGGCCACTTTTCCGAGCTGTTCGCGCCGCTGACGACATCCACCAGGCTGTACCGTCGTCTCGACAACCTGGCGCGCCAGCGCTTGCTGACCTACTTTCCCACGAAAGTATCGTCGGCCACTCCTCCTACCCCCAGCGACATGAGAGAAGTCAGCATGCCCGGAAGAATCCAATCCCATGTCGAGCAATTATTGCTCCAGAAATACTCGCCTGCAGCCGTGTTGCTGAACCAGGATGGAGACATTTTGTATATCAACGGGCGCACCGGCGCCTTCCTGGAACCAGCTGCAGGCAAGGCCAACTGGAATATCCATGCGATGGCGCGCGACGGCTTGCGCTACGAGCTGGCGGGCTTGATCAAACTGGCGCTGCAAAGCGACACCCAGGTATGCCTGAAAGGGCTGGTGCTCAAGGAGCAGGCAGGGAAGGCACAGGGCGTGGATTTGACGGCGGAAGCCTTGCGCCAGCCCGACGCGCTGCGCGGCATGGTCTTCGTCACGTTTGCCAGCGTGCCGCTGGCGGCCACCCCGCGCCGGGGCCGCTCGCCGAATCCCAAGGTGCTGGAACTGGAGCAGGAGCTGATCCAGGCGCGCAATGAAATCCAGGCCGTGCGCGACGAAATGCAGACCTCGCGCGAAGAACTCAAATCGGCCAATGAGGAATTGCAGTCGACCAATGAAGAACTGCAATCGGCGAACGAAGAGCTGACCACATCGAAGGAAGAGATGCAGTCGCTCAATGAAGAGTTGTACACGGTCAATGCCGAGCTGCAATCGAAGGTAGACGACTTGTCACTGGTCAACAGCGACATGAAAAATCTGCTCAATAGTACCGATATCGCCACCATTTTCCTGGACAGCGAGCTGCGCATCCGCCGCTTCACGGCGCCGGCCACGCAAATCTACAAGCTGATCCAGACGGACTTGCGCCGTCCGCTCAGCGACATCGTCAACGACCTCGATTATCCAGACCTGGAAACGGATGCGCAGGAAGTCATCCGCAGCCTGGTGTTTTGCGAACGCCAGGTGCAGACCAAGAACGGGCGCTGGTACACCGTGCGCATCATGCCGTACCGCACGGTGGAAAACGTGATCGATGGCGTGGTGGTGACCTTCATTAACATTACCGAGTCCAAGTTGCTGGAAGCCGAGCTGCGCCTGATACAGTCGGGCGCAGTGGCGAACAGAGGGGCACGTGAGAGCGCGCCATGAATAAACCGTTCGACAGCGGACCCGCTGACGAGAACTTGTGCGAGCCTGCGAAGCAGGCGCTGCTGGCGGCAGGATCGTTGTCGAACGAAGAGATGATGCGCCACCTGCATGAGTTGCGGGTGAGGCAGATCGAGCTGGAAGTGCAGAACGCCGGATTGGCGGAGCTGGAAAAACTCAAGAATGAATTTAAAAGCAGCCGCGACCGTTATGCGCAGCTGTATGAACATGCGCCTGTCAGCTACTTCTCACTGGCGCGCGAAGGCGTTATCACGCGCGTCAACGTGGCCGCCAGCGGTTTGCTGCAACGCGACAAGGATCAATTGCTGGGTCGACGTTTCGAGCAATTCATCGCGCCGCAGGCGCAGGGCGCATTCCGCCGCTTCCTCGATGCCATTTTTAGCAGTGGCACGCCGCAAGTGCTGGAAGCGCGGCTATTCGAAGATGTGCTGGGCGGCGGCGTCGTGCGCATCGAAGCCAATCTTGATGTGGACAGCGCCAGCGTGCGTATGCTGGTGACGGACCTGGGCGACGAGTATGTGCGCGAGTCAGCCTTGCGGCGCGCCTTCCTGATTCTCGACACCATCCGCGAAGGCGTGCTGGTGACCGACAGCGATAACCGCATCATTTCCGTGAATCGGGCGTTTACCACCATCACTGGCTACCAGGCGGAAGAGGCCATCGGGCGCGATCCCTCCTTCCTGGGCGGCGGCACGCACGAGCCGCAATTCTATGCCGCCATGTGGCGCAGCCTGAGGCAGGATGGCAGCTGGTATGGCGAGCTGGTGAACCGGCGCAAGAATGGCGAGCGCTTCGTCGAGTCGTTGTCGATCACGCCCATGCGCATGCCGAACGGCGACACCAGCCATTTTGTCGGGGTGTTTTCCGATATTACCGAGCGCAAGCTGGCCGATGCCACGCTGCGTGAATTGCACCGGGAGCTGGACCAGCGCGTCATCGACCGCACGGCCGAGCTGTTGCGGGCCAACCTGCATTTGCAGCTGGAAGTGCAGCAACGCGAGCGGGCGCAGGAAGCCTTGCGCGACGCCGAGCGTTTTTTTCACGCCACCATCGATTCCCTGTCCGACCGCGTGCTGGTATTGGACCAGGCCGGCTGCCTGGTGCATGCCAATCAGGCTTGCATGGCCTTTGCCAGCCATGCACCGGGACAGCTGCATTATCTGGATTTCTGCGAAAGGGACCCGCGCTGGAAGCGCAGCGCCGGGCGCGAGCTGGCCGCGGGCATCCGCGCCGTGATCGCCGGCAGCGCCGATGCTTATGCGCTGGAATATGAATTCGCCACGGAGGCCGGGGCGCGCTGGTCACAGGCCCGGGTCAGCCGTTTTCTGGGCGAAGGTCCGCTGCGCGTGGTGGTGGCGCACACGGACATTACTGAACGCAAGCTGATGGATGGCGCCCTGCGTCAGTCGCATGCGCAGCTGCGCCAGCTGGCGCTGCACATGGAAACGGCCAAGGAAGACGAGCGCAAGCGCATCTCGCGCGATATCCACGATGAACTGGGGCAAAACCTGCTGGCGCTGCGCATCGATATTTCCATGCTCAGCGCGCGCACCGAGGGTTCCCATCCGCGCCTGCACCGCCGGGTCGGCGCCGTGCTCAGCAATGTCGACACCACCATCAAGAGCGTGCGCGGCATCATGAACGAACTGCGCCCGATGGCGCTGGACCTCGGCTTGCAGGCCGCCATCGAATGGCAGGTGGGCGACTTCCGCAAGCGCAGCGGCGTCGCTTGCCGCCTGCTGATACGCGATGAGGCCCTGTTTGCCGCCATTGGCAGCCAGGTCGAGATCGTACTGTTCCGCATCGTGCAGGAAGCGCTCAGCAACGTCATGCGCCATGCCCAGGCCAGCCAGGTCGAGATCGAGCTCAGTTCGGATGCCTGCGCCGTGTATGCGGCTATCAGCGACAACGGCATCGGCATCACGCCGCAGCAGCAGCGCAAAAAGCAGTGCTTTGGCCTGATCGGCATTGCCGAGCGGGTGACGGCGCTTGGCGGGCATTTCGAGGTGGGCACGCCGGCGTCGGGTACCGGTTGCCGCCTGTTCCTGCATATTCCCTTGACGGGGACGGGGCGGCCTGCTGCCTGATATAGCAATTGCAATGGGTTAATTTTTTGCCGACTCAGGCCCCCTGGACAGGCTATACTTTCGCCTGCTATTTATGGAGGGGCATATCTTGTTCAAAACAATCGTTTTACCAGTCGCCTTATTGGGCGCGTTCGCCGGCGCACACGCCGACGAAGGGCAGTGGCAACCACACCAACTGCCACAGCTGAAAGCCGAACTCAAACGGGTCGGCATCGACATTCCTGCAGAAAAGCTGGCCGACCTGAGCAAGCACCCGATGAGCGCCATCGTGTCGCTGGGCGGCTGCTCGGCCGCCTTTGTCTCCGACGCGGGCCTGGTGGTGACGAACCATCATTGCGCGTATGGCGCCGTGCAGCGCAATTCCACGCCGGAACACAATTACATCACCGACGGCTTCCTGGCCAAGACGCGCGCGAGCGAGCTGCCGGGCGGTCCGAACAGCCTGGTGTACGTGACGGACAAGGTGGAGAACGTCAGCGAGCGCGTGCTGAAAGGCTTGACGGCCGACATGAGCGGCCGCGCGCGCCACGAAGCCGTGGAGAAGCGCGTCAAGGACCTGATCGCCGAATGCGAAACGGACAAGATGTACCGCTGCTCCGTGCCCGCCTTCCACCGCGGCCTCGAGTACTACCGCATCCGCCAGATGATGATACGCGACGTGCGCCTGGTGTACGCGCCATCGGACAAGATCGGCAACTTCGGCGGTGACATCGACAACTACGAATGGCCGCGCCATACGGGCGATTATTCGTTCCTGCGTGCCTACGTGGGCAAGGATGGCCGTCCGGCCGACCCGTCGCCCGACAACGTGCCGTACAAATCGAAGGACTTCCTGGTGGTCTCGGCCGAAGGCTTGAAAGCCGGCGACGGCATCTTGCTGGCGGGCTATCCCGGCCGCACCAGCCGCTACAAGCTGCCGGCGGAAATCCGCTTCGCGCGCGATACGGCCTTCCCCCTGAAAGTATCGGAACTGCAAGCCGACCTGGCCGTGATGGCCGATGCGACGAAGGGCGACGCGGCCGCTGCCGTGCGCTATGCGAGCGTGGTCAAAAGCATCAACAACGTGCTGAAGAAAACCCAGGGCTTGCTCGACGGTTTTGCCCGCAAGGACATTGCCGCCATCAAGGACGTGCAAGATGCCGAGTTCCGCGCCTGGTACGCGAAGCAGCCGGACGTCTCGCCCACCTTGCTGGCCGAACTGGACGCGGCAATCGCCAGCGACATGGCCTTGAGCGAAGAAGAGTTCGCCTGGTCGGTGGCCACCAACAGCGACTTGCTGAAAAGTGCGCGCACCATTTACCGTTTGTCGCTGGAGCGCCAGAAAGCGGACGCCGAGCGCGAATCGGGCTTCCAGCAGCGTGACCTGGCCTTCATCAAGGCCCGCCTGGCCCGCCTGGAGCAGTCGTATGTCAATAAGGTCGATCAGGCACGTTTTGAAGCGGGCCTGAAGCGTTACGCGCAGCTGGCCGCGAAGAGCCATCCGCAAGGCCTGGACGCGCTGCTGCCGGCGCCAGTGGCCGTGGCGGCCCTGTACCAGCAGACGCAACTGGCTGACACGGCCAAGCGCCTGGCCTGGCTGGAAAAGGACCAGGCTGCTGTTGCCCAGTCCGACGACGCCTTCATGCAACTGGCCGTCAAGCTGCAGCCGGTGGAGTTGTCGCTGGAAGAGCGCCGCAAGGAAATCGACGGCAACCTGGAACGCGTGATTCCGCAATACATGCAAGCCGTGATCGCCTGGAAAAAATCGCAAGGCAAGCCGGTGTATCCTGACGCCAACTCGACCCTGCGCGTCACGTATGGCACGGTCTCGCCGTACTCGCCGCGCGATGGGCTGACCAAGGGCCCGTTCACGACGGTGGAAGGCATCGTCGAGAAAGTCACGGGCAAGGCGCCGTTCGAAGCGCCGCAAGGCTTGATTGACGCCGTCAAGGAAAAACGCTACGGCCAGTTCCGCGACCCGGCACTGGGCACGGTGCCCGTCAACTTCCTCACCAGCGCCGACACCACGGGCGGCAATTCCGGCTCGGCCGTGATGAACAAGCGTGGCGAGCTGATTGGCCTGAACTTCGATTCGACGTATGAATCGATCACCAAGGACTGGTACTTCGACACGGCCATCACGCGCGCCATCCACCTCGACATCCGCTACATGCTGTGGGTGATGAAGGAAGTGGACCATGCCGATAACTTGCTCAAGGAAATGACGATCAAGTATCCGAAGCCAGTGAAGACTGCCAAGAAGTAAGCGTTAATTTGCGCTAGCGCAAAGCCGCATCCGCCGCAGGGCTGATGCGGCTTTTTTACGTATGGGTAACTAGTTTGCGTTCCATCAATATGCCAGCGTTCACCATGGTTAGCATGGGCTAGTGTAACTATCCGAAGGAGGCGATATGGATGATGGCGAGCTGGCAGCCGATCTGGCGCGCCTTTTCGGAGCGGGCTGGCGAACCCAGGACAGCCGCTTGCTGCGTATGGATTTTCCGCGCGACGATGGTCCGCCCAATACCGCGCTGCTGGTCAACAGTTTGCGGGCACACGAGGAAATGTCACGCGACTTCCGCTTCGACGTCGAACTGCTGTCCGACAATCTCCACCTTCCCCTGACAGCGATGATGGGACGCATGGTCACGATTTCGATGGTGCGCGATGACGGCAGTTTGCGCTATTTTAATGGTTATGTCGGCCAATTTCGCTTGTTGCGCAGCGATGGAGGTTTCGCGTTCTACCAGATGGTGCTGCAACCCTGGCTGGCGTTTTCCAAGCTGCGCATGGACAACGTCTCGTTCCAAGAACGCACGGTCATCGACATCACCGAAACGACCTTCAATCATTATTTGCAGCGCGACTGGCAAAACCGGCTGCATGAGGAACAAGCGATATTAAGCTGCGCCAACCAGCATAATGAAACCGATTACAACCATCTGCACCGGCGCTGGGAAGACCAGGGTATCCATTACTGGTATGAACATCGCACCGACGGTCATACGCTCTGTTTGGGCGACAATACCTGGCTGAGCGACAGCATCGACCCAAGCGACCGCGATGCCAGCGAAGCCGACGAGATGGTGTTTCGCAGCGACGCGGGCTCGCTGGAGTGCGACGGCATACGCGATTGGCAGGCAATACGGAAGATCGCTTCAGGCTCGCTCACGCTGGCCAGCTTCAACTACAAGCATCCGTTTGCCAGTCGCGCCAGTGGCTATGCGCTGCACCAGCAGGGCGACGTGTTTGCCCATGAAATGTATCAAAATACCGGCTATGGTTATGCCGACATGGGTGGCGGCGAAGCGCTGGCGCAACGCCGCCTGGAGGAGCATAACTGCCAGGCGCAAGCCTTCGAAGCTGGCGGCAATCACCGCTGCGCCCAGGCCGGGCGCAGTTTCACGCTGGGTGGACACTTCAGTGGCAAGCAAGCCATGCCGGCCAGAGGTGAAGCGGCGCGCGCTGACATCGGCTCGCGCGAATACCTGATCCTGTCGGTCGATCATATCGCCAGCAACAATTACCAGGCAGGGACGGGCGCGAAGTCGCATTATGAAAACCGTTTTCGCTGCATCCGCAAGAGCATCCGCTGGTATCCGGGGCGGCAGTTCAACAGCATGCCTTGTGCCTTGCCCGGCGTGCAGACGGCGATTGTCACCGGGCCGGCAGGCGAAACCATCCATACCGACGCGCTGGGCCGGGTGAAGGTGCAATTCCACTGGGACCGGCTGGGCAAGTTCGACGCGGGCAGTTCGCCATGGATCAGGGTCATGACGCCATGGGCGGGCCAGGCCTTCGGCCAGATCGCGTTGCCGCGCATCGGCCAGGAAGTGCTGATCCAGTTTCTCGACGGCAATATCGACCGTCCCGTCATTGTTGGCGCGGTGTACAACGGCAACCATGCGCCGCCGTGGAATTTGCCGGGCCAACGGATGCTGGGCGGCTGGCGCAGCGCCGAGCTGATGCCTGGTGGTGGCTACGGCGTGCGCGGCAACCAGTTGGTGCTCGACGATACGCACCAGCACATCCAGGCGCAACTGAAAAGCGATCATCAGCACAGCCAATTGTCGCTCGGCTGTATCAGCCGCATCGAAGACGCCAGCGGGCGCAAGGATGCGCGTGGCGAGGGCTGGGAACTGGCGTCAGACGCCTGGGGCGTGGCGCGCGCCGGCCGCGGCATGTTGCTGACCACCGAAGCGCGCCCTGGCGCCGCCTCGCATATCAAGAGCATGGATGAAACCTTGCGCCGGTTGGCCGAGGCTGCTGAGCGGCACAAGGCGCTTGCCGCCTTGGCGCAGCATTATGGCGCGCAAGAAAGTGCCGCCCAGCAGGGCGCCGCCGCCGATGTGCTGAAAGCCCAGTATGCCGGGATCAAGGGTGGTGCCGGCAATGGCGAAAACGCCTTTCCCGAATTGTCGAAGCCGCATCTGGTGCTGGCCAGTCCGGCCGGTATCGAAACGACGAGCGCGCAATCGACGCACATCGCCAGCGCCGAGCACACCGCGCTGACGACCGGGTGCGACCTATCGCTGGCGGCCGGCGGCGGCCTGTTCGCCAGCATCGGCGCAGCGCTGCGCCTGTTCGTCCACAAGGCTGGCATGAAACTGATCGCCGCAGCTGGCCCCGTGCAGATTGCGGCGCAAACCGATGCGGTCGAAATCGTCGCCCACAAGGTGCTGGAGCTGATCAGCCAGGCCGACTGGGTGAATATTCGCGGCCGCAAAGGCGTGCGCCTGCATGGCGCCGATTGCATGCTTGAAATCAGCGACAAGGTACAGTTTTTTACCGCGTCGCCGACGCTGTTCCATGGAAACCTGGAAACGCTGGCGCCCAAGAACCGGCCGCAACCGGAGCTGGAGCCCCCCATCGCGCCGGTAGCGGGGCAGTTGCAGCATACGATACAGGCTCATGCGGATGGCGGCCAGTACGCCAATGTACCGTACACGCTGTACAAGGGGGAAGCCGAAGTCGAGCAAGGCCTGACCGACGAATTCGGCCGCATCCTGATCGCGCATCAGGACGGCACGCCGCGCTACCGTGTCGTCCTTGGCAATGGCGAAGAGTTTTCATTGCAGGCGAGTGCGCGCTTCGACCCGAACGCGGCGCCGGAGGGTGAACACAAGCTGTCGAATCGCGGTTTGCGCGCGTTCGACGACACCAGCGACGGCCGCGCTGTTCAATGATGCACGACACTGACAGGAGAGCGCCATGCCGGAATCGAGCGGCCGCATCGAAACCACCCACATCGACGAAGTCGGACGCACTGCGACGAGTTCGCTCCAGTGGCTGCTGGAAAACCGTAACCTGAAGGGCAAGGCCACTCATCCGATTACACATAACAACAAGCTGACGCTGTTCATTTGCGGACAGGAAGGGTTCGCCGACATCGCCGCCGAGATCGCCAGGGCTAAACATTCGATCGACCTGTGCTGCTGGGGTTTCGACCCGGGCATGGAACTGGTGCGCGGCAACAGCGCCACCTGGCCGCGGGGCGAAACGTTTGGCGACTTGCTGATCGCCGCCGCACGGCGTCACGTCAGGGTGCGCCTGCTGGTCTGGTATGACCGGATCGGTTCGCCGATAGCGCGAACTATGCCGGGCTATTCGCACGGCACCTCGCCGTGGAAAACCGGTGGACAGCGCTTTGAGAACATCAGCGCAAAAGGGAGCCTGGCGATGTTGCAGGACGCGGTCGCCAGGAAAGAGATGTTCAGTGGCGGTTACAGGGGTGATAGGGTACCGCCCGAGGATATCCCTATGCTTGCGCGTGAGGAATATTGCTACAGCTGGTATGCGGCCGCGTTCCATGGCTTGTTGGGGCGCCTGACGATTCACCTGCGGCACGGCAACAGCCATGCGATAGGCAAGAGTATCGCGACCGAAACAAGCCAGCCGCACGGCCTGACGATGGGGGAAATTGAAAAGCCTGGCATGAGCTACTTGGGCACGCATCACCAGAAGACGATCCTGATCGATTTCTCCCACGAAAAGGGATCCAAGGCCGTCGGCTATGTAATGGGCCTGAACTCGGTGACTGATTATTGGGACACGACGGCCCATCTGCTCGACGACACGCGCCGCGAACAGGGCGGTGTCAACGAGCGGCGCGAGTGTTTGCAGGGAATGGCCGCGGACGGTGGGTTCGCCACGCTGAAACCGTACCAGGATTATGCCTGCCGCATCGACGGTGGCAAGGCATTGATCGCGCTGTACAACAATTTCGTGAAGGCATGGGACCGCGCGATCGACGACCGCACGCATCAGGCCGCCGGGGAATGCGTGAGTTGGTACTCGTCATGTAAAAACCCGCCGGCCCAGCTGTTGCGCGAGGCAGGGCCGGACGACTCCACCGTGCAGATCGTCCTGACGCAACCCGAGGAGCAAGACAAGACCATCAAGGAAACCTACTTTCGCGCGGTGACCCAGGCCAGCCTGGCGGCCGGTTACCTTTACGTGGAAAACCAGTATTTCCAGTATGAAGATTGGGCCCGGCACTTGCTGGCCGAGCGCAAGAAGGTGGTCGCCGCCTGGAAGGCTGGAAGCCTGAAAGCTGGCAAGACCATGCGTGATATGCCGATCATGCACGTATTCATCGTCATCCCGGTGCCGGAGCGCGCGCAGATGGTGCCGCGCACCCATGACACGCTGGCGGCGCTGGGGCAACACGCTGGCATGACGGGGCAAAACACCATGATCGACGACTATAACAAGCGACCGAAAACCCGGCGTGTCAGGGCAGGATTCGGCATTTCCACCGAGGCGGAAGTCAAGTTGCCCGACGTGGTGCAGCATTCCAATGGCATCAACAAACCCGGCGTGATGACGCTCGAGAGCGAATTCGGGCTGAAAGTATCGGTGGCCATGCTCAATGTCAGCGCGTTTGACCAGGACCGCTGGCGCTACCGTGAAATCTACATCCATTCCAAATTGATGCTGGTCGACGACGTGTTCATGACGCTGGGCAGCGCCAACCTGAACCAGCGCAGCATGGCCGTCGACAGCGAAATCAATATCGCCACTATCGACCGCCGCGTGGCCAGCGATTTGCGCAAGCGGGTGTGGCGCATGCATAGCGGCGGATTGGTCGATGGCGGGGGCGGGACGAAGGGGGAGATTGCATTGGCGTTTGAAAATTGGACAAAACTTATGAAGGAAAACCGCAAGAAAAAATTCAACAAATCCGAAACTGCAATTTTCAAGAAAATGACTGGTTTTTTGCTGCCATTGGAAGACAAACGCAGCTCCACCATACGTCTGGGTTGATCATGCGTAAGAAAAATACCGTATCTTTTCGCCTGCCATTTTTTGCGTTGGCAGTTCTTCTCTTTGTTCCTTTGATTGCTTGCAAAATGCCTAACGACAAAGTCCTGCCACGCAACCAAAGTCTGCCGCTCTTCAATCCTCATGTCGCGGATTTTATTTGCGAAATCGAGGCGAGCAAGGTGCCGCCCATCGATGCGCAAGCCGAGGACTGGTTCCTCGAATCACGCGCCATGGAAGATCCTGAAATTTTCGTGGAAGACCGCGATTACAAAAAAATCGTCGCTCTGACGCGTCAAGCGGCAGAGCGGTTGCACTGGAAGGCGATGCTCAACCTGGCCAGCCTGTACGTGGAAGGGCGCGATCCTCTATATGGTGAGGAAGAGGCGGTGCAACTGGTGGAAAAGGCGATGCGGCTGGGCATACCGGCGGCGTATGACCGGATGGGAACGTATTATGCGAATGGCACGGGTGTCAACGGCGACATCACGCGGGCTTATGCCTTCTGGCAAAAGGCGGCGCAGATGGGAAATCCACAGGCAATGGGATTTCTCGGCGAAAAATTGACTGCTGGAGAGGATCACCCAGGTATTGATATGTGGGGCAACATTCCTGTAGCGACCAAAATGCTGGAGTGTGCTGTTGCCCAAGGTTATGGTCCTGCGGCATATGATTTATATTATTTATATGCTGCGCCAAGAACTGCAGATGGCACAATAATTGGCGACCATCGGACGCCAGAAACAAAAGACCGCGCACTAAAAGTTTTACATGAAGGTGTCCGCCTGGGTTGCGCGCAGTGCGCACGCGATCTCTCAATAGAGTTCAGCCAACCTTTCAATATGTCCGATATGCTAGTGCCGTTCATTGACAAAGCTCGAGGTGAACGTTATGCGGTACTTAATCGTGAACTGGGATTCAATCCCAATGCGCGCTTTCCTAATCTGGACAAGGTCTTGCCGCTCCCGCCCGCCGATCTGCCGCCCTGGAATGGCGACAGGGATACCTTGCTGCATGCAGCCAAGGGTGTGCGTCCGCCGTTAGCCATCCCGCAGCCAAGCGCCGCTTCGCTGTTGCAAGAACCATATTTCCTGGCCGCCGACTATGCGCTACGTCCCACCGGCTTGCACAGCGACGCGCCGACCGCGCCATTTTCCGCATACTGGCAACCGGCCGCTGGGCAGGGCTTGACGGAGCCGGCCCGGCTATTTCGCAAAGGCGAAGAGTTCCGCCATTTCAGCGTGCTCGATGCCGATGGCAAGAGTCGCTATGGTCCCGTGACGTGGGAACAGTGCCTGACGATACGGCATAACCATGGGGCAGTGGAACCGCGCGCGGCGCACGGCTTGCTGCGCGAGGTGGCGCGCCCCGCGCCTTTATTAAGCTGCGCTTGCGGGCAAGCCTGTCCGGTCAGCGGCGTCTGGCAACCGTGGGTAGCAGCCGACCATCCGCTGCATGCCACCGTCAACCAATACTGGCGCCAGGCCTGGCTGACCCAGGGCGCGCCGTTCCCGCAACCGCGCCGCGACTGGCTGCTGGATTTGCCAGATGGCGAGGTGACGTGGCATTTGATGGATATGTCCCTTCCTGATCTTGGATAGGACGGCGCGGCAGCGATGGAGGATGCAATGGACAGCAATCAATTCAGCATGGCTGGCACGAGTGGACGCCTCGCATCGCTTATCTTCTTGTGCTGCCTGCTTGCCTGCAAAGTACCAGACGACAAAGTTTGGCCGCGCAACCAAAGCCTGCCCTTGTTCAATCCTCACGTCCCCGACTTCATTTGCGAAATTGAGGCGAGCAAGGTGCCGCCCATCGATGCGCAAGCGGAGGACTGGTTTCTCGAAGCACGCGCCATGGAAGATCCCGAAATTGCCGTGGAAGACCGCGATTACAAAAAAATCGTCGCTCTGACGCGTCAAGCGGCAGAGCGGTTGCACTGGAAGGCGATGCTCAATCTGGCCAGCCTGTATGTGGAAGGGCGCGATCCTTTATATGGTGAGGAAGAGGCGGTGCAATTGGTGGAAAAGGCGATGCGGCTCGGGATTCCGGCGGCATATGACCGGATGGGGACGTATTACGCGAATGGCACGGGTGTCAACGGCGACATCACGCGTGCCTATGCCTTCTGGCAAAAGGCAGCACAGATGGGTAATCCTCAAGCGATGGATTTTTTGTCAGATAAACTAAATGTGGGTCCTGCAAATGAGGGCGCAGGGTATTGGGCTAATATTCCTGTTGCAATAAAAATGATGGAATGTGCATTTTCCCAAGGGTACGGACCAGTTGCATATAATTTGTCTTACATGTATGCCTCCCCGAGAATGGCCTCAGGGAGAGTTAGCGGGCCGCGTACGTCAGAAACTAAAGCACTTGCTCTTAAAGTTCTACATGAGGGAGTAGCATTCGGCTGCGAAAAGTGCGCAAACAAACTCAAGATTGAATTCGGAGATCCGTTTGATCTTGCAAATATGCTGGTTCCGTATATTGATAAGGCGCGAGCGGAACGTTACGGCGTACTTAGTCGTGCCCTCGGCTTCAACCCCAATCGCCGCTTTCCCAACCTCGATAAAATCTTGCCATTGCCACCGGCCGATCTGCCGCCGTGGGATGGTCAACGAAAGAGCCTGCTCGACGCCGCCATGGGCGTTCGTCCGCCGCCCGCCATCCCGCAGGCGAGCGCCGCCTCGCTGTTACAAAAACCGTATTTCCTGGCAGCCGACTATGCGCTGCGCCCTGCCGGCTTGCACAGCGACGCGCCGACTGCGCCATTTTCCGCATACTGGCAACCCGCCCAAGGGCAGGGTGTGACGGAGCCGGCCCGGCTATTTCGCAAAGGCGAAGAGTTCCGCCATTTCAGCGTGCTCGATGCCGATGGCAAGACTCGTTATGGCCCCGTGACGTGGGGACAGTGCCTGACGATACGGCATAACCGTGGGGCAGTGGAACCGTGCGCGGCGCACGGCTTGCTGCGCGAGGTGGCGCGGCCCGAGCCTCTATTGAGCTGCGCTTGCGGGCAAGCCTGTCCGGTCAGCGGCGTCTGGCAACCGTGGGTAGCGGTCGACCATCCGCTGCAGGCCATCGTCAACCAATACTGGCGCCAGGCCTGGCTGACCCAGGGCGCGCCGTTCCCGCAACCGCGCCGCGACTGGCTGCTGGATTTGCCAGATGGCGAGGTGACGTGGCATTTGATGGATATGTCCCTTCCTGATCTTGGATAGGACGGCGCGGCAGCGATGGAGGATGCAATGGACGGTAATCAATCCAGCATGGCTGGCACGAGTGGACGCCTCGCATCGCTTGTCTTCTTGTGCTGCCTGCTTGCCTGCAAAGTACCAGACGACAAAGTTTGGCCACGCAACCAAAGCCTGCCGCTTTTCAATCCGCACGTCCCCGACTTCATTTGCGAAATTGAGGCGAACAAGGTGCCGCCCATCGATGCGCAAGCCGAGGATTTGTTCCTCGAAGCGCGCGCCATGGAAGATCCTGAAATTTTCGTGGAAGATCGAGATTACAAAAAAAACGTCGATCTGACGCGTCAGGCGGCAGAGCGGTTGCACTGGAAGGCGATGCTCAATCTGGCCAGCCTGTATGTGGAAGGACGCGATCCCTTGCATGGTGAGGAAGAAGCGGTGCAATTAGTGGAAAAGGCGATGCTGCTCAGCATACCGGCGGCTTATGACCGGATGGGAACGTATTATGCGAACAGCACGGGCGTCAACGGCGACATCACTCGCGCTTATGCCTTCTGGCAAAAGGCGGCGCAAATGGGCAACCCCCAAGCGCTGGGTTTTTTAGGAGAAAAACTAACCGCAGGAAAAGATTATCCTGGTGCCGAAATGTGGGGTAATATTCCTGTGGCAATCAAGATGATGGAATGCGCGCTGGGGCAGGGATATGGTCCATCCGCATATGATTTATCTTATTTATATGTTGTATTAAGAACGCCTGACGGCACGTCTGATGGGGAAAGAACAACTGAAACCAAAGAACGTGCTTTGCAAGTATTACATACCGGAGTAAAACTGGGCTGCGAGAAATGCGCAAACAAACTCACGATTGAATTCGGCGATCCGTTTGATCTTGCAAATATGCTGGTTCCGTATATTGATAAGGCGCGAGCGGAACGTTACGGCGTACTTAGTCGTGAACTGGGATTCAATCCCAATGCGCGCTTTCCTAATCTGGACAAGGTCTTGCCGCTCCCGCCCGCCGATCTGCCGCCCTGGAATGGCGACAGGGATACCTTGCTACATGCCGCCATGGGCGTGCGCCCACCGCCAGCCATCTCGCAGCCAAGCGCCGCCTCGCTGTTACAAAAACCGTATTTTCTTGGCAGCCGACTATGCGCTGCGTCCCACCGGCTTGCACAGCGACGCGCCGACCGCGCCATTTACCGCATACTGGCAACCGGCCGGTTTGCGGTCCCGGCATCGCCCGCACTGTTCACGCGCTACCGTCTGCCGCATTGGCTGTGCCACGTATAATTCCTCCACTACCCACCGCTATTTTTTTTGACAGGCCCCCATGCCCCAGACTCCCGATTTGCCGCCGGATTGGCACGCGTTTGAAACGGCCTATGACGTTGAAGCAACCTGGTTCAGGCTGACCAGCGCCTCGCTGGCGTTGCTTGGCGCGTCCGCTTTCAAGGATCAGCCATTTTCAGCATTTGCCTTCAATGCCGTATCGTTTCCATCCATTTCCTTAAGCTTTGACACCGATCCCGATAACCGGGAGCGCGATGACTATCCTCCGGACTGGTCGAACGAATGCATGGAAGTTGATGTGCCGGAAATTGGGCAGCTCTGGGAGGACGGCTACGCAAGGATCGAAGGTGCGCTGCGCGAGCTGATCGACGCAGCCGATGACGAATTGCTCTGCGCCATCGAAGAGGGCTATCTGCACAGCCTGAGGAAAACGATGGTGCGGCTTGAAGCGAGCCATGCTTTCGACCAGATCAAGACGTACGCGCGATTCTGGACCGTGGTCACGCAAGTCGATGCCGATACCGATGAAGAGGAGCGGCTGCTCGACCAGGTGCGCCAGGGCCTCCTGGCGTGAGCTTCCACCGCCGTTGCCGGGCGCATGCTATGTCAGGGCCTGCCAGCGCCTGACTTCCTCATTCGTCGGCATCGGCACCCAGCCGCTGCGCAGCGCGGTATCCTGCCATGCAGAGCGCAGCTATCGATATATCGTGCATAAATCGTCAGTTGTGGACGGTAGCGTCTGCTCTGGATGAGGGGAGGACATGCTATCTGCACCTGTGCTGCCGGTCACTGATTCATTTTATTGTTTTTCTTCCGCAGGCTGACGCGCCTGTCGCAGCGCCTCCACCGGCAATTGAAAAAACCTCGGCACCATGGCCGGCGACAAATCGTCGCCACCGTCCGCCATGGCCAGGCGCCCGCTCAGCAGCAGCATCACGTAGCCATGGCCCAGCGACCAGCCGGCGCTGGCGGCGGCCTTGTCCCAGCGGGGATCCAGGCCCGCTTCGCGCACGGCCGCGCCGGCCGTCTGCAGCACGTACTGGAAGCACGCTTGCGCCGCTTCCTGCAGGGCGGGGAACTGGCGCACGTCCTGGTGTTCGAACATCAGCCGGTAATGGGCAGGCGCGGCCAGGGCGAATTCGATGTATTGCTGGCCCAGCAGCTGAAAACGCTGCTCCGCGGGCAGGCTGCCCGGCGGTGGCAGTTCTGCCTCCCATTTGGCGATCAGGCTGGCGAAACCGGCCGCCGCCACGTCGGCCAGCAAGGCTTCCTTGCTGGGGAAGTGGCGGTACACGGCGGCGATCGATACGCCCACCGTGCGCGCCAGTTCGCGCAGCGAGAGGGCCGCGTCGTGCTGCTGCGCCAGTTGCGCGATGGCGGTGGCGACCAGGGTGTCGCGCAAGTTGCCGTGATGATAGGTACTCGTTGTCGTCATTCTATGTTATCGCTGTTCACATTGTCGTGTATGATGGTCATGTTATCACTGAACACATGGAGAGCACATGCAAGAGATGAACATCGCCGTCCGCGCCGTGGCCTTGCCGCCCGGCGCCAGCATCGCCCCCTTGTACCCGGGCAGCAACCTGGCCGATGCGTATGCCGTCGACCTGCCGAACGCGCGTGCCCGCGAACTGGACATGGAAAGCCTGGCGCGCCAGCTGCTGGGCAGCCAGCCGGGCTGGGCGCAGAGCCTGATGGTGCTGCGCGACGCCATCGTGGCGCGCTTCGGCATCCGGACGGCAAAGCAGATGGAAGCCAGGCCGGGCAAGCGCATTGGCATCTTCCGCATCTTTGCCGTCAGCGACGATGAAATCATCCTGGGCGAGGATGACAGTCACCTCGATTTCCGCCTGTCGGTGCTGCGCAACCGTGGCGCGGGGCGGCATGGCAGCGTCACCGTGTCCAGCGTCGTGCATTGCCACAACAGGGTGGGCCGTGCCTACATCCTGCTGATCCGGCCTTTTCACAAGCTGATTGTGCAGCGCTCGCTGGCGCGCGCCGTCAAAGGGGGCTTTGCCTGAGGGGGAGGGGGCGTGACGGCGCGGGCAATCTTGCTTATTCATGGCCGGTATTGCATACTGCGCCACCAGCCTCATCACGATTCCCATGAACGATACGCTTCTCCTGCTGGGTTTTGCCACCACGCCGCTTGAACTGATTTCCTTTGTCCTGGCACTGACAACCGTTGCGCTGAACATCCGCCAGAATCACTGGGCGTGGCTGTTCGCCATCATTTCCTCGGCAGCCTACGGTTTCGTGTTTTTCGAGTCGCGTCTGTATGGCGACATGGCCCTGCAACTGCTGTTCATCAGCGTCTCGTTCTGGGGCTGGTACCAGTGGCTGCATCCGGCCAGCGGCGGCAAGACCCTGCCCGTCACGCGTCTGAATGGACGCGGCTGGCTGGCCTGCGCCGTGGGCTGGCTGACCGGTTTCCTGCTCATTGCCTGGCTGCTGACGACGACGGACACGGACGTGCCCCATGCGGACGGTTTCCTCACCGCAGGCAGCCTGGTGGGGCAATTCCTGCTGTCGCGCAAGAAGCTGGAAAACTGGATCGCCTGGATCGTCGTCGACGTGCTGTATGTCTGGCTGTATCTGCACAAGGGCCTGACCCTGACGGCCGTGCTGTATGCCTTCTTCGTGGTGATGGCCATCATCGGCTTGCTGGCGTGGAGAAAGTCGGCGCCGGCCGCGCCTGATGCGATGGTCCTCAAGTGATGGAGCGTTGCGTGCGCGTCGCGATCCTGGGCGCGGAATCGTCGGGCAAGTCGACCCTGGCGGCCGCCCTGGCCGAGCGCTACGGCACCGTCTGGGTGCCTGAATACCTGCGCGAATTCGTCGAAACCCAGGGCAGGGTGCCCGTCGCGGCCGACCAGTATGGCATTGCGTTGACACAAGTCGAACGCGAAGCGGCAGCCGCCGCGCAAGCCCGTCACTTCCTGTTTTGCGACACGACGCCCTTGATGACGCTGGTCTACAGCCGCCATTATTTTAATGGCGCGGACGCGCCCCTGGCGGCGCTGGCCGATGCCACGCAGTACGATGTGACCTTGGTGACGGCGCCCGACAGCCCGTGGGTGGCCGACGGTTTGCAGCGCGAGTCGGAAGCCGTGCGCCAGCTGATCTACCGCTACCTGCTCGACGCGCTCGACGCGCGTGGCATCGTCTATCACGTATTGCACGACAGCCTGGAGGCGCGCCTGGAACAGGCGGCGCCCCTGTTGCAACAGGCGCTCGCTGCAGCGCCTGCCATTTCCCTCAATTAAAAGTCGAACTGCGCCGAGAGCTTGAACGTGCGGCTGGCGCCCGGGTACAGGTAGCCGTCCGATTCCGGCGTCACGTCGCGCCAGTAGAACTTGTCGGCCACGTTGTTGACGGCGGCGCGCAGTACGGCTGTCTTGCCGGCGATGCGCGTGGCGTAGGCGGCGCCCAGGTTGAACACGTGGTACGACGGCACGAAAGTGGTGTTGTTGTACTCAAACGCTTTCTTGCCCGCATATTCCCAGCTGCCATTGACGCTCAAGCCCGCCACCTGTTGCACGGCGTAGTCTGCATGCACGGCCGCCTTGAAGGCGGGTACGTTGGGCACGCGCTTGCCGTCGAGCGACGCTTCACCCGTATTCGATTGCTGGCTGTTCAGGGCCGTGAGCGAGACGCCCAGGTTCAGATCGCGGGTCGGCTTGCCTTGGGCGGAAAATTCCAGGCCACGGTGCTGCGCCTGGCCTTCACGCACGAAGTAGCCGGCGGCGTTCTGGAATTCCAGGCCCTTGCGGATCTGGAACAGGCTGGCCGACACCATGAAGTCCGGCGTCACATCCATCTTCACGCCGAATTCGATCTGCTTCGAGCGGCTGGGCGTCAGCTCTTCGTTGGCATTCATCGCCTTGCGGTCGGCCGTGCCGCCATGCTCCATGCCCTGTGAGTAGGCTGCATACACGGAGAGATTGTCGAGCGGGGTGTAGACGAGCGATACGTTGGGCAGCAGGAAGTCATGCTTGGCGCGGATTTCCGTGGCTGCCTTCAGCACATACTGGTAGCCATCGACATTGATATGACGCAAGCCACCGTGCAGCTTCCAGTTTTGGGCCAGGCTGACGATATCCTGCACGAAGACGGAGTTTTCCGTATCCTTGCGCACCAGGCGCACTGGACCCGTGACGCCGGGCGACGTGCCGACGATTTGTGGCTGATAGATATTGCTCACGCCCACCCAGTCGTATACGTACAGGCCGGCGCGGTCCTTGCGGCGGAAGGTCGATACGCCGGCCGTGAATTCGTGGCGCAGGGCACCGGTGGCGAACTTGCCCTGAATCATGGCTTGCGCGCTCAGGGGCTTTTTCGTTTCGCCCAGGCTGCGGTAGTCATACACATCGAAGTCGCCATTGCCGCAGAAGCCAGGGTACAGGTCTTGCCCGCTGCAGCCATACGGGAAGGCCGTGTAGTCGTCGCGCTTGAACGAGTGCTGGTTGGCCGACAAGGTGGCGTGCCAGTCGTCGCTGAATGCGTATTGGAAGCGCAGGCCGATATTGCTGGTGACGGTTTCCACGGGGCGCGTCCACGGCTGGCGGTTGAGCATGGCGTCGGCGCTGATGCCGGTCGGCAAGGTGGTGTTATTCAGCAGCTGGAAGCCGGGCGCCGTCGCCTGCGCCTTGTCCTGGTAGTCGGCATCGATTTGCAGCAGCGCTTGCGGCGAGATTTGCCAGTCGAAGGCGCCGGAAATGAACTTGCGGTTGCCATCCGCGCCCTTGATGTAGGAGCGCAGGCGCTCGGCCGCCACGTTGACGCGGTAGCCGAAGCGCGTGTCTTCCAGTCGTCCGCCCAGGTCGACGGCACCGTACAGGGTGCCCCGTTCGCGCGTTTCCACGGTGACCGTGCGCAATGGCGCGGCGGTGGGGCGCTTGACGATGAAGTCGATCACCCCGCCAGGCGCGGCCACGCCGGCCTGCAAGCCGGCCAGGCCCTTCAGGACTTCGATGCGTTCCTTGTTTTCCAGCGGAATTTGCGTGTCGCCAGGAATCGCCACGCCATCCTTGCGGTAGCTGGAATTGTTGTCGAGCTTGAAGCCGCGGATGGAAAATTGCTCCGCATAGCCGACGGCGTTGTAGGCGTCGTTGATGCTGGTGTCGAGCTTGACGGCATCGCTGAGATTACGGATTTGCAAGTCCTGCATGTCTTTTTGCGAAATGACGGTGACGGACGCCGGCGTCTGCAGCAGGGGCGCGTCGGAAAAGCCGCCCACGGAGGCGCGCTTGGCGGCCGGCGCCTTGCTGGCCGTGACGACGACTTCGGCCATGCTTTGCGTGTCGGCCTGCACTTCGGCGGTGTCATTTGCGGCCAGGGCGGGCGCGGCAAACGCGTGCAGGATCGCCAGGGTCAGAACAGAAACGGATAAATTCGGTGTGGACATAGATTGCTCGTGGTTCAAGCCGTCTCTTGGGAAAAAGTACGGCAGGCTGCTTGTTCGGCTGGCGCCAACGCAGGAGCTATCAAAGGAGGGAGGTACTTTGCGCTTTCCTTCGCTGGCATTATCCAGATCAGGTACGAAGGGTATCTCTCACCCGGATGACTGCTCCAGGACCCCTAGCGAACCGAGAGCTTAGCATGAAGCACGGCCAGCTGTCCCACTGGCTGACCGTTTTACAACACATGGGCTGAACGGGAAGCGCGGACGAACATTTCTGGCAAAATGTGTTTTTACTAATTGCGATGTGGAAACGGCGATGGCAGATTACATGCGCAGGATCAACTTGCGTCTGAATGAAAAGTACCATGTGTTCGTCGGGCCACTTATGCTGCTCGCCTTGCTGACCGCTGAACGCCCGCCCGTGTGCCGGGTGTTTGCCGGCCTGCTGTGTGCGCTCACCCTCAACAAGGGCATCGACATCCTGCGCAAACTGTAGGCCGGCGAGGCTTTTACAGACTCAATTCCAGCACCTTGCGACTGACGGAGGGCGTGATGTCGCGCTGTTCCCCGAGTGCCGTCATGCCGTGCGCTTCCAGGGCGGACACGACGGCGTCGACGCTGGCGTGGTTCAGGCCGTAGTCGGCCAGGCGCGTCTTGACACCCATGTGGCGGAAGAAAAATTCCGTGCGCGCGATGGCAGCCTCGATGCGGCCATCCTCGTCGCCACCATCGAGACCCCAGACGCGGGCCGCGTATTGCAGCAACTTGGCGCGCTTGGCCTGCTTGCGCACGCGCAGCATGCTGGGCAGGATGATGGCCAGGGTTTGCGCATGGTCGAGCTCATACAGGGCCGTCAATTCGTGGCCGATGGCGTGCGTGGACCAGTCCTGCGGCACGCCCACGCCGATCAGGCCGTTCAAGGCCAAGGTGGCGCTCCACATCACGTTGGCGCGCACATCGTAGTCGTCCGGGTGCGACAGGGCTTTCGGGCCTTCCTCGATCAGGGTCAACAGGATGCCTTCGGCAAAGCGGTCCTGCACGGACGCGTTCACAGGGTAAGTCAGGTACTGTTCCATGACATGCGCAAACGCATCGACGACGCCATTGCCCACCTGGCGCAGCGGCAAGGTAAACGTCTTCGAGGGGTCCAGCACGGAAAATTTAGGATACACCTTGCGGCTCATGAACGAGCGCTTTTCCTGCGTGGCCTTGCGCGTGATCACGGCCGAGCCATTCATTTCGGAACCCGTGGCCGGCAAGGTCAAGACTGTGCCGAAGGGAAGGGCGGCCTCGACGACCTTGCCGCCTTTCGCCAGGATATCCCAGGCCTCGCCTTCATGCAGGGCGGCGGCGGCGATGAACTTCGTGCCATCGACCACGGAGCCGCCGCCGACGGCCAGCAGGAAATCGATGCGCTCGCTTTTCACCATGGCCACGGCCTGCATCAGGGTTTCATAGCTGGGATTGGGTTCGATGCCGGCAAATTCGAGCACTGTGTGGCCGGCCAGCGCCGCCCTGACTTCATCATAGACGCCGTTCTGCTTGATGCTGCCGCCGCCGTAGGTCATCAGGACCCGTGCCTGTGGCGGGATCAGGCTGGCGATGGCGGCGATCTGGCCCTGGCCGAAGAGGATTTGCGTCGGATTGTAAAAGTCGAAATTGAACATGGGGCTCCTGCCGCTGAGGTTTTGGCTATTGCTGAATCATGATTATGGCCGAACGGGTGGAAACGTGTCGTGGACGCTTGAGCTTTTCGCTCGCGCGGTGGAGAATGCAGCCGATGTCACCACCACGCGAAAAGGAATGCGCATGACCACCGTCCCACTGGAAGAATCCGGCTTGCCGGCCACGGCACTCGACATGCACCGCGCCATCGGCGCCACCATCGCCGCGCTGCAGGCGCTGGACTTGAACAGCCAGCGTTTCGAGGCTTGCACGGACCCGGAACTGCGCCGCGTGCTGGCGCATGCGGGAGATACCAGCCGCAAGGAAGCGGCCATGCTGCTCGAATGGATGCGCCGCCGCGATGCGCGCCTGGACACGGCCATGAAGGAAGCGCTGTTCAAGGCGGGACCGATTGTTGCCCAATATCACTATGACGAGAAAATATTGTAACTATTGGTTTGTTGCTGTGGTGTACCATGCGCCACTTTCGCCTTTCTTCGCGTAGACTGTGCCCCGAACACGATTTTGGGAGAGTTTGCAACGATGAGATCATTACCATACCGAGAAGGCAGCTGGTTTGCCGTGCCCTTGCCGGGCGGCGGTTATGCCGTCGGCGTGGTGGCGCGCCGGGCGCCTGCCGGGCGTATCATGCTGGCGTATATGTTCGGGCCGAAACGCGACAGCCTGCCTGCGCTGGAAGAGCTGGAAGGCTTGCGCCCGGAACAGGCCGTGCGCCGCCTGCGCACGGGCGACATGGCCCTGCTCAACGAGCGCTGGCCCCTGCTGGGCGACAGCCTGCACTGGGAGCGCGATGCCTGGCCCATGCCGGCCTTTATCCGCCGCAATGAATCGCTGCAGCGCGCCTGGCGCGCCAGCTATGCGGACGCCGACCCTGCCAAGCTGAACCGCGAGGAATCGATACCCTTCGATACGCCGGGCATGGAAAGTGATTCCCTGTACGGCTATGGGGCGACAGAATTGCTGATGAATAAATTGCTGGTGCAGGAAGCGGCGTCGGCAGCGTAGGTCGGATGAGGCCGTAAGGCCGTAATCCGACAACCTTGTTGGCTGTTCTTGTCGGATTACGCGGTTCCCGCTAATCCGACCTGCATCGCCTGCACTGCTGGCGCAAACACCGGAGTGAGCAGGCCCGATTATATTTTACGCCGCTGGCAAGCTGATCTGAAACGCCAGTCCGCCGCCTTCGCGGTTGCGCACCTGCAATTCGGCGCCATGGCGCAGCAGCACGCGGTCGACGATGGCCAGGCCCAGCCCGGCGCCATTGGCTTGGCCGCGCGCCGTGTCGAGGCGGGTGAAGGGTTTCATCAGTTGCTCGATCTTTTCCGCCGGCACGCCCGTGCCGTGGTCTTGCACCTCGATGATCACCTTTTTCGCGCCGTGGCTGGTGCGCACATGGCAGGCGATGTCGATTTCCGTCATCTCGCTGCCCGGCGTCTTGCCATAGCGGCGCGCATTCTCGATCAGGTTGTTCATTACGCGGCGCAGGTCGGTGGGGTTGCCCATCGCATGCGCGCCTTCGGCGATGGTGGCGTTGATCGTCACGTCCTGCAGGCGCATGGCTTCGCGCGTCATGTCGCCCAGCAAGGCGCTCAGGTCCACGTCCGTAAAGCTCGACGCTTCCGTCGGCTTGGCGTAGTCGAGGAACTGGCCGATGATGGCGTCCATTTGCCCGATATCGGACTGTATGCCTATACGCGCCTCGTCCGACAGATTCGCCATTTCCACTTCCAGCTGCATGCGCGCCAGCGGCGTGCGCAAATCGTGCGAAATGCCCGCCAAAATCACGGCCCGGTCCGATTCCACTTGTTTTAAATCATCAACCATCTGGTTGAAGCTGCGGTTCGCCTCGATGATTTCGATCGGGCCTTTTTCCGGCAGCGGCGCCGGCTGCTTGCCCTTGGCGATGTCGCGCGCTGCCGCGGTCAAACGCGACAGCGGTAAGTTGATCAGGCTGGAAATGATGGCCGCGCCCAGCAGGGACAGCAAAGACACCAGGCTGGCCCAGCCCAGCCACTGGAAGCCCGTCAAGCCGCGCAGGCGCTCGCGGTCCAGCATCAGCCAGTATTCATCGTCGTCGATCTTGAAGCTGACCCAGAAGCCGGCCACGCCGTTGACGCGCGCGGAAAAGCGCGTGTCCTTGCCCAGTTTGGCTTTCACCTGCGCCTCGATCTCGGGCATCAGGTAATTGTCGGGCGGCGGCTCGATGCGGTCGTCCTCTTCCAGCGAGAAGATGCGGATGCCTTCGTTGCTGACGAGGTCGAACAGCAGCTCGCGGCGCAGCTCGGGCGCCGAGTGGGTCAGTGCCGCATGCGTGATGGTGACGACGGAAATGATCTGGGCGGAAATCTGCTGCGCCTGCGGCTCGCGCTGGATGACGGAAATCATGCCTATCCAGGTGATCATGCTGACCGTGGTCAAGGTGCCGAGCAGCAAAAAGGTGCGCCAGAACAGGCCGCTTTTCAGCCGCGCCAGGCTGATATCGGGAACAAGCTTCATCATGCCTCGCCTGCGATTAGCGCGGCTGTCCGTCCGGGATGAAGACGTAGCCCAGACCCCACACGGTCTGGATGAACAGCGGACTCGACGGGTCCGGTTCGATGAGTTTGCGCAGGCGGGAGATTTGCACGTCCAGGCTGCGGTCGAACACTTCGTATTCGCGGCCGCGCGCCAGTTCCATCAGTTTCTCGCGCGACAGCGGCTGGCGCGCATGGCGGGCAAACACTTTCAGCACGGAAAACTCGCCCGTCGTCAGTGGCACCGTTTCGCCATTCTTTTTCAATGTGCGCGTTCCCAGGTCCAGCACGAAGTCGCCGAATTCGAAGGTTTGCGGCGTTTCCGACGGCGCGCCCGGGATTTCATCGGGACCCTTGCGGCGCAGCACGGCGCCGATGCGGGCCACCAGTTCGCGCGGGTTGAACGGTTTCGGCAGGTAGTCGTCGGCACCCATTTCCAGACCCACGATGCGGTCCACGTCTTCGCCCTTGGCCGTCAGCATGATGATCGGTGTCTGATCACCTGCGCCGCGCAGGCGGCGGCAGATCGACAGGCCGTCTTCGCCGGGCAGCATCAAATCGAGCACCAGCAAGTCGTAGCGTTCGCGCAGCCACAATTTGTTCATGGCCGTCGCGCTCTCTGCCGTGAAGACATTGAAACCCTGTTCAGTCAGGTAGCGGCGCAGCAGGTCGCGCAGGCGCACATCGTCATCGACCACCATGATTTTTGCCTGGTGGCCGTGGATCGATTGCGTAGGCGTATTGCTGCCGGAAGTGGAGGTTGTGGTCATTTAAGGTGTCGTGTTATCGTATATTAGTTGCTATAGTAACGCCTCGCGCGGTGTCGGCAAGGGGGTATGCCGACCCATTACAAAGTGTTACAAACTTTACCCATTTGCTCTTACTGCACCGTGTAAAGCATCATACACTGGGGCCACAGTGGAAATCAGCTTTAAGTTTATACGGCATCGCGGAAGAGGAACTCAATGAATATCTTTACTAAAAAAATTCACGCCGCTCCCAGCGCAGCTATTGCCGCACGTACGACTGTGCTTTCCGCATTTGCCGTTTGCTCCGTGCTGGTCACCAGCCTGGCGCTGGCACAAAACCAGCCGCCGCCACGCCGTGAAGACCAGCCGCAAGTGCAGGCCCAGCGCTATGAACAGGTACAGCGCAGCAATAGCAATGATACGCGACTGCGCGAACAGCGTGACGCACGCAGTTTCGACACGCGCGCCGAAGAGCAGCGCCGCGCCAGCGAAGGCGCCGAGGCTTCGCGCCGCACGGGTCGCATGACGCCCGACGAGCGCCGCGACCTGCGCCGCCAGATCAACGAAGTGGGCCAGGATATTTACTCCAACCCGCCTCGCCGCTAGGCATCCCCCACCCCATCCGACAGGGCCATCTCGCAAGACATGGCCCTGTTTGCATCTGGCGGCACATTTTTGCCGAGTCATGCACACGGCCACGCCCCGTGATATTGTTCTAGTGCATTGAGGCAATTCTATGACTGTGTTGCTGGGGGAGGCAAGTGGTGAGCGACAACGACGCACCTGTTCCTGATGCGGCCCCCGCAGGCGGCCTGCAGCATGGCCTGGTCCAGCGCGACGAGGGCGTGTGCCTGGACTTGTCCATGTCGCCCGCGCAGTTGCGCGCCGCCGTCGACCAGCTGTTCCAGTCGGGGCAGCTGCTGGCGGGTCTCGACTACGGTTTGTTCCTGCTGACCCTGTTCCATGCCCCCGCGCCCCGCGCCGCGCCCAAGAGGGACGCCTTGCTGCGCATCGCCTCCCGCGTGGCGCCATTCCCGCCCCAGCGTCGCGCGCTGTACAAGCAAATCAAGATCCGCGGCGACAGCGCCCAGTTTTACTTTGAAGCGCTGGCGCCTGACGCGCAGGGCCAGGTGCCTGCCCGCCGCGAGTTTGACGAACTGGTGGCCGACCTGTGGTGCAAGGGCGTGCACTATGGCATCGATGGCGCTGCCGTGCGCGCCATTCTCGGCAGCGGCAAAGCCGAGCGCATCACGGTGGCGCGCGCACTGCCGCCCCAGCCGGGGCGCGACGCCCGGTTCGTCGAAGTGTCGCAAGGCATCCACCGCGACGATGCGCCCCGCGAACGCTCCGACGGCCGTCTGGATTTGCTGAGCTTCAAGAACCGCTTTCCGCAAGTGAAAAAACACGCGCGCCTGCTGCGGCTGTTGCCCGGTGCGCCCGGCTTGCCCGGCTACGACCTGGACGGCACGCTGCTGCCGCCGCGCGCGCCGCTGGAGCTGGACCCGGCGGCGGTGGCAGGTGTGGGCACGGCGGTCGAGCACTTCAGCGATGGCGATTACGTTGTGGCCACCCAGGATGGCTATGTGAATGTCGATGCGCACGGCAAGCTCTCCATCGAAAACAAGATCGTCAGCCGCGAAGGCGTCAGCAGCCGCACCACGGGCAATTTGAAGCTGCGCGCCGCGTACGAGGAATATGGCGAAGTGCAGGAGCAGCGCCAGGTCGACGGCAGCGACATCACCATCCATGGCGACGTGTACGGCCATCTGCATTCGCATGGCGGGCTGATATGGTTACAGCGCAACCTGGTGGGCGGCACGGCTTTTAATGAACACGGCGACGTGCGCGTCGAGGGCGTCGCTTCCGGTTCCGTGCTGCAGGCGCTCAGTGGCGAAGTGCACTTGAAGCGTGCCGAAAGCTGCGTCATCGCCGGCACGCGCGTGGTGATCGACCATGCCAGCAATTGCGAGATCATCGCCGACGAGGTCGTCATCGAGCTGGCCGAAGGCTGTGCCGTGGCGGCACGCACCATCCGCATTGGCAGCGCCGGCCCCCGCAAGCAGGTGGAGATGCTGCTGTTCCCGCTGGTGCCCGATTTGAGTGGCCTGGACCAAAAGATCGCGGAAAGCCTGGCCCGGGCCGCGCAATATCAGCAGGCGCAGCACAAGCGCCAGCAGGAAATTGATGCCATCGCGCAATTGCCCGAGGTGCGCAACTACCTGACCCTGGCGGGCCAGCTGCGGCGCGGCGAGCTGCAGCTGCAGCCGGCGCAGCAAACGCAGTACGACAAGCTGGCGGCGCGCATCGCCCCCGTCTTGAAAGAAGTGGCCCGCCTGCGCGTGGAAGTAAAACAGTCGGAAATCCTGCACGCGCAAATGCTGGCGCTGGTGGAGCAGCTGCGCCAGCAGCGGCAAGCGACGGCGGGCCAGTCGCGTTGCACCCTGGGACTGGTGGACGGTGAAACGGCCGTGCGCGCCATGGTCGTGCCGCCCGGGCCGGCCAAGGTCTACGACCGGCCGCCGAAGGAGATCAAGGCGCTGTTGCGCAGCGCCACGCCAGCCACGCAGCCCGTGTTTGCGGACAGCAGCGGCAGCCTGGACTGGACGTACCAGCCAGCGCCGTAATCAGTCTGTGACCTTGCCGCGCGACTGCTTGAGCACGCTGTGCGTACTCTTGCTGTCGAGGCGGCGCCGTTGCGAGCTGCGCGTGGGCTTGGTGGCGCGGCGCACGGCAGGCAGGAAGGTCACGCTGTCGATGATTTCCTGCAGGCGCCGCAAGGCTTCTTCCTTGTTCTGTTCCTGGCTTCGCGACTGCTGCGCCTTGAGCACCAGCACGCCATCCTTGCTGATGCGGCTGTCGCGCAGGGCCAGCAGCCTTTCCTTGTACGCTTCCGGCAGCGACGAGGCGGCGATGGGGAAGCGCAAATGGATGGCGCTGGAAACCTTGTTGACGTTCTGCCCGCCCGGCCCTTGGGCGCGGATGGCGGAGAATTCAACTTCAGCGGGATTGACGAGGTGTTGCATGGCCTGCCTGTGGGAAAACGATGTGGCTATTGTAAGGGAAGATGGCTGCGGCGGCGCAAGGCTGGGGGCGGAGGCAAAGCATGGCTCCCGGGAAAGTTGATGTTTCTCAACGCCGGGAGCGGCGATGCTGGTTAGCATGGGGCCAACGTTGCGCCACTGCGCATTCTGGCAGCGCTTACCGGATGAAAGGATCACCATGCAGCCCACAACTACGCCTGGCGCCGCAACGGAGCAATACCTGACGCAGTACTTGAGCTTCCGGCTGGGCGGCCTGGAATACGGCCTTGATTATCGCTGCGTGCGGGAATTGCGCCCGCTGAAGGAACTCGATCGCTTCTCCTCGGAAGGAGAGGTGCTGCACAGCGTGGCCGTCTCGCGCGGCGTGATCATCCCCATCGTCGACATGCGCGCCGCGTTCGGCAGCACACGGGGCGCGCCCGACCCGTCCACCGACGTGATCATCCTGCAGCTGAGCAATGGCGTGATGGGCATGGTGGTCGATGGCGTTACCGATATCGTCAGCCTGGCGCCCGCCGACATCGCCACCGTACCCGGCCTGGGCGAGGTGGAAGCCGATTACCTGATGGGCCTGGGCATGGTGTCGGGACGCCGGCTGATCCTCGTCGATATCGACCGCCTGATGGCCATCCGCAGCCCCAGCCCCATGCAAGCAGCCTGAAAAAAAAGACGACCCGAGGGTCGTCTTTTGTCGTCACGTGATTAACCGAGCTTTTCCAGCTGATCCTGCAGATCGAGCCATTCCGCTTCCAGTTGCGCCAGGTCCTTGGTGAAGAAGGTCTGGTCAGCCAGCAACTGCTTCAGCTTGGCCTTGTTGGCCGCGTCATAGATGGTCGGCTCGCCCAGCTTGGCTTCCGTTTCCGCCTTTTGCGCGTTGCGCTTGGCAATTTGCTCTTCCTGGCGCTTGATCTTGTTTTCGATCGGCTTGCGCAGGGCAGCAGCCTTCTGGCGGTCTTCCGCTTCCTGGCGCTTGTCGCGCACGGGCGCGGCAGGGGCGGCCGCTACCGGCGAAGGGACGGAAGAAGTCACGGGGAAGTCTGTCTTGTTGGCCTTGCCGGCGGCCGGCAGCACATCCGTGCCTTTGCCCAGCTTGGTCTTGAACAGCCAGTCCTTGTAGTCGTCCAGATCGCCGTCGAACGGTTGCAGCTTGCCGTCGGCAACGATGATGAATTCGTCGGTGGTCGCGCGCAGCAAATGGCGATCATGGGAAACGACGACCAGCGTGCCTTCGAACTGGGCCAAGGCTTCCGTCAGCGCTTCGCGCGTTTCCAGATCCAGATGGTTGGTCGGTTCATCGAGCAGCAGCAAGTTCGGACGTTGCCAGACGATCAGGGCCAGCGCCAGGCGGGCTTTTTCGCCGCCCGAGAACGGTGCTATCGACGCGGTCACCATGTTGCCGGGGAAGTTGAAGCCACCCAGGAAGTTGCGCAGTTCCTGCTCGCGCACGGTCGGGGCGATCTTGGCCAGATGCCATAGCGGCGATTCGTCGTGGCGCAGCATTTCCACCTGGTGCTGGGCGAAGTAGCCGATGTTCAAGCCCTTGCCCATGGTGGCGTCGCCCGTCAGCGGCATCAGTTCGCCGGCGATGGTCTTGATCAAGGTCGACTTGCCGGCGCCGTTCTGGCCCAGGAGGCCGATGCGCTGGCCGATCTGCAGCGAAAACTTGATGCCGTTGACAATGGTTTTATGCGTGATTTCGCCCGTCGCTTCGTTTTCGATCTTGTAGCCCGCATCGACGTCTTCCATGACCAGCAGCGGGTTCGGGGCCGACAGCGGCTCGCGGAATTCGAACGAGAATTCGGCGGCGGCGCGCAATGGCGCCAGCTCTTCCATCTTCGCCAGCGCCTTCATGCGGCTTTGCGCCTGGCGCGCCTTCGAGGCTTGCGCCTTGAAGCGGTTGACGAACGATTCCAGGTGGGCACGCTTGCGCTGCTGCTTTTCCAGCGCGCCGGCGGCCAGGATCATCTGCGCCGCGCGTTGACGCTCGAAGCTCGAGTAGTTGCCCGAATAGCGCTTCAGCTTGCGCTCGTCGATATGCACGACCACGTTGACCACTTCGTCGAGGAAGTCGCGGTCATGGGAAATGATCAGCAAGGTGCCGGCGTAGCGTTTCAGCCAGTCTTCCAGCCAGATGATGGCGTCCAGGTCCAAGTGATTGGTCGGTTCATCGAGCAGCAGCAGGTCGGACGGGCACATCAGCGCTTGCGCCAGGTTCAAGCGCATGCGCCAGCCGCCGGAGAAGCTGGCGACAGGTTGCTGCATCTGGTCCAGGGTAAAGCCCAGGCCCAGCAGCAATTGCTCGCCGCGCGACTGCACGGTATAGGCGTCGGCGTCGGCCATGGCGCTGTAGATTTCACCGATGGCGATGCCGTTTTCCGACGTGGCCGGCTCCGATTCCAGGCGCGCCAGTTCCGCTTCCAGTTTGCGCAGGGTGATGTCGCCATCGATCGCATAGTCGAGCGCGGCACGGTCCAGCGGTGGCGTTTCCTGCGCCACGTAAGCCACGCGCCATTTGGCCGGGAAATCGATCTCGCCCTGGTCAGGGTGCAATTCGCCACGCATCATGGCGAACAGGCTCGATTTGCCCGCGCCATTGGCGCCGATCAGGCCGATCTTGTCGCCCGGGTTGAGCGTGACATCGACTTGTTCGAGCAACGGTTTGATGCCGCGCATCAGGCTTACTTGTAGGAAACGTATCATTTTTTTCTTTGTAGAGGCTGGGGTCAGACCCGGCGGGTCTGACCCCGGTAGTCAATTAGGCCAGCTTCAGCTGCTCTGCCGTCAGCAGGAATACCATGTCGTCACCAGCGCTCGTCGTCAGCCAGGTCAGGCCCAGCTCGCCGAAGGCCGCTTCCGCGTAGGCGCGTTCGTTGCCAATTTCAATCATCAGGATGCCATCGTCCGTCAGGCGTTCAGCCGCACCGGCGATGATCTTGCGCACCAGGTCCATGCCGTCGCTGCCGCCGTCGAGGGCGATTTGCGGTTCGGCCAGGTATTCCTGGGGCAGGGCGCCCATCGACGCGGAATTCACGTACGGCGGGTTGCTGATGATCAAGTCGTATTTCTTGGCCGGCACGTTGGTATACAGGTCCGATTCGATCAGCTTGACGCGGTCTTGCAGTTTATACGTGTCGACGTTGCGCTTGGCCACGGCCAACGCGTCGGCGGAAATGTCCACGGCGTCCACGCTGGCGTTCGGGAAGGCGTCGGCCATCATGATGGACAGGCAGCCCGAGCCGGTGCACAGTTCCAGGATGTTTTCCACCGCTTCCGGTTCCGCCACCCATGGCGAAAAGTATTCGGGGATCAGCTCGGCGATGAAGGAGCGTGGCACGATCACGCGCTCGTCCACGTAGAAGTTATACGTGCCCAGCCAGCCTTCCTTGGTGATGTAGGCGGCTGGCACGCGATCGATGCTGCGGCGGTCGATGACCGTCATCACGCTGGCGATTTCCGACGGCAGCAGCTTCGCGTCCAGGAACGGTTCAAGCTTGTCGAGTGGCAACTTCAAGGTGTGCAGGATCAGATAGGCCGCTTCGTCGAACGCTTCGGCGCTGCCGTGGCCGAAAAACAGCTTGGCGGTATTAAAACGGGTAACGGCGTAGCGCAGCAGGTCGCGTGGCGTGGAAAACGGGTTCGGGGTCATGGCATTCTCGAAAAGACGGTGTTCTGGCCCGCCGTGACGGGCCTCGGTATTCTGGTTCAGACGGGCAGCAAATGCTCCAGCGTGCGCCGGTAAATATTCTTCAGGGGATCGATGTGGCGCAGTTCGATGTGCTCGTCGATCTTGTGAATACTGGCATTGGGCGGCCCGAATTCTATCACTTGGGGGCAGATTTGCGCGATAAACCGGCCATCCGAGGTGCCGCCCGTGGTCGACAGCTCCGTCGTGATGCCCGTTTCTTCCAGGATGGCGGCGGACAGCGCATCGCTCAAGGTGCCGCGCGGCGTGAGGAAGGGCAGGCCGCTCAGGGTCCACTGCAAATCGTATTGCAAGTCATGCTGGTCGAGGATGGCGTGCACCCGTTCCTGCAGGTTTTCCGCCGTGCTGGCCGTAGAAAAGCGGAAATTGAAATCGATCACCATGTCGCCCGGAATCACGTTATTGGCGCCCGTACCCGCGTTGATGTTGGACATTTGCCACGACGTCGGCAGGTAGTACTCGTTGCCCGCGTCCCATTTCTCTTCGACCAGGTCGGCCAGCGCCTGCGCCGCTTCATGAATCGGGTTTTTCGCCAGGTGCGGGTAGGCGATATGGCCTTGCACGCCCTTGATCGTCAGGCGGCCCGACAGGGAACCGCGGCGGCCATTTTTGATCATGTCGCCCAGCTGCGCGCTCGACGTTGGCTCGCCCACCAGGCAATAGTCGATCTGCTCGCCCCGTTCCTTCAATTTGTCGCAGACGATGACGGTGCCGTCCGTGGCCGGGCCTTCCTCGTCGCTGGTGATCAGGAAAGCGATGGAACCCGTATGCCCGGGCGTGGCGGCGATGAATTCCTCGCAGGCCACCACCATGGCGGCGATCGAGGTCTTCATGTCGGCCGCCCCACGGCCGTACAGCTTGCCGTCGCGATGGGTGGGGATGAAGGGCTGCGAGCGCCATTGCTCGACGGGCCCCGTGGGCACCACGTCCGTATGGCCGGCAAACACGAACACGGGGGAGGTCGTGCCACGGCGGGCCCACAGGTTGGTGACGTCGTTCGATTGTATCGTTTCGCAGACAAAGCCCAGCGGCGTGAGAAGGTCGATCAGGTGCTGCTGGCAGCCCTTATCATCGGGCGTGACCGAGGACAGGGCGATCAGTTTTTCGGTCAGGGCGAGGGTTTTGGAGGTGGTCATGAGTAAGGTGGTGCCGGCAACATCGTTCCGGTGGTCAACTAGAGGGTTACAGCGAGAAAATGGTTTTGTACTGCGCATCGGAAAACGCCACGCTGAACTGGCCATCCTTGTCCAGTACGGGGCGCTTGATGATGGACGGGTTTTCCAGCATCAGGGTCAACGCGCTGGCCGCGTCGACGGTGGCGGCCTTGCGCTCGTCGGACAGGGCGCGCCAGGTCGTGCCTTTTTTGTTGACCAGCACATCCCACGGTAATTGCTGCAGCCACGCTTCGACGGTGGTGCGTTCCAGGCCCAGTTTCTTGAAGTCGTGGAAAGTGAAATCGAGTTGTTGCGCGGCCAGCCAGGTGCGGGCCTTTTTGACGGTATCGCAGTTGGGGATACCGTAGAGTGTAATGGTCGTCATGGGTAGGGCTAAGGGGAATGAATGCGGTTCGCTTGATCGCGGCGCTTGCGCCAGGGAAAAATGCGATGGTAGCCGCCATTATACAGTCGATGCGGCGCTGCAACACGGCCCCGTGATTCCCCTACACCGGCCGTGGCGCCGCCTTGCCCATCTCTGCCGGGCCGAAATGCAGGCCCAGGCGCAAGGCCAGGGCGCGCAGGGCGCCGCTCTCCTGCAAGTGCAGGGCCAGCGCAATGTGGCCGTCGGGGCGCACGAGGTAGGCCGCGTCGCGGCCCAGGCCGGCCAGCTTGGCGGCCACGTTATAGGTGTAGCAATGCACGGGCAGCTTCAGCACGCGTGCTTCGCCGAGCAGCTCGGGCGCCGCTTCGCCATAGATGTGCAATTGCCAATCCATGCTGCGCAAGGCCGTGAAATTGTCTTGCGTGCCGTCCGAGAACCATGGCAGGCGGTCGCCACCGCGCAGGTATTCCGCGTGGCCCGCGGAAAGGGCGCTGTCTTCATAGCTGATCTGGATTTGCGACACGGTCTGGAACAGCAAGCGGCGCGCCCGCCCGAAGCCCGAGAGGAAGGGCAGCGCATGGGGCACCAGCCAGCGGCGCAGGAATTGCCCGGCCATGCCTTGCGCGACGATGGCCTGGAACGCACGGTCAGTGGTGGCGACGAGCTTGCGGGCAAACACGATGCGTTCGCTTTCATAGGTGTCGAGCAGGGCGTCGTTGCTTTGTCCGTGCAGTTTCTGCGCCAGTTTCCAGGCCAGGTTGACGGCGTCGCCCAGGCCCGTGTTCATGCCCTGGCCGCCTACGGGGCTGTGCAAATGGGCCGCGTCGCCGAGAATGAAGCAGCGCCGTTCGCGAAACTGTGCCGCCACCCGGTGATGCACCTTGTACGTGGAAAACCAGTTCACGTGTTCGACCTGGATGCCCAGCAAGGCTTGCACCTGTTCGCGCACATCGTCAAACACGGGGGGCGGCGCGCCGTCCGGGCGGTCAGGCAGGATGCCGATCAGGCGCTGCATGCCGCTCGTGCGCACGGGCAACATCAGCGCAAAAGAATTCGCGCCCAGGTGGGCGTGCAAATCCGTATTGCTGCCGGCCACTTGCGCATCGGCCACGTAATACAGGTGGTCGTAAGTACCGCCGGAAAAGTCGAAGCCGGCGATCTCGCGCACGGCGCTGCGGGCGCCATCGCAGCCGCAAATATAGTCAAACGTGCAATATTGGCGTTCGCCATCCTTGAGCAGGATGGCTTGCACTTCGCTATCGTCCTGCGTCCACAGGTCCAGCGCCACATTCCATTCCACATGCACGCCGGCCGCCGCCAGCTTGCTGATGAGAAAGCGCTCATGCTCGTCCTGGGGCAGGCTCAGCACGAAAGGGTAGGGACTCAGGCCTTCGCCGATCTCGCCCAGCGCCAGTTTCACCAGTTCTTCTCCCCCTTCGTGGATGTGCATGGCATTGATCTTGATGCCCAGGCTGACCAGCTCGTCGGCAAAGCCCAGCTGCTGGTAAAACTCCAGCGTGCGCGCATGCACGGCCATGGCCCGCGACGCTTGCCCGGGGCCGCTGTTTTTATCGATGATGCGGCAATCGACGCCATGGCGCGCCAGGCGCAGGGCAAGCATGAGGCCGGTAGGACCGGCGCCGACGATCAATACGGGAGGAGTATTCATGCCATCCAGTATAGGACAGGATGGCGTAAGGCTGCGGGACGATTGAAGTTGCTAGTCGGAAATGAAAATGTCCCGCCGGGGCGGGACATTCAGGTATTACTTATGCTTCACAGCGCAACGATCAAATGCCACGCAAGAGTTCGTTGATGCCGGTCTTGGCGCGGGTTTTTGCATCCACGCGCTTGACGATGACGGCGCAGTACAGCGAGTACTTGCCGTCTTCCGATGGCAGGTTGCCCGACACCACGACGGAGCCGGCTGGCACGCGGCCATAGGTCACTTCGCCCGTGGCGCGGTCGTAGATCTTGGTCGACTGGCCGATGTAGACGCCCATCGAGATGACCGAGTTTTCTTCGACGATCACGCCTTCGACGATTTCCGAGCGGGCGCCGATGAAGCAGTTGTCTTCGATGATGGTCGGGTTCGCTTGCATCGGTTCCAGCACGCCGCCGATGCCGACGCCGCCGGACAGGTGGACGTTCTTGCCGATCTGGGCGCAGGAACCGACGGTGGCCCAGGTGTCGACCATGGCGCCTTCATCGACGTAGGCGCCGATGTTGACGTAGGACGGCATCAGCACGACGTTCTTGGCGATGAAGCTGCCGCGGCGGGCGACGGCTGGCGGCACCACGCGGAAACCGCCCTTGGCGAAGTCTTCCGGCGTGTAGTTGGCGAACTTGGTCGGCACCTTGTCGTAGAACTGCATCGTGCCATCGGATGGCATGACGACGTTGTTTTCCAGGCGGAACGACAGCAGCACGGCTTTCTTGACCCACTGGTTGACAACCCAGTCGCCCGTGGTTTTTTCCGCTACGCGGATGCTGCCGTTGTCCAGGCCATTGATGACGTGGGATACGGCGTCGCGTAGTTCGGCCGTGCCGTTGCCCGGATTGATCTCGGCACGGTTTTCCCAGGCCTGGTCGATGATGTTTTGCAGTTGTTGGCTCATGATGATGTCTTATGTATTGGTTAATGCGGAGTTGATGCGGATGCGGAAAGCTGCTGGCAGAATTTTACTATGCGCAATGCCGCTTCCAGCCCTTCAGCCGTTTCGGCCACCAGGGCCATGCGGATGCGGTTGCGGCCCGGATTGATGCCGTGCGCGTCGCGCGCCAGGTAGCTGCCAGGCAGTACCGTGACATTATATTCGGCGTACAGGCGTTGCGCGAATTCGGTGTCGGACAGTCCCGTGCGGCTGACGTCGGCCCACAGGTAAAAGCCGGCGTCCGGCAATTGCACGTCCATCACCGATTGCAGCAGCGGCGTGATGGCATCGAACTTGGCACGATACTTGGCGCGATTTTCCTCGACATGGGTTTCGTCGTTCCAGGCCGCGACGGAGGCCGCCTGCACGGCGGGGCTCATGGCGCCGCCGTGGTAGGTTCGGTAGAGCAGGAATTTTTTCAGCACTTCCGCGTCGCCGGCGACAAAGCCCGAGCGCATGCCCGGCACGTTCGAACGCTTCGACAGGCTGGAAAACACCACCAGGCGAGCATACGGGCGTTCGATCGTGGACAGGCCCAGCATGTGCGCCGCCTGCAGCGCCCCCAGCGGGGCCGTGTCGCCGTGGTAAATCTCGGAATAGCACTCGTCGGCGGCGATGACGAAATCGTAGCGCTCGGACAGGGCAAACAGGTGTTCCCAGTCCGTCAGGGTGAGCACGGCGCCCGTCGGGTTGCCTGGCGAACAAAGGAACAGCAGCTTGACCTTTTCCCACACGGATGCCGGCACAGCGTCGTAGTCGCAGCCGAAATTGCGCGTGGGATCGGAATTGACGAAATACGGTTCGGCGCCGGCCAGGTAAGCCGCGCCTTCATAGATCTGGTAAAACGGATTCGGGCTGATCACCAGCGAACCGGCCGACGGATCGATCACCGTTTGCGCCAGCGCAAACAGCGCTTCGCGCGAACCGTTCACGGGCAGGATTTGCGTGGCAGGATTGAGCTTGGGGATGCCATAGCGGCGTTCCAGCCAGCCGGCGATGGCGGTACGCAAGGCTTCCGAACCGATGGTGGTCGGATAGCTGGCCAGGCCGTGGATATTGTCGACCAATGCCTGCTCGATGAAGGCTGGCGTCGGGTGCTTGGGTTCGCCCATGCCCAGGCTGATGGGCGCATACTCGGGGTTGACCGTCACGCCGGCAAACAGCTGGCGCAGCTTTTCAAATGGATATGGTTGCAGTTTAGCAAGATGTGGATTCACGGAACGGACCAGGGCAAGAGTGGAAAGACGATGTTGCTTAGCGATGTTGCTTAGTAATGGCTGAACGATTGCTTGGCGCGGCACACTTGATGCCGGTCACGGTCAATTAATAAGCTGCGTCTTTCATTATAGCCGTCCTCGCGGGCCTGCTGTGCAAGCCGCATCGCCCTGATCGCTGTCCGGCTGGTCCAGGCATGGCGTAGCGGGGAGTGCCGCGCCATGGCGCGGCAAGGTAAAATACGCCATGCCTATCTTACTTCCTACCTTACTTGCTATTGAAACTTCGTCCGAACTCGCCTCATGCGCCCTGCTGCGCGGCGATGTCGTGCTGTCCCGTGCCTCGTCGGGCGTGCGCACGCATTCCCAATCGATCTTGCCGATGGTGCAGGAATTGCTGGCCGAAGCGGGCGTGACCCTGGCCGACGTCGATGCCATCGCCTACGGCTCCGGCCCCGGCTCGTTTACGGGCGTGCGCACGGCCTGCGGCATCGCCCAAGGGCTGGCCTACGGCGCCAGTCTGCCCGTCGTGCCCGTCGTGACACTCGACGCCATGGCGCTGGCCTGCCACCAGCAGCATGGCGCGCAGCGCATCGTGACCGTGCTCGACGCCCGCATGGGCGAAGTGTACTGGGCGCAATACGATTACCAGGATGGCTTGCAAGCCGTGTCGCCGCCGGCCCTGAGCGCGCCGGCCGGCGTGGCGCCGCAAGGCGATGTGGTTGGCTGTGGCAACGGTTTTGGCGCGTATGCCGACGCCTTGGCCGCGCTGCCATGTGCCGCCACGGCCGATGCCGCCATCATGCCGCACGCCGTGCAGGTGGGCCAGCTGGCGCGCATCGCCTTTGCGGCCGGTCAGTTCGTGACGGCGGCCGAGGCGCAGCCTTTGTATTTGCGCAACAAGATCGCCTACACGAGCGCAGAGCGCCTGGACATGCAGGCCGCCAAGGCCGCTGCGGAGTCCGTGCAATGAGCGTGGCGGGCAAGGTTCTGGACAGCGCGGCAGGCTGGGACTTGCTGCGTCTCGACTATCAACCGATGGCCGAGACGGACTTGGCCGAAGTGCTGGCGCTGGAACAGCGCGTGTATCCGCATCCCTGGACGCACGGTAACTTCGTCGATTCGCTCAAGAGCGGCTATCCGGCCTGGGTGTTGCGCGACGTGGACGGCACCTTGCTCGGCTACTTTTTATTGATGCTGGTCGTCGATGAGGCGCACTTGCTCAATGTGGCCGTCGAAGGCGCCATACAGGGCCAGGGCCTGGGCCGTTTTCTGCTGAACCAGTCCTGCGCCTGCGCGCGCCAGCTGGGCATGGAATCGATGCTGCTGGAAGTGCGTCCGTCGAACGTGCGCGCGCTCGATATTTACCAGCGCTATGGATTTGAACAGATAGGCCGGCGCAAGGGATACTATCCGGCCAGCAACTCGCAACGTGAGGACGCCATCGTGATGCGTTATACCTTATGAGCCGCAGCGCCGTTTTCCTCGATGAAATGGGCGTTGGTCCCCTGTGGCGCTTGCGCCAGGGGAGCGCGCCCGAGCCCGCTGAGGCCGTTGTCGAGGCCCCTGTGCCTAGGGAAGCCAGCGTGGCGGAGCCTGTGGCCGCAGCTGCAGAAGCGGAAGCAGTGGTTGAGGTGGTCGCCGAGGTAGTCGCCGAGGTGAAGGTCGAGGCGCCCGTTGCCGTTGCCGTGACACCGGAACCTGCCGCCATGCCCGACGACACGGCCTGGTTCGACGATGCTCCCCCGCCGCCGCCCGCCAAACAGCTGAATGATGCCGATATCGCCGCCCTCGACTGGGATGGCTTGACGGCCGCCGTCGCCAAGTGCGCGCGCTGCGACTTGTGCAAGACGCGCAAGGGCGTCGTCATGGGGCGTGGCGACCGTCAGGGCGCTTGGCTGATGCTGGCCAGCAGCCCGTCGCGCGCGGAAGAACGCGAAGGGCGCGCCTTGCCGGGCGAGCAGGGTAAATTGCTCGACAATATGTTGAAAGCCATCGAAGTCGATGCGGGCAGTGATGTGTATATCACCCATTTGCTGAAATGCCGTCCGCTTGACGAGGCGGGCCAGGAGCGCTTGCCCACCGAATCGGAGTCCGCCGCCTGCCGCCCGTATTTCGAGCGTGAACTGGCCCTGCTGCAGCCGCGCACCATCGTCACCCTGGGTTCGATGGCCGCAGCCGGTATCAATCCCGGTGAAAAACCCGTGCGTGGCAAGGTGCGCCAGCTAGGAAATGCTTCCGTTGTTGCCACCTTCCACCCGGAAATGCTGTTGCAGGACGAGACGGGCAAGGCCAAGGCGCGTGCCTGGGCCGACCTGTGCCTGGCGAAAAGCACGCATGCAGGCGGCTGACCCAGCCATCGGCACTTTTCAGGCCCGCTTCGAACGTCGCTGGGGGCATCTGACGCACCCCCGCGTGCGGGCGCTGGCCTGGCTGCTCGATTCGCCCGACTTGCTGGACCCGGCCAGCCCCCACTGGGGCGGGCGCATCGCCAGCCTGGACCCGGTCACGCCTGCCGTGACCGCCTGGCTGGGGGCGCTGCAGGATGACCCGTCGCCGCTCGATGCGGCGCTCGGTCCCCGATTCTATTCCCGCCTGGGCCTGTATGCTGAAAAGCTGCTGGCCTTTTATTTTGAGCAACATGGTGTATTGCAAGCGCATGGCTTGCAGGTGCAAGTGAACCGCAATGACACAGTGGGCGAGTTCGATTTCCTGTTGCGTGATGGCGCGGATGGTGAGGCGTTGTTGCACTGGGAATTCGCCACCAAGTTCTACCTGCTCGAAGGCGCGCCTGATGCCGGTGTCTTCAACCACTTGATCGGTCCCAACCTGGCCGACACCTTGGGATTGAAAATGCGCAAGATCCTCGACAAGCAACTGGCCTTGTCACGGCATCCGGCCGCGCAAAGCCTGCTGGCGCAGCCCGTGCGGGCGGCGCAGGCGCTGGTCAAGGGCTGGCTGTTTTATGCGGCAGGCGCCACGCCCGGCATGGAGGGTATTTCCCAGGAACATGGACACGGCTTCTGGTGCACGCCAACAGAATTGCCGCAGCAGCGCTATATCGTGCTGCCGCGCTTGCAATGGCTGGCGCCGTTCAAGGGACGCGAGGTGGAAGTGCTCGACGTCGATGCCTTGCGCGCGCAGTTGTTTGGGTTGGTGCAAGCGGTGATGGTAGCCACGGTGGACCATGTCGACGGCTGGGAAGTGGAGCGCACGCGTGGTTTTGTCGTGCCCGATACTTGGACGGAGCAGGCTGCTGTGCGGCGGCTGGCGGGTGTGCTGCCAGCCTAATGTTGGGGTCAGTCGCTTCGCGATCAGAATGCATCCCATTGGGATGCATTCCCCCGACGGGACTCGGCGTCTCCGTCTGACCCCGAATTAATGTTTCTGCTCGCCAATCAAGGACAGATTGTCGTGTTCCAGCTGGTTCAGCTTGTGCCTGCGCATGATCATGTACATGGTGCCGGCGACGAACAGGCCGAACAGGGTGATGATGATATTGAGCGGCAGGTGCAAACGGATCATGATCGAATACACGGCCAGCATGGTGAGAATCGACAGGTTTTCATTGAAGTTCTGCACCGCGATGGAATGGCCTGCGCTCATCAGGACGTGGCCGCGGTGTTGCAGCAGGGCATTCATGGGCACGACGAAAAAGCCGGACAGGGCGCCGATCAGTATCAGCAGCGGGTAGGCAATCCACACTGAGTGCACTTGCGTCATCATCATGACGATCACGCCCATGGCGATGCCCAGCGGAATGACAGTCAGCGATTTGCGCAGGGGAATGAAGCGCGCCGACAGCACGGCCCCAGCGGCCACACCGATGGCGACCACGCCCACCAGGCTGGTCGCCTTGTCGAACGGCATGTTCAGCGACTGCTTGGCCCATTCCAGCACGATCAGTTGCAAGGTGGCGCCAGCGCCCCAGAACAGGGTCGTCACGGCCAGGGTAATCTGGCCCAGCTTGTCTTTCCACAGGATGGAATAGCAATTGGCAAAATCGGTGATCAGTTTGATAGGATTGCGTTCCTGATGCGGATACACGCAGCCCGTGTCGGGAATCTTCAGGTTGGCCAGGGTCGCCATGACGTAGATGCCGACTACCACGCACAAGGCCGCTTCCGTCTTGTTGCTGATGCCCGTATCGATCAGGGGGATGTCGATGGAAAGCAGCATGTCGGACACGTGGCCGCTGACGAGCGCGCCGCCCATGACGGTGCCCAGGATGATGGAGGTGACGGTCAAGCCTTCGATCCAGCCATTCGCCGCCACCAGCTTTTCCGGCGGCAGCAGTTCCGTCAGGATGCCGTACTTGGCGGGCGAATACACGGCCGCGCCAAAACCGACGACGGCGTAGGCCAGCAGCGGGTGTACGTGGAAGAAGACGAGGGCGCAGCCGAAGATCTTGACCATGTTGGCGATGAACATGACCTTGCCTTTCGGCAATGCATCCGCGAAAGCGCCAACAAAAGCGGCCAACAGCACGTAAAACAGTACGAACGACAATTTGAGTAGCGGCGTGATCCAGGCCGGGGATTTCATGGACACCAATAAATCGACGGCGACAAAAAAGAGGGCGTTATCTGCCAGCGAGGAAAAGAACTGCGCCGCCATGATGGTATAAAAACCACGATTCATTCTGGATTGCCTGAAATCATATCTGGCTTGCTTTATACCACGAAAAAACGGCAAACCCCAAGTTTGGCCGGGGCTGCCTCGCATAGTCTTGCCTAAGGGAAGCTTAATTTTTCTGCCGTAGAAAAATACATCACATGTGAACATTTTATACATGCTGTCGTGGGCGGCCATCGCCCCCGTCCGCCTGGCAGGCTTGCCGCCCCGCATCTGGTCCATCCGTTAAAATACGGCTTTCCCACCCGCCGTGAACGACGCATATGCCCAGGCCCCTCATCGCCACCATCCATCTCGATGCCATGCAACAGAATCTGGCGCGCGCGCGTGCCTGCGCCCGCGGTGCCAAAGTGTGGGCCGTCGTCAAGGCGAATGCCTATGGCCATGGCCTGGAGCAAGCTATGCGGGGCTTTGCCGACGCCGATGGCCTGGCGCTGGTCGAGGTCGATTACGCCGAGCGCTTGCGCGAACTGGGCTGGACCAAGCCCATCTTGCTGCTGGAAGGCTTTTTCGACGCCAGCGATTTGCCGGTCATGGCGCAATATGGCTTGAATGGCAGCGTGCATTGCGAAGAGCAGATCGCCATGCTGGCAGCGGCGCGCTTGCCGCGCGCCATCGATGTGCACCTGAAGATGAATACGGGCATGAACCGCCTGGGCTTTACGCCGCAAGCCATCGCCGCCGCGTATGCGCGCCTGCGCGCCATGCCGCACGTTGGCACGATCACCCTGATGACGCATTTCGCCAATGCGGACGCGGCGGCGCCCACGCGCTTGCCGCTGGCCCAGCAGATGCTGCGCTTCGAGGCCGGGGTGGCCAGCATCGGCACGGCCTTGCCGCGCAGCCTGTGCAATTCGGCCGGATTGCTGCTGCACCATCTGGACAGCGACTGGGTGCGCCCCGGCATCATGCTGTATGGCGGCACGCCCAGCGGCGCTCCCGGCGGCACGTCGGCGCAAGCGTTCGGCTTGCTGCCCACCATGACCTTGCGCAGCAGCATCATCGGCATCCAGGAGATCGCCGCCGGCGAGGTGGTGGGCTATGGCAGCCGCTACGAAGCGGCTGGCAATATCAAGGTGGGCGTGGTGGCTTGCGGCTATGCGGATGGCTATCCGCGCCATGCGCCCGATGGCACGCCCGTGCTGGTCGACGGCGTGCGCACGGGGCTCATTGGCCGGGTCTCGATGGACATGCTGATGGTTGATTTGACGCGCGTGCCCGGTGCGCGGGTCGGTAGTTCCGTCACCCTGTGGGGCCAGGGCATGCCGATTGACGAGGTGGCCATGGCCGCCGGCACTATCGGCTACGAGCTGATGTGCGCACTGGCGCCGCGCGTGCCCGTGATCGTAGCGACACAGTGACGGCGGCCCGCCGTTTGTATATACTGTATATATAAACAGCATTTTCACCTTACCCGGGCAAAGTACACCATGGCAAAAGTCAAGACCATCTACACCTGCAGCGATTGCGGCGCCATCAGCAATAAATGGATGGGGCAGTGCACCTCGTGCAACCAGTGGAATACCATGGTGGAAACCCTGCCCGAAACGGGCGGCAACAACCGCTATTCGAACCCGCAGCACATGTCGCTGGCGCAGACGGCGCCCGTGCTGTCGCTCGACGATATCGACGCCATCGACGTGCCCCGCTTCGGCACCGGCATCGAGGAATTCGACCGCGTGCTGGGCGGCGGCATGGTGGCGGGCGGCGTCGTGCTGATCGGCGGCGACCCCGGCATCGGCAAGTCGACCTTGCTGCTGCAGGCGCTGGCCAATATGTCGCATCACAAGCGCGTGCTGTACGTCAGTGGCGAGGAATCTGGTGCGCAGATCGCCCTGCGCGCCAAGCGCCTCGTCATCGACGCCAAGGAATTGAAATTGCAGGCGGAGATCCAGCTGGAAAAGATCCTGTCCACCTTGAACGACCTGAAGCCGGAAGTGGTGGTGATCGACTCGATCCAGACCGTGTATTCGGACGCGCTCAGCTCGGCGCCCGGTTCCGTGGCGCAAGTGCGCGAGTGCGCGGCCCAACTGACGCGGGCGGCCAAGCAGACGGGCGTGACCATCATCTTGGTGGGCCATGTGACGAAAGAGGGCGCACTGGCCGGTCCCCGCGTGCTTGAACACATCGTCGATACGGTGCTGTATTTCGAGGGAGATGCCCATTCCAGCTTCCGCCTGGTGCGCGCCATCAAGAACCGTTTTGGCGCTGTGAATGAACTGGGCGTGTTCGCCATGACGGAAAAGGGGCTGAAGGGGGTGTCGAACCCGTCCGCCCTGTTCCTGTCGCAGCACGACAACCAGGTGCCCGGTTCCTGCGTGATGGTGACGCAGGAAGGCACGCGCCCGCTGCTGGTGGAAATCCAGGCCCTGGTCGATACCAGCCATCTGCCGAATGCGCGCCGCCTGTCCGTCGGCCTGGAGCAAAACCGCCTGGCCATGCTGCTGGCCGTGGCGCACCGCCACGCGGGCATCGCCGCCTTCGACCAGGACGTTTTCATTAACGCAGTGGGCGGCGTGAAGATCACGGAGCCGGCGGCCGACCTGGCCGTGTTGCTGGCGATTAACTCGTCGATGCGCAACAAGCCCTTGCCGCGGGGACTCGTGGTGTTTGGCGAAGTGGGGCTGGCCGGCGAAATCCGCCCCGCGCCACGGGGCCAGGAACGCTTGCGTGAAGCCGCCAAGCTGGGCTTTACACTGGCCGTGGTGCCCAAGTCCAACTTGCCCAAGCAAGCCATTGAGGGGCTCAAGGTCATCGGGGTCGAGCGCATCGACGAAGCATTCAACAAGTTGCGCGATCTGGAGTAAAAGTTGGTATGGTTTAAATGCCAAGCTTGAGACAAGTCAAACAGAATTTCCGTTTAGAACTATAATATTTGTCCGATGGATTCGCGCAGCGAGTTCGCATCGGCAATGCATAGCTAGAGAAGCGGAATACAGTGTCAGTTGAGCAAAGGCAGGGCGCACGCAAGATATTGCGTGCCAAGGCAATGTTGGTAATGGATGGTGCGGGCCCTGTGGCGGCACGCACCCTCGATGTGGGGCCGGGCGGCATGTCGGCCGTCATCGCGGAACCGGTGCCGACAGGCAAACAGGGCAAGGTGCTGTTCGAGTTGTTTTACGATGGCTCTGTACACATTATCGAGGCGCGCGTGTCCGTCTCGCACTGCATTTTCAGCAGTGCGGGTTTCAAGGTGGGACTCACTTTCCTGCAGCTGGACATGGCTGTCAGCAGTGCCATCTCGAAATTCATGCGCTGAGGCATGCCCGGAGATGGGCGCCAGGTAATTGCGCTAAAATGGTGCATAAGGGTTTGCAGTCAGGAAAAACTTGTTCTGTTCGCTGTTTTGATATTCCGGTAATACTGCATAATTATCAACCAGAAGAGGGACCTTGCCGCGTCACGCGCGCTTGATGTCCGTTTCCAGCCCAGCGCGCGGTCAAGACCTGAACCGTGTGCCATGACCTAACACCTGACGGGAACGCCGACCATGTTTAATTCGACCATCAATAGCAGGGCTTACACCAACAACACGCAGCAGACGACGCAGGGCAATATCTCGGCCGATGTGTATGCGAAGGTGGAGCGCCAGATGCAGTCGCAGAACACGGGCGTCGTCAAGCTCAATGCCAGCCTGGCGCGCGACCAGGCCAAGTTCTCTGGCCTGGGCCAGTTGCAATCGGCGCTGGCGAAATTCCAGACCGTGGCCAAGAACATGGCCGGCAGCGGTTTGGCCACAGCGGCCACGTCCAGCACCAAGGATGTGCTGAGCGCCACCACCACCGACAAGGCTGTCAGCGGCAGCCATGAATTGAACGTCAAGCAGTTGGCGCAGGGGCAGACCCTGCTCAGCGGAGCGCAGAAATCATCGAGCGCGGCGATCGGCACAGGCGCGCCGGCTCTGGTGAAGATCGAAGTGGGCGCGACCGACGGCAAGCAATTTACCCCCGGCAGCGGCAAGATCATTTCGTTGACCATCGACAGCAGCAACAATAGCCTCGACGGCATCGCCGCCGCGCTGAAGCAGCAGGGCATCGACGCCAGCGTGGTGAAGGGTGCCGATGGCTATTCGCTGGCCCTGAACGGCAAGAGCGGCGCCGACAGCAGCATGCGCATCAGCGTGTCGGGCGACGCGGCCGTCAGCAACCTGCTGGCCTACGCTCCAGGGTCCAGCAAGGGCTTGCAGCAGACGGCCGCGGCGCAGGACGCGCTGCTCACCGTCGACGGCAAGGACATCAAGAGCGCCACGAATACCTTGACCACGGCCGTCGAGGGCGCCACCATCGAATTGAAGAAAAAGGGCACGACCGACCTCGTCATCGCCAAGGATAGCAGCCAGATCGCCAGCAACGTGGCCAGCTTCGTGACTGCCTACAACGAACTCAACAGCAAGCTGCAAAGCCTGCAGCAGGGCGATTTGAAGTCTGACACAGCCCTGGGCCAGGTGCGTTCGCAGATGGAGCAAGTGCTGCGCACGGCGAGCACGGGCGTGCCCGCTTCCATACTGGGCAGCGCTGGCGTGACCCTGGGCAAGAGCGGCGAGCTGGTGCTCGACGATAAAAAACTGAAGGCCGCCATCGCCGCCGATCCTGACGCCGTGAGCAAGCTGTTTACGAATAATGGCAAGGGTGTGGCGGACCAGTTTTCCAGCAAGATCGGTGAACTGACGGGCGAAACGAGCATCATCCGCAAGGAAGTGCAATCGGTGGGCAAGGACATCACCACCCTCACCAACAAGAAAGCCGTGCTGGCCAAGGCGCTGACGGCCCAGGCGCAGGCGCTGGTGAAGGCCTATTCCGCCCAGGAACAGATGGGAACGAACTCGGCCCTTCCCGGTTATACGGGCAAGAACTCCTTGTTCGACTTCATGGCCTAAGGACGTCCGCCCTGCGCAAAGAAGGCCGATGGCGAACTGCCGAAGGTCTTCTTGAACATGGCGGAAAAAGCCGACTGACTGGCGTAGCCCAGTTCTTCGGCCACTTGCGACAGTGGCACGCCGCGCGCGATCAGGGGCGCCGCATGCGCCAGGCGCACCTGCTGGCGCCACTGGCCAAAACTCATGCCCAACTCCCGTTCGAACAGCCGCGCCAGGGTACGCTCCGAGGCGCCGACCTGCTGCGCCCAGTGTTCCAGGGTCTGATTCGAGCCCGGTTTTTCGATCAGGCTGTCGCACAGCGTTTTCAGGCGCTTGTCGCCAGGCAAGGGGACGCGGATGGGCCGCGTGGCCGAGCGTTTCAATTCATCGAGTATCAGTTCGGCCAGCAATGCCTCGCGCGCCGGTTCCTGGCCCGGGTCCAGCTGTTCCAGCGCCATGATCAGCTGGCGCAGCAGGTTCGATACCTCCAGTACCTTGCAGTCGCGGCCCGCGAACGGCGCGCGCGCGGCATGGACGCACAGGGGGCGCAAGCGGGTTTTTTCCAGTATCGTGACGGCATGTTCCACGTTGGGCGCGATCCAGATGGCGCGCATGGGCGGCAGCACCCAGCTGCTGTTGTTGGCGGTGATGCGCAGCACGCCTTCAAGCACCATCGTCACCTGGCCCCAAGGATGGCTGTGCGGTAACAAGAATTCATCGGATTGCAGGTCGCGCGCGATCATCGTCACGGGGATAGTCGCGCTGGGCGCTTCCCGTGGCGGACACATGCGGGTATGGTGGAGGATAGGTACACCCATCAGCTTGGCCTTAATTCGATAAATTATGTCATTCCGTCGGAAAACAGACGATGATATTTTGCATACACTTGAGCTTCACCAGTATAAGACAGGGTATGACATGATAACAACTAACTCGGCAACAGACTTGCCACCGCAGTCAGCGCCAACTTTGCGCAGCGACGCGCGCGTCATTGGCCTGGTGGGTCTGGCGCATGGCGTGTCGCACTTCTACCATCTGATCCTCGCGGCCCTGTTCGTCTGGCTGAAACCTGCGTTCAACCTGTCGTATGCGGAACTGGGCCTGCTGATGACGGTGTTCTTCATCATTTCGGGCGTGGGGCAGGCGCTGGCCGGCTTTGTCGTCGACCGCTTCGGCGCCCGCGCCGTGCTGTTTTCCGGCATTTTCCTGCTGGGCGTGTCGGCGCTGGCGCTGTCCACGGCCCACAGCTATGCGGCGCTGATGCTGGGTGCCATGCTGGCCGGCATGGGCAACAGCGTGTTCCATCCGGCCGACTACACCATACTCAACCAGCGCGTCTCGGCGGCCCGCGTGGCTTACGGTTTTTCCGTGCATGGCATCAGCGGCAATATCGGCTGGGCGCTGGCGCCCCTGTTCATGACGTATGTCGCCACCCAGTATGACTGGCGAGTGGCGCTGCAATGCGCGGCCGTGCTGCCGTTTGGCGTGCTGCTGATCCTGTTCTTGAACCGCCACGCAATTCGTCCCGAGCCTGTCAAGCAGGCGGCGCCGGGCCAGGCTGCCAGCGAAGGCACGCTGGATTTCCTGCGCCTGCCGGCCGTGTGGATGTGTTTTGCCTTCTTCTTTATTACCGCCATCGCCCTGGGCGGCATCCAGAGCTTTGCCAGCGTGGCACTGGTCAAGCTGTACGGCATGAGCCTGGCGCTGGCCACCAGCGCCTACACGGCCTATATGCTGGCCTCGGCCGTGGGCATGCTGGCTGGCGGCGTGGTGGGCGCGCGCAGCAAGCAGCCGGACCGCAACGTGGCGATCGCCTTTTCTGCCGCCGCGCTGCTGGCCGTGCTGCTGTCCATGGCCGTCGTGCCGGCCTGGGGCGCGGTAGTGCTGATGGGCGCCATCGGCCTGACATCCGGCGTGGCGGGGCCGTCGCGCGACCTGATGATACGCGCGGCGGCGCCCAAGAATGCCACGGGGCGCGTGTATGGCGTCGTGTATTCGGGTCTCGACAGCGGCCTGGCCGTGGGGCCCCTGTTCTTTGGTGCGCTGATGGATGGCGACCATCCGGCCCTGCTGTTCGTCTTCATAGGCGTGTTCCAGGCGCTAGCCATTGCCACGGCCGTCGGCGTGGGCGGTAAAACGCGCGCTGCGGCGCTGCAAAAGGCATAGAATCGTTGCTATCTGTCACTAAAGGAGTTGCCATGACCTTTGCCACCACCGATTTGTGCGACGACTATGCAGCCATGCTGGACGATGGCACCCTGGCCGTGCTGCCGCCCGTGTACCGCGCCTTTGGCCAGCACGTGCGCTTCAGCGGCCCCGCCACCACCCTGCAAGTGTTCGAGGACAATGCCCTGGTGCGCAGCACCCTGGAAACGCCGGGCCAGGGTCATGTGCTGGTGATCGATGGGGGCGGCAGTCTGCGCCGCGCGCTGGTGGGCGGCCAGCTGGGCGTGCTGGCTGAAAGCAACGGCTGGGCCGGCATCGTCGTCGACGGCTGCATCCGCGACAGCGAGGAAATCAATGTCTGCCAGATCGGCGTGCGCGCCCTAGCCACGCATCCGCGCAAGAGCAACAAGGCGGGCACGGGCCAGCGCAACGTGCGCGTGCAGCTCAGTGGCGTGACCGTGCATCCGGGCGACTGGATCTACGCCGATGCGGACGGCGTCCTGGTGGCGCGGCAGGAGCTTGATTAAAGGCACAGCCAATGCACCTCATGACGTTGCAAATTGTCTACATTAAATATATTTTTGCAAAGTTCTTTGATTTTCATCATGGCTGAGATATGATTTCACTTAAGGTAACTTTAATATCAACAAGGCAAGGAAATCAGCTCATGAAAATCGCCACCATCGCAGCAATTGTCGCTCTGTTTGCTGCAGGCACCGCCAGCGCCAGCCCCGTCAACCTGATCACGAATGGCGATTTTGAAACGGTCGCTTCCGGCTACACCATCGACAGCGGTTTCAAAGTTGTCGGCAGCGGTTCGTCGGCCATCACTGGCTGGACCGTGGGCGCCAGTTCCGTGGACCTGATCCGCAATGCCTACAATGCCATCAATGGCTACAGCATTGATTTGCTGGGTACGCCAGGTCCGGGTTTCCTGTCGCAAAATTTCAGCGTCGTTGCCGGCCAAACGTATAACCTGAGCTTCGATATGGCGCGCAATTCCGGCGGCCCGGCAGGCCAGGGCGTGAGCGTCAATTTCGGCGGCGTGGCAGGCGATTTCTACTCGACGGCCGACGCTTCGAACACCTTGTACAGCAATACCCTGAGTTTCACGGCTGCCAGCTCTGGCCTGGCGACCCTGTCGTTTGCCAGCGCTGCCAAGGCCGGCACGCCATTCGACAATTTCTCGGGCGCCGTGATCGACAACGTGTCCGTGATGGCCGCCGTGCCGGAACCGGAAACCTACGCCATGCTGCTGGCTGGCCTGGGCCTGATGGGTTTCCTGCGCCGCCGCAAGGCCGCCAAGTAAGCCTGGTTTTGTCCGAGATCAAACCGCCTGCTGCTCAGCACAGGCGGTTTTTGTTTTTCAGGGAGGCTTGCGCGCCGCCCGCGCCCGGCAACAGCAGCCACGGCGGTAAGTTAGCGCGCCGCGTCGGCATCCCCGCGCATTGGGCAGGCCGCCGCCTGCGGTTCCAGCCGCCGCACCAGTTCACCGCGCAATTGTGTTAGCCCCGCGATGCGTGCATCGATGTCACCCAGCTTGCGTGCCAGCGCCGCGCGCAGCAATTCCGCCGTGGCGGGGTCGCCGGCGCTGGCCAGCAGCGGCATGTCGGCCTCGATTTCCGCCAGCGTAAAACCCAGCTGCTGCGCCGTGCGCAGGTAGCGCAGCCAGTCGGCTGCCTCGGGCGGGTAGTCGCGGTAGCCGTTCGCGCCGCGCCGCGCGCGCAGCAAGCCCCGTTTTTCATAGAAGCGCAGGGTATCGCGGCTCAAGCCCGTCGCCTGCGCCATCTCGCCGATTTGCATGGATTTTCTTTCATAAAATGCTTGACCATGGAGTGTACTCCAACCTAGATCATGGACGCTTTCCATAGACAGGAGTTGCCATGTTGTCCGTTTCTGCTTTCCGCCGCGTGGTGCGCGCCAGCGCCATTTATGATGTGTTCATGATTGCCCCGTTTACCACGCCGTGGACGTTCTTGCTCATGCGCGAGCACTTGAGCGCCCTCAATGTGGGCCTGGGCGGCGTGCCGCTGCCCGACTTCGGACCGTTTCATCTGCTCATCAGCAGCTTGCTGGGCAGCGTGGTGATGGTCTGGTCCGTGCTGCGCATGCTCGATCCGCAGCCGCGCTTCGGTCGCTATGATGCGGCGGCCCGCTACCTGTTTTCCACCTGGATGGCGTGGGCGCTGCTGGTGACGGGCCAGCCCCTGCTGTGGCTGTTTCTCGTGCCGGAACTGGCCTGGGGCCTGGCACAAAGCCTGCCGCTGCGCTCCGACGAAGGCGCGCCGGCAGGGCAGCCGCGCGAATCGCTGTTGAGATGACGATAACGAAATGCAATAATGGCCGTGCTTTACAGCAATAAACGACTTTAAGGGAATGACTATGCAGCAGGATGCCGCAGGAAAAAACATGGCGTTGCTCGATCCGGTGGTGGCGCCGCGCATCGCGGTGACGCGCCTGGTGACGGGCCTGCTGCAAGGCTTGCTGCTGTATTGGCTGTACAGCACGGCGCAAGACAAGGTGTGGCCCGCCACGGAAGCTTACCTGCTTGGCCCGTTGATGCTGATCAGCTTGCTGCTGCCCATCCTGCTGGTCTCCAGCCTGGGCCATATGTCGCTCCGGCGCATCGCCCTGTGGATGGCCGGTGCGGCCGTCGTGCTGGGTGTACTGGCCTGGCATGACGTGGCGCGCGGCGCCGAGCATGTGATCTGGGGCAATTACAAGCCGGGCGCGCCGCTGCGCGTGATTTCCGCCCAGCTGTTCGGTTTTTGCGTGGTGGGCTTGTATATCGCCCACGCCCTGGTGCTGGCCAGCGCCCAGGATGGCCGGCGCATCGCCCGCTATCCCACCTATTTTGAAATCGCCTGGAAGCTGGGCATCCAGTTGCTGTTTTCCCTGCTGTTCGTGCTGGGCCTGTGGCTGGTGCTGTGGCTGGGCGGACAATTGTTCCTGCTGATCAAGCTCAGTTTCCTGAAAAAGCTGCTGGGCCAGGCCTGGTTCGTGATTCCCGTCATCTGCTTCGCGTTTTCGTTTGCCATCCACATCACCGACGTGCGCCCGTCCATCGTGCGCGGCATCCGCACCTTGCTTCTGGTGCTGCTGTCGTGGCTGATGCCGATCGCCGCCGTGCTGGTCTCCGGCTTCCTGCTGACCCTGCCCTTCATCGGTTTCGAGCGCCTGTGGGCCACGCGCCATGCGGCGTCCGTGCTGCTGGGCATGGCCGGCGTGCTGGTGGTACTGATCAATGCCGCCTTCCAGAATGGCGAAGTGGGCCATGGCGTGGCGCGCGGCATCCGCCTGGGCACGCGCCTGGCCTGCCTGTTGCTGCCATGGGTGGTGGGCATCGCCATCTATGCGCTGACCTTGCGCGTGATGTCGCATGGCTGGACGGCCGACCGCCTCATCGCTGCCGCCTGCCTGCTGGTCGCCACCTGCTACGCCGCCGGCTATGCGTGGGCGGCCAGCAAGTATGGCGACTGGCTGCACCTGATCGCCAACGTCAACGTGGCCACCGCCTTTGTCACCCTGCTGGTGCTGTTCGCGCTGTTCTCGCCGCTGGCGGACCCGGCGCGCATTTCCGTGGCCAGCCAGATGGCGCGCCTGGACAGCGGCAAGGTTGGCGTGGACAAGTTCGATTTCGAATACCTGCGCTTCCAGGGCGCCCGCTATGGCCAGGCGGCCCTGCAGGAATTGACGAAACGCACGACGGGCGCTGACGCAGCAGTAGTGCGGGCCCGCGCCGAGGCCATGCTCAAGCGCCAGAACCGCCTGGACGAGACGGGTGCGCTGAGCGACGTGTCGATCAACCTGACCCTGCGCCCGGCCACGGCGAAGCTGCCGGAGAGTTTCCTGCGCCAGGATTGGACGCAAGTGAGTCCGGCCTGGCGTTTGCCCGCCTGTTTGAAGCGGGCAGGGCCGCAGTGCGATGCGTATCTGCTCGATTTCGATGGCGATGGCAAGCAGGATGTGTTGCTGATCAGTAATGACCCGCGCGCCTCGTCGGTCTTGCTGGCGGAAAAGGCCGATGGCAGCTGGACTGCGCGCGGGCAAATCCCCGTAGATGCCCTGCGCTGCAAGCCCTTGCGCGAGAAACTGCAGGCGGGCCAATTCCAGCTGGTGCCGCCGAAGGTGCGCGAGCTGGAAGTCGACGGCCAGCGCGTGCCGATGACTTTATATACGCCAGAGGACGAGGTCAGCTGCCCGGATGAGACGGCGCCGGGTCCTTGAATGGCAGGAAGAGGAAATGGCAGAGAGAAGACTAGGCGCGCCGAAGAAAACATCTTGCCTGCCATTAAGGCTGCAGTTTCGTGCGCCGAGCCATTCCGACCGTACGCTATCGGCCAGTAGCAGACATTGAAAACGTTAACGTCTTGTGCGGTCCAATGCATCTGGAGGAAAATCATGGCAGGGAAATTTTTGAGTCGAGGCGCGCTAGTCCACCTTATCAAGAGTCAGGAACGAACGAATGCTATTCAGAAGCGCGATGGATTAAGCCAGCACCCGGTGCGAACAACGGTGTGTGGTTGCCCTGACCCTGATTGCGGTGGCTGGCATACCATACTGACTGAGAAAAGCGTGCCAACCGAGGACGAATGCAGGTCGATTTTGCAACACGAAAAGACCAGAAGAAAGGGCTAGTTGCGTCTGGCCGAATCCGGCCAGGAGCGGACGTTGAACAGGCACGCGCCGGTTCTTGCACGCCTTTACGGGCAAGAACACCATCATCATCAATGATTCTGAACTCAAGTCGATTTTGCGTCGAATTTGCCCGGGCTACTTTCAGCGAGGCTAACTAGTGCAAGAGCAGCCGTTCGATGGAGTATAAATTGTTTAATTCAGGGCATGCGGTCGCCCCTTTCTAAATATGGAATCAATGACAGTGATGGCAGCAAAGTGGAAGAACCAGGAGGTGCGAGGCTACAATGGCCTCGTGTGCAGCAACGGTGATATCTACGACGTGCACGAAACCTGGATGGCCAGAGTACATGAAAAACAGGAGCTTGGCAGTTGGCTCAATGTCGCGATTCTGGCGCAAGAAGAGCTGTATGGCGGACAGTACATAGTCAAGTGCGGAGAGGCTGCGGAACACGGCTCAATCGGCGTAGTCGTTTTGGAATCGCTGCAAAATCATGACCCTGTTTGGACGTTTGTTTCGGATCAATCCAATCCATTCGATCAAATAATAATCAAGGGTAGCTTGGTTTTGGTGTTGTCAACGTCAGGCGCCGTGTTACGGTTTGGTGCACCAATGAGGGAGGCAAGGCTTCTGCTTCCGAGTACCCAGCGCGTGGCGCGGTCAATGGCCACGAACAGATAGCGGCGCGCGCTTTCATCTGGCAACCTCCGTCAGAAGATTGAACGTCTCGACGGGCCGTAGTCGGCCAGCGGTGGGTATGGCAATGAGACATCGCTGGAAAGCATGCCGGCTTGACTTGCATGCCATCGATCATGCCGTCTTGCCCCTCACTTTTTACGCTTTCATTTTCTTCCATCCTGGAGGAAAATATTTGTTTGCAAGCGTGTCGATCTTGTGTGCCGTCACCCGTCGCAGGGACGAGGCACCGATTGCCCAGTTCACCTTCAGCAAGGAAACGCCATGAAGAAACAGATCATCCTCAACCTGCCCGTGAAGGACCTGGGCAAATCCAGGGCCTTCTTTTGCGCGCTCGGCTTTTCCTTCAATTCCCGCTTTAGCGGAGAGAACGCGGCGTTCATGACCATCGTCGACGGCGCCATCGAGGCCATGCTGACGACCGAACCGTTCTTCCAGTCCCTGATCGACAAACCAGTCGTGAATGCAAAGGAAGCCAATGAATTCGTCATTTGCCTCAGTTGCGAAAGCCGGGAAGAGGTGGACAGCCTGATCGCCAAGGCGGTTGCCGCAGGTGGCCGCATACCGCATCCGCCCGAGGACCATGGCTTCATGTATGACCAGGGTTTCGAGGATATCGATGGCCACCTGTGGAACCTGGTCTGGACGGCACCGGAAGCCTGAGGCGCGGAGCAAGCGAAACAGGCCGGATCAGTTCTTCGTGCGCACCTGGCGCACGTGGTTTTCCAGTTCGCTGAACGAAGGGCGTTCCGTGGCGGAAATCACCTTGCGACCGAATTCCACGGCCAGCGCCGGCGCATAGCCGTTCAGGCTGGCCAATAAGGTCACTTTCACGCACTGGTACATCTTCGCCGTTTCATGGTGCTTGCGGCGCAGCAAGCTGGCCAGCGGGGCGATGAAGCCATAGGCCAGCAAGATGCCGATGAAGGTGCCCACCAGCGCCTGCGCGATCAGCACGCCCAGCTCGGCCGGCGGCAAGCCGACGGATGCCATGGTATGCACCACGCCCATCACGGCGGCCACGATGCCGAAGGCGGGCATGGCGTCGGCCAGCTGCGAAATCGTCTGGATCGGCATTTCCGCATCTTCGTGGTGCGTCTCGATCTCGTTATCCATCAGGTTTTCGATCTGGTAGGCATCCATATTGCCCGACACCATCAGGCGCAGGTAATCGGTGATGAATTCCAGGATGTGCTCGTCACCGAGGGTGTACGGGTATTTCACGAAGATGGGACTGCGGTACGGATCGTCGATATCGTCCTCGACGGACATCAAGCCTTCCTTGCGGATCTTGCTGAGGATTTCATACATCAGCCCCATCAGTTCCATGTAGCGCGCCTTCGTGTACTGCGAGCCGTGGAACAGGGTGGGCAGGGCGGCGAACGTGGCGCGGATGGCCTTGGCATCGTTGCCGACAAAGAAGGTGCCCAGCGCGGCGCCGCCGATCATCAGCAGCTCCAGCGGCTGGAACAGGGCCGCCAGGTGGCCGCCCTGCAAGGCGAAGCCGCCGAAGACGGAAAACAGCACGACGAGAAATCCGAGTATGACTAGCAAAACTTACTCCTTCAAAATATTGCCATATCGCAATATTGTAGTTTAACCTGATTCGGCTGCCGTGGCCGCTTCCGGCTGCAACTGCTGGCCGAGAAAATTGATAAAAGCGCGCACTTTGGCGGGCAACTGGTGGCGGCTCGGGTAGCAGGCGTACAGGTCGGCCGGCGCCAGCGCATAGTCGGCCAGCACCACGCGCAGGCGGCCGCTGTCGATGCAACGGTGGCGTGGCAATTCGTCGGGCGTGCCCTGCGCCTGCAGGTATGCTGGCGAACCTGTACGCGGAGATGCGCGCGCTGAACGGGGAGCGAGCGTTATTGCGTTGTTTGCCAGAAGCGCAGTTTGTTGCCGAACGGGTCCGCCACTTCCAGGATGCGGCCCCAGTCCTCGTCGCGGATGCCGGGCCGCGCATACGGGTAATCCTTTGCCTGCAGCTCCGCGTGCAGGGCGGCGATGTCATCGACGGGGATCAGCAGCGCCGCACCGGGCGTGGCGTCGCCGTAGTGCTCACTCAGGTGCAGCACCAGTTCGCCCCGCGTCACCTGCAGGTACAGCGGTGCCGTGGGCTCGAAGCGATGTTCCCAGTCCAGGGTAAAACCGAGAAAATCGAGGTAAAACTCGCGCGCCTTGGCTTCGGAAAAGCTGCGCAGGATGGGGATGGCGGGGGACAGCTGCATGGCGGCTCTTTCAACAAAGGTGGCAAGGCCACCATTCTAGCCTCAGGCCGGCGCCTGCCGTTTCACCTGTGCGGCGGGACTGGTCTTTTCCCAGCGGAACAGCCACATGATGATCAGTTTGGTCGTGGCGCTGACGCAGGCGAGCAGCAGCAATGGCCAGCCTGTTTTCAGCCCCATGACGCAGGCAAAGAAGATGGTACTGATATCCATCGCCAGGATGAACTGGCTCATTTTCAGCGACACGGCGCCCGTCTTGCCCGAGCGCCAGATCAGGCGGATCTGATGCGCATAGCCCTGCGCCAGCAGCACCGTGACGGCGACGATCAGGCTTTGCGAGATCACGCGCTTTTCATCGCTGAAGGTGGGGCCGAAGGCCAGCCCCGCCACCCCCGCGCACAGCAGCAGCATGCAGGCCAGCAGCGCATTGCGCGAGGCCAGGCTACGGCGGTCGCGGGCGATTTCATACAGGATGGCCAGCGCGATCAGGGAGGCGATCAAACGGGGCCAGACGATGTAGTGGTTGAACGGCGTGATCGAATAGCCGTACACAAAGAACGCGCAGTACGCGAGGAAGCTGACGGTGAACTGGTTGATGGAAAGGATGTCCGTCGTCTTGCCCGCGCCGATGCCGGCATCGTGCTTGCGCCGCCAGATCTTTTGCAGCTGCGACCACAGACCAAGCAGGCTGACGACGATGAAGAGGGAATTGAGACTGCCGGCGAGGGCGTAGAGCGCTTGATGCTGCAAGGTGTCACCTGAATGTTGTCGTGGTTGTGATGCGCGCTTCGACGGCGGCAATCTTGATGCTCAAGCCACTCATGAAAATGCACGAGAGATCCGTGCATCCTTCGCTCGCTGCATGCGACGCGACGCCATCCATGTCATCGCGCATGGCATTCCACAGGAAGCCGATCGAGGAAAGGCATTTTTCCCCGTTGGCATGCTCATCGTCGCCGGATTCCCGGATTTTCAGCATATGCACGCCTGCGCAAACCAGTGTCAGCGCCGGGGGCATGGATGGCCTGACCCAGTGGCCGGCATGGCGTACCCAATGCAGCTGCAGCCGCCGCGTAGCGATGCAGTAGTCGAGATGCCTGAATTCGTAATCGTTGTGCAGGTCAAGTTCTTGCCCTTCAAGCAAGATCTTAGTTAAACCTTTGACGATGGAAAAACCATGGAGTTGCATGCGAAGGCAGAATTAATTGCAAAAGAAATCATTATGCCATCGAAATAATATTGCGTGTCTGTTCCAAGATACGCTGGACACGCCCGAACTACTTGCGCATCTTCACTTGCCCCTATAATTGAGGCATGACTTTCTTATCACTTCGTGCCCGCTCCGTGCTGGGCAGCATCGGCAAAATGGCCGTTTCCCTGATTCTCCTGTTGACTGCTCTGTGGGGTGCGCTGGCGCTGTGGTACCAGCTCTCTGGCGGCACGGCGGCACAAGCCATCGGCGCGCTGCTGTGGGGCGCGCTGGGCGTGGCCAGCGTGGTGCTGTGGTGGACGCGCGGCGATGCGCGCGTGCTGCTGCCGTATGCGGGTGGTTTTATCCTGCTGCTCCTGTGGTGGAGCCTGATCACGCCAAAGCAGCAGCGCGTGTGGGCCGATGACGTGGCGCGCAATGTCGCGGGCACCGTGACGGGCAATCGCGTCACGCTGGACAATGTGCGCAATTTCGACTGGCGCAGCGATGACGACTACACGGTCAAGTGGGAGCAGCGCAGCTACGACCTCGACGAGCTGCGCACGGTGGACACGGCGCTGTCGTACTGGACGGGGCCCTACATTGCGCATACCCTGATCTCGTTCGGCTTTGCCGACGGGCGATTTTTGACGTTTTCCATCGAGATCCGCAAGGAAAAGGGCGAGAGCTTTTCCGCCATCGGCGGCTTTTTCAAGCATTTCGAGATGAGCCTGATTGCCGCCGACGAGCGCGACATCCTGCGCGTGCGCACGAATGCGCGGCACGAGGACATGCATCTGTACCGCGTGATGATGCCGAAAGCGGCCATGCGCTCGCTGTTCCTCGCCTACCTGGACGAAGCGCAAGCGCTGAAGGCCAAGCCGCAGTTCTACAACACGCTGACGGCCAACTGCACCACCATCGTCTTCGAGATGGTGCGCCGCATCGTGCCGGGCCTGCCGTTCGACTACCGCCTGCTGGCCTCGGGCTACCTGGACCGCTATCTGTTCGACGTCAAGGGCCTGGTGCCTGGCCAGAGCTTCCAGCAGCTGCGTACAGGGGGCCACATCACGGCGCGCGCGCGGGCCGCCAACGACGATGCGGACTTTTCGCACGCCATCCGCCGCGGCATGCCGGGTTACGATGACAATGGCTACCCCAAGCTGCAAGTGCCCAAGCAATAGCCGACAAAATCCCCAGAGCGTTGTTGCCATTGCCTTGCCGTACTAGCGCACTGTCTGCGGCATGGCGCCTGGCCCTGAGCATTTTGTCCGGTTAATCGTACCCTTGCTTTATACTGTCACCATATCCGACCGGCCGCACATTGCGGCCGGTCTCACTTTACGAATATACAAGAAGGCCCGCTATGCCATTTTCCTCACTGGGTCTGATTCCCTCCCTGGTCCGTGCCGTTGACAAGGCCGGCTATGCCGCGCCGACGGCCATCCAGGCGGCCGCCATTCCCGCCATCCTGCGCGGCAGCGACGTGCTGGGCGCGGCGCAGACGGGTTCCGGCAAGACGGCCGCCTACGCGCTGCCGCTGCTGCAGGCGCTGATGGCGCCCGTTTCCGGCCCGCGCCAGGTGCGCGCGCTGATCCTCGTGCCCACGCGCGAGCTGGCGGCGCAGGTGGGACAGACGGTGCACGCGCTGGCCAAGCCGCTGCCCGTCAAATTGAAGATTTCCGTGCTGTTCGGCGGCGTGTCGATCAATCCGCAGATGATGGACTTGCGCGGCGGCGCCGATATCGTCGTCGCCACGCCGGGCCGCCTGCTGGACCTGGTGCGGCAAAATGCCGTGAAACTGGGCGGCGTGTCGCTGTGCGTGCTGGACGAGGCTGACCGCCTGCTCGACATGGGTTTTAGCGAGGAAATCAACGCCATCCTGGCTCTGCTGCCCAAGCAGCGGCAAAACCTGTTTTTCTCCGCCACCTTCCCTGACAGCGTGCAGGCGCTGGCCGACAGCCTGCTGACGGACCCCGTGCGCATCGAGGTGGCGTCCGAACCGCAGGACAAGCCCGATATCGTGCAGCGGGCCATCACGGTCGACGTGCCGCGCCGCACGCAGCTGCTGCGCTACCTGATCCTGCAGCAGCAGTGGGATAGGGTGCTGGTGTTCGTCGCCACCAAGTACGCGGCTGAACACGTGGCCGACAAGCTGCAGCGCGCGGGCCTGCACGTGGGCGCCTTCCATGGCGAATTCAGCCAGGGCACGCGCAGCCAGCTGCTGGCCGACTTCAAGGCGGGGCGCTTGCAGGTGCTGGTGGCCACCGATGTGGCCGCGCGCGGCATCGACATCGCCGGCTTGCCTGCCGTCGTCAATTACGACTTGCCCCGCTCGGCCGTCGACTACACGCACCGCATCGGGCGCACTGGCCGCGCCGGCGAAAGCGGCACGGCCATCAGTTTTGTGACGGCCGATACGGAAGCGCATTTCCGCCTGATCGAAAACCGCAACGACTTGCGCATCGTGCGCGAAGTGGTGGCCGGTTTCGAGCCGACGGAACTGCCCACGCCCGTGAGTGCCGTGACGGATACGGTCAATGGTGGCGTGAAGGGCGCGCGCAAGAGTAAAAAAGATAAATTGCGCGAGGCGGCTGCCAAGGCGTCCGGAGGCAATTAAATCCGCCTTATGTGCGCTGGCCGCTTGAACAGCCAAGTTTCCCGGACTAAGATTATGTTTCTATAAAGCAAGGGGACGGGAATGCACATGAGATTCATCACGCGCGCGGGCGCATGGGCTTGCGCGCTGGCGCTGGCCGGTTGCGCCGGCATGGGCGGGGACGGTAATAATGTCGGTGACACGGCTGGCATGCAGATGCCGGGCAAGACGCCGGCCGATGCGGCCGTGGCCGCCACCTGGTACAACCCGCCCAGCGAATTTCCCGGTATTTGCCTGACCCAGTTCAAGGATGGCCGCCTGCGTTTCGATGGCGGCTTCGCCTTCTATAATCCGGGCCGCTGGGCCTACGATGCGGCCACGTCAGAGCTGCGTTTGCAACTGGCGCCGACCCCTTCGTTGGAACTGTCGCACGCGCAAATCGTGCAGCACCTGAACCTGCTGCGCATCGAGGCGGACAAGAACATGCTGGTATATGGCGTGAAAGCCGATACCAAGGCCATCGGCCTGGGCGGCTTTGTGTTCTACCGCGACACGCCCTGTCCGGCACGGCGCGGATAAGTGGCGGATAAGTGCTATGAAGGAATATTTAGTCGTATAATTTCAGCGCAAGCGGGATGCCGCGCAAGACTCGCAAGACTGTCTCGCGCGACAGCTTCCCGCTCCAGGCAAGCTCCCATATCGCCGTGGCGATGAGAGGATGGTCCCATGGATTTGCACGACGAGCATGGTATGCCAGGTACTGCGGTGCCGGCGGCGGACGCCGTGCAGCAGCCTGCGGCGCAGCCGCGCACCTTGCTGCTGGTCGATGACGAGCCGAATATCCTCGCTTCCCTCAAGCGCCTGCTGCGGCGCGATGCCTACCATATCCTCACGGCCGGCAGCGGCCAGGAAGGGCTGGACGTGCTGGCCAGCCATGCGGTCGATGTGATCGTGTCGGACCAGCGCATGCCCGGCATGCTGGGCGCCGACTTCCTGCGCAAGGCCAAGCTGCTGTGTCCGCAAACCATCCGCATCATGCTGTCGGGCTATACCGAGTTGCAGGCCGTTACGGACGCCGTCAACGAAGGCGCCATCTTCAAGTTCCTCACCAAACCCTGGGACGACCATCAGCTGCGCGAACATATCGCCGAAGCCTTCCGTCTGAAGGGCATCGACGACGACAATGTGCGCCTCAACGAGCAGTTGCGCGAGGCCAACCTGGCGCTGGCGGCAGCCAATACCGCCATGCAGGCGCTGGTGCGCCAGCAGCAGCATCAGATCAGCCGCGATGAGGTCAGTCTGGGCATCGCGCGCGAACTGCTGCAATTTCTGCCGCTGCCCGTGATCGGGCTAGACGACGAAGGCATGATCGCCTTCATCAATGCGGCGGCAGCCAACCTGTTCGAGCGGGGCGCGGCCCTGCTGGGCAACGAGGCGGCGCTGGTCTTGCCGCAGCTGTTCGACGGGCAGGACACGCCCCGCCTGGCCGCCATCGATGGGCAGCCGTATGTCGTGGCGATCCATCCCATGGGCTTGCATTCGCGCTCGCGCGGCAGCCTGGTCACACTGAGTCGTCATGGAGTGGATAAATGAGTGAGAGCGTGAGTGAAAGCGGACGCGAGATTTCGATGGAGCAGGCGCAGGAAGGCATGGTGCTGGCGCAGGCGCTGAGCGACGCCGGCGGCGCCGTGCTGCTGGCCCAGGGCGCCACCCTGACGGCGGCCAGCCTGACGGCCTTGCGCAGGCGCAATGTGGAGCGCTGCTACGTCGTCATGGAAGAGACGCTGGACCCCGCCGCGCAGGAGCTTGCCGAGCAGGAACGCTTGCGCCGCCTGGAACGGCTGGCGGTGCTGTTCCGCGCCACGCCGCCCGATTCCTCAGGGGCGCAACTGCTGGCGCTGCTGCAGCGCTACCGGCAGGGGGATGCGGCATGATACGCCTCAGTTTTGAGCACATCGTCCGCCAGATACAGGAACTGCCTTCGCTGCCGGTGGTGGTGCTGGAACTGCTGTCGAGCATGGACCAGGACGACACGGACGTGCATGTGCTGGCGCAAAAGATTGAGCTGGACCAGGCCTTGGCGGCGAAGACCTTGCGCATCGCCAATTCCTCTTTCTATGGCATGCAATCGAAGGTCACCAGCATTCCGCAAGCCGTTTCCGTGCTGGGCTTTCACAGCATCCGCACCGTCGTCACGGCCTGTGCCCTGACGAGCAGCTTCGCGCCGGCGGCCGGCGGCTTCGACTTCCAGGCATTCTGGCGCCATTCGCTGGCCACGGCCATCGCCGCGCGCCTGCTGGCGCCGCACTTGGGTGTCAATCCCGAGACGGCTTTCACGGCCGGGCTGCTGCACGACCTGGGCACCCTGGTGCTGGTGACGCGCTTCCCGGCCGAGCACGCGCTCGTGCGCAGCTACCGCCAGGCGCACGACTGCCAGATGGCCGAGGCGGAGCTGGCCGTCATCGGCATCGATCACGCGCAAGTGGGCAGCGCCTTGGCCGCCTACTGGAAGTTTCCCGAGGCGATACAGCAGGCGGTGGCCGACCACTACGCCATCGACCGCCTGGAGGCGGGCGGCTTGCCGCTGGCCGTGCACATGGCCAACGCCGTCGCTCTGGCGCTCGACCTGGCCGGCGTCGACGACGCGCTGGTACCACCGCTGTCGCCCGCAGTCTGGCGCAACCTTGCCCTGGACGAACAAGCGTGGCTGGCGCTGCTGCGGCAAACGGAACACACCTTCGATGAAATGTCGCGGATCATGCTGGCATGAACAGGATAGAGGCCATGGACACAGACGCAGGGCAGGCGCTGCCCGCCACGCCGGAACGCCGCCAGGGAGATACCATCGCGCTATCGGCGTTTTTCGATGGCCATCCCGTGGCCACCTTCGCCATCAACACGGACCACGTGGTGACGCACTGGAACAGCGCCTGCGAACAGTTGCTGGGCTTTACGGCCGCCGAGATGGTCGGCACGCGCGAGCACTGGAAGGCGTTTTATCCGCAGCCGCGCGCCTGCCTGGCCGACTTGCTGGTGGCCGACGATATCGCGCTCGGCGAAAACGACCTCTACCTGGGCAAGCTGAAGCGCTCTCCCGTGATCCCCGGCGCCTACGAGGCCGAGGATTTCTTTGCCGATATCGGCCCCGATGGTCACTGGCTGCACTTCACGGCGGCGCCCCTGCGCGATCGCCAGGGACGCCTGGTGGGCGCCATCGAAACCCTGCGCGACGTGAGCGAGCGGCGCCTTGCCGAACTCGCGCTGCGCAAGGCGCACGACAACCTGGAACATCTGGTGGCCAAACGCACGGCCCAACTGGCGGACATGAACGAGCGCCTGGCCGACGATATCCGCCAGCGCCAGATCGCCGATATGGAATTGCGCGAGCGTAACCTGGCCCTGACGGAATTGAACAGCAAGCTGTCGCTGGCCCAGCAAAAGCTGCTGCAGTCGGAAAAACTGGCCTCGATCGGCCAGCTGGCCGCCGGCGTGGCGCACGAGATCAACAATCCCATCGGCTATGTGTTTTCCAACGTCGGCACCCTGGAAGGGTATCTGGACGACCTGTTCAGCATGCTCGACGCCTATGAGGAAGCCGAGCCGGCCGTCGCCGACGCCGTGGTGGCGGCGCGCCTGCGCGCCTTGCGCGAACAGATCGACCTCGATTTCCTGCGCACCGACATTCCGCTGCTGATGGGCGAATCGAAGGAAGGCATTTCGCGCGTGCGCCGCATCGTGCAGGACTTGAAGGATTTTTCGCGCACGGATGCGCACCAGGAGTGGGTCTGGGCCGACCTGCGCCAGGGCATCGACACCACGCTCAATATCGTGAATAACGAGGTCAAGTACAAGGCAGACGTGGTGCGCGACTATGGCGACATCCCTGATATCGAATGCCAGCCTTCCGAGCTGAACCAGGTGATCATGAACCTGGTCGTCAATGCCGCCCACGCCATGGGCGAGGCGCGCGGACGCATCACCCTGCGCACGGGCAGCGACAACGCCAGGGAAGTGTGGATCGAGATCGAGGACACGGGCGGCGGCATTGCGCCCGAACACCTGTCGCGCATCTTCGATCCCTTCTTTACCACCAAGGCCGTCGGCAAGGGCACGGGGCTGGGCCTGTCGCTGGCTTACAGCACGGTGCAAAAGCACCACGGCCGCATCGACGTGCGCAGCAGCATCGGCCTCGGCACCACCTTCCGCATCACCTTGCCCGTGCGCCAGGCGCAGGCCGCCATACCATGACCGAACGGGAAAACATGAGCACCAGCACCGCGGCCGCAGCGCCGACCATCCTGTGCGTCGACGACGAACCGAACATCCTGTCGTCGCTGCGGCGTTTGTTCCGCCCGCACGGTTACCGCGTGCTGACAGCCGACGGCGGCGCGGCGGGCCTGGCCCTGCTCGAGAGCGAGACGGTGGACCTGGTCATTTCCGACATGCGCATGCCGCACATGGATGGCGCGCAATTCCTGGCCCAGGTGCGCCAGCGCTGGCCCGGCACCATGCGTTTGCTGCTGACGGGCTACGCGGACATCCAGTCCATCCTCGACGCCATCAACCAGGGCGAAATCTACCGCTACGTGACCAAGCCGTGGGACGAGAACGATATGGTGCTGGTGGTGCGCCACGCGCTGGAACGGCGCGCGCTGGAACAGGAAAAACTGCGCCTGGAAGCGCTGACGGCCAGCCAGAACGTGCAGCTGCAGGCGCTCAACGCCAGCCTGGAAGCGAAGGTGGCCACGCGCACGCAGCAGCTGAAACACTCGCACGACGAAGTGCAGGCGGCCAACGAACGCCTGAAAGCCACGTTCGTGACGACGATCAAGGTGTTTTCCAATCTGATCGAGATGCGTGGCGGCAAGCTGGTCGGCCATGCGCGGCGCGTGGCGGAATTGTCGCGCAAGCTGGCGCAGGCGCTGGGCTTGCAAGGGCAGGAAGCGCGCGACGTGTTCATCGCGGCCCTGCTCAAGGATATCGGCAAACTCAGCTTGAGCGACGATGTACTGGAACTGCCGGCCAGCGCCTGGACGGGCGAGCAGCTGGCGGCCTTCCGCAAGCATCCGCTGCGCGCCGAACAATTGCTGATGGCGCTCGATGAATTGCGCGCCGTCTCCGTCATCCTGCGCTCGCAACTGGAGCGCTTCGACGGTGGCGGCTTTCCTGATGGCATGGTGGGCCTGGCCATTCCGCTGGGCGCGCGCATCCTGGCGCTGGCGTCTGACTATGACGGCTTGCAGATCGGCGCCATGGTGCAGCGCAGCCTGCGCGCCGAAGAAGCCCGCACCCTGATCTACGACAGCATCGGCAAGCGCTACGACCCTGCCGTGGTGGCCGCATTCCGCGCCATCATGGAGGAGACGGAACCGCCGGCGCGCGATCTGACCGTGCTGTCGGGCCAGCTGGAACCGGGCATGGTGCTGTCGCGCGACCTGATCAGCCGCGATGGCCTGATGCTGCTTGCCGCCGAACACGTACTGACGGCCCGCGTGATTGCCCAGCTGTTCGATTTCGAAGCCAAGAATGGCGGCCGGCTCAGCATCCGCGTGTACGCGCCCGTCAAGGAAGGCTAGGGCGCGGCCCGGGCTGTCGGGGGTGATACGGGCAAGTGCACGGTAAAGCGCGTGCCCTGGCCCACTTCGGATGCCACCTCGATGCGTCCGCCGTGCTTGTTGACGATGCCGTATGAGAGCGACAGGCCCAGGCCTGTGCCGCTGCCGACAGCCTTGGTGGTGAAGAACGGTTCAAAGATGCGATTCAGGTGCTCGGGCGCGATGCCGGCACCCGTGTCGCCGATCTCCACCCACACCCAGTCGTCCGCATGACCGCTGCGGATACTGATCACGCCTTCGCCGCTGATGGCCTGGCCCGCGTTGACGAGCAGGTTCATGAACACCTGATTCAGCTGCGAGGCCAGGCAGAGTATCGGCGGCAGTTCGCCATACTGTTTGTCGATACGCGCCTTGTATTTCAATTCGTTGGCAACGATATTGAGCGTGCTGTCCAGGCCAGCATGCAGGCTGGCGACTTGCCAGTCCGTCTCGCCCACGTGGGAAAAATCCTTCAGTGCCTGCACGATGTCGCGCACGCGTTTGAGGCCATCCATCGATTCGCGGACCAGGTCCACCATGTCGTCCTGCAGGAAGGTCAGGTCGGCCTGCGCGCGCACCTGGGCCACGCGCGCGGCCAGGGCAGCGCCGTCGAGCGTCTCGCGCATCGCCGCTTCATACTGGGCGATCACGCCGAACAGGGTGTCGACATAGCCTTGCAGCGAACTCATGTTGGAGTTGACGAAGCCGATCGGGTTATTGATTTCATGCGCGATGCCGGCCGCCAGCTGGCCGATGGAGGCCATCTTTTCCGATTGCAGCAGCTGGTCGTGCGCTTCCTGCAACTTGCTGATCAGTAGTTGCTGTTCTTCGCCGCGCGCCTGCAGCATCGCTTCCATGTGCTTGCGTTCGGTAATATCCGTCAGCGAGCCGATGATCTCGAACGGCACGCCGTGCTCGTCGCGCACCAGGCGCAGGCTGTCGTGCATCCACAGGTAACTGCCGTCGCGCACGCGGAAGCGGTATTCATAGGCGCGCGCGCCTTCGACGAAGATCTGCGCCAGGCTGGAAAAGATGCCGGGCGCATCGTCGGGATGGATGTGGTCGAACCAGAAATTGGGGTCGGCCACCATCTCGGCGGGCCGGTAGCCTAGCACATTCAGGGCATTGTTGCTGACAAAAGTCATCTTGAAGTCGCCGCTGGGTACGGTGCAATAGATGATGGAGGGCGTATTGTCGAGCAGGTATTGCAGACGCACTGCCGTGGCCGCCGACTCTTCATCGCCAGGCGCCGCCCCGGCTTGCCGGCCGGCATCGGGAGTAGAAAGGTCGAAATCCTCGAACTGCATCGTCACACCTCGCTGCTGCATGGCATAGCTGTCATCCTGGCTCGATTATGCCTGATTCTGCCTGTCCCAGGCTCGCCATCGGCACGCTCAAGGCGCCAGCGGCTGCTCCACGATCGCCATGCGCCGCGCGATGCGCTGCGCCGCTTGCGTGTCGCCCGCCTGTTCGGCGCGCAGGCGCTGCACGCCCAGCCACGCCAGCAGAGGACGGCGCCAGCCCTGATCCGAGGCGGTAGCCACGGCCGTATCGAGCAGGTCCGGCGTGGCGCGGCCAGAGCGTAGCAGTACGCCGGCCGCCACCAGCTGCGACAGCGGGTCCTTGATGGCCGCCACGGCGCTGGCGGCGGCCGTGTCCGAGCTGGCGCTGGCTGCCGCCCGCTGCGTTTCCGGCAGCAGGGCGATGTCGGGCCCCTGCGCCTTGCCAGCCAGCCAGGCCGCATACGCGCGGTCGGCGGCTGTCGCGTCGGCCTGCAGGGCGTCAAAGCCGGCACAGTCCTCGAATGCCAGGCTGGCCACGCGGGCGGCGCAGCGCAGCAGTTCGATGCGTGCCACGAGGTCGAGCTTGCCCGTGCCGGCTACCTGGCTGCGGGCGCGCCGGAATTCCGTCTGTTCGACCAGGGTGTTGCCATTCAAATAAGCTGACTCAAACCGCTCGACGGAGCTTTGCGCATTCATTTTCCAGTCCGGCACGGGCGGGCCGCTGGAGCAGCCTGCAAGCGCTGTCATGGCCAGGGCAGACAGGAGGGTATGGATATTTCTCATGGCAGTTTGATCTCCGGATTGCGCTTGAATGGCCATTTGCGGTTGATTTCATTGACCAGTTGCTCGACCTTGCGCAGATTGCTTTCCACGTCCGCGCGCAGCGGGCCCAGGTCGGCTGTCGCTACCCTGGCATTGGCGCCCACGGCTTGCGCCTCGACCAGCACGGCATCGACCTTTTTCAGGCTGGCGCGCGTGTCGGCCAAGAGGGCGTTCAGCTGCACGATGGTTGCCTGCGCATCCGTCATGACGCCTTTTTCGCCAAATACGCGCGTATCGGCATTGGCCACCAGGCCGTCCGTGCGGCGCGCCAGCTGGTCGGCCGTGACCAGCAGGGCGTTGGCCCGTTCGACCAGCAGGCGCGACTGCTTGTCGTCGCCCGTCAGCAAGCCCATGGCGCCGCCCGGGCCGCTCAATTTTCCGGTCACGGCCTGCACATTGCGCAGGGTGCCGTCGAGCGGGGAATCGGTGCCCGTCAGGCTGCCCAGGTTGTTCAACAGGTCTTTGGCGGCGGCCAGCAGGCGGGGGATTTCCGCCGCCATGTCGCCCACCAGCAGGTCGCGCGTGGCGTCGTCGGGCAGCGGCGGGTCCGTCAGGATGCCGCTGTAGGCGCGCAGCTTGGCGCCGCCCACGATGCCCCGTTCCAGCGTGAAGATGGAGCTGCTGCGCAGCCAGTGCGCGTCTTTTCTCGGCACATCGATGATGACGCGGGCCTTGCCGTCCGGCGCCAGCTCGATGCGCTGCACGCGGCCAATGGGAAAGCCGGAAAAGGTCAGGTCGGCGCCCACGCCCACGCCGTCCGAATCGTCGGTAGTCAGCACCAGCGTTTGCGTTGCCTCGAAGGCGCCGCGCGCGTACATCAGGTAGACGACGGAGCCGACCACCAGCACGAACATGAAGACGAGCAGGATGGCCGCCTTCAGTTCGGCGTGGCGCACGGGTGGCGGTGCGGGCAGGACGGCATCTTGCGTGAGACCGGCAGGCGCCGTGACATCGACCTGGTCGGGATTGGGGGGCTGGCTCTGGCTCATGGATTCTGGCTCTCGTATGGGTAATTCGGGATCGCTGGCGGTGGCGGGCGGGGCATCAGTAGTAATTGCCCATCAGCGAAGCCACTTCGATCAGCAGGATGACGGAAAAAAGGCGCAGCATTTCGGACAGGCCGTGCGCGGCCCACAGGCGCTTGCGTCTGCCGTGCGGCTCCTCCGGGTAATACGAGGAGGCCAGCGGGATCAGGGCCACGGCAAAGCTGAAGAAGATGACCTTGAGCATCAGGATCAGGGCCACGGCCGGATTGAAGATTTGCCCGACCACGCGCGTGTAGCCTTGCAGCGCCCACGGCGTAAAGCCATAGATGGTGAGGTAGGCGAGGATCAGCGAGGTGACGCAGCTGACGATGGCCAGCATCCACACGGCGAAGATGCCGGACATGACGCGCGGAAAGTATTCGCGGCGCAGCAGGTCGACGCCCTGGTGCTGCATGGTGTCGAGCACGCCACTCGAGCGCATTTGCGCAAACGCAATGCCGTCGGGCAGGGTCAGGCGCAGGGCCACGAAGAGGGCGGCCGTCAGCGGTATCAGTTCCAGCACCAGCACGCGCACCACCATTTCCAGCGCATAGCGCGACAGGCCGTAGCTTTGTGCGCTGACGACAACGATGCGGATGAGGACCAGGCTGACCAGCGCGCAGGCCACGCTGAACCACACGAGATTGGGCGCCGTGTTTGTCACCAGGCGGTGCGCGAGGATGGGGCGGTTGTCGCGGTTATAGCTCGACGGCGACAGGGCCAGCGAAAACACGAGGGTGGCGAAATGCAGCATGCGCCACCAGCTGACCAGCCAGGCCATGGTGGCCCGGTGCAGGCGGCGCAGGCTGATGATGAGGGAGACGGATAGGGTCATCATGGCATCTTAACATTGGATGCGCTCGATACAAGCGATTCCCTGGCCGTGCAGGCGTGCGCGGGCGGCCCTATTGTCCGGCCACGCTGGCGATAATCGCGTCGGCCGCCGCCCGCACGCGTGCCGAACGGTTCAGGTCCGCATGCATGACCAGCCATACGTCGTACGCTTCCGCCCGCTCGGGCCAGATGCGCACCAGTTGCGGGTCGATGTCGCCCAGGTGGGTGGCCAGCTCGGCCACGCCCAGGCCGGCGCGCGTGGCTTCCTGCAGCATCGCCGCCGAATTGACTTCCATGGCGACCCTGGCGTTGGCGACGGGCTCGCCGGCAATTTTTTCTCCATGACGGGGCGTCACGGAATGGTGGTAAATGACGATGTCGTGCCCGGCCAGCGCCGTGCCGCGCACGGGCTCGCCCCGTTCGGCCAGGTAGGCTTGCGACGCGTACAGGCCCAGGCTGCGCTTGACCAGGTGGCGGGAAATGAGGTCCGGGTCGGTCGGGCGCACGCCGCGCACGGCCAGGTCCGCTTCGCGCCGCGTCAGGCTGGCCAGCGCGGGCGCCACGTTGAGCACGATGCGGATGTCGGGGTGGGCCGCGTGCAGCTGCTGCATGGCACGGATGACGAAATGGCTGGCCATGGTGTCGGTGGTGGCCACGCGCACGAGGCCGGACAGGCGGTTGTCGACGCCCTGCATCTCGCGCTGCAGCTTGTCGGCCGCCCGCTCCATCGCTTCGGCGGCTGTGAGCGCCAGTTCGCCAGCCGGCGTGGGCACGTAGCCGGAAGGCGTGCGCAGGAACAGGGTGGCGCCCAAGGAGCTTTCCAGCGCGGCCAGGCGGCGCCCGCAAGTGGCCTGGTCGATGCACAGCAGGGCGGCCGCGCCGCGCAGGGTGCCGGCGCGACCGATGGCGAGAAAGATGCGCGCGTTATCCCAGTCCATGGCATTCCTTATTCGGTTGCATGATGCATTTTTGCATCATAGCGCCGAGTTTATGCCTGTTTACCGCATTGTGCAACGCTCCCATAATGGCTGCCCCGCCGTCACTGCAAGGAATATCATGTCTACCGCCACACCGCGCCGCGCCAGCGGCTTGATCCTGCTGACCCTGGCCTTTGGCTTCGTCATGGCCATGCTTGACGTCACTGCCGTCAACGTGGCCCTGTCCGATATCGCGCTGGACCTGGCCATACCGCTGACGGGTCTGGTCTGGGTCGTCGACGGCTATACGCTGACGTTTGCCGCGCTGTTGCTGGCCGGCGGCGCGCTGGCGGACCGCTTTGGCCCGAAAGCCGTCTACCAGGGCGGCCTGGGCATCTTCATCCTCGGTTCGGTGTTGTGCGGCGCCGCACCCGACGGGCATTTCCTGACGGCGGCGCGCCTGTTGCAGGGTGCGGGCGCGGCCCTGTTCATGCCCAGTTCGCTCAGCTTGCTGACGCACAGCTTTGACGACGAGCGCGAACGCACGCGCATGCTGGGCGCCTGGTCGGCGCTGGTGGGCGTGGCGGGCGCGTCCGGCCCCCTGATCGGTGGCATCCTTGTGCACCAGTTCGGCTGGCGCAGCGTCTTCTGGGTGAATGTGCCGCTGGGCGTGCTGGCGATCGTCATGGCGCAAGTGCTGCTGGCCGCGCCGGCACGCCAGCAGCGCGCCTTGTCGCTGTTCAGTCATGTGCTCGGTGTGGCGGCGCTGGCTGGCCTGAGTTTTATCTTGATCGAAGGCCCAGTGCTGGGCTGGCTGTCGCCTGGCGTGCTGGCGGCGGGGGCATTGATGGTCCTGTCGGCCTGGCAGTTGTTGCGGCGCGAACGTCGCGGCAGCCATCCGCTGTTGCCGCGTGAATTGTTTCATAGCAGCAGCTTTGGCGCGGCCAATGGCGTGGGCTTCTTGATTAATTTCTGCGTATTCGGCCAGCTGTTTTTATTGAGCCTGTTCCTGCAGCAGTCTGGCGGCGCCGATGCCTTGCAGTCGGGCTTGCGCCTGTTGCCCATGATGGCGGCCTATACGGTGGGGAACTTCATGGCAGGAAGTATTGCGGCACGTCATGGCACGCGCTTGCCCATGCTGTCAGGTTTGCTGGTGGGGGCCGTCATGGCCTTGCTTCTGATGGGCTTGCGTCCGGGTACGCCTTACGCGCTGCTGGCGCTGGGCACGGCTGTGATGAACGTGGCCATCGGCATTGCCATTCCCGCCATGACGGCCACCGTGATGCGGGTGGCCGGCAAGCAGCATGCGAACAGCGCGGCGGCGGCCCTGAATGCCAACCGCCAGATCGGTGCCCTGGTGGGCGTGGCGTTGATCGGCAGCATCCTGCACATGGTGCAGGACTGGTCGCTGCGTTTGCCGCTGGCCTACGCAACGATTGCCGCCGCGTATGGCCTGGCGGCGTGCCTCGTGTACAGACACGTACATTTGCCCAAGGCCGTGGCCGCCGCCTGAGCGCTTACTGCTCGCGCGTGCTGCGCCACTCCACCAGTTCTTCGATGGTCAGGATCGGCATGCCATGCAGTTCGGCGAAGTGCTCGATATCGTCGCCGCGCATCATGCTGCCGTCCGGGTTCATCAGTTCGCACAGCACGGCGGCCGGATTCAGGCCCGCCATGCGCGACAGGTCGACGGAGCCTTCCGTGTGGCCGCGGCGTTCGAGCACGCCACCGGGCGCGGCGCGCAGGGGGAAGACGTGGCCGGGACGGACCAGGTCGGCCGGCTTGGCATTCGGCGCGATGGCGGCGCGGATGGTGGTCACGCGGTCGGCGGCCGACACGCCCGTCGTGACGCCGTCGCGCGCCTCGATGGAGACGGTAAATGGCGTGCCGTAGCGGCTGCCATTGTCGGACGACATGGGCGGCAATTCCAGCGCGCTGACGACGTCCGTGGGCAGGCACAGGCAAACGATGCCGCTACATTCGCGGATCAGCAGAGCCATGGTTTCGTTCGTGATTTTTTCCGCAGACAGGATCAGGTCGGCTTCGTTTTCGCGGTCGAAATCGTCGAGCAGGATGACGGGGATGCCGGCGCGCATGGCGGCCAGTGCGGATTGAATGCGACCTTCCAGGTCGTTGGAAAGCAGGGTATAGCTGTTGACTAACATGGTGAAACGCTCCTCGCATAGGCGAAAAACGCTGCAGGGCAAGCGAATAGACGCAGCCGGCCGCATCGACAGGTCGATGGGACATCGCGTTTACTGCACATCTTCTTTCATCCGGACTATACCGTCGGCCCCGGAATCACACCGGATCTGCTGACCCTGCCAAACGAAGTTTGACAGGCGCTCGCGGGCTTGACCGTTGTCGGTCTTACCGCCGGTGGGGAATCGCACCCCGCCCCGAAGACGTATTGTTGTGCCGGTCCACATGACCGGCGGCAATACTTTAGCACAATTGAAAAAATGTGACAGAGTACTGCTGAGTTTCTTGTGCGGCAAAGCTGCCTGGGGAAAGCCGTCTTTCCTAAGCTGTTTTTAATGGCGGAAAGACGATTTCAGTGTAAGGTACGCCTACTGAATCTTACCGTTGAGAATACATGAAGCTGAGTAAATTACGCCTGATCTCGGGCGCCGTCTTGCTGGCGTGCGCCTGCATGGCCCAGGCGGAAATCCGTTTGAGCGACCCCCTGCCACTGGCACCAGAAGTGACCGTCGGGAAATTGCCGAATGGCTTGACCTACTACATCAAGAAAAATGCCCGTCCTGCCCAGAAAGTGGAGTTGCGCCTGGTGGTGAAAGCCGGCTCCATCCTCGAAGATGACGACCAGCAGGGCCTGGCGCATTTCACCGAACACATGGCCTTCAATGGCTCCACGCATTTCAAGCGCAATGAGCTGATTTCGTATCTGCAATCGATCGGCGTGAAGTTCGGCGCCGACTTGAACGCCTACACGAGTTTCGATGAAACCGTGTACGTGCTGCCGATTCCGACGAACAAGAAGGAAAACCTGGAAAAGGGCTTCCTCGTGCTGGAAGACTGGGCGCATGGCTTGAAATTCAATTCGGCCGACATCAACAGCGAGCGCGGCATCGTGCTGGAAGAGGCGCGCCTGGGCAAGGGCGCCAGCGACCGCATGAACAAGGTCCTGTATCCCAAGCTGCTGAACGGTTCGCGCTATGCGGAACGCATGCCGATCGGCAAGGAATCCGTCTTGAAAACCTTCAAGCCGGAAGCCATCAAGCGTTTCTACAAGGATTGGTACCGGCCCGACCTGATGGCCGTGATGGTGGTCGGTGACGTGGAGCCGAAACAGGCTGAAAAGCTGATCCAGCAGCATTTCGGCAAGCTGAAAAACCCCGCGAAACCCCGGCCGCGCCTGTATGCGGAAGTGCCGCAGCGCTCGCAGACGGAAGCGCTGGTGATCACGGACAAGGAAGCGCCGGACGACACCGTCTTCATCCGCTACCCGGTCCGCGCCGCGCAGGAGCCCGTCACCATTGCCGACTACCGCCGCCAGATGATCGAAAACCTGTACGGCCAGATGCTCAGCGCACGCATGCAGGAATTGACGCAGCAAGCCCATCCCCCATTCATCCAGGGCGGCAGCAGCATGGGCAAGCTGGTGCGTGGCTACGAATCGTTCAGCGCGTACGCCTTGCTGGGCAAGGGCGGCGTGCAGCCGGCTGTCGACGCGCTGGTGCACGAAGATGAGCGGGCGCGCCGCTTTGGTTTCAGCCAGGATGAGCTGGACCGCGCGCGCAAGAACATGCTGCGCAATTACGAGCGCGCATACAGCGAGCGCGACAAGTCCGATTCCTCCGGTTTCGTGGCAGAGTATTCGCGCAACTTCCTGGAGCAGGAAGCCATCCCCGGCATCGCCAATGAATTGCTGTACGCACAGGAACTCTTGCCGCAGGTAACCTTGCAGGAAATCAATGAGACGGTGGCCAGGGTCATCCCCGACCAGCAAAAGAAACTCGTCGTCTTCATGGGGGCCGAGCCGAAAGCGGGCGATACGGCCTCGGCTGTGCCAACACAGCAGCAATTGCTCGACGCGGTGGCGCAAGCCGAGCGGCAAAAGGTCGAGCCGCGCACGGAAAAAGTGCTGGCCAGCAAGCTGATGGATGGCCCGCCGGCCGGCGGCAGCATCGTCGCTGAAAAGTTGAATAGCGCCATCGGCGTGACGGAACTGACCCTGGGCAATGGCGTGCGCGTGCTGCTGAAACCGACGGATTTCAAGAATGACCAGGTGCTGATGGGCTCGACCCGCTTCGGCGGCCAGTCCCTGTTTGGCGACGCCGACATCTACAATGCCCGCTATGCCAGCGCCGTGGTCGGCAGCATGGGTCTGAAAGACCTGGCGCCGCTGGACTTGCAAAAAGTGCTGGCCGGCAAGACGGTCAACGTGGGTGCTTCGCTGGGCGAACTGAGCGAAGGTTTTGGCGGTTCGGCCAGCAGCGCCGACGTGGAAGCCATGCTGCAACTGGTGACCCTGTATTTCCATGACGTGCGCAAGGATGCGGGCCTGTACCAGTCCTTCATCGGCAAGCAGCAGGACCTGGCGAAAAACAGCATGGCGCAGCCGGAAGCCGTGTTTTACGATGCCATCCAGCACGCCATGTTTGGCGACAACCCGCGCGTCGATGGCGTACCGCGCGCGGCCGACTTCGACAAGGTGGGCCTGGACCGCTCGCTGGAGATCTTCCGCCAGCGCTTTTCCAGCGCGCGCGACATGACCTTCATCTTCACGGGCAGCTTCGAGCTCGACAAGATCAAGCCGCTGATCGCCAGCTACCTGGGTACCTTGCCCGTGACCGAGGTGGCGCACGCCTACCGGGACGTGGGCATGCGCCCGGTGGCCGGGATCGTCAAGAAGGACATCTACATGGGCAGCGAGCCGAAAAGCACGATTTCCATCACCTTCAATGGCGCCGCGACGTACTCGGACGAGCAAAAGCTGACCCTGCAGGCGCTGGGCGAGGTGCTGAATCTGAAAGTCATCGAAGTGCTGCGCGAAAAGATGAGCATGATCTATGGCGGCGGCTTCGAAACTTCCATGGGCCAGCATCCGTATGGCCATTATTCGGTGGCGCTGAACTTGCCGACGGGCCCGGAAAACGTGGACAAGGTGATCGCCGCCGCCTTTGCCGAAATCAACAAGATGAAGGCTGAGGGGCCGTCCGTGGCCGACCTGGAAAAGGTCAAGCTGAACTGGATCACGCGCCAGCAGAAGTCATTGCGGGAAAATAATTACTGGATGAACCAACTGATGGGTTCGGTGACGCAGGGCCGTGATCCCGCGCAGATATTGCGCTACGAGCAGCGCGTGCGGGCGATCACGCCGCAAGCCGTCAAGCAGGCGGCGCAGCGCTACCTGGACATGCACAATTATGTGCAGGTGGTGCTGTATCCGGAACGCAAAAATGTTACCTTAAAGTAATTTTTATTGTTCCATTGCAGGAGCGGCGGGGTCGCGAAGCTGTTAAACTGCTGCTGATGAATTTGATCGCAATTTAACAAGCAAGGAAATACGATGGCTAAGAAAGAAGAGCTCGATCCGGAAACCCTGGAATTGATCAACTGGTGTATCGAGGTCGAAGGCTTCCTCGTGGCTGGCGGCGCCACCGTGGCGCAGGCGCAAGACCACATCGAAGAGCAGGTCGAGTGGTTTACCGATCAGTTCTACGACGGCTTGACGCCGGAAGAGGCGGCCAAGGAAGCGCTGGCGTGATCGTCTAAAAACAAGCGAGTAATAACAAAGCGGGCGGTGCCTGCCGGGCATCAGCCTGGTAGCGCCGCCCGCTTTGCTTTTCTGAAAAGATTTCCATAAGGAAATTGTTTATAATTCCATGCTTTATTTTCCACCCAGGCTCCCATGACTCTCCGTTCGCGTATTCTTTTATTGTGTTTCAGCACCTTGCTGGGCATCGTCCTCATCGCCTCGTTTTCCCTGTATTCCTTGCGCCAGACCATGATGGCCGAAAGGGTCGAGCAATTGACTGTGCTGGTGGAATTGGCCAACGCGTCGGTGGAAAAGGCGTATGCGCTGGAACAGTCGGGAAAGCTGACGCGTGAGCAGGCCCAGCAACAGGCCAAGCTGGCCATCGGCAGCTTCGTCAAGGATGAGATGTATTACTTTGTGCGCGATTTCAGCACCGACTTGCTGTATGTGCATCCGAATCCCTCACGCATCGGCACGCCGCAAAAGAATATGCGGCAGTCGGGCGACCGCTACCGGGCCGCGCTGGCCAACAGCCGCATCGGCCTGGTGCAGGCGGACGGCACGCGTCCCGGCGTGACTGACCCCGTGGCGAAGATGTATGCCGTGGTGAAATTTGCGCCGTGGGACTGGCTGATCGGCACGGGCACTTACATCGATGACATCAACCACAAGTTCTGGGCCCAGGCCGGCGTGCTGCTGGCCATCGGCGGTGCGCTGATGCTGGTAGTGGGCTCTCTGGCGGCCTTGATGCTGCGCCGTATTCTGGGCCAACTCGGTGGCGAACCCGACTATGCAGCCGCCATCGTGGCGCAAATCGCCCAGGGCGACCTCACCACGCAGATCGATACGCGTCCCGGCGATACGTCCAGTCTGTTGATGGCCATCAAGGCCATGCGTGACAACCTGGCGCATCTGGTGAGCCAGGTGCGCAACGATGCCGATGCCATTTCCACGGCGTCGGGCGAGATCGCCTCGGGCAACCACGACCTGTCGGCGCGCACGGAACAGCAAGCGGGATCATTGGAAGAGACGGCCTCGACCATGGAAGAGATGACCTCGACCGTGCGCCAGAATGCGGATAATGCGCGCCAGGCCAACCAACTGGCCATTTCCGCTTCGCAAGTGGCGACACAGGCGGGCGGCGTGGTGAGCCAGGTGGTCGACACCATGGGCGCCATCAATGCTTCGTCGAAAAAGATCGGCGACATCATCGCTGTCATCGACGGTATCGCCTTCCAGACGAATATCCTGGCCTTGAACGCCGCCGTGGAAGCGGCGCGCGCGGGCGAGCAGGGCCGTGGCTTTGCCGTCGTCGCCAGTGAAGTGCGCAATCTGGCGCAGCGTTCGGCTGCGGCCGCCAAGGAAATCAAGCAATTGATCGACAGTTCGGCCGAGCAAGTGGGCGCCGGTGAAAAACTGGTGGCGCTGGCGGGCGAGACAATGGAAAAGGTCGTCTCCAGCGTGCAGCATGTGACCGATATCGTGGCCGAGATTTCCTCGGCCAGCGCCGAGCAAAGCGCCGGTATCGAGCAGATCAACCAGGCCATCGTCGAGATGGATAACATGACGCAGCAAAATTCGGCCCTGGTCGAGCAGGCTTCGGCGGCGGCGCAGGCCATGAACGAGCAGGCGGCCGGGCTGGCGCAGATCGTCAGCGTGTTCAAGGTGGGTGCAGTGGCGCGGCATGCGGCGGCGCCCTCGCGCGTAGCCGCTGCACCGGCAGTGCAGCGCCGTCTGGCGCGCTAAACCGTCATAGCGGGAACTTGTCGCCCGACCGTCTGTCAAACCATTCTTGGTCCTTCGCTGACGCACAGAAGAGGTAAGCATGACAGACGGTTTTTCCTATCACGCGGCATTTGCCCGCAACCTGGGCTGGGTCACGCAGGCTGAGCAGGACAGTTTGCGTGGCAGGCGCGTGGCCATTGCCGGCATGGGCGGCGTGGGCGGGGTGCACTTGCTGACCCTGGCGCGGCTGGGCATCGGCGCTTTTCACATCGCCGATTTCGACACCTTCGATATCGCCAACTTCAATCGCCAGGCCGGCGCCATGATGTCCACCCTGGGCCAGCCCAAGGTGGCGGTGCTGGCGCAGATGGCGATGGACATCAATCCCGAACTGGAGATCAAGCAATTTCCTGACGGCATACACGACAGCAATCTGGCCGAGTTTTTTGCCGGTGTCGATCTGTATGTGGATGGCCTGGATTTCTTTGCCTTTCCCGCGCGCCAGGCCACCTTCGCCAGTTGCGCGCGCCTGGGCATCCCTGCCATCACGGCCGCGCCGCTGGGCATGGGCACGGCCGTGCTCAGCTTCATGCCGGGCGGCATGACGTTCGAAGAGTATTTTGGCTGGGGCGACTTGCCCGAGGAAGAAAAAGCCCTGCGCTTTCTCGTCGGGCTTGCGCCGGCCGGCTTGCACGGCCCTTACCTGATCGACCCGTCGGCCATTAACCTGAAGGAGCGGCGCGGACCGTCGACCATCATGGGCTGCCAGTTGTGCGCGGGCGCGGCCGCCACCGAGGCGCTGAAAATATTACTGAAACGCGGCAAGGTGATGGCGGCGCCGCATGGCATGCATTTCGACGCCTACCGCAACAAACTCGTGCGTACCTGGCGTCCCGGCGGCAACCGTCATCCGCTGCAACGGCTGACGATGGCCATCATCAAGCGCCGCCGCGCGGCGCAGGGGGCATAAATGGCACAAGCATTGCTGATCGATCCCGTGCTGGAAAACCTCCTCGACCAGGCGCGCTGGGCACCCAGCGGCGACAACACGCAGCCGTGGCGCTTTGAAGTCGTGGCGCAGCGCCATGTCGTCGTGCATGGCTTCGATACGCGCAGCCATTGTGTCTACGACCTCGACGGCCATCCCAGCCAGCTATCGCTGGGCGCCTTGCTCGAAAGCATGGCACTGGCGGCCAGCAGCCATGGCATGCGCATGGAAGCGCGCCGACGCGGCGGCTTGCCCGACACCTTGCCTACGTTTGACGTGCGCTTTGTCGACAGCCCCGGCATGTTGCCCGACCCGCTGGCAGCCTTCCTGCCGCAGCGCAGCGTGCAGCGGCGACGGCTCAGCACACGCCCCCTGCGCGCCAGCGAAAAGGCCGCGCTGCTTGCCAGCTTGCCGCTTGGCTACACTGTGCAGTGGTTCGAAGGCTGGCGCGTGCGTCTGGCCTGTGCGCGCCTGATGTTCAACAATGCGAAGCTGCGCCTGACCATGCCCGAAGCGCACAAGGTACACCGCGACGTGATCGAATGGGGCGCGCGCTTCAGCAACGACCGCATCCCGGAGCAGGCGCTGGGCGTCGACCCGATGACGGCAAGGCTGATGCGCTGGGTCATGCACAGCTGGCGCCGCGTGGATTTTTTCAATACCTGGCTGGCGGGCACCGTCGCGCCCCGGCTGCAGATGGATTTGTTGCCTGGTCTGTACTGCGCTGCGCATTTCGCGCTGCTGGCCGAGGCGCCGCCGCGCCATATCGACGATTACGTGGCGGCGGGCCGCGCCATGCAGCGCTTCTGGCTGACGGCCACGCAGCTGGGCCTGCAATTGCAGCCGGAACTGACACCGCTGATCTTCTCCCGTTATGTGCGCGAACGGCGGGCCTTTTCGCGTACCGACGGCATGCTGGAGCTGGCGCAGGAACTGGCGCTGCAATGCCAGGCCGTGCTGGGTGTGGTGGTGGTCGAGCGGGCCGTGTTCCTTGGCCGCATCGGCGCCGGCCCGGCGGCCCAGGCGCGTTCATTGCGCCGGCCGCTGCAAGACTTGCTGGTGGCGCCGGTCGACGCGAGGACGCCTGCGTGAGCGCTAGGCGTTTGCCGGTGGCTGCAGCGAAAAAAGCCGCTGAGGACATCGGCGGCTTTTCAAGAGGACGATCGCATGTCAAGCCTGGCGCTGCCCGCCTTGCTGGCGGCGCGCAGTCATGCCCAGGCCAAACAGGCCGATGCCGAGCAGGGCAATGGTGCCTGGCTCAGGTACGGCTGCCTGAAATAATTCCAGGCCGCCACCGTCGGCCATCGCGATGAAACTGTTGGTCAGGCTGCCACCGATGAAGCTGTTCGTATTCCCGCTGAGGGACTCCAGCGGGAAAAACGGGTTGGGATTGACGAAAAACAACTGTCCTTGCGGCGTCAGCGTGGCGTTAAGCAAGGCCTTGAAGTCGCCTTGGGCCAGGCCGGCGAAAATGTGGGCTTCGCCCAGATCGAGCGTGTAGGTCACGATCGCATAGTCATCCCCGGAGGCGCCGCCCACATTCACTGGCGAGCCTGCTACGTTACTGACTGACAATGACGTGTCCTGGTTGGGGTCGATGTACAGCGTCATGGTCAGGGTTTGAAAGTTGGCGTGGATCCCGCCAGCCAGCGTATCCGACTGGCCGGTAATGGTAAACAAGCCATATATGCCATAGCCATTGAGGGCATTCAATTGCGATGGTACGCTGCCGCCAGTGGGGCTGCCGAAAGCGGCCTTGGTCAGAAAGCCTGTTTGAGTGAAGGGGTCGTTGCCACCACCCAAACCGCCAACGATGGTTTGTTCGACGCGCGCGTGATATTCAAAGCTGATGCGGTCGGCCACAACCTGATTGGCTGCGGTACCGGGGACGGAGCCTTCGTTGACGGTAAACAAAGGACCAGCGAGTGCGGGAGCGCTGATCAGCGCGGCGCTGATGGCGGCCGCGGAGAGAGCGAAACGCAGGAATGAGGACAGTGGTTTCATGGCATTTCCTTCAGCGTGAGGGTTGATTGGACCAGGTCACTGTGGCGGCTGCCTCAGATAACCTCATACGCCCTTGGAGCAGAATTCGTACCATGTAATATTTGTATTTAAATTCAACAGCTTATAAAAACAGGCTTGCCGTTTTTCGCGTTTGTGTAAAAAAAATCGACGTTTTACGCAGCCTTCACACGCGCAGGCTTATTACAGCTCAATTGGCCAATGCAGGCTCATTGCGCGTCCTGCAGCGGGAGTTTTTTCACGTTTGAGTAGTGCGGCTCGCGGGCGCCAGTCTTTTCCGTCATCGGCTACAGTGGGGCAAAGGAGGTCACCATGCCATCACAATTCCGTCCTGCCCCGCTGCGTGCGCACAGCACGCCTGAACCGGATATCCCGCCGCCAGAAGGCGATCCGCTGACGCCGCCGCCCGAACAGCCGCCGCATATGGATCCCGTACCCGTCGAGGAACCGACGCCGCCGCCGCCGCCCGTCAAGATGGGTTAAGAGCAAGTCGTCGCGCACCCGGGCGCACCCAGGCTGGCATGCCACTGCGGCGCGCTGTTTATTTCTAGTCGGAAATGGATTGCGCGGGCGGCGGGATCGCCGCGCCATTTAAACAACAAAAATGCCAATAAACGTTGCCGGGTGGACACAAATGGAGCGCTAACTGCTGTGTGTCATGCGGCCGTCACGATTCTGTTCTTATAATGAGACATCATAAAAATTCTTGTACAGGAGACCATCATGGGCAATTCCTTGCATAACAAAATCTACCTGGGCCGGCGCCCTGTGATCACCAGCAAAAACCTCGCAGCGCTGGCCCTGGCGGGCGCTGTGGCTGGTTGCGGCCTGGCATGGCTGCTGCTGCGCACCTACAAATAAGCGCGCGCCACGCGCATTTTCAGCACGCCGTCCGTGAGGCGGGCGGCGACTGAATCACGTTGCCTGTTGCCGATGCGCAGCGGGGCGCGTACCATGGGGGCCGAACACCTGGCCTTTTATGGAAAAGTAATGAAGAACGAGAAATTAACAACCGATGAATATGACGCGCTGGAGCAAGTTGCACGCGGCATCAAGACCGAGCGCCCCAGTGCTTGCGTTGCCCGCAATGCCAAGCGCCTGTCCGGCCTGAAGCTGCTCAGCTATGCACGCGATGGCCGTTTGTCCATCACCGAGAAAGCACAACAGCTGCTGTTCCTGCGCCGCTGCATCATGGGTTTGCGCGCTGTCGCCGTCGATCCGCTGACCAAGCTGGACTCGGACGTGGCCTATTTCCTGGGCAAGAAAGCCCACATCGTGGCGCGCGCGGAAGGCGAGGGCCACGACATTTCCGACAAGGGCCGCGACTCGCTGGCCGATATCGACACCCTGGGCCTGTAAGGTCTGCAGCCGGCCCCTGGGGCCGGTTTTCACATCCCCTCACTTTTATTTCCCCCTTGGAGAACACTTTTGGACAGTGCGATGAACTGGTCGGCCCACGAACTGACGATGACGGTCTTGATGACGCCCGATATGGCCAATTTTTCCGGTAACGTGCACGGTGGCACCATCCTGAAATACCTCGACAGCGTCGCCTACGCCTGCGCCAGCCGCTATTCGGGTAGCTATGTGGTGACCCTGTCCGTGGACCAGGTGATGTTCTTGCAGCCTATCCACGTGGGCGAGTTGGTGACGTTCCTCGCCTCGATTAATTACACGGGCACGACCTCGATGGAAGTGGGCATCCGCGTGGTGACGGAAAACATCCAGCAGCGCCTGGTGCGCCATGCCAACAGCTGCTATTTCACGATGGTAGCCGTGGACGCCAATCGCAAGCCGGTGGCCGTGCCGCCGCTGGTGCTGGAAACGCCGGAGCAGCAGCTGCGCTTTGAGCAAGCCAAGCTGCGCAAGCTGTCGCGCCAGAGGGTGTCGAAGAAATAAGGGCGGCGGGCATAAAAAAACGGCCACCAGAGTGATCTGGTGGCCGTTCTTTATTGCGTGCCGCCTACTGGCGGCATGGCGCCGTGATTAACGGTCGCCGTAGCTGCGGCGTGCGCCGTCGGTGCTGCGCGGGTTGGAACCCTTGTAGCCGCCGCCGGTGCTAGGTGCGCCATCTTTGCGTGGTGCGCCTGGCTTGCTGAACGTGCGTTGCGCTGGCTTCGCGCCGCCACGGTTGTCGCCTGGTTTCCAGCCGCCTGGACGGGCGCTCGAGCGTGGTGCCGACGCCGTTTTCTTAGGTTCGAAACCTTCGATGACATTGACCGGGATCAATTGCTTGGTGAAGCGCTCGATACGCTTGACGTTCATGCCTTCAGCGTGGTTTACCAGCGAGATGGCCAGGCCATTGCGGCCAGCGCGGCCGGTACGGCCGATGCGGTGGACGTAGTCTTCCGGGAATTTCGGCAGATCGTAGTTGAACACGTGGGTGATCGTCGGTACGTCGATACCGCGGGCGGCAACGTCGGTGGCGACCAGCACTTTGACCTGGCCGCGACGCATGCCGTCCAGGGTGCGGTTGCGTGCGCCCTGATGCATGTCGCCGTGCAAGGCGGCAGCGGAGAAGCCGGCGATGTTCAGACGGTCAGCGATGGTGTCTGCGTCACGCTTGGTGGCGGTGAACACAACAGCCTGGTCCAGCGTTTCGTCGCGCAGCAGGTGGTCCAGCAGGCGATTCTTGTGCGACAGATCGTCGACGAAGTGGACGCGCTGGGTGATGTTTTCATGCTTGTTCGACGAACCGGCGATCTGGATGACCAGCGGGTTTTTCGTGATGCGGCGGGCCATGTTGCCAACCACGCCGTCCAGCGTTGCCGAGAACAGCATGGTTTGACGGCCTTCTGGCGTCGCTTCCACGATTTTTTCGATGTCATCGATGAAACCCATGTCCAGCATGCGGTCGGCTTCGTCCAGCACCAGGATTTCCAGTTGCGAGAAGTCGATTTTGCCCGAATCCATGTGGTCGATCAGACGGCCTGGGGTGGCGACCAGAATCTCTGGATTCTTGGCCAGCAATTGCATCTGTTTAGGGTAAGGCATGCCACCCAGAATCGACACGGCCTTGATGCGGCGGATGCCGGTGCTGTACTTGTCGGTGTTGGTGGTCACTTGCAGGGCCAGTTCGCGCGTTGGCGTCAGGACCAGCATTTTTGGCTGGGCAGCCTTGAAGCGTGGACGCTCGCCGCGGGCGCGCGATGCTTGCATTTCCTGGTTCGGCGTCTTGCCGGCGGCGCTTTGTTCGGCGCTGGCCAGTTTGTGCAACGACGGCAGCATGAAAGCTGCGGTCTTGCCCGAACCGGTCTGCGACGAGACCAGCAGGTCACGGCCTTCGATCGCGGCTGGAATCGCTTGCGACTGTACCGCGGTTGGCGCGGTGTAGCCCGATTCGGTCAGAGCGGCGATGATGGACGGATGCAGGCCTAAGGATTCAAATGTCATTCTTTTCTTTCGTAAAAATCAGCGTTCTTGCAAAAAGCAGAACGCAAAATAGCAACGCCAACCAAAACGAAATGACTCAACTAGAAAGAAATTTCGGCACAAAAGCTTTGCGCCGGGACGGTGTCAGGTGCGACACACAAGGCGGGAGGGCTTTATAAGCGGCATCCTGTGGATGCGCTAAGGCTTGCGAAGCTGCTAAGTTTGTAGTGCGATTACTGCCGTGTTGCCATCGCTTCAAGGGAACATATTGCAGCGCACAACGACACTATACCGTATTTGCCGCCGTTTTGCACGGTCTAAATGGGAGGAAACGAAAGTCCTACCACGTTTTGAACATGTTTCCTATGTGAAATCAGTAGGAATACGTAGTTTTCCATCAGTCAGGCAAACATGGCGGGGGTGGCGACGCCGGCGGGCAGCGGCGGCGCTGCCTTCCCACGCGCCAGCCCTGGCTTTCCGCGTGGCGCAGTGCCGCCCGGATGTCTTTCTAGGGTTGCGAGGCCGGCAGCATGCGATGCCGCCAATATCGGCCATCACCATATCAATCTGCTTCGGGATTGACCGCCATCACTTGCGAAAAGCCGCCATCGACGTAGGTAATCTCGCCCGTGATGCCCGAGGCCAGGTCGGACAGCAGAAAGGCGGCCGTGTTGCCCACTTCTTCGATGGTGACGTTGCGGCGCAGCGGGGCGTGCTCGGCCACGAAGCCCAGGAGTTTGCTGAAATCCTTGATGCCGGAAGCGGCCAGGGTCTTGATGGGGCCGGCGGAGATGCCGTTGGCGCGGATGCCGCGCGGACCCAGCGATTCGGCCAGGTAGCGCACGGACGCTTCCAGTGACGCCTTGGCCAGGCCCATGGTGTTGTAATAGGGTACGGCGCGCGCGGCGCCCAGGTAGGTCAGGGTCAGCACCGAGGCGCCCGGATGCAGCAGGGGGAGCGCGGCCTTGGCCATGGCAGGGAAGCTGTAGGCGGAAATATCGTGTGCGATGCGGAAGCTGTCGCGCGACAGGCCGTCGAGGAAGTCGCCGGCAATCGCCTCGCGCGGGGCAAAACCGATGGCATGCACCAGGCCGTCCAATTGATCCCAGTGGTGCGCCAGGTCGCTGAAGACGGCGCTGATCTGTTCATCGCTGGAAACGTCGCAGTCGAACACCAGTTCGCTACCGAATTCCGCCGCAAATTCCGTGATGCGTTCCTTGAAGCGCTCGCCCACATAGGTGAAGGCGAGGGTGGCGCCTTCACGGTGGCAAGCCTTGGCGATGCCGTAGGCGATGGAGCGGTTGGACAGCAGGCCCGTGATGAGGATTTTTTTGCCTTGCAAGAAAGCCATGACGACTCCTGTCTGGGTGGGTGGGGCGGATGTACCACCGGCCGCGACAGCAAAGCTGTGGCGGCCGGTGGCGTGTTTCCTGTACGAATCAGACGTAGCGCAGTTTAATGGCGGGCCTTGGCGCGGTGATTGCCGCCGCCGCGCTGGATGCGTGGTTTTACCAGGGAAATTGGCGCGGCCTGCACCTTGCCGCCCTTGGCGACGCGGCGCAGTGCCTTGGCGGCCCGTTCCGGCCGGTCCGCTTCCAGCAGCATGGTGGCGCTGTCGGCAATTTCCTGGGTGATGTCCTTGTTCATCGTGGCCGAAGTCTTCGGCACGAGGATGGTGGATCCGGCGCGCAGGCTGGTGCGCTGGGGAATGTTGTTGGCCTGGCGCAGCACGTCGGCCGTGGTGCCGAATTTCGACGCCAGGGTTTCGATGCGTTCGCGCGCATTGGTGATCTTGTGCGTGGTCCAGCTCGACAAGGCATGGCCCCATTGCGCCAGATTGGTGGTGAACTTGGCGGCGTTTTCCTGCGGCAGCAGAATCTTGGTCTTTTCGCCGCCGATGATGACAGGGCGGTTAAATTGCGGATTCAAGGCCTTGAATTCATCCATCGACAGTTCGGCCAGCTGGGCGGCGACGGTGATGTCGATGTCGCTGGTCTTGTCGATGGCCGTGAAGTAGGGCTGGTTGTCGACCACGGGCAGGGTCAGGCCGAACTGGGCCGGATTGGCGATGATGTTTTTCACCGCTTGCAGCTTGGGTACGTAGTTGCGCGTTTCGGCCGGCATCAGGTCGGCCAGGCTTTCGAAATCGGTCGGCTTGCCCAGCGCCTGGTTTTTCTTGATGGCGCGCTGCACCGAACCTTCGCCCCAGTTGTAGGCGGCCAGCGCCAGTTGCCAGTCGCCAAACATGTCATACAGGCGCTGCAGATACGTCAGGGCCGCATCGGTCGAGGCCAGTACGCCGCGGCGCTCGTCCTTGAACATGTTTTGCTTGAGGTTGAAATCACGCCCGGTGGCGGGCACGAATTGCCACATGCCGGCCGCATTGGCGCTGGAGAATGCCTGCGGGTTGAAGGCGGATTCGATGAATGGCAGCAAGGCCAGTTCCGTCGGCATGCCGCGCTTTTCCAGCTCCTGCACCACGTGGAAGATGTAGCGCGAGGCGCGCGCCGTGGTGCGGGCGATGTAGTCGGGGCGGGTGGCGTACCAGTTGACGTGGTTGGCCACCAGTTGGTTGTTGATGTCGGGAATCGCATAGCCGCTGCGGATGCGGCCCCAGACGTCGGCTTCGCGCAGGGGATCGGAATTGTCGCTGAGATTTTTCAGCAGACGGTCGGTCTTTTGCAGGCGGTTGTCGAGGGTGGGGAGTTTCGCCGTGACCTGGGCGGTCATCGGGATCAGGGCCGGTGCGGTGGCGGCGGCGACTGGCGCGTTATCGCTCTCAACACCGGCTTCGTACGCCTGGCTGAGGGCGGGCGCAAGCGCCAAGGCCAACGCCGCCAGGACGGTAGATTTAAAGGAGTTTTCGTGCATAGTGTTCCATTGTTGTCGTCGGAGAAACATCGGACAGACCCATGATCAAGCTGCGAGTGTACGTATATCCACATGCTGGAGTCAAGAATTATGTCAGCATGATGACAGGAAATAAGCGGCAATAAGTGGGAAACGACTGAGTTTCCATTCGCAAATGCTGTCATTATTGCAAATTTAATTTGCCCGATGCGTGATTCGGCCGCTGTTATAGCATACATGGCGGGGAGGTTGGCGCAAGCCTGGCAGTCGTCCGGTATGAGACTGAGCAAAGAGTGCGTACAATTTGGCTTTGGCCGGCCATTCGGCTGCCAGCCGCCATATTGATAGAGAGTCATGCATATGAACACCCCGCCGCGCCACGACGACGACAACGCCGTCATCATCGCCAATACTGTTGCCTGGCTGGAAAAGGCCGTGATCGGCCTGAACCTGTGCCCTTTCGCCAAGGCCGTGCACGTCAAGAAGCAGATTCGCTATGTGGTGTGCGAATCGAGCAATCCGGAAGATTTGCTGGCCATGCTGATGGACGAGCTGCAAACCCTGGCCGACACGGACCCCGAGCAGATCGACACGACCTTGCTGATCCATCCGTACACACTGAATGATTTTCTCGACTACAACGAGTTTCTTGATGTGGCCGACGCGGCCGTGGAAGACATGCACCTGGCCGGCGAGCTTCAAGTAGCCAGTTTCCACCCGAATTACCAGTTTGCCGAGACATTCGAGGATGACATCAGCAATTACACCAACCGCTCGCCCTACCCAACCCTGCACCTGCTACGCGAAGACAGCATCGAGCGCGCCGTCGAAGCCTTTCCGGAAGCGTCGGAGATTTTTGACAAGAATATCGCCACCCTGGAAGCGCTAGGCGTCGAAGGCTGGGAAAAGCTCGGCTTGCCGAAGGTGTCCTGATGGGTGACAAGGAATTGCCGCCGCGTCCAGACACGCCCTGCGTGGCCGTGTGTTCGACGACCTTCGATGAAATCTGCCGCGGCTGTGGCCGCAGTGTAGTGGAAGTGGCCCACTGGGTATCGATGACGGATGAAGAGAAGGAAGTGGTGTGGGTGCGGATTCTTTCTCAAGGTTATCCGCGCCGGAATACTTAGGTAAGCCAGCAGCAATTGCTGGGGTCAGACCCCCTGGACTGCCGGGGTCAGACCCCCAAGGCCGCTAACGCAGAGCTCAGCGCCAGCGTCCGCGAGGGTCTGACCCCAGATCTTTCAGCGTCAACGATCAATAGCTGCCGATAAAGTCTTTTTTACCGACTTCGATGCCATTGTGGCGCAGGATGTCGTACGCCGTCGTCGCGTGGAAGAAGAAGTGCGGCAGCGCGTAGTGGAACAAATACGTCTGGCCCGTGAAGTGCTTGGTCTTTTCGCCGCTACCGGTGGTGATGGCGCGCGTTTCGCTGCCGTCGATGTCCGCTTGCGGCAGGCTTTCCAGGAAGGCGATGGTTTTCACGATGCGCGCCTTCAACTCTGCAAAGCTCTGTTCGCTGTCTTCATACGGTGGCACGGCCACGCCGGCCAGGCGCGCGCCACAGCCCTTGGCGAAGTCGGTGGCGATCTGGATCTGGCGCACGAACGGCAGCATGTCCGGGAACAAACGGAATTGCAGCAAGGCGTTCGGATCGATTTTCTTGTCTTGCGCGTGCGTTTCCGCCTTGTCCAGGATGGCGGCCAGGCTGCCCAGGATCTGTTTGAAGACGGGGATGGAAGCGGAGTAGATGGAGAAGGTCATGGTGGTTCCTCGAGGTAAAGTGGCGCGATGATAGCAAGCCGCGCGTTTTTCTGCTGGCGCTTGCCCGGCGCGCCAGCCTTCGTGTGGTTTTTCAGCCCTGTCTATATGGCATGACGTCGCCATTGGCACGTGTTTATTGGTGACTTTTCCCGCTTTTTCCATGCATAATTGCTCCTGAAAAAGTTTTCCCCCGCCATATCACCCGAATTCCCCTGTAAAAAGTTCCATGATCGCCTGCCTGATCCCTGTTGCTCTGTTGCCGCATGTTTAATTCGCCCTATCAGCGCCTGCGCGCCAGCCTGCGCGTGCTGTACGGCTCGTCGATCTATGGCGCCCTGCTGGTGGTGGTGTTCGGCGGCCTGGTCGTGCCGGCCATCTTCGGCAGCTATCTGCTGGTCGGCGTGCATGAGCGCCAGTCGGCGCGCACCAGTCTGAACGAAGCCTTGCAGCGCAATGCCGACATCCTGGCGCTGGGCATGCAGGAGTCGCTGTGGAACATGAATGCGGAATCGGCCCATTCACTGGTCGAGTCGGTGATGCGCGACCGCTCCGTGCTGCTGGTGAAAGTGCTGGGGCAGGGCGACACGGAATTCATCAGCCTGCAGGCACCGCAGCGGCCCGTGGGCAATCTGTACCGTGCCGAGCGCGACATCCTCGTGCGCGGCGAACGCATCGGGCACGTCGTCGTCGAGATGGACGATGCGCGCAGCCAGCAGGAGCTGCGCGAAAAGCAGATGTCCTATATTTTCGTGCTGGGCGCACAGCTGGCCGTGTCGATGGCGCTGATCGTGCTGTTCCTGAACCGCCGCCTGTTGAAACCCCTGCGCCGCCTGACGCGCTTTTCCGACCGCCTGTCGCACGGCGATTTTGACACGCCCCTGGCCTCGCACAGCAACGACGAACTGGGGCGCCTGACGGCCCAGCTCGAGCAAATGCGTGCCGCCATCCGCCAGTTGTTCGAGGATGTGGGCCAGCGCGAAGAGCGTTTCCGCACCATTGTCACGCAGGTGCCGGGCGCCGTCTTCCGCTACCGGCCCGACGGCCCCATCGATTTCGTCAGCGATGCCATCGAAGACATCGCCGGCTATTCGGCGCGCCAGTTCATGCGCGGCACCACGCACGCCTGGGCCGATCTGATCTGCCCGGAAGACCGCCGCGAGCACCGCCGCGCCGTGCGCCAGGCGGTGCTTGAGGTGCGGCCGTATGCGCTGGAATACCGCATCATCGACGCCTTCGGCATCGAGCGCTGGGTGGCCGAGAATGGCCAGCCGCAGGCGGGCGAGCAGGGCGTCACCTGGGTCGACGGCATCATTGCGGACATCAGCCAGCGCAAGCACCACGAGATGCGCATCGAGGCGCTGCTGACGGAGCAAAGCGCCATCCTCGACAACGTGATGTTCGGCGTGATGTTCGTGCGCCACCGCCGCATCATTTCCGTCAACCGCCGCTGCGAGGAGCTGTTCGGCTACGGTCACGCCGAAATGACGGGCAGTTCAACCGCCATCGTGTTCATGACGTCGTATGACTTCGAAGAGGCGGGCGAGCGCCAGTATCCGGCGCTGGCGATGGGCGGCGATTTCAGCGAGGAGCGCCAGTACAAGCGCCGCGACGGCAGCCTGTTCTGGGCGCTGGTCAGCGGCTGTGCGCTCGACCCCCTGCGCCCCAACGAAGGCAGCATCTGGGTGTACGCCGATATCACGGCGCGCAAGGAAGCGGAAGAAAAGCTGCGCCTGTCGGCCACCGTGCTGGAACACATCGCCGATGGCGTGATGGTGGTCGACGCCGAGGGCATCATTGTCACTGTCAATCCCGCCTTTACGCAGATCACGGGCTACAGCGAAGCGGAGGCGTTGGGCCGGCACTCATCGCTGAACCGCTCGGCGCGCCACGACGCGGCGTTTTACCAGGCCATGTGGAGCGAGTTGAAGGCCAGCGGTTTCTGGCGCGGCGAAATCTGGCACCAGCGCAAGAACGGTGAAATCTACCTGGAGTGGCTGACCATCAGCGCCGTGCGCGACACGCGCGCCGTCACCACCCATTACGTGGGCGTGTTCAGTGACATCACGCTGATCAAGGAGTCGCAGGAAAAGCTCGACCACATGGCGCACCACGACCCGTTGACGGCGCTGCCGAACCGGCTGCTGTTCCACGACCGCCTGCAGCACGCCCTGTTGCGTGCCGCGCGCGAGCAGGAGCAGCTGGCCGTGCTGTTCATCGACCTGGACCGTTTCAAGAACGTCAACGATACCCTGGGCCACCATGTGGGCGACGAATTGCTGCAAAAGGTGGCCGGCCAGCTGGCTGCCCGCTTGCGCGAGGGCGATACCCTGGCGCGTCTGGGTGGCGATGAATTCATCGTGCTGCTCGAATGCATCGACGGCGAGTACGGCGCCACGCAGGTGGCGGAAAAGCTGATGACCATGTTCGACCAGCCGTTCACGGTGGCTGACCACGAATTGTTCGTCACCTGCAGCGTGGGCATCAGCCTGTATCCGGACGATGCGCTGGACTTGAACATGTTGATCCGCAATGCCGACGTGGCCATGTACCAGGCCAAGGCGCGCGGGCGCAATGGCTACCGTTTCTATGCGCCGTCGATGACGGGCGAGGGCGTCGAGCGGCTGCGCCTGGAAACCTTTTTGCGCCGCTCGCTGGAAAAGAACGAGATGTTCCTCAATTACCAGCCGCAGGTGGAAATTGATACGGGCCGCCTGGTCGGCGTGGAGGCGCTGGTGCGCTGGAACCACCCGGAACTGGGCCTGGTGCCGCCGGCACGCTTCATCCCGCTGGCCGAGGACAGCGGTTTCATCAACCAGCTGGGCAAATGGGTGCTCGACGAGGCGTGCCGCCAGATGATGCGCTGGCAGGCGCAGGGCTTGCGGGTGCCGAAGATGGCCGTGAACCTGTCCGTCAAGCAGTTCGAGCGGGGCAGCATCGCCGGCATGGTGGCCGATATTTTGCAGGAAACGGGCCTGGAGCCGCAGCGCCTGCAGCTGGAAGTGACGGAATCGGTGATCATGAATACGGGCGATGCGCTTGGTTTCATCAACGATTTGCATGCCATCGGCGTGGGACTGGCCATCGACGACTTCGGCACCGGCTATTCCTCGCTCGCGTATCTGAAACAGTTGCCCGTGCAAACCCTGAAGATCGACCGCTCTTTCATCAAGGATATCTCGACGGACGTGAACGACGAAGCGATTGCGATTGCCATCATCCAGCTGGGCAAGAGCATGCACTTGTCGGTGATCGCCGAGGGTGTGGAGACGGAAGAGCAGGCCGCCTTCCTGCTGCGCCATGGCTGCAAGCTGGCGCAAGGTTATTTTTATAGCCGCCCGGTGCTGGCGCAGGATATGCTAGAGCGCTGGATCGATCAATCACCACCATAAAGGATAGCCCATGGCCGCACAATCCTCCCCGTCGCGCCGCCGTTTCCTGCTAGGAGGCCTGGGCCTCGGCGTGGCCGGCGTGGGCGCCCTGGTGCTGGGCTGGGGCGTGCTGCCGCCGCGCCAGCGCCTGAACGGCAGCGCGCCGCTGCCGCTCCAGGATGGCGCCGTGGCCCTGAACGGCTGGCTCGCCATAGGTGGGGACGGCATGGTGATCCTGGCCATGCCGCGCAGCGAGATGGGACAGGGCGTGCATACGGCCTTGCCCATGCTGGTGGCCGAGGAACTCGACGTGCCTTTGAGCAGCGTCAAGCTGATCCAGGCGCCCATGGATAAAATCTTTGGCAATGTCGCCATGCTCAAGGATAGCCTGCCTTTCCACCCGGACGACCAGGGCCGCCTCAAGGCGCTGGCGCAATGGACGGTGGCCAAGGCCGCGCGCGAGCTGGGCGTGATCGTCACGGGCGGTTCGTCCAGCGTGAAGGATGGCTGGGCTCCCATGCGCGAAGCGGGAGCGTCCGCGCGTGCCATGCTGGTGGGCGCCGCCGCCGCGCAGTGGCAAGTGCCGGCCGCGCAATGCCGCACGCAGGATGGCGCCGTGATCCACCCGGACGGCCGGCGCGCCAGCTACGCCAGCCTGGCGCAGCGCGCCGCCAGCGTAGCCCCGGGCACGCCCGTGCTGAAACTGCCCAGGGATTTCAAGCTGATCGGCCAGCCAGCGCCGCGCCGCGACACGCCTTCCAAAGTGAATGGCAGCGCACGTTTCGGCATCGATGCGCGCCCGCCCGGCATGCTGTACGCGGCCCTGCATTTGCCGCCGCGCCTGGGCGACACCCTCGCCGCGTTCGATGCGGCACCCATCCTGACCATGCCCGGCGTCAAAAAGGTGCTGGACTTGACGCCGCACCTGGCGCAGCGCAGTGCCTCTTGCGTCGCCGTGGTGGCCGATACCTGGTGGCGCGCCAGGCAGGCCGCCGCCGCCTTGCCGATGCAGTGGAAGGCCGGTGCCCAAGCGGGCCTGTCCAGCGCCGGCGTCTACGCGGAGTTTGCCCGCCGCTTGGACACGGAAGCTGGCCATGCCTACCACGCCAGCGGCGAGGTCGAGGGCAAGGGCTTGCAGGGTTTGCGCAGCGTCAAGGCCGAGTACCGCGCGCCGTTCCTCGCGCACGCTGCCATGGAACCCGTCAACTGTACCGCGCAGGTCAAGGATGGCAAGGTGATGCTGTGGGTCTCGACGCAGGCGCCCGGCATCGCCGTTGACGTGGCGGCGAAGGTGGCTGGCGTCGACGCGAAGGATGTGACGATCGAGGTGCTGCTGCTCGGTGGCGGTTTTGGCCGCCGCCTGGAGGTGGATATGGTGGCGCAAGCCGTGGCCATCGCGCTGCAGTGCGATGGTGCACCCGTGCAGCTGGTGTGGACGCGCGAACAGGATACACAGCACGATATGTACCGTCCCGCCGCGCTGGCCCGTTTTTCGGCACGCCTCGACGAGCATGGCCGCATCGCCTCCTGGGATAATAAATCCGTCAGCGGTTCCATTACGCACCAGTTTCTGCAACGCAACTTCGGCTTGCCCGGCGCGGGGCCTGACAAGACCACGGCAGAAGGCGAATTCGACATGCCGTATGAAATCGCCAACCAGCGCATCGCCCACGTGATCGCCGACAGTGCCGTGCCGATAGGCTACTGGCGCTCGGTGGGGCATTCGCACAATGCGTTCTTCAAGGAAAGTTTTATCGATGAGCTGGCGCATGCGGCCGGACAGGACAGTATTGCTTTCCGCCGCGCCATGCTATCGAAACATCCGCGCCACCTGGCCGTGCTCGACGCGGCAGTTGCCAAGGCGGGCAGTGCGCCGCCCGGCCATGCGCATGGCGTGGCCTTGCACCAGTCGTTTGGCAGCATCGTCGCGCAGGTGGCGCAAGTGTCCGTGGAAAATGGCGAAATCCGCGTGCAGCGCGTGGTGTGCGCCATCGATTGCGGCATTGCCGTCAATCCGAACATCATCGCCCAGCAGATGGAGTCGGCCGTGCTATTCGGCCTGTCGGCGGCGCTGGGTGGCGAGATTACCTTCAAGGATGGCAAAGTCGAGCAGGGCAATTTCCACGACTATCCCGTGCTGCGCATGGGCCAGGCACCCGAAGTGGAAACCATCATCATCGCCAGCGCCGAACATCCCGAAGGCGTGGGCGAACCCGGTACGCCGCCGATCGCGCCGGCCGTGGCCAATGCCGTGTTCAGTTTGACGGGGAAACGGCTGCGCAGCCTGCCGCTGCGGCTGGCCTGATGTTTATTGTGCCAGGGTGGCGGCCAGCATGTTGCGCAAATTGCAGTCGCGCTGCCAGTCGCGCCGCTCCTGTGTGCTGCTGGCCAGCGCTGCCAGTTCGTCCCCGCTGAGCGCCTGCTGCACCTGCACCATGCGGTGCGCCAGGCCGCCGTCGGGCAGCACCGTGCCGAAGAAGGCCACATTGTTCTCGCGCTGGATCAGCAGGGTGGGGAAGTTGTCGATGTCGAGGTCGCCCACCACATCGGCCTGGTCTTCGATGTCGATCCAGACGAAGACGGTGTCCGGGTGGCGCGCGGCCAGTTCCTCGAACGTGGCGCGGTAAGTGCCGCAGGTGCCGCACCACAGCGCGCACAGGCAGGCCACCGTCCAGCGTGGGCCGGCCAGGGCTGCCGCGACATCGGCGCGGTTATCGGTCGTGAGGGTCAGGCTGTGCATGGCTGTGTCTAGTTAGTCGTCTGATGGGCGCGGGGCGCCCGATGCGCGTATTCTACCGCGCCCGACCGCGGCAGTCCCGGGAAAGCATGGCCTTGTTTAACGGTGTTTTTTGATGCAATACACCTTTCTGGTGGATAATGCTGGTAATTGCGCGCTGATTACGCTGGTCCATGCTGTTTCCTGGCCCCGCAGCCTGACTCCTCCAGTCTGTTTTCATGCCCTGCCCGGTGTCAGCGCAGCCCCGCCTTTGTTTATTTTTATTATGGAATTAGCCAGCTTATGTTGAGTTACCGCCACGCCTTTCACGCGGGTAATCACGCCGATGTGTTGAAGCATTATGTGCAGATTCAGTTATTGCAATATCTGAATCAAAAAGATACCGCCTATAGTTATATCGATACCCACTCCGGCGCGGGCGTGTATGCGCTCGACGGTGGTTATGCTTCGAAAAATGCCGAGTACGAAACGGGCATCGCGCCCCTGTGGGATCGCACGGACTTGCCCGCTTCGCTGGCCGAGTACATGAAGCTGATCAAGGAAATGAATCCGAGCGGCAAGATGCGCTACTACCCGGGGTCGCCGTACTGCGCCGACAAGGTCAGCCGCGAGCAAGACCGTCTGCGCCTGTTCGAGCTGCATCCTGCCGATGCAAAGATTCTGGCTGACAACTTCCGCAAGGTCGAGGCGCATGCGCTGGCCCAGGGCGAGCGTCCTACCGTGCGCGGCAAGCGCGTGCTCATCACCAAGGCCGACGGCTTCCAGAGCCTGAAAGCCCTGCTGCCGCCGCCATCGCGCCGCGCGCTGGTGCTGATCGACCCGCCGTATGAAGACAAGATGGATTACCGCAAGGTCAAGGATACCCTGGCAGACGCCCTCGTGCGCTTCCCGTCGGGCATCTACGCTGTCTGGTATCCGGTGCTGCAGCGCATGGAATCGCGCCAGTTCGCCGACAAGCTCAAGCAACTGCCCAGCTCGGACTGGCTGCACGTGACTCTGACGGTCAACACGCCGTCGCCGGACGGTTTCGGCTTGCACAGCAGCGGCATGTTCATTTTGAACCCGCCGTACACGCTGGAGCCGATGTTGCGCGAAGTCATGCCGTATCTGGTCAAGGTGCTGGGCCGCGACGATGGTGCCAAGTTCGTGTTGGAAACAGGTAAGGGCGGCCAGAAAAACACGGGCACACGCCGAGTCTGAGGACACCTGGCCAAACCTACTGCGCGTCGGTATAGGCGGCCTGCGATGCTCACCGTACTAGAGTACGGTTGCGCTTCTTAGCCACCTCTCCCTTCCGCTCGCGACGGTTTTGTCAGGTGTCGTAACTATCGTAGTTGAGCAAAGTAAAACGCCACGGCAAATATGTTCGTGGCGTTTGTCGTTTACTGTCCCAACAACAGGAATACGGTCGGTTTCTTGTGGAAGTCCGGAGCCTTGCCGGCGGCCAATTGTTTCTTCCACTGCCCGCCATTCCACGTTTGCACGCTTTCCGTGTCCAGGCTCAGGTCGGTGGCGACGCAGATCAGTGTCGAAGGTGCGCATTGCGCCACCAGCGCTTCGAGCATGGCGGCATTGCGGTACGGCGTTTCGATGAACAGTTGGGTCTGCTTTTCCATGCGCGAACGCAGTTCCAGTTCCTTGATGCGTTTGGCGCGCAGGGCCGCATCGGTGGGCAGGTAGCCGTTGAAGGCGAAGCTCTGGCCGTTCAAGCCGCTGGCCATCACGGCCAGCAGGATCGACGACGGGCCTACCAGCGGGCGCACTTTAATGCCGTGCTGATGCGCCAGGCGCACCAGGTCGGCGCCCGGGTCGGCCACGGCGGGCACGCCCGCTTCCGACACCAGGCCCGCATCGCGTCCCGCCAGCAGCGGCGCCAGCAAGCCGGCCAGCGCTTGCGCCGGGGTATTCACGTTCAGTTCGGAAATCGTAATTTCCTGCAAGGGCTTGGCCAGCGGATGCTGGTTGCCGATCAATTTCAGGAAGGCGCGCGCCGTCTTGGCGTTTTCCGCAACGAAATAATCGAGTTGCGAAGTGATTTGCCGCACCTGCTCGGGAATGATGTGGGCCAGCGGGTCGGCCGGGCTGTCGGACAGGCCGAGGTGGTTGGGAATCAGGTACAGGGTGCCGGTCATATTGTTAGCTTTGTATTGGCCGGGGTCAGTCCCTCCGGGATCGCAGTGCGCTCCACTGGAACACACTGCCCCGTCGGGTCTGGCCCCAGGGTGATTAAAATGTAAAAAACGTCACGCCAGCGCGGCGCAGCATGCCCGTCAGGGCGATCAGCGGCAGGCCGGTGAGGGCAGTAGGGTCGACACTGTCGATACGTTCGAGCAGGGCGATGCCCAGGCCCTCGTTCTTGGCGCTGCCGGCGCAATCATATGGCTGCTCGATGCGCAGGTAGGCGTCCAGTTCGGCATCGGGCAAGTCGCGCACGGTGACGAGGGTCTGGATATCTTCCACTTGCGCCACGGCGGGCGACTGGCGCCCGTCGAGCAGGCACAGCGCCGTGTGGAACACGGTCTGGCGCCCGCGCATGGTTTGCAGCTGCAGCAGGGCATTGCCGTGATTGCCCGGCTTGCCGATTTGCGCACCATCCAGGGTGGCGACCTGGTCGGAGCCGATGACGAGGCTGCCAGGGTGGCGGTCGAGTACGGCCTGCGCCTTGGCCTGGGCCAGGCGCAGGGCTGTGGCGCTGGGGCTTTCGCCTGACAGGGGGCTTTCGTCGAGATCGGGCACGGCGACCTCGAAAGGCAGGCGCAGGCGTTGCAGCAATTCCTTGCGGTAGGTCGAACTCGATGCAAGAATCAAGCGCAATGGGGCGGAAGTTGGTATCATTCGGTAGTGGATGGCGGCCGGCATGGCCGCACTGGTCGATGTCAGTGGAATTTCACGCAAATTCCAGGGCGCAGAGCCCCTAACTGAGGCCCCATGCGGCATGACGGTGTTGATGAATTTATAACTGAGTTTGTCACGAATACGGCAATCATTGCGTCAAAAAAGATGGTTAGGCTTTGACTCGGTGCTGAAAACCCTGTTATTATCGCAGGTTTTCCGGGGAAATTTTCTACCAATGAATGCTTTTGTGATCGACGCCTTTGATTTTTGTCGTATCAGCGGGAGCCGCGAGGGTGTAACTCCTGTCGCTGAAATGACCCGGTTGACCAAGGATTGTGCAGATGCTTCCGGCGAGATCGCCTGGAAGATCGTCGGCGGCACCAGCAAGCTGGGCTACCCACAACTGACCTTGTCGGTCAACGGCACCGTTCAGCTGGTTTGCCAGCGCTGCCTGACTCCGTATGCTTACGCAATTGATTCGACGACCACTCTGATGCTGGGCAAGGATGACGAGCACGCGGACGAGATCGAAGAAATCATCAACGATGAAACGATCGACGTGATCGTCGGCAGCCGCAGCATGGATGCCGCGGCCCTGATCGAAGATGAAGCCTTGCTGGCCCTGCCGCAGGTACCCAAACACGACGTCTGCCCCGATACGGCGCAGCTCGATGCTCTCAAGACTGAAAAGAAGTCGCCGTTTGCGGCCCTGAAGGACTTGAAGCCAGAATAATTTGTAGTGCGTAAAGAACGTGTCAAACGCGTGTTGTAATCGAGTATGGCAAGTGTAGTGAAAATGTAATTGTAATAAACGATGTCGGTCCGGGCTATTTTCGGGTAGTCTTTGCCGCTGGGATACTCGATTCGCATGTATTTGCCAATCGATTGTGCTAAAATTTTAGAACTTATGTATTAGGAGTCATCATGGCAGTTCAACAGAACAAGAAAACCCCTTCCAAGCGCGGCATGCACCGTTCGCACGACTTCCTGGTCGCGCCGCAATTGAGCGTCGAGCCAGTTACCGGCGAAACACACCTGCGTCACCATATCAGCCCTAACGGCTTCTATCGTGGCCGTAAAGTGTTGAAGACCAAAAACGACGAGTAATCAACGTTTTTGTTGGGTAAGATGAAAGCGGTGTTGCGTGGTTATTCGGCGTGGCGCCGCTTCTTCTTTTCTATCGGCTGCAATTCATCTTGCGCACCCGTCATTTTGAATCACGCTGTCCAGGTCTGTGCATGACATGCTGCGCCCTGCATATGCTCCAGTCCGATTCACATCTTGCCGCACGCCCGCAGCGGTATTGAATCAACACAAATGACAATCAAAATTTCTATCGACTGCATGGGCGGAGATCATGGTCCCTCAGTCACTATCGCCGCAGCAATTTCCTTCGTAAAACATGAGCCTGAAGCCGAACTGATCCTTGTTGGATTGGAAGACGTGATCCGTGCCGAACTGAAGAAACATAAAGCCGACACGCATCCGCGCCTGTCGGTATTGCATGCCTCCGAACAAGTTACCATGGACGATCCCCTGGAAGTGGCCCTGCGCCGCAAGAAGGATTCCTCCATGCGCGTGGCCATCGAACAGGTCAAGAGCGGCGCGGCGCAAGCCTCCGTTTCCGCCGGTAATACGGCAGCCCTGATGGCCGTGTCGCGCTATGTATTGAAAACCATGTCCGGCGTCGACCGCCCGGCCATCTGCAGCATCCTGCCGAATCAAAAGAACGGCCCGACCTACATGCTGGACCTGGGGGCCAACGTCGATTGCGAACCGCATCACTTGCACCAGTTCGCCATCATGGGTTCCGTGCTGGTGTCCGCCATGGAAGGTATAGCCCGCCCGACGATCGGCTTGCTGAACGTGGGCACGGAAGATATCAAGGGCAATGAAGTGGTGAAACTCACCGCGAAGCTGCTGCAGGCCGACCACGAGCGTGGCGCGCTGAACTTCTACGGCAACGTGGAAGGCAACGATATTTTCAAGGGTACGACCGATATCGTCGTCTGCGACGGTTTTGTCGGCAATGTCACCCTGAAGGCCATCGAGGGCCTGGCGCGCCTCATGAAGGACGTGCTCACTTCCGAATTCAAGCGCAACCCGATCACCATGCTGGGTGCACTGATCGCCCGGGGTGCCCTGAGGGCCATCGGCAACCGCCTGAATCCTTCGCGTTACAACGGCGCCAGCCTGCTGGGCTTGCGTGGCCTTGTCTTCAAGAGCCATGGCAGCGCCGATGCCTATTCGTTTGAATGGGCCTTGCGCCGTGCCTTTGATGCGGCAAAAAATGACGTGCAAGCGCACTTGGCCAGTCTGATCGCCGAGCTGATGCCGCGCACGCCAGTACCGGATGAACCTACTTCAACAAGCTCTACCATTTAGTGGACGGGTACTTGCATGACTGTTTTTAGCAAAACTTACAGCAAAATTATCGGCACCGGCAGCTACTTGCCGGAGAAGCGCGTCACCAATCAGGACTTGACCGAACAGCTCGCCGCCAAGGGCATCGAGACGTCGGATGAATGGATCGTCTCGCGCAGCGGTATCTCGGCGCGCCATTACGCGGCGCCGTCGCAAAACTCCTCGGACCTGGGCGTGGAAGCGGCCAAAAAAGCCCTGGAAATGGCGGGCCTGAGCGGCAACGACCTGGACCTGATCATCGTCGCCAGCTCGACCCCCGATTTCTTCGGCAGCTTCCCCAGCACCGCCTGCATCGTGCAGAGCAAGCTGGGCATCACGAATAACTGCGCCGCCGTCGACGTGCAAGCCGTCTGCAGCGGTTTTGTATATGCAGTCGCTACCGCCGATAGCTTTATTCAATCTGGCATGCACAAGAATGTGCTGGTGATCGGCGCGGAAGTGTTTTCGCGCATCCTCAATTTCGACGACCGCGGCACCTGCGTGCTGTTCGGCGACGGCGCCGGCGCCATTGTCATGACGGCCTCCAAGGAGCCCGGCATCCTCGCTACCAAGCTGCATGCAGATGGTCGCCACTCGAACATCCTCAGCGTACCAGGCAGCGTGGCAGGCGGGGCGCTGGCCGGCAGTGCCTTCCTGTACATGGATGGCCCGGCCGTGTTCAAACTGGCCGTGTCCGTGCTGGAAAAGGTCGCGCACGAAGCCTTGGCCCACGCCAACATGACATCGGACCAGATCGACTGGCTGATCCCGCACCAGGCGAACATCCGCATCATGAACAGCACGGCCAAGAAACTCGGCTTGCCGCTGGACAAGATGGTTGTTACCGTCGACCAGCATGGCAATACCTCGGCAGCGTCTATCCCGCTGGCGCTGGACATCGCCGTGCGCGACGGCCGCGTCAAGAAGGGTGACAACGTCATGATGGAAGGCGTGGGCGGCGGCTTTACCTGGGGCGCCGTGCTGGCGCGCATGTAATCCCGCAATACTATTAAAAAACGGAGTCGACATGACACAATTTGCATTTGTTTTCCCAGGCCAAGGCTCGCAAGCGATTGCGATGCTCGACGGTTTCGCCGGCAACCCCGTGGTTGCGCAGACCGTGGCCGAAGCGTCGGAAGCCCTGCAATTCGACCTGGGCAAGCTGATCGCCGAAGGTCCGAAGGAAGAGCTGGACCTGACCACCAACACGCAACCCGTGATGCTGACGGCGGCCGTGGCTTTCTACCGTGCATGGCTGGCAGCGGGCGGTCCCGTGCCGAACGTTGTTGCTGGCCATAGTCTCGGTGAATACTCGGCGCTCGTCGCCGCCGGCGTCATTTCGTTCAAGGATGCCGTGCCGCTCGTGCGCTTCCGCGCGCAAGCCATGCAGGAAGCCGTGCCGGTAGGGCAGGGCACGATGGCCGTCGTGCTGGGCCTGTCGGATGACGACGTGCGCGCCGCCTGTGCGGAAGCGGCGGCGGAGAACCCGGCCCTGGTGGTCGAGCCTGTCAATTTCAATGCCCCAGCGCAAGTCGTCATCGCCGGCCACACGGCTGCAGTCGAGCGTGCCTGCGAACTGGCCAAGGCCAAGGGCGCCAAGCGCGCCATGAAGCTGCCCGTCTCGGCGCCATTCCATTCGTCGTTGCTGAAACCAGCATCGGACCGTTTACGCGAGTACATGGCCAGCTTGACGTTCGCCGCACCGCAGATCGCCCTGATCAACAACGTCGACGTGGCCATCGTCAACGATGTCGCCGGCATCAAGGATGCGCTGGTGCGCCAGGCAGCGAGCCCCGTGCGCTGGGTGGAAACCATGCAGAAAGTGGCTGCCGACGGTATCACGCAAGTGATCGAGTGCGGTCCGGGCAAGGTTCTGATGGGCCTGGCCAAGCGCATCGATCCGGTGCTGGTGGGCGACGCCATTGTTGACCAGGCATCGCTGGAACGCATTTTGACGCAGCTCAAATAAACATCAGATTGCGGCAGCCTGCCTGCCGCGCTTGCTTTTAAGGATACTCATGAATTTAGCAAATCAAGTCGTGCTGGTGACGGGCGCTTCGCGCGGCATCGGTCGCGCCATCGCCACCGAACTGGGCAAGCAGGGCGCCACCGTAGTTGGCACTGCCACCTCGGAAAGCGGCGCGCAAGCCATCACCGATTACCTGGCCGCCGAAGGCGTGGCGGGTAAGGGTCTGGTCCTGAACGTGACCGATGCGGCGCGCTGCGCGGCCGTCGTCGATGAAGTGCAGAAAACCTATGGCAGCCTGTCGATCCTCGTCAACAATGCGGGTATCACGCAAGACCAGCTGGCCATGCGCATGAAGGATGACGAGTGGGATAGCGTCATTTCCACCAACCTGTCGGCCGTCGGCCGCCTGTCGCGCGCAGTACTGCGTGGCATGATGAAGGCCAAAGCTGGGCGTATCATCAATATCACGTCGGTGGTGGCCTCGTCGGGCAATCCGGGGCAAATGAATTACGCGGCGGCCAAGGCCGGCGTGGAAGGCATGAGCCGCGCCCTGGCGCGCGAAATCGGCAGCCGCAACATTACCGTGAACTGCATCGCCCCCGGCTTCATCGATACCGACATGACCAAGGCCCTGAGCGAAGAGCAGCACGCGGCCCTGTTGACGCAAATTCCCCTGTCCCGCCTGGGCAAACCGGAAGATGTGGCAGCGGCGGCGGCCTTTCTGGCCTCGCCGCAAGCGGCGTATATCACGGGCACGACCCTGCACGTGAACGGCGGAATGTACATGAATTGATGTGAAAGGCAGGCAGGGCGGGCGTTTGTGGCATGATTCAACGATCGTTTTTGTCTATAATCACATCTTTTAGCAGCAGCTTCGGTCGAATTAGCAGCAGACACCGAAATTAGTATTCGGACGCGCAAACCTGATAAAATGCGCGCACTTTCCGTAACACACACTTTGGAGCCATAACATGTCGGATATCGAACAACGCGTTAAGAAAATCGTCGCTGAGCAACTGGGCGTTGCAGAAGCAGACATCAAAATCGAATCCTCCTTCGTCGACGATCTCGGCGCCGATTCCCTGGACACCGTGGAACTGGTCATGGCCCTGGAAGACGAATTCGAAATGGAAATCCCTGACGAACAAGCTGAAAAAATCACCACCGTGCAACAGGCGATCGACTACGCCACCGCACACGTCAAGGCCTAAGCCTGTCTGACCGACTTCAGGAGAATCGCTTGAGCCGTTCTAAAAACCGTCGTGTTGTTGTCACCGGCCTAGGCTGTGTTTCACCTGTCGGCAATACTATTGCCGAGGCGTGGGGCGCAATCATTGAAGGTAAATCCGGCATTGCCACGATTACCAAGTTTGATGCATTGCCCTTCACCACGCATTTTGCCGGTGAAGTCAAAGGTTTCAATATCGAAGAGTACATCTCCGGTAAGGAAGCCCGCCACATGGATACCTTTATCCATTACGGCATGGCTGCAGGCATCCAGGCGATGCAGGACTCCGGTCTGGAAGTGACCGAGGAAAACGCCGAGCGCATCGGCGTGATCATCGGTTCCGGTATCGGCGGCTTGCCGCTGATCGAGGAAACCAAATCCGAGTACGAAAAGCGCGGTCCGCGCCGTATCTCGCCATTTTTCGTGCCTGCCTCGATCATTAACATGATTTCTGGCAACCTTTCGATCAAATATGGTCTGAAGGGTCCGAATCTGGCGATCGTGACGGCGTGTACCACCGGTTTGCACAGCATAGGCGCTGCCGCGCGCATGATCGAGTACGGCGATGCCGACGTCATGATCGCCGGTGGTGCTGAATCGACCGTGTCGCCGCTGGGCCTGGGCGGTTTCGCCTCGGCTCGTGCCTTGTCGACCCGCAACGACGATCCGGCAACGGCATCGCGTCCGTGGGATGCCGACCGCGACGGCTTCGTGCTGGGCGAGGGCGCTGGTGTCATGGTGCTGGAAGAGTACGAGCACGCGGTGGCCCGTGGTGCCAAGATCTATGCCGAAGTGCATGGTTTCGGGATGAGCGCAGATGCTTATCACATGACCTCGCCGCTGGAAGATGGTAGCGGCGGCAGCAAATCGGTGATCGCGGCCCTCAACAACGCAGGCTTGAATCCGGATCAGATTCAGTACCTGAACGCGCACGGCACGTCGACCCCGCAAGGCGACGTGGCGGAAGTGATGGGTATCAAACGCACCTTCGGCGAGCATGCCAAGCATATGGTCGTCAACTCGACGAAGTCGATGACGGGCCATTTGCTGGGCGGCGCGGGCGGTCTGGAAGCGGTGTTTACGGTCCTGGCGTTGCACCATCAGGTGTCGCCACCGACCATCAACATCTTCAACCAGGATCCAGCTTGCGATCTCGATTTCTGTGCCAACACGGCGCGGGATATGAAGATCGATTATGCGGTGAAGAATTCGTTCGGCTTCGGCGGAACGAATGGCACGCTGATTTTCGGTAAAGCGAAATAAGCAGGAACTTTCAAGCGCTCGCTACGGTCAAACCGTAGTGAGCGCTGATTCGGTGCCAACGTTCGTTGGTGCCTGAATTTGCCCGGCATGGTGCCGGCGCGCCTGATGTTTTCCCCTTTGAGTTGTCACTATGTCGATCGCGGTAGCGGCTGTCATTCGCACGCCTGTCTGTTTGCGCCTGCTGCAAGCGGTGCTGGGGCTGTGTGCTGTGCTGGCAGCCTGCCCCTTGAGCGGCGCGTGGCGCGTTGCGGCCCTGTCCGAGCCTGGCCCCGGCCAGCTGGTGGGCGGCTATGCGCTGGGCTGGCCCGGTGCCCTGCCGAGTGCGACTGGCGGCGTGTTTTTGCTGGCTTTGCTGCGCAAGCGCAGAAAGCCGCAGGTGCTTGATATTTCGCCGGTCGGCCAGTTGCGGCTGGGGGTATATCTGGAACATGGCGGGGCGCCGTTGGTGCCGCCTGTGCTGCGCCTGTTGCCCGGTTCGACCCTGTGGCCATCGCTGCTGGTGCTGTGCCTGGCCGATGCCGCGGGGCGACGCACGCAGGTGCTGGTGCAGCGTGGCAGCGCTTGCACCGCCTTCCGTCCGCTGGCCGTGGCGTGCCGGGCCATTGCGGCGCGGAGCGGGGACGAATAAAAGTGGGGCGAACACTGAACTTCTTGCAGCGGGCCAACTCTATATCCATACAGGCGCCCACGCTGCATGCGAACAGGGGCATCGGGCGTGAGCACAGAGCGCGAGTATGATCAGTTACTGGTCGAGCGGGTGCAGGCTGGCGACAAACGGGCATTCGATGTGCTGGTATCGAAATATCAGCGCCGCTTGATGCGTCTTGTGTCGCGACTTGTGCATGACCCGGCGGAGGCCGAAGATGTGGTGCAGGAAACCTTTATCAAGGCATACCGGGCGCTGCGCCATTTTCGCGGCGATGCCGCCTTTTATACCTGGTTGTATCGCATCGGCATCAATACGGCCAAGAATTATCTCGTCACGCAGGGGCGGCGCGCCGCCACGTCCTGCGATGCCGACGTCGAGCAGGCGGAATCCTTCGATGACGGCACTAAATTGCGCGACAACAATACGCCCGAATCCGTGCTGGCCAGCAAGCAGATTGCAGTCACCGTCAATGCGGCCATGGAAGTGCTGCCCATCGAGCTGCGCACGGCCATCGTGCTGCGCGAGATCGAGGGCCTCAGCTATGAAGAGATTTCGGAAATCATGGCGTGCCCCATTGGCACCGTGCGCAGCCGCATTTTTCGCGCGCGCGAAGTGATCGCGGAGAAATTGAAACCGTTGTTGGATATGCCGATTGACAAGCGCTGGTAATCTGGGGAGTATGAGGTTGGCATGGCTGCGTCCGGTTTCCGCAACTATTCTCTTGAAATGGCAGGACCCATCATGGATACGCATACACGATTGCACGAGACGATTTCCGCCCTGGCCGATGGTGAGCTGGCGGCGAGCGAACTCGAACTGGCTTTCGCGGCCCTCGATACGCCATCGGGGCGGCAAGCCTGGACTGCCTATCGCCTGATCGGTGACGTGCTGCGCTCGGAGCAGTGCGGCCATGCCTTGGGCGCCGAATTCGACGCACGCCTGGCCAGGCGCCTGGCCGCCGAGGCGGCGCCTGACGAGCAGGCTGTCCACGCGGAGCCATTGCAACCTCTGTCCCCTGCCATCGTGCCGCTGGGCACTGCCGAGCCGCTGGAGGCGGGGCCGCTGGCACAGCGCTAGCGCTGCGGCATCTTATGCCAGGCTTAACTTGCCCCTGGCCCTCTTGACACCGGACTTCGCTACGATTGACACTCTGTGCTGGCAATATCTTGCTTTTGCGATATATTGTTGCATTGCTTTCCATGCGCGCTGCCAGGTGTGTTTACCCCTGGGTCTCCGTCATGACGGCCAATCATGCGCGTAGGCAATCGCCTGATCCGTTTTAATACTCGAAAAGATCCTTTCCATGAAAAAAAACATGTGTGTCGCCAGCAAGTCGTTTTCAGTGAAGACGCTTTCCGCCTTATTGTTCGGTACGGCTGGTCTCTTTCTCGCTCCCACTATGCTGGGCCTGGCGCCACAGGCGCACGCGGCCGTGCCGGCCATGAAGTTGCCTGATTTCGCTGACCTGGTCGATGCCGTCGGTCCGGCCGTGGTGAATATTCGTACCACCGAGCGCCTGAAGATGAATACGCCCGGTGCGGGCGGCCAGGATGAACAGGAAATGCAGGAATTCCTGCGCCGCTTCTTTGGCGGCGCCATGCCTGTGCCGCGCCAGCAGGCACCGCGTGGCGGTCGTCGCGCCGTGCCGCAGGAGCAGGAAGTGCAGCGCGGCGTCGGTTCCGGTTTCATCATCTCGGCCGATGGTTACGTGCTGAGCAATGCCCACGTGGTCGATGGCGCCGACGAGGTGTACGTGACCCTGACGGACAAGCGCGAATTCAAGGCCAAGGTGATCGGCGCTGACGCCCGCACCGACGTGGCCCTGCTGAAAATCGAGGGCGCCAACCTGCCGCGCCTGACCATCGGCGACTCGGACAAGATACGCGTGGGCGAGTGGGTGATCGCCATCGGTTCGCCATTCAACCTGGAAAATACGGTGACGGCCGGCATCATTTCCGCCAAGTCCCGCGATACGGGCGACTACCTGCCCCTGATCCAGAGCGACGTGGCCGTCAACCCTGGCAACTCGGGCGGTCCCTTGATCAATATGCGCGGCGAAGTGATCGGCATCAACTCGCAGATCGCCACTTTGTCCGGCGCCTACAATGGCATTTCATTTGCCGTACCGATCGATGAAGCCATGCGCGTGGGCGAGCAGCTGAAAAAGACGGGTAAAGTGGTGCGCGGGCGCATCGGCGTGCAGATCGGCGAAGTGAGCAAGGACGTGGCGGAATCGCTGGGCTTGCCGAACGCCAAGGGCGCGCAAGTGTCGATGGTGGAGCCGGGTGGCGCGGCCGACAAGGCGGGTATCAAGCCGGGCGACATCATCCTGAAATTCAACGGCGCGGCCATCGAGCGCTGGTCCGACGTGCAGCGCCTGGTCGGTGACGCCACTCTTAATGGCAAGTCCAACATCACCATCTGGCGCAATGGCGCGCAGCAGACCTTGCCCATCACCGTGAGCGAACTGGAAGGCGACAAGACGGCCAAGAAGTCGGAAGCGCAAGCCGTCAATGCACTGGGGCTGAAGGTCAGCGACGTGCCGGCCGCGAAAAAGCAGGAATTGAGGATCGACGCGGGCGCGCTGGTCGACGATGCGGATGGGGTGGCGGCCCTGGCCGGCCTGCAGCCTGGCGATGTGATCTTGCAATTGAACAACGTTGCCGTGAAAGATGCCAAGCAGTTCAATGCCCTGGTGGCCAAGCTCGATCCGAAGAAGCCGTCGGCCGTGCTGGTGCGCCGTGGCAATACGGCGCAATTCGTCTCGCTGCGCCCGTCAGCCAAGTAAATTCTGGGGGTAGTCCCTGCGGGATCGGAATTCAAGCCACTGGCTTGAATTCCCCCGTCGGTACTAGGCGTCCCCGTCCGACCCCAGCCTTCCTTTGCGCCATCACTAAAATATGCACTTCACTCTCTATTCCCGCAGCTACTGCCATTTATGCCAGGATATGCTCGACGCCCTGTTCCTGTTGCAGTCGCCTGACAAGCCGTTTGCGGTGGAAGTGATCGATATCGATGCTTCGCCCGATGCCTCGCTGCTGGCGCGCTTCGACGAACTGGTGCCGGTGCTGTTTGGCGACCTGGCGCAGCCGGAGCTCTGCCATTATTTTCTGGACGAGGCTGCCGTGCGTCGCTGCCTGTCGTAGCTTAAATAACAATATTCACGCTGCATTGCACCATCCTGGTGCTGTAAACAGCTGAAAATGTCGGCTTGCCCAGTGCCGGCCTCTGAAAGACGGGCTTTCTACTCTGAAATCCGGTAAAATGGGAAGGTCGAAAAAGCTACTGTCCGAGGCAGCAGCTTCTGTCGCTTCAAAAGCGCTCGCCTGGGCATGCAGATGTCCTGCTCGGAGCGCTTTTTTCATCATGAGTGGGGCGCCCGGTGTTGGCCCTGTTTGGCCCGGACATGATCCCCTTGATTCCTGTTAAAGCAGTGTTGTCACTCGCACATATATTAGTTAATGAATAACATACGCAACTTCTCCATCATCGCCCATATTGACCACGGTAAATCGACCCTGGCTGACCGCATCATTCAATTGTGCGGCGGCTTGTCCGACCGCGAGATGGAGGCGCAGGTGCTCGATTCGATGGATCTGGAGCGCGAGCGCGGCATTACCATCAAGGCGCAGACGGCGGCCCTGCACTACAAGGCACGCGATGGCCAGATCTACAACCTGAACCTGATCGATACACCAGGCCACGTCGACTTCAGCTATGAAGTGTCGCGCTCGCTGTCGGCGTGCGAAGGCGCGCTGCTGGTGGTTGACGCGTCGCAAGGCGTGGAAGCGCAAACGGTCGCCAACTGCTATACGGCGCTGGACCTGGGCGTGGAAGTGGTGCCCGTCCTGAACAAGATCGACTTGCCGAACGCGGACCCGCCGAACGCCATTGCCGAAATCGAAGACGTGATCGGCATCGACGCGGCCGACGCCGTGCATTGCTCGGCCAAGACGGGCTTCGGCGTGCTGGACGTGCTCGAGCAGCTGATCGTCAAGGTGCCGCCACCGAAGGGCGACCCCGATGCGCCGCTGCAGGCGCTGATCGTCGATTCCTGGTATGACGCCTATGTGGGCGTGGTCATGCTGGTACGCGTGGTCAACGGCACCCTGAAACCGAAAGACAAGATCCGCCTGATGGCCACCGATTCGGTGCAGCTGGTGGAAGACATCGGCGTATTTTCTCCCCGTTCGCAATCCTTGCCGCAATTGTCGGCAGGCCAGGTGGGCTTCATCATCGCCGGCATCAAGGAATTGAAGGCGGCCAAGGTGGGCGATACCGTCACCCTGGTCAGCCGTCCTGCCGCCGCGCCATTGCCTGGCTTCAAGGAAGTGCAGCCGCAAGTGTTCGCCGGCCTGTTCCCCGTGGAAGCGAACCAGTACGACGCGCTGCGCGACTCGCTGGAAAAGCTGAAACTGAACGACGCGGCCCTGATGTACGAGCCGGAAGTGTCACAGGCGCTGGGCTTCGGCTTCCGCTGCGGCTTCCTGGGCTTGCTGCACATGGAAATCGTGCAGGAACGCCTCGAGCGCGAATTCGATATGGACCTGATCACCACGGCGCCAACCGTGGTGTATGAAGTGATCCAGCGCGACGGCACCATGATCAACGTCGACAACCCGTCGAAGATGCCCGATCCGTCGCGCATCGAGGAAGTGCGCGAGCCTATCGTCACGGTCAATCTGTACATGCCGCAGGAATACGTGGGCTCCGTGATTACCCTGTGTATCGGCAAGCGCGGCATCCAGATGGACATGAGCTACCACGGCCGCCAGGTCAAGCTCGTGTATGAAATGCCGATGGCCGAGATCGTGCTGGACTTCTTTGACCGCCTGAAATCGACGTCGCGCGGTTATGCCTCGATGGATTACGAGTTCAAGGAATACCGCGCGGCCGACGTGGTCAAGGTCGACATGCTGATCAACAGCGAAAAAGTCGATGCGCTGGCCATCATCGTCCACCGTTCGAACAGCCAGTACCGTGGCCGCCAGGTGGCCGCCAAGATGCGCGAACTGATCCCGCGCCAGATGTTCGACGTGGCCATCCAGGCGACCATCGGCGCGAACATCATTTCGCGCGAGAACGTGAAAGCCTTGCGCAAGAACGTGCTGGCCAAGTGCTATGGCGGCGACATCAGTCGCAAGAAAAAATTGCTGGAAAAACAAAAAGCGGGTAAGAAACGCATGAAGCAGGTAGGTTCCGTGGAAATCCCTCAAGAGGCATTCCTGGCAATTTTACAAGTGGATGGTTAATAATGAACCTGCAAGTAATTTTAGGAAACTTCGCTTTAATCCTGTTCGTGCTGATGGTGTTGACGGGCCTGGTCTGGTGCCTGGATGTGTTTTATCTGTCCAAGCAGCGCCGCAAGGCGGCCGACCGCGCCCTGGCTGATTTCGATGCGCGCCAGTCCAAGCTGGCCGCTGAGGGCATCAAGTCCGATGCGGGCGGCAGCCGCGCGACCATTGAGGCAGCGCTGTTGCGCCAGCCGACCTGGGTCGAGTATTCGGGCAGCTTCTTCCCCGTCATCGCCCTGGTGTTCTGCCTGCGCTCCTTCCTGTACGAACCATTCAAGATCCCGTCGAGCTCGATGGTGCCGACCTTGCTGGTGGGCGATTTGATCCTGGTCAACAAGTTCACCTATGGCATCCGTTTGCCGATCGTCAACAAGCGCATCATTGAAGTCAACGATCCGCAGCGCGGTGACGTGATGGTGTTCAAGTACCCGAAAGATATGTCGCAAGACTATATCAAGCGGGTGATCGGCGTGCCCGGTGATAAAATCACCTATGAAAACAAGCGCTTGACGGTCAACGGCAAGGAAGTGCGGTACACGCCGCTGGACGACTACCTTGATGACGAAAGCACTGTGTATCACAAGCAGCTGGAAGAAAATCTGACGGGCGTGAGCCACCGCATCCTCAACGACGAACCGGCTCCCACGTTGAACTTGCGCGAAGTGAAGGATTTCCCGCACAAGGACGCGTGCAACTACAACGAAGACGGTTTTACGTGTGTGGTGCCACAAGGCAATTACTTCATGATGGGCGATAACCGCGACAATAGCGCGGACAGCCGCTACTGGGGCTTCGTGCCGAACGAGAACATCGTCGGCAAGGCATTCCTGGTGTGGATGAACTTCAGTAACCCGAAACGCGTGGGCGGCATACACTAGGCCGGCCAGGTCTCCAGAGACCACCCATGGCTGCCGCGCCGGATTCCCCGCGCGGCGGCCAGCCGAATTACTCAGATGATACAGAAACAACAATGAATCTTCAGCTATTGCAAACCCGTTTAGGCTATACGTTCCAGGATGCTGGCCTGTTGCAGCAAGCCTTGACGCATCGTAGCCACAGCAGTTTGCATAATGAGCGGCTGGAATTCCTGGGCGACTCCATCCTCAACTGCGTGGTCGCCTCCATCCTGTACGAACGCTTCAAGTCCATCGACGAGGGCGACCTGTCGCGCTTGCGCGCCAACCTGGTGAAGCAGCAGTCGCTGTATGAGATCGCGCAAAGGCTGGAATTGTCGCAATTCCTGCGCCTGGGCGAAGGCGAGTTGAAGTCGGGCGGTTTCCGCCGTCCATCGATCCTCGCAGATACCCTGGAAGCCTTGCTGGGCGCGATTTTCCTCGATACGGGTTTCGACGCCGCCAGCACGGTGATCCGCGCCTTCTACATTCCCATCCTCGACTCGGTCGATCCGCAAACCCTGGGCAAGGATGCCAAGACCTTGCTGCAGGAGTTTTTGCAAAGCAAGAAAATTTCGCTGCCACAGTACAACGTGGTGGCCACCCATGGCGCCGCCCACAGCCAGGAATTCGAGATCGAATGCCTGGTGCCGAAATTGAACATCCAGGTCTACGGCCGTGGCGGAAGCCGCCGCGCCGGTGAGCAAGCCGCCGCCAAACTGGCGCTGGACGTGGCCGAGCAGGCGCTGTTGAAGTCGCCAGCCGCCAGCCGCAAGCCCAAACCGCGCGCCGCCCAGCTCAAGCTGGCCGGCATTGCCACCATCCAGAGCGACGACGCGGCAGCCCCTGCGGCCCCGGCGATCGCCGCTCACACTAAACAGAATCGACACTAGCATGACAGCCACTAAAATGCCCGACAACTTCCGCTGTGGCTATATCGCCATCGTGGGCCGCCCCAACGTGGGCAAATCGACCCTGATGAACGTGCTGATCGGCGCGAAGGTCAGCATCACTTCGCGCAAGGCGCAAACCACGCGCCACCGCATCACGGGCATCCAGACGGTGCCGGATGCGCAGTTCATCTACGTCGACACGCCCGGCTTCCAGACGCGCCACTCGAACGCGCTGAACAAGACGCTGAACAAGACCGTCACGAACACCCTGATTTCCTCGGATGTGATTTTGTACGTGATCGAGGCGGGCACCTTTGGTCCGGCCGACCAGCAAGTGATGGACCTGCTGCCGAAGGAAGTGCCATGCATCCTCGTCATCAACAAATCCGACCGCGTCAAGGACAAGGCCGTGCTGCTGCCGTTCGCGCAAAAGATCGCCGCCATGCGCGACTTCGCCGCCATCGTGCCCGTGTCCGCCAAGCTGCATTTTCAGCTGGAAGGCTTGCAGAACGAGATCAAGCGCTTCTTGCCGGAAAACCAGCCCATCTTCGGACCTGACGACATCACGGACCGCAGCGAGAAATTCCTTGCCTCGGAAATCGTGCGAGAAAAATTGTTCCGCTTCGTGGGCGACGAATTGCCGTACACGAGTACCGTGCTGATCGAGAAATTCGAGCAGGAAGGCGATCTGCGCCGCGTGTTCGCCGCCATCCTGGTCGAGCGCGATACGCACAAGTCCATGATTATCGGCAACAAGGGCGCGCGCCTGAAGGAAGTCTCCACCCAGGCCCGCCTGGACATGGAAAAACTGTTCGGCGGCCCCGTGTACCTGGAAATCTGGGTCAAGGTCAAATCGGGCTGGGCCGACAACGAGGCGGGCTTGCGCGCCTACGGCTACGAGTAATCCGCAACCCGGGGGCGACGCCACACGCATGAGCACCACCACGCCAGCGCAGCCTGAGCTCGCGCCAGCTTCATCTGCTGTCTGCGTACCTGTCCCCGCGCCGGTGGCCATCGCGCCGCCGGCCGCAACTTCCGCACCGCCGCCAAGGCGCAGCCGTCCGCCCGCGCGCGACGGCAAGGTCGCGGGCCAGCCAGCCTTCGTGCTGCACAGCTATCCGCATAAAGAAACCAGCCTCATCGTCGACGTGTTTACGCGCGAATACGGCCGCATTGCGCTCGTCGCCAAGGGCGCCAAGCGGCCCCATTCGCAGTTGCGCGGCGTGCTGCAGACCTTCCAGCCCCTGCAGGCGGGCTGGACGGGCAAATCCGAACTGCGTATTTTGACGGGCGCCGAATGGGTGGGAGGCATGCTGCCGCTGGAAAAGACGGCCCTGCTGTGCGGCTTTTATCTGAACGAATTGCTGGTGAAACTGCTGGCGCGCGACGACCCGCATCCCGTCCTGTTCGACCACTACGTTGCTACCTTGAATCAACTGGCGCACAATGAGCCGCCGCCCATCGTGCTGCGCAAGTTCGAGCGGGCCCTGCTCAAGGAAACGGGCGTGGCGGCCGACCTGACGCGCTGCACGGGCACGCGCCAGGCCGTTGAGGCGGGGCAGGTGTACGTGGTCGACCCGGAACGGGGGCCACGTCCGGCACGCGCCAGCGATGTCTGGCCGAAGATCACGGGCAAGACCCTGCTCGACATGGAGCGCGAAGATTATCTTGACGTGGCCACGCAGGCGCAAAGCAAGTTGCTGATGCGCTTTTTGCTGGCCCATCAACTGGGGGGCGCCACCTTGAACACGCGCCAGATACTGATCGATTTAATGCAGCTGTAGTGCTGCTCTTTACATTGCAGCGCTACGGCACTTTACGGATACCATTACTATGAGCTTTCTGCAGCCTTCCGGCCCCGTCATCGACCTGGGCGTCAATATCGACCACGTGGCCACCTTGCGCAATGCGCGCGGCACCGCCTATCCGGACCCAATCCGCGCGGCCCTGCTGGCCGAACAGGCGGGCGCCGATGCCATCACCCTGCATTTGCGCGAAGACCGGCGCCACATCAAGGATGCGGACGTGATCGCCATCGCACCGCAATTGCTCACGCGCATGAACCTGGAAGCGGCCGTGACGCAGGAAATGATCGATTTCGCCTGCCGCATCAAGCCTGCCGACGTCTGCCTGGTGCCCGAAAAGCGCACCGAAGTGACCACCGAAGGTGGCCTGGACGTGGTGCGCTACTTCAAGGAAGTGCAGGCGGCGGTGAAGCAATTGCAAGGCGAGGGCATCCGCGTCAGCCTGTTCATCGATGCCGACGAGCAGCAGATCGCCGCCGCCGCCGAACTGGGTGCGCCCGTGATCGAGCTGCACACGGGGCGCTACGCGGATACGGCTGGCGCCGAGCAATTGGCCGAGCTGGAACGCATCAAGGCGGGCGTGCTGTTCGGCGTGGGCCGTGGCTTGAAGGTCAACGCGGGCCACGGCTTGCATTACACCAATGTGCAGGCGATTGCCGCCATTCCGGATATTACTGAACTGAATATCGGCCACGCCATCGTCGCGCACGCCGTGTTTGTCGGCTGGGAAAATGCTGTGCGTGAAATGAAGGCCATCATGGTGGCCACGCGCCTGGGCAACAAAGCATAAACGCACGCACAAGGGAGACCGCCATGATCTACGGCATCGGTACCGATATCTGCAAGATTCCCCGCATCGAGGCGGCCCTGGCCCGCCACGGCGAGCGTTTTGCGCAGAAAATACTGGGGCCGCAGGAGCTGGAAAAATTCCGTGCCCGCAGCGCCAAGAATGCCGTGCGCGGCATACGCTTCCTGGCCACGCGCTTCGCGGCCAAGGAGGCGTTTTCCAAGGCCATCGGCCTGGGCTTGCGCATGCCGATGACCTGGCCCGCCGCGCAGATGCTGAACCATCCCAGCGGCAAGCCGGTGATCGTCTGCAGTGGCGTGCTGGCGGAGTTCATGGAAAAGCACCGCCTGAGCGCGCAAGTGACCATCAGCGATGAAGAAGAATATGCGGTCGCGTTTGTGATCGTAGAGCAAGCAGTGTAACTATAAGTGCACAATGAGCCAGCAATGACCGAAGCAAGCCCAGAACCATCCTTGGCGGAAACGCCGCCCGACCCGCGCGTGCAGGTGTTGGCCACTGTCGCCAAGCTGCCGAACTTGCCCGGCGTGTACCGCTATTTCGACTCCGCCGACAAGGTACTGTATGTCGGCAAGGCGCGCGACTTGAAAAAACGCGTCTCCAGCTATTTCCAGAAAAACCTGGCCAGCCCCCGTATCGCCATGATGGTCGAGCGCATCGCGCGCCTGGAAACCACCGTGACGCACAGCGAAGCGGAAGCCTTGATCCTGGAAAACAACCTGATCAAGGCGCTGCAGCCGCGCTACAACATCCTGTTCCGCGACGACAAGTCCTACCCCTACCTGAAGATTACCAGCGGCGATGCGCCGCGCATGGTGTATTACCGGGGCGCGGTGGACAAGAAGAACCAGTATTTCGGGCCGTTCCCCAGTTCCTGGGCCGTCAAGGAATCGATGCAGATCCTGCAAAAGGTGTTCTTGATCCGTACCTGCGAGGACAGCGTCTACGCCAACCGCACGCGGCCCTGCCTGCTGCACCAGATCGGCCGCTGCAGCGCGCCCTGCGTGGACCTGATCAGCAAGGAAGATTATAAAAACGACGTCGAAAACGCGGCACGCTTCCTGCGCGGGCGTCAGAGCGAAGTGATGGCTGACCTGGAAAAGAAAATGCACGCCTTTGCCGCCGAGCTGAAATTCGAGCAGGCGGTGGTGGTGCGCAACCAGATCGCTTCGCTATCGCGCGTGCTGCACCAGCAAAGCATGGAAACGACGGGCGACGCCGATGTCGACATCCTCGCCGTGCTGGTGCAGGGCGGACGCGCCTGCGTCAACCTGGCCATGGTGCGGGGCGGGCGTCACCTGGGCGACCGCGCCTACTTCCCCAGCCAGCTCAGCGATGCGGCGGCGATTGCCGAAGAACCGATCGAGGTGGAAGTTCTGGCCGCTTTCCTGGCGCAGCACTACACGGAAAAATTCATCCCTGGCACCCTGATCTTGAATATCGAATTCGACCAGCCGGCCCTGATGGTGGCATTGATGGAACAGTGCGGCCACCGCATCAACCTGATCTTCCAGCCGCAGGGACAGCGCCGTCAATGGCTGGAGATGGCGCAAAAGGGCGCCGAGATTTCGCTGGCGCGCTTGCTGTCGGAGCAGGGTTCGCAGCAATCGCGCACGCGCGCGCTGGCCGAAGCGCTACGCCTGGAAACGGAGGACCTCGACAGCCTGCGCGTGGAGTGTTTCGACATCAGCCACACGCAGGGTGAGGCGACGCAGGCGTCGTGCGTGGTATTCCATCACCACGCCATGCAGAATGGCGAATACCGGCGCTATAACATCAATGACATCACCCCCGGCGACGATTACGCGGCCATGCGCCAGGTCTTGATGCGTCGTTATGAAAAAGTGGCGAATGGCGATGGCGTCATGCCCGACGTGGTGCTGATCGACGGCGGCAAGGGGCAGATTGAAATGGCGCGCCAGGTGTTTGCCGAACTGGGACTCGATATCAGCTTGATTGTCGGCGTGGCCAAGGGGGAAGGGCGCAAGGTGGGCCTGGAAACACTGCTGTTCGTCGATGGCCGCCCGGCGCAGGAACTGGGCAAGGAATCGGCCGCGCTGATGCTGATCGCGCAAATCCGCGACGAGGCGCACCGCTTCGCCATTACCGGCATGCGCGCCAAGCGTGCCAAGACGCGCCAGACTTCGCGCCTGGAAGAGATAGAGGGCATAGGCGCCAAGCGCCGCCAGAAACTGCTGTCGCGCTTTGGCGGCTTGCGCGGCGTGGTCGATGCCAGCGTTGAGGATTTGATGTCGGTGGAGGGGATTTCGACGCAACTTGCGGAAGAAATCTACAAGCAGCTGCATTGATGGATGATGGCCTGGCCCGGCGCTGCCGCAAGCGGACTAGGCTAATACCCCCGGGCCATGTAGACTAGTGGCGCTTTCTTCACGCTTTCTTCATGTTCAATTTACCCGTCGGCCGATTGCTTCCTTATGCCTTTTAATATTCCCATCCTTTTGACCTGGCTGCGCGTGGCCCTGATTCCACTCGTCGTCGGCGTGTTTTATCTGCCGCCGTCCATGCTGCTGCATGGCGACCAGAACCTGGTTGCCACCCTGGTCTTCATTGTTGCCGCCGTGACCGACTGGTTCGATGGTTTCCTCGCGCGGCGCTGGAACCAGACCTCGGCCTTTGGCGCCTTCCTCGACCCGGTCGCCGACAAGCTGATGGTGGCGGGCGCCTTGCTGGTGCTGGTGCAGCTGGACCGTGTCAATGCCGTGCTGGCCTTCATCATCATCGGCCGCGAAATCACCATTTCCGCATTGCGCGAATGGATGGCGCAGATCGGCGCATCGAAATCGGTGGCAGTCAGCTCGATCGGCAAGATCAAAACGGCCGCGCAAATGACGGCCATCCCCTTGCTGCTCTACCACGATGTGATCTTTGGCGCGATCGATACCCATGTGTGGGGCGAAAAACTGCTGTGGATCGCCTGCGTGCTGACGGTATGGTCGATGTTCTATTACCTGCGCCTGGCATGGCCTCTCATCAAGGAAAAAGCGGGGAATTTGCACTAAGAACAGGCAGGCGGCTGTTTTGTGCGGAATATTTTGCAAAAGACCAGATATTGCCCGTTGACAGCCCCTGTAATCCCTCTATAATGCTGGCCTGTTGTTGATGACGCGGGAGTAGCTCAGTTGGTAGAGCGCAACCTTGCCAAGGTTGAGGTCGAGAGTTCGAGACTCTTCTCCCGCTCCAGTTTTCTGGATCGTGTCATAGGTAAAAACAGCAACTGCAGTAAAAAGTAGTACTGGCGATGTAGTAGAGCTTCTGATACAATGTTGTCCACTGCGGGAGTAGCTCAGTTGGTAGAGCGCAACCTTGCCAAGGTTGAGGTCGAGAGTTCGAGACTCTTCTCCCGCTCCAGTGAATGCTGGATCAGCAGTAAAGCAGCACTGGTAAACGGTAGTAAAAAGCAGTAAAATAGTGGTTCGTATGCGGGAGTAGCTCAGTTGGTAGAGCGCAACCTTGCCAAGGTTGAGGTCGAGAGTTCGAGACTCTTCTCCCGCTCCAGCGCAAGCTGGAAGCAGTACAGCAAGATGGCAGTAGCAGAAAATAGAAGCTCCAATGCGGGAGTAGCTCAGTTGGTAGAGCGCAACCTTGCCAAGGTTGAGGTCGAGAGTTCGAGACTCTTCTCCCGCTCCAGAATTCTAAAGGGAAGCTAAGCTGGCTTCCTTTTTTTATCCGCCGCAGTACGCGGCGTGATTAGGCTGTAACCAAGCTCCAATGCGGGAGTAGCTCAGTTGGTAGAGCGCAACCTTGCCAAGGTTGAGGTCGAGAGTTCGAGACTCTTCTCCCGCTCCAGTTATCAAGGTGGGCCGCAAGGCGCATCCAAGCAGTTCCTCTGGCGAGGTAGCAAAGAGGTTATGCAGCGGCCTGCAAAGCCGTTTAGACGGGTTCGATTCCCGTCCTCGCCTCCAGATGAAAAAAATAGCCCGCTTTCGAGTGGGCTATTTTTTTGTCCATATTTTTGCCGGTTGCGCATCTTGTATAATGCCGGCAAGCTCAGCCGCGCCGCCTGGCGCCTTGATGAAACTTCCCCTTTCCGCCATACCGATGTAGTCACTGACGACTTTCCTGCTCCAATCGACCTCAGCGCAGCTTTTCTGTGACGCCCGCTGGCATGGCTGCGCCTGTTTATTGCCCATCAGGCCCGCATTTTCCTGTTCCGACTTTGGATACGCATCAATGATCAACACAACTTTTCGCGATGAGTGGTACTCGAACGTAGCAAAAAATATCCTGGCTGGCCTGACCACCTCCTTCGCGCTGGTGCCCGAGTGCATCGCCTTCGCCCTGGTGGCGCAGTTGAACCCCTTGATGGGCCTGTATGGCGCTTTCATCATTTGTGCATGCACGGCGATCTTTGGCGGACGTCCCGGTATGATTTCGGGCGCCGCCGGTTCCATGGCCGTGGTGATCGTGGCGCTGGTGGCGCAGCACGGTGTGCAGTATCTGCTGGCGACCGTGGTGCTGAGTGGCATTTTGATGGCCATGTTCGGTATCTTGCGCCTGGGTAAGCTGATCCGCATGGTGCCCCATCCCGTGATGCTGGGCTTTGTGAATGGTCTGGCCATCGTCATCGCCCTGGCGCAACTGGAGCATTTCCGCCAAGCCACGCCGCAAGGTGAAAGCTGGCTGCAAGGCACGCCCTTGCTCGTGATGGGTGGGCTGGTGGCCCTGACCATGGCCATCGTCTACGTGCTGCCGCGCATCACGAAGGTCGTGCCGCCAGCACTGGTGGCCATCCTGGGCGTGGGCGTGCTCAGCCATGTCTTGCACTTGCCCACGCGCACCCTGGGCGACCTCGCGCATATCGCCGGCGGCTTGCCAGCCCTGCATTTCCCCACCGTGCCGCTGGACATGGGCACTTTGCACATCATTTTTCCGTATGCGGCGCTGATGGCCATGGTGGGGCTGCTGGAAACCTTGCTCACATTTAATCTCACAGATGAGATAACGGAAACGCGGGGGCAGCCGAACCGCGAATGCATCGCGCTCGGTGCCTCGAACGTCGTCTCGGGCCTGTTTGGCGGCATGGGCGGCTGCGCCATGATCGGGCAGACGATGATCAATTTGAGTTCCGGCGGCCGCTCGCGCCTGTCGGGCGTGACGGCCGGCGTGATGATTCTGCTGTTCATCCTGTTCCTCTCGCCGCTGATCGAGCGCATACCGCTGGCCGCCCTGGTGGGCGTGATGTTCGTGGTGGCCCAGCAGACGTTTGCCTGGGGTTCCTTGCGCGTGCTGGGCAAGGTGCCGTTGCAGGATGCGCTGGTGATCGTTGCCGTGACGGTGATCACGGTATTCACCGACCTGGCGATGGCCGTGCTGTGCGGCATCGTCATCGCCGCCTTGAATTTTGCCTGGCAACATGCGCGCGACATGCGCGCTGACATCGATGACAAGACTCCGGGCGTGCGCGTGTACGTGCCGCACGGCACCCTGTTTTTCGCTTCGGCCACGCACTTCCAGGAACTGTTCCAGCCGACCGCCGATCCGGCCTGCGTCATCCTCGATTGCCGCTACATGCATATGGCCGATCACTCGGCCATCGCCGCCATTGAAGCCTTGTATGAGCGCTATGACAAGGCGGGCAAGCACCTGCAGGTGATGCATTTGTCCGCCCGCAACCAGGTCCTGCTGCAACGCGCTGGCGTGGTGGTGAGCGTGGCGTAAAATATGGGAAGGTTGGATCCGCGCCGTTTCTCGACAATGGGCGGAATTGTAGAATGTCTGTGGAGTGTGAATGCTGTCGAACGAACAAGAACAATTATTGCAACAAAGCCAAGCGGGTTTCGACGCTTACTATGACGCGCTGGGTACGTCGCTGGTGAACTTTGTCGAGCGCCTGGGCATCCAGCCCGCGCACGAAGTGTTGACGAACGCGGCCGAATACCTGCCGTACATCGATGCTGCCATGCGCACCATCGTTATCCGAGACGAGAGCTGGCAATGGGTGAAAACCATGCTCGGCTACTTTATCGGCGAATACTTTGTGCAGGGTCATGCGGGCTGCTGGTATGTGGAAACGCGGGCCGAATCGCCGCATTTCTGCCGCTATATGGTGGGCGGCTTCGAGCATGGCCTGCCGCTGGACGCGGCCATCGATCCGGAAGCGCTGGCGCTGGCATTCCTGGGACAATCCGCGCCGCGCGAACTGGCGAAACTCATCGAAGATGCGCAAACCAGGCTGTGCTGATGCCTGGCTGTTTGGCATGCGTAGCAGTGGCTGCCACGCATTGATCGTCACACTTTAAAACTCTTCCCATTCGCCTTGGGCAGGGCTTGTTGCCTTGCTGCTGGCGCGCGTTGCGGGCAGGCGCAGGGCAGGGGCCTTGCGGGCAGGCGCGGCCGGGGTTGCTGGAGCTGTCGGCGCGCTGCGCTGCGCCGCTGTCACGCTGAAACGGTCGGTCGCCGCCGCGCTGGCATCCAGTCGGAAGACGCTGACCACCTGCGCCAGTTCGCTCGCCTGTTCCTGCATCGCTTCGGCTGCGGCCGAGGCTTCTTCCACCAGGGCTGCATTTTGCTGCGTCACCTGGTCCATTTCGGAAATGGCCTGGTTGACTTGCTCGATGCCTGCGCTCTGTTCTTCGCTGGCGTTGCTGATCTCGCTCATGATGGAGGTGACGAAGCCGATGCTTTGCACGATTTCTTCCATCGTCTTGCCGGCCTTGTCGACCAAGTCCGTGCCCACCTCGACCTTTTGCACGGAGTCGTCGATCAAGCCCTTGATTTCTTTTGCCGCCGCTGCCGAGCGCTGCGCCAGGTTGCGCACTTCCGTGGCCACCACGGCAAAGCCGCGTCCCTGTTCCCCGGCGCGTGCCGCTTCCACGGCCGCGTTCAGGGCAAGGATGTTGGTCTGGAAGGCGATGCCGTCGATGACAGAGATAATATCGACGATTTTCTTCGACGAGGTGTTGATCTCACCCATGGTGGCCACCACTTCGGCTACCACGGCGCCGCCGCGGCTGGCGATGCCGGCTGCGTCGCCCGCCAGTTTGTTTGCCTGGCGCGCATTGTCCGCATTCTGCTTCACGGTCGAGGTCAGCTCTTCCATCGACGAGGCCGTTTCTTCCAGCGAACTGGCTTGCTGTTCCGTGCGCGACGACAGGTCCTGGTTGCCTGCGGCGATTTCCGCTGAGGCCGTGGCGATGGTGTCGGTGCCGCTGCGCACCTGGCCCACGATGCCGACCAGGCTGTCGTTCATGGTTTTCAGGGCGTGCATCAGCTGGCCCGTTTCATCGCGGCCCTGGGCCGTGATGGTGCTGCTCAGGTCGCCCGCTGCCACGGTTTCCGCCACTTTCACGGCATCGCGGATGGGACCTGTGATCGAGCGCGTGATCCACCACGCGAAACCGATGCCCATCAGCACGGCCAGCACGCCCATGGTGATCAGGAAGATGCGGGTGCTGCTGTAAGCCTCGATGATGCTGGCACCTACGCCGTCGGCAGCCTTGATCTGCATGCCGGCAAAGCGCTTCACTTCGGCCAGGTAGGCCGTGGTGATTGGCGTGACTTCCTTCTCGAATACTTCCTTGGCGCCCGCCACGTCGCCGTCGGCCTTCATCTTGAAGGCGCGTGCGCGCGTCGTCACATAATCGGTGCGTACCTTGCGCACGACCTTGAATTGCTCGATCACGGCCGGGTTGAGCAGCGACGCGATGATGTCGTCCTGCAGCTTGCTGGAACGCTCCGCATCGACTTTCAAGTCTTCCTCGATCTTGGCGCGCACGATGGGATCGGTGATTTCAAACGAGGCCACGCCGCGCACGCTGTTCAGTTCAATGATCTTCGACCATTCGGCCACCATACGCTGGTTCTTGATGCTGGTATTGATGAGGCGGTAAGTCAGGTCACTGGCCGTTTGCATGCGCACGAGGGCGGTGATGGTCAAGGCGGCAAGCAACAGCAATACGACAGCAAAGCCGACGCCAAGGCGGCTGCCGATGTTCAGGTTTTTCATGTAATTCCTAGCAGTTTAATAGTCATGATCGCCGCCGCCAGCAGGGGCGGACAGGCGCCGCAAGGCGCAGGGGATCGGGGTCTTCGGGTGCCGCGTGCATGCGTTGCGGCGCGCCGCGCAGTGCGCGGCGTTGGAGGTGAAGCAAGGGGTGTGGCGGCGTGGGAATCCGCTAACCAGCAAGCGCAAGTATAGCATTGACGCACGGAAATAGTTTTCCAAAGCAATTTTAATTACTTTTTGATATTAATTTATTGTTGCTTTTTTACATCAAGTACCTAGTCCATAAGTACTATCACTTACATCCCGCCTTACTTTTCGCTGTGTCTGCTGGTAAAATACTAATGATAATCATTCGTATTAAATAATCGACCAGGGAGTTGTATGCAGCGCAAGCCAGGATGTAAACCGATTACCATCGCCGTACTGGGCGCCTTGACCTTGGGCGCCGTGCCACTGGCGGCATGGGCGCAGGAAAGCTTGCCCGCCGTCACCGTGACGGCATCGAAGGACAAGGATGGCTATGTCGCCGGCACGTCCGCCAGCGGCACCAAGACGGAAATGGCCCTGCGCGATGTGCCGCAGACGATCAACGTGGTGCCGGCCGCGGTCATCCGCGACCAGAACGCCATGTCGATCCAGGACATCATGAAGAACATTCCTGGCGTGGGCTTGTCCACGGGAGACGGCCAGCGTGACCAGGTGTTTATCCGCGGCTTCACGGCCATCGGCGACCAGTTTGTCGACGGCTTCCGCGATGACGCCCTGTATTTCCGCGACCTGTCGAATGTGGAACGGCTGGAAGTGATCAAGGGGCCGGCCGCCGTCCTGTACGGCCGCGGTTCCTCGGGTGGCCTGGTCAACCGCATCTCCAAAAAACCGGGCGTGGATATCACGGACCTGGCCCTGAGCTTGACGAATACAAAAGGGCGCCGCGGCGAAGTCGACGTGGGCCGCGTTGGCGAGACGGTGGACTGGCGTTTTACTGGCGCGCGTGAATTGTCGGACAGCTACCGCGACCAGCAATTCATCAATCGCACGGCGCTGGCGCCATCGGTGGCCATCCGCCTCTCTGGCGCGACCAGGCTGCTGCTGCAGGGCGACTACCTGGAAGACCGTCGCCTGACAGACTTCGGCATCCCGTCCTGGCATGGCCGCCCGGTGGCTGTTGATGCGAGCACTTACTACGGCGCCGCCAACGCCCGGGATAGCGATTTCAGCCAGTCGCGCGTGGTCTCCACGGCCGCCACTCTGACGCACAAGTTCAGCGAGTCCTTGTCGCTGCGCAATGCCTTCCGCTATTACGATTACCACCTGGACCGCAACAACACGAATATTTCCGGCAACGTCAACGAAGTCAAAGGCACGATGAACTTCGGCCACGCCAAGCTGAACCGCGACGAGAGCGGCTGGTTCAACCAGACGGAACTGACGCAAAAACTGGTCACCGGCAGCCTGCGCCATGAAGTGCTGTACGGCGCCGAGTTTGGCAAGCAAAACAAGGATGCCAACAGCTGGGCCTCGACCGTGGTGGCGACGAATGTATCGATCTTCAACCCTGTGCTGCCGCAGGTCGACCGCAGCAAGCTGGGCGCGCGCAGCGATACTTTCGGTACCTACGATACGGCCGCCGCCTACGTGCAGGATGCCATCAGCTTCAGCGACGAGTGGAAGGCGCTGGCCGGTTTGCGCTATGACAGCTATCAGCAGCAGTCGCGCCTGGCCAATGCGGCTGGCGTGACGACGGCGAAGCTGTCGCGCACGGATGCGGCCTACAGCCCCCGCGCCGGCCTCGTCTGGCAACCGGGCAGCACGCAATCGTACTATGCGTCGTGGAGCCGCTCGTTCCAGCCCAGCGGCGAGAACTTCGCTCTGGCCGCCAACAATGCCGACCTGGCGCCGGAAACCACGCGCAACACGGAAGTGGGCGCCAAGTACGAGCTGTGGGGTGGCCGCGCCAACGCCACTGTGTCGCTGTTCCGCCTGGAACGCGACAATATCAAGACCAGCGACCCCATCACGAACCGCATCGTACCTGTCGGCGCGCAGCGCACGGACGGCCTGGAGCTGACTTTGAATGCCGACCTGCATGATGGCTGGAAGATGGTGGCCGGCTATGCCTACCTGGACGCCACCATCACGGATTCCATCGCCGTCGACAAGAGCGTCAACGTAGCGGGCACAACGACGGCCAGTTCCGTCGCCATCAAGGGCAAGCGCGCCACGTTGACGGCGCGCAATACGGCCAACCTGTGGCTGACGAAAGACCTGGGCCATGGCTACACCGTGGGCGGAGGCATGAATGCCGTCGGCAGCCGCTTCGCCAATCCGGGCAATACGGTGGTATTGCCTGGCTACGTGACGGCCGACGCCATGGCCGCCTACCGCACGGGGCGCTATGAAGTGCAGCTGAACGTCAACAATATCGGCGACACGCGCTACATCGTTTCCGGTCACGGTTCCAGCCCTAACCTGAGCTTGCCGGGCGCGCCGCGCACTGTGGCGCTGACCTTGCGCTACAGCCTGTAAGCAGGCTGTCATTCGCCGCACCCCGAAAAACCCGCTTGCGAGCGGGTTTTTTCATGCCTGGATAGCGATATGCAAGTGCACAGCACGGCTGCCAGGCCGGTAACGGCAGGTTGGCATTGTTTAGAAGAACTGTTCGGTTCCTATAAAATATTGTTGACTAAGTGCAATTTTTTCCGGCGCTCTGAGCCTTGACGGAGTTTGAGGGGTAAAATGGTGTCATACGGCACAGTCATGGTGCTTATATCTTCGTGATATGAGACCACGACGACGTTGTATGACTCTTATTTACTCACATCATAGAGGCCTGAATATGGTTCAGATGTCCAGGCGCCAGTTCCTTCGGGTAACTGGCGCGACCATTGCTGGTTCCAGCCTCGCCCTGCTCGGTTTCGCACCGGGCCAGGCGATGGCGGAAGTGCGGCAATACAAGCTGTCTCGCACGACCGAGACACGTAATACCTGTCCTTACTGTTCGGTAGGATGTGGCGTCCTGCTGTATGGTCTGGGCGACGGCGCGAAAAATGCCGTCTCCAGCATCATCCACGTGGAAGGCGATGCCGATCACCCGGTGAACCGCGGCACGCTGTGCCCGAAAGGCGCCAGCCTGGTCGACTTCATCCACAGCCCGAACCGCCTGAAAGTGCCCGAATACCGCGCACCGGGCGGCACGGAATGGCAGCCGATCTCCTGGGATGTGGCGCTCGACAAGATCGCGCGCCTGATGAAGGATGACCGTGATGCCAACCTGATCGAAAAGAATGCCGACGGCAAGACCGTCAACCGCTGGCTCTCCACCGGCATGCTTGCCGCGTCCGCCGGCAGCAACGAGGTCGGTTACCTGACCCACAAGACAGTGCGCAGCATGGGGATGCTGACCTTTGATAATCAGGCGCGTGTATGACACGGACCGACGGTGGCAGGTCTTGCCCCGACGTTTGGCCGTGGCGCGATGACGAATCATTGGGTCGATATCAAGAATGCCGATGTGATTTTGGTCATGGGCGGCAATGCAGCAGAAGCACATCCTTGCGGATTCAAATGGGTAACGGAAGCGAAGGCGCATAACAAGGCCAAGCTGATCGTTGTCGATCCGCGTTTTACCCGTACCGCATCCGTGGCAGATTACTACTGCGCCACGCGTACCGGCACGGACATCGTCTTCCTCGGCGCGATCATCAATTATCTGCTGACGAACGACAAGATCCAGCATGAGTACGTGCGCAACTACACGGACATGCCCTTCATCGTGCGCGAAGACTATGCGTTCGAGGATGGCCTGTTCTCGGGTTTCGACAAGGAAAAAGGCAAGTACACCAACAAGGCCACCTGGGATTACGAGATCGGCGACGATGGTTATGCCAAGGTCGACCCGACCCTGGAACACCCGCGCTGCGTCTACCAGATGATGAAGAAGCACTACGCACGTTACACGACCGAGATGGTCGAGCGTACGTGCGGCGTGTCGGCCGACAAGTTCCACAAGGTGGCTGAAGCCATGGCTTCGACTGCCGTGCCGGGACGCGCCGGCACCATCCTGTACGCACTGGGCTGGACGCACCACTCGACGGGCGCGCAAACCATCCGTACGGGCGCCATGGTGCAGCTGTTGCTGGGCAATATGGGTATCGCTGGCGGCGGCATGAACGCCTTGCGCGGCCACTCGAATATCCAGGGCTTGACCGACCTGGGCCTGATGTCCAACCTGTTGCCAGGTTATATGACCTTGCCCAACGAGGGCGAGCAGGATTTCGATGCGTACATCGCCGCACGCGCCACCAAGCCGCTGCGGCCGAACCAGCTCAGCTACTGGAGCAATTACCGCAAATTCCACGTCAGCTTCATGAAGACGTGGTGGGGTGATTTCGCCACGGCCGAAAACAATTACGCCTTCGACTACCTGCCGAAACTCGACAAGCCGTATGACTTGATGCAAGCCATCGAGAACATGCACCAAGGCAAGATGACGGGTTATATCTGCCAGGGCTTCAATGTGCTGGCGTCCGCGCCGAACAAGCAGAAGGTCACGGAAGCGCTGTCGAAGCTGAAGTTCCTCGTCATCATGGACCCGCTGGCCGTGGAAACGGGCGAATTCTGGAAGCCGCACGGGCAATACCACGAAGTCGATCCCACCAAGATCATGACGGAAGTGTTCCGCTTGCCGACCAGCTGCTTCGCCGAAGAACGCGGTTCGCTGGTGAGCTCTTCGCGGGTCTTGCAATGGCACTGGCAGGCGGCCGAACCGCCGGGCCAGGCGCGCAGCGACCTGGAGATCATGTCGGGCCTGTTCTTGCGCATGCGTAGCATGTACAAGAAAGAGGGCGGCAAGTTCCCCGATCCTATCGTCAACCTGACGTGGAATTATGCGCAGCCGCATAACCCGCAGCCGGAAGAAATCGCCCGCGAATTCAACGGCCGTGCACTGGCTGACTTGTACGATCCGAAGGACGCGACCAAGTTGCTGGTGAAAAAGGGCGAGCAGCTGGCCTCGTTTGCGCAACTGCGCGACGATGGCACCACCACCAGCGGTTGCTGGATCTTCGCCGGCAGCTGGACGCAGGCGGGCAACCAGATGGGACGGCGCGACAATAGCGACCCGACGGGCATCGGCCAGACTTTGGGCTGGGCTTGGGCGTGGCCGGCCAACCGCCGCGTGCTGTACAACCGTGCCTCGTGCGACTTGAAGGGCAAGCCTTTCGACCCGACCCGCAAGTTGATCGAGTGGAATGGCACGAACTGGAGCGGGGCCGATATTCCCGACTTCAAGGTCGACGAGCCGCCGGAAAATGGCATGGGCCCGTTCATCATGCTGGGCGAGGGCGTGGCGCGCTTCTTTGCGCGTGGCGCCATGGCCGAAGGGCCGTTCCCCGAGCATTACGAGCCGTTCGAAAATCCGCTGGGTTACAACCCCATGCATCCGAAAAACCCGCAGGCGACCAGCAATCCGGCCGCGCGCGTGTTCGCCGATGACCGGAAAATGTTCGGCACGCACGAGGAATATCCGCATGTGGCCACCAGCTACCGCCTGACCGAGCATTTCCATTACTGGACCAAGCATGCGCGCCTGAACGCCATTATCCAGCCGCAGCAATTCGTTGAAATCGGCGAAGAGCTGGCCAAGAGCATCGGCGTCGTTGCCGGCGGTGAAGTGCGCGTCAGTTCCAAGCGGGGCCACATCATCGCCAAGGCCGTCGTCACCAAGCGCATCAAGGCGTTGATGATCGAGGGCAAGCAGGTGCATACCGTGGGCCTGCCGCTGCACTGGGGCTTCACGGGCGTGGCCAAGCCGGGGTATCTGATCAATACCCTGACGCCGGGCGTGGGGGATGCGAATTCGCAAACGCCGGAATTCAAGTCCTTCCTGGTGAAGGTGGAAAAAGCATGATGGGAGCTCAATAATGGCACTGCAATCCTTAGATATCCGGCGCCTGTCGGCTACCACGGTGACGCCACCGCAAGCGCGCAGCCCGGTGACGGGCACCGTGGCCAAGCTGATCGATGTGTCGAAATGCATCGGCTGCAAGGCTTGCCAGACGGCGTGCATGGAATGGAACGACTTGCGCGATGAAGTCGGCGAAAACCATGGCACCTATGACAATCCGACGGACTTGACGCCGCAATCGTGGACGGTGATGCGTTTTGCCGAACACGAAAACAACGACGGCAACCTCGAGTGGCTGATCCGCAAGGATGGCTGCATGCACTGCGAGGACCCGGGCTGCCTGAAGGCTTGCCCGGCGCCGGGCGCCATCGTGCAATACACGAATGGCATTGTCGATTTCCACCAGGAAAACTGCATCGGTTGCGGCTACTGCGTGGCTGGCTGTCCTTTCGACGTGCCCCGCATTTCGAAAAAGGACGACCGCGCCTACAAGTGCACGCTCTGCTCGGACCGCGTGGCCGTGGGCCAGGAACCGGCCTGCGTGAAAACCTGTCCGACGGGCGCCATTGTTTTCGGCACCAAGGAAGACATGAAGGTGCATGCGGAAGAGCGCATCGTTGACCTGAAGTCGCGCGGTTTCGAAAACGCGGGCCTGTACGATCCGCTGGGCGTGGGCGGCACGCACGTGATGTACGTGCTGCACCATGCCGACAAGCCGAAGCTGTATTCGAACTTGCCGGAACGCCCGCGCATCAGCCCGATGGTGGGCTTCTGGAAGGGCTGGTCCAAGCCGCTGGCCGTGGCCGGCATGGCTGCCACGGCGCTGGCAGGCTTCTTCCATTACACGCGTGTCGGTCCGAACGAAGTGAGCAAGGACGAAGAGCGCGAAGCGCTGGAAGAGGCCAAGCGCATCCGGGAGGAAGACCATGAGCCACAATGACCTGCATGATGGAAAGCGGTACGACAAGGATGGCAACCCGCTGATTCAGCGCTACGATCCGAACGAGCGCACGAACCATTGGGTGACCGCCATCACCTTCGTCATGCTGGCCCTGTCCGGCCTGGCCATGTTCCATCCCTCGATGGCGTGGCTGGCGAACCTGTTTGGTGGCGGGCAATGGACGCGCATCCTGCATCCGTTTGCCGGCCTGGTGATGTTCGTCTCGTTCGCGATCCTGGTGGTGCGTTTCTGGCACCACAACAAGTTCGAGGACGGCGACAAGCAGTGGCTGAAACAGATGGACGACGTGCTCAACAACCGCGAGGAAAAGCTTCCGAAGATCGGCAAATACAATGCCGGCCAGAAGATCCTGTTTTTCGTGCTGCTGGCAACCATGATTGGCCTGTTGCTGTCTGGCATCGTGATCTGGCGCGCGTATTTTGCGTTCTACTTCCCGATCGACGTGGTGCGTTTTGCCGCCTTGTTGCATGCCGGTTGTGCTTTTGCCATCATCTGCGCCATCATCGTGCATATCTATGCGGCGCTGTGGGTCAAGGGCTCGATCGGCGCCATGGTGCGCGGTACCGTCACCTATGGCTGGGCGCGCAAGCACCATCCGAAGTGGTTTGAGGCTGTCATTCGCAACAGCAAAGACTGACGGTTTTTTGCTTAATTAGCCCAAGTGCAAGAGCTGGGGTCAGACCCGACGGGTCTGACCCCGGTTTTCCTTTGCGGCTTGCGCTGCACCATATCGATTAGAATACTTTACAGCCCCCTTTTTTGATGGGAAAACTCCATTGGTACAACGCATTCTTCAGCCAGGCGAAATCGAAGGCCTGGACCACAACGCGATTCCGCGCCTGCTGCTGCCGCAGCCTGACAGCCTGTTCAAGGCGCGCGCCTTGCGCTTGCGCGAACTGGCGCAAGGCAAGATCAAGGGCATCCCCGTGGACGCGGGCATGCAGGGCTACCTGGTGCTGATGGCCGCGCTGGCCGATGCGCAGGCCGCCGTGGTGGGGAAACTGGCGCCCGGCGCCGTGCCTGCCGCCGACCCCGACGCGCTGCGCCGCGCGATGCAGCACCGCATGCCGGTGCTGCCCGTGAATGGCGCCCGTCCGCCCGTCTGGCGCGACATCTTTGCCAGCCTGCTCGATGAACTGGCCGCCACGGCAGCCAGCCAGCCGGCATTATCGGGCGGCCTGACCCAGGTGCTGGCGCAGTTGCGCGCGCTCGACGCGCCAGCGCTGGATGCCTGCGCCGATGCCGTGCTCGATGAAAACGGCGACAACCTGAACCCCATGCACGCGCCGTTCGTCGCGGCCGCGCTGCAGATCCTGTGGTCGGTGTCGGCCAGCGAACTGCGCGCCGCGCGCGTGCCGGACCTGGAAACGGGCACACTGTGCCCCGTCTGCGGTTCGCACCCCGTCGCCAGCGTAATCCGCATCGGCGGCCAGTCCCAGGGCTACCGCTACCTGCACTGCGGCATCTGCGAAAGCGAATGGCATATGGTGCGCGTGAAGTGCTCCACCTGCGAACAGAATGGCAAGATCGCCTACCAGGGCCTGGACGCGGCCGACGCAAAGCCGTTCGACCCCGTGACGGCGAAGGACGACAAATTACCCAACAAAGCGAATGATCCTAAAAAAGTGGCGCGCGCGGAAACCTGCGACGATTGCCATACTTATCGCAAGGTCTTCAACCAGGAACACGATTACAACGTCGAGCCGCTGGCCGACGACCTGGCCAGCCTGATGCTTGACCTGCTGGTGGGCGAAGCGGGCTACCAGCGCGCCAGCGGCAATCCGCTGCTGTGGCTGGGGAAGAACGACAGCAGCGAGGACCCGCAGCCATGACGACGGGGCAAACCGTGCGCCTGCCGTCGGTCGACCGCATCCTGGGCGACGCGGCTTGCCTCGCCCTGATTGCGCACTACGGCCGCGCGCAAACATTGGCCTGCGCGCGCGCCGTGCTGGCGGAACTGCGCGCGGCCATGCTGGCCGGTGCAGTCTGCGAAGAGGGCGCATCGCTTGCTGCCATCGTCGGGCAAATGGCCGAGCGGCTGCAGGCCCGATCGCGCTCGCAGCTGCGCGCGGTGTTCAACCTGACGGGCACCGTGCTGCATACGAATCTGGGCCGCGCGCTGCTGCCCGACGCCGCCGTGCAAGCCGTGGTGGAAGCGCTGCAGTGGCCGATGAACCTGGAGTTCGACCTGGAAACGGGCAAGCGCGGCGACCGCGACGACCTGGTCGAGGAATTGCTGCGCGAACTGACGGGAGCAGAAGCGGCTACCATCGTCAACAACAATGCGGCCGCCGTGCTGCTGATGCTCAATACCCTGGCGCAGAATAAAGAGGTCGTCGTCTCGCGCGGCGAACTGGTGGAAATCGGCGGCGCCTTCCGCATCCCCGACGTGATGACGCGCGCGGGCGCCGTGCTGCGCGAAGTGGGCAGCACCAACCGCACCCACCTGGCCGATTACGCCAATGGCGTGAATGAGGACACGGCCCTCTTGATGAAGGTCCATTGCAGCAATTACGCGATCACCGGTTTCACGAAAAGCGTGGAACTCGACGAACTCGTACCGCTGGCATCCAAACACGGTGTGCCGACGGCCGTGGACCTGGGCAGCGGCACCCTGGTCGACCTGGCGCAATACGGCCTGCCACATGAAACGACGGTGCGCGAGACGATAGCAGCGGGCGCCGACCTGGTGACCTTCAGCGGCGATAAATTGCTGGGCGGGCCCCAATGCGGCGTCATCGTCGGACGCGCCGACCTGATCGCGAAAATCAAGCGCAACCCCCTGAAACGCGCGCTGCGTGTGGGCAAACTGACCCTGGCCGCATTGGCCCCGGTGCTGCAGCTGTACCGCGCGCCGGACTTGCTGGCCGAACGCCTGACCACCTTGCGCCTGCTGACGCGCCCCGCGGCCGCCATGCGCGCGCAAGCCGAGCTGCTGCTGCCGCAGTTGCAAAGCGTGCTCGGTGCTGCCTACGTGGTCACCTCCGAAGCCATGAAAAGCCAGATCGGCAGCGGCGCCTTGCCCGTCGACCAGCTGCCCAGCTTTGGCCTGGCCATCCGCTGCGCCCCCGGCTCGCGCCTGAGCAATCCATTGGGAATGCTGGAGCAGCGCCTGCGCGCCTTGCCGTGCCCCGTCATCGGGCGCATCGGCCAGGAAGCGCTGTGGCTGGACCTGCGCTGCCTGGAAGCGGCGCACGAGACGGCCTTCATCGCGCAGCTCGACGAGTTGTCCGCATGATCGTCGGTACCGCAGGCCATATCGACCATGGCAAGACGACGCTCACGCGGGCCCTGACGGGCGTGCACACGGACCGCCTGAAGGAAGAGCAGGCGCGCGGCATCTCGATTGAACTCGGTTATGCCTATCTGCCGCTGGCGGACGGCACGGTGCTGGGCGTGATCGACGTGCCCGGCCACGAAAAATTCATCCGCACCATGGCTTCCGGCGTGACGGGCATCGACTTTGCCCTGCTGGTGGTGGCGGCCGACGATGGCATCATGCCGCAGACGCACGAGCACCTGGCCATCCTGCAGCTGCTGGGCGTGACGCGGGGCGCCGTGGCGCTGACCAAGATCGACCGCGCCGACAGCGCCCGCGTGGCGCAGGTGGAAGCGGAGATCGAGGCGCTGCTGGCCGGCACGCCATTGGTGGGCAGCCCGATTTTCCCCACGGCCGCCAGCCGGGACAACGATGCCGGCGTGGCCGCCTTGCTGGCGCACTTGACGCAAGTGTCGCGCAGCCTGCCGCAGCGCGATGAACGACGTTTGTTCCGCCTGGGCGTGGACCGCGTGTTTACCTTGTCGGGACAGGGCACCATCGTCACCGGCACGGCGCTGGCCGGCATGGCCAGGGTGGGGGACACCCTGCAGCTGGCACCCGGCGGCGCAAGCGCGCGCGTGCGCAGCATCCATGCGCAAAACCGCGCAGCCGAGACGGGCATGGCGGGCCAGCGCCTGGCGCTGAACCTGGCCGGCATCGACCGCGAACGCATCGAACGGGGCAACTGGATCGTCGCGCCGGAACTGGCGCAATGCTCGGAGCGTATCGACGTGGAACTGACTTTGCTGCCCGACGCCGGCGTGCAATTGAAAGCCTGGTCGCCGCTGCACGTGCATCTGGGCGCAGCGCACCAACTGGCGCGCGCCGTCATGCTCGATGGCGAGACGCTGTCGCCGGGGCAGACGGGGAGAGTGCAGCTGGTGTTCGACGCCCCCATGCACGGCGTGCCGGGCGACCGTTTCGTCGTGCGCAATGCGCAAGCGACGCAGACGGTGGGCGGCGGCATGGTGCTCGACCCGTTCGGCCCCGCGCGCAAGCGGCGCAGCCCGGCCAGGCTTGCCTGGCTCGATGCCCTCGCTGCCTTTGTCGCGCAGGGCGACTATGCGGCGCTGCTGGCGCAAAGCCCGCTGGGCTTGCGCGAGTCGCTGCTGGTGCGCCTGTCGCTGCTGCCGGCGAACGCCATCGCGCTGCCGGCCGATACGCGGCGCATCGCCCTGCGCGGTGGCGATGCCCTGCTGCTGGCGCCGGCGGCGCAGGCCGCGCTGGAAGAGCGCGTGCTGGCCGCCCTGGCGGTGTTCCACGCGCGCGCACCCGATGAAGCGGGGCCGGAACTGTGGCGCCTGAAGCGCATCGTCGACGCGGAGATGGAAGACGCCTTGTGGAGCCATCTGGTCGAAGGCTTGCTGGCGCGCGGCGAGCTGCAGGCGCGCGGCGCCAGCCTGCATCTGCCGACGCACAGCGTGGAACTGACGCCGCAGGAGCAAACGGTGGCCGAGCCCTTGCTGGCGGCTTTGCTGCAGGGGCGCTTCGAGCCGGCGTGGACGCGCGACCTGGCGCGCGACTTCGGCCTGGCCGAGGACGAAACGCGCAAGCTACTTCGTAAACTTGCCAAGGCAGGGCAGATCAGTCAGGTGGTGCACGACCTGTTTTATCACCAGGCGGCGCTTGCCGAGCTGGCGCAACTGGTGCGGGAATTGGCGCAAGGGGCGGAAGAGGGTGGCGGCTTGCCGGCCGGCAGTGGCGCCGTCGGGGCGGCGACCTTCCGCGACGCCAGCGGCCTGGGCCGCAAGCGTGCGATCCAGGTCTTGGAATTCTTTGACCGCGTCGGTTATACTCGCCGTGTTGGCAATGGGCATCTATTGCGCCCGCAAGCGCTGTGGTCCTATAGTGCAGCCTTGCCCAACAGCTAGCTCAGGCACCGCGGAAAGCACACTCATCCGGTGATGTGGCCGGGCTTCAAACCCGGTGGAGGGCGTCAGACGTTCTCCCGTAGGTTCGACTCCTACTGTTTTCCGCCAGTTATTCTTCCCTTTTTCCCCTGCACAGTGATCGTCCCGGCGTTGGCCTGTTGCCACATTGCGGAAAATGAATGGTGTAATTGGCAATATGCAGCGATGCTGACGCGGGCCGATGGTAACATCGGCGGAAATCCCCCTGTAGCAGATGAAAGCAAGCATGAAACAAGCAAGCATGGCACGGCTGCTGGCAGTGGCGCTGCTGATGCCGGCGCTGGCCGCGGCGGCTGGCCTGCGCATCGTTGGCGAGCACTTGCCGCCATCGAGCATGATGGAAGGCAATGTCGTTGTCGGACGCGAAACCACGAAGGTGCGCGACATCATGGCGCGCGCCGGCATCGCCCACAGTATCGAATTACTGCCGTGGAAGCGCGCGTATGCGCAGGCGCTGCGCGAAACCGACACCTGCATCTTTTCCACCACCCGCACGCAAGAGCGCGAAGCGCAATTTCGCTGGATCGGCCCCCTCAACGAAGCAGAGTGGATACTGTATGGCCTGGCCGAGCGGCATCTGACGCTGCGCACGCTAGCCGATGCGCGCGGCCTGGTGATCGGTACGGTGCTGGGCGACGCGCGCGACGACTACCTGCGCCAGCATGGCCTGAGCGTGGCGCCCGTGACGCAGGAGTGGCTCAATCCGCAAAAACTGTTGCTTGGGCGCATAGATCTGTGGGCCGTGGGCATGGCGGTGGGCAGCAAGCCGTTTGTCGGCAAGGAGTGGGAGGGCAAGGTGGAACCGCTGCTGACCTTTAATCGCGTGCAGACTTACCTGGCCTGCAATCTCAAGGTGCCCGAGGCGCAGGTGGCTGCCATGCAGCGCGCCGCTGCCGCCATGCGCCGCGACGGCAGCATGGCGCGCGAGCCTGGCCGCTGATTCAGCTTTCCAGCCACTGGCGCACGCAGTTGCGTCCTTCGCGCTTGGCCTGGTACAGGGCCTGGTCCGCATGGCTGTAGGCCGTCTCGAAGGCTGTTCCGGCGCGGTTCCAGCTCAGGCCCACGCTGACGGTGATGGCCCGAGTGATGGGCGCCGCATGTCGCTGGCGGCCGACGCTCTCGCAGATGCGCTGCGCCACTGTCGCCGCGTCGTCGCGCGAAGAGGTGGGCCAGACCACGGAAAATTCTTCACCGCCGACCCGGCCGATGGCCGTTTCCTGTCCTAGCAAGCCTTTCAGGCAGTCGACCACGGCCTGGATCACGCCGTCGCCGGCCGGGTGGCCGAAATCGTCGTTGACCTGCTTGAACAGGTCGATGTCGAGCACGATCAGGGCCATGTCGCCCTGCGCCAGGCAGCGCGAGGCATGCTCGATCACGGCGCCGCGGTTCAGGGCGCCCGTCAGCGGGTCGTGCGTAGCGCGATATTCGAGCTGGCCGGCCAGGGTCTGCAATTGCCGGTTCAGCAAATGCATGTCGCGCTCGGCGCGGTCGCTGCGGCCGATCAGGCGCCGCGTCTCGCGCATCAGCCGTTCGTAGTGATTGATCAGTTCACCGAGCACGCGGCGCTGCGCCTCGCCGCTGGCATGGACGTCGGCGTGCATGTGACGCGCGGCAGCAAGCGCCGCCGCTTCCACGGTGAACAGGTCGGGTTCCAGGGCGGACTCGGAGATGGCGGCGTGCATGCTCTAGCTGCCTTGCACGGGATGGTCGTGGAAGTCGAGGGCCGTAAAGTCCTGCTGCAGCTCCTGGCCAAATTCCAGGATCGTGTCATCGTCTTCATCGTGATACCAGTTCAGGCGCACTTGATTGCCCTCCATTGCTGCCTGGTTCAGGATGTCGAACAGGGTAAACAGCATCTTCGTGCTGGAGCTGTTGAAGTAGGCCAGCGAGACGTTGACGGTGATGGCGCTCTCGTGGCAGCCGTCCAGGTAGGCGCGCACGGCGGCGATCAACGGGCCATAGAAGGCGGCCGCGTTTTCCGGATATGACTCGCCCTTGATTGACAGGGTGTGCTGCTCGAAACGGAAGTCGATTTCGGGCGAACTCGGGGTCGCGGCGATGAACAGTGGTGACGGTAATTGCATATGCTTTCCTGAGTCGGCTCTTTCAAATGATGGCTTTGATGCAGAAGATGGTGTGCCCCGGCTCCTGGGGATCCTGGACGAATTCGAATTCCAGCGGCTCGCTGGCATCGCGCGCCATGGTGAGGAAACCCAGGCCAGCGCCCTTGCTGTCGGACGGTGCTTCCTCGCGCAGGGCCTTCTTGTAGGCGAGGCGGATTTCTTCCATCGTCATGCTGTGCAGCGGCTCCAGGCGGGTGCGGATCTGCGCCACGTTGTCCGTCGAGACGGGGTTGGCGCACAGCAGAAAAAAGCTGTCGCCGCGCGTGCCGATGCAAAACGAGCCGCGCCGCATCTGCTGGTCCAGCTGCGCATCGGGCGTCAGGCTGTCCGCCGAATAGTGCATGATGTTTTGCGACATCTCGATGAACGAGGAAAAGATGCGCCGCCGCGTCGGCCCGGCCGCGCCGGCCGTGTCGAGGCGCGCCTTGATGGTTTCGGAAATGGCGCTCACCACGTGCTGCGAGAAATAGCCCACGTAAAAAAAGATGATGTTGCGCTTGCGCGCCACATCCCAAAACTCGTTGAATTCTTCGTACAGCACGTCCGTGCTCCTGGCTAGCCGGTGACCCGGTTTCTTGTTGATAAAGTGGTTCGAGGGCGCCCAACTACAGGCGGAAACAGAAAAAGGTCAGGTCGTCGCGGCGCGGCTGTTTGCCTTGCCAGGCGACGCTGTCCAGCAGCAGCGCCGCCGCCGCCTCGCTGGCGGGCGCGTCGCGCTGCGCCAGCAGCTGCTCTCGCATGCGCCGCTTGCCATAGGCGATGTCGCGCGCGCCGCCGATCTGGTCGAGCAAGCCGTCGGTAGTGATGAACAGCAGGCTGCCGGCGGGGATGGCTAGCGTCTCGTTGTGCCAGCAGTAGCTGGCGGGCGTATCGACATAGCCCACGCCCATGCGCGCGCCATCGATGGCGCGCACGGCCTCTTCGCCGGGCGCCACCACGTGCAGCGCCAGTTTCGCCCCCGCGAAACGCAGGCTGGCGCTGGCGTCGTCGTAACACAAGAAGGCGCAATCCATGCCGTCGTTCGAACCGGCGTGGCCAGCGTTGTCGCTGCCGGCGCCGTCCTGGCCCAGCAAGGTCTTGATGGCGCGGCTGACGGTGCCGATCAGGGCGGCAGGATCGCGCGGCCCCAGTTCGCGCAAGGCCTGGCTCAGGGCCGACGAGGCGATCAGGGTCATGAATGCGCCCGGCACGCCATGGCCCGTGCAGTCGGCGATGGCGGCAAACCAGCCGCCTGCGTGGCGTTCGAAGAAGTAGAAATCGCCGCCGACGACGTCGCGCGGCTGCCATTCCAGGTGGGCGTCGGGCAGGGTGGCGCGCAATTGCGCATCGGAGGTGCGCAGCAGGGCGCGTTGGATCACGCTGGCGTAATCGATGCTGTGCATGATTTGCCGGTTCTTTTCGGCCTGCATGGTGGCCACCACGTTCATCAGCTGCAAGCCGAAGCCCACGCCGGCCAGCGCGCCATCCTCGGTGATGATGAAGCCATCGGCCAGCGCTTTTTCGCCCGCTTCCACGGCACGGAAGGTGAGGTCCTCGATGCTCATGGCGCCATCGACGATCAGCGGTTCCTTGTCCATGAAGGCGATGCAGCTTTTCTTGCCGTACACCTCGTGATAGAAGGGCTTGGACATCTGCGACATGAAGATGTTGCGGCTGATCAAGCCGATGGGCTTCTGCTGCTCCGTAACTGGCAGGCTCATCATGTCTCGCCGTTCCGTGAACAGCTCCAGCACGGCGAAATTGCTGGCGTCGGCCTGCACTGATTCCGTGGGAATGCACAGATCAGCCGCCACGGAGGTGCGATAACGGGGAAGATGCAATCGAGAAGCGTTGAACTCCACAGCGGCTACCTTTACATGACAATCGGACCCTTGTTGTCGCGACGGCAAGGCGACTGACAAACAGGCAATATCATTATGGTAGCCTTTGAATGTGACGGCTTGATTACCAGCTTGTCAAAACCGTATGCAAGATGGCTGCATGGCAAGCAACTTACAGGCGCCGGGCCAGCACCTGCGCCTGTGCCAGCCAGCGCGCCCGCTGCGGCTCGGTGGAATTCAAGATAGGGCCGAAGCTTGCCACCTTGACGGGCTTGACGCCGCAAAATTCCAGGGTCGTCTTGCGCAGCTGGTGGATGCCGGGCATGTGGTAGACCCAGCGGAAATACCAGGGCGGCGTATCCATCGTCACCAGCAGCTGGGCCGTGCGGCCCTTCAGCAGCTGGGCCGGGAAAGCCTTGCCCGGGCGGTATTTGAAGGCAAAGCCGGGCAGGAAGACGCGGTCGACAAACCCCTTCAGCAGGGCCGGCGCGCCGCCCCACCAGATGGGGTAGGCGAACACCAGGTGTTCGGCCCAGCTGATGGCTTCCTGCGCCGCCAGCAAGTCCGCTTCCAGCGGCTGCATCTGGCGGTAGCCTTCGTGCAGGATGGGATCGAAGTCCAGCTGGCCCAGGCGCAGTTCGCGCACGCTGTGACCTGCAGTGCGGGCCGTGGCGGCGTAGGCCTCGGCCAGGGCGGCGCAGAAACTGTCGCTGGACGGGTGGCCGAGGAGAATGAGAATGCGTTTGGTCATGATGCAGGCTTTCCGTAAAAGAACAGCTTGCATGCTAAAGCCTGCCCCTAGTGGCAGAGTCAAGCGGCCGCTGGAAGGTGCTGGCGTGCCAGGCAGTCGCTGATTTCCGTGTCGATATCGGCCAGCTGCGCGTCGAGCTGGCGCAGGCGGGCGATATCCTGCTGTATCTGTGCGCGCTTGGCGGCGATGTGGCGCGACAGGGCGGCCCAGTCCGTGTTGTCGCCGGCCAGGATGGGCAGCAGCTCGGCCAGGCGGAATCCCAGGGCCTGCGCCTGGCGTATGAGCCTGACTTGCGCCAGGTCTTGCTTCGTGTAGACGCGGTAGGCGCCGGAACGGCGCACGTCGCCCAGCAAGCCCAGCGTTTCATAGTGGCGCAAGGCCTTGGGCGAGGTGCCCGCCAGGCGGGCGATTTCTCCGATGTACATGCGTGTCCTTTGTCGAGCTTGCGCGCAGTGTAGCGCAGGCAAGGTGCCGAGCGCTATGCTGCGCGCTGGCCTCAGGCCCGGCGTGGCGGAATTTTCTTCGCCGTGCACTCGGCGCAGGTGCCGTACAGCGACAGCGCGTGCTCGTGCAGCACGAAGCCCCGCTCGGTGGCGATTTCATTCTGGCGCAGTTCGATGCCTTCATCGACAAATTCATCGACCTTGCCACAACCCGTGCAAACCAGGTGGTCGTGGTGCTGGCCTTCATTGAGTTCGAAGACGGCATGGCCCGATTCGAAATGCCGGCGAAACAGGATGCCCGCTTCGGCAAACTGCATCAGCACGCGGTAGATGGTGGCCAGGCCGACGTCGATCTTTTCGGCCAGCAAGAGTTTGTAGACATCGTCCGCACTCAGGTGCTTGATGCCTCCTTCTTGAAACAGCTGCAGAATCCGCAAGCGGGGGATAGTCACTTTCAAGCCCGAATCACGCAGTTCCCTCAAAATATCCATGTCTCCCATTCCTTTTATGATCGCCGGAGCGCACGCCCCAGCGTGAATCTGCATTATATCGCAAATGATAATCATTACCATTCTCATGTGCGAACTGGGGATAGTATGCGGTGCAGTCAGCTGGGAAGCCAGTGACCTCGGCGCAAGTGACGATTGCTTGGCGGGCAACTGATACCAGAGTGTTCGTTCAATATGGAAAAGTGGCGCTCAAATCGATACACTGTGCAGCAGGAAATAATAATGGAGGGGGTGTGGACCGATTTGATGCAATGCGTCTGTTTACCCGCATCGTCGAGCTGCGCAGTTTCACGCAGGCGGCGCATGACCTTGGCTATCCGAAGGCGACCGTCACGCATGCGATCAAGCAACTCGAAGCGCGGCTGGGCGTGCGCCTGCTGCAGCGGACCACGCGGCAGGTGACGCCCACGCCCGATGGCGAGGCGTATTACCAGCGCTGCGTGTGCCTGCTGGCGGACCTGGAAGAAACGGAAGCCGTGTTTTCCTCGGCGCAGAAGCAGCCGGCAGGCAAGTTGCGCATCGACCTGCACGCGACCCTGGCCATGCATTTCGTCCTGCCCGTACTGGACCAGTTTTGCGCCCGCTATCCGCGGATCGAACTGGAAATTGGCATGGGCGACCGCCTCGTCGACCTGGTGCGCGAAGGCGTCGACTGCGTGCTGCGCGTGGGCGAATTGAGCGACTCGTCCATGGTGGCGCGCCGGCTGGCGCTGCTGGAACAGCTGACGTGCGCCAGCCCCGCCTACCTGGCCGCCCACGGTACGCCGGAGAATCTGGCGCAGCTCGATGGCCACCGCGCCGTGAATTTCTTTTCTACCCAGACGGGCAAGGTCTGGCCCTTCGATTTCAAGGTGGCAGGACAGCGGCACAGCGTGGCCTTGCCGGGCACCGTATCGGTCAACAATGCCGACGCGTATCACGCCTGCTGCCGCGCGGGCCTGGGCTTGATCCAGGCACCCCGCTACCACCTGGAGCAGGCGCTGGCAGCTGGCGAGCTGGTGGAAGTGCTGCGGGACTGTCGTCCCGACCCGCTGCCCGTGTCCGTGCTGTACCCCCATCACCGGCAATTGTCGGCGCGCGTGCGCGTGTTTGCCGATTGGGTCGCCAGCCTGTTTGACGGCGTGCATTAATTGGTATGGTCGCGCTGCGCTGCGGCATTTTCTTGACCTGGGCAAAGAAAAAAATCCCTCTAGTGATGCCATCTAGCACTATTTGATGTGGATCAAAGTTTTTGTTGCACTGCACTCTTAGACTTCGCAGCGTTACTTAACGACAAAAAGAGGGAACTAGAATGAAGAAGTCCGCAACTGCAGCAGCAATCGTCCTGGCCGCCATCGGCGCATTCGCCGGCAATGCAATGGCTCAGGAAAGCCCATGGCTGGTGCGCGCGCGCGCCGTGCACATCGATCCGGCCGATAAATCTGCTCCTGTTGGTGGTGTCGGTGCATCCGACCGCTTGCATGTGAGCAGCAAGACGATTCCTGAAATCGATATTTCGTACTTCTTTACCCCGAATATCGCTGCCGAGTTGATCCTGACCTACCCGCAAAAGCATGACGTCAAGCTCGACGGCAACAATATCGGTACCTTCAAACACCTGCCGCCGACCCTGTCGCTGCAATACCACTTCATGCCTGAAAAACAGTTCAGCCCTTACGTGGGTGCCGGCATCAACTACACGAACATTTCGGACGTGAAATTGCTGAACGGCGCCGGCCGCCTGGAGCATGACAGCTGGGGTTACTCGCTGCAAGCCGGTGTCGACTACAAGCTGGACAAGAACTGGTCCCTGAACTTCGACATCAAGAAAGTGCAGATCCGCAGCGACGTCTTCATCGGTGGCGCCAAGGCCAGCGAAGTCAAGGTCGATCCTGTCCTGATCGGTGTAGGCGTCGGTTACCGCTTCTAAGCATGGCATGACAGCGCCTGCGTGGCGCACACAATAAAAAAGGACGGCTTTGCCGTCCTTTTTACATTAGCTGCAGCGGTTTATTTTTTCAGCGTCTTTTCCAGTGCCAGCTGGTAATCCGTCTTTTCGTAGCCGGGCAGGTATTTGTTCGTCGCGTCGAGGAAGGCGCGCGAGCGGTAGGCCGCTTCCAGGTCCTTGACCCATGGCTTGGCTTTGTCGGCCGTGCGGATGGCCACCAGGTTAATGTAGCTGTCCGAGATCTTTTCCACGCTCAGGGCCGACGTCAGCTTCATGCCGGCGGCCAGGGCGAAGTTGCCATTGACGAAGGCGTAGTCGGCGTCCGCCAGCGAACGCGGCAGCTGCGCCGCTTCCAGCGGCACCAGTTTCAGCTTCTTCGGGTTTTCCAGCACGTCGCGCTCGGAAGCGCGCAGCGGATCGACGTTCGGTTTCAGTTTGATCCAGCCCATCTTGGCCAGCATCACGAGCGCGCGCGCCTGGTTGGTCGGATCGTTCGGCATGGTGATGGTGGCGCCGTTCTTCACTTCGGCCAGCGTTTTCTGTTTGCCGCCGTACAGGCCGATCGGCATGGTCGGCACGGTGATGAGGGGGCTCAAGGGCAGCTTGTTGTCGGTGGCGAACTTGGTCAGGTAGACGATGTGCTGGAACACGTTGGCGTCCAGCGAGCCTTCGGCCAGCGCGTAGTTCGGCTGCACGTAGTCGTTGAATTCGACGATCTTGACCTTGTAGCCCTGTTTTTCCAGGATGGGCTTGATGCCCAGCTTCAGCTGGTCGGAATACGGACCGGAGCTGGTGCCGATGACGAGTTCTTTCGGGTCTTTTGCGTGGGCGGCGGTAGCGAAGGCCAGGCTGGTGGCGACCAGGAGCAGGTTGCGGCGAAGTTGGTTCATGTGTGTCCTTGTTTCTGAATTTGAATTAACGTTTGTCGAGGCGCTTGGCGATGCGCGTGCCTGCGAACTGGATGGTTTGCACCAGTACGATCAGGATGGCCACGGTGGCGACCATGATGTCCGTCTCGAAGCGGTAGTAGCCGTAGCGGATGGCCAGGTCGCCGATGCCGCCGCCGCCCACCACGCCGGCCACGGCCGAATACGACAGGAAGCTGATCGACAGCACGGTCAGGGCCAGTACCAGGCCGGAGCGCGCTTCCACCAGCAGCACGCGGAAGATGATCTGCATCTCCGATGCGCCCATGGCGTGCGCCGCCTCGATCACGCCGCGCGGCACTTCGCGCAGGTTCTGTTCCACCAGGCGCGCCAGGTAGGGAATGGCGGCGAACGACAGCGGCACGGCAGCTGCCAGCGGGCCGATCGAGGTGCCCGCGATGATGCGCGTAAACGGCGTCAGGGCGACCAGCAAAATGATGAAGGGGAAGCTGCGCACGGTGTTGACCAGCCAGCCCAAAATCGTCGACAGCGGACGGTTTTCCAGCGACTGGCCTTCCGATACGAGGAACAGCAGGATGCCCAGCGGGCCGCCGATCAGGATGGCGGCCGTCAAGCCGATGCCCAGCATGGTCATGGTCTGGCCCAGCGCCACCCAGATTTCCGGCAGCAGCTTGATGACGTTATTGATCGATTCTTCAAACATGTGTTGCATCCTTCCATGCGGTGGCTTCAAACGCCTCGGTGCCGTAATACGCCAGTTCGCGTCCCAGCGCCGTCTTGCGCGGGGTGGCCGTGTCGCTCAAATCGAATTGTTCGGCGATGGCGCCGTTTTCCACGACAGCCACGCGGTTGCAGATGGCGCCCAGTACCGACAGCTCATGGCTGACGATGACGATGGTCACGCCAAGGCGCGCATTGATGTCGCGCAGGGTGTCGAGCAGGGCGCGCGTGGTTTCCGCGTCCAGCGCGGATGTCGGCTCGTCGCACAGCAGCACATCGGGGTGGCTGGCCAGGGCGCGTGCAATCGCCACGCGCTGTTTCTGCCCGCCCGACAATTGCGCCGGATAGCTGTGCAGCTTGTCGGACAGGCCCACCAGCGCCAGGCATTCCTCGACGCGGGCGGCGATTTGCTCGCCCTTGGTGGTGCCATGGATTTTCAAGGGGAAGGCGACGTTGTCGAAGACGCTGGCGTTTTGCAGCAAATTGAATTGCTGGAAAATCATGCCGATATTCTGGCGCGCGTCACGCAGTTCGCTCTTGCCCAGGCGCGTCAGTTCGCGTCCGGCCACGGTAATGGTGCCGCTGTCGGGGCGCTCGAGCAGGTTAATCAGGCGCAGCAAGGTCGATTTGCCGGCGCCGCTCTTGCCGATCAGGCCGAAAATATCACCGGGATAGACTTCCAGCGTGACCGATTTGACCGCGTGGAATTGTTCGCCTTTGGGCAGCGCGAAGGTCTTGTTCGCGCCGTCGATGCGAATCACCGGCGTACGGTGTGGTGTGGTCATGCAGTGTTTCCTTTTTTATTGGACCGTGACAGGCTTGCTTGCAGGGGCCAAATCGCCCAGCCTGTTACGTCGGTTGCGTAGTATACCTCCGATCGTGTTATTACTCCTACGACAGAATCTTGCTTTGAATATGCAAATAATGTCTATGCGCTTGTTTTTAAGTTGAAAAAGCGGGAAAGTGATATCTGTGCCGAATTTAATCCCGTGGGCGGGCGCGAAGTAGCCGCATCTTGGTGAAAAGTTCGACGCGCCATGCGCGGGCATCGCGGTGTTTTTATGTGAAGTTCGGCTGACTTGCCGTTTTTTTGAAGTAAGCAGGGCCGTTTACTGCCTGCTATTGTCCACTTCGCGGGCAGATTCTGCTCCGCTGGCGGCAGGGCCTTCAGGACGGCGCAACAGGTAGGTGAGGACGGCGATTTCCATGGCGCCCACCATGGCGATGACCCACCAGGGCGGATGGCCCAGGCACATGGCGACAAAGCCGATGGCCATGCCCAGGCAAGCCATGGCTTTGCCGCGCCGCGAGACGGCGCGGTGTTCGCGCCACTGGCGTAGCGGCGGGCCGAAGCGGGGATGCTGCAGCAGCCAGTGCTCAAGGCGCGGCGAGGCGCGGCTGAAGCAGGCCAGGGCGAGGATCAGGAAAATCGTCGTTGGCATGACGGGCAGCATGGCGCCGATGATCCCCAGCAGCACCATCAGGGCGCCGGCGGCGGTCCAGGCCCAGCGGCGCAGACGCACGCCGTGCGCTTCGCGCAGCGGGGACTGGGCGAGCGGCTCCCGCATCAGGCGAATGCACCCGCAGCCAGGCCCTGGCTGCGGGGCAGGTTGGTGGTGCGGTGCGCGTTCAATGTGCTCGTGGCGTGGCGGGTGGCCGTCATGTTTTTCTGCTCTGGGTTCTGCTCGGTGTTCGGCTCTATTATGGATGAATCAAGGCGACGCTGCATGTCCCCCGGGGCCGCGAGGATAGCAATCCCGCAGAATAATAACAAGAATCATTCTCATTGGATGTATTATCTGAGGCGCTGGATAACGCTGGATATTTTTGGCAATGCAGACAATAATCGGCAGCAGAACGCGCTGTCGCAGACCTTGATGTCTGTATTATCGATTTTATCGATGCTAACTAGGTATATTTTCCGTTTTACATCGATCTTCATGCCATGCATAATCTGTTGCAACTGAAGCCAGACAATCAGCCGCATACGCTTTACGCCTGCAGCCGATTGCGGTTTTGACATCCTCCACGCCCAATCAGGAATTTACAATGAAAAAACTGCTCGCTTTTATCGCCGCTGCCGGCTTCTCGCTGTCCGCCGTCGCCGCTCCTGAAGTCTATGTCATCGATGGCAGCCACACTTTCCCCCGTTTCGAGTACACCCACATGGGCTTCTCGACGCAGCAAAGCCGTTTCAATAACACCACCGGCAAGGTCACCCTGGACCGCGCCGCCAAGACGGGCTCCGTGGAAGTGCTGATCGACACCAAGTCCGTTGACACGGGTTCGACCCTGTTCAATACGCACATCCAGGGCGATGGTTTCCTTGAAACCGACAAGTTCCCGGTCGCCACCTACAAATCGACCAAGTTCAATTTCGACGGCGACAAGCTGGCCTCCGTCGACGGCAACCTGACCCTGAAAGGCGTGACCAAGCCAGTCACCCTGACCGTCACCTCGTTTGCCTGCGCACCGCACCCGATGCTGAAAAAAGACGCTTGCGGCGCCAACGCCACGGCCAAGATCAAGCGTTCGGAATTCAACGCCGGCAAATATGCGCCAGCCGTCAGCGATGATGTCACCCTGACTTTCGCGATCGAAGCGATCAAGCAATAAACTGCTGGGGTCAGACCCGGCGGGTCTGACCCCACATTTTCGCTGCACCGTAAAAATGGCGGCGGACTTCGGTCCGCCGCCATTTTTTTATCTGCTTGTCCCTGCCATCACGACAAGTGATGCACCTCCTGCTGCCCATACACGGGGGTAGTCAAGCCTTCCATGCGCGCTTTCAGCTGCAGCGACAGATACTGGGAATAGTGGCGTGACTGGTGCAGGTTACCGCCGTGGAACCACAGGGCTTGCTGCTGCGTGGGCTTCCACATATTGCGCTGTTCGCCCTCCCACGGACCAGGGTCTTTCGTCGTGGCGGAACCGAGGCCCCACACCTTGCCCACCTTGTTGGCCACCTCGGGAGAGATCAGGTCGGCCGCCCAGCCATTCATGGAGCCGTAGCCGGTAGCGTACACCACCAGGTCGGCGGGCAGCTCCGTGCCGTCGGACAGCACGATGGAACGGCTTTTCAGCTCCTGCACGCCGACGCCGCTTTTCAGCTTGATCTTGCCCTCGGCGACCAGCTCCGAGGCGCCCACATCGATGTAGTAGCCGGAGCCGCGGCGCAGGTATTTCATGAACAGGCCGGAATCGTCGTCGCCGAAATCGAGCATGAAGCCCCGTTCTTCCAGGCGCGCATAAAAGTCCGCGTCGCGCTCGCGGATGGCCTTGAAGACGGGTTTCTGGAAGTCGGCCAGAATCTTGTACGGGATAGAGGCGAATGTCAGGTCGGCCTTGGCCGTTGTCATGCCGGCCGCAAGCGCCCGTTCCGAATACAGGTCGCCCAGCGCCAGGTCCATTAGCGAGTCCGACTTGACGATGTGCGTCGACGAGCGCTGCACCATGGTCACGTCCACGCCCGCTTCCCACAGGGCGGCGCAGATATCGTGCGCGGAATTGTTCGCGCCGACCACCACAACCTTCTTGCCGACATAGGCGTCCGGTCCCGGATGCTGCGACGAGTGCTGCTGCTCGCCCTGGAACACGTCCATGCCCTTGAACTTCGGCATGTTTGCCTTGCCCGACATACCCGTGGCCAGCACCAGCTGCTTCGGTTTCAGGGTGATGGCCTGGCCATCGCGCAGCACCTGCACCGTCCACTCGCCGGTGGCTTCGTCGAAGCTGGCCGATTCGCAGCTGGTCGACCCCCAGTAGTTCAGCTCCATCACCTTGGTGTACATTTCCAGCCAGTCGCCCACCTTGTCCTTGGGCGTGAAGACGGGCCAGTTGTCCGGGAAGGGGATGTACGGCATGTGGTCGTACCAGACGGGGTCGTGCAGGCAAAGCGATTTATAGCGCTTGCGCCAGCTGTCGCCGGGACGGGCGTTTTTCTCGATGATGATGGTGGGGACATTGAGCTGGCGCAAGCGCGCACCCAGCGCGATGCCGCCCTGGCCGCCGCCGATGATGACGCAATAGGGCTGGCGCGCGTAGCCCAGTTCTGCCGCTTCCTGTTCGCGCTGTTCCAGCCAGCTGCTGCGGTCCGTGCGCGCGCCATGCTCGGCGCCCATCGGACGGCGGCCGCCCTTGGCTTCTTCAAAGCCCTTCAATTCACTCATGGTGGTGAGCAGGGTCCAGATCTTGCCGTCGCGGATGCGGATAAAGCCTACACCGCGCGCCACCTTCGTTTCCACCGTGATCCAGCTTTGCAGCACGCCACCGGCCTCGCTGGCGTGCTCGCCGTCGGCGATGCGGATGGAGACCGGCTGCACGGTGCCCAATTGGGCGGCCAGCATGGCGGCGATCTGTTCGCGGCCTTCCATGGTTTTCAGGTTCCAGGTAAACAGCACCAGGTCGCGCCAGTAGCCGTCTTGTTCGAACAGCTGCGCAGCGCCCGTGCTGTCGCTGGCGCGAAGTAAGCCCTCTAGCTGCTCCAGGATGCCTGCCACGGGCAGGTCAAGCGGGGTGTTTTCGGTTTGCATCGTGTCTCCTCCAAGTCTGCTGACTTTATGATGGGATGCGGCTGTGTTGCCGCTGACGATGTTGTAACACTGGCGTTCTGGCGCCGCATCTCGCATTGCAGCATGGCGGCTACTGAGACGGAAGTCTCAGTGCGTTGATCGCTTCATTGCGCTTCATTGCCGGTGCGGCGGCACGATGTGCAGCTGCTTGAGGCGCCGGTACAGGGTGGCGCGCGAGACGCCCAGCATGGCCGCCGCCTGCAGCGGGCGCCATTTGGCGGCGTTCATGGCGTTGACGATGCGCGTGCGCTCGGCCAGCTCCGGCGGCGTGTATTCCGGCACGCCGTCCGCGACAGGCAGCTCGCGTGCGGCGCGCGGGCGCGCGCTGGCCTGGCGCAGCGGCGCGCGCACGCGGGCGTGCAGCCAGGTGCTGCCGCCCGCCAGGCGCAGGGACAGCAGATTGTGCCCCGCGCGCGCATCGAACAGCCGTTCGGCGCGTACTTCCAGCACCTCGGCGACGGGCCGCGGCAGGCTATCGAGGCCTGCGATGACGTCGCGCGCGCAGCGGTTGGCGGCGATGACGTTGCCATGTTCGTCGATGGCGAGCAGCATTTCCGGCTGCACTTCCACGAAGTGGCGGTTGCGGTGCGCCAGCAGGATGCAGCAATGGCTGTAGGACTTGAGAAAAAAGCCGTCCTCGATCAGGGTCGCCCCCTGGCGCACCAGCTGTTTGACCAGGCGCTGGCTGTCGCGCGCGTCGGGCGAGTTCAGTGCCGAGGCATCGAGCACGCCGATCAAGTCGCCGTGCGGCGAAAAAATGGGTGCGGCGCTGCACGTGAGGCCCGTGAACGCGGCGCGGAAATGGTCGGTCTTGTGCACGGTGATGGCTTCGTGGTCGAGCAGCACGGAGGCGATGCCACAGGTGCCTTCCTCTTCTTCCGACCAGCACGAACCCGGATACAGGCCCGCCTTCTTGAAATCCTTGCGCTGGGCCGTGTCGACCACGTAATCGATGGTCACGCCGTGTGCATTGGCCAGGATGACGCAGTAGCCCGCTTCGCGCACCATGGCGTGCAGGCGCGGCAGGCACTGGCCCGTGGAGCGCAGGAAGCCTTCCTCGGATTGCTGGATGGTGCGCAGTTCGGCGCCTGTCAGAATGCGCGGCCCGGTAGTGGAGGCGGGATCGAGCCGGTAGTGGTCCAGCGAGCGCCGGTAGGACGAGGCCAGCCTGGCCGTATCGGCCCCCGGATTGACGATCCTGCCGGCGATCAGGTCGCGCACGCGGTCGATATGGCTGGTCTGGCGGACGTAGGGCATGGAGCTCTCCAGTGTCTCGGTATCTGGTGTTTTTATGGTATTTCGCTTGTCGCCTCCGTTTTTAGCACGAAGCGCCTGGCGGCGCATCCTGCGCTGCAGCATGGCGCGCACCTGAGACCTTAGTCTCAGCGCGTGGTCCGCACAATAGGATGCTTCTCAACAATAAAAAAGAGCATCTCTGATAACATTCGGTCAAATGGACAGTCATCTGGCGCAAGGCATATCTATGGCAATGCAAGCGATGTTCCCGGTGCGCCGTTCACTCGTCCTGGCCCTGCTGGCGCGCCCGTGGTGATCGCTGGCGTGCTGCGCCCGCTGCTGGCGAACCCTATCTTCGTCAAGAAGGTGCGCGTGGTGAACCTGAATATCTGCCTGACTATCAAGGAGAACATCGCATGAACGTACTGCCCAAGATGACATGCCTGGCCTTGGCCGCCTGCCTCGCGCTGGCTGCCGGTGCCGATGCGGCCGAGACGGCCAAGGTGGAAGGCACGCCGATGTCGGCCGCCGCCAGCGATCCGGCTGCATTGAAATGGATGGTGGGCGCGCCGCCACCGGCCGATAAAATCATCCGCTTCGACGATGGCAGCTACTTCAATTTCCCGCAGCTGCGCTGGAGCGTGTCGCACTTCCGCCAGCTGATGCCGACGGTGGAAGTTGCGCGCGGCTTGAAAGCGCCCGTGCCTTTGCCGCGCGCGCTGCGCAGCGATATCGACAGCCTGCGCTTCACGCCCCTGGGTGCGAAGGAAACCATGACCTGGGAGCAGTCGCTGGGCGCCAACTACACGGACGGCATCGTGGTGCTGCACCGGGGCCGCATCGTGTATGAGCGTTACCTTGGCGTGCTGAAGGAAAGTGGCCAGCATGGCGCCATGTCGGTAACGAAGTCCGTCATGGGCACCATCGGCGCGGCGCTGGTGGCCGAAGGCAAGCTCGATCCTGACAGGAAAGTGGCCGAGTATGTGCCGGAACTGGCCAAATCTGCATTCGGCGACGCCACCGTGCGCCAGGTGCTCGACATGACCACGGGCCTGAAATTCAGCGAAGATTACGCCGACCCGAAAGCGGAAGTGTGGCAGCACGCGGCAGCCGGCAGCCCGCTGCCCAAGCCCAAGGATTACACTGGGCCGCGCAGCTATTTCGAATATCTGCAAACGGTGCAGCACGAGGGCCGGCATGGCGAGGCGTTCGGCTACCGCACGGTCAACTCCGACGTGCTGGGCTGGATCATCGCCAGGGTCACGGGGCAGAACGTCAACGAGTATCTGTCCGAGCATATCTGGCAAAAGCTGGGCGCCGAGCAGGATGCCTACATGACGGTTGATTCGACCGGCACGCCGTTTGCCGGCGGCGGCCTGAATGCGGGCTTGCGCGACCTGGCCCGCTTCGGTGAGATGCTGCGCAACGATGGCCGCTACAACGGCCAGCAGATATTGCCGAAGGCGGCTGTCGACGATATCCGCCGCGGCGGCGACAAGCAGCTGTTCGCCAAGGGCGGCTACGATTTGCTCAAGGGCTGGAGTTACCGCGACATGTGGTGGGTCACGCATAACGACCATGGCGCCTATATGGCGCGCGGCGTGTACGGTCAGCGCATCTATGTCGATCCGAAGGCGGAAATGGTGATCGTGCGCTTCGCCTCCACGCCGACGGCGGCCAATGCGGCCAACGATCCGACCACCACGCCGGCCTTCGAAGCGCTGGGCAAGCTGCTGCTGGCCAAGCCGAAGTAGGCGGCCAGTCGGGGCCACGCCAGACGTGCTGCGGATGGGGCATAACTGCAATACACTATCCCTTTGTCATTGAATATTGCTTGAGTGTTAACTCAAGCGCCGCACGCAAGGGGAACGCACTGTGGAAACCAGCCAGCCAGACCAACCACGCCCGCCGCTCTGGCGGCGCCTGCTGTGGCCGGTTGCCCAGCTGGGCTCGGCCTTTAAACTGACGGGCACGCACCTGCTGCACCACGTAATCGGCGCCAGCCTGATCGCCGCGCTGATGCTGGCGCTGGAAGGTTTTCACGTGCTCGAATGGCTCGATGCGGCCATGCTGCGCGCCAGTGCGGCACAGGGCCAGCTGTTGAACCGGGGCAAGGATCCGGGCGCAGCTTATCGGCCCGGCATCATCGAAATCGACCAGCCTGCGTTCGAACAAGTCTTCGACGAGCGCGAACCGCTGGAACGCACGCGCCTGGAGCAAGTGATCGCCAGCGCCGCCGCGCGCGGCAGCAAGGTGCTGGCCATCGACTTGGACCTGGCGCCGGCCGTGTATGAGCAGCACAAGGCGGGCGAGCGCCCTCTGGACCGCCTGCTCGACCAGCTGGCCGCCGATGGCCGGCAAGTGGTGCTGATCCTGCCCGAGCAATCGGACCGGAACGCGAACCTGCCGTGGATACGCGCGCGCTGCGCGGCCGGCATCCATTTCGCCAGCCCGCAAATCCGCGAACGCATGGGCGCCGTCACGCGCATCGAGCTGAAAAGTCCCGTGCTGGCGGCCGTGGCCTTCGAGCTGGCGCATGGGGCCGACGAGCAGGAGCAGAAGCAGCCCATGCCGGCCGTCTTGTCCGAGCAAAAGGAAGTGGTGGCGCTGGCCGGCCGCGTGTGCCAGCTGGCCCGGCGCACGGGCAGTGAAAAGGAATTGGCGCGCTGGGCGTTCGAACCCGTCATCCGCGGCGACGCCAAGGCGGCGGCCGAACAGAATGCCGTCACCGCGCCGTTTCACCCGGCCGCCGTGGCGCCGGCATTCCTGAACCCCACGCGCGCGCGCGTCAAACTGATCGAGGGCCAGGCTGGCGTGGATGCCGGGGCACTGCGCAAGAACGTCGTGTATATTGGCAGCACGTATGACGTACGCGACCGCTATACGACGGCAGAAGGCGAGCAGGCCAGCCTGCACCTGCATGCGGCCGCCCACACCTCGCTCGGCATCGGCACGGCCGACGTCAACAAATATGCTGTGTTCGCGGCTGATATCGTCATCGGGGTGCTGCTGGGCTGCCTGTTCGGCGGCTTGTGGACCCTGTACGGCCGGGCCGAGCTGGCCATCGACAAGCGCATGGAAGACCACGATTTCAGCCGCCTGCACCGCATGGGCACCCTGGCGGAATTCTATGGCATCCGCTTGATGCTGGTGCTGGTGTGGGCTTCGCCGTTTGCCATTGGCGCGCTGGCCATCTACCTGTCGCGCGGCTTGCTCGAGCAGGGCTGGTGGGTCAATCCCGGCCCCCTGATCGCCGGCATGTTCCTGCATGCGATGTCGCTGCGCGATGAAGCCCACCATCCGCACGAAGAAGTGCCGGGCCTGTCCGTGTGGGCCCAGCTGCGCCGCACGCATCCAGGCATCGTGCTGGTGCAGGCGCCGCTGGCGGTAGTGCTGTTGGTGGTGGCGCTGGCGTAGGGCTGGAGGACAGGCTGCACAGGAATCCGATCAGCCGATCAGCTTCAACCCCGGTGGCAGTGCCTCGCCCAGCATGCGCCGGGTAGCTGTTTCGTCCAGCTGTGTCACTTCGCTGACCATGGCTTGCCACAGGGGCGGGGCGCCCACGGCTTTCAGGCGGGTCAGGATGGTCGCCCGTAGCTCGTCGCCGATGTCGCGCGAGCGGTCGCCCGTCATCCGCGCCAGGTGGGCTGCGGCGAAGGCGGCCGGTTCAACTTTTTTCCAGTCCAGCGCCAGCAGCACCTGCAACCACCCGGCCACGGTGGCGCTGTCGACCACTTCGTGCGCGCTGCCGTGGAAGGGTTGGCGCGCGCCGACCCTGGCCAGCGCCCACAGGGTATTCGTATCGGCCGCTTCTCCCTTCTTGCCGGCTTTCTCCAGCCGCTTGATCAGCCAGGCGCCCACTTCCGCCTTGTAGGCGCCGGGGATGCGCTCCAGCGAAGCGCCCAGGCGCAGCATGTCGTCATCGCTGCCGTTGACCAGGGTAAGGGGGCGGCTGCCGCGCTGGGCCGCATCGGCTTGCAGGTTGAAGGCGAAGTCGTCGAGCAGGCGCAATTGCTGCTGCGTGCTCAAGCCGCCAGCCACACGGCGCCACAGGGTCCACCATTCGGCGCACACCTGGTTATCCTTGTGATGCTGGATGCCCGTGTCGAACAGGGCCCACAGCTGCTCGATGCGCCATGGGTCGAGCGCGTCGCCATAGCCGGGGCGCAAACAGTAGCCGGCCAGGTTCAGCCAGACTTTTTCATGTTCGGCGGAGCGGCGCCGGCCACGGGTGCGCAGCATGAGGGCGTCGAACAGCTGGCGCAGCAGCGGCGTATCCCAGCTCTCGCGCCCGTCTAGCCCACGTTCCAGGTGCTGGCGCAACTGGCGCACTTCCTTGGTCTCGACCTTTTGCGCCTTGCCGCCGAAGATGCGCTCGATCTTCTCGATGGCTTCCTTGATGCGCGGCGAGACGGCTTGAGGCTCGCTATCGCCTTGCTCTTCCTCACCAGCGCGCAACTGGAATTCCAGCAGCCAGCGCTGGCCGGCATCGGCTTCGGCCACGCAATGCACTTCCAGGGTGCCCACTTCTGTCATGACGGTGACCAGCTGCACGGTGATTTCGCGCTTGTCACTGGCATCCTCTTTATCGTGCAGCACGCTGGCCAGCGGCGGCAGGCGCAGATACTCGCCGGCGTCCAGGTCGACGATGTCGCCCAGTTGCGGCGGCGTGCCCGTTTCCGCAATCGAGGATGCCAGGTGGAAGCGCACGGGGCGGCCCAGGCGCAGGGCGAACAGGCGCTCCGTCAGGCCGATTTCCTCGCCGCTGGCGCTGCCACGGGGCAGGATGCAGACGGCGCGGTTGTCCTTGCCCGCCTCGCCCAGCACGAGGAAATAGCTGCGCGGGGAGCCGCCGCCGATGCGCGGGGCCTGTCCCCGGCGCGCCAGCGCGTAGGCGACGGCGCCGCGCGCCACGGCCACGTCGGGATTGTCGTTGTGCAGGATAGTCAGGGGCAGGGCCGCGCCGCGCCAGTGCGCGAGCGTCTCGGCCAGGCGGCGCGCCAGCGCGTCGGCGCGGAACACGCCGCCGTTCAGCAGCAACGTGTCGGGAAGTTCGCCTTGATGCTGCTGCAGGAAACTGGCCAGATGGCGCGTGATGGCCGCGTCCTGCGCGTAGGGCAGGCCGAATTCGACGATGCCGGCGCGGCCTTTTTTCGCCGTCTCGCTCAGTTCCACCTTTGGGAAGAAGCCGTCGACCACCAGGGCCGCCACTTCTTCGCGCGTGATATCGGCGGAACGGCTGCCACCGATCAGGCGAGAGCCGGCGCCCAGCAGGGTGACGGTGGCCTTGTCCGGTGCGTCGCTCGATAGCAGCAATTCCTTGGCGGCGCGGCAGCGTTCCATCAGCTGCGACAGGCGTGCGGCGGAGAGCTTCATGCCGCCTTCGACGCTTGCCGCCATGCGCGTTTCCATCAGGTGGGCCAGCGCCAGGTCCATATTGTCGCCGCCGAGTATCAAATGATTGCCCACACTGCTGCGCGTGAGCTGCGGTTCGCCATCCTCATCGAAGGCGACGTCGATCAGGCTGAAATCGGTGGTGCCACCGCCCACGTCGCAGACCAGGATGCGCCGCGTTTGCGCCAGGTCAAGGTGCAGCGTGTCGCGCCGGCGGTGCAGGTAGTCATAAAAGGCAGCCTGCGGTTCTTCCACCAGCCGTAGCGTGGGCAAGCCCGCCAGGCGGGCAGCTTCCAGCGTGAGTGCGCGCGCACCCTCGTCGAAGGAAGCGGGGATGGTCAGCACCAGTTCCTGGTTTTCAAGGGGAGAATCCGCAAAGCGGTGATTCCACGCGGCGCGCACATACGCGAGGTAGCTGGCGCTGGCCGCCACGGGGGATACCTTGGCCACGTCGGCATCGGCGCCCCACGGCAGGATGGGCGCCTGGCGGTCCACGTTCGCATGTGACAGCCAGCTCTTTGCGCTGGAAACGAGGCGGCCCGGCACTTGCGCGCCGAGCTGGTGCGCCAGGGCGCCCAGCACCGGATGTTCCGCCCTGGTGACATCGTCCTGTGGCCACGGCAGCTGCAAATCGCCGGCCGCCAGCTCGCCAGGGGCAGGGTGGTAGCGCAGCGATGGCAGCAGGGGGCGTGCGCCCACTTCGCCGGGAGCGAGCAGCTGCTCAATGGCGAACAGCTGTATGCCCGCCTGGGCATCGGCCGCATTGGCATAGGCCACCACCGTGTTGGTGGTGCCCAGGTCGATGCCGACCAGCCAGGCCGGCTGCACCTTCGCGCCGCGCATGCTTATTGCTGCGGCGTGCCGCGCACGTCGAATTCCACTTTCCAGCGCTCGGCGCCATCAGGGGAGACGGCCAGCAGCTCCAGGGTGCCCGCTTCCGTGACTCTGGCGTGCAGCTTGACTTGCACCACGTCGCCAGCCTGGCGGCCTTCGGCAGACAGCGTCGCGTGGATTTCGCTCAGTTCCTGCAATTCATCGGGGCCCCAGAAATCGAGCAGGTCGCCGATCTGGTCGTTGCGGCGCGTGGACGAGGCGAAGAAGCGGAAGTGCACGGGTTCGCCCACCACCAGGCCGAATTGCTGGCCTGGCAATTCCAGTTCGCTGCCTTCTTCCATGCCGAACGGCGCCACGCACAGGGCCTGGATCGGCGGTTCCATGCCGGGGATGGCCGGCATGGCCGATTCGATGGCCACGTAGAAGGCGCTGGCCGTGCCGCCGCGGATACGCACGCCATGGCCGCGCCGCACGTAGCTGTAGTAGGCGGCGCCACGGGCCACGGCCAGGTCCAGGTCGGCCCCGGCCAGCATGCGCGCCGGTTCCGCGCCTTCCATGTACAGCCAGTCGTTGACGGTGGCCATGATGCGCTGTACCAGCAAGTCCGACTTGAAGACGCCGCCGTTGAACAGCACGGCCGTCGGGTGCAAAAAGCTGGCGCCGTCCGCCTGGCGGCCCGCAAAACCATCGAGTTCGCTGGTCGCCGCCACTTGGCGGCCCAGGAACGCGGCCAGGTGGCGTGTGATGGCCGCGTCCTGCGCATACGGCAAGCCCAGTTGCGTCAGGCCGGCGCGCGTGCGCACGGCAGGGCGGCTCGATGCTTCCACTTGCGGGAAGAAGCCGTCGAGGATAAAGGTGGACACTTCCGCGCGCGTCAGTTCCGTGCGGATGGAGCCGCCGATCAGTTTCGAGCCGCGGCTCGGCACGACGATCGGTGCCACATCGAGGCCGCTGTCAGCCAGCAGGCTTTCCTTGGCGCTGCGGCAGCCATAAGTGAGCGCGCGCATTTGCCAGGCGTCGAGCTGGGTGCCGTTGGCGGCCAGCTTGCGGGCCACCAGATGGGCCAGGGCCAGGTCCATATTGTCGCCGCCCAGCAGGATGTGTTCACCGACGGCGACGCGGTGCGGTTCCAGCACGCCGTCGCGTTCCAGAACGGCGATCAGCGAAAAGTCGCTGGTGCCGCCTCCCACGTCGACGACGAGGATGATGTCGCCCGGCTTGACTTCCTTGCGCCAGCGTCCCTCGCTGGTCTGGATCCAGCTGTACAGGGCCGCCTGCGGCTCTTCCAGCAAGGTCAATGAAGTGTAGCCGGCTGCCTGCGCCGCTTCCATCGTCAGCTCGCGCGCGGCCGGGTCGAAGGACGCAGGAATCGTCACCGTGATTTCCTGCTGCGCAAACGGCGCTTGCGGGTGGGCGTTGTCCCAGGCCTGGCGCAAATGCGTCAGATAGCGCGTGGCCGCCGTGATGGGCGAGATGCGCGCCACTTCCGCCGGCGCGTCGTTCGGCAAGATCGCCGCGCGGCGATCTACGCCCGGGTGGCACAGCCAGCTTTTCGCGCTCGACACCAGGCGGATGGGCGTGGTGGCGCCGCGGCTGCGGGCCATTTCGCCGACGACGAACGGCGCCTCCGCTTCTTCGGTCACCCAGGGCAGGGCCAGGTCGCCCGCCGCCACTTCGTCAGCGTGCGGCAGGTAGACGAACGATGGCAGCAGCGGCAGTTCTTCGACGGTGCCGGGCGCCGACAGCTGCGGCACTTTCAGCACGCCGTGGCTGGACTTTTCGCCGTCGCTCTCGACCAGGTTCACATACGACAGGGCGCTATGGGTGGTGCCCAGGTCGATGCCGATGGCGTAGCGCGGGGTAGGGTTGACGGTATCGTTCACAGTTCCACCTCGGCCGGGGCCAGGATGGCAGCGTCGTGTTGCTCGCTCAGTTTCGGCAGGCGTACGCTGGAGGCGCGCCAGCCGCGGTGACTGAGGGTGCCCGTGTACGGCGCGGAACCGACGACGTTGCCCGTCAGGCGCACTTGCGCGGAATCAAAACCTTCCTGCAGCACGATGCGGCTGCCTTCGGCTTCCTGGCGCACGGCCTCGATGGTGAAGTATTCGCGCATGACCTTGGCGCAGCCTTCATGCACCACGCGGGCGGCCGCGCCGATGTCGGCGTCGGCATGGCTGCCCAGGTTTTCCTGGGTGAAGTCGATCAATCGCGCTTCGCGTTGCAGTAAAGCAAGTAACTGCAGGGCGGCGTCCGGCGTGGCTTCCTTCAATATGACGGGGGCAGCTGCCGGCGTCGGCACGGGAGCGGGTGCCGGAGCCACGGGAGCGACGGGCGCAGCCTCGGGCAAGGACAGTTTTTCGACGCGGGCCGCATAGGCGGCGTCCGACAGGGTGCTGAAGAAGGCGCCGAAAGCCAGCGGGACGCGGCGCCAGAACGATGGGTGGGACGATGGTGTGCTCATAGGAACTCGTTTCTCTGATCTGTAGGGGAGGCGTCGGCGGCGCGGAACCGCTTCGCAAGGTGTTGCATGCGCCGGCCCAATGGGGCCGGCTGGCGTTTGCCCGAATGATACCAGCTACCGGGCCGTCGCCAAAGTCGCCGGCCCCCGCCCAGCGAGCCTGAAACGTGGATTTTCTTTGTTCCTGCGCAAGGAAACGCTCGATTTCGGTCTGCTTCGACTAGAATCGCGCATTATCTTTATGCAAGACCTTGACGCCATGTCTACCGACTTTTCCCCCGACTTTTCTATATATCTAGCCAGCAGCACTTACATAGACAGCGACCATCCGGCCGTGCGCGCCAGGGCGGCCGAGCTGGCCGCCGGCGCGTCGGGCGATGCCGCCATCGCGGCCCGCTGCTTTGCCTTCGTGCGCGATGAGATTGCCCACAGCTGGGACTACCAGCGCAATCCCGTCACTTGCCGCGCTTCTGACGTGTTGCAGCATGGCACGGGCTATTGTTATGCGAAAAGCCATCTGCTGGCCGCGCTGCTGCGCGCCAATGGCATTCCGGCCGGGCTGTGCTATCAGCGCCTGGCCGTGGGCGAGGTGGGGCCGCCGTTTTGCCTGCATGGCTTGAATGCCGTGTACCTGCAAGAGTTTGGCTGGTACCGCATCGATGCGCGTGGCAACAAGCCCGGTGTCGCCGCCGCCTTCACCCCGCCGCGGGAGCAGCTGGCCTTTCCCGTGCTGGCGCCCGAGGAGCGCGATTTGCCTGAAATCTGGCCGGCACCGCTGCCACAGGTGGTGGCATCCTTGACCGTTTATGCCACGGTGCAGGAGGTGGCCGCGCATTTGCCCGATATTCAATTGCTGCCGCGGCACAAATAACTCGACGAAAGAAATCATGAAAAAAGTATCCCTATGTTTGATAAGCCTGTTGCTGCTGGCCGGTTGCGGCGGCAAGGGAGAGAGCGCGGGCCAGTCCAGTGCCGCGCGTCTCGACGGCAAGGAAAAAGGCAGCGAGTTTCTTGCGTATGAACACAATGTCGGCGTCGATACGAACGAAGCGCAAGTGCGGCCCCTGTATGAAAAAGTGGTCGCCGCCTGCAAGGCCGATACGGACAATGGCTGTCTGCTGCTCGACTCGAGCATAGACGGCGGTCGTTACGTGCATGCGCGCATCAGCATGCGCGCCAAGCCGGCCGGCATCAAGAAGCTCGTGGCGCTGGTTGCGGCCGGAGGCGACGTTACCAGCCAGGGCACCAAGGTGGAAGATCTGGGCCGTCCTGTGCTCGATAGCAAGAAACGCCTGGAAATGCTCAAGCAATACCAGGCGCAATTGCAGGAGTTGGAAAAACGCTCGGGCGTGAACGTCGATGCCTTGATCAAGGTGACCAAGGAACTGGCCACCGTGCAAGTGGAACTGGAGCAGGCGACGGCGGTCAATGCGCTGTTGATGCAGCGCATCGATACGGACTTGCTGAACGTGGCCATCAGTGCCGAAGGCAAGCAGTCGTTCTGGCGCCCCGTCAAGCGCGCACTGGGCAATTTCACGGAAAACCTGTCGGAAGGCGTGGCCAACGCCATCACGGCCATGGCGTATATCCTGCCATGGCTGATCGCTTTCGTGCTGCTGTTTCCGCTGGGCCGCAAGGGCTGGCGCCGCTTGCGGGGCGTGTCGCGCAAGGATTGAAGCGCAAGGATTAATGCGTCCGGCGCACCGTTTTACGGCAATTTGAAACCTGGCTGCACAGTCCTTGTGCAGCCAGGTTTTTTTTCGTGCGGTGATGGCCGTGTGCACCATGGCGGACGCCTGCTGGTGCTGGCATGCATTCTGCTTTAACAACATCGTATGCCCAGTCCGTCCCCCACGAATACATCACAGGAGTCCCCATGTCACGACGCATCATCCTGAAAGCGGCCGCCGCCGGCGCCCTGGCCCTGGCCACGTCCATCACCATGCAGGCGGCCCTGGCCGCCGACACCATCAAGGTGGGCATCTTGCACTCCCTGTCGGGCACCATGGCCATTTCCGAAACGTCGCTGAAAGACGTGGCCCTGATGACGATCGCCGAGATCAATGCCAAGGGCGGCGTGCTGGGCAAGAAGCTGGAAGCCGTCGTGGTCGATCCGGCGTCGAACTGGCCCTTGTTTGCGGAAAAAGCGCGCCAGCTGGTGGCGCAAGATAAAGTGGCCGTGGTGTTTGGTTGCTGGACGTCCGTGTCCCGTAAATCCGTCTTGCCCGTGTTCAAGGAACTCAACAGCCTGCTGTTTTATCCGGTGCAATACGAAGGCGAGGAGCTGGAAAAGAATGTGTTTTATACGGGCGCCGCGCCGAACCAGCAGGCGATTCCCGCCGTGGAATACTTGATGAGCAAGGATGGCGGCGGCGCCAGGCGCTTCGTGCTGCTGGGCACGGATTACGTTTACCCGCGCACCACCAACAAGATATTGCGCGCCTTCCTGAAGAGCAAAGGCGTCAAGGATAGCGATATCAGCGAGGTCTACACGCCGTTCGGCCACGCCGACTATCAAACCATCGTCGCCAACATCAAGAAATTTTCCACTGGCGGCAAGACGGCCGTCATTTCCACCATCAATGGCGATTCCAACGTGCCGTTTTACAAGGAACTGGGCAATGCGGGCTTGAAAGCCACGGACGTCCCCGTCGTTGCGTTTTCCGTGGGTGAGGAAGAGCTGCGCGGCATCGATAACAAGCCTTTGCTCGGTCACCTGGCGGCCTGGAACTATTTTGAATCCGTCAAGAACCCCGTCAACACGGCTTTCATCAAGCAGTGGAAAGCGTATGCGGTGGCGCAAAAGTTGCCGAACGCGGGTTCGGTGGTGACGAACGACCCCATGGAAGCGACCTATGTGGGCATCCACATGTGGGCGCAAGCGGTGGAAAAAGCCAAATCGACGGACACGGACAAGGTGATCGCCGCGATGGCCGGCCAGAGCGTCAAGGCGCCGTCTGGCTTTACCCTGACCATGGACCCGACCAACCACCACTTGCACAAGCCCGTGATGATCGGCGAAATCAAGGCTGATGGGCAATTCAATGTTGTGTGGAAAACCAAGGAGCCGATACGCGCCCAGCCGTGGAGCCCCTTTATCAAGGGCAATGAGGGCAAGCAAAAGCTGTAGGCGCTTGCGCGTCGAATGGTCATCGCAACCCCAGGCAAAGAGCTGGGGTCAGACCCGCCGGGTCTGACCCTTGTCCTTGCCTATGGGGGAAGGATACTTATCAAGACATCGGCTTTACTACATGGTATCTATGCATATGCAGCTTATCCCCAAATTGCTGGTCCTCGTTTGCCTGTTCTTGTCCTCGCTGGCGCAGGCCGCCATCTCTCCTGAACTGCTCAAACCGCTGGCTGCAGACGATTCTGACGCAAGGGTCGCTGCCGTCGCCCAGATCGCCGCCCTGGCCACGCCCGAGGCTGCAAAGGTGCTCCAAGCCTTGCAGGACGACGGCCTGTATGCCGGGCCGGACGGCAAGGTGTATGTCGTCGACGGCGAGCAGGCGTATGACCCGGCCATCGGCCAGAGCGTTCCGCTGCCCGATGGCCTCGATGGCGTGATGGTTAACAACCGCTTGCGCGCGGCCGTGGCGGGCGCCTTGTCCGGCTTGCAGCTGCTGGCGCCTGAGCGCAGCGCCCGCCTGGCGGCCGCGCAAGCCTTGCAAAAGGCCGTTGACCCCGCGCAAATCCCCCTTATCCGCAAGGCGCTGGCGCGGGAAAACGATGCTGACATTAAACAGCTATTGCAGGTGCTGATCGCCAGCGCCAACCTGCATGCGCCGGACGCCGCCACGCGCAAGGCCGCCGTGCAGGCGCTGGCCGGCAGCAGCGATGCGCGCTTGCTGCCCGTGCTGCAAGCCATGCTGGAAAAGGACGGCGAGCCGGACGAAGCCGTGCAGCTGGCCGCCATCGAGACTATGCGCCAGATCAAGGCTAGAGTGGCGCGCATGGAATTCGCCGGCAATGTGTTCTATGGCATTTCCCTGGGCAGCGTGCTGTTGCTGGCCGCGCTGGGACTGGCCATCACGTTCGGCTTGATGGGCATCATCAACATGGCGCACGGCGAATTGCTGATGATAGGCGCCTACACGACGTATCTGTGCCAGCTGTTTTTCCGCACCTACCTGCCCGGCATGCAGGAGGCCTACCTGCTGGCCGCGCTGCCGGCCGCCTTTCTTGTTGCCGGACTGGTGGGCATGGTGCTCGAGCGCACCGTGATCCGCTGGCTGTATGGCCGGCCGCTGGAAACCCTGCTGGCCACCTGGGGCATCAGCCTGATCCTCATGCAGCTTGTCCGCACGATCTTTGGCGCGCAAAACGTGGAAGTGGCCAACCCGGCCTGGATGTCGGGCGGCGTGAGCGTGCTGGGCGGCCTCGTGCTGCCGTACAACCGCCTGGCCATCATAGCCTTCGCCATCGTCGTCGTCGTGGCAGTGTGGTTGATCCTGAACAAGACGCGCCTGGGGCTGTTCGTGCGGGCCGTGACGCAAAACCGCCGCATGGCCGATTGCGTGGGCGTGGCCACGGGCAAGGTCGACATGCTGACCTTCGGCCTCGGTTCCGGCATCGCGGGGCTGGGCGGCGTGGCCCTGTCGCAGCTGGGCAACGTGGGGCCGGACCTGGGCCAAAGCTACATCGTTGATTCCTTCATGGTGGTGGTGCTCGGTGGCGTGGGCCAGCTGGCCGGCACCGTGATCGCCGCGCTGGGCCTGGGCGAAGTGAACAAATTCCTCGAACCGGTGGCGGGCGCCGTGCTGGCGAAAATCGCCATTCTCGTATTCATCATCATCTTTATCCAGCGCCGGCCGCAGGGCCTGTTTGCCATGAAGGGACGCAGCGTCGAATGACTACCTCCTGTCTATCCAAGCAAGGCCTGTTTACGCGGCCCGTCTGGCTGGCGATTGCCGCATGCACGGTGCTGGCGGCGCTGTTGCCGATTTTTAACCTGGCGTTTGCAGAAGGGCATGCGCTGCATGTGTCCGCCTACACGGTGGCGCTGGTGGGCAAGTTCATGTGCTATGCGCTGGCCGCGCTGGCGCTGGACCTCGTCTGGGGCTACACGGGCATCCTGTCCCTGGGCCACGGCGTGTTCTTTGCGCTGGGCGCGTATGCGCACGGCATGTATCTGATGCGCGCCATCGGCGACCAGGGCCAGTACCACAGCAGCTTGCCCGACTTCATGGTCTTTCTCGACTGGAAAACTTATCCGTGGTACTGGGCCTTCACGGAACATTTCTGGTATTGCATGGCCCTCGTCGTGCTGGTGCCGGGCGTGCTGGCCTTCGTGTTTGGTTATTTTGCCTTTCGCTCGCGCATCAAGGGCGTGTATTTTTCCATCATCACGCAAGCGATGACGTATGCCTTCATGCTCTTGTTCTTCCGCAATGACACCGGCTTTGGCGGCAACAACGGTTTCACGGATTTCAAGACGATATTGGGCCATAGCGTGACGGCACCCGCCACCCGCGCCGTGCTGTTCCTGCTGACCCTGGCCTTCCTGCTGGCCGCGCTGGTGGGCGCGCGCGCCATCGTCCGCTCCAAGCTGGGCAGGGTGCTGCAGGGCGTGCGCGACAGCGAGGCGCGGCTGATGTTTCTCGGCTACAACCCACTGTGGTTCAAGCTGTTCGTGTGGACCTTATCGGCCGTGCTGTGCGGCATCGCCGGCGCCCTGTACGTGCCGCAGGTGGGCATCATCAACCCGTCCGAAATGTCGCCGGCGAACTCCATCGAGATGGTCGTGTGGGTGGCCGTGGGCGGACGCGGCACCTTGCTCGGTCCCATCCTGGGCGCCTTTACCGTCAATGGCTTGAAAAGCTGGTTCACGGCCGCCTTGCCGGAGCTGTGGCTGTTCGCGCTGGGCTTGCTGTTCATCGTCGTCACCCTGTTCATGCAGCAAGGCATGCTGGGCGTGTTAAGCAAGCTCAAGCGCAAGCCCATCGTGGCAGAGGAGAACGCATGAGCATCCGCATGCTGCCAGGCATGGCCAGCGCCGAAGCTGGCCCCACGTATTCGCGCGTGAAAGGCGAGGGCGTCGACACGACGCATGGCGCCATTCTGTATCTGGAAGACATCAGCGTGTCGTTCGATGGCTTCAAGGCTATTAACAAGCTGAGCCTGGATATTTCCGTGGGCGAATTGCGTTGCATCATTGGCCCGAATGGCGCAGGCAAGACGACGATGATGGATGTGATCACCGGCAAGACGCGGCCTACATCCGGCACAGCCTGGTTCGGCCAGACCATGAATTTGGCCACCATGACGGAAGCGCAAATTGCCCACGCGGGCATAGGCCGCAAGTTCCAGCGCCCCACCGTGTTCGAGCAGCACACGGTGTTTGACAACCTGGAACTGGCCATGAAGATGGACAAGCGCGTGGCGCCGACCCTGTTTGCGCGGCTCACGTCCGAGCAGGCGGGCCGGATCGAGGCCATATTGCGCCTGATACGCTTGAATGGCCAGGAGGCGCGGCCGGCCGGCTTGCTGTCGCACGGGCAAAAGCAGTGGCTGGAAATCGGCATGCTGCTGATGCAGGAGCCGCAGCTGATATTGCTCGATGAACCGGTGGCCGGCATGTCGGACGCGGAAACGGCGCGCACGGCGGAGTTGCTCAATGAATTGCGCGGCAAGCATTCCATCATGGTGGTCGAGCACGACATGGGTTTCGTCACGGACATTGCCCAGCAAGGCATCGTCACCGTGTTGCACGAAGGCTCTGTGCTGGCGCAGGGGCGCATGGATGAGGTGCAAGCCGACGAGCGCGTGATCGAAGTCTATCTGGGAAGGTAAGTCATGCTGGAAGTGCAACAATTAAATCAATACTATGGCTCCTCGCACACCTTGCGCGGCATCGACCTGTCCGTGCGCAAGGGCGAGTGTTTGGCCTTGCTGGGCAGGAATGGCGTCGGCAAGACGACCTTGCTGAAATGCCTGATGGGCGTGTTGCCCGTGGCCCAAGGCAAAGTCGTGCTCGATGGGCGCGACATCACGACACTGGCGCCCCACGCGCGGGCAAAGCTGGGGATGGCGTATGTACCGCAGGGACGCGACATCTTTGCGCGCCTGACGGTCGAGGAAAACTTGCTGATGGGCATGGCCGTCAAGCGGGGCAGGCAAGCCTCGCGCATCGATCCGCACGTGTATGAACTGTTTCCGGTACTCAAGGAGATGCTGCAGCGGCGCGGCGGCGACTTGTCCGGCGGGCAGCAGCAGCAGCTGGCCATCGCCCGCGCCTTGCTGGCCGAGCCGCAGCTGATCATTTTTGACGAGCCCACGGAAGGCATCCAGCCCTCCGTCATCAAGGATATCGGCAGGGTCATTGCGCTGTTAAAGCAGCGGGGCGACATGGCCATCGTGCTGTGCGAACAGTATTTCGACTTTGCCCGCGAACTGGCCGACGAATTCATCGTGCTGTCGCGCGGCAGTGTCGTCGCCAGCGGACTGGCTGCACAGATGGATGGCGAGGATGTGAAGCGGCATTTGGCCGTGTAGGCTTACACCAGTTGCAGCCAGCCCAGCACGGCGCCAGCGGCCAGCAGCCATAATAAGTGGATCTTCGTGCGCCAGATGATCAGGCCGGCCACGATGGACAGGCTCCACAGTGGCCAGTCCGTGCGGATGTCGTGATTGGCGCCGCCTAAAATCATGCCCGTGGAAATCAGGAGGGCGACGACGATGGGCGCCATGCCTTGCTTGAAGGCGCGCACGGGGCGCAGGTCGCGGTTGCGGTAGCCCCACTGGGCTGCCACGTAGGTGAGGGTGGTGCTGGGCAGCATGATGCCCACCATGGTCACCAGCACACCCAGGTACGCGGCCGTGTAGCTGCCCGCATTCATGCCCACGTTCCAGCCCATCAGGGCGACGAACAGCACGTTGGGGCCAGGCGCGGCTTGCGCGATGGCGATCGATTCATTGAATTGCGCCTGTGTCAGCCAGCCGTGCTGTTCGACGAGGAAGCGGTGCATTTCGGAGGTGGTGGAAATGGCGCCGCCGATCGACATCAGCGACAGCATCAGGTAATGGCCGAACAGGTTCAGCCAGTCGCCCGCGCTCAGGACCAGTTGCAAGGGCGGGTTCATGAGGACAGCTTCCGGTATGTCAGCAGGCAGCCGATGCCGCCCAGGCCCAGCAGGATGTACAGCAGGGGCCAGTGCAGGATGGCCACCATCAGCACGCCCAGCATGGTGATCGGCAGAGTCAGCCACAAGGGCAGCGGATGCTTGCCCAGCGCGGCCGCAAGTTTCACGCCCGTGGCAGCGATCATGCCGGCCGAGACGGCCGCCATGCCGCGCAAGGCGCCCGCCATCTGCGGGTTGTCGCCATAGTGCGTGTACAGCACGCCCAGCAGCAGCACGATGACGAGGGGCACGGCCAGCATGCCGGCCAGCGCCGTCAGCGCGCCTTGCAAGCCGAAATAGCGTCCGCCCACCATCAGCGACAGATTGACAACATTTGGCCCGGGCATGATTTGTGCCACGGCCCAGTCTTCCAGGAATTCCTCTTGCGTCAGCCAGCGCTTGCGTTCGACCATTTCGCGCTGGATCACGGCCAGCACGCCGCCAAACCCCTGAAGGGCCAACCAGGTAAACGAGAAAAACAGGTCGGCCAGCGAAGCCGGTTGCGGGCGGGGCAGGTCGGGCGGGAAGGGGGGCGGCGAGGGCATCGCTGATTATCGCCGTGGCCGATTGCGCTTGTCCATCGCTTTCGCCCCCCTGTTGTGCCAGCAAGAAAAAACTGTGGCTCATGTTTCCCTGCCATTGACATCGAGAGTTTATCAGCAATACTTTATCGGCAACACGACCGCTGTTCTTGCCCGCGCTGGCGCGGTGCGTACCGCTACGCCGTCTCCACCCCTCCGTCCCCCTTCGCAGGAGTTGTTCATCATGCTTAATTCCACAGAAACGCTGCATATGCCCGTCAATACCGTGGTGCTGCATGCCCGGCTCGATCAGAAGATGTCCGATATCGTCAACCTGGGCATCGCCGTGCAGGCTGCCTTCAGTACCTTGTGCGCGCTGGAATACCTGAAGTCATACAATGTCGCCCCCGAACTGATCGAACGCGTGCTGCTGCATCCTGAGCAGCGCCGCCAGACCGTGCATTGAGTATTCGCACGGCAACTGTGTTGCCGGCAGCCGGAGTGCGGTGTTGTCGGATTGATCATTTCGGCTCAGTTATGCACAAATGATGGCTTAGCGAAAATGCCGAAATATTTTTCTTGTGATTATGTGTGAATTTCTAAGTGATTGATTTTATTGGGGTTTATTTTTGCTGTTTGATTGAGCAGTTTATTGAAAGCCGCACGGGCTGTGGCTTTGAGGCATGTCAATAGGCCCTTATCCACAAAGATATCCACAGTCAGTGTGGATATCTGAAAAAGCGCTTAACAATCCGCCACTTAGATAGTGGCACCGGATCGGCGCTGCAAATGCAGTGTCGCGCCAGCCCAAAACAGGGCATTGCACAAGCCTGTATGCCTATCCAGTGCTCTTGTTTTATGACTGAAAGTAGCGGCGGCGTTTCAGGGCTTGCCGTCCACCGGTTCTGCTGGCGCGTCGCCGCAGTGGACCAGGGCCGCGGCGAGGTCGGCGACTTGTTGCTGCGCTTCGCGCAAGGTGGCGTAGGTGCGCAGCGAGGTGATCACGGTGGTAAACAGCTTGCGCGTGGTCAGGTCGGTCTTGCACCAGAAATCGTTGATGTCGTAGTCGATGATGATGCGGTGCTCCAGCGCCTGGCCGGGCTGGCCCGTGCGCAGGATGATGCGCACGGCGCTGTTGTGCAGGTCTTCGCGGATCTGGCGCGCCACTTGCAGCCCGGCATCCTGGGTTTCCATGATGACATCAAGCAGCACCACGGCGATATCGGGCGTGTTGCGCAGCAAGGCGAGCGCCTCGGCGCCCGAATACGCGTGCATAAAGCTCAGCCTGCGGCCCTGGAAGCTGGCCTGGCTGAGGGCGAATTTGGTCACCACGTGGACGTCGACATCATCATCGACAATCAGCACGCGCCATGGCGCCGCGGTGGGTGCTTCTGCCGCCGCGTCTGCCCGACCGAGTGGCTCGTCGACCAGCCAGTCGGGGTCATCCGCACCCTTGGCGGCACTGTCGCTATCCATATTCATGCATTTATCCACCGTTGATTGTGTTCGCTCATTCCACACTATGCCAGTCTGCGGGGTTTGTCAAAACAATGCGGTTCAGGCAAGACGGCGTGGAGCAGGATTGCTTATGCACAGCAAAATATATTTTCATGCTTGCAGAGTAACTTTGCTCAGGCGCAAAATCAGGATTCTAAGTCATTGATTTCATTGAGGTAAAAAATTGCCTGTGAAATCAGCAAATTGTTGAAACCCGCATTAATACTGGTGTTGCGGCTTGTCAAGAGGGGCTTATCAACAACTTTATCCACAGTTGCTGTGGATATCTAAAAAAGCCGTGCAAAAACCGGGGCTTAGCGCCGGTTCGTGCGGCAGGGTGGATGCATTCATGCGGCAAGCCCAAGCCCGCCCAACTGGGCAAAGGCATGCAGGAAGCGCTGCTTGGCTTCGGCCGGACCCATGGCTTCGATTATACCGGGCAAGGGGGCGATGTCGTCAAGATAAGCCCAGCGTTCCGCCGAATGCGGCATCAGGTCGCGCTTTTCCGTGGCCAGCGCGATCAGGTCGGCCCGCTTGATGGGCGCGTAATCGGAAAAGTCGAGGCCATAGGTGGCGGCGATGATGGCGCTGACCTTGTCTTCCAGCAGGGCAAATTCCGGCAACAGCACTTTCAGGGGTTTCACCATATCGCCCAGGTAGGCTTCTGCCGCGTCGTGCAGCAGGGCGGCCAGGCGCAAATGGGGTGGCACCAGTTCGGCGACGATCAGGCTGTGCTGCGCGACCGAGTAAAACACTTGCGTCTGCCCATTGAAACGGCACTGGTAAGCCAGGCCGTGGGCGATGTCTTCGATGGCGACCTTGTCGATATGCGGGCGCAAGGGATAAAAACGGTTGCCGGAATAGGTGGAAACGTAGTCGGTGGTAATCATTGCCATGGCAGGGTGCTCGGAGCGGTCAGGATGTTTCATCGTACACCCGATGGCACGGGCTTGCCCCAGCTGCCGTGCGCAAGCACCTTGCTGCCGGGATGGAAGTAAAGCTATGCATCTTGGCAAATCCTTTAATTTATTTCATATCATTCATTGTTCTTTCTCAAATACACTGTAGAAATCTTGTTTGACTGAAACTTAAGGGGACAGGGCAATGACGGCGATACCTTCGGCAAGACCTTCGTATATTTATCAGGGCGGTTCGGTGATGATGCACTCGCCGCTGCAATTGAAACAGTCGGAAATGTACGGTTATTTCGTCAGGGGCGACCTGGCGAAGTTGCAATCGACCGTGAATACCACCCTGAACCAGGTGGCGGGCCGCAAAATGACCCTGAAAGCGCTGTCGCCGTACGTGATGCTGACGTTTACGCGCGTCAACCACGCGGACTCCGCCAATCCCGTCGACCAGGCCAAGGGCTGGATCACGGAAGTCGACATCGTCACCTGGATCATGGTCGGCGAGATGGATGCGGCGGGCAAGCTGGCGCATATCTATTGGTACCCTTGCCATATTTTCGTCGACGATGCCATGGCCCTGATCAACGGGCGCGAACTGTTCGGCTATCCGAAATACCTGTGCGAATACGACATTCCCGCCGCCGGCAGCGAGCCGCTGCGCTGTTCCGTGGCCGCCAAGGGGTTCCAGCATTTTTCGCCGGAAACGAAACTTGCCCTGCACCCGCTGCTGGAAGTCAATGCCACCGTGCAGACGGGCCAGCACAAGAGCGTCAACAGCTTCCTCGAACTCATCGAGCAAGCCTTCAAGATTTTCCTGTCGATTCCCGATTTCTTTGACATGGATCAAGCCGGCTGGGCTGATATTTTGTCGCTGCTGCGCAAGCCCCGCATCGACCAGATTTTCCTCAAGCAGTTTCCCGACAGCGCGGGCGTGAAAGCCGTGTACCAGGCTTTGGTGGCCGCACCGGCCGAAATCAACCGTCTGCACAGTGCGCGCCTGCTCGGCTATGAATACGAATGTACCTTGCACGCCTTCGACAGCTTCCCGCTGGACCAGACCCTGGGCTTGCAGCTGGGGCCGCAGACGGCGATATTGCCGTTCAATGTGAATTTCGACTTCACGGCCATGCCGGGCGAGGAACTGGTCGACAATTCGCAGATCGCGCCGGAAAAGATCGCCATCCTGGGCGGCGGCGTGGCGGCCATGACGGCCGCGTATTACCTGACGAACCAGCCGGGTTGGCAAAACCAGCACGCCATCACCGTCTATCAGCTGGGCTGGCGCCTGGGCGGCAAGGGCGCCAGCGGACGCAATGCACAAGTGGGCCAGCGCATCGAGGAGCACGGCCTGCACATCTGGTTCGGCTTCTATGCCAATGCCTTCAGGATGATCAAGGAAGCCTACGCCAGCCTGGAGCGCCCGCCCGGTGCCCCGCTGGCCACCTGGCGCGATGCTTTTAAACAGCACGATTACGTGGCCCTGTCGGAAGACGTGAAGGGCAAGTGGCGCAACTGGTCCATCGTCTTTCCCACCTTGCCGGGCGAGCCGGGCGAGGGCGGCGAAGACATCACCCTGTGGCAGATGGCCATTGCCATGGTGGGATGGATCGAGCAGTGGATACGCCAGATCCGGCAAGTGGCGGACGCCGACGCGCGCATCGTCCGCGCCAGCGCATCGCAAGGCGAGGGCGTGTGGCCGGGCTGGCTGCGCCGCCTGGCCGACGAAGTGGTGGGCCAGGCCGATGAACTGGGCCTGGACGTGGGCCTGTCCGTGGGCGCGCTGGCGGCGCTGGTGGCCGACCTGGCGCCGGATTCCACGCGCCACGACCAGGCCCGCCACCAGCTGCTGGCCAGCACCCTGAACGGCATCCGCGCCTGGCTGCGCCTGCGCTACCGGACCCTGATCGATGGCGACGATGAATTGCGTCGCCTGTTCACCTGCCTGGACCTGGGCATCACGGTCATGAAAGGCATGTTCGAGGATGGCGTGTTCAAGCACGGCTTTGACGTCATCAACGACATCGATTTCCGCGCCTGGCTGCGCAAGCATGGCGGCGACGAGCAGTTCAGCGTCAACTCGGCACCCGTGCGGGGCTTTTACGACCTGGTGTTCGCCTACGAGGGCGGCGATTTCTCCAAGCCGAATATCGAGGCGGGCACCTTGCTGCGGGCCATGGCGCGCATCGGCCTGGCCTACAAGGGCGGCATCATGTTCAAGATGCAGGCCGGCATGGGCGACACGATTTTTACGCCCCTGTACGAAGTGCTCGCCAAGCGCGGCGTGCAATTCAAGTTCTTCCAGCGCGTGGAAGAGCTGGTGCCGGGCGCGGGCGACATCGACAGCATCCGTATCACGCAGCAGGTGCAATTGAAGGACCCGGCCGCCGGCTACGCGCCGCTGGTGGATGTGAAAGGCCTGGCTTGCTGGCCCAGCGCGCCCGATTACGCGCAGCTTGATCCAGCGCAAGCGGCGCTGCTGCAAGAGCAGGAAGTCAACCTGGAATCGTACTGGAGCGACTGGCCGCAGCAGTACCAGCAGGCGTTCGGCCGCGCGCTGCCCGTCACGGTCTTGCAGAAGGGCGTCGATTTCGACAAGGTGGTGTTCGGCATTTCCATCGGCTCGCTGCAGGCTTTATGTCCGCAATTGCTGGCGCAAAGCCCGGCCCTGCAACTGGCGGCCGACAAGGTGAAAACCGTGGCCACGCAGGCTTACCAGGTGTGGCTGAACAAAAACCTGGCGCAGATGGGCTGGACCACGCAGCCGAAAGGTCAGCAACCTGTGCTGTCGGCTTTCACGGAGCCGTACGACACGTGGGCGCCCATGGACCAGCTGCTGGCGCACGAAGACTGGCCGGCGGGGCTGGAACCGAAGAATGTGTCCTACTTTTGCAGCGCCTTCCCCGTCGACAGCTACCCGCCCGTCACCGATACGGGCTTTCCTGCTCGCTGCGCTGCCAAGGCGAAGCAGGGCGCGCTGCACCAGCTGGAGCGCGAGATCGGCGCGCTGTGGCCCGAGGCGGGCGGGCCGGGCGCGTTTCCGTGGCAATGGCTGGTCGACGCAAAGGCGGGTAGCGGACCGGCGCGCTTCGACAGTCAGTATTGGCGCGCCAATGTCGACCCATCCGAGCGCTACGTGATGTCGGTGGTGAACAGCACGCAGTTCCGGCTGGCCACCGACCAGTCGGGCTTTTCCAACCTGTTCCTGACGGGCGACTGGATCAAGACGGGCCTCAACGCGGGCTGCGTGGAAGCGGCCGTGATGGCTGGCATGCAAACGTCGCGGGCCATGACGGGCTATCCGGCCGTGATCCAGGGCGAAAAGGACTTCTAGCCATGCGCTGCCTGATGCTGTTGTGTCTTGTCCTTGTCCACCTGCATGCCAGCGCCGCGCCGGCTGGCGCCATTGTGTTGTGGCCCGGTGCGCCGCCCGGTGGCGCGGCGCCCGGCCCGCAGCGCGATAGTGCCAAGGGCTCCCTCACGCAGGTCGAACAACCGTATCTGATCGTGCACCGCCCGGCGCAGCCGAACGGCCTGGCCATCCTGCTGGTCAGCGGCGGCGGTTATGCGCATATCGAGGCGGGCAAGGAAAGCGCCCCGGCCGCCAGCTGGCTGCAGGCGCAGGGCATTACGGCGTTTGAACTCGTGTACCGCTTGCCGCAGGAGGGCGGCGGGGTGGCCGCGCCATTCCAGGACGGCCAGCGCGCCATGCGCGTGATCCGTGCGCACGCGGCAGAGTGGGGGATTGACCCTGCGCGTATCGGCATGCTCGGGTTTTCCGCTGGCGCCCACCTGGCCGGCATGACGGCCGTGCAGCCCGACGCCGCCCTGTATGCGCCTGTCGACGCGATGGACGTCTTATCCGCGCGGCCCGACTTTGCCGTACTGCTCTACCCCGTGTTGACCATGCAGCGACCATACGACACGACGCATGCGAAGAAGCAGTTGCTGGGCGCCCATCCGACGCAGGCGGCGCGCGACGCGCTGTCGGTTGAATTGCAAGTCGATGCGCGCACGCCACCAGTGTTTCTGGCGCAGGCACTGGACGATCCCATTTCTCCCCCCGAGAACAGTGTGCTGATGGCCGCGGCTCTGCGCCGCGCGGGCGTACCCGTCGAGCTGCACCAGTTCCAGAGCGGCGGCCATGGCTGGGGCCTGGGCAAGCCGGGCAGCGAGCCGGCCGCCTGGCCGCAACTGTTGCTGGCGTGGCTGCAATCGCATGACTGGATGGTTCAAGCTCCGGGCTGATCTTCCAGGTCGTGTCGCGCCACGTCCAGCGCCGCCTGCAGTTGTGGCAGGAATTGCTCCACGTTATCGAGCTGGCCGTTCGAGGCCAGGGTTTCCATCTGGTGGCACAGGCTGTGCAGGGTGGGGCGGCTCAGGTAGCCGGCGCTGCCTTTCAAGGCGTGGAAGGCGGCCGCGGCCGCGCCGGCGTTGCCATCGCGCACGGCGTGGCATGCCAGGTCCAGGCGTCGCGGCGCTTCCAGCAAGAACGCTTGCGCGATACGCTGCAAGTGCTGCGGCGACAAGCCTGCCAGGGGAAGGATGTGCACGGGCGCCGTCATGGGATCGGCCGGCGCGGATGGTTCGTCGTCGGCGACGTCCAGGCCGAACTGGTGCGCCAGGGTCTCGTCCTCGGTGGGCGCGGCCGGCGGCAGGGCATGGCCGCGCGCCAGCAGCAGGTCGATGATGGCGTCGATTTTCTCGAACAGCAGCGCTTCGTCGACGGGCTTGCTGAGGAAGTCGTCCATGCCGGATGCCAGGTAGCGTTGCCGGTCGTGTTCGCTGGCGTTGGCCGTCAGCGCGAGGATGGGGATGTGCGCGTCGGGAATGGGGAATTGCGCGTTGCCGCCGTCGCGGATCAGGCGCGCGGCCTGTTCGCCATCCATCAGCGGCATGCGGCCATCCATCAGCACGCAGTCGTAGGCGCCTGTGCCCAGCGCGCGCAGCGCCTGCTCGCCGTTTTCGACGATGGTGACGTCATGGCCCATGCCCTCCAGCAGGGTGCCGATGATGATCTGGTTGGTGCGCACGTCTTCGGCGCACAGGATGCGCAGGCGGCAGGCATGGCGCGCCTGGCGTACTGGCCGGCGCGCGTCGGCCGCCGGCGCGCTGCCGTCTTGCAGCGGCAAAGTGAAATGGAAGCGCGAGCCGATGCCGACCCGGCTTTCCACGCCGATGGTGCCATTCATCAGTTCGACCAGTTCCTTGCAGATGGCCAGGCCCAGGCCCGTACCGCCGTAGCGGCGCGTGGTGGAATGGTCGGCTTGCTCGAATTTCTGGAACAAACGCGGCAAGGTGTCGGCATCGATGCCAGGGCCCGTGTCGCTGATGATGAATTCGATGTCGCAGCGGCCATCGCCGCGCGGCAGCGTGCGGGGGCGCCGCACTTCCAGCAGCACTTCGCCATTCGCCGTGAATTTCAGCGCGTTCCCCAGCAGATTGATGAGGATTTGCCGCAATCGGGTGGGATCGGCGCGCACGTAGCGGGGCAGGTCCAGCGCCAGTTCGCGGCGCAGCAGCAGGCTCTTGGCGTCGGCCTGGCCCTGCACGATGCCCGCCGCGTCGCCGATCAGCGCCAGCAGGTCGAAGTCCACGGTTTCCAGGGTCAGCTTGCCCGCGTCGATCTTCGAGAAATCAAGGATATCGTTGAGAATGGTCAATAGGGAGACGCCATTGTGCAGGCCGATGCGCAGGTATTCCTGCGTGCGGCCTTTGACGGACTGGTCGCGCAGGGCGAATTTCAGCATGCCGATCACGCCGGCCAGCGGGGTGCGGATGTCGTGGCTCATGGCCGACAGGAAATCGATGCGGTGGCGGCTGACCACTTCCGCGTGCTCCTTGGCCTTCAGCAGGGCGTCGTTGCTGAGGGTGAGCGCCAACGTCCGCTCCCGCACGCGTTGCTCCAGATTGTTGCGCAGCAAACGGATCTGGTCGGCCAGGGCAAACGCCAGCAGCAAGCCGTCGAAGGTGCCGCCAAGCAGGGTTACCAGCTGGGCATTGGCCACCATGGCCGGCATCAGGCCCAGGTTGGCCGGCAGGATCAGAAAGCCGGGCAGCATCAGGGCGACGAAGGCCAGCACGAAGAAGCGCGCCGGCTGGTAGCCGCGGCACCAGACGACGATGCCGCAGATGAGCGCCAGCAGCATCCAGATGCTGATGGCGATGGTGGCCAGGGTGTGCGCATACGACAGGGCGAAGAAGCAGCTGGGTAGCAGCAGCAGGGGCAGCACCAGGTTGACCTTGCTGATGCGGTACAGCAGGAGCGAGTAGTCGCGCAGGTGCAGGAAATGCATGTAGAACAGGGTGCTGAAGACGGGCAGCAGGAAAAACGGCACGTAATGCAACTGCAACTGGTGCCAGTCGAACAGGTCGGCAAAGACGTGGAAGGTCATGGCCCAGGCCAGGCCATAGGTCAGCACGTACAGCGCGTAATAGGCCGAGGCTTTGTCCAGGGTGATGGAAAAGATGAAGAAATTAAACAGGCCCAGCGCCAGCAGGGCGCCGATGGACGCCACCATCAGGAAGTTTTCCTTGCCCACCAGCTTGCGGTAGTCCTGCTGCGTCTTCATGCCGAACAGGGGGGCGCGCGCGTAATACGGACTGGAAAAGCGGATCAGGATGTCATACGTGGCGCCAGGCGCCAGTTGCACGTTCCTGCCGTAGTGCAATAAATACTCGTGCGGGCGCTGGTAGCCCGTCAGCAAGGTCTGCGGCGCCGTGTGCGGCCCGGGGCCATACACGTACAGGTCGACCAGGTCGATCAGGGTGTCGTTCGGGTCGATGACCCAGGCTGCTACGCTGCTGTCGTTGCGCACTTGCGCATGCAGCCAGTAGGCGCCGCCGAACAGGTCGACCTGGTCGGCCGGGCGCTGGCGCGCCAGCCAGGCGGGCAGGGCGGCGGCATCGGCGGGCGCGCTGTCATTTCCGGCGAGAAATAGTTGCCCGCCGCTGCCCAGGTGATGGATGCCTTGCTTGCTCAGGGACAAGGATGCCGCCTGCGCCGCGCCCGTCAGCCCCAGCAGACCGAACAGCAGGCCGATCAGGAGCGGCCAGCCGCATAGCCAGACGCTGACGCGGGAGCTGGGCGCGCGGTGGCGGGATGGGGGCGGGTGGGCTGGCATCGATGAGTGTGGTGATGGTCGCGCGGGACTGGCGGCAATGCCGTTTGCTGTAGATGACTCATTTTAATCGACTCTCGGTGGCATAAGGACAATTTCATGTCCTGCCGGCATGGCGCACACTCCGGTATCATGGCGCCTTTTGCCCGCGAGACCTCCATGCTCAGTCCCGACCAGTTCCTGGCCTTCCTGGCCGCCGCCGTCCTCATTACCGCCAGTCCCGGCCCCGACAACCTGATGGTGCTGGGCGTGGGCATGTCGCGCGGGCGCCGCCAGGGCATGGCGTTCGGCCTGGGTTGCGCCCTTGGCTGCCTCACGCACACGGTGCTGGCGACCGTCGGCGTGTCGGCCCTGCTTGCCGCCTCGCCCATCGCCTTTACCGCGCTGAAAGTAGCTGGCGGCCTCTACCTGGTATGGCTGGGCATCGGCGCCTTGCGCAGCCGTGGCGGCGCGAAAGTCGACGGTGCGGCTGTCTTGCCCGACGAATCGCTGCTGCGCCTGTTCGGCAAGGGTTTGTTCGCCAACAGTATCAATCCGAAAGTCGTGCTGTTTTTCCTCTCGTTCTTGCCGCAATTCATTGTCGCAGGCCAGGGCAATGCCAGCTGGCAGACGGCGCAGCTGGGCCTGGTCTTCACGGCGCAAGCTTGCGTGCTGTTCGGCCTGCTCGGCTATTTTTCCGGCGCCGTCGGCCTCTGGCTCAACCGTCGCCCGCGCGCCGGCCTGTGGCTGGACCGCGTGGCCGGCACCATTTTCATCGGCCTGGGCCTGCGCCTGATCCTGGCGCGCTGACTTCCTGCCGGGCGGTGATGCGGAACGCCAGTTCCATCTGATCCTGCACGGCCATGGCGCCGCCCAGGACGGCGAACGGCACGATGCCGAAGTCGCTCTGTTTCAGCAGCAGGCTGCCACTGGCCTGCAAGCCGCGCCCATCGGCCGCTTCCGCCACCCGCACGGGCAGCTGCACTGTGCGCGTCACCCCATGCAGGGTGATGTCGGCGTCGAGCACCTCCTTGTCGCCCGTGCGGCGGGCCTCGATACGCACCCACGGATATCGCTCGGCGTCGAGCACGCGCACCAGCATATTGTGGCGCGTGCCGGCGACGGCGTCCGCCGACGGCGTCGTTGTCAGGCCGGCCGCCTGGCGCAAGCTCTCTTCATCCACGCTCATCTCGTCCAGCCGGAACTGGAATTGTGCGCGTCCCGGCGCAGGTGCCACCACGCCTTGCAGGGTGCGGCTGGCGATCACATGGTCATGCCCCAGGCGGGCCAGCGCGCCGCCGCGCCGCACGGTGATGGTCAGCAGGGATTCCTGCGGGACGATATGCAGGACGCGCATGCCCGGCTGTTGCCACGCGGGCGCGGGCATGGCGGCAGGGGCGGCCGGCGCAGGTGCCTGGGCAGGAGCGGGAGGCAAGGGCGTGCAGGCCGCCAGCACGGCGCATGCAAGCAGAAAAGTGGTGCATATGGCGGACGGCAGGCGGTGTTTCTGGCTGGGCATGGACGCAAGGGGCTGGGGCGATGGGGGAATAGTACGCGATCTGCGCGTCGGCGCGCGTGCAATGTTAGCGCTGCGTCATACAGCCGTCATATGCCGCTGTTATGATGCTTTCGTTGGCACACAGCATGCGGTGCGCAGATCACTACGTTCCGGGAGCGATAGGATGCAGGCATGACTCAACAGCTTAGCCGGTGAGCTCAACCATCGGCACCAGACACGTAAAACTTATTTTATAGTAATGATCGCAGGGCGGAGCAGGGGAAATGAAGGGATGGGGCGGGAATTTAATGAAGTCCTAAGCCTGTCTCAACGAAGGGCTGGCATAGTGGAGTCATGGCGCACGGAAACCCCGGGCGCAGGGTTGCCGGACACCTCAATGACCGGCACGATTTCCGCTTTCTTGTTTTTCCCAGTTTATCCCTGCGCTCTGAAACAGCGTTTCAACCGGCTACCGCACTTTGCGAAGCCGGTTTTTTTTGCCTGCGTTTTCATCCGTTCCCGGCGCCGTAGCGCCGGCAATTCCACTTAGCCCGCCTGTTTCGCCAGCCATGCATCGACCGCTGGCAGCCGTTCTGCACGCAGCTTGATGCGGTACTCGATGCCAGCCACGGAACTGTCGGCGTCGCCGCGCGCGCCTTCGGGCAGGTTGGCTTGCGCGTACGCCTTCAGCTTGGCGATCATCTCCGGCTGCGCCGAGCCGGCGGCCAGGCGTGGGAAGTAGCGGCTGCGCGAACTGGCGTCGATGCGCGCATTGACTTGTTCCAGGTGCGCCAGCGCAAAGTCGAAGGCCAGATCCGGATGCGTGCGCGCCACGCGCGAGATCATGGCGGGGCTGTTGGTCACGCCCGGTTCGTCCGTCAGCGCCAGTGTCAGCGCGCGCTGTGCCAGGGCAGGATCATCGCTGGAGGCCAGCAGGTCGTACAGCTGGTTTTTGACCAGCGGCGTCTTTTCCTGCTGCGCCTTGGCGTGCAGCTGTTCCCAGGTGGCGGCGTCCGCATGCTGGGCCACCACGCCCAGAATGGTGCGGCGCAGCGGCGCGGGCATGGCGGCGGCATTTTGCTCACCGGCCTGTTCGCTGGCCGCGTAGCGGCGGCGCGCCTCTTGCAGCACGCCGGGCTCGCCCATGTCGCCGAGGATGGCAATCAGGCGGCCGCGCAGGGTCGCCACGCTGGACGCTTCGCCGGCGCGCGCTTCCCAGCCCGTCTGCGCCATCATCGGCGCCAGGCGGGCGATGGCAAAGCGGCCGAAGGCTTGCTGGCGCACGGCATCGCCCGCATATTGTTCATACAGGCCGTTCAGCGAGGCGGCCACCTTGCCCAGCACTTGCGGATCTGCCGACAGGGGCGTCGCTTTTACCAGTTCCAGGAAGTCGGCCAGGTTTTGCGCGCCCGACAGGCCCAGCGACTGGCTGTCCGACAGCAAGCCCAGTTGATCGATGGGTGCCAGGCGCGCAAAGCTGCGCGCCAGCGCGCGCGTGTTGGCGGGCGCGTACACGGTGCGGTAGTAGCCGCTCTGGCCCGCGTTCACCAGCAGGGCGCCGCAACCGGGCACGTTCAATGTCGCCTTGCCATTCTTGACCAGCACGCGCGCCTGCTTGGGACTGCCGACCGTCGAGGCGATCACCGGCACTTTCCACGACAGCGGCTTCTTGTCCGGCTGGTCCTTGGAAAATTCCGTCTGCGTGAGGGTCACGCGCGTGCTGCCCTTCCTGCACACGGCTTGGCCCACCGTGATCATCGGCACGCCCGGCTGCAGGGTGAAATCATGGGCGATGGCGCTGACAGGCTTGCCGGCGGCCGCATCGACTTCGCGCCACAGGTCGTCCGACACCGTATTGCCATACGCATGCTTGCGCATGTAGCTGCGCACGGCCGTGCGCCAGGTGTCGGCGCCCACGTACGCTTCAAGCATGCGTATCACCGCTTCGCCTTTTTGATAGGTGATGCCGTCGAAGGCCTGGCTGGCTTGCTCCACGGTGGCGATGCGCTGCACCACGGGATGCGTGGTGCGTAGCGCGTCCTGGCTCATGGCCGATTCGCGCCCGCCCACGTTGGACAGGGCCGTGTTCCACTCAGGGTGCAGGCGTTCCGTGGTGCGGCTTTCCATCCACGAGGCAAAGCCTTCGTTGAGCCACAGGTCGTCCCACCAGCGCATGGTGACCAGGTCGCCGAACCACTGGTGCGCCATTTCATGCGACAGGGTGGTGTAGATGTTTTCCTTGTCGGACTGGGTCGAGATGGCCGGGTCGAGCAGCAGGCCATATTCGAAGGTGAACACGGCGCCCCAGTTTTCCATGGCGCCGAAGAACTGGCTGCGGCCCGGCGCGGCGATGTTGTCGAGCTTGGGCAGCGGGTAGCGCACGCCGAAGTAATCGTTGTATTCGCGCAGCAGGGCGGCTGATTCGTCGAGCGCGAAGCGGCTTTGCGCCAGCGCGCCCTTTTTCGTGATGACGCCCACTTCCGTGCCGTCGGCCATCTTTGTCGCCCGTTCGAAGTCGCCCAGGCCGAAGAACAGCAGATAGGTCGACATGCGCGGGGTGGTGGCGAAGTACACGTGCTTCATGCCATAGCCCAGCTCCTCGCTGCGGGCAATGGGCATGTTGCCGACGGCCATCTGATTGCTCGGCACGACCACGTCCAGCGCGAAGGTGGCCTTGTAGTCCGGTTCATCCCATGACGGCAGCATGCTGCGCGCATCGGAATTCTCGAACTGCGTGTACAGCGCGCGCTGGCGCCCTTGCGGCGTGTCGTAGTCGAGCGAGAACAGGCCCGTGGCCTGCGTGCCGATCTTGCCGCTGTAATCGATGCGCAACAGGTACTCGCCCTTGTCCACGGGCTCGGCAAAGTGCACGGTGGCCGTCTGCTTGTCCGCATCGAACTCGATCTTGCGCGTTACCTGCTTGCTGCCGCCCGCGCCTTCGATGGCGGCGGCGGCAAACGCCAGGTTCAAGGCATTGAAGGTGATGCTGCTTGTTGGCGTGTCGACGGCCACCTTGATGGCCGCTTCGCCCTTGAAGGTGGCGGCGGCGGCGTCCGGGGTGATCGACACAATGTAGTGCAAAGGCCTGACGCCGCGCGGCAGCTGCGTGGTGGTCGTGGCGGCGTGGCTGGCCGAGGCGTATTTGGCGGCGGGTGCGGCGTGGCCCGGGTTGAAGGCGGTGACGGCAGCCAGTGCCAGGACGGCGGCGGCCAGTTGGCTGCGGCGGAAACGCGGTGTCGGTGTACGGTGCATGGTATGCCCTTGGTTCATGGATAAAACGCCCGCCAGCCGGGTAGGCCGCGGGCGTTGATGACGTGTGGGGGACATCGCTGGAACTGGCGGCCAGCGTTCCCCTGCAGCAATCTAAGGCGAAACGGGGGCAAAGTCAACGCGCCCGGGGCGGCACTTGCCTGCCGCACGCTGGTATGATGGGTGACTGGCCGTACTGCCACAGGCCAGTCCCACAGCTGATTTTCCACCACAACGAGACGAGACCCACGCCCATGAAACTGATTATCAGCCCCCGCACGCCCAATCCACGCCGCGTCACCATGTTCATCGCCGAGAAGGGCATCACCGGCATCGAGGAAGTGGCGCTCGACCTGATGGCGGGCCAGCACCGCGATCCCGCCTTCCTGGCGAAAAACCCGCTGGGCCGCGTGCCCGTGCTGGAATTGGCGGACGGGCGCGTTTTGACCGAGACGCGCGCCATCTGCACCTACCTGGAAGGTTTGCAGCCGCAGCCCAATTTGATGGGCGAGGGTTTCGAGGAGCGCGCCTTCATTGAAATGGCCGACCGCCGCGTGGAATTGCATTTGTTCAGCGCCGCCGCCAACTGGGTGCGCCATGGCCATCCGGCCCTGGTGGCGCTGGAAAACCCGCAGTTTCCCGATTTCGCCACGGCGCAGGCGGGCAAGCTGCGCGAAACGGCGCAATGGCTGGACCAGGTGCTGGCCAGCCAGCCCTACATCGCCGGCGATCGTTTCACGATTGCCGACATCACGGCCTTTTGCGCGCTGGAATTCGCACGGGGCCTGATGAAGTATCGGCCGGGCGCGGAAGGGCTGCAGCACTTGCAGGCCTACCGCGACCGCATCGCCGAACGTCCCAGCGCGCAGCTGAAGTAAGCTCCCCAAAAAAGAACGCCTGCGCCGGAGTCCGGTGCAGGCGTTCTGTCTTGCCAGGTGCCGTCAGGCCCGTTTTATTTCAGCTGCTCGAGCAGGAAGGTGTAGGTCAGCGCCCACATCAGCGCCTGCTGGTCGTTGTTGGCGGCGCCCGCATGGCCGCCTTCCGTGTTTTCCCAGTACAGTACGTCGTGGCCTTGTTCTTCCATCTTCGCCACCATCTTGCGCGCATGGCCGGGGTGGACCCGGTCGTCGCGCGTCGAGGTGGTCAACAGCACGCGCGGATATTTCTTGTCCTTGAAGACGTTCTGGTACGGCGAGTACTTGCTGATGTAAGCCCATTGTTCCGGCACGTCCGGGTCGCCGTACTCTCCCATCCACGAGGCGCCCGCCAGCAGCTTGTTATAGCGGCGCATGTCGAGCAGCGGCACCTGGCTGACGACGGCGTTGAACAGGTCGGGGCGCTGCACCAGCACGGCGCCCGTCAGCAGGCCGCCATTGCTGCCGCCCATGATGCCCAGGTGGCGCGGACTGGTAACCTTGCGCTTGATCAGATCTTGCGCCACGGAGATGAAATCGTCATACGCGCGCTGGCGGTTTTCCTTCAGCGCCGCCTGGTGCCAGCGGGGGCCGAATTCGCCGCCGCCGCGGATATTCGCCAGCACATACACGCCGCCCTTTTCCAGCCACGCCACGCCCGTGGTGCCGCTGTAGCTAGGTTTGAGTGACACTTCGAAGCCGCCATAGCCATACAGCACGGTAGGGTTGCTGCCGTTGAACTTCGTCTTCTTGCCCATGATGGCAAAATACGGCACCTTGGTGCCATCCTTCGACGTCGATTCGAACTGCTCCACCTTGTACGGCGCCGCGTCATAGTAGGCGGGCAGCGACTTGATTTTGGTCCGCTTGTCGCTTTGCGCCGTGGCCAGATACAGGGTGGTCGGGTTGAGGAAGTCCGTCACCGTCAGGAAGTACTGGTCCGAGTCGACGGGATCGAGCGCGCTGACGGCCAGGGTACCCAGTTTTGGCGCATCGACGGCGCGGCGCTGCCACTTGCCGTTCACGTGGCGCAGTTCCGTCAGGCGGTTCTTGACCTTGTCCAGGGTTGTCACGAGGATGGTTGATTTCGTCGGCGTGACATTGTCCAGCGAAGACGTGGCCGTGGGCGCGTACAGTACTTCCAGCTCTTGCTTGCCCTGCATGAAGGCCTTGAAGTCGGTGGCCAGCAGGGAGCCTTGCACATAGGTCTTGCCGTTCACTTTCCAGTCCGAGCGCAGTGTGATGACCAGCTGGTCGCGCACGGTGAATGCCGTCGCGTCGTCCGGTTTCGGCACCTTCTTCAAGTTGGCGCCGTCGCGCAGGAACATTTCGCCGCTGTAGAAATCGATCTGCCGCTCGATGAACTGGTGTTCGTAGCCGGGTGTGAAGCCCTTGTAGGCGCCGGCGCTCAGATCGTCGGCCTTGGCTTCGTACAGCGTTTGCGCCTGCGCCAGCGGCGTGCCGCGCTGCCACTCTTTGATGATGCGCGGGTAGCCGGAGCTGGTCATCGTGCCTGGGCCGAAATCGGTGGAGACGAACAGGGTATCCTGGTCGATCCAGCTGGCGCTGCCCTTCGCTTCCGGCAGGGTGAAGCCGCCGTCGACAAAGGCGCGTTTCGCCACGTCGTACTCGCGCACCACCTTGGCGTCGCCGCCGCCGCGCGACAGGGAAATGAGGCAGCGTTCGCCCTTCGGATACAGGCAGGAAGCGCCGCCCCAGACCCAGTTTTCATTTTCGCCGGCGGCCAGCTGGTCGAGGTCGATTACGGTTTCCCAGGTCGGTTCGGCCAGCTGGTACTGCGCCAGCGTGGTGCGGCGCCAGATGCCACGCACATGCTGGGCGTCGCGCCAGAAATTGTAGTAAAAATCGCCTTCCTTGCTGACGTAGGGAATGCGTTCCTTCGAATTGAGGATGGTTTTCAGGCGCGCCTGCAGGGCCGGGAAGCCGGGCCGGGCTTCCAATTCTTTGGTGGTGACGGCATTGTGCTGCTTGACCCAGGCCAGCGGCTTGTCGCCGAGGACTTCTTCCAGCCACAGGTGGGGATCGGCCGGAGAAGTGGACGCGGCGGGTGCGGGTGCTTGTGCATGGGCGATGCCCGCTGCGGCCAGGCCGAGCAGCATGCTGCTGGCAAAGGTGCGATATGACGACATAAAGGGTTCCTGGTTGGTCCGATGGAGGCCGCGTTGCAGGCAAAACGGCGCGTTCATGGTGCCATGGATTGCTGTGAGGAACCAGTGTGGTATCGCTATTACGATAGACTTGGCATGTGTTTCATATAATATTTTATTTGAATCCTGTTGGCCACATTTTCTGCGTCATTGGGCGGTGTCTACGGTTTTTAATTTCGTGCTTCCTGGGAAGTACTACGCTGGCAACTTTGCCACCACCTTGATCTCAAACTGGAAGCCGTACAGCCACGTCACCCCCACGGCCGTGACGGTGGGGTGGGGTGCATCGCCCCAGTACTCGGCCAGCACAATGTCCCAGATGCGCTGGAATGTCGCTTCCGGTTCGACCAGGAAGAGGGTCACGTCGACCACGTCGTCGAAGGTGCAATGGGCGGCCTGCAGGATGGCGTTGAGGTTGTCGAAGGCCAGCCTGACTTGCGCTTCCAGTTCCGGTTCTGGCGAGCCATCGGCGCGGCTGCCCACCTGGCCGGAGACGAACAGCAAGCCGTTGGACCGCACGGCGGGGGAATAGCGGTTTTTTTCATACAGCGCCTGGCGACCAGGTGGAAAGACGACGTCGCGGGTGGTCATTGCATTGTTCATGGCATGCTCCTTTGGTGATGCCGCCCAACGGCGGCCTGGACAGAACTTTAGCCACGCCCGGCGCGCAGATAAAGGGGCAAACTACCCCAAGACTGTTTGTATAATCCAAATAATCGGTACGGGGAGGTGGCGATGGACAAGTTGGATACGATGCGGGCGTTCGTGCGGGTGGTCGAGACGGGCAGCTTCACCAAGGCGGCCGACACCTTGCACATGAGTCGTACCAGCGTGACGCAGCTGGTGCAGCAGCTGGAGGCCCGTTTGCGCCTGAAGTTGCTCAACCGTACGACGCGCAAGGTCAATGTCACGGCCGATGGTGCCGAGTATTACGAACGCATCGTGCCCGTGCTGGCCAGCCTGGACGACATTGAAGCCAGCTTGCCCGGCGCTGCGGCGCTACCCCGTGGCCAGTTGCGGGTGGATGTGCCCAGCCCGCTCGCCAACCTGCTGCTGGTGCCGGCGCTGCCGCAATTTTACGCGCGTTATCCGGACATCCAGCTGGATATGGGCGCCAGCGACCGCATGGTCGATGTCATTGGCGACAATGTCGATTGCGTCATTCGTGGCGGCGAGATGCGCGACCAGTCTTTGATGGCGCGCAAGATCGGCGACTTGCAACTGGCCGTGTACGCCGCGCCAGGCTACCTGGCGCGCGCAGGCACGCCCAGCCATCCACAGGAACTGGAAGAGGCACGGCACCGTATCGTTCGCTTTCGCTGGGGGCGTGGCGGCAACGGCTTTTCCACTGTGCTGCGGCACGATGGCAGGAGCGTGACGATCCAGGGCCAGTATGCGCTGTCGATTGACGATGGCAATGGCTATCTGGCGGCGGGGCTGGCGGGCCTGGGCGCGTTGTGGCTACCGGATTACATGGCCAGGGCGCATGTGGCGGCAGGGGCCCTGATTCCCTTGTTCGGGGACTGGCAGATCGATCCCATGCCCTTGTACCTGGCATATCCGCCCAACCGCCATGTCAGCAAGAAGCTGCGCGTATTTATTGATTGGGTCGTCGAATTGATGGCGCAGCAGGCGCCGCTGCAGCCAGACACGCGGGAATTTCTGCCGCCACGCTAAGCTCCCTTCACGGCAACTGATTCACCCACACGGGCGCGGACCAGATGATGTTGCCGTCATCCTGCGTCAGCCGCGCGTAATAGAAATGCGGGCCGGGCGCGGGCGTGAAGGTGATGTCAGCCTGGTCCGACAGTTGGGTGACGGACCCATTGCCGCCCGGCACGCCGTGCAAGATGGCGATGGCCGCCGCTTGCCGCCCCGCGCTGTTGCTGAAATGGGTGGCCAGGTGCAGCGGGCCATGGTTGTCGAAGCGCTCGCCCATCAGCTTTCCGTTGGCCGTGAACAGCAGCTGTGCGTGCTTGTCCATGGTGGCGAAGACGCGGCGCGCGCGCAGTGCCTCCAGGAAACTGTCGCGTGTCACGGGCATGCCGGCAGCCGGGTTGGCCACCAGCACGGCCGTACGGTTGCCATACGACGCGCCCCAGTTGGCGCAGTGGTTGTCCTGATTGCTGCTGAAGGCCACGTGGTAGCCGGCCGCCAGGGCCCGGTTGCAAGCGGCCTCGTAATTGCTGCGCCGCGTCTCCGATTCCTGGTCGTTGCTGGAAAAGGCGGAGGTATTCATCACTTCGCACAGCACCATGGCCGCGTCGCCATCGGGTGTGTAGCCCAGCGGCTGGCCGTTGACGAGAAACTGGCCCGCATAGGCAGGGTGGTTGAATTGGGCTATCCAGCCCCGTTCGCGCGTCAGCGCGTACAGGCCCGCATAATCGCCCTTCGGCGTTTCCACGTCGGCCAGCAGTTCGCCGCCGGCATTTCTTTCCCAGCCCAGCAACTGCTCGCTATTGAAGATATTCAGGTGGCCGCCCTTGTTGATGACGCCCCATTCCATGCCGTACAGGGCGAGGAAGCCGGGGTGGGCAGCCGTGTAGGCGGCCGCTTCGGCCAGCCCCGTCTGGTACAGAGCTGTCGCTTCGGCAGCGGTGGCAGCGCCATTCGTGCCGTCAGAACCGTCATACATATGGTTGTGCTCGGACGTCAGCAGCGCGTCTAGCCCATGTTGCTGCGCGTATTGGTAGGCATCGATGGGACCGTAGGGCGCCGTTTGCGGGTCTTGCGCGCCATGGCAGGCATCGAGCGCCGCGCCGCCGTCGCTGTGGCGCGTCTGGCTGTGCAGGTTGGCGTAGACGATGCGGTAGTCCACCTGGCCATCCAGGCCGGGCAGTTGTTGCTGGGCGGCCTGGAAGGCGGGCACCCTGGGCGCCGTGCCACGCCCCCGCAGCAGCTGGATGTGCCATTGCTGCTCCACCTGCGTCTGCTGCGGCGTGCCGGCGTCCGCCACGGCCAGCAGGCGCAGCTGGTACAAGCCGTCAGGAACCCGCGCGCGCCGTTCGCGCGCATCGGCGTCGGCGCGGCCATCCCAGGGCAGGGTGACGTTCTGGCCGCCAGCGCCCACCTCTTGTGTGCCTGACCAGCGCCTCTGCATGGCGCCTTGCGGGAAGGGGCCGGACAGCGTCAATGTCCAGCGCACCGCATGGGTGCGGCCCTCGTCGGGATAAGCAAGCCACACGATAAATGTGTGCGCCGGGCTTGTCCGCGCACCGGCTGCGGCGCGGAAGTGTGCGACGACGGTGGCGTCGAGTTCGCTGTGTTCCTTAGGCTCGTGCGCGGCAGCAGTGTTGCTCCATGTAAGGAGCAACACGCCAGCGCACATGCAAGCGAGCCATGGCGGCCAGGGCGGCCAAGGTGGCCAAAATCGGCATTGCAGGGTCTTGACCATTGTAGTCTCCCGCTACTGCTTCAAATGTAGTTTAGATAAGATATGCCATCGTTGGTTCCCGCATGCACCAGCAAGTGGCGTGCTTGCACCATGAGGCACCATGATCTGGCGCAAAGCAGGTGTCAATGGCGCCGCATGCCCCTGGAGAAGCTGGCACGGCGCTTGCTACACAAGAGATACGGATCAACGGCGATCCCCTGAATAAACGCACAACGGTCCAACGTGGGACCACATGGACAACGGCGTCCGCCCAGGCTGATTTTTATCATCGGCGGGGGCGGGCGCCGTTTTGTTTTATCAACGGGATATTTCGGGAACCTGACATGGCCAGCCAAAAAGCAACGCGCATCGCGCTCTTCTCCCTCGCCACCCCGCCCATGCGGGCATTCCACCTGACGTGGATGGCATTTTTCGTGTGTTTCTTCGCCTGGTTCGCCTGCGCACCGCTAATGCCGGTCATCAAGGGCGAGTTCGGCCTTTCCTTGGCGCAAGTGGCCAATATCAATATCGCGGCCGTCGCCATCACCATCCTCGTGCGCCTGATCGTGGGACCATTGTGCGACCGCTACGGCCCGCGCAAGACGTACACGGGCTTGCTGTTGCTGGGCGCCATTCCCGTGCTGGGCGTGGCCGCTTCGCAAAGTTATGAAAGCTTTCTGTTTTTCCGCCTGGGCATCGGCGCCGTCGGTGCCAGCTTTGTCATCACGCAATATCACACCTCCGTGATGTTTGCGCCCCGCGTGGTGGGGACGGCGAATGCGGCCGCCGCCGGCTGGGGCAATGCGGGCGGCGGCGCGGCGCAGGCGCTGATGCCGCTGCTGCTTGGCGCCGTGCTGATGCTGGGCGTGTCCGAGTCGCTGGGCTGGCGCATCGCCCTGCTGGTGCCGGGCGTGCTGATGCTGCTGATGGCTGTCCTCTACTGGCGCTATACGCAGGATTGCCCGGAAGGAAATTATTCAGACTTGCGCAAGGCTGGCGCGGCCATCGAGGGTGGCAAAGGTGGTGGCAAAAGCGGGGGCTGGGACAGCTTCAAGGCCGCCAGTTCCAACTACCGCGTGTGGCTGCTGTTCGTCACCTACGGCGCCTGCTTCGGCATCGAGATTTTCATCCACAACATCGCCGCCGTGTACTACGTCGACCATTTCGGCCTGTCCTTGAAATCCGCCGGCCTGGCCGCCGGCAGCTTCGGCTTGCTGGCCCTGTTTGCCCGCGCCCTGGGTGGCTGGATGTCCGATAAATTGGCCCTGCGCGGCAACCTGAACAGCCGCGTGACCCTGCTGTTCATGCTGATGATAGGCGAAGGCGTGGGCTTGCTGTGGTTTGCGAAAGTCGACAGCGTCACGTACGCCGTCATCGCCATGCTGGTCTTCGGCCTGTTCACCCACATGGCTTGCGGCGCCACCTACGCGCTGGTGCCCTTTATTGATAGCCGTGCGCTCGGCGGCGTGGCCGGCATCATCGGCGCGGGCGGCAATGTGGGCGCCGTGGCGGCCGGTTTTCTGATGAAGGGCACGGGCGACATCCGCCAGACCCTGATCATCCTCAGCGCGCTGGTGGTGATCTCGGCCCTGTGCGCCATCGCCGCCCGATTTACGGGGCTGGCGGCGGAACCGAACATGGCTGCGGCCTGAGGAGAGCAAGCATGAACCACCCTTTGAAGATCGTCGTTCTCGGCCATGGCATGGTCGGGCATAAGTTCCTCGAATGCCTGGCATTGGAAAACGCCCCGCACCTGCACGTCACGGTCTTGTGCGAAGAAGCGCGTCCCGCCTACGACCGCGTGCACCTGTCCGAATTTTTCAGCGGCAAATCGGCGGAAGAGCTGTCGCTGGTGGCGCCCGGTTTCTTCGACAAGGACAACGTCGTGTTGAAGCTCAATGCGCGGGCCATCTCCATCGACCGCTTGGCGAAGAGCGTCACGACCAGCACGGGCGAGGTATTGCGCTACGACAAACTGGTGTTCGCCACCGGCTCCACGCCTTTCGTGCCGCCGCTGCCGGGCAAGGAGCGCGATGGCTGCTTCGTCTATCGCACCATCGAAGACCTGGAAGCCATGCTGGCCTGGGGCGCCAAGTCCACCACGGGCGTGGTCATCGGCGGCGGGCTGCTGGGCCTCGAATGCGCGAAGGCCTTGCGCGATTTGAAGCTCGATACTCACGTGGTGGAATTCGCCCCGCGCCTGATGGCCGTGCAGGTCGATGAAGGCGGCGCGCGCGTCCTGCGCCGCAAGATCGAGGAACTGGGCGTTACCGTGCACACGCAAAAGAATACCCTGGCCATCGTCGACGGTGTAGCGGCCATGCACCGCATGCAGTTTGCCGATGGCAGTTACCTGGAAGCGGACATGATCGTCTTTTCGGCCGGCATCCGCCCCCGTGACGAACTGGCGCGCGCCTGCGGCCTGGACGTGGGAGCACGCGGCGGCATCGCCATCGACGACAGCTGCGTCACGTCCGATCCGGATATCTACGCCATCGGCGAATGTGCGCTGTGGGGCGGCTTGATCTTTGGCCTGGTGGCGCCCGGCTATGACATGGCGCGCATTTGCGCGCGCCATGTGTTGCAGGAAGAGGGAGAAGCCGCGTTCAAGGGCGCCGACATGAGCACCAAGCTCAAGTTGATGGGCGTGGACGTGGCCAGCCTGGGCGACCCGCATGGCAATGCGCCAGGCAGCCGCTCCTACCAGTTCACGGACGAGCGCAAGCAGATCTACAAGAAGATCGTCGTCTCCGATTGCGGCAAATACCTGCTGGGTGGCGTGATGGTGGGCGACGCCAGCGAATACGGCACGCTCCTGCAAATGATGCTGAATAAAATCGAGCTGCCGGAATGCCCCGAATTCCTGATCTTGCCGCAGGCCGACGGTCAGCAAAAGGTGGGACTGGGCGTGGACGCCTTGCCCGAGTCGGCGCAAATCTGCTCGTGCAATGACGTCTCGAAAGGCGCGCTGTGCGCGGCCGTCGCCGAGGGTGCCACCAGTATCGGCGCCCTCAAAAGCTGCACCAAGGCGGGAACGGCCTGCGGCGGCTGCGTGCCACTGGTAACGCAGATCATGAAGGCGGAAATGCAGAAGCAGGGCCTGGCCGTCAACAACCACGTGTGCGAGCACTTTGCGTACTCGCGCCAGGAATTGCACCACCTGGTGCGCGTGGGCAAAATCCGCAGCTTCGGCGCGCTGCTGTCCGCGCATGGACAGGGTCTCGGTTGCGACGTGTGCAAGCCCGTGGCGGCGAATATCCTCGCGTCTTGCTGGAACGATTTCGTCCTCTCGCCTGTGCACGCCAGCCTGCAGGATAGTAACGATTATTTCCTTGGCAATATCCAGAAGGATGGCACGTACTCGGTGGTGCCGCGCATGCCGGGCGGCGAAGTGACGGCCGACGGCTTGATCGCCGTGGGCATGGTGGCGAAGAAATACGGCCTGTACACCAAGATCACGGGCGGCCAGCGGGTCGACCTGTTCGGTGCCCGCGTGGACCAGTTGCCCGCCATCTGGGAAGAATTGATCGCGGCCGGCTTCGAATCGGGCCACGCCTATGGCAAATCTTTGCGCACGGTCAAATCGTGCGTCGGTTCCACCTGGTGCCGCTACGGCGTGGCCGACAGCGTGGGTTTCGCCATCCGCCTGGAAAACCGCTACAAGGGCTTGCGCACGCCGCACAAGATCAAGTTCGGCGTCTCCGGCTGCACGCGCGAATGCGCCGAGGCGCAGGGCAAGGATATCGGCCTGATCGCCACGGAAAAAGGCTGGAACCTGTACGTGTGCGGCAATGGCGGCATGAAGCCGCGCCACGCGGAATTGCTGGCGTCCGATCTCGATGAAGCCACCCTGGTGCGCTATGTCGACCGCTTTTTGATGTTTTACGTGCGCACGGCCGACCGCCTGCAGCGCACCAGTGTGTGGCGCGACAACCTGGAAGGGGGACTCGATTACCTCAAGCGCGTCGTCATCGACGACAGCCTGGGCATCGCCCACGAGCTGGAAGCGGACATGCAGCACGTGGTCGACACCTATGCCTGCGAGTGGCAGGAAGCCATCTCCAACCCCGCCGTGCGCCAGCGTTTCCGCCACTTCGTCAATAGCGAGAAAAACGATGAAAACGTGGTGTTCGTGGAAGAGCGGGGCCAGATCCGGCCTGCCACGCCCATCGAACGCCGCAGCACCGTGATCCCCATCCTTGCCGTGGAGGCGTGAAGCATGAATGCGATGAATGAACTGACTGGCGCCAGCGCCGACAATTGGGTGGCAATCTGCCCCTTGGCTGACATCGTGCCCGACACGGGCGTGTGCGCGCTGCTGGGTGGGCGCCACGTGGCCGTGTTTCGCGTCGGCGATGCGGCGCCGCGCGTGTACGCCATCGACAATGTCGACCCGAGCGCGGGCGCTTCCGTGCTGTCGCGTGGCCTGGTGGGCAGCATCGGCGAGCGCGTCGTTGTCGCCTCGCCCATCTACAAGCAGCACTTCGACCTCGCCAGCGGCGAGTGCCTGGAAGCGCCCGAGCATTCGGTCACATCCTGGCCCGCGCGCTTGTTTGCGGACATGGTGTGGGTGGCCCTGTGAACCCGCCAGCCAAGGCAACTGCGCGCCCCTCGCTCGTGGTAGTCGGCAACGGCATGGCTGGCATGCGCACGGTCGAGGAGCTGTTGAAACTCGCGCCTGACCTGTACGACATCACCGTGTTCGGCGCCGAGCCGCATGGCAATTACAACCGCATTTTGCTTTCCCCGGTGCTCGCCGGTGAAAAGACGGTGGACGACATCATGCTGCACACGCGCGACTGGTATGCGCAGCACGGCATCACCTTGCACGCGGGCGACCCCGTGGTGCGCATCGACCGCCAGGCGCGCAAGGTAGAGGCGCAGTCGGGCATCGAGGTACCTTATGACCGCCTGCTGCTGGCCACCGGGTCGACGCCGTTCATCGTGCCCGTGCCGGGCCACGCGCTGCCAGGCGTGATCGGTTTTCGCGATATCAGCGATGTCGACACCATGCTGCAGGCGGCGCGCACGCACCGCCATGCGGTGGTCATCGGCGGCGGCTTGCTGGGACTGGAAGCGGCCAACGGCTTGCAGCGCCAGGGCATGGACGTCACCGTCGTGCACATGAGCGGCGCCCTGATGAACCAGCAGCTCGATGCGCCCGCATCGATGTTGTTGAAATCGGCGCTGGAGGCGCGCGGCCTGCGTTTCCTGATGCAGGCGCAGACCGCCGAGATCACGGGCCGCGAGCGGGCGGAAAGCGTGCGTTTTCTTGACGGCAGCAGCATTCCCGCCGACCTGGTGGTGATGACGGCCGGTGTGCGCCCCAATATCGCCCTGGCGCAAGCTGCCGGCCTGCACTGCGAACGGGCCATCGTCGTCGACGACTGTCTGCAAAGCTATGACCCGCGCGTGTACGCCGTGGGCGAATGCGTGCAGCACCGCCGCGCCACCTTCGGCCTGGTGGCGCCCATCTGGGAGCAGGCGCGCGTGTGCGGCGCGCACCTGGCTGGCGCCGGGCACCGGCGCTACGTGCAGCAGGCCAGCGCCACCAAATTGAAAGTGACGGGCATCGACCTGTATTCGGCCGGCGACATCATAGGCGGCGAGGGCAGCGAAGACCTGGTGCTGCGCGATCCGCGCCGCGGTGTCTACAAGCGCCTGGTGGTGCAGGGCGACCGCCTGGTGGGCGCCGTGCTGTATGGCGAGGTGCAGGACGGTCCCTGGTATTTCGACCTGATCCAGCAGCGCCGCGACATCAGCCAGTTGCGCTCCCATTTATTGTTTGGCCAGGCCCTGTGCGGCCAGGCCGCCTGACAGCGACCAACAGGATACGCCCATGACCACGTGCACGCCCGTAAAAACCACTTGCCCGTACTGCGGCGTCGGCTGCGGCGTGGAAGCGACACGCCTGCCCGACGGCGCCATCCGCATCGCCGGCGATAGCAGCCACCCGGCCAACCTGGGGCGCCTGTGCGTGAAAGGCTCGGCGCTGGGCGATACCCTGGGCCTCGACAAGCGCCTGCTGACTCCACAGGTGCGCGTCGATGGCGTCCTGCAGCGCGCTTCATGGGATGCTGCGCTGGATCAGGTGGCTGGCGGCTTGCGCGCCATCATCGATGCACACGGGCCTGACGCCGTGGCCCTGTATGTCTCGGGACAGCTGCTGACGGAAGACTATTACATCGCCAACAAATTCATGAAGGGCTATGTGGGCAGCGCGAATATCGACACCAATTCGCGCCTGTGCATGTCGTCGGCCGTGGCGGGCCACAAGCGCGCGTTTGGCGAGGATATCGTGCCGGGCTGCTATGAAGACCTGGAACTGGCCGACATGGTGGTGCTGGTGGGCTCGAACACGGCCTGGTGCCACCCGATCCTGTTCCAGCGCATCGCGCGCCTCAAGGAAAGCCGGCCAGGCGTCAAACTGGTGGTGATCGACCCGCGCCGCACGGCCACGTGCGAGCTGGCCGATTTGCACCTGCCCGTGAAGCCGGGCACTGACGTATGGCTGTTCAATGGCTTGCTGTGCCATCTGGCGAAAGAAGGCGTGATCGACGACGCTTTCGTCACGCGGCACAGCCGCGGTCTCGATGAGGCGCTGGCCGCCGCGCATGTGGAGTGCGGCGACCCGCTGCAGGTGGCGCGCATCTGCAAGGTCGACCCGCAGGCCTTGCTGGCGTTTTACCAGGCCTTTGCTGCCACGCGCAAGGTCGTCACGGCCTTTTCGCAGGGCGTAAACCAGTCGTCCTCCGGCACGGACAAGGTCAACAGCATCATCAACTGCCACCTGGCGACGGGGCGCATCGGCCAGCCCGGCATGGGGCCGTTTTCCCTGACGGGGCAGCCGAACGCCATGGGCGGGCGTGAGGTAGGGGGCCTGGCCAACATGCTGGCGGCGCACCTGGAGCTGGACAATCCGTTGCACCGTGACACCGTGCAAACGTTCTGGGACTCTCCCCGCATCGCCGGCAAACCTGGCTTGAAAGCCGTGGAACTGTTCCACGCGATCGAATCGGGCAAGGTGAAAGCCGTGTGGATCATCGCCACCAATCCGCTGGTGAGCATGCCGGACGCCGAGCAGGTGCGCCGCGCGCTGGATCAATGCGAACTGGTCGTGGTGTCGGACATCAGCGCCGAATCGGACACGAATGCGCATGCCGACGTGCTGCTGCCGGCCCTGGGCTGGGGCGAGAAGGATGGCACGGTGACGAACTCCGAGCGGCGCATCTCGCGCCAGCGCGCTTTTTTGCCGGCGCCCGGCGAGGCGCGCGCCGACTGGCAGGTGCTGTGCGACGTGGCCACGCGCATGGGCTACGCAGGCTTCGATTTCACCTCGCCGCAGGCCATCTTCGACGAACACGCGCGCCTGTCCACCTTCCGCAACGCGGCAGAAACGGCGCGCCTGTTCAACCTGACGGGCCTGGACAACCTTGATGCGGCGCAATACGACGCCCTGGTGCCGCAGCAATGGCCGCAGGGCCGGGCGCGCCTGTTCGGCGACGGCCGCTTCGCGCATGCGGACGGGCGTGCGCGCTTCGTGCCCACGGCGCCGCGCGCGCCGCATAATATGCCCGACGAGGACTATCCACTCATCTTGAATACGGGCAGGGTGCGCGACCAGTGGCATACGATGACGCGCACGGGCAAGGCGGCCAAGCTGTCGGGTCACGTCGCCGAAGCCTTCATCGACCTCCACCCGCAGGATGCGCTGCTGTACAGCGTGCGCGAGGGCGAGCTGGCGCGCATCAGCAGTGCCTGGGGCGCGATGGTGGCGCGCGTCGTGCATGGCGGCGGCATCGCGCGCGGCCAGGTGTTCGTGCCGATACACTGGAGCGACGCGAATGCCTCCGACGCGCGCGTGGGCGCCGTCGTCAATCCGGTGGTCGATCCCGTCTCGGGCGAGCCAGAGTTCAAGCACACGCCCGTGCGCATCGAGCAGTTCCGCGTGCACTGGCATGCGTTTGTCCTGAGCCGCACGCCCTTGAACCTTGACGGCGTGGCGCACTGGACGCGCATCCAGGGCGAACAATTCCTGCGCTACGAGCTGGCGGGCCGCCAGCGCATTGCCGACCTGGGCGTCTGGGCGCGCGCACTGCTCGGCGTCTCGGACGACAACGCCGACTGGCTCGATTATGCGGACGCCAGCGCCGGCGTGTACCGCGCCGTGCACCTGGACGAAGGGCGCATCGCGCAGTGCGTGTATGTCTCGCCCCGTCCCGACATGCCGTCGCGCAGCTGGCTGGCGGGCCTGTTTGCGCACGCGCAAATGGATGCGGCGGATCGCGCCGGTGTGCTGCTGGGCCAGCCGATCGGCAAGAGCGTCGACGCCGGCCCCACAGTGTGCTCGTGCTTTGGGGTGGGGCGCAACACCATTTGCGCCGCCATCCAGGATCAAAAACTGACGACGACGGCGCAGGTGACGGCCTGCGTCAAGGCGGGCGGCAATTGCGGCTCCTGCGTGCCCGAGATACGACAGTTGCTGCTTGAGGCGCGCAGCGCGGCCTGAAAATCTGTCCTTTCCGGCACGGCTTTGTTATATTGCCAGCTCTATAATGGAGAGGCAGTGTGATGACAGCAGCACAACACCCCACGGTCTGGCTGACGGGCTTGAGCGGCGCCGGCAAGACCAGCATCGCGCTGGCGCTGGGGCAAGCGCTCAAGGCGCAGGGCCGCGCCGTGGCGCTGCTCGACGGCGACCAGCTGCGCCATGGCTTGAACCGCGACCTGGGCTTTACGCCGCAAGACCGGCATGAAAATATCCGCCGTACGGCCGAAGTGGCGCGCCTGATGAACGAGGTCGGCCTGATCGTCATCGCCGCCTTCATTTCGCCGTACCGCGCCGACCGGGCCATGGCCGCCGACATCATCGGCGCGGCGCATTTCATCGAAGTCCATGTCAGCACGCCGCTGGCCGAGTGTGAGGCGCGCGACCCGAAAGGCCTGTATGCGCAGGCGCGCGCGGGCCAGATCGCGCAATTCACGGGCGTTTCCGCTCCCTACGAGACGCCGCTGTCGCCCGCCCTGAGCCTCGACACCGAGGTGCTGGCGCTGCAAGAATCGGTCGAGCGCCTGTGCCGGTACTTGCAGCAGCGGCTGTGACGGCGTGGCGACGATGCGTATGAGATTGCGTAAATTGCTGCGCCGACGCCTGCCGGCCAGCCTGAAGGCGCGTATGAGCGTGGTCGTCTTCCTGCTCGTGCTGGCTGCCGTGGCCTCGTTGGCGCTGGCCACCCTGAGCGTGGCCGAGCGCGGCATGCGCGACGTGACGGGGCGCCAGCAGTATGTATCGCTGGCCAGCGCCGCCGTCTTCATCGAAGAAGAACTCGATGCCAAGCGCAATGTGCTGCGCGCGATGGCGGACAGCCTGGCGGCCAGTGGCGCGCACGATGGCGCCAGCCTGCAGCGCTTTCTGGGCGCGCAAACAGTGCTGGGCAAGGAGTTTTATACGGCCGGCGTGGTTGGTATCGATGGTGTTGTCCTGGCCACCCTGAGCCCCTTCAAGCCGCAGGCGGGACTGAACCTGAAGGGACGTCCCTACTTTGATCAGACGCTGGCGACCCGGCGCTCGGTGATCTCCTCGCCGCTCAACGGCAGCATTTCCGGCATGCCCATCGTGGTGGTGACGCAGCCCGTGTTCGATGCGCAGGGCGCCATGCGCTATGTGCTGGCGGCCAGCGTGAACCTGCGCCAACCCGATTTCCTGGGGCGCCTGGGCGCACTCAAGCCGGGCACGGGCGGCTACCTGTACATCATGACCAGCGAAGGCGTCATCGTCGAGCATCCGGACAAGTCGCGCATCATGCAGCGCATCGAGGCGAATGGCCCCGTCAGCGAACCGACCCGGCGCGCCATGCAGGGCTTCGAGGGCTGGCTGACGGGCACCACCACGCAGGGTGTCGATGCCTTGTTTGCCTACCACCGCATTGCCGGCACGGGCTGGATACTGGCCTCGGTTTATCCGATGAATCAGGCTTTCGCGCCACTGCATGCGATGCGCAGCAAAATATTGCTGGCTGCCGTGCTGCTGGCGGTGCTGGCTGGATTGGCCGGCTGGCGCGTGGTGCTGCGTTTGCTGCAGCCACTGGAGCGCCTGCGCCGCCAGGTGCACCAGATCCGCCGCCAGCGCCTGGGCATCGAGGCGCTGCAAATCGAACGGCGCGATGAAATCGGTGACTTGAGCCGTGATTTCTACTCGCTGGTGGCCGAGCGCGAAATCGCCGAGGCGCAGACGCGCGACAGCGAGCGGCGCTTGAAGCTGCTGACGGACCATGTACCCGTGGTGATCGTCTACATCGACCGCGAGCACCGCTACCAGTTCATCAACGCCACGTTTGAAAAATGGTTCGGCCGGTCGCGCAAGGAAAGCATGATGCAGTCGATACGCGATGTGCTGGGCGAAGAGGCGTATCAATTGCGCGAAGCCTACCTGCAGCGCGCCTTCGCGGGCGAGGAGGTCGAATATGAATTCAGCATTGATGGCGAGGGGGAGGCGGGCCAGCGTGCCTTCCAGACCAGCTATGTGCCCGATGTGGGCGAGAGCGGCACGGTGGAAGGCGTGTATGGCCTGATCCACGAAATCACCAAGACCAAGGCGGTGCATACGGCGCTGCAGTTTGCCGCCGCCACCGACATACTGACGGGCATCGCCAACCGCCGCCGCTTCGACGAACAACTGGCGCAAAGCATGCAGCGTACGCGCGCTGCGCGCGCGCCGATGGCGCTGGCCTATCTCGATATCGACCGCTTCAAGGCCATCAACGATAGCCTCGGCCACCATGCCGGCGACGAGGTGCTGAAGGAATTTGCCGCGCGCCTGGTGCGCAGCGTGCGCGCCAGCGACCTGGTGGCGCGCCTGGCCGGCGATGAATTCGTGATCATTCTCGAAGGCGTAAACAGCGCGGCCGAAGTGCGCCAGATCGGCGCGAAGATCATCGATGCCATCCGCCACCCCTTCGACCTGGCCAGCGGCCCGCTGCCGGTGACGACCAGCATCGGCATCGCCATCTTCCGCGAAGGCGCGCTGACGCCGGCGCAGTTGCTGGACCTGGCGGACCAGGCCTTGTATGCCGCCAAGGGGCAGGGCCGCGATGGCGTGGCGCTGCTTGAGGCGGCGCCGTAGGCGGCGTTACAGGGCGGCGCTCCAGTGGTCAAGCTGCTGCGTGGTGGCAGTGACGCCGCCACAGACGATGACCAGCACATTGCGGTAGGGCGCCAGTTCCGGCGTCTTGCCGTAGACGGCGGCCAGCGCGGCGCCGCAGGCCGGCTCCACCACCAGGCGCTGGTCGCTAATAAAGCGCTGGCAGGCATCGACGGCGGCCCGGTCCGAGACCACCACGCTGTGCAGCAGACGCGTCTGGCTGATGGCGTAGGCTTGCGCGCACACCTGGCGCGCGGCCAGCGAAGTGGCGATGCTGTTTACGGCGGGCAGGGCCACGTGTTCGCGCGCGGCCATGGCGGCGGCCAGCGAGGCGGCGCCTTCGGTTTCCACGGCCACCAGGACCACGTCGTCCCAGCCGTTGCGCTGCAAGCCTTCGGCCACGCCGGCCAGCAGACCGCCGCCGCCCACTGACAGCACGACCGCATCCGGTTTCAGGCCCGCGCTGGCCACTTCATCGATCATGCCCGCGTGGCCTTGCCACAGCAGCGGGTCATCGAAGGGATGCAGGAAAGCGTCTTGCGGCGTGAGCATGGCTTGCGCCAGCGCGTTGGCTTCTTGCCAGGCGGCGCCATGCACGATGACTTCGGCGCCTTCCTGCGCGATCAGAGCCCTGGCCCGCGCACTGGTCGTTTCTGGCACCACGACGATGACGGGAATGCCCAGCTGGCGTCCCGCGTAGGCCACGGCGATGCCGGCATTGCCACCGGAAGAAGAGATGAAACGACTGGCGCCGCGCCGCGCGTATTCTTCGCAGGCGAGGCCGATGCCGCGGATCTTGAAGGAGCCGGGGGGCTGCAAGGCTTCGAGCTTGAGCCAGATCGCGCGTTCGCTGTGCAGGCTCAGGGCGCGCGAGTTGAGCAGAGGGGTTTCGATGTGCAGGGCCATGCGTGTTCCTGGTAGACGGTCAGGCCAGCATCATAGCCGAAGCGCCCGAGCTACCGTCTCACCCTTGCCCAAGTCGCTTTAATTCAGGGGTGCGCTCTTGAGCTGATGTGTGCGCGCCACTTCCTTCATCGCTTCGAGCAGGTCGTCGCGCAGCTGGCGCGGCAGCTTGCCGAAGAATTCCTCGTCGTTCTGGTCTGCCATCTCGGCCAGCACGGGTACCAGCGCTTCACCTTCCGTGGTCAGTTCGATCGAATGCTGACGGCGGTCCGCCAGCAGGATCGACTTGCTGACCATGCCCTTGCTTTCCAGGCGGTCGATCAGCTTCGACACGGCGCCCTTGCTCATGCCGGACACTTGCGCCAGCACCGTGGGCGAGGTGCAGCCCAGGCGGAACATTTCACGCAGCACCACCCATTCGGACACCGTCACGCCATTGGCTTCCGCTTTTTTCTGGAAGCTGTGGGAAACGTGGTTGGACACGAAACGCAGCCAGTAACCGAGATGGGCTTCCAGTTCGCTGACGGGAACGCTGTTGGGGTGGGCGGCTTGCGGCGAGGCGGCCGTTTCAAAACTATGGCTCATTTTATTTCCTTCACTGGGCGGCGTTACGGGCATGGTCAAGGCCTTCACGCTTGCTGTCGAGTGGTTTGTTTGGGAACAATCATCGTGCTTGAGGTAGTTCTAACACTGTTTTCACAGGAAATCACCGACCGGCAAAGAGTTTTTCCTTATTTTCTTGCTCTGGATAGATAAAAAGCAATATCAAGCAAATAATCGTATTGCCGGAGAGGAAGATTAAAAAAATAACTCATGTTGCCTCAATGGTAACAGCTTTTTTACTGAATTGATAAATATTTCATATCATTCGCTGCGCTTGCCTCTACCTGCCGTATTGGCTGCGCGACAGTGCGCGTTTTCATGCCGATATGCCGGCCGCTCAGGCCACCACCAGCTTCACACCTGCGTCGCGCAGTACGTCGGTAAAGCGGGCCGGCGGAGGCGCATCCGTAAACAAGATATCGATTTGCGCGAGGTCGGCCAGTCGCACCAGCGCCTTGCGGCCGAATTTATGCTGGTCGGCTACCAGCCACACTTCGCGCGACTGCTCGATGATGGCTTGCGCCACCTTCACTTCACGCGCATCGAAGTCACGCAAGCTGCCGTCTTCGTCGATGCTGGAAATGCCGATGATGCCGATGTCGACCTTGAACTGGCGGATGAAGTCGATGGTGGCTTCGCCCACGATGCCGCGGTCGCGCCCGCGCACCACGCCGCCCGCCACGATGACTTCGCAGGCGGCATTGTCGGCCAGGATGGCCGCCACGTTCAGGTTGTTCGTCACCACGTGCAAGCCCGTGTGCCGGCCCAGCGCGCGCGCCACTTCCTCGGTAGTGGTGCCGATATTGATCAGGAGCGAACAGCCATGCGGCACTTGCGCCGCCACGGCGGCGGCGATGCGCCGCTTGGCTTCGCTGTTGAATACTTGGCGCTGGTTGTAATCGATATTTTCCACGGACGAGGGCAAGCCCACGCCACCGTGATAGCGGGCCAGCAGGCGCGCTTCTTCCATCTGCTTGACGTCGCGCCGCACGGTTTGCGGAGTGACGTCGAGTTGCTGGGCCAACTCCTCTACCGACATGGTGACTTTCTGGCGCACCACTTCAAGCAAGCGGCGCTGGCGGGGATTCAAATTCATGAGCGTGTCTCTTTAAAATTTTACAAACGAACAAAATCGAACAAATGCGGGTAAAAATATGTTGCTATGAGTTCGATTTATGGCGTAATCTTATCCATATTGAATTCGTATGACATCAGTATTGATCTTAACCACAGTCGCCGGGTGTGCCTAGTCTTTCTTGGTCGCCTGTCCTTGATAACGATGGAGTTCCGATGGCTTCAGTACAGCAGGGAATCGACGCAGTGCCGGAGCCGGCGATGGCATGCGACCTGCTGGTGGTGGGCGGTGGCATCAACGGCGCCGGCATCGCGCGCGACGCGGCCGGGCGGGGCCTGTCCGTGGTGCTGTGCGAAAAAGACGACCTCGCTGCCCACACCTCGTCCGCTTCCACCAAGCTGATACACGGCGGCCTGCGCTACCTCGAATACTATGAGTTCGGCCTCGTGCGCAAGGCGCTGATCGAGCGTGAAGTGCTGCTGCGCTCGGCGCCGCACATCATGTGGCCGCTGCGCTTTGTCATGCCGCATGCGCAGGGCCAGCGCCCGGCCTGGCTGATACGTGCCGGCCTGTTTCTCTACGACATGCTGGCAAAGCGCGAAATCCTGCCTGCCTCGCACGGCATCGACCTTGAGCACCACGCGGCGGGAAAACCGTTAAAACCCCAGTTCAAGCGCGGCTTCGTGTATTCCGATGGCTGGGTCGACGATGCGCGCCTGGTGGTGCTCAACGCCATCGATGCGGCAGACAAGGGTGCGCACGTACTGACGCAGACGCGCTGCACGGCCCTCTCACGCGAGGGTGCGGGCGAGAACGATACCTGGCTGGCCACCTTGCAACACGCCGGTGGCAGGCAGACGCTGGTGCGCGCGCGCAGCGTCGTGAATGCGGCCGGGCCATGGACGGCCGAGTTCCTGCAGCAGGCGGCGCCCGGTGGTACGGGCCGCCATTTGCGCTTGATCAAAGGTAGCCATATCGTCGTCAAGCGCCTGTTCGCGCATGATCATGCGTATATCTTCCAGCATCCGGACGGACGCATCGTGTTTGCCATTCCTTACGAGCATGATTTCACCCTGATCGGCACCACAGATCTCGATTACCACGGCGATAGCGGCAAGGTGGAAATCGATGACGAGGAAATTCGTTACTTGTGCGAGCTTTCCAGTTACTATTTCAGCAAGCCCGTCGTGCCTGCCGACGTGGTCTGGACGTATGCAGGCGTGCGTCCGCTGGTGGAAGACGCGGCGGCCGATGCCAAGGCCGTCACGCGCGATTACCGCTTCGAGCTGGAGCAGGGCGGTGCGCCGCTGCTCAGTGTTTTCGGCGGCAAGATCACGACCTTCCGCAAGCTGGCCGAGGAAGCACTCGATCTGCTGGCGCCCTTGCTGGGCAATACGCGGCCAGCCTGGACGGCTAACGCCTGCCTGCCCGGCGGCGATGTGTTCGGCAGCACGCCGCAGAACAGGTCGGTGCGCGAGTTCGACCAGTTCGTGCAAGGCTTGCAGGGCGAGTACCCCTGGCTGCCGGCGGCGCTGGTGGCGCGCTATGCGCGCGCTTACGGCACGCGCATCCATGTGTTGCTCGATGGGTGCAAGAACGTGGCGGCCATGGGCGAGGAAATCGCCGCCGGCCTGTACGCGGCGGAAGTCAATTATTTGCGGCGCCATGAATGGGCCGTCAGCGCGGCCGACATCCTGTGGCGGCGCTCCAAGCTGGGCCTGCACCTGCCGCGCGAGACGGCGGGCAGGCTCGACGCCTGGCTGTTGCAGCATCCGTTGGTGCCGTAAGAAGAGCGCAGAATACGTTGGCGACCGCGCCCCGCAGAGGGTGCGGCGAAGAATAAGAAACCATCACTGGAGGAGAAGCGCGTGCAACTGGTACTGGACAAGATCAGCAGGAAGCAGGGGGCTGACGACTTTTTATATCCGATGTCGTTGGCGCTGGTGCCGGGCGCCATCAACGTCTTGCTGGGCACCACGCGTGCCGGCAAGACGACCCTGATGCGCGTGATGGCGGGCCTGGACAAGCCCAGCGGGGGCACAGTGACTGCCGACGGCGTCGACGTGACGGGTGTGCCCGTCAGCCGCCGCAACCTGGCCATGGTGTACCAGCAATTCATCAACTATCCGGCCTTCACCGTCTACGACAATATCGCCTCGCCCTTGCGCCTGCGCAAGGTGCCCGAGGAACAGATCCGCGCGAAAGTGCTGGCGCTGGCCGAGCGCCTGCATATCACCCCGTATCTGCAGCGCACGCCGGGCGAACTGTCGGGCGGCCAGCAGCAGCGCACGGCGCTGGGACGCGCGCTGATCAAGGATGCCTCGCTGCTGCTGCTCGACGAGCCGCTCGTCAACCTCGATTACAAACTGCGCGAGGAACTGCGCCGCGAATTGACGGAACTGTTTTCCAGCGGCAGCACGACGGTCGTGTATGCGACCACGGAACCGCTGGAAGCGCTGCAACTGGGCGGCCACGTGGCCGTGCTGCACGAGGGACGGCTCCTGCAGCAGGGACCGACACTCGATGTCTTCAACGCCCCCAATTCCATCGCCGTGGCGCGCACCTTCAGCGATCCGCCGATCAACCTGATTCCTGCGCGCGTGGATGCGCAGGGCGTGGCGCAGGCGGCTGATGGTCTGGCGATTCACCTGAGCGGCGAGCAGCGCGCCCGCCTGGGCGACAGCACGGAGGTGATTCTCGGCGTGCGCGCCCACAGCCTGCATTTATCTCCCCAGTCCGATGGCGACGTGGCGATCGCGGCGCAGGTGGACCTGGCGGAAATCAGCGGCTCGGAAACCTATGTGCACGCGCGCCGCGGCGAGCTGGCTCTGGTGGCGCAGCTCGGTGGCGTGCACAACCTGGACATCGGCAGCGCCTGCACTGTGTATTGCCAGCCGCATGCCTTGCTGATATTCGCGGACGATGGCGGTTTGCTGTTCGCTCCGGGCGCCGTAGCGTCGGGCGTCGCTATGTCGGGAGGAGCTTGACATGGCGCGCATTGAACTGGTCGACCTGGCCCACGCCTACAAACCGAACCCGACGGAACCCACCGACTACGCGCTGCGGCCCATGAGCATGGCGTGGCATGACGGCGGTGCCTATGCCTTGCTGGGACCGTCCGGCTGCGGCAAGACGACCTTGCTCAATATCATCTCCGGCCTGGTCAAACCGTCGCATGGCAAGGTGCTGTTCGACGGCAAGGATGTGACGCAGCTGCCCACCGAGGCGCGGAATATCGCGCAAGTGTTTCAGTTCCCCGTCATCTACGACACCATGACCGTGCACGACAACCTGGCGTTTCCGCTGCGCAATCGCGGCTGGAAAGAGATTGACGTGAAAAAGCGCGTGCAGCAGGTAGCGCAAATGCTGGAGTTGACGGGCGACTTGAAATTGCGCGCCAGTGGTCTGTCCGTGGACGCCAAGCAAAAGATTTCCCTGGGACGTGGCCTCGTGCGCCCTGACGTGGCGGCCGTGCTCTTCGACGAACCGCTGACGGTGATCGACCCGCATTTGAAATGGCTGCTGCGCAGAAAGTTGAAGGAAATCCACCACGAACTGAAATTGTCATTGATCTACGTCACGCACGACCAGGTGGAAGCGTTGACCTTTGCCGACCAAGTGGTTGTCATGACGCAGGGCGAAGTGGTGCAGACGGGCAGCGCGCAAGCATTGTTCGAGGAGCCCGAGCACACCTTTGTCGGCTATTTCATCGGCAACCCGGGCATGAACTTGCTCGATTGCGCGCTGGACGATGGCGGCTTGCGCGTGGCGGGACAGGCACTGTCGGTGTCCGCCGCCGCCCGCGCGGCTCTGCTAGGGGCGCAAGGGAAAATCACGCTCGGTGTGCGGCCTGAATTCGTTGAATGCCTGCCGGCAGGCGAGGGTAGCGAGCACTGCCTGGACGCGACGGTCACGGCCGTGCGCAATATGGGCACGCATTACCTGGCGGAATTCCAGCTGGGTGGCGCGATGGTGGCGGCCAAGCTGCGCGCCATCGACGCTGTCGTCGGGAATGCTGTGCGGCTGCGCTTTCCGCCGCAACGCACCTTGTTCTATGTCAACGATAAGCGGGTGGCCTGATGATACATAATGGTAAAACCGATAACAACCGCCGCGCCTGGTTATTGATCCTGCCAGTGCTGCTGTGCGTGGCCTTTTCCGCCATCCTGCCTTTGATGACCGTGGTGAACTATTCCGTGCAGGATATCCTGAGCCCCACGCAAAAGGTATTTGTAGGCACCGAGTGGTTCCGCATGGTCATGCTGGACGGCGACTTGCACAGCGCCTTGCTGCGCCAGCTGCTGTTTTCCGGCTCCGTGCTGGCGATCCAGATTCCGCTGGGCATTCTGATCGCCCTGTGCATGCCGGCCGATGGCTGGAAGGCGTCGCTGGCGCTGGTGCTGATCGCGCTGCCGCTCCTGATTCCCTGGAACGTGGTGGGCACCATCTGGCAAATCTTCGGCCGCGGCGACATCGGCCTGATGGGCTATACCCTGAACCAGCTGGGCTTTGATTACAACTACAACGGTAATTCGCTCGACGCCTGGCTGACGGTGATGGTGATGGATATCTGGCACTGGACGCCCTTGGTGGTGCTGCTGTGCTATGCGGGCTTGCGCGCCATTCCCGACGCGTATTACCAGGCGGCCCGCATCGACGGCGCTTCGCGCCTGGCCGTGTTCCGCTACATTCAGCTGCCCAAACTGCGCAATGTGCTGATGATCGCCGTGTTGCTGCGCTTCATGGACAGTTTCATGATTTACACAGAACCGTTCGTGCTGACGGGCGGCGGGCCGGGCAATGCCACCACCTTTTTGTCGCAATACCTGACGCAAAAGGCCGTGGGCCAGTTCGACCTGGGGCCGGCTTCCGCCTTTTCCCTGATCTATTTCCTCATCATCCTGCTGTTCTGCTTTGTGCTGTACACGTGGATGCAGCGCGTCGGCACGGGAGACCAGAAATGATGCACAAGAAAATGAGCAGCGCCATCCTCGCCGTCTTTTTGCTCGCGTCCCTGTTGCCCATCTACTGGATGCTCAACATGTCGCTCAAGACCAACGAGGAAATCGTGGGGGTCTTGAGCCTGTGGCCCCGGCAACTGACGTTCGCAAACTACCACACGATTTTCACGGACCGTTCCTGGTACAGCGGCTACATCAATTCCATGATTTACGTGGCCTTGAACATGGTGATGTCGGTCACGGTCGCCTTGCCGGCCGCGTACGCGTTTTCTCGCTACAACTTCGTGGGCGACAAGCATCTGTTCTTCTGGCTGCTGACCAACCGCATGACGCCGCCCGCCGTCTTCCTCGTGCCCTTCTTCCAGCTGTATTCGACGGTGGGCCTGATGGATACGCACCTGGCCGTGTCCCTGGCGCACATGGTCTTCAACGTGCCGCTGGCCGTGTGGATACTGGAAGGCTTCATGTCCGGCGTGCCCAAGGAAATCGACGAGACGGCGTATATCGACGGCTACAGCTTTCCGCGCTTCTTCATCCGCATCTTCTTGCCGATGATCAAGTCGGGCGTGGGCGTGACGGCCTTCTTCTGCTTCATGTTCAGCTGGGTGGAATTGCTGCTGGCGCGCACCTTGACTTCCGTCAATGCCAAGCCGATTGCCGCCACCATGACGCGTACCGTGTCGGCTGCCGGCATGGATTGGGGCGTGCTGGCGGCCGCGGGCGTGCTGACCATCGTGCCCGGTGCGCTGGTGATCTGGTTCGTGCGGCATTACATTGCCAAGGGTTTTGCGATGGGGAGGGTGTGACATGGAAAATACCGATAGCACAGCCAGCCTGTTCGGCTGGATGGCCTGGACGCCGGAAGTGGCCATCTTTTTCATTTGCATCGGCTTGATGCTGGCCGGCATGACGGTGTGGCAAATCCGCTCGCCCAGCATAGAGCGCAAGGGCTTTTTGCCCATGCCGACGACGCGCGGCGACCGGCTGTTCATCGGCTTGCTTACGGCCGCCTATGTCAACCTGGCGTGGGCCGGTTTCACGGAAATGCAGCAGGCCATCGGGGCTGCCATCAGTTTTGTACTTTTATTAGTGGTAATGCGTTGGGGGTGAGCCGGCTTGCCGGTGTTGATGGAGGCCGGACCGTCAGCAGGCGGCCGGCAATACAATAAAAGGAGATTCACGATGAAATTGAAGTTCACGGTCTTCGCGGCTGCGGCCATGCTCGTGTCGAATGCGGCCCTGGCCGACGCCAAGCAGGCGCAAACCTGGATCGACAAGGAATTCCAGCCATCCAGCCTGAGCAAGCAGCAACAGCTTGCTGAAATGAAATGGTTCATCGATGCGGCGGCCAAGCTGAAAGCCAAGGGCATCAAGGAAATTTCCGTGGTCTCGGAAACCATCGACACCCACGTCTACGAATCGAAGACCTTGGCCAAGGCATTCGAGGAAATCACGGGCATCAAGGTGCGCCACGACATCATCCAGGAAGGCGATGTGGTGGAAAAGCTGCAAACGTCCATGCAGTCCGGCAAGAGCATCTATGACGGCTGGATTTCCGATTCCGACCTGATCGGCACGCATTATCGCTACGGCGCCGTCGAACCGCTGTCCGACTACATGGCCGCCAAGGGCAAGGAATTCACGAACCCGGGCCTGGACTTGAAGGATTTCATCGGCATCAGTTTTACCACGGCGCCGGACGGCAAGGTGTATCAATTGCCCGATCAGCAATTTGCCAATCTGTACTGGTTCCGTGCCGACTGGTTCGCGCGCAAGGACTTGCAAGCCAAGTTCAAGGCCAAGTATGGCTACGAGCTGGGCGTGCCGCAAAACTGGTCCGCGTATGAAGATATCGCCGACTTTTTTACCAATGACGTGAAGGAACTGGACGGCAAGAAAGTCTATGGCCACATGGATTATGGCAAGAAAGATCCGTCCCTGGGCTGGCGTTTCACCGATGCCTGGCTGTCGATGGCTGGCGCAGCCGACAAGGGCATTCCGAACGGCATGCCGGTTGACGAGTGGGGCATCAAGGTGGCGGCCGACAAGTGCACGCCCGTGGGCGCATCGATGTCGCGCGGCGGCGCCACCAATTCTCCGGCGGCCGTGTTTGCGCTGACGAAATATATCGACTGGATGAAGAAATATGCGCCGCCGCAGGCGAACGGCATGAATTTTTCGGAATCGGGCCCCGTGCCGGCGCAGGGCGAAATTGCCCAGCAAATCTTCTGGTACACGGCATTTACTGCTGGCATGACGAAACCTGGCTTGCCAGTGGTCAACAAGGACGGCACGCCGAAATGGCGCATGGCGCCGTCGCCCCACGGCCCGTACTGGAAAGAGGGCATGCAGAATGGCTACCAGGACGTCGGTTCCTGGTTCCTGTTCAAGTCCACGCCGGACGACCGCAAGGCCGCCGCCTGGCTGTACGCGCAATTCGTCACGTCGAAAACCGTGTCGCTGAAGAAATCGATTGTCGGCCTGACTTTCATTCGCGATTCCGACATTCGCCACGATTACTTCACGAAGCACGCGAACGAATACGGCGGCTTGATCGAGTTCTATCGCAGCCCGGCCCGCGTGGCATGGACACCGACGGGCAACAACGTGCCTGACTATCCGAAGCTGGCGCAGCTGTGGTGGAAAAACGTGGCCACGGCCATCACGGCGGAAAAAACGCCGCAGGCCGCCATGGATAACCTGGCCGAGGAAATGGACCAGGTCATGGCGCGCCTGCAGCGGGCCGGCATGAAGGCTTGCGCGCCCAAGCTCAATGCCAAGGGCGATCCGAACCAGTACTTGTCGGATCAGCACGCCCCATGGAAAAAGCTGGCGAATGAAAAGCCGAAGGGTGAAACGATTGCCTACGATAAATTATTGCAGGCTTGGAAAGAAGGCAAGGTAAGGTAGTGGTGTAAACTTCCGCCGCCGTTGTCCCGGGGCACGGGCGCTTGCCTGTGCCCCTTTCACTGTAAAGACGTAGTAGCGACCATGACCAAATACATACTTGCTTTAGACCAGGGCACCACCAGTTCGCGCGCCATCCTGTTTGACCATGCGGGCCGGCCGCACGCCAGCGCACAGCGCGAATTTCGCCAGATTTTCCCCCAGCCGGGCTGGGTCGAGCATGACGCGAACGAAATCTGGGCTTCGCAAGAAGGCGTGCTGCAGCAGGTGCTGCGCGACAGCGGCGTGGCCGCATCCGACGTGGCCGCCATCGGCGTGACCAACCAGCGCGAAACGACGGTATTGTGGGACCGCGCCACGGGCGAGCCTGTCGCCAACGCCATCGTGTGGCAAGACCGGCGCAATGCAGCGTATTGCGAGCAACTGGTCGAGCAGGGCAAGGCGGACTTGATCCAGCGCAAGACGGGCCTGGTGCTGGACGCCTATTTTTCCGCCACCAAATTGAAATGGCTGCTCGATAACGTGCCGCAAGCCCGCGCGCGGGCAGAGCGGGGCGAGCTGGCCTTCGGCACTGTCGACAGCTGGCTGATCTACAAGATGAGCGGCGCGCACATCACGGACACGAGCAACGCGGCGCGCACCATGCTGTTCAACATCCATACCCTGCAATGGGACACGGATTTGCTGGCGCTGCTGGACATTCCCGCCGCGCTGCTGCCCGACGTCGTGCCATCGAGCGGCGTGGCCGCGCACACGCATGCGGCACTGTTGGGCGTGTCCGTGCCGATCGCCGGCATCGCGGGCGACCAGCAGGCGGCCACGTTCGGCCAAGCCTGTCTGAAACCGGGCATGGCGAAGAATACCTATGGCACGGGCTGCTTCATGCTGATGAACGTGGGCAAGCGCCCCTTGCCCTCGAAAAACCGGTTGTTGACGACGGTGGGCTGGAGCCTGGGCGTGGGCAGCGATAAGACCGATTACTTGCTAGAAGGTAGCGCCTTTATCGCGGGCGCGGCCGTGCAATGGATGCGCGACGGGCTGGGCATCATCCGCGACTCGTCCGAAGTGGAAGCGCTGGCTACCAGCGTGCCCGATTCGGGCGGCCTGGTCTTCGTGCCTGCATTCGCGGGACTCGGCGCACCGTACTGGGACCCGTATGCGCGCGGCACCCTGATCGGCATCACGCGCGGCACGGGCAAGGCGCACATCGCGCGCGCCGCATTGGAAGGCGTGGCTTACCAGAACGTGGACGTCCTGTCCGCCATGCAGGATGACGCGGGCATCGCGCTATCCGAGTTGCGCGTCGATGGCGGTGCGGCGCGCAACGACATGCTGATGCAGTTCCAGGCCGACATCTTGAATGTGCCCGTGGTGCGCCCTGTGGTGACGGAAACGACGGCCCTGGGCGCCGCCTACCTGGCGGGCCTGGCCGTGGGTTTCTGGGAATCGCAGGAAGAAATCGCCGCCCAGTGGCAGGTGGGACGCCGTTTTGAACCGGCCATGGCGGCCGACGAGCGCCTGACGCGGCTGCACAAATGGCAGCGCGCCGTGGAGCGCTCGCGCGACTGGAGCGAGTGACGGCTTACTGGCCTGGCCTTGTCATTAGCCTTGCTACACGCTTCAGCAGGCCCGGCAGCAACAGGGCCGCGCTTGCGGCACACAGGGCGCTGGCGGCATAGGCAAGGCTCGCCGTGATCGATGGCGTTGCAAATGCCAGCGCGAAACTGCCATACAGCACCGCGCCGCACAGCGCGCCCGCGCAAGCCGACAGCCAGTGGCCATGCGCCACGTCCACACGCCGCGCCAGCGCGCCAAAGGCGGCGATGCACACCCCCAGCATCAGCACGCCAAACAGATACAGGCTTGCAGCGGCGCCAATCGGTTCCGCATCGGCGGCGGCCATTGGCGGCACGGCAAGCAAGCTCGCCAGGATGAAACCGAGGCTGTAGGCGATCATGGGCGCTGCACCGGTGCATCTTGCGACAGGGCCAGCAGTGAGCGGCTCCAGACATTGCTCCACGTATTCATGCTATGGCCGCTGGGCACATAGGTTTCCTGCACCAGGGCGCCGCGTGCGCGCAGGTTCGTGCTCACGGTATGCGCGTTGGCATGGTAGGACGTTTCCAGTTGGCCTGCGCCTACGAAGACGCGGCGCGCCGGCAGGCGGGTATCCGTGCGCGATTTCCACTGCGCCGGCGACATGATAATGGCGCCACTGAATATATCGGGCTTGTCCAGTAGCATATCGAGTGCCCACGCGCCGCCATTCGAATAGCCTGCGCTGTAGCGCGCTAGCGGAGCAGCCTGTCTTTCTATCTGCTGCACCAGCGTGACTGTGACAAAGTGCATGAAGGCGTCATAACGGGCCGGATTGTAGCCAAATAATAATTCTTCAATGCGGATGCTAATCGCATGTTCCTTATCCTCCGATGTATGAATGCCCACAAAAACAAATCGGCTCAAATCGCGTTTATCGAGCAGTGCACTTTTGACCATGAATTCGAGTGACTGGCCATCGGCCGTGTAAATTACCTGGCATGGCGCTACGCTTAGCAGGCATGCATCACCTTTGATGACGGTGACCTTGCGCATGCCGAATTCCTGGTTGATTTCAAAAGCGTGTTCGGTCAGTTCCATGCCCGCATTCTTGAGCACGGATTTTTCTGTGTTGCTGAGTGGGTCAGGAAATTGCCCGCTGCCATTGTAGGTAATGCTACGGCTGGAAGGTTGGGCTACATTCATTAGGGATAGTTCCAGCAGCGATTTGTCCATCTCTTTCCAGCGAAACTTCGCTGCATAGATGCCATCGGCGATGGGGTCGAGATAAGCCTGTATGTCGCAGCACAGATAAGGCTTGCCTGCGTACTGAATATCGCCGGAGACGACCTTCGCGGCAAGCAACAGCGTATCGCCTTCAATATGGAGTGAAAAGTTTTGTTTTGCGGACAATGCCAGCGCTTTTGCCACATCCGTGCTGGCCAGCGCATCTTTGCACGGTGTGGCATAACCCGTGCTTTTATTGTCGGCGCTGCATTTCGTGAAATCGCGCAAGGCGATTTCTTCTATTTTCTGGGCAAAGCCGGAATTGAGGACGCCGCAGGCGGCAATAAAAGAAAAAACCAGTAGCAATTTCCGCATGTATTCCATCCCCTTTATAATTAGTGGTGAAAAGAATAATACACTGCATAGCCTGCCGTTTCCCGGGGAATTGAATATAAATCGCGCAGCTCAAAATAGGGCGCATGCACATTGCCGCTGACGGCTATGCCGGCCCTCGCCAGAGCCAGCCGGAAGCGGGGCACGTGAAAGTATTGCGTGGCGACCATGGCTGTCTTCCAGCCGTGCGCGCGCATGAGAAGCGCCGTATTGCGCGCCGTGGCATCCGTGGTCCAGCCTTGATTATCCTCAAGGATGGCGCTGGCAGGCACGCCGCGTGATTGCAGGTAGCGGGCCATCGATGCAGCCTCGTCAAAACCTTCCTTGCCCGTCGCGCCGCTGACAAGGATGCGCGGCGCCCTGTGTTCTTGGAACTGCTTGAGCGCCACGTCGAGCCGTGCCTGCAGGCGGGGGCTGGGCGTGCCATCCGGCATGATCGTATTGCCGGGCACGACGATCACGTCGGCGGGCGCCAGCTTGTCGTTGAGTCCCGCCAGCACCAGCGCTGTCGTGGCCAGCAGGAAAACCCCCGCCGTCGTTAAGCCCAGCACAGTTATTTTTCGCATTGTTCATCGTCAAGTAGGGAATGGACGCATGATACCCGTCCATTCCCGCTGGCGTCAGTTCGCCTGCGCCTTGCGCGCGCGCTGGTTCGACAGATAAATATTGTCCTTTTCCAGCGGCTTGCCTTCCCGCACGGCAGCCAGCCAGTCCTGCGTGCTGACGACGGCGGCGAAATTCGAATGAAACACGGTGCTGAAGACGCGGTGGATTTCCTCGGCGCTGGCCGTGCCGCCCGCGTTGGCGTAGGGCAGGGTGCCGGTGGCGTCTTGCAGGAATTCCACCTGCAAGCCGTCGTGCGCGGCGTGGTAGATGGTGGCGGCGTCGCAGTTGTGGGTCATGTAGCCGATTACCGTCAGGGTATCGATGCCATGGTCCTCCAGCCAGGCGCGCAAGTCCGTACCCGCAAAGGCGCTGCCCATGGTCTTGTTGATGCGGTGGTCGGCGGGGAAGGCGGCCACTTGCGGATGCAGCAGCCAGCCATCGCTGCCTTTGGCAAAGATGGGGGAGGCTTCCGGCGCGTCGTGCTGGACGACGATCACGGGCACGCCGGCGGCGCGGGCGGCGGCCATGGCGGTGACGATATTCGGCAGGGATATCTCGACGGACGGATATTCGATGGGCATGTCGCCCGTGAAGTATTCATTTTGCACATCGATGACGAGCAGGGCGCGGCGCGTGGTGGTGGATATTTCGGTGGACATGGGTTCTCCTGGCAAGGTTGAAAGGAGGAAATAGCTCCTCGATAAGGCCATTGTCAGGCCGCGCGATACAAACAAAAAGTGGCCCAAAGGACTTTATGCGATAAAATCGGGCCATGCCTACTATTCCCGCTCCTTCCGCTCCCTTGAGCATCGCCGTGATCGCTTTCGACGGCATGACGCCATTCCACCTGTCTGTGCCTTGCCTCGTGTTTGGCGCCCAGACGGACGAGGCCGATCTGCCGCAGTTTCATGTGCGCGTGTGCGCCGCCGATCCCGCGCCCTTGCGCACGACGGCCGGCTTTGCCATTACGCCCGAGTTCGGACTGGAAGGGCTGGAGGACGCCGATATCGTCATCATGCCGGCCTGGCACGACGATTGCCGCGATGCGCCGCAGCCCCTGGTCGCGGCGCTGCAGGCGGCCGGTCGGCGCGGGGCGCGCATGGTGGGACTGTGCCTGGGCGCGTTTCCCCTGGCGCAGGCAGGCTTGTTGGATGGCAAGCGCGCGGCCACGCACTGGGGCATGGCGGAGCGGCTGGCGGCCCGTTATCCCAAGGTCAGGGTGGACCGGGAAGTGCTGTATGTGGACGATGGCGCCGTGCTGACGTCGGCCGGCGTAGCGGCCGGCCTCGATTGCTGCCTGCATCTGTTGCGCCAGCTGGCGGGCGCCGAGGTGGCCAACAGGGTGGCGCGCCGCTTGCTGGTGGCGCCGCACCGCCAGGGCGGGCAGGCGCAATTCATCGAGCGCCCGCTGCCCGTGTCCGGCAGCGAAGGGCGCTTTGCCGACGTGCTCGCTAGCGTGACCGCCAAGCTGGACCAGGCGCACAGCATCGACGCGCTGGCCGAACAGGCTGCCATGAGCCGGCGCAATTTCACGCGCCACTTCCGCCAGGCCATGGGTACCTCGTTCAAGCAGTGGCTGCTGAACCAGCGCCTGGCGCATGCGCAAGGTTTGCTGGAAAAAAGCGCCGCCTCGATCGATGTCGTGGCGCAAGAGGCCGGCTTCGGCACGGCCCTGTCCCTGCGCCAGCATTTCCGCGCCAGCCTGCAGACGTCGCCTTCGGCGTATCGCAAGCTGTTCCGGCAGCAACTAAGCCATGCCCGACAACCATAGCGCTGCCGGGTCGCGGCTGCCCTGGGGCAGCCGCGCACTGACGGCGATTTGCCGTGCAATGAAGGCGGCCGGCTCGAAGGCGTAGCGCTCCTGGAAGGACACGGTTTCCGCGCTCATCAGTTCCGCATACGTTTGCATCAGGGTCGAGGCGCAACGGTAGTTGCCGTGCTCCAGATAGCTTTCTATGGCGGCCAGCAGCACGGGATAATCCCCGTTTTCCTTGCTGCCGCCAAAGTTGAACGACAGCTGCCCGCAGGCGCGCCAGATGGGATCAAGTTCCCCATCCGGCACCGGCTGCGTGTGCAGCCATTGCAAGGCCTTGAATGGCGGGCCGCCAAAGGACGGTGGCGATATGATCGCCTGGATGGCCACCTTGACGGCTGCATCGGTTCTTCCCGCGCGCACATACTGGCCATGTAGCAGCACCAGCGCATCCGTATATTCGGGAACGATGGCCAGCGCCGCTTCCAGCAGGGCGATGGCCTCGTCTGGGTTGCGCTGGGCGATCTGTTCCTTGGCCGCCAGGAAGGCGGCGCGCGGCGAGGCGGGGTCGTCGGCCAGCGAGGGCGTGGCGACGTACTCGTCCTCCGCAGCCGCATGGGCTTGCAAAAACGCCGCCAGGCTGGAAAAGTGCGGCTGGATACGCCATTCGTCGTGCCAGGTTTCGACGACGATCGGTTCGGCCCCTTCGCGGCCGATGGGCCAGTACAGGCCGAAGGTGTCGCCATTGCCCAGCGCACCTTCGAAGAAGGGGGCGAAGCCGAGCGGTGGATACGGTGTCGTGTGTTGCCAGTCTTGTTCCACCGAAATGTGGGCGAGGTTCGCAGGTCGTTGCATGGAGGTAGGGAAAGATAAAACGCCAGTGTAGGGCAAGTGGGCAGAGCCAGGCGCGCGTCTCGGTGCACCTGCCTGCTGATAAAATGGGGGATTCTTCGCCCAGGCGGCCTCGCCATGTCCAGCACACCACACTCTGCCATCGACTTCAGCTTTCGCAGCTATGCGGAAATTGGCGCGCCGAACCGGCACGATTTCGTGCAACTGGTGCTGCCCCTGCATGGCCAGCTGTTGCTGGACATCGACGGCAGGCCGGGGAAGGTGGATACGCAGCTGGGCGTGGTGATCCCGGCCAATACATGGCATGCCCAGCATAGCCAGGTGGCCAACCACTCCATCATCCTCGATGTGGATGCGGCCACCTTGGCCAGGGGCTGTTGGCAGTTGCTGCTGGAGCGTCCCTATACGGCGATCGGGCCGGGTGCCCGCAAGCTGATCGAATACCTGGGCCTGATGGCGCAGCAGGAGGCGCTGACGCCGGCCATCGTCACGGCCTGGACGCCGCTATTGCTCGATACCTTGCTGGTGGGAGAGCCGCAGCCCCGTTCGCGCCTGGGGGCGCTCATTGCCCGTGTGCAAGCCGAGCCTGGCTTGCCCTGGTCGACGGCGTCGATGGCGCGCTTCGCCAACCTCAGTGTCAGCCGCCTGCACGCGTTGTTCCGCGAGGAAATGGATGCCAGTCCACATGCCTGGCTGTTGCAGCAGCGCATAGCGCGCGCTTGCGAACTGCTTGCCGCCAGCGACGCCAGCCTAGCCGGGATCGCGCTGGTGGCCGGCTTTTCCGAGCAAAGCGCGCTGACGCGGGCCATGCGCGACAGCATGGATGTCACGCCTGCCGCCTACCGGCGCGCATGTCGCGAGAAACGGTCAACAAGGCAGTAGCTGGTGCCAAGAATGGACGCGGCAGACTTGCCACAATCTCCTTTTCAGGAGATTGAACATGCATCAAGAAAACAAGAGCCTGCTGGGCATGCTGGCCGGCATAGCCGCGGGCGCGCTATGGGGGCTGGTGTTCCTGGCGCCGGCGCTGATCCCCGCCTTCCAGCCGCTGGAACTGTCCGTGGGCCGCTACCTCGCGTATGGCCTGATCGCGGCCGTGCTGGTCGCGCCGTCGTGGCGGCGCCTGCTGCGCGTACTGACCTGGCGCGAATGGCGCGGGCTGATCTGGCTCAGCCTGACAGGCAATATCGTGTATTACGTGCTGCTGGCCAGCGCCGTGCAGGCGGGTGGCGTGGCCATGACGTCGATGGTGATCGGCTTGCTGCCGCTGGTCGTCACGCTCGTGGGCAGTCGCGACCGCCATGCCGTGCCGTTACGGCGCCTGCTTCCCTCGCTAATGCTGAGCGCAGCCGGGTTGGCCTGCATTAGCTGGCAGTCGCTCGCGCATGCGGGCCATGCATCCCTGTTGGGTTTGCTGTGTGCGCTGGCTGCGCTGCTGTCGTGGACGGTGTATGCGGTCGGTAACAGCCGCTGGCTGGGGCGGTTGCGCTCGGTCTCGGCGCAGGAGTGGAATTTGCTGACGGGCGTGGTCACGGGTGGTGCCGCGCTGCTGCTGGCAATTCCCGTCGCACTTGCCGCGCCCGCCGCGCATGCCGACATGGCTTGGCTGCAGTTTGCCGGCGTTGTCACGGGTGTCGCGCTGCTGTGTTCCGTCGTTGGCAATGGCTTGTGGAACCATGCCAGCCGGGTCTTGCCGCTGACCCTGATGGGGCAGATGATTGTGTTTGAATTCCTGTTTGCCTTGCTGTACGGCTATCTGTGGGAGCAGCGCTGGCCCACGCTTGCCGAGGCTGCGGCCAGCATGCTGTTACTGGCGGGCGTGGTGGCTTGCGCTGCGGCGCATCGGCCGCCTACTTGCGTGGCTCGTGTATCCGGAATTTCCTGACGACACCCGCCTGGTCGAACATGACAGCCACTTCGCGCGTGCCTTTTTCGCCCAGCAGGGGGATCAGCCGCGTCACCTTGGGCGTTTGCAGCTGGTTCTTGTAGACCCAGACTTCATAGCCTGGATCGAAGCTGACCACGGTGGCGTTGCCCAGGGCCGCGTCGAGGTCGAGGCGGGTGGTCTTGCCGACCTTGATGTTTTGGTAGATGGCGCCATTGTCCGGCGCGCGGTTGACCTTGTATTCACTGGCGGTGCACATGGCCACGGCCAGGCCCGCGAGGCAGGAAGCTGCCAGTTTTATCAATGTGTTCATACGGACTCCCAATGTGCATCACTGCTTCCAATCTCAGAGGGGACGGGCGTGATGTCAGGAGGGAGTGTGCTTGGGTCGCCACGAATGTGCTACAAGATTATACAAAGGAGCATAAAACGATGCTGCCGGTACCGGCTGGCGCTACTTTTTACCTGCTCTGCAATACGTCGGTCGAGAGCGCCAGGGTTTCCTTGATTTCTTCCATCACCACATAGCTTTTCGATTGCGCGGCGCCCGGCAGCTGCAACAGCATGTCGCCCAGCAGCTTGCGGTACTCGGCCATTTCATGGATGCGCGCCTTGATCAGGTAATCGAAGTCGCCCGACACCAGGTGGCATTCCTGCACTTCGGGAATTTGCAGCACTTCGCGGCGGAATTGTTCGAAGGCAGACGCCGATTTTTGATTGAGCGTAATCTCCACAAAGACGAGCAGCTTGGCGCCCAGCGCGGCCGGGTTCACCTTGGCGTGGTAGCCCGTGATGACGCCGTCGCGCTCCATGCGCTTGACCCGCTCGATGCAGGGCGTGATCGACAGGCCCACCTGTTCGCCCAGGTCTTTCATCGAGATGCGGCCATCCTGTTGCAGGATGCGCAGGATGTGGCGGTCCAGCTTGTCGAGGCCACGTGCCGATTCTTTAAGGATTCTCATGATTTATTGCTGAATATCTCGATTTATACGTGAACAAATACTGGCTCTTTCCCAATATGATAGCGGTTAATCTGGCGTCAGCCTAAAAAATATAATGAGGAAACTATGCGTATCGTGATTCTGGGTAGCGGCGTCATCGGCGTCACCAGTGCTTACTATCTGGCCAAGGCAGGACATGAGGTGACCGTCATCGACCGCCAGCCGGGCCCTGCACTGGAAACCAGCTTCGCGAATGCGGGGCAAATCTCGCCCGGCTACGCTTCGCCATGGGCCGCGCCCGGCATTCCCCTGAAAGCCGTGAAGTGGATGATGCAGCGCCACGCGCCACTGGCCATCTCGCTCGACGGCAGCGCCGCCCAGCTCAAATGGATGTGGCAGATGTTGCGTAATTGCACACCGGAAGCGTATGCGGTGAACAAGGAACGCATGGTGCGCCTGGCTGAATACAGCCGCGACTGCTTCAAGGTGCTGCGCGCGGAGGCTGGCATCACGTATGAAGGCCGCCAGCAAGGCACGATGCAATTGTTCCGCACCGAAAAACAATACAACGACGCCGCCAAGGATATCGAAGTATTGAAAGACGCGGGTGTGCCGTATGAAGTGCTGCAGCGCAACGAGCTGTCGCGTGCCGAGCCGGCCCTGGAAGCGGTCAAGGATAAACTGTTCGGCGGCTTGCGCCTGCCCAACGATGAAACGGGCGATTGCCAGCTGTTTACCACCCGCCTGTCCGAGATGGCCGAGGCGCTGGGCGTGAAGTTCCGTTACGGCGTGTCGATCGATGCCTTGCTCACGCAGGGAGATGAAATCGCTGGTGTGCAATGCGGCGCGGAAATCGTCAAGGCCGATTCCTATGTGGTGGCCCTGGGTTCCTACTCGACGGGCTTCATGAAGCCGCTGCTGGACATTCCCGTGTATCCGCTGAAGGGCTATTCGATCACCGTGCCTATCGTCAACGCGGCGAAGGCGCCCGTGTCGACCATCCTCGATGAAACGTACAAGATTGCCGTCACGCGTTTCGACGACCGCATCCGCGTGGGCGGCATGGCGGAAATCGCCGGCTACAACCTGAACCTGAATCCGCGCCGCCGCGAAACCCTGGAAATGGTCGTCAACGACCTGTTCCCTGGCGGCGGCAACACGGCGGAAGCCACCTTCTGGACTGGTCTGCGCCCGATGACGCCGGACGGCACGCCGATCGTCGGCCGCACGCCGCTGCGCAACCTGTTCCTCAACACGGGCCACGGCACTCTGGGCTGGACCATGTCCTGCGGTTCGGCGCAATTGCTGGCCGACCTGATGTCGTCGAAACAGCCGGCCATTTTGGCCGACGACCTGTCTGTCAGCCGCTACAGCGGCGCGCAGCGCGGCGGCAAATTGCAATACGCGGGAGCCTGAGATGGCCGGTAGCATGCCTGCCAAGGAGCGTAGCGGCGCCATCCTGACGGTCGACCTGGACGCCGTGCGCGCCAACTACCGCTTGCTGCGCGACAAGGCGCACCCGGCCGCCTGCTCGGCCGTGGTGAAGTCCGACGCGTATGGCCTGGGCGCCGCGCAAGTGGGTGCGGCCCTGTATGAAGAGGGTTGCCGCCATTTCTTCGTGGCCCACCTGGAAGAGGGCATCAGCCTGCGCCCGCATGTGGCACCGGACGCGGAAATTTTCGTGCTGCATGGCCCGCCCGTCGATACGGAAGCTGAATTCACGGCCCACGGCCTGACGCCAGTGCTCAACAGCGAGCCGCAGGTGGCGGGCTGGCGCAAACATGCGCAAGCACAGGGCACCACCCTGAACGCCGTCGTGCAGGTCGATACGGGCATGTCGCGCATGGGCTTGTCGCCGCAGGAAATCGACGCTTGGCTGGCTGATGCACACTTTCTTGACGGCATCAACGTTCGCTACATCATGAGCCACCTGGCGTGTGCCGACGAGCGCAGCAACCCCATGAATGGCGAGCAACTGGCCCGTTTCATCGCCATCCGCGCCCGTTTGCCGCAATACCGCGCCAGCCTGGCCAATTCCTCGGGCATTTTCCTGTCGCCCGATTTTCACTTTGACCTGGTGCGCCCCGGTGCGGCCCTGTACGGCATCGCGCCGCAGGGCGGCGAGCCCAATCCCCTGCGTTCCGTGGTGCGCCTGCAAGGCAAGGTCATGCAGACGCGCACGATTGCCGCCGGCGACCACGTGGGCTACAGCCGCCGTTACACGGCCAGCGAGCCGCGCCAGGTGGCGACTATTTCCGTCGGCTATGCCGATGGCTGGCTGCGCAGCATGAGCAACCAGGGCCTGGCCATCGTCGATGGCGTGAAAGTGCCGCAGATCGGCGCCATTTCCATGGATTCCATTACCCTGGACGTCAGCGCCATCGCCGAGGAGCGCGTCGCGCCGGGCAGCCTGGTCGACCTGATCTGCGCCGAACATCCGGTTGACGCGGTGGCGGCCATGGCCAATACCATCGGCTATGAAGTGCTGACCAACCTGGGCGGGCGTTACTACCGCGAATACCGGGGCTTGGCACGTTAGCGCACCTGCCAAAACGCCCATGGCGTTGTTGCCTTGCCTTGCCGTACATTCGTACTGTCTTCGGCAAGGCGCCTGGCCCTGTGCATTTTTTCAGGCGCGCTGACTTCGCACGCTAGGCAGCGCAAAACCGATGATTGTGTGGCAAGATAGCCCTGGTATGAGCTTCACTCCAGGGCTTTCTTTTAACCGTTATCGGGGACTTTCATGAGCCAATATCAAGTTGCAATCATCGTCGGCAGCCTGCGCAAGGATTCCTTCAACCGCAAACTGGCCGACGCCATCATCAAGCTGGCGCCGCCCGAGTTTTCCTTCAAACATATCGACATCGGCGACTTGCCGCTGTACAACCAGGATGACGATGGCGCGCAGGCCGAGCAGGTGCTGCGCCTCAAATCCGACATTTCCGCGTCGCAAGCCTTGCTCTTCCTCACCCCCGAATACAACCGTTCCATCCCCGGCGTGCTGAAAAACGCCCTCGATCACGGCTCGCGCCCGTATGGCCAGAGCGTGTGGGGCGGCAAGCCGGGCGCCGTGCTGGGCGTCTCCGTGGGCGCCACGGGCACGGCCCTGGCGCAGCAGCATTTGCGCAATGTGCTCGCTTACCTGGACGTGCCGCTGCTGGGCCAGCCCGAAATGTTTATCCAGGCCAAGGAAGGCCTGTTCGACGAGCATGGCGGCATAGGCCCGGCCAGCCTGGGCTTCTTCCAGGGCTGGATGCAGCGCTATGTGGACTGGGTACGCAAGCACGCCATCCACGCTTGATGCAGGTCAAGGCGGCAGCGCTCTGCGTTGCCGCTTGTACACGTTCCTTGATTATGGATGCCAACATTTCAATATTGGCACGGGTGTCTCGGTATAATGCGCCCTTTCTTTAGCGCAATATTTCCCTATCTCTTGCCGACGCCATGTGGACTAAACCTGTTCTGCGCATGAATTTGCGCCGTTTGATCGTGCTCGTGGCCTTTGCCAGCGCCCTGGTGTCCCTGGCCAATACGTTCTTTGCCAGCTACAGCGTGCAGCGCCAGTTGCTGATCGATACCACGCTGGAAGCGAACCACGCCTACGCGAGCAAGCTGGCCAGCACGGCCGAGGATTTCCTGCAGTCGGCGCGCCAGCAGCTGGCCTACAGCGCTGGCGGCCTGGCGCCGCGCATGGGGGATGACGCCTGGCTGACGGACGAGGCGCAGCGCCTGCGCCTGCAAACGAACAGCTTCAATTCCGTGCTCATCGTCGACGCCCAGGGCAAGGTGCTGGGGGTGTCGCCGGAAACCCTGGCCCTCAAGTACCGCACGCTCGATTCGGCTGGCGCCGTGCAGGCGCTGCGCGAGCGGCGTCCGCTGGTGACGCAGCCGTACATGTCCTCTGCCGGCAACCTGGTGGTCTTCATTTCCCATCCCATCGTGGAAAAGGATGGCCGCTACCTGGGCTATGTGGGCGGCAGCATCTACCTGAAACAGAAAAACATCCTGTACACCATGCTGGGCCAGCATTACTACCGCGATGGCTCGTATCTGTACGTGGTGGACCAGAACCGGCGCCTGCTGTACCACCCGGACCCCGAGCGCCTCGGCGACGTGGCTGGCAGCAACGATGTCATCGACACCATCATCGCGCAGCAGGGCGGCGGCAGCCGGCGCATGCATAACAGCCTGGGCGTGGATATGCTGGCCGGCTACGCCGTCATGCCGTCGACGGGCTGGGGCATCGTGGCGCAGCGGCCGACGGCGATGACCCTGGCACCGCTGAACCAGCTGATGGCCAATACGATATGGTATTCCCTGCCGATCGCCTTGCTGAGCTTGCCATTCATCTGGTGGCTGGCCAGTCTGATATCGCGGCCCCTGGTGCAGCTGGCCGAGAGCGCACGGCGCATGGATGCAGCGGGCACGGCCGAGCACATTGCCGCCATCCGCTCCTGGTATGTGGAGGCGGCACAGATCAAGAAGGCTCTGTTGAAAGGCTTGGCGTTGCTGCAGAATAAGATCGGCAAGCTGAAGACCGACGTGCAGACGGACCCGCTGACGGGCCTGTCGAACCGGCGTGGCATGGCGGCAGCGCTGGAAGAGTGGCAGGCGCAGGCGCGGCCGTTTTCTGTCATTGCCATCGACATCGACCATTTCAAGCAAGTCAACGACCAGTGGGGCCATGCCGTGGGCGACGACGTCATCCTGCGCCTGGCGCAGCTGATGCGCGCCTGTTCGCGCGATGCCGACGTGCTGTGCCGCAATGGCGGCGATGAATTCATCATGCTGTTGCCCGATGCCGACCTGGACGTGGCCATGCAGGTGGCCGAGCGCCTGCGCGCCAAGGTGGCCGCCGCCGTGATTCCCGGCGCGGGCGCCGTTACGGTCTCGCTGGGCGTGGTCTCGTCGGCGCATGGGGAGCGCGGCGCGGACGCCGTGCTGCTGGCGGCCGACGCGGCCCTGTATGTGGCCAAGGAAAATGGGCGCAACCGGGTGGGTCTCGCCGAGCCGGCCTGACAGGCGTGCCGTGCGGCATAAACTGATCCGCTGTTTTTTGTTGAATCTGAGTCTGTCCGGTTTGCCCGCCAACGCTTACCATGAGGCCAAGATAAGGTGTAACGAGAGAGTAATGGGCATGGCAGAAATGGCAGGAATGAGTATTGATGACGTTTGAGCAAGAACTTGGCATCCGCTGCGAGGTCAATGGCCAGCTGCACCCGCTGGCCTATCTCGGTTGCCGCGAACTCAATTACGGCCAGCACAGCGTGCTGCCGCTGCATCCGTTCCGCCTGAGCGTGCCGGAAACGGCGCTGGCGGGACTGCTCGACGAACCGTTCAACAGTTTCGTGCAGGATTGCCGCGAAGACGACCTGCAATACGAGGAAAGCGACTTGCCCGCGCTCAGAGACGCCGGCTACCCCGACATCACGGGCATGCTGGCGGGCCACCGGACGCTGCTGGCCGAAATGATTGACGACTTCATGATCGGCGACCTGATGTGGGCCATCGGGCGCGCCAGCGGCTACTGCCGGCCCCGCGCCCGTTACCGGGGCGACGTGGAGGCGTCCGATGGCCGCGCGTATTTCACCGTCAATAAAGTGGAGAAAATCCATTTTGCCGATGGCCAGGTCATATTGGAGGGGCAGGGCTACTACGGCGTGTACGTGATCTGGCTGACGCACGGCCGCCGAGCTTGACATGGACTTGACCTTCCTCGTGTGGGAAGGTTTATAGTCCACTTATGAACCACGCCTTTTCCCGCTTTCTCGCCCGCTCGCTGCTCTGGCTGCTGGCCGTCACGCTGCCCTTGCAGGGCTTTGCGTCGGCCATGCGCAGCTGCTGTGTGGGCGAGCTGGCGGCGACGGTCGCCGTCGTGGCAGCGCAGGCGCAGGCACCCCAGTGCCACGATATGGGCAATATGGGCAATATGGCCGACATGCGGATGACGGACCAGCCCATGAAAATGGCCATGGACGATGGCGGCGCCACGCAACATGGCCACGATTGCAGCAACCATGGGGCGTGTACCGTGGGCGCCACGGCGCCGCCCGGCATGCCAGTGTTGCACGCCTTGACCCTGCGCGCGCCGCCTCCCGCGCTGGCGCCCGATTCCCTGTTCGCCGGGCATATCCCGCTTGGTCCCGAACGTCCCCCGAGAAGCACGCACTCCGCCTGACCGCCCGTTGAACCTGGCGGTGCCGCTGTCGCACGTCCTTGCATCTTGATCTTGCAGCTTGCACCGGCCGCGCCAGCGTTCCAGTAGCGCGCCTGCCGCGCCATACCCTGTCCTTCAAGGAATACCATGAAACACCTGTTCAGCCTCGCGCTGGCCGTGCTGCCGCTGGCCGCCAGTGCTGCCAGCCCTGCCGCATCGACGCCAGTTCCATCCGCCCCGCAAGAGGCGCAAGCGCCGGTGCCTGTCACCATGTACCGCTCCGCCTTCGCGGGCTACCGACCCGCCGCCGAAGACGACGCCACGCCCGACCAGGCCTGGCGTGCCCTCAACGAGAAAGTCGGCAAGGCGGGCGGCCACATGGGCATGATGAAGATGGAGGGCCACAAGATGGAAGGCCACAAGACGCCAATGGCTAAGCCCAGTGCCAAGCCGGCCCCCCAGCCGGCTCCGCAACACCAGCATGAAGGACATTGACATGGCCCGTTTCACAAAATCAACTTGCCTCACGCCGCTGGCGCTGGCGGCCGTCCTGCTGCTCAGTGGCTGCGCCAGCTTCAGCCCGGATGGCGGCATGCAAACGGTGTCCGCGCTGGCCGACGCCCGCACGGGTGTCCCCGCAGCGCTGACTGACAAAGGCGACGACAGGCTGGCGCAATTGCTGGCCCAACCCCTGGACGCCGACAGCGCCGCGCGCATCGCCCTGATGAACAACCACGCCATGAAAGTGGCGCTGGCCGAACTGGGCGCGTCCGAGGCGGACCTGGTGCAAGCGGGGCGCTTGCGCAATCCCGGCCTGTCATTCGGCCGCTCGCATGGTAGCCATGGCAATGAAATCGACCGGGGCGTCAGTTTCGACCTGGCCGGCTTGCTGACCATGCCGATGCGCGTGAATATCGAGCGGGGCCGTTTCGAGCAAGCCAAGCTGCAGGCAGCCATCAGCGCCGTGCAACTGGCGTCGGACACGCGTCGCGCCTACTTCAATGCTGTCGCCGCCGTGCAGACGGAAGCTTTCATGCAGCGGGCACTGCTGTCGGCCGAGGCGGGCGCCGAGCTGGCCACACGCTTGCAGCAGGCGGGCAACTGGAGCCGCCTCGACCAGGCGCGCCAGCAAGTGTTTTATGCGGATGCTGTCGGCGACCTGGCCCGCGCGCGCCATCAGGCATTGGTGACGCGCGAGCACCTGACGCGTCTGCTGGGCCTGTGGGGCAAGCAGGCCAGCTTTACTTTACCGTCGCGCCTGCCCGACTTGCCGGCCCAGGCGGTGGAGGCGGGCAATATCGAGGCGCAGGCCATGGAACAGCGCCTCGACGTGCAAAGAGCGAAACTTGATGCGCACGCCATGGCCGACGCACTGGGCCTGGCCAAGGTCACGGGTTTCGTCAATGTGCTCGACGTGGGCTATACCAACAAGAGCACGAGCGAGGCGCCGCGCGAGAATGGCTATGAGGTGTCGCTGGAATTGCCCCTGTTCGACTGGGGCTCGGCGCGCAACGCCAGGGCGCAAGCCTTGTATGAGCAGGCGCTGCAGCGCACGGCAGGCACGGCGGTGCAGGCCCGCTCCGAAGTGCGCGTAGCGTATTCCAGCTACCGCACGGCCTACGACCTGGCGCGCCACTACCGCGATGAAGTCGTGCCGCTGCGCAAGACGATCTCGCATGAAGTATTACTGCGCTACAACGGCATGCTGGCCAGCGTGTTCGAATTGCTGGCCGATGCGCGCGAACAGGTCGCCAGCGTGAACAGCGCCATCGAGACCCAGCGCGATTTCTGGATCGCCCAAACCGAATTGCAATCGGCCATCAATGGCAGCGGCCCAGCCGCGAAGGAATAATGATGATTACACGTAGAAACTTTTTCATGAATGCGGGTGCCGTCGCCCTGAGTGCGGCAGCGGTGAGTCGCGTGGGTGCGGCATCGTTGCCGGAAGCCGTCAGCATGGCTGGCGCCGACACCAAGGCGCCGCCGCCACCACCGAACGGGCGTCCGTACCACCCCGTCGTCACCCTGAATGGCTGGTCCTTGCCCTGGCGCATGAACAACAACGTCAAGGAATTCCATTTGGTGGCCGAGCCTGTCGTGCGCGAACTGGCGCCCGGCATGCAAGCCAACCTGTGGGGTTACAACGGCCAGTCGCCTGGCCCCACCATCGAAGTGGTGGAAGGCGACCGTGTGCGCATTTTTGTCACCAATAAATTGCCGGAACACACGAGCGTGCACTGGCATGGACAGCGTTTGCCCAACGGCATGGATGGCGTCACGGGCCTGACCCAGCCGGGCATTCCTCCCGGCAAGACTTTCGTGTATGAATTCGTCGCCAAGCGGCCTGGCACCTTCATGTACCACCCGCATGCGGATGAAATGACGCAGATGGCCATGGGCATGATGGGCTTCTGGGTGACGCACCCGAAAGACCCGAACTTCATGAAGGTGGACCGCGATTTCGTCTTCTTGCTCAGTAATTACGACATCGATCCCGGCAGCTACACGCCGAAGATCATGACCATGACGGATTTCAATTTGTTCACGTTTAATAGCCGCGTCTTCCCAGGTATCGATCCCATGGTGGTGCGCCAGGGCGACAAGGTCCGCGTGCGCGTGGGCAATCTGACCATGACCAACCACCCGATTCACATGCATGGCCATGAATTCGAGGTGACGGGCACCGATGGCGGCTGGACGCGCCCCGAATCGCGCTGGCCCGAAGTGACGACGGACGTGGCCGTGGGCCAGATGCGGGCCGTGGAATTCATGGCCACGGACCTGGGCGACTGGGCCTTCCACTGCCACAAGTCGCACCACACGATGAATGCCATGGGGCATGACGTGCCCACCATGATCGGCGTCGACCACCAGGGCGTGGCGGCGAAGATCAACCAGCTTGTGCCCGGCTACATGGTGATGGGCGAGCGCGGCATGGCCGACATGGGCGAGATGCAGATGCCGATTCCCGACAATACCTTGCCGATGATGGCCGGCGACGGCCCCTTCGGCGCCATCGGCATGGGCGGCATGTTTACCACGGTGAAGGTGCGCAAGGACCAGAAGCCGGGCGACTACCGCGACCCGGGCTGGTACAAGCACCCGGCCGGCAGCGTGGCATATGAATGGACGGGCGCGTTGCCGGAGCCGGTGCGCGGCCAGGGCGCCGGCAAACCGGCCGTGAAGGGCGGCGTCGAGATGACGGTGCGCAAGCCGGCCGGCCACAGCGGGCATTAGTCTCCCGCATGACCGGTGTCAGGTCGAACGGCTTGCCTAGCATGGCAAGCCGTTTTGCATGTTGTTGCATATCAAGGAATTATTATTTGGTGACAATCCGAGCATTTTTTTCTGTGTTTTTTCTTTATATTCAAGCCAGTAAGCTCCAGTTGCATCGAGTATCGGCCAGTCTACGGGAGAAAACATGTTGAACCGGATGAAGGTGGGAACGCGCTTGCTGGCGGCATTTTTTTGTGTTGCGCTGATGGGGGCCGTCGTGGCCGGTATCGGCATCTTCAATATGGGCAAGATCGATACCATGGCGGGGCAGATGTACAACAGCGAATTGCTGGGCTTGTCGCACATCAAGGAAGCCAACATCGCCCTGATCAAAGTGGGGCGCGCCCGTAGTAATTTCTTGCTGGCCACTACCGCCGAGGAGCGCGCCATGCGCCAGGCCGACATCGAAAAATTCCTCGAATTAAACAAAAGCTACCTTGCCAAGGCGGAACCGCTGTTTGTCACGCCGGCCGCCAAGGAGCTGTTTGCCCGTTTTTCCGCCGTCGAAGCGGAATATATCGCCACCATGCAACAGGCGTTGGCGCTGGCTGCAGCCGAGCCGCTGTCCCAGCGCAGCGCGCAGCTGATTGAACTGCTCAACAAGACGCGCCAGCATGCGGACGAGCTCGACGGCATGCTGGATAAACTCTCGCTGCAGAAAGAAGAGCGCGCCAAGGCCGCAGCGGCGCAGGCGTCGGGCGTGTATCAGGCCAGCCGCAGCTTCATGCTCGCACTGGTGCTGGGCAGTATGGCGGCCGGGCTGGCGCTGGGGGCGCTGATTACGCGCGGACTGACGCGCCAGCTGGGCGGCGAACCGGCGTATGCCGTCAAGATCGCGGGCGCCATCGCCGAGGGCGACCTGACCGTGGATATCCGCACGGCCAGCCATGACAACGCCAGCCTGCTGTTCGCCATGAAAACCATGCGCGACAAGCTGGTGGGCATCGTCAGCCAGGTGCGTTCGGGTACGGACACCATCCATACGGCCTCCAGTGAAATTGCCCAGGGCAACCTCGACCTGTCATCCCGGACGGAAGAGCAGGCCAGTTCGCTGGAAGAAACGGCGTCCTCGATGGAGCAGCTGACCTCGGCCGTGCGCCAGAACGCGGACAATGCGCGCCAGGCCAATACGCTGGCCGGCGCCGCGTCCGACGTGGCCGGCAAGGGCGGCGCCGTGGTGGGGCAGGTGGTGCAGACGATGGAATCGATCAATGCCTCTTCGCGCAAGATCGTCGACATTATCAGCGTCATCGACAGCATCGCCTTCCAGACCAATATCCTCGCCTTGAACGCGGCCGTGGAAGCGGCCAGGGCGGGCGAGGAGGGGCGTGGTTTCGCCGTCGTGGCGTCCGAAGTGCGCAACCTCGCACAGAGGTCCAGCCAGGCCGCCAAGGAAATCAAGACCCTGATCGGCGACTCCGTCGAACAGGTGGAAATCGGTTCCAGGCTCGTGCATGACGCGGGCAAGACGATGGATGAAGTCGTCGCCAGCGTGCGCCAGGTGGCCGATATCATGCAGGAAATCACGGCCGCCAGCGCCGAACAGAGCGCAGGCATCGAGCAAGTCAATCAGGCCGTCTTGCAAATGGACCAGGTGACGCAGCAGAATGCGGCCCTGGTGGAAGAGGCGGCCGCCGCCGCCGAATCGCTGCAAGACCAGGCGCAGACCTTGACGGAACTGGTGGGCGTGTTCCGCCTGCATGCCCAGGCGCAACAGCTGGCCGCGGCCCCGGCCAGCAACGTCACGCCGCTGCGCCGGCCAGCGCCCGCCGCCAGGCAGGGAGTGCGGCGCCTGGCTTGACCGCGGCAGTACCGGGCGCAACACGCACGCCTGAGCTTGGTGGTAGGCTGTCGCTTTTGCGCATTTGCCACTTCCGGGTCTTCCATGTCTTCTCTCCGCTTGCCGTTGCTGTGTTTCTCCCTGCTGTCCTTGCCGGCCCTGGCGCTGGCGCAGGACGGTGATCCTGTCCTGCCTTACCGGCCTTCCGTGGCCAGCCCCGCCCAGCTGCCCGTGCCGGGCCAGCTGGAATTCGAGGCCGGTGGCCTGTTGTCGAAAACGGACGATACGCGCCGCGCCAGCCTGCCATACACCTTCAAGCTGGCGTTCACGCCCGAATGGGGCGTGCTGCTCGAAGGCGAGGGGATCGTGCGTGCGCGCGATGAAACGGGCCGGCGCGAGACGGGCTTGGGCGACACGACCGTCGTGCTCAAGCGCGCCTTTGAGCTCGACAGCGCCACGGCGCTGGGCTTGGAACTGGGCTGGAAGTTAGCGACGGCCAAGGACGCCATCGGCAGCGGCAAGAGCGACGTGTCGCTGAACGGCATTGTCAGCCGCGACTTGGGCGCCGTGCACATGGACGTCAACCTGAATGCCACGCGCCTGGGCGCATCCGACCCGGCGACGGGCAGGGTGCAAACGGGCTGGGCGGCCTCCTTTTCCACGCCAGTCAGCGCGCGCTGGGGCGCCACGGCGGAAGTGTCTGGCACGCGTTTGCGCGGTGCGCCGGCCACGGCGCAGTTGCTGCTGGCAGCCACTTACAGTCCCACGCCACGGCTGGCCGTCGATATCGGCATGGCGCGCGGCTTGACGGCGTCGTCGCCGGACTGGTCGCTATTCAGCGGACTGGTCGTGCCTTTGGGCAAGCTGTGGTGAGATGGTAACGCCAGTCCTTATGTGTCCTTGCGAACAAACAGGGTGGCGGACAAGGTCTACAATGGCGGCATAACTGATAAAAGGAGTGTCCCCATGAAAACCCTGTTGCTTGCCGCCGTCTTGCTGTCGGCCGCCACCGCCGCTGTTGCCCAGGTCGGTGTCTCCGTCACCGTCGGCCAGCCCGGCTTTTACGGACGCCTCGACATAGGCGATTATCCCGCGCCGCAATTGATCTACGCCCAGCCCGTCATCGTGCAGCGCCCGCAATACTATTCGGCCCGTCCCATCTATTTGCGCGTGCCCCCCGGGCATGCGAAAAACTGGTCCAAGCACTGCCGCAAGTATAATGCCTGTAACCAAGAGGTCTATTTCGTCCAAGATAGTTGGTATAACAATCAATATGCTCCCCGCTATCGCCAGCAGCATGGCGATCATGGCCGTCCCGATTATCGGGACCATGACCGTGATCGCGGCCATTATGACAAGCATGATGACAAGCGCGACAAGCATGAAGGCAAGCGCGACAAGCATGATGATAATCCGGGCAGAGGCCATGGCAACGGCAACGGCAACGGGCGCAGGGACTAAACAAGCAAGCAGGAGGATCTTTGCATAGTAAAATCGTCATCGTAGGTGGCGGCGCAGGCGGCCTGGAGCTGGCCTGCAAACTCAGCCGCAAGCTCGGCCCCGGCCAGGTGACCCTGGTCGACAGCCGCCTCTACCATATATGGAAGCCGTCGCTGCATGAGGTGGCGGCCGGTACCCTGGATATTCACCAAGAGGGTCTGTCGTACCAGATGTTGGCGCATGACAATGGTTTTACCTATGTCTATGGCCCCCTGATCGCGCTCGACGCCGCGTCGAACAGCCTCACCGTGGGCGCCATCGCCACCGATAAGGATGAACAGCTCTTGCCGCAGCGCACGGTCAGCTATGACCAACTGGTGCTGGCCGTGGGCAGCACCTCGAATTACTTCGGCGTGCCCGGTGCCAAGGAAAACACCATTTCCCTGAATGCCACGGAAGACGCCGAACGTTTCCGTTTGACGCTGTTGAAACTGCTGGCCATGGCCGAGCAGCGCCAGGGCGATGCAGGTCATCCTGGGGTTGACATCGTCATCATCGGCGGCGGCGCCACGGGCGTGGAACTGGCGGCCGAATTGCGCGAAGCGAGCGGCGTGTATGCCGCGTATGGTTTTCAGAATCTCAACGCCATCAAGGACGTGCGCATCACCCTGCTCGAAGGGGCGCCGCGCATCCTGGCGCCGCTGCCCGAGCGCGTGTCCATCGCCGCCTCGAAACTGCTGCACAAGCATGGCATTAGCGTGGTGACCGATACGCGCGTCACCACGATCGAAGCCGACAAGGTGACGGTGGCCAGCGGCACCAGCTATGCGGCCGATATCTGCGTGTGGGCCGCCGGCATCCGCGCGCCGGAATTCCTGTCGACTTTGGGCTTGCCGACCAACCGCGCCGGCCAGCTGGAAGTGACGGGCATGCTCAATGTGCAGGGCCATGCGAATATCTTCGCGCTGGGCGACTGCGCCGCCTGCACGGGGCCGGACGGCAAGCTGGTGCCGCCTCGCGCCCAGGCTGCCCACCAGCAAGCCGATTACCTGCTGAAAACCTTCCTGCTGCAAGCGAAGGGCAAGCCGCCGCAAACCAAGCCGTACGAGTACCTCGACTACGGATCGCTCGTGTCGTTCGGACGTACTACCTCCGTGGGCACCCTGATGGGTTCCCTGAAGGGGCTGAGCTGGTTCGTGGAAGGATTTGTTGCGCGCATGATGTATGTCAGCCTGCATTTGATGCACCACAATGCCGTGCTGGGCAGCGTGCGCACGGCCGTCATGGCCATGGGGCGCTTCCTGATCAAGCGCAGTACGCCGCAGGTCAAGCTGCATTAAACCGTTGATGTCAACAATAAAAAGGGGCCTTGCGGCCCCTTTTTATTTGCTTCGCGCCACTGGCGCCGCTTCGCAGCGGCCCCGCGTCATGGGGAAGGCTATGGTGGTGAGCTTGCCTTTCATCGTGCCGGTGATGCTGGCGTGCAAGATGCGCTCGCTGTCGTGGCGGTAGATGATGCGGCTGGGAAAGTCATTGTCCAGGTTGGCGAAGATGAATTCATTCGGCTTGTCCTGGCGCAATAGATTGAAAATCACAGGCGGCTGGCCTGACGGCTGCACGATGTAGGCCAACTGGCCCGGTTCGGTGAGGCGGATCTGCACGAATTCAAAGGCTGTCGTCTTGCCGCCCTTGACGGTGCGGCTGGTGCCGAGGAGGGTGCCGCCGGCGGCCGTACTCCATTGTTCCCCGGAGCCGGGTTCGGCGCCGTCGACGTTCCAGCAGCCGGCCAGCCAGGCCAGCTTGTCCACGGTTTCGGGCGGCGGCACGGTTTTTTCCGCAGCCTGGGCGGTACTCATGGCCAGCAGCGCTGCCAGCAGGGTGGGGATGAGTCGTTGCATGAGGTCTCCTGTCGTCGAATCGCTGCGCGGGGCAGAGCGCTCCCGCAGGCATCTGGCTTGGTGCTGCCTGGTAAGGACTATTCTTTCGGACTAATGCGCGGCAAAACGACGGTCAGGGCCGTGCCGCCTTGCGGGTTGGCGGTCAGGCTCAGGCTGCCGCCGAGGTAGTGCACGCGCTCGCGCACGGAGCGCAGGCCGTGCTTGCTCATTTCGACGGTTTCCCTGGCCGGCAGTCCATTGCCGTTATCCTTGACGGTCATCATCAGCGCTTCGTCATTGTCATCGATGATGATGTCCACTTCGGTGGCGTTGGCGTGCGTGGCGATGTTGCTGAGCGCCTCTTCCAGTGTGCGCAGCAGCGCCACGCCCACGTTACGGGGGCAAATCAGTTCATCGTCGGGCAGGCTGCAGCGCACGGTGATTTTGTGCTGTTCGGCAAATTGCGCGGCCAGTTCGCCCAGCGCCACATTGACGCCAAGAAACTCCAGCTTGTCGTTCCACAGCTTCATCTGCATTTGCCGGTTGGTTTCAATCACATTCAGCAGCAATTGCTTCATGGTCGCAGCACGGTCAAGCAGGGCCGCTTCCTGCGGCATTTTTTGCGTCAGCAGCGACAGGTGCATGGTCAGCGCCGTCAGCGATGAACCGAGGCTGTCGTGCAGCTGGCGCGACAGGGCGCGCCGTTCATTATCCCAGCTGGTGTTGACATGACCCAGCAACTCGCTGAGATCGGCGGCGCGTTCCGCATCGGCCTGGGCCGCTTCCTTGTTCGGATCTGTTTGTGCGGACATAGCGCCCCGTGAATGGTGAAAGGTGGACCAAATTCAAGTGGTGGATCATACATGAGGATTTCATCGCAGGGCGCATGGATGGAAAATTTCTGTCTTTTCGACAATTTTAATCTCCTCCCATCATTTTTATATCATAGGCAAGATTATCGTTTGCGCCAAGGGGGCACAGTTACCGTCGTTACGTACGGCTGCGCACATACCGGGGCACCGCACGCTGCCATAGTGGGGCTGTGCATTACCCCATGCAGCCTTGGCGCCTCGCGGCGCAGGGCGCAGAGGCCCGCTTACCGAAACGAAAGGACATGCCATGAATATCGATACCATCGTCGACCAGGAATATGCCGACAAAAGCTTCCGCGACATCGTCAATGCCCCCATCAGCGCCCTGCGCGGCGTCAGCGCGAAGGATGCCAAGGCCTTGCAGCAGGCGTTTGGCGTGCACACCGTGCGCGAACTGTCCAACCTCAATTTCGTCAAATGGGCCAGTGCGCTAGCCATCCTGGCCGATGAGGAGGGCATGAGCGGCGAAGAACGGGCCAAGGAAGAACTGCTCGACGACGCCGTGGAAATGACTTTCCCCGCCAGCGACCCGATTTCCGTCGATGCGGGTATCACGCGCATCGAAGTGGCGCCGGACACCGTGAATGCGCAAACGGACCATCAGCACGCGGGCCAGCATCAAGTGAAGGCTGGCAAGAAATAAAGCCTCCCAGGCAGAAAAAAACCGGCTGGCCGTGAGGCTTGCCGGTTTTTTCATGTGTCGCGCGGAAAGTAAGCTCAGGCGATCAAGGGCATGCCGCTTTTCTGCATGTTCACCTGCGAGGCGATTACTTCGTGGGGCGAGCAGCAAAAGCGGTTCTTGCCCGCGCGCTTGGCTTCATACAGGGCCGTGTCGGCTGCACCGAGCAGCGATTCGACTGTGCTGGCGTCGTCCGGGTAGATGGCGATGCCGATGCTGGTCGACAGGCGCAGGGTCAGGTCATTGATGAAATACGGTTCGGAAATTACCTCGATCAGCTTGGCGGCGGGTTCGCGCGCGTCGCCCTTGCCGGCCAGGTTGCCCAGCACGATGACGAATTCGTCGCCGCCGATGCGCGCCACCGTGTCTTCCTTGCGCGAGGCGCCCACCAGGCGCGCCGCCACCATCTTCAGGATCTCATCGCCATAGCCGTGGCCGTAGCTGTCGTTGATGGTCTTGAAGCCGTCCAGGTCCAGGTACAGGATGGCCGACTTGCCCCGGTTGCGGGCCGATTGCCGCAAGGTATGTTCGATGCGGTCTTCCAGCAGGCGCCGGTTGGGCAGGCCCGTGAGCGGGTCGTGCAGGGCCAGTTCCTGCTGCTGCTTGCTGTACTGGGCCAGTTCCTTGTACAGCAGGCGCACTTCCAGCATGTTATGGATGCGCTTGTGCACTTCCATCAGGTCGAAGGGCTTGCTGATGAAGTCGCGCGCCCCCGCTTCCAGGGCGGCGATCTTGAAGCTCGGCTGCGCCGTCAGGGCCAGCACGGGCAGGTAGCCGCCATGCTCGATTTCCTTCAAGCCCTTCATGACCTGGAAACCATTCAGTTCCGGCATTTGCAGATCCAGCAAGATCAAGTCGTAGCAATGCTCCCGGTGCAGGGGGCAGACCTGGGCCGGACGCATGGTGGCCGTGACATTGGTATAGCCGGCATCGCGCAGGATTTCCAGCATCAGGTCGACATTGTCGGGCGAATCGTCGACGACCAAAATTTTGGCTTTCAAAATCTCATCTTGGCTGGGCATGTAGGGTCTCGGTTAATACGGTCTATGCAACGCTGGCTTCTACCGCTGGTGATCGGCTGACGGCGGTGAGAAAGATAGTAGCGCCTTGCAACAAGATGAGGCGCACAACAGCGCTTGAACTCGCTTCTGCCACTGATGGCAGCCAAGGCTGCCTGTCTCCTGCCTGCCGTGCAGGTGTGCTACTGCATTTAAGTGTAGCAAACTTCAGCTTAGTTGCTTGTAGGACAGTGCCGCGTCTGGAAGTAGGAAGGCCAACCCACAAAAATAGTCATTTTATTCTGCACTATGTATTTCTTTGCATCATCTTTTTAAGGGCGTAGCCGTGACGCGCGTCGCCGCCAGTTGCGCCACGGCTGCCACCAATTCGGCCGGGTCCAGCGGTTTCGCGACCCAGGCCTGGAAGCCGCTGGCCAACGCCCGCTGGCGATCTTGCGCTTGCGCAAACGCCGTCAGCGCCAACGCAGGCAGCCGGGCGGTACCCGGGGAAGTGTGCGCACGGATTTGCGTCAGCAAGTCGACACCGTCGGCATCGGGCATGCCGATGTCGCTGACCAGCACATGTGGGCGCACCTGCGCCAGCAGTTGCAGCGCTTGCTCCACGCTGCCGGCGCCATGCACTTCGGCGTGGTGGTCGCGCAGGATGCGTTGCGTCAGTTCGCGCCCATCGGCTTCGTCATCGACCAGCAGCACCCTGATGCCGCGCAAGTCATGGCTGGCGGACGGGACGCCGACCGCCTTGCGCGCCGCAGTGGCCGGCGTGCCCAGGGGCAGGCGCACGGTGAAACTGGCGCCCTGCATGTCGCCGGCACTGCTGGCCGTGACCGTGCCGCCATGCTGCTCCACCAGGTGCTTGACGATCGACAGTCCCAGCCCCAGGCCGCCATGCTTGCGCGTGGTGGAGGCATCGGCCTGGCGGAAGCGGTCGAATACGTGGGGCAGGAAGTCTTTCTTGATGCCCACACCATTGTCGGCCACCGTGATGGCCAGACGGGTCGCCTCGCGGCACACGCCGATATCGACCTGTCCCCCTTGCGGCGTGAACTTCAGGGCATTCGACAGCAGGTTCCAGATCACTTGCTGGATACGGCCGGGGTCGCCCATGATCGTGTCCGCATCGCTGGCGATACTGCTGTGGATGGTGATGTGCTTGGCGTCGGCCGCCGGGCGCAGGGTTTCGATGGCCGAGGCGATGACGCTGGCGGGCGCGAGGGGCTGCAGGTCGAGCAGCACTTTGTCGGAGGTGATGCGGTTCATGTCGAGCAAGTCTTCGATCAGTTGCGCCTGCGCGCGCGCATTGCGTTCGATGCTTTGCAGCCCACGGTGCAGGTCCGCCTGGTCGCGCGTGCCGCGCCGCAGCACCTGCGCCCAGCCCAGGATGGCCGACAGTGGCGTGCGCAGTTCATGCGACAGGGTGGCGAGAAAATCATCCTGCAGCTGGTTCGTGCGCTCGGCCTCGGCACGCGCCTCACGTTCGCTGTCGAGCAGCACCTTGCGCTCTTCGGCGGCGCGCGTGGCGGCCGCGTACAGGCGCGTATTGTCGAGCGCGACGGCGGCCTGCGCCGCGATGGCCGAGACGATGCGTTCGCTGCGCGCGCTGAACATGCCCGCCTGTGGATGGCCCAGCAGCAAGCGCCCCAGCAACAGGCCCGAGCGCGAGCTGATGGGCAGGCTCAGGCAGCTGCGCAGGGGCGGCGCGCCATCGGCGCTGGCTTCGGGCGCGGCCAGCAAGTCGTTCTGGCACATAGCCGGTCCCTGGCGCAGTGCCGTGGCGATGGTCTCGGCCTGGCGCAGGCTGATGCCGTTGACGGCGCGCGCCGCAGGGTGGACATCGCCCGCATCGTCATAATAAAAGGCGCCGAAGCGCGCGCCGCTGATGCGCGTGGCCGCATCGACGGTTTCCTGCAGCAGGGCCGGCAAGTCCAGGGTGGCGGCCAGGGCCGCGCCCGTGTTGTTGAGCAGTTCCAGCACGCAGGTTTCATCGCGCAAGGCTTCCTGCGCGCGCTTGACCTGGTCGACGTCGGTGCTCGTGCCAAACCAGCGCAGCAGCTGGCCGCCCCGGTCTCGCACGGGATTGGCGCGCGTCAGGAACCAGCGGTACTGGCCGTCGGCGCCGCGGATGGGAAATTCCATTTCGAAGGGCGTGCCATCGTGCAAAGCGGCCTTCCAGCCTTGCAGCATGGGCGGCAGGTATTGCGCGTCATAGGCGATGCTCCAGCCGTCACCCGCCATCTGTTCCGCGCTGGTGCCCGTGTAGTCGTGCCAGCGCTGGTTGTACCAGGCGATGGTGCCGTCGAAGCTGGCGATCCAGGCCAGTTGCGGGATGGAATTGGCCAGCGTGCGCAAATCGTCCTCGCTGTGGCGCAAGCTTTCCTCGGCCGCCTTGCGCTGGCTGATGTCCTGGATATGCGTGGTCAAGCCTTCGCTGGACGGGAAGATGCGTACTTCCAGCCAGCGCCCCAGCGGCGGATACTGCAGCTCGAAACTGCCGCTGTGCTGCTGCGCCATGCTGCGGCGGTATTGCACTTCCAGTTCCGTGCCCTGCAAGTGGGGACAGGCTTGCCACAGGCTGCTGCCTGCCAGCTGGCTGCCGGGCGGACGCTGCGGCGCGAGCATGTCGGCGCCGCGCGTATTGATGTAGCGGATGGTCCAGTCGTGGTCGAGCAGGCAAAAGCCGTCGGCTATGCTCTCCAGCAAGTTGGTCAAGCGCTCGTCTGACAGGCTCAGCGGCGCTGATGGGGGTAGCAGATCTTGCTTGCGGTCATGCTTAGCCATCGGAAATCCTGCAACGGTGAGTCTGCCGCACGGGCTTTTGCCCAGCCGGGCCGCCGTCGCTAAGCTCAGTTAATGGGTCATGAGGGGAGTGCCTGCCGTCATGAAGAAGAGGAGGCACAAGTGTCCCTGTCTGGCTGGTATTGTAGCCCCAAGCGGGGCGGCGCCACCGCACGCTTGCCTGCCGCCTGCAGATAGCACTGGACAGGCGGGAAGGCAGTCCCTATAATCCCGCTTCTTTCGAGACAGCAACTTCTCGATACGCTGGATACCATTGTGAAAGCAGCGGTGTACATCGATGAAAGGCGTAGGCTTTTCGGCAGTGAAAAGGTGGGCGATGGTGCGGGGCGGTATTCTGCAAAATCAGCTAAGCGATTGAAAAATCGAACTTTTCAAAGCGAAATGAATACGCTATAATGTTTGCCTGCGCGGCTGTAGCTCAGCTGGATAGAGTACTTGGCTACGAACCAAGGGGTCGTGGGTTCAATTCCTGCCAGCCGCACCAGAATACTGAAAATCAGACTTTGCCTGGTTTTGTTGTAAAAAGTTTGACCTCCATGTTGTACCGGAGCTGTTGTAGAAGTTTTGCGGCTGTAGCTCAGCTGGATAGAGTACTTGGCTACGAACCAAGGGGTCGTGGGTTCAATTCCTGCCAGCCGCACCAGTATTGCCAAGATCAGGTCTGCCTGGTTTTGATGAAAGTTTCAAGCTTCGTGCCGTTCGGCGAAGTGTGTCAGAGTTTGCGGCTGTAGCTCAGCTGGATAGAGTACTTGGCTACGAACCAAGGGGTCGTGGGTTCAATTCCTGCCAGCCGCACCAGTATTAGCAGTAAAGAAAAAACCCGGAAAGGTGACTTTCCGGGTTTTTTTTCGTTCGTTCGTCCGGTCGGCAGCGGTGCTGCCTGCTGTTGAAAAACAGGGGGCGGCCGTCAATTGTGAAATATCGCCGCGACGCCCTTTGCCATTCTGCAAAGCCCTGCTATAATCTTGTCTTAGGCGGCTGTAGCTCAGCTGGATAGAGTACTTGGCTACGAACCAAGGGGTCGTGGGTTCAATTCCTGCCAGCCGCACCAGAATATTGGGGGTCAGATTGTAAAATCTGATCCCCTTTTTCGTTTCCGAATGGATTTATGATGCGCCTTTGGCGCCGCGCCGGTATTGCAGGCGGAACGCGCGCGGCGTGACTTGCCTGGCGGCGCGGAACTGGCGGTTGAAATGCGCGAGGTTGCGATAGCCCGCCTCTTGCGCGATGACGGCGATGGCGAGATCGCTTTCGATCAGCTGTTGGCAGGCGCGGCCGATACGCAGCCGCGCCAGGTATTCGCCCGGCGTGCAATGCGCGTGGCGCTTGAAACAGCGGTGAAAGGCGCCCAGCGACAGGGCCGCCTGCCGCGCCAGGGTTTCCAGTGCGATCTCTTCCCTGAAATGCCCGTGCATGAAATCAAACACGCTGGCCATGCGCTTTTGCTGGCCATCGGGCATCGGCGCCTGCGCTGTTGAGGCCAGCGGCCGCGCACCTGCATCGCCGGCCAGTGCCAGCAACACGTCGAGCAGAAGCGGCAAGCGCTGCGGCACGGGCAGGGCATTGAGTTGCAGCAGTTTGGCCGCGCTGTGCGCGCTCGTTGCCGGCGAAAAGTGCAGTGCGGGACCGGCGCGGGCCGCCAGTTGCCGCAAGCTGTGCAACTCGGGAAAACAGGCCGCCAACTGCTCCACCCATTCCAGTGAAAACCACACGACGACGGCCAGCATGGGCTGCGCGCGATCGATGCGCTCGCTGGCTGACCAGGTGTGGGGCAAATTCGGCCCCAGCAGCACCAGGTCGCCCGGCTCGAAATCGCCCAGGTGGTCGCCGATATAGCGTTGGCCCCTGGCATTGACCGTCAGGGTCAGCTCGAACTGCGGGTGGTAATGCCAGATGAAGGGGATGGCCTCGAGTTCGCGCCACAGCAAGCCCCAGGAGTGGCCCACGGGGATCGTGACTTGTTCGAATAAAGGCGTCATTGTGACGATTTGATGGTATGGATAGTCAGGATAGTATCAGTATTGGCCGCTTAGCGCGCATTTCAACTGGCCGTGCCATCGCACAATCTGTCCCATACCAACAGAGGAGACAGCGATGCAGATCCCATACCAATACGGCGAAGGCCGTCCCGGCAATCCGTCCGTAGCCTACACGGAGCAGACCCAGTTGCGCGACATCCAGAAACAGCTGCCTTTGCGCGTGCTGTCCGACAGTGATTTTTTGCACTGGCAAACCTATGGCTACGTCATCGTCAAGGATGCAGTGTCGCCCGAGCAGGTACGGCGCACGACGGATTTCCTGTGGGAATTCCAGGGGCTGGACCAGCACGACTCCGCCACCTGGAACCGGGACCAGCTGCGCGACCACGCGATGAAGGAACTCAATGGTTCCGGCATGGTCGAGGCCTATCACAACCAGACCTTGTGGGATAACCGCCAGACGCAGCGCGTGTACGACGCTTTTGTCGATATCTGGGACCGCGAAGACTTGTGGGTGACCATCGACCGCGCCAACCTGAACACGCCGAACAAGGGCAAGCGCAAGTTTGGCGGCTTCATCCACTGGGATGCGGACACCACGCTCGACCCGCTGCCCGTCAACGTGCAGGGCGTGCTGGCCCTGTCCGACACCTCGCCCGAGAGCGGCGGTTTTCAGTGCTATCCAGAATTGTTCAACAACTTGCTGGCCTGGCGCAAGACGGTGCCGCTTGATCGCAACCCGTGGCAGCCGGACCTGGCGACGGTGCCATACCCGATGGAATTCATCGCCATGAAGAAAGGGGAGTTGTTGATCTTTAACAGCCTGCTGGCGCACGGCATCCGCCCGAACACGTCGACGCACCAGGTGCGCCTGGCACAATACATTTCCTTTACGCCAGCCCAGCAAGACAATCAAACCTTGCGCGGCTGGCGTGTGCAAAGCTGGCGCGAGCGCAGCGCGCCGCAGGGCTATGCGTTTCCCGGCGACCCCGAAGAAAAGGAAAAGCTGCGCTATCCGCAGGCGCGCTTGACTGCGCTGGGCGAGAAGATCCTTGGCGCGCGCGACTGGTAAGTGTGGCGCCAGGGCCGCTGGCATTGCCTGTCGGATAGACAATTGCCGGCAAATGCACGATCATGGTTCGACTTGCCATCGACCGAGGAAACGCATGAGTATCATCACCTGCATCGAAGACTTGCGCGTGCTGGCCCAGAAACGGGTGCCGCGCATGTTTTACGACTACGCCGATTCCGGTTCCTGGACGGAATCGACGTACCGCGCCAACAACAGCGATTTCGCCAGGATCAAGTTCCGCCAGCGCGTGGCCGTCAACCTGGAAAACCGCAGCCTGGCCTCGACCATGGTGGGCCAGCACGTATCGATGCCGGTGGCCCTGTCGCCCACGGGCCTGACGGGCATGCAGCATGCGGATGGTGAAATCCTTGCCGCCCAGGCCGCTGAAAAATTCGGCGTGCCGTTTACCCTGTCGACCATGAGCATTTGCTCGATCGAGGACGTGGCGGCGAACACGACAAAACCGTTCTGGTTCCAGCTGTACGTGATGAAAGACCGCGAATTCATCAACCGCCTGATCGACCGCGCCAAGGCCGCCAAGTGCGGCGCGCTGGTGCTGACACTGGACTTGCAGGTGCTGGGCCAGCGCCACAAGGATTTGCGCAACGGCCTGTCGGCGCCACCGAGACTGACCATACCCAACATCATCAACATGGCCACCAAGCCGCGCTGGGTGGCGGGCATGCTGGGCACGAAACGCCGCGGTTTCGGCAATATCGTCGGTCACGCCACGTCCGTCTCCGACATGTCCTCGCTGTCGGCCTGGACGCAGCAGCAGTTCGACCTGAGCCTGTCATGGGCGGACGTGGAATGGATCAAGCAGCGCTGGGGTGGCAAGCTGATCATCAAGGGCATCATGGACCCGGAAGATGCGCGCCTGGCCGTCAACAGTGGCGCCGACGCGCTGATCGTTTCGAACCACGGCGGGCGCCAGCTCGACGGCGCGCAATCGTCGATCGAAGCCTTGCCTGCCATTGTCGACGCCGTCGGCAGCCAGATCGAAGTGCACATGGATGGCGGCATCCGCTCGGGCCAGGACGTGCTCAAGGCCGTGGCCCTGGGCGCGAAAGGCGTGTACATCGGCCGCCCCTTCCTGTACGGTCTGGGTGCCATGGGCGGCCCCGGCGTCACCAAATGCCTGGACATCATCCGCAATGAACTGGACTTGACGATGGCCTTTTGCGGCTTGCGCGACTTGCAGCATGTGGACAAGAAAATCCTGCTGCCGGGCACGTTTTAAGGGGCGATCCGCACGATATCAAAGCCTTCCGACGCGTCGGGCGGCACGAAGTGGCGCGTGATGGCGTCAAAATCAGCATCGCTGGTGGAAAACGGGTGCAGTCCGCTTGCATTGCGCAGGCGCAAGCGCGCCTTGCATTCGTCGTCCGACACGTCCAGGTAATGCAGCACGTGCGGCGTGCCCGCCTGCTGGAACAGTTCGCGCATCCAGGCGCGGCTGGCGGGCGTATTCGCGGGAAAATCGAGCACGACGGACACGCCCGCCTGCAGCATCTGCAAGCACAAAGGGGCGATGGCCGCGCGCAGCCGCGCCGCGCAGGCCACGTAGTCGGCCAGGCTGGCGATCTGGCCCGGATACAGCTGCGCCAGCAAACTGTCTTCGCTGATGCGCACGGTCTGCGGCGCGCAGGCCAGCCGGGCCGTCAACGTGGATTTTCCGGATGCAATCTTGCCGCACACGAGGTGCAGGGTGGGGGTAACTGGGGTGCTGGAAGTGGTTTGCATGGTCGCTCGCTGAAGTGAAAAATAAAACCTGCGAGACGTCTTGACCAGTTGCTGCATATCAAAGCCGCCCTGCAGGCGGCTTTGGCAATCATTATCCTGCTAAGCCACCATCGGTCGAATGGTGGCAATAATGGTGGTCAGGGGAGGAAATGTCGATTGCATGGCTGAACGATGCCATGCGATGGCTCGCACTGTCAAGCCTGCTCCATGCGCGTCCATGGCTCGCGGAACGTGGCCGCATCGAGCGGCCGCGCATGCGGGTCGTCGGGCTGGAACAGGCCGCCGATCAGCATATCCTGGATGGCGCCCGTGAAACCGCCGTACGTGGCGCGGCCCCACTGGCGCTGCGTATGGGCGAAGATGACGGCGTTTTGCTGCGCGGCCAGTTGGGCCAGCGATAGTCGCAAGGTGGCGGTCGCTTCCGGACCCATGTCCGTGGCGATGGCGCACACCAGGCGCTGGCTGAACTGCAAGGTTTTGCCTGCCAGTCCCAGCAACGATTCATTGGCCAGTGCGAGGAACAGATCGGGTGCCTGGTCGTCTTTTTCGCAAATGGTCCAGGTGGGCGCCCACGCTTCCAGGCTCATGAAGCGGGCTTCCGTCGTGGCCGGCGTGTGCGTCCACTTGGCGTGCGATTTGGCGTCCCAGCCCAGGCGGCCAAAGGGAATCGGCTTGCCCTTGGGATTGTATTGATGGCTGCGCACGCTGGCCTTGCCTCGTGCTTGCGCCACGACACCATCGAGGCTGGCGGCAAATGGCAGCCATTGCGCCGCCTCCCACAGCGGCGGAGCATCGGGCGCCGCCAGCAGCAGGAACACTTCGTAATCACGTGAAAAAAACGCCATGCACCTTCCTCAGTCTATGGATGGAAAATCTTGTCGCAATATTATCGTTGTAGCTGCGATATGGTGGCGCGCTGGCTGGGGCGCAGCAGGTAGACGCCATACAGGCACAAGGGCAGCACGGCCAGCAGGGCGATAGCCGGCAGGATAGACGCGCCGTCTTCGGCAGGGTTCGGCAAGGTGGCCGTCACCAGCGCGTAATCCCACAGTCCATGCACGAGCACCATGGGCCATACCGAGCGGGTGCGCAGGCGGATGGCGGCATAGCCGACGCCCTGCAAGGTGGCGGCGACGGCTTGCCACAGGGCGCCGCTGACGTCGCCCGTGGCCAGGCCATTGGCCGTGTGGGCCAGGCCGAACAGCGCCGAGGAAATCAAGACGGCAGGCCAGACGGCGTACCGATCCAGCATGCCTTGGAGCAAAATGGCGCGGAACATCAGTTCTTCCGAAATGGCCACCAGCGCCGCATTGCAGGCCACGATCAGCAGCACGCGCGGCTGTGGCCAGCCGCCTGCCCAGGCCAGCAACAGCATCAGCAGCGCATACAGCAGGGGCGGCCAGACCAGCCACAGCGTTTTCCATGGCTGCGGCACACCCAGGCCCGCTTCGCGGCGCCGGCTTGATGCCAGCAGCAGCGCCAGTGCAAACACGGCGGCCAGCGCCCACGACAGGCCGATACGGCCGGTGACGGCTGCGCCCGGTAAGGCGTAGCCGGCCGATTCCAGCCAGCGGCCGCCCAGGCTCAAGCACAGCCAGACGGCCAGTGCGCCGACGGCGAGCGGCATGGTGAGGTGGATTCTAGGGATGGACATGGTCGGCTTCGGTCTGTGTGGCATTCTCTGCTGCATGCATAAGCGGATCATGAAGTTGCATCAATGATATGGTAAAACCTTGCCATACTACATTAAAAAACAAGATCACAAAGTTGCCACATCGTTATAGTTGCATGAAATAATAAGCCTTCGTCCGTTTGCCGCCACACTGGAGCGCCATGACCTACAGCAAGACCATCACCACTGAACGCCTGATCCTGCGCAAGCCGCAGCCATCCGATGAAGCGGCCCAATTCGCCATGCATGCCGACCCGGAAGTAATGCGCTACTTCAGCGAACCGCCATGGACCGATGCCAGCCGCGCCACGCGCCAGATTGCCGAAGACATCGCCGCTTTCGAGAAGGAGGAATTTTTCCGCTTCGCCATCGAGTTGAAGGCGACGGGTGAGTACCTGGGCAGTTGCAGCCTGTTTTCCGAGCACCGCCAGAACCGCCGCGCCGAGATCGGCTATGCGCTGGGCCGTCCGTACTGGGGCAACGGTTATATGCACGAAGCCCTGTCGGCACTACTGGAATTTGCCTTCATCGAGCGCGACCTGAACCGCCTGGAAGCCGATATCGACCCGCACAACGCCGGTTCGGCCAGCGCCCTGGAGCGCCAGGGTTTCAAGCAGGAGGGTATCCTGCCCGAACGCTGGATCGTCGACGGCCATGTCAGCGACTCGGCCTTGTATGGTTTGCTGCGGCGCACGTGGGAAGCACGGCGCAAGGGCGCCGCGTGAGCGGGCAAGACATCGACGCCGTGCAGCGCTGGCTGGGCCACGCCTTGCCGGCGCACTACCTGCGTTTTCTCGCGGACTGGCAAGATGGCCTGCGCGGCGAACAGGTCATGTTGTACGGACTGGACAGCTTGCGGGAACGTAACGAAACGTATGACACGCAGCAAGCATGTCCCGGCTATATCGCCATCGGCGATGACAGCGGCGGGCGCGCCGTCATGCTGGCGCTCGATGGCGCCTCAACGGCTGTGTACCTGGTGGGGCATGGCTCGATGCAGCGCGACGATTTCGAACTGGCGGCCGATGATTTCGCGGCCTGGCTGGCCGATGATTGCCCCGTCGATTGAAGTATTGCAGGAGCGAACGATGAAACCGGTTGACTTGCCCTGTTCCGCCCATCCGCTGGTGACCTTGCGCCACCTGGAGCGCGACGATGCGCGCGCCTGGTATGCGTATTTGGCCGACCCTGTTGTCGTGGAGCACACGAGCTGGGACTTGCGCAGCATAGACGACTTGCAGTCCAATTTCGATGACTATGCATCGGCCCGGCCTACGTCGCCCATGCGCCTGGCCGTCGTGCTGCGCGACGGTGGCCAACTGGTGGGCACCATCGGCTTGAATGCCATTTCCCTCCAGCATCGCACGGCGGAGATCGCCTACGACCTGTCGCCTGCCGTGTGGGGCAAGGGCGTGGCCACCTCCGTCGTGAATTCTGTCGTGGGCTGGGGCTTCCAGCGCCTCGGCTTGCTGCGCATCCAGGCGACCGTACTGGAGAGCAATGAACGTTCGATCCGCGTGCTGGAGCGCTGCCATTTTGCACGCGAAGGTTATCTGCGCAGCTACCGGCAAATTCGTGGAAGATCCGGTAACTTCTGGCTGTACGCGTGCATTGCCGGCATGTCATGAGCAAGCTTCCCTTGAGCATCCTGCTGGTGGAAGACCACCTGGGCATCGCGCGCCAGGTGCTCGATTTTCTCGACGGCCTGGGCTGGCAGACGGACCATGCGGGCACGGGTGCGCTAGCGGTGCAATTGGCGACGCGCAATGGCTATGACGTGGTGCTGCTGGACCTGAACCTGCCTGACATCGATGGCTTGCAAGTGTGCCGCGCCATCAAGGCGGGAGCGCCCAGCAATGTGCCGATCTTGATGCTGACGGCACGCGACGCCTACGAAGACAAGGCGCGGGGCTTTCGCGATGGCGCCGACGATTATTTGACCAAGCCCTTCGAATTGCGTGAACTGGCCTTGCGCTGTGAAGCGCTGGCGCGCCGCCACCAGTTGCACGTGCACCAGGAAATGCGCGTGGGGCCGTTCACCTTGCAGACGCGCACAGGACGCGCCACGTACGGCGATGCGGCGCTGCCGCTGACGCAGACGGGTGTCAAGATCTTGCTGCTGCTGTGCCGCGAACATCCGCATGCCGTATCGCGCTCGGCCTTGCTGCAACATCTGTGGGGCAGCCAGCCGCCCGATAGCGACGCCCTGAAATCGCATATCTATGCACTGCGCAAGCAACTGGAGCTGGCCGGCGCGGCGGGTGTGCTGGTGACCATACCGCAGCTGGGTTACCGCCTTGCGCTCGATTCTGCGGCGCCCCCATGAGCAAGTCGATCCGCCGCAGCCTGTTCGCGGTCCTGGCCGGCTTCACCGTTCTGCTGTGCCTGTGTTATACGGGCCTGGCGCTGGTGATTGCGTATGTGACGGAAGACATGCTGGTGCAGCGCCTGCTCGAACGCGAAGCGGTGGCGGTCGGCCAGCGCCTGCGACAGCACGGTGAGCTGACGCCGTCTGGCAGCGACCTCATCACGATTTATGGCAGCTACCTTGCATTGCCTCAAGCGGTGCGTGAGAAGATGCCAGCATCGGCCACGCGTGCCGAAGTGTTTACCACGACGGGCCAGCATTATCACGTGCTGGCGCTGGACCTTGTTGCCGCTGGCCAGCCGCAGCGCAGCTATCTGCTGGCCGACGTGGCGCCCGTGCTGGTGGTGTCCCGCCTGGTGCCGGAAGTGGGCGGCGTCGTGCTGGGCGTGGCGCTGGCGCTGATCGCCCTGGCCCTGCTGCTGGCCTATTGGCTGGCGCGGCTTCTCGTGCAGCCCTTGCAACGCCTGGCCCAGGAAGCAAAGCAATGCGCGCCCGGCAGCGCCGTCCATTTCAGCGCGCGCGACCGCCCCGACGAAATCGGTTTCCTGGCGCGTCGCCTGGAAACCACGTTCGACGCCTTGCAATCGGCGTTGCAGCGCGAACACGCCTTTGCGCGCGACGTCAGCCACGAACTGCGCACGCCGCTGACCCTGATGCACAACACCCTGGCGCTGGCCGATGCGCATCCCTTGTCGGCAGAAGGGCAGGCGCAGCTGCAGCAGGGCGTCGACGACATGCGCGCCACCATCGAGGTGCTGTTTGCGCTGGCGCGGGCAGAGCAGCTGCCCGGCGAGCTGGTGGAGTTGCGCGGCTGCATAGAGCAGTGCCTGTTGCGCCTGCTTGACGATTTTTCATGGGATGCCGGTTTGCTGACCCTGGAGCTGCCCGAGCGGCTGGACGTGGCCGGCAACGGGCAGCTGATCATGTTGCTCATCAATAATTGCCTGGCCAATGCCCTGTTCCATGGCGGTCCTGATTGCCGCATCAGCATGGCGTTTGCGCAAGGCCGTTTGAGCATCGTCAATACCGTGCCGCCGGGACAGCCACAGCGCGTCCAGGGTTTTGCGCACGGCCAGAACCTGCTGCTGCGCCTGGCCCAGGCCATGCGCTGGGACATCCGTTTTCATCCAGGCGAGGCGCACTACCGTGTCGATATTTTCACTCTCCAAAAACAATAAAAACCAGACGGATTTCACCGCGATTTCACCGGCGCCTGCCTAAGCTGCAAGCTCTTGATTAACGGAGAAAGCCGCATGAAATTGTTTATCAGCCTGCTGGTGCTGGCGTGCACATGCATTCCTGCGCTGGCGCAAGTGAGCAGCCTCGTCCATAAAGAAGAAAAACGCCGCTACATCGTCTATACGCCCGCAGCCTACCAACGCCAGCCGCAGCAATCCTTTCCCGTCGTCTTCAATTTCCATGGCGGCGGCATGAGCATGGCGGAACACATGCTGTACACGCAGATGAACGGGGCGGCCGAGCGGCACCAGTTCATCGTCGTGTATCCGCAAGGCATCCAGCAGGACTGGAACGTGGGTTTCGGCATGGATTATCTGGCGGGCACGGATGACGTCGGTTTCACGCAAGCCTTGTTGCGTAAACTCGAGCAGGATTACCGCATCGATGACAAACGCGTGTATGCCACGGGCCTGTCACGCGGCGGTTTCTTTGCCCTGCGCCTGGCGGCCGAGCTGCCACAGCAGTTCGCTGCCGTCGCCTCGGTGGGCGCGCCCATGCCGGAACCGGTGCTGCAGCATCACCAGAAGACGGACAAGGTGGGCATGCTGCTGATACAGGGCAGGGCCGACAAGGTGGTGCTGTTTGAGGGCAAGGCTGCCAGCTACCTGTCGGCCGAAGACACCTTCGACTATTGGCGCAGGCACAACGGCATCGGCGGTGCCACGCCGCAACCGCGCTTGCTCCCTGGCGCGGCTGGCGACACCACGCAGGTGAACTGGCTGGAGCAGGGTGCCGGCGGCGTCAGTGTAGCCTTGCTCACCGTCCAGGACGGCGGCCACACGTGGCCCGGCGCCGATGCCTTTAATATCGGCCTGCCCATCGGCAAGACCACGCGCGCCATCGATGCGAATGAGGTGATGTGGGAATTTTTCAGCCGCCATCGCCGCTGACGCCATGCTAGGATGGCGGCCATCGCTGCAGTGCTATGCGGCAAATCAGGGGGAAGGGGTAGCACGGTGGCAATGTCAGAGGCAGGTATCGCGGCCATGGCCGAGGCAATCTTCGCCAAGCCCGGCGCAGCCGTGGCAGAAGCGTATTCGGAGGCGGAACAGGAAACGCTGCATTTTCATTCGGCCACGGAACTGTGTGCGTATGCGGCCAGGCTGGAGGCCGAAGGCGCCAGCGAGGTTCTTTTGGCCGTGCATTACCCGGACATGGGCGGGCAGTTTGCCCCGACCCGTATCGCGCTCGACCCGGCCAAGTGCGATGGTCTCACCTACCGCTACGTGTGCGAAGGCTGGGGCGTCATCCGCGTCTACCTGCGCTTGTCCAGCGGCAAGGGCCTGGACTCGAACGTGAGCGTCAATACGCAGAAACGCGCGGAAAAATGGCAGCGCCATTACCCGGCATTCGGTTCGCCCGACGCCTGGCACTGGGATGCCGTGGGTCGCCATGAACGCCGGCTGATTCGCGTGCTGAAGAAGGTGGCCACACAGGAGGGCCAGTCATGACGGAGCTGATGCGGACCAACCCCGCCACCATCTTTTGCCGCTCGCTGGCACAGCTGTCCGTCATGCTCGACAAGACCGGCACCGCACCGGAACTGCTGGCGGCGCGTCTGCACCCGGACATGCTGCCATTCGCCCAGCAAGTGCGCGCGGCCGTGAGCTTTTCCCTGCGCGGCTGCTGCCCGCTGGCGGGGCTGGACGTGGCCGATTTCAGCGCCGCCCCCAGCCTGCAGGAACAGATCGCGCAAACCATGTGCTACCTCATGGCCATTCCTGCGGAACGTTTTGACGGGCCGCCCGGCCGCATCTGCCGCGACCGCGCCGGCTTCGCCGACATCGCGCTGCCTTCCGGCGAATATCTGAACTTGTACATCCTGCCGAATTTCTATTTTCACTTCGGCATGGTGTATGCGATCGCCCGCAGCGCCGGCGCGGCCATCGGCAAGGGCGATTTCGACGGCTATCATGCCTATGCGCCGGGATTTTCATTCGAGCGGTCCGACGCGCCTTAGTTCCTACAGCCCCGCATCCTTCCACGATGCCAGTCCCAACCGCTTCAGCAGCCGGCCCGACAGCCCGCAGCTCCAGCAGCTCATCTGGATTTGCCGCTGCCGCTCCCGGTTCGCATGCCAGGCTTGCTCGGCGTAGTCGAGCAGGGCGTCGCTGAGCGGGGAGGCGTCGGCTGTCGCAGGCAAGCGTGTCATCAGTTCAAACACGCCGTGCGGTGTCTCCTTGATCTGCAGCAAGCCCGCCAGCAGTGCGCGAAGGACGGCGCCGTCGATGGAAGCGCTCGCTTGCGTGTAGCGCTGCTGCCAAGATAGATCGCGCTGCTGCCACAGGGCCAGCAGCGCAGGCACGTCAGCCGTCCGCAGTTGCCCGATCAGCTCGGCCGCTTCGAGAAACAGGTCGAGGCGGTCGTATTCGTCGTCGCTGCACAGCAGTTCATCGAGCTCGTGCAATACGCTCATGCCACGACGTTCGTTGGGGCGCCCCGTTCGAACGCTTCCACGTTGCCGATCAAGATGTCAGCCAGCTTTTGCATGGCTTCCCCGCTGGCCCAGGCCGTGTGCGGGGTGAGGATGAAGTTGGGCAGGCGCAAGTTCAACAGCGGGTTGTCGGGCAGCGGCGGCTCCTTCGATAACACGTCGAAACCGGCGCCGGCGATCACGCCGTTCGTCAATGCTGTGGCCAGGGCCGCCTCGTCGACAAGGCCGCCCCGCGCCGTGTTGATCAGGAGCGACGTGGGCTGCATGCGCGCCAGTTCTTGCGCACCGATGATGTTGCGCGTCTTGTCCGTCAGCGGCAGGTGCAGGCTCAGTACGTCGGACGTGGCCAGCAGTTCGTCGAAACTCACCTGCGTCACGCCGTCGTCCTCGATGGGCGAGCGATTGTGTACCTGCACTTGCATGCCAAAGGCGCGCCCCAGCTGGGCCACGGACTTGCCCAGCGCGCCATAGCCGAGCAAACCCAGGCGGCTGCCGGCCAGGTCGCGGATCGGGTGGCCGAACAGGCAGAAGCGGTCGGACGCCTGCCACAGGCCTGCTTCCACGTCCGCCCGGTAGGCGACCAGCTGGCGGCGCAGGGCCAGCATCAGGGCCAGCGTATGCTCGGGCACGGTGGCGCGCGCATAGTCGCGGATATTCGCCACCACGATGCCCCGCTCGCGGCAGGCGGCCAGGTCGAGGATATCCGTGCCGGTGGCGGCTACGGCGATCATCTTCAGGTCCGGCAGCTGGTCCAGCTCGGCTGCGCGCAGCGGCACCTTGTTCGTGATGGCGATGCTGGCGCCTTGCAGACGGGAAACCGTCTGTTCGCTGCCCTTGGTGTGCTGATACTCTTCCCAGCTGTGGCCGAAGGCGGGCGGACGCACTTTGGCGATCAGGCTGTCGCGGTCGAGAAAGACGATGCGGTGGGGCGTTGTGCTTGCTGCGGTCATGGCTGGGCCTCGGTCTGGGCGGCACGCGCGGGAAGATTGCTCTTGCCCTTCAGTTGCGTGGCCGGGTGGTTGGTAAACATGTCGGCGACCCACTCGACAAACACGCGCACCTTGGCGGACAGATGGCGGTTGGGCGGATAGATCACGTGGATGGGCAGCGGGTCGGATTCCCATTCATCGAGCAATTCCACCATTTTGCCCTGTTCTATCAGCGGCGCAAGCATGAAATGCGTCATTTGCACGATGCCCAGGCCGGCCAGGCCGGCGGCCGCGTAGGCGTTCGAGTCGTTCAGGGCGATATGGCTGGGCATGGACATCTGGATGCGTTCACCGGCGCGCGTGAAATCCCAATCGAACGTCTTGCCTGTCTTGGCGGAGAAAAAATTCACGCCCCGGTGCTGCGCCAGGTCGTTCGGGTGCAGGGGTGTGCCATACCGCGCCAGGTAGCCGGGCGCGGCGCAGGTGATGAAATGCAGCACGCCGACCCGGCGCGCGATGAGGTTCAGGTCGCCCAGCTCGCCGCCGCGCACGGCGCAGTCGACGCCTTCCTCGATCAGGTCGACGGGGCGGTCGCTGCAACCGAGCTCCAGCGAGATGTCGGGGTAGCGGGCGAAAAAGTCGGGCAGGGCGGGGATGATCAGTTCGCTGGCCAGGGCCGTGGGCGCATCCACGCGCAGCCGTCCGCTGGGGCTCAATCGCGTGCGCGACAGCGATTCCTCGGCCTCGCGCACGTCCGACAGGATGCGCACGCAGCGTTCGTAATAGGCGGCGCCGTCGGAGGTGATGCTGACATGGCGCGTGGTGCGGTTGAGCAACTTGACCGACAGGCTCGCTTCCAGCGACTGGATCAGCGTCGATACGGTGGCTTTCGGCAGCTGCATGTTTTCCGCCGCGCGCGTAAAGCCGCCCGCATCGACGACTTGGATGAAAACTTCCATGGCTTGCAGCTTGTTCACTTGATTCCTTATCATGTTATGCGCGATTGTTCGTAATCCTGAACAATCAATTCGTCATTGCACTCTTTATTAGATTGTAGATCAAGTCTATAGTTGTTGTACTGCAGCATAAATGTGATGCCGCAGGAAGTACAACAGGAGAAAAATCATGGGTCATCGGAATGGAATCTTTGCAGTGCTTGCTCTCGCTATGAGCTCGCTCGCTCTGGCCGCGATGGTATCGACGGATGCATATTCGTTGGCGGCGCAAAGCGAAGCCAGTGCGTATAGCGCCCTGACCCATGAGGTGGGCGGCGTCGCCCTGTTGTGCCTGAACGACGCGGTACGCGATGTTGCGGTGCAGCCGGTGGTAGCGCAATGAGCGTTGCCGAGACCTCGGCCGAACTGGCACCTGGCCAGGCGCTGAAGATACGCGACATCCAGGTGCAGGGCGCGCAAGATGCGCTCGCCGCGCGCGTCTACACGGCCGGCGTGCCGGGCGCCAAGCAGTCCAGCCTGATCGTCTTCTTCCATGGCGGCGGTTTTGTCGACGGCGACCTGGAAGACGCGGACGATTTCCTGCGCTGCCTCGTACTGAGCAATCCCGACCACGTGGTGCTGGCCGCGAACTACACGCTGGCGAAGGTGCGGCCATTCCCCGCCGCCGTGGAAGACGCGCATGCCGTGCTGTTGTGGGCAAAAAAGAACAAGTCCAAGCTGAGCTGGACGGGCAAGCAGATGGTGGTGTCGGGCATCGAAGCGGGCGCCAACCTGGCTGCCGTATGCGCCATGATGTCGCGCGACCGGGGCGGACCGCCCCTCGCGGGCCAGGTGCTGATCATGCCCATGCTCGACCCCGGCCTGTCGACCTGCTCGATGCGCCACTTGCCGACCTGTCCGGACCTGGCGGAAGTGGCCGATCAATGCGCCGCCGCCTACCGTGGCTACCTGCCGAATGCCGCTGACCGTACCCATCCGTACGCGTCGCCATTGCAGTCGAGTCGCCTGAAGAACCTGCCGCCAGCCTTGATATTGTCCAGCGAAGATGACCCATTGCGCGACGAGGCTGAACAATACGGCAGCAAATTGATCGCCTGCGGCATCAAGACCACCGTAAGGCGCATGGCCGCCGCGCCGCTGCAGGATGCAGGTGCCCGCAATGAGTGCGCCTGCAAGGTGCAGGTATTGGGTGAAATCGCCAGCTTTGTCGCTGGACTGGGGCAGGAGCCCGAGTCATGACGCCGCCATCTGCGGCAACGCAAAAAAACTTACACTAACTAGTTTACTTTTTGAGTTTCGGTTGCTACACTACGCAGTGTAGTTCCCATCTTGTCTGCGTTGTGCGCTCGCACAGCCAGCTTCGTCGTCCCCGTCCGCTTTTACGCAGCTGGCGGCCTGTTTACCTTTGATCGAGCGCCGTCGGGCGCCATGGCACCACCATACGCTGTAGTTTCCACTTTTAGCTGGGTTGCTTTCTGCCGCCCATACCATTAAAAATTTTCATAAAACAGGGAAATAAAATGAAAAACGTTCAACAATTTTCCACTCTGCTGAAGCCCCTGGCTGCCTCGCTCGCGCTGGCAGGACTGGTGGCCGTGAGCCTGGCCGGTTGCGATACGGCCAATAGCAAGGTGCCCGACGCGCCAGCGGCCGGCGGCCCGCCCATCTCGGCCGCCGCCGTCATCGAAAAACAGATCACGGAAACACAGGAATTCTCGGGCCGCCTGGAAGCGATCGAGCGCGTGGAAATCCGCTCGCGCGTCGGCGGCTTCATCACCGCCGTCAACTTCAAGCCGGGCAGCGAAGTGAAAAAGGGCGATGTGCTGTTCGTCATCGATCCACGCCCCTTCCAGGCCGAAGTGTCGCGCGCCGAAGGTACGGCCGCCTCGGCCCGTGCCAAGGCGGAACTGGCCAAGCTGGAACTGTCGCGTGCTGAAAAGCTGCTGGCTGAAAAAGCCATCGCCCAGCGCGAATTCGATGAAAAGGCCTCGGGTCTGAAAGAGCTGGACGCTAACGCCCGCTCGGCGCAAGCCGCGTATGAAGCGGCCAAACTGAACCTGTCTTACACGCAGGTGCAGGCGCCGATCAGCGGCCGTGCCAGCAAGGCGGAAATCACGGTCGGCAACCTGATCGACGCTTCCGCCATTTTGACCTCCGTGGTATCGACGGACCGCATCTACGCCAGCTTCGACGGCGATGAAGATACGTATTTGCGCGTGGCCGGCACGGCGCAAAAGGGCACGCCCGTCACCGTCAAGGTGGGCCTGGCCAATGAAACGGGCTTCCCGCATGAAGGCAAGCTGGAATTCGTCGACAACCAGCTCGACCCGGCCACAGGCAGCGTGCGCATGCGCGCCACCTTTGCCAACGCCGAGCGCCAGCTGGTGCCCGGCCTGTTCGCGCGCATCCAGCTCGATGGCGGCAATGGCCCTCAGGCGCAAAGCACGGCGCTCTTGATCTCCGACCGCGCCGTCGGCACGGACCAGAGCCGCAAATACGTCTACGTGGTAGGCGCAGACAACAAGGCTGAATACCGCGCCGTGAAGCTGGGCCCGAACTCGGACGGCTTGCGCGTGGTGCGCGAAGGCTTGAAAGCGGGCGAAAAGATCGTCGTCAACGGCTTGCAGCGCGTACGCCCCGGCGCGCCCGTGACGCCGCAGATGGTGGCCATGGATTTTGACCCGACCGCGCCAGTCGCCCCCGCAAAACCTGAAGCAAAAGACGCCAAGATCGCCGCGAAAGCAGCATCGACTTCCAAGGAATAAACATGAATTTTTCCCGCTTTTTCATCGACAAGCCGATTTTCGCGGCGGTGCTGTCGATTGTCATATTCGTGGCCGGGCTGCTGTCGATATTCGGCCTGCCCATCTCCGAATATCCCGACGTCGTGCCGCCATCGGTGGTGGTGCGCGCGCAGTACCCGGGCGCCAACCCGAAAGTGATCGCCGAAACCGTGGCCGCGCCGCTCGAAGAACAGATCAACGGCGTCGAGAACATGCTCTATATGTCCTCGCAAAACACGTCCGATGGTTCGATGATGCTGACCGTGACCTTCAAGATCGGTACCAACGTCGAGCAGGCCGAGACGCAGGTGCAGAACCGCGTGCAGCGCGCCTTGCCGCGCCTGCCCGAGGAAGTGCGCCAGATCGGCGTGACGACCGTCAAGTCCTCGCCCAACCTGACCATGGTGGTGCATCTGGTCTCGCCGAACAAGCGCTATGACGACATGTATCTGCGTAACTATGCGGTGCTGAACGTCAAGGACCAGCTGGCCCGTCTGCCCGGCATGGGCGACATCCAGATCTTCGGCGCGGGCGATTACGCCATGCGTATCTGGCTCGACCCGCAAAAGGTAGCGGCGCGCGGCATGACGGCCAATGACGTCGTCGACGCCATCCGCGAGCAGAACGTGCAGGTGGCCGCCGGCGTGATCGGCGCCTCGCCAGCGAAGAACTCGGACTTCCAGCTGACCGTCAATACCCAGGGCCGTCTGCAGACGCCCGAGGAATTTGGCGCCATCATCGTGCGCACCAATGCCGACGGCGCCGTGACGCACCTGAAGGACGTGGCGCGCGTGGAAATGGGCGCCAACAGCTACTCGTTGCGTTCGCTGCTGAACAATAATCCTGCCGTCGGCATGGGTATTTTCGAGGCGCCGAATGCCAACGCGCTGCAACTGTCTTCCGACGTGCGCGCCAAGATGGACGAGCTGAAAAAAGACTTTCCGCAGGGCGTGGAATACCGCATCGAGTACGACCCCACGCAGTTCGTGCGCTCGTCCATCGAAGCCGTGATCCATACCCTGCTCGAGGCGATCGCCCTGGTGGTGCTGGTGGTGATCATCTTCCTGCAAACCTGGCGCGCGTCCATCATTCCGCTGCTGGCTGTTCCTGTCTCCATCGTTGGTACCTTTGCCGTGATGCTGGGCTTTGGCTTCTCGATCAACACGCTGTCGCTGTTCGGCCTCGTGCTGGCCATCGGTATCGTCGTCGATGACGCCATCGTGGTGGTGGAAAACGTCGAGCGCAACATTGAGGAAGGCTTGTCGCCGCGCGACGCCACCATCCAGGCCATGAAAGAGGTCAGTGGTCCCATCGTCGCCATCGCCCTGGTGCTGTGCGCCGTGTTCGTGCCGATCGCCTTCGTGCCTGGTTTGTCGGGCGAGTTCTATCGCCAGTTCGCGCTGACCATCGCCATTTCGACCGTGATCTCCGCTTTCAGCTCGCTGACCCTGGCGCCAGCCCTGTCGGCCGCGCTGCTGAAACCGCACGATGCGCCGAAAGACGCGTTGACGCGCGGAATGGACATGATCTTCGGCCGCTTCTTCGCCTGGTTCAACCGCTTCTTCGGCCGCGCTTCGCACCGCTATGAAGCGGGCGTGAAGGGCGTCCTGGGCCGCAAGAGCGCCTCGCTGGGCGTGTATGCACTGCTGGTCGTCGCCGCCATTTTCACCTTCAAGTCCGTGCCGGCCGGCTTCGTGCCAGCGCAGGACAAGCAATACCTGGTGGGTTTTGCGCAATTGCCTGACGCCGCTTCGCTGGACCGCACGGAAGATGTCGTGCGCCGCATGTCCGACGTCATCAAGTCGGTGCCTGGCGTCGAGTCGACCATCGCCTTCCCCGGCCTGTCGATCAACGACTTTACCAATGCGCCGAACGCCGGCATCGTCTTCGCCACGCTGAAGCCGTTCGACGAGCGCACCACCAAGGAATTGTCGGGCGGTGCCATCGCGGCCGAGATCAACAAACGCCTGGGCGGCATCCAGGACGCCTTCATCATGGTCTTCCCGCCACCGCCGGTCAACGGCCTGGGCACCATCGGCGGCTTCAAGATGATGATCGAAGATCGCGGCAACCTCGGTTACGACGCGCTGTACAACGCCACCCAGGCGCTGGCCGCGAAAGCGTACCAGACGCCGGAACTGGCGGGCGTGTTCTCGGGCTACCAGATCAACGTGCCGCAGCTGTTCGCCGACGTCGACCGCGTGAAGGCCAAGCAGATGGGCGTGCAGCTGCAAACGATTTACCAGACCTTGCAGATCAACCTCGGTTCGCTGTACGTGAATGACTTCAACCAGTTTGGCCGCACTTACCAGGTGCGCGTGCAAGCCGATGCCGAGTTCCGCTCGCATGCGCAGGATATCGCGCAGCTGAAAGTCCGCAATAACAAGGGCGAAATGATCCCGTTGTCGTCGTTGATGCGCGTCAAGGATAGCTATGGTCCGGACCGCGTGCAGCGCTACAACGCCTACGCCGCAGCCGATTTCAACGGCGGCGCAGCCCCTGGCGTATCGAGCGGCCAGGCGCAAGTCGCGCTGGAACGCATCGCCAAGGAAGTGCTGCCGCAGGGGATTTCGTATGAATGGACGGAGCTGACCTATCAGGACATCTTGTCCGGCAATACGATGATCTATGTGTTCCCGCTGTGCGTGCTGCTGGTGTTCCTGGTGCTCGCTGCCCAGTACGAAAGCTGGACCCTGCCGCTGGCCGTGATCCTGATCGTGCCGATGTCGATCCTGTGCGCCTTGCTGGGCGTCAAATTGACCGGTGGCGACAACAATGTGTTCACCCAGATCGCGCTGTTCGTGCTGGTGGGACTGGCGTCGAAGAATGCGATTCTGATCGTGGAATTTGCCCGCGAACTGGAAGAACATGGCCGCACCGTCGTGCAAGCGGCGCTGGAAGCTTGCCGTTTGCGTCTGCGTCCGATTTTGATGACGTCGATCGCCTTCATCATGGGCGTGGTGCCCCTCGTGTTCTCGCACGGTGCCGGTTCGGAAATGCGCCATGCCATGGGCGTGGCGGTGTTCGCCGGCATGCTGGGCGTGACCTTCTTCGGCCTGTTCCTGACGCCCGTGTTCTATGTACTGCTGCGCACCCTGGCGCAGCGTTTTGAGAAAAAACCAGCCGCCGCTGCCGCCAAGCCTGTCGCCGCGCCAGCGCTGGACCTGGAAGGAGATATATATTGAAAACCAAGGAAATCGTCGGGCGCGTCAAGCCCGTGCTGACCGCCATGGCCGCCGCCGTGCTGCTGGCCGCCTGCGCGGCGCCGGAGTTCAAGCAGCCGCAGATCGAGACGCCGACGGCGTTCAAGGAAGCGCAAACCTTGCCGGCCGTGCAGACGGCAGCCGATGGCACGCGCTGGAAGCAGGGCGTGCCTGCCGAGCGCCAGGCGCGCGGCGAATGGTGGCTGGCCTTCAATGATCCGGCGTTGACCAGCCTGATCAACGAAGCCACGCAAGCCAACGCCAATCTGGCGGTGGCCGCGGCCCGCGTCAAGCAGGCGAGGGCCATTGCCGGCATCGCAGAAGCGGACCGCATTCCGCAAGTGGGCGTCAACGTGGGCGGCCAGCGCAACCGCGCTTCGGCCGTGTCGCTCGGCTTGCCGAACGGCGCACCGGTGGCGGCGACCAACGTCTACCAGGCCAACCTGACGGCCAGCTACGAAGTCGATTTGTTCGGCAGGGTGGCATCGAATGTCAGCGCCTCGCGCAGCGATGCGCTGGCCGTGGAAGCGACCTACCGTTCGGTGCTGCTGTCCTTGCAGGCGGACGTGGCGCAAACCTACTTCCAGCTGCGCGCCACGGATGCCGAACTGGTGACCCTGGAACAGACGGTGCGCCTGCGCGAGGAAAGCGTGCATGTGAACCAGCGCCGCTATGACTTGGGCGACATCGGCGAATTCGACCTGTCCCGTGCCCGCACGGAGCTGTCGACGACGCGCGCCGAAGCCATCGGTCTGCAGCGCCAGCGCGCCACCAGCGAACATGCGCTGGCCGTCCTGCTGGGCAAGCCGGCCGCCAGCTTCACGGCGACCGTCAACCCGCTGCAGGACAGCGGCTTCCTGCCCGTGATCCCGGCCGGCATGCCATCGTCCCTGCTGGAGCGCCGTCCCGACATCGCGTCGGCGCAGCGCACCATGGAAGCGTCGAATGCGCGCATCGGCGTGGCGAAGTCTGCCATGTTCCCGGCCCTGACCCTGAACGCCTCCGGCGGCGGTGCGTCCGACACCTTCTCGGACATCTTCAAGTGGAGCAGCCGCTCCTGGCTGCTGGGCGCCCTGATGTCGATGCCCATCATCGACGGCGGCCGTAATAAAGCTGCCGTGAGCCGCAGCGAAGCGCAGCTGGAAGAGTCGGTGGCGACGTATCGCCAGAGCGTGCTGGTGGCCTTCGCCGAGGTGGAAGACAACCTGGCCGGCCTGCGCATCCTGTCGGGCCAGACGCAGCAGATCGACGAAGCCGTCGTCTCGGCGCGCCGTTCGGCCGACCTGGCGCAAAAGCTGTACGACGCGGGTCGTTCCAGCTACCTCGATCTGCTCGACGCACAGCGCAACCTGGCGACCATCGAGCGCAACGCCGTCCAATTGCGCGGCAACCGCGCCGTCACCACGGTGGCGCTGATCCGCGCCCTGGGCGGCGGCTGGGGCGAGGCGGAGCCGCAGGTCGCGGCCAACTAGTTTCCCGGCACCGCGGGCTGGAGTGTCCTGCCCGCGGCAAGGGATGCATATCGGGAACGGCGTCGTGCGTTTGCACGGCGCCGTTTTTTTGTTTGCAGTCAGTTGAATCCGTTTGCGCAAAGGGCGCGTAAATACTCCTGCAATCACGCAAACGCAGTCATCCAGGAGATATCACCATGCGCACCTTCGTTCCCGCAGCACTGTTCATCACTTCCATGCTGGCCGCCAGCGCCCCCTTTGCCGCCGACATGATGACCATGGTGGGTGGTCAGAGCATGTATCCGTCCAAGGACATCGTCGATAACGCTGTCAATTCGGCTGACCACACGACCCTGGTGGCTGCCGTCAAGGCTGCCGGCCTGGTCGATACCTTGAAAGGCAAGGGGCCATTTACCGTGTTCGCGCCGACGAATGCGGCCTTCGGCAAGCTGCCCGCCGGCACTGTCGAGACCCTGGTCAAACCCGAAAACAAGGCGACGCTGAGCAAAATCCTCACCTACCACGTGGTGCCCGGCAAATATGACTTCAAGGCGCTGGCCAAGGAAATCAAGATGCACGACGGCAAAGCGATCCTGCCCACGGCCAGCGGGGGCAAGCTGATGTTCGCCATGAACGGCATGCACAACATCGTCGTAATGGATGAGGGCGGCAATAGCGCCAACATCAGTACCTACGATGTGTATCAATCGAATGGCGTGATCAATGTCATCGACACGGTGCTGATGCCGAAATAAACAGACGAAAAATCGGACGAAAAAAAAGACAGGGAAAACCCTGTCTTTTTGCTTGGTGCCGCCGCGATTACTTGGCTGGCGCTGCTGCCGGTGCGGAAGCTGCCGCTGCGGCCGGAGCTGCTGGCGTTGCCGCTGCGGCTTTTTTCGCCTTGTGATGCTTGGCTTTCTTGTGCGCCGCTGGCTTGACTGCGGCTGCCGGCGCTTCTGCCTTGGCGACAGGGGCGACGACAGGAACCGGCGCCACGGGAGCGACTGGCGCGACGGCTGGCGTCTGGGCGAAAGCGGCGGTGGCGAACAGGCTGGCGATCAGGGTGGCGATAACTTTTTTCATGATGAGATCCTTGGTATGGTGTGGTCAGTATAGTGTGTCGGAATTACTTGGCTGGTGCCGGTGCTGGTGCAGCGGCGGTGGCCGATGCCAGCTTTTCGTCAGCTTTGGCCTTGGTTTTCTTGGCGGTGTGGTGCGCCTTGGCCTTGGTAGCTGCAGCGTCGGTTTTCGCGCTGGCTACTTCCGTTTTCGCGGCAACGACTGCTTTCGCTTCTTTCGCATCGGCTTTGACGACCGTTTTGGCTTCCTTGGCGTCCGCTTTCACGACGGCCTTGGTGTGTGCCGCTTCCACTTTCGCGGGAACCGAGGCTGCCGGGGTGGCAGGAGCTGCAGGCGTTTGAGCAAAGGCAGCAGTAGCGAACAGGCCGGCGATCAGGGTGGCGATTACGTTTTTCATGGTGCAGTCCTCAGTGGTGGTTTGTCTGGTGTGTCTGTTGGTGCCGGGATGATTCCCGTGTCACTGAGCATAAAACGCGCCCCCGAACGCTTGCGTTGACGGTCATTACAAACGCTTACATCTGCGTTGCATCCGCCTTCAGGATGGCCTTCAGGATGTCTTCCGAACGGCGCTGTCCATAGCCCTTTCCATACGCGCTCGATGCGATGCTCACCACCATGCGGCGCGCGGGGATCACATAGATCTTGTTGCCGCCATTGCCCGAGGCGAAATGCACGGCGATCTTCTTGTCCCCTATGTCCTGCGTTTTCGCGTACCAGAAATAGCCGTAGCTGTCGGCGTAGCGGTCCACGGCGCCGATGGCTGCACGCGGCGCCAGCGCGGCTTGCAGCCAGGCGGCGTCGATGACCGGTCGGCCATCGACCGTGCCCTTGTCCAGCACCATCTGGCCAATCTTCGCCGTGTCGCGTGCGCGCAGCGACAGATTGCCCTGTCCTTTCGGGTGGTTGGCGACGTCGCGGCCCCAGCTCCAGCGGGTGATGCCCAGCGGCGCGAACAGGACCTTGGCGGCATAGTCTTCCAGGTCGGCGCCGCTGGCGCTTTCCACCACGCGCCCGGCGATATACGAACCCAGCGAGTTGTAGCGGTAGATGCTGCCCGGTGCAGCGGCGGCCGGCACGCCGCGCACAAAGGCGTCGGGGTCGGACGCCTCGTCGAGCTTGTCTTCATTGCCCGGCGAGTGTTCGTCTTCGTCAAAGGCGGCCAGGCCCGAACGCATGGTGAGCAAGTCGTCGAGGATGATTTTGCCTGCGGGGCTGCCTGCCACTCCCGGCCAGTAGTCGCCCGCCGTTTTTGTTGTCGCCAGCTGGCCACGCTCCACGGCCGCGCCCACCAGCAGCGCGGTGATGCTTTTGCCGGCCGAGCGGATGTCGTGCAGGGTGTCGGCCGTCTCGCCGTTGTAATAGCGCTCGGCCACGATGGCGCCGTCGCGCAGCACGACGACGGCGCGCAGGTCGCCATGGATGTCGCCGTCCTGGGCTTGCAGGACTTGCGCGATGGTGGCGGAGGCGCTGTCCTGCGCCAGGGCGGCGCAGGACATGAGGAGAGTAGCGAGGAATGACAGGGGCAGGCGGCGCATGGACAGCTTTCGTGGCGATGGACGGAGTGCCAGTGTCGCTCATGTGCAGCGCTTTGTCGCGCGCAAGCTGACCTGTTCGATGAAGTTCGCATGAAGGCGCGGCGGAGACTGCGCCATGCAAAAGGGACAGCCGAAGCTGTCCCTGGTATTGCAGGCGAAGTGGCCACGCTAGCGCAGACCCGGCGGACGCGCTCCCGTGGCTGTGTTCGCGTTTACTTCGCTGGTGCTGGCGTTGCCGGAACGGTTTCTGCCGCTTTCGCTGCATCCGCTTTCACCTTGGCTTTGCTTGCCTTGTGATGGGCCTTGGCCTTGGTGGCTTTGGCATCGGCCTTGGCGCTGGCGACATCGGCTTTTGCATCGGCGGCGACGACCGCTTCCTTGGCATCTGCTTTCACGACAGCCTTGGTTTCCTTGGCTTCTGCCTTGGCCACGGCTTTCGTGTGGGCCGCTTCCGCCTTGGCGGGCGCTGCCGGGGCGGCAGGGGTTTGGGCGAAGGCTGCGGTAGCGAACAGGCTGGCGACGAGGGTGGCGATAACTTTTTTCATTTTGTTTTCCTGGCGAGTGGTGAGCGATGGTGTGTCGATGATTACTTGGCTGCTGCTGGTGCTGCTTCAGCGGTGGCCGAAGCCATTTTTGCGTCGGCCTTGGCCTTGGTGTGCTTGGCCTTGTGATGTGCCTTTGCTTTGGTGGCAGTTGCTTCGGTCTTGGCGCTTGCCACTTCCGTTTTAGCGGCGACGACGGCTTTCGCTTCTTTGGCATCCGCTTTCACAACGGCTTGCGCTTCCTTGGCGTCGGCTTTCACGACAGCCTTGGTATGGGCCGCTTCCACTTTGGCGGGAACCGAGGCTGCTGGCGCTGCGGGTGTTTGAGCAAAGGCAGCGGTAGCGAACAGGCCGGCGATCAGGGTAGCGCTCAGGTTGAAAATGCGTTTTTTCATGGTGCAGTCCTCAGTGGTGGTTTGTCTGGTATGTCTGTTGGTGCCGGGATGATTCCCGTGTCACTGAGCATAAAACGCGCCCCGCAAGCTTGCCGTTGACCTTGTTTACACTTTCTTACAATCAGCTGTTTTATCGGCTGTTGCTGAATGATGGCGGCATGAAAACGAAAAAAGACAGCCGAAGCTGTCTTTTTATGTGGCGCGGAAAACGCGCGGAACTGATTACTTGGCTGCTGCTGCCGTTGCCTCAGTTTTGGCTTCGTCAGCCTTGGCCTTGGCTTTTTTCGCTTTTTTATGGGCTTTGGCCTTGGTGGCGCTGGCATCGGCCTTGGCGCTGGCGACATCGGCTTTTGCATCAGCTGCGACGGCGGCTTCCTTGGCATCGGCTTTCACGACAGCCTTGGTTTCTTTCGCTTCTGCTTTAGCCACTTCCTTGGTGTGCTTGGCTTCGGCCTTGGCAGGCACTGCTGGCGTTTGAGCGAAGGCTGCGGTAGCGAACAAGCCGGCGATCAGAGTAGCGATTACTTTTTTCATGGTGCAGTTCCTCGAGAAGTGGGTTGTCGTTCAGGAGATGCATTTCCCCTGTCACTGAGCCAAAAACGCGCCGTGCGGCAATTGCGTTGACACGCCATTACAAATACTTACACTTGCCGTGTGACTGCCTTGCCGCATGGCCTGCGGCGTAGACGCACTCTGTTAGCTGGCGTACCGCGCCACAGCCTTCGGCAGCCTAGACTCGATGCCATCGTCACCGCATGGGTCCGCCATGAAAGCCGCCTTGAAAACCTATCAAGCCAAGCGCAATTTCGCCGCCACGCCGGAGCCGGCAGGTGGTGGCGAGGATGCGAATGAGGTGCTCACCTTCGTGATCCAGAAGCACTGGGCCAGCCGTTTGCACTATGACTTTCGCCTGGAGCTCGATGGCACGCTGAAAAGCTGGGCCGTACCGAAAGGGCCCAGCTACGACCCGCGCGACAAGCGCATGGCGGTGCAGGTGGAAGACCATCCCCTGGCCTACGCCGGTTTTGAAGGCACGATCCCCGAAAAACAGTATGGCGCGGGCAAGGTCATCATATGGGACCACGGGACATGGCAAGCGCAGTCTGCGACGCCGGACGCGCGCGCGGCTCTGGCGGCCGGCGAGCTGAAATTCACCTTGCATGGCCATAAGATGCAGGGGAACTGGGTGCTGGTGCGCATGAAAGGCAGGGGAGACAAGCGCCGCGAAAAGCAGCCTGCCTGGCTGCTGATCAAGGAAAAAGACGCGTTTGCCCGGCCGGCAGTGGAATTTTCCGTCGTGGACGAATTCCCCGACAGCGTCAAGAACAAGGCCATGCCCAGGCGTAAGAAGAGCGTGGAGCAGGCTGCAGCGCCAGCCGCCAGGCTGCCCGCCACCCTGTCGCCCCAGTTGGCCACCCTGGTTGACGCTCCGCCGCCAGACCCGCAGGAATGGTTGTTCGAGGTGAAATTCGACGGCTACCGCCTGCTCGCGCGTAGCGATGGTGATCATGTTGTTTTAATCACGCGCAATGGCAATGACTGGACGGCCAAATTGCCGACGCTGCGGCAGGCGTTGGAAAAGATGGGTTTGCCGCCAGGCTGGTACGACGGTGAGATCGTCGTCAACGACGCCAGCGGCCATCCGGATTTCGGTGCCTTGCAGCGCGCGTTCGATGCGCAAACGAGCAGCGACATTGTGTATTACCTGTTCGACGTGGCGTATTTCGATGGTCACGATTTGCGGAGCCAGCCCGTCGAGGCGCGCAGGGCACTGCTGCAGGGGTTGCTGGAAAAATTGCCCGTCTCGCCCCTGGTGCGTTTCAGTGTGGCGCTCGATGCTGCGCCGCAGCAACTGCTGGACCAGGCTTGCCGCCTGGGGCTGGAAGGGTTGATCGGCAAGCGGCGTGGTTCGCCCTACGTCACGCGGCGCTCCGGCGACTGGATCAAGCTCAAATGCGGGTTGCGCCAGGAATTCGTCATCGGTGGCTATACGGCGCCGCAGGGCGCGCGTGTAGGGATCGGTTCACTGCTGCTGGGCGTGCATGATGCGCACGGGGATTTGCGCTACGCAGGCAATGTGGGCAGCGGCTTTGACGATGCCGTCTTGCGCGACTTGCGGCGCCGCCTGGAAGCGCTGGCTATCGGGACGAGTCCGTTTGCTGGCAAGGCGGGCGGCGTGCGCCAGCCCATCTGGGTCAAGCCGCAGCTGGTGGCCGAAGTGAGTTTTGCGCAATGGACCAGTGGCGGGGCCGTGCGCCATGGCGTGTTTCACGGCTTGCGCGAGGATAAAAAGCCGGCCGCTATCGTGCGCGAGCGGGCGCAGCGGATCGACAGGGAGAAGACCATGCAGAAGCAATCCACGCCCGACAGCGTCTTGCCGGCCAGTTTCAAGGTCAGCCATGCGGACAGGGTGATCGACACGGACAGCGGCGCCAGGAAGATCGACCTGGTGCGCTACTACGCGCTGGTGGGCAAGCTGATGCTCGTGCATCTGCGGGGCCGGCCCGTGTCGCTGGTGCGCGCGCCGGCCGGCGTGGGCGGCGAACTGTTTTTCCAGAAGCACGCGGATACCGCGACAATGCCGGGTATCAGACAGCTCGATCCCGGCCTGGACCCGCAGCATGCCCCCATGCTGGAAGTGGCCAGCGTACAGGGCTTGTTGTCGGCGGCGCAGTGGAATGTGGTGGAATTTCACACGCAAAACGCGCTCGCCAGCGCCTACGACATGCCGAACCGCCTGGTGTTCGACCTGGACCCGGGCAAGGGCGTGGCTTGGCCAGCCATCCGCGAAGCGGCGGTGCTGCTGCGCGCCTTCCTGACGGAGCTGGGGCTGCCCGCCTGGTTGAAAACCAGCGGCGGCAAGGGCTTGCATGTGGTCGTGCCGATCCGCCCGAAATACGACTGGGACACGGTAAAGGCGTTTTCGCAAGCCATCGTGGCGCACCTGGCGCAGCATATACCGGCGCGTTTTGTCGTCAAGAGCGGTCCCGCCAACCGCGTCGGCAAGACTTTCATCGATTATTTGCGCAATGGCCGGGGCGCCACCACCGTATGCGCGTGGTCGGCCCGCACGCGTTCGGGGCTGGGTATTTCCGTGCCGCTGGCCTGGGATGAGCTCGACAAGCTGAAGGCAGGCGATCAATGGACGGTGAGCAACGTCCACAGCCGCCTCGACGTGGGCAATGCGCCCTGGGCTGGCTATGCGCGCAGCGCCAGGGGCATCGATGCGGCCATGAAAAAGCTGGGTTTCAGTCCGCCGGCTTGAATGGCAGGGCTGCGCGCGTCAGTTGCAGGGCTTCGTCGATGGCAGCGTTGAGCTGGGGAATCTCGACGGGTTTGGTCAGGTAGCGGAAAAAGCCCGCGGCCAGGCCGTGCCGGATGTCGCCTTTCATGGCATTGGCCGTCAGCGCGATGACGGGGACGTGCGCCGTGCGCGGATCGTTGCGCAGGATGCGCTGCGCCTGGTTGCCATTCATGCCGGGCAGGTTGATATCCATCAAGATCACATCAGGGCGGCGCTCCAGCGCCAGCGCGATGCCTTGGCGCGCGTCGGTGGCCGAGATCATGCGCAGATGGGGCAGGAAGCTGACAATGTCTTCCACCAGCCGCAGGCTGGCCGGATTGTCTTCCACGTACAGCAGCAGGGCCTGGCCGCCGGCATCGGTCGCGGCGTCGCCAGCAGGCTCGGCCAGCCCCTCCGTGGCCAGTGACATCCTTTCGGGCGGCGCGGCCATGGTGTCGAGTTCTATCCAGAACACGCTGCCCACGCCGACGCAGCTGTGCACGCCCATGGTGCCGCCCATCAGTTCGACCAGGCGCTTGGTGACGACCAGGCCGATGCCCGTACCTTCCTCGCTGCCCGCTTCCTGCCCCAGGCGGTTAAACGGCTGGAACAGTTCTTCCATCTGCGCCTCGTCCAGGCCCTTGCCCGTGTCGCGGATGGCGATGCGCACGCGCTGCACATCGGGCTGCGAAATTTCCAGCACTACCTTGCCGGAGGGACGGTTGTATTTGATGGCGTTCGACAGCAGGTTCAGAAGCACCTGCTTGAGGCGCGTATGGTCGGCCCTGACGGTCAGCTGCTCGCAGTCCGAAAAGGCCATCTCGAGCTGGCGCTGCTGCGCCTGTTCTTCCATCATCACGCGCACTTCCTCGATCAGCGCGGGCAGCGCCACCGGCTCGATCGACAGGCTCAGGCTGCCTGACTCGATCTTCGCCAGGTCGAGGATTTCATTGATCAGGGTAAGGAGGTGGCGGCCCGAGGTGACGATGTTTTGCACGAAGGCGCGCTTTTGCAGCACGGTCGCGGGCAGCGATTCGTTGGCCAGCAGCTGGGCAAAGCCGAGGATGGCATTCAGCGGTGTGCGCAATTCGTGCGACATGCTGGTGAGAAAGCGGTCCTTCGCCTGGCTGGCCCGTTCCAGTTCGATTTTCTGCTCATTGAGCGTGTGTTCGATGCGCTTGCGCTCGGTGATGTCGCGGATGGCTGACGAAACCAGCACGCCTTCGTCCGTTTCCAGCGGCGACAGGCTGATTTCGACGGGAAATTCGGTGCCGTCGCGGCGCAAGCCATACAGTTCCAGGCCTGCGCCCATGGAGCGGGCGCGCGGCGCCGTGGAAAAGGCTTGCCGGTGTTGCGGATGATCATGCGCGTAGCGGGCCGGGATAAGCACTTCCACATTGCGTCCCAGCAGATCCGCGCGGGAATAGCCGAACAGGCGTTCCGTTTGCGAGTTGACGAGCACAATCTCGCCATTGCCGTTGACGATGACGATGGCGTCCGGCGCCGATTCGAGCAAGCCGCGGAACTTCTGCTCGGCCCGGCGCCGGTCGCTGACATCGCGGATGGCGCTGATGACGAAGGTGCCGATCTCCGTCTGGATGGGAGAGAGGCTGATTTCGACGGGGAACTCGACATTGTCCTTGCGCAAGCCCAGCAATTCCAGGTCGGCGCCCATGGTGCGCGTACGGGGCTGGTCAAAGTAGCGCACGCGGTGTCCCACATGCGCGTGGCGCAGGCGTTGCGGCAACAGGGTATCGATTTGCCGGCCGCTCAATTCGCCCTCCGCATAGCCGAACAGGCGCTGCGCCTGCTCGTTGGCCAGCACGATGGCGCCCGTGGCATTGACCATGATGACGCTGTCCGGCGTCGATTCGAACAGCACCCGGTAGTGCACATCGACAAACTGGGCGTCGCGCGCCGCCTTCAGCAAGGTCGTGTCCTTCATGGTGGAAATCAGGTAGCAGGGGGAGTCGGGCGTGGCGCGTGCGGCCTGGCAGGCCACATCGACGTAGATGAGTTCGCCATCCTTGCGTCGCCGCAGCGATTCGCGGTCATAGCAGCCATGCAGCGCCAGTTGCTCGTTGATGAGCGGGGCCGCTTCCGCCTGACCCGGCAGCGAGACCAGTTCCCACAGTGTGCGGCCCAGTGCTTCGTCGATGGCATAGCCAAAAATGCGCTGCGCCCCGGCGGTCCACCGCACGATGACATGCTCTTCGTTGGTGATGACAACGCCGCCAGGGGCGCCGTTGAGGATAAGCTGATCTAACTCGGCATCCATTGTTCTTCCGCAGGCATGACAGGGCTTGCCGGGCGGCAGGCTGTGTGCATACGCTAGCGAGAAGCTTGATCAAAGTCAATGCATTTATATTATTAAAGAGTCTCCCGGGGGCCATACGTGCTTCAGGCCGCCTTGTGTCTGGCTGGCGGCGGTTTTCGGGAGGTGGAGGAGGCCGTGCGCTTGCGCACTGGCGCGGCGGGCATTTTCTTGCCCAGGCTTTGCTGCAAGAGGGCGACCAGGTCGATCACATTGCCGCTGCGTTCTTCGGCCGCTTCGGGCGCAGGCGGCGTGATGGTCCTGGTCTGTTTCGCCTTGATCTTTTTCTTCACCAGCGCCAGCACGTCTGCGCGATAGCTGTCGTGGTATTGCGCCGCTTGCCACGTGTCGCTCATGCCTTCCACCAGCGACATGGCCATCTTGAGTTCTTTCTCGGATATGCCCGCTGCCTTCAGGGTACTGCCGGGCAAGTCCAGGTCATCCGTAGGGCGCAGTTCATCGGCGTAGCGCAGGGTGTTGAGCACGATGGCGTCGCCGACGCACACAAGCGCGCACAGGTGCTGCTTGGTGCGCATGACCACGCTGGCGATACCCACCTTATTGGCCTTGCGCAAGGTTTCACGCAGCAGCGCATAGACTTTTTCGCCGCCCTTGGCGGGCAGCAGGTAATACGGGTGCTCGTAAAAGGTCAGCGGCACCTCGACCGCATCGACAAAGGTGTCGATGGCGATGGTTTGCGTGGCCTTCACATTCGCCTGCCTTAAATCTTCATCGGACAGCACCACGTATTCATCCTTCTTGTACTCATAGCCCTTGATGATGTCGTCCCACTCGACTTCCTTGCCCGTGCGCTTGTTGTAGCGCTTGTAGCCGATGGGCGCGAAGTCGCGCCGGTCCAGCATGGATAAATCCAGTTCGTGCTCGAGGCTGGCTGAAATCAGCTCGACCGGGATGTGCACGAGGCCGAAGCTGATGGCGCCTTTCCACAGTGCGCGCGCCATCGCTTATTCTCCCGCGCTGCCGGTGACGGGCAGGACGATGCCCGTGATGTAGCTGGAACAGGCGGGCGAAGCCAGGAAGACGTAGGCGGGTGATAATTCCTCCGGCTGGGCCGGCCGGCGCATGTCCGTGTCCGCGCCGAATTTCTGGATGTCCTCCGGCGTCTTGTCGGCTGGGTTAAGCGGCGTCCAGACGGGGCCCGGTGCGATAGCGTTGACGCGGATGCCCTTGTCGAGCAAGTTGCCGGCCAGCGCCATGGTGAAGGCATGGATGGCGCCCTTGGTGGTGGAATAGTCGAGCAAGTGCTTCGACCCTCGCAAACCCGTCACGGACCCCGTGTTGATGATGGCAGCCCCGCGCTGCAAATGGGGCAGCACGGCCTTGGCCATGTGAAAGTACCCGTACACATTGGTTTTCATGGTGAGGTCGAAGCGTTCCTCGCTCAAGTCCAGCAGCGATTCGGCATGTTCCTGGAAGGCCGCGTTGTTGACCAGCACGTCGATGTGTGTGAACCGTTCCATCACCTGGCTGACGGCTTGCTGGCAAAAGCCCTGTTCGCGCACATCGCCGGGGATCAGGAGGCAGCTTTGGCCTTCCGCTTCCACATAGCGGCGCGTCTCGTTGGCGTCCGCGTGCTCGTTCAGGTAAATGATGGCGACATCGGCCCCTTCGCGCGCGTACAGCACGGCCACGGCGCGGCCGATGCCCGAATCGCCGCCCGTGATGATGGCCACCATGCCGGCCAGCTTGCCGCTGCCGCAGTAGTCGGGTGCCAGGAAGCGGGGTTTCAACTGCATCTGCGCTTCGATGCCGGGCTTGGCCAGGTGCTGGGCGGGCAGGGGAGGGACTGGCTGGCTACGGCTGCCTGTCTGCACGGGGGACTTGCTTTTTTGCTCGGCGGGTTTGGCTGCATCGCGGCCATCCTGCTCCTGCTGTATGCGGCGCTGCAAGTTACCGGCGGACTGGTCCTTGTTCTCGTTCATGCTGGCCTCCGTGGAAACGAAGATTCAGTATCGTCGCGGCGCCAGCATCCGACGGTGCGCTTGCTAACAGAGTGGCGCAAACGGGTGTAAAATTATATGATGATTGACATCATAGTGGGAGGCCAGCATGAAAGTGAGCAGGGAACAGGCGGCGTTGAACCGCGAGCGCATCGTGGACGTGGCGGCCAGATTGTTCCGCGAAAAGGGTTACGACGGCATCGGCGTGGCTGACCTGATGAAGAACGCTGGCCTCACGCATGGCGGCTTCTACGGTCATTTCGCGTCCAAGGAAGACTTGATGATCGAGGCGTGCCAGCATGCCTTGAATAAATCGCTGGAAGGCTGGCGGGGGAAGGTTGCCAGCGACCCGCAGCGGGCGCTGCCGGCCATTATCGAGAACTATCTGACCACCAGGCACCGCGACCAGCCGGGCAGCGGTTGCCCGGCGGCGGCCATGGGCGTCGATGCGGCACGCATGTCGCCTGGCGCGCGTCCTGCGTTTACGCAAGCCACGCAGCAGCAGTTCGCGCTGCTGCAGGATTTGCTGCCCGATAGTGCGCCGGAAGAGCGGCGCCAGCAGGCGATCGCCACGTTTGCCGCCATGGTGGGCGCCATGGTGCTGGCCCGTTCCGTCGATGACGAGGCCCTGTCGGCGGAAATCCTCGATGCCGTGAAGGCGCAATTGCTAGCAGACTAAGCACGCTCCCCCTGTCAGCCGGCCTCGTCGCATGATAGGCTTCGGTTTTCAGATTTTGGGATTTCATCATGCTGCTCTGGCTCAGGCAATACCGGCGTCCTCTGTTGGCCGGGGACATCACTGCCGGTATCGTTGTCGCCATGATGATGGTGCCGCAAGGCATGGCCTATGCGCTGGTGGCCGGTTTGCCGCCCGTGGTGGGCATCTATGCCAGCATCCTGCCGCCCGTGCTGTACGCCTTGTTCGGCAGCAGCATGACGCAATCGGTAGGCCCCATGGCCATCGTCTCGCTGATGACGGCCGCCGCCCTGGGGCCGCTGGCCGACCCCGGCTCCTCCTTATATATCGTCCTGGCCGCCCAGCTGGCTTTCATCAGCGGCCTGGTCCTGCTGCTGTGCGGCGTGCTGCGCCTGGGCTTCATGGCCAGCTTTTTGTCGCGCCCCGTGATTAGCGGGTTCAGCAATGGCGCCGCCATCCTGATCATCTGGGGCCAGATCACGCCCTTGCTGGGCGCCAGCATTCCCCACTGGCATGCGCCCAGCCTCGTGCTGGGGCTGTCCGGCCTGTTGTTCCTTTGGCTGGCCAAGCGCTACGCGTCGCGCCTGATGCAGCGTTGCGGCTTGAACAAGGTGGCGGCCGACGTGGGCGCGCGCCTGGCGCCGATGGCGCTGGTGCTGGCCGGCATCGCGCTCGTCGCCTATGGCGGCCTGGAAGCGATGGGCGTGCAGACGACGGGCCACGTGCCCAGCGGCTTGCCGGGCCTGAACCTGGCCACCTCCAGCGCTCATTGGCGCACCTTGCTGTCGCCGGCGCTGCTGATCGCCTTCATCATCTTTTTGATGAGCATGTCCGCCGCCCAGACGCTGGCGCAAAAGCGCGGTGAAAAACTGCACACGAACCGAGAACTGCTGGGTCTGGGCGCCGCCAACGTGGCCAGCGCGCTGTCGGGCGGCTTCCCCGTCACCGGTTCCATCTCGCGCTCGGCCGTCAATTTCCAGGCGGGCGCGAATACGCCGCTGGCCAGCATCATCACTGCGGGCTTGCTGGCGCTGGCGCTGGTGGCGCCCACGGGCTGGCTGGCCCTGTTGCCGCTGCCGGTCTTGGCGGCCACCATCATCTTTGCCGTGGCCAGCCTGCTGGACTGGGACACCTTGAAATTGTCATGGCGCTACGACCGCAGCGATGCGCTGGCTCTGCTGGCAACGACGGCCGGCGTGCTGGTGCTGGGCGTGGAGGCGGGCGTGGTGATCGGCGTGCTGCTGTCGATGGGCACCCTGATCTGGCGCGCGAGCCGTCCGCACATCGCCGTGCTGGGGCGTATTCCGAATAGCGAGCACTTCCGCAACGTGGAGCGCTACGAGGCCCAGACCCTGCCGGACGTGTTGCTGCTGCGTATCGATGCCGGCCTGTTCTTCGGCAATGTGGAAGCCGTCACGGAGCGCGTCGAGGACGAATTGCGTGGCCATCCGACGGCGCGCCACCTGGTGCTGGTCTTGTCGGCCGTCAACCAGATCGACAGCACGGCCTTGCTGGGCTTGATCGAGCTCAACGGCGCGCTGATCAAGCGCGGCATCAGCCTGAACCTGGCCGAGGTGAAAGGGCCCGTGATGGACCGCCTGCGCCAGAGCAGCCTGCTGCAAGACCTGAGCGGCAAGCTGTACCTGAGCACGGCGCTGGCGACAAACGATCTGAGCGGGAGCAAAACATGATGATGGAATTGAATTTGCATGGCGAGCCGCGTGTGCTCGACAGCGTGCAGGCGCTGGAACAGGCACTGCAGGAAGCGCGTGCGCTGGCGCAATGCGAATTGTGGCTGACCAGGGCCACGGAGGCGGAACAGGGCCCGGCCCTGTGCATGCTGCGCAATGGCGGCAATGCCTGGCTGATGTATCTGTCGGGGCAGGACGACTTGAGTTTTCATACACTGGGTGACGAGGCGGCAGAGGGCACCTGCAGCTATCTGCTGTCCAACGGCCAGGTGGACGAGTATCCCGAGGCATGGTGCGTGGAGGTGGAACACTGCCAGCGTGCCTTTGTCGCGTTTTTCAGGACAGGCGGCGCGCGGCCGGCCGCCATCGCATGGGAGGCAGATTGAGATGGCGCACACCACGCAAACCATCATCGCCGATATCGACCGGGACTTGTTCGCCGCGCTGGACGCCAGGGCAGGTTTGCTCACGCTGCGCGCCATCTTGCTGCGCTATAAGGCCAGCGGCGTGACGGCCGCGCAAGTGGCCGCCTTGCTGCACGAACTGCGTCCCGCCACGCAGGAAGGCCCGCTGGAAGACGTGATACTGGACACCCTCGACATGGTGACGGGCTGGTGCGGGCCGGAGTTACGATTATGGGACGGGGTAGGGGAAAACCGTGCATCCTGAAAAATTCAAGCAGGTGGCGGGGCTGCCGTCCGCCGAACGCCATGCCTACTTTGTGCGCAAAGTGGCCGATACGCAAGAAGTGTGGGGCTTGTACCACGACGGCTGGGCCACGGCGCAAGTCGACGGCAAGGTCGCCATCCCGTTCTGGCCGGAAGCGCCATTCGCGCAAGCGTGCGCCAGCGGCGACTGGGAGTATTTCCAGCCGCGCGCCATCGCGCTCGACGATTTTCTGACCAAGTGGCTGCCTGGCATGGCGGGCAATGAGCAACGGGCTTCCGTGTTTCCCGTGCCGCAGGGCAGCGCCAGCATCGCGGCTCCTGCCGATCTGCATGCCGACCTGCGAGAGGAAGCCAGACACTATGAATAATCACGAAGAACGCCTCGACGCCTGGTACGACGGCTCGGCCATCTGCCTGATCGCCGTCGGCGCGCAGGGCGACCCGCTGGACCTGGGCGACGACGAAGTGCGCGCCCTGATCGCGAAACTGCAGCACTGCCTGGCCGAGTCCGAAGCTGCTGCGACAGGCGATTGACGGCTCAGGCGGCCGCTAGCGCCTTTTCCATCGCCACGCTGGCCAGGCTGATGCCGCTGGGATGCGCATACGCTTCCTCGCGCAAGGCAACAAAGCCGGTGGCAGCGTAAAACGGCACGGCATTGAGCGACGCGGACAGGTGCAGGCGGACTATGCCGCGCTGGCGCGCCAGCAGTTCCAGCGCCGCCAGCAGCCGCTTGCCGATGCCCAGGCCCGCGCACGCGGGGTCGACAAACACGGCATCGACTTCCTGCTTATTTGCGTCCAGCATGGCGTAGCCGGTGATGGCATCATCCTGCATCGCCACGATGCCGCCGCCCGCAGCGAGCATGGCGGCATACGCAGGCGGCACGGGCGAAGCCGTCCATACAGCAATTTGCTCCGGCGCATAATGCGTGGCACAGCTGACACGCACGGCCACCGTGCGCAAGGCCCACAGGGCAACTATATCGTCGGGCAGGGCAGGGCGCAGGGTGATGGGCATGGAAGCTCCGGGCAAAAGGCCATGCTAGCGTAATCGCCAGGATCACGCCAGCAAGAGTGCCTGCCATGTTTGTCCAGTCAACGCTGCGCTGGCTTGTCCGGATCGAAATAGTACGAACCCGGCGGCGCACCCGGCACTTTCACCCGGAACTTCAGGCCGGACAGCAGCTTGTCCCACAAGGCTATCGCCTCCTCGTCGGTCAGCGACGCTGCTTCGGCGGCACCGACCATGTTGTGGGCGACTTTGGTGTACATCTTGACTTCCAGCACAGACGGATTTGCGATGTCTTTCGGTTTGCCCACCAATGCCCATTCAAAATCATGTACGCCATCGGTACGTCGTATCAGCGACTCTTCGCCTTTCCAGTGTTGAACTGTGCGCTTGCCTTCGCGCAGCAGAGTGCGCTTGGGGTAGTTGTTGCCTTGAATTTTTTTTGCGTCTTGTATGCGATGGAGTAGCGATAGTTCTCCGCGCAATCTTGACTCAAATTCTGCCGGTGGGTAGTCACCGTATGCATCTTTATTTGAGCTGATGGAGAAAGTAACATCTGGCAAGCTGGGTAAATAAATACCTACGTCGTCTATTTCTTGATATTTATACTGATTTTCGCTCATGAATCCGTGTTCTACGCAAATGCCTGGCATGGTTGGCACCTCTTCAGTAGCGCGCAAGCGGAGACTTTTTGCTTGAATGAGCTGTCTTTCTGCAGTTGCTCTTTCGGTGTCGCCATTACCTACAGCATCGCCTATGGCAAATATGAAATCCCCTTTGTTGATTAACGTCCGGTAAATTATAAAATTGGCTTCTTTGGCTGAGCTGCTATTGTAGTATCGAAGTTGCCAGCTGTTTTCTATTGGACCATTGTCATTGTAAATAATTTCAGGTGAGATGTTCAAGGATTGAATCTTTTTTAAATCAATTTCTGCCTGGCGTTTTAAATTATCCGGGCCTCCTTTAAATAAATCCACTGCCGAATTTCCGACTATTAATTCTGCTTCGTTCGGTAGATTTAACAGGTATCTGCCAAAGCATATATTTTTTGTCCTCTGGAATAATGTTTCTATTTTTCTTCTTTGAATGCTGTTTTCGTTCATTTCTTTTGCCTCATGTATTTTTTGCGGCTCAATCTCATTTGCCTTTGTTTGGATCGATAGAATAGAAATGATGAATATAAGGACTTTTTTATAATTTGGCATACTCATTCCCATTTGGCTGTTTTTGCAATTTGCACAATTGAATAAAGCATAGATGCTAGAACATGTGGATGAGTATAGCTATTTTGATGTTCATATCCAGTTCCAGCTTTCTCTCCATGGACAAATTTTTTTCCAGGTATGTGTTTTGCTGAACGATCCGATGGGACGGTTTCATCGCCAGCGGAATTTGCTGGTTGTAATTTTAGCTTCAAAACACGTGTTCCCGCCTGTATAGTAAGGTTGCCTTTTGCATCATCAGTCAGTAGCCTCCATTTATTTGGTGGGGGCGTTGTATTTTCCTGGTTGGCTGATTTTTTTATTTCAAAACCTTCAATGACTTTGAACGTTATTTCTCCATAGCTTAGGAACTCTTTTGATGCGCAATAGCTTGCATATGTATTTGGATGAAAAATTTTCTCTATTTCCTTTAATAAGGCAGAGGCATCTTTCAATCGTTGCATGACATTGTCGATGCCTCCTCCTTTGTTAAGTGGAATATTTGCCGGGTTCACCCACGAAGGATTTATTAGCCTCCACCAAGCATTTGCAGGTTGCAGGTAAATGCCCTCCAGCGCACTCTCCTTATCTCGTGGCCAACTCCAAAGCAACTTATCACTTGCGTCAACAACTTTGAGCCACTCTTGACCATATGCCATGCCGGGCATCATCTCTAGAGGAGCTGGCGTATTTGCGAGAATTGCTGTGGCATGTTCGCCGTCAATGGCAAGAACTTGGGCTGCGAGAGTATTTAATGGGCCACTCTTTTCCTGAAAACCGAAACGCATGCGTTTATATGCACTGGCGGCGCCTAAGGTAGGCATCACGTTATGATATATTCCAAGTATTTTTATATCCTTGTCATTAAGCATATTTCCATATCTAGGGTGCATCAAGGATCTGGCGAGCAAACCTCCCATACTATGCGTGACGAGAATGACCTCGCCGCATTTGAAGCCGCATTTCTGATATCCTTTTACTATGCCGCGTATGCGTTCGGCAATAACAGTGGAAGAAATGGCATTGCTCTGTAGGAAGTTGTATCCCAACGCATGAACCGGATACCAACATGGAGCAATCTTTAGCATGTCAGAATTGTTAATTGGTACTCCGGAAGAACCGCCAAATTCTTTTGGATATTTTATCAGAAGCTTGGCAATAGGTGGGTAGGCTTGTTGGCCAAATGAATATCTACCAGTTTGTTGATCGGAAGGATCAATTTTCCAATGAGGTAAAACTTGTCCTTTTCTTGTTATATTATTCATGAAAAATTCTGTCTTTTGAAGCATTTCTCCATAGGCTCCGGCGAAAAGAACTTCACTCCATCCGCGCCACCGTGCAATATGTGCTGGCGTTTCACGTACCTCGCGGGGAATAAATCTTCCCATTACTCCAGGTTTCTGAATAGAATCTACTTGTGCATTCTTTTTAGTGCTAACAGAAATCAATGGTGGAACTCCAAGGAAATCGTCAGGAACATTATTGTGGCGTACGTCGGATCCTTTGGTGATATCACCACCTGGAAAGAAGCGTTCATTTTCAATTGAATATTGATAGTACTCAACTTCAGTTTCATTCGGATCAAAAGCCAATTGTCGATCTCTGGGGGACGCACTCCTGAACCAACCACCTAGACCGCTACCGGTTGCAACCGCCAAATTTCCAGATTTGTCTACCATGTCATCAGGCCTCCATGATCTGTTATCTGGTCGCTTCAGATCATCTTGACGTTTTTTTGTCATTCTTAAGTTACTACCCATAACACCCGGTAGAAATATGATTGGTATTATTTTCCTGGGCGGAATAGTTACGTCATGACGAATCGTATCTATTATTTCAGTCATATTGACGGTGTATTCAGCCCATCCGCCAACACTCTGCCGAAACTCGCCTTGGTGATTGCCGTGTTCATTCAGATCCGTATCGTCATTCATGGAAGTTCTCCTTTGTAGCGTATTGTGTAGCTATCCATGCCGTCCCCTTTCTGTACTGGGGTAAGTCCACCACTGCTACTCTTTTCACTGATTCTGTGGCCATCTTCGCGTATTAACTCAAAAGCTATATCGGGAGCGGGTGTGCCATCGACTTGCAGCAGTCGAACGGCCTGATCAAAACGCGCTACTGGCCGTTCATTAAATTCCTGCGACACGCTCTTCGGCGCCAAGGTTTCCAGGTTGCCGTTGAAGAGCACGGGGGATGAGGTGAAGAACTGCACCTTGTCGCTGATTTCCAGCATGTGCTTGGCGCCGTGCAGGCGTATGCCTTTCTTGCCCTTGATGTTGACCCAGTCTGCTTCGCTGATCAGCGACAGCACTTTTTGGGCGAGGATTTCGACCTCGTCGCTGTGCGCCTGGATGGATACCTTGCCGCTGGCGGCGATCAGTTTCATACCGGCCTTGTGCACGAACAGGCTGAAGGTTTTGGCGATGCTGGCAAACATGCTGTCGCCGCTGGCGAGTGAAATATGCTTGCTGCTGGTGAGCGCCACATGCTCGCTGGCGGCCAGGTGGATGGACTGGGCCGTGCTCAGTTCGATGCCGGCCGGGCTGGCCAGCAGCAGATGTGGTTCGGACAGCTCAGGGAAATCGTCGCCGGCACCTTTGATGGCGGCGTTTTGCCGCTGGATGGATACGGCGACGGCGCCCTGTTGTGCGGCGCTGTCTTGCGCACCCGCGTCAACGGCCATGCCGGCCAGTCCCTCTTGCAGTTGGCGTGCCTGCGCCAGGCGGGCTTGTGTTTCGTCGAGCTGTTTGACTGATTCCGTTCCTGTTGATGTTTCGGTGGTGATCAGCATGCCTTTGGCTGCGCGCAGTGCACCCCAGGCGTTGCTGGCCAATTCAAAGCCAACGCCGCGCGCTTCCTTGCGACCAGCATTGTCGTCGATGCGGGTGATATTGCCCAATGAAAGCCGGCTATCCTGGTGCGCACTGCGCAGCTGTGCCTGGATCGCGCCCTTGGTGTCGTCGAGCACGAGATGGTTGGCGCTGCGGGCGCCCAGTTCGCGGCTGCGCAAGCCGGACAGGGCGCGTTGCTGTGGCAATTGCCAAGGAGGCGGATTGGCGCTGTTGTAGACCACGCCGATGACGATGGGATGGTCGATATTGCCGTCCTGGAATTGCACGACGACTTCCTGACCCACGCGCGGCAAGGCGATTTGCCCCATTTGCGGGCCCGCCATCGGCATCATGACGCGTATCCATGGCGAGCTGCGCTCATCGAATGTACCCAGGCGGTCCCAGTGAAATTGCAGGCGGATGCGTCCCAGGGCATCGGTATGGATTTCTTCTCCGGCCGGCCCGACCACCAGCGCCGTCTGCACGCCGGCAACGATGCATGGCGTGCTGTTGTAGCCACGGCCCGGCCGCCAGCGGATGTCCCGGCGCACGCACATCATATTGTTGACATAGTGGGAGGGGGCGTTCGGGCCAACCTGATAATTATTGCTGGCGCTATGCAGCACTGACAGGATCAGGTATTCGCGTTCGGCAATACTGTCAGGGCGCTCCTGGCCAGGCTGGTAGCGTTTTTCCTCGGCGCTGAAATGTCCATCGAGCCGGAAACAAAGGCCAGACTGTGCGCCACGGTGATTGCCGGCCGCCTCGAAATACTGGCGCAGATGGTCGCTTTCCTCCATGCGGCGTTGTGCCAGCGATTCCCCATCATCGACATTCTTATAGCCATAGGCGCCCGTGTTTTCGTACAGTTCGTGGGCAAATACATCACCCTGGCAGTTCAGGGAGTAGCCGCTGGCAAGCCGTGGCTGCGGATTTTTATAGTCGAAACTGGCCAAGGTCAGCTGCCCGGAGCCGATCCGGCGCACGGCTTGCCACTGTCGTAGACCATCGTCTTCCATGGAACCCGATTCGCAGTGGAAGCGCATCGCGCCGTCGCCCGATAGCGTGGCGATCATGTCCGCCAGGGTGCTGTTGTCTGCGAGCCAAAGCGTATGGCCGTCGGCGCGGTGCTCGTACCAGTAATGCCAGCCCAGCGCTTCCCAGCGCCGGTGCAGGTGGTTGTAGTCGGTTTCATTGTGCTGATTGGCGCAGGTGAGCTGTGGATCGTCGCCCTGAATGCTGGTTTTCCAGTCGCGCTGCCCGTAGTGCGCAAATGTTGTTTCGGTCAGCTGCATCACGCTTTGGCCATGAAAGGACACATTGTCCTGACGCAGCCGGGCGAAGGCCAGCCAGGGTTTCAGCACCATGCGGTACCAGGCAAAGCCGCCATCGGCGCGCAGCAGGCAAAACTCGCCCACATAGCCGTTAAAGTGGCGCAGCGTGCCATCGTCGCGCACCATGGAAATGGTTACCATGCGGCCCATCATGGCCTTGAGCGCGATGTGCGCGTCATCGGACAGCAATTCGGCCTCGAAACGGAAGTCGCGCGATACCTCTTCCCTAGCGGTCAGCGAATTGACCAGCAGGATGGTGCCGCCCGGTCCATCTTCATGGGGGAAGTCGATCTTCAGCAGGCGCCGCTCTTGCGCGGCGAGGTCGAAGGCCGACAGTGCCGCCTGGATGCTTGCATGCATGGCCTGCCTCCGTTATAGGGATGTGATCAGGTGGGCGCCACAGGCGGTGGCATCGCCGTCATAGGCGTACGCCTTGCCCATGTGTTTTGCGCCAGCGCCATCCGGCGTGATCGGAAAGCTGCCTTTGCACTTTGGGCAGAAGGTCGTGTCATCTGCCAGCGCCGCCGTCTTCCCCATCACGGTGCTGCCAGACGATGCGCTGGTGACCTTCCCGCCGTGATCAGTTGCGTCTCCTAGCCGGATGACGCCGCGTCCCGCATGTTTCATGTTTGCCTCGCTTTCCAGGGATGACTGCTCAAGTCAGTTGCAGCAAGTAACGCACTTCCGCGCCGCCTGCCTTGCCTTGTGCGGTCTGCAAGAACGTCGTCCAGCCAAGGCGCCGCCTTTCTGAAGGTTGGGAGCTCAGGAGAAGGGGCGTAATGCATGGCGGACTCAATATCAGCCGAACTTCATACTGCAAGTCTGGTACGCCGAACAGCGCGAGCATCTTTGCCAGTGCCGCCGCACCTGCGCTGCGCGGCAGGAAACGTTGCAGGCCGGCGGGATCCAGCGGGCCGATATGCAGGCATACGCGCATGTCCTGGCGCCAAAGCCGCAGGCCAACGGTTGCGCCGCGCGCCAGGGTAAAGTTGGCACTGCTCAGCAGGCTGCGCCGATTTTTTCCCAGATAGTCCCAGCCACCGACAAATTGTTGCAGGACGACTGGCACACCGCAGTACTCGGCCAGTACGGGGCCAATCGCTTGCGCGGAGACGGGGCGGCAGCGCAGCTGACCCGCGTACCAGGCCGCGACGTCCTGTGTCACGGCTTCAGGTTCGGCGCTCGACGGCAGCGCAGTGCGCCGCACGCCGGCCAGTGCCAGCAACAAGGGCAATTGGGCATCGTTTGCCTGGGTCTGGAGCGTGGATTCCAATCGATACTTTTCCCACGCCTGGTAATACAGCACGACCATGCGGTGCGAAAAGATATCGAGGAAGGCCGAGACGCCAGCGTCTTTGCTCGACATGCGGTAGGCGGCAATGCGTTCTGAGTGGTGCAAGGGCAAGGTGCCGCCGACGCCCAGAAAACGCATGAACGTCGGTATCAATATCAGTTGTTCATTGTCGTCGAGCGAGAGGTGCTCAATTTCACTGGCGGGGAAATTCAAGGACATGCTGTTCTTGAAGCGCAACACCTGGCTGAAGGCTTGCGCCTGTGACACATGCTGACTACGTAGCCAGCACAGCAGAATACGTACCGCCTGCACGAACTGGTAACGGTACGGCTCGGCTAGCAAGTGTCGGACTACACCAGATTCTGCAGTCCGCTTCTTGGTTTGCATCGGATCAGCTCCTCTCCGCTTTGCAGTGAGAGCACCACCAGTTCGATGAAACTGTTGATTTGCACATACAGCCCAAGGAAGTGATCGATCACCTGCACAAACAGGTGCATGCCGCTGCCGACGAACGCTTCCTCGTCAAGCGTGATGCGCACTTCCACGCCATGCGCCAAAGAGGTGCCGCGCTTGTGTCGCAGCCACGTCGTGGTCGGCGAGTGCGCCAACGCGACGATGCCGCTGATCTGGCGTTGCGAGGTGGCCGATTGGGATAAGTCGTACAGCGTCAGCATTTCACGCAGCGCCGGCATGCCTTCCTGGACCAGTGCATGATGATTCAGCGCCAGATGCGAAATCAGGCGCCAGTGGAGGCCCGCGCCCGGTGAAAAACGCCGTGGCTGGCTGGGACGTCGCAGCATGTGCAGCGCAGGTCCGCCGTCACACGGCTGCAAGTCTCCTTGCGGCTGGCCGTATTTGAGTGCAAGGGGAAGATCTCGGTTACTGCATGTCAGCGACAGCGACAGGCTTGCCTTTTCATGGATCAGGGGATTGAAGTCGCTATCGACCAATGTGATTTTCTTTTCATGGCCAGGACTTCTGATGGCCAAAGCCATGTCGTGCCGCATGATCCAGTAATGGCCTTGTTGCGCCGCACCCTCTCCATGGCGCAGGCTGTACAGCGGGCGAAATTCGGTCAGCGTGCTTTCGCCTCCCCGTTGGCGCAACAAACGCACAGCATCGACAGTGATGACTTCGTAACCATGGGCATGGGTAGCATGTGCCAGCACGGAATAGTCGGTTTTCTGCCGGGTGACGGCAATCGGCACGCTTTCCTGGCGGAAGAGATTGACAGCGGGACTGCAGCCCAGTTTCAAGTTTGCACTGGAAATACTGGACAACATGCGTGCCGAAGCGGAATCGGGCCGCAAGCCGGCCATGCACAGATGCAGGCCAAAGCGCTGGCAACCAGGTGGCAGGGCCGCACCCAGCGCCGCGATATCAATGTCAAAGAAATTGAATTTTTCCGGGTATGCAAAATACTCGCTCAAGATGCGGTAGGCCGGCTGCGAGCGGGCACCGAAAGGTATCAAGGCATCCGTGTCGGCGAAGCCGACGGGCGTCAAAGGTACGGCGGGCAATGCCATCCATTGTGCCGCGTCGATTGACACAAAAGCGCAGACTGTATGCATGAACAAGGCATCGCGCAATGCGGCGGAAAAAGAAGCTTCACCATCAATGAACACGCGCAGGGATGCGGGCGCCGCATCGAGATGCCGGATGCCGATGTTCAGCGAGGAGCTGGCCGATGCTGGCAGGCGTACGCCAGGCGGTGCCTTGATCTTCGCATCGAAACCTGCGCTTTCCAGTATCGATGCTCCTGTCGTCATGTCGTAGGCCGTCTTGAAGCGGCAGCGCACGCCGCGCACAGGCGTTGCGTCCATTTCACTGCCGGCCGGCAGGTGCAATACGCCCGCTCCGGCTGCCGGGGCGGACTGGTGCACGATGGTGCACGATGGGAAGGGGCGCAGAAAATGTGGGAACAGGGCTTCGAACAAGGCTTCGGTAAATTGCGGAAAGTCGTCATCAAGCCGTTTTGAAATGCGTGCCGCCAGCATGGCCACCGATTCGATCAAGTGTTCGACGTGCGGATCTTCGCAAGACTCGCCGGACATGTGCAATTTGCCTGCGATTCTCGGATAACGTTCGGCAAACTCACGGCAATGCCGCCGCAGCATCACCAGCTCGCGTTCGAAATACGGCAGCAAGTCCTCCATCTCACTTTCCCTGTGTCTTTGCGGTGGAATGGCCAGTATCCGAGCGTTTGCTCAAGGGGAAATTGCGTTTGCGCAAATAATTGAACAGGGTTGCTGCGCAACATCAAGGACGTCCAAGCTGGCAACATCAGAATGGCAAGGCAGCAAGATTCCAACGGTCAACATGGAGAACGCAATGACATTGCCATCCAAATTACTGTGGTCCGAGGGCCTGGCCATCGGTCCCCAGCAATTCCAGCAACTGGACCGCTACCATGAAGCGCGCCTGCAGCGTCTGGCCTCATTAATTAATCCACATTTATGGGGCGTGCATGGCGTCAGCTGGAATGCGGATGCACTGGCCAACAATAGCCTGCGGGCGGACACCATGTCGCTCGTCTTTCAGGATGGAGAACTGTTCGAAGCGCCGCTTGGCGATGTACTGCCCAGTGCTGTAGACCTGTCCAAGCTACCTTCCAGTGAACATAGTTTTACTTTTTATGCCGCGCTGCCCGGGATGCAGGCACATGGCGGCAATTTGAGCTCTGCGGGCGCGCGCTATGTCCAGGCGGATATCGAGACCCCGGATTTGTACAGCGAGGCAGTCAGCATAGACGTGGCCTACCTGAAAAAACGCGTGCACCTGCTGTCGCAACTGGACCCACTGAATGATTACCTTGCCATCCCGGTGATCCGCTTGTACCGCGCGGGTAACGGCGGCTTTGAAATCGATACTTCCTTCATTCCGCCTTGCCTGACCATCAGCGCCGAGTCTTCGCTGCAGAAAATGCTCGATTCGCTGATCGATCGTATGGGCGCGAAAATTGAAGCGCTGTACAGCCGTCACCGTCAGCCCGGTAAAAATACGGTTGAATTTCATGGCGGGGACGTCTCCTCGTTCTGGATGCTCAATACGTTGAGCACGGCGGGCGCCACGCTCAGTCATTGCGCCAGTTACCGGCGCCACCATCCCGTGTATTTGTTTGAAAAATTGATGGCATTGGCTGGCGGCTTGATGACATTTTCCAAAAAATACACATTGAGCGACTTGCCGGCTTATCGTCACGATGACGCTGCTCCCGGTTTCGGCAAGCTCGATGGCATCATTCGCGACCTGATCGATACTGTGCTCCTGTCGCGTTACTTCCCGATTGCATTGAACAATGACATGCAACAAAACACCCACTATCACGGCTTGCTCGATGCCACGCGGATTGACCGTCAGACCGAATTCTGTCTTGCGGTAAACGCCGATATGCCTGCGCTGGAACTGGTCGCCACGGTGCCGTTGCAATTCAAAATTTCGTCTCCGGACAATATCGAACTATTACTGAGCCGGGCACTTCCGGGTGCTGAGTTGCGCCATATGGCACAGGTTCCTGCTGAAGTGCCGGTGCGCCCGAATACGTATTACTTTTCGATCGATAACAAGGGCAGTATTTATGACAGCATGATCAAGGCCCAGGCGATTGCGATTTATGTGCCGTCTGGTATAAAAGGGCTGAAGCTGGAATTGTTCGGTATCAGCGGCACCGCCGCGTAACGATGGTTGGCGTTGGGATTGGGTGCATCGTGAAAAGATTGTCCTAAGCAATAGACTTGCCCCTGCAGTTGACGTTATCATGTTTTTGTAAGTGTCGGTGGCTGACCAGCCAGCGCATGGTTGAAACATGGTGACAGGCGGGAGTGAGCATGGGCATGGCGAGTGATGCGTGAAGTGCCGGGCGGTGGGCAGGGCAGGGCAGCGGTGCGCCGTTGCTGCCGCGCATTGCTGCTGGCGTTCTGTGTCGCCGCGCCCTGCGCCGCTTTGCCGGCATCGGCGCCCGCCGCCGCGTCGCCGCACCAGGGTCAGCGCGTGCTGTTCCTCAACGCTTACGATTATGGCCGCGCCGGCGTGGAATCGTACACGCGCACCTATGTCGCCGCCATGGCCGCCGCGGGCCTGGCCAGCGAAGACATCATGGTCGAGCACCTGAACATGAATACCCAGGGAGACCCGGCGCTGCGCAATGAGATGCGCGATTTGTTGCTTTTAAGATACACTGAGGTAATGGGGCGCAAGGCCGACCTGATCGTCGCCATGCAGCAGCCAGCGCTCGATTTTTTGCTGTCGGACCTGGCGCCGCTGGCGCGCGACGTGCCCGTGCTGGCGATTAACACCTCAGGCATGGCCTTGCCTGCCGGCAGCCCGGCTGCCATCTGGCAGCAAAAGGCGAATGTCGATTTTCCCGGCACACTGGCGCAAGCCATGGCGCTGTTCCCTGACACCAAGACCATCGTCATGGCCGTCGGCACCAGCGAGGCCGACCAGGTCTTGAAGCGCAACATGCAGCAGGCGGCGCTGGCGTGGCAGGGCAAGGTGGCCATGCGCTACCTCGACAACCTGACCCTGGAGCAGATGCGCGCGGCCGTGGCGCGGCTGCCCTCCGATGCCGTGCTGGTGGCGGGCAATGTCAACCGCGACGTGGACGGCGCCATCGCCACGCCCGTGCAGTTTTCCGTGCAACTGGCGCGGCTGGCGAATGTGCCCACCTTTGGCATGTACAACGCGACGGTCGGCAAGGGCATCCTGGGTGGCTCCATCCTGCACATCGAACAGGCCGCGCAGCAGGTGGCGCAAATGTCGCTCGCAGTGCTGGCGGGCAAGGCGCCCGCGGCGCCGGGCGCCTTGCTGCAGCCCGCTCGCCCGGTGCCCATGTACGACTGGGAACAGCTGCAGCGCTGGGATGCCGACATCAGCCGCCTGCCGCCGCACACGCTGTTCCTCAACCGGCCACCGCAACTGTGGCATGAACACCGCGTTGCCGTGCTGCTGGTGGGCGGCGTCTTTATCGTGATGGTCGGCTTGCTGAGCGCCTTGCTGCTGCAGCGGCGGCGCCTGCGGCGCGCCGAGAGCGATGCGCGCGAGAGCGAGCAGCGCTTCCGCATCCTGGTCGAGCATGCGCCGGAAGCCATCCTGGTGTACGACCTGGACCTGGATCGCTTCGTCGACGCCAACAGCAGCGCGCAGTGCATGCTGGGCCTGTCGCGCGAAGCGCTGCTGGCGCGCGGGCCGTTCGACCTGTATACCGGCAAGCAGCCCGATGGCCTTCCGCTGGGACTGATGATGGAAGAGCATCTGCGCCGCGCCATGCTGGGCGAGCCTGTCCTGGTGGAGCGCAATGTGCGGCGTGCCGACGGCAGCATTTTTCCCTGCGAGGTGCGGCTGGTCAAATTGCCCATGGAAGGGCGGCGCCTGGTGCGCAGCGGCATCGTCGACATTTCCGAGCGCAAGCACAGCGAGCGGGAATTGCTCGGCTACCGGGACCACCTGGAAGAACTGGTGCAGCAGCGCACGGCCGCCCTGTCTGTGGCCGTCACCGAGGCCGAATCGGCGAATCGCGCGAAAAGCGTTTTCCTGGCCAACATGAGCCACGAATTGCGCACGCCATTGAATTCCGTGATCGGTTTTTCGCAGATGATGGCCGATTCGAGCAGCATGTTCGAGGAAGAAAAGCATAACCTGGCCATCATCAACCGCGCCGGCCACCACTTGTTGACCTTGATCAACGATATCCTGGAATTGTCGAAAATCGAAGCGGGCCGCATGCAGCTGCAAACGGGACCCGTGGACTTGAATGGTTTGCTCGACGAGGTGCTCGAGATGGTGCGCATGCGCTCGAGCGACCAGGGCATCGCGCTGCAGATCGAACGTTCCGGCGTGCCGCCGCTGGTGCGCCTCGATGGCGCCAAGCTGCGCCAGGTGCTGCTCAATTTGTTGTCGAACGCGCTCAAATTCATCGAGCAGGGCAGTGTGATCTTGTCGCTGGCGTGCCAGGCGGCAGAAGATGGGCAGACGGCGCTGTCGTTTGCCGTGCGCGATACGGGCAGCGGCATCGCGGAAGCGGATCTGGAACGTATCTTTGAACCGTTTGTGCAGGCCGACAGCGCCGTGGCGCAGGCCGGCACCGGACTGGGGCTGACCATTTCGCGCGAATTCGTGCGCCTGATGGGCGGCGAGTTGCGCGTCGATTCCACGCTGGGAGCGGGCTCCGTATTCCGTTTCGACTTGCGCGCACCGGTGCTGCAGCAACCGGCCATCGCGGCGCTGGCGCCAGGCCGCGTGGCGCGCCTGCCGCCGGGCCAGCGCGGGCGCATGGTGCTGCTGGTCGATGATGACGACAACTGCCGCAAGCTGCTGGCCGGCTTGCTGGCGCCACTGGGCTTCCAGTTGCAGCAAGCGGCGGGCGGCGCGCAGGCGCAAGCCATGCTGGCGGCGCAGCGCTACGACATGGTGTTGAGCGACTGGCGCATGCCAGGCATGGATGGCCTGGCGCTGACGCGCTGGCTGCGCGCGCAGCCGGTGCTGGTGCAGCCGCGCCTGGTGATCATGACCGCCTCCGCCTTCGAAGAAGAAAAGCAGGAGGCGCTGGCGGCCGGCGCCGACGGTTTCCTGCGCAAGCCGATCGAACAGGAACACCTGTTCGCCATGCTGGAGCAGCAACTGGGCGTGCGCTTCCAGCGCACCACCGCCGCGTCGCCGCGCGTGCCCGCGCCGGCCTTTGACCTGTCGCAGGCGCTGGGCCAGCTGGGTGCAGCCGAACGGCAGGCGCTGCTCGAATCCGTGCAAGCCCTCGATTTGCGGCGCAGCGCCATTGTGCTGGCCAGCGTGGCGACCGGCCTGCCGCAGCTATCCGCGCATATCGCCGCCATGCTGGAACAACACCAGTACCAGCCACTGTGCGCCTTGCTGGCGCAGATGGCCAGCGAACCGCAGGGCGAAGACGCATGACTTTTTACGCACCCAAGGGCGCCCGCCTGGGCGGCGTGTCCATCGTGCTGGCCGTCAGCGTAACGTTGACCTTTGTCGTCACCGTGCTGCTGCTGGTGTTTGCCGTGCTGTTTTACCAATCCGAGCGCGAACAGCGCTGGCAGCAGCTGCAGCAAAGCCTGGCCGTCAGCGCGGACCAGCTGGCCGTGGCCATCGAACTGCCCTTGTGGAACCTGGATGAAAAGCAGATGCAGGCCATCATGCGCAGCATGTTGGGCAAGCGCGAACTGGTGGCCAGCTCCCTGATGCCGGGCATCGGCAAGGAAGCGCTGGTCCTGCGCCGCAATGCGGACGGCGCCATCGACAGCCTCGCCGCGCTGCCCGCCGAACCGGGCTGGCTGGTGCAGCGGCGCTCCGTGACGATGGGTGGACAAGTCATCGGCAGCGTCGCCGTGTATGCGACGCCGGCCTTGCTGCACGCGCAGCTGCGGCAGCGCGCGCTGGGCATCGGCGCCATGATCGTGGCGCTCGACGTGATCCTGGTGGCGAGCATCTGGCTGCTCATGTGGTGCCTGATGCTCAAGCCCCTGAAGGCGATTGGCCAGTATGCGGCCGGCGTCAAGGCGGGGCAGGGCGAAGCCTTCGGCACGCCGCCGAAAGCGTGGTTCCTGGGCGAGCTGCGCACCCTGTACCGTTCCATCCGCGACATGGTGGCGCTGCTCGACAGCCGTTACCGCGCCCTGCAACGCAGCGAGGAGCGCGTGCAGATGGCCACCGGCGCGGCCAGCATCGGCATATGGGACTGGAACGTCAGCAGCGACGCATTGCAGTGGGATGAACAGATGTACGCGCAGTTCAAGGCCGATGCGGCCGGCAACATGTCGCCGGCGGCGATCTGGCGCGCGGCGCTGGTGCCGGACGATGTGCCGGCCGCCAAGGAGGCCTTGCGCGCCGTACTGGGCACAGGCCATGCGTTCACGCACGAGTATCGCATCCTGTGGCCCGATGGCGCCATCCGCTACATCAAGGCCGATGCCGTGATCTTCCGCGACGGGCGGGGCCGGCCCGTGCGCCTGGTGGGTTCCAACTACGACATCACCGCGCACCGCGAGGCCGAACTGGAACTGCTGCGCCACCGCCATCACCTGGAAGAACTGGTGGTCGAGCGCACGAGCGCCCTGTCGGTGGCCGTCAGCCAAGCGCAGGCGGCGAACCGCGCCAAGAGCACCTTCCTGGCGAACATGAGCCATGAACTGCGCACGCCCTTGAATTCCGTGATCGGCTTTTCGCGCCTGATGGCCGCCTCGCCCAACATGCAGGACGATGAAAAGCGCAACCTGGCCATCATCCACCGCTCCGGCAATCATTTATTGACATTGATCAATGAAATCCTCGAACTGTCGAAGGGCGAGGCGGGGCGCTTGCAGGCGCAGGCGACCGTGGTGGCGCTGGCGCCGCTGTTGCAGGAAGTGATGGACATGCTGGGCATGCCCGCCGAGCAGCAGGGCTTGGTCCTGCAACTCGATTGCGCGGACCTGCCGGCTGCGGTACTGCTTGATGCGACGCGCTTGCGCCAGGTGCTGCTGAACCTGATGTCGAACGCCGTCAAGTTCGCCGGCAGCGGCAAGGTTACCTTGCGCGTGCGCGGCGAGCGGCGCGACGATGCCACGTGGCGCCTGTCTTTCGCAGTCAGCGACACGGGCATCGGCATCGCCCCGGAAGACCAGCAGCGCATCTTCGAACCCTTCGTGCAGGCCGATAGCGCGGGACCGAAGGATGGCACGGGCCTGGGCCTGGCCATCTCGCGCGAATTCGTGCAGTTAATGAAGGGCGAACTGACGGTGGAGTCCACGCCGGGGCAGGGCGCCACCTTCCGTTTCAGTATTCCAGCGCAGGCGGCGCAGGTACGGATGCTGCCATCCGTACCGCCGGCCCCGCCAGCGCAGGCGGCAGTACTGCCGGCACTGCAGGCGCAAGACTTGCGTCTGCTGGCCTGGGAAGAGCGCGCCGCCTTGCTGGTGGCGCTGCGCGAATTGAACCTGGCCAGGGTGGCACAGCTGCTGGCGGCCCTGCCTGCGTCGGCGGCGCCGTTGCTGGCGCCGCTGCAGGCCATGCTCGACCAGCACCAGTACCGTCAGTTGAGTGTCTTGCTGGATAGCGAGGGCGCGCTGGCACATGCCTGAAAGTGTGGGCTGACAACATCGGATTCGATGAAAAGACGGACTAAGTGCCGCCGATGGATGGTGCTAAATTGCAATAAAGATTATGATGATAGTACGTAGTTCATCGCAAAGAAATGTCTTGTCCAGCGTGGCAACTGACCGCCGCGCCTCATCCAAAGCTGAGAGAACTGCTACATGCACCGCGATTTTTCCGAAGTGAATGCTAAGGGCGAAGTACTGATCGTTGAAGATACGCCGGCTTCGCTGAAGCTGTTGAGCGATTTGCTGGGCGGCGCCGGCTATGCGGTGCGCCAGGCGCCGAACGGTGAGCTGGCCCTGTGGACGGCTCAGGCGCGCCCGCCTGAGCTGATCCTGCTCGACGTGCGCATGCCGGGTCTCGACGGCTTTGAAGTCTGCCGCCGCCTGAAAGAGATTCCGTCCCTGCGCCAGGTGCCAGTAATCTTCCTGTCGGCCCAGTACGATACGGACGACAAGGTGCGCGGCTTTGCGCTGGGTGCCGTCGATTTCATCGCCAAGCCCTTCCAGGCCGAGGAAATCCTGGCCCGCACCGATGCGCATGTGCGCCTGGCGCGGGCGCAGCTGCAGCTGGCGCAGGAGCGCGCCAACCTGGAACGGCGCGTGGCCGAACGCACGGCCGAACTGGAACAGGTGGCCAGCACCCTGGCGCGCGAAGTGCAGATCCGCCGCGCCAACGAGGAATTGCTGCGCCTCTCGGGCCAGGTCTTCGAAGCCACACAGGACGCCATCCTGATCACGGATCCGGCCGGCATCATCGTCACGGCCAATCCTGCCTTTACCCGCATCACTGGCTACGCGGCGCAGGATGTGGTGGGCACGGACATCATGCGCCTGCACGCCGAATATACGGGTGAAGCGGTGCTGCTGGCCATGCGCCAGGGCTTGCGCAGCAGCGGCTGCTGGTCGGGCGAGGTGCAGACGCGGCGCAAGAGCGGCGACACCTATCCCTGTTTGCTCAGCGTGTCCACCGTGCATGGCCCGGACGGCGGCGTTGTCAACTACGTGGGCGTCTTCCTCGATATCAGCGAGCGCAAGGCCGAGCAGCATCTGATCGACTTCCTTTCCTACCACGACGCGCTGACTGGCTTGCCGAACCGCGTGCTGCTGCGCGAGCGCTTCGAACAGGCGCGCGCCAACGCCCTGCGCGACAGCCAGCAAGTGGTGCTGATGTGCCTGGATCTGGACCGCTTCAAGAACATCAACGATTCGCACGGCCAGGCCGTGGGCGACAAGGCGCTGCAAGTGGTGGCGCGTTTTCTGTCCGGCTGCGTGCGCGAGGGCGACACCGTGGTGCGCCAGGGCGGCGACGAATTCCAGATCCTGCTGCAGGACGATGCCCTGCTGGGCCGCACGCTGGCGCTGGCGCAGACCATCCTGGCCGGCTTGCGCGAAGAGCTCAGTGTCGGTGGCGAGCGCCTGGCGCTGACCACCAGCATCGGCATCGCCATGTGCCCGGCCGACGGCGACAGCCTCGACGACGTGCTGCGCCACGCCGACACGGCCCTGGTGCGCGCCAAGGAAATGGGGCGCGATCATTACGCTTTCTTCACGGAGCGCATGGGCAGCGATATCCGCGCCCGCCTGGCCATGCAGCAGCAGCTGCGCGGCGCCATCGGCCGCGAGGAATTCGAAGTGCACTATCAGCCGCAAATGTGTTTGCGCACGGGCGCCATGCTGGGCGCGGAGGCTCTGCTGCGCTGGAATAACCCGGTGCTGGGCAATGTGCCGCCCGGTCTGTTCATCGCGCTGGCCGAGGAATACGGCTTGATCACCGCCATCGGCGAATGGGTGCTCGAAACCGTCTGCGCGCAGATCCGTGCCTGGCACGACGCGGGCCTGGGCAGCATCAAGGTGGCCGTCAACCTGTCTGGTAAACAGTTCGCGCAGGACCGTACGGTGCCTTTCGTCGAAGCGGCATTGCGCAAATACGGCATCGCGCCCGCCTGCCTGGGCATCGAGATCACGGAAAGCACGGTGATGGGCGACCCGGACAAGGCGGTGGCCGCCCTGACGCGCCTGAAGGATATCGGCGTGGGCATTTCGCTCGATGACTTCGGCACCGGCTATTCCAGCCTGGGTTACCTGAAGCGCTTTCCCATCGACGTGCTGAAGATCGACAAATCCTTCGTCGACGACGTCACCACCAGCAGCAGCGACGCGGCCATCGCGCGTTCCGTCATCTCGCTGGCGCACAACCTGGACATGCGCGTCATCGCCGAAGGCGTGGAAACGCGCGAACAGGTGGACTTCCTGACGGAACACGGCTGCGACGAAATGCAGGGTTATTATTTCAGCCGTCCCCTGGCTGCTGCACCATTCACGGCCTTGCTGCGCGAACGGCGCGCGCTGGCCGTGGCGTAGACGCCGCGGTGCGGCCGATGCACCATGCGGGTGCGTCTGCCGCAGCGTGGTGCGCAATTCTCACGGTTCCATCCCTTGATGCTGGCACATATCCTGCTTAGGTAATCGCTTATTTACGCGATTGCCCCGCATGCCAGACAGTACTCACCCAGCCATGCCCTCACAGGCCAGCGCACATGACGCCTGGCAGGCGCACTTGCGCCTGGGATTTGCCTGGCACGATGGCGTCAGCCGTCTGGTCGAGCGCACGCACAGCGGCCCCCTGCGCGTGCAAAAGCCTTTGTATCCGGAAGGCGATGCCGTCTGCCACGCCATCATCATCCATCCGCCCGGCGGCGTGGTGGGCGGCGACCAGCTGGCTGTCGACGTCACGGTGGGCGAAGGCGCGCACGCGTTTCTCACGTCGCCGGGGGCGGCCAAGTGGTACCGCGCGAATGGCCACGTCTCGGGCCAGCACATCGTGCTGCGCGCCGGTAGCGGCGCTTCCATCGAGTGGCTGCCGCAGGAAAGCATTTTCTTCGACCAGGCGTGCGTGCGCCTGCGTCACGAGGTGGAACTGGCGGCGGACGCCAGCTATATCGGCTGCGACATCGTCTGCCTGGGCCGCAGCGCCTCTGGCGAAATCTTTAATGAAGGCAGCATCGCCCAGCAGGTGCAGATCCGCCGCGGCGGAAAGCTGCTGTGGTGGGAGCAGGGCGTGCTGGCCGCCGGCGGCGCGCTGATGGCCAGCCCACTGGGACTGGGGGGGCACACGGTGTGCGCCACCCTGATCGCCGTCGGCACACCCGTTTCTGCCGCCGTGCTGGCTGCCTTGCGCGAGATCAAGGTGCCTGCCGGCGCCGCGTTTGGCGCCACGCAGATGAAATCGCTGGTGGTGGTGCGCCTGCTGTGCGGCGACAGCGAGGCGGCGCGCACGATCATGCTGGCCGCCTGGCAGCTGCTACGCCCCGCCATGTTGGGACGCGACGCCGTCGTGCCCCGCATCTGGAACACTTAATCAGGAAAGAAGCGCAAGGAAAACCATGGACCTGACTCCCCGCGAAAAAGACAAGCTGCTCATTTTTACGGCCGCGCTGCTGGCCGAACGGCGCCTGGCGCGCGGCTTGAAGCTCAATTACCCGGAAGCGGTGGCCCTGATCAGCGCCGCCATCATGGAAGGTGCGCGCGATGGAAAATCGGTGGCGCAGCTGATGTCGGACGGTACGAAAATACTCTCACGCGCGGACGTCATGGATGGCATCGCCGAGATGATCCCCGATATCCAGGTGGAAGCGACCTTTCCCGATGGCAGCAAGCTTGTAACCGTGCACCACCCGATACCGTAGTTTTTTGATTGGCCAGGGCGCCACCCGCGTCATGGCTGTTTTTGCGCTGGCGACCCGCCGGCAAGCGTAACGCGATCTTTGAAGGAGTCCCTCATGACCCCAGGCGAATACAAATTGGAAGAAGGCGAAATCAGCCTCAATGTGGGCCGCGCCACGGCCACCGTGGTGGTGGCCAACCGGGGCGACAGGCCGATACAGGTCGGTTCGCACTTTCACTTTTTTGAAGTCAACCCGGCGCTGGCCTTCGAGCGCTGGCGCGCCTACGGCATGCGCCTGAACATCACGGCCGGCACGGCCGTGCGCTTCGAACCTGGCCAGCAGCGCACGGTGGAACTGGTGGCGCTGGCGGGGGAGCGCAAGGTCTACGGCTTCAATGGTGAAGTCATGGGCGAACTGCAAGACACTCCACCAGGAAAGGATTGAGATGGCCAGCATGCCCCGCAGCGCATACGCCGAAATGTTCGGCCCCACCACGGGCGACCGCATCCGCCTGGCCGACACGGAACTGTTCATCGAGATCGAGCATGACTATGCGATCTACGGCGAAGAAGTGAAATTCGGTGGCGGCAAGGTGATACGCGACGGCATGGGCCAGTCGCAGCGCTGCGCGGCCGAGGTGATGGATACCGTCATCACGAATGCCGTCATCCTCGACCACTGGGGCATCGTGAAAGCCGATATCGGCTTGAAGAATGGGATGATCTTCGGCATCGGCAAGGCGGGCAACCCGGACATCCAGCCTGGCGTGACCTTGCCCATCGGCGGCGCGACCGAGATTATCGCCGGTGAAGGCATGATCGTTACGGCCGGCGGCGTCGATACGCACATCCATTTCATTTGCCCGCAGCAGATCGAGGAAGCCCTGATGAGCGGCGTGACGACCATGCTGGGCGGCGGCACGGGGCCGGCCGTGGGCACGGCCGCCACCACCTGCACGCCGGGACCATGGCACTTGCACGCCATGCTGGCCGCCGCCGACGCCTTCCCGATGAATCTTGGCTTCATGGGGAAAGGCAACGTCAGCTTGCCGCTGCCACTGGAAGAGCAGGTGCGCGCGGGCGCCATCGGCCTGAAACTGCACGAGGACTGGGGCAGCACGCCGGCCGCCATCGACAATTGCCTGTCCGTCGCGGACCGCATGGATATTCAGGTTGCGCTGCACAGCGATACCCTCAACGAGGGCGGGTTTCTGGAGCACACCCTTGCCGCCTTCAAGGACCGCACCATCCACACCTTTCACACGGAAGGGGCGGGCGGCGGCCATGCGCCAGACATCATCGCCGCCGTGGGACAGTCCAACGTGCTGCCCTCGTCGACCAACCCGACGCGCCCGTTTACCGTCAACACGCTCGACGAGCACCTGGACATGCTGATGGTGTGCCATCACCTGGACCCGGCGATTGCCGAAGACGTGGCGTTTGCCGAGTCGCGCATCCGCCGCGAAACCATCGCCGCGGAAGATATCCTGCACGACATCGGCGCCATCTCGATGATGTCGTCCGACTCGCAAGCCATGGGCCGGGTCGGCGAGGTGATCATGCGCACCTGGCAGACGGCGCACAAGATGAAGGTGCAGCGGGGGGCGCTGGCGCCCGACACGGCGCGCAGCGACAACTTCCGCGCCAAGCGCTATATCGCCAAGTACACGATCAACCCGGCCATCACGCATGGGATTTCCCACGTGGTCGGGTCCATCGAGGCGGGCAAGATCGCCGACATCGTGCTGTGGAAGCCCGCCTTCTTCGGCGTCAAGCCATCGATGATTTTAAAGGGCGGCATGATCGCCGCTGCGCAGATGGGCGACCCGAATGCGTCGATTCCCACGCCGCAGCCCGTGCATTACCGCATGATGTTCGGCGCCTTCGGCGGCGGCCTGAAAAAGTCTTTCACCTTTGTCTCGCAGGCGGCCTACGACCTCGATATCGGGCATCAGCTGAAACTGAATAAATCCGTCATCGCCGTGAAGAACATGCGCGGCTTGCGCAAGCACGACATGATACATAACAGCGCCACGCCGCACATGGAAGTGGACCCGGAAACCTATGCCGTGCGCGCCGACGGCCAGCTGCTGGTGTGCGAGGCGGCCGCCGTGCTGCCCATGGCGCAGCGCTATTTTCTATTTTAAGCAGGAGACATCATGCTCACTTTGCATACCAAGCTGGCGGCTGACGATAGTCGCGCCGCCGTTGCCCAACTTGTGTTGCCCTACGACCAGCGCGAAAAATGCCGGCTGCGCGCCGTGCTGTCGAATGGCGACGAGGTAGCCGTGTTCACCGTGCGCGGCACGGTGCTGCGCGACGGCGAGCGCATGACGGGACCGGAAGGGCTCGTAGTGCAGATCGTCGCCGCGCGCGAACCGACCTACCTGGTGCGCTGCCTTGACGCCCACACCCTGCTGCGCTGCGCTTTCCACCTGGGTAACCGCCACACGCAGGCGCAGGTGGGTGACGGCTTTTTGCGCATCCGCAAGGACGTGGTGCTGAAGGAGATGCTGGAAGGCTTGCAGGCGAGTGTGACGGAGGAAAGCGCGCCATTCGAGCCGGAAGCGGGCGCGTATGGCGGCGGCCATGGCCACCACGACGGCCATGGCCAGCACTTGCTGGCGCCCGTGCCGCTGCGCCAGAAGATTCACCGCCCCAGCGACACACCGGGCACCGCATGATGCAGGCATCGGCCCTGCTGCATTTGCTGCAGTTCGCCAGCCCGGCCTTGCCGATTGGCGCCTACAGCTATTCGCAGGGGCTGGAAGCGGCCCTGGAATGCGGCTTGGTGGTGGATGCGGCCACGGCGCGCGACTGGATCGCGCAGCATCTGACGCTGGTGGTGGCGCGCTGGGAAGCGCCCCTGTGCTGGCGTTTGATACAGGCCTTCGAAGCGCAGGATTTGTATGGCGTGCAGCGCTGGAGCGAACGCTTCATCGCCTCGCGCGACACGGCGGAATTTCGCGCCGAAACCATTCAGATGGGTTATTCATTGACCAAGCTGCTGGCCGAGCTGGGCGTGGCTGATGGCGTGTTGATCGACATGCTGCAGGGCCAGCCGGAAGTGGCGCTGCCCACGGCCTATGCCTGCGCCGTGGCGGCGCTGGCCATTCCGCGCGAAGAGGCGCTGCTGGCCATGCTGTTCGCCTGGGCGGAAAACCAGGTGCTGGTCTGCGTGAAATCCGTACCGCTGGGGCAGGTAGCGGGCCAGCGTTTGCTGCTGTCGCTGCGGCCGGAGCTGGAAGCGGCGGCCTGCACGGCGCAAACCTTGCAAGACGAAGAGATGGACAACTGGGCGCCCGGCCTGTCGCTGCTGTCGATGCGGCACGAAGTGCAGTACAGCCGTTTGTACCGTTCCTGAACACTACACCGAGAGACTACAACATGACATCGATTACCTCAAATCCCCTGCGCGTAGGCATCGGCGGCCCGGTCGGCTCGGGCAAGACGGCCCTGTGCGAAATGCTGTGCAAGGGCATGCGCGAGCGCTACGACATGGCCGTCATCACGAATGACATCTACACCAAGGAAGACATGGAAATTCTGCTGCGCGCGGACGCCTTGCCGGCCGAGCGCCTGATGGGCGTGGAGACGGGCGGCTGTCCGCACACGGCCATCCGCGAAGATGCATCCATCAACCTGGAAGCGATCGCGCGCATGCAAGCTGATTTTCCGAATCTCGACTTGATCCTGGTCGAATCGGGCGGCGATAACCTGGCCGCCACCTTCAGCCCGGAACTGTCGGACCTGACGATTTACGTGATCGACGTGGCGGGTGGCGAAAAAATCCCGCGCAAGGGAGGTCCCGGCATCACGCGCTCGGATTTGCTCATTATCAACAAGACGGACCTGGCACCGTATGTGGGCGCCAATCTGGACGTGATGGCGCAGGATGCCAAGCGCATGCGCGGCGAGCGCCCCTTTGTGTTTACCAACCTGCGCAGCGGCGACGGTGTGCAGGTCGTCATCGATTTTATCCGCGAGCAAGGTTTGCTCGACCAACCAGGCAAGGAGCTGCAATGAGCGCAAGAGTGATGATAAAAACAGCCGCCGTGGCGGCACTGTGCCTGCTGGCCTTGCCAGTCATGGCGCATCCCGGCCATGGCGAGAGCGCGTGCTTCCTGGCTGGTTTTGCCCATCCGTTCACGGGCATCGACCATTTGCTGGCCATGCTGGGTGTGGGCATATGGGGCGGCCAGCAGCGCCGCAGCCTGGCTCAGCCCGCCACCTTCCTCGGCATGATGCTGCTCGGTGCGCTGGCCGGCATGGCGGGCTTGACGGTGCCCGGGCTGGAAACGGGCGTCGCCGCCACGGTGGCCCTGGTGGGGCTGGCCATCGCGCTGGCGCTGGCCTTGCCGAACTGGCTCGGCATGGGCCTGGTGGGCGTATTTGCGTTGGCGCACGGCAATGCGCATGGCCAGGAATTGCCAGCCGCCTCGGCCGCGTGCGGCTTCATGCTGGCTTCGGCCAGCTTGCTGTGTGCCGGGCGTCTCCTTGGCCAGGTGCTGGCCGAGCGTATGCTGCGCGTGGCCGGCGTGGCCTTGACGGCCGCCGGCGTGGTCTTGATGGGGCTTGCTTAAGCGCCGGGGCGCTTGTCCGACAAGACGATGGGCGCCGCCTTTTCCGGGTGCAAGCCCTGGTGGCCCGCATACACGGCGGCGATGGCCGCCATGTCGGCGTCCTTGTCGCCCGTCAAGTATAAATGGTCGACGACGCCCAGCACCTTGTTCGGATAGTCGATATAGACCAGCAGCAAGGGCACCTTGGCGGCCAGGGCCAGGTGATAAAAGCCGCTTTTCCAGTTCGGTCGGTAGCTGCGCGTCGCTTCCGGCGTGATGGCCAGCCAGTACCAGTCGGCGGCCTGCATGCGCTCGGCCTGGCGGCCGATGGTGCCGCTGGTGGTGCTGCGGTCGACGGGTTCGCCGCCCAGGTAGCGCAGCACCTTGCCCATGGGGCCGCGGAACAAGGAATCCTTGGCCAGCCAGCGGAACGGCAGGGACAGCGCCCATTTGCCGAACAGGCCCACCATGAAATCCCAGTTGGACGTGTGCGGGTAGACGACGGCGATGCCGCGCGGCCCCGGCAAGGGGCGGAAGCGCATGCGCCAGCCAAACAGCTGCAGCACGCGCAGCGCGCAACGCTGGTGCCAGGTCGGCAAGTCGCCCGCTTGTACAAATAAATCGTCCATTGATACCCTTCAGTGACACTATTCTTAATGGGATGGCGCTAGCGGCCATTTTCCTTGAAGCAAAAATTCTGCGCAGGCATTCTATACGGGGCTGGCGGTGGCGACAAGCAGCCGAGGCCGCTATTCATGCGGCATCGGGGTGTTTATTGCTGCTATTTTAACGATGCTTTGCCACAGTGCCGGGCACCAAATGCACACAATGTGGTCAAAACTTGATGCAAGGTAGATCCACGCGACAGGGAGCCATGGCATGAAAAACAGTATCGATGAAGTGGCGGGGGAGCATGTCCGAACGGACAAGGTGATGGCCGGGCTCGTCGAGCGGGGTGTGGCGTTTCATCACGCCCTTGGCCGGACGGTGGCGACAGCCTGCTTGCGTGGGCTCGCGGTGCCGGCCGAGGTGATACGCCGTGTGTTCAGCAGTGTGCACGCGCGCCGCCCGGCCCGGCCGGCAAGGCGCCGATGGCGCTGAGGGACAGACAGCAGCGACGAAGTGCCGCTGCTGTCGTCCGGAGTGTTGTTTAAGCCTGTGCCGCGAGTGCCGGGTAGTCCGTGTAGCCGGCCGCATCGGGTGCGTACAGCGTGTCCGGATTCAGGGGATTCAATGGCGCGTCGCTGTGCAGGCGGATGGGCAGGTCGGGGTTGGCGATGAACCACAGGCCAAAGGCCACGGCATCGGCTTCGCCTTTGGTCAGCAAGGCATCGGCCGCCGCCTTGTCCATTTTCTCGTTGGCAATGTATACGCCGCCAAATTCCTGCTTCAAGTACGGACCCAGGCGGTCTTCACCAAGCGCTTCGCGCGCGCAGATGAAGGCGATGCCGCGCTTGCCCAGCTCGCGTGCCACATAACCGAAGGTGGCGCGCGGGTCGGAATCGCCCATGTCGTGCGCGTCGCGGCGCGGTGCCAGATGCATACCCACCTTGTCGGCACCCCATACCTCGATGCATGCATCCGTCACTTCCAGCATCAGGCGTGCGCGGTTTTCAATCGAGCCGCCGTAGTTGTCGGTGCGCAAGTTGGTGCTGTCCTGCAGGAACTGGTCGAGCAAATAACCGTTCGCGCCGTGGATTTCCACGCCGTCGAAGCCGGCTTTTTTCGCATTCTCGGCGCCCAGGCGGTAAGCCGCCACGATGCCGGGAATTTCTTCCGTATTTAGCGCGCGCGGCGTGACGAATTCCTGTTTCGGGCGCAGCAGGCTGACATGGCCGGCCGGCTTGACGGCGCTGGGTGCCACGGGCAAGTCGCCATCGAGGAAGGCGGGCGCCGAAATGCGGCCGACATGCCACAGTTGCAGCACGATCAAGCCGCCTGCGTCATGCACGGCCTTGGTGATGTGTTTCCAGCCTTCCACCTGTTCCTCTGACCAGATGCCCGGCGTGTCGGCATAGCCCACGCCCTGCGGCGTGACAGCCGTCGCTTCCGAGATGATCATGCCGGCCGAAGCGCGCTGCGTGTAGTACTCGGCCATCAGGGCGTTGGGGACGCGGCCAGGATTGCCGGCGCGCGAACGCGTCAGCGGCGCCATGATGATGCGATTTTTCAGTTGCAGGCTGCCAATGGTGATGGGGTCGAATAAGGTTGTCATGATTGCTATTTTTCCTGTCGAGAGTGCCGCGGACGGCGATATGGATGGGCTACGGTTACAAACCTTGCTGCATATGTTCCAGAAAAGCCTGGATGGTGGCTTCATTGCGCTTGAAGAAACTCCACTGCCCGACTTTTCTGGCGGAAATCAAGCCGGCCTTTTGCAAGGTGGCCAGGTGGGCCGAGACCGTCGATTGCGACAGGCCCAGGCTGCGGTCGATCAGTCCGGCACAGACGCCGAATTCGAGCGGATGGTCTTGCTGGGCGAAATGCTGCTCCGGCTCCTTCAGCCATTGCAGGATCTGTCGCCGCACGGGATTGGCCAGCGCCTTGTGGATGGCGTCGATGTCCATGGTGTTTCTCCTGTCGATGTTCGTCTGTGGACGATATATGTATCGTCTTTTGCAAATTTCAATATCGCTATAGTACGATATATGTAAATAACGTGCTGGCGGCGTGCATTTTTCAAGGAGGGAAGGGGATGGGCGGCCGTCAGCTCCGCCCGGCAGGAATCAATTGAAGTGGAACAGCAGCAGGGCGATGACGGCAGGCACGGTTTGCAGGTAAAGGATGCGCGTCATGACGGTCACCGCACCCCACGCGCCGGCCACGGCGATGCAGGCCAGGCCGAACACGGTGAACGCATGGGCGATGGCGGCGTCCGGGTGAAAAAAGCCCAGCGCCAGCGCCGCGACAAGAAAGCCGTTATAGCAACCCTGATTCGACATGGCGGGGCGCACGATCTCCGCTTTTTCCTTGGACAGGCCAAACACCTTGCGTCCGCGCGCATCGAACAGCACGGTTTCCAGCAGCACGATGTAGACGTGCAGCAGCAAGATGAGGGCGGTAAGGATTTGGGCCATAAGCAGCATCATTGTTCCCGAGAGTGAATGGATGCAGCAATTATGCTGCCAAGCGCCTGTTTTCTGGCAATTTTCGATTAGAGCGGCCGTACTAGCGATAGTGTGCTTGCGGCAAGACTTTTCACCCAATGGTATACTTTCCCCTTTGCTCCTGTGGGGACGACCCCGCTCGATGTGGGGGCTGTATGGCGGGGACGACCCTGCCGCCTCGGGAGAAAAGAGATGGCGTGGATCATTCTGGTATTGGCGGGTTTGCTTGAAATTGGCTGGGCCATCGGCCTCAAATACAGTGCCGGTTTTACCCGCCTCGTGCCCTCCGTACTGACGGCCGTTTCCATGCTGGGCAGCGTGGTGATGCTGGGCCTGGCCTTGCGCACCTTGCCGCTGGGCACGGCGTACGCCATCTGGACCGGCATCGGTACTGTCGGCACTGCCATTTTCGGCATCATGGTGCTCGGTGAGCCGGCCAGCGCCGCGCGCATCGCCTGCATCGCATTGATCGTCTCCGGCATCCTGGGCTTGAAGCTGCTCAGCCCGCAGTAATACATTTCCTGATGCGCCATGTGGTAATCCTCCAGTCAGCCGGTTCCTCGACAGGATCACCGAATGGCGTGGCAAACCCCAGGTCATTTGCGGCGATAACGGCCCGGAGTACATCGGCGCTGTGACGCTGGCCTGGGCCGCCAGGCGTGCCATACGCATCGTTTTTATCCAGCCTGGCCAGCCGCAGCAGAACGCTGATGTCGAGCGCTATAACCGCACGGCACGCTACGACTGGTTGGCCCATCACCTGTTTGAAACGCTCGATGAGATTCAGGATTTCGCAAGCCGCTGGTGGTGGGCTTACGATCACGACCGGCCCAATATGGCACTTGGCGGCATCACGCCAAAACAAAAGCTTGTCTTTGCTGCTCAACCGCTACTTTTCGCGCGCTCTAAAAAAGGGGGTTACTGGTTGTTCACTCCTCGTAAGTCAGACGAAATTTGCCTGCTGGTAGCATTAAAGCCTTGGGCGGGCGACCGACTTCAACCATTACCATGTCAGCTGGAACGGCATTCGGACCGTCCTCTACGTGAAATGCCTGGATTAGTCGTCGCCTGTCCTTCGGTAAAAGCTCAGACGGGATAGCGAGAGCATGCAGGCCAGCTGCTTTCTGCATCCAAATTGGGCGTCCAGTCTCTGACAGCATTGTGCCATCGGGATGAAATACCTCCATGTCATATCCCGGTCGGCCGCTTAAAACTGCATATTCTCCTTCTGTTTTCTTGAGAACAATGGGATTTGAACTTGGAAAGCGCTCAAGCACCTTCCGATATACTGGATTATCTGTTTCTTTCTCGCCGTGGCTAAACATATCCGATTGATTGATTGTGAGTGGTTCTACACCGAGCCGATGCTGCAGCACTGCTGCCAATGAAGCGTATGTTTTTTCGTCCGTATATGCGGGTTCTTTTCGGGCATGTCCGTAGCCGACATAAATAAATACCTTGGCATTAGGATCTTTGGAAAAAATCTGGAGGATGATATTTTGCGCCGCACCAAATTCCCGTTCCCTGGCCAGATCGGCGATATTTTGGCCTTCTGGATAGACGTCATATCCAACGAAGTTCCATTTGTCTTTAATCGCATTCCGTATAAATTCTCCGAACATAGGTTCACGTAAATAAAACCCCATACTGGTGTCGACGTACCCTGGCTGTTGTGGAATGTTCGGCCGGAACGTTTCACCTGCCAGATAATTGAATCCGATTTTTTTCAACTCGCGGGCGACCTTAGCCGCAAAAACACGATGTGTCGGTTCTTGGTGAGCTTCATTGAGGATAACGATTTGATGCATTTTTGCCTTTGCCACAATCGCTTCAAGTGCATTTTCTGCAGTTACTGATGCCAATGTTTCCTGATTTTCTTGAGTAATGCTTGGTTTTGACTTTGACAGAAAATACCACCAGCGGAAGGCTTCGGCCGCACCCGTTGAGTCTCCAGTAAGAGAACGCATTGTCATTAGTTTCTGAATGTCATTGCCCTTACTCTCGTACAGCGACTCTACTTTGTCCGGGCTCAAGTTTTCAAGCCTGGAAAAAATATCTAGATCCCCAATGGACTTCTCAGCTGACTTTAGGCTATGCATATAAGAAAAATTCTCCGCGAGCGCGTTTGTGCAAAATGCCACTGAAATAAGTAAAATCACATTAGTAATTGCGAGCCGAACGCGCAAGAAAATGGCTATCCGCCGGATCAGTCGTTGAGAAATCGTGTTTTCCTCGACGGGAAGTATCGTACACACTTGACAGTCCACTCCAGGAAGTATTTAGTGAATTTTCTTGCAACTCTACATCATAAATTCAAACATGGCAATAATATCTTTTATGTAACTATAAAGGCCATTAAGAGTTCGAATTCTTAGGTGGAGTTGAGGAAATTCAGGTAGACATTTCATTTCAACTTCCGCAAAAAAATCCGTGTCTGGGCTAGTGACATGCGAACGGATCGAGCTGTAATGATCGAGCTATCATTGACAATTATTCGGTTTCAAGCCTGTGACTGTCAGATCAAATTGAGTGCTTCAGGGGGCCTAAGTTAGCTTGGCTGTAAGGGGGCAAACTTTCCATCCATGAATTCCACGCAGCTTCAGGCTGAAGGTGACTGTTGAGGTTTATGCACCGGTCATATTGCAATCTCAGTTGGAGCGAGCGATCTAGCATTGTGTTCAAGTGGCGAAGAGGGTATCTGCCGGACTATTCGGTGGCGAAGATCTCGAAGAGGGCCCTCACTGCTTCCGGCATTCGCCGGCCATGCGTGCGCGGCTGCGGCATCCTGGAGTTTGATAACACCATATGGGTCATAATGGCGGTTGCCAGGGTGAGGTTCCGAGTCTGCTGCAGCTGGGAATCGCCATGGATGAAATTACGGAAAGACTGAAAATCAATGACGTGCGTTTTCGCATCATGACTGATGCCAAGGTTGTCCTCGAAAAAACAGAGCGCTACTTTTTTCGGCGACAGTTGATCGAATGCCTTCGTGCCGGCGCAGACAGGTTTTGCTGAAAACAGTGCGGTGCAGGTTTGCAAAGTCCGCGACGGGCGCTGGCTGGTGGGGGAGAGCATCGCTTCCGTATTTAGCAAAAAAATACCTAAGGCGGCTGCGCTGGCCTGCATCGCATTGATCGTTTCCGGCATCCTGGGCTTGAAGCTGCTCAGCCCGCAGTAACGTCGTTTTCCCCGATGCGCCCTGCGCCGCCGTGCCGCCCTGATCGAACAGGCGGTGGGCGGACAGGGCGTTGTTGTTCCTATTTACCTTGAAAGGACTGTCGCATGAGCCTTGCCATGACGTATTTCTACCTGGCCATCGCCATCGTCGCCGAAGTCGTCGCTACCAGCGCCTTGAAGGCGTCCGAGGGCTTTAGCCGCTTGTGGCCCAGCGTCATCACCGTGGTCGGCTACAGTATCGCCTTCTGGTGCTTGTCCCTGACCTTGAAGGTCATTCCTACCGGCATCGTGTATGCGATCTGGTCCGGCGTGGGCATCGTGCTCATTTCTGCCGTGGGCTGGTTCTGGTTCAAGCAGAGCCTGGATACGCCAGCCTTGATCGGCCTGGGGCTGATCATTGCCGGCGTGCTGGTGATTAACCTTTTCTCCAAGTCAGTAGGTCATTAATCAGAAACTGGCGGCAACTCTTGCCAGGTAATACCACTCGGCATTGGCTTGCGCGTTGACGTCCGGGAAGAGGATGTAGGCGTCGAATTCGGCCGTCACGGGCGTGCCGTCCGCGCGCACGCCGATCTGCTCGCCCTGTTTGAGCTTGTCAAAGCTGGACCAGGTCTTGATGAAGCGGTCGTCCGCGTGCAGCTTGTCGTGCACGACGACCATATTGAGTGCTTCCATGTCGGCGTCCGCGATGGCTTCCGGTTGCGGTGCATCAATGAAACCGAGGAAGGCCAGCGTATTCTTGATGGCGCGGTAGGCGACATCCGGCGCAGCAGGGTCCGCGTGCTGGCCGCATTCCAGGGTCAAGGCGTAGCCACCCGTCGAGCGCATGTATTCAGTGGTGCCCACGCCGTAGCGCAAGACCAGGCCCACCTGGTCGCTATTGCCCAGGCGGCGTTGCACGCCCTGGCCGTAAGCGTGCAGCCAGCCATCAACGAAGCGGCGCACACCCAGGCGGCGCGCCAGCGCGCGTTCCTTGTCTTCATGTTGAAACGGTTGCAGCGGGCCGTCGTTGTTGCGCGGTCCCACCATGACAAAAGGCTGGCTGTCGGCATTGAACGAGTGCAAGTCCAGCAGCACGTCGTGCTGGCCCAGCAAGGGGCACAGCCAGTTGGCGATGCGGTCTTCGAAATCCTGCGGATTGTCGTTCGGAAACAGATTGCGGTTCAGGTTGCGGTCGCCGCTGCGCACGCCTTTGGCGAAGGCCAGTGGATTGGTGATGGGCACGAAGGTGACGCTGCCGGCCAGAATGGAGAGGGCGCCGCTGTCGAGTTCAGCCATCACGCGGTGGATGCCCTTGGTGCCGCAGGTTTCATTGCCGTGCACGGCGCCCGTGACGATCAGGCGCGGGCCGCTGCCCTGGCCCGTGTAGTTGATGGACTTGAAGTGGAGTGCGCTGCTCATGCTGGACATATCCTATGCGGTTGCGGGAAGGGAAAGCGGGGTCGGCATATTTTAGCGGGATTCGCCTTGGCCGCCTGGAAAAAGTTGACCATGGCAGTGTGCGGCATGGCATGATCGGCGCCACCGTTGTTTTCCATTGCTGATATCCATGTCGTCTTCATCTTCTTCACGCCTGTACGGTCTCGATACCTTGCGCGCGCTGGCCATCGTGTTGGTGTTCATGAACCACTATTTGTTGTTCGTCAGCGATGGCGGGGCATTTGGTTTCTGGGGAGAAATCGGCTGGACGGGTGTGGACCTGTTCTTTGCCCTTAGCGGCTATCTGATCGGCAACCAGATCTTCGCCTCCTTGCGCAGCGAGCGCGGCTTTTCCTTGCCCCGCTTCTATGCGCGGCGCTTCCTGCGCACCTTGCCCAATTTCTATGTCGTGCTGGCCCTGTATTATTTGTGGCCCGCGTTTCGCGGCGATAGTGCGCTGCTGCCCCTGTGGAAATTCCTCACCTTTACGCAAAACATCAATTTGACACCGGGCACGGCGTTTTCCCATGCATGGTCGCTATGCGTGGAAGAGCAGTTCTATGTGCTGCTGCCGGCCGTGGCCTTGCTTGTCGCCGCCTGCCGCAAGTCGCTGCTGTGGGCGTGGGTGGCCGTGGCCGCCAGCTTTATCGTCGGCATGCTGGTGCGCGCGACTCTGTGGGATGAATATGTGCAAGTGCCGCGCGGCGGCCTTGGCTATTACAAGTACATTTACTACGCATCCTGGTGCCGCTTCGACGAGCTGGTGGCGGGCGTGGCGCTGGCGCTGCTGAAAAACCATCATCCGGGCGCCTGGACGCGCCTGACCTCATATGGCAACCGCGCCTTGCTGGCGGGTATCGCTGGTACGGCACTGATGTTTTATGTGTTTCTTGCCGATCATTATGGCTACTGGGTGACGGTGTTCGGCTATCCGGTGCTGGCCGCCAGCTTTACCCTGCTGCTGATTGCCGCGCTGAGTCCCGCCAGTGTCCTCTACACAGTGCGCGTGCCGGGTGCTGCCAGCCTGGCGTTGTGGTCGTATGCGATTTATTTGTTGCACAAGCAGTTGTGCATCCTGCTGCGCCCGATCTTGCAGGATATGGGTTACGGGCCGGACACCTTGCCGGCCATGCTGGTGATGATAGTGCTCAGCATCGTCACGGGCTGGCTCTTGTATAGAGTGGTGGAAACACCATTCATGCGCTTGCGGGCGCGCTATGTGCCCGCCAATCACGCCTGATTGACAGCTCGTTCACTACATATCGATCACGTCCAGCCCCCGTGGCGTGCCCACCAGCAATTCCAGGATGGCATGCACGCGCAGATTTGTGTCTTCATGTTCCGTGTTGAAGATCAGGGTGCGCAGGCCGGGCACGGCTTCCGTGATGTGGGGACTGGCGTAGGCATTGATCAATAACAAGACCAGGTCCGTGGCCCCCGCACCGGGCTGGCGCCGCAGCCGGTCGTGGATCACGCTCAGCAGCGCGCGCTGCATGCGCGGCGTGGGATTGCTGATGTAGGCGAAGACGCTCGGCGTGTTGGCAATGGCCGCGCAGATGCGCCGTTCCATCTCGTCCGGTTTCACGTCGGAAGCGATATCGAAGTACGCCGCATTCCAGCGCGTGCGGGCATACGGGTGGCCGGGCGGGAAGGAATCGGCCGTTTCGAAACCGCAGACGCGGCTCAGGGTTTTCAGCCAGGCTAATAAGGTGGAGTTCATGCCGCGATTCTAGCGGCATTCCGCGTGCGCCGGGCCGACTCTGTATAAAGGGGGCTGACGCCCGGGAGGCGGATGAAAAACAGATTAAAGTTTCCTGCAAAACAGCCCTTGTCATTCTGGGAAAGCCTCTCTATAATGCTGGTCTTCGGGGCGGTTAGTTCAGCTGGTTAGAATACTTGGTCGACATCCAAGGGGTCGGGGATTCGAATTCCTCACCGCCCACCAGAATTTGGCAGTAGATGGTTTTAAGCTGGCGCAAGCCGCAAGCGGTCATTTGAAATACAATGATCAACAAAAGTTTTACGGGCGGTTAGTTCAGCTGGTTAGAATACTTGGTCGACATCCAAGGGGTCGGGGATTCGAATTCCTCACCGCCCACCAGAATGCAGTTAGAGAGAAAGGTAAAACCGGTTATGACACCGCGAACTACTACCAAGCTTTGGGAGTGACGCTAGTCGAACGGGTTTCCTTTGTCTCAAGAAAGTGAAAAACGCGGCTAGTCCGCGTTTTTTTGCGTCTGCGTTTTCCTTTCAGTTATTTCACCCATCACATCGCAGTTTTACCTGGCGTCAGCGCCGATATGGAGATCAATATGCTTACAATCCGACTTCCCGATGGTTCCGTCCGTCAATTTGACGGGCCGGTCACCGTGGCCCAGGTTGCGGCCAATATTGGTACTGGCCTGGCCAAGGCTGCCCTGGCCGGCAAGGTCGATGGCAAGCTGGTCGATACCTCCTATTTGATCGAGCAAGACGCGGAACTGGCGATTGTCACGGACAAGGACGCCGATGGCCTGGAAGTGATCCGCCACTCGACGGCTCACTTGCTGGCGTATGCCGTCAAGGAATTGTTCCCGGAAGCGCAAGTGACCATCGGTCCCGTGATCGACAACGGCTTTTACTACGATTTCGCCTACAAACGCCCGTTCACGCCGGAAGATTTGACGGCGATCGAAAAGAAAATGACCGAACTGGCCAAGAAGGACGAGCAAGTCACGCGCAAGGTTGTTGCCCGCGATGAAGCCATCGAATACTTCAAGGGTATCGGCGAAGCCTACAAGGCTGAGCTGATCGGTTCGATTCCGGCCGACCAGGAAGTGTCGCTGTATTCCGAAGGCAAGTTTACGGACTTGTGCCGCGGCCCCCACGTGCCATCGACGGGCAAGCTGAAAGTCTTCAAGCTGATGAAGCTGGCTGGCGCCTACTGGCGCGGCGACTCGAAAAACGAGATGTTGCAGCGTATCTATGGCACGGCCTGGGCCAAGAAGGAAGACCAGGAACTGTACCTGCACAACCTGGAAGAGGCCGAAAAGCGCGATCACCGCAAGTTGGGCAAGCAACTCGATTTCTTCCATTTCCAGGAAGAAGCGCCAGGCCTGATCTTCTGGCACCCGAAGGGCTGGTCGATCTGGCAGCAGGTCGAGCAATACATGCGCAATGTGTACCAAGTCAATGGTTACCAGGAAGTCAAGGCGCCGCAAATCCTCGACCGCGGCCTGTGGGAAAAAACGGGTCACTGGGACAATTACCGTGAAAACATGTTCATCACGGAATCGGAAAACCGCGCGTATGCGCTGAAGCCGATGAATTGCCCTGGCCATATCCAGATTTTCAACAATGGCATGCGCAGCTACCGCGACCTGCCATTGCGCTACGGCGAATTCGGTCAATGCCATCGCAACGAGCCTTCGGGCGCCTTGCACGGCATGATGCGCGTGCGCGGCTTTACGCAGGATGATGGTCACATTTTCTGCCTGGAAGAACAGATCGCCGGCGAAGTGACGGCTTTCCACCAGCAGGCCATGGATGTGTACACGGCTTTCGGCTTTACGAATATCGACGTGAAACTGGCCTTGCGCCCCGATAATCGCATCGGCACGGAAGAGTCCTGGGATTTCGCCGAGGAGTCCTTGCGTTCGGCCCTGCGCGCCTGCGGCGTGGAATGGACGGAATTGCCGGGCGAGGGCGCGTTCTACGGTCCGAAGATCGAATATCACCTGAAAGATAGTCTGGGTCGCGCATGGCAAGTGGGTACCGTGCAGATCGACCCGTCGATGCCGGGCCGTCTGGGCGCCGAATACGTGGCCGTGGACAACACGCGCCAGGTGCCGATCATGCTGCACCGCGCGATCGTGGGTTCGCTGGAGCGTTTCATCGGCATCCTGATCGAGCACTATGCGGGTGCCATGCCGTTGTGGTTGTCGCCGGTGCAAGTGTCGGTGTTGAATATTTCCGACGCTCAAGCCGACTATGTACAGGAAGTTACAACAAAACTGCGCAAAGCGGGGCTGCGCGTACAGGCTGATTTGCGTAACGAGAAGATTACCTATAAAATACGTGAACATTCCGTACAAAAATTACCTTACATCTTAGTAATTGGCGACAAAGAGCGGGATGCAAATACAGTGGCCGTGCGGGCGCGGGGCAATGTCGATCTGGGCGTCATGTCCGTCGATGCCCTGATTGAGCGACTCAAACATGAAGTCGACACCAAGGCCTGACGAGGAAACTCGCTGCACGACCGTCTTACAAGATTTTTAAAGGAAATTACAATAGCTACTGACAAGTCACATCGCATCAATGGCGAAATCACTGCCCCTGAAATGCGTTTAAGCGGGGTCGATAACGAGCCACTCGGTATCGTAAGTTTGGCTGAAGCCTTCCGCCTGGCGGAAGAGGCAAACGTCGACCTGGTGGAAATTGCGCCTACCGCGCAGCCACCGGTGTGCCGTTTGATGGACTACGGCAAATTTAAGTATTCGGAGCAAAAGAAAGCTCACGAAGCCAAATTGAAGCAAAAGATCATCCTCGTGAAGGAAGTCAAATTCCGTCCGGGGACTGATGATGGTGACTACAATATCAAGTTGCGTAATCTCATCAAGTTCCTTGAGGATGGCGATAAAACCAAAATCACGCTGCGTTTCCGCGGTCGTGAGATGGCGCATCAGGATATTGGCTTCCGCATGCTGGAACGTCTGAAAGCCGATCTGGAGCCGTACGGCCAGGTCGAGCAGTTCCCGAAGATGGAAGGGCGCCAAATGATCATGGTTCTTTCGCCTAAGAAGAAGAAGTAAGCTACAATAGCGTTTTACTGTGGATCGACGTGGTTTGTGCCAGCATTGGTGCGACACCAGATTCCAGGCAGAATTTGCGCGGCCCGCTCAGCAATGTGCGGGCCGCGCAAACTGTAGCGGACTCGCATCCGCTGCACAACATGTGAAAGCAGGCATCTAAGCGCAGCGTCGTGTTGCCACCTGCAATCCTGTTATAAATGGAGCTGTCCGTAAGAGGACAGATTGCTATGCCTAAAATGAAGACCAAAAGCTCTGCGAAAAAACGTTTTCGCGTGCGTCCGGGTGGAACTGTTAAATGTGGTCATGCGTTCAAACGCCACATCTTGACCAAGAAAACCACCAAGCTGAAACGCGCTCTGCGCGGTACCACCAATGTCGCTGCGTCTGACGTGAAATCCGTCTACCGCATGATGCCGACTGCTTAATCTCACACTCAATTTAAGGAGTTACTATGCCTAGAGTAAAACGTGGGGTTACAGCTCGTGCCCGTCATAAAAAGATTCTTGTTCAAGCTAAAGGCTACCGTGGTCGCCGCAGCCGTGTATACCGTGTTGCCAAGCAAGCAGTTATGCGCGCTGGCCAATACGCTTACCGCGATCGCCGCAACAAGAAGCGCGTTTTCCGCCGCCTGTGGATCGCCCGTATCAACGCCGCTTCCCGTGAGCATGGCGTAACGTACAGCGTATTCATGAACGGCTTGAAAAAAGCAAATATCGAACTGGACCGTAAAGTCCTGGCCGATATGGCTGTGATGGACAAGCCAGCATTCGCTGCGATTGTCAACGCAGTTAAAGCAAAAATCGCTGCGTAAGCATCGGTGATTGCACAACGTCATCCGTAGGGTGACGTCATAAAGAGCGGGGCAGGGGTGTGAACCTTATGCCCCGTTTCCGTTTTTGATTGTTGGACTTTTGATAACCGAGTCCAGAATTGATGTCCAAAACAGGAAATGCCGCATGAACTCCCTAGAAGAACTCGTCGTCTCGGCTCAGGCTGACTTTATCGCCGCCGCAGACGCTGCCGCACTTGAAAACGCCAAAGCCCGCTACCTGGGCAAGACTGGCCAGATTACCGAAATGATGAAGGGCCTGGGCAAACTGGACCCGGACGCGCGCAAGGCGCAGGGCGCCCTGATCAATGCCGTCAAAGTGCAGATCGAGGATGCGCTGACGGCGCGCCGTGATGCACTCGCCGATGCACAGATGCAAGGCCGTCTGAACGCCGAAGCGATCGACGTGACCCTGCCAGGCCGTGGCCGCATGCCCGGCGGCATCCATCCCGTGATGCGTACGTGGGAGCGGGTCGAGGAAATCTTCCGCTCGATCGGCTTTGACGTGGCCGACGGCCCTGAAATCGAAAACGACTGGACCAATTTCACGGCGCTCAACAGCCCGGAAAACCATCCAGCCCGTTCCATGCAGGACACCTTCTATATCGACGGTAACGACACGGATGGCAAGCCTTTGCTGCTGCGTACGCATACCAGCCCGATGCAAGTGCGCTATGCACGCACGCATACGCCGCCGATCAAGGTTATCGCGCCGGGCCGCACCTACCGCGTCGACAGCGATGCTACCCATTCGCCGATGTTCCACCAGGTCGAAGGCCTGTGGATCGCCGAAGACATCAGCTTTGCCGACCTGAAGGGCGTGTACCTGAATTTCGTCAAGGCCTTCTTTGAAACGGACGACTTGCAAGTGCGCTTCCGTCCGTCGTACTTCCCGTTCACGGAACCGTCGGCCGAGATCGACATCGCCTTTGGCTCGGGTCCATTGAAGGGCCGCTGGCTGGAAGTGTCAGGCGCCGGCCAGGTCCATCCGACCGTGGTGAAGAACTTCGGCCTCGACCCTGAGAAATTCATCGGTTTTGCTTTCGGCTCCGGCCTGGAACGCTTGACGATGCTGCGCTATGGCATCAACGACCTGCGTCTGTTCTATGAAGGCGACTTGCGTTTCTTGAAGCAATTCAACTAAAGCGTTGTTCCGTTTGATTCATGGCGCTTGAGCGCCTGTGCGCTCGCGCTGTGAGCTTTGACCCTTTGAAGGCTTGATTATGCAATTTTCCGAAAACTGGCTCCGTACCATGGTCGATCCGAAGATGACTTCGGACGAACTGGCCCATCTGCTGACCATGTCCGGTCTTGAAGTCGAGGACGTCGATCCCGTCGCCCCACCGTTCTCGAACGTGGTGGTAGGCCTGGTCCTGGAGATGGAAAAACATCCGAATGCGGACCGCCTGAATGTGTGCCAGGTCGATGTCGGCACGGGCACCATGCTCAACATCGTCTGCGGCGCGCCGAACGTGCGCCCGGGCTTGAAAGTCGTTTGCGCGATGGCGGGCGCCGTGCTGCCCCCTGGCGCCGATGGCAAGCCGTTTGAAATCAAGGTTGGCCAGCTGCGCGGCGTCGAGTCGCAAGGCATGCTGTGCTCCGCGCGCGAATTGAAATTGTCGGAAGAAAACGCCGGCTTGATGGAATTGCCGGATGACGCGCCGATTGGCCAGAATTTCCGTGATTACTTTGCTTTGAACGACTTGAAATTCACCATCAAGTTGACGCCGAACAAAGCGGACTGCCTGTCCGTGCTGGGCGTGGCGCGTGAAGTGTCGGCTCTCACGGGCGTGGCGCTGAATGTGCCGCAGTTCCGCACCGTGCCGGTGTCGAGCGACGAAGTCTTGCCCGTAAAAGTCAGCGCGCCGGACCTGTGCGGCCGTTTCACGGGCCGTGTCATCCGCGGCTTGAACGCCCGTTCCGTCACGCCTGACTGGATGAAGCAGCGTCTCGAGCGCAGCGGCCAGCGTCCTTTGTCGGCCCTGGTCGATATTTCCAACTATGTGATGCTGGAACTGGGCCGTCCCAGCCACGTGTTCGACCTGGCGAAGATCCACGGCGGCCTCGACGTGCGTTGGGGCAAGGCGGGCGAATCGGTCAAACTGTTGAATGGCAACACCGTCGCCGTCGACGAGTGGATCGGCGTCATTGCCGATGACCAGGAAATCGAATCGCTGGCCGGCATCATGGGCGGCGACGCCAGTTCGGTATCGGACGATACGGACAGCATCTACCTGGAAGCGGCATTCTGGTGGCCTAACGCGATTCAAGGCCGCGCCCGCCGTTTGAATTTCTCCACCGATGCGGCGCACCGCTTCGAGCGCGGCGTCGATTTCGCCACCAACGTCGAGCACATCGAGCGCATCACGGCCCTGATCGTGGAAATTTGCGGTACGCCGGCAACGACCGTCGGCCCCGTGGACGACCATGTGGTGAACTTGCCGCAACGCCAGCCAGTGTCCATGCGCACGGCGCGCGCGCAAAAGGTCATCGGCGTGCCGCTCAACGATGAGTTGATCGCCGATATCTTCACGCGTTTGGCCCTGCCATTCACCCTGGCGGACGGCGTTTTTTCCGTGACGTCGCCCAGCTACCGTTTCGACATCGAGATCGAGGAAGACCTGATCGAGGAAGTGGCGCGCGTGTACGGCTTTGAAAACATCCCGACCCTGCCGCCCGTGGCAGCGAACGTGATGCAGATTGCACCAGAAAATACTCGCTCCCTGTTTGCGGTACGTCATGAATTGGCTGACCTGGGCTTCCAGGAAGTGGTTAATATGAGCTTTGTCGATACGGCATGGGAGCGCGATTTCTCGGGCAACACGAATCCTATCAAATTGCAGAATCCGATCGCCAGTCAGATGAGCGTGATGCGTTCCTCGCTGATCGGCAGCCTGATCGCCAATGTGCGCTACAACTTGAACCGCAAGACGAACCGCGTGCGCATCTTCGAAGTGGGCGCCATCTACCAGCGCGACGACAGCGTGGAAAACGGCCCCTTGTCGGTGGCTGGCTACGCCCAGCCGAAGCGTGTGGCAGCCATGGCGTATGGCCCGGTGGCCGACGAGCAGTGGGGGCAGGCTACACGCACGGTCGATTTCTTTGACGTGAAGGCGGACCTGGAAGCGCTGTTCGCGCCGCTGGTCTTGCGTTTCACCAAGGCGGAGCACCCGGCCCTGCATCCGGGCCGTTCGGCCAACGTGGAACTCGATGGCAAAGTCATCGGTTTCATCGGCGAATTGCACCCGCGCTGGATGCAAAAGTACGACTTGCCGCTGGCGCCCGTGCTGTTTGAGGTCGACGCCGCTGCCTTGACGCAAAGAGTCGTGCCCGTGTACCAGGAAATCTCCAAATTCCCTGGCGCCAGCCGCGACTTGGCCGTGGTCGTCAAGCAATCGGTGGCGGTGCAGGATCTGCTCGACAGCTTCCACGTTGCCGTCAAGGCAAGCCCTGCAGCGCGTATCGTGCAAGCCATTGTTTTATTTGATGAATATCGTGGAAAAGGGCTGGAAGCGGATGAAAAAAGCCTTGCTTTCCGGATTAGCTTGCAAGATACTCAAAACACCCTGCAGGACGATGTCGTCGATGGCTTGATGGCTGTTCTGATCGATGCCGCCAAGCAGGGCCACGACGCTAAACTGCGTTCGTAATTTGCGGACTGGCCGTCGCCTAGCGTGACGGCCTTTCCGTCGTCAACAGTAGACGAGCCTGCCATGTGGCGGGCTCGGGCGCACAGAAAAGGCAGGGCAGGAAAATTAATAACAGCGACGTTGATTCCGCCGTACTGCAATCAGCACTGGCCGCCGATCTGCATCGGGCCATGCTGGTTGCCAAAGTGCGCCAGGAAGCGGAAAAAGATTTACCCACCTTGACCAAGGCGGAACTTGCCGAACTGTTGTTCGAGCAAGTGGGTCTGAACAAGCGCGAAGCGAAGGATATGGTCGAGACCTTTTTCGATGAGATCCGCAATGCGCTCGAGCGTGGCGAGGCCGTCAAGTTGTCCGGTTTCGGCAATTTCCAACTGCGCGACAAGCCGCAGCGGCCGGGCCGCAATCCGAAGACGGGCGAAGAGATTCCCATTACCGCACGCCGTGTCGTGACCTTTCATGCGAGCCAGAAGCTGAAGAGCATGGTCGAAGAGACTAGTCCGCTGGCACGTGCTGCCTGAGTGAGTGGCGATGAACGAGCGCATCAGTAAAACCGAGTTGATCGCCTTGCCGCCCATTCCGGCGAAACGCTATTTCACGATCGGCGAGGTGAGCGAGTTGTGCGGCGTCAAACCGCACGTACTGCGCTACTGGGAGCAGGAGTTTTCCCAGCTCAAGCCGGTCAAACGACGTGGCAATCGTCGTTATTATCAGCACCACGAGGTGCTGCTGATACGTCGTATCCGCGAATTGCTGTATGAGCAAGGCTTTACCATCAGTGGTGCGCGCAACAAGCTCGATAGCCGTGGTGCATCGCATGCCATCCTTGATGAGTTGCCTGTGCTGCCGGCCATGCCCGTCGCGCCGCAGGAAGAGCCGCTGGACCGCGCGTGGATACGCAATGAATTAATTGCGATTTTAAACTTGCTAAAATAAGATTTGTACCAATATAGGTGGGGTTGTCCAATACGGGCTGACTATATTGTATGGGCTGGCTGCCCGGGCGCTGCCGGTAGCCTGCGGCGCGCCCTATTTTGAATATAATGTTAATGTTGCGTTTTTGTTAGTGACGCTAAGCCGGAGCAGCGTTCAGGTTCCGGTAGTCTTTCCCAGGCCAGGAAAATTTAAGGGGAAACAATGATACGCGTTGCCATTTGTGATGATCACCAAATAGTACGAGCTGGATTCAAGCAAATTTTTTCGTCGTCAAGCGATTTCAGTGTGGTGGCGGAAGCCGGTACGGGGCGTGAAGCGCTCGATATCGCCCGCCGCGAAATATGCGATGTATTGCTGCTCGATATCGCCATGCCCGATCAGAGCGGCATCGATACCTTGCGCACGATTCGCCAGGGCCAGCCGGAATTGCCCGTGCTGATACTCAGCGGCTATCCCGCGCAACAATACGCGCTGAACCTGTTCAAGATGGGCGCGAATGGCTATTTGAACAAGGAATGCGAAGCCGATGAGCTGATGACGGCCGTGCGCACCGTGTTCCAGGGGCGCCGCTACGTCAGTTCCACCGTGGGCGAGTTGTTGGCGCAGTCGTTCGACCGCGACACGAATGCCGCCCTGCATACAGAATTGTCGGACCGCGAATTCCAGGTCTTCCTGCGCCTGGCGCGTGGCGCCACCGTGTCCGATATCGGTGTGGCCTTGTCGCTGAGCATCAAGACGGTGAGTACTTACCGTACGCGCATCATGGAAAAAATGGGCTTGCAATCGAACAGCGACTTGACCTATTACGCAATGAAAAACAATTTGCTTGACTAGCGCTGCAGTGCGATCATGGAAACATGATCGCTCAGCCAGCTAGCCAGCACGATTTGTGCGGTGCAGCAGTCTGTGGCGAGGACTATAATTGGCCGGCGCCGGCGCTTTCTCCCGCGCCGAACCTTGCTAAGGATGCACATCAGGATGTATTTCACCGTTGAACCGGCCCCGAATCACCGCCTGCCCCTCTACAAGACGATACTGTGCGTGGCTTGCGCCTTGTTGCTTGTACTCAATGGTTTCAGTCTCTTCCATAATCTGCAATCGCTGAAGGGCACGAACGCCTTGCTCAGCCAGAGCGCCCGTGTGGCGGACCGCCTGCAGTATTTGAACGTGCTCGTGCTGGACGCGGAAAGCAGCTTGCGCGGCTATTTCATTTCCGGCTCCGAAACATATCTGGGGCCGTCGAAGACGGCTAACACCGAAATCGAAAACGAATTCAAGGAGTTGCAAACCTTGCTCGCAGGCAGTCCCACGCAGCTGAAAAACCTGGGCCAGCTGAAAAGCTTGATCCGTCGCAAGATGTCGATGCTGCAAGAGTCGATCGAGGTCTACAAGCAGGGCGGGCTGGCCGAAATCGTCAATATCTCGCGCGTGACCGATGATCGCGCCACCATGGACGAAATCCGACTGCAGGTGGTGATCATGACGCGCGAGCAGAATGAGGCACTGTCGTCCGGCAGTGCGGCTTTTTATCATGAGTACCAGAAAGCCGTGCTGCTTGGCATCGGTATCAATGCCCTGGCCATCCTCGTGCTGATCATGTTTTACCAGCTGGTGCGGCGCAGCTTCCAGAACCGCGCGGCCGTCGAGTATGCGCTGCAAAATGCCAACGACAACCTGGAATCGACAGTCAGCAAGCGCACGGAGCAGCTATCCGTGCTGTCGCGCCATTTGATCAGCGTCAATGAAGTGGAGAAGGCGCGCCTGGCGCGTGAGCTGCACGATGAACTGGGCGCCAATTTGACCTCGATCAGCATGGACCTGGGCGCCGTCACGCAGCAACTGGCCCACACGCGGCCGGAACTGGCCGCGCAATTGCGCCGCGCCAAGGCCACCTTGCTGGAAACGGTGGAACTGAAGCGCCGCATCGTCGAGGATTTGCGCCCCAGCCTGCTGGACAATCTGGGCCTGTGTGCCGCCATTGAAAGCTATTGCGAGGATTTTGCCCGCATGAGCTCTGTGCGCTGCGAAACGGACGTGGCCATCAATATCGACAACCGCGAAGCGACCCTGACGATCGCCCTGTTCCGCATCGTGCAGGAATCGCTGACGAATATCCTCAAGTATGCGCGCGCCGGCATGGTCAGCGTGACCTTGAAACGCAATGAACATGGCCTGGTGCTGCGCGTGACCGATGACGGCATCGGCATCACCGAAGATGCCCTGCAAAAACCCATGTCGCACGGCTTGCTGGGCATGCGCGAACGGGCCTTGCTGCTGGGCGGCACCCTGACTGTGCGCCAGGGGCCGGAAGGCAAGGGGACTTGTGTGGAAGCCGTGATTCCCTTGCCGCTGACGCCGGAACCGGAAGAGATCGACGAAGACGCCAGCGTTTGATGTTTCTGGATGCAAGAAAATGGCCGGGCATATAGCCCGGCCATTTTTTTGTTCATGCTGCCGTGTCAGCGGCCGTTTCGCATCAGCAGCGTGACACGTCGCGCAGCAAGCGGTCATATTCCGTCTTGGCGACCTTGTAGCATTCGCCCGCATAGCATTCCAGTCCGGCGCGGTCCAGCACGGTGATATTGCCACGGCGATAATGGATCAAGCCTTCTTCCTGCAGCTTGCCGGCGGCGGCCGTGATGCTTTCGCGGCGCACGCCCAGCATGATGGAAATGAGCTCTTGCGTCACTTTCAATTCGTTCGATGGTGAACGGTCCAGGCGGTCCAGCAGCCAGCGGCACAGTTTTTGCTCGATCGAGCTGTGGCGGCCACCAACGGCGTTTTGCGCCATTTGCGCAAACAAGGCGTTGGTATAGCGCATCAGCAACTGGGGCAGGGCGCCACCTTGGTTGAAGGCATCGCGCAAGCTTTGCGTTTTAAGGCGGTAGCCGTAGCCGGCGCTTTGCACGACAGCCGTGCACATGGCGCGCTCGCCTGCCAGCAGCGAGGCGCCAGCCACACCTTCATGGCCGACGACGGCGATTTCCGTGGTGGCGCCATCTTCCATGACATACAGCAGCGAAATGATGGCTGTAGTGGGGAAATAGCTGTATTCCAGGTTGTTACCGTAGGCATACAGTTCTTTGCCGAAAGGCAGTTCCACCAGTTCCAGGTCTTCGAACAGCGATTCGAGCGCGGCGCGCGGCAGGGCGGCCAGCAATTCATTTTGTTGTGCACTGCTGAGGCTAACCCGCGACGCAAGCTTGATTTCCCGTCCTGCCGCCGGCATGGCGCGCGGCAGCAACTGGTTCTTCTGGACCGGGGCGATAAGTTGAGTATGGCTCATAGTATTCCTCACAGGCTTTTTACATCGGAGTGCGACTGCCGCGTTGCTGGTCAAAAAAGCCGCCGACTCAAAGTGGTAACGACGTTTTTTTCGACCGCGCGCTGCAGATCGCGATGTAGCTACTTTAAAAGCTTATGTAAGTGGCGAACATAAGATTAGCAGTCGCCACTTTGTAGTCTCTTTTGAGGCGGATTTGTAGTCCTTGTCCTACGCGCACACTTTTGACTAGCTAGCCTTGCGCCGTTCTGCGCGATTTTGTGATATGACGCGTGGTTTATTGGCGCTCCGCAGGCCGGCCGGACGCACGCTGGGCAAGCCGTCGCGCATGGTCGCGGCGCTCGCCTGGCGCGCGCCAGGCACCTCGTGTTCACCCAGGCGGAAGCGGCTGACCGCCTGCGTCAGGGCCTCGCCTTCCTGGTGCAGGCGCTGCGAACCGGCGCGCGCCTCGTCGACCAGGCCTGCGTTCTGGCGCGTCATGTCGTCGATTTGTGCCAGCGCCTGGTTGATGCGGGCGATCTCGCCATTCTGCTCGGCGCCGGCGCTGCTGATGCGCCCGATCACCACGGCTACTTGCTGCACCGCATCGACGACTTGCCGCATGGTGCTGCCGGCGGCATTGACCAGGTCGCCACCCGCATCCACGGTGGCCACGGAATCGCCAATCAGGCGCTTGATTTCCAGCGCAGCCTCGTTCGAGCGCTGCGCCAGGCTGCGCACTTCGGAGGCCACGACGGCAAAGCCGCGCCCTTGCTCGCCCGCGCGCGCCGCTTCCACGGCCGCGTTCAGGGCCAGGATATTCGTCTGGAAGGCGATGCCGTTGATGACGCCGATGATGTCAACGATTTTGTGCGAGCTGGCCTTGATCGAGGCCATGGTCTCGACCACGGCGCCCACGCTCTGCCCGCCGCGCAGGGCCACGTCGGCCGCCGTGGCCACCAGGGTTCGCCCCTGTCCTACATGGGCTTCGTTGCGGCCCACGGTGGCCGTCAGCTCGCGCATCGAGTCCACGGTGGCGCCCAGCGCGTCCGCTTGCGTGGCCGTATGGCCGGACAGGGCAGCATTGCCCTGAGCGATATCGGCGCCTGCCGCCGCGATGACGGCCGCGCCGCCGCGGATTTCCTGCACCAGGGTGGCCAGGCCATGCGTCATGGCGCCGAAGTCGCGCACCAGGTCGCCGATTTCGTCGTGCGCCTGCGAAGTGATGCGTTGGGACAGGTCGCCCGCCGCCGCCGCGCCGACGGCCACGCGCAGTTGCGTCACGTCGCGCGCGAAGGCGGCGTAGAAGCCCGCGCACAGGTAGGCGGCGGCCAGCAGCACCAGCAGCATGGCCGCCAGGATCAGGCCGCGGCGCGCCTCGTCGCGGGCGATGCGCTGCGCCAGGAGGGTGTCCAGGGCGCTAGCGGAGGCACCGGACAGCGCCTGCAAGGCGTCGATGGCTTGCATGCCACCGGCGTGGAATTGCGCGCCCGAGGTCTGGTCGTAGGAATTCGTCACTTCATTTTTCGTGCGCTCGAGGAAGGCCAGCGCCGCAGGCACTGCTTTCAGCGCCCCTTGCAGACTGGTGCGTAATTCCGGCTTGGCAGCGATGATTTCGTCGAAGCGGGCCGGCAGGCGCTCCAGTTCGTGGCGCGCGATCAGCGCGTTGGCGTTGACGAGCTGATCTTCGTTCGCTTCGAACAGGCCCGTGTCGATGTAGGCGGCGCCGCGCCCGGCGATGTCGGACAGGCTCTCGGCCAGGTCGGGCAGGGTGGCGGTGAAGGCGGCGCTCAGGTGGTTGGCGCCTGCGTCCGGGTCCAGGCTCAGGTGCGAACGGTCGGCCACCAGCTGGCCCAGTTTGGCCGCCTGGCGCAGCAGCGCCGTGTGCGCCGCGTAGCTGTCGCGCGCCGCCAGGCCCGCCTGGCGGCCCAGCAGGGCTTGCCACTGCTTCGTCAGCTCGGCAGCCTGGGGCAGGCCTGCGCCTGCGGGCAAGCGCGCCAGGGAGGCCAGCGCGGCCGTGATGCGGGCATTCAGGGCCGAGTTGTCCATACCCGACTTGCCGTTCAGGCGCAAGTGCTCGAGGCCGCGCCGCTGCTGCAGCAGCCGCGTGCTTTCCTGCAGCTGGCGCACATAGGTCACGCCCCGCTGCGCATCCTGCGCCTGGGCCAGCGACTTGCCCAGCTCCGAGATCAGCAGGGTGGTCGCCAGCGCCAGCGGCAGCAGGAAGACCAGGCAGACAAGCATGAATTTGGGCAGCAGGCGCAAGCGCTGCATGAGTCGGATGGCGGGAGTGAGGAGGATTTTCATCGGGTTTCCAGGGTAGGGTTACAACATTTCTGCAGTGCAATGTTGCCTGCGGATTGTGACCCCTTGATGAAGTGGGTGATTTTGCTTTCCGCCACAGTGAAGCAGTTCACACGGAAGGGCGATCCTTCTGTAAAATTGAGGGTTTTTTGCGAGGGCCATATTATGGTCACCAATATGGCCAACGAGAACGACATCACTACCCCCGATTCCACTGACAATGCGGACAACGCCGCAGCGTCAGTCAGCAGCAAGGCGCCTGCCGTGATCGCGCGTGAAGTACAACGCCGCCGCACCTTCGGCATCATTTCCCACCCGGATGCGGGCAAGACCACCCTGACGGAAAAACTGCTGCTGTTCTCGGGCGCAATCCAGATGGCCGGTACCGTCAAGGCCCGTAAATCGGGGCGCCACGCGACATCGGACTGGATGGAGATCGAGAAGCAGCGCGGCATTTCCGTCGCATCCTCGGTGATGCAGTTCGAATTCCGCGACCACGTCGTCAACCTTCTCGACACCCCGGGCCACCAGGACTTCTCGGAAGATACCTACCGCGTGCTGACGGCAGTCGACTCGGCGCTGATGGTGATCGATGCGGCCAAGGGCGTGGAAGCGCAGACGATCAAGCTGCTGGCTGTCTGCCGCATGCGCAATACGCCCATCGTCACCTTCATGAACAAGATGGACCGCGAGACGCGCGATCCGCTGGACCTGCTCGACGAACTCGAATCGGTGCTGAAGATCCAGTGCGCGCCCGTCACCTGGCCTATCGGCATGGGCAAGAACTTCCGCGGCGTGTATCACCTGCTGAATGACGAGATCATGCTGTTCAAGGCCGGCGAAGAAAAAGCTGACGGCGCCTTCGAAATCATCAAGGGCATCGACAACCCTCGCCTGCAGGAGATGTTCCCGCTGGAGATGGATCAGTTGCGCATGGAAGTGGAGCTGGTGCACGGCGCGTCGAATCCGTTCAACCTGGAGGAATTCCTCTCCGGCGTGCAGACGCCCGTGTTCTTCGGTTCTGCCATCAACAACTTCGGCGTGCGCGAGATTCTCTCCGCGCTGGTCGACTGGGCGCCCGCACCGCGCGAGCGCGACGCGACCGTACGGTCGGTGGCGCCGTCCGAGCAGCCGTTTACCGGTTTCGTCTTCAAGATTCAGGCAAATATGGACCCGGCGCACCGCGACCGCATCGCCTTCTTGCGCGTGTGCTCTGGACGTTTCGAGCGCGGCATGAAGGTCAAGCACTTGCGCCTGGGGCGTGAGATCAAGGTATCGAACGTGGTGACCTTCATGGCGTCCTCGCGCGAACAGGTGGAAGAGGCATACGCGGGCGACATCATCGGCTTGCCGAACCACGGCAACATGCAGATCGGCGACAGTTTTTCCGAAGGCGAGATGCTGACCTTTACGGGCATTCCGTACTTTGCGCCAGACTTCTTCCGCTCCGTGCGCATCCGTAATCCCTTGAAAATCAAGCAGTTGCACAAGGGCTTGCAGCAGCTGGGCGAAGAGGGTGCGGTACAGGTCTTCAAGCCGGTGCAGGGCGGCGAACTGGTACTGGGCGCCGTCGGCGTGCTGCAGTTCGAAGTGGTGGCCAGCCGTTTGCTCAACGAGTATGGCGTCGATGCCGTGTTCGAGGGCACCAGCATCAGCAGCGCCCGCTGGGTCAGCTGCGACGACAAGCGCGTCCTGCAGGACTTCGAGAACGCACTGGGCCACAATGTGGCCTACGATGCGGCCGGCAACATGGCTTACCTGGCCACGTCGGGCGTCAACCTGCGCCTGACGGAAGAGCGCTGGCCGAAGCTGACGTTCCATGCGACGCGGGAACACTCGGCCAAGCTGGCTTGATGCATCTGCAGTAAGCTTGAGAGGCAGAACCAGCGGTTCTGCCTTTTTTTATGCCGTCATGACGGTGCGCGTACTCCAGTCGCGCCGCTCCAGCAGCAATGCCGTCAACTGCGCCGCCGTCATGGGGCGCGCAAAGAAAAAGCCCTGCACGTTGTCGCAGCCGGCCTTTCTTAAAAACTCCACCTGCTGCACCGTTTCCACGCCTTCGGCCACCACTTTCAGATGCAGGCTGTGCGCCATGGCGATGATGGCCGTGACGATGGCTTCGCCCTCGCCGGGCAGGTCGTGCACGAAGCTGCGGTCGATTTTCAATTGATCGATGGGCAGGCGCTTCAGGTACGACATCGAGGAATAGCCAGTGCCGAAATCGTCGATCGACAGGTGGATGCCCGTTTCCTGCAGGCGGCGCATCAGTTCCACGTTGGCGTGAATATTGTCCATCAAGACCCCTTCCGTGATTTCCAGCTCCAGCAAGCCATGCGGCAGTTGCGTCTCCTGCAGGATGGCGCGGATACCGTCCATCAGTCCTGGGTCGCGCGCCTGGCAGGCCGACAGGTTGACGGCCACGTGTTCGAGCGAATCGAGCAGGCCGGCCTTGCACCAGAGGGCCGCCTGGCGGCAGGCGCTTTGCAGCACCCAGTGCCCCAGTTCGACGATGATGCCACTTTCCTCGGCCACGGGAATGAATTCGCTGGGGCTGAGCTGCCCCATCTCGTGGCAATGCCAGCGTATCAGCGCTTCCACGCCGACGATGCGCCCGCTGCGCAAGTCGATTTGCGGCTGGTAGTGCAGATACAGTTCTTCGTTTTGCAGGGCCTTGCGCAGGTTTGCTTCCATGCGCAGGCGGCGCTGGGCGCGCAATTCCATTTCGGCCTTGAACACGGCGTAGCGGTTCTTGCCCTGGTGCTTGGCGTGGTACATGGCCGTGTCGGCATTGCGGGTCAGAGTGGCCACGTCCTGCGCGTCAAACGGATACAGGCTTACGCCGATGCTGGCGCTGACATACAGCTGGTGGCCTTCCAGTGCGAACGGCGGGGCCAGCACAGCGAGGATCTTGCGCGCCACGCTGGCCATTTCCGAGGCGTCGTCGGCCGGTTCGACGATGACGACGAATTCGTCGCCGCCGATGCGGCAGGTGATGTCGGTGCCGCGCAGGATCTCCACCAGGCGTTCGGCGACGAGTTTGAGCAGCTGGTCGCCGCAGTGGTGACCCAGCGTATCGTTGACCACCTTGAAGTTGTCGAGGTCCAGCAGCAGCAGTCCCACGCTGCTGTCCTGGCGGTCGGCGCGCGCCAGCGCGTAGGCCAGGGCGCCGTTGAATTCATGGCGGTTCGGCAGTTGCGTGACTGGGTCGACGTGGGCCAGGTAGTGCAAATGGCTTTCCGCTTGCTCGGCGGCGGTGCGCGTGCGCCGCACCATCAGGAGCGTCAGGCCGAAGGCACACAGGCAGACCAGCAGGGTGAAGGTGGCAAATTGCGCCAGGCTGCCAAACAGCGGCGCCAGGCTGGCGCGCAGATACAGTGCGCCGCCGCCGGGCAAGGTCTTGAGGAGGGCGGCGCTGCCGTCCAGGTAATCGATCTGCAGGCCGGTGCGCGGCGCCGTGGGCGCGGCGTCGCTGGCGCTGCGTGCGTAGCGGGCGAATGGCGTGCCATACGGACTGTAGAGCAGCGCTTGCTGGACATGCGGGACGGCGGCGAGGGGAGCGAGCAGCTGTTGCGCCGCAAGACGATCATCCCGGCGCATGGCTAGTGTCGCAGCAGGCGCCAGCATGTCGGCGTGGATGCGCAGGTTGCGCTGGAAAGATGCCTGGAGGGAAAACAACTGGAAGAGGATCAGCAGCATGCTGGCGGTGGCCAGCATGGCCGCTGCGGCCAGCAGATTCAGCCTGGCTATTCGGTCACCACGCAACTGCACCAAGGGCAGCATCAATGGCGCCATCATGACGCATTCTCCTGCCGGCCCCGCTTGCCGCCGCCCCGTGTGATCCCGCCTCGCCCTGCCATACTTTACGTTCCAGTCTGATGAAAACCGAAGTGAGCCGGAACTCTCAACGTGTTGTTAAGGCCGATATATTGTCATTTCGCAGCGTGAAAGTACAGGGTGCGCGGCAATTTAGTGGCCATGCCGCAGGCCGATGGCCGCATGCAAGGCGACAAGTCAGGCGGAAAATGCGGGGCGTGTCTTTCTAATAATAATGCAGACTGAATTTTAATCCTTTTTTTGCTGGTGGGTTTTTTCTCTTAAAAACATGCTGCAGGTAAACAAAATGTCATGAAGAATAACTTGATTGCCTCCTGTCATCTCAGCAGGGATTAATATTTTTGTCTGTATCGGGCATTGCAAGTCATTGATTTTAATAAATTTTAATGAAGAATGCGAGAACGCTATGGCCTTGCTCCGCGAGTTCGTCCATAATCCGCTGATGATGGACGTTCTGATGCTGTTTGTTTTGTCTGCCGCGGCCAAGTAAACTGCCGCCAGCAAAACCGGACGTCGCCCTAATGATCAATAGTGAGGATATCTTGGAAAAAAAACCAAAAATTATTTTGTCGTCACAAGACCTGGAACGACTGGAAGCGTTGTTGTATGCCTTGGGAAATAACTTGTCGCCGGACAAGGCCGCCTTGCTCGATGAGCTGGGCCGTGCCGAGGTGCTCGAGCCACAAGAAATACCGCCCACCGTCGTGACGATGAATTCCACCGTGCGCTTCACGGTGGAAAACAAGGAGGAATTCTGCCTGACGCTCGTGTATCCGAAGGATGTGGAAGGCCAGGCTGATCGCATTTCCGTGCTGGCGCCCGTCGGCAGCGCACTGCTGGGCTTATCCATCGGCGACAGCATCGCCTGGCCCATGCCGGGCGGCGTGGTGAAGGTGAAGATCGAGGAAATCGTTTATCAGCCTGAACGGGCCGGCGAATACCACCGTTAAGTCGTGATGGCGGACGGCGCCTGCCGTTCGCCTGTCTGGCCGTGTTTCCAATCATTAGCTATTGCGTTGCACGCGCACCACCAGCCATCCCGCCACGACGGTAAACGTGATGATAATGGCAACGATGATCCAGAAACCCTGCGGGTGCTGGGCCAGCGGAATCCCCCCCACATTCATGCCCAGCATGCCGGCGATAATATTGATCGGCAAGGCCAGCACGGTGACGATGGTCAGCACGAACAGGCTGCGGCTGTTTTCCTCGTTGACCCTGGCGGCAATCTCTTCCTGCAGCAGCTTGATGCGTTCCTGCAAGGACGACATGTCGCTGAGCACCACGGAAAATTCTTCCGTAGACTGGCGCAGTTCCAGGCTGTCCAGCTCAGATACCCACGCCGGCGGGCGTTGCAGCAGGCGGAACAGGGCTGCCGGTTCCGGCGCCAGCAGGCGCTGCAGCCGCACCAGCACGCGTCGCATGGCGCCCAGGTCTTCGCGCTTGGGCACCAGGCGACCCGCCAGCAAATGGTCTTCGATATCGTCGACCCGTGCCACGGCATCGCGCACGATGTTGACCAGCACGTCGGCCTGGTCGCGCAGCAGATGGATCAGCAGTTCCACCGACGAGCGGATCGGCTCGTGGTTCTTGATGACGGCCTGGCGCAGGCGCTCGATCGACTGCAGCGGCGCGCGGCGCGCCGTGATGACGAGGTTTTGCGCCACGCTGGCCCACATGGTGGAAATATCGGACGCTTCGAACGAGAAATTGTGCACCACATCGTTGACCACGGCGATCAGGGTGTTTTCCGCCTGTTCGATACGCGTGGAGCGGGAACCCTGGTGCAGGGTTTCATAAAATTCGTCGGCCAGCTGCGTATGCGTCATCAGCCATTTTTCGCTGGCCGCATGCGACAAATTGAAATGCAGCCAGACAAATTCCTGCGCCGGCCTGGCTGCGCCATCGGCCAGCCAGGCCAGCGCGGCCGTCGAATCGAGCGCCAGCGGCTGCGCCGCGCGGCCAAACAGGAAGCCCCAGACCAGGCCCGAGGTGTCCGAACCATAGGTGAAACCGGCAGTTTCCATCGCCATCGTGAATCTTTCTCGTGCAGTGTGATTGATCGTCGCGCGATTTTAATACACGGATATGTCCGGAAAATGACAAGGCCACCGCGATGGGTGGCCTTGGTGGGAACTACTGCCGCGTATTAGCTGCGGTTCGGGTTGTTCGGACGCCGGTCGTCGCGGTTCGGTACCCCATCGCCGTCGCGGTCGTGGCGATTGCCATTGTCGCGGTCATAGCGGTTGGGGATGCCGTCGCGGTCGCGGTCGCCGTTCGGCCCGCGTGGCGACCAGCGGCCTTGCTCCATCTGCCAGCGGCCATCGCGCTGGTTCCAGGCGGGCGGCGCATACACATAGCCGGGGCGTTCGGCGATCCACACGCCTGGCGTCCAGGCGTAGCGCTGGCCGCGCCATTCCCAGTGGCCGGGCGCCCAGATGTAGCCGTGGCGCGCGCGCGGGATGGCTTCGCGGCGCGGTGGCGGCGGGGCGATGCGGATCTCGTCATAGCGCACGGGCTGCACTTGCGCGGCGACCCAGCCGCCACGGTCCAGGCGCCAGCGGTTGTTCTCTTGTATCCAGGCGGCCCGGCGGTACTCGTTGCCGCCGCGTTCGCGCAGCCATTCGCCGCTGTTCCACACATGGCGCTGGCCATCCCAGTTCCAGTAGCCCGGTGCCCAGACATAGCCGGCACGCGGAGCTGGCGCGCTTTCAAAGCGTGGGGGAGGCGGGGCGTTGCCGACGACAATGCTGACGCCGAGCTGATTCTGTGCCATGGCCTGCACGGGCAAAAAGGCCGCGGCGCTGATGGCAAGCATGGCTGCTGCGTAGAGTGTGATGGGTTTCATGGTGTTCTCCATTTCGGTGATTGCATGAAATGGACTATAGGCGCTTGCTGGCGGTTTTTCGCCTTTGATTCAACTTATTACAATTGACACAATAATGTGTGTCCGTGTATCCGTGGCAGATACAAATGGCGGCCTGACGCGTTGGCTAGCCGTGGGGCGCCAGGCGGCGTGGAGTCAGCATGGATGCTTCACATGGTGCTGGCGGTGGCGTTGCCCAGCAAGGCTTGCCGTTCCTCGATCAGCGAGATTTTCTTTTCCTGTTCCGTCAGGCGCTTGGCGCTCACCACGACCACGGGGATGGCGCCGGCTTGCGTCGCAGCGGCTGTTTTCGTGGCCGTTGGCTGGGCGAAGCTGGCATAGCTGGCGCCGCAGGCGATGGCGACGGCGACGGTAAAGATGGCTTCCATGTTTTTCAAGGCTTTCATGATCGTTCCTTTCTGGTGGCGGGTGGGTATGTCTGCACTGTAGCCATGCGCGCGCCCATGCGCCATACGGATGCGACCAGCCGTGGTTTTGGCGGGATGGCCTGCAAAAAAACGGCGCTGAAATGCCTGCGCCCGGTACTGGGGGCGACCGCTTGAATTGAGGCCTAATTCGCCCTGTATCCCTAGATATGAATGCAATTGCCCTATGGCATTATTTGACACTGCACAGTGTTGTGCGCCTGTTGTGAGCCGCGTCGCGCACACATGGCGCGTGCCAGGTGCTGCGCCAGCTGTCCTGCTAGAATCGGCATGGCAGCGGTGTTGCACATACTTGTGCACACAATCATTCTCATCAGGAGTCACACATGTTCCAATTGTTTGGTTTTGGCGGCGCCCGCTGCCCGCGCTGCGAGCACAAGAACGGCGCTGCCGCCGGCTATTGCGCGCATTGCGGCTTGTCGCTGGGCGCCCCCGACAGCGACGCGGTGCTGCACGCCAATCAGTGGCATCTTGCCGATGGGCAACTGGCCCTGTTCTTCGGCGTGCGCGAACTGTCCTCGCTGTTCGGCGGCGCGGCGCGCCGCCTGCAGGTGCCCGCCGAGTCGCGTGCCTGGATCGTGCAATCGGACGCTTTCACCTTGATACCAGCCGGCGACTACGATAGCGCCACCTTCTTTGCGCGCCTGCCTGCGCTGCTGCCGGCGCGTCCGGCGGAAGTGCTGATTGCGCGCGCCGACGCCGTCAGCCTGGAATTCGACCTGCCCGGCCTGGCCAGCACGGAGTTGCTGAACGTCGCCGCATCCCTGCACGTAGATATCGCGCTGGGCCAGCCCGATGCGTTCGCGCGCCAGTTCATGCGCGCGCCGGGCGCCGTCACGCGCGCCCACCTGCACGCCTTGCTGCTGCCGTCCGTGCGCCAGATTGCGCTGGAATTCATCGGCAGCCGCGCGTTGCGCGAAATGGACGCGAATGCCGACTTGCGGCCCGAATTGAACGAACGCCTGCAATCGGCCCTGACCCAACGCCTGGCGCCCAGCGGCCTGGCCGTGGCGCGCGTGGACACCCTCAGCCTGCGGCACGACAAGCGCGAGGGCAACGGCGACGCAGCCATCGGCACCCTGTGGCTGGGCGGCTTGCCGGCGCAGGAACTGGAACAGCACAGTCTGGAGCGCATGAAGCAGCTCGACCAGCTGTATGACGAGGAAGAGTGGCAGCGCATTCGCCGCGAAGAACTGGCGGCGCGCCATGCGCACCGGCGCGCCGAGCTGCAGCAGGATGCGACGGTGGAAAAGGCGGAGCTGGGCTACCAGGAAGCGGAGCGCCTGCAAGCGCTGCGCGGGCGCCAGATCGACCTGTATGGCCGCATCCTGGAAGCGAAATCGCGGCGCCAGGCGCTCGACCATGGCGCCGCGCTGGCGCTGGGGGAGCTGGAACAGGAACTGGCGCAAAAGGGCGCGCAGCGCGCCGATGAAGCGGCCAACTGGGAACACGTGCGCGCGCTGGCCACCATCAAGATGCGCAGCGAGCTGGAACTGTCGCAACTGCATGGGCGCGAGCAAATCCAGCTGGCGCAGCAGCGCTTTACCCATCAAGTCCACTTGCAGTCGATCGCGCAGCAAATTGAAAGCGCGCTGCTGATCGACGACGAGACCGGGCGCCGCACCCAGCTGGCGCGCCTGCGCCAGGCCGAAGCGGATGCGGCGCAGCGCGAGGCGCAGCTGGAGGCGGAGCAGCACCAGGCAGCCTGGCAGGGCTTGATGCTGGCGAATGCGGCGCGCAAGCGCGAGGCCGAGCGGGTGCAGGAGTGGGAAGACCAGATGCAGCTGGCGCGCCAGCGCGAGCTGCTGCGCGCCGAGGCGCACAAGGATGAAGCGGCCCAGGTGCAGGCGGCAGAAATCGCGGAAAAAGTGGCGGTGCTGCGGCGCGGCGGCGCGCGCGAGGACGCCATCGCGCAGCAGGAAAAGCTGCTGCGCACCATCGAGGCCGATGGCGTGCACGCACGCCAGTTGCAGCAGCAAACACAGCTGGCGCAGCTCGACGCGCTGGCCATCGAGGAACAGCGCCAGCAGCTGCGCCAGCTGGAGCAGGAAGCGCAATGGCAGCGCGATCTGCTGGCCATGGCGCAGCAGCGCGAAAGCGACTACGCGCGCTGGAAGGGCGAATATGAAGCCTTGCTGGCGCAACAGGCGCATGCCGCCGAACTGGCGCGCATCGACATCGATCGCATCGAGAAAATCGGCACGCTGAGCGACACGGGCAAGGTGGCCATGGCCGCCGGGCAGAATGCGGCCGCGCTGGCGCAAGTGCTGAAGGTACAGTTGCAGGCGGGCATGAGCGCCGAGCAGATCCACGCGCTGGCTGCGCTGGCGGCGGCCGAGAACAGCGTCGCGCCGCTGGATGCCATGCGCATGGCGCAGGACAGCGTGGCGCAGGAGCGCAGCTACCTGGAAGGCCAGGCGGAGCGTGAACGGCGCCAGCAGTTGGACCTGATCAACTTGCACAACGCTGCGCACGCGCATGGCCTGTCGGCGCAGGCGCAGCTGGGCGTGGCCGTGGCCCAGGCGCTGCAGCCAGGTGCCGCCGCTGCCGCGCCGGCACGCTGCAAGAACGGCCATGCGCAGCGCGCGGGCCATCCGGAAGATAAATTCTGCGCCACCTGCGGCGTCGCCCTGCAGCCTTGATGGAAGCGTTTCACCCCAGATGATGCAAAAAGCACGAGACAAACTGCGGGAACTGCGCGCCCTTCACGACGACGGGCTGCTCAGCGAGCAGGAATTTGAACGCCGCAAGAACGCCATCCTTGACGCCGAGTACGCGCCGCCGGGCGCCGCGCCCGCGCCTCTGCCCGTGCGCCAGGGTACGGAACTGGGCTTCATGACGGGCCAGGAAATCGGCCCGCAAAACCGCCGCTACCGGCTCGAACGGCTTATTGGCACGGGCGGCATGGGGCAGGTGTGGCAAGCCACCGACCTGGCTACGCACGCGGAGCTGGGCAGCAGCGAAATGGTGGCGCTGAAGATCTTGCCGGCGCAGCTGACGCAGAGCGCCACGCATGCCAAGCTGCTGATCGAGGAAGCCACCCAGGCGCGCAAACTCGCGCATGAAAACATCGTGCGCGTCTATGAGTGGGCGCAAGACCCGGCCACGGCCAGCTATTTCATCATCATGGAATGCCTCGATGGAGAAGACCTCGAGCACTATCTTGGGCGCCAGGGCACGCTGCCTCTGTCGACCGTGCAGCAATTGCTGCAGCCGGTAGCCGATGCCTTGTCGTATGCGTGGGAAAAGCACAAGCTGGTGCACCGCGACATCAAGCCGGGGAATGTCTTCCTGACGGCGAAAGGCGACATCAAGCTGCTCGATTACGGCATCGCTACACGCGTGCGCAATGCGGACAGCAGCCTGGCGCTGGAAACGCCGAATGCGGGCACGCACGGTTATCGGGCGCCCGAGGCAGGCGCCAATCAGCGCCAGCCCAGCCCGCGCCTGGATGTCTATGCGGTGGCCGTGATGATTTATCAGATGCTCGAAGGGCGCATGCCGTTCGACGATGCGCGCAGCGCCAGCCATTTGCCGTCGTCACCGCAGTCGCTCAATGCAGCGCAGTGGCAGGTGCTGCAGAACGGCTTTTCCTTGATGGCGGAGTTGCGGCCGCACTCCGTGCAAGCCTTGCTGGAAGGGCTGGAGCGCGCCGCCGGACCGTCGCCTGAAGAACTGGCGGAACAGGCGCGCCAGCAGCAGGCGCGGGCGGCGCAGCAGCAAAAGCAGGCGGCGCTGGCCGCCGAACAGGCCCGCGAAGCGGCGCTGAAGGAAGCGCGCGCGCGCCAGGAAGAACTGGACCAGCGGCGCAAGGCGGAAATCCAGGCCGCTGCGCTGGAAAAGCAGCGGCAGGACAAACTGCGCCGCGAGCAGGAGGCGCAGCGCCATTTCGAAGCCGAAGAGGCGCGCAAGCTGCGCAAGGAAGCGCTGCGCGGCCAGTTGCGCGCGCGCCGCGAAGCTGATGCCGCCACCGCCTTGCAGGAACACCAGGAATTGCAGCGCAAGGCCATCGTCGCCAAGGCGGAGGCGGCCTATCGCGCCGAGCAGGAACGCGCGCGCAGGGAAGAGGCCAGCCGCGCCGCCGCCGCATCTGTCCCGGCGCCGGCATCCGTGCCGGCAGCAGAAACGGAACACGTGGCACCGGTGGCCAATGCCGAAGGCATCTTGCGCGATGATTTCCTCGATGGCCCGGGGCAGGGGCCGGAACTGGTGCTCATTCCCAGCGGCCGCTTCCAGATGGGTGCGCACGAGACGGAACACAAGGCCGCCATCCAGGCAGGCTCGCAGCAGGCCTGGCTCGAGCGCGAGACGCCGCAGCACTGGGTCGGCATCGAGCGTCCGTTCGCGCTGGCGCGCCATCCCGTCAGCGTGGGAGAATGGCGCGCCTTTGTGCAAGCGACGCAATGGGCGGGCGGTTCCGAAACGGACTGGGACAATCCTGGGTTCGTGCAGAACGACCAGCACCCGGTGGTGGGCGTGAGCTGGAATGACGCGCAGCTGTACCTGGCGTGGCTGAGCGAGCGCACGGGCCGGCAGTACCGCTTGCCCAGCGAAGCCGAATGGGAATACGCCTGCCGCGCCGGCACGCGCACCGCCTTCAACGTGGGCGACACGATCAGCACCGAGCAAGCCAACTACGATGGCCTGTATGTCTACAACGGCGGCCCGCGCGGTGTGTACCGGGGCGGCACCAGCCCGTTGGGCAGTTTCGCGCCGAATTCCTGGGGCTTGTTCGACATGCATGGCAATGTGTGGGAATGGGTGCAGGACGTGGTGCACGACAATTACGAAGGCGCGCCCGTCGATGGCAGCGCGTGGGAAGAGGGCAGCGACAGCAGCCGGCGCATCCTGCGCGGCGGCTCCTGGCTGTACCACCCGCGCTACCTGCGCTCGGCCGTGCGCAATAGCTTTTCCACCGTGCTGTCGAACGACATCGTGGGCTTCCGGGTGGCGCGCACGCTCGACTAATTAATTGTCAAAAGTGTCATCTTGACGGATACTTCATGCATCTTAACTGCGCTGGAGTATCCGTGTTCAAGAACCGCCTGCTGTCCATCCTCTTCGTTTGCCTGCCCATGCCTGCCCTTGCCGGCGACTTGCCTGCCTACCCCTTCATCCATGCGACGGGCACGGCCTACAGTTTCATCATGCCGGACCTGGGCGAGATCGACTTCGACGTCAGCGTCTACGACCCCGTGCCGGAGGTGGCCACGGCCCTCGTGCAGACGCGCATCACGGAAATCAAGGCGCTGTTGCTGGAGCAAGGCCTGGCCGAGGCGGCGGCAGGCATCGAGGTGCGCGACGTACGCAAGGAAATCCGCAAGGGCGCCGAGCAGGACCCGGCCAATCCGCAGTACCTGATCAAGGCCAGCGTGCATATCAACGTGGCGGATCTGTCAAAGTGGCCCGCCGTCATGCGCCCGCTGCTGGCCATGCCCAATCTCGATGCGTTTGCCACCACCTTCGGCGCCACGCAGCGCGTCCGCCTGGAGGAGGAACTGGTGGGCGAGGCCGTCAAGGATGCGCAGCGCAAGGCCGACGCGATGGCGCGCGGCTTCGGCAAGCGGGCGGGCGCCGTGGCAGGCATCTCGTCGGACCAGCTGAAAAACCTGGGTAATGCGGTGGGCCTGGTGCCGTCCGATCGTTACCAGCGCGCCAACAGTCGCGCGCAGAAAAATCCCGACGACATGCTGATCGTCACCAGCCTGAAGATGGCGCAGACGGTCGACGCCGTGTTCCGCATCAAATAGCCAGGCGCCCCGGGAGCGGGCTGCGCAAAGCGGGCAAACGGTGTAAATTGTGGCTTTCCAAACGCACCAAGGAACGCCATGACCATCAAAGCCATCCGCGACCAGTCGCAACCCATGCGCCACATCGTGCACGTGCGCGATCACATCATCTCCGCCGACGCCTCGATAGAGGAAGGTGGCGGCGATGCAGGCCCGTCTCCGCACGACCTGTACGACGCAGCCCTGTCGGCCTGCAAGGCGCTCACGGTGGTCTGGTACGCCAGGCACAAGGGCATCCCCCTGGAACACGTGGAAGTGTCGACCGAGCGCGATGCCAGCGAAGAGCGCAAGGGCGTGTACCGCCTGGCCGCCACCCTGCACCTGACCGGTGACTTGAGCGACGCGCAGCGCCAGGAATTGCTGGCCGCAGCCGGCAAATGCCCGCTGCACAAGCTGATGACGGCTGTGACCACCGAAGTGACGACGGTGCTGGCATGAGCGCGGCCATCCTGAAAAGCCACGAAAAGGACCTCGGGGGCGGCTTTGTCGTGCGGCGCTTGCTGCCTTCTGCAGTAAAACAGGCCGTCGGCCCCTTCATTTTCTTTGACCATTTCGGCCCCATCGACGTGGCGCCGGACGCCAACCACGACGTGCGCCCCCATCCGCATATTGGCCTGGCCACCGTCACCTATCTCTTCGAAGGCGCGATCGACCACCGTGACAGCATAGGGTCTTATCAGCGCATCGAACCGGGCGCCATCAACTGGATGACGGCCGGGCGCGGCATCGTGCATTCCGAGCGCACGCCGCACGACCTGGCGGGACAACCGCACCGTACCCACGGCTTGCAACTGTGGGCCGCGCTGCCGAAGGCGCATGAAGAGGATGAACCGAGTTTCACGCACACGCCGCAGGCCGACATTCCCGTCGTGCCGCTCGATGGCGCCATCGTGAAAGTGTTGATTGGCACGGCGTTTGGCAAGACCTCGCCCGTGCGCACCTATATGCAGACCTTGTACCTGGACGTGGCGCTGCAGGCGGGCAAGGCGCTGCGCCTGGAGGGCTTGCCGGCGGAAGCGGCGATTTACCCGATCAGCGGGGACGTGCTGGTCGATGGCGTGGCGCTGCTGCCGCACACCATGGCCTTGCTGGAGGAGGGCAAGGTGCCTGTCGTGACGGCAGGCAGCGGCCCGGTGCAGTTTGTTGTCATCGGCGGTGAGCCGCTGGACGGCCACCGCTTCCTGTTCTGGAATTTCGTCTCATCGAGCAAGGAGCGCTTGTCGCAGGCGGCCGACGACTGGAGCGCCCAGCGCATGGGGCAGGTGCCGGGCGAGACGGAATTCATTCCGCTGCCGAAGGCGCCATTGCGGCCTTCGGCATAGGCATTTCGTTTAGAAACGCGCGCGCAAGGTCAGTTGCGCCTTGCGCGGTTCGCCATAGAAATTGCCCCACGCAGGCGCGCTCACCGTCTGGTAGTAGCGCTTGTCGAGCAAGTTCGTCACGGACAGCGCCGCCGTCCAGTTGCGGTCGATCTGGTAGGCGGCGCGCGCGCTCCACAAGGCGTACGCGCCTTGCGCCACCTTCACGTCGCGCGTGGTGCGCGAGCTCTCCGTCTGGAAGTTCACGCCGCCACCCACGCTCCACTTCTGCAAGGCGCCGGACAGGCGGTAGTCGCTCCACGCGCGCAGCATGTGGCGCGGCGAGTAGGTGCTGGCGAACATCACGCCCACAATCGAGGTCTGGTCCAGGTATTTGAAGTTGTTCAAGGTGTAGCCGGCGAACAGCTGCCAGCCCGGCGCCACTTCGCCGCTGATTTCCGCGTCGAGGCCTTCGCTGCGCACCTTGCCCGTCGAGAAATAGCACTCCGTGCCGCTGGTACAGATATTGACCAGATCAGCCTCGGCGCGGTTGCGCTGCTCGATGCGGAACAGCGCCAGCGAGGTATTGACCTTGCCGTTGAACAGTTCACCTTTCACGCCCACTTCCAGGTTGCGCCCTTTGAGCGGGTCGAGCAAGGCGCCATCGGCCGTGCGCTGGTTTTGCGGCTGGAAGATGTCGGAGACGCTGGCGTAGCCGGACCAGTCCTTGTCGAATGCGTAGATCACGCCGCCATACGGCGTGACGACGCCGTTTTCGCGGTAGGGGTCGAGATACACCTCGCCCGTGTCGCGGTACACGCTGCTCGATTTGTAGTTCGACACGCGCGCGCCGGCCACCACGGTGAGCGGGTCGCTGACGCTGAAACGGGCCACGCCATACGCGCCCGTCTGCGTCATGGTCGTCAGGCTGTGAGCACCGCCATAGCGATTTTCGCGAAGCCAGGCATCGCTCGGTTCCGCTACGCCGTGATTGGGTTGCAGGGCGCTATTGGGCAGCTTCATCATGGCCAGGCTGTAATCGCTGTCGTTTTCCAGCCGGTTCGTGCTGATGCCCGCGCTGAAGCCGTGGCGGCGGCCAAAGGCGTTGAATTTGCCATCGAGCGACAAGTCGACACCCTTGTTGGTGGTGCCATAGTCGAACACGCCGGCGTACATCATCATGCCGGCCAGGGTGGCGGGGTTGAGCGCACCCAGGTTGAACATGTATTTCACGTCATGCTGTTCGCGCGTGTAGTTGGCGCTGGCTTTCAGCGACCAGTCGGCATCGAAACGGTGCTCGAATTCGGCGAAGGCGGCCGTCTGGCGGCTGTCCCACCGGTTCCAATCGGCGCCGAGGTAGGTCGAGCGGGGCAGTTTCGGGTCGCTGCCGTCGAGGTAGCGGGGCATGCCGGAGAAAAACGGGGTCGAGTGCAGTTTTTCGTAGCTGGCGCCCGTCGTCAGCTTGCTGCCCGGCGCCAGGTCGAATTCCAGCACGCCGTACAGTACGTCGGTGCGGCTGTTGGCCACGTCATAAAAATAATCGCGCTGGTCGTGCGCAGCCACGACGCGGCCGCGGATGCTGCCCGACTCGTTCAAGGGGCCGGTGACGTCGACTTCGCCGCGCACGTCGTTCCAGCGGCCCGCGCTGAGCGCAAGTTGCGTCTGTTTTTCCGCCAGCGGGCGCTTGCGCACCATGTTGATGGCGGCGCCCGGCGAACCCGTGCCCTGCAGCAGTCCCGTGGCGCCGCGCACGATTTCCACGCGATCCAGCAGGGCGGTATTGCTGGTAAAGCTGTTCGCCTGCGGGTAGTACATGGCGCGGTTGACGCCATCGAACTGGTAGGTCTCGACCATGAAACCGCGTGAATACACATAGCGTCCGCCCATGGGGCTATCGTACATGGTGATGCCGGTGGTATTGGCCAGCACGGCGTCAATGGTGCTGAGGTTCTGGTCGTCCATTTTCTGCCGCGTGACGACGCTGACGGACTGGGGAATTTCGCGCAGGGTCTGCACGCCCTTGCCGACGGTGACGGCGCGCGCCGCGTACGAGCTGCTGTGCTCACTGACGGGGTCGCGCTCCATGCTGGCGCTGACCATCACGGGCGCCATGGTCTTTTCTACGCCAGCCTCCGAGGTGGAGGATGGCGCCGCCTGGCGCAGCACGTAGGCGCCGTTCGGCAGCTGCACCGCTTCCATGCCGCTGCCGGCCAGCACCTGGGAAAAGCCTTGGGCTACGTTGAAGCTGCCGCGCACGCCGGGCGAGCGCAGGCCGCGCGTCTGCGCGGGATCGGTCGACAGGCTGACGCCGGCGGCGACGGCAAAATCGTTGAGGGCAGTGGCCAGCGGGCCGGCGGGCACGGCGTAGGGTTGCGGTGCTGCGGCGGCAGCCTGGCCTTGCGCCAGGGCGGGTGCGGCGATGAAGGCGGCGGGGGCGGCGCAAGCCATGGTGAGGACGGCCAGGCGGATGGCGCGCGCGGCGGGATGGAGGACGGGGGTGGTCAGCTGCATGCTCGGTCTTTCTGCTCAGGGTGTGGTCAATGGAGGATGAATCGGCTACTTATCTATGAAGCCGAAGCAGCGCATCGAAACACCAACCCCTTGCGCAAAAAGGCTGAAAATAATTATGCGGGCCTGGCCGCCACCGTGGCCCAGTAGCGTGTGAAGTAGGTCACTTGCAGCCCGTGCGAGGCGCACAGGCTTTCCAGCACGGCGTCGATATCGTCGAGGCGGTAGGTGCCCGTGACGGGCCGCCGCGCCACCTTGGCGTCGCATGCGAGGCGCCCGCGCCGGTAGCGCGCCAGTTCCCGCACCAGTTGTTGCAGGGGCCAGTCGGCGGCCACCAGCATGCCGCGCAGCCAGCTGTCCTGGTGCGCTTGCGTGGCCTGCACATTATCCGCGCCAGTTTCGCCAAAGCGTAGCTGCTGACCCGCTTCCAGGCGCCACACGGCGTCCGGTCGTGCAGCGCAGCGCACTTCTACGGCGTGCTCGAAGACGCTGACGGTGCTGCCATCGGCGTCGCAGCGTATGCCGAAGCGCGTGCCCAGCGCGCGGATCACGCCGTGCCGGGTGTCGACCAGGAAGGGGCGCGGATCGGGCGCCGTCGTGATCATGATTTCGCCATGGTGCAGGCGGATGCGGCGCTGCGTGGCGTTGTAGGCGACATCCAGGGCGCTATCCGTATTGACCTCCAGGCGCCCGCCATCGGCCAAGGTGACGTGGCGGCGCTGGCCCGGCGCCGTGCGCAAGGACGCCGTCAGGGCTTGCCATGGGCCCGACTGCAGGCCTGCCTGGCCCAGCGCGATGCCGCTGCCGGCCGCCACCAGCAGCGCGAGTATCTTGGCGGCCGCGCGCCGGCGTTGCTGCGCCGCCTGCAGCGCGGGCAGGGCGAGGCTGGCGGGTATCGTGCCCAGCTGGCCATCCATGCGCTGCAGCAGTTCCCAGGCCCGTTCATGCTCGGCGCTGGCGTCGCGCCATGCCTGCAGCGCTGCCGGGTCGGCGCTGCCGCATTGGAGTTCCACATGCCAGTGGGCGGCGGCGGCCAGCACTTTGCGGGGGATTGGGGCTGAATGCGGGGCGGAAGGGGAAAACATCAGCCGGCCGCCAGCAGCAGGCATTCCGTGTAGGCGCGCACCAGGTGTTTCTTGACGGTCGGCAGGGATATGCCGAGGCGCCGGCTGATGTCCACATAGCTGAGTTCCTCGATTTGCGCCAGCAGGAAGATGGCCCGCGTGCGCGCGCCCAGACTGTCGAGCAGGCGGTCGATGGCGAGCAGGGTTTCAATGATGATGGCATGCGATTCGGCGCACATCGATACCGGTTCGGCCTGCTGGGCCAGCGCTTCCAGGTAGGCGTGCTCCAGCGCCTGGCGCCGGTAGCGGTCGATCAGCAAGCCGCGCGCAATCGTCGCCAGGTAGCCGCGCGGCTCGCGCAGGGGCACCGCATCGCGCTTGCCCAGCAGGCGCAAAAAGGTGTCCTGCGCCAGGTCGGCCGCCTCGGCGCGATTGCCCAACTTGCCGCGCAGCCAGCCATACAGCCAGCCATGGTGCTCGCTGTACAGGGTGCTCAGGTGGCTGGCATGGGTGGGGCTGACGGTACTCACTGCGTTCTCCAGGCAAGGGAAGAGCTGGGCTGACGGAACGCGGTGTGCCGGCTGGCTGGGCTTTTTGAGAATGATACTCATTATCACATTGCCACGCCGCCCGCGTCAATTGGCGCCGCCACCAAGGCGCCAGCGTTCCTGCCACTGTTGCAGATCCGCCCAGGCTTGCTGCAGGGCAGTGGCGGACCAGTGCAGCAGGCTGTCGAGCGCCAGCAGGGTGCGCCGCAGGTGGATGCCATCGAAAAACACATGGTCGGCCACGACCGTGGCGGCCAGCCAGGCGGCGGCGATGACGATGATGTCATGGCGGCCGCTTTTCCACCAGCGCAGAGAGTGGCGGCGAAAGATCCACGGCACGCCCAGCGGATTGGGCCAGTCGGCCAGCAGATGCATGATACCGCCCGCCGCAAAGCCGAACAGGGGCGGTGCCCAGAGGTGGTGCGGCAATTGCAGGTAGGTGTAGATGAGCAGGGCGATCCAGGCCAGGCCCCAGTGCGTCCAGGTGCGGTGCGTGATCCACAGTCGGTGCGTGCGCGCCCACCAGGCCACTTCCAGCCAGTCGGGCGCCGTGCCGCCCAGCGCGCCCATGATAAAGGCGAGCATGCTCAGCACTTGATAGGGCCCACCGGCGTCAGCGTGCGCGACCAGGGCCGCGGCAATCACGCCGGCAGCCCAGCCGGTCGCATGGTGCGCTTTGTTGGAAGCCATAGGAAATGTAAAACGCCATGCGGACGCTTTGTGAAATGCAAGGGATATTAACTGGATGAATATACAGTATGCAAGGGCGTGAGGGGGGAGTATTTGCAGAATATCTGGCGATAATTTGTTAAATTGTGTGTCGGAATGGCCTTGCCAGCGAGCTCGGCAACGCATGCCGGCCAGTCAAGTGTATTGTGCGGCTGATAATGCAATTGGCGCAGGGCGCACTATGCTGAAGGTAGTCCTACGTTTTGAAGAGGTCTTGCCATGAAAATCCCGCGCGAATTGCAAATCCCCGCCATCGTGTTTACGCTGGAAGCGGTGTTTATACTCGGCTTGTCGATGATTTTTCTCGTACTGGTGCCGCGCTAGCGATCAGGGCGGTGCAGGACGTCGTTGCATCAGGCGGTTTGCATGGTACTACTATCGCACAGCGCCGCACCCTCGGTGCGGATGATCCAGCATTCCGGATACGGTTCGCTGGCGAAGCGTTTGTGCCGCGCGAAGCCGCTGAGTTTATCCAGAGCGGTAGCGGGGGCCAGTGCTGTTTCCTTGCCACTGGCCGTGTCCAGGTGCCAGAAACCGCCGTTGCGGTGGAAGAGCACGGGTAGGCAGCTGGCCTGCGGCGTGGCCAGGTGGGTGGCTGGCGAGGGCTGGGCTTCCGGCAGCAGCAGGTAAAAACATTCGGCGCGGGCGCCGTGGTCGATGCGGTGCAGGATTACGCCGTGCGCAAGGATGGCCGTGACGCTGAGCACGACGATTCCCTTGATGCTGGCAGACAGTTCGATGCGCATGCCCAGCCGAAGGGCAACTGGCTTGTGCTTGCCAGGCCATACGCCGTCGAGCAGCACACCGTAGCGTGACACGTCCTCGATTTCAAAGCCTTGCTGGCCGCGGCGGATGATGGCATGGCGGCCTGACAGGCGCCGTGTCAAGCCATTGTTGTCCTGGCCGTCGGGGTTGAAATGGCTGAGCAGCACATCGGCTTCCGGGTCCACCAGCTCGAAGCGGCCCAGCATGCATTCTTCCAGCGCGAACAGACGGATCTGGCGCTGTTCGCCCGCTTCCGGCGCCGCATTGACGAGGCAGGCGGCCTGGCTCGGATGCGGATGGCAGTGGCTGGCGGCGGGCAGGTCGACTTCGATCAACTCCTCGTCCCAGGCGATGGTGGTAAAACCCATGTCGATCTTGCCTTGCGGCGCAGATAAATCCACGTGGGCGATGCCGGCATTGCGCGCCGTCACGTCGAGGTTACAGCCGTCGCCACCCGTGACGCGGGCGATCGAGGCGTCGTCGGCCATCACGCGTACATTCTTGTGCGTGCTGAGGAAGATCTGGTGGATTTCCGTCAGGGTGGCATCGCGGCGCGGCACCAGGATGACGAAGGTGCACACCCATTTCTGCGCCACGGCGCCGTCGACATGGCTGTGCACTTCCACTTCGATCTGGTACTGCCCGTGTTCCTTGTTGCGCGAGGAGAACTCGACAAACACGGGGCGCCAGTCGCCGCGGGTGGTACGCACGAAATCATGCTGCACATGGCCACGGGGTATCAGGTCCGAGCGCAGGCGCAAGGTCAGTTGCGGCGCACAGGCGGCGCTCATGCCGCGCAGTTCCATTTTCAGGGTTTGCCGTCCGCCTGCCGCACGGGGATCGAAGCCGCTGATGTGCAGATGGGTTTGTACGGGCTGGTAGGCCGGCGCAGCCGCTGGCGCGGCAACGGCGGCTGGCGTGAATGGCGGAGGTGCGGTGGAGAGCGGTACATTGCTGCTCACGGCCTGAAAGGCAGGATCATGGGCCGGGGCGTGCGAAAGCGCCGTTGCCGATGGCTCGGAACGGGCGCTGCGCAGTGCGGTCAACAGGTCGTAGCTGCTGGGGGCATTGGTCGCTTGCGGGTGGTTGCCCGCACAGACTGTTTCCCCAGGCAAGACCCAGAACGTACAGTGCGGGTGCTCCGGGTTGCTGCATTTTTTCATGACATTCTGACTCGAATCGAGCGGGGGCATTTTGCCCTCTGTTCTACATGAGAGCTTACGCGCTTTTGCGCCTGCTTGGCAACTTTCGCAGCGCCGGAATGCGCTCTTTTTGCCCGAATTCATGTTCCCGGTCACACCCTGCAATACGCGCCAAGGAAACCATTGCTCAAAAACATATTTTATATCTTTCTTGATATGTTGTTCTGATATTACATGGAATCGCTTCCCCTCGATGCGCGTGCGCGCCGGCGGGGTATTTTTACGCCCGCGATGCGAGCCTGGGACGTTTTGCATTATGCTGGCGCAGCCGATCCCCTCACGTTTGAATCGAAAGACGACCATGCCTGCCCAACGCCCGCTTCAGCTTGCCATAGCCTATGGCGCCACTTTGTCTGTGTTCCTGGCCATCGATGCCCTGTGGCTGGCGGTGTTGATGCGGCCCGTGTATGCCGCGGCGCTGGGTCCGCTATTGGCGGAGTCGCCCCGCTGGGCGCCGGCCACGCTGTTTTATCTGCTGTACGTGGCGGGGCTGCTGGTCTTTGCCATCCTGCCCGGACTGCGTGCGCGCCGCGGGCGCACGGCGGCGGCACTGGGCGCGCTGCTCGGCCTGCTTGCCTATGGTACTTATGACTTGAGTAATTACGCGACCCTGCGCGATTGGCCGCTGGGCTTGACGATGATCGACATGGCCTGGGGCAGCGTGTTGTCGGCCGCGTCGGCAACGGCCGGTTATCTGGCAGCTAGCCGCCTGGGCCGGTGAACGCCGCATCGAAGCGCAGCGCCAGCAAGGTAATGTTGTCGCTATGCAAGCCTTTTGGCGGGTGGGCGAGGAAGTCGTCAAACAGGGCGCCGACGGCCTGTGCTGCACTCTTGCCGGCACACAAGGCGGGCCAGCGGCCCGTGAGAGCGAGCGGATCGTCACAGGCCCAGAAGCCATCGCTGGCGAGCACATAGTGGGCGCCGGGCCGCACGCGCAGCACGCGGCGGTCGCCCAGATGCGCCAGGAAGGGCGGCAAGGTGGCCGCATCGAGGCCGCGCAGGGGCTTGTCGAGCTGCAAGCTGTCGCTGATGGCGTTGCCTAAAATAAATGCCTGCGAAATTTGCGGATGGTGCTCGCCGTGCACGGTAGCGCGCCAGCGCGTCTCGTCGAGCGCGCCGCGCATGGCGTACACGGTGGCTGGCACGTGGTCGACGGTCAGGATGCTGGCCGCGCCGTCGGCAAGCTCATACAGGCGCGAATCGCCCACGTGATACAGCAGCGGGGCTTCGCCGGGCGGCACCTCCAGCAAGGTCAGGGTGGTGCCGGGGGGGCGCGCCTGGGCGGGTGCGCTTCTTGCGAAACTGTCCTGCAAGCGCGTGTGCAAGGCGTCGAGGCTTGCTGCCAGGCTAGCCGTGTCGAGGCAGGCGGGCATGGTCAGCAAGCCTTGCACGGCCGCTTCCGCCGCCTCGCGCCCATGGCCGTGGCCGCCCATGCCGTCGAGCACGGCTGCGCGCACATGGCCGCGCGGCCAGCCCGGCACCTGGCAGTGGAATGGCGCCTGCCGTGACAGGCAGACGGCGTGGCCGCTGGCATCGATCAGCAGGAAGTTATCCTGGTTTTCGCGTCGCGGCATGGGGCCGGCGCCCACGCTGGTGCCGGCGGCGGCATCGATCCAGGGGCCGAAGTCAAGCGCGTCTTTGATTAAATGCATCGGTCGGTGCGGTCCAGGCGGCCAGTTAAGTTGATCATAGGACACAGCTTAGCCGAAATTGTGCAGCGGTGATACCTTGCCTATCTCGCAAAAAAACCTGCGGCAGCAGGCTGGCGCAGGTTTCGCATGGTGCAGGGTGGTGCTTAACGGCGATGGCCCCAGCCGTGGCCGCGGTCATGGTAGTCCCGGTCATAGTAGCCGCGGCGGCCATGGTCGCGGTAGTAGCCGCGGCCCGGTTGCACGTAGACGACAGCCGGCGGGCCGTAGTAGCGCGGTGGCGGCGCGTAGTACACGGGTTGCGGCGCCGGGGCGTAGTAGACCGGTTGCGGCGCAGGCGCATAATAGGTTTCGCGGTAGCCGCCGCGATAGCCGCCACGGTCGTAATAGCGGTCATTCGTGCTGATGCTGTTGCCGACGGCGGCGCCAAGCACGCCACCGACGATCGCGCCATTGCGGCCGCCGGTGCTGTTGCCAATGGCCGCTCCGACGACGGCGCCAGCAACGGTATTGAAGTCGCGGTCACCGGCGACTGCGGCCGAAGACACAGCCACTGCCGCTACCATTACCGCACCCAGGAGTTTCTTGTTCAACATGGCATTTCCTTCCATTCCGGCGAGATCACAATGATCTGCATGGACTGGACTATATCTGCTGCTCCCCGCTTGTTCCATGTCTAATACAACTTATTACAATCCTGCTCCGATGGTAACAAGTCAGCGTGCACGCGACTGCCATTCGGGCCGCAGCAGGCTGTACATTTTGACATCGTGCATCGCGCCGTTGATAAAAAAGGCCTGGCGCATCAAGCCTTCCTGGGTAAAGCCGTTCTTTTGCGCGATGCGCTCGGAGCCGATGTTCAGTGGATCCATCAGCAGTTCCAGGCGGTGATACGGATAGGCGTTGAACAGGTAGTCGATCACCAGGCGCGTCGCTTCGCTGATGTAGCCCTGCCCATCGCGCTGCCGGTCGAACAGGCGGTAGCCGATTTCGCGCGAGGCTGGCGTGCGGCTCTTGAAATGCGTGATCGTGCCGATGATGTGCTGGGCCTTGTCTTCGATGAGGAACAATTCGCTGTCCTCGGTGACAAAGCCCGATTGCAGGAAATCGCGCCGCATGGCCTCGGGCGACTTGAATTGCATGGAGAAAAACTCGCCGCGCGAGGGCAGGTCGTTGACGAGGGAAATATAGGCATTCAGGTCCGCAGCCTGCAAATGTCGGACGGTACAGAGTGTTCCCTTGAGCATGGAGGTATCCGGTAACGATCACGCTTTGCATGGTATCGACTCTGGAGGAAAGAGGCAATCGATCCCGTAAAAGTTGCTGCAATGACAGAATAAATACGCTATCGTAGAAAGCCGCGCCTTGCCCCTGGCCACGGCGTATCCGCTTCGACCTTGTTGACTGGAACTGAAATCACATGCATACCATTTTGACTGGCGCGCCACTGCGCCGTTCGTCCTTGTCCATCGCCATTGCCATCGCCCTTGGCTGCGCCGCCAGCGCCTTTGCCGCCGCGCCAGGCGATGCGCCGCAGGCGCTGGCGCAGGTGCGCGACACGGCGCTGCAAAGCGACTGGGCGTATGCCCGCCTGGCTGACATGACGGATTTGATCGGCCCGCGCCTGTCTGGCTCCGCCGGCGCGGCCGCCGCCGTGCAGCAGGTGGCCGAGGCCATGCGCCAGTTGGGCGCCACTGTCACCTTGCAGCCCGTGAAAGTGCCACACTGGGTGCGCGGTGTGGAAACGGCGGAAATCGTCGACTATGCGGGCCGTCCGCAGGGCGTGTCGCAACGCGTGGTGCTCACCGCACTGGGCGGCTCCGGTGCCACTCCGGCCGCCGGCCTGACGGCGCCCCTCATCATTGTCAAAAGCTTGGAGGAGCTCAAGGCGCGTGCGGCGCAAGTGAAGGGCGCCATCGTGCTGATCGATACGCCGTTCGACCAGGAGATGGCCGAGCGGGGCCTGGCCGGCGTGACTTACGGCCAGGGTTCGCGCTTCCGTTTCAATGGACCGAAGGCGGCGGCCGACCTGGGCGCGGCTGCCGCGCTGGTGCGCTCGATCGGCGGCGCGAACTTCCGCATCCCGCATGCGGGCGCCACGGGCCTCGATGACAATAAACGCATTCCCGCCGCCGCTGTCACGGTGGAAGACGCCTTGTTGATCGGCCGCCTGGCCGCGCGCGGTCCCCTGAAAATGCACCTGACACTGACGCCGCAAAACCTGCCCGAGGCGGACAGCTATAACGTGATCGCCGACTGGCCGGGCACGGACAAGGCTGACGAAGTGGTGGTGGTCTCGGGCCACCTCGATTCCTGGGACCTGGCGACGGGCGCGCACGACGACGGCGCCGGCGTGGTGGCGGCTATGGGCGTGGTGGAAACCCTGAAAAAGCTCGATTACCGCCCGCGCCGCACCATCCGCGTGATCGCGTGGATGAACGAGGAAAATGGCGGCCGTGGCGGCCAGGCCTATTTCGAAGCCCACAAGCTGGCGCTTGGAAAACAATATGCGGCCATCGAGATGGACAGCGGCGCCGGCCGCCCGTTCGGCATCCTGGCCAGCGTCGGGCCGAAGTCGGAAAAGCTGTTCGCGCCCCTGCGCGCCGCCTTGCAGCCAATCGGTGCGCACGCGTTCACGCGCCGCGACGCGCTGGGCACGGGCGACTTGCACCGCCTGGAAACGGGCGGCGTGCCCAGCTTCGAGCCGCTGGTCGACAGCCACAGCTACTTCCACTACCACCATACGCCGGCCGACACGCTGGACAAGGTCGACCCGGAGAACCTGAAGCGCAACGTGGCGCTGATGTCGTCGCTGGCCTGGTTCCTGGCCAATATCGATGGCGAGATCGGGCGGGCCCCGGAGCAATCGGAGTAAGGGGGGCTCGCCTCCTCACTGCGAGTAACCCTGCAGATCGTCGGCCGCATCGTGGCGGATGCCCCACCACGGCAAGCAGGCATTGTTTTCGCCGCGCGCGCGGAACCACGGTTTCTCGTGATTGATGGGCCGCACGGTGGCCGGCGGCAACACCAGCACGCAGCTAGCGCTGTCAGGATCGCTGGTGCCCGCCACCAGCACGCTCTTGCCGACGTGGTTCGCGTGGGCGATGCCCAGGACCACGTTGGTCAGCGCCGTGCCGGCGCCCATTTCACCCAGCAGCGCCGGCATATTGAAGGTCTGTGGCAGGAAGTCGAAGTCCGGCACTTCCAGGGGCAGCGCCTGCGCCAGCTGGCTGGCGGCCAGGTAGTTCTGGATTTCCTGCTTGCGCCAGGCATTGAATTCCTTGCTAGCCGCCTCCGGCTTGTTCACCGGCGTCACAGGCTTGACTTTTTCGACCCAGCCGTTGCGCCTGGCTTGCATGCGCAGCATGCCGTTCTGTTCGTAGCGCAGCGCCGCCTCGGCTTGCGCATCGCCCTTGCCCTGGGAACGGTAGGGCGCATACCCGCCTTCGGCCTCGGCGAGCAGGATGCAATTCGTATCGAGCGTAGGGGCGGGCGACAAGTGGGCGCTCCGTCAATGTTGAACAGGAAAAAGCGGTGCCCAAGCGAACCCAGGCAATCTGCACTGTATGCGGATTGCCTGGGCTGGAGTTTGCGTGGTGTCAAGAAAGGAGGAGCGGCGAGCGGGGAACGCCCAGGGAATCAGATCGCGTTCAGCGGTATCTTCAGGTAGCGCACGCCGTTTTCTTCCGGCTCGGGCAGCTTGCCCGCATTGATATTGACCTGGATGGCGGGCAGGATCAATGTCGGCATGTCCAGGGTGGCGTCACGGCCCGTGCGCATGGCAACGAATTGCTCTTCCGTGATGCCGTCGCGCAAATGGATGTTGCTGGCGCGCTGTTCGGCCACCGTCACTTCCCAGCGCGGCGCGCGGCCGTTGGGCGGGTAGTCGTGGCACATGAACAGTCGCGTTTGCGGCGGTAGCGACAGCAGCCGCTGCGCGGAGCGGTACAGCAGGGACGCGGAGCCGCCTGGAAAGTCGCAGCGGGCCGAACCCACGTCCGGCATGAACAGGGTGTCACCTACGAAGACGGCGTCGCCGATCTGGTAAGCCAGGTCGGCCGGCGTATGGCCTGGCACGTGCAGGGCGCGCACCTCCAGCTTGCCAATATGAAACACCTGGTCGGGCGCGAACAACTGGTCGAACTGCGAGCCGTCGGCCCGGGCGTCATCCTGGTGGTAAACGGCGGCAAAGGCTTGCTGCACCGTCTGGATGGCGGCGCCGATGGCCACATCGCCGCCCAGTTGCTGCTGCAGGTAGGGCGCGGCGGAAAGATGATCGGCATGCGCATGGGTTTCCAGCAGCCAGCGGCATTGCAAGCCGTGTTCGCGCACGAAGGCGATCACCTTGTCGGCCGACGCGGTCGAGGTACGGCCCGCTTTCGGATCGTAGTCGAGCACGGAATCGATGATGGCGCAGTCCTGGCCATCTGCCTCGTACACGACGTAGGTGACGGTGGCGGTGGCGGGGTCGAAGAAAGCTTGGATTTGTGGAGTCATCGCGGCGGCAAGGTACGGACAGGGAAGTGCATTATATCGCCAGAGCAGGCTAAAAAATGTTGAGAATTGACATTGAACATGCGAAAAACAGATAAGAGCGCATGCATGCGCCCGTCACAGTCGTGCGCACCCTGGCGCTTGCAGCGTGGTAACCTCGTTCTACAAGGAGGAGTTTATGGACGATACCACTGCACGCAGCGAACAGTACCGCGGTTTTACGATTTCGGTGACCCCGCAAAAGGATAACGACGATTTATGGGATTTTACCTATCGCCTGCAGCGCGAGGGCGAGAGCGCGGCGCAGGCGATCACGCGCAGCCGTACCCTGGGTGGCTACGCGGCGCCAGAAACGGCTTGCACGGCCGGCCTGGAAGTGGCCAGGACGGAAGTGGATAATCTGCTGCGTCCTTGAGTCAGCGTCAATGAGTCAGCGTAAATCGTTTAGCCCGATTGCGCCGTTCGTGCGTGAAACACGTCGCTAGCGGTCCCGCTTCATGCTACGATTTCCACTATTGAGTCAGTCCCGAAGGAGGCACACCATGGATAACAGTTCTAAAATTCACTATAAAGGCTGGGAAATCGTTCCCCTGGCCGTGCCTACTACCGACGGCAAATGGTCGGCCAGTTGCGATATCGAACGCGCCACGGCGGAAGGCCTGGAAGTGTTCGAAGGCTCGACCATGCAATTCGTGCGCGACGACGAGGATGGCGCGATTGCCGCTGCCTGCGAAGAGGCAGTGCGCCAGATCGACAACATCATCGCCAACCCGCTGGTGCGGCTGGCCTAGTTTTTTGTTTTTGAGTCTCATTGTGTTCCAGCAGCCGGCGCCCGCCGGCTGTTTTGCGTTTGGTGCGCCGCAAGTTCTGCGCTCATCCCTCTAAATACACGGCCTTTTTCATGTTTCAATATGATGTTCCATATGAAATAATTGAAACATAAGTGAAACATCTCTGACCTTTATCGTGACATCGATGTTCCCTTGCGTGACACTGCGCGCCACGCCCATACATGGCCGTTTCCCTCGTATTTCACTGTGGTTCTGCGTACTGTCCGGGGTGCCGCGCGACCCTGGCACGGCAATTGCAATAGTGATGCTCATAGCAAGTCCATGAAACATTCGGGACGACCCGAATCCCATAAGGTGAACACATGACTCAATACTCCGCAGGTGCCGCATTCCGCAAGGCCGTCCAGGAAGAATCCCCGTTGCAAGTCGTCGGCGCCATCAACGCCAACCACGCCTTGCTGGCCAAGCGCGCCGGTTATAAGGCCATCTATTTGTCCGGCGGCGGTGTCGCAGCCGGCTCGCTGGGCTTGCCCGATCTGGGTATTTCCAGTCTGGATGACGTGCTGACCGATATCCGCCGCATCACTGACGTGTGCGACCTGCCGCTGCTGGTCGATGCCGACACGGGCTTCGGTTCGTCTGCCTTCAACGTGGCGCGCACCGTGAAATCGATGATCAAGTTCGGCGCCGCCGGCCTGCACATCGAAGACCAGGTTGGCGCCAAGCGCTGCGGCCACCGTCCGGGCAAGGAAATCGTGAGCAAGGAAGAAATGGTCGACCGCATCAAGGCGGCCGTCGATGCGCGCACGGACCCGAACTTCGTCATCATGGCGCGCACCGATGCGCTGGCCGTCGATGGCCTGGAAGCGGCGCTGGAGCGTGCCGTCGCCTGCGTCGAGGCGGGCGCCGACATGATCTTCCCGGAAGCCATCACGGACCTGGACATGTATGCCACGTTTGCCAAGGCAGTCAATGTGCCGATTTTGGCCAACATCACGGAATTTGGTTCCACGCCGCTGTTCACCCTGGACGAATTGCGCAGCGCCCACGTGGGCCTGGCCCTGTACCCGCTGTCGGCCTTCCGCGCGATGAACAAGGCGGCCGACAACGTCTACCGCGCACTGCGCCGCGACGGTACGCAAAAGAATGTCGTCGATACCATGCAGACGCGCATGGAGTTGTATGAATCGATCAACTACCATGATTTTGAGCAAAAGCTCGACGCGCTGTTCGCCGCGCAAAAGAAGTAAGCACCTACAAAAGAGCGGGTCATGGGAGGCCCTGGCCCGCTGCACTGGACTGACAATCATCTTCTGGAGAACACAATGACCGCATCGCAAGTCGCTACTTTCAAGCCTAAAAAATCCGTCGCCCTGTCCGGCGTTACCGCTGGCAACACGGCGCTGTGCTCGGTCGGCAAGACCGGCAACGATTTGCACTATCGCGGCTATGACATCCTGGACGTGGCCGACAGCTGCGAATTCGAAGAAATCGCCTACCTGCTGGTACACGGCAAGTTGCCGACCGCCGCAGAATTGAAAGGCTACAAGGCCAAGTTGAAGTCCTTGCGCGGCCTGCCGTCGGCCGTGAAGCTGGCGCTGGAAGCGCTGCCGGCCGCCGCCCACCCGATGGATGTGATGCGTACGGGCGTCTCCGTGCTGGGCTGCACCTTGCCGGAAAAAGACGACCATAACGCGCCGGGCGCACGCGATATCGCCGACCGTTTGATGGCGTCGTTCGGCTCCATGCTGCTGTACTGGTACCACTACAGCCATAACGGCAAGCGCATCGAGGTGGAAACGGACGACGACTCGATCGGCGGCCACTTCCTGCATCTGCTGCACGGTGAAAAACCGTCCGCGTCGTGGGAAAAAGCCATGCACACGTCCTTGATCCTGTACGCGGAACACGAATTCAATGCTTCGACCTTCACCAGCCGCGTCATCGCCGGTACGGGTTCGGACATCCATTCGGCCATCACGGGCGCCATCGGCGCGCTGCGCGGCCCGAAACACGGCGGCGCGAACGAAGTGGCACTGGATATCCAGAAACGCTACGACAATGCCGACGAAGCGGAAGCGGACATCCGCGAGCGCGTGGCCAACAAGGAAGTGGTGATCGGCTTCGGTCACCCCGTCTACACGATTTCCGACCCGCGCAATAAAGTCATCAAGGAAGTGGCCCGTTCGCTGTCGCAGGAAGCCGGTTCCACGAAAATGTTCGATATCGCCGAGCGCCTGGAATCGGTCATGTGGGAAATCAAGAACATGTTCCCGAACCTGGACTGGTTCTCCGCCGTGTCCTACCACATGATGGGCGTGCCGACGGCGATGTTTACGCCGCTGTTCGTCATTTCGCGCACCTCGGGCTGGGCCGCCCACATCATCGAGCAGCGCATCGACAACAAGATCATCCGCCCGAGCGCCAACTATGTGGGCCCGGAAGACCTGGAATTCGTGCCGATCAAGGACCGCAAATAATGACCCCTAATATGAACACCCTGCATCGCAAGCCTTTGCCGGGCACCCAGCTAGACTACTTCGACACGCGTGCCGCCGTCGATGCGATCCAGCCAGGCGCTTACGCAACCTTGCCCTATACCTCGCGCGTGCTGGCCGAAAACCTCGTGCGCCGCTGCGACCCTGCCACCCTGAACGCGTCGCTGAGCCAGTTCATCGAGCGCCGCCGCGACCTCGATTTTCCATGGTTCCCCGCCCGCGTCGTCTGCCATGACATCCTGGGCCAGACTGCCCTGGTCGACCTGGCCGGCTTGCGTGACGCCATCGCAGCCCAGGGCGGCGACCCGGCCCTGGTCAACCCAGTGGTGCCCACGCAGCTGGTGGTCGACCATTCGCTGGCCGTCGAATGCGGCGGCTTTGACCCCGATGCCTTCGCCAAGAACCGCGCCATCGAAGACCGTCGCAATGAAGACCGTTTCGACTTCATCGACTGGACCAAGAAAGCCTTTAAAAACGTCGACGTGATCCCGCCGGGGAATGGCATCCTGCACCAGATTAACCTCGAGCGCATGTCGCCCGTGATCCAGGTGCAAAATGGCGTGGCCTATCCCGACACCCTGGTCGGCACGGATTCGCATACGCCGATGGTCGACGCGCTGGGCGTGATCGCCATCGGCGTGGGCGGCCTGGAAGCGGAAAGCGTGATGCTGGGCCGCGCCTCGTGGATGCGTTTGCCCGACATCATCGGCGTCAAGCTGACGGGCAAACCGCAGCCGGGCATCACGGCCACGGATACGGTGCTGGCGCTGACGGAATTTCTGCGCAAGCAGAAGGTCGTCTCGTCCTACCTGGAATTCTACGGCGAGGGAGCATCGCACCTGACCCTGGGCGACCGTGCCACGATTTCCAATATGGCGCCGGAATTCGGTGCCACGGCCGCCATGTTCTACATCGACGCGCAAACCATCAAGTATTTGAAATTGACAGGCCGCGACGATGAGCTGGTGAAACTGGTCGAACTGTATGCCAAAGAAACGGGCTTGTGGGCCGACAGCCTGGTCGACGCGCAATACGAGCGCGTGCTGACGTTTGACCTGTCGTCCGTCGTGCGCAATATCGCGGGGCCGTCGAATCCGCATAACCGCGTGCCGACGTCGGAACTGGCTGCGCGGGGTATCTCCGGCGTGGTGGAAAACGAGCCGGGCAAGATGCCGGACGGCGCCGTCATCATCGCCGCCATCACCAGCTGCACCAACACGAACAATCCGCGCAACATGATCGCCGCCGGCCTGATCGCGCGCAATGCGAACCGTCTCGGTTTGACGCGTAAACCCTGGGTGAAATCGTCGCTGGCACCCGGTTCGAAAACCGTGGAACTGTATCTGCAGGAAGCGGGGCTGATGACCGAGCTGGAACAACTGGGCTTCGGCGTGGTGGCATTTGCCTGCACTTCGTGCAACGGCATGTCGGGCGCGCTTGATCCTGTCATCCAGGATGAAGTGGTGTCGCGCGACCTGTACGCTACGGCCGTTTTGTCGGGTAACCGCAACTTCGACGGCCGCATTCACCCGTACGCGAAACAGGCTTTCCTCGCCTCGCCGCCGCTGGTGGTGGCCTACGCGATCGCCGGCACCATCCGCTTCGATATCGAGAAGGACGTGCTGGGCATTGCCCCGGACGGCAAGCCTATCCAGTTGAAGGATATCTGGCCATCGGACGAGGAGATCGACGCCATCGTCGCTTCCAGCGTCAAGCCGGAGCAGTTCCGCAAGGTGTATATCCCCATGTTTGCCGCGCAGGCGGACGATGGCATCAAGGTCAGCCCCCTGTACGACTGGCGCCCGCAGACGACGTACATCCGCCGTCCGCCGTACTGGGAAGGCGCGCTGGCTGGCGCACGCCCATTGAAAGGCATGCGTCCGCTGGCCGTCCTGGGCGATAACATCACCACCGATCATTTGTCGCCATCGAACGCCATCATGCTCGATAGCGCGGCCGGCGAATATCTGGCGAAGATGGGCTTGCCGGAGGAAGACTTCAATTCCTACGCCACGCACCGGGGCGACCATTTGACGGCGCAGCGCGCCACGTTTGCCAACCCGACGCTGAAAAACGAGATGGTGATCGAAGATGGCAAGGTGAAGGCCGGTTCGCTCACGCGCATCGAGCCGGAAGGCACCATCTCGCGGATGTGGGAAGCCATCGAGGTGTACATGGAGCGCAAGCAGCCATTGATCATCATCGCCGGCGCCGACTATGGCCAGGGTTCCTCGCGCGACTGGGCCGCCAAGGGCGTGCGCCTGGCCGGCGTGGAAGCCATCGTGGCCGAAGGTTTCGAGCGCATCCACCGCACCAACCTGGTGGGCATGGGCGTCTTGCCGCTGGAATTTATGCCAGGCGTGAATCGCAAGACCCTGGGCCTGGACGGCAGCGAAACCTACGACGTCGTGGGCGAGCGTACGCCGCGCTCCACCTTGACCTTGCTCATCCATCGCAAGAACGGTGAGACGCTCGATGTACCCGTCACCTGCCGCCTCGATACGGCGGAAGAGGTGTCGATTTACGAGGCCGGCGGCGTCTTGCAGCGCTTCGCGCAAGATTTCCTCGAGTCGTCCAAGGCAGCCTGACGGGTACGTAAACCAGGGGTCAGACCCGCCGGGTCTGACCCCAGCTTTGTGCTGCGGGGAGGCTGTCGTCCTCGCAGCGCGTGCAAAGAACTTCTGCGGAAATATACAATGAGCCACACCCCCCAAATCAACATCCCCGCAACCTACATGCGCGGCGGCACCAGCAAGGGCGTGTTTTTCCGCCTGCAGGATTTGCCCGCCAGCGCGCAAGTGCCTGGCGCGGCGCGCGATGCCTTGCTGCTGCGCGTGATCGGTAGCCCCGACCCGTACGGCAAGCAGATCGACGGCATGGGAGGCGCCACCTCCAGCACCAGCAAGACGGTGATCCTGGCGGCCAGCGATAGGCCGGAGCACGACGTCGATTACCTGTTCGGCCAGGTCTCCATCGACAAGCCCTTCGTCGACTGGAGCGGCAATTGCGGCAACCTGTCGGCGGCCGTCGGTTCGTTCGCCATTGCCAGTGGGCTGGTGGACGCTGCGCGCGTGCCGCGCAACGGCGTGGCCACGGTGCGCATCTGGCAAGCCAATATCGGCAAGACCATCATCGCTCACGTGCCCATGACGAATGGCGAAGTGCAGGAAACAGGCGACTTCGAGCTTGATGGCGTAACCTTCCCTGCGGCCGAAGTGAAACTGGAATTCCTCGATCCGGCAGCCGAGGAAGAGGGCGGCGGCGGTGCCATGTTCCCTACCGGAAACCTGGTCGATGACCTCGACGTGCCGGGTATCGGAATGTTGAAAGTCACCCTGATCAATGCCGGTATACCGACGATTTTTGTCGACGCGGACGCCATCGGCTACACGGGCACGGAACTGCAGGACGCCATCAATGGCGATCCCGCCGCGCTGGCCCGCTTCGAGACCATCCGCGCGCATGGCGCCCTGCGCATGGGGCTCATTGCCCACCTCGACGAGGCGGCGAAGCGCCAGCATACGCCGAAAGTGGCCTTTGTCGCCAAGCCGGCCAGCTATGTCTCGTCGAGCGGAAAAAAGGTGGAAGCAGGCGAGATCGACTTGCTGGTGCGCGCCATGTCCATGGGCAAGCTGCACCACGCCATGATGGGCACGGCGGCTGTCGCCATCGGCACGGCAGCGGCCATTCCCGGCACTCTGGTCAATCTGGCGGCTGGCGGTGGTCTCCGCAACTCCGTGCGTTTCGGTCACCCGTCCGGCACCCTGATGGTGGGGGCGGAAGCGGCGCTCGCCGATGGCGTATGGAGCGTCACCAAGGCCATCATGAGCCGCAGCGCGCGCGTGCTGATGGAAGGGGCTGTGCGCATTCCCGGCGACGCGTTTTAGGAGGAAATACGCAGGCAGATGGCAGGCAGATGACACCCAGGCGGCACACATCAAGTGGCGGCCAGGCCAGTTCGCCCAAGCTCGACACAGATTGCACGCATACCGGAGGAGATATGAATTTCGCAGCATTTTATCAACGCTCGATCGACACGCCTGAGGCTTTTTGGCGCGAGGAAGCGGACAAGATCGATTGGCATACCCCGTTTTCACAAGTGCTCGATTATTCCCGTCCACCGTTCGCCAAATGGTTCGTCGGCGGCACCACCAATTTGTGCCACAACGCCGTCGACCGCTGGGTGGATAGCCAGGGCGATGCCGCTGCGCTGATCGCCATTTCCACCGAAACCAATACCGAGCGCACTTACAGCTTCCGCGAACTGCAGCGCGAAGTGGAACGCTGCGCCGCCATTTTGCTGTCACTGGGCGTCATCAAGGGCGACCGCGTCCTGATCTACATGCCGATGATCGCCGAGGCGGCGTTCGCCATGCTCGCTTGCGCCCGCATCGGCGCCGTGCATTCCGTGGTGTTCGGCGGCTTTGCCGCCAACAGCCTGGCCAGCCGCATCGACGATGCGCAGCCCAAGCTGGTGTTTTCCGCCGATGCCGGTTCACGTAACGGCAAGGCGATTGCCTACAAGCCGCTGCTCGATGAAGCCATCCGCATCGCCGCGCACAAGCCGCAGCAAGTGCTGCTGGTCGACCGCCATCTCGTGCCGATGGCGCTGACGCCGGGCCGCGACGTCGATTACGCGACACTGCGCGAGCAGCACCTCGATGCGCAGGTGCCCGTCACCTGGCTCGAGTCGAACGAGCCGTCGTACGTGCTGTACACCTCGGGCACGACGGGCAAACCCAAGGGCGTGCAGCGCGATGTGGGCGGCTATGCAGTGGCGCTGGCGTCGTCGATGCAGTACAACTTCTGCGGCAAGCCCGGCGAAACCTTTTTTGCCACCTCGGATATCGGCTGGGTGGTGGGCCATTCCTACATCGTGTATGGCCCGCTGATCGCCGGCATGGCCACCATCCTGTATGAGGGCTTGCCGGTTTGTCCCGATGCAGGCATCTGGTGGAGCATCGTTGAAAAATACAAGGTCACGCGCATGTTTTCGGCGCCCACGGCCATCCGCGTGCTGCGCAAGCATCCTGTGGAACTGATGCGCAAGCACGACCTGTCCTCCCTGAAGGCGCTGTACCTGGCGGGCGAGCCGCTCGATGAAACCACCTCGCAATGGATCGCTGACGAGCTGAAAGTGGACATCATCGACAACTACTGGCAGACGGAGACGGGTTGGCCGATTTTGTCGGTGGCGAAAGGCGTGTCCGACACGCCGACGCGCCTGGGCAGCCCTGGCCTGGCCATGTATGGCTACCAGGTCAAGTTGCTCAACGAAGCGACGGGCGAGGAGTGCGGCACCAACGAGAAGGGCGTGCTGGTGCTGGAAGGTCCGCTGCCGCCCGGCTGCATGCAGACGGTCTACGGCGACGACGAGCGTTTCGTCGAGACCTACTGGTCCACCTTCAGCGGCCGGCAAGTGTATTCCACCTTCGACTGGGGCGTGCGCGACGCGGATGGCTATTACTTCATTCTGGGCCGCACCGATGACGTGATCAACGTGGCCGGCCACCGCCTGGGCACGCGCGAAATCGAGGAGAGCATCACCAGCCATCCGAATGTATCGGAAGTGGCGGTGGTGGGCGTGGAAGACAAGCTCAAAGGCCAGGTGGCGATGGCTTTCGTGATCCTGAAGGACCCGCAGGGTTTCGACAGCCTTGACGCGAAAGCGGCGCTGGAACGCGAAGTGATGGCTGTGGTCGACCGCCAGCTGGGCGCCGTGGCGCGGCCAGCGCGCGTGCTGTTCGTGCTGCAGTTGCCGAAGACGCGGTCGGGCAAGTTGCTGCGCCGCTCGATCCAGGCCATCTGCGAAGGTCGTAGCCCGGGCGATCTGACGTCGATGGACGATCCGGCGTCGCTGCAGCAGATCCAGGCAGCATTGGCGTAAGTTCCGTGACGAGAAGGGAGTTTATCAATTGATAAACTTCGTTCTCAAATCCGGTCGCTTTCCTTGCGCACGACCCTGCCCACGATCAGGCATTCATTGCCGCGGCACAGCTTGCGGTGGTATTTGCGCTGGTCCGGGTTGTCCGACGTCAGCCACCATTCTCCGATATCGCGCGCCATGCGCTTGACCACGGGTTCGCCTTCGTAGTTGATGGCAAACACGATGCCGTCGGCCGGCCGGTTGTCGGCCGTATTGATGATCACCACATCGTCCTCGTACAGGGCCGGCTCCATGCTCTCGCCCTTGACCTTGATCGCCACCAGTTTTTCAGGGTGGTAGCCATTGCGCTCGACCCAGCTGCGCGGCACGCTGATGGTGCTGCCGTCGTGCGTTTCCGGCTCGATCGCAAAGCCCGTGATACCGGCTGACAGGCGCAATTTGACCTTGCGGATCGGGTAGAAGCGCGCATCTTCGCCATCGACCACCACCACCGGCTGTGCCTCACCCAGCGCGCCCAAGGCACGCGCAGCCAGTTCCGCCTGGTCGGGCGCCGCACCCTGGTCGAAGTACATGCTGTCCAGCTGCAAGTCCGCTTCCAGCTTGCGCGCGATTTTTTCGCTGAAGGCGCGTCCCTCGCGGTACGTGGGCGAGAGGATTTGCGAGATGCGCGCCTCGCTCCAGCCGCTGATGTCGGAAATCTTCTTGCGCGTGTTGTCGTAGTGCTCGCGGATCAGGGCCAGAAGGCGGTCGCGTCTGTATTGATACATATTCATCTCCACATTAAACCCGAAATTTACCGTTTGATAAATTACCAAATGCTTGACTTTAACATTAGCGATTGATAAAGTCCACTCGTTGCCTGTCGCAAACGCACTACAGCGTTTGCGGCTTGGCGACACCACGGGAGGTCAGGCAAATGTTGAACAGCAGTCAGTTGGTGGAACGCAGGGCGGTGCCGCGGCAGGGGCGCCAGTTACAGGCACGCAGCAAGAAGTCGCAGCTGCATATCGCCCGCATCGTGCAGTACATTCAAGAGCAGGGCCAGGCCAGCGCGGCGCAATTGTCCGCCTTGCTGGGACTCGATGCAGGCACCATGAGCCGCTATTTGCGCTACATGTGCGGCATGGGACAGATTCACCTGGCCCGGCGCCACTGCACGGAGCCGGGGCGCCAGCGGCCCGCCCTGTACGCACTGGGAGAACAGGACGAGGACGTTGACGGCTGGGCCGAACTGCCGCCGCAAGTGCGCCGTACGGCCTGCTGGCCAGGCGGTGCGGCGAGTCGCGATCCCCTGGTGGCGGCGTTGTTTGGTCCGGCACAAGCTTAGGGCGGCAAGCGGCCTTCTCAAATGAATCACAGCAAGCAAGCTGCCAAGCGCAGCTTTTCCTTGCCGCAACTGAAAGCACATCATGCATATCGATATCACCGCCGCAGGGGCTGCCTGGATCAAGCTGCTGGGCGTCCCCTTGCTGGCCGCCTTCTTTGCCACCTTGCTCAGCTTCATGGTCATGTGGCCACGCAACTGCAAGGAGGCGCTCATCCGTATTTGCTCCAGCATCATCATTGCCACCTTTGCCGGTCCCGTCCTGGTGTCGGCGGTGCTGGCGTGGTGGCCCGGCTTGTTTGACAGCGCGCAAACGGTGGCGGCGCTGTATGGCTGTGATCCGGCCACGGGCTTCCTGTTCATCGCCGCACCGCTGATGGCGCTCGTCGGTTTGCCGGCGTGGTGGCTGGTGAGTGCCAGCGTGCGCTGGTTCGACCGGCGCCGCGACAAGGATATCGGTGAACTGGCGGCGGACGCTGCCGCTGCCGTCAAGGAGGTGCGGGCGCGACGTTGACGGCGCTGGCGTCCTCTTTTAGTGCATGGTCATGGCGGCGCGCCTGAAATCGGTGCGAAGGGCGGAGCACCATGCTCAGTCATGCTGGTTTGTCGCCATAAACTGTATACACACTACCTGGCACGAAGCGTGCATGGCTTGCTGGAGTCGTCCCATCCAAGGAGCTTCGCATGCATCATCGGTCACCATCGTGTTCCTGTTGTCCCGTTTCTCTCTTGCTTTTCCCTTTCACCTGCGCCCATCCGGGCTGCGGTCACCCAGGAAATGGAGCGTAAATGGCCACTCCCCGTCTGAAATCCATCCATCGCAGCGTGCCCGGCACCATGCCTGTAGCGCCATCGCCCGTCGATGAAATCCTGCCTGCCGGCAAGCTGTTTACCCTGGGCTTGCAGCATGTGCTCGTCATGTATGCGGGCGCCATCGCCGTACCGCTGATTGTCGGACGCGCGCTCAAGCTGCCACCCGAGCAGGTGGCGGCACTGATCAGTGCCGACCTGTTCTGCTGCGGCCTGGTGACCCTGATCCAGTCCCTGGGGATAGGCAAGTACTTCGGCATCCGCCTGCCCGTCATGATGGGCGTGACCTTTGCCGCCGTCAGTCCCATGCTGGCCATGGCGAACAACCCGACCCTGGGGATCACCGGCATCTTTGGCGCCGTGATTGGCGCCGGCGTCGTCTCCATACTGATCGCTCCCTTCATCAGCCGCCTGCTGGCCCTGTTTCCGCCCGTGGTCACTGGCAGCATCATCGCCGTGATTGGCGTGTCGCTGATGCGCGTGGGCGTGAACTGGGCCATGGGCGGGCCGCCCGCCATGGCGCAAATTGCCGATCCCGCCTTCCTCAAGATGGGCGCTGCTGCCACGGCAGCCGGCTTGCCTGCGCCTGCCGGTCCCGTGCCCCTGATTGCCAACCCCGGCTACGGTGCGCTGGATAATATGGGTATCGCTTTCTTCGTGCTGGCCGTCATCTTGCTGGTGGCCAAGTATGGCCGGGGTTTCCTGTCGAATATCGCGGTATTGATCGGCATCATTGCCGGCACGGCCCTGTCGTTTGTATTGGGCAAGGCCGATTTCGCCAAGGTGGCCAGCGCCAAGGCCTTCGCCATCGTCACGCCGTTCCAGTTCGGCATGCCTACCTTCGACGTGGTCGCCATCGTGACCATGAGTCTGGTGATGATCGTCGTCATGATCGAATCGCTGGGCATGTTCCTGGCGCTGGGCGAAATGACGGACAAGCGCATCACGCAGGACGATATCAGCCGCGGCTTGCGCGTCGATGGCCTGGGCACCCTCATCGGCGGCATCTTCAATACCTTCCCGTATACCTCGTTCTCGCAAAACGTGGGCCTGGTGGGCGTGACGGGCGTGCGCAGCCGCTGGGTTTGTGTCGCGGCCGGCATCATCCTGGTGGTCATGGGCGTGATCCCGAAGATCGCGCAAACGGCCGAAGCCGTGCCGGCGTTCGTGCTGGGCGGGGCAGGGCTAGTGATGTTCGGCATGGTCGCCGCCACGGGCATCCGCATCCTGGCCGGCGTCGACTACAAAAGCAACCGTAACAACCTGTTCATCGTGGCCCTGTCGATCGGCTTCGGCATGCTGCCGCTGGTGGCCGAGCAATACGCGCAGCACATGCCCAAGGCCCTGTCGCCGTTACTGCACAGTGGCATCCTGCTGGCTGCCATCGTAGCCGTGCTGCTCAATCTGTTCTTCAATGGCCTGGCCTCAAAGGAAGTGGCGAGGGACCAGGCGCGCGAGAACAGTCACGGCAGCGATTGAGGACCCGCCCCACGCCGTGGACACGGCGCGCGGCGCATGCTGATCAGCAAGGCGGCAGCACCTTGAGCACCGCGCAATTGCGCCCCGCATCCTTGGCGTGGTACAGCGCGGCATCGGCCAGGCGCAGCAGGGCATCCGGATCGGCGGCGCCCGGCGCCGAATGGATCGCGATGCCGACGCTGATCGTAACCTGCTGCGCATCCGCGCTTTCATGGGAGATGCCCAGCTCTTCGATGGCGCGCCGCAGCGCTTCGCCGATCTGGCGCGCTTCGTCCGCGCCGGTGTTCGGCAGCACGATCGAAAACTCTTCGCCGCCGTAGCGCGCAGTCAGGTCGCCCGCGCGCCGCATGCCGCTCGCCAGCGCGTGCGCGACACGGATCAGGCATGCGTCACCGGCCTGATGGCCGTACCGGTCATTGAAGCGCTTGAAGTAGTCGACATCGAGCATGATGACGGCAAGCGGCTGGCCGACGCGCGTGGCACGTGCGCATTCGTTGCGCAGCACGTCGTCGAAATGGCGCCGGTTCGCCAGGCCGGTCAAGCCGTCGGTGATGGACAGGGTTGCCAATTTGCGGTTGGCGTCTTCCAGCTGTTCCGTGCGTTCGGCAACGCGCCGCTCCAGGCTGTCATGCAGCCTGGCGCTGGAGATCGAGATCATCGCCTGTACACCGAGCATGCGCAGGAACGCGACGCGCTCCTGCGTGAACGAGGCTTCTGCAAGCCGGTTCTCGAAGTACAGGATGCCGTCGATCTGGCCGCCGTGCCGTATCGGCAGGCACATGACGGCACGCGGCCGCTGCAGCTGCACGTACGGGTCGGCGGCAAAGCGCGAGACGCCTGTGATACTGTCTTCGATCACCTCAGCGCCAGTGCGAATCACATAGCGCAGCAGCGACAGCGGGAACTGCGGGTCGCTGGCGGCGTTCAGGTCGAGCCGCCGCGCTTGCAGGACGGTGACGCCATCGCCATCGATATTGGCCTCCAGCTGGTAGCTGCCTTCTGACAGCAGCAGCAGACGCGCCACTTGCCCGCCAGCGTTTTCGCACACGATGGAAATCAGGCGTGTCAGGACATTGCGCAAGCCGACCTCGTTCGACAGGATCTGCGCCGCTTTCAACAGCGACACCAGGTCGAGCGCGGAACTGCCGTGCGTGTTGGGGCCCACATGCGACAGCGTGGCGCGGCCATCCATCCTCGGCAGCAGCGCAGCGTGGCGTGCCCGCAGTTGCTCCACCTTGCCCTGCGCGCCCCACTGGCCGTAGTGCGCCATGGCGTCCTGGATGAATACGGCGGCCACGCGCGCGTGGCCCTGCTCGCACCAGTATTCGCCGCACAGTTCATTGCCCAGCGCTTGCACGTTGACGTAGCCAGCCAGGCCGGCGGCGTCGATCGCCTGCCGGTAATGGCGCGTGGCCAGCTGCAAATCGTGCCGGTAGCGTGCCATTTCAGCCATCACCAGCAGATGCTTGGCGTTGCTATTGTCCGAGCCCTCGGTGGCCCAGCCGGCAAGGCGCGCCTGCAGTGCGTCGATCACGGCCAGCACATCGTTTGCATCAGGGCGCTCCGGGTCGCGCCGCAAGGCGCGGATCCATATCAGCGCGGCGTAGAAGCTCGATTCGACAACCTTGGCCTGGCCGCGCATGATCTGGGTGACGATGCCTAACTGGCCCGCCAACAGTTCGGCGTCGGCGCCGTCGAACAGGTAGGCGTTGCGGATCTTGCCTTGCAAATAGTAGGCGCGGTACAGCTGCGAGCCGCCATATTGTTCGAGGAAGCGCGCCTCGCTGAACGTCGCATCATCGTAGCTGGTTTGATGGGCAAGGCTGCCCATCAGGCATTTGATCGGCTGGATCGCTGCGGCGACGCAGCAGTCGGCCATCGCCTGCTGGCCGTTGGCGCGCATCAGCGCCAGGTCGTGCTCTATGTCGTGCATCAGGTGCGGCAGGTAGTCGCCGAGGATCATGCGCTCGGTGGCGCGCACGGCCACCACCACGCCGACCTGCACGAAATCGGCGATTTCCAGTGCCCAGGCAAAGGCTTCTTCGTACAGGGCGTCGGAGCTGCGCAGGGGCCGCGTCCAGTGGCTGATGAGCGCACCGAACATCAGGCCCGTGAGTGTGCGCGTCTGCAGATTGGCACGCCGCCTGGCTAGCGCCAGCGCCATCGCGCCGAATTCGTAGCCGCGCGCCACGTCGCCGCCGTACAGCGCTAGCATCATCGCGTAGCCAACATAGGCGACGGCGCTGAAATCGCTGTTCCCCCGCTGCATGGACAGCCGCGTCATCGATACCACCATCAGGGCGCTGAGGTCCTGCTGGCCGGCATAATAGCTGGCCATCCACAGGCCCTGCATCATCTGCATCGCGGCCACCGCGTCCGGCTCGCACATTTCGCCGGCCTCCAGCAACGTGTCGGGCGTCTGCGTGCCATGCAGGCGCCCGATGTCGGCGAGGATTTCGTCGAAGTGCGCCTTCATGTGCGCGACATCGTGCGGTATGGCGATGTTCAACTGCGCCAGGCCTTCGCGCTGCACGGCGATGGCGTCGAGCAGGCGGCCCTGCAATTGATACTGGTGCGCCTGGATGGCAATGCAGCGTACCTGCAGCAGCGGGCTCGAAGTGCGGGCGCGCACGAGTGGATAGATCGCCTCGGCGGTATCGAACTGCCCGCACAGGTAAGCCGCTTCGGCCGCGCCGAGCTGCAGGTCGAGCCAGAGGTCGGCGTGGACGCTCCATGCATCCGCCGGCAGCAGGCCCAGACCAATTCGCATGTGCTCCAGCGTGGCCTGGAACGCGGCAGAACGCCGTGCCTTGACGCCGGCCTGCAGATTGAGCGTCGCCAGATGCACGCGCTCGCCCGCATCGTCGATCAGCGCGCGACCGGCGTTGAGCTGTTCAACGATTTCAAACAGTGCGCCATCCTGACGCTCCGGCGTCGCATGACGCAGGAGCAGGCGGCCGATGCGAAGATGGTTGGCCGTGCGGGCATTGGCATCGGCGACCAGGTAGGCTGCCTGTTGCACCCGGTCGTGCAGGAACCGGTACTTGACGCCGCTTTGGCCGGCGCGGGTGTCGCCATTGACGTATTTATAGCGTTCGTCGAGCGGCTGGATCAGTCCTGCATGGAGCGCCGGCCACAAGGCTTGCTGCGTGTGACGCGGCGCGCGCTCCACTGCCAGTGCAAGCGTGTCGAGCGTGAAGCGGTTACCGCTGGAGGCGGCCAGTTGCAGCAGGTGCTGGGTTGCCGTGGGAAGGCGGCGGATTTTCTCCAGCAGCACCTCGACTACGTTGTCGGTGTACTTGGCCTGTTCGATGGCGCGCATGTCCCAGTCCCAACAATCGTCGTCGGCCCGGTAGCGCAGATGGCCCGTCTCATTGAGCGAAGCGAGGAACTGATTGAGGAAAAATGGATTGCCGCCGGTCTTGCGGTAGCAAATGCGGGTCAATGGTGCGCAGTCAGGGGCCGCCACGCGCACGGTGGCCGACACTATTTGCGCAAGCTGCGGCTCGGTCAGTGGGTTCAGTAACAGCGTGGACAGGCGCACACCGCGCGCGCGCAGCTTGTCGTGCAGGGCGGTGAGCGGATGCGCGGCACTCACTTCGTTGTCGCGGTACGCGCCGATGAACAGCATGCAGCTCTTGTCGCAGGACACCATGAGCAGTTCGATCATCCGCAGCGTGGCCGCGTCGGCCCATTGCAGGTCGTCGAGGAACAGCACCAGCGGATGCCCGGCGCAGGCGAATACTTCAACGAAGCGGGGGAAGAGCCGGTCCAGGCGCAGCCGGGCCTGTGCCGGCGCCGACGCGGGCGTCGCATCGGTGGGGCCGACGATCAAGGCCAGTTGGGGAATCAGTTCGACCAGCACGCCCATGCCGCTGCCCAAGGCATCGCGCAGTTTGCCGGACCATTGCCTCAATGTTTCCTCGGGCTGGCCGAGCAGCTGGTGCACCAGCCCCTGGAAGGCCTGGATCAGCGAGGCATAGGGTACGTCGCGCTGGAGTTGGTCAAATTTACCGGACAAAAAACAGCCGCGCCGGGCGATGATGGGCTTCTGCACCTCGTTGACGACCGCCGACTTGCCTATGCCTGAATGGCCGGCCACCAGCAGCATCTCGCAGGTGCCGGCCGCACTGCGCTCAAACGCCGCCAGCAGCGCTGCGATGGCATCCTCGCGCCCGTGCAGCGTTTGTGGCACAAGGAAGCGGCCGTTGTGATCGGACAGTTTGAGCGCCCGCGCCGGTTTGTCTGCGCGGCATGCTTCGAGGTCGCTGCGCAGGCCTTGCAAGCTCTGGTAGCGTTGATCGGCATTTTTCTCCAGCAGGCGCTGGATGATCGGCAGCAGCTGGCCAGGCAAGCCGGCAAGCGCCGGGTGCGACCAGTCCGGACTGCGGGCAATGTGGCAATGCACGAGTTCCATCTCGTCGCCCGCCTCGAATGGCGCCTGGCCGACCAGCAATTCGTACAATGTGGCCCCAAGCGCGTAGAAATCGGCGCGCCAGTCGACCCGCCGATTCATGCGCCCGGTCTGTTCCGGCGCCATGTAGCGCAGCGTACCTTCCAGTGACTGGAGATTGTCGATGCCATGGCTTTCGTATGGCAGTTCACAGGCGATGCCGAAATCGATCAGTTGCAGCAGACGTCGATCGGCATTCCACACCAGATTGGATGGATTGATGTCCTTGTGGATCACGCCATGACGATGGACCTCTTCCAGCGCCGCGCACAGTTGCAGTGCGATGTCGAAAAAATCGTCCAGCGCCAGCGCCGGCTGCGCCGTCGTCCTGCGCGCCGCTACCTGGGTGCGTAAAACCTGGTCGAGCGCCTGGCCACCGGCATCTTCCTGGATCATCGTCCAACATCCTCCGTGCAGCTGCAGTGCAAGCGGACGCACCACGCCAGGATGGCGGCAGCGGCGCGCGATCGCATACTCGCGCTTGAATTGTGCCAGCTGCTGGAAGGAAGGGAACTGCTGATTGGGCTTCTTGACGATCAGCGTGGTGCCATCGGTAGCCCTGGCGCGGTAAACGCGTGAGCGGTCACCGCTGTGCAGCTGTTTGATGATCTCGTGGTCGAAAAGGGAGCTCATGGGCTGGGCTAGCAGTACACAGACGGTTGCGGGAGCCTGGAGGCGCACATTTCGGAGTCTTACTTCATTGCAAGTATTATATCAGTAGGAAGTCGTGGAGTAGCGAGAGGAACGATGGACGTTGTTGCAAAAATGTCGGCACTGCCGGGCACTCTGCGAGCGATGATTGGACGCGGTCCGTAGGCCTGTTACGCAGAATCGACGAGAGCGAGGTAATGCTGGCCACAATTTCTATGCAATATTGCAAGTATTTTATACGTCAAGGAAGAAGAATGCCCGAACTCATTGGCGGAAGTACATGGTACCGAGTCCTGCCTTCACGCCGGTTCTGGCTCGGCGTGATCGCGCCCGGTTTATTGGCAAATAGTTAGGTATTCCATGGATGCATCGAGCCTGCGCACCATAGCTGGGAAGCGCTGGTTGATTTTGTCCGAGCCCTAGCCGGTCAGATTTTTGTGTAAAAGATGTCATACGATAAAATTTATCCCTAGAAAGGATACGTATGACGATGGACAAAACCACACTCGGCGATGGCTTTCGGGAAGCTTGGCAGGCACGCCATGCGTTCTCGCACTGTTCCGGGTTCCCGCTTCAAGTACTGCGCGATGGTGGCGATGTCCCACAGGTCAATCGCCAGCGGAATGGCGGGGCGCTGCAGTTTATCGATGGCCACGGCCAGTTTGGCGACAAATTCCGTTTCGTTCATGTTCATTGAGTGCTCCTGGCCGCCGCACTGGCAGCGATAGTAGTGGGGGTTTTCGGTAATGCTGTGAAAGGGTGTTGTTCTTTTGTGACTCTGGCGAACAGCGCATGCTCTTTTTTTAAAGCACGCAGGATTTCGGCATAGTTCCGAAATGCGTTGCCGCCCTCGTCCGGGGGGCGCGCTTCGGCAAATTCCTCAGCCATCAGAATTGCGCCATCGAGTACCGACTCATGCCGCGCGGCCAGGGCCATGTATTTCTGATCCGCATATTCAGCTATCGCTAAGGCGAACGCTTCGGCCTCGGTGTACTGTGAGACTTCTGTGCCTGGCCTTCGATAGTCGCGCAGCTGGCAAAACTCTTTGTAAACTAAGTCCTCTGGTGGATAAGCGTGATGGACAACGGATAATTGGACGAGTTCGGCCTCGTAAGAGTTCAAGCCACGCAGCAGTATCAAGGTCACGCACAGCCTGGCTGGCAATGGCTTTACCACGCGCGTGGAATTTGAGACGAAAACGGAAGCTGTCGAGGCAGAACGCGAGGACGAAAAAGACACGGACGAGGGCATCACGGGCGTGGTGGCCAAGTGGAAGGATGTGGCGGCGAAGAAGAAAAAAGCGGGACAGGAGCAGGCCGGCGCCACGGGCACGCTCAAGACGCTGGAGCATACCTACAAGAGCAAGCACGCCGCCAAACGGGCAGCGCTGCATGCCTGGATGCATATTGAGGAAGTGAGGGAAATTATCCGTGAAAATAGAGAACAGCTTTGAAGAGCGACGCCATCAACCGGCAATGTAAAAAATCGTGCTGCTTACTTAAGCGTCGGCGTATTTTCTACTAGGTAATTGGTCCAACCATATTCGCGTGCAATTGCTCGTAAAACTTCGTCAATCAACGCTTGACCATTGTCACTATTGGTCATCACGATTGTGCCTTGGCCAGCGGAGGTATAAGCAAACATCATGTTGCGAATGCCTTCGTTACCCCCACCGTGATAAAAACTTCTACGTACATCCGCTTTTTCACCGAGGAATAGGCCAAGTCCGAAATCTTCAATTCCTGGCGTCAGCATTTCATTTATCATTTTTTGTGACAGTACCTTGTTAGATTTACCGGAGGCACTCTTCTGGATCTCGATGACGAAGCGGGCCAGATCCGACGGCGTCGTCCACAAGGATGAGCAAGCCACGCAGCGTCACCTTGCGTTGGGCAGTAAAATCATTCATCGGCAGCTTCCATGCAACCAGTCGCAGGTTGACGTCCTCATCAAGCGACAGCTTGCCTGCCTGCACAAGGGACATATAGCCATACAGAGGCAAGCCGGTCGGTCGGCATCAGCGAATCAGTGCTGCGCCGCTGGGTGCAGCAGCTTCAGTTGGAGCGGCAAGGCATCACGCCACAGAGTAAGGCAATGACGCCTGATCAGCAGCGAATACAGGAACTCGAAGCACGCATTGAGCGTCTCGAGCGGGAGAAGTCCATTTTAAAAAAGGCTACCGCGCTCTTGATGTCGGAAGGGATAGAACGTACGAGGTAATCGATCAGATTTGTGGTGACGAATCAATCGAGTTGATCTGCGCGGTGTTCGACGTAGCGCGGTCAAGCCTGTATGTGCATCGGGAGCGCGCCCAGCACATTGATGTTGAGCGTATGGCATTGCGTAGCCGCGTGCACGAGCTGTTCGTCGAGAGTCGCAGTTCGGCGGGAAGCCGTAGCATCATCGTCATGATGCGCGAGGAAGGCACGGCAATTGGCCGCTTCAAAGTTAGTCGTTTGATGGAAGAGCTAGGGCTTGTCTGCAAACAGCCTGGTAGCCATGCCTATAAGCAGGCTACGGTGGAGCGGGTCGATATTCCGAACCACCTCAATCGTGAATTCACAGTCGAGGCGCTAAATCAGGTCTGGTGCGGGGACATCACCTATGTCTGGGCGCAAGGCCGATGGTATTACCTGGCCGTGGTGTTGGACTTATTCGCTCGCCGAGCGGTGGGCTGGGCATTCTCGCTACGACCCGATGCCGATCTTGTTGTGCAAGCGCTGGAAATGGCTTACGAGCAGCGAGGTCGACCGCAGGGGCTGCTGTTTCATTCGGATCAAGGTAGCCAGTACGCCAGTCGAAAATTCCGTCAGCGCTTGTGGCGCTATGATTGGCGTAGTCGCTTGGGGCATCCAAAAGCTATCATCGAGAACCAAATTTCTCTGGCCCAAAGTCAATGACTCCGTCGTTCAACGGAAACTCATTATTTCGTAATTCCCAAATACCATCGGGAAGCTTCAGCTTAAATTGGTCAATCAGATAAGGTAGTCCCTCACTCGCTAAAATATCGGAATTATCCGAAATCTGGAAATGTAAATGTGGCCACCGGGCGTCCCCTGAATTACCAACGCGCGCAAGTATTTGGCCGCGCTTGACCCGCTCGCCTACTTTCACACGGAGACTATCTGGCTGTAAATGCACATACTGGGCAAATTGCCCATCACCCAATGCAAGGACGATAAAATTGCCCATCACTGTATCCATCGTGATAGGCACCGCTGGAGCAAATCCGTCCTTGGTGCGTGGGATATTATTTGGCATGCCGTCACGCGCTTGTACAATGACACCGTCTGCTACTGCCAGCACATTCTTCCCATAAGCAAAATACGAGCTTACATCTCGGGCGTCACCAGAATACATTTTCCCATCTTCATATATTTTCCAGTCGATTGCGTAACGCCTAGCGATTTGTGCCGCGCCGCCTGCAACAAACAATCCAGTGCGATGATGAGACTCGATACTGGGACCATTGCCAGCGCGCCAATTCGCCCCCGTCAGCGGCGGGGCTAGCACCTTCATATGAGTGTGATGAGTATCAATTACGGGGCTATCAGCTGTCGCTCCATCGAGTAGCACGCGATGCCGCAGTTTTCGCGGAACCGCCGCGTTGTGGTCGAAAGCCAGGCATAGGTAAGCCACCGCACTCTGTCCTCCGCCAATGCGAGGCAGACCATCTTTGTCATCTGGTCCAGCCAGTTTCACCTGTTCGGCAAGCTGCGCACCCGTGATAACTGCAACTGCCTGTTCTGGCTTCGATTCTGAATCAATCACTTCAATACTGTGCAGTGTGACTGGGCTTTCTATGAAGCTATGAAAGTGCAACTCATAGATTAAATAATTCCGGTCTGCGGACGGCATTAGCGTCGGCTCTAACGGGGTGCGTATGTCCAGCTGAGGCGGTGGAAATACCTCCGTCATCGCTCTACTGGCTAACTTTCGAGGAGTAGTGCCGCTAACGGTTTCGCAGCCTTTCGGCGGAGATAGACTTGCAGCAGTCGAGGCTAATGCAGAGGCTGTAAGCAGAAAACTGAAAAGGAAAGTAATAGGAACGACCGCATTACAAATTGATTTGTTAGGCATCTTATTTTAACTTACATAAAAAGCAAATCCTATCAGCACCTCGTAAACTGTCAACAAATACTTTTGAAAGCATCTGGATACCTATTATTTCGTGAACGGTTACCAGGCCGTGCACCAGTTCGACAAAGGCCGCGTGTTCCACCTGATGGAACCGGACGTGAACCAGGAGCTTTACGGCGTGCCGCAGTACTTGAGCGCGCTACAATCGGCCTGGCTCAACGAGGCGGCGACCCTGTTCCGCCGCAAGTATTACAAGAATGGCTCGCATGCAGGCTTCGTCTTCTACATGACGGACGCGGCCGCCAACACGCAGGACGTGGACAACCTGCGCCAAGTCATGCGAGACAGCAAGGGGCCGGGCAACTTCCGCAACCTGTTCATGTACGCGCCGAACGGCAAGAAGGACGGCATCCAGATTCTGCCCGTGTCCGACGTGGCCGCCAAGGACGAGTTTTTCAACATCAAGAGCGTGACGCGTGACGACCAACTGGCCGCGCACCGCGTGCCGCCGCAGCTCATGGGCATCCTGCCGAACAATGCCGGCGGCTTCGGCGCCGTCGAGCCTGCCGCGCGCGTCTTCGCCCGCAACGAACTGGTGCCGCTGCAGGCGCAGTTTATGGCGATCAACGAGTGGGCCGGCGTGGAAGTGGTGAAGTTCGCCCCGTATGACCTGGCTACAGGCGGGGAGGGCGCGGTATGAGCGACCACGTAGATAACACTGACAAGATCATCTTCGCAGAGGTGGCGCGCGGCCTGGCCGCCGTGCGCAGCCGGCCGGGCCTGGTGGCGAACGGCTGCTGTCATTACTGCGACGAGGCGCTGGCGCCCGCGCGGCTGCTCTGCAATGCGGACTGCCGCGACGACTACGACAAGGAGCAGGCGGCGAAGGCCCGCGCCGGCCGCCCAGGATGAGCGCCACGCCGCGATAGCCGGCAGGGTGGGGCCGCGACAGGCTAACCACGCCGGAGCGCCCCAGGCACCGCACAAGCCGCCTATGAGGCGGTTTTTTCACGTCCCGCCGATTGGTGTTGCACTTGGGGCAAGAAAAAGGCCGGTTTCGGCCCGGCGCGCGCAGTTGTCCCCCTCCACACCTGCCCGCTATATAGGGCTCTTTTGACTCAAATTTGCGCCATGGCCGAAGGCGCATGAGGACTGGCGCGGCGGGGTGAAGAGGGGGCATGCAATTTGACGCATTTTGACGCACTTTTTTGCCAAATTGAGCTTGTGTGCCGAACACCAATCATATTTTTTTCTGGATCGCTCCTGCAAATCAAGTTGTATAGGAACCCGCCCAGTTCGACATCCGCGTATGCTTGTGACGTGGTAATGTTGTTTTTAACTTTTTCGCATCTTATTTGTGATGATTCGTGAGTATTTTGGGTGCTATTTGGCGCAGACTCTTACTCACGTAAAAATGGGAGTTTTTCGATGGCTGACTCAAATAGTCTGCCGCCACCTCTGATGGGGACAAGCTTCAAGCATTTTTCCCTACTGCGGTTGGCGATCACGTTTGTTGTAGTAGTTTGTCTATCCCTTCTTGCAACACAGCTATGGATGACATGGCGTGCAAGGGAGGTGCAAATAGGCGAGGCATCCCTGGCAAGCGCTAATCTGGCGCAGTCTGTGGCACAACATGCCTACGACACGATCAAAGAGACTGATACCGCCTTGGTTGGATTGGTGGAACGTTTGGAAAATGATGGACTCTCAGCTAATGAACTGTCGCGAATTCATAACTTGCTGGTTTTACGTGTAAGTGAATTACCCCAGTTGCAAGGGATTTTCGTCTATGCAAAAGATGGTAGCTGGCTGGTCAATTCTCAGAAAGTGCTGTTAAAGAATTTGAATAATTCTGATCGAGAGTATTTTAAGTACCATCAAAATAACAGCGACCGCAGCCCTCACATAGGCCCCCCTATACGGAGCAAGTCGACAGGGGACTGGATTATTACGGTGTCGCGTCGCTTTAACCTTTCCGATGGACGTTTTGGAGGGGTTGTTCTTGCTACAATTAATATGAACTACTTTAGATCGTTTTATGATCGGTTTTCCATAGGGGAGCGAGGTGCAATTTTCATTGCAAATGGAAATGGAACACTTTTGCTAAGAAGACCATTTGAAGAAAAAATGCTCGGACAAGACATATCGAAATTTCCGCTATTCAAAGACCACTTATCAAAGGCCCCTGTAGGCACTGCGTTAATAAAATCAAAATTGGATGGAGTTACACGTATCAACAGCTATAGGAGATTAGAAGAATATCCCTTGGTCGTCTCCGCCGCATTGTCCCAAGATGAGGTTTTGGCTAGTTGGCGGGCTGAGTCGTATTTGCAAAGTGTGGTGGGAGGACTTTTGGCACTAGTTATCGGATTTCTTGGCTATCGTATGGTGAAACAAATAGATTTTCGATCAAGGGCTGAAGGAAAGCTCTTGGAGGCCAGCAAGGAATTGGAGCAAATCAATGAAACCTTGGCCCGTCTCGCCAGTCAGGACGGCTTAACAGGGCTAGGTAATCGGCGGCACTTCGACGAGTCATTATTTAGTGAGTTTAGTCGTGCGCAGCGCGGTGAAACTTCTATTGGCTTGGTCATGATAGATGTCGATTTTTTTAAACAATACAACGATATCTATGGCCATGTTGCTGGTGATGAATGTCTTAGAAAAATCGGCAAGGTGGTGTCCTATAGCATGCGCCGGCCTGGCGATCTTGCTGCTCGTTATGGTGGTGAGGAGATGGCAGTGCTGCTGCCGGGAACGGACCTTCCCGGCACCCTGGCGATTGCTGAGAGTATTCGTAGCGCCATTCAATCTATGGGAATTGAACATACAGGAAACCCGCTCGGTGTTGTGACGGTCAGTATTGGTGTCGAAGCTTTTTCTCCGATTCATTTGGAAAACAAGCCTGTTGAGTTGGTCGAAGCCGCAGACAAAGCATTGTACAAAGCGAAAGAATTAGGGAGAAATCAGGTTTGTTTTGCATCTTCTAGCCGGGGGCGTGAGACGAAAGATAGTCTATCGGCCTTTCTTTGACAACTTTGCTTTCCAAATTTGACAGAAGTACGGGAGCGCTCGCGGATCACTTCCGCACAAAAAACGTTTCCGCATCGTCAGTGTGGGATGGTGAAAACAGTAGGTTGCAAGGTTGTGGAAAAACATTGCGTGCGGAACGAAATAGCGCGTAAGTTTATGAAAAATATGAAGTATTTTGAAGACTTGAAAACTATCGACGGGTTACACTGTTAGTGAGATTCAAAGGGCTTGGCCTACCGGCCCAGCCCGCCTCGAATTCTCCAATTAGCTATCAACTGACCCAGCTTCCACGACGTCTAACGCATCAGTTCGTGTACAAATGGCAGACCTGATCCTCGCGCCCAGAGCGGCCATCGCCATGGCGACCACGGCGCGCAGGTCTGGATGCTCGTCGTGATCGTAGCTGGCCAGCACCGCCTCGTACGCTCTTGCCGATTCAGCTGTCCGGGCTGCGGTGGGCCTTGCGCCCCCCGATTAACAGCAGGTCTTGGGCGCTATCCTGCGTCAGTTCGATGATGTCGCCGGTCTCGGGGGATACCAGGCTGGTTTTGCCGATCGGCACCAGCCGGGTGGCGCCGATGTCAGGCATCACCATCGTCCAGTCCTTGCCGTCGAAGCGCAGTTCGTAGCGGTTGGTGAAACGGCCCTCGAAGTTGTCGAGCTGGTAGATGCCGACGTGGCGCGTGACCGTTGCTAAGTCCAGGGGCGCCGCTTGGGCCAGGCGAGGTTTGAAGTCGGGCCAGTCGTAGGCGGATGCCACCGCCTTGACGATCTCGCCGCCAAGATAGGTACCGTTGTCGCCGTCGGTCATGACTACAACGCCGTTGCCGCTGTCGAGATACATCGCATAGGTGCTCTTGAAGCCGGTGTTGCCGCCGGAATGCATGAAGCGTTTGTGCTCGCCATCGCCGACCACGAAGAAGCCCTGCGCATAATTGTTCAGCGCCGGCGTCAGCAGATCGCGCGCCTCGGTGGTGCTCAGAAAGGCCGTGCCGATTTTCCACGACCGCTGGACACCGATGGCGAAGCGCGCCAGGTCGCTAGCCGTGGTCCACAGGCCGGCGGCCGCCAGTTCGGGATAGATGAAGGCCCCGCCTTCGACTTCGCTGCCGTCGGCGTAGTGGCCGCGCGCGCGGTTGTGTTCTGCCGCCGACAATGGCTGCGCGAATGTGCTGCGCTGCATCCGCAGCGGCTGCAGTACTTGCTGGCGCATCAACTCCGCAAAAGGCGTGCGCAGACATTGCTGCATGGCGATTTGGGCGATGGTGTAGCCGCCGCCGGAGTACGCATAGGCGGCGCCCGGGATGGTCTGGATGGTGACCGCCGGCGTGAACGACGGCGGCTCGCCCTTGATTACCTGAAGGTCCGTAGGGGTCGCCTGCGACGGCGGATAGCCGGGGAAGCCGGACACGGTCGCCCCTGCGGTGTGGTTGAGCAAATTGCGCAAGGTCACCGGATGCTCGGGGCTTTGCTGTCCGACGGGCAGGATCCACGGCCGCAGGCAGGCGTCCACCGGACTATCGAGCTGGAGGTTGCTGCTGCCCGCCAGCCGCTGTGCCAGCACGCCGGTCACGCCCTTGCTGATGGACGCGGCCTGATACAGCGTGTCGGTGTCGGCCGCAGGTGCGGACGGTTGCCGGTAGACGCCGGCCCAAGCGATCTTGCCGTCGCGGATGACCGCCACGCTGACGCTGGAGACCTTATAGCGGCGCAGGCGCTGCTGGATATCGAAGGTCTGCGCCGGCTCGCCTGCGATGTCCACCCGCTGCCGCAGCCCGCCGGCGATACGCTCGGCTATAGCGGACTCGCCCGCGTGGGCGGGTCCGCTACATGCCGCCACCCCCACTAAGGCTCCCAGGCGTAGCGCGCGGCCTGAAGCATGGACTGGCAATAGCCATAGACGAATGCGCATAAGTTTCCCTTTCATTAATTGGATGGGCTAATCTTATCGAGCGTTGCCCGAGGCTCCCTGGATTTGCGACGAACGGTGGAAAGCTTGGTCTAGGCTGTTTGTTTTCACCAAAATCTCTACGCGGCACTAGCATTGCCAACAAAAACAGCGGGGTCAGTGCCGACAAAAGCGGTGAGGAGCAGCCGGGGTCAGAGCAGCAGACTGCCATGTTGCTCGCCCTTGATCTAATGGTAGGGGGGCGCCGCAACCAATATCGCCGATCATCCGGTCAACCAGTTGACGACTTCCTGCCCTGGAACTGCGCCGCGCAGCTCCCCTCAGCTTAAAAAACATGCCGCTTCCTAGCGGTGTGATGCCATCATCTGCCAAATCAACGCCAGGCTCTAGACAACGCTGACTTTACGCTTACCTTGATGTCGTCGCGCCTGGGGGCGTGTGCGCAAAGAATTTTTGTTCCGATGTTCATTCGTAGGTAGCATAGTAGGTACGAATGTTATTTAGCTTGTAGAAGCCGCATAAAGCGTAGTCATTCGCATTACACCGCTTCCAACAGGAAATAAAGAAATCGCATTCGGGCGGTTTTTTATTGCTTGGCGGAAGCGAGCAAGGCGCCTGCGCGCCCTGCGCGTGAGATTCGAAGGGCTGGGTCTAAGCGCTGGCTGTACTGATTACTTTTGCATAAAAAATGTTTCCGCATCGTCCATGCCGGTCGCGACGCTGTCCTCTTCGCGTTTGGCCTCATTCCACCTCACTGAATGCAACTCCTTACAATCCGAAAGCCCAGGTCGTCGATACGGTAGGTCGGATGGCTTTTGCGCCGACATGAGGCGCGGCAGGCGTTGGGAACATCGAGCCAGCCGCCGCCGCGAAATACACGATATTCTCCGTAGACGTCCGGGTCAAAGCGATCCCAGCACCATTCCCAGACGTTACCGATCATGTCATAGAGGCCCAGTGCATTCTCTACTTTTTCTCCGACCGGATGCCGGCTGTCATTGGAATTTCCCGCATGCCAGCCGATAGCGTCGAGGTCACCGTAACGCACTTCTTGGCCGCCTGCTCTGCAGGCATACTCCCATTCAGCCTCTGTAGGCAGTCGGTAGCCCTGAGCGGTCGGGTCCCAAGTCACGCTTTCGCCATTGATGTCATAACAGGGCGTCAAGCCGGCTAGGTGCGACAGGTGATTGCAAAAAGCGATCGCGTCGAGCCAGGAGACATCGACCACCGGGCAGGTTGCGGAACCGGGGCAGAGTTCACCACCAGTAATCTCACGGTACAGCTGTTCTGTCACCGGAAAACGGCAAATGGCAAACGCACGTAGTTCCTCTTTCCAGAAGCTGTTCTTGGCCTCGTTCTTTAGCAGAATATTTCCTGCATCAATGGTGACGAATGAAGCGTCGAGCTCAGCTAAGATGTCGTGTAGTCGATACATATGGGTCTAGTGAAAATCGATAAGCGAATATTCTACCCGAGCTTGGCCGCCATATCCTCGGCACTCTCGTTGTAATAGATCTGGAGCATGCGCAAATCCCTGTGGCCTACCATGCGCGCCAGGTCCAGCACGTTCAATTTTTTGGCCAAACGCGTGATGGCCGCATGCCGGCTGTCGTGGAAGGTCAGCCCCTCGATGCAGGATCGTTCGCGCGCTTTGCGGAAGAGGGCATCGAGCGAGGCCGTGGAAATGCCGAACAATGGGCCCTCGCCGGAGTCTGGCAATAGCGACAGGAGTTCCAGCGCGCGCGTCGAGAGCGGCACGTCTCGGCGCACGCCGTTTTTATTGATCGAGGCGGGGAGGCGGGCGACGGCTCCATCAATCCAGGCTGGCATCAGCCCGCAGATTTCGCCGGCCCGCATAGCTGTCTCGATGGCGAAGAGGTAGGCGACCGCCACGGCCTGGCTCTTCGTCGTCACAGACTCGCCGGTGAAGCCAAGCGCATTGCACAGGCGCTCGATTTCATCTTCGGTGGGAATGCGTTCGCGTGAGGCGGCTGGCTTGGGGCGGCGCACGTCGCTGGTCGGACTGGCGGCAAGCCATTTCCATTCCCTGCGCGCAGTCGTAAACACGTGGGAAAGCAAGTTCAGCTCACGATTCACGGTGGCGCCAGTGACCTTGCTTTCCCCTGTCATGCGTTGATCGCGCCAGGCGCCAAGCAGTTCAGGTGTCACGTTGGCCAGCTTGATATCTTTGATTTTCACGCCGCCAATGACCACTTCGCCGATGGCGTTGAGGCGCAGCCTTTCCCAGCGCTCGCCGCGCTTGTGGATGGAGACTTCTTCCAGATACCTGTCGAATGCGTCGCCGCAGCTTTTCCCGATGACGATGCCACTGTCGGCGCCGCGCCGGATTTCAGTTTCGCGTTCCGACGCCCAGGCCGCAGCCTCGGCCTTGGTGCTGAATGTTTTAGATTCCCGTGTGCCGAGGATGGCGATTTCTGCCCGCCAGCCGCCAACCCGTTTCCTGAATGAAGCCATGCATCCCTCTCGTTGAGGCGTAATCATGGCGTAATCGCTACTGCTTTTTGTCGGGTTTAATATGGACTAACAGGAATCTCTGGACGTAAAAAAAGCCACTAACCCGTTGATTTTATTGGATTTAATAGCTTTTTCGATGTTTCCAAATTCTGTGCGCTGGTGCCCGGAGCCGGAATCGAACCGGCACGCCCTTACAGGCGGGAGATTTTAAGTCTCCAGTGTCTACCAGTTTCACCATCCGGGCAGCGCGGCGAGATTCTAGCACAGGTGATGCCCGTAATGCCATCTTGTGCCGGAGCGATGGTCTCGCGTCCACAGCCAGGTTTCTGCCGTGGTGGGAGAAAAATGCTGTCCGGTTCGCACCGGACAGCCAGGTTTTATCTACCCGCCATCAAAACGTCGCCTTGAACTGCACGCCATACGTGCGTGGTTCGTTGACGATGCCCGTCAGGTTGTCGAAGTCGATGGCGCCCAGTGACTGGATCTGGTTGGTGATGTTGCGGCCATACGCGGAGAGTTCGTATTTGTCCCACTTGTAGCCGATGCGCAAGCCGCCTTCGAGCAGTTCCTTGGCCTTGTATTCCTTCGCTTCATACAGGAAGAAATTGTAGCTGGTGCGATAGGCCCAGTCCGTGTAGGCGTAGAACTCGCCATTGGCCAGGGGAATACTGTATTTCAGGGTGAAGTTGGTTTGCCATTCCGGTGCGCGTGGCAGCGGGTTGCCGTCGATATAGGCTGTGCCCTTGAATGGTCCGACGGGGTCGGTGACGGTGCAGCCGCTGGCCGGGTTGTTCAGTGCGTTGCCGCAGCTTTGCACGAACAGCTTCTTGTCCTGGATTTCCGTGTGGTTGTAGCTGCCGCCCAGGGTCATGCTGAGGGAATCGCTGAGGTTAGCCTGGAAATCGAGTTCCACGCCCCGGCCGGTGGCCTTGTCGGCGTTGATCAGCTGGTTCATGTTGACGGCGCCGCTGCCGGCTGTCAGTTGCTTGTCCTTGACCCGGTACTGGAACACGGCCAGGCTGAGGCGCGCGCGCTTGTCGAACAGGTCCTGCTTGATGCCCGCCTCGACGGACAGCGCTTTCTCGGCGCCCGCAAACGAAGGGCGGTCGGCCAGGCCGTTCAGGCGGCCCTGCATCGATGGCGCGCGGTAGCCGGTGGCGATGCGCGCGTAGGCGTTGGTTTCCGGCGTCAGAACATAGGTGCCGCTGAGGTCCCAGCTGACGTTGTGCGAGGAGTCATTCAGGTTGAACGGCCCGGCCGTGGTCGCTTCCACGCGCTTGGCCGAGAATTCCTTCTTGTCGCTCGTGTAGCGCAGGCCGGCGCGCAGTTTCAGGGCGTCCGAGACCGTGTAGTTGAGCGAGCCGAAGGCCGCGTACGACTTCGAGCTCTGGTTTTGCGTGGCGTAGGCGCTGTTTTGCGGATTGCCGGGCGCCAGGCTGTCAAAGCTGATGCTGTCGATCTGGATATCTTCCTTGAAGTAGAACAGGCCGCCTATCCATTGCAGCGGGCCCTTGGCGCTCGATTCGGCGCGGAATTCCTGCGAAATCTGCTTGTGCTTGGGAATCACGTCGGCCGTTTCCACGACGAAAGGAATGAAGCCGGGGCCCATCGGCTGGGCGTACACGGCGCCATAGCCGCCGTCGACGTCGGCGCGGCTGTAAAAGTCGAGCTTTTCGTAGCCGGTGATCGAATGCAGGGTGACGCCGGGCAAGTCCCATTTCAGGCGCATGCTGCCACCCTTGGTTTTCAGGTGCTGGCGGTTGATGCCATCGGTAGGGTAGGAGCCATAATCAAAATTGTCGACCAGGTCATTGGTGCCCTGTTTCAGGATGTTGGCGCGGAACAGCGTCGCCGTGCCATCGAGGTCGCGCGCGTGCACGTTGAACAGGGCAGTGAAGTCGCGCGTGGGCTTGACCAGCACTTGCAGGCGGGCGGCGCTGTCTTCATAACCTTCAAAGTCGCGCGTGCCGGTGGGGCGCGGGTTGTGCACGCGGTCGTCGCGGCGCTGCGTCTGGCCGGAAAATCGCAGGGCCACGGTGTCGCTGACGGGCACGTTGAAAGCGCCTTCCAGGTTCTTCATGCCATCTTTGCCGAATCCGCCGCTCAGGTAGCCTTCCGTCTTGAAGACGGGCTTGGCCGAATCGAACTTGATTACGCCGGCCGGCGAGTTGCGGCCGAACAGGGTGCCTTGCGGGCCGCGCAGCACCTCGACCTGATCCACGTCAAACACGGGGAAACCCTTCAGCATGGCGTTTTCCTGCACCACGTCATCCATCACCAGGCCCACGGGCTGCGAGGCGTTCAGGTCGAAATCGGTGTTGCCCAGGCCGCGAATATAGAAGCGGGGAAAGGTGCGGCCGTAATCAGATTCGACCGAGACGCTGGGCGAACGGCTGTTGAGGAAGCGGATGTCGGCGCCGCCGGCCGTCAGGGTGTCGAGCTTGTCGCCCTTCAGGGTGGCGATGGACATGGGCACGTCCTTGATGTTTTCCGCGCGTCGCTGCGCCGTCACGATGACCGTTTCCAGCTGGCCAGGGCCGGCCTGTGCCACCGGAGCGGCAGGTGCGTCGGCGGCTGGCGCCGGGACGCTGTCTTGCGCCAGCGCCTGCAGGGGAAAGGCGGCAGTGATTGCCAGGGCAATCAGGGTGTGGCGTATGGTGCTGGCATGCGGTGTCATCATGAAACGGCTCCTGTCGGTCAAGTTTGTTCGTAAGGTCCAGGCAGGCGCAAGTCCGCTAGACGAAAAATCATGCTAGCACGGAAAGTTTTGGTATTCATGCCATTTTCCAGGCGAGACTATTTATATTCGTTTCGACTCAATACCTGAATAAAATCGTATTTGTCGTCAATATCGGGCGGGTGCATAGTGAGGTGCCGCAAGGCTTTTGCCAGCGCAGACGGCCGCTTGGCCACCGAAGGTTTTCCCTGCGACAGCGCAAACATGCCGACGCCATGGCGTGTGAGCGGCCAGTGCGCAGTGCGAAAAATACGACAGTATCCCCTCTTTCTTTCTGCCATGCGATGTTGTTGTGTTGCCACATCATGGGATGGCATGTTGCCTGCCAGTTCCACCCGCGCGGCGCATGCAGGGGCAATGAGGTTGCCACAAGGCATCTACATGCAGGATTTCGCGTAGAATGTAATCTATTGCAAATTGGAAACTTATATTTCTACCATGATAATTTTATCGGCAAGTGCACCGGCCGTTGACGGCATCCGGCTCTCCGAACTGATCGCCGCCCTCAGCCAGGCCCTGGACATCACGGAGGGGCAGCCGGAAGGCCATTGCATCCGTTGTTGCTGGATCGGCATGCATGTGGGACGCGAACTGGGCATGGCGGATGAAGACTTGTGGAATCTGTATTACACCCTGCTGCTCAAGGACCTGGGCTGCAGCAGCAATGCCGCGCGCATCTGCGAGCTCTACCTGACGGATGATCTGTCTTTCAAGCAAGGCTTCAAGACTGTGGGCGACAGCCTGCCGCAAGTGCTCAAATTCGTCCTCAAGCACACGGGCCTGAAGGCCGGCCTGGCCGAGCGCTTCCGCGCCGTGATGACGATCTTGCGCGACGGCCCGCACATCGCGCAGGAGCTGATCGCCACGCGCTGCCAGCGCGGCGCCGACATCGCGCGCCTGCTGCGCTTTCCGGAAACCGTGGCACAGGGCATCTACAGCCTCGACGAACACTATAACGGCCAGGGCAAGCCGGACAAACTGGCAGGCCAGGCGATTCCCCTGTTTTCGCGCATTGCCCTGCTGGCGCAGGTGGTCGACGTCTTTCATACGGCCGATGGCGCGCGCGCGGCCCAGGCGGAAGTGCGCCAGCGCTCGGCGACCTGGTTTGATCCGCAACTGGTGCAGGCATTCGAGCGGGTGGCGCAGTCGGGCGCCTTCTGGTCCATGTTGCGCTCGCAGGACCTGACGGCCGCCGTGGCGGCGCTGGAACCGGCGAACCGTTCCGTGCCGGTGGATGAGGATTATCTCGACGACATCGCTGCCGCGTTCGGCCAGGTGGTCGATTCGAAAAGCCCGTACACGAGCGGCCACAGCGAGCGCGTTGCGCTGTACGCGGACATGATCGCCGAAGCCTTGGGTGTGACGCCGGAGCGGCGCCGCTGGCTCAAGCGGGGTGCCTTGCTGCATGACGTCGGCAAGCTTGGCGTCAGCAACAGCGTGCTGGACAAGGCTGGCAAACTCGACGCCGATGAGTGGCTGGCAGTGCAGCAGCACGCACACTATACGGAAACGATTCTGTCACGCATTGATGCGTTTGCCGAACTGGCTGTCGTGGCAGCTGCGCACCATGAACGGCTCGATGGCAAGGGTTATCCGCGGGGCTTGACGGCCGACGACATCAGCCTGGAAACGCGCATTATCACCACGGCCGATATTTTCGACGCCATCACGGCCGACCGGCCTTATCGGGGACCAATTCCGATACCCAAAGCGCTCGAGATCATGGCCGAGACGGTGGGCACAGCCATCGACGCGCAGTGTTTTGCCGCCCTGAAAGCGGCGCTGGCGTGCTTGCCCGACCTCGCGCAACCTGACGGCACGCGCCTGGCGGCGTGAGCGGGAGCTGTCTCAGGCGGGAATGGGCGTGCCCTGGTGAAACGCCATTTGCCAGCGGCCATCACGTCGCTTCCATAGCGAACTGCGCAGGCTGGCGCTGGCGGGCTGGGTGCCCGCTGCGTGCCGCTGCGAGCGGTAGGTAACAAACGCGATGTCCTCGGCCAGCAGCTGCGCCTGAAACTCGCTGATGCTGCGCGAGATAAATTGTTCCGCAGGCAGGTCGGCCAGGGTCGCCGCCCGTGTCCAGACATTGCCGGAACTGCCGAATTCGACGAACTCGTCAGCTAGCAGTGCCGCCAGGCTGACGCTATCGGCGCGCACAGCCCGGCTTTGCAGCGCCGCTTCCAGCGCCTGCAAATGCGCTGCCAGATCCGCACCGTCCGTAGGAAAACGCATCAGATGGCTCAGATAGGAAACGCGCCCGCGCCCGAGACATTCAGGCTGGCGACCTTGTCGCTGGAAAAATACTTGATTTGCCCCAGGCCGATCGCGTAGCAGCCGTCGGCCAGAGCGGTGATGGGGCCTGTCAGCTTTTCACCGCTGACCAGGGTGACGACCCAGGGCGTGGTGGCCGGTTTGGCCGCGTGGGCCAGTGCGTGGTGTACCAGGTCAGTCATGCTGCCTCCAAATGAATGTGGATGGACAGATGATAGCAGTGCGCGGCCGTTTTACGCGTCGGCCAGCAGATTCCTGGGCAGTGCCACCGACGTCAGCTTCCAGCCCCACACGCCATCGCGCGTCAGGGTCAGCTCGCCGATATGGCTTTTGCTGTGGGCACGCTGCACCACGACGCTGTCCCACGAGGTGTAGCGCAGCTTGTAGTCGGGCTTGGCATTGCGCTTGCGGCCGCTGATGTCGCTGACCTTGGCGATTGGCTTCTCGTAGCGGTCATTGAGCTTCATCAAGGCGACGATGCCTTCAGGCATCAGCATGGTATCAAGCAAGGGGTCAATGACGTCGGGGCTGATATCGTCGGCCACTTCCGGCGCCGAGAACAGGGTGTGCAGTTGCTGCCCCAGGCTGCTGCGCAGCAGCTCCAGGTCGATCTGCGCAGCCAAGGCCTGGCTATCTTCGTCCATGGTCGCCGCACGAATCTTGTTCATGGTGAAATACGGGCTGCCATAGAAGACGCCGGCCAACGCGACCAGTGCCACTACAGCGAGAAGCATCATTCTTTTCATCGTGCAATCTCTCGGATGCCTGGCGACCCGGTGCGCCTGAAGTGTTGGCATTCTACATAATATTTCCCAAAATCAATATGACGGTTTAAGTAAGTGTTGTTTTAGATCAAGTTTCATCAGAGTAATTCTGGCGGCAAGGTAATATCCGTCAGTTTCCAGTCCCAGATGCCGTGGCGGCGCAGCAAAAACTGGCTGGCGGCGGGGCCGGCGCCGCTGCGCCGCAACACCACTTCGTTCCACGAGCGGTAAGCCATGCCGAAGTCGTGGCGCTTGCCGTCCGCCCCCTGTTTGCCGTGCAGGATCAGCACCGTGATGCCGGGCGGCGAGACGATGGTGTCGAGCATTTCCTTGAAGTCGTCTTCGCTGGCCGTGTCGCCGGCCGCCCGCAACTGGCGCGCCACGCTGGCGCGCACGGCGGGCAGGTCCGCCTGCTGCGCCAGGTTTTCCAGGCGCACGGATTTCGCCGCGATGCTGATGCGGTACATGGCGATGTAGGGGCTGACCCAGGTGAAGCCGATGGCGGCAACGGTAAAAATAATTGCGGTGGCGTACTTTCTTTTCATGGTCCGTGTTTTTGATTGAGCTGTGCCGCCATGATTTTACCCGGCCAGGGGAGGCGGATGGTGTAGCATTCGTGCCGGCGCGGACCATCGCGCCGCAATATTGAGGACAACCATGAATATCACTATCAATCAGGTGCTGCAGTCGTATATCGACCCGCTCACCGCCAGCGAATACGCGGCGCTCGAGCGCAGCCTGCTGGCCGAAGGCTGCCGCGACGCGCTGGTGCTGTGGAACGACGTGCTGATCGACGGGCATAACCGCTACGCCATCTGCCGCCAGCATGGCATCGAATTCAAGACCATCCAGAACGCCAGCTTTACCTCGCTCGACGACGTCATGCTGTGGATGATCGACAACCACCTGGCGCGGCGCAGCGTCTCGGACTTCCAGCGCGGCGTGCTGGCCCTGCGCAAGAAGGAAATCGTCGCCGCGCGCATCCCGGCTCCCGTCAGCGCCCAGGATGCGCCGGACGGCGAAAATGCGCCGAAGCCGCCCATGAGCACGCGCGAAGAGGTGGCCAAGGCCGCCCGCCTGAGCAGCAACCAGATCAGCCAGATCGAAAAGATTCAGAAGGCGGCGTCGCCGGAACTGGTGGAAGCGGTCCGTTCGGGTACGATCTCCATCAATGCGGCGGCCACCGTGGCATCCCTGCCGCCGGAAGAGCAGGTGGCGGCCGTCGCCGGCGGCAAGAAGTTGTTACGCCAGGCGGCCAAGGAAATCCGCGAACAGCGCGCCGCCACGCGCACGCCGCGCGAGCCGAAAGTCCACGTCTCGCAAGATACGCCGGAGACGGGCAATGAGCCGTGGGCGGAAAACGCTGCCCAGACACCGTCAGAAGCGGAGCGCCTGCGCGGCGAGATCGCCAGCCTGAAACAGCAGGTGGTGCAGCTGCAGGCGCAAAACGTGGAACTCGAGCAGCGTATTGCGGCCTTGATCGACGCGTCCTGATGCGGAGTTGACCATGCCAGTTCGCCCGTGCCTTACGCTTCGGGCAAGTGGCGCGCGCTGGCCGCGTAGGGCCAGAGCAGCGATCCGCGCTCACCCCATTTCCAGGACCAGGCGGCCATGCATGCGCGGGGAGAGTTCAAGGAGGTGCTGTTTATCCGGAACAGGTGGAACAGCACCTGGAGCGCCGCTACCACCCTGGAAAAACAGGAGCCGGCCGATCAAATCGCGTCGAGCGCCGTGCGCAAGTCATGCCGCAGGTCTTCCAGGTCTTCAATCCCCACCGACAGCCGGATCAAGCCATCGCCTATGCCCAGTCTGGCCCGCTGCTCGGCCGGGATGCTGGCGTGCGTCATCAGGGCCGGATGCTCGATCAGGCTTTCCACGCCGCCCAGGCTCTCGGCCAGGGCGAACACCTCGCAATGCTCCAGGAAACGCCGCGCACCGGCTAAATCCGTATCGAGGTCGATGGAGATGATGCCGCCGAAACCATCCATCTGGCGCTGCGCCAGCGCGTGCTGCGGGTGCGAGGCCAGGCCCGGATAAAACACGTGTTTTACCTCTTTCTGCTGCTCCAGCCACTGCGCCAGCGCCAGGGCGCTTTCGCAATGGCGCTGCATGCGGATGGCCAGGGTTTTTACGCCGCGCAAGGCGAGGAAGCTGTCGAACGGCCCGGCAATCGCGCCCACCGAATTTTGCAGAAAACCCAGCTGCTCGCGCCATTCCGCCTGGCGTTCCTCTGCGCCGACGATGGCGATGCCGCCGATGATGTCCGAGTGGCCGTTCAAGTACTTGGTGGTCGAGTGCACGACGATGTCGAAGCCGTGTTCCAGCGGGCGCTGCACCAGCGGGCTGGCGAAGGTATTGTCGGCCACGGCGATGATGCCCCGTGCGCGGCAGATGTCGGCAATTGCGCGCAGGTCGGCCAGTTTCAGCATTGGGTTGGTGGGCGTTTCGACCCACACCATCTTTGTTTCCGGACGCAGCGCAGCCAGCAGGTTTTCCGGATTCGTCAGGTCGACATAGGTAAATTGGTGGCCGGCCGAGCGGCGGCGCACGCGCTCGAACAAGCGGTAGGTGCCGCCGTACATATCGTCGCCGGCGACGATGTGGCTGCCCGCGTCCAGCAATTCCAGCACGGACGAGATGGCGGCCAGGCCCGAGGCAAACGCGAAGGCCGCGCTGCCGCCTTCCAGGTCGGCCACGCAGCGCTCGAGCGCCCAGCGCGTGGGATTGTGCGAGCGGCCGTAGTCCAATCCCTTGTGCACGCCGGGGCTCTCCTGCACGAAGGTGGAGGTGGCGTAAATGGGCGGCATGATGGCGCCCGTCGACGGGTCGGGCGACTGGCCGGCGTGGATGACGCGGGTGGCGAGGTGGCTCTTGCGGGGAATTTTCTGGCTCAAGATAGTGTCCTGCGTAAGTGGTTGAGAAGGTCGAAGCGGGTGATCAGGCCATAGAAGGCGTCAGCGTCGGCGACGACGGCCGTCAAGCCCCGGTCCAGGGTGGCGCGCAGGGCGGGCAAGCCGCTTGAAGGGGCCAGCGTTTCGATCTGCGTCGTCATGGTGGCGCCCACCAGCGACGCGAAATGGGCGGCGTCGCCGGAGACGTGCAGCAGCAAGTCCGATTCGTCGAGGATGCCGACCAGCTGGCCGCTATCGATGACGGGCAGCTGCGCCAGGTCGCTGGCGCGCATGCGGTTGAAGGCTGTGAGCAGGGTGTCGCCCGGCGCCACGCTGACGACGTCGCCCTCGTCGTAGCGGCGCCCGATCAGGTCGCGCAAGTCGCCCGACACGGCCCGCTGCAATAAGCCCTGGTCGCGCATCCAGCCATCGTTGTAGACTTTTGACAGGTAGCGCGTGCCCGTGTCGCAGACAAAAGTGACGACGCGCTTGGGGCTCGTCTGTTCGCGGCAGTACTTGAGCGCTGCGGCCAGCAGGGTGCCCGTCGACGAGCCGCCTAAAATGCCTTCGGCGCGCAAGAGGGCGCGCGCGCTGTCGAAGCTTTCCTGGTCTGTGATGGTGTAGGCTTTCGTGACGCTGTCCATGTCGGCGATGGACGGAATAAAATCTTCGCCTATGCCTTCCACGGCCCACGAGCCGCTCGTGTCCGACACTTTGCCCGTATCGATGTATTCGGTGAGGATGGAGCCTTGCGGGTCGGCCAGTACGAATTCCAGCTTGGGCTGCGCCTTGCGGAAGTAGCGCGTCAGGCCCGTCAGGGTGCCGGACGAACCCACGCCGACGACGATGGCGTCCACGTCGTGCCCGCTTTGCTCCCAGATTTCGGGGGCCGTCGTCGTTTCGTGGGCCAGCGGATTGGCGGGATTGTTGAACTGGTCGGCGAAGAAGGCGCCCGGTAGTTCGCGCGCCAGGCGCGCCGCGTAATCCTGGTAGTACTCGGGATGGCCCTTGCCCACGTCCGAGCGCGTGGTGTGCACTTCCGCGCCCAGGGCTTTCAAGTGCAGCACTTTTTCCGTCGACATCTTGTCTGGCACGACGAGAATCACGCGGTAGCCCTTGATGCGGCCCACCAGCGCCAGGCCGATGCCCGTGTTACCGGCGGTGGCCTCGATGATGGTGCCGCCCGGCTGCAAGCGGCCGTCGGCTTCGGCCGCTTCGATGATGGACAGGCCGATGCGATCCTTGATGGAACCGCCGGGATTTTGCGATTCCAGTTTCAGGAACAGCTGGCACAGGCCCGTATCGAGCCTGGTCACTTCGACCAGCGGGGTATTGCCGATCAGCTTGTATAGCGCTGGCGGCTGGGATGGAGATGGGGATGGCATTCGATCATTCATGGTGGCTCCTGTCAGAGAAACAGCCGCTCCGGATTGTGTCCCGAGCAGCCTTCCGTGCCGCGCAGTGTAGGCGGGTGGACGAGTGCGGCGAACGAATGTTTCCATGCTTGCATATGCGCCCTGTGCATATCGCTTGCAGCGCGGGCGATTCGAGTATGCGCCGTTTTTCGCCCGCTTGCCGCGCCAGCGACGCGCGTATTAAGCTGCCGCAAGCTCACCATTGCGATTTATAATCACGCCTCGAAAAGATACTAAATAGTATTGAAAATCAACCAAACAGGGCAGGCGGCAGTGGCAAAACTTTATTTCCGGTATTCCGCGATGAACGCGGGCAAGTCGACAGCCTTGTTGCAAGTCGCGCATAACTATGAAGAGCAGGGCCAGCAGGTGCGCCTGTACACGGCAGCCATCGACAGCCGCTACGGCGTGGGCCGTGTCACTTCGCGCCTGGGCCCGCAGCGCCAGGTCGATATCTTCCATGCCGATACGAATTTCCTCAACGATATTCCCCAGGTGGCTTGCCTGCTGGTGGATGAAGCGCAATTTCTCAGCACGGCACAAGTGCAACAATTGCACCAGCTGGCGCAAGTGAAGGGCGTGCCCGTCATCTGCTACGGCTTGCGCACGGATTTCAAGGGCGAACCATTTCCCGGCTCGGCCTATCTGCTGGCGCTGGCCGACGATATCGAGGAATTGAAAAATATTTGTACCTGCGGCAAGAAGGCCACGATGAACATCCGCGTGGATGAGCAGGGCCGCCGCATCAAGGAAGGCGAGCAGATCAGTATTGGCGGCAACGAGAGTTACCGCCAGGCATGCGGGCGCTGTTTCTACTCGTAGGCTTATTCGGCGACTGGCGCGCCCACGTCCGCATCATCTGACAAGGCCAGATCGCCCCGCTCGAAGGCGGCCAGTATTTCATTGGCGCGCGCCACGTCGTGTTCACGCACCATGACGCGGGCGCCGCCAATGGCGGCCGCCAGCAGCATGTCGGCCTGCATGTGCTGGTCGTCCGTCAGCAGCACGTCGATGCCGGCCGCTGCCAGGCAGGCGCGAATGACGTGCGCATCCGTCGGTATCATCAGCCGGGCTATTAAAACGTAGTCGTCGTGCATCGCGTCTCCTGGCAAGGTGGGTTCGTCCCCATCTTAGCACCAGGCTTGAGCTTACAGCTTGAACACGCCCACCACCTGGTTCAGATCCTGCGCCTGCTCCTGCAGGGCGTCGGCGGCCGCTGCCGCTTCTTCCACCAGGGCAGCGTTCTGCTGGGTCACCTGATCCATCTGGGCGATGGCCTGGTTGACTTGCTCGATGCCGCTGCGCTGTTCTTCGCTCGCCTGCGCGATTTCGGCCATGATGGTGCTCACTTGCTGCACGCTGGCCACCACGGTGTCCATGGTGGCGCTGGCCTGGCTCACTTGCGCATGGCCCAGGTCCACTGTGCCGGCGGACGCCTGGATCAAATCCTTGATGTCTTTCGCTGCGGCCGTCGAGCGCTGCGCCAGGGTGCGAACCTCGGTGGCGACGACGGCAAAGCCGCGTCCCTGCTCGCCCGCACGGGCCGCTTCCACTGCCGCGTTCAAGGCCAGGATATTCGTCTGGAAGGCGATGCCGTCGATCACGCCGATGATGTCGGCGATCTTGCCCGATGAGCTGCGGATGGCATCCATAGTGCTGGCCACTTGCGCCACGGCCGCGCCGCCTTCGGCTGCCAGCGTCGACGAGTCGCGTGCCAGCTTGCTCGCTTGCTGTGCGTGATCAACGTTCTGCCGCACGGTGGAACTGAGTTCTTCCATCGAGGCGGCCGTTTCTTCCAGCGAGCTGGCTTGCTGTTCCGTGCGGCTCGACAAATCCAGGTTGCCGCTGGCGATTTCACCGGACGCCGTGGCGATTTGCCCGGCGCTGCCGCGCACGTTGCTGACCACTTGCGACAGCTTGTCGCTGATGCGGTTCATGGCGAGCAGCAGGCGGCCGATTTCGTCGTGGCTGGTCGTCTCGAGGTGGACGGTCAGGTCGCCGGCGGCAATTTGCGCGGCGGCCGTTTCGGCGGCGGCCAGCGGGCGCGACACGAGGGCGCGCACCAGCCAGTACAGCAGCAGGACGAAGACGAGCAGCGCGACGAAGCCGGAAATGGCCAGCTGGTTGCGCAGCTGTCGCGCCTCCAGCGTGATCTCGTCCGTGAACGTGCCACCTGCGATGATCCATTGCCAATCCTTGAATTGACGATAATACAGCTGCTTTTCGCGCGCGCTGGCGCCCGTTTCGCCTGGCGCCGTCCAGGTGTAGCGCATGGCGCCATTTTGCTGCGCCAGCATTTCCTGGATGAACAGGCGGCCATCGCTGGCCTTGAAATCGAGCGCGCTCTTGCCTTCGCTGTTCGGGTGCAGCACCAGGTGGCCGTAGTTAGCGCCGGGGGCCGTGTCGACGATATAGATGTAGCCCGTCTGGCCAATCTTGACCTGGCGAATCCTGTCTTTCAGCATGGCCAGATTCTTGCTGATATCGAGGCCGATGAACAGCACGCCCACCACCTTGCCGCCTGTATCGCGCACGGGGTCGTACTGGGTGATGTATTGCTTGCCAAACAAGGTGGCCATGCCGACGAAGCGCTGGCCCGCGCGCAGCGGCGCATAGCTGGGGTGGTTGTGGTCGAGCTGGGTGCCGATGGCCCGTTCGCCATCCTGTTTTTTCAGCGAGGTGCTGATGCGCACGAATTCATCGCCATTGGCGGCAAAGATGGTGGCGATCACGCCCGTTTGCGCCGTGTAGCGGTCGACCATGGCCGTGTCGAGGTTGAGCACCTTGCCGCCGTTGGCCAGGGCCGGCGTGGCCTTGCCGGCCACGGCCACCATGGCGCCTGTGTCGACCGTGAACGGGCCGGGGAATTCGGCCGCGAACAGGCGGGCGAAACTGGCCGCTTCGTTGACCATGGCGGTATGGAATACTTCCGTGGTCGTCATGACGCTATTGAGCTCACTGATGACGGCCGCTTCGGCGCGCTGTTCCAGCACGCGCGAGGTATGGTTGCTCATCAGGGCAGTCAGGCTGGCCAGGATCAGGCTGACCAGCGCAAACGTGAAGGCGGTAATCTTGCCCCCGACACTAAAGTGACGAAGGGAGAACGAATTGGTAGGCATAGTTTGAGTCTGGCAAAGGGTAATCAGCTCGGCCATTCCTGGTCATGACATGACACGCGGGGAGGGGATCTGGTGGGGAATACGCTTGAAACGGCGGCGTGCCCGCTAGGAAAGCGTGCACAGGCATGCAAAATTTCAGGCCGAGATGATAGCATGTCGCTTGCTTTTTGTTACTAAGTGTTTCCCGCAGGAACCATTATTTCGCATAAAAACATCATCTGCATCAAGGATTCATGAAGTCTCCCATTGACTTTTTGAGTTTCGTATTATGGATTTGGATATTCGGCACTGCCGGGCGAAGTATTTCCTCACGAATGTTTCACTTTGTAATGAATGAGACGCCGCCTTTAATCCGCGTTTAAGCTTCCGGGAAGAAACTGATATTCCATGGGAGACTGCCAGGCCGTATCCTGTAGAATAATATGCAGACCAGTCGTGTATTCCCCTTACTGTCTTGCTGGCTGGCGCATGTATAGCTGCGCCGCCTGGAATTGATTTAACTAATTTTCGGAGAAGCCGATGAAGAAGCAAATGATGCTGGTCACCCTGGTGCTTGCCCTGTCAGCCCACGCTGGCGCAGCCCAGACGGACAAGAGCGCCGCTCCTCCGCTAACCATGAAGCCACTGGCCCAGCAAACGCAGGCCGCCTTGTGGGCTTCGCGCGTATTGACGCGCGTCCATTACAAGGCCATGCCGCTCGACGACGCCATGTCGGAGAAAATCTTCGACCGCTATTTCAAGTCCCTGGACGCGGAAAAACTGTTTTTCGTGCAGGCCGATGTTGACCGCTTCGCGCCCTTGCGCACCAAGCTCGATGACGCCATCATCAATGAAGACCTGACGGCGCCATTTGCCATCTACAACCTTTACCAGCAGCGTTTCGACGAGCGCATGGCGTATGCGCGTGAATTGCTCAAAACCAAGTTTGACTTCGCCGCCGACGAGAGCTACCAGCTGGACCGCGAAAAGGCCGCCTGGCCGAAGAACGACGAGGAAGTGCGCGACCTGTGGCGCAAGCGCGTCAAGAACGACTGGCTGCGCCTGAAACTGGCGGGCAAGGAAGACAAGGCCATCCGCGAGACGCTGGACAAGCGCTATGAAAGCTACACGACCCGTTCGCGCAAGCTCAACAGCGAAGACGTGTTCCAGATCTTCATGAACGCGTATGCCATGTCGATCGAACCGCACACCAATTACCTGGGCCCGCGCGCCTCGGATAACTTCGACATCGCCATGCGGCTGTCGCTCGAAGGCATCGGCGCCGTGCTGCAGACGCGCGATGAATACACGGTGGTGCGCGAAGTCGTGCCGGGCAGCCCGGCGGGATTGTCGGGCAAGCTGAAAGTGGGCGACCGCATCGTCGGCGTGGGGCAGGGCGAAAGCGGCCCCATTACGGAAGTGCTGGGCATGCGCATCGATGACGTGGTGCAGCTGATCCGCGGCGCCAAGGATTCCGTGGTGCGCCTCGACATCCTGCCGGCCGACGCCGGCCCGGACGCCAAGCACGTGGTCTTGCCGCTGGTGCGCAAGAAAATCAGCATGGAAGAGCAGGCGGCGAAGAAATCGGTCATCGAAGTGCGGGAAAACGGCGTCAAGCGCCGCATCGGCGTGATTTCCCTGCCGACGTTCTACCAGGATTTCGAAGCGCGCCGCCGTGGCGACAAAGACTTTAAAAGCGCCACGCGCGACGTCAGCCGTTTGCTGGTCGAGTTGAAGAAGGATAAGGTCGACAACGTGCTGATCGACTTGCGCAACAACGGCGGCGGTTCGCTGAACGAAGCCGTCGAACTGACGGGCCTGTTCATCGACAAGGGCCCGGTCGTGATGCAGCGCAATGCCGAAGGCAAGGTCGACGTGGAAAGCGATACCAATGCCGGTCTGGCCTGGGATGGCCCGATGGGCGTGCTGATCAACCGCGGCTCGGCTTCCGCTTCCGAGATTTTCGCCGCCGCCGTGCAAGATTACGGCCGTGGCGTCATCATCGGCGAAGGCAGCTTCGGCAAGGGTACGGTGCAGACCCTGTTCAACCTCGACCGTTTCGGTGGCAGCGAGAAAGCCCGCTTTGGCGAGCTGAAAATGACCATCGCCCAGTTCTTCCGCATCAATGGCGGTACCACGCAGTTGCGCGGCGTCACCCCCGACATCAAGCTGCCAGCCATGTCGGACACGGAGAACTTCGGCGAATCGAGCTATGACAATGCTCTGCCCTGGGTGGCCATCAAGCCGGCGCCCTACATGCCGACGGGCGACCTGAAGGAGATCGTGCCGCTGCTGGACAAGAAACATGAAGCGCGCGTGGCCAAGGACAAGGATTTCCAGTACTTGCTCGATGACATAGCCCTCGTCGTCAAGCAGCGCAAGGAAAACCAGATTTCGCTCAACGAAACCGTGCGCCGCAAGGAGCGCGATGCCCAGGAAGCGCGCGCCAAGGCCCGTGAAAAACGCCTGATCGCACAGATTTCGAATCCTGCCGACGACCTGGTGGTGATTCCCGATCCGAAAGACGTGCTGAAGGGTGCGAAAGCGGCCAGCAAGACTGCCAAGCAGATCGCCGCCGTGAAGGGCGCCTTGCGCACCGACGATGGCTTGCAGGGCGACGAGCGGGCCCTGAGCGCCGAGCTGGACGCCGAAACGGCCGCCAAGAGCGCCAAGGACGTGCTGCTGAACGAAGCGGCGCGCATCCTGGCCGACGAAGTGGCGCTGATCAAGGCCGATACTCGCATGGCATCCAAGGTCTTGCCGTATGGCGCAGATACCAAGGCGACGCCGGTGACGGCAGCGAAGTAAGGCTTGTTGTGGCGTGAAGAACCGGCTCCTTGCGGCGCCGGTTTTTTTTTGCCCCGATCAGTTATCCGTTTGGCGTATTTCTATCATTCCAACAATCAATTGGATCAATATGCCGCGATGCAGCATAATTCATTTGTCTCCTCTATTCTCCTCCAAGAAAATAGATTCAGCCCGCTCTCGTAGCGGGCTTTTTTTTGCCTCAGATTTTGTGCGTGGGCAGTTGCACGTCGGGCTGGGCACCCAGCAGGGCCGTGATCCAGCTGGCAAACGCCTGCAGCTTGGGCGTGGCCAGCCGCCCTTGCGGCGTCAGTAGCGACATGGGCATGGGCGTCGGCGGGTGGTCGGCCAGCACGGCGACCAGCGCGCCGCTGTCGAGGTGTTCGCGCACCTGATATACGGCGGCCTGCGCCAGTCCCAGCCCCTGCAAGGCGCAGGCAACGCTGGCGTCGGCATCGTTGACGGCGATGGGGCCGGCCATCTGCACGCGCTGCACTTCATTTCCCTGAAAAAAATCCCAGTCGAAGGCGCGACCCGTGCGGCCCGAGTAATGCATGATGCCCTGATGCGCGGCCAGGTCGGCCAGGGTCTGCGGCGTGCCGTGCCGTGCCAGGTAGGCGGGTGCGGCGCACGTGACGAAGCGCATCAGGCCGACCTGTTTGCCGATGAAGGCGGAATCTTGCAAGGTGCCCACGCGCAAGGCGCAATCGATGCCTTCCTGCGTCAGGTCGACCAGGCGGTCCGTCAGGCTCAGCTGCAATTGCACGTCCGGATAGGCAGCGTGGAATTGCGCGATATGCGGTATGACGAGACGGCGACCCACCGTACTGGGGAGGTTGATGCGCAGCAAGCCGCGCGGTTTTTTCGCGTCTGGGCCGCGGAATGCCAGTTCCGCCATGTCGACGGCCTTCAGGATGTCGATGCAGTGGTGAAAGTACTCGGCGCCTTCCGGCGTCAGGGACAAACGGCGCGTGGTCCGCTGCAGCAATTGTGTGCCCAGGTAGGCTTCCAGCTTTTGCAGGGTGGCCGTCAGCGCGGCGCGCGGCAAATTCAAGGTCTCGGCCGCCTTGGAAAAACTGTTGGCTTCGACGATGCGCACGAAGGTCTGCATGGCCTTGATCTTGTCCAAGGGATAGCTTTCGTTTTAATTGTTCATCTTATGTGAAAGGTGTAAGTGGATTATGCCCTAATTATCTGAGGCCCGGTTTTGCCTAGAATGGCGACATCCCTATCGAACCGAGGAAACAACATGAACAAGGCCTCATCTTCTGCTCCCCACGACATTGCGCCGGCCATGGTGCTGCTGCTGGCCATCGCTTCCGGCCTGATCGTGGCCAATCTGTATTACGCGCAAACCCTCGTCGGGCCCATCAGCGCCTCGACGGGCCTGTCTGCCAAGGCGGCCGGGCTGATCGTCACCCTGACGCAAGTGGGCTATACGCTAGGACTTTTGTTTGTCGTGCCCCTGGGCGACTTGCTGGAAAACCGCCGCCTGATCATCACCGCCTTACTGGTGACGGCCACGGCCCTGGTGGTGGCGGCCCTCTCCACAGGCGCCGTGGTATTCCTGGCTGCCGCGCTGGCCATTGGCCTCGGTTCCGTTGCGGCGCAAGTGATCGTACCGTTTGCCGCTCACCTGTCGCAGGAAGCGACGCGGGGACAAACCGTGGGCAAGGTCGTCAGCGGCTTGTTGCTGGGTATCATGCTGGCCCGACCCGTGGCCTCGCTGGTGGCGGCCCATGCGAGCTGGCACGTGGTGTTCGGCGGCGCCGCCGTACTGATGCTGGCCCTGGCAGCAGTCCTGCGCCGCGCCTTGCCCGTGCGCCAGCCTGTCTCGAACATGCGCTATCCGGCCTTGATGGCTTCGCTGTGGCATTTGCTGCTGGGCACGCCCGTGCTGCGCCGCCGCGCCGCCTATCATGCCGGCCTGTTCGGCGCCTTCAGCCTGTTCTGGACCGTCACGCCGCTGGTGCTGGCCAGCCCCGCGTTCGGCCTGACGCAAACGGGCATCGCCATCTTTGCCCTGGTGGGCATGGCAGGCGCCGTTGCCTCGCCCATCGCCGGCCGCCTGGCCGATGCGGGCCATACCTTGCCGGCCACGGCCGCTGCACTGGTGCTGGGCATCGTCGCCTTTGCCTTGCCGATGCTGGCACCGGAATCAAAACATGTGGCGCTGGCTTTGCTGGTCATCGCTTCCATCGTGCTCGACATGGGTGTGGCGGCGAATCTGGTGCTGGGCCAGCGCGCCATCTTCAGCCTGGGCGCGGAAGTGCGGGGCCGTCTGAACGGCCTGTATTTCGCGCTGTTCTTTGCCGGTGGCGCGGCCGGTTCGGCCATCGGCGCCTGGGTGTACGCCAGCTATGGCTGGCCAGCGACCTTGCTGACCGGCATGGCGTTTCCGGGCCTGGCCTTGCTGGTGTGGCTGGCAGAATTTTTGCCGCTGGCCACGCGCCGTACGGCTTGAAGCGCTGATGCAGCCCCATTATCACTGACAGGTATTTCTATCATCATGAATATAAAGTGGCGTGATATGCCGCAATGCCGCAAGATGCACTTGTCTCCTCTATCTCCTCCAAGGAAATAGATTCAGCCCGCTCCCGCAGCGGGCTTTTTTTTTGTGTTTTTACTTGTGCGGAATGCGATCAGCATCGCAAAAGCCATAGGAATTGCCGCACCAACCCGCTTCCTTGCGGGGTTCCGATAGCGGGTTGCAATGAACGGTGCGAAAATTTTTCGGAAGATAAGTTTTTAGTATGGCATCAGAGATATTTCGAGGGGAAATTTTTCCGCCTTGTGGGGGCGGCGGAAAAGTCGCTGCAATCGCGCGATCCGCGACATTTTCGATAAAGAGAACGGTTTCACCGTCCTGCACCTGGCACATATGATTGGTAGTGAAGTCATAGCGTTCAGCGGCCTTGATCATGAAAAGTGGCCCCTTGTTTGAGATGCCCTGGATCATGGCCTGGGCCGCCGAATAACTTCCGATAAAGCCAGCAATAGAGATTGCAAAGAGGAAGTAAGTGGTTTTTTTATTGGTCTTGAAATCGAAAATAAACAAGAACAACAGGAAAATGACCTCGAATATGATAGCCAGCACAGCATAGGCAAAGGCGCTGAACGAGAAGGCAAATATCAGGGTGGCGAGGCCAAAAGAAAAGGGCAGGTAGGACGGCGGAAATGGAAAATTGGCCGCAAAAAAATCGACTGCGCTCAGGCGCGAAAAAATCACGCAAGCAGACACCACCAGGGAAACCCCTACTTTTGCCAGCAGGCTCGCAAAAACGGAATTCAGCGAAAATAGTACCCATGCAATGCCTGACACGCCAACGACGAGAATGCCTGTCAGCGCCACCTGTTCGAGGATGTAATTTACATAATCATCTGTTTCCTGGATATGTAGGTGCGAGACCAGGAGGATCAGGCCGCCTATCGTGGCAATGGAAAAAATAACAAGTGAAATAATGGTTTTGGGATCGTTATATCTTTCGATCAGCGCCGGGATGATTTTTTCGGTGTCGGGAGATATCTTGACGATAAATCTTCTGATGCTCTCCTTGTTTTCACGCAGCGCCATATAGCTAAAAATTATTCCCGCTGGCGGAATGGTGATGGATGTCAGGATGCACAGCAGTATGAATAAGATTATTTTTATTATCTTCATCATTATAATTTGGCACTATCGTCGAAGGATGCTTAAATGGAAACCTGCGTGCGGAATATAGCACGCATTATTTGGCATGGACTGGGCTGAATGGCGTGGCGTGAGAAATTGCGTGGGTCCGAAAACCCTCTGGCGAGCGACGCAGAGTGGGCGATGGACATGGAACAAGCAATGCCACCAGCCCAGAACCCTTAGTTGCGGCAACCCGCTCTTACCGCAAGCTTGCTGTCAATGGCGGTTGTGGGGCAAGGCTTAAATCACCACCAGATCGAGCGCGCGCATGAAGTTGGCTGCCTGCGCATGCGTGATGACGGCGCCTTTCAGCAAGGACGCTTCGCTCAGCTTGAAACCGTCGATGTCGGCGCCGCGCAAGTCGGCGCCCTGGAACTTCGCCAGTTTGATGGTGGCATTGCGCAAGCTGCCCCCTTCGAAGACGGCGTCGCGGAAGTCGCAGCCTGCCAGGTAGGCATCGGAAAAGTCCAGTTGTTTCAAGATGGCCTTGCGGAAGGAGAAGCCGCGCAAGTCGGCGCCCACCAGCAGGCTGTCTTCGAAGGTGAGGCCCAGGTGGGCCACTTCCTCGAACGAGGCGCCCGTCAGCTTGCAGCCCCGGAACGTGACCGAGGCCAGCTTGGCGCGCCGCCATTTTGTGTTGTTCAGGTCGCAGCCTTCGAACGTGGCATCGACGGCGTCTACGGACTCGAAATCGGCGCTGCCTGCGCGGCAGCGGCGCCAGGTGCTGCGCGCCAGTTTGCTGGCGAACAAGCTGGTTTCGGCAAAGGTGCAGCGCTCGAAGGTGCAGCCCTGCAGATCGAGGCGCGACAAGTCTTCGCCATCGAAGGTGCAATCGATGAAATGGTGCACGGATTGCGCCAGTTGCTGCTCGATGCCGGCGCGATCCAGGGTCATGCTGCTTGCTGCAGTGTCGTGTGTTGCCATCCGTCTCATTCCTAAAGTAAAAAAAGCAGGGGAGGGATGGCGCGGCGAAAAACATGCACGAACCAGAACACCTCCCCGGCTGGTGTAACAGCCAAGGGTCAGCGCCGTGGGTCCGCGTGGGCGGGAGCATGCTGGACTGCGCCAGGCACTTACCGGGTTACCAACCGGTGCGCTCATTTTCGATCTGCCTGCATTGTAACGGCTCTGCAGCACCCTTGCCAGTGCTGGATAAACCGGGTTAGTATCGTTGCAGGCGCACCCATTGCGCCAACGTCGCTCGGACGGATCCGGGCGCTTACGTATAGAGATATCATGACCGACAGCCAAGCTCCGCGCAGCTTTTCGCGCATCAATCGTCTTCCCCCTTACGTTTTCAATATCACTGCCGAGCTCAAGATGGCCGCACGCCGCCGTGGCGAGGACATCATCGACATGTCGATGGGCAATCCCGATGGCGCCACGCCGGCCCACATCGTGGACAAGCTGGTCGAAACGGTGAAACGCCCCGACACGCACGGCTATTCCGCCTCCAAGGGCATCCCGCGCCTGCGCCGCGCGATTGCACATTGGTACAAAAAGCGTTACGAGGTCGATATCGACCCGGACAGCGAAGCCATCGTCACCATCGGCTCGAAAGAGGGCCTGGCCCATTTGATGCTGGCGACACTCGACCGTGGCGACACGGTGCTGGTGCCCAATCCCAGTTACCCCATCCACATCTGGGGCGCCGTGATCGCAGGCGCCGACATCCGTTCCGTGCGCATGGGCCCTGGCGTGGATTTCTTTGCCGAACTGGAACGGGCCATCCGCGAAAGCTACCCGAAACCGAAGATGATGGTGCTGGGCTTCCCGTCCAACCCCACCGCGCAATGCGTGGAGCTGGAATTCTTTGAACGGGTCGTCGCGCTGGCGAAGCAGCACAATATTTTGGTAGTGCATGACCTGGCCTATGCCGATATCACTTTTGATGGCTGGAAGGCGCCATCCATCATGCAGGTGCCCGGTGCGCGCGACGTGGCAGTGGAGTTTTTTACCATGTCGAAAAGCTACAACATGGCGGGCTGGCGCATCGGTTTCATGGTGGGCAACGCGGAACTGGTGTCGGCCCTGGCGCGCATCAAGAGCTATCACGACTACGGCAGTTTTACGCCCGTGCAGGTGGCGGCGATCGCCGCACTGGAAGGCGATCAAAGCTGCGTGACGGAAATTTGCGCCCAGTACCAGCGTCGCCGCGACGTGCTGGTGAAAGGCTTGCATGAAGCGGGCTGGATGGTAGAAAAGCCGAAGGCCTCGATGTATATCTGGGCGCATATCCCGGAAGCTTACCGCCACCTGGGTTCGCTCGAGTTTGCCAAGCTGCTGCTGCAAAAAGCCAAGGTGAGCGTCTCGCCCGGTATCGGTTTCGGCGAATACGGCGACGAATACGTGCGCTTCGCCCTGATCGAAAACGAAGCCAGGGTGCGGCAAGCATTACGCGGCATCAAGAATATGTTGCGTTCCGGCGACGGGAAAACGGAAACAGCAGCGTAAAAAGTTGCCGCATAGAATGATGTGTTGCCCCTAATATCACTGCTGCGTATTTCTGACATCACGAATATAAAGTGGTTTTATATGCTGCAACGCGGCATCATGCATCTGTCTCCTCTATCTTCCTCCAAGGAAATAGATTCAGCCCGCTCCCGCAGCGGGCTTTTTTTTGCCTGTCGTCTTGGCCTTGGTACCGGCCGGCACGCTCGGCGAACGAGGCGGTCGACTTCGCGCAGCACGGCCAGGTGAATGCGTTCGAGCATGAGTTCACATGAATATCAATCATGAATGCATGAAGTTTTACCATTATTTTTCATGGATAGAAGCCTTTATGATGTCTCCATACTTCACGAGGAGGCATTACCACCATGACCGTCACGACACATAATTTGGGCTACCCGCGCATCGGCGCCAAACGCGAATTGAAATTCGCCCTGGAAGATTACTGGAAGGGCCAAAGCAGCCTGGAAGCGCTGGAAGGCCATGGCGCCGCATTGCGCCAGCGCCACTGGCAAGACCAGAGCGCGCTGGACCTGGCGCCCGTCGGTGACTTTTCCTTCTATGACCAAGTGCTGGACCTGAGCTTTACCCTGGGGAACTTGCCACAGCGCGTGCGCAATCTGGGCGGTGCGGCGATCGATAATTATTTCCGCGTGGCCCGTGGCCGCTCGGCCAGCGACAGCGATTGCAGTTGTGTGCATGCCGGTGAAATGACGAAATGGTTCGACACGAATTATCACTACATCGTGCCGGAATTCGCTGCCGACACGCAATTCAAGCTCGACAGCAGCCGCCTGCTGCTGCAACTGGCGCAGGCGCGCCAGCTGGGTGTGAAAGCCAAGCCCGTGCTGATCGGCCCCGTTACCTACCTGTGGCTGGGCAAGGCCAAGGATGACTCCGACAAACTGGCGCTGCTGCAAGGCTTGCTGCCCGTCTACGTGCAACTGCTGCAGGAATTGGCCGCCCAAGGCGTGGAATGGGTGCAGATCGACGAACCGATACTCGTCACGGAACTCGACAGCGCCTGGCAGCAGGCGCTGGTCACGGCCTATGACGCTTTGAGCAAGGTCAATCACGTCAAACTGCTGCTGGCCACGTATTTTGGCAAGCTGCAAGAGAATCTGGAACTGGCGTGCAAATTGCCGGTCCAAGGCTTGCACCTTGACGCCATCAGCGCCCGCGATGAAGTCGAGCAAGTCATCGCCCAATTGCCCGCCACCAGCGTGCTGTCCCTGGGCGTGGTGAACGGCCGCAATATCTGGAAGACGGACTTGAACGCAGTGCTGGCATGGCTGGAACCCGTGCACCGCAGCCTGCAGTCGCGCCTGTGGATCGCCCCGTCGTGCTCGCTGCTGCACGTGCCCGTCGACCTGAACAGTGAGCAAAAGCTTGATGCCGATATCCGTTCCTGGCTGGCCTTTGCCCGCCAAAAGCTCGATGAAGTGCACACCATCGCCGGCGCACTGAACCATGGCCGCGCCTTTGTGCAAGCGGCGCTGGATGCCAACCATGCGGCCGTGCAAGCGCGTCGCCAGTCGAGCCGCGTGCACAATCCGGAGGTGAAAGCGGCGGTTGCCTGCATCGATTCGACCTTGGGCCAGCGCGCCAGCGACTATGCCGTGCGTGCCGCCAAGCAAGGCGCGTTGCTGCAACTGCCGCTGTATCCGACGACAACCATCGGTTCCTTCCCGCAGACGGCGGAAATCCGCCAGGCGCGTAGCCAGTTCCTCAGCGGCCAGCTGGACGACGCCAGCTACAAAAAACGGATGCAGGCGGAAATCGCCCATTGCGTGAGGGAACAGGAAACCCTGGGCCTGGACGTGTTCGTGCACGGCGAAGCGGAACGCAATGACATGGTCGAGTATTTCGGCGAACAACTCGACGGCTACGCCTTCAGCCAGTTCGGCTGGGTGCAATCGTACGGTTCGCGCTGCGTGAAACCGCCCATCTTGTTCGGTGACATCAGCCGCCCCCGTGCGATGACGGTCGAGTGGAGCACCTACGCCCAGTCGCTGACGGACAAACCGATGAAAGGCATGCTGACGGGGCCTGTCACCATCCTGAACTGGTCTTTCGTGCGCGACGACCAACCCCGTTCCGTATCGTGCTACCAGCTGGCGCTGGCCATCCGCGCCGAAGTGCAGGACCTGGAACAGGCCGGGATCCGCGTGATCCAGATCGACGAGGCGGCACTGCGTGAAGGCTTGCCGCTGCGTAAATCGCAGTGGGCCGAGTACCTGCGCTGGGCCGTGGAATCGTTCCGCATCACGGCCAATGGCGTGGCTGACGAAACGCAAATCCACACGCACATGTGCTATTCGGAATTCAACGACATCATCGCGCAAATCGCCGACATGGATGCGGACGTCATCACGATAGAAACCTCACGCTCCGACATGGAATTGCTCGACGCCTTCGATGATTTCAAGTATCCGAACGAAATCGGCCCTGGCGTCTACGACATTCACTCGCCCAACATTCCGAGCCAGGAACAGATGGTCAAGCTGATGCGCAAGGCGGCCGAACGCATCCCCGCGCATCGCCTGTGGGTCAACCCCGATTGCGGCCTGAAGACGCGCGGCTGGAAAGAAGTCATTCCCGCGCTGGCGAACATGGTGGCGGCGGCAAAAACCTTGCGCGGCGACAACGTCGCCTGAGGAAGGCAGGGGGAGAGGGCAGATATAGGGAATAGCTATTTCTATCATCACAACATACAATTGGATTGTTATGCTGCAACGCGGCATCATTGCACCTGTCTCCTCTACTTCCTCACAGGAATTAGATTCAGCCCGCTCCCGCAGCGGGCTTTTTTTTTGCCCGTTGCGCCTTATTGCGCTGGCTATCACAGCTTCGTCGCTTAATATGCCCTTACGTAAACCAAGCATCCAAAAGGAGGCAAGCGGATGAAGGCTGTGTTTCGCGCCGCCGGCATGCTCGCGTTGATGGCGCTCGGGGCCTGCTCGGAGGAGTGGCATCCGCTTGATCGCCATTTGGCCCAATTGCGACCGGACGCGGTCGCAGCGCTGCCCGATATGGCCTGGCCGGCCGGGACGCTGCTATGTCCGCTGACCATGTACCAGAGCCAGCTGCCCAGCTCGGAGCCTCTCGCGGAGAGCGTCAACGCATTCCTGGCGCAAAAACAATTTGTGGGTGATGAAGGCCACTGGTCACTCATCGTCGTCAAGCCCGCTCCAGCCGGCAACGACAGCATCGAACAACTGACTTTCAAGCGCAACGGCTTCGATGTCATCAACGAACCGTCGATGCTCAAGCTGGATGCCGTGACAGTGCCGAAGGGGTTTGCGCTGAAGACTTGCGTACCTCTAGAGCGCGCCCGGGTGCTGGTCACTCGCCTACAAAGAACTGATCGAACACTGATCATTTTTGGAACGGTCTGACGAGATATTGATAAAGCATATTTCTATCATCACAACATGCAATTGGATTGTTATGTTGCAACGCGGCATCGTTGCACCTGTCTCCTCTACTTCCTCACAGGAATTAGATTCAGCCCGCTCCCGCAGCGGGCTTTTTTTTGCCCGTTTTTGACCGCATGAACGAGCGCACGCTTGCTCGTCATCATCGCCATCGTGTTGCTTTTGTGCATGCTAAACTGGGCTTTCTCCAGATCAAGGTTGTCTGATGCTTCAATTATTTCGCCACACGCTGGAGTCGACGCCCATCCTCGCCCTGTTTCTCGTCATCGGCGCCGGTTATGCACTGGGGCGTATCAGCGTGTTCGGTTTTTCGCTGGGCGTGGGCGGCGTGCTGTTCGCGGGGCTGGCGTTGGGCGCATTCGCTCCCGGCTCCGTGCCGCCGCCGATGGTCGGCTCCATCGGCTTGCTGTTGTTTCTGTATGGCATAGGCGTGCAGTATGGCGTGCAGTTTTTCGCCGGTTTGCGCGGCGCGGGCCAGAAACACAATCTGATCGCGTTTGCCGCCGTCATGGGCGGCCTGGCCGTGTCCGTATGGGGCGGGCAGTGGATCGATATCTCGCTGCGCATGGCCAGCGGCGTGTTTGCCGGCGCCATGACCAGCACGGCGGCTCTGCAGGCGGCACTGGAAGCGTCGCACGGCAATGGCGACGCAGCCGTCGGCTATGCCGTCGCGTATCCTTTCGGCGTCGTCGGCCCCATGCTGGGTCTGTACCTGGCCGGGCGCATCTTGAAACCCGTGCTGACGCCGCCGCCCGCGCCCATCGTCGTGTCGGAAATTACCATCGACGAAGCGAAATTGGCGGGCGCGGCCCTGTCCGAACTGGCCGATGGCCCGCTGGCCGGCGTGCAGGTGATCGGCGTGCGCCAGGGGCACCAGAACCGCTTGCCCGATCCATCGCTGGTGCTCGACGTGGGCGACGCGTTGATGGTGTCGGGCACGGTGGCGGGCGTGGAAGCGGCGCGCACGGCGCTGGGCCACCTGGATCCGGGCCGTTTGATGAAGGACCGCAGCGCGTTCGACGGCACGGAAGTGTTTGTGTCCGACGCGGAAATCGTTGGCGTGCCGCTGGGCGAACTGAACCTGTCGAAAGACTTCCCCTTGCAAATCGCCTTCATACGCCGCGGCGACGCCATGATTTTGCCCCATCCCTTCCTGACCCTGGAATTTGGCGACAGGGTGATGGCCATTGCGCCAGCGAAACACGCGGCCGACGTGCGCAAGCTGTTCGGCAATTCCATCACGGCCACGGCCGAGTTCAGCTATGTCTCGCTGGGCATGGGCATGGTGCTGGGTGTGTTGCTGGGACTGGTGCCGATCCCCTTGCCCTGGATAGGCTCGTTCAGCCTGGGCCTGGCGGGCGGCCCGCTGGTGATGGCGCTGATCCTGGGGCGCCTGGGCAGAGTCGGCAAGATCAGCTGGCGCCTGCCCCTGTCGGCCAACCTGGTCATGCGCAACTATGGCTTGACGATTTTCCTCGCTTCCGTTGGCATGGCGTCCGGCTTGCCCTTCGTGCAGCAGGTGGGCGCCGATGGCTTGCCCATGCTGGCGCTCGGTGCCGTGACGGTGCTGGTGGTAGTGGCGCTCGTCGTGATTCTTGGCAAGATTTTCCTGCGCCTGCCGTTTCCCGAATTGCTAGGCATTGCGGCAGGCGCCACGGGCAACCCGGCCGTGCTGGTGTTCGCCAACCGCCTGGCCAAGTCGGACCGCCCGAACCTCGGCTATGCCATGATTTTCCCCAGCATGACCATCGTCAAGATCGTCGCCGTGCAGGTGCTGCTGCATTTGTATGGCTGATTTTTGCCTGGATTTCTATCTAAACTTCAGCTTGCCCGCGTCTTTCAACACAATAGGCCAACAGCAAATATTCGCATCGATGTGACAATGTGTGAATTTTTCTTATTGGCAATTCGTTAAGCTCTTGGGCCGCATCCTGCCGGAGTCGCTCAAACAGATGACCGCGCTGGTGGTGCTACTGAAATAGGAAAGAAATTGATGAGCAATAATTTATGGTTGGGTACCGTCGTTTTGGTATCTTTCATTTCCGGATGTAGCGAATCTCCGCCCGAGGAGAGTCCGGAAGAAATCGAAAAAATTGCCTTGGATTGTGGTGCTACAAAGCCACAAATTGAGGCATGGTTTGCAACGCATAAAACCGGTTGGGCGGAGCACGTCGCCGAGGGCGTAAAGTGCATTCAAGATCATCCGTAGGCTGCGAGAGAATATTCACGCAATACCCATGTTTGCCATGATTTTTTCGGCCATCGATCGACAATAAAGCCAGCTAACCGCCAGTAAATACCGACACACGTGGGCGAGGCTCCTGGGAACTTCGACTATCGGCCAAAAGCGGGCTGTAATGCACACCTACTTGAAGGAATAAACTTGCCACCCACGCGTTTCTTCATCTTCATTGTGGTTTCATTGCTCGTATTCATCGGCATCCTGCGCTGGACCTTGCGCGCCAGGCCGGTGATGCCGACCGCTGGCCTCACTTGCGGCATTGCTTTCGTCGTCGTAGTTGTCGGCATGTGTTTTGCCAAGTTCGGTGCGACCGCCGGGTTTCCATGGCCGGTCTACTATGGCGTCCCGGCCGCCGCAACACTTGCACTTCCTCCGCTGGCGTTGCGCATGCAGCGCAGCGAGTTCGCTTGGTACGTGTTGCTGGCCTTTGCTTCGTCGCCGGCAATCCACGCAGTCTTCTCATTCTTCGTGGGTTGGCATGAGTACATGCCGTTTTGGCCTATTCCTTCACTCTGGGATATGCAGTCCTGACTGTGTCGCGAAGCTATGGCGGCTGTGTCTGCCATTACAATCGGGCATGCGCTCACTGGTCGCCGTCTGTGGCGGCTGGCCAATTCGAGTCAACTCCCTCTCCGCGCCAGCCTTTGTAAAACCCCTGGCGCCGCCCCCATTCTGTTGTACAATCCTTGAGAACGGTCGTGCTTTTTTGTGCGCTGAGCTTCCTTGCGTGCAGTCAATACGGCAACCGATAAGAACAAGGAGACAGACATGGACCTGCATTACACGGCCGAGGAAACGGCGTTCCGCACTACGGTGCGCGCCTTCCTCGACACGCATTTGCCAGCGGATTTGCAGCGCAAGGTGCGTCAGCATCTGCGCCTGAACCGTGATGATTATGTGCGCTGGCACAAGATTGTCGCGCAGCAAGGCTGGGCCGCACCGGCCTGGCCTGTCGAACATGGCGGCACGGGCTGGACGGCCGTGCAGCGCCATATCTGGGAAGACGAGTGCGCGCGCGCCGCGACGCCGCCGATTTTGCCTTTCGGCATCAACATGGTGGCGCCCGTCATCATGGCCTTCGCCAGCGCCGAACAAAAAGCCTATTATTTGCCGCGCATTTTGAACTGCGATGACTGGTGGTGCCAGGGATACTCGGAGCCGGGTGCCGGTTCCGACCTCGCTTCCCTGAAAACCACGGCCCAGCGCGACGGCGACCATTACATCGTGAATGGTCAGAAAACCTGGACCACCCTGGGCCAGCACGCGGACATGATCTTTTGCCTGGTGCGCACGGATAGCACGGTGCGCAAGCAGGAAGGCATCAGTTTCTTGCTGATCGACATGAAAACGCCGGGCATCACCGTGCGCCCCATCATCATGCTCGATGAAGAACATGAAGTAAATGAAGTCTTTTTTGACAATGTACGCGTGCCCGTCAGCAATCTGGTGGGCCAGGAAAACAAGGGCTGGACTTACGCCAAGTATCTGCTGGGTCACGAGCGTACGGGCATCGCCGCCGTGGGCCGCTCCAAGCGCGAGCTGACTTTCCTCAAGCAGCTGGCCATGCAGCAATCCAAGCGCGGTGCGCCGCTGCTGCATGATCCCGCTTTTGCCGCCAAGGTGGCCCATCTGGAAATCGAACTGATGGCACTGGAAATGACGGTCTTGCGCGTCATCAGCGAAGAGGGCAAGGGACCGGGACCGCAGGCTTCCATGCTGAAGGTGCGCGGCTCGGAACTGCAGCAGCAACTGACGGAACTGATGGTGGAAGCGCTCGGCCCGCAAGCCTTGCCTTTCGACCCCGATTTTCTTGACGGCAGCGCGCCGCACAGCGCTGGCGGCGACGACCTGGCCGCGCCGCTGGCCGCCTACTACTTCAATTACCGCAAGACATCGATCTATGGCGGCTCGAATGAAATCCAGAAAAACATCATCACCCAGATGATCCTGGGCCTGTAAGCCAGAAGGAGACGACATGGACTTCCAATTTAATCAGGAACAGCAGCAATTTGCCGACGCGCTCAGGCGCTGGGTCGACAAGGATTACCCGTTTGAAACGCGCAAGCAAATCGTCCACTCGGCCACGGGCACGTCCGATTCCGCCTGGGCCACCCTGGCCGAGCTGGGCATGACGGCCTTGCCGCTGCCGGCCGGCGCGGGCGGCTTCGACGGCTCTGCCGTCGACATGCTGCTGGTGATGCAGGAACTGGGGCGCGGCCTGGTGGTCGAACCGTATCTGGCCACCATGCTGGGGGCGCGTTTTCTCACCCTGGCCGGCGGCCATGATGGCGTGCTGGAGCAGGTCGCCAGCGGCAGCCTGAAACTGGCCTGTGCGCTGGGCGAGCGCCAGTCGCGCCACGATATGCACGATATCGCCACCACGGCCATCGCCGGCGGCGACGGTTTCGTGCTGGATGGCGAGAAGACCGTCGTCATACACGGCGCCCAGGCGGGCGCCTTGATCGTTTCGGCGCGCAGCAGCGGCGGCCAGGATGAGACGGACGGCATCTCGCTGTTTCTCGTGCCTGTTGACGCACCGGGCGTTTCCGTGCGCGACTATCGCACTATCGACGGCCAGCGCGCTGCCACTGTCACCTTTGTGCAAGTGGTACTGGGGCACGACGCGCTGCTCGGCCAGGCGGAGCAGGGCTGGCCCGTGCTGGATGCGGCCGTGGATTACGGTGCCACGCTGCTGTGCGCAGAAGCCGTGGGCGCCATGGATGCCATCTTTGCGGCCACCCTCGAGTACCTGAAGACGCGTCAGCAGTTCGGCGCGCCGATCGGCAAATTCCAGGCCTTGCAGCACCGCATGGCCGACATGTTCATTCACCTGGAGCAGGCGCGTTCGATGGCCATGCTGGCCGCCGCCAAGGTCGATAGCGACGACGTGGCGGAACGCCGCCGAACGGTCTCCGCCGCCAAGGCGCGGGTGGGACTGGCCGCCACCTTTGTCGGCCAGCAAGCCGTGCAATTGCATGGCGGCATGGGCGTGACGGATGAATTGCCCGCCGCCCACCACTTCAAGCGCCTGTCCATGATCGGCCTGACCCTGGGCGACGTGGAGCACCATATCGAGCGCTTTATCGCCCAGCCGGGCTTCTTGCCGACGGAGACCGCATGACCGCATTGACCGGAATCAAACCCAAACACTGGTATTTCGAAGACTTTACGCAAGGCCTGGAAATCGACCTGGGCCAGCGCCATGTGACGGAAAAGGAAATCATCGCCTTTGCCACGGATTTCGACCCACAGCCCTTCCACGTCGACCATGCGGCTGCCGAAAAGACCATCTTCAAGGGCGTCATCGCCAGCGGCTGGCATACCTGCGGCATGATGATGCGCCTGGTGGTGGACAATCTGCTCAAGCACTCGTCCAGCATGGGCTCACCCGGCCTGGACAGTATCCGCTGGCTCAAACCCGTGCGCGCGGGCGATACCCTGCACCTGACCTACCAGGTCAAGGAGGTGCGGCCATCGACGTCAAAGCCGGACCGTGGCATCGTCATTTCCGTGTGGAGCGTGCGCAACCAGCATGGCGACGTGGTGACGACGGTGGAAGGCATGGGCATGTTCGGCCGCCGCCCGGTGGCGCAAGAGGAGCAGGCGCGTGCGTGATATCGCCGGCATTGCCGGTTTTAAAGCATTGGCGGGGCAGCACGTGGCTGTCTCCGACTGGCTCACCATCACCCAGCAGCGCATCGACACCTTTGCCGACGCCACGGACGACCATCAGTGGATCCACGTCGACGCCGAGCGCTGCGCGCGCGAGTCGCCCTACGGCTGCACCGTGGCGCATGGTTTCCTGACCTTGTCCTTGCTGCCGGCCATGCTGCAGGGGGCGCTGCACATGGCCGGCATCCGCATGGCCATCAACTATGGGCTCAATAAAGTGCGCTTTCCCGCGCCCGTGCCCGTCGGCAGCCGATTGCGCGCGCGGCTCGACATTCTTTGCGTCGACGACCTGTCGGAAGGGGCGCAAGTGAACTGGGCCGTCACCATGGAGCGCGAGGGTGACCCGAAACCCGTGTGCGTGGCGGAGTTTTTGATGCGCTGTTATCCGTAAAGAATCAATCTCACGCCCCGTCCGACGCACAATACCTGTCCCGCCCCGTATGCTTGGCGCGGTACAGCAGGGCGTCGGCGGCGCGGATCAGGGCGCTGGGGTCCATGCCTTCGGTGGGCATGACGCTGGCCACGCCCAGGCTGATCGTGACATGCGGGCCGACGCTGGATCTGGCGTGCGCGATGTGCAGGGCGCGCACTTCGTCGAGCATGCGCCGGGCTACCACTTCGGCGCCGTCCCTCGTTTCCTGCGGCAGGAGGATGATGAATTCCTCGCCGCCATAGCGCGCCAGCAGGTCGGGCGGGCGCACGGCGCAGCGGCGCAGGGCGGCGCTCACCTGCTGCAGGCACAGGTCGCCCGCCTGGTGGCCATACGTATCGTTGTAATCCTTGAAGTGGTCGATATCAGCCATGATGAGGGCCATCGGCACGCCATCGCGCGCGCAGCGCCGCCATTCGCTGTCCATGGTGTCATTGAAGCTGCGCCGGTTGGCCACGCCCGTCAGCGAGTCGGTCAGCGACAGTTCGCGCATGGCGTCGGCCTGCCGTTTGATGGTCAGCTGGCTGCGTACGCGGGCGCGCACGACGGCTGCGTTGAACGGTTTCGTGATGAAATCGACGGCGCCCGCTTCCAGCGCCCGCGTCTCGTCTTCTGGCTGGTTCAGGGCTGTGACGAAGATGACGGGAATGGCGCTCAGGATGGTCGAATCGCGCAGCGCATTGCAGACGGCATAGCCATCCATGCCGGGCATGACGGCGTCGAGCAGGATCAGGTCGGGCAGTTGATTATGCGCAATTTCCAGCGCCTTCTCGCCGTTCAGGGCGAACAGCACGTCGTGTTCCTCACGCAGCAACTGGTGCAGGATCTGGATGTTTTCCATGGCGTCATCGACGATGAGGATGCGCCCGTTCATGGCAAGGTTGGTCCAGCTCACTTGTTTTCCTCTCGTTTCAGCTGATCGAGCACAAGCTTTTCCGCTTCGGAAAAATTCAAGGTCTCGATCGCGTTTGCCATCGCCAGAGCCGCTTCCCGGTCTGACTGTTGCAAGGCGGGGTGCAGCGCGTGGAATTGTGCCAGCGCCTTCAGGTTATTGTTGCGGATCAAGACGAGCAGCTCGGCCAGGCCGGCACGCAGGTCGATTGGCCCGCTGCCGGGGGCGGGGGGCGCCGGCTGGCTGTGCCGCAGGGGCGAGGGCAGGGCGCGCGCCGCTTCGATGACCTCGGCCATGGCCAGTTCCAGTTGTCCGAGGAGGGCTGCAGTGGCGTGCGCGCGGCCCCCTTGTAGCGCCTTTTCCGCTTCGCCTGCCAGGCTGGCGATGTGGACGGCGCCCAGGTTGGCCGCCACGCCGCACACGCGGTGCAGCAGCTGTGCCGCCTGCCGCGCCTGGCCAGCAGCCAGCAGGCGCCGGGTTTCCTCGACGGCATCGCCTTGCGAATTCTCAAAACGCTTGAGCAGTGCCAGGAAGGCGCCATAATCACCGCCGAAGCGGTGCAATGCCGCTTCCAGGTCGATGCCGGGCACTGCGGCCGGCACTTCCAGCGTTTCCGTGCCGGCATTGCCTGCGTGGACGGCGCTATTGCCCTTCCCCTGGGGCGCCTGCACCAGCCGGGTCAGGGTCTGGATCATCTCGTCGACATCGATGGGCTTGGCCACGTGCGCATTCATGCCGCTGGCGATGGCGCGCAGGCGGTCCTCGTCCATGGCATTGGCCGTCATGGCGATGATGGGCAGGTCCGGCAAGCCCAGCGCGCGGATGGCCAGGGTGGCGTCGTAGCCATTCATGACGGGCATCTGCAAATCCATCAGCACCGCATCCCAGGCGTCCGGCGTGTTGGTGAGCAAGTCGACGGCCAGCTTGCCGTTGGCGGCCACAGCCACGCGCGCGCCCGAGTGCAGCAGAATGTACTGCGCCACTTCCTGGTTGATTTCATTGTCTTCCACCAGCAGCACGCGCATGCCTTCCAGCAAGCCCGACAGGGGTGTGGACACGGGCAGCGCGGACGGGGCGCTGCGGCCTTCGCGCACGGCCGTCACGGCCGCCAGCAGGCGCGCCGGGGTGGCCGGTTTCGAGACGATGCCGGCCAGCATCAGGCTGTCGGCCAGGCGTTCTAGGTTTTCGCTATCCTGGTCGGCCACCAGCATGATCACGGGCGGCAGCACCAGGTGTTCGTCGGCGCGTGCCTCGGTGAGCATGGAAATGCCATCCATGCCTGGCATGGCCGCGTCGAGCATCACCAGGTCAGCCGGCGGCAAGCCGTCCATGCCGCTGGCGCTGGCGCGCAGCAGCGCCAGGCCGGCCGCACCGCTGTCCGCGCTGCGGCTGTGCCAACCCTGCGCCGCGCACCAGTCTTCTAGCATGGCGCGCACGCTGGCATTGTCGTCGACGATCAGCAGCGACAGGGCCCTGGGCGCACTCTTGGGGGGCGGCTCGGACGGCGGCGCCACCTTGTCGAAGCGGCAGCTGAAGCGGAAGTCGGAGCCTTCGCCCAGCGCGCTTTTCACGCTGAGTTTGCCTCCCATCAATTCCACCATGCGCCGGCAGATGGCCAGCCCCAGTCCCGTGCCACCGTACTTGCGGCTGGTGCCGCTGTCTCCCTGGGAAAACGCGTCGAAGATGCGTTCCTGCTCAGCTGCGCCGATGCCGATGCCCGTGTCGCGCACGGAAAACTCCAGGGTGGCGCCGGCCGCATCCTCGGCCACCTTGGCGATGGCCAGCACCACTTCACCATGCGAAGTAAATTTGACGGCGTTGCCCACCAGGTTGATCAGGATCTGTTCCACGCGCAGGGCGTCGCCGACCAGTTCGTCCGGCACGCCGGGGCCGAGCACGAACACGGGTTCCACGCCGCGCGCCCAGGCGCTGCTGGCCAGCAAGACGCCTACGCTGTCCAGCATGCGTTCGAGCTGGAAGCGGTGCTGTTCCAGCACCATCTGCCCCGCCTCGATCTTGGAAAAATCGAGCACGTCATTGACGATATTGAGCAGCGACTGCGTGGCCATCTGGATCTTGCCGACATAGCTGCGCTCGCGCCGCTCCAGCGGCGACTCTTCCAGCAGGCGCGCCAGGCCGATGATGGCGTTCATCGGCGTGCGGATTTCATGGCTCATGTTGGCGACGAATTCGCTCTTCGCGGTGCTGGCCGCCTCGGCCTTGTCGCGCGCGCGCACCATCTGCTCGTTGAGCTCGTGCAGGCGCAATTCCGTGCGCTTGAGTTCGGACACGTCCGAGGCCAGCACGAAGAAGCCGCGCACGCCGCCGCCGTCGTCGACATCGGGGATGTAGTTGGTCCACGTATGGCACACCTGGCCGGCGGGATCGAGCAGGTCGCGCTCGAAGCTTTGCGGCCGGCCCGCGAGCACGCCCTCGACATGGGGCGCATACACGTCGAACAGTTCTTGCCCCAGCAATTCGCGCATGTGGATGCCGGCCAACTCGGCGCTATTGCGGCCAAACCATTCATTATAGAAATTATTTGCGAAGCGGCAACGCAAATCGGCACCCCAGTACGACACCATGCCGGGCAGGTTGTCGGTGACGGTGCGGATGAAGCGTTCGCTCTGTTCCAGGCGCAAGGTGGTGGCGTGCAGCACCTCGGTGGCGCGCTTGCGTTCCGTGATATCGATCGATACCCCCAGCACGTGGCTGGCGCGCCCGGCATCGTCGCGCAAGACCACCTTGCGCGTGGTGAAGTGGCGCGTGGTGCCGTCGGCCGTATTGATCGCCTCCTGTTCGATTTCCACCATCTGCCCCGTGGCCAGCAGCTTGCGGTCGGCGCTGATGAATGCGCTGGCTTGCTGTGGCGGGAAGAAGTCGTGGTCCGTCTTGCCCAGCAATTGCTCGCGTGAGCGTCCCAGGGTCAGTTCGGCGTGGCGGTTGACCATTTCAAAGCTCAGCTTGTCGGCGCGCTTGACGAAGACCATGGCCGGGATGTTTTCGATAATGGTGCCGAACAGATGTTTCGAACGGCGAAATTCCGCTTCGCTGCGCCTGCGCTCGCTGACGTCCAGCCACAGGCCCGATACCCCCAGCAACTGCTGGTCCGGGCCGAAAATCGGGTGATACGAGACGATCCAGTGGCTCAGCTGTTCGCGCTGCTGTCCACTATGGCCTTTCAACTCCATGTCGACGATGGGGATGCCCGTTTCCAGTACCTGGCGCACGCAGCGCTCCACGTCCGCGCGCACAGCGTCGTCGAACAGCATGGCGCCCACGGGACGGCCCAGGTGCTGCGTCACGCTGGCGCCGTTGATGGCGGCCAGGTAGTGGTTGATCATGACGATGCGCAAATCCAGGCCCACGAACAGCATGCCGATGGGCGCCGTCGCATACACGGTTTCCAGCAGGCGCGTGGATTTTTCCAGGGCCAGCGTGCGTTCGGCCACCAGGCTTTCGAGCTGCGTGCGGTGGCGCCGCAGGTCGCGTTCCAGCGCGCCCAGGGCATTGGCCATGTCGGCCGATTCGCGGTCCGTGTGCCTGTTCGAGAGCAGCGGTTTGCCCTGCGCCAGCGCGTGGATCTGCAAGGTCAGTTCCTCCAGAGTGCTGGCCAGGCGGCCGCCCACGCGCCAGGCCAGGGCAAAGCCGGCGCCCAGCAACAGGGCCAGGATGACGGAACCCGTGACTACCGAGCGCAGCAGGGCTTCGGCTACCGTGCTGGTGCGCATGGTGACGGCCACCGTCCAGCTGTCGTCGGGAGCGCGGCGAAAGCCCGTGTAGACGTCCAGGCCTTCCAGGGTGGCATGGCGCAGTACGCCTTCGCGCGCTTGGCGTATCTGTTCCAGCAGGGGCGCCGTGCTGCGCTGGCCCACATAGCGCTGCGGCGCCAGGGTGCGCGCCACGTTGATGCCGTCGGCATTGATGATGGCCGCGCCCAAGTAGGCTGGCAGGTGCAACTCGCGCAGCAGCACGGACAGATAGTCGGGCGGGTAGAGCGCGGTCAGCACATAGGCGGGCCCCTTGTCGCGAGGCAAGGGCAGGTTCAGGGCCAGCCGCGGCACGTCGTCCGGCGCCATGAGCAGGCTGGTCAGCCGCGGCTTGCCATACTCGCGCGTGCGCTCGATGCTGGCGGCCCATTTTTGCGGCAGGGGAGGCGCCGCCTGGCTGGCGGGCAGAGCAGTATTGATCAGCTGGCGTTCCCTGGCGTCGGAGACGATGAAGGCACTGACGGCCAGACCCGGTTGCAACAGGCTGTCGCTCAGGGCGCGCAGGGCGCCGACGTCGTCGGTATGCAGGGCGGACGAGGCGGCCAGGATGCGCCCAGCCATCTGGGCGCCGTTCAAGTCGCGTTCGACGGCGGCGGCGACCGCCAGCGCCGCTTGCGCCGTTTCCCTGACGACATGCTCGCGTTCGCGCGTGTAACTATGCGCGACGAGCAGGAGAAACACGAGCGCCGTCGGAATGACCCAGGCGAGCACCAGCCACGAAATTCTTGAGCGTATCGAAGGCAAATCTTGCACCCGGAAAGCTCCCAGAATGGATGAGTAGACAGGCAGGCTCACGCTTGCGCTGGCTGACCTTGAATGAAAAGATGCTAGACGAAATTGATTGTTCTGACAAGCCTAGTTTCTGGGATGGAAAAAAGCTTGTGCAAGGCATACAGAGGAGGGGTAACGCCCATCCCGCCATGGCGGCGGGATGGCAAGGAAATTTACGGGACCAGGGTCAGCACGTCGACATCGATTTCCGGGCTTTCCATGAAGTCTTTTTCCACTTCACCACGGATTTCCACCTGGGTCTTGGCATCGATCTTGCGGTTCATGAAGACCTTGTCGTCGATGTCCACGCGGATTTCCGCCGTGCCATCGGAGAAGGTGTATTTCTCCTTGCCCACTTTACGCAGCAGGTGGCCGCGCAGCACGACGGCCTGGTCGTCGACGGGATTTTTCAGGATGGCGGCCACGCTGCTGGGCGCGGTGGGGCCAGCCGTCGGTCCCACGTACTGGGCTTGCGCGCTGCCGGCCAGCAAGGCGCAAGCTGCGGCCAGGGAGACGATGAGTTTATGGTGCAATGACATGGTACTCCTTTGATAGTGACTGCCTTGTCAGAAAAACACGGCGGTACGGGGAATGATAGCACCGGTATTACCATAGGGCGCGTTCGCCCGCACGCTGCCCGTGTTGGCCACACCATCGTCGAGTTTGCTGTCGATCTGCTCGGCGTAGCTTTCGGGCAGGTTGTCGAAACGGATGCCGTTGCCGGCCCGGCCGCCCACTTCATCGTTGTACAGGTAGACGGCGCCGCCCTGGGCACTGGTCATGAATTGCGAGGTGCCGTTGTAGGAGCCGGTAATGAAGCCGCCCAGCGCCAGGTGCTGCGGCGCCAGCGTGAATTCGCGCGGCTGGCCGTCGCCGATCTGGCCGTCGCCATTGCCGTTGCCGGCCGAGTTGGGCACGTGGGTGGTGCCCTGGATATCGTCACCGGGCAGGGCGCGGAACTTGTCCTGGTAGGCGTTGACGGCGGCCGTCAGCGCATTCGACTGCTGGATGATGTTTTTCACCTTGGCGCTGTCGATCAAGCCTTGCCCTTTGAGCACGCCGCCGAGCAGCAGGCCGATGATGACCAGGACGATGGCGATTTCTACGAGCGTAAAGCCGTGCTGGCGGCGTGAGAGCATGGGGATTCCTTGGAAAAAAGTGCTGGGACTTGATATCGCAGTTTACTGCAATTGGCGCCGGATGCGCATGGCATTTCAGGCTGCGGGTCATGGCGGCATCTTTGCTTTCTTTGCGGCAATCTGCTTGGCAAGTTCGTCGAGCCGGCGCGCCAGGAAAGCCAGTTCGTGCGGGTCGCTGATCTGGCCACTGGCGATCAGGCCGCCGATTACCAGGCGGGCGCTGTCGAGCTGGTCCATGTCTTGCAGGATGAACGCTTCCATCTCGCGCACCCAGGATGGCACTTGCGGCCCTGTCGCCAGCTGGCGCAGCTGGCGTGCGTAGCTGAGCGCCAGCGGCAGGTCGTGCAGCTGGTGCTTGGCCACCAGCGCCGCCTGCGCCATGGCGGGCCAGCGGCGGTCCGGGTCGGCGGCAAAGCTGGCGGCGACAAACGCCAGCATGCGCCGCGCGCGCTGCGGATCGGCCACGCCTGCATATACTTCGCTGGCGGCCACCAGTGCGTACTGGCTGCGCGGATCGAGCGTTTGCGCCGTCTCCAGCCAGCTGGCCAGGCGATTATAGTCGAGCTGGCGCCAGGGCAGGCTGACGCCGGGCTGGTCCTCGAACGATTGCAGGTACAGCAGCATGGCCTTAGCCATGGCCAGCGGCTCGCCCAGGCTGGCCAGGCGCGCCACGGCTGCCGGCGGCGCGGCAGGCAGGGGCTGCGGCTGAGCCGGCGAGTGCTGCTGCGCCAGGCGCCAGCCCAGCTGCAGCAGCAGACAGGCCGCCAGCAGCCAGCACAGGGGGCGCGGCACGCTGGACCAGGGGCGCTGGGTGGTCTTGGCCATCAGATGTTGCGCCGGTAAAAGTCGCACAGCGCGCAGCTGCCCAGCAAGCCGACATAGATGATGGTTTGCGCCGCCACGCGGCCCAGGGCTTGCCAGTCGCCCGTCGCGTACAGCAGCCAGTCTGTGCGCGTAAAGGCGTCGAGGCTGGGCAGGAGCAGGGCCAGCACGTCGATGGTGCCGGCCGTGGCCCGCTGCAGCCAGGAGTCGACCGCCTGTGGACCGTGCGCCAGCAGTTGCAGGCTGCCCAGCATGCGCGCCAGCACATAAAAGCCACCGGTGGCGGCCAGCGCAGGCAAGGCCTGTTGCAGGCTGGCCGCGCACAGCAGGCTGAAGGCGGCGATTATCCACAGTTCTCCCAGCAAGGACAACGCCCACAGCGCGCTGTGCGCGGGCGCGGCGAACAGCGCCATCAGCAGCCCGAACAGCACGGCGGGCACGGCCGCCAGCGCTCCATAGCCCAGCAGCTTGCCCAGCAGGTAGGCGGCGCGCGGCATGGGCAGGGCCAGCAGCAACTCGAGGCCCCGGTCGGCCGCTTCGCGCGCCATGCTGGTGATGATGAACGTGGCCAGCAGGAAGACGCTGGCCAGGCGCAAGGTGGCCGCCAGCAGCGCCGCCTGCACGGCGCCGCTTTCCGTCAGCGCCAGTTGCTGCAGGAAGCCTGCCAGGCCGGCAGCGCCGCAGGCGGCCAGCACGAATAGCCATAGCAGGCGACTGCGCAGCGCTTCGAGCAGCGTGTAGCGGGCGATGGTGAAGGTGGGCAAGAGCATCGGCATCAGCGTGGCAGCCTCTGTGCCACCACCATGCGGTTGAACAGGATGTTCGGCGACAGCCAGGCGACGAGGTCGTCGAACTCGCCGCCGGGCTGCTGCGGGCCGCTGGCGGCGCGGCTGATGACGGTGGTGGCGTTCGACGCGTTGTTGCGTTCGTCGACATTGTTGCCAAAAGGCACAGCCCGGCGCTGGCCCTGCACGCTCGTGGCGCCAAATCCGTTCTTGCCATGGGACATGATCATGGCGGGGATGTCGTTCAGCGCCGTCGCCTGCAGCAGCGCGCCGCCATTGCGCGTCACGATGCTGATGTCGCGCGGCGTGGACAGGCTGAAGAGCTGGTCGCTGTCGCTGAAAGCGGGCGTCACGCTGTAGCGGAACAGATTGCTCCAGCTGTCGCCTTGAGCCAGCCCCAGGGTGGCCCACGGCAGGAAGCCGGCGCGTTTTTCGCCCGTGCAGCGGGCGCCGCGCCGGTCTTCCAGGCCATTGCCGGCGGAGATGGCGGGACACGGCAGGTAGCCGTAGCGCAGTGCGTAGCCCGTCAGCGCTTCCTTCGCCTCGTCCAGGGCCTTTTGCGTCTCGGCCACCTTGCGCTGTTCCAGTTGCACCGTCAATGGCGTGACCAGGCCGCCTATCATCAGGCCAACGATGACGAGCACGATGGCGATTTCGATCAGGGAAAAGCCACCCTGGCGGCGTCGGGAGCAGTAGATGTTGCTCATGGCAGGTTGCGCGCGGCGCGCATGCGTTGATACAGGGTGGGCAAGGTGATCCAGCTCAGGATGTCGTCAAAGGCGCCACCGGGTAGCGCGGCATTGTCGCTGGCGGGACGGGCAATGAAACTGCGGCTGGCGCTGTCGTTGCTGGCTTCATCGATATTGCCGCGCGCCGTATTGATCTGGGGCACGCCGCTGGCGGCCGTGCCGTAATGATCCTTGCCTTGCGAGAACACGACGACAGGCAGGCACTGGGCGCTGATGTCGCATTGCTCCTGGCCCGCCACGAAGGCGAAGTCGCCGCGGCCATCGCGTGTGAGGACGACGCGGTCGGCGATGGCGGAAAACGAGACGATGGGCGCGCGCGCCATTGCCGGAGTGACGCTGTAGCGCAGCAGCTTGCCCCAGGCGTCGTTGCCCTCCACGCCCAGCGCCACCCACGGCAGGAAGCCGCTGCACTGGGCGTCGTCGGTGCAGTCGCCGGCCCGTTCGCGCCCGTCGAGGGCGGAGGCAGCTGGACGGGGCAGGCGGCCTTGCGTGGCGGCAAAGCCCAGCAAGGCTTCGCGCGCCTGCGCCAGGGTGGCCAGGGTGCGCTGCTGGCGTGCGGCCTCGCCCGTATTGCGGCCGAAGGCGCCGATCAGGAGGCTGGCCGCGCTCAGGCCCAGTACGGCCAGCAGCAGCAACAGGGCGGCGCCGCGCTGGCGATACTTCTGTCCTGGCGTCATTGCTGCATCTCCTGCGCCTCGGTGACCGTGCCGCTGGCCGGGTCGTAGCGCTGGCCGGGCTTGAGCCGCACCTCCTGGCCCGTCGACAGGCGCAAGGTCAATGTGCCGGGCATGCCGGACTTGTCGCGCGCGAGACGGTTGTGTGGCTCGTTCTGCGTTTCCTGGTTCAGCCAGACGGTGGAGCGGCCGCTGCTGCGCACCACCACGCCATTCAATTCCACGGGCGGGCCGGGTGGTGGCGGCGGCGGGGGCGGCGCCAGGGCCGGATCGGCGGGCGGCGGCCCGTAGCGTTGCGCGTCGATCTGGGCGCGCTGCTCGGGCGACAGGAACAATCGTCCCAGATGGGAAGACTGGGCGCGGGCCGTCAGCGCGGTGCAAGCCAGCAGTGCGCACAGGACAAGGGCGCGTCTCATGGCCGCCCCAGTTCGGGCACGGCCACGCTGCCCAGAGTCAGCCACAGCAGCTCGCATTCGGCGCCCAGGGTAGGCGGCGCCCCACTGGCGCCCCCGGCCGCTGCCTGGCGCTTGAGCGTGCAATCCTGCACGGCGAAATAGCCGGCCTGGCGCAAATCGTCAAACAGGTTCAGCAAGTCCATCTCGTGCAGCAAGTCCATCCGAAGGCGCATGTGGCTGCCGCGCAGATGATATTGCCCCATCACCATGGGCAATGGCACTTGCAGCGCTTGTTGCGGGCTGATTTCGTAGCTGATCGGCAGTAATTTGCGTTGTTCCTGGCTGCGGCGTATGGCGTCGATCCAGGCCAGGCGGTTTTCCTCGCCGATCAGGCCGCGCTGGCGCAGGGCCAGAAATTGCGGTTCGTAGGCGCGGATTTCCTGCTTCTCCGCTTCCGCGTGGTTGAACAGGGTGGTGGCCGCCGAGCGTGTGCGGTGCGCCATGTCCAGCTGCTGCGCTTCGCGCGCGCGGTAGGTGGCGCTCAGGCTGAGCAGCACCATGCTGGCCAGCAGGGTCAGCGCAAAGCACAGCAGGGCGTTACGCACCAGATGCAGTTCGCCAAGCCAGGCGGGCAGGGCGCGCGCGGGTCTGCCGGCACGTTGCATGCCGGGAAGGGGCGGCTGCTTGACGGGGCCGCTCATGGCTGCCACGCGAGCAAGAGGGTAAAGCGGGCCTGGCTGTCCGGCGACGAAGCGGCGCTCTTGCCGGACAGGGCCACGGTGGGGCGCAAGTCCAGCGGCGTTTCCTCGATTGTCACCTGCATGCCCGGCTGGCGCGCCAGGGTTTGCGCGAAGGCCGTGATGGTGGCCAGCGCGGCGCGGTAGTCATTGTTCGGCATGGCCACGTCCGCTTCCATGCGCAGCGCCTGCGGCGGCGCGACAGGAATGCCGGCCAGGGCGCTGCCGCCCTGCAAGCTGGCGCCTCGCTGCTGCGCTGGCTGGCTGCCGGCTGCGCGCGCGGGGGCCTGGCCCGCATGCCAGTGCAACTGGCTGAGCGCTACCTGCGGCGCCTGGTCCAGCGCGGCGCCCAGGATGCCCAGCAGCCGGCCCGGTTCCGGCGCCTGGCTCGCGATCATCTGGCCCAGGGTCACGGCCACTTTCATGTTCTGCGTCTTGGCCGGCGCCGGCGGCTGTGTCGACATGACGCTGCGGTAGCGCTCCTGGTAGGTCGTCGTTTCCTGCGCCAGGCGCTCCGTGGCGGCATCGTCGGCAATGCCGCCGAGCAAGTTAATTGCACACCACAGGGCTGCCGATCCACCGATCAGTGCGCTGAGGCCATACAGCGTGTTGCGCGCGCGCTGGAAGTGATAATAGCGGGCCAGTGCGCCGGGCGGATAATGGCTGGACGGCGGATGCTTGCCCAGCAAGGTCAGCAGCAATTCATCGGCCAGCGCCGGCGTCCGGCGCAAGCCTACCCGTTTGCCGGCCAGCTGCAGGTCGATGAAGTGGTAAGCCACTTCCAGGCCGTTGTCACACAGCAGTTCGAGCTTGGCGATTTGCACGGCCGGCGCGAGGATGACGGTGTTCAAGACGTCGCCGCGCGCCAGCATGCGCGTGCTGGTGAGAAATTGCCGCGTCTTTTCCGTTTCCAGCGCAATATTCACGGCCACGCCATCGAGCGCGATGGCCAGTGTCTGGCGCGAAAAGCGCAGCTGGCCTTTTTCGTAATAGCTTTGCCGCAAGCCGCCCGATTGCTGCGTGACCAGCAGCAGGTGTTCGTGCGCGATCGACAGCTTTTTTACCAGCGCAATACTGAGCAGGCTGGTCGAATAAATGCCGGCCACGGGCACGCGCAAGTGCTCGAGCGTCTCTGTCCACGGCTGCAGCAAGGCGGGATTGGTCAGCGCAAAGAACAGCACCTGGTCGTCGTGGCGGCCAGAGTCTTCGCGGCCCAGCAAGGTGCTGCCACGGTAGGGTGTATCGCGGTGCAATTGCTGCTTGCGCCGCTCCAGCAGCGCCCGGCCCGCCTTGCCGCGCACGTGGGGCAGCAGCTGGCGCTGGAAATCTTCCTCGATCAGGTCCGTCAGCAGGTAGGCGGGCACATCGAGCCGCTGTCCCTGCGGTTCTTCCAGCCATGCGGCGAATCCGTCCACCCCGGCCGTACTGGCAGGGAAGGTCTGGCCCTGGCCCAGCACGCCGTGGTCCCAGTCGTAGGCGCACAGGGCGTCGCTGGTAATGTAGAGTAATAGTTTGCGGAACACGGCGGCCTCAGGTCTTGAGTGTGCTGATGGTGTCGTAAATCGGCCCCAGCACCGACAGCATGATCCAGCCCAGCAGCAGGCCCAGAATGACCGTCATGGTTGGCTCGATCATGGCCTGCACTTTTTCGATCAATTCCTTCACTTCGCGATTGTAGAAATAGCTGACATTGCGCAAGGCCGTGTCCAGCGAGCCTGTCGCTTCGCCCACCTTCAGCATGCGCACCACCAGCGGTGGGAAGATGCCCGTGTGCTGGAAGGCGGCGGTGACGCCGTAGCCCTCGCTGATCAGCTGCGCGGCGCGGCGAAGGCCGGCCGCCACCACCTGGTTGCCGGCAATGCCTTCGGACAGGCGGATGCATTCCAGTATCGTGATGCCGGAGGCATACATCAAGGCAAAAAAAGTGGCGAAGCGGGCCAGGATGATCTTGTGCAGCACGGGACCGACCAGCCACAGCCGCAGTTTCAGACCATCCCAGGCGTAGCGCGCCGCGCTGCTGCGGCGCACGAGTGCGCGCAGGCCGAAAAACAGCAGCACGGGCAAGGCCAGCAGTAGATACCAGTAAGCGATGAAGACATTCGATATAAAAATGAGGACGCGCGTATGCAGCGGCAGCTCGCCGCCCATGTTGCGAATGAAGGCCGTCAGCTGGGGCACCAGATAAATCATCAGGAAAAACGTCACGGCAGCCACTACCACGGCCACGATGATGGGGTACATGATGATCTTGCGCGTCTGCGACGCCAGCTCGTCCTGCCATTTCAGACTTTCCGACAGGTTCTTGAACACGTCGGCGATCCTGCCGCTTTGTTCTCCCGCAAGTATCAGGCTGGTGAACGTGGCGTCGAAAATGTCGCCATGCTGGGCCAGCGCCCCCGACAGAGGCAAACCGCCCTCGATGCTTTCAATCAAGTCCGTGACGACTTCGCGCAGGCGCGGGTGGTCCGTGCTTTCGCGCAAGTCGTTCAAGCCTTCCAGGATGGGCACGCCCGCCCCCGTCAATTGTTCCATGTGGAAGCAGAAATTGATGAGGTCGCGGCGGTGGATGATCCGCTTGCCCAGCAGTACCAGATACTGGCCCGTGATCTTGCAGTCGATCAAGTCGAGCTGCATGCGGTGCAGGCGCGCTTCCAGGTCCGGCACGTTGGCCGCCTCCATGCTGCCGGGAATCAAGCCGCCGGCGGCATCCATGGCGCGGTAGACATATTGCGGCATCAGGCCAGCCTTTCCGTCAGATCGACCACGCGGCCCACTTCTTCCAGGGTGGTCACGCCTTCCATCACGCGGCGCATGCCGTCGTCGACGATACCCTTGAAACCGGCCGCGCGCGCCGCGTTCTTCAATTCGCGGCTACTGGCGCGGCGCGCCGTCAATTCATCGAGTTCGGCTGTCATCTTGAGGATTTCCATGATGGCCAGGCGGCCCTTGTAGCCCTGGTGTGCGCAGCGTTCGCAGCCCACGGCGCGGCAGATGGACACGGGCGCATCACTTGCCGCCAGGCCCAGCAGGCGGCGCTCGACGTCGTCGGCGATCACGGTTTCCTTGCAATGCGGACACAAACGGCGCACCAGGCGCTGCGCCACGATGCCGATGATATTGCCAGCCATGATGTCGGGCAGGATGCCGATGTCGAGCAGGCGCGCCACGGAACCGATGGCCGAGCTCGTATGCAGGGTGGAATACACCTGGTGGCCCGTCATGGCGGCGGCAAAGGCCATTTCCGCCGTTTCGCGGTCGCGGATCTCGCCCACCAGGATGATGTCCGGGTCCTGCCGCATCATCGAGCGGATGCCGTCGGCAAAGCCCAGCTTGACCGATTCGTTGACGGAGGTCTGGCGTATCATGTTCATGGGATACTCGACCGGGTCTTCCAGCGTCATGATGTTGACGCTTTCCGTATTGATATGGTTGAGTATTGAATACAGGGTGGTGGTCTTGCCGCTGCCCGTCGGGCCTGTCACCAGGATCACGCCGTCAGGGCGCGCTATCATCAGTTTCAGCAAGTTCAGTTCCGACTCGGCCAGGCCCAGGGCGTCCAGCGGCACGAGGCCTTTTTGCCGGTCCAGCACGCGCAGCACGACGTTTTCGCCGTGCGTGGTGGGCTGGGCCGAGGCGCGGAAGTCGATTTGCCGCCCGGAAAACTTGATGCTGATGCGCCCATCCTGCGGTGCGCGCGCCTCGGCGATATTCATGTTCGACATCACCTTCAGGCGCACGGCCATGGCCGGCCAGTACGATTTATGCAGGCTGCGGATTTGCCGCAGGATGCCGTCGATGCGGTAGCGGATGCGCAGGAACGACTGTTCCGGCTCAAAATGGATGTCCGAGGCGCCGTTTTGCACGGCGTCGGCCAGCAGCGCGTCGATCAGGCGCACCATGGGCTGGCTGTACTCGTCCGACGGCGAGGCCATGCTTTGATAGCTGACTTCGCCCGTTTCGATTTCGTGCAAGATGCCGTCGATCGACAGCTCGAAGCCATAGTACTGGTCGATGGCGCGCGAAATATCGGATTCGTTGACGAGCACGGTGGAAATCGTGATGCCCTTGACCAGCATGGCGCTGATTTGATCGAGCGCAACGATGTTGCTGGTATCGGCCATGGCCAGGATCAGATTGTCCGCCTGCCGCTCGTACACGATGGGAAACACGCGGTAGCGCTTGGCCACGTCTTTCGGGATCAGTTTCAGGGCGATGGCGTCGACCACCAGGCTGGCGAGGTCCGCGCTGACCTGTTTCAGGTTTTCGCTGAGCGCCTCGCGCACGGTCGCTTCCGTGACGAAGCCCAAAGTGATGAGCAGCTTGCCCAGCGGTTCGCTGCTGCGCCGCTGCTCGATGAGGGCGATGCGCAGCTGGTCTTCGCTGATCACACCTTTCTGTATCAGCAACTTGCCGAGCGGAAGTTTTGCTTGTTCTGCCATGTAATACTTATTCCTGACGGGGGGTAATAGTGGCCGACTCGGCCGGGGCCGGGACTGTCACTGCTGCTGCCGGCGCGGGGGCTGCCATGTCGCGCAGGCGCGCCTGTACCACGGCACGGTCGAACGCGGCGGGCGTGGCTTGCGCCAGGGTCAATGCGCGCTGGTAATACGTGGCGGCCAGCCGGGGCTGGTTCAACCGGTCCAGGCCCACGGCCAGGTTGAAGGCATAGTCGGGATTGCCTGGCGCGGCGCCATAGGCGCGGAAAAATTGCTGCTGTGCCTCGTTCCAGCGGCGCTGCTTGGCGTACACATTACCCAGTGCAAACAGCACGGGGGCGCTGTCGGGGGTACGCGCCAGGATGGCTTTTAGCTTTGCTTCGCTCTGCACGACGTCGCCCTGGCGCAGCCCGATCAGGCCGGCTAGCGCCTCGCCATCGTCGGGATTGATTTCCAGCAAACGCACGTATAGCGACGCCGCTTGCGCGCCCTGGTTCTCGCGCAGGGCCAGGGCCGCCAGCCCCAGCAGCGCATCGCGGTTGTTGGCATCTTGCCGCAGCACCGTTTCGTATTGTTGACGAGCAAGACCCAGTTGGCCGCCATTGAAGGCTTGATAGGCTTGCTGCACGCCGGGGTTGATTTGCGGCGCGGCGACGCTGCGTTGCACCTGAATCTGGCTGTTGTCGGGCGCGGCCACGGGCGGCAGGCTGGGCGGTGCTGGCGGCGGCATGCGCGCCAGTTGCGCGGCCACGGCAGCCTCGGCCGCTGCCTGTATCATGGCTTGCTGTTCCGCCGCGTCGGCTTGCTGGCGCGGCGCCTGCTGTAATTCAGGCGGCAATGCTTGCTGTTGTGGCGCAGGGGCTGTAGCCGCGCCTGGCGTGCCTGCGCCCGGCACCACCACGATAGGGCCGGCAACACCGGCCGTGCCCGGGGCGTCCGTAAGCGGCATGGGCACGCCGGGCAGGTTGGCGCCCGCGCCTGGGTTGGTGCTGGCGCGCCAGTACCAGTACGCCATGGAACCGGCCACAAGCAGCAGAATCGCCAGCAGGACGGCCAGGCGCATGGTGGCCGGGTCCACGCTGATGGGCCCCGTGGGGCCTTTTGGCGGCGTATTGCTGCGGCTGGCGCGTGGCCGGGCGGGCGGCGCTTCGGGGCGAGGGGACTGCTGCGCACCCGGTTGCGGGTCTGGCGGTGAACCCGGCTGGGCAGCACTGGGCTCGGGCGGCGGCGCGGGGGCGTCCGGCATCGGTTCCAGGCTCAGGGTGCTGGCCGCCTGCATGGGCGGCGCGGCAGGCATGGCAAGGGGCTGCACGGCGTCGGCCGGCGCCAGTTCCAGCACCTGGTCGTAGGCTTCGGACGGCTTTTCCAGCTCCTCGTCGGAAAGGCTGTTCTGTTTGGCGCGCTCGGCCTTCTTGAGCGCCTGCATCAGCAAGCTCATGGGAAGTCTCCCTGCAGGCGTGCCTGCGGCTGGACGGCGGGCGCTGGCGGGCCATCCGTGTACGGCTGGCTGTTGAGCGGCGCCTGGCCGGGTAGCAGGTAGCGGTAGTCGCGGTAATCGCCGTCGATGCTGGCATCCTTGACCACCACGGGGCGCATGAAAATCACCAGCTCCGTCTTGCTGCTCGCCTCATTGCGATAAGTAAATAAATTGCCCACCAAAGGCAGGCTGGACAGGCCCGGTACGCCATCCTTGGCATTGTCGACGGAATCCTGCATCAGGCCGCCCATCACGGCGATCTGGCCATTGCTCACTTTCATGATCGATTCCAGCTCGCGCGCCTGGATCACGGGCACGCGGCTTTGCACATTCGCCGTGGCCAGGGCCGGATTCGGGTCTTGCACGTAGCCAACGATGCGCGTGATGGTGGGGCGTACGTTCAGGGTAACTTCATCGCTGTCGGAAATCTGCGGCGTGACGCTCATGACGAAGCCCACGGGCACCGTCTCGAGCTTCGATTCATAGGTGGCCGGCGTGGTGATGGTGCCCGTCGAGCTGATCACGGCGGGCGTCACCTTGATGGTAAAGAAGACATTGTTGTCCACCACCTTCAGCATGGCCGTCTGATTGTTGAGCACGCTGATCTTCGGGCTGGACAGCACTTTCACCTTGCCAAACGATTCGAGCAGCTGGATGGTGGTGGCAAAACTGTCTTTCACATAATTGAGAAGGAAGATGCCCGGCGTGACATTGGGCGTGACGCCACTGGACAGTACCGACGTGCCCACTTGCCCCTGCCTCAGCTGCAGGCTGCCCGTCAGGCGCGCCCAGTTGATGCCTTGCTGGTATTCATTACTCAGGCGCACTTCGATGATGGTCGCCTCGATCAGCACTTGCCGCTTGGCGCTGTGCAAGACCGCATCGAGGAATTCAGCGATCTTTTCATGCTGGCGCCCCGTGGCCCGCACCGCGATCAGCCCGCCCTCGACGTTGACGACCACGGACGAGGGACCGCCCTTGTTGGCCAGTTTCAGCAGCGGCATGCCGTTCGCGTCCAGCGCTTGGCCAGGGTTCGCGTTCTGGCCGGGCACCTGCTGGCCCGGCGCATATTGTCCGCCATTCGGCACCGTATTCTGCATCGGCGGCTGGGCGCCGTACTGGCCCGCCTGCCCCGGCGCGGGGAAATTGCCGGCCTGGTTCTGCTGCTGGCCTGGCTGTCCTTGTTGCGCCTGCTGACCGGGCACGCTCGTCAATTGCTGGTTCAGCTGCGCCAGCGGGTCCACCTGCACATCGTTGAGCGTGGTCTCGCGCAGCAGGTCGCGGATATTTTTTTCCAGGCTGTACCAGAAATTATTTTCCGAACGATTCACCACCAGGGTGGTCGAATTGTTGTTGCCATTGCCGCCTTGCGTACTGCCCACTGGATTGCTGGCGTTGTTCGACCCGCCGCCCGCCGTGGAGATTTGCGTGGCGATATTCACGCTGCTGTTGGTGCTGCGCGCCATGTTGACGTAATCGACTTTGTAATTGCGCCACACGGGCGCGTCGGGCAGCACCGTCAGGTTCTTGCCATCGATTTCATAGCGCATGTCGATTTGCTTGCCGATGCGCGACAGCAGTTGCGGCAGGGTCTGGTTCAGCGCATTCAGGGTGACGCTGCCCTCGATCTGCGGGTGGATGTCGACGTTCATGCCAGCATCGCGCGCCAGCGCAAACAGCAGCGATTGCACGGGCACCTTGTGCACGGTGACGCTGTAGGTTTCCACCTTGGGCGCGGGCAGGGGCGCGGCCAGCGCGCTGCTTTGCTGCACCGGTTCGGGAATGGCGCCAGCAGGTGGGGGCGCGGCATTGATGTGGCCAGGCGATAGCTGCGGTTGATGTGCGGCACAACCGGCCAGCATGGCGCTGCATGCGAGGGTGACCCAAGAGGCCAGCACAGGAATAGGGTGTTGATTCATGAAAAGTTCGCCCTTTGAGTCGTGTTGTGCTTTTGTAATTTTAACCAGCATGATCGCCTAAAAGCAATCGGCTGTGCAGGCCCGGGACGCAATATGGAGAAATAAAGTTAGGGTGCGCCACGCCCTGCTTGTGCCGGGATCGCGGCATTAATTTCCGTGCGGATACTGTCTATGCTTCTAAGTAATATTTTCTGCGGCGATGCGGGGGCTATCCTGGCCCAGACGGCTTCGGCGCTGGCCCGGTCGGCAAAGCTGCCGTAGACGATGGCCAGGCGCGCGGCGGCGCTGGCGGGTGCCTGCTGCGGCGACGTAGCTGCTGGCCTGCTGGCGGGCGCCGTGCCAGGCAGGCGAAAGACGTGGACGTCATGCAAGCCGATGGCTTGCTGCGCCTGCTGCAAAAAGGTTTCTGCTGCGGCCGTCTCGCTGGCAGGCAGGCTGGCAATCTGCAGTACCAGCTGCTGCGGCCCCTGCTGTTCCAGCCAGCCGCGCGATTCGGCCAGCTTGCTGTTGAGCAGCGTTGACGGCGCTGGCAAGCGGGGGTGCTGGACCGCTGCCTGCAGCGTGGCTGGCGCCGCCATGCCCGTTGTCTGGCCCGGCCTCAGCCATTGCCACAGCAGCGCAGCGGCCAGCAGCAGCATCAGCGCGCACAAGGCGCCCGCCAGCAGCTTGCCCGCATGCCAGGGTGCGCGGTAAAAGGGGCTGTCGGCGATGGCCAGGCGCACATGGCGCGCGCTCACTTGTTGAGCATCCTCTGCATACGCGGCCAGCAAGGCCTTGTCGGCCAGGACATTGACCCTGCGCACGATGCCCTGCGAGGAGCGCGCCAGCTGGCGCAGCGCGGCCGGCGTGAAAACGAGCGGCGCCGTGCGGCCGGCGGCGGCCAGGCGGCACGTCAGATAGTCGTTCAGCAAGGCCTGCGGCAGGCAAGGTACGATGAAACTGTGGGTGATGCGCTCCTTTAACTGGCGGAACTGGGGCAAGTCCAGGGTGTGCTGCAATTCCGGCTGGCCAAACAGGACGATTTGCAGCAGCTTGTGGCTGGCCGTCTCCAGGTTCGTCAGCAGGCGCAGCGCTTCCAGGGTGGCGCCCGGCATGGCTTGCGCTTCTTCTGCCAGCAGCACCACCTGGCGCCCGGCCGCATGCCTGGCGATCAGCTCGCCATGCAGGGCGCGCAGCACGGCATCGGCGCGGCAGCCATCCAGCGCCAGGCCCAGTTCGGCGGCGATGGCGTGCAAGACTTCGTCCGGTTCCAGGCGGGGATTGAGCAGGTAGACCACATCGACGTGAGGCGGCAGGCGTTCGGCCAGCATGCGGCACAGCATGGTCTTGCCGCTGCCCACTTCGCCCGTCAGCTTGATGATGCCTTCGCCTTGCGTGACGGCATATAGCAGCGCCGCGAGCAGTTCGCCACGTGTATTGCCGGGGTAGAAGAAGGCCGGGTCCGGTGTGATGCCGAAGGGCGCGGTGCGCAAGTCGAAATGGCGCAGATACATGCCGTGCGGGGACGGTGCGTAAGGCCGCCCGGGCGGCGCAGGAAGAGGGGCGTGCGTGTCGGCGTTCATGCTGCGATGCAATTGAGGAACGCCTGTTCCAGGCTGGCGTCCGCCGTGCCACCGTGGCGTGCGCGGCATTCGGCGGGCGTGCCCGTAAACACGATGCGGCCCGCATGCAGGATGGCCATGCGGTCGCACAGTTCTTCCACGTCGGCCAGTGCATGCGAGGTGAACAGGGCGCCGCGGCCTTGGGCGCGCGCTTGCCGCAGCACTTGCTTGAACTGGGCGCGCGCCTTCGGGTCGAGTCCGCTCATCGGTTCGTCCAGTAGCAATTGCGGCTTGCCCGACAGCAAGCAGGCGGCCAGCCCCAGTTTTTGCATCATGCCTTTCGAGTAGTCGCGCGCGGGGCGCAGCAAGGCATCGGGCGCCAGGTCCAGCGCGCCCAGCGCTTGCTGCAGCGCTTGCGCATCGGGGCGCACATTGTGCAGGCGCGACAAATAGCGCAGGAAGTCGCCACCCGTCAGGTAGTAGGGCGCCTGGAAACGTTCCGGCAGAAAGGACAGGGGCTGGCGCGCCGCGCCGTGCCTGTGCGGCTGGCCGAAAATGGCGATGTTGCCCCGCTCGGGCGTGCAAAAGTCCAGCAGGCATTTGAGCAGGCTGGTCTTGCCCGCGCCATTCACGCCGACCAGGCCGAACAGTTCGCCCGCGCGTACCTGCAGATCGACGCCGCGCAGCACGGCGATGCCCGCCAACTGCAGATGCACGTTGTGAAACTCGATGGAACAGGTGGTCATAGGGGCAATGGTCAGCAGGCAAGACGGCGTACGGTCACCATTATTGGCACGGGCGCAGGTGCACGGCAAGTGTTTCCTTGCAGAGTGTTGAAATGCACGAAAATCAAGTGACGGAATGTATTTTCTTTAAGAAACAACAGGTTCTGGAATAAAATACCCCCACGCGCCGCTGGCGTGCATCGTCTGATGAATCTGTCGAGGAGCAAGCATGGCAAGGCCAGAGAAAGTCCGGCTCGGTGAAATTTTAGTGCAGCAGCAATTGCTGACGGAAGAACAGTTGGGCCAGGCCTTGACGGAACAGAAGCGCTCGGGGCGCAAGCTGGGCCGCGTTTTTGTTGAACACGGCTTTGTCACGGAAGAGCAGATTTCGGGCGCGCTGGCGCGCCAGCTGGACATTCCCTACATCAACCTGAAGTTCTACAACATCAATTCCGAGCTGGTGCGCCTGCTGCCGGAAACCCAGGCGCGCCGTTTTCGCGCGCTGGTGCTGGAAGACCGGCGCGAGGGCTTGCTGGTCGGCATGTCCGATCCCACCGACCTGTTCGCGTACGATGAGATTGCGCGCCTGGTCAAGCGCCAAATCGAGCTGGCCGTGGTCAATGAAACGGAAGTGCTGGCCGCCATCGACCGCATCTACCGTCGGACGGAAGATATCTCCACCCTGACGCGCGAGCTGGAGCAGGACCTGGGCGACGTGTCCGTCGACTTTGGCGCCCTGGCCGCCAATCCGGGCCTGGAAGAGGCGCCCATCGTCAAGTTGCTGCAATCGGTGTTCGAGGACGCCACGCAAGTGCGCGCCTCGGACATCCACATTGAACCGCAGGAAGGCCGGCTGCAGATCCGTTTCCGCATCGACGGCGTGCTGCACCTGCAGACGGAAGCGGACAGCAAGATCGCCAGTTCGCTGGCGCTGCGCCTGAAACTGATGTCGGACCTCGATATTTCCGAGAAGCGCCTGCCGCAGGATGGCCGCTTCGCCATCCGCGTAAAAAATCAGCGCATCGACGTGCGTATCTCCACCATGCCGACGCAATATGGCGAATCGGTGGTGATGCGGCTGTTGAACCAGGGCGGCACGACCTTGCGCCTGGACGCCATCGGCATGCCGCCCAAGCTGGTGCAACAGTTCCGCGCCATCGTGAACCGCCCGAATGGCCTGGTGCTGGTGACGGGGCCGACCGGCAGCGGCAAGACGACGACCTTGTATTGTGCCTTGTCCGAGCTTAATTCCGTGGAAAAAAAGCTCATCACGGTGGAAGACCCCGTCGAGTACCGTTTGCCCGGTATTAACCAGGTGCAAGTGAACGACAAGATCGAGCTCAGTTTTGCCCGCGTGCTGCGCTCGGCCCTGCGGCAGGATCCCGATATCGTGCTGGTGGGCGAGATGCGCGACCAGGAAACGGCGCAAATCGGCCTGCGCGCCGCCATGACGGGCCATTTGGTGCTGTCGACCCTGCATACGAATGACGCCATCAGCACACCGCTGCGCCTGATGGACATGGGCGTGCCCCGCTACATGGTGGGCAGCTCGCTGCAAGCCGTGCTGGCGCAGCGCCTGGTGCGCGTGATCTGCGAAAGCTGCAGCACGCCGTACCAGCCCACGCCCAACGAATACGAATGGCTGCGCCTGGAACTGGGCGAGCTGGTCGAGCGCAACCAGTATTTCCATGGCAAGGGCTGCTCGCATTGCAACGGCATGGGTTACCGGGGCCGCACGGGCGTGTACGAGTTGCTGGAAATTACGCGCGCCGTGGCCGACGCCGCGAACCATGCCGATCCTTCCCACTTCATGAGGGTGGCGATGGAGCAGATGGCGGGCGAAACCCTGCGCCGTCACGCCGTGCAGCTGGTGGTGCAAGGCCGCACGACGGTGATGGAAGCAATGCGCATCAGCAACCAGAGCGAGGATTGAGGTGCCATTTTTTGCTTACAAGGCGCGCAATGCCAGCGGCGAGCTGCTGACCGGCGTGATGGAAGGCGCCGACAGCGGCGCCGTGGCCGATCAGTTGTTTTCCACCGGCGCGACGCCGGTGGAAATCCTGGTGACCAAAAAAGCCGCCACTACCGGCGCCGATATCGGCTGGTGGCAAAGGCTGACGGAGAAAAAAGTCAGCTCGATGGACGTGCAATTGTTCAGCCGCCAGCTGTACACCCTGCTCAAGGCGGGCGTGCCCATCATGCGCGGCCTGGCCGGCCTGCAGGAATCCGCCATCAGCCCCGCATTTGGCCGCGTCATCAAGGATGTGCGCGAGTCGCTCGACGCAGGCCGCGAACTGTCGGCCGCCATGGCGCGCCACCCCACCGTGTTTTCGCAGTTTTACCTGTCGATGGTGCGCGTGGGCGAAATGACGGGGCGGCTGGATGAAGTGTTCCTGCGCCTGTTCGACCACCTGGAATTCGACCGCGACATGCGCGCGCGCGTGAAGACGGCCACGCGCTACCCCAGTTTCGTGATCGTGGCCATGCTCGTCGCCATGGTGATCGTCAACATGTTCGTGATTCCCCAGTTCGTGAAAGTGTTCGCCAGCTTCAATGCCGAACTGCCTTTGATGACGCGCATCCTGATTGGCACGTCGGGCTTCATGGTGGCGTACTGGCCGGTGCTGCTGGTAGTGACGATAGCCGCGATAGCCGCTTTTCGTGCCTGGTTGCGCACCGTGCCGGGCCGCTACACGTGGGACCGCTACAAGTTGCGCTTCCCCATCGCCGGGAAGATTATCCTGAAAGGCACGATGGCGCGCTTCGCGCGCAGTTTCGCCCTGTCCAGCACCAGCGGCGTGCCCATCGTGCAGGCGTTGACGGTGGTGTCGCAGACGGTAGACAACGCCTACCTGTGCGCCCGGGTCGAACAGATGCGCGACGGCGTCGAGCGCGGCGACAGCATCCTGCGCACCTCGGTGGCGGCGGGCGTTTTCACGCCGGTGGTGCTGCAAATGATCGCCGTCGGCGAAGAGTCCGGCTCGCTGGACGAGCTGATGAATGAAATCGCCCAGATGTACGAGCGGGAAGTGGACTACGAATTGAAGACCCTGTCCGCGCAGATCGAGCCCATCCTGATCACCTTTCTTGGTGTCATGGTACTGGTGCTGGCGCTGGGCATCTTCTTGCCAGTGTGGGACCTGGGCAAGGTCGCCCTGCATAAATGAGGCCGCCATTGCATCAAAAAACAACATGATGAGCCGCAAGGCAAGGCAGCGGGGCTTCACGCTATTTGAATTGGGGGTGGCAGTGGCCGTTATCGCCATCCTGGTGGTTGTCTTGCTGAGTCGGCTAAGCTTTTACCGTGATGAAGCTGAGCGGCTGGCATTCGAGCAAACGGTGACGGCATTGCGTACGGAAGTACGCTTGAAAGCCTTCGGATTGATGATTGCCGGCCGCGAACAGGAGGGCGCTGCGCTGGTGGGACAGAATCCAATCAACTGGCTGGCGCAAAAACCGGCAAATTATCTAGGTGAATATTATTCCCCTGACACTAATAACCTTGCTACAGGTCATTGGTTTTTTGATAGGGATGATGGATTTTTGGTGTATTTATTAAATCGGGGCAACACTTTCAGTAAAGAGGGTTCCGAGTTGCTTCAATTCAAGGTAAGCTTGTCGCAAGAGCCTGGAAATTCAACTGTCGATGCCGTAGGCACATTGGATATGAGGCCGGTCCAAGTTCGTAAAAATATTGCCAAGATTGGCATTAAGTAACGTTTGGTAGGTATAGGCAAGCAGATTTCTGTTTGCGAATGAAACATTTACATGATTTTTGGAGATCCGCATGAATAAGTCGATTCGCCGTTTTAAACAAAGCACCCAAGCGGGTTTTACATTGATCGAACTCGTTGTCGTGATTGTTATCCTGGGCATTCTGGCGGCCACCGCTATTCCGCGCTTCATCGACATGGCGACGCAAGCGCGTACTGCCAAAATTAGTGCGGCGCGTGGTGCACTTCAAAGTGCTGCCGCGCTGGCACATGCCCAATGGGTATTGACCGGCTCTTCTGCTGCGACGGTCAGCATGGAAGGCACGGGTAATGTCGACATAGCATTTGGTTACCCCTCTGCGGCTGGTATTTTGAATGCCGTTAACTTGAGCGCGACTGACTACAGCAACGTGACAACTGCTGGAGTGGTAAGCTTCTCAGAAGTGCCAGCCCGCGCCAATTGCTTTGTGACCTACACTCCAGCTACTTCCCTTACCGTGCCTCCGGCGATCGCGCAGACGACAGGCGGTTGCTGATCATGAAATGTGCATGCCGCAGGCATTTTGCAGGCGGCATACCCTGGACTTCGAGCCCAACGTGATATTTTCCCGTTTGGGCTTTTTTATAGGCGTCGCCGCTGTGGTCAGGGCGGCATGTACAGCTAGACGACTCATCGCGACATACTCAATGATGCAGCAGCATAGTTTTCCTACCCGCATCATACGCGGCCGGCGCGCGCGCGGCTTCACCCTGGTCGAGCTTGTGGCCATAATCGTAGTGACCGGCATCCTTGCCGCTTTCGCCATGCCGCGCTTCTTCCAGCAAGACAGTTTTGATGCGCGCAGTTTTGCCGATCAAAACGTGAGCATGCTGCGCTATGCGCAAAAATTGGCGATTGCGCAAAACCGGCCCGTCTTCGTGCTGCTTAACGGCAGCAGCATTGCCCTGTGCTTTAGCGCCGCCTGCGAGGCGGCCAACCGCGTCTTGCCGCCAGCCGGCGGTAACAGCGGCCGCAAGGCCACCCTGGCCGCCTGTGCGAATGCCACGGCGTGGCTGTGCGAGGGCGCGCCCGACAAGATCAGCTACAGCGTGCCGCAGGAAGCGGCAGCCTTTTATTTCAATGCCCTTGGCCGACCTTACAAGTCCACTGACACCGAACCCGTCTCCAGCTTTCCCGCGCGCGTCAGCATCGGCATCAGCGGCGGCGGCATCCCGCGCACTATCGTGGTCGAAGGGGAAACCGGCTATGTCCATTACTAGGGGCGCCATCATCGCGGCGCGCGGGCCGGGGCAGCGGGGCGTGACCTTGATCGAACTGGTCATCTTCATCGTGGTGGTCAGCATCGCCGTCGTTGGCCTGCTGCAAATTTTCGCCCGCACCACGGCCAGCAGCGCCGATCCGCAATTGCGCAAGCAGGCGCTGGCCATCGCGGAAGCCATGCTCGATGAGATCGAAGGGGCGCGGTTTACATATTGTCCGGCGGACGATCCCGCGGCGGAAACGGCCACCAGCGTGGCCGATTGCACGCTGGCGGAAGGGCCTGCAAATTCGATACGCCCCTATTACAGGGTAAGCGATTACAATCTGATCAACCCGCCATATACGTATACCACCACCGATGCGGCTGGCAATGACTTTCCGAAGGGCTATGTCGCCGACGTGGTCATCAGCCCTGTTTTGGTAAATGACAAAGGTTTGCAGCACGCTCCCTCGGCCACCGATCCCACGGCGCTGCGTATCACGGTCACTGTGTCATACGGTGCGAATCAGCAGATCGTGCTGGATGGCTACCGCACGCGCTATGCGCCGAACAGTATTCCATGAAGACTTATTTCCCCCAGCGCCGCTCGCGTGGCTTTACCTTGATTGAACTGATCGTGGTGATCGTCATCACGGCCATCATCGCCGGCATGGTGACGGTGTTCATTCGTGCCCCCGTGCAAAGCTACCTGGATGTGACCGCTCGCGCCGAACTGGCGGATGCGGCCGATACGGCATCGCGGCGCATCACGCGTGAGGTGCGCCTGGCCTTGCCCAACAGCGTGCGCGTGACGAGCAATAGCAGCGGCACTTATCTGGAGCTGCTGCTGACCAAGGCGGGTGGACGCTATCTGTCGGAAGACGATAATCCTAACTTAGTGCCGGGCAATGTGCTGGCCTTCGATCCCCTCACGCCGATGAGCACTGCGAACGTCTTTACCATCGTTGGCGCCGCGCCGTCCGGCATGCAAGCCATCGTGCCCGGCGACTTTATCGTCGTCAACAATCTGGGCGGCCAGCCTCCCGTGAATGCCTATGACTGCAGTGGGCAGTGCAACCGCGCCCAAGTCGCGTCCATCAGCGGCACCAATGTTACGCTGGCCAAGAACCCCTTTGTCGAGCAAACACCATCCATGCCTTCGCTCAGCTATCGTTTCCAGGTGGTGAGTACGGCCGTGACTTATCATTGCGCGCCGAATGCGAACGGCACGGGCACGCTGACGCGCTATGCAGGCTATGCGATCCAGGTGGCCCAGCCGGTGAGTACCGTTGGCTTGCCGCTCGACGGCGCGCCGTCGGCAGCGCTGATGGCGACGCAGGTCGCCGCTTGCGGTTTTTCTTTCGATACGCTGCCCAACCTGCAGCGGGGCCTGGTCAGTGTCAGCCTGACCCTGGGCGCGTCCGGCGGCAACGCGGGCCAGATCACGCTGGTGCAACAGGCACAGGTCAATAATTCGCCATGAGAATAGCCATTTCCCCCATGCCGCGTGGACGGCGCCCATGCCGCCCGGCGCGCGGCTTCAGCATCATCACCGCCATCTTCCTGCTGGTGGTGCTGTCCGCCTTGGGCGTGGCGCTAGTTTCCATCTCGACCATGCAGCACGCCGAGTCGGCGCTGGACGTGCAGGGCGCGCGCGCCTACCAGGCGGCACGGGCCGGCATGGAGTGGGGCGTGTACCAGCAGCGCATCAATGGCATTTGTGAGCCAAGTAACAGTTTTGCCTTGCCCGCGAATGGCGCGCTGAGCGGTTTCAGTGTCACCGTGCGCTGCACGCAGGCGGCGGGAGCACTGCCCCGTTTTCAAGTGATTGCGACCGCCTGCAACCAGCCGGTGGGCAGCGTTTGCGCCACTGCCAACGCCACCAACAATCCCGATTATGTGCAGCGCGTCGTGCAGGCGGAGTTTTAAACACGGCACGTTAAAGGAGCAATATGCAGGCAATCATCGCCTTATGGATAGCCGTCGTGGCCCTGCTTGCTTGCGCGCCGGCCCAGGCGGCAACCTACGCCAACACCAGTTTTGCCTACAGCTGGATCGACGCCAGCAATCATGCCAAGCTCGGCTATAACACCACGCCCTACCGATTCAACGGCTCAGCCGGCTGCGGTACCTCGCCGCCCATTCTTGACGATACGCTCAGTGATGCCTTGCCTATCGGTTTCAGCTTCATGTATTCGGGCGTGGCCTTCACCACCTTGCGCGTGATGACGAATGGCCGGGTGCAATTCAATAACAATGTCACCTGCGGCTATGGCAGCCCGGTCCAGACGCTGCCGTATCCGGACAGCAGCTTGAATTACACCATGCGCATCTATGGCAACGATCTCGATCCCACCTCGAAACTGGAACTGCCCACCTACAATACCGCCTGCGCCAGCCGCACCACCTGCTATGTCAGCTACGCCACCATCGGCACGGCGCCATACCGCAGCTTCGTTGTGACCTGGAATAATGTGCCGGAATGGACCACGGGCGCCAATCCCACGGGTTCCTACACGCTGCAATTGATCTTGCAGGAAAACGGTGAATTCGTTTACCAGTATGGCGCCGCCGTGGCGGGGCCGTCCGCCAAGCTGGGGCAGATAGGCTGGCAGGCGGACAGCAACGATTACGACACACCGCAAACAGGGTTTCCGGTGACGAACTCGGCGATCAAGTTCTACATTCCCCGTCCGGTGCTCGAGTACCGCATGGAGCAGCCCAGCTGGAACAATACGCCGGCGCAAGTCAGCGATACCAGCGGCAACGGTCGTGATGGCACGGTGCTGGGTGGCGCGCAGACGATAGCTGCCGGTCGCGTCTGCCGTGCCGCCAGTTTCCCCCTCAACACCAGCACCTCCGCCATCGATGCGGTCGACAGCGGCCTTTCCGTGCCCGGCAGCATGGGCGGTGCCGGCACCATCACGTTCTGGTACAAGGCCAACACGGCCTGGTCGGGCAGCGGCGCGCGCGATGCGCAACTGCTCGACGCCACCCAGCTGAACAACGAATGGTTTTTTCTCGTGCGGCGCAGCACCGGCGCCTTGCGCTTCGTCGTCACGGACAGCCTGGGCAACCAGCGCATAGTGGAAACGGCTGCCAATAGCGTGCCCGCCGGCACCTGGAAGCATATCGCCGTAAGCTGGAGCTTCAATGCGCTGGCGGCGTCCAATAGCGACCACTTGCGTATCTATGTCGATGGCGTGCTGCAAAAGGAGTCGGCGTTTACCACCGCGGCGGTAGTGTCGCCGCGCATCGGGTCCCTGTTTATCGGCGACAACCGCAGCGCATTTACGGGGCAGAACGGCAGCGGCAATTCCACCGATGGCGCGATCGACGAATTGCGTGCCTATAACTATGAAGGCGGCCTGGCGCTGGTGCAGCGCGACCAGAACCTGAGCCAGGCGGGCTGCCTGAACCATTACGCGGTGACGAATACGGGTACCGGCCTGACCTGCCAGCAAAGCACGCTCACGGTCACGGCGCATGACGTCAATCACAACAATATTGTGATGCCCAACAACACCACGCAAATCCAGCTGAGTACCTCGAACGGCATCGGCGACTGGGCCCTGATCTCGGGCTATGGCGTGCTTTCCAATGGCACGCTGAACGACGGGGTGGCGACCTATCTGTTCAACGGCGAGTACCAGGCCGTGTTTGGCCTGAGCAGCGGCACGGCAGCCACCGTCAGCGTCAATGTGACGGATGGGCAGTTCACGGAGCAGGAAGACCAGTCGCTGGTGATCAAGGCGTGCGCGGTGGCGCGCTTCAACGCCTGCGAGGCGACGTCGCCCCGTTGCGTGCCCAGCACCAGCAGTATCAGCTATGCGCGCCTCAATACCAAGCTGGCCGACACGGCCTTCAAGCTCGACCTGGTGAAACTGAAAACCGATGCCAGCCTGGAAACGAATTTCGCCGGCGCGGCCACGGTGGATTTGCTGGTCAATACCGCCACCGGCGTCGCGCTGGGGGCGAATAACTGCCCGCTGACCCAGACGGCGGTCATACCGCTGGGCCTGGTGGCGTTCACGGGCGGCTATTCGAGTGCCAATGTGATCATCCCGGCCAGCGCCATCAGCGCCGTGGCGCCCAAGTACAGCGCTTACCGCGATGTGCGTGTGCGCGTGACTTGCACCGCGGCCGTGTGCGGCACGGCCAATGTGGGTTGTTCGACCGACAATTTCGCGGTGCGGCCACAGCAGTTCACGCTCAGTTCCAACATGAGCAACAGCGGCCTGAGCGGCACGCCCAGCCTGGCGGCGGGCGCCCAGTTTACCTTGAGCGCGGCGGCCGTTGCCGGCTATAACGGCACGCCGCTGGTCGACAATACTGCGGCAGGCCAGAAAATCACCGGTTTCCTCAGTGTCACCGACTACACCAACCGCCTCGCGTCGACATCCAATGCCAGCCCGTTTCCGCTGGGGCAGGCCGTGCTGGCCAGCGGCCTGGCCAGCAACAGTGGCGTGACCTATGGCGATGTCGGCACCTTCCGCATGCTGCCCGAGGCCGTGCTCGACAATGCCTACACCAGCGTCGACCAGCCTGCCGATTGCGTCATTGGCAGCAGCAGCAATACGGCCGTGAATGGCAAGTTTGGCTGCAATATCGCCAATCAGGCGCAAACCCCGGCGCCCGTCTTCGGCCGCTTTTTCCCTGACCACTACGCGCTCACGGGCGCACTGACGGCGGCCTGCGGCGACTTCACCTACATGGGTCAGCGCGAACTGGGCGTCGTGCTGGGTGCGACGGCATTAAGCAAGAGCAACCAGATTCTGGCCCGCTATGGCAGCGCCTATCCCGGAATCGCCAGCGTCAGCGTGGGCGCGGGCAATGCCGGCGCGGCACTGTCCATCGGCCGCCTGGCGCCAGCCTTGCCCGCCTTTGCGTGGAACCAGGGGCGCAGCGGGCGTTCCTACACGACCGATGGTGCTGCGTATGCCGCCGGCAGCACGCAAGTGGTGGTGGCAGGCAGCGGCGGCCTGTCGGCGGGCGAACTGATCAAGTTTGGCGGCGACGGCGCCATCTATACGGTGCAGGCAGGCACTGCCGGCGCGGGTAGCATTACGCTCGCCGCGCCTGGTCTGCAGCAGGCGATTCCCAGTGGCACGACCGGCATCACGGTACTGCACAGCTTTGACCGAGTGGCCAGCGGCCAGGATGGCCCGTACGACGATTTTTCGCTGGTGGTGGGTATCAGCGACAGCGACGGCGCGCTCATTTCCAGTGTAAATGGCTTGGCGGTCGCGCCCGCCGCCAGCGTTGCCATCGGCGATACCCGCCTGCGTCATGGCCGCTTGCGCATCAACAGTATGTATGGCTCGGAAAAGCGCGCGCTGCTGGTGCCCTTGGTCGCGCAATACTGGAACGGCAGCGCATATGCCGCCAATACGCTGGACAATTGCACGGCCCTGCTGCGCAAGAATTTCATCTTGAAGGATTATCTCAACCTGACGGATGCGCAGTTGCCTGCCGCGACCACCTTGCCGCTCGACAGTGGTTTGCTGCAGCAGGGCGCCGGCAGCGTGCTGATGGCAAAGCCCGCCGCACCCGTGACGAAAAAAGGCACGCTTACGCTACAGTCGCTGATACCGTACCTGCCGGGACAGGCGCGCCAAACCATCGGCACGTTCAAGAGCGAGTTCATGCTGTACATGCGCGAAATGTATTGAAGGGCATGCGATTTTTCGGCGCGTCGTGACATTCGTGATGTTTTCCTGTAAATGTGTTGCCAATGTTTTCTTTTTTAACCTGTTCATACCTGCTATGAATTAAAATTGACTGAATGCATCATTCGGACGGCACCGCTGTCGTAGCATTTCATTATCTGGATCGGTGGCATGGGTTTATTCGCAAAAGCAAAAAAATACGAGGGTTGGCTGGCGACATCATTGTCAGCGGAAGGCGTGTGCGCTGCCGTGGTCAAGCGGCGCGCGGATGACAAGCCGCTGGTGCAGGCGGCGGTCATGTATCCCGGACGCAAGCCGCTGGCGGCGGCGACCCTGGAAAAAATGAACCGGGATGTGCATGCCCAGTCTTATCGAAACACCACTTTGCTCGGCGCGGGCGAGTATCAGATACTGACGCTCGACGCGCCGAACGTGCCGCCGGACGAGCTCAAGACCGCCGTCCGCTGGCGCCTGAAGGACATGATCGACTTTCCTGCGGCGGACGCCACCGTCGACGTCATCGATATTCCCGCCGACAAGAACGGGCCGGGACGCGCGCAATCGCTGTTCGCCGTTGCGGCGCGCAACACTGCCGTGGCCCAGCGCCAGGCGCTGTATGGCGAAAGCAAGATCGCCCTGTCGGTCATCGATATCCCGGAAATGGCCCAGCGAAATATCGCGGGCTTGATGGAAACGCCGGGACGCGGCCTGGCCATGCTGTCTTTCGATGGCGAAGGGGGGCTGTTGACCGTGACGTTCGATGGGGAACTGTATCTGGCGCGCCGCATCGACGTGACCGTGGCGCAGCTGGCCGATACCAGCGACACACAGCGGCAGCAGTATTACGACAGGATCACGCTGGAACTGCAGCGTTCCTTTGACCATTTCGACCGTCAATTCCATTTTATTTCCCTTGCCAGGCTGGTTCTGGCGCCGACCGGCAGCGACGGCCTGCATGCTTACCTGGCAGACAATTTGTACATGCCGGTCGAAGCGCTGGATCTGACGGCATTGTTTGATTTTTCCAAGGTGCCGGACCTGTTGGCCGCTGCCGGCCAGGCGCGCTTTTTCCTGGCCCTGGGTGCGGCCCTGCGGCAGGAGGAGATGCCAGCGTGAGCCAGCAAATCAATCTGTTCAACCCCGCGTTTGAAAAACAGAAGCAGGCGCTGTCGGCGGTGGGCTTGCTGCGTGGCCTGGGTCTGGTCCTTGCCGCCAGTGTGGCAGTGGTCTGGTTCGGCGCGCGCCAGGTGGCCGCGCTGGAGCGGACGGCGGCCGACGCCAAGGCCGTGCTCGATGCACGCGAGGCGCGGCGGGCGGATGTGTTCGCGCGGTTTCCCGTGCCCGGCAAGGACCCGCTGATCGCGGGCGCGCTGGGCCAGGCAGAGGCTGACCGCGGCGCCTTGCTGGAAGCCGGGCAAATTCTGCAGGGCGGCGAACTGGGCAATACACAGGGCTATGCCGATTATTTCCGCGCCTTCGCGCGCGCCAGAGTCAATGGCTTGTGGCTGACGGGGGCGAGCATCGCCGGCGCCGGCAAGGAAATTGGCTTGCGGGGGCGCGTCGTGCAGCCGGACTTGCTGCCCCAGTACATCAGCGCCCTGTCCAGGGAATCGGCGTTGCAAGGCAAATCGTTCGCGCGCCTGGACATGGCCACCGCTCAGCTTCCTGCCCAGGCCGCCGTCTCAGCGCCAGCATTGCCAGGCGCAGCGCCGGCCGCTGCCGTGGCGGCACCGGCGCCGCGCTTTATCGAATTCAGTTTGCAATCGTCGGCGGCACCCGCCAGCGATGCAGGGGCGGTCAAGCAATGAAACAGCAATGGCAACAATTTGCCCTGAAATTTGAGGTGCTCAGCGTGCGGGAACGGATCATGGTCTTTGGCGCCAGTGCCGCGCTGCTGATTTTCATGGTTGTTTATCTGTTCGTCGATCCGCTGTTGACCAGGCGCAAGGCGCTGGCCGACACGATTGCCCAGCGTCAGCAGGCCGTCGCGGCCATCGATGTCGAGATGGCGCAAAGGATGGCGGCGCATGCGGGCGACCCCAACCAGCAGGACCGCATCCGGCTCGAACGGATCAGGCAGGAAGTCCAGCAGATGCGGCAATCCCTGCAAGCGACGCAAAACGGCCTGGTGGCGCCCGAGCGCATCGTGCCGATGCTGCAGCAATTGCTGAAACAGCAGGCCAACTTGCGCCTGGTGTCGCTGGCCACATTGCCATCCGGCGCCATGGGGCAGGGCGGCCATGTCGCCACCAAGGCGGCGCCGTCCGCACCTGCGGCCGTGCCTGCCGGGCAGTCGCCAGCGGATGCCGAACCGGCGAAGGCGCCGGCTTTGCTATACCGTCATGGTGTGGAAATCGTATTGCGTGGGAATTATCTGGATATGGTGAATTATATGGATGCCGTGGAGGCCATGCCGGCCCATGTGTTCTGGGGCAAGGTCAATATGCAAGTCGAGCAGTACCCGAATGCCACGCTGAGCCTGACCCTGTACACGCTCAGCCTGGACGAGAAATGGATCGCGCTGTGATGCGCGCCAGGCGCTACGCCGCTGTTGGTACTGTGCTGCTGGCCTTGGCGCCATGGGCCTTTGGACAGGGCCTGGTCGATCCGACCAGACCGCCCGATGCGGCGCCTGTCGAGGGCAGTGCCGTGTCCGCCCGCGCGGCGCGGCCGCAGCTGCAATCGGTGTTGATCTCCCATCAGCCTGGCGGACGGCGCCTGGCCGTGATCGATGGCCGCAGCGTGCGCGCGGGCGACAAGGTGGGCGGCGCAGTCGTCGTCAGCATAGACGAGGCGAGCGTGGCGCTGCGGCGCGGCAAGACCTTGGAAACGCTGCGGCTGTACCCGAAGACGGTCGATGCGAATGATGCAATGCATGTACGAAGGAAACAGGTTCATGTCACCCAATAAACACAAGGCGGGAATGCGTAAGATATTTGAAATAAGCAAGCGGGCAAGCGTCCTGGGACTTGCAGCGGGTTTGTGTGCCTGCAACGTCGCGCCTGTGAAGCGCGACACCTACAATGCAATCAAGGAGCAGGTGGCAGGCGCAGTGGCCACCACCACCCCGGCGGCGCAATCGGCGGCGGTGGAAAACGCACTGTTGCCGCCGGCGTCCGCGCTGGCCGCGCAGTTGCCGAAGGCGCGCGGCGTGCTGGACGAGCGTTTCAATGTCGCGTTCAACAACGTTCCGGCACGCCAGTTCTTTCACTCGCTCGTCAACGGCACGCGCTACAACATGCTCGTGCATCCGGATGTGCAGGGCAGCATTTCCGCCAACCTGAAAGATGTGACCCTGTTCGAGGCGCTTGACGCCATGCGCGAGATGTATGGCTATGATTACAAGGTCGATGGCACGCGCATTTCGATACGGCCCCTCACCATGCAAACTCGCATGTTCCAGGTCAATTACCTGACGGGCAACCGCAAGGGCACGTCGAATTTGCGCGTGTCCTCGACGTCGGTGTCGAATGCCGGCATCAGCAACAGCGGCCAGAGCGGGGGCAACAACGGCCAGCAGTCGCAGCAGAACCAGCAGCAGCAGCCTGGCCAGCCGGGCGAGCAAGTGGTGCAGGACAGTTCCAACCTGAGCACCACGTCCGACAGCAATTTTTGGGCCGAACTGAAAGAGTCGCTGGGCGCCATCATCGGCGGCACTGCCGACGGCCGCAAGGTGGTGATCAGCCCGCAGTCAGGCGTCGTCGTCGTGCGCGGCATGCCAGAGGAATTGCGCGCCGTCGACCTGTACCTGAAGGCGACGCAGTTGTCGGTGGACCGCCAGGTGATCCTGGAAGCCAAGATTCTCGAAGTGGAACTGAACGATAATTTCCAGACCGGCATCAACTGGGCTTCGTTTGCCTCCATCAAGAGCGGCCACACGAATCGCATTTCGACGGGCTTCATCCAGCCGGGCGGCACCCTGGCGCCGCTGCCGTTCAACGGCGGCCAGCCGCCGAACATGACGAATGGCAACGGCCTGACGGCCAGCAGCGGTTTTGGCTTGAGCTCGGCGGCCACGGCGGCCGGTTCGATGTTCGGCCTGGCCTTCCAGACCGCCAACTTTGCCGCCATGATCACCTTCCTGGAGTCGCAGGGCGCCGTGCACGTGCTGTCGAGTCCGCGCATCGCCACCATGAACAACCAGAAGGCCGTGCTGAAGATAGGCACGGACGAATTCTTCGTCACCGGCGTGAGCACCACCGTGACGTCGACCGGCACCACGGGCGGCACCACCTCCAGCCCGAACGTCACCCTGCAGCCATTCTTTTCCGGTGTGGTGCTGGACGTGACGCCGCAGATCGACGAACAGGGCAACATCATCCTGCACGTGCACCCGTCCGTCAGCCAGGTGACGACCGTCAACAAGCAAATCGACCTGGGCAGTGCCGGTTCGCTGAAATTGCCACTGGCCGCTTCCAGCACCTCGGAGATGGACAGCATGGTGCGCAGCCAGGATGGACGTATCGTCGCCATCGGCGGACTGATGCGCCAGGCCACCACCTCGGACCGCTCGCAAGTGCCGGGCGCGGGCGATATTCCCGTACTGGGTGCCTTGTTCCGCAATACGGGGCAAGTGATCCAGAAGCGCGAACTGGTGGTGCTGATCAAGCCCACCATCGTCGAGGGCGCCAACAGCTGGAACGAGGACTTGCTCGATTCGGGCCGGCGCATCGAGGCGCTCGACCCGCGCCGTCCTTCGGAGCGGCGCTAAATGTACCAGGCCCATTTCGGCTTGCGCGAGGCGCCTTTCGGCCTCACGCCCGATACCAGTTTCTTCTTCAACGGCCCGCAATCGCAAAAGGCGCTCAACACCTTGCTGGTGGCGGCGCGCAATGGCGAGGGCTTCATCAAGATTACTGGCGAAGTGGGTACCGGCAAGACTTTTCTGTGCCGCAAGTTCATGCAATCCCTGGGCCCGGATTTCGTCACAGCCTACATCCCGAATCCGAACTTGCCGCCCCGTTCGCTGATCCTGGCGCTGGCCGACGACCTCGATGTGCTGCTGGAGAAAGATGCTGACCAGCATCAGCTCCTCAAGTCGCTCAACCTGCGCTTGCTCAACCTGGCTGCGCAGGGCAAGCGCGTGCTGCTGTGCCTGGATGAAGCGCAGGCGATTCCCGTCGACAGCCTGGAGGCCTTGCGCCTGCTGACGAACCTGGAAACGGAAAAGCGCAAGCTGCTGCAAATCGTGCTGTTCGGCCAGCCCGAGCTGGACGTCAAGCTGGCCCTGCCGGAAATCCGCCAGCTGGCGCAGCGCATCACCTTTCACTATCACCTGGGGCCTTTGTGCCGCGACGACGTGGATTTTTATGTGGCGCACCGCCTGCGCGTGGCCGGTTTCGATGGCGCGCGCCTGTTCAGCCGTGGCGGCGTGAGCAAGCTGTACAAGGCGTCCGGAGGCATCCCGCGCCTGATCAACATCATGGCGCACAAGGCGCTGATGGTGGCGTACGGCGAAGGCCGCCAGCAAGTCAGCGGCCGCCACGTGGCGCTGGCCGCCAGCGATACCCTGGCCAGCAAGGCCCGCTTTTGGCAGAAGCCTTGGCCGTGGCTGGCCGGCGCCGGTGTGCTGGCCGCCGCTTGCGGCGTGAGCTGGACCTTATTGAACCGATGACGAAGATGAGCCTGTAGATGAGCCTGATTAACAAGATGTTGCAAGACCTCGATGCACGCGGCACCCCCGATGGACGCGGCGACGCGGCCGGCATCCGCTCCGTGCCCGAACGCGAGCGGGGTGTCTCTCGCGCGCTGGTCTTCGGCGGTGCGGCCGGCCTGACGGCCGCCGCCATCGCCCTGGGCTGGGTCTACCTGAAACGCCCGCCCGTGCCGCCCGTGTTGGTCAGCGTGGCCAACATCCCGGCCTTGGCCCCGGCGCCTGCGCCGGTGCCCGTACCTGTGCCCGTACCTGTGCCCGTCGCCGCAGCACCCACACCGGTGGTGGCCGCCCCGGCGGCGCACGTCGTGGCAGCAAAACCCGAGCCCGTGTTCCTTGCCGAGGAGGCCGTCCCCGCGTCCGCCGAGGTGCGTGCTGCGGAGTTGCGCCGCATCACGGGAAAACCTGCCAGGCCTGTCCCAGTCCCTGTGCCCGTGGTGAAGACGGCAGTGCCCGCCGCCAGCGAGCGTATCCTGGACGGAAAACAAGTTACGCCCCAGCAGCGCGTGGAAAATGAATACCGGCGCGCGCTGGCCCAGTTGCAGGATGGCCGCGTCTCCGACGCCATGCTGGCCTTGCAGCAGACCCTGCAGCTGGACCCGCGCCACCAGGGTGCACGCGAAACCCTGGTGCGCCTGCTGCTCGAAGCGCAGCGCCCCGATGACGCAGCCCGCCAATTGCAGCTGAGTTTGGCATTGGACCCGAAACAGCCGGCGCAGGCGATGATGCTGGCCCGTTTGCAGCTGGACAAGGCCAACGGCCCAGCCGCCCTCGATACCCTGATGCGCAGCCTGCCACATGCTTCCGATAACGGCGACTACCGCGCCTTCCTGGCCGGCGTGCTGCAGCGCGAACAGCGCTACCGCGAAGCAGCCGAGCAATACCAGTTGGCCCTGCAGGCGGCGCCCGACAACAGCGTCTGGTGGATGGGCCTGGGGATAGCCCTGCAAGCCGACAACCATCCGGCCCAGGCGCGCCAGGCCTACGAACGGGCCAAGGGCTTGCAAACCCTGTCGCCCCAACTGCAGGCGTTTGTCGAGCGCAAGCTGGTGCAGTTGACGGCGGCGACCGCCAAATAAGCGCTGGCCTAGCGCACCACTTTCATCTCCCCCTGCAAGCAGCATCGCAAGCTATGGGGGGATGGACTTGTACCACCTGACTGAAGCAGATGATCCCGCAAACAAGATGACCACTGCCTGGACATTCCCCGATGCCCCCAATACTGTGTGCTTTACGACCACGGAGGTAGTGAACGTTGCTCCCGTCGTGCATGTGTCATGACTACGAAGGGCAGGGCCAAGACAGTATTAGGGGCTTTTAAAGAAGGCAAGTGGAGACTGTCATGGCATTGACATTGACCGCCAGACTTCGTTGGTGCTCTCAAGTGAACTTATGCTCCGGCGCTAGTGTTGCTCAATGTTGCTGAGGCTATGATTGGCGTCGCTTGCCAGATCGAAGAGCATTTTATTGTTGCCAATGAATCGTGGAATCAGTCTGGAAATTGCGCTGGTGGAAGGCTCGTGAAACTGGGTTTCGCAAACAAATAACCCTGAAAGAGCTGTATGCCTTCACCCCTCAGCCATTGGAACTCATCCAGTGTTTCAACGCCCTCGGCCATTAAATCAATGCCAAGATCGATACATACACTGGCAATCGCCCGCACGATGGCCTGTCTGGGACCATTGCTTTCTATGCCGCGTATTAAAGCCATGTCCATCTTGATCTGGTCGGGCTGGAGTTCCGCCAGCAAATTCAAGCCTGAATATCCAGCGCCAAAATCATCGATGGAAACCTTCAAACCTGCCCTGCGATACACGTTGATCAGTTGAGAGAAGCGTGCGTGATCATGTATCATTTCACCTTCGGTAACCTCGATCACGAGGCGCCTGACAGGAAGCCCGCACTCTGCGGCGGCATCGAGCATGCTGTCGATTGACGACGAGGAAAGCAGCAGGCTTTGTGGCAATAGATTCAGGTTGAGATCGCAGCCGATGCCTAGCTGGGCAGCCAGCCGGATTGCCTCCACGCGGCCGGCGGCATCGAAGCGATGCATATCCTCTGGTGCCACAGAGCTGAACACTTGCGATGCTGCTTCGCCGTGAGCGCCACGTATGAGCGCTTCATACGAGACAATCCTGTGAGCGGCCACGTCGATAATGGGCTGGAAAGCATGTCCGAATTCAATCGATGCGGCATGGCTCTCTGAATTGCAAGGTGTAAAGATGGCGGTCATGGAACATGCTCCAATGCCATCGTTGGATGCGGGGCCAACTTGTGCCGCCAACGTCCGCGCTGGAATGCCGCCAGGAGTTTCTTCGCTCTCCCGCCGTCCAATTGCAAAAATACCGAATTCCCTTCGAAGAAGTCGTTCAACCCCTCGATATTGCAAAGTTCTTCACGAGAAACGTTCGAAAAGGACATTGTCCAATCGCAAAAGGAACGCTTGGCGATGGGCTCCTGGATGATACGGACGATGGCTTGATGGCGCTTGTCTGCGCAGATTTCTTCGAACAGCTGCATGACTGCCGCCTCGGATCCTTCCAGCACCTGAAAGAAGTTTTTGTTTTCGTACAGAAGCATGCCTGTTATGTCGAGCATGGCATTTGTCGCACGCGCCTTCTTTAGCAATATCAAGAGTTCTTGCCTGTCGAATTCGCGAGGAGAGGTGCTTGCATAAATGAGATGAGTGAGCATGTTCATTGAATGACCTCTGCGGTTAATCGCTGACCTCTCCATGTGAATGGCAGGTGCCTGAACGAGTGTACACGGGGAATTCCGCGCGGTCTCATAAGTTTTCCATGTGCAACATGATGTAGAACATGGCGAAAGAAAAAATCACATCCGCTGTTTGATACGCTGAGGGCTGCTGCGCGGAAGGAAACGTATCAATTCACACGCTCATGCCAGGACTGAGACGCAGGATCCAGCAGTGTTCCACTGGCGTTGGATGGCTGATTGCGGGAATCGACGGCCACACATGCGCCAGAGTTCTGAATTTGCGTTCCTGTAGCAGCGCTACAGCCGCGCCTCATCGCCCCACACATTCCGCATGCTGAAATGCAAGCCGACATCGTCTTCATGCAGCGACGAAACGATGGCAAAGCGGCTGTCGGCCGTGTCGCGGGGAGACAGTTGCGCCAGCTCCGCGGCGGCCAGCGGCGCGCCCAGCGGGTCGCTCAGCGGATGCACGTGTGCTGCGCCCCGTTGCGTGACGACGCCCAGTTCGCCGCTGCGCAGGCGGACCAATGTGCCGGGCGGATATTTGCCCAGCAGCTTGACAAACTGTTCTCCCAGCAACGGGTCGATGGGCACGCCCTGGTCGAGAAAGGTATGCTGCAGCGCCTGGTCGGGGACGATGGAGCGGCGGTAGTTGCGCGCGGAGACGCGGGCGCAATAGCGGTCGGCCAGGCCGATCAGCTTGGCGTTTTGCAGGATTTCATCGGCCGTGCGTCCTTGCGGGTAGCCGCTGCCGTCGTCGTTTTCATGGTGCAAGAGCACGCAACTGAGCCATTCCTCGTCGTCGACGCCGGCGCAGCGCAGCAGTTCCGTGCTTTCCTGCGGATGCTTGCGCACGATGCGCATTTCTTCGTCATTCAGGGGGCCGCGCCGGTCCTGGAAGCTGTCGTGGTGGCGCAACATGCCCACGTTCATGGTCAGCGCGGCGGCACCGATCAGTATGAGTTCATCGTGGGACTTGTGCATGCTGCGCCCCACCAGCATGGCCAGCAGCGCCGTTTCGATGCAGTGGCGCACCGCGTAGGTGCCGGCGATCTGGTTGAGCAAGATGCTGGCCAGGGAGATGTCGGCATCGTGCTCGAGTGCGCGCAGCAGGTCGCGGGCGATGTCGCGCACGTCGCGCTCGGCATTGCTTTCGCTGCGCAAGTCCAGCAGCAGGCGTTCCAGGCGCTGCGCCGCCTCGTTGACCAGGCGCAAGACGGACGGCTGCTCGGGCGTGCCCACATACAGGCCCAGCTGCAGCAAACGGCCCAACTGCGTGCCGTCGGTGATGATCTGCCCCTTGCGCAGTTGCGGGCCGGCACTATGGTCAGCCAGATACAGATCCCAGGGCAGGGGTTCGCCGGGAACCAGGTCGGCCGGGCCGATGCGACGTTGTACCATGCTGTCATCCTTTGCTCCCCCGTGGCGGAGCGGTACCCAGTTATATGCTGCGCAGGCGCTCCAGCGCCAGGCGCAAGGTGTCGTCCTGCTTGGCAAAGCAGAAACGCACGATGCTTGACTCCTTGCCTTGCGCGTAAAACGCGGAGACAGGGATGGCGGCCACCTTGATCTCGGTCGTCAGCCATTCGGCAAACTGCGCTTCGGTCTCTTGCGAAATGGCATCGTAGCGCACGCACTGGAAATACGTGCCGTCGGCCGGCAGCAGGGTGAAGCGGCTGCCCGCCATGCCGTCGCGGAACAAATCGCGCTTGCGCTGGTAAAACGCGGGCAAGTCCAGGTAGGGCTGCGGCTTGGCCATGTAGCCGGCAATGCCGTGCTGCATCGGTGTGTTGACGGAAAATACGTTGTACTGGTGCACCTTGCGAAATTCCGCCGTCAGGGCCAACGGTGCCGCCACATAGCCCACTTTCCAGCCCGTCACGTGATACGTCTTGCCGAAGCTGGAGACGATGAAGCTGCGCGCCGCCAGTTCCGGATGGCGTGAGAGCGAAGCGTGCGGCACGCCGTCGTACACCATGTGTTCGTACACTTCGTCAGAGAGGATCAACATTTGCGTGCCGCGCACGATGTCGGCCAGCGCCGCCACATCGGCAGGACGCAGTATGGTGCCAGTCGGGTTGTGGGGCGTATTGATGATGATCAAGCGCGTCCTGGGGCTGACGGCCGCGGCCAGCTTGTCCCAGGGCACGCTGTAGCCTTGCTCACCCACTTGCATGGCTACCAGCACTGGCACGCCGCCGGCCAGCGCGATGGCGGGCAGGTAGCTGTCGTAGGCCGGTTCGATGACGATGACTTCGTCGCCCGGGTGCACGCAGCACAGTATGGCCGTGGTGAGCGCCTGCGTGGCGCCGGCCGTGACGGTGATCTCCGTGCCCGCATCATAGCTGTGGCCGTACAGGCTGGCGATCTTCGCGGCAATCGCTTCGCGCAAGGGTGCGGCGCCCGTCATCATCGGATACTGGTTGTGGCCGGCGCGCATGGCGTTGCTGACGAGATCGACCAGGGCGGGGTCGCAATCGAAGTCGGGAAAGCCCTGGCCAAGGTTGACGGCACCATGCTGGGCCGCCAGGCTGGACATGCGGGTAAATACGGTGGTGCCCACTAGAGGCAAGCGGGAGGTCAGGCTAGGAGTCAGGTGGGGCAGGGACTGGCTGTTCATGAACGGTAGGGTCGCGGTGCGCAAAGTGGAATCGTGTCCCATTCTAGCGCAGCGCGTGTCGATCCGTGCAGGCCGCGATGGCTCAGCCTGGCAAGGCCCAGCCTTCCGGCACCATGATCTTGAACATGCCGGCCTTGGCCGTCTTGCGGGCCAGTTTCAGCAGGGCCTTGTCCTTGGTGATGAGAATGTCGGCGTTGGCGTCGCGCGCCAGTTCGAGGAATTTCTGGTCATCCTTGTCCGTGCAGACGGGCAGGCGCACGCCGGAGGCGGGCGGCGCCACCACCGTGATGTGGGCGTCGAAGCGGGCGGCGGCAACCGCGCGGCTGGCTTCGTCGAGCGGCAGGTGTTTGTAATGCAATACGACAAGATATTCCGCGCGGCAATCTTCGCGCGTGATGGCGTGCACGGCGCCGCTTTCCATGGCCGCCAGCAGGCCCGCCCAGCGGGGGTCGTTGAAGACGAAGAGGTCGAGGCAAACGTTGGTGTCGAGGACGAGTTTTTGTGGAGCAGGTATCATGTCGGCAATTCTATTCTGTAGTGATAATTTATGTTGATCGTGCTTTCGCCCGCCAAGAGTCTCGACCTGGAGACGCCGCCAACAACCTCGTTGCACAGCACTCCCGATTTTCTCGACCATTCCGCCCAGCTCATCGAGCGCATGCGTCAGTTCTCGCTCGCCGAAGTGGGTAGCCTGATGGGCATTTCCGACGCCTTGTCAGCTCTCAACGTGGCCCGTTACGCCTCCTGGACGCCCAAGCTGGCGGAAGCGCGCCAGGCCATCATGGCCTTCAATGGCGACGTGTATGCCGGTTTCGAGGCGCGCAGCCTGCAGCCTGCACAGCTCGACTATGCCCAGTCGCGCGTGCGTATTTTATCTGGTCTGTACGGCTTGCTGCGCCCGCTGGACCTGATCCACCCGCACCGCCTGGAAATGGGCACGCGCCTGTCGACCGCGCGCGGCAAGGATTTGTATGCGTTCTGGGGCGACACCATCACCAATGGCCTGAACCGCACGGCAAAAGAGCAGGGCGCGAAAGTGCTGGTCAATCTGGCTTCCGAAGAATATTTCAAATCCGTCAAGCCGCGCCAGCTGGACGTGCCCGTCATCGCGCCCGTGTTCGAGGACTGGAAGAATGGCAAGTATAAAATCATCTCGTTCTACGCCAAGCGTGCGCGCGGCATGCTGGCCCGCTATGCGGCCGTCAACCAGATCCGCGATCCCCAGCAGCTGAAACAGTTCGATGTCGATGGCTATGCGTATGTGCCGGAAGCGTCGAACGATAAAAACTGGGTGTTCCGGCGTAAAGTAGCTGAATAAGTAAAAAAACCGGGCTAGCCCGGTTTTTTATTGCAGCTTACTGCCAGAATTTCCACCACTTGCGTTCCTTGTTCACCCCTTCCGGGCTGAGGAATGCCGTGTTCGGGTAGTTCTTGGTCAGCACGCGCAAAGTGTCGTCGCGCAGGTCGGTCAAGCCCAGCTTGTCATACGAGCGGTACATGATGAACAGCGCTTCTTCGATGGCGGGCGAAGCGGCAAAGTCGCTGACCGTCGTTTGCGCGCGGTTGGCGGCGGCCAGGTAGGCGCCGCGGCGGTAGTAATAACGCGCCACGTGCACTTCGTATTTCGCCATTGCATCGATCAAATAGTTCATGCGGGCCAGCGAATCGGGCGCGTACTTGCTATTTGGAAACTTGTCGACCAGTTGCTTGAAGGCCGCAAACGCTTCGCGCGTGGCTTTCGGGTCGCGCTCGGTCGGGTCTTGCTCGTACAGGAAGTTCAGGAAGCTGATCTGATCGTTAAAGCTGATCAGGCCACGCAAGTAGTACATATAGTCTACATTGGCGTGGTTCGGATGCAACTTGATGAAGCGTTCGACGGCAGCCAGTGCCTGCGCCTGGTCTCCCGCCTTATAATACGCGTAAGCGATCTCCATCTGCGCTTGCAGAGCATAGTTGCCGAAAGGATAGTTAGCCTCCAGCTTCTGGAACAGGCCGATTGCAGCTTCATAGTGCTGCCCGGCCATTTCTTCACGCGCCTCCGAGTATAATTTCGTAACGGACCAGTTTTTGGTCTCATCCACTTTTTCAGGCAACAAGCTGCAAGCGGACATGCCGAGCAGAACGACTGAAGCGACTACCAACGATAATTTTTTTTGCATGACGTTTTGCAAGAAGGTTTTAACCAAGATTTTACAATAGGCTGATTATAGCCGATGGGAATGCTGTGATATTAACTCCGAAGCCTAATTTGGCTGACTCCGCGTTTGACTCCCTTTCTGACCATGGCGCCGAAGATGCGTTTGACGGCGATTTTGCCGCCGACGACGCCTTCGAGATCATGGCCCCGATTACATTGGAACTGACGCCGGACGCCTGCGGCCACCGCCTCGATAAAGTCATCTCCAAGCTGGTGCCGCAATACTCGCGCAGCCGCTTGCAATTGTGGCTGGAAGCCGGTTTCGTGACCGTCGATGGAAAAGTTGCCAAACGCAACATGACCGCCTATGGCGACGAAAAGATCGTCATTCTGCCGCAAAGCGCGCCGGAAGACGAGGCTTTTAAGCCGGAAGCGATGGAATTGAACATCGTGCACGAAGATGAGCATATCATCGTGATCAACAAACCGGCCGGACTGGTCGTGCATCCTGGCCCCGGCAACTGGTCGGGCACCCTGCTCAACGGCTTGCTGCACCACTGTCCGCAACTGGCTGGCGTGCCACGCGCCGGTATCGTGCACCGCCTGGACAAGGATACCAGCGGCCTGATGGTGGTCGGCAAGACCCTGGCCTCGCAAACGGACCTGGTGCGCCAGTTGCAGGCGCGCACCGTCAAGCGCGAGTATTTTGCGCTGGTGTGGGGCACGCCGAAAATGGCGGGCACCATCGACGCATCCATCGCACGCCATCCGCGCGACCGGGTCAAGATGGCCGTCTCGGAGAATTTCACCGCCAAGCCCGCCATCACGCATTATGAATTGATCGGCAGCGGCGAACTCGACCGGCGTCCCGTCAGCTTGATGCAATGCCGCCTGGAAACAGGCCGTACGCACCAGATTCGCGTGCACATGCAGCATCTGGGGTTTGCACTGGTCGGTGACTCCGTGTACGGCAAGCAGCACCTGGTGTCCGTCTTCTCGCGCCAGGCATTGCAGGCGCGCCGCCTGGGTCTGGTGCATCCGGGCACCCTGGAAGCGTGCGAATGGATCGTACCGCTGGCCGATGATTTCGCCGAGCTGATCGCCACAGCGGGCATTCCCGAGCCGGAACAGGTCTGATGACGGCACCGTTGCCTGGCCTGATACCCCATTGGCCCGGCCTGCCCGCCAACGTGGGCGCGCTGGCGACCGTGCGGGAGGGCGGCGTCAGCCGGCAACCATATGGGGACGGGCAGGGCGGCGGTGGCTTGAACCTGGGCACGCACGTGGGCGACGAGCCCGCGCTCGTGGCCGCCAACCGCGCGCGGCTGGCGGCCATCCTGCCATCCGAACCCGCCTGGCTGTCGCAGGTGCATGGCGTGGCCGTGGCGGACGCAGCCAAACTGCACGGTTGCGTGCCCGATGCCGATGCCAGCATCGCCACGCAGGCGGGCGCCGTGTGCGTGGTGATGACAGCCGATTGCCTGCCGGTGCTGTTCAGCTCAAGCGATGGTCTGGTCGTCGGCGCGGCCCACGCGGGCTGGCGCGGCCTGGCCAACGGCGTCCTGCAGCGCACGGTGGACAGCATGCGCGCGCACGGTGCGACGGATATCCTCGCCTGGCTGGGGCCGGCTATCGGTCCGCAGCAATTCGAGGTAGGGCAGGACGTGCTGCAGGCGTTTCGCGATGGCGCGCGTGATGCTGCCGAGCGGCAAGTGTTGAGCGCCGCGTTCGCCGCCATCGACGGCAAGCCGGGCAAGTACCTGGCCGATATCTATGCCCTGGCCCGTACCATGCTGCTGCGTGATGGCGTGGCGCAAGTGGCGGGCGGGGAATACTGCACCGTCAGCGATGTGGCGCAGTTTTATTCGTACCGGCGCGATGGCGTCACGGGAAGACAGGCCAGCTTGATCTGGCGCAAGTAATCTGCACGGCAGACACTTATGTGTCTGCCGTTTTTGTTTTATCGTCTGCTGAGGCGAGGGCGCGCGCCTTCAGTTCAGCGACGCGCTCAGCCTTGCGTTTGCGTCGCCGCGAGCCCGTCAGATAGAATAGGATGGACAGCGGGATGACGCAGTACAGCACGAAGGTCATCACCCCGGCGACGATGGATGGTTCCGTCAGCGCCATGAGGCCGACGACATAGATCCAGGCAACAGCGGTCATGAGCATCATGAGTAGTGGCAGTCAGTAAAAGTTTGCATGCAGTTGGCCCGGAAGTAATTATTTATTAATTCTTGAATGGACTTACATTTTATGAATATGCCCGATCCTCAAATGATGACCAAGGAATGGATGGCGCAGATCAGCAATCCTGAGCAGTGGAAAACGTGGTTCAACATGGTACCGCAGCCGGCCGGCAATCCGATTGCCGGCATTTTGCAGGATGCGGGCGCCAGCATCAAGCCGGAAGCGATCGAGCAACTGAAAAATGACTATGTGGCCAAGCTGACGGGCTTGTGGACTGACTTTATGGCCGGCAAGGCGCCGGAGCTGAAAGACCGCCGTTTCGCCGCTCCCGCCTGGCACGCCAGCCCCCTGTCGGCCTTCAATGCGGCAGCTTATTTGCTGAACGCGGAGTTTCTCAGCGCCATGGCCGATGCCGTGGAAGCGACGCCGCACCAGAAGCAAAAGATTGCGTTTGCCGTGCAGCAAATCGTCGACGCCATGTCGCCTGCCAATTTTCTTGCCACCAATCCCGACGCCCAGCAAACCCTGATCGAGACCAAGGGTGAAAGCCTGGCCAAGGGCTTGAGCAACATGCTGTCCGATATGGGCAAGGGCCGCATTTCGCAATCCGACGAATCGGCCTTCGAAGTGGGCCGCAACGTGGCCACCACGCCGGGCACGGTGGTGTTTGAAAACGCCTTGTTCCAGCTGATCCAGTACACGCCGACGACGGCCACGGTACACCAGCGGCCGCTGCTGATGGTGCCGCCGTGCATCAATAAATTCTATATCCTTGACTTGCAGCCGGAAAACTCGCTCGTGCGCTATGCGGTGGAGCAGGGCAATACCGTGTTTTTGATGTCCTGGCGCAATCCGGACATGAGCATGCAGCACCTGACGTGGGACGATTACGTCGAGCAAGGCGTGATCGAAGCCATCCGTGTGACGCAGGACATTTCCGGCCAGGACAAGCTCAATATGTTCGGCTTTTGCGTGGGCGGCACCATCGTCTCGACGGCGCTGGCCGTGCTCAAGGCGCGGGGTGAGAATCCCGCCGCCAGCCTGACCCTCTTGACCACTTTCCTCGATTTCTGCGACGCGGGCGCGCTCGACGTCTTCATTGACGAGCCGCAAGTGGCGTTGCGCGAGCAAAGCCTGGCCAAGGGCGGCCTGATGACGGGGCGCGACCTGGGCAGCACTTTCTCCAGCCTGCGGCCGAACGACCTGGTATGGAACTACGTGCAGTCGAATTACCTGAAAGGCAAGGAGCCGCCCGCGTTCGACTTGCTGTACTGGAACGGCGACGGCACGGGTTTGCCCGGCCCCATGTTCTGCTGGTATCTGCGCAACACTTACCTGGAAAATAGCCTGAAAGTGCCGGGCAAGCTGACGGTGGCCGGCGAACAGGTCGACTTGAGCAGCATCGACGCGCCCGCTTTCATCTACGGTTCGCGCGAAGACCATATCGTGCCCTGGGGCGCAGCCTACGCCAGCACGGCCTTGCTGAATCCGAAAAAGCCGAAAGCCAACCGTTTCATCCTCGGTGCCTCGGGCCATATCGCCGGCGTGATCAACCCGGCCTCGAAGAAAAAGCGCAGTTACTGGAGCAATGACCAGCCACGCACGGCGAAAGCCAAGCCATTGAGCGCCGAGCAATGGATGGTAGGCGCGACCGAGCACGTGGGCAGCTGGTGGCCCGAATGGGCAGCCTTCCTGGCCGAGCACGGCGGCGCGCAGGTGAAGGCGCCAGGCAAGCCGGGCAACAAGCGGCACGCGGCAATCGAGGCGGCGCCAGGACGGTATGTTAAAGTCAGGGCAGATTAGTGTGTAAAAGCTTCTCGCCAGGCAAGACCGGCGTAATCTCCGGTCTTATCAGGAATCTACTTTTAGTTGCGTTGCAATAAATGCGGGAATCTACTACCCTGATGTGCAATGGAGCCGTTTTCCACTCTATAATGGAAAAAGTAGGCAGGTGCGAAAGCGGACCCACGTTCGCTTTTTTTTCGGATTAACTCTGTACGCGCTGCGGCGCAATAAGTGGAACTTGTGATGAGTAGTGCAAAAAAAAGTATAGACCGCCTGATTAAAAAATATCCCAACCGCCGTCTGTATGACACGCAAACCAGTTCCTACATCACCTTGACGGACGTCAAGCAGCTGGTGCTGGACAATGAAGTGTTTACGGTCGTCGATGCCAAGTCCAATGAAGATTTGACGCGCAGCATCTTGCTGCAAATCATTTTGGAAGAAGAAGCGAACGGCGCGCCCATGTTCTCGAGCAGCGTGTTGTCGCAGATCATCCGCTACTATGGCCACGCCATGCAGGGCATGATGGGATCCTACCTGGAAAAGAACGTGCAAGCGTTCACCGATATCCAGCACAAGTTCACTGGCACGTCGGCCGGCAGTTTCGAAGGCAAGCCATTCAGCCCGGAAATGTGGACCCAGTTCATGAATGTTCAGGGTCCGATGATGCAAGGCATGATGAACAACTACATCGACCAGAGCAAGAGTCTGTTCGTGCAGATGCAGGAGCAGATGCAGAGCCAGAGCAAGAATCTGTTCGGCACCTTCCCCTTCGTTCCGCCTGTTCCCCCAACGGACAAAAAGTAGTCAAACCCAGGCACTCACGGGCCATTCAGTGCCCGGGAGTTGTATTGGCGTCATCAAAACAGCATAGTTCTGCCAGCAAGGGGCGGCTCGGGGTACAATAGCCGATTCGCCTCACCATTTTACTAGCTGCCAACTATGTCTGAAATTCACCGTATTCCTGTTCCTTCCGCCCAGCCCGAGGCCATGCTGGCCATGCCAGGTGCGGCGCCGAAAGTGGGCTTTGTCTCGCTCGGCTGCCCGAAAGCGCTGGTTGACTCCGAACAAATCCTGACCCAACTGCGCGCCGAAGGCTACGAAACGGCGAAATCCTACGCTGGCGCCGATCTGGTGATCGTCAATACCTGCGGTTTTATCGATGCTGCCGTGCAAGAGTCGCTCGACGCCATCGGCGAAGCGCTGGCTGAAAACGGCAAGGTCATCGTGACCGGCTGCCTGGGCGCCAAGAAAGATGCTGCCGGCGACGACATCATCATGAAGGTGCACCCGAAAGTGCTGTCCGTCACCGGTCCGCACGCGCTGGCCGAAGTGATGGATTCCGTCCACTTGCACCTGCCGAAACCGCATGCGCCATTCCTCGACCTGGTGCCGCCGCAAGGCGTCAAGCTGACGCCGAAGCACTATGCCTACCTGAAAATTTCCGAAGGCTGTAACCACCGTTGCAGTTTCTGCATCATCCCGTCGATGCGCGGCGACCTGGTGTCGCGTCCGATCGGCGAACTGATGATCGAAGCGGAAAACCTGTTCAAGGCCGGCGTCAAGGAATTGCTGGTTATTTCGCAAGACACCTCGGCGTATGGCGTGGACGTGAAATTCCGCTCCGGCTTCTGGAATGGCCGTCCCGTGAAGACCCACATGACGCAGCTGACGGAAGCGCTGGGCGAACTGGCCAAGTCCTACGGCGCCTGGGTGCGCTTGCACTATGTGTATCCCTACCCGCACGTGGACCAGATCATCCCGATGATGAGCGGCGGCCACATCCTGCCATACCTGGACATTCCGATGCAGCATGCGCATCCTGACGTACTGAAACGCATGAAGCGCCCGGCCAGCGGCGAGAAAAACCTGGATCGCATCCAGGCCTGGCGCGCCATCAACCCGGACCTGACCATCCGCTCGACCTTCATCGCCGGTTTCCCAGGCGAAACGGAAGAGGAATTCGAGTATTTGCTCGATTTCCTCAAGGAAGCGCAGATCGACCGCCTGGGCTGCTTCGCCTACTCGCCTGTCGAAGGCGCGACCGCCAACGCCATCGCCAATCCCGTGCCGGAAGAGCTGCGCGAAGAGCGCCGCGGCCGCGTGATGCTGCTGCAGGAAGAAATTTCGAAAAAACGCCTGCAAGCCAAGGTCGGCAAGACCGTGCGCGTGCTCATCGATGAAGTCACCCGCTCCGGCGGCGTGGGCCGCTCGTCCGCCGACGCGCCGGAAATCGACGGCGTCGTGTATGTGAAGCCGCCATTCGAACCCCACCGCAAGCTGGCGGTCGGTCAATTCGTCGACGTGACAATCACTTCGGCCGATGCGCACGACCTGTGGGGCGCCGCCGAGTAAAAAACGTCCATGCCTGCGTTGCGCTGCCTTGCCGTACAGTAAAGTACTGTCTTCGGCAGCGCGCCTTGGCCTGAACGTTTTTTATGCAGGTGCAACACTCTGTCAGACGTACGGCAGGCAAGGGCATAAGCCCTTACAATCAAGGCGGATCAGCAATTGCTGGCCCGCCTTTTTATTTGCCTACGATTCGATGCCGACGCCATGACCACACCCAAATCTCCCCAGACGGCGCTGATCCACAGCGATTACCAGGCGCCGCAAGGCTTTGCCGCCTTTCCCAACGCCATCCACCATGCATCGACCGTGCTGTTCAAGGACGTGGCCGCCATGCGTTCGGGCGACTGGAAAGAAAAGAACGCCTACACCTACGGCTTGCACGGCACGCCCACCACGTTCACGCTGGAAGCGCGGCTGGCCGAAATCGAAGGGGGCAAGCACTGCCTGCTGGCGCCGTCGGGGCTGGCGGCCATCGCCATGGCGGACTTTGCCCTGCTGAAAACGGGCGACGACGTTTTACTGCCGGAAAACATCTATAACCCGAACCGCGAACTGGGACGCTGGCTGGCGCAGGATTTTGGCATCACGGCCCGCTATTACGATCCGCTGATCGGTGCCGGCATCGCCGCCCTGATTCAGGAGAATACCAAGCTCATCTGGACGGAAGCGCCAGGCTCCGTGACCATGGAAGTGCCGGACTTGCCCGCCATTTGCGCGGCCGCCCATGCGCGCCGCGTGCTGGTGGCTTTGGACAACACCTGGTCGGCCGGACTGGCCCTGCGCGGCTTTGACCTGGGCGTGGACATCATCATGCAGGCGCTGACGAAATACCAGTCGGGCGGCTCGGATGTGCTGATGGGCGCCTTGATCACGCGGGACAGGGCGCTGCATGAGCGCCTGGCGCAGGCGCACATGCGCCTTGGCATGGGCGTGGGGGCGGACGATGCCTACCTGGTGCTGCGCGGCTTGCCGACCATGAAGCTGCGCTTCGATGCCCATGATGCGGGCGCGCGCACGGTGGCAAGCTGGCTCAAGGACCGCAGCGAGATCGCCACCGTGTTGCATCCGGCTTTCGCCGATTGCCCGGGCCACGCCATCTGGCAGCGCGATTTCACGGGCGCGGGAGGCCTGTTTTCCGTGCTGTTCGATGCCCGCTACACGGAGGCACATACTGACCGTTTCGTCGATGCCTTGCAGTTGTTCAAGATAGGCTACAGCTGGGGCGGCGCGAACAGCCTGGTGATGCCCTACCGTATCGCCGCCATGCGCAAGGGCTGGCAGTTGCCGGGTCAGTTGGTGCGCCTGAACGTGGGGTTGGAAGATCCGCAGGATTTGATTGCCGATATCGAACGGGCGTTCGCGGCGATGTAGGAAGCGGCAAGCCGTTGGCTTGCCGCGAAGCACCTTTTACATGGGGACGGGGGTGTTGTTGTTCAGGTCGAGGAAGCCGCGCAGCAAGCGGTAGGCTTTCCACAGCCAGGCCACTCCCCACACGACGAGCGCCAGCGGAATGCCGATCAGCGTGATCCACAGGATGGCGCCGACGACGATCCAGGCCACATACCACCAGAAGGAGCGGATCATCCAGCTGTGATGGCTGTACACGAAGGTCCCGGCCGCCTCGTCCCGTTTCACATAATTGATGATGAGCGGAATGAAGGAAAACGCGCCCAGCGAAAAAACAAAGCTGGCGCCATGTATCAGGTACAGCCACCAGGCCAGGTTCCTGGTCTGCTGGAGTGGGGTATCGAGAATCAGATCTTGTGACATGCAGGCTCCTGCTTGATGTTTGAATCAGGTTTTTATTGTAACAAGCTCTGTTGCGCAGGAGCGCAATCCATGAAAAAAGGCGGAATACATTGTTGAAAGCAGATCCACATCCCACCTTGGCCGCGCGCGCCGGATCATGGCTGCGCTGCGCTTTGCCGGCCTTGCTGCTGTGCGCCACGGTGGCCCATGCCGCCGGCCCTACGCTGGAGGCGGAGTTTGTTTCTGGTTTGAAGGAAGAGGGCCTGGCGGGCGCCGTCTGGAGCGAAGTCTTGCCAGATGGGACAGTCAAAGTTGGCGCGTCCGGTCAGCGCGATGTCGCCAAGAAATTGCCCATGCAGGCGGACACGCGCGTGCAGGTGGGTTCCGTGGGCAAGGTGGCGCTGGCGCTGGGCGTCTTGCGCCTGGTCAGCGAAGACAGGCTCACGCTCGACACGCCCTTGCAGCAGGTGCTGCCGGAACTGGCGCTGAAAAACCCGTGGCAGACCAGCGACCCCGTGCGCATCCGTCACCTGCTGGCGCATACGTCCGGCCTGGACAATGTGCGCTTCTGGCAGGCGTTCAGCCTGAACCCGGCACCGGAAACGCCGCTGGCCGAGGCGTTTGACGGCGACGGCAATCTGCTGCGCGTGCGCGCCCGGCCCGGCAGCCGCTATGCGTATTCCAATATGGGCTATGGCTTGCTGGGCATGGTGATCGAAAAAGTCACGGGCCAGCCCTACGAACGCTATCTCGATGCGCAGCTGCTGCAGCCGCTGGGCATGGCGGACAGCACGTCTGGCTTCGTCACGCAGACAGGCGCGCATGCGGATCCGCGCCTGGCCATGGGCCACTTCGAGCATGGCGTGGCGCAACCGGCCGTGCCGCAGTATTTGCGTCCGGCCGCGCAATTTACCACCACGGCGGCCGACATGGGCAAGCTGGCGCAATTCCTGATGGGCGATGGCAAGTTGCAGGGCAAGCGCTTCATCGACCTGGCGCTGATGGGCGCCTTGTCCGAACCGGCCGGCACGGATGCGGCGCAGGCGGGCCTGGCAACGGGCCATGGCCTGGCGTTGGCCGTACGCGACCGCCATAATGTGGTGGGCGCCTGCCACCCCGGCACGGCCGTGGGTTTCCGCGCCATGCTGTGCATCTACCCGGAGCAGGACAGCGCCTTCTTCGTGGCCTTCAATACGGATGCCGAGCAGGCCGACTATGAACGCTTCAACCGCCTGCTGCTGCGCGACCTGGAGCTGCCGCTGCGCGCGCCGGCTCCGCAGGGCACGCCCGCCCCCACGGTGGAAAACTGGCAGGGTGTGTACGTGCCGTCGCCCAGCCCCATGGCCAGCATGGCCTGGGTCGATGCCGTCTTCGGCTTTACGCGCCTGAAATGGGATGGCGAGTCGCTGTTCCTGATCCCGTTCCAGGGCGAGCCGAAGGAACTGGAACCGGTGGGCGGCTTGCTGTTCCGCGCCAGCGACCGCAGCACTGCGTCGCATGTGCTGATGCAAGAGGATGGCAAGCATATCCTCAGCGACGGCTTGCGCAGCTATGAGCGGGTGTCGATGCTGCGCATGCTGGTCTTGTGGGGCAGCCTGGCCCTGGGCATGGCGGGCTTGCTGTATGTGCTGGTGGTGGGCGTCTGGCGCGCCGCACTGCGCAGCCTGCGACGGGGCGACCATCTGTTCGCGCCCCTGCTGTCGCTGTTGTCGCTGCTCCTGCCTCTGCCGCTGTTCTATTTTCAGTCTTACCTGCGCCTGGGCGATGTCACTGTCGCCAGCGTGCTGCTGGCGCTGGTCACGGGTGCGCTGCCGCTGGCCATGGCGTTTGGCCTGGCGCGCTGCTGGCGCAGCCGCGGCACGGCGGCCGAGGCCGGCTCGTGGGCGAAATGGGATTGGGTAGGCTTGCTGGCGGCATTGCAACTGCTGCTGGTGCTGGCCTGGTGGGGCTTGCTGCCGCTGCGACTGTGGCAGTTGTAGTCGCTGTAGCGGGCCGTCAGCGCCAGACGTGCAGCAGCCGTCGCCACCAGCGTTGCGCCGGCGTGGCCTTGGGGCCGCATTCGGCGCGCCCGGCGCGCTTGGCGCGATAGCTGGCCACCGCCATTTGCAGGCCGATGAGGTCCATCGCCGCCATCGCCTCGGCTTGCTGCTGAGACAAGCCGTGCAGCAAGGCCTGCGTCCGGGGTTCGAGCAGGAAGGCAGCATGCAGGGCGTCGTCCGTGTACAGCCTTGCCAAATAGGTTTCCAGTGCGGCGGAACTCATGCGCACCGCCCCGCGCGCAAGGCAGCGCGCGCCAGTTCCAGCTGACCCAGCACATGGTCGAACGACGGGTAATTGCCGTCGCGTTCGACGATCACCGTTAGAGGCTGCGGCGCATGGCGCGCCAGCAAGGTCAATAAAGCGAAGACGGCGGGCGGTACATCGTGCAAATGGTCGTCCAGCAAGCGCTTGCCAGCGCCGCCCGGTGCTTCGATCCAGTGGCCGCCACTCAGGTGCACGGCGCCGACCATGGCCAGGGGCAGGCGCAGCAGCAGTTCCTCCGGCGCCTCGCCAAAATTGACGGCATTCGCATACAGGTTGTGCAGGTCCAGCAGCAGCGGCACTTGCGCGCCGTGGATAATCTGCGCCAGCCATGCGGCTTCGGCCATCGTGCTGGCGGGAGGCTGGACCAGGGTGGCGATGTTTTCCATCAGCGGCGCGCTGCCGACGATGCGGGTGGCCAGCGCGATATTGGCCACGGCGCCGGCGGCGGTGTGCGGCGTGCGCGGCGGCGCCGCCAGATGGCCGATTTCGACGCCGCCCGCGCGCACGAAACTCAGATGCTCGGACCATGACTCCGCCTGTACCGTCTTCATCAGGCGCGCCATCGCATGCAGGCGGCGCGGGTCGGCGGGAATGCTTGACGCCAGCCCCATGCCCACGCCGTGCAGGCTCAGCGGCACCTGGCGCGCCAGGCTGCACAGGGCGGCGATGCCTGCGCGCGGGGCGTGGTAATAATCATCGGCGATCACTTCCAGTATGTCGATCTGCGCCAGGTTGGACAGGATGCCGGCGGCCAGTTCGCCGCGCCAGCCCAGGCCGACGCGGTCGCGTGCGGCCCCCTTGCTAGCTGCCACAGCCGCCGCCACCGCCGCAACCTCCGCAGCCGCTGCCGCACGAAGAGCCGCCGCCGTCGCCGCCCGAGGAGGAGCCGCCCGAGTCGCCCGTGCCGCCGGACGACGCGTCGCCGCCCGTGCTTTGCCGGGGCACGGGGTACAGCTCGGCGACATACGCGTACACCGACGGCGGCAGGGCGCCGATGCCGAAGATGGCGGCCAGCAGTGCCATGTCGCCACTGCTGCCGCCCGCCTGCAGGCGTGATGCGCGCATGTTCAGGCGGCCAAACAGCATGCGCAGGGCGGTCAGCAGCCGCTGCGCGCCCCAGCTGGCCGTTCGCTTGCGCAAGCCGCGCAGCTTGAGCAAAAATATCGCCAGCAGCAGTGCCAGGAACAGCAGGTTGTAGTGGCCGTTGCCGATGGCGATGACGGCCTTGACGGCGGCCACCGTCAGCAGCAGGTAGTGTGCGACCCAGGTGATGCGTTCGCGCCGGCGCAGCAGCGGCGGGCCGAGCAGTAATTCCTGCTGCGTCAAGCTGTCCTGGTAGGCGCGGCACGAAGGCAGCGTGTCGGCCTGCACAGCCAGTTCCTTGCTGTGGCCCTGGCGGCCCAGGTAGAGCCGCAGCACGTCGCGTTCGATGTCATGGATGGCGAAGCGCAGGCTGTCGGCGCTGGCCGTTTCCAGCAGCGGACCTTGGGCGCGCAGCAAGCCGCGGTCGACCAGCACGATGGCGGCAATTTTCAACGCTTCGAGGGCGCCGCCGCGCAGGAAGGCGATGCGGTAAGGGTCATCGGCCAGCGTGAGCCGGGCGTGCGGATTGCGCAATTCCTGGCGGATCAGCAGCTCGCGTACCAGGTACAGCACAAGCACACCAAAGATCAGGTAGGCCAGCAGGAACCACGGCCCGCTCCAGTCAAACGGATTCGCGCCCTTCACTGCATGTGCTCCGCGTGCTCGCGCAAGCGTTCGGTAATGGTCATCAGGCCAGTAAAGGCGGGCAGGGCCTGGCCCGGCGCCAGGCGCGCCGTTTCGCGCGCCGTCGACATGGCTTGCAAGGCAGAGTACAGGGCAGGTTCGCCCAGCTGGTCGACAAACGCTTCGAGCGCTTGCTTGCCAGATAGCGGCGCCCGGCCATCGAGCTGCGCCAGCGACGCTGCGGCCGAGCGCAGCGGGCCGGCAGCGTCGGCGATGGCGCCCGCCAGCTGTTCTTCGTTCAGGCTGAGCAGCAGATAGCGTTCGCGCATGCGCACTTGCTGGTTCAGCAGCACTTGCCGCAGCCGGCGCAGCACGGCGTCGCGGCTGGTATGCAGGCTGGCGAAGGGATCATTGCCCAGCAGCACTTGATGGCGCGCAATAATATCGGCAAACTTGACGGCGAAGGCGTCGGCCGCATCCGTCAATTCGTTTTCAAGCAGGAACATCACTTGCAAATCGATGGCGGCGTGCGCCATGCGCAAGGGCCCGCGCAGCGCATCGGCCGCTGGCGGCGCAAAGCGCTTGAGCAGCAACAGCAGGTTGACGTCGGACGTGGCGCGTAGCTGGCCGTCGGCGGCCGAGCCAAACAGCACGGCGGCGACAAGGTCATCCCCGAATGCCGTTTGCGCGGCGGCGACAAACAAGTCCAGATGGCGTTGTACCTCTTCTGGCAGCGATGGCGGCATGCGGTGTTCTTTCACGGTGGGCAAGCTTGGTAATCACAAGTTTGCAATATAGCAAAAATATGCGATCGTGCGCGCACCACCAGGCGCCAAGTCAGGTCAATACGTTCAGCAAGCCATCGAGACCCACAAAGTTCAGCGCCACATCGGCCTGCGAGCGCACCACGGGCTTGGCGCGGAAGGCGACCGACAGGCCGGCGATGCCCATCATTTTCAAGTCGTTGGCGCCGTCGCCCATGACGATGGCCTGCGATGGCGTAATGCCCAGCTCCGCGCATACGCGCTCCACCGTGCGCTGCTTTTCCTCGGCATCGACGATGCCCCCTAACACTTTCCCCGTCAGCTTGCCATCGACTATTTCCAGCTCGTTCGCGTGCGTATAGTCGAGGCCCAGGCGCTGTTTCAGGCGCTCGGTGAAGAAGGTGAAGCCGCCCGATACCAGCAGGGTTTTCAGGCCGGCCTTCTGCACGGCCGCCAGCATTTTTTCGGCGCCAGGCGACAGTTTCAGGCGCTCGTCGTAGACGCGCTGCAAGGCCGACGCGTCGAGGCCTTCGAGCAGGGCCACGCGCTGCTTCAAGCTGGCGGCGAAATCGAGCTCGCCGCGCATGGCCGCTTCCGTGATGGCCGCCACCTGCGGCTTGAGACCCTGCATGTCGGCGATTTCATCGATGCACTCGATGGTGATCAGGGTCGAATCCATGTCCATCGCCACCAGCTTGAATTCACTCAGTTCGCGCTGGCCCATCATGTAGGTGGCGTCCAGCTGGGCCGCCTGGGCCGCCACCTCGATGGTGGGGCGCAGCGCGGGCGAATAGGCGATCTTTTCGCAGCGCACGGCGTTTGGGCCCAGGCGCGTGATGGACGTCGGCGCGGCCAGGGCGGCGATGCGATCGAGCCTGGCCATGTCGCCGTCGAGACCCTGCAGGATCAGATTCATGGTGATGGAAGTCGTGTTGGTCATGGGGCAGTCCTGCATAGATTATCGAAATTGTTTACACCGTCAATTGCTTGATGGTGGTCTTGATCTGCGTCACGCGCGCGGCCAGGTCGGGCATGGCGGCCGTGATTTTCAGCTTGTCCTGGCCATGCAGCTTGATATGGCGGTTCTTCTGGATCAGGTCGATGATGCGCATCGGGTCGATGGGGGGCTTGGCCATGAATTGCAGGGTGGCCGCCTCGCCATGCACGTCGATCTTGACGATGCCCACGGTTTTCGCGGCGATGCGCAGGCGGTGCGTCTCGATCAGCGCTTTCACGGGGTCGGGCAGCTTGCCGAAGCGGTCGATCAGTTCTTCCTGGATATCGTCGATCTTCTCCTGCGTGGCGCAGTTGGCCAGGCGCTTGTAGATCGACAGGCGCTCGTGCACGTCGCCGCAGAAGTCCGCCGGCAGCAGGGCCGGCACGTGCAGGTTGATTTCCGTCGTCGAGGCCAGCGGTGCGGCCAGGTCCGGCTCCTTGCCCGCTTTCAGCGAGCGTACGGCTTCGTTGAGCATGTCCGAATACAGCTGGAAGCCGACTTCCGTCATCTCGCCCGACTGGCTCTCGCCCAGCACCTCGCCGGCGCCGCGTATTTCCAGGTCGTGCATGGCCAGGTAAAAGCCGCTGCCCAGTTCTTCCATCTGCTGGATGGCGTCCAGGCGGCGCTGCGCCAGTTTCGTGAGGCCCTGCACGTCGTGCACCAGCAGGTAGGCGTAGGCCTGGTGATGCGAGCGTCCGACCCGGCCGCGCAGCTGGTGCAGCTGCGCCAGGCCGAACTTGTCGGCGCGGTGCATGATGATGGTGTTTGCGGTCGGCACGTCGATACCCGTTTCAATGATCGTCGTGCACAGCAAAATGTTGAAACGCTGGGCGACGAAGTCGCGCATGACCTTTTCCAGGTCGCGCTCGTGCATCTGGCCGTGCGCCACGGCGATGCGCGCCTCGGGCAGTAGTTCCGTCAGCATGGCCAGGCGGTTCTGGATGGTTTCCACCTCGTTGTGCAGGAAGTAGATCTGGCCACCCCGTTTGAGCTCGCGCAGGCACGCTTCGCGGATGATGGCTTCGCCCTCGCTGCGCACGAACGTCTTGATGGCCAGGCGCTTTTGCGGTGCCGTGGCGATGATGGAAAAGTCGCGCAAGCCTTCCAGCGCCATGCCCAGGGTGCGGGGAATCGGCGTGGCCGTCAGGGTCAGCACGTCCACTTCCGCGCGCAAGGCCTTCAAGGCTTCCTTCTGGCGCACGCCGAACCTGTGTTCCTCGTCGATGATGACCAGGCCCAGTCGGGTAAATTTGACGTCGTCCGACAGCAGTTTATGCGTGCCGATGACGATGTCGATGGTGCCGTCGGCCATGCCCTTGAATGCCTGCGTAATCTCCTTGCCGCTGCGGAAGCGCGACAATTCCGCGATGCGCACGGGCCAGTCGGCAAAGCGGTCGGCGAAGGTTTGCGCGTGCTGCTCCGCCAGCAGGGTGGTGGGCGCCAGTATCGCTACCTGCTTGCCGCCCATGACGGCGATGAAGGCGGCGCGCAAGGCCACTTCCGTCTTGCCGAAGCCGACGTCGCCGCAGACAAGGCGGTCCATCGGTTTGCCGGAAGTCATGTCCTTGATGACGTTGTGGATGGCCTCGGCCTGGTCCGGCGTTTCGTCGAAGCCGAAGCTGTCGGCGAAGCGCTGGTAGTCGTGCGCGGAGAATTCGAAGGAGTGGCCCTGGCGCAGCGCGCGGCGCGCGTACAGGTTGAGCAGCTCGGCGGCCGTGTCGCGTACCTGTTCGGCTGCACGTTTTTTGGCCTTTTCCCACTGGCCCGAGCCGAGCGAGTGCAATGGCGCGTCTTCCGGCGAGGCGCCCGAATAGCGTGAGATCACATGCAGCTGCGACACGGGCACATACAGTTTCGTGTCCTTGGCGTATTCCAGGTGCAAAAATTCCGTCTCGCCTTCACCCAGGTCCATGCTGGTCAGGCCCATGTAGCGCCCGATGCCATGGTTGATGTGCACCACGGGGTCGCCGATTTTCAGCTCCGACAGGTCGCGCACCATCGATTCGACCTGCGTCACGCCTTCCTGTTTCTTGGTGCCGACGCGGCGGCCGGAACCGGCATACAGCTCCGTCTCGGTGATGAAGGCCAGATTGCCTTCTGGCGTAAACAGTTCGAAACCCGCGTGCAGCGGCGCCACGCCCAGCATCAGCTTGGCGTCGGACTGCAGGAAGCCGTCGCAGCCTTCCACTGGTGTCAGGTGCAGATCGTATTCGGTAAAGTACTGCTGCAGGGTTTCGCGGCGGCCGTTCGATTCGGCGCAGATCATCACGCGGCGGCCCGATTGCAGCAGATAGCTGCGCAGGTTGGCCAGCGGGTCGTCGGCGCGGCGGTTGACGGCGATGTTCGGCACGGGCGCCGACAGTTCGGAGGCCAGGGCGTCGTTCGACTTCGTGATGGCCAGGCGCGGATACGGCTTGGCCAGGCCGAAGAACTGTTCGTCGGACAGGAATAGCGCTTCGGGCGGCAGGATCGGCCGCTCGCGGTCCGCCTTCAAGAAGCGGTAGCGCGACTGGGTATCGGTCCAGAAGCGCCCGATGGCCGCGTCGATCTCGCCTACCAGAGCCAGCGAGGCGTCAGGCGGCAGGTAGTCGAACAGGGTGGCCGTCTGCTCGAAGAACAAGGGCAGATAGTATTCGATACCGGCCGAGGCGATGCCGCTGCTGATGTCCTTGTAGACGACCGAGCGCGATGGATCGCCCTCGAACTGCTCGCGCCAGCGGTTGCGGAAGGTCGTGCGCGCCGCTTCGTCCATGGGGAATTCACGCCCCGGCAGCAGCCGCACTTCGTGCACGGGGTAGAGCGAGCGCTGGGTGTCGGCGTCGAAGGTGCGGATGGTTTCGATGGTGTCGCCGAACAGGTCCAGCCGGTAAGGCAGGGCCGAGCCCATGGGGAACAGGTCGAGCAGGCCGCCGCGCACCGAGTATTCGCCGGGCGACATCACTTGCGAGACATGGCTGTAGCCGGCCAGGGTCAGTTGCGACTTCAATCGCGCTTCGTCGAGCTTTTCGCCCTTCTTGAAGAAGAAGGTGTAGGCGGCCAAAAAGGACGGTGGCGCCAGGCGCACCAGCGCCGTGGTGGCCGGCACGATCAGCACGTCGCACTGGCGCGTCTGGATTTCGTGCAGGGTGGCCAGACGCTCGGAGACCAGGTCCTGGTGCGGCGAAAAGGCGTCGTAGGGCAGGGTTTCCCAGTCCGGCAGCAGATGGCAGCGCAGTTCCGTGCCGCCAAACCACGGGATTTCATCGAGCAGGCGCTGTCCGTCGCTGGCCTGCGCCACCACCACGGCCAGCATCTGGCCCCGCGCTTTCAAGGCCAAAGCGGCCAGCGCCAGGGCATAGGCGTCGGATGAACCATACAGGGCGGGCAGCGCGTAGCGGTTGCCAGGCTTGGGGAGAGCTTTTTTTAAGTCTAAGGACATGCAGGCGATGACACTAGTGGCAGAGGCAGTTGAGTGGGACAGCTGTGGTGCGCGCAGCGCCGCCAGTGACGGCGCCGACAGGCGAGATTATAGACCATCACTTATATCTCCGCGCTTGAGAAAACCGTCGCGAGCGGCAGTGATTTGTGGCCGAGAAGCGCAACTGTGCTTGAGCACAGTGAGCATCGCAGGCCGCAAAGCGCGACGCGCAGCAGGTTTTATCATGCGCGGACATTGGCAATGCCGAAGGGGACGTGCACCATCGGGATGGTGCCGCCCGCCGATTTCAGGTGGCTCAGCTGGTCGTCAAAGAAAATATGCGGCTTGAACACGGCCAGCACGCGCGACTTGTCCATGCCGCCGAGGAAAAATGTCTCATCGGCCGCCACACCCCAGCTTTTCAGGGTCGTCACGACCCGTTCGTGCGACGGTGCGTTGCGCGCCGTGATGATGGCAATGCGCAGTATCTTCTTGTAGCCGGGGTCGCGCCGCTGCGCCTTTTCTTCCAGGCGCTGCATGGTGGCCAGTTTCTGGAACAGGTCGGCCAGCGGGCCGGGGCGGTGCGGTGTGCCCACGTTCAGGGTTTCATGGGCGTGGAATTCATCGACGTCATTGTTGCGCTTGAACACGGTTTCCGCTTCGTCGTCGGCGATCACGCCATCGAAATCGAAGGCCACGCGCAGTTCTTCGTCGTTTTCGTCGTCTTCCGTGCGCGACGGCAGCACCAGCCCGGCCGGATAGTTGCAGGCCAGCGCGCTGCGCACGTCGTCTTCATTCGCGCTGAGGAAGAGCGAGGCGTTGAAGGCGGGCAGGTAGGGGTAGGGCGACTTGCCCGTCATGAAGGCGGCGCGCGAAATGTCCAGGCCGTAGTGGGCGATGCTGTGCATGACGCGCAAGCCCGTTTCGGGCGAATTGCGCGAAAACAGCACCACTTCCACGGGCGACTGGCGCGGATAGTGTTTGTTGATGTTCAGGAAGCGGCGGATGAAGGGAAAGGCCACGCCGCGCGGCAAAACTGTGTCGATATGCGTTTCCTGGTACTTGCGGTATTCCTCGGGGCCGTTGTCGAGGTAGACCTGGTGCGATTCGGCCAGGTCGAACAGGGCGCTGGAAGCGACCCCGATCACCAGTTTGTGTTCGATAGGATAAGCCATGCTGTTCCTGTGGTGTACGTGTTGACTATCTTATACGACTATGAACTGCGCAGCCAGTAGTGGCGCACGGGGATTTTTTTGCACCAAAGCTGGGCGCCAGGCCATTTTTTCTGACCGCTGTGCAATACGCGCCACAGTAAAGAAATAAATCTTGTTTTGTATCAAGTATGTATCAGCCAGAAACATATTTTTCCTCTATGCTTCCACTTATGAATTCTCGCCAATTGTAACGAAGCGTACGCCCCATCCCCGCCACCTTTATACAAGTGTCAGCTGTTTTACTCGAACATGCCAGCCCGAACCTCGCCAGCAGTCGTCGTGACTTTATAAAGGACCTAGCCATGTTTAAGAATTTACTGATCAAATGGAAGCTGGCGACGCTCGTCGCCGTGATGATGGCGGCCTTGCTGGTGGTGGGCATCTGCGGTTACACGGGTATCGCCACCGTCGGCACCGCCGTCAATGAAATTGGCGTGGTGCGCCTGCCGTCGATCCAGGGCTTGATGATGATCAGCGAAGGCCAGACGGCCGTCGCGGCCGCCACCCTGACGGCCGCCATCTATGAAAACAATTACCAGGCGCAAGACAAGTTCGCGGAAGCGCTGCAGCTGCGCACCAAGGCCTGGAGCAATATCGAGGCGGGCCGCAAGCTGTACGAGCCGTTGCCGCAGACGCCGGAGGAAGCCGTGCTGTGGAAGCGCTTCCAGGGCGAGTGGACGGCCTGGAAGGCGGACGACGACAGGGTGCGCGCCATCTTGCGCCAGCTGGCCGACAATCGCGACGAGCAGCAGCAAAAGACCCTGTTCGTGGCGTTCTACAAGCAGTATCTGGATTCGCGCAGCCTGTTCGGCAAGGCCGAAGCCACCCTCAATGAGATCATCAAGCTCAATAACGGCGTGGCCGATGCCAGCGTCAAGGATGGCAGCGCTGCCGTGGTGCGTTCGGAAAGCCTGATGCTGCTTCTGGGCTTGCTGGCGTCGGCACTGGGCATCGGCTGCGCCGCCTACATCACGCGCGCCATCACGCAGCCGATCAATTCGGCCGTGAAAGTGGCGCAAACGGTGGCCTCGGGCGACCTGACCAGCCACATCGAGGTGCACACGACGGAAGAAACGGGCCAGCTGCTGCAGGCGCTGAAAGACATGAATTCCAGCCTGGTCAACATCGTCGGCCAGGTGCGCAGCGGTACGGAGACCATCGCCACGGCGTCGTCGGAAATTGCCAGCGGCAACCTGGACCTGTCCTCGCGCACGGAAGAGCAGGCCAGCTCGCTGGAAGAGACGGCATCGTCGATGGAGGAGCTGACCTCCACCGTGCGGCAGAACGCCGACAATGCCCAGCAGGCCAACCAGCTGGCGCTGAGCGCTTCCGGCGTCGCCGTGAAGGGCGGTGAGGTGGTGGGCAAGGTCGTCGAGACCATGGAGGCCATCAACGATTCCTCGCGCAAGATCGTCGACATCATTTCCGTCATCGACGGCATCGCCTTCCAGACGAATATTCTGGCCCTGAATGCGGCCGTGGAAGCGGCGCGCGCGGGCGAGCAGGGACGCGGTTTCGCCGTGGTGGCGACAGAAGTGCGCAACCTGGCGCAACGCTCGGCGGCGGCGGCCAAGGAAATCAAGACCCTGATCGGCGACTCCGTGGTGGCGGTCGACGCTGGCAGCAAGCTGGTGGCCGAGGCGGGCAGCACGATGGCCGAAATCGTCTCCAGCGTGCAGCGCGTGACGGACATCATGGCGGAAATCAGCCTGGCGACGCAGGAGCAAAGCTCGGGCATCGACCAAATCAACCAAGCCATCGGCCAGATGGACCAGGTGACGCAGCAAAATGCGGCCCTGGTGGAAGAGGCGGCCGCCGCAGCCGAATCCTTGCAGGAGCAGTCGGGCCAGCTGGCTGGTGTGGTCAGCGTCTTCAAGCTCGATGGCGCACAGGCGCCCGCCGCCCGCACGAAGGCGCCCGCGCCGCGCGCCGTGATGGCCAGCGCCGTACCGAAGCGGCCGGCACCGCGTCCGCCATCGCGACCTGCCGCGGGCCGCCCGGCCCTGCACGCCGTACCGTCCTCGCGCCACAGCGCGCCGCGCGACGACGAGTGGGAAGTGTTCTGATGGATTGACGGCGCCAGCATGCGCTTCCGGACGGCCGCCCTGCGCGGCCGTTTTTGCCTGCGTGCCCATGCGTGCACTGCGGTTACTACTTACTAAAAAAACAGCGTTACATAAATAGCTGTTTTGCTATCTAAGCAAATCTTTTCAAAACTTAACGCGACATTGCTTGTGAGATAACTCACACTGCCTGCCGTACCACCCCTTGTTCCCGCCTCGGCCACATCCCGGCTGCCCCCTTCGCCTGTTGCGTCCGGCCATTCGTGGCAGGCGGCAGCCATTGCCGTCAGCCTTGCATGCGAGTCCGGCGCGATGGCCGATGCACCACACTGAAGGATGCGAATAGATGGCAAATATGAAAATCGGCACGCGCCTGCGCTGCTCCTTTGCGTTGTTGACCTTGCTGCTGCTGGCGACCGCCGCGCTGGGCATGCTGCGTCTGTCGAGCCTGGAACAGCGCATGCGCGACGTGATCGATGATAAATATCCGAAAACCGTGCTGGCGAACGACATCATCAAGAATGTCAACATCATCGCGCGCTCCTCGCGCAACCTGCTCTTGATGAGCGAGCCGCAGCAGCTGGCGCAGGAGCGCGCCACCATCGCCCGGGCTGGCGCCGAAACGGAAAAGGAACTGGCGCAGCTGGACAAGGTGGTGCTGTCGCCACAGGGCCGCCAACTGATGGCGGCCGTGACCCAGGCGCGCGCCGCCTTCAACGGCGGGCGCGACAAGGTGCTGGCCCTGCTGGAAGAGGGCGCGCGCGACGAAGCGGCCAGTTTGCTGCTCGGCGCGGTGCGCGGCGAGCAGCTGCGCTACATGGCGGCGCTGGAAAACCTGATCACGCACCAGCATGAGCTGATGGAGGAGGCGGGCGCCCAGGTGGACGCGGAATACGCCACGGCGCGCAACATGATGCTGGCGCTGAGCGCGCTGGCCGTGCTGTTCTCGCTCGTCACCGCCTGGCTGGTCACGCGCAGCATCGTCAAGCCGCTGCTGCACGCATTGACAGTGGCGCAGACCGTGGCCGCAGGCGACCTGACATCGACTTTCGGTAGTCACGGCGGCGATGAAACGGGCAAGCTGCTCGACGCGCTGTGCATCATGAACGGCAACCTGCTCGAGATCGTGCAGCAGGTGCGCAGCGGCACGGACACCATCGCCACCGCATCGTCGCAGATCGCGGCCGGCAATATCGACTTGTCGTCGCGCACCGAGGAGCAGGCCAGCGCGCTCGAACAGACGGCGTCGGCCATGGAGGAACTGAGCTCCACCGTGCAGCAGAACGCGGACAATGCGCGCCATGCCAGCGTGCTGGCCATCGAGGCGGCGAACATCGCCGGCGCCGGCGGGCAGGCCGTGGGGCAGGTGATCCATACCATGGACGCCATCAGCGCGTCGTCGGCGCAGATTGCCGACATCATCGGCGTAATCGACATGCTAGCCTTCCAGACGAATATCCTGGCCCTGAATGCGGCCGTGGAAGCGGCGCGCGCGGGCGAGCAGGGGCGCGGCTTTGCCGTCGTGGCGACGGAAGTACGCAACCTGGCACAGCGCAGCGCGGCGGCGGCGCGCGATATCCGTGCCCTGATCGCCAATTCCACCCAGCAGGTTGACGCAGGCGCCGCCCTGGTCGCGCGGGCCGGCGCCACCATGCAGGACGTGGTGGCCGCCGTGGGCCGGGTCAGCCAGATGGTGGCCGACATCACGGCTGCCAGCGCCGAGCAAAGCACGGGCATCGGCCAGGTCAGCCAGGCGGTGCTGCAGATGGATGAAGTGACGCAGCAGAACGCCGCCCTGGTGGAGGAAGCGGCGGCGGCATCGCAATCGCTGGAAGGCGAGGCGGCAAAGCTGCTGCAGGTGGTCAGCGTGTTTCGCCTGCAGCAGGGGCCGGCGGTTCTGGCGGGTCGCCCTGCGCGGGCCGTGCCGCGCCTGCTGGCCTAGTGGCGCGCCTGGCAAGGTTCAGGCGCGGCCCGCGCGCGCGGGCGCTGCTGTGCTGTGCGCTGGCCGCCTGCCTGCCGCTGGGCATCTGGCTGGACGGCGCGCCATTGCGGCATGTAGCGCAGGTGGCGTTGATGTCGCTGGCGCTGGGCTGCGCCATGCTGTGGTGGGCGCGGCGCCGGTTGCTGCTGGGGCAAGGCGGCACAGCCCCCGCATCGGCGCGCAACAGCGAGCTGCAGGCGCGCCTGGACAGCGCCATCGTCGACGGCGAATTCTGCTTCCACTACCAAGGCAAGTTCGATACGGCGCAACTGCGCCTGGTCGGCCTGGAAGCGCTGCTGCGCTGGGATCATCCGCACCATGGCCTGATCTACCCGAACGCCTTCATCGGCCTGGCCGAGCAGACCGACGCCATCGCCGCACTGGGCAACTGGGGCATCGATGCCGCCTGCCGCCAGCTGGCGCAGTGGCGCGTGGCGGGCCTGCCTCTGGTGCCTGTCGCGGTGAATGTCTCTGCGCGCCAGCTGTGCCAGCCGCACTTGCCCGATTTTGTACTGCGCTGCCTGCAGCGGCACGCCATTCCTCCCGCCCTGCTGGAGCTGGAAGTGACGGAAAGCTGCTGCATCGACGACATGGCGCAGGCAACGCAGGTGCTATGCCGCCTGCGCGCGCTGGGCCTGGTCATTTCGCTCGACGACTATGGCACCGGTCATTCGGGATTGAGCCATGTCAGGATGCTGCCGATTCAAACCATCAAGATCGACCGCTGCTTCATCCGCGACCTGGGGAGCAGTGGCTGCGATGCTGTGATCGTCGCCTCGACGATTGCAATGGCGCGCGGCCTGGGCTTGCAGGTGCTGGCCGAGGGCGTGGAAAACGGCGAACAGCTGGCGCAGCTGCGGCGCCTGGGCTGCCCCCAGGTTCAGGGCTTTTACCTGCACCGCCCGGCACCTGCGGCCGACGTGGCCGCGCTGCTGGCCGCTGGCGCGCCGGCCTGCCGTGTAACAGCGCCGCAACATGGCGCCATGCGGCGTGGCGCGGATGCTCAGTAAAATATGGTCACTGCCAGCCGCATGCTTGACCACTTTCTCCCCCACGCAAGAATGATAAACAGTCCCGTCCCGGCCTATGTATTCGGTCCGTTTCGCCTTTTGCCGCTAGAACGCCTGCTGTTCGAGGGCGACCGCGCGCTGCGCCTGGGCAGCAGGGCCATGGACTTGCTGCTGGCCTTGCTGGAGCGCGCCGGCGACATCGTCGACAAGCATGAACTGGTGAACATCGTCTGGCCCCATGCCGTGGTGGATGACGCGACCTTGCGCGTGCACCTGGCGGCGCTGCGCAAGGCGCTCGGCGATGGCCGTGATGGCCAGCGCTACATCACCACCATCCCCGGGCGCGGCTACGGCTTCCTGGCGCCGCTGACACACACGGGCCGGCCGGAGTCCGGTACGGCTGGCGTGGAGCCGTGGCATAACCTGCCCGTCATGCTGACGCGCATGCTGGGCCGCGCCGAGGCGCTGCAAACGATGTCCAACCAGTTGCTGCAATTGCGCCTGCTGTGCATTGCCGGCCCCGGTGGCATCGGCAAGACCACCTTGGCCGTCGTCCTGGCCATGCGCGTGCTGCGCCGCTATGCCGACGGCGTGTGTTTCGTCGACCTGTCTCCGCTGGACGAAGGCCGCCTGGTGCCGCTGGCGCTGGCCACGGCGCTGGGAGTGGCGGTGCCGGCCGGCGACGCCATGCCGGCCCTGTTGGCCTACCTGCGCCCGCGCCACATGCTGATCGTGCTCGATAACTGCGAGCACGTGATCGGCGCGGCCGCCACGCTGGCCGATGCCTTGCTCAAGGGCGCACCGCTGCTGCACGTGCTGGCCACCAGCCGCGAGCCGCTGCGCATCTCCAGCGAACAGTTGCTGCGCCTGCCCGCGCTGGAATTGCCGCCGGACGATGCCGTGCCCGATGTGACTGCGGCGCGCCATTTCGCGGCGGTGCAGCTGTTTTGCGAACGCTGCGCGGCCTTCGACGATGCCTTCATGCTGGCCGACGCCGATGTGCCTGTGGTGGTGGATATCTGCCGGCGGCTCGACGGCATCCCGCTGGCGCTGGAGCTCGCGGCCGGGCGCATCGGCCATTTCGGCTTGCACGAATTGCGCCGCCAGCTCGATGACCGCTTTCGCTTGCTGACGCGCGGCGCGCGCAACATGCCCTTGCGTCACCAGACTCTGCGCGCCACCCTGGACTGGAGCTACGGCTTGCTCGATGCGCAGGAGCGTCAGGTGCTGCAGGCGCTGAGCGTGTTCAGGAGCCGGTTCCGCCTGGAGTCGGCCAGCGCCGTGGTGGGCTGCGAGGTTTTCGACACGGTGGCCGACCTGGCGGCCAAGTCCCTCGTCAGCATCGAATTTTTCCGCCAGCACGTGTATTACCGGCTGCTCGACACCACGCGCGCCTACGCTGCGGCCCAGCTGTCGGCGAGCGGGGGCGCGGGCGCCGTGCTGCTGCGCCATGCACGCCATTGCCTGGGCCTGGCCGGACGCATCGCCGCCGACTGGGAAAGCATGGCCCCGGAGCACTGGAGCGCGCGCTACGGCCGCCATGTCGATGACCTGCGCGCAGCCATCGACTGGGCCTTCGGCGAGGACGGTGACGTGGCGCTGGGCGTGGCCCTGACCCTGGCGGCGCAAACCCTGTTCTATCAGCTGTCGCTGATGGATGAATACCGCGTGCGCGTCGAGCGGGCGCTAGAATGCATGGCCACGCATGCGATGGAGGATCCCGACAGCGAGATGCAGCTGCATGCCTCGCTGGCGCACCTGCTGCTGCATACGCAGGGCGTCACCGGCACCATGCTGCGTTCCTTCCAGCGCGGCTATGCGCTGGCCATGCGCACGGACGACGACAACCGCCGCGCCGAGGCGATTTGCGGCATGTGGATCTGCAGCCTGAAGATGGCCGATTTCCAGGGCGCCGACAATTACGTGGTCCAGCTTACCGCCCTGTGCGCAGCGCGCGACGACACGGCGATGCGGCTGGTGCTGGCGCGCATGCGCTCGGCGGGCGAGTATTTGCGGGGGCGCTACGCGCAGTCGGCGGCACTGGCGCGCATGGTGCTGGCGCACCCCGAGGGCGCCGGCCAGCTTGGCTTCAACAATGCCTTGCTGGCCGATCACCAGGTCTGCCTGCGCGGCACGCTGGCGCGCTGCCTGTGGATGCAGGGCCGTCCCGACGATGCGCTGGCGCTGGCGCGCGAGGCGGTGACGGTGGGATTCGAGCACAATCGTGTCACACTGTGCGTGGCGCTGGCCATCAATGCCATCCCCGTCGCCCTGTGGTGCGGGCAGCGGGGACTGGCGCATGCCTGGACTTGCCTGCTGTGCGAGCATGCTGCCCGATATGGCCTGCTGTACTGGAGCGCCTGGGGTGCCGCCTACCAGCGCCTGCTCGATGCGGGCGAGGCGATGACGGAGTTTCCCTGGCCCTCGGTGCGCAGCTGGCCTATACAAATCGATTTGATGGCCACCCTGCACGACGCCGCCGCCGATAGCCAGGCGCTGCGGCGCGCGCGCATGGGTGTGGCGCCGTGGAGTGCGCCGGAAGTGCTGCGCCGCGATGCGCACCACCGCTGGCGGGCGCTGGCGCAAGGCGATGCGCTCGGCCTGGAAACCGTACGGGTGCAGCTGGAAGAGGCGTTGCAACTGGCCAGAGGCCAGCAGGCGCCAGGCTGGGAACTGCGCTGCGCCACCAGCCTGGCGACCGTGCTGCTGGTGCAAGGACGCCGCGCCGCCGCGCACGCCGTTCTGGCCCCTGTCCATGCCGGCTACCGGCAGGGGCGCGAAACCACGGACGTGATGGCGGCTGCGGCTTTGCTGGTGCAGCTTGCCTGATGGCTATTCGTAGGCGCCCAGCCGGCGCTGTTCTTCCGGCGTGAAGCTGGCGTCGCGCAGCTGCTGCAGGGCTGCCGCATCCTGCGCGCCGCCGGGCAGGCTGGCCAGCTGCGCCTTCTGCGCCTGATAGGCGATGATGCGCTGCTGCCACTGTGATTCCTCGCGGTCCAGTTCCGCCAGGCGCGCCGCCGCTGCCGGCGTGAAGGTGCTGGCGCGCAGGCGATAGACTTCATTCTCGCCGGCGCCCTGTGCCCGCAGGGTTTTGACGGAGGCGTCCAGTTGGGCCACCTGCAGCGGGGCATCGCGCGCGGCGCGCTGGGCCGGCGACATTTTTTGATCCAGCGCCGCCAATTGCGCCTGGCGCTGTGCTTCGTCCAGGCCCGCATCGCCCAGGATGGCCATGCGTGCCACGGCATCGTCGTCATACGCATCGCTGGCACCGAACAGCCCCGCGCTTTCCTCGGGCGTAAAATAATTGCCGCGCAGCGCGCGCATCGCCTGCAGGCGTGCGCGCGCCGCCAGGGCCGCATCGGCTTGCGCCGGCAAGGCTTGTTCCGCGCCAGCCAGCGCCTGTTTGTAGGCCAGCCAGGCATCCAGCAGGCGCTTGGCTTCGCGGGCGGGGACGGGCGCCAGGCGCTTGTCCAGTTCCGCCTCGATCTGGCTGCGGATGGCCGCCAGCGGTTTTTCACCGAGCCCCGCCAGGTAGTAGTCGAACAGGTGGCCCAGTTCCGCGTCGACCACCAGCTTGTCGCCGGCGGCCACCGTCACGTTGCCGTCGGGCCGCGTGCCTTGCATCGAGCGCACGAACGCGAACAGGTCCGCTTCCGGCTTTTCCTGTGGCGGGGCGGGCGGCTCGCCCGGGCGCAGCACCAGGTACAGGGCCAGGGCTGCCAGGCTGCCGCCGATGATCCATTTCGCGTGCATGCGCATCTCCTTACAGTCCCAGGCCTTGCAGGCGGTTGGCTTGCTGGCGGAAGACGGTGACGGGGTTCGTTTCGAACAGGTTGACGATGCCGACGAACTGGTTGACTTCATCGAGGTGGTTCATGGCGTAGTCGTCGCGGATCACCTTGCCCAGGTGGCTGGAGCAGCTGCTGACCAGGCCATCGTTCTTGACGCCGCCGAAGGCCAGGCTGATGGCCGCCAGGGCAGGGTCGCCCACGTCGAGCAGATTCGTATACGGTTGCGCGCCGCTCCACGAAAAGTAGTACACGCCTTGCACCTGGTAGGCGCCTTCACCGCAGGCGGTGGTCGGGATGCCTTGCGGGTGTCGGCTGTTGAAGGCCAGTGAGCCGGCCGTGGACAGGGAGGTCAGCGAGGCGCCCGCGTTTTGCGGCAGTCCCTTGTTGCCCGACAAAATGCCGATCAGGGAGGCGAGTGCATTGCCCAGCGCGCCGCTGGTGTTGGGAATGGCGCCGCTGAGGATATCTGCCACCCTGGAACCCTTGTTGACGCCGGCCACGCTGGTGACGGATGCCACCAGGTCGGGCCGCACGGAAGCGACATAGCGGGCCGTGGGGCCGCCGTGGCTATGGCCGATCAAATTGACTTTGCTTGCCCCCGTGGCGGCGAGGATTTGCCGCACCTGCGACAGTAGCTGCTCGCCGCGCACTTCCGTGCTGTTGGCGGCCGACACGGTGGTCACATACACTTGCGCACCGCCGCTGCGCAGGGCGGCGGGGACGCCATAAAAATATTCGACGGGACCGAGCTTGTCGAAGCCGAACAGTCCGTGCACCAGCACGATCGGGTACTTCGTTTGCGTGTAGCCGGCGGCGCTGGCGCTGCCGGGCAGGATGGCGAGGGAAAGCAGAAGGGTGGATAGCAGTTGCCAAAAGCGAGTCTTCATTTTGTCTCCGTTATGTATTAATACTCGATTAATAGTGGAAATGTCGATGCTGTAGCGATTACCCGTGTGCTCCTTCACATTCTATCGATGCATTAAATATAGCGAGCGCTCGGTTTTTTGAATGTAACACCGCTGGATTTAAATTGCATGATGCAGCGCAATAACTGTGGGAATTTGGCGTTGCTTATGCACCCATTGCATAGTTGAAAAGTAAAATAGTTGTTTTCCTGAGCTATAATCGGCCCGGCATCAGCCGTCCCGCCGTCTTGCAATGCCGTGTCCAGGCATTGCATAGATATCGCTCTTACACCGCTACTTGGGAATGCACTTGTCGACCCATTTTAATTTTGAACAGTTTCAGCAGATGACGCCTTTAAATGGCGAAAACATCTGGGAATATATTCTTGACCGCCACGCGGAACGTATCGGCGTCAAGCGCCGCAAGCCGGCGCTGGAAAATCTCGAACGCATCTTCGTCGCCACCTTCCGTCTGGCCAATGACGTGGGCTTCCGCGCCATGAGCTTGCGCGACCTGTGCCGCGAGACCGGGCTGTCGATGGGCGGCCTGTATGGCTACATCACCAGCAAGGATCAACTGGCCGAAATGATCGAGGACGTGGTGCGCCACGCCACGCAAGCCTTGCCGCTGCTGTTTGCGGACGTGAAGTCGCCGCTGGACCGGCTCGAGGCGATGATACGCTCGTCGATCTACCTGTCCGAAGTGCTGCAGCCGTGGTTTTATTTTGTCTTCATGGATTCGCGCGTGCTGCAGGTAGAGCAGCGCAGCATGGCGAAGAATTCGGAACTGTATGTGCAGACGCTGATCGCCGCCACCATCGGGGAAATCGAGCCGGAGCCGCAGGGCGACCCCACCTTGCTGGCCGCCCACTGCCTGGCCCTGTTCCAGGACTGGTACGTGAAGCGCTGGAAGTACCGCGCGGCGAAGGTCAATGTCGACGATTTTGCCGATAGCGTCGTCAGTACGGTGCGCGGGTATCTGAGCATGGTCAAGACGTAGGTGAGGTAGGTCGGATTAGCGTCGCGTAATCCGACACGCGCGGACGGCGGCTCATGTCGGGTTACGCCGTGCCGGCTAACCCGACCTACGGGTTCATCAGTTCGTGGTTTCTATGGGTAGCGTCTCCGGCACTGCCGCCGGGTCCGTCGGCGTCTCCACATCCATATCCAGCGTCTTGACGCCATTCATGTCGATGAACTCGTCGTATAGCCACTCGCCATCGACCTGGCTCAGGCCTGCCGGCACGGCGCGCGTCAATTGTGGACGCGTGGAGAGCGCGGTGCGCATGTAGTCGATCCAGATCGGCATGGCCAGGGTCGAGCCGAATTCGCGTTCGCCCAGCGATTTCGGCTCGTCATAGCCCATCCACGCCACGGCCACGATGCCACCGCCGTAGCCGGCGAACCAGCCGTCGACGGCGTCGCTGGTGGTGCCCGTCTTGCCGGCGATGTCGCTGCGCCCCAGTTTTTTCGTCGCCGCCGCGCCCGTCCCGGTGCGGGCCACTTCGCGCAGCATGCTGTCCATGACGAAGGCGTTGCGCGGGTCCAGTGCCAGGGTCTTGTCGTCGTTCGGGACAGGCGGTTTGGTTTGCATCAATACCGTGCCCTTGGCGTCGACGATGCGGTCAATCAGATACGGCTCCACCTGGTGGCCGCCATTGGCGAACAGGGCGTAGGCGCCCGCCATCTGCACGGGAGTGACGGAACCCGTACCCAGCGCCATGGTGAGATTGCTGGGTTGGCGGGCCGGGTCGAAGCCGAATTTTTCCAGGAAATCGTGCGTGTATGACACGCCCAGCGCGCGCAGGATGCGCACCGAGGCCACGTTCTTCGATTGCGCCAGCGCGTAGCGCATGGTGATGGGGCCGTCGAACTTGAAGTCGTCGTTCTGCGGCGCCCACACCTTGCCGCCCGCCTGCATTTCCAGTGGCACGTCGTTGATCAGGGTGGCCGGCGAAAAGCCTTTTTCCAGCGCCGCCGAATACACGAAGGGCTTCATGCCCGAACCGGGCTGGCGCCAGGCCTGCGTGACGTGGTTGAACTTCTGCAGGTTGTAGTCGAAGCCGCCCACCATGGCGTGGTAGGCGCCCGTGTCCGCGTCCAGCGAGACGAAGGCGGCGGCCACCAGCGGCACTTGCGTGATGGACCAATGGCCTTTGCCGTCCCTGGTGATGCGGATGATGGCGCCCGGGCGCAGCTTGATGCCTGCGCTCGCCTTGGCCGACAGCGCGGGGGCGGCAAAGCGCAAGCCTTCGCCCGTGATGGCCTTGGCGTCGCCGTCGCCCGTGTCGGCCACCACCTTGCCGCTGCCGACTTCCGTGACGACGGCGGCGATCAAACCGTCGCTGTCCGGGCGTTTTTGCAGTGCAGCATCGATGGCGTCGTCGCGCTGCTCGGGGTCAGCCGGCATGTCGATGAAGGTTTCCGGGCCGCGGTAGCCGTGGCGCTGGTCGTAGGCGATGACGTTGCGGCGCGTCGAGGCGTAAGCCGCGTCCTGGTCTGCTTTCAGGATGGTCGTGTAGACGCTGATGCCCTTGGTATAGCTGTCTTCCTTGAACTGCGCGTACACGGCCTGGCGCGCCAGTTCGGCCACGTATTCGGCGTGCGTATCAAAACCCTGCTTGCCGCGGCTGTTGATATGCAGGGGCTGCGCCAGCGCCTGCTGGTACTGGCCCTCGCTGATGTAATCGAGTTCGCGCATGCGTTTCAGCACCAGTTGCTGGCGCGCGTGCGCCTTCTTCGGGTTGCTGATCGGGTTGTGGCGCGAGGGGTTTTGTGGCAAGCCGGCCAGCATGGCCATTTCGGCGATCGACAGTTCGGACAAAGGCTTGCCGAAATACGTCTGCGCCGCGCTGCCGAAGCCGAACGAGCGCTGGCCCAGGTACATCTGGTTCATGTACAGCTCGAGAATCTGTTCTTTCGACAGGGCCGCTTCGATCTTCAGGGCCAGCATGATTTCATTGAGCTTGCGCGAGGCGACTTTTTCGCGCGTCAGGAAGAAGTTACGCGCCACCTGCATGGTGATGGTGGAGCCGCCGCCGTGGCCGAAGCCGTGGCGCAGGTTCGACAGCACGGCGCCGCCGGCGCGCACGAAGTCGATGCCGTGGTGTTCGTAGAAGCGGCTGTCCTCGATGGCCAGCAGGGCTTTATTCATCATTTCCGGCACTTGCGCAATCGGCACGAAGTCGCGGTGTTCTTCGCCGAATTCGCCGATCAGCACATTGTCGGCCGTGTACACGCGCAGCGGTATCTTCGGCTGGTAGTCGGTGATGACGCCCAGCTCGGGCAGGCGGGGGCGCACGTACAGGAACAGGTAGGCGGCCAGCAGCACGGCGGCGGCCAGCGCGGCGCAGCCGGCGATGATGAAGCCGCGCATGGTGGCGCGGCGGGAAGGCCAGGGGAATCCTGATCGTTTGGCAGTCAAGGCAGTCTCACAGTAGCGTGCAAGGCACGGTGGCAGCGATTATAGACCAATGCGCCGGCGCTTCCTGTGCGGCCGGGGCGCAGGGACGGGGAGCAAAAAACCTTTTCATCGAAACGTGGCTGTGCGATAGTCTCGGCTTCAAGCAAATAGCCCGGGCGTCAATCCGGGCTGTTTATTTTATACAATTAAGGATTTATTTATGGCAAAAGATGCAATGCCGAGCGCCGTGAAGCCGTATATTCCGGCCGATGCGAAGCTGCCCGAGATGACCTTCCGCGCGCTGTTCATGGGCGTCATCCTGGGGATGGTCTTTGGCGCTTCCTCGCTCTACCTGGTGCTGAAAGTGGGCCTGACTGTCAGCGCCTCGATCCCCGTCGCCGTGATCGCCATCACCCTGTTCGGCCTGGCCAAGAAGGTGGGCGGCAAGGATTCGTCAATCCTGGAAAACAGCATCACGCAAACGGCCGGTTCGGCCGGCGAATCGCTGGCCTTCGGCCTGGGCGTGACCATGCCCGCCATCCTGATCCTCGGCTTCGACCTGGAAATCTCGCGCGTCATGCTGGTCGGTATCCTCGGTGGCCTGCTGGGCATCCTGATGATGATCCCCATGCGCCGCACCATGATCGTCGACCAGCACAAGGAACTCAAATTCCCCGAAGGCACGGCTTGCGCCGAAGTGCTGAAGGCGGCCGCCACGGAAGAATCGCGCATCGCCGCCGGCGAAAGCATCGAGAAGGATTCGGCTGCCGCGCTGGACGCCAAGCGCCGCGCCAAGATCATCTTCGGCGGTTTCGCCGTCGGCTTGCTGTACAAGGTCTTCAATATCTCGTTCAAGGGCTGGAAGGACACGCCGGGCGTGGAATTTGCCGCGCCGCTGAAGGGCGGCTCCATCGGCGCCGAGATTTCGCCTGAGTTGCTGGGCGTGGGCTACATCATCGGCCCGCGCATCGCCGCCACCATGGCGGCCGGTGGCGTGCTGTCTTACCTGCTCCTGATCCCGATGATCAAGTTCTTTGGCGACAGCCTGACCACCGTGCTCTCGCCGGGTACCAAGTTGATCAGCGAAATGGGCGCCGACGACGTGCGCAGCGCCTATGTGCTGTATATCGGCGCGGGCGCCGTGGCCGCCGGCGGCCTGATTTCCCTGGTGCGCGCCATGCCCATGATCTGGCGCAGCCTGTCGGCTGGCCTGAGAGGCATCGGTAAGGGCGTCAAGAGCAATTCCACCTTGCGCACCGACCAGGACATCCCCCTGAAATGGGTCATCATCGGCTGTCTGTCCATCATCGCCGTGATCACCTTCGCCACGCCGCTGCACATGAATTTCCTCGGTGCGCTGCTGATCCTCGTCTTCGGCTTCCTGTTCGCCACCGTGTCTTCGCGCCTGACGGGCGAAATCGGCTCCTCGTCGAACCCGATCTCCGGCATGGCCGTGGCCACCTTGCTGTTTACCTGTCTGATCTTCCTCCTCATGGGCTGGACGGGCGGGCGTTACTATGTGACGGCCCTGTCGGTGGGCGCCATCGTGTGCATCGCCGCAAGCAATGCCGGCACCACGTCGCAGGATTTGAAAACCGGCTACCTGGTGGGCGCCACGCCGCGCCTGCAGCAGTATGCGATTCTGGCGGGCGCGCTGTCGTCCGCCCTGATTCTCGGTCCGATTTTGCTGAAACTGAACGAGGCGAGCACCGTCTACGTGCCGGCCGCGCAAGTAGCGCCTGGCCTGACGGTGGACGCGTCGAAGCTGACCGTGACGGGCGAGCTGCATGGCCCGCAAGCCGACACTGACCACAATACGTATAAAGTCTGGCAAAAGACGGACACCGTGGGCGGCCCGGCCGGCAAATATTTTGTCAAGGAAGATGGCCAGCTGGCTTACCTGGTCGACCCGGGCATCAATGGCCATTACAGCAAGCGTCCGGATGGCTCGGAAGTGAAAAAATATGATGCGCCGAAAGCCGTGCTGATGTCCTACATCATCAAGGGCATCCTCGACCAGCAACTGCCGTGGACCCTGGTGCTGTTCGGCGTGATGATCGCCGTGGTGCTGGAAATGGCCGGCATCCCGTCGCTGGCATTTTCCGTGGGCGTGTACCTGCCGCTGTCATCGACCTTGCCGATCTTCGTCGGTGGCCTGGTGCGCTGGCTGGCGGACCGCCGCAACAACAAGCTGGAACACAACGCGAAACTGAACGAGGAAGAGCGCCAGCTGGCGGGCGACCGCAGTTCGGGCGTGCTGCTGGCGTCCGGCTACATCGCCGGCGGCGCGCTGGCCGGCATCATCATTGCGATTACAGCCGGCGTGCTGACGCACTTCGACCAGATGATGGCCGACTGGGCCGAGCACGGCAACCCGTTTTATGCGGGCCTGCATTCGGACGCGCTGTCACTGCTGCCGTATGCGCTCATCATCGTGCTGCTGTACGTCGTCGCAAGAGAGAAAAAGGCGGACAGCCCGCAGGCGTGATGCTGTAGCCTATCCAATGAAAACCGCCCGGTGTCATAACGACCCGGGCGGTTTTTTTATGGGTGCGCATGACGGCGATGCGCCGTTGCTGCGTCGCTGCCGAAGGAATTGACGCATAATGAATACTTTACCAACGTCGACGAGGCCCGCCATGAACAGCGTCACGCTTGAATACACTGTCGTCACGAATCCCGACTCCTTTGTCGGCTTCAAGTATTACGTCAAGGCGGGGCAGGCATTCGATGCCGACGATTTCGCCTATTCCTACAAGCTGAACCGGTCTGACCTGGACCCCGACAGCGTGCTGGCCACCCGCGAGGCAGCGGCCAAGCTGCAGCCGGGCGAGTGGCTGACGGTGTCGCATTCGATTGCGGCGTAGCGGTCAAGCCAGTTTTTTCTACTTTCACTTTTTCGGCCCGCCAGGGTTTTGTGCGTGAATCTTTCAGCATTTCCTGATATCTCTATTGTTCCAACCCTGGCGCAACACGCCGAAGCCCTTGCTGAACTGGTGGGGCATAACCGTGAGCACCTGCACGCCTTCCTGCCCGCCGTGGTGCATTTGGCGTGCGTCGACGATGCCCGGGAGTATCTGTGCGCCGCTGCCGCGCGCGCCGCCAGCGGTGGCGTTCTGGAATGGCATATTTTTTCCGGCACGGCCTTATGCGGCAGCATCCGCTTGAAAGAGATCGATACAGCGGACCGCAAGGCCAGCATCGGCTATTACGTCGGACGGCAGTTCCAGGGCAGGGGCATCGCCAGCGCGGCGGTACGCGCCGTCCTGGCGCATGCGTTTGGCATGCTGCAATTGAATCGCATCGCGTTGCAATGCGCGGCCGGCAATCACGCCAGCATGGCGCTGGCCGGGCGGCTGGGATTTGCCCACGAAGGCGTGTTGCGGCAGGCGGAATGGTTAAACGGCGTGTTTGTCGACCTGCATGTCTACGCTTTGCTGCAGGCTGACTTCAGGCCGGATTGAGCCGCCTGCGCTGGCCGCGGCAGCCACTGATCTTGCCGAGTCGCTCACTTCTGCCTATAATTGAGAATAATTCTCATTAATTTTGTGCTATTCGCCAGACCCGCCGCTCCATGTCCGCCGACCACGTCTCCCTGCATGATTTCGATGACATCGCCATTCTGTATCGCCAGCATCACGGTTGGCTGCGTGGCTGGTTGCAGCGCAAGGTGGGCAACGCCTTCGACGCGGCCGACCTGGCACAGGCCACCTTCCTGCGCGTGCTCGCGCCACAAGGCATGCAAGGCGTGCAGGAGCCGCGCGCGTATCTGACGACGATCGCCCGCAACCTGCTGATCAACCATGTGCGCCGGCGCGCCATCGAGCAGGCCTACCTCGATGCCCTTGCCCTGATGCCGGAACCGGTGGCGCCGCCTCCCGAGGTGCGTCTGATGTTCCTGGAACGGCTGGTGGAGCTGGACCGGCGCCTGGCCGCGCTGCCTGGGCAGGCCCGCCAAGCTTTCCTGCTGGTGCAGCTCGACGGCATGGGGCAGCAGGAGGTCGCCGCCGAGCTGGGAATTTCCCTGTCCACCGTCAAGCGCCATCTGGCCAGGGCGGCCCTGCGCTGCTTTTTCCCGGAGCAGCACGATGGATGAAGAGTTACAGCTTCCGCTGGGCAGCTTGGTTGCTGCCGCACGCGTGGCGCCCGCCGTGGCGCGGCGGGCCGTGCAGTGGTGGCTGGCGCTGCAGGGCGGTGACGCCACTGCCGCACAACTCGATGCCTGGCAGCGCTGGCGCGCCGAGGACGCCGAACATGAACTGGCCTGGCAGCGCATCGAGGCGGTCAGCGGCCAGCTGGCGGGCATTCCGCCGCCGTTGGCCAGCGCCGCTCTGGCCGCGCCTGCAGGCGCACAGCGGCGCCGCGCGGTGCGCCTGCTGACGGCGCTGGTGGTTGCGGGCGGCAGCGCCGCTCTTTTGCGCCAGGCACCCGTCTGGCAGTCGTGGAATGCCGATGCCAGCACGGCCACGGGCGAGCGGCGCAGCTTGCGCCTGCCGGACGGCGGCACGCTGGTGCTCAATACGGACAGCGCCATCAAACTGCGCTACGACGCCAGCGCGCGCACGGTGCAGCTGCTGCGCGGCGAGGTACTGCTGCAGACGGTGCCCGACGCGCAGCGGCGGCCCTTCCTCGTGCACACCGCCGATGGCACGGCGCGGGCGCTGGGCACGCGTTTTATCGTGCGTCTGCGCGACGGTTTCGTGCAGGTCGGCGTGCTGGAAGGGGCTGTCGAGCTGCGGCCTGCGGCGGCCCATGGCCAGGCACGCGTGCTGCAGGCGGGCGAGGAGGGCAGTTTTACCCGCGACGGCTTGGGCGCGGCGCATGCGCTTGATGCCGGCGCGGGCGCCTGGGTTGACGGCATGCTGGTCGCCGCGCACATGCGCCTGGACGCCTTCCTGCTGGAGTTGTCGCGCCACCGGCGCGGCCATCTGGCATGCGACCCGGCGCTGGCGTATCTGCTGGTGTCGGGCGCCTATCCGCTGGCCGATACCGACAGGGCGCTACTGGCGCTGGTGGAGGCCTTGCCCGTAGAGCTGCATTATCTGACGCGCTTCTGGGTCACGCTGCGGCCGCGCGCCACGAAAAAATAAACTGAAAATACATGGACTGTTTTTGTACGCTGCCTTGTCAAGGGAAGTGAGGGCACAGGTTTTGGCCCGTTCCACCCATCCCATGATACGAAGGTATGCCATGAACGATCGCAGCACATTCCTCCCATCCACGCGCAGCCGGCTACCGGGCCTGCTGGCAATGAAGCCGCTCGCCCACCTGGTGCATGCCTTGTGCCTGGGCGCCGTGGCCAGCCTGGCCGGCGCGCCGGCGCAGGCACAGACAGCCGTACAGGCCGAGGCCCTGCGCCACTACGCCATCCCGGCCGGGCCGCTGGAAGCGACGCTGAACCGGCTGGGGCGTGAAGCGGGCTTGCTGATCGCCTTTGGGTCGGCCACGACGGAAGGATTGCGCAGCCGTGGCGTCAGCGGCAGCTATGCGGTGGACGATGCGCTCGCTCGCGTGCTGGCCGGCACCGGGCTGGATGCCGTGCGTACGGACGGTGGCGGCTATGCGCTGCGCGCCGCCACCGCGTCCGCTACTGGCGCAGCGGCCGATGGCGTGCAGACGATGGCGCCCGTGACCGTCAGCGCGCAGGCGGAAGAGGAAAACCCCTGGGGCAAGGTCAGCGGCTATGTGGCGCGGCGCGGCAGTACCGCCACGAAGACCGACGCTTCCTTGCTGGAAGTGCCGCAATCGGTATCCGTCATCACGCGCGATCGCATGGATGACCAGGGCGTGCGTACCCTGAACGACGCGATTCAGTACACGGCCGGCTTGCGCAGCAACACGGCAGGCGCCAATCCTGCCGACGACAGCCTGGCGGTGCGCGGCTTCAGCCAGTTCTCGGGCGCGTTCTACCTCGATGGCATGCGCCTGATGCCCATGGGGACGCTGGGCTTCTTCGGTGTGGAACCATACGGTGCCGAGCGGGTGGAAGTGCTGAAGGGGCCTTCGTCCGTGTTATATGGCCAGAACGCACCGGGCGGCATCGTCAATTTCGTCGCCAAGCGCCCCGCGGCGGACCAGCTGAACCAGGTCGAATTATCGCTCGGCAGCTACGCGCGCAAGCAACTGGCCCTCGACGTGGGCGGCAAGCTGGCGGACGATGGCAGCCTGCAGTACCGCCTGGTGGGGCTGGCGCGCAATGCGGACCAGCAGATCGATGACATGAGGGATGACCGCTACTATCTGGCGCCTAGCCTGACGTGGACGCCGAGCGCCCGCACCAGCATCACCTTGCTGGGCTTTGTCCAGAAGAATCGCGCCATGCAATCGTCGAACGTGCAGTGGGAGGCCCTGAACGGCAGCAATCCCAACGGCCGCTTGCCGCTGACGCGTTTCCTGGGGGAGCCCGGCTTCGACCGTGAGGAAACGCGCGTCGCTTCGGCGGGCTACGCGGCGCGCCACACCTTCGACAACGGATGGACAGTCAGGCAGAACTTTCGCTACCTGCACGCGGATAACCATGAACAGTACATGTTTCGTTACGGCAATTTGATCGACAAGGTGATCACCAACCGCGAGATCGATACGCGCGACGGCAAGGGCAGCGTGTACTCGCTCGATACCAGCGTGACGGGTCATGTGGCGACAGGTGCGCTGCGCCATGAGGTGGTTGCCGGCATCGATTACAGCCGCAGCAATACTTCGTTCAGCTCGTATATTGCCGACGGTCCGCAGATCGATATCTACCGCCCCGTCTACGGCAGTCCGCTGAACCTGGCGGCGCTGGCACCCGATGCCCTGCGCCGCGAGCATAACCGGCTGTTGGGGGCGTATTTGCAAGACCGCATGCAGTACCGCAGCTGGGTCTTCACCGTGGGCGGGCGCCAGGACTGGACGCGCCAGGAGCAGCTCAATCTGCTGGTATCGCCTTCGACCACGACTTTGCGCAAGCCCAGGGCATTCACTGGGCGCGCTGGCATCACTTATCTGGCGGCGAACGGCCTGGCGCCTTACGCCAGTTACAGCGAATCGTTCTCGCCCGTCTCCGGCGCGGACCGCCTGGACCGTCCATTCGCGCCGGAAACGGCCCGGCAAGTGGAAGTCGGCGTGAAGTACGCGCCTGGCGCGCATCTTTCCGTGACCGCAGCTGCATTTGAACTGCGCCGCCAGAATGTGCTGACGACGGACCCGGATGACCCGAACTTTTCGATCCAGCAGGGAGAAGTGCGCTCGCGCGGCATCGAACTGGAAGTGGCGGCACAGCCGAGCAGCCAGCTGAAACTGCTGGCGTCCCTGACCTACAATCCCCTGAAAGTGACTAAGGCGTTTCCGGACAGGTGGGGCTCGAACGTGCAGGGCAAGTCGCCATTTGAAGTACCCAGGCAGATGGCCTCGGCCTGGGCCGATTACGCCTTTGCCGGCGGCTTGCGCGGCCTGTCGGCCGGCGCTGGCGTGCGCCATGTCGGTGCCAGCTGGGGCGATGCGGAGAACACTTTCCAGGTGCCGGCGTTCACCCTGGCCGACCTGTCGCTGCGCTATGACCTGGGGCAGGCCCGCAGCGTCTGGCGCGGCGTGAGCGTCAGCATGACGGTCAAGAACCTGTTCGACAAATACCATGTCGCCTCGTGTTTCTCGGCGCGGGCCTGTAATTATGGCGAGCAGCGCAATGTCGGCCTGCGCCTGGCCTACCTCTGGTAGCGCGAGGCCTTACGCTGGATCAAACCAGGCCCGCAGTTCTTCCTCGGCGCGTTGCGCCGAGTTTGCGGTCAAGGTCAGCACGATGATTTTTTCCCGCGCCGGGCGCTGTCCATCGCTGCAGGCCAGCTCGATGGCTTGCTCGAAGCTCGTGTAGTCATGGCCGAATTCGCGCGGGCAATGCTGAACGATGCGCGCCGCCTTGCCAGCGGCCCGGTCCGCCAGGTTGACGATGGGATTGCCGTCATTAAACGGCTGGCCATTGGCAAACGCGGTGCGCAGATACGGCGCGCATAGACCGTTGAGGAAGGCAAGGCGTGCCTGCCAGTACGCTTGCGCCGCCGCATACGCGGCCGGGTCATCGAGAAAATCGGCAAACAGGAAGTCGTTCATCTTGCTTGCTTCGGCTAGATGCCGAACACTTTCAATAGGGCGTCCGTGAAACCCTCGAACCAGCTGCCCACCTTGCCCGGCTGCTTGCCGTGGCGCGGGGTTTCTTCGTACAGGTAGACGCCGTTGTCGCCGTCGAAGCGGTCGTTGAGCAGGGCCTGCTGGCCGCGCAGGTAGGGGATGAAGGTTTCGCTGCGCAGGGTCGAATACAGCACGTCGGTGCTAAAACCCAGGGTGGCGGACTGGCTGATACTGCGGCCCTGGCCTGCCCGCTCCATCCGCACGCCGCGGCAGCCTCGCACGATCAGGGTGACGGGGCCGCGAAAGACGATGAAGCGCAGTTGCAAGGTGAGCCAGGCGTGCAGGCTGCCCAGGCGCCAGTGGCTCGATATCGCCAGCGGCTGGCCCGAGTCGCAGATCAAACCCACCAGGCCCCGCGGCTGGAACACGAGCGCGCTGCCGGCAGGCAGGTGGACGATGGCGATTTCCAGCAGCGGGTCGTCGCTGGCGGAAATCGTCACGGACGCTGGCGCGTCGCTGTGCAAACGGGTCAGCGCCACCATGCCGGCGGCCAGGCTGGTGAACGGGAAGCGCCAGTCCAGCAGCCACTGCGTGCGCTTGGTGCTGCTGACGGGCGACGATTGCAGGTATGCCGGGTGGATCAGCATCTGCTGGCCAGGTCCGAGTTGCAGCGCCTGCGAGACGGCGGAAATGCGGGACTGGCCATCGGGCGGCAGGGGGAGAGTAGTGGCTGTCACGTTCAGCGCGTGCCCGATGGACAATGGTTTCAGGCGCGAAGCCAATGGCGCCAGCACGAAGTAAAAGAAGGCCTTGATCGCTAGCGGCAGCAGGATGGCCGACAGCACCAGCAGGGCGGCCGTGGGCACCACGTCCATGACGGGGCCGCGCCAGCGGGCGATCCAGTTGCGCGCCAGCTGTGCTTCTCCTGCCGTCATTGCCGCCCGCACGGGCGCCAGTGCGCCGGCCAGCGCGCTGTCGTCAATGGCGAAGGGCGCGGGGCGGGCCGCATCGTTGGTGCGCGCCCGCTGCGCCAGCCAGGCCCGATACGCTTGCAGGTTGACCTCGCGCAAGCGCTGGCCCTCGGCTTCGAGGCGTGCCAGCTGCGCGTAGGTGTCGCTGCCGGGCAGGCGCGCGGCCACGGGGTGCTGCGCTTCCAGTTCGCGGCGCTGGCGCACATTATTTTGCAGCGCGGCATATGCGTCGACATGTTCCGCATGCAGGCGCGCCAGGGTATGCCGCGCATCCTCGCCGTTCAGGGCCGCCTGAAGCGCGGTCAAATAGTGTTCTTCCTGCGCCAGCACCTCGATTTCCACGCGGCGCGTGGCTTCTTCCCGTGCGTGCATGGCCAAGGTGCTCGTGTCGGGCAGGGGAAGGGTAAACAGCGACGGCTGCTGTTGCGCGCGCAGCTGGCGCAATTGCGCTTGTACTTGCGCCAGGCGGGCGTCGATGGCCGTTTGTGAGGTTGTTTGCAGGGCGTTGACCCTGGCCATAGCGGCATCCGCCAGGCCGGCGCCATGATGATCGGCGCCGCTGGCGGCCAGCCTGAGCGCGGTGACGGCCCCGCTGGCGGCGCTGTAGGCGCGCCATTCGGCCAGCAGCAAGCGCCCGGCCAGCAGGATGACGATAAAGAGCGCGAACTGCAGCGCGTGGCGCAGCAGGAAACGCAACAGGGCCGTCAGCAGCTGGCGCAAGGAGGCGTCGCTTTAGCCTTGGCCAGCCGCGCTATCGGCGTCGGCACAGCATTTTTTATATTTTTTACCGCTGCCGCAGTGGCACGGGTCGTTGCGGCCCGTTTTCGGTACGTCGCGCAAGACCGTCGCGCCGGACTGGCTTTGCACCTGGCTTTTCAGGTGGCGCTGGCGCGCCCAGGCGGCATTGATGGCAATGACAGCGGGAATCACGCCATCCATGGCCGTTTCGGCCGCCTCGTCGTCGAGCTCGCTGGCCGTGGCCAGGTGCTGGAAGGGCGCCAGGTATTGCGGGTGGCTGACGGCCAGGGCCGCCCACTGGGGCTTGTCCAGACTGGTGCCAAGCAGGAAGCCTGCGCACCAGGCGGGCACGCTCCATTCGGGGCCGCAGACGTAGATGGGCTCGAAGCTGTCCGGGTCCTTCGTCAGCCATTCGACCATGTAGGCGTGGTGGCGCAGCGCCAGGCTGGCTGCCCGTTCGCTGGCCTCGTCCGGCGCGGGCGCGGCGCTGCCCGCCGCCTTGTCCCAGACCCAGGGCAACCATTGCTCAACGGTAATTTGTTTCGGGCTCAGGGCGACGGCCGTGAGGAAACCTTCCAGCATCGACACGTCCATGGCGGCGTCGGCCAGGGCGGGCGCGGCCAGCAGGGTGTCGAGTTCGGCGTATTCGTCGTCGGAGAGGGGCGTGGTGGTGGAGATGCTGGACATGGGATTCTTTATCGGGGTTGGTCGGGTGGCCGCTGGCCATGGCAGTATTGTACCGCCAGGCCAGGGTGAAACGGCTGGCGGAATGAAAAACGGCGACCCGCAGGCCGCCGTTTTGAGCTAGTACAAGACGCTTACTTCACGCCGTGCATCAGTTTGTTGATCAGCGGTGCGATCAGGAACAGTACGACACCGGCGCCCAGCAGGGACCAGAAGCCGAAGGTATAGCCGGACAGGGCCGACTGCACCGACATGCCGCTTTCGCCACTGACGTAGCTGGCGAAGATACCCGACAGGTTGTTGCCGATACCGGTCGACAGGAACCAGCCGCCCATGCCCAGGCCAACCAGGCGCACAGGGGCCAGCTTGGTGACCATCGACAGGCCGATAGGCGACAGGCACAGTTCGCCGATCGATTGCAGCATGTACACGGTCGCCAGCGTCCAGAACGGGATCTTGTTGTCGGCGCCAACCAGGCTCGACAGAGCGAAGATCAGCAAGCCGAAAGCCAATGCATTGCCCAGCAATCCCAGGCCGAATTTGCGCGGAATCGATGGATTGACGTTGTGGCGCGCCAGGTAGACCCAGACGGCGGCGATGATAGGCGCGAAGACGATGATGGCCACCGAATTGACGGTCTGGAAGTAGGCGGTCGGGAAGATCGCGAAGCCCAGGTCGCGGTTGACGATCTTGTCGGCCAGGAAGGTGAATGAGCTGCCCGCCTGTTCGAAGAACATCCAGAACAGAATGTTGAAGACGAAAATCAGCAGCATGGCGATGACGCGGTCGCGCGCCACCTTGCCATTGCGTATGCCTTCGATCATCAGCATGACGGCCAGGCCGGCGAACAACACGGTCAGGACGATTTGCAACTTTTCAGCGCCAACGGTCAGCAGGAAGTACATCAGCGGGATCACGCATAGCGAGCCGACGGCCACCCAGACGACGCGCATCGGGCTGCCGGCACCGGCTTCCGGTGCGCCGATGCCCTTCAGGGCACGGCGGCCGATGAAGAACCATACCAGGCTGATCAGCATGCCGAAACCGGAAGCCATGAAGACCATCTTGTACGCAGGCATATCGCTGGTGCCGAAGATCGACCCTGCCAGCCATTGCGTGAAGACGGGCGCGGCCATGGCGCCCATGTTGATGCCCATGTAGAAGATCGTGAAGCCACTGTCGCGGCGCGGATCGGCTGTCGCGTACAGCTTGCCGACCATGGTCGAGATGTTCGGCTTGAACATGCCGTTACCGACGATCATGGTGGCCAGGCCCAGGTTGAAGATGTCCTGGTTCGGTACCGAGATGCAGAACAGGCCGGCGGCCATGAAGACGGCGCCCAGCAGGATGGAGCGCTGGTAACCGATGACGCGGTCGGCGATGTAACCGCCGAACAGAGCGCCGGCGTACACCAGCGCGAGGAAGGAACCGTAGGTAAGGTTGGCCGCTGCCTGTCCCGAACCGTCGCCGCCGTGGAACTGGGCAACGATGTACAGTACCAGCGCCCAGCGAACTCCGTAGAACGCGAAGCGTTCCCAGAATTCAGTCATGAACAACATCCATAATGGGCCTGGATGGCCCATAATCTGCTTGAACTCGGGAATAACGGCTTCCTTGTTGGGCGTAGTCGCACCGCTCATGCGGTTCCTCCTGAAAAATTATTATAGTCAATCGATAAAAAAACTTATGGAAGCCTGCGGGCGGCGGGGACTCTCATGAAGAACCTCACGCACGGGAATTCCAATAGGCTGGCATTCTAATCTACAAATTGCGCTGAGCGTAAGTTTCGATTTGCATTAGCAAGAATGACTGTTTCATATTAGTCAAACCGGTTTGCAGGCAAGGGCGGCCCCGGCGATTTTGCGGCGGCACAGCACAACTTGCCTGACTTGTCGTATATTAAGGCTGCAAGACCTTCGAGCATCGATTTTTAAAGGGATTTTTCGCATTATGGAACACGACGTTATCGATACTCTGGTTTCACCGGAAGGCCGCCTGGACGTGCTCTCCAAGACTGAAGTCAACAAACTGCTCGACACCAGCCAGGGCGGCCTGTACAACACTTTCCGCCGCTGCGCGCTGGCGGTCTTGAATTGCGGCAGCACCATCGACGATGGCCGCGCCTTGCTGGAGCGCTACCAATCGTTTGAAATCTCCATCATTCAGCGCGAGCGCGGCATCAAGCTCGACATCAAGGGCGCGCCAGCCATCGCCTTTGTCGATGGCAAGATGATCAAGGGCATCCACGAACACCTGTTTGCCGTCCTGCGCGACATCATCTTCGTCAGCGATGAAGTCACGGGCAATCCGAAATTCGACTTGCAGAGCACGGAAGGCGTGACGGACGCCGTCTTCCACATCCTGCGCAACGCGAACGTGCTGCAAACCCAGCTCAACCCGAACCTGGTGGTATGCTGGGGCGGCCATTCGATCAACCGCGCCGAATACAATTATTCGAAGGAAGTGGGCTACCAGCTGGGCTTGCGCGGCCTCGACATCTGCACCGGCTGCGGCCCGGGCGCCATGAAGGGGCCCATGAAGGGCGCCACCATCGGCCACGCCAAGCAGCGCCTGCACAATGGCCGCTACCTGGGCATCACCGAGCCGGGCATCATCGCGGCCGAGTCGCCGAACCCCATCGTCAATGACCTGGTCATCATGCCGGACATCGAAAAACGCCTGGAAGCGTTCGTGCGCGCGGGCCACGGCATCGTCGTGTTCCCCGGCGGCGCGGGCACGGCCGAAGAGATTTTGTATATCCTCGGCATCCTGCTGCACCCGGACAACGCCGATATTCCCTTCCCGCTGATCTTCACGGGCCCGGAAACCTCGCGCGAGTACTTCGTGCAGATCAACCAGTTCATCAGCGACACCTTGGGTCCGGAAGCGCAGCAGCGCTATAAAATCATCATCGACGACCCGGAACTGGTGGCGCGCGAAATGCTCGAAGGCATCCGCCTGGTGCGCGAATTTCGCAAGGCCCACAGCGATGCCTATTATTTCAATTGGCTGCTGAAGATCGACCACGAGTTCCAGAAGCCGTTCCACCCCACGCATGAAAACATGCGTAACCTGAGCCTGCACAAGAACCAGCCCACGCACTTGCTGGCAGCCCAGCTGCGCCGCGCGTTTTCCGGTGTAGTGGCGGGCAACGTCAAGGACGACGGCATCCGTTCGATCGAAGAGCACGGCAACTTCGAAATCCATGGCGACAAGGACATCATGGGCCCCATGGATGCGCTGCTGGCCTCCTTCGTGGCGCAGCACCGCATGAAGCTGGCCGGTACGGCATACGTACCTTGCTATACCGTGATCCAGTAAGCTACTTAGTAACACCTATCAAAACCTACTGCGCGTCGTAATCGGCGGTCTGCGATGCTCACTGCCTCGGCGGCCCCGTACTTCGTACAGTTGCGCTTCTCGAGCCATCGAGGGCGCCCAGCCAGCCTTCCTTCCGCTCGCTACGGTTTTGTCAGGTGTTGCAAGTCACCGTCCGCTCTCCCCCTGCGTTTGCCGGGGGAGGGTGGCGCCTTTCACATTTGCCCCCAGCGTGCTTTCGCCACCACAAGTAATCAAATCGCTTGCCTCATCGATGCGTGGGTGCTATCTTTGGAACCGGTTCCAAAATAAAAATATGAACGTCAACAGGTAGTGGAGAGCAACCTTGGATTCAGTACGCAGCAATAAAAAAACAGTTTCCGGCGAGCCGGCCCGGCCCGTGACCATCGCCCAGGTGGCGCGCGAGGCGGGCGTGTCGAAGACCAGCGTGTCGCGCTTTCTCGGCGGCGAACTGGACGCTTTGTCCGAGAATATCCGCCAGCAAATCACCAGCACCATCGCGCGCCTCGGCTACCAGCCGAACCAGATGGCGCGCGGCCTCAAGCGTGGACGCACGCGCCTGATCGGCATGGTCGTGGCGGACATGCTGAACCCCTACACGGTGGCAGTGCTGCAAGGCGTGGAGGCGGCTTGCCAGCAGCATGGCTATACCTTGATCTTGTGTAATACAGGCAATGACGAACTGCGCGAACGGCAGTCGCTGGCAGCGCTGCGCTCGTACAGCGTGGAAGGGCTGATCGTCAACACGCAGGGGCGCAACATCCAATCGTCTGACTTGCAGCAGGCGGACATGCCCATCGTGCTGGTCGACCGCCGCATCGAGGGCGCCGATTTCGATCTGGTGGGCCTGGACAATGTACAGGCTGGCAGGTTGGCCACCTCGCATCTGATCGAACAGGGTTTCGACGCCATCGCCTTCGTCGCGCCGCCATTGACGGGCGTCAGTTCGCGGCTGATGCGCGCCGAGGGTTTTCAGTCCGTGATGGCCGAGCATCCCGGCTGCGTGGGCGAAGTACTGGCGGTGGACCTGGACGACCGGCCCTCCATCGACGCGCATGTGCGGCGATGCCTGGCGCAGTGGCGCGGCCGCCGCGTGGCGCTGCTGGCGTCGAACGGCATGGTGGCGCTGGAACTGGCGCTGATGCTGCAGCGCCTCGAGCTGCGCATGCCGCAAGACGTGGGCCTGCTGGGCTTTGACGAATTGCCGTGGTCACCATTGGCGGGCCTGAGCACGATCGAGCAGCAGACTTACGAGATCGGTTTTTCGGCGATGACGTGCATGTTGTCGCGCCTGCAGGGCGAGCAGTGCCCGCCGCGCGAGGTGCTGTTGCCGGGTAAGTTGATTGTGCGCAACTCCACCCAGGGAGGAATTGCGGGCAAGAGTGCCGATTGACGGGGAAGAGGGCGTTGCCCTTTTTTTTGGGGAAGGTATGGAACCGGTTTCATAGAAGATGTTCTCACTGGAAAGGAGCATGGATAGGCAGGCAGGGCAATGGTTGCACGAGGTTGGCATGAGGTTGAAACGACACGGCAAGAGACGAACTAAATCGTCCATTTGACAATATTCCCGGAAGTGCCTCGACGAGGCCGGTACCGGGATCACAGGAGACTAAAGCATGAAGATGACTACACTGTTTTACGCGAAGATCGTGGCTTGTGCGCTCGCCGCCACCTGCACCCTGGGCGCGGCCGCCGACGCGGGCGCCCAGACGCTTGGCGACCTCATCAAGAAAGGCAAGCTGACCATCGGCGTGGTCAGCGGCACGCCGCCGTTTGGCAGCATCGACGCCAAGGGCGCGCCCGTCGGCTATGACGTCGATGTCGCCAACCTGATCGGCAAATACATGAACCTGCCCGTGGAAGTGGTGCCCCTGACGGCGCCCTCACGCGTGCCGTCGCTGGAGTCGGGCAAGGTCGATTTCCTTGTGGCGACCCTGGCGCCCACGCCGGAACGGGCCAAGACCTTGATGTTCACCATGCCTTACAGCGCGTTCGAACTGGCGATCGTCGCGCCGGTCGGCGGCAAATTCAAGGCCCTGGCCGACCTGAAGGGCAAGAAGGTGGGCGTGACGCGCGGCACCACGAATGACACGGCGCTGAGCCGCATGGCGCCGGCCGGCACGGCCATCGTGCGTTTCGAGGATGATGCCACCGTCACCCAGGCCTTGCTCAGCAAGCAGGTCGACGCCGTGTCGATCCCCAGCACGATGGCGCTCGACATCATCAAGACCCGCGGCGCGGGCAAGATCGAGGTCAGGTTCACGTATTCCGTGCAACCGAATTCGATGGCGGTGCGCCGCGGCGACTTCGAGCTGCATCAGTGGCTCAACAACTTCATCTACTACGTCAAGCTGAACGGCGAACTCGACGCCATCGCGCGCAAGTGGAGCGGCGCGCCGCTGCCGCCATTGCCGACCTTCTGATACCGCAAGCCGCATAGGGAAAGTGTTGGTCCGTACGGCGCGCCACCATGGTGGCGCCGCCGGGGATGTGCACGTAGATAAGGAGTTGAGTATGCCGTATGAATTTCATTTCGAGCTCGTCATGCAATCGCTGGACCGTCTGTTGTGGGGCGCGGCGCTGACGATACGCCTGAGCGCCCTGGCGATGGTGCTGGGACTGGCGGTGGGCGTGTGCGCCGCCGTCATCCTGAAGAACGGTCCCGCCTATGCCCGCGCTTTGGTGCGCGCGTATGTCGAGGTGATCCGCAGCACGCCGTTCCTGGTGCAGCTGTTCATCATTTACTTCGGCTTGCCGTCGCTGGGTCTGCAGCTGGACGCGAATGGCGCCGCGCTCGTCGCCATGACGGTCAATCTGGGCGCCTATGCGGCGGAAATCGTGCGCGCCGGCATAGGCGCCGTGCATCCGTCCCAGCTGGAGGCGGCTCAGGCGCTGGGCATGACGCGCTGGCAAGTGATGCGCCATGTAGTGCTGCTGCCGGCGCTGGAAAAAGTGTATCCGGCGCTGGCCAGCCAGTTCACGCTGATGATGCTCGCCTCGAGCGTGGTGTCGGCCATTTCCGCCGAAGAGCTGACTGCCGCCGCCCACCTGCTCGATGCGGAAACCTTCCGCAGTTTCGAGATCTACATCGTCGTGATGGTGCTGTACATCCTGCTGGCCCTGCTGTTCCGCTTCAGCTTCTGGGTACTGGGCCAGATCGTCTTCAAACGCCGCCGCCGTCTGGGCGCGGTGCGCATGGGAGCATGACATGATCAGTGATTTTTCCTGGGATAACCTGCAATTTCTGCTTGAGGCCACGCGCTGGACCATCGGCCTGTCGCTGATCGTTTTCATCACGGGTGGCATCGCCGGCTTCGCGGTGGCGCTGCTGCGCACGGCGCGCAGCCCGTTCCTGCGCTTCATCAGCGCCCTGTACATCCAGCTGGTCCAGGGCACGCCCGTGCTGATCGTGCTGTTCCTCACCTATTACGGCCTGGCCTTGTTCGGCTACAAGCTGTCGCCGATCATCGCGGCCGGCGCGGCGATGACGATCTTTGCCAGCGCCTACCTGGGCGAGATCTGGCGCGGCTGCATCGAAGGCGTACAGCGGCAGCAGTGGGAAGCATCGGCCGCGCTGGCGCTGAACCGCTACCAGCAGCTGCGCTACGTCATCCTGCCGCAGGCGCTGCGCCATTCGTTGCCGCCGACGGTGGGCTTCATGGTGCAGATCATCAAAAACACTTCGATCACCTCGATCATCGGCGTGGTGGAACTGACGCGGGCAGGGCAACTGGTCAGCAACGCGACCTTCCTGCCTTTCATCGTCTTCCCCGTCGTCGCCCTGATCTACTTCGCGATGTGCTACCCACTGTCGCGCTACAGCCATTCACTGGAAAGGAAATTCCATGCCCATCGTTGAAATTGACAATATCAGCAAGAGCTTCGGCGCCAATCACGTGCTCAAGGGCGTTTCGTTCGCCGTCGAGCGTGGCCAGGTCATCGCCGTGATCGGGCGCAGCGGTTCCGGCAAGAGCACCATGCTGCGCTGTATCAACGGCCTTGAAACCATTGACAGCGGCAGCATCGTCGTGGCAGGCCATACGCTGACGGCGCGCCAGGAGCATTTGCTCGACTTGCGCAAGGATGTCGGCATGGTCTTCCAGAGCTACAACCTGTTCCCCCACCTGACGGTGGAAGAAAACGTCATGCTGGCGCCGCGCATCGTCAAGAAGGTGCCCGACGTGCAAGGCCGCGCCACGGCGCTGCGCGTGCTCAAGCAGGTGGGCCTGGACCACAAGCGCGACGCCTATCCCGAGCAGCTGTCGGGCGGCCAGCAGCAGCGCGTGGCAATCGCCCGTTCGCTGGCGATGGAACCGCAGGTGATGCTGTTCGACGAAGTGACGTCGGCGCTCGACCCGGAACTGACGCAGGAAGTGCTGAAGGTGATGGAAGAGCTGGCGCAGGCGGGCATGACGATGCTGCTGGTGACGCACGAGATGGAGTTCGCGCGGCGCATGGCCCACGTCACCGTCTTCATGCACCAGGGGACGGTGTGGGAGAGCGGGCCGTCCGAAGCCTTCTTCAGCAATCCGCAAACGCCCGAAGCGCGCCAGTTCGTCGGCGCGGGAGCGATCAAATGAGCCCCGTTCTGGTGGCAGCGTCGGCCTACGGCGCAAGCAGGGTAAGGCAGCTGGGTCAAAGCCATTTCATCGACGTTGTGGCCGATGCGGGCGGCGCAGGCATCGAAATCCGTCGCGAACTGTTCACCTCCGACTTGCCGGACCTGGCGCGCATGGGCGCGGCAGTGGCCGCGCGCGGCCTGTACTGCGTGTATTCCACGCCCATCGAATTGTGGGGCGCGGACGGACTGCTGCAGCAGGAGCTGCTGCAGCAGATGCTGGACGAGGCGGCGCGCCTGGGGGCGCGCTACCTGAAGGTGTCGCTGGGCCATTACCCGGCCGCGCCGGACCTGCAGGCCTTGAAGGCCCAGCTGGCGGCGGCGCCCGTGGCGCTGCTGGTTGAAAACGACCAGACGGCCCATGGCGGCAAGCTGTCAACTATGGCGCGCTTCCTGGCGGCGGCGCGCGAAGGCGGGCTGCCGGTGGGACTGACGTTCGACATCGGCAACTGGCGCTGGGTGGGCGAGGATGCGCAGCAGGCGGCACGCCTGCTGGCGCCGTATGTGCGCTACGTGCATTGCAAGGCTGTCCTGGAGGACGCTGGCCGGCTGTCCGCCTGTGCTGTCTCCGAGGCTGATCCGGCCTGGCGCGCCGTCTTCGCGCACTTTGCACCGGGCGTGCAGCGGGCCATCGAATTCCCGCTGGAGGGGGCAGACCTGGTGGCCGAAACGGGCCGCTACATCCAGATGCTGGAGGCCGCATGATGCCGCATGAGGAGGGCCGGGCAGAAGAGGGGCAGGCTGCGTATGCGCTCGACGTCGTCACCTACGGCGAGGCGATGGCGATGTTCGTTGCCGAGGAAACGGGGGACCTGGCGGCCGTGGCGCATTTTACGCGCCGCCTGGCTGGCGCCGAGACGAATGTCGCCATCGGCCTGGCACGCCTGGGGCTGAAAGTCGGCTGGCTGAGCCGGGTGGGCGACGACTCGTTCGGCCGCTTCATCCGCGCCAGCGTGCAGGCCGAAGGCGTCGATTGCAGCCGGGTCGTCGCCGTCGCCGGCCAGTCCAGCGGCTTCCTGCTCAAGGAAAAGGCCGAGAACGGCGCCGATCCGCTGGTCGAATACTTCCGCAAGGGTTCCGCCGCCAGCCGGCTGGCGCCCGAGCACTTCGACCCCGCCTATTTCCTTTCCGCGCGCCATTTGCACGCCACGGGCGTGGCGGCGGCTCTATCCGAGACCAGCCTGGCGTTCGCCGGCCAGGCGCTCGACTTCATGCGCGACCATGGTCGGAGCGTGTCGTTCGATCCGAACCTGCGGCCCTCGTTGTGGCCTTCGCAAGCCGTCATGGTCGAACAGATCAACCGCCTCGCCGCCAAGGCGGACTGGGTACTGCCCGGCCTGGGGGAAGGGAAAATCCTCACCGGTCACGACCTGCCGCACGACGTCGCCGGCTTTTATTTGCAACAGGGCGCGCGGCTGGTGGTCATCAAGCTGGGTGCCGAGGGTGCCTATTACCGCACGGCCGATGGCGACAGCGGCATGGTGCCGGGCGAGCGCGTGGTCAACGTGGTCGACACGGTGGGTGCCGGCGACGGCTTCGCGGCCGGCCTGGTCAGCGCCTTGCTGGAAGGCTTGCCGCTGGCGCAGGCGGTACGGCGCGGCAACCGGGTCGGCGCCTTCGCCATCCAGGTGGCCGGCGACATGGAAGGTTTGCCGACCCGCCCCCAGCTCGATGCGCTGGTCCCATCTTGAACCGAACAGGGGAAACACATGAAAAAAAATGTCGTTGTCTATAAAAAGCTGGCCGAACCGCTGCTGGCGCGCCTGCGCGCGGAATGCGATGTGACGTATTTCGAGGCCATCGATGCGGGCAACCGCGCCGCGTTCGCCGCCGCCATCCGTGGCGCGCACGGCTTGCTGGGTGCCAGCGTGCGCCTGGACCGAGAACTGCTGGACCCGGCTGCCGGGCTGCGCATCATTTCCACCATTTCGGTGGGCGTCGACCAGTTCGACGTCGATTACCTGCGCGAACGGGGCATCTTGCTGGCCAATACGCCGGACGTGCTGACGGAAACGACGGCCGACACGATCTTTGCGCTGATCCTGGCCAGCGCGCGGCGCGTCGTCGAACTGGCCGAATTCGTCAAGGCTGGAGGCTGGACGCGCAGCGTGGGCGAAAGCCAGTACGGCGTCAACGTGCATGGAAAAACCATCGGCATGCTGGGCATGGGCCGCATCGGCCGCGCCGTCGCCCGCCGCGCCGCGCTGGGTTTCGGCATGCAGGTGCTGTACGTGAACGGCGAAGCGGTGCCGGAGGTGGAGGCTGCGCTGGGCGCGCGCCAGGTGGCGCTCGACGAGCTGCTGGCCGGGTCGGACTTCGTCTGCGTGGTCCTGCCGCTGACGGCGCAGACGGAACGCATGATGGGCCGGCGCGAGTTCGCCCTGATGCGCCCCGGCGCCATCTTCATCAATGGTTCGCGCGGGCGCATCGTCGACGAGGCGGCGCTGATCGAGGCACTGCAACAGGGCCAGATCCATGGTGCCGGCCTCGACGTGTTCGAGCGCGAGCCGGTGGCGCCGGACAATCCGCTGCTGGCCATGGCCAATGTGGTGGCGCTGCCGCACATCGGCTCGGCCACGCATGAAACGCGCTACGCCATGGCGCAGCAGGCCGTGGACAACCTGCTGGCCGGCTTGCGCGGCGAGCGTCCGCGCTACCTGGTGAGCTAAGAACAGTATCGATAAAAAGACAGACAGGGCAAGACATGAAGAACAAGGTTGTAGGAGCAATGATCATCGGCGCCGGCGCTTGCGGCAGCCTGTGCTCGGCGCAGTCGAACGTGGCCATGTACGGTATCGCGGACCTGGGCGTGGTGTCCGAGAGTGGCGGTGCCGGCGGCAGGGTGCTCAAGCTGACCAGCGGCATCGCCAACGGTTCGCGGCTGGGTTTCAAGGGTAGCGAAGACCTGGGCGGCGGCATGACGGCGATCTTTACGATGGATGCGGGCATCCTGGCTGACACGGGCGCTTCGGCTCAGGGCGGCCTGCTGTTCGGGCGCCAGGCTTTCGTCGGCCTCGCCGGCGAGGCGGGCACACTACGGCTGGGCCGCCAGTACACTTTTATCGATAGCAGCCTGGGCGCGCTGGATCCGTTTTACCTTGGTTTTGCGGGCAGGATGAGCAATGTCTTCACGGCTGGCTACATCAGCCGGGTCGATAACAGCATTACCTACAGCTCGCCCGTGCGCGGCGGCCTTTCCGGCGAAGCGGCGTACGGCTACGGCGAAGTACCTGGCGACGCGGCGGCAAAGCGCTACACCGGCGCCGCGGCCACCTATGCCAGCGGGCCACTGTATGTGCGCATGGCGCACCAGGACGCCAACACCCTGTCGGCCGCGCTGGTGAGGGGAAGGGCGCGCAACACGGTGCTTGGCGCCACCTGGGACTTCGGCGTGGTCAAGGCGCACGGCGCCGTTGCCGTCAGCAAGAGCTCGGCGGGCGCCGCCACCACGGTCGACAGCGCGGACCTGATGCTGGGCGCCACCTTGCCGGTGGGCCCGCACCGCGTATTGTTCTCGTACGTGCGGCGCGACGACCGGCGCGCCGCCAACGGCGACGCTTCCCAGATCGGCATCGGCTACACCTATGCGCTGTCGAAGCGCAGCACGCTGTACGCGGCCTATGCGCATATCGACAACCGCAACGGCGCCGCCTACGTGGTGGGCAACGCCACCGACAATGGCAGCGGCAACCAGGCCTGGAACCTCGGCCTGCGCCACACTTTTTAACTGGAGAATCGAATGAAGAAGATCGGATGGATTTTGGTCGGCGCCAGCACCGTGGCGCGCGAATGGATGGTCGACGCGATCCGCCAGCAGGGCGACGCGGAAGTGCTGGCCGTGGTCAGCACGGATGCCGCGCGCGGCGCCGCCTTCGCCGAGCAGTTCGGCATCGGCGCCAGTTATACCGACCTGGATGCGGCGCTGGCCCATCCGGGTGCGGAGGCCGTGTACATCAGCACCACCAATGAGTGGCACATGGCGCAGACCTTGCAGGCGGCGCGCGCGGGCAAGCACGTGCTGTGCGAAAAGCCGCTGGCGCTGAACATGGACGACGCCCGCCGCATGGTCGACGGCTGCGCCGAAGCGGGCGTGGTGCTGGGGATTAACCACCACCTGCGCAACGCCGCCAGCCACGGCAAGGTGCGCGAGCTGATACGCGCGGGCGAGATCGGCCAGCCCCTGTATTGCCGCGTGCTGCACGCGAACAACCTGCCGCAGCACCTGCGCGGCTGGCGCCTGGACGCGCCGGAATCGGGTGGCGTCACGCTCGACATGTTCGTGCACGACGTCGACACCTTGCGCTTTTTGCTGGACTCGGAGCCGCGCCACGTCACCGCCTGTGCCACCAGCGGCGGCATGACGGTGGCCGGGCTGGAAGAGGGTTTGATGGCCGTCATCGAGTTCGATAACGGCACCCTGGTGCAGGTGCACGACGCGTTCAATGCGCCGTATTCGCTGTCGGGAGTGGAAATCATCGGCAGCAAGGGCACCATCTTCGCCACCGGCGTGATGACGCAGCGCCCCGTCGGCACCATTTGCCTGACCCGTGATGGCGGCAGCGTCGACATCCCCGTCGAACATGAAAACCTGTATGTGCGCTCGGTGCGCGCCTTCCAGCGCGCCATGCGCGGCGAAGGGCAGCCGGCCGCCACTGGCGACGATGGCATGCGCGCGCTGGCCACGGCGCTGGCGGCGCAGCAGGCCAGCCGCAGCCACCAGCGCGTGACCCTGGCCGGCTGACGGCCGGCCGTACAATTAAAAAAGCCGCCTGATCTTGCGATCAGGCGGCTTTTTACTGGCTTGCGTCCGTGATTAGTCTTCGCGGCGCAGGTGAGGGAACAGCAAGACGTCGCGGATGTTCGGCGAATCCGTGATGATCATCATCAGGCGGTCGATGCCGATGCCGCAGCCGCCGGCTGGCGGCATGCCGTATTCCAGCGCACGGATGTAGTCGGCGTCGTAGAACATCGCCTCCTCATCGCCTGCGTCCTTGGCGGCCACTTGCGCCAGGAAGCGGGCCGACTGGTCTTCCGCATCGTTCAACTCGGAGAAGCCGTTGGCGATTTCGCGGCCCACCATGAACAGTTCAAAACGCTCAGTGATGCCGGCCACCGTGTCGGAAGCGCGCGCCAGTGGCGACACTTCGACAGGGTAGTCGATGATATAGGTCGGTTCCCACAGCTGAGCTTCAGCCGTCTCTTCGAACAGCGCCAGTTGCAGCGCGCCCAGGCCGGCCGTGGCGAACGGCTTGACGCCGAATTTCTTCAGTTCTTCCTTGATGAATTCCGCATCGTTCAACTGCTCGGCAGTGTAGCCCGGAGCGTACTTGTTGATCGCTTCGACGATGGTCAGGCGGTGGAACGGCTTGGCCAGGTCCAGCTCGCGGCCGCCGTAGGTCAGGGTGGCGGTGCCGTGCGCATCAATGGCGGCCTGGCGGATGACGGCTTCCGTGAAGTCCATCAGCCATTTGTAGTCGGTGTAGGCCGCGTAGAATTCCATCATCGTGAATTCAGGGTTGTGACGGATCGACACGCCTTCATTGCGGAAGTTGCGGTTGATTTCGAACACGCGGTCGAAGCCGCCCACGACCAGGCGCTTCAGGTACAGCTCGGGCGCGATACGCAGGAACATTTGCATGTCCAGCGCATTGTGGTGCGTGATGAATGGTTTGGCCGCGGCGCCGCCCGGGATCGTGTGCAGCATCGGCGTTTCCACTTCCATGAACTCGTTCTTTTCCATGAAGCGGCGGATCGACGAGATGGCGGCGGTACGCGCCTTGAAGGTGCGGCGCGTCTCTTCGTTCATGATCAGGTCGACGTAGCGCTGGCGGTACTTCGTTTCCTGGTCGGCCAGGCCGTGGAATTTGTCCGGCAGCGGGCGCAGCGACTTGGTGATCAAACGCAGTTCGGTGACCTTGATGGTCAGTTCGTCCGTCTTGGTCTTGAACAACGTGCCTTGCACGCCCAGGATATCGCCCAGGTCATAGTGGTGCAGGGCGGCCATGGCCGCTTCGCCCGTCAGGTCGAGCGTGGCGTAGATCTGGATGCGGCCGTCGGCTTTCGGGCCGGAAGCGTCTTGCAGGGTGGCGAAGGCGGCTTTCTTGCCCGCTTCGCGCTTGAGCATCATGCGCCCGGCCAGCACTACGTGTACGGGGTTTTCTTCCAGCTCTTCGCGCGTCTTGGCGCCGTATTGCGCATGCAGGTCGGCTGCCTTGTGCTCGGGGCGGAAGTCGTTCGGGAAGGCGACGCCTTGTTCGCGCAGTGCTGCCAGCTTGACGCGGCGCTCGGCGATGATCTTGTTTTCATCGGGGGCGGCGGCTTGTTCTTGGATATCCGTAGTCATGGTGTTCTTCGTTGGTGATTATTGATGATGTGGCGCCAGCGCTGGCGCCACGCTGGCAAACAGTGCGTCGACATCGAGTGCGGAGAAATCCGGCACGATGGCAATGACGTTGTCGAAGGCGGCAAACGCCTCGGCCGGCAGGGTGGTGGTGAGTACCACGACGCGCATGCCGGCACGGCGCGCCGCTTCCACGCCCAGGGGCGCGTCTTCAAAGACGATGCAGTCTTGCGGCAGCGCGCCGGCCAGTAGCGCGCCCTTCAGGAATACGTCCGGGTACGGCTTGCCCCGTTCCACGTCGGCGGCGCCGACGATGGCGTCGAAGCGGTGCCGCAGGTCCAGGCCGTCGAGCGTGAACGCGATGTTCTCGTCTGGTGCGGCGGTGCCCACCACCAGCGCTACGCCGTGCTGGCGCGCGCTGGCGATCAGCTGGCCGAAACCGGCCACCGTGGCCAGGTGCGGGCCATACAGTTCGCGGTAGACGACTTCCTTTTCAGCCAGAAGGGTGACATGGTCGGCATCCTCGCCCAGGTACTTGGCGATAATTTCGTGTCCTTGCCGTCCTGCCGTGTCGCGGAAAAAGGCGTCCGCATCCAGCGCATGACCCTGTCGTTCAAAGAACGCCAGCCACGAGGTCGTGTGGAAGGCCATGTTGTCGACGATCGTGCCATCCATGTCGAACAGGAAGGCACGCCGGGCTGGAACGGACGCATTCATCCTTACACGCCTTGTTTCAGCGAGGCGGAGATGAATTCGTCGATGTCGCCATCGAGCACGCCCTTGGTATTGCCCGTCTCGAAACCGGTGCGCAAGTCCTTGATGCGGGACTGATCCAGCACGTAGGAGCGGATCTGGTGGCCCCAGCCCACGTCCGTTTTCGAGTCTTCCAGCTTTTGCTGCTCGCTCATGCGTTTGCGCAGTTCATGTTCGTACAGCTTGGCTTTCAGCATTTCCATCGCTTCGGCGCGGTTGCGGTGCTGCGAACGGTCGTTCTGGCACTGCACCACGATGCCGGTCGGCGCATGGGTCATGCGGACGGCGGAGTCGGTCTTGTTGATGTGCTGACCACCGGCGCCCGACGCGCGATAGGTATCGACGCGGATATCGGCCGGGTTGACGTCGATCTCGATCGAATCGTCGACTTCCGGATACACGAACAGCGACGTAAACGAGGTGTGGCGGCCATTGGCCGAGTCGAATGGCGACTTGCGTACCAGGCGGTGCACGCCCGTTTCCGTGCGCAGGAAGCCGTAGGCGTGATCGCCCTCGACCTTCAGGGTGGCCGTCTTGATGCCGGCAACCTCGCCGTCGGACTGCTCCAGGATCTCGACCTTGAAGCCCTTGCGTTCGCAATAGCGCAGGTACTGGCGCAGCAGCATCGAAGCCCAGTCCTGGGCCTCCGTGCCGCCGGCGCCGGCCTGGATGTCGATGAAGCAGTTGTTCGGGTCCATCGGATTGTTGAACATCCGGCGGAACTCCATGCTTTCGATGACCTTGCGGATTTCCTGCACGTCCTGCTCGATCGCTTCCAGGGTATCGTCGTCGCCTTCTTCGCGGGCCATGTCGAACAGGTCGCGGGTGTCGCGCAGGTCGGCATCCGCCTTAGTCAGCGTGAAGACGATGGCTTCCAGCGCCTTCTTCTCTTTACCGAGGTCCTGGGCGCGCTTGGGATCGTTCCAGACGGTCGGATCTTCCAGTTCTTCGTTGACTTGCTCTAGTTTCTCCGACTTGACAGTGAAGTCAAAGATACCTCCGAAGTTCGGCTTCGCGGACCGTCAGGTCGTTGAGCAGGGCGGAGATGATATTGATGCGTTCGGCTTCCATAATGTTCTGGTCTTCTATGGTGAAATCAAACCTTGAATTATACGCGAGCGCGGCGCGTTTCCGCTGCCGCTGCGGCGCAATTGCTGCTGCACCGGGCAATAAAATGACGATTTTGCTATATTTGCGACAATATTTTTGCCTTGAAGATGGCTGCCGTGCTGCGTATGATGCTGGCCATATTGTCTTTCCACAGGAATAACTCATGTGCCAACCCTTGCGCCAACTCCCCCGTCTCGCCCTGTTACCGCTGCTGCTGGCTGGCTGCGGCGCCTTGCCGCCCGCCGCCCACGAACCGGCCCGGCCTCTGGCAGCGGCGCCGGCGGGCAGCAGCGCCACCCTGGCCCTGCTGGAGACGACGGACTTGCACGCGAATGTACTCAGTTATGATTACTACAAGCTGCAGGCGGAGCCCTCGATCGGCCTGGAACGCACGGCGGCACTGATCGCGCAGGCACGTGCCGAGTTCCCGAACAATCTCCTGCTCGACAACGGCGACACCATCCAGGGCACGGCGCTGGCCGACTACCAGGCCCTCGTGAAACCGCTGGCCTGCGACCAGACCCTGGCCATCTACAAGGCCATGAATCTGCTGAAGGTCGATGGCGGCGGCATCGGCAACCACGAATTCAACTACGGCCTGGCGTTTTTGAGCCAGGTGACGGGCAACCGTTTTGACGTCGACAGCGTCGACGCGGCCAAACCGCGCTGCGCCGGCCCCGCGTTCCCGCAAGTGCTGGCCAACGTCTACAGCGCCAAGACGGGCAAGCCCCTGTTTGCGCCGTATCACATCATAGACAAGCAGATCACGGCGACCGGCCCCGATGGCAAGGCCATCACGAGCACCGTGAAGGTCGGCATCATCAGTTTTGCGCCGCCCACCATCATGGCCTGGGACAAGCGCTGGCTCGAAGGCCGCGTCTACACGCAGGGCGTGCGCGAGACGGCGGAAAAATTCATTCCCGAGATGCGCGCCAAGGGCGCCGAGCTGGTGGTGGCGATCTCGCACGGCGGCCTGGATAACAGCCCGTACTCGCCCACCATGGAAAACGGCAATTACTACCTGTCGCAAGTGCCGGGCGTGGACGCCATGCTGATCGGCCACTCGCACCAGCTGTTTCCGAACGCCAGCAGCACGGTGCCGCAGTTTAATTTGCCCGGCGTCGACAAGGCCCGTGGCCTGGTCAATGGCGTGCCTACCGTGATGGCCAATTTGTGGGGCAAGCACCTGGGCGTGATCGGTTTGCGCCTGCGCCATGACGGCAAGCAGTGGCTCATCGACAAGAGTGCCACCACGGTGGAAGCGCGCGGCATCCAGAATGCGGACAAAAGCTATATCCAGCCCGATGCGGCCATCGCCAAACTGGTGGCCGAAGAACACGCGGCCACCATCGCCTACGTGCAGACGCCCGTGGGTGCCACGGACTTCCGCATGTCGACGTATTTCGCCGACGTGGGCGACGTCAGCGCCATCGAAGTAGTGAACCAGGCGCAATCGGGCTACCTGGCCGCCTATGTCAAGGCGAACTTGCCGCAGTATGCGCACCTGCCCGTGCTGTCGATGTCGTCACCGTTCAAGAGCGGCTCGGCCGGCGTGTCCGACTACACGGACGTCAAGGCAGGCAATGTGGCGCTGAACAACGCGGCCGACCTGTATTTGTATCCGAATGCGCTGTATGGCGTGAAGATGAATGGCGCGGAGCTGAAAGCCTGGCTGGAGCAGTCGGCGCAGCGTTTCAATACCATCGCCCCGCACAAGACGGAGCCGCAGGAACTGGTCAACACGGCCCACCCGAGCTACAACTTCGATACCATCACCAGTGCCGACGTGCGCTATCAGATCGATGTCACGCAACCGCCGGGCCAGCGCATCAAGGCGCTTACCTATAAGGGCAAGCCGATGGACGCGGGCCAGGAATTCCTCATCGCGACAAATAACTACCGCGCCAGCGGCGGCGGCAATTTCCCTGGCCTCGACGGCAGCAAGACGGTGGTGGCCTCGCCCGACAACAACCGCGAACTGCTGATCGCCTACGTCACGCAGCAGAAAAACCTGACACGCGCGAAAAACGGCTCGGCGCGCAGCTGGCGCTTTGCCAAAATCGCCACGAAAGGCCCGGTGGTCTTCCATTCGGCGCCGAACGTGATCGACCTGGCGAAAGCGGCCGGCATCGATAACGTCACGCAGCTGAAGGCCGACGATGGCGCGGGCAAGGGCTTTGCGCTGTACCAGCTCGACCTGTCCAAATGAAGCGGGCGGCATGGCTGCTGGCAGCCGCCTTGGCGTCACCCCTGGCATTGGCGGCGCCCGATGTCACGGCCCGGGCCAAGGTGCTGATGCGCGCGGGAGTAGCGTCCCAGACGCAGGCGCGCGCCCTGTTCGAACAGGCAGCGGGGCAGGGCAGCGGCCCCGCTGCGTATTACCTGGGCCTGATGCTGAAGAACGGCATGGGCGGGCCGCAGGACAGCGCCGCCGCGCTGCGCTGGCTGGAGCTGGCCGCGCAGCGCCAGGTGGCGCCAGCCATGTTTATCGTGGCGAACATGCTGCAGGATAGCGACGAGGGCAGGGCGCGTTTCTGGCTCGACGCTGCCTGCGACCTGAACTACCCGGAAGCGCTGCAGCAGAAATCCGTGGCGCTGGCGGAGGGACGCATGGGCTATGCGCACAACGAGGAGCAGTCCTTCCTGTACCTGAAAATGGCCACGCACGCGATGGGACACCGCCCGCCGGAACCCTGAGCTAGCCTGGTACATCTTTTTTTGGCTTGGCCCGCAGGCTGGCCGCCGCCTCGCCGATGGCGAACGGGTCGCGCGACAGAATGGCTGCGCCCAGGTCGACCAGCCTGGCAGCGGCGACTATGGCGGCCTTGATGTCGGCGATGCGCTTGAGCTGCAGCTTGCCCTTGGCGATGGCGCCCTCGATATCGCCGCGTGCCTGCTCGGCGCCTGCGGCGGTCAGGTAAATGCCATAGGCCCGAAACAGGGCCACCATCTGGTCCAGGTGGTCTTCATATTGCTCCAGCAGCGCGCGCTCGTCCGGCGTCAGCGCCTCCCGTTCGCGGATGCGCAATTCCAGCACCAGGTTTGACGCTTGCGCCAGGTTGTCGGCGATGGCGTAGCTTTGGTCCTTCGTCAGTTCGGTCAGTTGGGCCATGGGATACTCCTGTGTGCGCGCCGCTTACCAGCGGGCGGGGCCATAGAAAACAGCCTGTTTTTGCAGCGTGTCGACGTGGCGTGAAAACTGCGCCAGTTGCCGTTCCAGTTCGGGCGCCTGCAGGTGGTCGAGATTGCTCCGCAGCGCGGCCACGCTGGCTTGCAGCGCGTCGACGGCGGCGACATACGCGGCGACGATCTTTTCCCTTTCTTTCAATTGCCGTCCTTCCAGGTGCAGACGCGTGCGGATGTAGTTGGCGGCCAGCGGTTCGCGCGGCGCGGACTTGTCGACGGCGCCGCGCAGCAGGTCCAGGTCGCGCAATTCATCCTGCAAGCCGGCACGGTAGCTGCGCTGGCCATACTCCTTGAGCGCATTGCTGACAATGTCGATGGCTTCCTGCTCGTCGAGCAGTTCGCGCAAGGCCGATTTCTGCAGGCGCTGCGTGGCCAGCCGGCTCAGGTGTTCGCTCAGTTTCATCACCTTGTCCAGCTTGCCCGCATCGAGTAGGGGCGCACCGCCATCCGGCTGTGCCAGGCCGCTCAGCGCATCGCCGAGTTCGCCAAGCTCTTCCTTGTAGACAGGCAGCTTGTCACCGGCCAGCGCTGCCAGGGTGTGGGCATAGCGCAGCAGGACGTCGTTCAGGCTGGCGACCGACGCGCTGGCCTGCGCGATGGCGGCGCAATCGGCGCGCGCCGCCTGCTCGCTGGCTTGCGCATCGAAACGCTCTGCCAGGATCAGACGCTTGCGCATGGCCTTGTCCATGCAGCTGTGGACGCCGCCCGCCAGCATGGGTTCGAAGTGGACCGACATTTTCTGCGTCTGTTCGGCGAAGGTGCGCACGGGCGCCAGGTCGGTGGCGCAACCGCCCAGCAGCAGGCTGGCGATGGCGCCAGGCAGCAGGGAAAAAAGGCAGGTGTTCGACGGGCGCTGCATATGGCCTCCATGCGGTAGGTGCGGTTGACTGGACCGGCGCGCACGCGCTGGCATGGCCGACGTTAGCATGCTGGACAGTGCCCGTATTGCGCCAGATCAGGGGCCGGGGGAATAGCAGAGCTCGTCTGCTTGCCTGTCGCGTTTTGCCACAGTCAGGTTGGCGAATGGCGCAGCTGCGAAAATTTGCGTCATATTTTCCTTACAAAAGACTGACATCGGGCCAGAAAACCGGTCTTTTCTGCATGTTGCGATGCGTCATATGTAGTTGTTGCTGGTGCATGTTTACTCACCTACAATGATTTATCGATGGGGCGGTTATCCAGCGTACGACTATAAAAATAAGTGGCATTAAAAACGTTGTATCAGAGGAGATGACAATGAATTTGAAACAGAAATTGCTCGTGGCAAGTTTGGTTTTGGGATTCTCGCAGGCGGCAGTCGCAGCCGACCCCATCAAGATCGGCGTGTCCGGTCCGTTCACGGGCGGTTCCGCGCCGATGGGCGTGTCGATGCGCGACGGCGTCAAGCTGGCTGTCGCTGAAATCAATGCCAAGGGCGGCGTACTGGGACGTTCCCTGCTGCTGATCGAACGCGATGATGAAGCCAAGAATGAACGGGGCGTGCAGATCGCCCAGGAGCTCATCAACAAGGAAAAGGTCGCCGCCACCGTCGGCTACATCAACACAGGCGTGGCCCTGGCTTCGCAGCGCTTCTACCAGGAAGCGAAAATTCCCGTGATGAACAATGTGGCGACGGGCTCCATCGTCACCAAGCAATTCGCCGACCAGCCAGAAAACTACATCTTCCGCAATGCGGCCAATGACACCATCCAATCCGGCATGATCGTGCACGAGGCGATCGAAAACCGCAAGTTCAAGAAAGTGGCGATCCTGGCTGACTCCACCAACTATGGCCAGCTGGGCCGCGAAGACCTGGAAAAGGCGCTGGACAAGAAAGGTATCAAGCCCGTTGTCGTTGAAAAATACAACATCAAGGACGTCGACATGACGGCCCAGTTGCTGAAAGCCAAGCAGGCGGGGGCGGAAGTCGTGCTGACCTACGGCATCGGCCCGGAACTGGCGCAGATTGCCAACGGCATGGAAAAACTGGGCTGGAAAGTGCCGCTGATCGGCAGCTGGACCCTGGCCATGGGCAATTTCATCGATAACGCGGGCAAGAACGGTGACGGCACGCGCATGCCGCAAACCTTCATCCAGGATGCCAGCACGCCGAAGCGCAAGGCCTTCATCGACGCCTATGTGGCCGCTTACAAGCCATCGGGCGGCCGCATGCCGTCGGCCGTGTCGGCTGCGCAAGGCTACGATTCCATCTACCTGCTGGCCGCGGCCTTCAAGCAGGCGGGCGGCACCGATGGCCCGAAAGTGCGCGCCGCGCTGGAAAACCTGACGGAAAAAGTGGAAGGCGCCGTCACCACCTACAACAAGCCGTTCAGCAAGACCAACCACGAGGCGATCACGGCCGACCTGACCGTTTTCGGTGAAGTCAAGGACGGCAAGGTCGTCCTCGCGAAATAAGCCTGGCGGACACCTGCCACGCCATGGCCAGCCTTGAGGAATCAGGACTGGCCATTTTTTTATCTTCCGTCCTTCGGGGAATACCATGGAAATCTTCCTGCAGCTAGTCTTCAGCGGCATCGCGCTGGGCATGATTTATGCCGTCATCGCCTTCGGCTACCAGCTGACCTTTGCCACGTCCGGCACCCTCAACTTCGGCCAGGGCGAATCCCTGATGCTGGGCGCGCTCGTGGGCCTCTCTCTGGTGGGCACCATCCACGGCGGCCCCTACATGAGCTATCTGCTGATGATCCCCATCGTCATCGCCTTCGGCGCTTTGCAGGGCGTGTTCGTCGAGTGGATAGGCGTGCGGCCCGCGATCAAGATCAAGTCCGAATTCGGCTGGATCATGTCGACCATCGCGCTGGCCATCATCTTCAAGAACGTGGCGGAAAATATCTGGGGCAAGGATGACCTGACATTCCCGTCGCCCCTATCAGCAGCGCCATTCAAGGTGCTGGGCGCGAACGTACAGCCGATGCAGGTGGCCGTCATCGTCGGCGCGCTGGCCATCATGCTGGCCGTCGAAATGTTCAACCGCAAATCGATCTACGGCAAGGCCGTGGTAGCGACAGCCAACGACCGCGACGCGGCAGGTTTGATGGGCATCAACACGGGCATGGTCATCACCTTTTCCTACGCGCTGTCATCGGCCACGGCTGCCTTCGCAGGCGTGCTGGTGGCGCCCCTGACGCTGACGGGCGCCACCATGGGCGCCTCGCTGGGCCTGAAGGCCTTTGCCGTGGCCATCATCGGCGGCCTGACCTCGGGCGTGGGCGCCATCGTCGGCGGCCTGATACTGGGCATCGCCGAGACGACCACCGGCTATTACATTTCCACCGGCTACAAGGAAGTGCCTGGCCTGCTATTGCTGCTGCTGGTGCTGGCCATCAAGCCGTCCGGCCTGTTCGGCAAAGCCGCGATCAAGAAAGTCTGAGGATCACATGAACAAGAAAATCACCATGCTGGCGTTGAGCGCGGCGGGCCTGGCCGCACTCGTGCTGTTCCCCATCGTCATCCCGAATCCTTATTACATCCACCTGGCCGAGACCATCCTGATCTACGCCATCCTGCTGTTCGGCCTCGATATCGTCGTCGGTTACACGGGGCAGGTATCGCTGGGCCACGCGGGCCTGTTCGGCATCGGCTCGTATGCCACGGGCGTGCTGGTGTTCAAGCTGGGCCTGCCGTTCTGGCTGGCCATCCCCGCCAGCATCGTGGGGGCGGCCCTGTTTGGCGCCATCCTGGCCTTGCCGGCCCTGCGCGTGACGGGTCCCTATCTGGCCATGGTGACCCTGGCCTTCGGCACTATCGTGCAAATCCTGATCAATGAAATGAGCTTCCTGACGGAAGGCCCGATGGGCATCAAGATCCACAAGCCCGTCATGTTCGGGCACAAACTGTCGGAAGTGGAGTACTACTACATGGTCGCCGCGCTGATGGTGATTTCGCTGGTGGTCGTGCACCGTATCTTGAAGTCGAACCTGGGGCGGGCGTTTGAAGCATTGCGCGACAGTCCCATCGCCTCGGACTGCATGGGCGTCTCCGTCTATCGCTATAAAGTCTATGCCTTCGTCATCAGTGCCGGTTTCGCCGGCCTGGCCGGCAGCCTGTACGCGTATTCGGAAGAATACATTTCGCCCAATACCTACAACTTCGAGCTGACGATCTTGTTCCTGCTGGCCGTCATCATGGGCGGGCGCAAGACGCGCTCGGGCGCGCTGATCGGCGCCCTGATCGTCGTCATGCTGCCCAGCCTGCTGGCGGACATCGAACTGTTCCGCAAGATCGCCGTCGCTGCCGCCGTGCTGGGGGTGATCGGTTCCATCTACATGCTGGCCAAGAAGCGCTCCACGGTGCGCGGCGTGCTCGTGCCGCTGGTCGCCACCATCGGCCTGGCCGCATATTCCTATAAACTGGACAATATGATCGACTGGCGCCTGACCATCTTCGGCCTGATGACTTTATTTGTCGTCTACTACCTGCAGGACGGCATCGTCGGGTTCCTGATGAGCTTTATCGGCAAGGGCCGGCGCCATGTGCAGGCCGTCGCTTCGCAGGGCGTGGCGCCTTTTGATCACGCTCTGGGCGGCCAGCGCGGCGAAACGCTGCTGCGCGTGGACCAGGCCCTGATGCAGTTCGGCGGCCTGAAAGCGCTGAACCAGGTGGACTTGAACGTCACGCAGGGCTCCGTGCACGGCTTGATCGGACCGAACGGCTCGGGCAAGAGCACGATGATGAATGTGCTGACGGGAATCTACAAGCCGACGGCGGGCAAGGTGGAATTTGCCGGCGCCGTGATTTCCGGCCGCACGCCGTCCGAGATCGCGCTGGGCGGCGTGGCGCGCACCTTCCAGAACGTGCAGCTGTTCGGCGAGATGACGGCGACCGAGAACGTGCTGGTGGGCTTGCACAACACCTTCAAGTCGAACGTGCTGGACGTGATGCTGCACACGCCCCGCTACAAGCGCGAAGAGAAGGCGGCGCGCGAGCGGGCCGCCAGCATCCTGGAATTTGTCGGCCTGGCCGACCTGGCCAACGAAGAAGCGCGCAATCTGCCATATGGCAAGCAGCGGCTGCTGGAAATCGGCCGTGCGCTGGGTCTCAACCCGCGCCTGCTGCTGCTCGATGAACCGGCGGCGGGCCTGACGGCGCCCGACATCAAGGAACTGATGGCCATCATCCGCAAGATCCGCGAGCATGGCATCACCATCATCCTGATCGAGCACCACATGGACGTGGTAATGGCCTTGTCGGACGTGGTGACGGTGCTGGACTTCGGCCAGAAGATCGCCGAAGGCGCACCCGCGCTTGTCCAGAGCGATCCAAAAGTGATTGAAGCCTACCTGGGCGGCAGCGCCGACACCCTAAGCCCTGCGGCGCACTGAGAGGAAGACCATGCTGACCATTCAAAATCTGCACGCCGCCTACGGCAAAGTCGAAGTCTTGCACGGCATTTCGCTCGACGTCCCGAAGGGCAAGCTGGTGACCCTGATCGGCTCGAACGGGGCCGGCAAGACCACCACCATGCGCGCCATTTCCGGCATGCTGAAACCCAAATCAGGCACTGTCACCCTGGGCGGCAAGGATGTCACGGGGCTCGACTCGCACCGCATCGCCCGCGCCGGCCTGGCCCATTCGCCGGAAGGCCGGCGCGTGTTCGCCTCCATGTCGGTGACGGACAACCTGCTGCTGGGCGCCTTTCCCCGCTTTACGCGCTCACGCCCGAAAGGCGACATCAAGGGCGACCTGGACAAGGCGCTGGAGCTGTTCCCCCGCCTGAAGGAGCGGCGCGACCAGCTGGCTGGCACGCTCTCGGGCGGCGAGCAGCAGATGCTGGCCATGGCCCGCGCCGTGATGCTGAATCCGGAAGTGATCTTGCTGGACGAGCCGTCGATGGGCCTGGCGCCGATCCTGGTCGAGGAGGTTTTCCGCATCATCACGAGATTAAAGGCGGAAGGCGTGACCATGCTGCTGGTGGAGCAATTCGCCGCCGCCGCCCTGAACGTGGCCGATTACGGCTACGTACTGGAAAACGGCAGCATCTCCGTGCATGGCCCGGCCGACAGCCTGAAAAACGATCCGAAGGTGATTGCGGCCTACCTGGGCGGCGGGCACTGACGAGCTGACAATGCGCTTGCTGCGCATTGTCAAACCTGCCACGCTGCGCGATACGACTTTCCGTAGTGTAGGCAGGGCGTTATGCGTACAACGACACCGCATTCCAGGCATACATCGCTGCGCCTGAGGCTCGAACGCAGTCTTTAGTGTTTCGTCGGCTTGTCCTGCTGCACCAGAATAAACGGGCTGACGACGACAGCCCACAGGGCCGCATCGGCCGCTTGCCAGTCCAGCGCCTGCTGGTCCGACACCTTGGCCACTTTGCCATCGACCATCCATTGCGTGATGCTGGCCTTGTCGTCGTGCGAGATGCGCACGGCCACTTCGACCAGATCGAGTTCATTGGCGACCCAGACGACATTGCCCTGGGCGAAGTGCTTTTCCAGTTCGCTCCAGGCCAGGCGGGCCGTTTCGCTGTTGACTTTGAGGCGCAGTTCGGTGTCTTTTTCAGGATTGGTTTGCATGCGATATATCAAGTTGCGGTGAGTCGGGTGCCGTTGCGCGCGCTAGGCTTGCCTTACAGGGCTTCCACGCGCGGCGTCGGCGTACCCTGCCATGTTAACCGATAGGCGGCGCCTTTGCGAACATTGCCCACCAGGGCAGGGCGGAAGCAGGCCAGGTTGGTGCCGCTGGCATGCCGGACGCTGGGGAAGATCACGCCCATGGAGCCCGCTTCGAGCAGGATGGCGGCCAGGTCTTGCGAGGCGATATAGCTGGCCGGGTCCAGGCAAGCCTGGTAGCGCTCCTGGCCGCGCAGGTCGTGGAAACTGGCGGAAAAATCGGCCAGCAGCGACTGGTAGCTGACGCTGTCGTCGAAATAGTCGATTTCCTGGTATTCCACGGTTTTATGAAAAATGATCTCGGCCAGCGCCGTTTGCATGTCGAAGGCGCAATACCAGGCGCCCCGCTCGCCATCGTTGAAACGCGCCCCTTCCGGGCGGGCGTAGGTATAGGCGGCGTTGATGATGCGAAAGTTCGGTACGCCAAAAACCAGCTCGTCCACGCCAATTCCTGGCGCGCCGCCATACTCGGCCACCAGGCGCGCGTTGGTCGCGTTATCGAGTTCGAACAGCTCGCGCAGGTGCTCGTCGTCCTCGGCCAGGGGCGCCAGCACGGAGTCTTCCATGTCGGCGAAGCGCGAGGGTATCAAACGGCAAGTGTCGATCTGGCGCAGGGCGGCCAGCGGCGGCAGGTGTACATTCGCGGCGGCAGGCACGATTACAGCCCTCCGCGGCGCGCGTCGAGCAGCTTGCGCACGGTCTGCATGGCAAGCAAGCCGCCGGCCAGCATTTGCGACAGGGGAGTGCGGCCGCCGAAGATGGGGTTCTTGTTGGGCAAACTCACCCATTCGTCGGCCAGCTTGTCGCCGTACAGGATGTGCAAGGCCTTGTAGATGCCCAGCAAATAGGAAATGCGCGTGATGCGGTCCACTTCCAGCACGCGATCCGGGTGCTTCTTCCACTCGTAATAGGCGCTGCTGGACAGGCCGCCCAGCAATTCGCGCGCATCATCGTCGCGTAGCTTCCAGGCGGCGGCCAGCTTGAAAAAACCCTTCAGTGCCGCCTGCGACAAGCGCTCGCGTTCGGCTTTGGCGTTCAAGTCGACCAGCACGGCCGGCTCGAAGCGGCTTTTCGGGTAGGCGTAGGCGAGATTCATGGCACTCCTTCAATGGAACTCTGTTTATGGACTATATATACTCCTTTTTCGGATTCTTTGCAACGGTCGCACGCATGAAAAACGGGGCGCGCCAAGACGTGTGTCCCGGTGCGCCCCGTTGGCGGGCCGTGCAGGCTTATTTTGCCGTGACGGTGACCGGCACGGTCAGTTGCGCCGTCAAGCCGTTATTGTCCAGCGCCACCAGCTTCAGCGTATAGCTGCCGGCCACCGGCTGCGGCCAGTAGGCCGTGATGGTCAGGCCGCTCATGGAAAACTGCATGCCCAGCGGCGCGCCGTTGATCGAGACCTGCAGCGCGTTCGCGCCAGGTGCCGTCAGCACGATGCTGCCGCTCATGGCCTTGCCCGCCACGCCCGTCATGGCGGCGGCGCTGATCGTGGGACCGGCGGCGGCGATTTTCACTGTGGCCACGGCCTGGCCGCTCAAGCCCGTCTTGCTATCTTTGGCGATGATGGTCACGTTGTAGCTGCCCAGCACGGGCTTGGCCCAGCTGACGACGCCGGCGGCATTGATGCTCATGCCGGACGGCGCGCCCGACAGGCTGTAGGTGACGGGGTTGGGCGCCACTACCGTGGTGGCGAACGACAGGGCAACACCGGGCTTGCCGCTGACGCTGGCTACTGACACCACGGGTGGCAGCGGGGCGGCGATGGCTACCGTATAGATGCCCTTGCCGCTCAGGCCAGTCTTGCTGTCGGTGGCTGTCACGGTGACGGCATAGGTGCCGGCAACGGGGGGGGGCCAGCTCACCAGTCCGGCGCCGCTGATGCTCATGCCGGCCGGCGCGCCGCTCAGCGCGTAGCTGACGGGATTGGCGGCCGTGACGCTGACATTGAATGCCAGGGCCGTGCCAACCTTGCCCGTGATGGCGCCGGCGGCGACGACGGGCGGCGCGACAGGGGTGATGACGATGCTGTAGGCGCCCTGGCCACTGAGGCCGCTGACGGTATCGCGCGCCACCATGGTCACGGCATACTTGCCCGCGATGGGGGCGGCCCAGCTGACCACGCCCGTGGCGGCGATGCTCATGCCGGCCGGCGCGCCCAGCATGGTGTAGCTGAGGGGGTTCGATGCGCTGGCCGAGACGGTAAACGATAGAGGCTTGCCGGCTGCGCCGCTGATGCTGGCAGGCGCCACCACGGGGGCGGCGGGGGCGATCTGCGTGCCCGACAGGCTGGCCAGCAGGTTTTTCACGTTCGGCGTGCCCAGGCCGCCCAGCGGGTCATAGCCGATCCTGGCCGTGCAAACGCTGCAGCTGCCGTTGCTGCCCCGCGTGATGTCGGCAAAGCTGCTGGCAAAGGTGCCGGGCACGGTGGCGATCTGGCCGTACAGCATGCTGTGCGGCAAGCCGAGCGCCGTCTTGGCCTGCAGCGCGCGGCTGGCGTTGGCGATGGCGACCAGGCCGGCCCACTGTGGGGTAGACAGGCTGGTGCCGCCGATGCTGAGCCAGCTGGCGGTGCTGCTGCCCTGCGCCATCACGGCCGTGTACTGGCCAGTGGCGGGGTCGGCATTGAAGGCCACGTCGGCCACGTTGCGCCGTAGCAGATTGGTCAGGCCGGGTACGCTGGCTGTCTGGTAAGTGGGCAGTGCCGTATAGGCGCTGATGCCGCCGCCCGTGCCGGACCAGGCCGCTTCGCTGCGCACGCCGCTGCCGCTGTAGCTGAGCGTGGTGCCGCCCACGGCCAGCACGTTGGGTGACACGGACGGCCAGGACACGCCGCTGCCCGAGTCGCCCGTGGCGGCCAGATAGCTCATGTTCTTGCCCGTGAAGGCGCTGTCGACGGAAGCCGTCCAGCTGCCTTCGGCGGCGCCAAAGCTCATTGACACGACGCCAGGCCCCATCAGGTTGGCCAGGCGCACGGCGCCCAGCAGGCTGTTGATGGAAGCGTCTGGCGCCTCGATCAGCACGATGCGTGCCAGCGGCGCCGTGGCATGCGCCCACTGCACATCGAGCGCGATTTCCATGGCCCAGCCCGAGTTATAGGCGGGCGCCGTGGCCGTCATGGTGCTCGATGGCGTGTTGTAGACGACGGAAAACTCGCAGCCGCTGGCCGGCGCTGGTGGCAAGGGCAGGGTGGCATTGGTGGCGATGGCCTTGGTGGTGCAGCCGGGCAAACCGAACTTCTGGTTGAAGATGGCCAGTTCTGCGGCCGCGTTCGGGTTGTGCATGGCGTCGACGATATAGATCGTTTGCCCCGCGCCCAGCTGGGCTGCCTGGCTTGGCGTCAGCGCCGTGCCCGCTGCCGGTAATGCGGGCAAGTCGTAGGCGGCGCGGATTTGCGCGGGAGAGTACGTTGCCACCACGCTGCTGCCAGCCATGGGGGCGGCGGTGTCCGCCGCGCCGCCGGCTTGCAGCGGCGCGATGTCCTGTGCCGTCTGTTCCGCGGCGGCGATCTTTTGCGCCGTCAGGCGGCGCGTGCTGATGTTCGCCATGGCGCCGGGCACCCGCTGCATGTGCGGGCGCCAGTGGGCCGAGCCGCTGCTGTTGGCGCTGTCGCGCCCGTCAGGCGCATCGAGCAGGGCGGGGGCCGCATGGAACATCGGCTGCGCCACCAGCGCGCCGACGGCGGCGGGGATGACGGGTACCTCGACAGTGAATTGGGTTGCCGCCGTGGCAATCACGGCGGGCGGCGCCGATGTCTCCTGGCCGGGGCCGCAAGCGCCCAGCAGGATGGCGGCAGTGGCGCCCAGAAGCAGGTGCCCGGGACGGGGATGCAGGGGGCTGAATTTTTTCATGGCGAAACTCTCCGAGTTGGCGAGGGCCACATCTCGACAATGCATCCTGGCATGGTGCCGCGCTGGCGGTCCCGGCCCTGCATTGGCAGCCCCGCTGCCGTGGCGCTTGCGCGCGGTAGGCCGGTGGCTTTGCGTCCCCGTCTTTCGACGGGTTTGCCCTCAGAATTGATCATGCATCGCTACTTACCCTGATGCGCTATCGATTCTAGCGAATTTGCCAAATAAGTGTTAACTATTTTCAATCAATATTTTTATTTTTGCAATGGAATGTGGCAGATTTGCCTATTACAGGAGGCAATCTTGCCAGCCTGATTAAGCCTTAAAGACAAGGTTATCAGAGCGGTATCGATGTGTGACAGTGTTTTTTACAGCAACGACGCTTGATCTTATTGGTAGAGTAATTATTTTAATGAATTTATCAAATATACTGTTTTAATCATCAGCTTCGAACACCATGCCTGGATACGGCGCTGCGCGGCAGGCCGCGCACGGACAGCGTGAGGTGGTTCAGGCCGGTCAACATGGTGCTTGGCACCTTTTAGGTGGGGTAGGCCTGTGTCGGCCATCGCCATGATTTGATATGACTTTGTTCCACACAAGTTTGAGATACAGCAACAAGACCACAAACATCACGGCACCTGACCAAACCGTAGCGAGCGGCAGTGATTTGTGGCCGAGAAGCGCAACCGTGCCAGGGCACGGTGAGCATCGCCGGCCGCAAAGCGCGACGCGCAGTAGGTTTGGGCCGGTGCCATCAGATAGGTTCGGCGTGCTCTACCATCAGTTGCACCTTGGTCGTGCCATTGTACTCATTCGCATCGAGGCGGAAGGCGACCCTTGTGCGTTCGCCCAGGGCGTCCGTGTGGCCGAACCAGATGGCGTCGAAGCGCACGCCGTTCTTTTCCAGCAGCAGTTTCAAATGGCGCTCTTTTAATATGCGCTGGCTGACGACGCGGAATTCGTCGCAGAAGACGGGCGGGGCGAAACCCTGGCCCCACACTTGCCCATCCATCAGTTCGATGAAAGCCGTCGTGTAATAGGCGTCTTCCAGGGGGCCGTCCGTTTCCACCACTCTTTCCAGCTGTTGCTGGCTGAGCCAGGCCTGGCCCACGGCTTCGAAGGCCTTGGAAAACGCCTCGAAGGCGTCGGCGCGGATGGTCAAGCCTGCGGCCATGGCGTGGCCGCCGAACTTGTCGATCAGGCTGGGCGCCCGTTTCGACACCAGGTCGAGCGCATCGCGCAAGTGGAAGCCGGGAATCGAGCGGCCCGAACCCTTGATCCAGCCGTCCGCGCCGGGCGCAAATGTGATCGTTGGGCGATAAAACTTTTCCTTCAGGCGCGAGGCGACAATGCCGATCACGCCCTGGTGCCAGGACTCGTCGAACACACTGATGGTGCTGCTGTTGGCCGGTTCGAAGTCGTCCAGGTGCAGCAGGGCCGTGTCCTGCATTTCCGCCTCGATTTCGCGGCGCTTCAGGTTGATATCGTTGAGTTGCTGCGCCAGCGCCCAGGCGCGGCCTTCGTCATCCGTGATCAGGCATTCGATGCCCAGTGACATGTCTTGCAGGCGCCCGGCCGCATTCAGGCGCGGTCCCAGGGCAAAGCCCAGGTCGAATGGCGTGGCGCTGCGCGCTTCGCGGCCCGCCACGCGGAACAGGGCGGCCACGCCCGCATGCATATTGCCCTTGCGCATGCGTTTCAAGCCTTGCGCGACGAGGATGCGGTTGTTCGTATCGAGGCGCACCACGTCGGCCACCGTGCCCAGCGCGACCAGGTCGAGCAGATTATCGAGCTTGGGTTGCGTTTGCGCATCAAAGATGCCGCGCCGGCGCAGTTCTGCGCGCAGGGCCAGCAAGACGTAGAACACGACGCCCACGCCGGCCAGATGTTTACTGGGGAAGCCGCAGGCGGGCTGGTTCGGGTTGACGATGACGGCCGCGTCGGGCAGGGTGTCGGCGGGCAAATGGTGGTCGGTAACGACGACCTGGATGCCGCGCCGGTTGGCCTCGGCCACGCCGTCGATGCTGGCGATGCCGTTATCGACGGTGATGATGATGTCGGGCGACTTTTCGCGGGCCGTCAGTTCGACGATTTCCGGCGTCAGGCCGTAGCCGTACTCAAAACGGTTGGGCACGATGAAATCGACGTCGGCGCCCATGGCGCGCAAGCCGCGGATGGCCACCGCGCAGGCGGTGGCGCCGTCGCAATCGTAGTCGGCGACGATGACCATGCGCTTCTTGGCGGCAATCGCATCGGCCAGGAAGACGCCGGCCGCGCCGATGTGCAGCAAGCCGGACGGCGGCATCAGGGCCGCCAGTTCGCTCGACAGTTCTTTCGCGTCGGACAGGCCGCGCGAGGCGTACAGGCGGGCCAGCACGGGATGGATGCCGCCCTGGCGCAGCAGTTCGGATTCGCGGTAAGGGCAGGGACGGGTGGCGATGCGGGTGCGGGTCATGATGCTTTCAACTTGTTCAGGGTAATCGCGCGCCAGAATTTTCGCTGCGCATGCTTGCTGGTGCTGCAAGCTAGCCAGGCGTCGCGGTGGCTCAGCACCAGGCGCAGCTGCGCAAGCCGGCCATCTTTTACGGCCGCCAGCAGGGGCGCGAACCAGTCGGCTTCCAGTGCCTGCAACTGCTGCAGCCACATGCCCCATTCCTGGGCCTGCGCCGCCTCGATCAGGCCGCCCAGCACGACAATCGCGTCCTGTTTGCTTGCCAGCACACTGTTTGGACTGGCATCGCGCAGCGTTGGTTCCGCCAGCGCGGCCAGCCAGCCGGGTGCGTCCTTGGTATGCAGGCTGGCCGCGCAGCGGGCAGGTTCAGCCGTGGCCACGCTGGCGCCCCAGATCCAGAAGGAGTTGATGGCTTTCAGGCCACGTTCTTCGCGCGCCGCGTTGACGGGATGTTCATGCCACAGCATCTGCACCTCGTTTTGCAGGCGGCGCGCGGCGCGCGCGTGTTCGCCTTCCGGCATCCAGACTGACAGGTCCTGCGTGGTGGCGGCATCCGGCGAGGCACACTGCAAGTCGCTCCAGGCATCGGCGCGCATGAACCAGGTGCTTGCGTCGCCATACGCCAGCGGTTGGCCGATTTCGTCGAAATACGGGGCCGCAATGTCGAACAGGGCGCGGCCGTCCACTTCACTGAGCTTGAGCTGGCGCAAGTCTTCCAGGCTGATATGGCTGCGGGCGATGGCCAGATGGGCTGGATGCAGCAGGAAATAGCGCGCGCCCGGTTCCGGCGCCAGGCCGTAGCCGCGCATGGCCTGGGCCGCAAAGGCCGCCTGCGCCGCTTCGCCGTTGGGCGCGGGCGACAGGCTCAGCGCGTGCGCCAGCCACGTTTCGTGTGGCAGCAGGCGCTTGGCGTTGTCAAAAGTTTCCAAATTGCAGGTGGAGGTGCGTGACAGCAGTGCCGCCAGGGCGGGCGCCTGCAAGACCTTGAGCAGGTCGGCAGCCAGCTCGGCATTGGGCAAGGCGAAGGGCAGGACGAGGGTAAGTTGATTCATCCCGAGATTGTAGGCGATTGTGGCGCCGGGGGAGTAGTCCCCGCGGTTTTTCCCTTGGCGGCGGGCGCGCGAAAAGTGGCGCCCCGGTGATGTGTTTCACGCATGAGTGTCATTTGTGTGGCACACTGCGCGCTCGCATATTATCGTTGTCGCGGGAGCGCATGAGCATCATCAAACAATTTCCTTTTGAGTGGCAGGTTGGCGTGCGCTATACGCGTGCCGGGAAACGCAGTGGCCGCAACAGCTTCATTTCCTTCATCTCCCTCATTTCCGTGGCCGGCATCGGCCTGGGCGTGGCCGCCCTGATCGTCGTCCTCTCCGTCATGAACGGCTTCCAGAAGGAAGTCACCGACCGTCTGATGTCGGTGCTGGCCCACGTCGAGGTGTTCGATACCAGCGGCTCCATGCCCAACTGGCAGGCGCAGGAGCGCGCCGCCTACGCCAATCCGCAAGTCAAGGCCGTGTCGCCGTTCGTGGAAACTCAGGGCATGCTGCTCAATGACGAAACCATGCGCCCGTCCATCGTGCGCGGCGTGCTGCCGCAGCAGGAAGCGACCGTCTCCAGCGTGGCCTCCCAGATGAAGCAGGGCAGTTTCAAGGACTTGACGCAAGGCTCGTACAACATCGTGCTGGGCATCGACTTGGCCAAGGCGCTCGACGTGAAAGTGGGGCAGAACGTGACCCTGATGCTGGAGCGCGAACCGAGGGCGGGCGACCCGGCCAACGGTATTGTGATGCCGCGCATGCGCGCGCTCAAGGTGGCTGGCATCTTTGAGGCAGGTCATAACGAACTCGATGGCAGCCTGGCCTTCGTCAACATGCAGGACGCCGAGCAGTTGCTGCAGCTCGATGGCCCGTCCGGCCTGCGTCTGCGTCTGCATGACATGAACCAGGCGCCGCAAGTGGCGCGCGAACTGAAAGCGTCGATGCCGGGCCAGCTGTGGATGCGCGACTGGTCGCGCGCCAGCGCCAGCTGGTATGCGCTGGTGCAAAGCCAGAAGAACATGATGTTCATCATACTCAGCATGATCATCGCCGTGGCCGCGTTCAACCTGGTATCGACCCTGGTGATGTCGGTCACCGACAAGCAGGCCGACATCGCCATTTTGCGCACCCTGGGCGCCTCGCCATTCTCCATCATGAAGATTTTCATGATCCAGGGCGCGCTGGTGGGTTTGCTGGGCAGTGCCCTGGGCGTGATCGGCGGCGTCGTGCTGGCGCTAAACGTGGGCGTCATCGTGCCCTTCATCGAAGGCATCTTCGGCCTGCACTTCATCTCCAAGGAAATCTACCAGATCAGCGCCGTGCCGTCGGACGTGCACTGGCTGGACGTGGCGCAGATCGGCCTCATCGCCTTTGGCCTCGCGCTGGTGGCGACCATCTACCCGAGCTGGCGCGCCGCGCGTGTCAAGCCGGCCGAAGCGCTGCGCTATGAGTAAATGGCTGATCAACAAACTGCTGGGCTCAGACCCGGCGGGTCTGACCCCTTAGAAATAGCGAATCAATGAGCATGTTAAAAAATATTCCTTTCGAATGGCTGGTCGGCTTGCGCTACACGCGGGCCGGCAAGCGCAGTGGCCGCAACAGTTTCATCTCCTTTATCTCGCTCATTTCCATGGCTGGCATCGGCCTGGGCGTGGCGGCGCTGATCGTCGTGCTGTCCGTGATGAACGGCTTCCAGAAGGAAGTGACGGACCGCATGCTGTCCGTGCTGGCCCACGTGGAAGTGTTCGACAACAGCGGCAGCATGCCGGACTGGCGCGCGGAAGCTGCGCAGGCATTCAAGAATCCCGCCGTCAAGGGCGCCGCGCCATTCGTGGAAACGCAGGGCATGCTGCTGCGCGACGATGCGCTGCGCCCCGCCATCGTGCGCGGCGTGCTGCCCGAGGAAGAGCCGAACGTCTCCGACGTGGCCGGCCAGACGCGCATGGGTAGCTTCAAGGCGCTGCAGCCGGGCACCTTCAATATCGTGCTGGGCATCGAGCTGGCGCGCGCCCTGCGCGTCAACCTCGGTGAAAAAGTTACCTTGATGCTGGCGCAGGGCCAGGTCACGCCGGCCGGCGTGCTGCCGCGCATGCGCAGCTTCACCGTCAGCGGCATCTTCCAGGCGGGCCATAATGAATTCGACGCCGGTTTGGCCTTCATCAATATCGAAGACGGCCAGCGCCTGCTGCGCCTCGACGGCCCGTCCGGCCTGCGTTTGCGTCTGGCCGACATGAACCAGGCACCGCAAGTGGCGGCGGAACTGAAAAAGACCATGCCGGGCGACTTGTGGCTGCGCGACTGGTCCAAGCTGAACGCCAACTGGTTCGCCGCCGTGCAGACGGAAAAGCGCATGATGTTCATCATCCTGACCCTGATCATCGCGGTGGCCGCCTTCAACCTTGTGTCGACCCTGGTGATGACGGTGACGGACAAGCAGGCCGATATCGCGATCCTGCGCACCCTGGGCGCCTCGCCCCGCTCCATCATGAAGATCTTCATGATCCAGGGCGCGCTGGTGGGCATCCTGGGCACGATACTGGGCGTGGGCGGCGGCGTGCTGGTGGCGATGAACATCGACGTCATCGTGCCCTTCATCGAGCATTTGCTGGGCGTGCAGTTCCTCTCCAAGGACATTTACTTCATCAGCACCGTGCCATCCGACCTGCGCTGGCCCGACGTCACCAAGATCGGCGTGCTGGCCGTGATCCTCGCCTTTTTGGCGACCCTGTACCCAAGCTGGTGGGCTGCCCGCGTCAAACCTGCGGAAGCCCTGCGCTATGAATAAACCATTGACTACTACCATGACCGATCTGAACAAACCCGCTTCCAACGGCGCTTCCGCTGATTCTGCCGTGCTTTCCTGCCGCGGCCTGGGCAAGACTTTTACGCAGGGCGCCTACAAGGTGCAGGTGCTGGCCGGCATCGACATCGATGTTCACCGCGGCGAGCGCGTCGCCATCGTCGGCGCCTCCGGCTCGGGCAAGTCGACCCTGCTGCACCTGCTGGGCGGCCTCGATACGCCCACCAGCGGCAAGGTGACCTTGCTGGGCAAGGATTTCGCCACCCTCAGCGAAAAGGCGCGCGGCGACTTGCGCAATGCCTCGCTGGGCTTCGTCTACCAGTTCCACCACCTGCTGCCCGAGTTTTCCGCGCTGGACAACGTCGCCATGCCCCTGATGATACGGCGCATGAAGCGCGCGCAGGCCACCGACCTGGCGCAGCAAATTCTCACGCGGGTGAACCTGGCCAAGCGCGTTACGCACACGCCGGGCGAATTGTCGGGCGGCGAGCGTCAGCGCGTGGCCCTGGCGCGCGCCCTCGTCACGCAGCCGGCCTGCGTGCTGGCCGATGAACCGACGGGCAACCTCGATCACGCCACGGCCGAACAAATTTTTGACCTGATGCTGGAACTGTCGCGCACTCTGGGCACGGCCTTCGTCATCGTCACGCACGATATCGAACTGGCCAAGCGCTGCGACCGCGTGCTGCGCCTGACGGATGAGGGGCTGCAGCCTTACCAATACTGAGCAATACCAAGGAGCCGCCATGCTGTGGATCGATACGCACTGCCACCTCGACGCGCACGAATTCGGCAGCGAATCGCTGCAGGTGGCGGCGCATGCAAGCGCTCAAGGCGTGGCGATGATCGTCATTCCCGCCGTCGAACGGGCCAATTTCAGCATCGTGCGCGACCTGGCGGCAACGGCGCCCAACGCCTGCTTTGCCCTTGGCATACACCCGATCTACGTGCCGCACGCCACCGAAGACGATTTGATCGCCCTGCGCGATGCAGTGGCGCAGGCCATGAATGACCCGCGTTTCGTCGCCATCGGCGAAATCGGCCTGGACTTCTTCATTCCCATACTGTGCGAACCGGCCATGCGCGCCAAGCAGGAGCATTTTTTGCGCGAGCAGCTGAAAATCGCCCGCGACTTCGACCTGCCCGTGCTGACACATGTGCGCCGCTCGCAGGACATCGTCCTCAAGCATGCGCGCCAGATCCGCCCGAACGGCGGCATCGCGCATGCATTCAATGGCAGCTTCCAGCAGGCGCAGGGTTATATCGATCTCGGTTTCAAGCTCGGTTTCGGCGGCGCCATGACGTTTACCCGCGCGCTGCAGATACGCCGCATGGCGACGGACCTGCCTTTGGCGTCCATCGTGCTGGAGACGGACGCGCCCGATATTTCTCCCAGCTGGATCCACCCTGGCCGCAACAGCCCCGAAGAATTGCCGCGCATCGGCGCCGTGCTGGCCGAATTGCGCGGCCTGGAGCTTGCTGACGTTGCGGCGCAAACCAGCGCCAATGCGCGCGCCGTGCTGCCCCGTTTACCCTTGATGGAATGAGACCATGAACAAGAAAATGCTCGCGGGCGCCATGGCAGCCTGCATGTCCACCGCGTTTGGCCACGCCATGGCGGCGACGACCAGCAGCCAGTGCGACGGCATGCCGCGCCTCGATGTCACCACGCCGCCCGGCTTTTGCGTGGCCGTGCTGGCCGACGGCCTGAAATTCCCCCGTGGCGTGCTGCCGCTGACAAATGGCGACATCCTCGTTACGGACATGGCGGGATGGGCGCCAAAGCTAGGTAAATTGTGGCTGTTGCAGCGCAAGGCTGCCGGCGCCGGCTACGAGCGCAAGCTGCTGCTCGACAAGCTCGATCGCCCGAATGGCATCGTGCAGGGACCGGACGGCATGGTCTACGTGGGCGAGGTGGGACGCATTTTCCGCTTCGACTTGCGCGACACCACGCGCACCCGCACCGACGTGATCGGCGGCACGGCGAAGACGCCGCGCCTGCCGGGCATGGGCTTGCACCTGCTGACGAACATGCGCTTCAGCCCCAGGGGCGACTTGTATGTGAACGTGGGTTCCAGTACCGACCATTGCGAGAACGATGGCAAGGCGCCCGATGCGAGCAAACCATGCGCATCGGCGGAGGGACCGGAGGCGCTGGGTGCCATCCGCGAATACAAAATGGACTGGCCTGCCGGCACGGTAACAAGCTGGCGCACGCATGCGCGCGGCTTGCGCAATTCGATGGCGCTGGCCTTCCACGCGGCCACGGGCGAGCTGTGGCAAGCGGAAAACGCGCGCGACGCCATCCAGGCCGCCTTGCCGCAGCTGAAAAGCGACGAGAACCTGCCGCATGAAGAACTGAATCTGATCAAGGCAGATCGCCACTACGGCTGGCCGTACTGTTATGACGACAATGTGGCCAGCCCGGAGTATCCGAAGACGGCATGCTCCGCCCAATACGCGGCTCCCCAGCGCCTGCTGCCCGGCCACGCCGCGCCGCTGGGCATGACGTTCTATACGGCCAGCCGCTTCCCGGAGCTGTACAAGAACAGTCTGATCATCGGCTACCACGGCTACCGCAGCAATGGCCACCGCCTTGTGGCCCTGCTGCCCGACAAGGCGGGCGCGCCGTTGGGCAAGTCCGTCGAGTTGATCGGCAACTGGGAGCGCAAGGGCAAGCAGGGCAGGGGCGCGCCCGTCGACGTGAAGCTGGGACAGGATGGCGACATCTATATGGCCGATGACCATAATGGCCTGGTGCTGAAGCTGCACTATGAGACGCCCAAACCTTAATGCCGATGGCCTGCCCTCGCTCAGCGCGAGGTCGCCGCATTGCTCTACGAGCGGCCAGGCATTCCACCACCGACCAGGGCTGGCTTCTGGAAATCAGCGGACGCTTATTTGAACTTTTTGCCGGAGCGTCCGCGCGATGCCGCATTGTGCGCGCGCAGGATGGAATCGACGCGTTCCGAGGCATCGCGTGACAGGTTTTGCGCCACGGCGATATCGGGAAAAAATTCTGGCAGGCGGTAGCTGAGCCACGCATACGCGGAGTAGTAGCGGCAGGTGTCTTCCACTTGCTGCAGATTCTGTGTGCCACCGCCATACGCGTGCTGGCGCAGGGTTGAGGTCTTGCCCAACGACAGATTCTTCGACCAGTGTTCCCACGCCGTTTGCAAGGACGGCACCTTGCTGGAGATAGGTACCAGCGACAGGGTGAACTTGTCGGCCACGGACAGGGGCAGGGTGTCGAGCCAGATGGCGCGCTCCTTCTGGTCTTCCGTGATGCGGGGGAAGAAAAAGCCGTCCGGCACGTCGATATTGTGGATGAAGCGGCGCAGCAGTTTTGACAGTGACAGCTCGCCAGTCACCGACGAAATGCGGTGCAGATGTTCGAGCGATGGCGCCACGGCAAAGCCGCTGGTGTTCAGCGGGTGCAGCTTTTCCTGGAGCAGCGCGCGCATCACTTCATGCGTCTCGTTGTCGTAGCCGGCCACCAAACCCTCTTCATGCACGCCATAGCGGCCCGCGCGCCCGGCGATCTGGCGCGCCAGCGCCGCTGAAATCTCTTCTTCTTCGCGGCCATTGTATTTGACGCAGGTAGTCATGACGATGCGCGCGATCGGCATGTTCAAGCCCATCGCCAGCGCGTCCGTGCCGACCACGATATCTGCCGTGCCGTCACGGAAGCGCTGCGCCTGCGCGCGCCGCACTTCGGGCGACAGGTTGCCGTAGACGGTGGCCACTGACAGCCCCGTTTCCGTAATCATGTCGCGCCACATCAGCACTTCGCGGCGAGAAAAGGCGATGACGGCATCGCCGCGGCGCAAGTTGCGCACCTTGCGCACGGCGGTCGGCTCCATCGACAGGGGCGCCATGCGCTTCAAGACATGCACCTCCAGCGGGCAGTCCAGGCGTTCGGCCAGCGCTTCGATGGCGCGCCGCGCTTCGGGTGCCCCTACCAGGTAGACGGTGTGGGCCGGCGCGCCGCAGACGGCCGCCGTCCACGCGGCGCCGCGGTCCGGGTCGGCCAGCATCTGAATTTCATCGATGATGGCCACATCGACGACGGTTTTCGTGTCCAGCATTTCCACCGTGCTGGCCACGTGCGTGGCGCCCTCGACGACGCGACGCTCCTCGCCCGTGATCAGGCTCACGGCCAGCGGCTTGCCATGCGGCGCGGCTTCCTGCAGGCGTTCGTAGTTTTCCAGGGCCAGCAGGCGCAGGGGCGCGAGATAAATGCCGCTTTTCGCCTTCACCAGCGCTTCCATGGCGCGGTGCGTCTTGCCGGAATTGGTGGGGCCCAGCAGGGCGATGAAGCGGCGCGGCAGGCGGCGCGCCATCTCGAACGAGGCCGGATACTCGGCCAGGTTGATGCTCTGGCGCGTGCGCGCCGCGTGCTGCTCTTCCTGCTGGCGCTCGATGGCGTGGTTGAAGCGCTGGCGGATGCGGTCGAAGACCATGCCTGCAGGTTCCGACGTCTGCATGTCGGCCAAGGTGTGCAGGAAGACCATCGGGTCCGTGTCCACGTCTTCGCTCAGGCCAGCGATATCGGCGACGAAATCCATCACATGCTGGCGCAACTCCTCGAAGATGGCTGCGCTGGCCCGTTCGCGCACCAGGGCTAGCTTGGTTTCGCGGTCCATCTTGCGCCACTTGGCCGGCCGCGCCAGCACGCCCTGTGCCGGCACCAGCGCATAGGGCACCACCAGGTGACCCGCCTTGACCACGCCGGAAAAGCGCACGAAGACTCGCCCCTCCATCTTGACCAGGCGGATATGCTCGGCCAGTTCCCCCAGTTCCGCGACCAGGGTGGCGTCGTTATTGTCTTCGGTGCTGTCGGAAATGGCGGTGGAAGTATCGGGAGGAGGTGCGGAGGAGGTCATGTCGTGCCTGGGTGTTGAAGTAAGCGAGGCCGATTATACCGTGCGCCGGGCAAAAGATTTTGCCCGGCGCACGGTGGCGCCGCCTCCTTCAAAGGCTTTCCAGCAGCGTGTAGGAGCCGGGCGGCAGCATCAACTGCGGTGCTGGCGCATCGGCCGAAATCACGATGGCGTCGTAAGGCACGGCATGCAGGTCCGCGCCAGTGGCGCGCGCCGTGATCAGCTTTCTGCCGGTGGCGGGGTAGAGGTTGGCGGGAATCCTATGTGGCTGAAGCTGGGGCAGCATGGCGTACCATCCCGGACGCCCGCTGGCGCCGGCGGCGTAGCGCGGATGGATGACCTGCATGTCCACGCCGTTGCGGTAGGCGCCAAATACTTCCTGTTGTCCGCCCGGCCCGAGCAGCACAAAGGGGCGCTGGCTGTCCGACTTGGCCTGCGCCTGCTGGTATGACGCCTGTTCAGCACCCGGCGCCGCGTGCGCGTACATGACGGTCTGGTCTATCGTCAGTGGATCGATGCCGGTGATGCGGCGCACGTGCGAGGCCATGCGGACGTCGTCCTCCCTTTTGTTCGCGATGGGCGTTTCCACACTGTGCGAATAGCCGACATAGATGAATACGCGGGCATTGGGGCGGCTGGCGAAGATCCTGGACTGGATATTTTCGGCCTGTTCCAGTTCGCGCTGGCGCGGATAGTCGTCCGCGCCACGGTCCGCGCGCTCTTCTTCATATTGGACGAAGGCCCATCCGTCCTGGCGCGCCTCGCGCAAGAAGTGGCCAAACACGGGCTCATTCGAATAGTAGCCGGTCTGTTCATGGATGTAGGGCCATGCATTCGGAGTCGTGCCAAAGGTCTCCACCGCGAGGGTGTCGAAGCCGATCTTGCGCAGCTCGCGAGCCAGCGCCGCGGCAAACGCCCGGTGCATGGGCACATGGTGGGATTCGTTGAGGATGACGATCTGCCGCTTGCTGGCCGCTTCGACAATGGCGTGTATGGCGTCGCGAGGCGTGGCGGCGGCCAGGCGCGCATCGTCGTCGGCATGCGGCTGCCCCTTTCTTTGCTGATACAGGGTGAGCTGCTCAAAGGTATCGAAGGCGGCGATGGCGCCCATGCTGTCACCGAGCATCGCGCGCGCCGTGCCCAGGCGCTGCAGCGGTGAGCCCACGGCGCGCAACAATTGCATGCGCTGCGCATCCGAGGCCTGGACTGTAGAGCCGGCCGGCATTTCCTGCTGAACATTTTTCTCCAGTAACTGCAAGTATTTCCACCAGTCATATCTGTCGGGACTGTTGTACTCGGCTACGCTGGCAGCGGATGCTGCCGTGGCGCCGTAGCTCAGCATGGCGACGAGGATCAGTTTCTTGAATGGGGGCATGCCTGTGTCCTTATGGTGTCCTATCGCTACCATACACTGCGCTCGACGCCGTGGTGTTAACGATAATTTTCATAAAGGCAATATTACTATGAAAGTAATTTTCCGTGCAGCGTTTTCAGGCGGCGCGCGCGCACCAGGCGCAGCCCCCAGCCGGTGGTGATCACTGCGTCACCGGTTTGCAGATGCGCCACGGCAACGAGGAACGCGCCGCGCAGGCGCTGCCTGGCGTCATCGTCCAGGCGGTCAATATCGTAGGTGTCCAGCAAGGCGTCCCACAGTTCGCCTGGCGTGGGCGACCAGGGCACGTCGATGTCGTCAAACGCGATGTGGTCGAAACTGCCGTCGAGCAGCTCGCGCCAGCCGGCCTCCGACCCCGCACGCCGGTCGCCGAAGCGCAGCTGCGGCAGCGCGTCGCTGGCGATGGGCTTGAAGACGCGCATGAATACGTCATTCACCTCGCCCAGTAAAAAAGTCCGGCCGACGATGGCGGCCAACTGGCCGCCGGGTCGCAGCACGCGGCGCATTTCGCGCATGACCTGTTCGACATCGTCCATCAGCATCAGCGCCATGTGCGAGACGAGATAATCCACGCTGGACGATGGCAAGTCCAGCGCCTGGGCGCGTCCCTGTTGCAAGCGTACGGATGCGGGCAAGGCGGCGCGCGCGACGGCCAGTTCAGCGTCGCTCATGTCGATACCGGTCAAATGCAGTGCTGGCTGCCGCCTGGCGGCCAGCAAGCCCAGCAGATGGCCGTCGCCACAGGCCAGGTCGAGCACCGTCAAGGGGCTATTGCCGACCGGCACGAGGTCGGTCAGTGCTGCATAGGATGAGTCCCAGGTGCCCGTTGGGGAGTGGGCGGGCAGGTGGGCAAACGCGGCACTGGTCACGCCGACTTGCCTTTGATGAAAGTCGTGCAAATAGGTTTCGGCCGCTGTCAGTGGGCTCATGCAAGGTCCGCCAAGTCATGGCGCCCGGGCGCCGGATGGTCATCTTAGCATGGGGGAAGTATTGTCAATGGTGGCAACGGATGGCGTGCATGGACGTCCTTATCCACGTCACCATTGCGCCAGATCAGACGGCAAAGAGTGGAAAACGATCAGAGTATCCGAGTACCTTTCGCAGCGAGCGACGATCCTGCCTTGATCCTACCTTCCCATGCGCACCCTGATACTTGGCTTTGCCGCTGGCGCCGCCTGGCTGCAGACGCAGGCAAGCTTGCCGCCGCATGCGCGCGCGCTGCTGTGGGTGATCGCTGGTGTGTCGCTGATGACTGTACTGCTGCTGCGCCATTACGCATACTGGCGCTGCATTGTCGGCTTCGCTGCGGGCGTGGCACTGGGCTTTTATTGGGCCGCCTGGCTGGCCCAGGCCGCCTTGTCGCCACAACTGGCGCTGGCCGATGAAGGACAGGACATCACCGTCACTGGCACGGTCGCCAGCCTGCCGTACCGCTTCGAGCAGGGTGTGCGTTTCAATTTTGCCGTGGAAAAGTCGGTGGGGGCGAAGGTGCCGCCCCTGATCGCCCTGTCCTGGTACGAGGGCTTTCGCGATGAAGTGACGAACGAGGTGGGCGACGTGCAGCCTGGCGAGCGCTGGCGTTTGACAGTACGGCTGCAGCGTCCGCACGGCAATGCGAATCCCATGGGTTTTGACTACGAGGCGTGGCTGCTGGAGCAGGGCGTGCGCGCCACGGGCTATGTACGGCCGCAGCCGCGCGCCGATACGCCGAACCTGCGCCTGGCAGCCTTCGTGCCCGCTTTCGGCAATGTGGTGGAGGCCAGCCGCGCGACACTGCGCGCGCGTATCCTGCGCAGCCTGGAAGGAAAACAGTATGCAGGCGTGATCGTGGCGCTGGTGGTGGGCGACCAGCGTGCCATTCCCCAGTCGGACTGGCAAGTATTCAACCGCACGGGCGTCAGTCATTTGATTTCGATCTCCGGCTTGCACATCACCATGATCGCGGGCCTGTTCGCCCTGGGAGCGGACGCGCTGTGGCGGTGCTCGTTTTTCACGGACAATCAACTGCCTTTGCTGCTGCCGGCGCAAAAGGTGGCGGCCCTGGCCGGCGCGCTGGCGGCATTTGTCTATGTGCTGCTGGCCGGCTTCGGCGTGCCCGCGCAGCGCACTTTATATATGCTGCTGGTGGTGGCACTGGCCTTGTGGCTGGGGCGCATCACCAGCATAGGCCACGTGCTGTGCCTGGCGCTGGGCGTGGTGCTGCTGCTCGATCCGTGGGCCGTGCTGTGGCCCGGCTTCTGGCTGTCATTCGGCGCCGTCGCCACCATGCTGTACGCGACGGCGGGCCGCACCACGGCCCCCTTGCCAGAGAGCGCCAGCCGCTGGCGGCGTATGCAAGCCGCCGTGGCGCTGGGCGCGCACACGCAGTATGTGGTGACGGTGGGGCTGGTGCCGCTGACGATGCTGCTGTTCTCGCAAGTGTCGCTGGTCAGCCCCGTGGCCAATGCGCTGGCCATTCCCGTCATCAGCCTGGTCGTCACGCCCCTGTCGCTGGCTGGCAGCCTGCTGCCCGCGCCTCTGTGCGACTGGCTGTTGCTGCTGGCGCACGCCATCGTGCAAGTGCTGGCGCAAGTGCTGGACTGGCTGGGCGCACGCCGCTTTGCCGTGTGGACGGCGCCCGCGCCGCCAATGTGGAGTTTTTGCTGGGCATTGTTTGGCACGGCATGGCTGCTGGCGCCCAGGGGATGGCCCCATCGCTGGGCGGGCATGCTGGGCTGGCTGCCCCTGCTGACAGCCTTGCCATCGAGCCCGCCAGCTGGCCAGATGTGGATCACGGCCTTTGACGTGGGACAAGGCATGGCCGTGCTGGTGGAAACCCACGGCCACCGCCTGCTGTACGACACGGGGCCCGCCTACAGCCTCGATTCCGATGGTGCCAGCAGGGTCATCGTGCCGTACTTGCGTGCGCGCGGCATCGCCAAGCTCGACGGCGTGATTATTTCCCACAGCGACCTCGATCACGCGGGCGGTGCCATGTCCTTGCTGGAAAACATAGACGTGGGCTGGCTGGCCTCGTCCCTGTTCGACGGTCACCCGGCCATCGAGGCCCGGCGGGAGTTGCACCGGCCCTATCTGCACTGCATGGCGGGCCAGAGCTGGACTTGGGAAGGCGTACAGTTCACCATGGTGCACCCTTTGCCCGTCAGCCACACGGACATTTCATTGAAACCGAACGCCCGCAGCTGCACCGTGAAAATCACTGCGGGCAAGCATGCAATTTTGCTGGCCGGCGACATCGAAGCGGCGCAGGAAGCGCAATTGCTGGCGCGCTCGGCGCACGGCGACCTGGCGGCCGACGTGCTGCTGGCGCCCCATCATGGTAGCGGCACCTCGTCGACACAGGCGTTTTTGAACGCCGTCCATCCCGATCTGGCGATTTTCCAGGTCGGACATCGCAACCGCTATAAACATCCGAAAGCGCAGGTATATGCGCGCTATGGCGACATGGGGATTACCCGCTTGCGCACGGACGTGACGGGGGCAGTGGTGCTGGCGTTTGGCGCGGATATTGACGTGACGCTGTATCGCAGCAGCCGGCCGCGCTACTGGCATGGGCGCTAGTGGCCTGGGTCGTTGAGTTTCATGCCACATCTCTCTATGATTGGGGTTTGGCGGCGCACGTCGCTGCCTGGACCATGCTAAAAGGATAAAGATGGGGCTGTTTGACTGGTGCAAGAAAGAAGCGGCCATGCCGCAGGTCGGCTTTGAGGAACGTATCCGTTTGCAAAGCAAGCCGGCAAAGTCCCGTCAGTTTGACTTGCAGGGGAGGCAAACTGACGCCGTTCGCCTGCAACATCCGTATCTGTTTCATGTGACGGACCTTCCAACCGCCGAGGCTATCGTGAACTCGCGGCAACTGCAGGGCATTTTCCCCTACGTGACACTGTCTCAGGAACTGCAAGGCGCGGCGCAACAGGCGGAAAGAAAAGGCTGTGCGCTGATTTTTCAATTCAAGGGAAGCTCCATGGTCGGGGAAGTGCCGTCACCGAAAGCGCCGGAGGTGGCTTACCACCACGTCGGTTCCGAGGGTTATGTGGAGACGTTTATTGCTCACGGCACATTGACGCCGCTGATGCTGATCGCGATATCGTTTCGTGGCGAGGCGCCACTTTATGATGTGGCATGCGTGCTGGATACGCCGCTTTGCATTTACGTGAAAAAATAATCGCCAATTGCTGCGCGCGCCGGGTTCGCCGTCGCGATGCTCAAGGGAGAATGAATTGACGTACCCCGGCACAACTTATCTTGTCAGCACGGCCAAAACCGCCGATATCGACGCCATCACTGCCTTGCTGCAAGCCAACTCCCCCTCTCAGGGCGGCAGCCTGACGGGCGAGTTTTCACTGAAAAAGGTGGCGACCATGGTGGATGGTGTTTCGCCCGTCATCGTGGCGCGGCGCGTGGCCGATGGGCCTGTCGTTGGCGTACTGTTCAGCGCGGCGCCAGCCACCGTGCAGGCGCCCGTGGTGCTGGCCATGCTGGCCGCGTATGCGGGAAGTGACAACGCCTATGTGTATGGCCCCGTCTGCATTGCGGACTCGGAGCGGGGGCAGGGCTTGCTGGCGCTGCTGTACGCAGCCCTGCGCGCACAGCATGGCGGGGCGGAGGCGGTGCTGTTCATCCGGCGCGACAATATCGGCTCGCTGCGTGCGCATGAGAGGCTGGGCATGCGCGAAGTGGCCGGTTTTGTTTTCGATGGCGCGCAGTTTGCCGTGTATAGCGATGCCGTCGTCGCGCAATAGGTGCTAACTTGCCCGTTCGTCGGGTATCTCCAGCCCCCGCTGCCGCACATACTCCAGAAACAGCCGCGCCCCCTTGGCCATGCGCGAGGTGCCGTAGACGGCGTGGATGCTGGGGTCCAGCTCCTTTGACGACGTCAGCCGGTACGCCGTGCAGACCCGGCGCAGGGTGCCGGCGGCCACGGCAGGCTCGGCCAGCCAGCTGGCCAGACGCACGATGCCGGCGCCTTCCAGGGCCGCCTGGAAAGTGGCGATGCCGGAAGTGAAGCGGAAACGCGGTTGCACCTGGTAGCGCACATTGCGCGTAGCAGAGACGAAATGCCAGTCGCGCAGGATGCGCGGGGCCGAGTGCATGATGATGTCGTGACCGGCCAGCTCTTCCGGTTCGTCTGGCGCGCCCATGCGGGCTATATAGCTGGGCGAAGCGTACATGTAGCGGCGGTAATACCACAGGGGATAACCGATCAGCTCGCTCGACTGGGGGAAGGCGCCGCGGATGGCGAAGTCCAGCTTTTCCTGGATGGGGTCGATTGATTTGTCCGAAAAATGGATGTCCACGGAGACGTTCGGGTAGTCGCGCGAAAATTGTGCCACCACCTTCGGCAAGAAGCCCAGCGAGAGGATTTCCGGCGCCGAGAGGCGCACCCAGCCTTGCGGTGAGTTGCTCAGCTCGGCCAATTGGTCTTCCGCCTCGGCCTGCGTTTCCAGCAAGTGCTTGGCCGACGCGTAATACGTTTCGCCGGCCGTCGTCAGGGTGAACTGCTTTTGCGTGCGCAAGATCAGCTCGGCGCCGATGGCGTCTTCGAGGAACTGGATGGCGCGCGTGACGGCCGACGGCGAGCGTCCCAGCATGCGCGCCGCGTGGATGAAGCTGCGCTTTTCGACGACGGTGCAAAAGGCGCGGATCTCCCACATCAGTTTCATCGACATCGTGTGACTCCCGGCAAAAAAGGCCAGTAGACCGCACGGGGCGTATTCCGTCAAGCGTTACGTCTGATTGCGTTTTCCGCAATATGAAGTTGCATCCGGAAAAATCCACGGCGCCTATACTGCCGCTGTCGCCCATTCCTTATTGCCTATCATGCTGACCATTTCGCTGCTGTGTTTATTTGCTTTCTTTGCCGGCCTGATCGATGCCGCCGTGGGCGGGGGCGGGCTGATACAGCTGCCGGCCCTGTTCAACCTGATGCCGAACATGGCTTCCACGTCCTTGCTGGGGACGAATAAACTGGCGTCCGCCTGCGGCACCACGTTTGCCGCCCGTTCCTTTGTCGGCAAGGTGCATATCCCGTGGCTTCTGGTGCTGCCCGCCGTGGCCAGCGCCTTCGTCATGTCCTTCATCGGCGCGGCCGCCGTGTCGTATGTGCCACAACAGGTGGTGCGCCCCATGGTGCTGGTATTGATCATCATCATGGCCATCTACACCTTCATCAAGAAGGATTTCGGCACGACGCGCGAAGCGCGCCCCATCGGTCCGCGCGAACGCATCCTTGCCATCGTCATTGGCGGCGCCATCGGCTTTTATGACGGTCTGTTCGGGCCAGGCACTGGCAGTTTCCTGATTTTCCTCTTCATCCGCGTTTTCGGCTTTGATTTCATCCTTGCTTCGGCCTGCTCGAAACTGGTGAATATCGCCACCAACGTGGCCGCACTGGCCTTCTTCATTCCCGCCGGCCACGTGGTGTACGCCGTGGCCGCACCGATGGCTGTGTGCAACATCCTGGGCGCCCTGACGGGCACCTGGATCGCCGTGCGGCGCGGCGCCGCCTTCGTGCGCATCCTGTTCCTCGTGCTCCTGGTGCTGCTGATTGTGAAATTGTCTTACGACATCTTCTTCAAGTAAGTTTTTAAATGACAACAAGCCATGAAAACCATCCAGGGCGTGCTGTGGGACAACGATGGCGTGCTGGTCAACACCGAGCAGCTGTTCTATGAAAGCAACCGCGACTTGCTCTTGCCCTACGGCATAGACTTGACGCCAAAGCAATTCTTTGACTGGTTCCTGGACAATAACTACGGCGCCTGGCATGTGCTGCTGGGACAGGGCCACGCTATCGAACTGGTCGATCGCCTACGCGCCGAGCGTACCGTGCTGTTTGCGGAACGGCTGCGCCAGGCGCGCCAGCTGGCCATGCCCGGCATCGGGCAAGTGCTGGCGGCGCTGCGCCCGCATGTTGCCATGGGCGTGGTGACGAGCGCCTACGCACAGCATTTCCAGCTCAGCCATGCGGCCACGGGCATGTTGCCGCACTTCGACTTCGTGCTGACGCGTGAAATGTATGGGGAAAGCAAGCCGGCGCCCGACGGCTACCAGCTGGGCTTGCAGCGCCTGGGGCTGGCCGCGGCCCAATGCGTGGCCGTGGAAGATTCGCCGCGCGGCTTGCGCGCCGCCAAGGCCGCTGGGCTGGAATGCATCATCGTGCGCAATCATATGAACCGCGAGCATGCGTTCGACGACGCCTTTTGCATAGTGGAATCAAGTGCCGAGCTGGGCGCGGTGCTGGCCTCCTTCGTGCCCGGCATGGCGCAAGCACCCCCGCTGCTACCCCGCAAATTAGAGGCCTTCCTCTGATACGGCTTGCCGGCATGCCATTACAATTGCCTATTGCATTCACCGGCACCATCCCACGATGACACTCCCGCAACTGCACTTTGCCCATGCCAACAGTTATCCTGCAGGCACCTACCGCAGGCTGTTCGCCTTGCTGGGTCAGCACTACAGCGTGCAGGCGCTCGACATGCACGCGCACGATCCCGCTTACCCCGTCAGCACGGGCTGGCCCGAGCTGGTGCGCGAATACATCGACGACCTGGAACGCCGCTACAGCGCGCCCGTGATCCTCGTCGGCCATTCGCTTGGCGGCATGCTCAGCGTCATGGTGGCCAAGCAGCGCCCCGACCTGGTGCGCTGCGTGGTCTTGCTCGATTCGCCCGTGGTGGCGGGCTGGCGCGCCTTGCTGGTGCGCCTGGCGCGCAATACGGCGCTGGGCGAACGGTTTTCTCCGTCGCGCTTTTCCGCCCGGCGGCGCAAGTTGTGGCCCGATGCGCAAGCCGCGTATGCACACTTTGCCTCCAAGGACATGTTCGCGATCTGGGCGCCGCAAGTCTTGCGCGACTATATCGATAGCGGCCTGGTTCCCCACCCGGACGGGGTGCAGCTGCGCTTTACGCGCGAAGTGGAAACGGATGTTTATCGCAGCTTGCCGCATCATATCGGCGGCCTCGTCAAGGATGGCTTTCCCGTGCCCATCGGTTTTATCGGCGGCACGGCATCGGTGGAATGCCGCCAGGCGGGTTTGAAGGCCACGCGCAAGCTGGTCGGCAGGTTTTTCCGCCAGGTGCCGGGCGGCCATCTGTTTCCCATGGAAAACCCGGAACTGACGGCGCAAGTGGTGCGCGAGATGATCGCTTCCTTGCTGGCGAAGCAGTAGCCTGACGCCAACGATTTTCATCTTGCAAGGGCCAATAGTGGCGGGTTTTCGCGTAAAATCCTGCCATTCGGGCCGCGCCTGCAGCAGGCGTGCGGCCCCCGCCATTCCGATATTCTAGAAAGAGCCCCTGCGATGACGATTAAAAGCGATAAATGGATACGCCGCATGGCGGAAACAACGGGCATGATCGAGCCGTTCGAACCGGGCCAGGTCAAGGAACGCGACGGCAACCGCATCGTTTCTTACGGCACGTCCAGCTATGGCTATGACATCCGTTGCGCCGACGAGTTCAAGTTGTTTACCAACATCAACACTACCATCGTCGATCCGAAGGATTTTGACGCGAATAACTTCGTCGATGTGTCTGGCAAGGGCTATTGCATCATCCCGCCGAACTCGTTCGCGCTGGCCCGCACGGTCGAGTATTTCCGCATTCCCCGCAATGTATTGACGATTTGCCTGGGCAAGAGCACGTATGCGCGCTGCGGCATCATCGTCAATGTCACCCCGTTCGAACCGGAATGGGAAGGTTTCGTGACCCTGGAGTTTTCGAATACGACACCGTTGCCGGCGAAAATCTACGCCAACGAAGGCGTGGCGCAAGTGCTGTTCTTCGAATCCGATGAAGTGTGCGAAACCTCGTACAAGGACCGTGGCGGCAAATACCAGGGCCAGGTTGGCGTGACCCTGCCGAAGACCTGATTGCTGGAAGGGCGGGGCGCCAGCCGTCTTTCCCTTCTTTACCTGCCTTTACACCCGCAGCACTACATCCGCGCCCATGCTTGCCGTTAACCTTGGTAGTGAAACACTGAGGAGGCATCATGGTAGCGGCAATCGGTTCAGGCAGCGCGGTCAGTGCGGCAAGTAGCGCCAGCTCGGGCAGCAGTTCGCAGATCGCGGCGCTGCAAAAGCAGATCACGGCGGCGCAAAAGCAGTTGACGGAATCGCAGAAGGGCGCGCAGACGGACGCGTCGCAAAAGCTGCAGCAGCAGCTGGCGCAACAAATCCAGGCCTTGCAGGCGCAAATTGCCCAGTTACAGGCGGCAGCGGCGCAAGAGGCGGCGCAGCAAGCTCCTCAGACGACCAGCAGCGCCGATACGGCGACGAGTCCGGCCAAATCAAGCTCGGCCACCCTGGGCAGCATCATCGATACCCAGGCGTAACAAGGTTAGCGGCAATGCTCGCCGCCAGGCTCGCCGGAAGGTCAGCCTGGCGTTTTGGTGGGCAGCAACATTTCCACACACAGCCCGCCACCGCTACGCAAGCTGGCCCCGATGCGCCCGCCATGGGCGCTGATGACGTGCTGGGCGATGGCTAGGCCCAGGCCATGGCCGTCCGTGCTGTGCTGGGTATTGCTGGCGCGAAAGAACGGCTGGAAAATGCTGGCCAGGTCGGCACCAGCGACGCCGGGTCCCCGGTCCAGCACGGCGATGCGCAGCCAATCATGCTGGCGCGACAAATTCACTTCCACCGTACCGCCATCGGGACTGTGCTTGACGGCATTGCGCACCACGTTTTCCACGGCGCGCGCCAGCAGCTCCGGCCGGCCCGTGACAGCGGCGTCGGCGATGGCCGCGTCGCCCGCGAGGGCTATCTCCACCTGGCGCGCCTTCGCTTCGTAGCGGGCGTCTTCCATAATGTCGTGCAACAGGTCGGCGATGCCGACGTCTTCGCTGAGCGGTGAGCCAGCGCCGGCTTCCAGCCGCGACAGGGTCAGCAGCTCGCCGATCAGCTTATCCATGCGTTCGCTTTCGCGTTCGATGCGCTGCATCGAGGCGTCCACCTTGTCCGGCTGCTGGTGCGCCAGGCCGATGGCCGCTTGCAAGCGCGCCAGCGGCGAGCGCAGTTCGTGCGACACATCATGCAGCAAACGCGTCTGGCTCTCCATGAGGCTGCGCAAACGACCCGTCATGCGGTCGAAATCGCGGCCCAGGTCCGTCAATTCATCGCCGCGCTTGCCGCTGGCGTGAAAGCGGGGCGCCAGGTCACCGTGCGAGGCGGCCTCGAACGCTTGTCGCAGGTCGCGGATGGGACGCGCAAAATACCAGGCCAGCAAGAAAGAGAACAGCAGGCTGGCGGCGATGGCGGCGGCCAGGGGAATGAAGGTGCGGTAGGGGTTGTCCATGCGCGGTCCCGGCGGCATGCCGCCCATGCCACCCATCTCGCGCGGCCCTCCGCGCTGGTAGTCGGCGTGCGGCGGCGGCATGCCGGACGCTTCGGAACGGGGGCCGCCCATGCCGCGCGGGCCGCTCAGGGTGACGGCGTTGAGCGTGTCGCGCGCGGCGCCCGCCTCGGCAGTGCGAAAGCGGACGGACGAGGGCAGGAACAGCAGGTAACGCACGCCGTCGCTGCCGATGACCTCGCGCACCACGGCATGGGGCGAGCCTTGCGCCAGCAGCGCGCGCGCCTTGCCGAGTATGGCCGGATGGACCTTGCGGCCCATCAGTTCTTGTCCTTTTGCATCGACGGCAAACACGCGCATGCGTTCCATCTTGCCGAGAAACTGCTGCAAGGCTTTGCTGCCGCCCGCTTCCAGGGTGGCGCTGGCCGCTTCGATGGCCATCTGTGCGGGCGGGCTGGTATCGATGTCGAGGGCCCGCTCCTGTTGCGCCGCCCGGTTTTTCAACCAGAAAGTGCCGCCGATGCCGATGGTGGCCGTGACTTGCGCCAGCATGATGCACAGAAAAAACTTCCAGAACAGACGGCCCACGCTTATTCCTTGATCAGCTGGTAGCCGAGACGGTACACGGTCTGCAGGCAGGAACGGCCATCGGCCAGGCTGCCCAGCTTGCGGCGCAGGCTGCTCAAGTGCACGTCGATATTGCGGTCGAAGCGCGCCATGGGGCGGCCCAGGCCCAGTTCGGACAACTGATTCTTGCTCACGGGCTTGCCCGCATGGCGCACCAGCACTTCCAGCAGGTTGAATTCAGTGCTCGTCAGTTCCAGGTGCGTGCCGGCCCAGGCGATGCGGCGCTGTTCCGGCCACATCGTCAGTTGCCCCACGGTCAGCGGCGCCAGGCCCGAGCTATCGTGCGGCGCCGCTTGCGAACGGCGCAGGATGGCGCGGATGCGCGCCGTCAGCTCGCGCGGTGTGCACGGCTTGGTCACGTAATCGTCGGCACCCAGCTCCAGGCCCACGATGCGGTCCGTGTCGTCGCCGCGTGCCGTCAGCATCAGGATGGGCAGGTTGCTGCCGCCACGGATGCGGCGCAGGGTTTCCAGGCCATTCATGCGCGGCATCATGACGTCGAGTACGGCGATGGCGTACAGGCCTGTCAGTGCTTCGGCCGCGCCGCTTTCGCCGTCATGCACGGCGCGGGCGTCAAAACCTTCCTGCGTCAGGTATTCCTGAAACATGCCAACCAGTTCCACGTCGTCATCGATTAACAAAACCTTGCTCATGCCTGTGCTTTTTTCGGGTGAATATCGCCCGATGATAGCAGTCAAGGGGGGCTGTTCAGGACGGTTTTACCCGCTTTTACATACCTCTGCTTACATTTCCGCACCTTCCTTTACACGCTTTTACCCCAGCCTAACGTTGCTTTACATGCCAGACGCCGACAATCAGGGCTGGTCGCCACGAAAGGAAAACCCAATGAAACACCTGAGTATCGCCGTATCCCTGTTGCTGCTGTCTGCCTGCAGCATGCCGCTGCTCGCACTGGCCCAGCAGGAGCCTGCGCCGGACGGCACGCCGCCGCGCGCCATGCCGGGGCCGCCACCCGGCTTTGGCCATGGCCCCGGTCACGGTGCGGGCGGCCCCGGCGCGCCAGGCTTGCCGCCGTTTCTGCATGGGATCGAACTGAGCGAAGCGCAGCAGGACAAGGTTTTCGCCGCCACCTACGCCCAGGCGCCCTTGCTGCGCGAACAGGAAAAAATCGCCCTCAAGGCGCATGCGCAGTTGCGCGAGCTGGCAGGATCCAGCGCCTATGACGATGCGAAGGCCAGCGCGCTGGCGAGTACGGCGGCGCAAGCCATGGCGCAGATCAGCTTGCTGCATGCGCGGCTGGAGCAGCAATTGCTGGCCGTGCTGACGCCGGAGCAGCGCAAGCAGGCGCAGCAGCGGCGCGACAGACGCCCCGGCCCGCACCGTCCCCAATAACGACATCATCCAACGACAGGAGATTGAGCATGAGCATCAGTGCCTTGAGTTCCAGCAGCGCCGCTACCCAGCTGAGCGCTTTCAACCGCGTCAGCGGCAGCAATACCGGCAGCGCCGACAGCCTGGGCGGCGCGAGGCCGCCCAGGCAGGACGATAAGGGCCTTCTCGATGCCGTTTCCAGCGCGCTGTCGTCGATCGGCGTGACGCTGCCCGACACGGCATCGTCCGACAGCACTGGCGCCGACACCAGCACCGCCGGCAGCAGCGATGCCGGCCAGGCATTGGGAGCGTTCCTGCACCAGTTGATGGGCAGCCTGCATGCCCAAGGTGGCTCTGGCGCCAGCGCCGGCGCAGACAAGGACGGAGACAAGGATGGCGGCGGGGCACGGGCACGGGGGCATGGCAATATCAAATCGGACTTGCAAAGCCTGATCCAGACCCTGTCGTCCGGCACGGGCAGCGATAACAGCAGCGTTTCGGACTTGCAATCAAGCTTCTCCAGCCTGATCACTGCCTTGGGCGGCGGCGCCAGCACCAGCGGCGACAGCAGCGCCAAGTTGAGCAGTTTCTTGCAGGCGCTATCGGGCAGCCTGGGGGCTTCCGGCAGCAGTGCCAGCCTGCCATCCAGCGGCAACCTGGTCAATACAACGGCCTGAACCATGGAACGCAAGCTCGCCCTGGTTGCCAGGAAGGCGCTCTCGCCACGGGCCACGCAGGCGCTGTTCCTGTGCGCCAGCCTGAGTCCTGCCTTGGCGGGTTTGCCCCACTTGTTGGAATATGTATGGAATTACATGATCACGGTCTGGCATCCGACCTCGAAATGATGCGCCATGCGGTTGAGCGGCGGCAAGTCCTGCGCTGGCTGCTGGCCGGCGCCGCTACCTTGCCCCTGAGCAGCTGCGGCGGCGGTTCGGACGCCAGCGGCCCGGCGGCAGCCAGCGCTGCCAGCACAGGCATTTCCGGCAGCGGCACCGTCACGATACCGACGGCGGGCGCCTGTCCGGTGATCCCCGAAGAAACGGGTGGGCCGTATCCGGCCGACGGCACGAATACGAATGGCGGCAGCATCATCAACGTGCTGAACCAGTCGGGGGTGGTGCGCAGCGATATTCGCGCCAGTTTTAATGGCGCCACGGGTATGGCGGCGGGCGTGCCACTCACTATCAAGCTGCAGTTGCTCAACGCCAGCGGCAGCTGCGCCAGCCTGGCCGGCTACGCCGTCTATTTATGGCATTGTGACCGCGACGGCCAGTATTCGCAGTATTCGAGCGGCGTGACGGCGCAAAATTATTTGCGGGGCGTGCAGGAAACGGACGGCGCCGGCAACCTTGCCTTCACGACGATCTTTCCCGGCTGCTATGCGGGGCGCATGCCGCACGTGCATCTCGAGGTCTATCCCAGCCTGGCCAAGGCGGCCTCTGCCGCGAACCGCCTCAAGACCTCGCAGTTCACCTTTCCGATGGGAACGTTAAACGAGGTCTACACGGCCAGCGGCTACACGGCCAGCGTGCGCAACCTGGCGCAGATCAGCTATGCCTCCGACAATGTCTTCCGCGACGGCACCAGCCTGCAGATGGCCACGGTAACGGGCAATGCCACAGAGGGCTATGTGGCGACCCTGACGGTGGCCGTGAACGGTTAAGTTGCCGTCATGAAGCCCAGGTCGCGCCGGCTGAAGTTGCCGATGTTCGGGAACACCTCGGCCATCTGGTTGTCGGCCACGCCGAACCATTTGGCCAGGGTGGCGCCGTACTGGTCGACGGAGGTGGCCGGCAGCAGGGCGCCGGAACCGACATCGAGCGCATGGCCCAGACCCGTGACGGGGAAGGTGCCGTAGATGTCGCGGCCCTTCACGGCGCCGCCCACGACAAAGTGGTGCGCGCCCCAGCCGTGATCCGTGCCGTCGCCATTGCTGCTGAAGGTGCGGCCGAAGTCCGACGCCGTAAACGTTGTCACCTGACGCCGCAAGTCCGCGCCCTGCAGGGCGGCCAGGGTCGCGTCGAAATACGCCAGCGCGTGCGCCAGGCGCGCCATCAGGTCGGCATGCAGCACTTTTTGCCGGTCATGCGTGTCGAAACTGCCCAGTGTCACATAAAACACCTGCCGTTTCGCCCCCAGGGGGCCGCGCCCGCCGATGATGCGCGCCACCGTCTGCAATTGCACGGCCAGCGGATTGACACCGGACACGCCCGTGTTCGGATTGATGTAGGGTGGGGGATTGGGCACGCCGCCCGCGCCGGCTGCCAGCATGGCGCCGTTGAGGATGCTCTGGCTGGAAATGGCGCGTTGCACGACGGCCACGTGTTCCTGTTCGATCAGGTCGCTGCCCGCATCGTTGACGATCGCTTGCAGCGCACCCGCGCCGCCCGTGCTGCCATACAGGCTGCCGCCCAGGCCACGGATGGGCACGGCACCTGCCTGCCCCACCTGGAACTGGCGCACCTGGCGCCCGCTGAGGAAGACGGTGTTGCCTGCGGCGGAAATGGCCGTGAACATCGCATTCGTATTGAGCGAGCCGGCCACGTCGGCCATTCGGCCGCCCCAGCCCACGCTGGCGCCTTCCGGCGAACCCGATTGCCACGTCGATTGCTGGTCGTTGTGCGAGAACAGCTTGGGTGGCAGGGCGACGCTGCCCGCCTTGTACTGCGCCAGAGTGGCGGGCTGGATCAAGGTGCCTACATTGGCCACGATGGCGGCGCGGCCATTGTCGAACAGGTCTTTCAGTGGCGCCAGCTGGGGATGCAGGGCGAAGGCGCGGCCCGTTTGCACGGTGGCGGGCGTGACCGGCAAGACGCCGCCCGTCTCGCCCACGCCGGGCAGATGGATGGAATCGGCGCCGCCCGTGTTGCGCAGGCGCGAGTACTCATTCCATGAGGTCGTATCGGTGGCCAGCACCGTGTTGAAGGCGTCGTTGCCGCCTGCCATGAACAGGCAGACCATGGCCTTGTAGTCGTTGGCCGATTGCGCGGCGGCGTTGCCCATGGCGGCCAGGTTCATGGCGAAGGGGGTGGCCGTGGTACCGGCCAGGCTCAGCATGGAGCCGAGGAAGCGGCGGCGGGAAAAGGGGGAATTTTGCATGTGATCGCTCTTACTTTTGCACCAGGTAGGCCGGCGAGGCCATGGTCAGGAAAATGGCCAGTTTGACGCGGTTGGCCTTGGCGGTGGCAACTTGCGTGGCATTGCTGGCCGTCGCCGTGGGGATGCTGATGCCATTGACGGCGGTCAGGATTTGTCCGCGCAGCCTGGCTGGCATGCTGCCATGCATCAGGAGCAGGTCGATGCGGTCGAGCATGGCACCCGTGTCGCTGGCCAGCGCCAGTTCACGCGTATAGTCGGGCTTGACTTCACGGCTCTCGCCCACACCGCTATTGATGGCGTCTTGCATGAAGTTCAGGTAGCCCGTCACCGACGGTTCCGCCGTGATTTGCAGTTCCGGCGCCACCAGGCCCGCGCTGGCAAGGGCGGAATTGGGCGGCGTATAAGCAGGGCGGAAAAAACTGAATACGGAAGGCGGATTCAAGGGACTCTGGCCCAGCCCGCTCAAAGGATCGTCGAGGTAATACAGGCTGTAGCGGCCGCCAGCTGGCTTGGCATCGAAGGCGCGCATCCAGCCAGCCAGGCGCAGCAGTGGCTCGCGCAGCTTGCCTGTGCGCAAGGTGCTGCCGCTTGGGGCCAGCGCCTCCGGGTCGAGCAGTACTGCTCGGATGACGGCTTGCATGTCGCCGCGCACGCCGCTGCCGTTATTTGCAAACGCGGCGGCCACGCGGCCCACGTAGGCGGGGCTGGGATTGCTGCTGATCAGGCGCTGGATCAACTGGCGGGCAAAGAACGGTCCCGCATTGGGATGATTGAACAGGGTATCGAGTGCCAGTTTCAGGTCGGCCTGGCCGCTGCTGGCACCGGAGATGCTCTGGCCCAGGAAGCGCTTGTCGCCGCTGGAATGATAGGCCGCGTAGTTCTGCATCGGCTTCCAGTCGCGGTCGGGATCGGCCGTGCCGCCATAGAAGCGCGTAGCGCTCTGGTCCGGCCCGGCCCAGCTCCAGCCTGTAAAGACGCGAGCCAGGCCCGCCACGTCGTCGTGCGTATAGGTGTCGATGGGTTTGCCACCGGACAGTTTCAGGCTGCCATCCGCATTCAGCTGGTACAGGCCGATGGTAAACAGTTGCATCACTTCGCGGGCGAAGTTTTCATCTGCCGTGCGGGTGGCCGATTCTTTCTGGTTGCGCAGATGGGACAGGTACAGCCCCATCATCGGATGCAGGGCCACGCCTTCCAGCAGGTCGCGGAAGTTGCCAAAAGCATGCTGGCCCAGCATGTCGTAATAACTGGCCACGCCACGCACCTGCGGCCGTACGGCATCATTCTGCATGGAAATAACGAAAATCTCGGACAGGGCAAAGGCCATGCGTTGGCGCAATTGGTCCTCGCCACGGATGCCCTGCTGCCAGAAGGTTTCATATACCCCCGTAACCCCCACTTTTTGCCCGCCGGCGGCCTGCGCTGCCAGCATGGCGTCGATGTAGCTGCGGTGCAGCGTTTGCGGCTTGGAGAACTGAGCGCGGAGCCAGGCGTCGCTATCGCTGGCGGCCAGCGCCTCGATGGCCGCGATGTTCGGCCCGAACGTGGCACGGCCCAGGAAACGCGACGCTTCCTGGCGCGTAAAGGTGGCTGTCTGCCTGGACGGCGGCGTGGTCAGAGGCGGCGGTGCATTGGTATCGCCCGGCGTGGTGCCGGGGCCGGCGGTCGCTGGCGGCACTGCCGAGATGTCCGGGTTCTGGGTGGCGCCGGTCTTGCTGTCGCCGCCTCCGCCGCAGGCGGCAAGCAGGCTGAGTAGGGTGATGACCAGCACACGGTGCAAAGCAGGATGAGTCATTTGGTTTCTTTCGGGCAATAAAGATCTCGCCCGTTCAGTGTAGGGCTTGTTGAGCAAAATCCTGTTTCCAATTAACTGGCTGCATGTTGGCCTGGTTTGCTTTTAATGGGTGTTGGCGTGTTAGTGAGGATGTTTTTGCCGAACTAAGGCGAAGTTTCCTTTTTGAAAATGAAAATTACTTTTTTGTCGAGCACGTGCACTGTGGCGTATAAGCGACGTAATCATTCCTGTCAATTAAGCTTGTTTGAACGCTCATCTTGACAAGGAAACCCGCTGCTCCGGAAACGATGGTTTATACGCTATCGGCGAAACGCCGTTCGCCGTACCAAGCCGCTCTTCTCCTGCGCCGGGCAGGCTGTCTCCGCATGGTGCTTCGCCGCTGGCCCTGAAGCGGCGCGAAGCAGACCGCCTGGCATGAGTCACCCATGCGGGTAGCCCGATATTCCCGCCGTCTGATCTGGCGCAAGCGTGCGCGCTGGCCTGAAATGAAAAACGCCGCCTGATTTGCATCAGGCGGCGTCCATGACTACAGTTCAAGGAACGATGACGTTTTTAGGCGTTCTCATCCAATTTCACACAATCGACAAAATAGCCGCGCTTGCCATCGACTTCGCGTTTCACGAGGCCATGCACATCCGTCTCGAAGCCGGGGAAGCGCTCGTTGAAGTCGCGCGCGAAGCGCAGGTAGTCGACGATGGTCTTGTTGAAGCGCTCGCCCGGGATCAAGAGCGGAATGCCCGGTGGATACGGCGTCAGCAGGATGGACGTGATGCGGCCTTCCAGTTCGTCGATCGCCACGCGCTCGATTTCGCGGTGCGCCATTTTGGCGAAGGCGTCCGACGGCTTCATGGCCGGGATCATGTCCGACAAATACATTTCCGTCGTCAGGCGCGCCACGTCGTAGGCTTTGTAGAAATCGTGGATTTGCTGGCACAGGTCGCGCAAGCCCATTTTTTCGTAACGCGGGTTGGCCGCCGCGAATTCCGGCAGGATGCGCCACATCGGCTGGTTCTTGTCGTAGTCGTCCTTGAACTGCTGCAAGGCCGTCAGCAGGGTATTCCAGCGGCCCTTCGTGATGCCGATGGTAAACATGATGAAGAAGGAGTACAGGCCGCATTTTTCAATGATGACGCCGTGCTCGGCCAGGTATTTGGTGACGATGGACGCGGGGATGCCCGTCTCGCCGAACTGGCCGTCCAGCGACAGGCCCGGGTTGACGATGGTCGCCTTGATCGGGTCGAGCATATTGAAGCCGGGAGCGAGATCGCCGAAGCCGTGCCAGTCATCCTCGGCACGTATCATCCAGTCTTCCTGCTGGCCCATGCCTTCGTCGTTGAAGTTTTCCGGACCCCAGACCTGGAACCACCAGTCCTGGCCCCATTCCTGGTCGATCTTCTTCATGGCGCGGCGGAAATCGAGCGCTTCCATGATCGATTCTTCCACCAGGGCGGTGCCGCCCGGCGCTTCCATCATGGCCGCAGCCACGTCGCACGAGGCGATGATGGAGTACTGCGGCGAGGTCGAGGTGTGCATCAGGTAAGCCTCGTTGAAGGCGTCCTGGTCCAGCTTGACCGTATCCGATTCGCGCACGAGGATTTGCGAGGCTTGCGACAGGCCGGCGAGCAATTTGTGCGTGGACTGGGTCGAGAAGATCATCGATTCCTTGGCGCGCGGACGGTCCTTGCCGATGGCGTGCATATTCTTGTAGAAGTCGTGGAAGGTGGCGTGCGGCAGCCATGCTTCATCGAAGTGCAGGGTGTCAATCTTGCCGTCCAGCATTTCGCGCAGGGTTTCCACGTTGTAGATCACGCCATCGTAAGTCGATTGCGTGATGGTCAAAATGCGTGGCTTCTTGTTCTTCGCTTCGCGCGCGAACGGATTTGCCTCGATCTTGCGGGCAATGCTTTCCGGCGTGAATTCAGCCAGCGGGATGGGCCCGATGATGCCCAGGTGGTTGCGCGTCGGCATCAGGAACACGGGAATGGCGCCGCACATGATGATCGAATGCAAGATCGACTTGTGGCAGTTGCGGTCGACGACGACGATATCGCCTGGCGCCACCGTCGAGTGCCACACCATCTTGTTCGAGGTCGACGTGCCATTCGTGACGAAATAGCAATGGTCGGCATTGAAGATGCGCGCCGCATTGCGTTCCGACGCGGCGACCGGGCCCGTATGGTCGAGCAGTTGGCCCAGTTCCTCGACGGCGTTGCAGACGTCGGCGCGCAGCATGTTTTCGCCGAAGAACTGGTGGAACATCTGGCCGATCGGGGACTTCAGGAACGCTACGCCGCCCGAGTGGCCGGGGCAATGCCACGAATAGGAGCCGTCGTTGGCGTAGTGCACCAGCGCGCGGAAGAAGGGCGGCGACAGGCCGTCCAGGTAGGATTTCGCTTCGCGGATGATGTGGCGCGCGACGAATTCCGGCGTATCTTCGAACATGTGGATGAAACCATGCAGTTCGCGCAGAATATCGTTGGGGATGTGGCGCGAGGTGCGCGTTTCACCGTACAGATAGATGGGGATGTCGGCGTTCTTGTAGCGGATTTCCTCGACGAAGGCGCGCAGCGATTTCAAGGCGTGATCGGTTTCCTCGATGGACCCGGCGCCGAATTCTTCATCGTCTATCGACAGCACGAAGGCCGACGCGCGCGATTGTTGCTGGGCAAATTGCGACAAATCGCCGTAGCTGGTCACGCCCAGCACTTCCATGCCTTCTTTTTCCATTGCGGCGGCAAGGGCGCGAATGCCCAGGCCGGACGTATTTTCAGAACGGAAATCCTCGTCAATGATGACGATGGGGAAACGAAATTTCATGCATGTCTCCAAAAAAGCAAGCCGCCCCTGACAGATGTGAAGGGGCGGACTAGGGCGCGACGGTCAGGCGGTAGTGCAACCCGGCAGCCGCAGAAAAAAAATAAGAACGGGATTCTCGCAGAAATGCGGCGTCTGCGGGAAAAAAATATCGTAGCAAAACGTCAGCAGCGTGCGCTAGCGTGACGCAAAGGTGTGACAGGGGTATTACAGCAACGTTCTGTCCGAATTCATATCAGCCTTACATCAGCCTTATTTCAACTTTATGAGCAACCTTATCAGGCTTTGCGTTGCAAGGTGACAAAGGCGTAAGCCAGGCCGGATTTCTCAGAGACATGCGCTTCGCGCGCGGTTTCTTGCCATACGGCCTGATCCACGGCGGGAAAAAAGGCGTCGCAGTCAAACGTCTGGCCGATTTCCGTGATGATCAAACGCTGCGCCAGGGCCAGTGACTGTTTGTAGATCTCGGCGCCACCGATGACATAGCCTTCCGCGCCATCGAGCAGGGCGATGGCCGCTTCCACCGACGACACCGCTTCCACCCCCTCATGGCGCCAGTCCGGATTGCGCGTGATGACGATGTTGCGGCGGTTCGGCAGCGGACGGCCGATGGAATCGAAGGTCTTGCGCCCCATGAGGATGGGATGGCCCGTCGTCAAGCGCTTGAAGTGCGCGAGGTCTTCCGGCAATTTCCATGGCAAGGTGTTGTCAATGCCGATGCCGCCTTGCTGGTCGGTGGCGACGATGATGGTCAAATGGCTCATTGGTTCTGTAAAAGTGGTGGGGGCATGACCCGATGCCCGTCATTATCGTTGAAATCGCTTGCCGCCTCCAGATGCGCACGCATGGCTTGCCCCAGCGCGCCTGGCGCTTCCAGCGGGATCATGTGGCCGGTGTTATCTTTGAGCAAGTGCAGGGTGGCTTGCGGCAGCCGGGCCGCCATGGCGCGCAGGTCGTCGGGATTGACGAGCTTATCGTCTTCGGCGCCCACGATCAGCACGGGAAAATCGAGCTCGGGCAGCCGCGCCATCAGGTCGGGGCGGTCTATCGTGGTGATGAATTGCGCCAGCAGCACGTCCTTGCCCAGGTCCAGCCCCATCTGCTGGATCATTCCCGAGATGGCGACATCGTCGAGGTGCGATGGATGCAGCAGTTCGCGCAGGCGCTGGCGCGTGATGCCAGCATACGTATTGCGCTCGAGCATGGCGACGATGCGCTGGCGCGCTTCAATTTCCGCCGGCAGCAAGCCTTGGGCCGAATTGGCGATCAACGTGAGCGACTTCACGCGCTGCGGGTGCGCCAGCGCATGTTCGAGCGCCAGGTAGGCGCCCAGCGAGAAGCCCACCAGATGGGCTTGTGGAGCGCTATGGCTGGCGATCATCTGCTGCATTTGCGGGCGCGTGCGCGCCTGGTGCAGGGGCACGTGCTGCAGATCAAAGGCGTGGCCCAGGGCAGGCGCCAGGCGCGACCAGAGGCGCTCGTCGCACAGGGTGCCAGGAATGCAATCGAGTCGTATTTTGGTATTGTTCAAGGACAAGCCTGGGTACAGGATGGTGAAAGTTTTTGTCGAGCGGCATTATCCGTCATTTTGCGCCTCCGGGCAGTGGCCCCGTCTTTTCCGTATGGCATTATTTTCAATAGTGCGCGGCTGGCAAGCACTAACTTTATGGTAGGCTCATGGCTCATCAAGCCGGAGTACCGGCGGCGTGACCTGAAACACCGAATGCAACCCCCACATTAAAGAGGAAATACCATGGCGATCAGTTTGCAAAAAGGCGGCAATGTCAACCTGAGCAAGGAAGCTCCTGGCTTGAAGAAAATCGTGATTGGCCTGGGCTGGGACCCGCGCGCCACCGATGGCGCCGCTTTCGATCTGGATGGCAGCGCCTTCCTGCTGAAAACCGACGGCAAGGCCCGTTCCGACGCTGATTTCATTTTTTACAATAACCTGAAGTCGGTGGACGGCTCCATCGTCCACGCGGGCGATAACACCACGGGCGGCGGCGATGGCGATGACGAGAAAATCGCCGTCGACCTGGCCAACGTGCCGGCCGACATCGACAAGATCGCCGTGGCCGTCACGATTCACGACGCGGAAGCCCGCAAGCAGAACTTTGGCATGGTGGGCAAGGCCTACATCCGCTGCCTGAACGGCGACAACGGCACGGAAATCGCCCGCTACGACCTGTCGGAAGACGGCTCGACGGAAGCGGCCATGATCTTCGGCGAAATCTACCGCGCCGGCAGCGAATGGAAATTCAAGGCGATTGGTCAAGGCTTTAAAGGCGGCCTGGGCCCTCTGGCGCGTTCTTTTGGTATTAATGCTTAAAAAGCATGTTGACGCCTGAAAGGGCGTACCTTTGCCGGGCGGCCACGCTGCCCGGTTTTGCTTATCCTTTGTATCTCCCTTCTTACTACCTGATCCCATGGAAAACCTGATCAAGGGGCAGCGCCTGGCGCTGTCCGGCCTCGTCACGGGCAATGTCGTGCAACTGGGCCTCGCCAGCGCCGGCGTGCCGCTGGACTTTGCCTGTTTCGGCCTCGATGCCGCCGGTAAATTGTCCGACGAGCGCTACATGACCTTCTTCAACCAGCCGCGCACGCCGTGCGGCGGCGTGGAAACATCGGCGCCGTCCGGCGATGCGGCCGGCTTCAGCTACCAGCTGGAGCGTTTGCCTGCGTCCATCGAACGCCTGGTCGTCACGGCCGCCATCGATGGTGCGGCCACCATGGCGCAGCTGGGCAGCGGCTACCTGCGTTTGCTCGACGGCGGGCGTGAATTGGCCCGCTACGCGTATGCGGGCGTTGATTTTGCGCAAGAAAAAGCCGTCATGCTGGGCGAGTTCTACCGCAAGGACGGCGGCTGGCGCTTCATGGCCGTGGGCCAGGGTTTTAACGGCGGGCTGGACGCGCTGGTGGCCCATTTCGGCGGCGAAGTGGCGCAGCCGGTCGCTGAACCGGCGCCGTCCCCCAAGATTTCCTTGTCGAAAATCTCGCTGACCAAGGCGGGCCAGACGCACAAGGTGTCGCTGGAAAAAGGCGCTGGCGCGCCCAGCAAACTGACCGTCAAGGCCACCTGGGTCGATAACGGCGATGGCGACGATGATAACGACGATCTCGACTTGCGGGTCGGCATCCTCTTGCCGAATGGCCAGATGCGCTTCATCCAGGCGCCGGACACGCCCGGCAGCTTTGACGCCATGCCGTTTGTACGCCACCTGGGCGATGTGGCGGGCGCGTCAGGCAAGGAGCCTGCCACGGAAACGGTGGAAGTCAATCCAGCGCTGGCGCAGCATTACGGCGGCACGGTGGGCCTCGTTTTCAGCGTGTATTCTGCGCTGGCCAACGGCGCCGTCCCGGTGGCGTCCATGCGGCCGAAAATGGTCATGCAATACGGCCAGCAAATCGTCGAGTGCGACTTCGACTTCCGCCTGTCCAAGGCGGCCGAGGACGACACGGTCTACACCTATGTGATCGGCATGGCCCGCATCACGCCGGACAGCATCATTCTGGAGCCGTCCGGCAAGACGTCCGATCCCGGCAGCGAAGCGACGCCGTGGCTGAGCTGGCAGGGAGAGAACCTGCAGCTGGCCTTCAATGGTCCCGTCGTCTTCAAGGGTGAGGACAAGGACGATGAGGATGATTTCAATGCGGACAATCCGCGCCGCTACATTGCCTAGGAGGCATTGATGGAAACCTTGACCAAGGGTCAGCGCTTGCCGCTGGCCAATCTTGTTCCTGATGGCGTGCTGCAGATCGGCGTTGCCGCGCAGGCGCTGGCGCTCGACGTGGCCTGTTTTGGCCTCGATGCTGCGGGCAAGCTGTCCGACGAGCGCTACATGACTTTTTTCAACCAACCGCGCACGCCGTGCGGCGGCGTGGAAGCGCGCGCCGGCAGTGGTGGCGACACGGCCGAATTTGCCTTGCAGCTGGCGCACTTGCCGGCCAATATCGACCGCCTTGTCGTGACGGCGTCCATCGATGGCGGCGGCGTGATGTCGCAGCTGCAATCTGGCCACGTGCGCTTGCAGGCGGGCGGGCGCGAACTGGCCCGCTTTACCTTTGCCGGGTCTGATTTTGCGCAAGAAAAAGCCGTCATGCTGCTGGAACTCTACCGCAAGGATGGCGGCTGGCGCTGCATGGCCGTGGGCCAGGGTTTCAATGGGGGCCTCGATGCGCTGGTGCGCCATTTCGGCGGCGAAGTCGACCAGGCCGCGCCGGCCGCTCCTGCGGCGGCCCCGGCGGCTTCGGCCGTCATGCAGGCGAAGATCAACCTGGAAAAGCGCGTTGAACGCGAAGCGCCGCAACTGGTCAGCCTGGTCAAGCAGGCGGGCGTGTCCCTGCAAAAAGTGGGCTTATCCGACCACCGCGCCAAGGTCTGTTTATGCCTGGACATTTCCGGTTCCATGGGACGGCTGTATAAAGAAGGCCTGGTGCAGCGCTTTGCCGAGCGCATCCTCGCTTTGGGCTGCAAGTTCGATGACGATGGCGAGATCGATGTTTTCTTGTTCGGCAAGAACGTCCACCATCCGGCGCCCATGGCCTTGAGCAACTGCAATAGCTATGTGGGTCAAGCCATACAGCGCCACCCGCTGGAAGGCGACACCCGTTATGGCGCTGCCATGCAAGCCATTCGTGCGTTCTATTTCCCCGACGCGGCTGGCGGCGAGCGCACGCGGGCGGTCGCGGCGGAATTACCCGTGTACGTCATGTTCGTGACCGATGGCGGCACGAGCGACCAGGCGACGACAGAGAAACAGTTGCGTTGGGCCAGCAATGAGCCGATTTTCTGGCAATTCATGGGCATCGGCAAAGGACGCAAATCGAAAAGCAAGTTCCTCGCCGCCTTTGCCGATTCCGACTTCCCCTTCCTGGAAAAGCTCGACGAACTGCAGGGACGCCTGGTCGATAACGCCAATTACTTTTCCGTCAGCTCGCCCGACGAGCACAGCGATGCGGAACTGTATGACTTATTGATGACGGAATATCCGGGCTGGCTGACACTGGCGCGCGGCAAGGGCTTGCTGAGATAGTGTAAAGCTGGCGCAAAGCTCATCGGATGAGGCTGTACGGCCACAAGTGGAAGAGATTTGTAAATTGAAGTAAATAACAATGGTTCGCATTTGCCTTGGTCCCGGGACTCGTGGCATGCTTTGACGGTGCCCTCACGCTGCGGCGTAGCGCCTCATCCGTAGCGTCTCGATTATTTTTTAGCCAAATGCATAAAATCCTTTTCCACTGTCTGGCGGGCAGTAGCCTGCTGGTCTCCGGCGCCTTTGTTCAGGCGCAAACTGTCACCGGCGACACCGTCATCAAGCCCGCACCAGCACCAGCACCAGCGCCAGTATCGGCCAAGGCGCCGGCCACCGATACCCCGTCCGTCAGCGTGACGGCCGAGCGTCCCACGGGCCGCATCGACCGGCAAGTCTACGATGTCAAGTCCGACGTGGGTAGCAGCAATGGCACGGCGGCCGACGCCTTGAACAATGTACCGTCGGTGGCCGTCGACCCCGACGGTTCCGTGTCCCTGCGCGGCAGCAGCAACGTGCAAATCCTGATCGATGGCAAGCCTTCGGCCATGCTGCAGGGCGACTCGCGCGGCGCCACCCTGAACGCCATGGCAGCGGACGATATCGAATCGGTGGAAGTGATCAACAATCCCGGCGCCCAGTTCGGCAACGAGGCCGGTGGCGGCCCGATTCTGAACCTGGTGATGCGGCGCAACCGCAAGCCGGGTGGCTTTGCCACCGTGAATGCGAATGCGGGCATTGCCGGGCGCTATAACAGCGCCGTCTCCGGCAGCTACAATGAAGGTCCGTGGGGCTACCAGGGCGGCATCAATGTGCGCCACGACGGCCGCAATTCCGTGGGCGAGGTCAGCCGCGAGCGCCTGGAGCCCGGTATGGGCGCCTTTGCCCCCAGCAGCCAAAGCTCCATCAGCAATGGCTTGAATGACTCGCTGGGCTTGCACGGCACCGTGAACTACAACCTGAATACGAATGACACCCTGGCCGCCAGCATGTCGTATAACGGGCGCAGCAACGACCAGCGCTCGCTCGACCGCTACATCAATGGCGACACCATGGGCGGCACCATAGTCGACTATGTGCGCAGCACCGTGCGCAATGGCGACAGCCGCAACTACAGCTGGGGCGCGCGCTACGACCACAAGGGGGAACTGCCGGGCGAAACCCTCAAAATTGACTTGCGCGTGTCCTCGTCCACCAACGAGAGCGACAGCGATTACGCCAACACCTACACGGTGACGCCCGTGAATGCCTTCGACAGCCGCGCGCGCCAGCATAGCGAGACGGGCAACCGCATCATCGACTTCAGCGGCGATTACGAGCGTCCGCTGGCGGGCGGCACGGCCAAGCTGGGCTACAAGGTGGCCGACAACAAGAGCAGCTTCGACACCCTGTACACGGACATCAACCCGGCCAGCCTGGCGGAGATCGTCAACCCCATGCGCAGCAATCGTTTCGAGATGGATGAGCGCACCATCGCGCTGTACGGCTCTTACCAGATGCGCCTTAGCGAACGCTGGGGCGCGCTGGCCGGCTTGCGCGCCGAATACACGGACTTGAACGTGCGCCAGATCACGGGCGGCGTCGAGGCCAGCAACAACTACGTCAATTACATTCCCAGCCTGTTCGCCACTTATAAAGTCAGCGACGAGAGCAATTTGCGCTTCAGTTATGCGCACCGCCTGCGCCGCCCCAACGCGGGCGACCTGAACCCGTACGTGGTGTACCGCGACGAGTTCAATGTGTCGGCTGGCAATCCCAAGCTGAAACCCACGCAAACGGACTCGTTCGAGATCGGCTATGAAACCAAATTGTTTGGCCTGGAAAGCAGCTTGCGCGCCTATCACCGGCGCGACACGGACGCCATCGTCGATTACCGCTATTTTATTAGCGACAATGTGCTGCTGACCACGCGCGAAAACGGCGCAGGCAGCCATGCGAGCGGTCTGGAGTTCAGCGTCAGCGGCAAGCTGACGCCGTCCCTGACCCTGAACACGAGTGGCAACCTGGCGCGCAGCCAGCAAACCAGCTCGGACGACCTGGGTAACCGCAGCACGCGCACGGCGAATGCCCTGAGCGGTCGCGCACGCCTGAATTACCAGATCAATCCGGCTAACCAGCTGCAACTGGCCCTGCAAATGCAAGGCAAGATGCTGTCGGGACAGGGCTACCGCTCGCCGAACAACACCTTGAACCTCAGTCTGCGCCACACGGTGACCCCGCAGCTGAGCCTGGTCATGAATGTGACCGATGTGTTCAGCACCAACAAAATGGAAACCGTCATCAACAGTGCCTCCTTGCGCGAGACGAGTACACGCCGCTTCGATGGGCGCATGATTTATGTGGGGCTGTCGTACCGCCTCGGCGGCGCCACCACGGCGGCGAAAGAAGGCGAGCGGGAACCGCGGTTCGGTCCGCCGGGCGGACGCGGGCCTGGCGGTCCAGGCCCGGGCGGACCTGCAGGCGAAGCAGGCTAGGCCGCTGTCGCGATCTCGTTCAGGAAGTCGATGAAACTATCCGCATGGCGCTCGAAGCACCATGTGCCCGTGCCATGCTCGGCCGTGTACACGGGCGCATCGCCGTCGGCAATGGCGCCCAGGTCCAGGCAATACGGATCGGCACCCGCGTCGGCAATCACCAGGTACTGTTCCGGCCAGCCGGCAATGGCGTCACCGCTGACGGGATTCCAGGCGTAACCGTGCTGAGCCTTGATCAGTTCTGCCGCGCCGTACAGGCTCAAACCCTGGAAATACTGTGGGCTGTCGATACATACCCGAAGCGGCGAATGGCAAGCCAGGAAGCGCCGGTAGTGTTCCGGCAAGGCCCAGCGTTGCGCGATGCCGGCCATGTCGGCGGCGCTGGCGATGGTCAGCCAGTTCGATGGCTGCGCCAGGTCCTGCTCTTTCCTGCGTCTGGCCGCCAGCTTTTTATCCAGCATGGCCGCGGCTTTTTCCAGTGGCGTGCGCGGATCATCGAGCGCCGCATGCGTGGCGGGCAGCGCGTGGCCTGCGCCATCCGGATAGCCATCGCGCTGCCAGGCCAGTACGGCGTCCAGTTGCAGCTGCTCTGCCTTCCAGTGACCGGGATCGTAAGGCAAACCTGCATCGAAAGGCTGGCGGCTGAAGACGGCCAGGCTTTTCACGGCCTTGGCCCGCACGCTCAGCGTGGTATGTTCTGCGGTGGCCAGCGCAAGCAGCGGGCCGTACGCCGCTTTGCCCATGCTTTTGAGCATGCCATCGACGCCCCAGTAGGCGAGGCTGGCCATCTCGAGACTCCAGCTGAAAAATGTGCCGTGCTCGCCGGGTTCGACCAGCGCGACGATATCCGTCATCAGGAAGCTGCGCCAGTGCAGCAGTTGCCCATCGCGCGCATACGCCATCAGAATGTCCAGCACGGCCAGCCGGTCGTCGGGCACATGCTTTTTCAGCAGCCGTTCCTTCAGCCGGGCGAACTTGCTGCCATCCGTTTCGTCAAACAGCTTGCGGTGCAGGGCGGCCAGCGGAGCGACCGCCATCAGACGGCCATCGCCGCCTTGATGGGCGCATGGTGTTCATAGCCTTCCAGCGAGAAATCTGACGGTTCGATCTTTTCCAGCCATTCCGGCTCGTACTTGCCCGTTTTCGCATAGTCTGGCACGCGGTCGGAAATGACGAAGCGCGGCGCGGGGAAGGGCGTGCGCTTCAATTGTTCTTCCACCATGTCGAGGTGGTTTTCATAGATATGCGCATCGCCGATGAAGTAGGTGAACCAGCGCGGTGTGTAGCCCGTCAGGCGCGCCACCAGGTGCAGCAGGGCCGCACCTTCGGCGATGTTGAACGGCGTGCCTAAGCCGATATCGTTGCTGCGCACATATAAACACAGCGAGATTTCGCGCGTGCTGGCGTTCGGGATGAATTGATACAGCAAATGGCAGGCGGGCAGGGCGACGGCGTCCAGCACGGCCGGGTTCCAGCCGTGGAACAGGATGCGCCGGCTGCCCGGGTTATTCATGATGGTGTCCAGGCATGCACGCAACTGGTCGACGGCCTTGTACAGCAGCACTTTTTGCACGCCATCGTCGACGATGGGGGAGACCAGCGTAAAACCGTTCGCTTGCGCATCGGCAATCTGTGCCGGCTTGTCGGCATCGAGCAGCTTGTACGCGGGCCATGAGCGCCATTGCACGCCGTACACGGGGCCCAGGTCATCCTCGCCTTCGCGGTAGGGGTTGGCCAGCCATTGCGCATTTTCGTTGGCGTTCTGGTCCCACACCTTGCAGCCCAGCGCGCGGAACTCGGCCGCATTGCGCGAGGCGCGCAGGAAGGCGCACAGTTCGCCAATCACGGATTTGAAAGCCAGTTTCTTGGTTGTCACGGCAGGGAAGCTGCCGTTGGCCAAGTCGAAACGCATCATGGCGCCCGGCACGCTCAGGGTGCGGATGCCCGTGCGGTTGTCTTGCCAGCTGCCCGTTTCGAGCACGGTCTTGATCAAATCTTGATATTGCTGCATGTATTTCTCCAACGGTAAGGACGGTGATTGTAACGCAGGCGCGACAGGCGGGCTGCCGTCCACGCACATAAATGCGCTGCCGTTTCACCTGCAAACATGACTCTGTGGTAATTTGTGTGTCCTTAAAGAAATACACAGAAACGGCAGATGCTGCACCATGTTCTTGCGACAAATTGTAAATAATAATAACGCCGCCGTGGTGGAAATGAGCAGGGCCGATTTTCTCAAGGCCAACCTGCGTCTGATGCTGGCCTGGCCCTTGCTAGGGCTGGTCCTGTGCGCGGTGCTGTGGACGGCCACCTTGCTGCAGCTGGAAGCGGAAAAGAAGGTGGCGCAGCAGCAGGCGCTTGACAGCGTGTCTTCGCTGTCGAAAGCGTATGGCCAGTATCTGCTGCGCACCCTGGAACAGATGGACCAGCTGACCTTGCAGCTCAAGTATGAGTGGGAAAATTCGCGCGGCCAGCTGCGCCTCGATCATTTGAAGACGCAGGGCATGTATGCCTTGCCGCAATTTGCCATCGTCGCCATCCTCGACCGCAAGGGCCACCCCGTGACGGCCACGGCACCGCTGCAGCGCCTGCGGGTCAATGAGCGCAGCGATTTCCTGCTGCGCCACTGGCGCAGCAATTCCAGCGCGCTGCGCATCGCGCTGGGGAGGGCCAGCGAGGCGGCGCCGGCTACCCCGGGCGCCGACGAAAGCCTGGTGCACTTCACGCGTCGGCTGGAAGACGAGGATGGCAATTTTGACGGCGTGCTGCTCATTTCCATCCATTCCAGCTATTTTTCCGAATTCTACAATAGTGTCAATTTCGGCAAGTTCGGCATGTCCGCCATGGTGGGCGAAGAGGGCGAGCTGTTCAGCACGCGCCTCGGTTCGCGCGTGCTGCCGAGCCAGAGCGGCAAAGGCACGCCGTTTCTCGACACCAGCTTCCTGGAAACGGAGAGCGGTGCCGTGCATTCGGGCGGCAGGATCGCGTTTTCCGACAAGCAAAGCCGCTATGTAGGCTGGCAGGCGCTGAAAGCCTATCCGTTTACGGCCGTGGTCGGGCTGTCTGACGGCGAAATGCTGCACCCCTACGCGGAAACGCGCACCATTTATATCGGCATCGCCCTGGCCGTCACTGTACTGCTGCTGGCCTTTGCCGCCGTCGCCACCATGCTGTCGCTGCGACTGGCGTGGCGCCACCACCAGTCCGAAGGCGTGCGCAATGCCTACCGCATGGCCACCGAAGGCACGAGCGATGGCTTTTATATCATTGCCGCCCTGCGCGGCGAGGATGGCAGCATCCTCGATTTCGAGATCGTTGACTGCAACGAGCCGGGCGCCGGCTACTTCGGCGTGCGCCGCGAGCAGTTGCTGGGTATGCGCCTGCAGTCGCGCGCCCACGAGCCGTATTTCCGCGACCTGATCCATAATTACCGGGCCGCCATGCAGTCCGGTTTTTCCGAGGAAGAGATCGAGTTGCCGGAAGGGAATCCATTCAAGCTGCGCTGGATACGCCGGCGCCTGGTGCGCAGCGGCGACCGCCTGGCTGTCACCCTGCAAGATATCAGCACGGCCAAGGAGCACGAGCGCGATTTGCGCCGCCTGGCCAATGAAGATGGCTTGACGGGCTTGCCCAACCGCTACTGGCTGCAGCAATTCCTGCCTGGCGCCCTGGGGCGCGCCGCCATTGCGCGGCAGATGCTGGCGCTGCTGTTCATCGACCTCGACGGATTCAAGGATATCAACGACACCCAGGGCCATGCGGAGGGAGACAAGGTGCTGCGCGCCGCGTCGCTGCGCCTGAAGGCCGTGCTGCGACCGGGCGACCACGTGGTGCGCCTGGGCGGCGACGAATTCGTCGTCGTGCTCGACCCGGTAGAAGACGACAGCCGCGCCGAGCAGGTGGCGCAGCGCATCGCCATCGCCTTTGATGAACCGTTTTACCTGGGCAGCGAACGCCACAAGATGGGCGCCTCGATCGGCATCAGCCTGTATCCGCGCGATGGCGCCGAAACGGAAGTGCTGCTGAAGAACGCCGATATCGCCATGTACGCCGTGAAAGTGGCAGGCAAGGGCCATCACCGCTTCTTCCAGCCGGAATTGTTTGAAACCATCCGCAACCGCCGCGAACTGGAGCAAAGCCTGGTGGCGGCGCTGGAGCAGGACCAGTTCCTTGTCGTCTACCAGCCCAGGGTCGACGCCATGAGCGGGCAGCTGTGCAGCATGGAGGCGCTGGTGCGCTGGCAGCATCCGCAGCATGGCATGGTGCCACCGCTGGAATTCATCCCCGTGGCCGAGAGCAGCGGCCTGATTTCGCAGCTGGGCGAAGTTGTCATCGAGAAAGTGTGCCTGCAAATGGCGCGCTGGCAGGCCAGCGGACTGGAACTGGTGCCCGTGTCCATCAACGTGTCGGCGCGCCAGTTCGGCCGTGGCGATGTGCACCAGGTGCTGGCGTCCGCGCTGACGCGCCACCGCATCGATGCGCGCCTGATCGAGGTGGAAATCACGGAATCGGCCATGATGGATGAACAGAACCGCGCCGTGGAGCAGCTATCTGCCATCCGCGCGCTGGGCGTGCGCCTGCTGGTCGACGATTTCGGCACCGGCTATTCTTCGCTGTCGCAGTTGCAGAAGTTCGCCATGGATGGCTTGAAGATCGACCGTGCCTTCACCATGGAGCTGGGCCGTTCGGAGCAGGGCGAGGTCTTCGTGCGCGCCATCCTGTCGATGGCGCATGCGCTGGGCATGAGCGTGGTGGCCGAAGGGGTGGAAACGCGCGAGCAGCTCGACATCCTGCGCGCGTTGCAGTGCAATGAAGTGCAAGGCTATTTCATTTCGCGCCCTGTGCCGGCCGAACAGATGCTGGCGCTGATGCACCAGCGCTTTCTGATACCGCTTCCAGCGCCCGTGTTGCCCCCCTACAGCCCCGTGATTGACGAGGAAAACAACGCTGTTTCATAAAAAGAGCGAACGTTCGCTTTTTTCTAAAAAATATTATATGCTTCGCTCATGCCGTCAGTGAATTGGAGTTCACGGCGGCAAGAAAAGTGCAAGACGGGGCAGCTTGTGATGCCCGCGATAGTGTGCCGAAGACAATTTCATATAATAAAGAGAGACTAACTTGAAACATAAATATCTGCCCCTCCTGATCGTTGCCGCTTTCGCCGGCATCTCCTCCACCGCACAAGCATCGGGCTACCGTTTTGGCTCGCAAAGCGTTTCCGCCCAAGGCACGGCCGATGCCAGCGGCGCTGAAGCGGCCGACGCGTCGACCATTTTCTACAACCCGGCCGGCCTGTCGCGCCTGGAAGGCACGCAGTTCGTTGGCGGCGGCACCCTGGTGGTACCGCATTCGACCTACACGGATGCGGGCTCGAAGCCTTTCTTCCCGGGTAATCGCGCGCCTTACGCGCAAACCAAGGACTACGCGCCGGACGCGGTGTTCGCGCCTGCCTTGTACGCCAGCAAGAAAATCAATGAGCAGTGGACCGTCGGCGCTGGCCTGTTCGTGCCCTACGGCGCCAAGCTCGACTACGGCAATGACTGGTTTGGCCGCTATGCGATCACCAATATCAAACTGGAAGCCATTGCTCTGAATCCTTCCGTATCGTTCAAGCTGGACCAGCACCACTCGTTCGGTTTCGGCGTGACGGCTGAATACATGAAGGCGGAACTGGGCCAGGGCGTGGACGTGCCGGGTTCGGTTGCCTTCCTGGGCAAGTTTGCGCCTGGCGCATCGCAGGCATTCCTGGCCAATATCGCCAAGACGCAAGGCCTGGCTGCGGCGCAAGCTGCCGGCGCCGCGCTGCAAGGTCCAATCAAGGATGGCCACGCTTCGATGGATGGCCATGACTGGGGCTTCGGCTTCAACCTGGGCTATCTGTACCAGCTGAATGAAGGCACGCGTTTCGGTATCGCTTACCGCTCGTCGATTTCGCACAAGCTCAAGGGCAGCACCATCTGGGACTTCTCGCAGGTGACGAGCAATCCTGCCGTGAACGCCTTCATCGCCAAAGCCTCGAACAAGGTCAATTCCGAGGCGCTGGTGGAATTGCGCACGCCGGAAACTCTGTCGGTCAACGCCTTCCACCAGATGGATGACAAGTGGGCGTTGATGGGCGACGTGACCTGGACCCGCACTTCGCGCCTAGAGAACCTGGACATCCAGTTCCCGCCGACGGCCGAAGGCGCCGAGCGTATCCGCCAGAGCTGGAAAGACACTTACCGCGTCTCGCTGGGTACCAACTACAAGTACAGCGAAAGCCTGATGTTGCGCGCCGGTATCGCCCACGACCAGGCGCCGGTCCGCAGCGCCGAACTGCGCCACCCGGCCTTGCCAGACAGCGACCGCATGCAGTACTCGATCGGCGCGAACTGGAAGCTGAACGCCAATTCTTCGCTTGACCTGGCCTACAGCTATATCGACTTCAAGGATGCTGACGTCAACTACACAAACGACTGCTCGCCTGTCAAGACTGGCTGCACCGGCAACGGTGAAACCACCAAGGGCCTGTTCAAGACCCGCATGCAGTTGATCGGTCTCGCTTATAACTACAAGTTCTAAGCAGGTAGTGGCGGCCAACCCGGCCGCCATGAAATGAAAAAAGCGCCTTCGGGCGCTTTTTTTTTGGTGTTACGGTGGTGGTGGTGTCGGCTTACGCTACGCTAACCCGGCCGACGCCGACCTGTGTCGATTACTCTCTGGCGCGCATGCCCTGATCCAGCAAGGTCAAAGCCAGCCGCACCGTGTCGTCCGGCAGCTCCAGCAACTGATCTCCCACATACCATTCAACCACGCTATGCCCGGGCAGGGCTGCGTGGCTGGCGCGGGCAAACAGCCAGATGCCGTGGTCTGCGGCCACCTGGTTGCGGATGGCGATGGCCCGCTCGCGCGAGACGGGCAAGTGCAAGTGCAGCATGTTGGCCTGCGGCTGGGCAGGGTTGACGGCAATCGCCGGATAGTCGCGCAGCAGCGCATACAGCCACTGCGTGCGCTCGAAATAGCGGGGCATGGCGGCGATGCGCGCGTCGAACTGCATGGCGGCGGCGACCACGTAGGGTGTACGGTGCACGATACTGCCGCCCTGGCGGTGAAACCATGGGCGTGCCCGTTCGACAAAGCCGCGGCTGCCGGCCAGCATGGCGCCACCGAGGCCGCCGATGCCCTTGTACAGCGAGACATACACGGAATCAAAGCCGTCGCAGATGGCGGGCAGGGTCTGGCCAAAACCCGCTTGTGCTTCCCACAGGCGCGCGCCATCCATGTGTAGGTGGATATTGTGCTCGCGGCAGTGCCGCTTGATCTGGCTCAAGTCTTCCCAGGAAGGGCACTGGCCACCGATTTCGCGCATTGGCAGTTCGACCTGCGCGGCGCCCAGCGCATCGGGCACGGCGCGCAAGTCGTCCACCGTCCACGGGCGATGCGGGTCGCCGATCATCAGGCCCGTGAAGTGTTCGAGCAATGCATGGTTGCCCCGTTCGTGGCGCAGGATGTGCGAAGTGGGATGCAGCGCGACCAGGGAGGAACCCCGGTCCTGGCAGGCCAGGCGCAGGGCCGTCACTTGCGTCATGGTGCCCGTGATGCAGAATACGGCCGACTCGAAGCCGAGCAGGCTGGCGACCTTTTTCTCGAACTGTTCGATCAGCGCGCCTTCGCCATAGGTGTCGTGCGCGATGTCGTTGGCGTCGCACCAGGCGGCCATGGCGGTGAAAGTGGCCGCTGGCGTAGGCTGGCGGTGGCCCGGCAGGACGGTATGGCAGCGCTGGCGCAGTTCAAGCTCGTTCAAGTCGGTCACGGCGCATCTCCAGTACAGTTAAAGTGTGGCGGTGGCCAGTTTCGCGCCGAATCCAATGAACATGGCGCCCACGCCGCCGCCCATGCCGGCCGACAGGCGGCGACGGCGGCGGAAGGTCTCTGCCAGGCGCGCACCCATAAAGATGATGGCCGTCAGATAGGTGAAGCTGATTATTTGGCAGATCAGCCCCAGGCCGATGAAGGACAGCACGGGATTCGGGAAGGCCGGGTCGACGAACTGGATGAAAAACGAGATGAAGAACAAAATCGCCTTCGGGTTCATCAGGCTGATGATCAGGGCCTTGCGGAATGGATCGCTTTCCTTGACGGGGTTGGGTACCGCAGGCGTTTCGCCATCGGGCAGGCTTGGCGCGCGCAGCTTGCGCCAGCAACCGATCAGCATTTGCAGGCCGATCCAGCCCAGGTAGGCCGCACCGATGTATTTCACCACGTAGAACAGGGCCGGGCTGGCTTTCAGCAGCGACGCCACGCCGCAGGCCGACAGCACCATCAATATCAGGTCGCCAGCGAAAATGCCGAAGGCGCCCTGGTAGGCGGGCCGCACGCCGCGCTGGGCAGCCACCGACAGCACATACATGGAGTTGGGGCCGGGCAGGATGACGATGAAGATGGTCCCCAGTAAAAAGGTCCAGAAATCGGTGATGCCCAGGTTGGCGTGAAAAAGTGCGTTCATGATTATTCTGCTGGATTGAGCTGTACGTGATGGAATTGCAGGGCCGCTAAATTGGCGTAAATGCCACCCAGGGCGACCAGCGACGCGTGCGTGCCCGTCTCGACGATCTTGCCGTCTTCCATGACAATGATGCGGTCGGCCCGCTGCACGGTGGCCAGGCGGTGCGCGATGATGACGGTGGTGCGGCCCACCATGGCCGCTTCCAGGGCCTTTTGCACCAGGCGCTCCGATTCAGCGTCCAGCGCGCTGGTCGCCTCGTCGAGCAGTAGCAGCGGCGGGTTTTTCAGCAGGGCGCGGGCGATGGCGATACGCTGGCGCTGGCCGCCGGACAGGCGCACACCCCGTTCGCCGAGGAAGGATTTATAGCCATTCGGCAGGCGTTCGATGAATTCGTGGGCGGCTGCCATTTTTGCCGCCGCGATGACTTCCTCGTCGCTGGCGCCGGCGCGGCCGTAGCGGATGTTTTCCATGGCATCGGCCGAGAAGATCACGGTATCCTGCGGCACGATGCCGATGGCGTCGCGCAGGGTATGCAGGTCGAGCTGCTTGATGTCGACGCCATCGAGGCGGATGCTGCCGCTTTGCGGGTCATAGAAGCGCAGGAACAGCTGGAACAGCGTGGTCTTGCCGGCGCCGGACGGCCCCACCACGGCCACCGTTTCGCCGGCGCGGATATCGAGGCTGACGTGGTCCAGCGCATGGGTATCCGGGCGCGACGGATACGAGAACATGACATTGTCCAGCGACAGCGAAGCGCCATTCGCGGCACGCGCGGGCAGCGGCAGGGGCGCGACAGGCGACTCGATTTCCGATTTGACGGCCATCAGTTCCAGCAGGCGCTCGGTGGCGCCGGCGGCGCGCTGCGCTTCGCCCATGACCTCGGACAGGGCCCCGATGGCGCCGGCCACGATGGAGGCGTACAGGATGAACTGTCCCAGGTCGCCGCCCGTCATCGAGCCTTCCAGCACGGCGCGCGCGCCCAGCCACAGCACGAAGACGATGGTGCCGAACACCAGCAGAATCGCGATCATGGTCAGCAGGGCGCGGGCGCGGATGCGGCGCATGGCCGTCATGAAGGCGCCTTCGACGGAGTCGCCGAAGCGTTTCGATTCGATTTTCTCGTGCGTGAACGCCTGCACGGTGGGCATGGCGTTGAGGATTTCGCCAGCCATGGCCGAAGCGTCGGCGATGCGGTCCTGCGAATCGCGCGACAGCTTGCGCACCCGGCGGCCAAACACGATGATGGGCACGACGACGAGGATCAGCAAGCCGATGATGATGCCGGCCAGCTTGGCGCTGGTGACGAACAGCATCACCAGGCCGCCCAGGAACAGCAGCACATTGCGCAGCGCCATGGAGATGCTGGTGCCGACTACGGCCTGTATCAAGGTCGTGTCGGTGGTGATGCGCGACAGGACTTCGCCCGTCTGCGTGGTTTCGAAGAATTCGGGACTTTGCGTGACGACGTGGCGGTACACGGCGCTGCGGATGTCGGCTGTGACCCGTTCGCCCAGCCACGATACCGTATAAAAGCGCGCCGCCGTGGCCAGCGCCAGGATGGACGCCACACCGAACAGGGCGAGGAACACCAGGTCGACGTGCTGGATGCTCTTGGAGCCTGCCGCACCGCCGAAACCCAGGTCGATCATCTGCTTGAACGCGGCGGGGATGGCCAGGGTGGAGGCGGCGGCCACCACCAGCGCGATACCGGCCAGGAAGAACTGCTTGCGGTACGGCGTCAAAAAGGGCATCAAGCCCTTGAAGGCGGCCAGGCTGCCTTTTTTCAGTTCGCGGCTGCTGCCGGTATCGGGGGAGGGGGCTGCGCTTGCTGCGGTGCTGCTGGTATTGCCTGTATCTGTGCTGGTTGTCATTGTTTTTCGCTTAGTAGGTACTGTATCCGGTATTGCTTATTTATAATTACTTATAATTTCATCGGCTGCACGTAGCCCGTCATTTCCAGGTAGGCGCGGCCGACCGGTTGGCCGTCGCGCTCCACCGTCACGGCGCCTTCCCAGTACACGGCGCCTGTCGAGCGGCGCGAATCGAGCTCCTGGTCGGTTTGCAATGGCTTGATCTGCCAGCGCGTGGTGCCCGTGCGGATCTCGGTGGCGACCGGGTATTCGGCCTGTGTGCGGGGCGAACGCCATAGCTGCGTGGGCGTGAAATCGACGTCCCCTGGGGCGAACTGCGTCATCTTACCGGACGCATCGCGCCATGTCGCGTGCGCCCATAGTTTAGCACCTGTCTTGCTGCGGATCTGGAAGGCCATAAGGGCGCCGCCATCAGCGAGGTTGGCGCCTATCCAGTTCCAGCCGCTGGCATCCGCATCGAGCACCTGGCTGGACCACTCGTGATCGAGCCAGGTGGTGCCCGTCACGGCTTCCGCCTTGCCGCCCGCGCGCGCGATCGTGCCACGGGTAGCAAGCTGCGGTTCGCTGTAGTAGTAGCTCGATTGCGCGGGCCGGGCGCCCTTGCGCGAGTAGCCGCCTTCGCCCTGCAGCAGCACGGTTTGTGTGGGGGCCAGGGTCAGCTGCAAGCTAAAGTCGCGCGCGGCCAGGCTGACCTGATAGCTGCCGTCTGCTTGCCGCTGCATGCGCCAGTCGTCCAGCCTGACATCCGTGTTGCCCACCTTGGCGTAGGCCAGGCCGAACCCCTCGCGCGCGCTTTTCTCGTCATGCAGCAGCTTGCCCACCTTCGGGTCGGACAGGGCCGCGTGGCCGATGATCAGCTGTTTCGGCGCGAAGGCGCTGGGGTTCATCGTGTCGGTGGCCGTGGCGCTGCGAAAGAAGGTTACCTGGTAACCCAGTTGTTCACCGCCGGCGGTTTTGACCCATCCGGTGGCATACCACCATTCCGTTTTATACGCGGGATGGGCGCCAAAGTCGTGCGGCAGGCGCAGGCTTTGACCGGCCGGCAGCGGCGTGACGGGGGCGAACGCGGGCGGCGCGGCGATGGCGGCGGCGCTGCAGAACAACAATAAACAAGTCAAACGGCGCATTACCAGTCCTCCCTGACGGCGCGGATGGGGCCAGCGGACAGGGCTTGCCGGCCCGCGATGAGGGCAGTGAGGGCGGCTGCCGTCAGCAGGGCGCCGGCCACTGTGGCGATCAAGGGCCACGGCAGGTGCAGTTGCATGGTCCAATGGAACGATTGCGGATTGACGATGAAGACCAGCACAAAGCTGATCAAGAGGCCCAAAACAAAACCGGTGGCGATGCCCAGCGCCGTCAGCGCACCGCCTTCGAGCGCCAAAATGGCTAAAATCTGGCCGCGCGTCACGCCCACGTGGCGCAGCATGCCGAATTCGCGGGCGCGCGCCAGGGTCTGCGCGGAAAACGTGGCGGCCACGCCAAACAGGCCGATGACGATGGCGATGGCTTCCAGCAGATACGTGACGGCAAAGCTGCGGTCGAAAATCTGCAGGCTCAGGGCGCGGATGGCCGAGGGATTCGATACTTCCAGGCTGGCGCCGAAGGGCAGGGCTTTCAGGCGCTGCTGCAGCTGCTCGCCAGTGGCATCCTTTTCCAGCCACAGGGCCGCATCGCTGACATCGAGGTCGCCCGTCAGCGCGCGGTAGTCGTCCAGCGGCATCTGGATGGCGCCGGAGGAGCGCGCATAGTCCCGCCAGATGCCGGCGACGAAGAACTGGTGCAGGCCGCCCGCCAGCGGCAGGTCTAACTGCTGGCCCGGTCTGACGCTATACAGGTCGGCGGCCGCCTCGGACAGCCACACCGCTTTCGCGCCACCTGGCACAGGCAATGTATCTCCCACCAGCACCAGGCTCTTGCCCGGGTCCTGTAAATTGATGGGGCGCGCCAGCAGCACCACGTTCGGGCGGTCGGGCGCCAGCGACAGCGAACGGAGGCGCTGGAAATCCACCCTGGCCACGCCGGGGAGGGCGGTGATGGCGGCTTGTTCGCGCGGATTCAGGCCTGCCGTCCCGCCGCTGGCCGCCGTGCGCGCATACAGGTCGGCCGGCAAGATCTGCAGCAGCCAGTCGTCGACGGAGACGCGGAAACTCGACACCATGATGGCCATCGCCACCATCAGGCTAAAACTCGACAGCACGCCGCCAAGCGCGATGCCGGCCTGGCCCGAGGCATTCGCCAGGCGGGCCAGGGTCAGGCTGCGCACGGGTGCGTGGCTGCTCACGCCCGTGCGCAGCCAGGTGCGCTGCAGGAAACGGAAGACGACGGCCGCCAGCTGCGGCATCAGGGCGATGGCGCCGATCAGCAGCAGCGCGATGGACAGATAGCCGAAAAGAGGCAGCTCGAACACGGGAGGCAACAAGGTCAGGGCGCCGGCCAGCAGCAAACAAGCCAGTGCGGGCCAGGTTTTCGCCAGGCGCGTCGTCACGACTTCCTCGCTGCCCGATTTCAGGGCGATGGCGGGGGCGGCGCGCGCCGCTTCCAGCGCGGGTGCGGCGCAGCCCAGCAAGGCCACGCCCAGGCCCAGGGCAAAATACACGAAGGCGGCGACGGGCGTGAATTGCACCTGCGGCTGCACGCCAGCGAAATAGCCGGCGCCCAGGTCGCCGCCAAAGAAGCGCAGGGCGACGGCCGCCATGGCATAGCCGCCAGCGATGCCCAGCGCGGCGCCGACGATACCGAGGCTGGCGCCTTCCAGCAGTACCTGGCGCAGCAATTGTCCCCGCTCCATGCCCAGCACGCGCAGCAGCGCGAACTGGCCGCGGCGGCGGATGACGGACAAGGCCTGCGTGGAAAATACCAAGAAGGCGCCCGTAAACAGGGCCACGAGGGCGAGCACCGTCAGGTTGACGCGGTAGGCGCGGCTGAGGTTATTGTTGCGGCTATTCTGGTTCTCGTCATTCGGCTGCCCCACCTGGTAGCGCCCCGGATACTGCGCTTCCAGCGCGCTGCTCAGCGCCGCCTGGAAGGCGTCGCGGTTGACGCCCTGGCGCAGTTTCAAGTCGATGCGCGACAGCTTGCCCAGCTTGTTGAAACGCCACTGAGCCGCGCCGATATCCATCACGGCGATGCGCTGTCCGGCGCGCGCCCGCTGCAGGGAGCCGGCCACGCGCAGCGACACCGTGCTCGTGCCCGATTGCAGCGCGACCTGGCCGCCTTCGGCGACATTGAGCCAGCGCAAGGCTGCCGGCGACAGGAAGAGGGCGTCATCGGCCAGGGTGTCGAAAGGCTGCCCCTCGGCTGGCGCGCCGATCAGGTCGGGCGAGATGAAGCCGGCGCGGAAGACGTCGAGTGCCAGGATGTGCAGCGGGCCGCCGTCTTTTTTGCCGGCCACGCCGGCTTGCAGCTCCAGCACGGGCGAAGCGACGGCCACGCCATCGCGCTGCGCCAGCCAAGGATAGATGGCTTCGTCGAACAGCGCTTCGCGCCCGGACACCTGCACGTCGGCCTGGCCTGACAGGCTTTTGACGGCCGTGGAAAACTCATTGAAGGCGGCCGCGTTGATCAGGTGGATGGCAAAGCCCAGTGATACGCCGATGGCGATGGCGAGGATGGCGACGAGGGCGCGCACGGGATGCGCGCGCCATTCTCCCAGCAGCAGCCAGCGCGACAGCAGGCGCGTCGTCGCCGCGCTGGCCAGTGGCGCACTCAATTGCCGCATTCGACGGCCAGGCGTTCGCCGGCGCGCCGCGCTTTCAATTGCGCCGCGTCGCGGTTCTTGTCGCCGGCGCCGACGGCGTCCTGCGCCGCCCATTTCTGATCCAGACGCAGCTGGGCGCAATGCCTGTCGCGCGCCTCAAGCTGCTTGGCGGCCCGTTCGCGCGCCTGGTCTTCCAGGCGTTCGCGCTTCTTGCGCGCCGCTTCCATCTGGCTGGCGACACGCTCCTGGCGCGTGGCTGCGCCCTTGTCGACGGCAGGCGGCGGTGAGGGGATTTTAAGGATCTGCAGCTGGCCGCCCGTGCATGGCGTGGCGCTGTAGCTGGTCTGGCCATCCTGCACGCATTTGTAGACGTCCTGCGCACTGGCGGAACCGGCCAGCAAGGCCATGGCGCAGAGCAGGAGGGAAGGCGATTTCACAGGATTTTCCCCGGATTCATGATGTTCTGCGGGTCCAGCGCCTGCTTCACGGCGCGCATCAGCTGCAATTCCAGCGGCGACTTGTAGCGGGCCAGGTCATCCTTCTTCAGCGCGCCGATGCCGTGTTCGGCCGATATCGAGCCGCCGTAGCCATGGACCTGGTCGTGCACGATGCGGTTGATCGCCTCCTGGTTGGACAGGAAATCCGTGTCCGTCATGCCGGGAGGCGGCGCCACGTTGTAATGCAGGTTGCCGTCGCCCAGGTGGCCGAAGCACACGAGCTGGCAGCCGGGGAAGGTCGTTGCCAAAGCCACGTCCGTAACGGCGATGAAATCGGCGATGCAGGAAATGGGCAGCGAAATATCGTGCTTGATGTTCTTGCCCGCCTGCGCCTGCGCCAGCGGAATGTGCTCGCGCAGCTGCCACAGGCCTTCGGACTGCGCCACGGAACTGGCGACGACGGCGTCCTCGATCAACGCGTCTTCCAGGGCCGCGCCTATGCTCGCTTCCAGCAATTCCACGGCGTGCGCCTCGGACTGGCTGCTGGACAATTCGAGCAGCACGTACTGGCCATGCGGGGAGGAAAAGGGGCGCGGCAACTGGGGGAACTGCTCGGCCACCAGTTGCAAGCAATACTGCGACATCAATTCAAAACCCGTCAGGCTGGCGCCGCAATGGTCCTGCATCAGGCTTAATAAACGCAGGGCGTGGGCGGGCGAGGGCATGGCGGCCAGCGCCGTGATGCAGGCCTTCGGCTGCGGATACAGTTTCATGACCGCGCCCGTGATCACGCCCAGGGTGCCCTCGGCGCCGATGTACAAGTCGCGCAAGTCGTAGCCGGTATTGTCCTTGCGCAAGCCGCGCAAGCCGCTCCAGATTTCGCCCTGCGGCGTGACCACTTCCAGGCCCAGGCACAGTTCGCGCGTGTTTCCGTAACGCAGCACGGCGGTGCCGCCCGCGTTCGTCGCCAGGTTCCCGCCTATGGTGCAACTGCCCTCGGCCGCCAGCGACAGGGGGAACAGACAGCCGGCGGCGCTGGCCGCTTCCTGGATGGTTTGCAAAATGCAGCCCGCGTCCACCGTAATGGTGCGGTTGACGGGGTCGAGCGCGCGGATGCTGTTCAGGCGCGCCAGCGACAGCACGATGGCCGTGCCGGCGTCGTCCGGGATGCTGCCCAATACCAGGCCCGTATTGCCGCCTTGCGGTACGACGGGAATTTGCCATTGCGCGCAAGCGCGCAGGATGGCTGCCACTTGCTCCACGCTGGCGGGGCGCAGCACGGCCAGCGCCTTGCCTGTGAACCTGTCGCGCCAGTCGGTAAGGAAGGGCGACATCTCGGCGTCGATGGTGAGTACATAGGTGTCGCCCAGCAGGTTGCGGCAGGCGGTAAGGAAATCGGCTTGCTCACTCATAGTCTTGATCACTCATTTCTTGATGCTCACTTTATTCACTTTTTCCAGCAGTTCCCTGGCCATGCGCTTGGCGGCCTTTTTGTACGGGCGCAGATACAGCACGGCGCAGAAGAAGTAAATGCAGACGATGGCCGCCTCGCCCCAGGCCATCATGGCGGAGACGGGATTCGTGTCGCTGTAGCCGCGCACCACGCCCTCGGTAAAATACAGCAGGATCACCATCGACGACCATTGCAGGGTGTACACGTCACGCTTGATGACGCCGTACAGGGGAATGAGCAGTGGTGCGGCTTTCAGCACGACCCAGGAGCCGCCCGGCTGCAGCGGCGCGACGATGGTTTCCCACAGCAGGCACCAGATGATCAGGGTGACGAGGCTGGCGATGGCACCCCAGTGAAAATACTTGTGCAGTACGCCGTGCATCATGCGCCTGCCAGTTTCGCGGCGTTTTCCGCCAGGCGCCGGCCCAGGGCGATGGCGAGTCGTTTTTCATCCTCGCTGAGTGCCTTGTCGCCAGCCATGCCTGACCAGTGCGTGGCGCCATACGGCGAGCCGCCCGTGGACGTCGTCATCAGTTCAGCATGCGTGTAGGGCAGGCCCATGACCAGCATGCCGTGGTGGAAGAGGGGAATCATCATCGACAGCAGGGTCGATTCCTGGCCGCCGTGCAGGCTGCCCGTGGACGTGAACACGCAGGCGGGCTTGCCGGACAGGCTGCCGGCCAGCCAGTCGCTGGCCGTACCATCCCAGAAGTACTTCATGGCGGCGGCCATGTTGCCGAAGCGCGTGGGCGACCCCAGGGCCAGGCCCGCGCATTCCTGCAAGTCTTCCAGTTCCACATAAGGAGCGCCATCAGGCGGCACTTCCGGCGCCGTCGCTTCCGTCACCGTGGAGACGGCGGGCACAGTGCGCAGGCGCGCGTCGCAGCCAGGCACGCTTTCCACTCCCTGGGCTATCAGCTCGGCCAACTGGCGCGTGGCGCCATGGCGTGAATAAAACAATACGAGAATAATCAGATTGGTTGGCTTCATCATTGGTATTATAGGGCGCTTTACAGCCTGATACGACTGCTGTCATGGCGCCGTTCTGATTTTGCACATGTTTTCAAAATATATACTCCCCCTCTTTCAATACCTGTGGCGCGCCCTGAGCATGGGACTGGCCGTCGTGCGCGGCCTGACATGGTCCGAAACGCGCGACCTGCTGCAGTTCGCGCGCCGCCGCGTGCGCGAGGAAAGCCTGCCGCAAGTGGCCGGCAGCCTGACCTTCGCCACCGTGTTTGCGCTGGTGCCCCTGCTCACACTGGCCCTGGCTATCTTCACCACTTTCCCCCTGTTTAATACCTTCCGCCACGCGCTGGAAGACTATTTCGTGCAAAGCGTGATGCCCAAGGGCATTTCGAACACCATCCTCGACTATCTGACCACGTTTGCCTCGAAGGCGACGCGCCTGTCGGCCATCGGCGCGGGCGCCCTCATCGTCACCTCGGTGGGCATGATGGGCTTGATCGAGCGCGTCTTCAACCGCATCTGGCGCGTGCGCCAGGAACGCCGATGGACCAAGCGCCTGCTCGTCTACTGGGCCATCGTCACCCTGGGCCCGCTGCTGGTGGGCGTGTCGCTGACGGTGACCTCGCGCCTCTTCATGGCCACCAGCGGCGTGGTGGGCGCCGTGCCTTTCCTCGGCGCCGTGTTTTATACCCTGGTGTCGATCGGCCTGACCATGCTGGCGTTTACCCTGCTGTACATCGCCGTGCCGAACCGCGACGTGGACTGGCGCGACGCGGCCTGGGGCGGTTTGCTGGCGGCACTGGCCTTCGAGGTGGCCAAGCGTGGCTTCGGTGAATTCATCCAGGAATTCCCTACGTATTCGCGCATCTATGGCGCGCTGGCCGCCTTGCCGCTGTTCCTCGTGTGGATTTACCTGAGCTGGATGATCACCCTTGTGGGCGCTTTGCTGGTGGCCGCCTTGCCCGTCGTGAAATACGAACGCTGGTGGTACGAGGCGGCACCGGGCAGCGAATTCGTCGACGCGGTCGCCATCCTGAAAGTGCTGCACCAGGCCTGCCACTGCGCCGATTCGGCCCTGGTGGGGGCGGCCGAAATCCGCCGAAGCACGCGCCTGGGTTTCGAAGAGATGGAAACCCTGCTCGACAAGATGGTGCAGCAGGGCTGGGTGGGCAGGGTCAATGTGGATGGTGCCGTGCGGGTGCAGTGGGGCAAGCGCGTGGCCGACAGTTCCGATCACTGGGTCTTGCTGGGCAATGTCAACCGCATCAGCCTGGCCGACGTCTACCGTTTATTCGTCTTCGGCGGCATGCGCGTGAACTCCGGTTATCCGGCCGGTTCCACCAATGAACGCGACATCAAGGCGGCGGAAGAAGCGGCCGCCCTGGCGGCGCAGGTGGAAAACGCCGTGGAGCAGGGGCTGGGCCTGACCCTGGCACAGCATTTTGGCGAAGTGCGCTGCGCCTGACGGACGATCAGGTGTTCAGTCTGTCGTACAGCAGGGTATCGAGTGCGCCCGTCAGCGTGTTGCCCTCTTCGTCGAGCAGCGTGTAATCCTGCTGGCTGTCGCCGAGCGAGGCGCTGCCCTCGATGCCACACACCAGTTGGTAGGTGGTGTCATCGATCGCCAGCTTGAGCATCGCCAGGATTTGCTCGCGCTGCCCCTCGGCCAGTGCCAGCCCGTCGAGCAGGGCGCCAAGCCGGGTCTGTCCCTCGCGTCCCTGCGCATATAGCGCTAGCAGCGAAGCATTGGATGCGACGACATCATCGATGAATTTTTTCGCGCGCATGGCTACCTTGTCTTGAACGGGCGTGGCCGCATGGCCGCCGCCGGGTGGAAAAACTTACAGCAGCACGGGGCGCAAGGCCGCCTGCAGCGCCAACTTGCTGAACGCCGACGCATCGGACGCGCGCACCACGCCCAGGTAATACGTGTCTTCGCCACCGTGCATGTTCACCAGGCGCAGCTGGTGCGGCGCCAGGTGGGCGGCGATGGCGGTCAGGCCCTCGGCCATCGCGTCGTCATCTTCCCGGTCCGTCCAGCGGAAGTCCCGCAGCGCGGGCAGGCCGATATGCTGGCCGATGCGCGGCACTTCATCGACTGATTTCCAGTCCAGGGTGGTGCCGTGGCCCAGCGCATCGGCGGCCGTGGACCAGAGCAGGAAGAAGCACGCCGCTTCGGGTGTATCGCCTTCGTATTCCTCTTCCGGGTCGTCCTCTGCCAGCTCTTCCAAAGTGATGTCCACGCAACGCGCGGCCAGTGCCGCATCGCCCAGCAAGAGCAGGGCGGCCATGGCGCGCAACTGCTCGCGGTCAGCCTTTGCCAGGATCTGCGCGGGCGTAAAGCTGCGGCGCCTGACGGGTTTTTTCTTGCTCAGCCCCATGGCCTCGCTCAACTGGGCCGTGATGGCCGCCTTGAAGTTTTCCACGGTGTCGAACTGCTCCAGCAGCTGGCCCGTGAAATCCATGCTCCAGGCCATGCCATCCTTGACCACATATAAAAAGTCGCTTTGCACGGCCACGCCGCGCAAATGGTGGGCGGGCGGATACAGGGGCGTGAAGGCCTGTTTTCCATCGAGCGTCAGCATGCAGGCCAGCCCTTGCGCGTCGATGGCGAAGATCAGGTTCTTGCGCACTTTTGGCGGCGACGAGGTGGTGGCGCTATCGATGGCTTCGTACTGGCAGGGCGCCAGCAGTTCGCCCTGGCTATTGATCAGGCCAAACAGGAAGCGCCCGGCGATGCGCTGACTGACGACGGCGATTTTTTTCTTCGTGCCGAAATCCTGCACGGAGCTGTAGGCCGGCGGCACCACGACCTTGCCTGTCTTGTCGAGCACGCCGCAGACATTGCGTTCGTCGTCATTGTCTGTCTGGCGCTCGATGTCGATATAGCCGTCTTCGCGCTCGCACATGTTGTTTACCCTGTCGATGAGCAGCGCGCCATCGGGCAAGCGCAACAAGCGACTGGCGCCGTCTGCATCGATCTGCTGCACCAGATGGGGGCTGATCACATACAGGGCGCCGGGGGCGGGCGGCAGCACCACTGTGCCATTGAGATCCAACACGCCGTGCGCATCGGGTGCGTCTGCCGTGGCAAAGGTGATCCAGCCCTCTTCCGCATCGTGTGCACACAGGTCGACATAGCGCTGCGACAGCGGCACGATCCAGCGGCCATAAGGCGTGACCAGCCCGGTGACGGCCGGTTCGCCGGCGGTGCTTACTTCATAGCACAGCGCGTCTTCCTTCCATCTCACTACTTCCAGGCCTTGCAGGAAAGGCAGCTCTTCCGCGCCGAGTTCCTCGACATTGGCCAGCTGCGCGATGGCGGACGCAGACCAGTAGCCGGTCGCAGGCGCTGCAGAACCAGCGGCCAGCAGGGGCGCCAGCGCTTCCCGGTCGCCGCGCTGCAGGGCAGAGTGCAAGGCTTGCGCTTCGGCGCGCAGGGCCTCGAGCGCGGCGGCGGTTTCCGGCGTGTCGATATCGTGGGGGATCAGCTGCACGCAATCGAGGATCAGCCACGCCTGGCCACCGGCCAGCAGGGCGCTGATGGCGCTGCGCGCGACGATGGCGGCCGCGTCGCGCGGCTTGTCCATGAGCGCGGACAATGCTTGCCAGCTGACCTGCGCCTGCGCCATCGGCGCGGCCAGCACGCAGGGGCAGTCTTCGCCATCGCCGTAGATGGGCCAGGCGACGGTTTGCGCATCGGCGCCGATGAGCAGCTTGAACAGCATGGGCGTGTCCAGTCGCCATTCAGCCAGGCCCGTGATGGCGTCAGTGTCGAAGCCGGCTTGGCCGGGCAGGAAGGTGGTGCTGAACAGGGCTGCGGTATTGATCATTGATATTTATGTAAAGGTGAACGGGGTAGTCAGGGCGATGGCGGCATGACCCAGTGCGCCAGCGCGCTGCGATCGAGTCCCAGCTGCTTTGCTGCGGCTGCCGCCTCGAAGGCCCACAGGCCGTAGTAGCCGCCCAGGCCTTGCGCGCGCAAATGGCCGTTGAACCAGTCTTCGTGCACCAGCGCGCCATGCCAGCTGGCCAGATACTGCCGCAAGTGTTCCAGCTGCTGTGCGGGATCGTCCGCATCCAGGCACTCGAACAGGGCCGAGTAGGGTTCGGCGAAATACCATTCGTCGACGGCGGGACGCTGTGGATCGATGGTCGACAGCAGTGCCTCATACACGCCGTCTTCGCCATCGAAGGCCGTTTGCAGGGCGGCCAGGCGGGCAGCCAGGTCGTGGCGGCCGAACAGCAGGGCGGCGCCCAGCAACTGCAAGGTGCGCGCATAGTCCGTCAATTGTTCGAAATCAAAGGCGGGCAAGGCGTCGTCATCGTAGGCGGCGGCCAGGGCCGCGCGCGCCGTTTCGCAGGCGGCAATCGCCGTTTCCAGCGCCGTTTCCACGTCAAGCAAGGGCAAGCCAGCCGTGTAGCGCAGCGAGAATACCTGATAAGCCGTGCTGGCGGCCGCGCACGCCCAGTACGCATCATCGCCGCCATCGATTTCCGCCTGCGCCTGCGCACGCCCGTAGGCAGCCAGCAGCGCGTCCAGGTAAGTCAGGTTGCGGGCGAAATCGAACGGTGCGGGCGGCGCCTGGCGCGGCGTGCATGGCCAGGGCGTGGATGAAGGCAGGCAGGTAGCGGCGCATTCGCGCTGGATAGCCCAGTCGGCGAAGATTTGTTGCAAATATTCCGCCGTCTCGTCGTCGTGGGCGATGGCGCCCGCGCCCACCAGGGTCGTGCCGAGCAGGGTGTAGCCGGGAAAACGGCTGCTCTCGTAGGCGATGGTGGTCACGCTCTGGATGGCTATGCCGTCGCTCAGGTCACGCACGCGGAAATACACGTCGTCCCAGCCGGCCAGCGGTGGGGCAGGCGCTTCATTCGGCACGGTGGTCCAGCTGCCGTCGTCCTGCTCTTCATAGGCGTCGAGCAGCTCGTCGATGCCGCCGGGGCGGTCGATGCGGTTGTTGGCGTCGTATTGCAGCCCCAGTTCGGCCGCAAACGCCGCCGCATGGCGGCCCTCGAAGACCAGGTACTGGGCGTTCATGGTACCGGCCAGCAGGTCGGACTCCTGTCCCGCCACCTGCAGCGCCTGCGGCAGCCGGAACCAGTGATAGCTGGGTATGCCGGCCATGGGGCCATTTTCGTCCGCCTGGGGATTGGTGCAGCGCAGCTGCTCCAGCCAGTTGTAGCGTTCGTGCCGTTCCGCTTCCGTGCCGCTGCCGCGGCCAGTCAATTCATCGAGCAGGGTATTTAACAACATCATCTATCTATCCTAAAAAAGTGTGCGTGGCATGGCGTCATGCCTGGGTGCTTTGCGCAAACGCAAACAGCGCGTCGAGCACGGCATCGGGCTGCTCGGCCATCAATTCATGTCCGCTGTCGACCTGCACCACGGTGCCATGCGCTATGGCCGCTGTCAGCAGCCGGGTCGACTTGGGCGGCGTCATCATGTCGCGCGCGCCGAAAATGAATAAAGCGGGGCAGTGTACCGAAGCGGCGGCGATTTCGCCGTTCGCATAGGCATTGCAGGCGAAAAAATCCGTGTGAAACACGTGATCGGGGTTGAGGGCGGCGATGCGCTGTTTCAAGCGCCGCGCGCCGCCCATGGCATAAAAGCCGGGGCCAGGGAACGACGGCTTTTGCGCGATCGACGAATGCGACCATATATTGACCATGTCGATGGCCGCCTGTTCGTCCTTGAGCGCCGTTTCCAGCAGCGCTGGCGAGACCTTCATCGGGTAGGTGGAACCCAGCATGGCCAGGTGGCTGATGCGATCCGGCGCCAGGTACGCCGCTTCCAGCGCGATCAATGAGCCCATGCTGTGGCCGATGAGCAGGGCCTTGGCAGCGCCAGCCGCGTCCAGCACGGCAAGGATCCAGCGCGCCAGTGCTTCCACACTGGTTTTCGCCGCGCCCAGGCTGCGCCCGTGGCCGGGCAAGTCGACGGCCAGCACGTTCCAGCCGTGGTGGGCAAAATAGCGCGTTTGCAGGGCCCACACGGAATGGTCGTTCTGCGCGCCGTGGATGAAGACAGCCGTGGGCTGGCTCGGATTGAATGGTTTGCCGCCCGTATAACAGTAGGCCCTCGTGTTCTCGATGGTGAATAACATCTCAGGCGCCTTTCTGCGACAGTTTCAGGCCACGGGCCAGGTCTTCAATTAAATCGTCTGCGTCTTCCAGGCCCACCGACAGACGCATGGTGCCCTGCGTGATGCCCGCCTGCGCCAGTTGATCGTCGGGCACGCGGAAATGCGTGGTGGAGGCGGGGTGGATGACGAGCGACTTGGCGTCGCCCACATTGGCCAGGTGCGAGAATATCTTGAGGCTATCGACAAAGCGCTGGCCGGCCGCGCGGTCGCCGCGCAGGCGGAACGTGAAGACGCCGCCCGCGCCTTTCGGCAGCAGGGTTTTCGCCAGTGCGTAGTCGGGGTGGGACGGCAGTTCGGGGTAGGACACGGCATCCACGGCCGGATTGGCCAGCAGGAAGTCGATCACCTTGCGTGTATTGGCCACGTGGCGGTCCATGCGCAGGCCCAGGGTTTCGATGCCCTGCAGGATGGCGAAGGCATTGTGCGGGCTCATGGCGGCGCCGAAATCGCGCAAGCCTTCGCGCCGCGCGCGCAGGGCGAACGGCGCCACCGTCGATTCCTCGGCGAAGACCATGCCGTGAAAGCCGTCGTACGGTTCGCACAGTTCGGCAAAACGGCCCGTCTTGTCGTACGCGGCTTGCCAGTCGAAGGTACCACCATCGACCAGCAAGCCGCCGATGGCCGTGCCGTGCCCGCACAGGAACTTGGTGGCCGAGTGGAACACCAGGTCGGCGCCATGCTCGAAGGGGCGCAGCAAATACGGCGTGGTAAACGTTGAATCGAGCATCAGCGGTAGCTGGTGTTCGTGCGCCAGGGCGGCAATCGTCGGGATATCGAGCACGTCGAGGCCGGGATTGCCCAGGGTTTCGGCAAACAGCACTTTCGTATTTGGGCGTATCGCACTGCGCCAGGCATCCACGTCGCGCGGGTCGACAAAGGTCGTCTCGATGCCGAAGCGTTTTAATGTGTAGGCCAGCAGGTTGTGCGAGCCGCCGTACAGGGCGCGCGAGGCAACGATGTGCGAGCCGGCGCCGGCGATGGTGCATAAACCCAGGTGCATGGCGGCCTGGCCGCTGGCCGTCGCGATGCCGGCCACGCCACCTTCCAGTGCGGCGATGCGCTCTTCCAGCACGGCGTTGGTGGGATTCGACATGCGCGAGTACACGTGGCCGGCCCGTTCCATGTTGAACAGCGAGGCCGCATGTTCCGAACTCTTGAAGGCAAACGAGGAGGTGAAATGGATGGGCGTGGCGCGCGCGCCCGTGGCCGGGTCGGGCGCCGCGCCCGCATGCAGGGATAAAGTGTCGAAACCGGGGTATTTCGGGCCGCTCATGGTGTCTCCGCCAAGTTTTATAGTGGCAAGATCGTAACCTGATTTGCAGCCGAGTAAAAGGGCTGGCGTGCAGGGCGCATGGCGCCGTCCTGGCGGGCCGTGCGTGTAACTTGAAGTCGAAAAAATGTGACCGGCACTGCGTGGCGGTGGTAGGATGCCGTGTCAGCGATATTCGGGCTGTTCGACCTTTGCGCGTGCGCCGCACCGCGGGGAAACAGCTGCAAGCGAACGAAATCCTGGGCTTCAGGCGCACTCTCATGTATGTCCACCAGGAAAGATTTTATGCCCGCAATATCGTTCGACGGCGACCTAGCCGTGCCCGGACCGTCTATCGTCGACGGCCTGTGCCGCGCAGGCTGGCACATGCAAGAGCATTTTATCTCCCCTGAGCTCAGCCACCAGTTGGCCGCCGAATGCGTGCAGGCCATGCTCAGCGGCAAGATGAAAGGCGCCGGCGTGGGCGGTGGTCATGCACCGCTGCTGCAGCCGGACATCCGCGGCGACCATATCGCATGGCTGGAAGCGGGCCGTTCAGAGGTATGTGACCGCTATCTGGAACACATGGAAGCCTTGCGCCAGGTACTCAACCGTGAGCTGTTCCTGGGGCTGGACGAGTACGAAAGCCATTTCGCGCTGTATGCGCCGGGCGCCTTTTACCGCGCCCATCTGGACCGTTTCCGCGACGACGACAAGCGCACCGTGTCCGTCGTGCTGTACCTGAACGACGACTGGCTGCCCGAACACGGCGGCGCGCTGCGTTTGCACCCGCAGGACGGCGACCACGTGGATATCGCGCCGGTAGCTGGCCGCATGGCCATGTTCCTGTCGGGCGAGATGCTGCACGAGGTGCTGCCGACGGCGCATGAACGCCTTTCGATCGCAGGCTGGTTCCGCCGCCGCGCGTGATGAAAAGTTGCGCGCAATCCTCTTCGATTTGATTGCGCGCAAGGCTGGATTTTTCCGCAGGCATAGGCTACAGTCGCAGTAAGGGCTAGAATAACTAAAATACCAATCACGCGGACAGGACGGCCAATATGAAAGTATCTGAAATTCTCCAAGTCAAGGGCAACATCCTCTACACGGTCACGCCTGACCAGCCCCTGCTTGACGCGGCCAATACCATGGCTGAAAAAGACATCGGTTCGCTGGTGGTCATGGAATTTGGCGACCTGGTCGGTATGCTGACCTTCCGCGAAGTATTGAATGCCTTGCATGAAAACGCGGGCCAGATCGGTGGCGGCACCGTGCGCAAGCACATGGACGACCACCCGATCACCGTCACCCCGGATACGGAAGTGAACGAAGTGCGCCGCATCATGCTGGAAAAGCATGCGCGCTACCTGCCCGTCATGAACGCCAAGACCTTGCTGGGCGTTATCTCTTTTTACGACGTGGCGCGCGCCGTGCTCGAAGCGCAAAGCTTTGAAAACCAGATGCTCAAGGCGTATATCCGCGACTGGCCGGCCGAAACTACCGACTAAGCTTCACTCATGCAATAAAAGGCAACGCCGGCAACTGCCGGCGTTTTGCATTGCAGGGGCGAGTGGCGCCTATGCCGCGCCCTGCAGCGCCTCGTTGTTCAGCCAGGTGCCCAGCGCCGTGGCCGTCATGGGGCGGGCGAACAGGAAACCTTGCGCCATGGGACAGCCCAGCGCCTGCAAAATTTGTGCTTGCCGCTCGTCTTCCACGCCTTCGGCGATCACGGCCAGGCCCAGGTTGCGGCCTAGCTGGATGACCATTTCGGCGATGCTGCTGCCGCGCGCGGAACCCGTGATTTCCGTCACGAACGCGCGGTCGATTTTCAGGCGGTCGACTTGCAGCCGCTGCAGGTACGATAGTGAGGAAAAGCCCGTGCCGAAGTCATCGATGGCGATGCTGACGCCCGTCTGCTTGATCTGCCACAACATCTTGATCAGCATGTCCGGCTCTTCCATGGCCATCGATTCCGTGATTTCCAGCTCGATGAACTCGGGCGGTGCCTGTGTCTCTTCCAGCGCCGCGCGCAGCATTTCCAGGAACAGGGGGTGGCGGAACTGCACTTGCGACACGTTGACGGACATGACGAAGTTGCGGTGGCCCTGCTCCCGCAGCAGCACCAGTTCGCGGCAAGCCGTGCGCAGCACCCATTCGCCCAGGTCGATGATGATGCCCGAATACTCGGCGATGGGGATGAAACGGTCAGGCGAGATGAATTTGCCATCCGGCGTCTGCCAGCGCAGCAGCGCTTCGGCGCCTACCGGGCGGCGCGTGGTCAGGTCGATCTGCGGCTGGTAGACGACAAACAGCTGGTCCTGGCTGAAGGCCGTGCGCAGCGCGTGCATCATGCGCACCCGTTCGCGGATTTCGATGCCCATGCTGCGCGAGAAATAGAAGTGCCCGGCGCGCTGCTGGCTTTTTGCCCGTTTCAAGGCGATATCGGCATCCTTCAGCGCATCGGCGCCCGTGCCCGCATGTTCGCCCAGCCGTACCAGGCCCAGGGTGGCCGACAGCTGCACATCCTGGCCATCGATGCTGAACGGTGCCTGGAACAGGGCCAGGATATTGGCCGGATTGACTTGCGAGGAGTCGCCCAGCACGCAAAAGATGTCGCCGCCCAGGCGCGCCACGGTCAGCTGGGCCCCCAGCTGGGTTTGCAGGCGGCCCGCCACGGCGATCAGCAGGGTGTCGCCGAACTGGTGTCCCAGCGCGTCGTTGGTCTCGGCAAAGTGGTCGAGATCGACCAGCGCCAGTGTGGCATCGTCGCGCGCCGGACCGGCCAGGGCAGCGTCGAGGATTTCCACCAGGCGCGTGCGGTTGGGCAGCTTCGATAACTGGTCGTAGAAGGCGGCATTGTGCAGGTGCGATACCAGTTCGACATTGTCCAGGCCCACGGCGACGTTGCTGCAGAACACTTCCAGCAGGCTTTCATCGATGGCCGAGAGGGGGCGCGGCAGCACCAGGTAGGCGGCCGCGTCGCGGCTGGCCTTGCCCGCGAAGTACAGGGTGGCGTAGTCGTGCGTGTAGACATTGCGCCGCTGCGCCAGCGTGTGTTCGATGGCCGCCATCACGCGGGGGTTTTGCAGGCCGCACAGCGCGCTGTGCGGCAAGCCGGAAAAGCTGCCCGTGCAGGCCGAGACGAGCAGCTCCCTTGCGCCGCTGTCCTGCAAGTCTTGCACGCACAACACGCCGTCGGCGCGGATGTCCAGCAGGTCGGCGATCTGCGCCAGCACGCCGGCCGAGAAATTTTGCACGCCGTGCAGCGCCATCAGCTGCGTGCTGGCGTGGACGATCTGGCCCAGGCCGCGCCGGCTGTTGCTGATCGAACGTATCTGCTCGTACGAGCGGATGGCCGCCGTCACCGTGGTAAACAGCTTGATGCGTGTCAATTCGGACTTGGTCTTGTAATCGTTGATGTCGAAATCACGGATGGCGTCGATTTCCGGCGCGTAGCCGGGCTGGCCCGTGCGCAGGATGATGCGCACATCCGTCATCTTCAGGGTTTCGCGAATGTAGCGTACCAGGTGCAGGCCCGCGTCATCCTGTTCCATCACCACGTCGAGCAGGATGACAGCGATGTCGTCTTCATGCTTGAGCCGTTCGCGCGCCTGGCCGGCTGAATACGCATGCACGAATTCCAGCGGGCGGTGCTGCATTTCCAGGTTGCCCAGGGCGAAAGTGGTGGTGGAGTGGACGTCTTCATCGTCGTCGATGATCATCACCCGCCAGACGCTGCGCGGTGCGACGGCCAGCGGCGCTGGTTGCTCATCGAGGAATACCAGGTCGTCGTGATCGTCCTTGTTGGCGTCAAGGGGGATGATCGGTGCGGGCATGTATAGCTTCTCCAAGATGACTCGATATTTTTTACGAGCACGTCAAAGAAGCCCATGGTGTTGTTGCGCTGCCTCGCCGTACTCGCGTACTGTCTTCGGCAACGACGCCTAGCCCCGGGCATGTTGTGACGTGCTCTCGGCGCAGCCCAAATCCGGCTTGGCATCGGACATGGTCGGCGCGCTATCGTTCAAGTATATAGCTATTTAACAAGCAAAATGTTTTTTTAAATCTATTCCGTCGAGCAATATTTCTTGTATTGCATGATTGCAACTCATACTTGGTGTTTTTTAGTTGAAAAAAACACACGGGATATAAAAATGGCGATGTGGGCTGGGGAATATCGGGCCTTGCTGCGGCATTAGCGGCATGGCATGCCCCGCAGGCTGGTAGAATTGAGTTTTCCAGTCTTTCACACTTCCTACTATGTCCGGCAATTCTTTTGGCAAACTGTTTACTGTTACCACTTTCGGCGAATCGCATGGCCCGGCCATCGGTTGCGTGATCGATGGCTGTCCGCCGGGCTTGGTCCTGTCGGAAGCCGATATCCAGCCCGAGCTGGATCGCCGCAAGCCGGGCACGTCGCGCCACGTGACGCAGCGCCAGGAATCGGATACGGTGGAGATTCTCTCGGGCGTGTACCAGGGCGTGACGACGGGTACGCCCATCGCGCTGCTGATCCGCAATGAAGACCAGCGCAGCAAGGATTACGGCAATATCGCGGAAAGCTTTCGCCCCGGCCACGCCGATTACACCTACTGGCATAAATACGGCGTGCGTGACCCGCGCGGCGGCGGGCGCTCCTCGGCGCGCCTGACGGCGCCCGTCGTGGGCGCGGCTGCCATCGCCAAAAAATGGCTGCTGCAGCAGTACGGCACCACCTTCAAGGGCTGCATGAGCCAGTTGGGCGATATTGCCGTGCCGTTCCAGTCCTGGGAACACGTGCATGCGAATCCGTTCTTTGCTGCCAGCGGCGACGCGGACCTGATCGCGCGCATGGAGGAGGCCATGGATCAATTGCGCCGCGACGGCGATTCCATCGGTGCGCGCATCGACGTGATCGCGCAAAACGTGCCGGTCGGCCTGGGCCAGCCCATCTACGACAAGCTTGACGCGGACATCGCCTACGCCATGATGGGCATCAATGCCGTCAAGGGCGTGGAAATCGGCGCCGGTTTCGATTCGGTGGCGCAAAAGGGTTCCGAGCATGGCGACGAACTGACGCCGGAAGGCTTTATCGGCAATAACGCCGGTGGCGTACTCGGTGGTATCTCGACGGGACAGGATGTCAAAGTGTCGATTGCCATCAAGCCAACGTCGTCGATTCGCACGCCGCGCCGCTCGATCGATAAAGAGGGCAATCCCGTGATGGTGGAAACCTTCGGCCGCCACGACCCCTGCGTGGGGATCCGTGCCACGCCGATCGCCGAAGCCATGCTGGCGCTGGTGCTGATCGACCATGCCCTGATGCACCGCGCGCAATGCGGCGATGTGTCGGTGAATACGCCGAAGTTGAAGTAAGTTGAATGTTGTCGGATGACGGGCCTGCGGCCCTAATCCGACCTACGACCCACGCTATGTGCAGGTCGGATTAGCGGGGCATCTCCCCGCGTAATCCGACAACATCGTTGGCGTTTCTGTCACGCTACCTTATTTGCTACCAATTCGAGTTGATGGCGCATCTCCACCGACTGCACCAGTAACGCCCTGATATCGTTGATCAGGTTGAATTCAGTCTGGTTCAGCTGGATCGGCGGGAAGCTGTCGTCCCAGTCGCCGTACAGGAACCCCGTGGGGTGGCCGTTGGCCGACAGGGGCAGCACGACGAAGCTGCGCGCCTCCGACAGCGTGGCTTTCCACCATTGCGGCAGCTTGGCGGCAAATTTCGGGTCGCGCGCATTGTCGATGAAGATCACGCGGTCGCTATTGAGGGCCGCGTGGAACACGTTCGGTTCATACGTGTCGCCAAACACCATCAAGTCCTGCAGGTCGGCCATGCCTTCGCCCATGCTGATGCGCGCCGAGTACAAATGATCCCGGTGGTTGCGCACGAAAGCCACCGAGCGCGAGAAATCAAAGCCCTGGTGCAGCGTTTCGAGCGCCATCGAGACCATCTGGCCCGGGTTGGCGCTGCCGATGGCGCCGCGCAGGTCTGCCAGGCCGCTGATCAGGACGCGATTGCCTTCGGCGCGCATGCGCGTCGAGGCCAGCTGGCGCGCGCGCCGTTCGGCCGGTTTCGACAGGGGCGCGATCGACAGGTCGGCCGCCGCCATCGCCTTGGCCTTGTCCACGGCCACCACCAGGTCCGTCGCCGTGATGCCCAGGGTGCCCGCATAGTCGTCGATCAGCGCATGCACCTGCGCCGCGCCGGCCGCATCGTCATGCCACAGCGAGTCGGCGCAGCGCGCCGCCATGGTCGACAATCCTGCCATCCAGTCGGCGCCGCTGACGGGCGCGTTGTCGGGCGACGGGTCCATCGGACGCATGCCGTTGATCAGGTGCTGCGGCAAGCCCCAGTGGGCGGCCGTGGCATAGCCCACTTCCGGCAGCGACAGGCCAAGGATTTCGCGCGCAGCGGCCGCTTCATTGCCGGGACCCGCATGCGCCTGCATGCGCGCCCAGAAGTCCGTCATGTAGAACGTCACCATCATGCGCCCCAGGGTGTGCAGCATCGAACAGACGACGGCTTGCTCCGCCTGCAAGCTGCCGGCGCTGGTGGCTACCTGCTGCGCCACCATCCCGGCCAGCACGGCCTTTTCCATTTCCACGTGGGCGCTGACGGAGTCGGGCGACGCCTGTGACAGCTCCTCGATCAGTTTCAGGCCCAGCGCCAGATGGCCGATGGCGTCGATGCCCAGCACCAGCACGGCCTTCGAGACGGTGTTGACCCGCTGGCCGAAGGCCGAGTACATGCCGCTGTTGGCCAGCCTGAGCACCTTGTGCGTGAGGACAGGATCCGACAGCACCGTTTGCGTGATATCGAATTCGTGGTCATCCTCGCCGCGCATGGCCCCCAGAATGGCGCTGATGGCCTTGGCGAAGCCTGGCATGTCGCCCTGCTGGCGCGTGCGTGCCCACAGCAGGTCCAGGGTGTTTTTGCCGAGCTGTGTCGGCACTGTGAAATGACCTGGATTCATTGCACCCCTCCGCGCTGTTCATTGGCAGACGGCGTGGGCACCAGCGCCGCATAGGTTTTTTCGCTCAAGGCCGATAGCGCGGCATGGGCCGGCATCGGCTTGCCCGTCAAGTAGCCTTGCACATACTGGCAGCCGCGCGACTCCATGAAGTGCATCTGCTCCTCCGTTTCCACGCCTTCAGCCACCACGGACAAATTCAAATGCTTGGCCAGGTCGAGAATGGTGTTGCAGATGGCCGCATCCTTGCTCGATTCGGGCAAGTCCTTGATGAAGGTACGGTCGATCTTCAGTACGGAAATGGGGAAGCGTTTCAAGTACGCGAGAGAGGAATAGCCGGTGCCGAAATCGTCGATGGCGATGCGCGCGCGGCGCTCCGTCATCTTGACGAGGATAGTTTCCGCATGCACTGGGTCGATCATCAGGGTGCCTTCCGTAATTTCCAGCACCAGATGTTCGCCGGAGAGTCCTGAAAACGCGATGGCGTCATCGAGCACGTCGAGGAATTTGTCGTTGCGGAACTGGCGCGGGCTGATATTGACGGAGATGTACAGCGGCCGCTTGGCCACTTCCTGGAACTGCTTGAGCTGCACGCAGGCAGCCTTTAGCGCCCAGGCGCCCAGCAGGTTGATCAGGCCATTGGCTTCGGCGATCGGGATGAAGCGCACGGGCGGCACCAGGCCCAAGGTCGGGTGTTTCCAGCGCATCAGGGTTTCGAAACCCTGGATTTGCCGCGTGTGCGCATCGACGATGGGCTGGTAAAAGAGCAGAAATTCTCCTTCGCGCACGGCGTGGAACATGGCCGCTTCCAGCGAAATATCATGTTCCGACGGGCCATTCAGGCGCGGGCTGTAGACCAGGCAGCGGGCCTTGCCCGTTTCCTTGGCGCGCGACATGGCTGCATCGGCCAGCGCCACCAGGCGCACTTCATCTTCCGCATGCTGCGGATAGATCGATACACCGACGGACGCTCCCACGTAAATCGTATGGCCGTCGACTTCGAAAGGCGCCTGCAGGGTGGCCAGCAGGCGGCCCGTCACCAGCTTGATTTGCGCATCGGTAGCGCTGCCGGGCAGCACGGCGACAAATTCATCGCCGCCAACGCGCGCCAGGGTATCGCTGTCACGCAAGGTCTTGCGCAGGCGCGCGGCGGCCAGGCGCAGCACGGCGTCGCCGACGGGGTGGCCCAGGCCATCGTTGACCTTTTTAAAACCATCGAGACCGATGGTGGCGACCGAAAACCCCTGGCCCGAACGCGCCGCCTGGGCGATGACCATGCGGATACGGTCCGACAGCAACAGGCGGTTCGGCAGACCGGTGAGCGCGTCGTGCGTGGCCATGTGGCGCAAGCGTTCTTCCGTGTTGTGCTGGGCCGACGTGTCGCGCCCGACCACCAGCAATTCGGCGATGCCGTCCGCGTTCATATAAGAAGACAGGCGCAGCTCGAACCAGATTTCCTGGTCCGGCGTTTGCAGGCGCACTTCCAGGCGTCCCGGTTCTTCCAGGGAATCTTCCAGCGCGGCCTGCAGCGCCGCGCGCGACGCTTCGGCCGCCAGCGGCAGCAGCAAATGGCCGGTCAGGCCCGATGGTGCGCCGAACAGGGTGGCTGCGCGCTTGCTGGCGAACAGGATCAGGCCGTCCGTATCGAGCCGGAACACGACGTCGCCGGCCTCTTCCATGAGGTTGTCCAACTCGTGGCGTGCCTCGCGGTGGGCGGCGGATGGGGTACTGGAAAACATCGTGCTGGCTTTTACCTTTTTATTATCAGTGCCGGCGCTCGCTGCAGGGCAGGGCGCCAACGGAAACAGTGCATCGTGCGCTACGCGCGCCACAGCGGGCCGGCGGGCAAATATCTGAACGCGATCTACACGAAATGTATCATTGAAAAGCATTCGATTACATGAAATAGAGCAACATTACTTCAGGTTTTGTAAATATTCCTGTCTTCCATGAAAAAAATCATCCCGCGCCACACGCGCAGGCATTTCGTTCCCTGTGGAAACTTTCTGCCGCACCTGTCTCCTGTAGCGCGCTTGCCCTGACATGCGCTTTAGGCTAGTCTGGCTGGCAGACGGTGTTGACGGTGCGCCAGCGACGGCAAGGGCGCCATGATAACAAAACGCGGGAGACCCCCATGAATGCCTTTGACACGCATGAAGTTTTCAACCAGGCCACGCCGTTTGAAAACGTCAATCTGTTCGCCAGCGATCCCGCGCTGATCGAAGCGCTGCTGCGCGAGGGCGGCGGCGCCGCGCTGCAGGAGCTCGACGCGCTGGGCGAAAAGCTGGGCCATGCCGAGACCTACGCGCTGGCGCGCTTGGCCAATATCCATACGCCCGAGCTGCAGCAGTTCGATCGGGCCGGGCGCCGCATCGACGAAGTGCTGTTCCATCCGGCCTGGCATGAGCTGATGGCTATCCTCGTGGGCGCCGGCGCGCACGCTGCGCCCTGGGCGTCGCCAGGCCCCGGTGCCCAGGTGGCGCGCGCGGCCGCCTATCTATTAGTAGGGCAGGTGGAAAACGGCACGCAGTGTCCCGTGACGATGACGTATGCCTCGGTGCCGGCCTTGCGCCAGGCCCTTGATCTGCCGCAAATCGCGCAGCGCTGGCTGCCGAAAATCCTCTCGCGCGAATACGATCCCCGCTCCCTGCCTGTGGAGCAGAAGCGCGGCGCCCTGGTCGGCATGGGCATGACGGAAAAGCAGGGCGGCTCGGATGTGCGCAGCAATACCACGCGCGCCGTGCCCGTGCCGCCGGACGAGGCGCGGGCCCTGTTCGGCGACGAGGCTGGCGGTGCCTGGCGCATCGTCGGCCACAAATGGTTTTTCTCGGCGCCGCAGTGCGATGCCCATCTGATCCTGGCGCAGGCGGAAGAGGGGGGATTGTCCTGTTTCTTTTTGCCCCGCTACCTGCCCGACGGCAGCCGCAACGCCATCCGCGTGCAGCGGCTGAAGGATAAGCTGGGCAACCGTTCGAATGCCTCGTCGGAAGTGGAATTTGTCAATGCTTACGGCTGGCTGGTGGGCCAGCCGGGGAGGGGCATTCCCACCATCCTGGAAATGGCCAGCCACACGCGCCTCGATTGCGTGCTGGGCAGCACCGGCATCATGCGCGCCGCCCTGACGCAGGCGCTGCATCATGCGCGCCAGCGGGCCGTGTTCGGCAAGCCGCTGGTCGAGCAGCCCCTGATGCAGAACGTGCTGGCCGACCTGGCGCTTGAATCCGAGGCCGCCACGGCCTTTGCCCTGCGCCTGGCCCGTTGTTTCGATGAAAAGGACGATCCGCAGCAAGCCATGCTGGCCCGCGTGCTGACACCGGCCGGCAAGTACTGGATTTGCAAGCGCGGTCCCGGCTTCGGCGCGGAAGCCATGGAGGTGCTGGGCGGCACTGGCTATGTGGAAGATGCGCCGCTGGCGCGCCTATATCGCGAGCTGCCCGTCAACTCGATCTGGGAGGGTTCGGGCAACGTCATGTGTCTCGACGTCTTGCGCGCTTTCGGCAAGTCGCCGGCCGCGCGCGACGCCCTGGCGGCCGAGCTGGCGCTGGCCGGCGATACCGACGCCGCCTTTGCTGAGTACCGGACGCGCCTGATGGCCGAACTGGACGGGCCGCAGGCCGATGAATTTGGCGCCAGGCAATTATCTGAGCGCATCGTGCTGGCCGTGCAGGCGGGATTGCTGCTGCGCCATGCGCCGCCCTTCGTTGCGCAGGCATTCCTGCAGTCGCGGCTGGTGCAAGCGCCGGGTGGCGCGTATGGGCGCTTGCCGGCGGGCACCGATTGCGCGGCTATCCTGAGGCGCGCTCTGCGCGAGTATTGACCCCGATAAATCCGATTATTTCGAAAATTCCAGCCACAGGCGGGCTGTGGGCTGGGATAATGCGGCAATCCATCATTTTATCGACACACAACGCGCCTGCGGCCATGCTTGCCGCCGCGCCAGATAGCAGAGAAAGAAAAACAAGATGAAACAAGATCCACGCTTCCCGAATTTGTTCATTACCGATCATCCATTGATCCAGCACAAACTGAGCCACATGCGCGAGCACGACACGTCGACGCGTACCTTCCGCGAATTGCTCAAGGAAATCACCTTGCTGATGGGCTATGAAATCACGCGCGACCTGCCGTTGACCACGCGCGAAATCAAGACGCCGCTGGTGACCATAGACGCGCCTGTTATTGCAGGCAAGAAACTGGCGATTGTGCCCATCCTGCGCGCCGGCATCGGCATGAGCGATGGCTTGCTGAACCTGGTGCCATCGGCTCGCGTGGGTCACATCGGCGTGTACCGCGACCCGGCCACGCATATGCCGGTGGAATACCTGGTGCGCCTGCCGGACCTGAACGAGCGCACCTTCATCCTGTGCGACCCGATGGTGGCGACCGGCAATTCGGCCGTGTACGCCGTTGACGTGCTGAAGAAGCGGGGCGTGACGGACGAGCAGATCATCTTCCTGGCGCTGGTGGCCGCACCGGAAGGCGTGACCGTGTTCCAGAACGCGCATCCGAACGTCAAGATGTTCTGCGCCTCGCTTGATTCGCACCTGGATGATCACGCCTACATCGTGCCGGGCCTGGGCGATGCCGGCGACCGCATCTTCGGCACCAAGTAAGCGCATTCAGGCGAGTATTGCGATGGCAACCTTGATCGACCCGGATTATCGCGCGCGTTTGCGCGCCCTGAACGAGAAGTATGCGGCCGGCGTGCCAGCCCTGATGCAAGCGATCACGCAGGCCAGCGGCCGCTGCGATAGCGAAGGCCCTCGCCTGGAACCGTTGACGGAACTGCACCGTGCGCTGCATGCGGTTGCCGGCTCGGCCGCCACCTTCGGTTTCGCTGCGCTGGGCCAGGAATGCCGGCGCATCGAACAGCAGGTGCGCGCCATGCTCAATGCGCCGGCGCAGGCGGTGGCGGAATGGCCCGCCGTGCGGGGGCAAGTGGAGGCCTTGTTGCACTGGGCCGCACGCGACGCAGGCGCCACCCATTTCAGCGTGTGAATAAGTTCAGCTAGGCATTGTGGTTACTATGATTCATTTGATGCAACGCAAAGCATCGGCGTCGCAGATTAGGATATAGTGTCTCCAAGCCGCTGGTACGGGGCGCCGCAAGACTGGGATTTGGCTATCAAAGTAGTGTTCGCAAGTTTATTTTGCGAAAGAATGGTTTTTCTCGGTTTTGTTGGTATAATTGGACATCGTTGGATTCGAGGTAGTAGTGCAGTTAGTCTGTCATTTCTTTCTTGCTTCAAACGATATAACGGGCGCAAGCCCAACTTAACTGAAATAGGAAATTGTAATGGCAACTGGCATCGTAAAATGGTTCAATGATTCGAAGGGTTTCGGCTTTATTACCCCTGACGAAGGCGGCGAAGATCTGTTCGCTCACTTCTCGGCTATCCAGTCGAACGGCTTCAAGTCCCTGCAAGAGAACCAACGCGTTTCTTTTGAAGTGACCGCTGGCCCTAAAGGCAAGCAAGCTTCGAACATTCAGCCAATCTAATACGCTGGATCAAACGAAATAAAGAAATCCTCGGTCTCCGAGGATTTTTTTTCGCCTAAATTTCCGTGAAGCATGGGTTTTGCGTGTGTTTTATGGGTTCCGCAGCTCTTTTTTGCGTACTTTTCGTCAGGGGCCAGGCTGCTCCGCTGCGATTTGCTCCATTGACGTCACGACCCGGACAACACCATTGCAAGCGGAAGGCAAAGGTGGCCGAGAAGCGCAACCGTCGTCAGTACGGGGCCGCCGAGGTGGTGAGCATCGCAGGCGGCTTGTGCAGACGCGCAGCGGCGTTGGTCCGGCGTCCTCAGATAGCGCGTTCGCGCCAGTAATCGGCTTGCGAATAGCTATGCCGCAAAAAATCCACAAACGCCCGTATGCGCAGCGGCAAATGACGGCGCTGGGCGAACACGGCGTAGATGTCGTTGCCCGGCGCGGCGAACTGATCGAGCACCGTCACCAGCTGGCCCGAGGCGATTTCGGCACCCACTTCCCACATCGAGCGCCACGCCAGCCCCTTGCCGGCCAGGGCCCAGTCGTGCAGCACTTCGCCATCGTTGCACACCATATTGCCCGCCACCTTTAAAATGACGTTCTTGCCGTTTTCGCGGAAGGTCCAGCCCCGCTGGCTACCTTCGCTGCTGATCGCCAGGCAATTATGTTTCGCCAGGTCGGCGGGGATGCGCGGCGTGCCTGCCCGTTTCAAATAGGCGGGCGAACCGACCAGCACGCGCTGGTTATCGGCCAGTTTCGTGCTCACCAGAGTGGAATCGGACAGGCTGGCGATGCGGATGGCCACGTCGATGCCTTCGCCGATCAGGTCGACCAGGCGGTCGTTCAGGTTCAGCGACACCGTCACGTCGCGGTGTTCGGCGACAAACGAGGGGATCAGTGGCGCCACATGCTGGCGTCCGAAGCCGGCCGGTGCGGAAATGAGCAAATGGCCGCTGGCCTTCACGCTGCGCTCGGCCACGGCCGCTTCCGCCTCTTCCAGTTCGCCCAGGATACGCTGGCAATCTTCCAGGAAGGCGGCGCCTTCATTCGTCAGCGCCAGCTTGCGCGTCGTGCGCTGGAGTAATTTGACACCCAGGCGCTGCTCCAGCGCATCGAGGCGCCGGCCTATCATGGCCGGCGCTATCCCTTCCGCGCGCGCGGCCGCCGACAGGCTGCCCTTGGCCACGACTTCCACGAACGTTGATATTTGTCTGAACTGTCCCATGCCGTGCTCCCGCGGTGCCATCACTTGTGATAAAAACGCATAGATGAAGTGATTTTTAATCTCGTTTCCATGCCTTATAGTGCAATACTATAGAATAAACGCGCCGCCCGGCAGGGTGTTTTTGCACCTCTGTCCAGCTTGCCCGCACAGTCGTTCAGCTTATACTTGGATCACCAGATTACTTTTGCTTACATTTATTAAAAACCGGAGAACTTCATGACGCAGAACACGATCGCACTTCCCGAAGGCATGCAAATCACGGGTGAAATCCAGCCCGGCTACGAACAGATTTTGACGCCTGCGGCACTGGCGCTGGTGGCCAAGCTGACGCGTGAATTCGAGCCGCGCCGCCAGCAATTGCTGGCCGTGCGCGTGGAGCGCGCCAAGCGCCTCGACGCGGGCGAGCGTCCTGATTTCCTGCCAGAAACCGCGCACATCCGCGACGGCGACTGGAAGATCGCGCCGATTCCGAAGGCGCTCGAATGCCGCCGCGTGGAAATCACCGGCCCCGTCGAGCGCAAGATGGTCATCAATGCCTTCAATTCCGGCGCCGACAGCTACATGACGGACTTCGAGGATTCGAACACGCCGAACTGGGATAACCAGCTGACGGGCCAGATCAATATGTTCGACGCCGTGCGCAAGACGATTTCGCTGGAGCAAAATGGCAAGTCGTACAAGCTGAACGACAAGATCGCTACCCTGGTCGTGCGTCCGCGCGGCTGGCACCTTGATGAAAAGCACGTGCTGGTCGACGGCAAGCGCATTTCCGGCGGCATCTTCGATTTTGCCCTGTTCATGTTCCACAATGCCAAGGAGCAATTGGCGCGCGGTGCCGGCCCATACTTTTACCTGCCGAAGATGGAATCGCACCTGGAAGCGCGCCTGTGGAACGATATCTTTGTCATGACGCAAAACGAGCTGGGCTTGCCACAAGGCACGATCAAGGCGACCGTGCTGATCGAAACCATCCTGGCCGCCTTTGAAATGGATGAAATCCTGTACGAATTGAAAGAACACAGCTCGGGCCTGAACGCGGGCCGCTGGGATTACATCTTTTCGTGCATCAAGAAATTCAAGCTGGACAAGGATTTCTGCCTGGCAGACCGCGCCAAGGTCACGATGACGGCGCCATTCATGCGCGCCTACGCCTTGCTGCTGCTGAAAACCTGCCACAAACGCGGCGCGCCAGCGATTGGCGGCATGGCAGCCTTGATCCCGATCAAGAACGATCCCGAAAAGAACGACATCGCCATGGGCGGCGTGCGCAACGACAAGGCGCGCGACGCCACCGACGGCTATGACGGCGGCTGGGTTGCTCATCCGGGTCTGGTGGAGCTGGCCATGGGCGAGTTCACCAAAGTGCTGGGCGACAAGCCAAATCAGATCGACAAGCAGCGTCCCGATATCGACGTCAAGGCGTCTGACTTGCTGAATTTCCAGCCGGAAGCGCCGATCACGGAAGCGGGTTTGCGCTACAACATCAACGTGGGCATCCACTACCTGGGCAGCTGGCTGGCCGGCAATGGTTGCGTGCCTATCCACAACCTGATGGAAGATGCGGCCACGGCCGAGATCAGCCGCTCGCAAGTGTGGCAGTGGATTCGTTCGAGCAAGGGCGTGCTGGAAGATGGCCGCAAGGTGACGGCCGAAATGGTGCGCGCCATGATTCCGGAAGAGCTGGCCAAGGTGCAGCGCGATGCGCCAGGCGGCGACGGCCCAACCTATGTGCGCGCCGGCCAGATTTTCGAGGAAATGTCGACGTCGGAATCGTTCGCCGAATTCCTGACCTTGCCTCTTTACGAAGAAATCTGATCCTGATCAAATAGAAGCATAAAAAAATCTCGGCGATGCCTGATGGCGCCGCCGGGATTTTCTTTTTAGAAGCAGAACCTTAAAAGTTGTTTTTCCACATACGTAGCGCGGCGAACGCTTCCACGGGCGAGGCGTCGGTGGCCAGCTTGCCTTCCACCTTCAGGCTGGTCAAAATCGCGGGCTCGCGGTAGCGCAGGAAGGGGTTGGTGGCTTTTTCCATGGCAATGGTCGACGGCACGGTGGACAAACCCTGCTGGCGCTTTTCCGTGTCGATGGCGATGCGTTCCTGCAAGGCCACATTGCCCGGCTCGACGGCGTTGGCGAAGCGCAGATTGGACAAGGTGTACTCATGCGCGCAAAATACCTCGGTATCGTCGGGCAGGGCGGCCAGCTTGCCCAGCGAGTCGGCCATCTGGCCGGGTGTGCCCTCGAACAGGCGACCGCAGCCGCCGGCAAACAGGGTGTCGCCGGAAAATAGCCATGGTGCGCCGCTGCGGTCGTCGCGCTGGCGCACGTAAGCGATATGTCCCTTGGTATGGCCGGGCACGTCGATGACCGTCATCTGCAAACCCAGCTCGGCCACATAGGCGACATCGCCTTCAGCAAGCGGTTCCGTGATGGCTGTGATAGCCTCATTGCGTGGACCGAAGACGGGCACGGCGAAGTGCTGCAACAATTCAGGCACGCCACCCGTGTGGTCGGCGTGGTGGTGCGTGAGTAAAATGGCGGACAAGGTCAACTGATGGGCCTGCAGCGCATCGAGGATGGCCATTGCATCGCCAGGGTCGACCACGGCGGCGTGGCGGCCGTCATGGATCAGCCACAGGTAGTTGTCGGCAAAGGCGGGCACGGCAAGTACCGATAAAGCGTGTTCAGGGGAGTGTGTCATGAGCAAAAGAGAAAACTGAATGGACAGTGCAGCATCCGAAAAATCCATTATAGCGCTTGACGGCTGGCTACAGACGCCGGCCGGTCTCTACGTGCGCGCCTGGGAGCAGCAATGCCTCGATAGCCTGACTGTCGACATCTTCGGTTTTAATGCGGTGCAGATTGGCTTGCCCCAGCTCGACGCGCTGGCTGCCAGCCGCATGCCGAACAAATGGCTGCTCGATTCGCGTCTGCCGTCGCGTCCGCCGCAGGAGAGGCGCCTGACCCTGGTATCGGCCTTCGACGAGCTGCCATTCGACTCGCAAAGCCTGGACCTGGTGGTCTTGCCGCACGTGCTTGAATTTGCCGCCGAGCCACATCAGGTCTTGCGCGAGGTCGAGCGCGTGCTGATCCCCGAGGGGCGCGTGATCGTCTGCGGCTTCAATCCGGCCAGCCTGTGGGGCATGCGCCAGGGCCTGGGACGGGTCACGGGACGTCATTACCTGCCGCAGGCGGGCGAGCTGATCTCTATGCCGCGTATGAAAGACTGGTTAAAATTGCTGAACATGGGCGTCAGCCAAAGCCATTTCGGCTGCTACGCACCAGCCTGCAGGACAGAAAAATGGCTGCGCCGCAACGCCTTCATGGACAAGGCGGGCGCGCGCTGGTGGCCATATCTGGGCGCAGTGTATATAGTGCAGGCGATCAAGCGCGTCAAAGGGATGCGTTTGATCGGTCCGGCGTGGACCAAGAAACCGGCGACGGCGCCCGCAGGCGCACCGGTCACGAATAAAAGGCGGGAACAGCAAGATGGCTAAGTTTGAAGATAAGGTAGAAATTTACGCCGATGGCGCATGCAAGGGCAATCCAGGCACGGGTGGCTGGGGCGCGCTGATGGTGGCCGATGGCGCCAAGAAAGAAATTTACGGCGGGGAACTGAACACGACGAATAACCGCATGGAATTGAAGGCCGTGATCGAAGCATTGACGGCGCTCAAACGCCCCTGCCAAGTGGTGATGTATACCGATAGCCAGTATGTCCAGAAGGGCATCAGCGAATGGATCCACGGCTGGAAGGCGCGCGGCTGGAAAACGGCGGCCAAGGCGCCCGTCAAGAACGTCGACCTGTGGCAGGCCCTCGATACGGCCCAGGCCGTCCATGAAGTGGAATGGCGCTGGGTACGCGGCCACAATGGACATCCGGGCAATGAGCGGGCCGATGAACTGGCTAATCTGGGCGTGGAAACCGTGCGCGCCTGATGTTAAAAATTCCTGTCGCGAAACGGCGGGCAGGGCGTAATCGAAGGGCACAGGTTTGCTATACTGTGCCCTTCGCTTTTTGCTTTTACGACTGAATCTGCCATGCGTCAAATTGTTCTCGATACTGAAACCACCGGCCTGAACCCGCGCACGGGCGACCGCATCCTGGAGATCGGGGCGGTCGAGCTGAACAACCGCATGTTGACGGGAAATAATTTCCACCATTACATCAATCCCGAGCGCGATTCGGAAGAGGGCGCGCTGGCCGTCCACGGATTGACGACGGAATTCCTCAGCGACAAGCCGAAGTTCGCGGAAATCGCGGAAGAATTCCGCGCGTTTATCGCCGGCGCCGAGCTGATCATCCACAATGCCCCGTTCGATATCGGCTTCCTCAACGCTGAATTCAAGCGCCTGAACCTGCCGCCCGTGCATGAGCAAGTGCATGGCGTGATCGATACCCTGGTGCAGGCGAAGGAAATGCATCCAGGCAAGCGCAACTCGCTCGATGCCCTGTGCGACCGTTATGGCGTGTCGAACGCCCACCGCAAGCTGCACGGCGCGCTGCTCGACTCCGAATTGCTGGCCGACGTCTACCTGGCCATGACGCGCGGCCAGAACAGCCTGAGCATGGAGGAAGAAGTGGAAGTAGCCGCCGATGGCGGGGTGCTGGAAATCGTGCCCCTGGCCGAAGTCATCTTCCAGAGCGCCACGGCCGACGAGCTTGCCGCCCACGAAGCGACCATCGCTGGCCTCGACAAGGCAGCCAAAGGCCAGTGCATCTGGACCGCCGTCACGGCTCCCCCGGCCGCCACCTGAGAAAAAAGCGTGGGCGTGGCAAATTTACTGTTGCCAGCCCTTGCAGATGCCGCAACACCTATGCGATAATTCGCCTCGCTTCGGGAGGTTAGCTCAGGGGTAGAGCACTGCATTCACACTGCAGGGGTCGCAAGTTCGAAACTTGCACTTCCCACCAAGAATTCGCTGTAAAATCAAGTACTTACATTAAAGCCGACACGTTACGTGATCGGCTTTTTTTGTGCCTGTGTAATTAGCCTGTGTAATTTTACTTTTTGTTTTGTACTAGCACCGATAGCTTATCCAACGCAGCACGCTGAGCGTCGACCTGGAGGTGCGCATAGCGCTGAGTCGTCTGCACATTGCTGTGGCCGAGAATCTTGCTAATAGTATAAAGATCGACCCCCAAACCAAGCATGATGCTGGCACAAGAATGCCGTAGGTCGTGAAAGTTCACATGCTCCATACGAGCCTTTACGCGCGCCCGGCGCCAAGCGGATTTCAGCCCATCAACACTCACTTCAAGCGGAAAGTGGGCGAGCCAAGGTCGCAGCGCGGGGATGATTGGAATTACACGCGCCCTTAAGGTCTTTGTGTGGATCGAAGGCAAGGTGATCGTGTCAATGCCAATATCCTCCTCACGAATTTGGAACAACTCTCCACGACGGGCACCCGTCAAAAGCGCAGCCCAGATGGCGGCCTGTACCTGGACAGTGCAATGCTGAGCGATCTGCTGGACTTCATCCACAGAAAGAAATACCTCCCGTTTGTTGTTCACTTTCATATTCTCAATTCTTAATCCGAAGTTTTCGGAAATTAACCGTTGCCGCCATGCAATCGCAAGTCCCTTTTTTGCGCAGGCCAGCGAGCGATTGATGGTGGCAGGCGCATATGCATGCTTCATTTTTCCTGTTTTTTTGTCCAGTATCTTCTGGCTCATATCTTTGATGACGTGATCAGAGAATTCTTGCGCTTGACTTGCCTTATACTTCCGAGCCCATGGCTCAAGACGCTTTGCGTGATGCTCAGACGTCTCGGCACTGCGAAGGGTTTTTGAGTGCTCCACATAGATAGCCAAGATGGCAAGCATGGGAGGGTCGCCCTGAATAATTACGGGCTTCGTGGGTGCGCGCGCCACGGAGGCGCGCATTTCAGCTTCTATTCGCTTGGCATCACGCGCAGTTGTGCCCTGCGGCAGGATATGGTGAAATCTTTTGCCGCCGACCATAAAGCCGATGTGCTTCCTTCCGTCCTTGTCGTCCCAGATGGACATTGGTTGTTCTCCTTTAACCAGTTTTTGCACTCTTCAAGGTCGTAGCGCTTGGAGCGCGCACCGACCGGTGTATATGGCAGCCCGGCCTGCTCGAGGCGCCGTATCGTTGATTCGCTGACCCCGAGGGCGGCGCAGATTTGTTGCCTATTCAATTCCCCGGCAGTGTTGGCGGTGCGCTTTCCGCCAGCCTTGTTCAGCGCCGCCACCATTTCAGCGATGTGGCGCATTTCAATATCGCTCATGTTCATGGCGCGCTCCCGTCAGTCGGCGCACGAGAGGCGAACCAGGCCACCGGGCCGTCCTCGGTGTCGTAGATCGCCAGCAGGAACCAGCACGGGCCTGGCGAGGTCGGCGCCCAATCGGCGGTAGCGGAGATGTCGCCATCCATGATGCGGTCGCTGAGCTCGTCCGAGGCGTCATCCTCCATGTCGACGCGCTTGGCCGTGAGCTGTTGCTGCTCGATCCATGCGCGGTACTTGTCGCCGTCTCCTTCGTAAAAGCCTGGCAGGTCGGGGTGGCTCCAGAATCCGTATTCATCGCGCGCCACCGGCGCTGCTTCAATCATCTTTTCCATATTTGCCTCTCAGGTTGTCGTGGCCAGGACGCCCGTCAGGGTCGCCGCCACGTAAATCAGGATCAGGGCCGTCGCGACGCGCGCAGCACCAGGGTTGCGCTCGCCGTTCGGCACTTCGTCGTTGTCGTTCATTGCGCATTACCTCTAGGGTTGCGACTTCCGACCCCGTGTACCCCATGCACGCACGCTGCGACCGCCGGCTTCATGAAGCCGCTCGCACAGCACGGCCGCCGCGCCACCGCCAGCCTGGTGCAATCTGGCTATAGCGCCACATGCCCATGCGATCGCTGGTGGTCATGCGCGGCCACGGCTTGCCGCCGCACTCCCATTCCGGGCCCTCCCAATAATCCGCTGGCAAGCGGGCGTGATCGTAATGACGCTCCCAGCCCACGCGCGAATCATGGCCATCCCATTCGCCATCGAAGTCCTGGTAGGCAAATTCCGGGATGCCGCTGATGCGCTGCCACATTCCGTATTCCGCTGGCCGGTGCCGGCGCAGCCACTTGGCGCGCTTGTAAGAAAACGGCTCCTCAGTGACGCCGGGCTCCCCCGTGGGCGCGTATTTGGTCGTGTCGCCATGGCTGCGCAGCAGTTGGGCGGCCCGTTTTGCCTGCTTCTTGTAGATGCGCGGGTTCATGGCGTCACCCGCTTGAACGTGATCACCCACAACCATTCGTTGACATCCCAGTCGCCGCCAGTGGATTCCCACAGGTTGCGCCATGCACTGCGAAGCGTTGGCCGGCCATCGGCCTCACCAGGGCGGAATAGGGTGTTGAATTTGTCCTGCGATTCCGCCAACTTCTCCGCGTCGATACCCTCGGCCAAAATATCGGCATCGCTGATGTCCTGCAGCCGCTCGACGCGAACAGACACGATCTCCAACAGGATCCGGCTGTACTCACGGCGCATGGGGATGGAAGGCGTCCACTTGGTGCCTTTGACCAGGCAACCGGGGGCGTCGAACAAGCGCTCCCACTTTTCCCGTGGGTCTGCGCGATAGTCGACCACGATCAGGCCGCAGGTTTGGCCGAAGATCGGGCGATGGGTCTCGCGCACCCAGATGCGGTCGCCGGGCTGGCCGTAGGGGCATCCGCGCTTCGATGCCAGCAGCAATTGGAGCAGAGCCGCTGGATTGCCTGCCCACGGCTCGATGCGCTTGTCGGTAACCATTTGCGGAGCGGGTTTGACGATCCGCCGCGTCTGTACCTTGCTGCCGTCGAGCAGGGCGCGCACCATGGTTGCGTTGAAAAGCATGCCAATTTCTTTCATTTCCCCTCCGATTCGATGCGCAGCAGGCCGCTGCCTGTAACGTGGTCCAACACCGTTTTGCCATCGCCCAGCAGGATATGGCCAAGGAATGCACCTTCGAACGTCAGGATGCCGACTTCGATGGCCGTGACCTGGCCCTTGATCCAGTCGCGCAAGATCGAGCAAACGCTGATCTTAGCCTGGGCCACAGCCGCCAGCTCGTGCTGTGCTTTATTCAACTTCATGCGGTTCGAGTGCGGGTGCGCCTTCAGCCAAGCCGCGGCGTAGCCGCGGTAGCTGGCCTTCACGGACACGTCCTTGCCGCGATGGCTGAACTGCACCAGCAGCTCGCCGGCCTCGTTATCTGTCATCGTGCCGAAGCGCGCGCAACCAAAGCGCGTCAGCACCTTGCCGATCTCGTCCAGCGCGTTGGCGCCGCTGGTGGCGTTTTCGTAAGGCAGGCTCATGTTAATATTCCTATATGGACGCTACTGCTATAACAATCGACTTCGACTACGGCTGCGCTTGCGTTTTTGCCAAGCGGAAGCGAAACGGATATTGGGCGGCCTTTTATTGCGAGGCCATTCCTGAATGTGATGAATCCATGAGCGCATTTACCAGATGTCTTGAGCGCAAGCTATTCTGTGCAAGCGAAATTTGCGACAGTGAGGCGGCAGCTCTGTGTCGCGCAGAATCTGCCGCTTCAGCTTTCCTTTACTTCGGCAGATCATCTGACCCACCATCGGGAGCGCTCTTAGAATGACTTAGCCAATTCCCCTGGGAGAGCACCTCGCGCGCGCCGTTCGAGGCCATGTCGCTCACCACGCCTAGCGCCTCCATCGCCTCCAGCAGCCGGGCTGCCCGGTTATAGCCGATCCGCAGGTGGCGCTGCACCAGCGAGACCGATGCGCGTTGCTGGGTGCGCACCACCTCGACGGCCTGCTCGTACAGCGGATCGCTCGCGCTGCCGTCACCTGGCGGCACGGTACCGGGCGCTTGGCCGTTCAATTCCAGCACCACGCGTTGCTCACGCACAGGCTCATGGCCTTTGGCTGGCGCCGCGTTTGCGGCCGGGCGCGCCGCAGGCTCCACGGCATCCACTTCACCGCCCAGCGCATCGACCAGGTCGGCCAGCAGCTTGGCCAGCTCGCCCGTCATCAGCGCAAAATCGCTGTCGAAGCGCTCGTCGTCGTTGCGCGTGGCGCTTTCCTTGATGATCTCCAGCGGCTTGACGGACTTGATGGCCAGCGACTCGTCCAGCACGAAGCTAATCTTGTCGCTCCAGGTCATGGCCAGGCGGGTACACTGCTTGCCGGCGGCGATGTGGCGGCGGATATCGTCCGCTTCCAGGGTGTGGCGCTTGTACGCCACTTGGGCCTTGCTTTCGCCCGTGGCGCGCATGATCGCGTCTTGATCGACCGTGAAGCCGGCAGGGGATTCGTCCGCCTGCAGCCATTCCGTCATCGCGCCCACCGGCGAGCGCATGACGCGCAGGCTTTCCAGCGGGAGCTTGTCGACGGATTTCAGCAGCAGCTTCACCACTTCGTCGGCCTTGGCCGGGCTGGCCGCGTCCACCACAAGCCAGCCGTTGATCGGGTCAATCCACACGGCCGTGCTGCTGAGGATCGCGAAGGCGCGCGGCAGCAGTTCGTCGGTGACGCGCTCTTTCAGTTCCTTCATGGCCTTCTTGCCGGGCGCGAAGCCCTGGGCTTCTTCCATTTCCAGCGCGCGGGCGGCGGCCACCTGGTTGATGACGGTCGACGGCAGCAGCTTCTTCTCGGTTTTCAGCTGCAGCAGGAACTGGCCGCCGACGGCGTGTACCAGCGGCTCGCCGGCGCCGCGTGGCGCGGCCCAGCCCTGGCGCTGGAGCTCGGCGCTCGTGGCGGGCGTGAAGGCCTGGCGCTCGAGCATGCTGTTCAGCTCCGGGACGCTCATGGGCCAGTTTGTGGGCAGGCGGTAGATTTGAAGATTCTTGAAAAACATGGCGCTTCCTTATTCTGAGAACATGACGCCGCGCGCGGCACCGAAGGCATACAAAAATTCAATGAACTGCGCGGCTTCCTTCACGTAGAAGTCGCTGGTCTGGACGCCCAGCTGCACGATGCGGCGCCCGTCGAAGCTGGGCGTCACGCGCCCGTCGTGGTGCAGCGGCGTGCCGGCCAGGCGCATTTCGTCGGCAAACTCGTCCACCAGCAGCCGCTTCATGTCATCCGCATCCCACTTGCGCCCGATGTGCTTGACCTGCTTGGCGATCTCGCCGATCATGGCGTGGTACTTTTCTTCCTGGGCACGCTTCTTCTTCGGCTCGGAAAACACAACCATCCAGCCGGGCGGCGCGGTCTTGGCGAATTCAGCCGCCCGGCGCCGTGCCTCGTCGTGCACGAGGAAATAGGTTTGCTTCGTCATGGCGGCGATCCAGCAGCCGTGCTGGCTGGCGGCAACGGCGCGACGCGGTCCAGCAGGTAGCAGCCGCTGACGCCCTTGAGCCAGATGACTGCGGTGTGCCCGCTGAGCACCTGGGCCTCGCTGGTGGTAATCGTTTCGCGGATCTCCCCGCCGTCGAGCTCGACGCGGACGGCCGCGCCGACCTGGTGCACAGCATTGAACTTGTCGCAAGCAGCCTGTAGCTTCGCCGGATCGGGTTTGCGGTAGGAAGTCACGCTGGCACCGCCGCCAGCGCCAGGTCGGCCACGTCGATCACGATGCCGCGGCAATACGGCTCGCCGTCTTCCACGATTTCGAACGTGGCGTGCGGCACGTCGGTGCGATAGGTCCAGCTGTAGCCGTCTTCTTTGCCCCACAGGGCATCCACGGCGCGCACCTGTGGCGCCCGGGCGAAATAGTCCTTGAGTGCATCGTCGTCGTGCTGGATATCCTCGCGGAACGGCAGCAAGCCCTTGGCGTCGAGCAGAGCGATGGTCGGCGCGCCGCGCTCGTCGTCCACGAAGCCACGGAACTCCATCAGGTCGTCGCTGGCGCCAAAAATCACGATCAACCCGGCGGCCTTGGCCTGCTGCTCCTCTTCCTTCGCCATTTCGCTGCCGTATTCGCGGCCCGTCAGCAAGCCGGCCAGCAGCTCCTTGCTCAGCTTGGTCGGCGTCAGCTCGACGGCCGGCGTGCCCGTGTTCGTGTACGGGTGCTTGTCGGCATGCGGCTTGATGTGCGCGTAGAAGTGCTTGCCGACCGATTCGGCGCCGGCGAAGGCCGCATACTCGGTGGCCGTGACGTTGGCGTAGTGGTAGACGTCCGCCGGTGCGCCCTTGCGGAAGAACTGCACGGCCAGCGTTTCGGTCGACGGGCAGTGGCCGATGGCGGCGATCTGCGAGGATTGGATGGCTTGCAGGGTGATTTGGGGTGCTCCGACTGCTGTATTCATTGGTTTCTCCTGGTGGTGGGCGGGGCTGTGTTTTATGCGGCTTGGGCGACCAGGCCGGCGCGCGCGGCGGCAAAGTCGAACTTGGCCAGGCGGTCGATGGCCTCGGCCGCCGTCAGGCCAAACTGGTCGAACAGCACGTCGAGGATGTCGCTGTCGGATGGGTAGAGGTCATCGGCAGCGGCGTCGAGCAGGTCAGGTGCTGGCGCTGGGTGGCTCGCGGCCTGCGCGATGGCGGCGGGCGCGCGGCGGATGCCGATAGGAGCGGAGGGCGCAGGCGCGGCAACCTGGGCGGCTTGCTCGGTGGCGCGCGCCACGGCGAGCTGTGCGGCTTGCACAGTTTCATTGGCCAATCGGTCGGCGTCGACCTGGGCCAGCCGTGCGGCTTCTGCTGCAGCGCTTTGCATGTCCAGCAGTTCCTGGCGCTGGCGTGCGATTTCCGCTTGCTCCAGCCGGTTCTGCTCTGCTTGGGCGTCTGCCTGCTTTTTCAATTCAGCGGCTTGGGCCTCGCGTTGGCGCAGCGCCTCGGCTTCCTGCTCGGCGACCAGCGCCGCGCGGTGGTCGTCTTCGGCTTGGCGTTCGGCGGAGATACGCTCAGCTTCCACCTGCGCGATGCGCCGGGCCTCGGCAGCCGCTTCGCGCAGCTGCGCCAACTCGGCGCGCTCGGCGGCAATGCGGGCGGCCTCTTCTTCGTTCGCCACTGCTGCGGCATGCAGGCTGGCCAGCTTGGCGCTCACTTCGGCAAAGACCTTGGCAGCATCCTTCTCGAATTCGGCAAAGCGCTCCTTATCCACGACGATGGCAGCCACGGTAGCTGCAGCCGCCTGAATATCGGCAGCGGACTTGCCCACCAGTTCCAGCGGCGCATCATGGATTGCCGCAATATCAGCCTGGATCGCAGTAATGCGTTCGCGCTCCTTCGCAATCGCAGCTTGCTTTTCGGCCTCGACCTTGGTGTCGTAGGCGTCGCGCAGCTCGAACACGCGATTTTCTTCTGGCGTGATCAGCGCAATCAGGTCTTTTTCCTTTGCAATCACCGCCTTGCTGAAATCTGTCGCGTCTTTGCGTGCGGCCTCGCCGACGGCCTTGATGCCGGTGCGCAGTTTCAGTAGGTTCATGCCGATACGGTGTGCCTGCTCGCGGCCGGCGGGATCGATGACGGCGGTGATATCGGTCGAGGCGGCAACCTGTTCCTTGATTTTTGCCTCATAGTCCACGGCGCCCAGCGCGACGGCAGCGCGCTGCGGCAGGGTGAGGGCGGTGGTAGCCGGCGTGGCCTGGGTGGTTTCGGTGATCATGCTGCCTCCTTCATTCGTAAAATTGTTTCGTTTTCAGTAACCAGTTTTTCAAAATCGACCAGGTCGAGCACCATCGCGTCGATGTAGGCGTCGTCGCGCTCGACGCGGCGGAACCACAGCTCTTTGCCGACTGGAGCCAGAGCAGGGCAGTACAGGCAGAAATCCCACCAGCGGCGGCCCGTGATCCACATGCAGCCCTGCACCTGGTCCATGAATTCACTGAAATCGCCGTTTATCAGAACGTCGCGGAGACGTTCGGGTGAGATCAGGCATTTGTATTCGCTGCCTCCGTCATCGCCGATCAGCCCGTCCGCACTGGCTCCAAACAAGCGATCTTCGGTAAGGACAAAGCCAGCGCGTTCAACAACGTGACCGCTTTGCACCTCGTGCTCATGGCGTGCGGCCGGCTCCAGGTCATGGCCGCGTCGCATAGCATAGGTTTCGAATCCTTCGTCGAGCGGCATGCCGCTGATGCGCTCGATGGCCAGGCGGAAGGCGTAATCATTGGCTGCTGACGTGGGCTGGCCTTTGTTTGCACCCGATTTCAGCTTGGCGCGCGCCACCACAAACATGCTGGCGGTGATTACCCCGGCTCGGGCGGCATGCCATTCGGGGCTTCCTTGCTCGCAGGTAAGGATGATCATTTGGACACCTCGACAGCTTCTGCGCGTGCCTTCATTGCAGGGTAGGCGCCGGCCAACTTGTCCTGCGTGGTCTTGGAGAGCCGATCCCAAGCGCCAACAAATGCCTCCAGGCCCTCGTCAGCGACCGCGCCAAGGTCGGCAGCCAACTCTTCCATTTCAAGCGAGAGTGGGGGAGGGGTTGCACTGGCCACCGGCGCCGCATCAACCGTACGGCTTTGATCGGCAGCCACAGCTTTTGCTTTCAGTCTTTCGTGATCGGCAGCCAGGGCTTTCCGGTTCGGTACGCCAGTGTCAGTCCAGAATTTTTGATACGCAGTTACGCCTTTGCCTGCGGCCGCTTCGGCCACGTCGATCAATGCTTGCGATGCCTGGGCTGGCGCTGGTGCGCGCATGCCTCCCGTATCCGGCGTAATATCGCGCGCCTCGCGGTTGCCTTCGTCCAGCTCGTCGGGGGTGTAGACACCCAGGATCACGTCGGGGGAGTAGAGGCGGGTCCAGCGTTTCACGGCCAGGTACGCCAACTGCTGTTTCGGGTCCGTCGTCCACAGAGGGGAATTACGCACGCTGGCCTGCACCAACAGCAGTTCGAGCACGCGTGGCTCAGCCTCACCGCGTAACGTCGCCCAGATGCGCACGCCCAGGCCATCCTCGTCCTTGAGGTCGTAGTCCGGCACGCGGAACTGATATTCTTTCTTGTAGTCAGCAGCGCCCTTCGTGCCCTTCGCCGGCGCGGTGCAGACCTTGGATTTGCCGATGATCTTTTCCCAAGGGCCATACCATTCGTAGTTGAAGCGATCCCGCGTGACACCGCTCGACTGGATCACGGCATTGACCAGCTGGGCTTCATAACCAAGGGCGCCGTTCACCAGGTGGGTTTTCTGCGCGACGGCGAATGGGTTCATGCGCCACTGGATAGCCTGCATGATGACGGCGGCGCAGTCGGCTGGGCTGCCGCGCAGATGCTCCGGGATGGTGGCGCGGCCCTTGGCCATGATGTCGGCCAGGCGCATCATGCTGTCCATGCTTGCGCTGTCCAGAATCAACGAGGCGCTGCTAGTGGCCACCACGGGCATGTCGCCCTGGTCGTATTGCGTCGGCTGCATGACGGTGCGGCTTTCTTGCGTAACTGCGTTCATGACTTTTTCCTTGTGAGTTTTATGATTTCTGCCTTCAACAGCGCCAGGCGGACGGCGTAGACGATGGCGTGGCCGGCATGCCAGTTGCGCAGGGCCTGGCTGGCCACGTCCATCACGGCTTGGCTGACGACGTCCACTGCGCCTCCCGGTGGGCGCGGCCCAGGCGCTGCACGCGCGCGGCGGATGCGTCCAGGTCGATCAGCGCTTCGATCTGCGCGGTGATCAGTTCTTTGCGCATTTCTTCCAGCCCGGCCAGCTCACGGCGCACGCCGGCCAGGCGCATCTTGTTCATGCGGTGCTGGTGCTGTGCCTGGTAATGGCGGTGGGCGACCAACAGGCGGTGGAAGAGGGCGATCATGGCTGCACCATTGCTGTGACGCCCAGTGCGCCGTCGTCGTAGGCGGCATCGATCAGCGCGGCCAGATTGCCGATGGCGGCGAAGCTGTGCACCGTGCTGGCGGTGCGGATGGTGATGATGTAGCTCATGTCCTGCTCCTCTGGTTAAATGGGTTGCTGGCGACCCGGTCAATCCGTCGGGCGTGTGATTCCTGCGGCTGGTGGGCCGCCAACACATGACCATCGAGAATCCCTCGTGGGACGCCGACACCAGGTGATTAATCTGGCCGTACCTGCTCGGCAATCACCCCGGCAGATTCGATGGTCATGTCTTGGCCGCCGGTTACGCCGGCGAGACGGGCCAGGGCGACTGGCCGGGGTGAAATTAGGCTGCCGACACCTGCGAAGGGCGGAACTTGGCCGATGCGGTCGAGCCGTCCAGCAGCACTTCCAGGAAGTCGCCACGGGCGCCCGGATGCGTCTTCACGAACTTGCCCGGGCGCGGCAGCGGCTCGGTTTTCGTGCCCTTCACATTCACCTTCTGGTTTTCTTTGAAATTCGACATGCTGTGTTTCCTTCAAGGTTGGTTGTGGCGCCGGGCTTCCCCGGGCGCCTGATCCTCACGAAGATCAATCGGGGCATGCTGATCCCACAGGGCATTTATCCGGCCCGCCGGCCTGTCCCGCCTTGAACTACGGCGCGGGCGACCGCTAAACCTTTGCCAGCTCCGCAGTCCAGCCCAGCTCGCGGCCATAAAACGTGCCGGTGCAAGACGCCATGCGCGCATCTACTCGCGCTAGCTCATGCGCCTGATTCGGGCTTCCTGCCCAAGCTGTGGCTTCAAAAATTCCGTCTGCAAACTTGATCGATACGTTGTACTTGCGCAGCGTTGCGCGCGCCGGTGGGGCGGTGAACAGACCGGGGAGCGCATCACGGGCGCTCATGGCTTTGCTGCCAGTGCCAGCGCTTCGGTTGCAGCGCGAAACTCATCAATCGAAACCTCTTTGCCCGTCGCGTTCGCTGCGACCATGGTTGACAGTGCCGCTACCAGCGCCTCGTGCGCATTCACCGCCGTGACGATCAGAGATTCCAGCTCGTCGGCGGCTTTCGCGCCAAATCCTGCCGAACGAACAGTGCACACCATGTCGTAAGCAGCGCTGGTAATGGTGCGGTGGCCGGCGTGGCGCAGCGGCAGCAGGGCGCGGACTTGTGGAGTGATCTTCATAGCGATCAGCCGCGCGCTGGGATTGCGATTGCAGGGATCACTTCGCCGTGTGCGATGAGGACCGCTTCGAGTGCTGCAAGTTCGGCTGGGGACATGTCGTACTCCTGTATTTGCTTTCGATAAATGAAGTATTACACATGGTGTGTATTCATAGCAAACAATTTGTGTAATTATTTTGTGTGTCGGGAGATGATAGGATTTGACGGACGAAAAAAAGCCTCGAATCGTCGAGGCTGGTATGGATGCTTAAAAAGGGAGTTCGGGCGGCGGTGGGCGCCGGTAAGCCTGCCATTTGATTTCGTTAGCGTTGATCTTGCTGATCAGTGGCGTGATATCGAACGTGGCGTAGCTTCGCGAGAAGCCGCCGACGCGTGGCGCCAGTAGCAGGATGGGGAGGGTAGGGAAGAACAGTTGCGCTCGCACCAGCGCGGCCGGTCCAGTGCCGGGCCAGGTGTGTTCTGGCTCGACCTGGACCACGGCTATCTTGATTTGCTTGATCTTAATTATGGCGGCGCATAGTTGCATAAATGCATTATGCTTTGAATATTGCCAATTTGGAAGCTATTGGGAATGCGAGGGCATTAATGAGCCCGCGCACGTCGGTTGCCTTAAAGGAAATTCGACAGAAAGTTATCGCACGCCGCCATGAGAGGAACATGCACCTTGCTTATCTTTTGAATGGGAAATCCATCCATCTTTGCAGGTAACGGTGTCGCTGTCATCAATGCCGCCACCGCCGCAGCCGCTCAATGCGACAGAGGCGATCAAGGCGAAGCTAAGGAAAATGGATTTCATTTCGTCCCGGCCTTGCCAGTCTCGGGATTGGTATTGCCCTTCGTCGACCAGTTATTTGCCGAGGTGTCGTCCTTCGTGGACCGGTCGTGAGCCTTGACGACCGTGCCATCTTTTCTTGTATAACTGCCGACATGTTCGTGAGATGCTTTCGCCCCCGTTCCAGTTGCGGCTTTGGCGCTGTGGCCAGATGGGCTTACATGGCCGCCCGAATGTCCGCCGCGTGCGAAGGCTGGAATGGATACGGAGACGGAAACTGCCAGTGCTGCAACCAATATTGCTTTCATTTTTATTCCTGGTGCGGCATAGGTGCGTGCCGTTTCGCACACCAATTATATGTAAAATTAGCAATAGTAAATCTAACCAATAGTTGCAGTGACAGGCGTAAAAAAGCCCGCGCGGGGCGGGCCAGTTGCGATACACGTCAGTTATGAGGCAACGAAATCAAGAATTTCATTCTTCTCAGAAAACGGTATGACTTTTACGCCAACATCCATCATTTCATTGATGATATCTTCGTAGGCTCTAAATCGAGGGCCGTCTTCATCAGGGCCATCAACAGCAAATAAAACTTTCTCGGGTAGTAAATCTCTCTTCTTTAGAGCTCTAATCCTATGAACCCATGTGCCGCCATGATCAATTATTTTATTTGGCTGATCCTGTGCAAGGTCTAGTGGCTTTATAGCAGTCACCGGAAGATCACCATTTGTTTCGACAAATGGGAATGTGGCATGATATTCATCATTCCCCACTTCAAGCCGTTCAAACCTATTTCCTATGGCTGCTTGGTATAGCCATTTCCTCATTCCGTTTTCCAAGGTTTTTTCCCTGTATTCAGGAGTGACGAAGTTTCTGCCAACATAATACCCATAAAGATCTTTTAATTTTTCGATGGGGCTGCCTGTCAGTACTCCTCGAGCTTCGCTAAATTTGATTACAGTTTCTCGCGGGCGAATCACCTCCAAGAAAATTCTCCTTGCGGACTCGGTATCATTAAGCTTCAAGCGTCTATCGAAGCCATGCGGCTTAAGGGTATCGGAAATTCGTTTCAATTCCTCTTGCAATGTGTGCATTGTTGCCTTGAAAACCTGGGCGTCAAGATCCTCAAAGAACTGCGTCACTCGCGCATGCCGCTTCCCCATGAGTTTGTAGCCGAAGTATCGGTGATCTGGCGACATCAAGATGATGCCGACATTCGCAAACTCGCCAGTCTCCACAAAAGGACAAAAGCGGATGATTGCATATAGGCAGGGAATGTTGTTCATATCATTTTCCAGAACGTGTCATTTTGACACTCTAGGAGTTGCTGCCTCACCGCGGCGCGGTCAAAGTCTACAAGAATGGTCTGCTCAGGATCTACAAACCACCACTCTAGAGGGATAGTATTGCAGATAAAATCCCAATTTGCCACGACATCGGCAAACCTAGTGCAATAATTCTCGCGAGTGAGCCAATCGCCACACAAAGTGTTGATTTGATCATGAAAAACATGCATGTCAGTAAAGTTTTCGATAGAAAAATCGAGATCGAACGCTTGGTTGTGATCAATTACGACCAAGCTTTTTGACTCAATCCCCCATAGAAGATTTGGGTTTCCGCCTTCCTTGCTCAGCATTCTATCTGCGTTGCGGATCCACCAGTCAAAGGCGAGAACGTCGCATTGCAATGTGATGGGAATTTGATCTAGATGTGAGATTGTGATCTCCACGGCCGCAACTTTGCGCGAGCCAAAGGCTGGGCCAGCACCGAGATCGCGTAAATCATCACGCGATCCGAGCTGAATAAGTGACTCTGGGACATCAACGATAATGAAGGGCGCAATGGGTAGGCCTAAGCTTTGCCCTAGGCTCCCTGCTATCCACTCACAAATCAAGCTGCGCCTCGCGGCGCCGCGCCCTTTGACGAAGTAAATATGGCCATCGTCTCCGCGACAAATAAATGGCTTCGTCATGCCATCTGCGGATCGGCCGATAATTTCAACTATCTGAACACTCATATGGCCTTGGTCGTAACTCGTAGGGTTCTGGCAATTTCTATCCGACCGTTAATCGATGCAGTGCGGCAACAACCACGTTCACCTCGCTAGCTTGCAGCATTCGTTCGGCACAAGAACAGCCTGGTTAGGGATGCACTGATATCCTCAGTGACAGGGCGCCGTTAGCCCTCCTCATCGGCTCGGGGCACGAGGGCGATGGCGACCAGCGCCAAAATTAAACTTCCCACATTATCCTTAGCTGACTTCGAAGTACAGCAGCGCGCGCCACATCATATATAAATTACCAACAGGAAATCTAACGAATTGTTATGTTATTCATTAGTTGAATACCTGCAACAGTGGATGAAGCAATAGTTATGGCGTGATGGTTGCAACCCATCCGCGATTGAATGCCTTTGTCTCGATATCAACGACTGGCATGGACGTGTCCGATGGCGATCCAGTGACGGCAAGAAGTCCGTGGTTCAGTATCATGCCGCGCGAACCTATGTGATAAGCAGACTTCATTGTCCATTTGTTTTTTTGGTAAGCATAAACAATCTGTACTTGGTCGTTATTGTCATACGGAGCAGCGAAACAAGATTCGTTGCTGGATATTTTTAATGCCTCAGCCTCGCTCGACGAGACAGATATTGAGCCGCCCAGCCTTATATTTCCGCATTTTGTGTTTTGTGAAATGCTGGCATTGAAGGAGACTGTTGCCGTGTATGGGGAAACAAGCGACGTAGTTTTTTGAACGTCATAAGCAATGTTTCTAACAACATAGTTTTTCGTAACCGCATATGTCCCGTTGCACAAACCACTGCACATGAAGAGAGATATCATCTTCTGAGGCGAAGAAAAAAAGGACTCATAGCCAGCAACAATTTTTTCCATGGACTCTACTGCTGTCGAATCCTCATTCGCAGCCATAGAAGATTGATGAAAGCCAAAAATTAATGTTGTGAAGAAAGTGGTAGCTATAACTATTCTCAAAATATCCTCTTGATGCGCAAACTGAGTTGAAATTGGTCCGGCACTTTTACAGGCGATCCTTAAAATTTCGGGCCTCAAAATACACCACTCGACCTATGACATCGCAATCACCTGGGCGGCATGGCTCTTGTGGGAAGTCTGGATTTTCGGAAGTTAAATACCACTCGCGGCGCTCATACTTGAGGCGCTTTACTACCGACTCGCCTTTAAAATTCAGCGCAAAAATGTTCCCGTTCACTCGGCTCTTGTCCGTGACATTCACGACAACAACGTCGCCCTCGAACATCAGCGGCCGCATGCTGTCGCCCCTGATTTTTATGGCCAGCAATGCGCCAGGCGCCAAGTCGCGCTCTTCGAGCCACAGGCGCTTTAGGTGGTAGTGCCCACCGTCCTCGAACACGTGATCCGAGCCGAATCCAGTAATGCCGGCGCGCACATGCTCTGGGGCCATGCGAATGGCGACAGTGGATGGCGCCATTTCCTCATCATCAGTAACAGGGCTAGCCCCTGCGATATGGGATGAACTGTCCAGTCCCAGCAGTTGATCAGTCGTCAGGCCAAGGGCGCGCGCGACCGGCACGGCTTTGCCAACTGGTGTTCCGCGTGATTTCCAGTTGGTCAATACAGCGGGGGCAATGCCCAGCGTTTCACGGAGCCATTGCTGGTCTTTTTGCAGTTCCTCCAGTCGCGCTTCAATGCGCTCCCAAGGAATATTGTTTGCCTTTTTGTTCATCATCAAAGAATAGCTAAACATTCACAGAGTGTGTTACACAAAATGTTTGATCAAAATACACAGGTCGTGTAATATGATCTTCATGAATCCACTAGATAAAGCAATCCAGTTGTGCGGCGGCCTTTCAGCCTTGGCCAAGGAGATCGACGTCAGCTCCGCACGGCTCGGCAATTGGCGCTTGCGCAGCGTGCCCATCGAATACTGCCTCGCTATCGAAACGGCAACCGCAGGGGAGGTTTCCCGCAAAGATCTGCGCCCTGACGACTGGCACAAGATTTGGCCTGACTTGGCTGCTGCGTCCACACCTCGCCGCGCCACTGACCCGGTCCCAGCGTCAGGCTACGCCGGCCGCCAACCGCATGCCAACAACGTCATCTTCGACGGGGGCGCAAAACCATGATCCGCCTGATCCCCATTTCCCCGCCGCGCCCGGCTGACGACATCGTGCGCATCCCGCTGCTCGAACCGCACCATCTGCCTTTCGGCGAGCCGCTTGAGGAGTGCGCATCGCCCGTAAGCGAGCGTCCGCCTTAAAACAGCACAAACGCACGACCTGCATTTCGCTGCACCCAAACCCTGTAACACCGACCACCAGGAGAAAACCATGAAACAGAAGCAAAAACGCACCGCGCTCGTCAAGGGCTACATCACGGACGACAACAAGGATGCCTTGCAAGCCGCGTGTACTGCGATGCGCAAGAGCGTCAGCGACGTGTTGAACGAATGCACGATCGTAATCATCCGCAATCACCTGGACGCCAGGCCGAAACGGAATGATACGCCGCCGTTTTCCAGCGGAGGTAGGCCCAAATCAATAAATAACAGGGCCCAGATTGTGCCGGCACCGCGCCCGTGCTTCGGCGTCGTCCCACGCGTCGTGCGGATGCGGGTTTAACGGCATGGAGGCAGCTATTGAATAAACAAGCCGAGGTCACAGCCGAGGAGAAGGAGCTGATCTTCCAGCGTTCGATGATTTACCGCCAGGCCGAGAAAGACTTGCTGGGCGCAAAGGACGGCGAGGGCGAGAGCGCGGCGAAGGCCGCGCACAAGGAAGCGCGCCAGAAATGGCGCGATGCCGCCGACAGGGTGGCGAAAAAATATGAGGTGCCGCGGCGCGAGCCGCCATAACGAACCCGCACCCGACAGCTACAGCATTGCACGGCCGGAATCGGCCATTTTAATCACCATCAATTAGGAATATGACATGACGCAAACAACAGCCACATCGCCGTATCGCTCGCTGGACGACGCCCAAGGCAACAACGAATTGCTCGACATGCTGCTGGCCAAGGGCCCAAAGAACGACGCCGCCCTGGCCCGCGCGCTGGAAGTGGCACCACCAGTGATTTCCAAGATTCGCCACGGCCGCCTGCCGGTCGGCGCCTCGCTGCTGATCCGCATGCACGAGGTGTTCGACGTGTCTATCCGCGAGCTCAAGCGCATCGCGCGCGCCGAGGTGGCGGCTTGACCTGGTCGACCACGCAGCCGGCATCTGGCGCCAGCGCCGCGCCGGGCGAGGAGGGCGCCCAGGAGCAAGGGCATACCGAGCGCGAACTGCCGGTCGACCCGGGCCACGTCCGGACGCGCCAGCACTACGAAGCAATGCTGCAGGAACTGCAAGGCCAGAAATGAAAAAAGCCCGCTGGCAGGCGGGCTTCCTTGAAACAACAAAAATTCGCGAAAGAATTTATGACCGAAATTGTACAACAGAAAAGTGTAAATATTGCGGAAGCGCTGAAATGCGCCGTTTGGGGTAGGTCATGAGGCGCCTGACGCCAGGCCACGCCTACGTGGTCGACGGTGGGCTCGGCTTGATCAAAATAGGACGCACGAATACGCCTTCCGCCCGATTTAAGGCCATCCAAGCGATGGGTGGCATTCGTGAAATGCGTACTTGGCTCAGTCCTCAGATTGACGACTCGTCAGCCTTGGAGGCGCGCGCTCACGCTGCCCTCGCATCGTGTCGAGTAGTTGGAGAATGGTTCGCTTGTGATTTCTCAGAAGCCGTAACTGTGGTTGAGGCCATGCTCCCGTCGTTTTCTCTGTTCGATGCCGCAGCTCATGCCGAGCGTCTGGCACGCCAAAGGAAAATGTCCAATGCCGTCTGCGAGAAAATGCTCGGTGGTGCCCGCATGGAAGGGGTGATTGCTCGTGCTGCCAGCCATTTGCGTATGGCGCTATATGCAGCCGAAGTGATGAACTCCACAATGCAATATTTGGTTCGATTGTGGGGAGTCGCAGATGGTTGTGATGCTTCCGCTGCTCAATTCCTTTTCTTGCGGCTTGTTACTGATCAGCGCGTAACACACGCGCAGCTGATCTCGCACATGGCTGCTGGCGCCGTCAACGAGCTTCATCAACTGCGCGGCGCCGAACTGCCAGCCGACAAATTCATTGAAATGGCATTTCTCGCTCTCGACAATAACTTTGATGAGGCGGACATGCTGTTTTCCGTCACCGACGTGTGGAATTTTTGGCGTGAAATGGACGACGGTGCGCTTTATCTCGCACCGATTGAAGGCGTCGATACCGGATCTGGCGAGGTGGCATTGTGACTGGCCAAGTTGACAATCGCACGCGCGCGCCTGCTGGCGTAGCCTCCAGCCGCAATTCCGCAAGCGCTGACCGCGCCGCCGATATCCTGGCCACGGTCAAGCGCTGCGGCGCCGCCACCATCGGCGATATCGCCCTAGACCTGACACTTCACCGCGAAACCGTCCGCAAGCGCCTCGCCAAGCTGGTCAAGGCTGGGCACCTCGTGCTGATCGAGGCCGCAGCAACCCATTCCCGCGCCCTGTATGGCATGCCCGACCTGGATGATCAGGACGAATTCGACCTCTACCGTAATCGAAGCAGCAACTGGCCGCGCGGGCAGCACGGCCGTGACTACCTGGTAGCGGCTATGTTTGGCGCGCCGGCTGCTGAGGTGCGTCCATGACTTTTGAAAATATAGATAGGCTAGCTGTTTTCAAGTGCGAGCAATCCATCTTTGAAGTCATTGCGATAAGAAGTTGCCCTATCAAATTGTTTTTCAATTTCGCTGATGTATTGCAGTTGACTGGCAATAACGGCAGCGGGCGAACCAGCGTTAATAATAACTTCAAGGTCCGCAATGCACTCAATCATGTTCTGAACCGCATCGGTCAGGTCATAAGATCCAAGCTCGTGCGCGGGGATTGCTACGAGCGTACGTCTTGCCTCCGCGAGTTTTCCGCACGCAAAGGTGCGAAACTCATCTATGGAAATGGCGCCACTACTCGTGAAGACTTTTTTAATGGTGTCAAGACACGAACCAATGTGGGAGTTCGCCCGTTCGATGAGAGATTTAACGGAGGATGCCCTTCTGATCAGAGCCCTTTTATCGGAACCGAGTGCAAGCGCAACAGCGTGCTGACTTTGCCGGTTCATAACAAAGATCGCAACTCCCAATGCGCCTATCGAACCTATTGCTTGCACCCAACCGGGCCAATCGGACTTCGTGAGTTCGTAGTGATTTCCCAATATACCGATGTCGATAATGCCAAAAATTACCAGGAGTGCGACCGTGAGGTAGGGATATTTCATGCGTTTGCCGAAAGTTGTTTGAAAGGAATCTTAGCATGAAGCGCGACGCCTTCACTATGCCCATTACCTTCGGCTCCGTATGCAGCGGCCTCGAAGCCGCCAGCGTCGCCTGGCACCCGCTCGGCTGGCGCGCCGCTTGGTTGGCTGAGATCGAGCCTTTCCCTTGCGCCGTGCTGGCGCACCACTATCCAGACGTGCCGAACCTGGGCGACATGACCAAGGTTGCTGCCTTGATCCGCGATGGATTCGTGCAAGCGCCCGATGTCTTTTGCGGCGGCACGCCGTGCCAAGCGTTCTCGATTGCGGGCCTGCGCAATTCGCTCGACGACGAACGCGGCAACCTTTCCCTTGTTTTTTGCGAGATTGCAGATGAAATTGACGCACGACGCGCTGCAGCTGGACTTCTTCCAACCGTTGTCTTCTGGGAAAACGTCCCGGGCGTGCTCTCCACAAAAGACAATGCCTTCGGCTGCTTCCTTGCTGGCCTTGCCGGCGAAGATGATCCAATCGAACCACCAGGGGGTAAATGGGCGTACGCTGGTTGTGTGTATGGCCCCGCGCGCGCAGTCGCGTGGCGGACCCTCGACGCCCAATATTTCGGAGTGGCCCAACGACGCCGTCGTGTGTTCGTTGTCGCAAGTGCTGGAGAAGGGTTCGATCCCGCACAGGTACTTTTTGAGTTCGACGGCGTGCGCCGGGATTCTCCGCCGAGCCGAGAAACGCCGCAAGACGTTGCCGGCACAGTTAGAGCAAGCGCTGCGCGCCGTGGTGGAGTGCAAGACGAATGTGGCCTCGGGTTGCAGCCAGTCAGTGCCGAGGATATTGGCGGAGCACGACAGAGCGACGGGAAAGACCTTGCTTTCGGTGCTGCAGTAGCCGCTCCCGTGACGAGCGGCGTCGAGCGCCCGCGCGGCGACGGTCTGGACACACTGATTGCTGGCGTAATCTGCATGGCTCACGGCCAAGGCGGCGCCGAGATTTCGCTTGATCGTAGCCCGACGCTGACTTGCAACCATGAAGCGCCTATTGCCGCCTATCCGATTCAGAACGCTACTCGTGGCAAGGATCAGAACGGCCTGGGGATCGGCGACGCCGGCGCACCGATGTACACACTGGACAACGGGTCGCAACACGGCGTGGTACTGGCGCCTATCGCATTCAGCAGCAAGGACTACGGCGGTGACGCTTGCGTCGACCTGTCACCGACGCTGCGCGCTGGTAACTACGCCGGCAGCCATGCTAACGCCGGCAGCCCACCGGCCATCGCCTTCGACGCCAGCCAGAACACCATCAGCAGCACCGAAGTGTTCGGCGCGCTGGGATCTTCCAGCCCGCAGGCGCAGGCGCAGGCCGTGGCCGTCGCTGTTGAGTGCCTAACCCCCGGTGAAACGCAGCGGCGCCGTATCTATGGGCAAGAGGGCCTTTCGCCGTGCCTTTCATCAGAAGAAGGTCGGGGCCATGGCGTCCCGCAGGTTCTTTGCACCACCGGCGACATCACGAACACCCTCAAGGCTGAAGGATTCGATGTGAGTGAAGATGGCACAGGGCGCGGTCAGCCGATTGTGCCATCGATGGCATTTTGCCAGAACACTCGGGACGAAGTCCGCTTAATGGGCGGCGACGGAGAAATTTCGGGAGCATTGTCGGCACAGCCCGGCATGAAGCAAACAACGTATGTTGCGCCTGGCATGGCAGTCCGCCGCCTCACGCCCCGCGAGTGCGAGCGCCTGCAGGATTTCCCTGACGACTACACGCTCATTCCGTTCGGCCGCAAGATCCGGCCAGAAAAGCTCAACCAGGACTGGATCAAATATCTGCTGCGCGGCGGAGTGATGACCCGAGACCAGGTCGCACGCGCTGCGGCTGACGGCCCGCGCTATAAAGCCATCGGCAACAGCTGGGCTGTATCGAATGTCGCCTGGCTTGGCCGCCGCATTGATGCTGCTATGCGGGCCAACTTCGCGCATGAGCGTGAGATTGCGAGGGTGGCGTGAGTTTACGATTCTTCGTACTCGGCATCAATTTCCCGCTCAATTACTGGGGTGATTATCCCAGCAGCGCTCCGCGCTCTGTTAAGCGCAGTCTCAAGTTTCAATTTACTTACCAAGACGGCGGCGGTTCGCTTTCGAGCATTAATGACGCGTTCCGGCATCACGACGTATGGGCTCGCAGCTTGTTGGGAAACGGCGCTGATAGTGAACGCAACCTCGCGCTGCAGACAGAGGATTTCGAAGTAATACACAGGATGGATTGGCAGGGCTGCAAAATTGTGCAAGGACTGGCTGAGTGCCTGCAGTCGATCAAGGGGGATTCGAATACGTTTGGTGTGCTTATTTGCCTCCGCGAACTTCTTTTCAATACTCCTCAGCGCACGATGTGTGTCCGTCGCAAGATCAAAAGCGATATGTGCGTGCCCCGCCTGTTCCGCAAGGCGCTGAATTTTACGGGCTTTGTTCGCGTGCATAAGTTGCGTTTTCGTTGCATACCACGTTCCCACAATAGCACCGATAGATCCGAGGGCCTGAACCCAATAAGCCCATTCCGACTTGTTGAGATCGAACCCCCGGCCAATGAATATAAATGTCGCGATACCAGATATGGCGAGAGCTGTTCCGGTACCCGCAGGGCTATTTACCCACTTTTTAAAAGTTTCCATAAAGTAATCTTATCATGACAGTCAATCCCGCCCAAATTACCCGTCATCACCTGGCGAACCAAGCCGCGCCCACTTATTCGCTGATCCGCAAGGTTTGCGCCTGCGGCAAGGCCAGCACTGCCAAGCAGCTTGCCCAGCACTGCAAATGCGCCGCCTGCGCGCTGGCCGCCGTCCGCGACGCAATCATGTCAGGCGATTTCGCCAAGCCGCAGCACATGCTGGGCGCCGTGCAGGGCAAGCCGAAGAATCGCTGGGGCAACCGCAATTACTTTGCCGCTGGCAGCGGCCAGCAGTACGAGGCCATGCAGCGCTTGGTGGGCGCCGGCCTGGCCACGGCTGGCCGCGCCGGCAACGAAATGACCTACTTTTACGCCACGCGCCTGGGTTGCAAGGCTGCTGGCCTCGACGCCGCAGGCATCAAGCGCGCGATGGAGGATTGAGGATGAACCAAGCCGATATTTTCTCCGCCGGTGCCCAGCGCCTGCAAATGACCGATTCCATCGACCTGACTATCCAGTCCTTGCTGGCCTACGGCGCTACGCACGAGCACTGGGGTATTGCCTGGTCCGGCGGCAAAGATTCCAGCGCCACGCTGACGCTGATCACCCACTTGCTCGACACCGGCAAGATCGCGCGCCCCAAGTCGTTGACGGTGTTTTATGCCGATACGCGCCAAGAGCTGCCGCCGCTGGCCATCGCGGCGCGCCAGATAATGGACGAACTGGAAGAGCGCGGCATTCGCGTCGAGGTCGTCACGGCACCGATGGACAAGCGTTTCATGGTCTACATCCTGGGCCGTGGCGTGCCGCCGCCGAACAACAACACGCTGCGCTGGTGCACGCGCCAGATCAAGATCGACCCGATGGAACAGGCGCTGCGCGACCGTCTGGACCAGCTCGACGGCCAGATCCTGATGATTACCGGCGTGCGTCAGGGCGAAAGCGCCATCCGTGATCGACGTATTGAAATGAGCTGCAGCAAGGATGGCGCCGAGTGCGGCCAGGGCTGGTATCAGCAGGTGCTGCCGAGCGCCAAAGGCCTGCGCGGCCGCATGTCGACGCTGGCGCCACTCCTGCACTGGCGCGTCTGCCACGTGTGGGAGTGGCTGCGCCACTGGGCGCCACAGGCTGAATTCGGCGACTGGAGCACGGCCATCATTGCCGATGCCTATGGCGGCGACGAGGCCGAAGAGGTCAACGCGCGCACCGGCTGCATCGGTTGCCCGCTGGCGGCCGAAGACAAGGCGCTGGACACCATCCTGCTGAACCCGCAATGGGCCTATCTGGCGCCGCTCAAGGGCATCAAGCCGCTGTGGCGAGAACTACGCGAGCCACAGCACCGCCTGCGCAAAGCCGGGCGCGAGATACTGAAAAGCGGCGCCGTAGCGGCGAATCCGCAGCGCATGGGGCCGCTGACGTTCGAGGCGCGGCTGATGGGCCTGGATCGCATTTTGACCATCCAGGCCACCGTCAACGCGGTGGCGCGTGCCACTGGCCGGCCCGAGATCGACCTGATCAATACCGAGGAGGAAGCACGCATCCGTGAGCTGATCGTGCTGCAGACGTGGCCGCATGGATGGGACGGCGACGAGCCGATCGCCACGATGATAATGGATACAGTCTACGCCAACGGCGCTATCCAGCCGCGTTTATTTTCGGAATCGGATACATGAAAATCAATCAATTTTTCATCGACACCAGGATTACGGAAATCTTGCAACTGAAAAGCGCAACAACTTTACAGTCTATTTCTTATGTTAATAGTCTCGATTTCAAGGGAGATCAAGCTAACACACATTTGTTTGTGAGCATCATCGAGCATATTAAAAAAACTGGCGAAGTTCTGCCCAGTCATGATGCGATAGTCATTGAATGCCTTGGTAACGTTCTCTTTTACTTGGCGGGTAATAGAGCGAAGAGTCGCGATTTCATAAATAATTTTGCTGTTCGGCAAGTCATGCAATTGAATAGCATCCAAATCATATTGAATTTGGTTGAGCAAATTTTTGTCGAAATGCGTCGCACCGGTACAGTAATTTGTGAAAATTTCCCGGTTCCAGCCAATTTCTCTAATCAAGTGCAGCATTCGTTTCGATGCGAGCAAAGCAATCATTTCGAGGGCCTCAGCCATCTTGAGCTCGGAGTTCGTCGCCGCAATTTGTTGCAGCTTGGATGCGTCTATGAACTGACGCTTAGCTTGCCTGGTGGCGTACCATCCAGAGAAAAAAATAGCGGCCACCGAACCAATCGCCTGTACCCAATATGCGGTTACGGTCGCGTCCACGTACGACCAAGGAGCGGTGCGATATCCATAGAAGAAAGCTGCACACAACGCAGTCATAAGGGTCGCCCATCTAAACCAGGTCAGCATAAATTTCCTTGTCAAAAGGAAATCTTATCATGATGCGCCGCTCATCTATGAAGCGAGGCGCCCCCTTGGCCCGCACGCCATTCAAGCGTACCTCGCCTATGCCCAGCACCGGCATGCTCTCACTGCAGTCGCACCAGCGCACGGCGCCGAAGCGCAAGGCCACGCTGAAAAGCAAGGGCCCACGCTCGACCCCGATCCGGCGCGCCGCGCGCGGCCAAGACTGCACGCTGCGCCTGGCCGTCTGCAACTTCGACCCTGACACCACCGTGCTTTGCCATTCGAACTTTTTAAGCGACGGGAAGGGCATGGGCCTGAAGGCGCCAGACACCGCTGCCGCGTTCGGCTGCAGCTCTTGCCACGACGTGCTCGACGGCCGGCGCCCGCGCCCGGCTGATCTGTCGCCGGCAGGCCTGGAGGCTGCCTTTCGCGCGGCAGTCGCCCTCACACACGAAATTTTACGGTCGTTGGGTCTGCTCGATGCAGCGCCCGCCGCCATTCAACCTACATTGGAACACCCATGAGCGCCTTTAGCCCGCAAGAACAAAAACACCTGAAAGAAGCCGCGTACAGCGAATTCCTGCGCGCCAAGATTAAGCTGGCCCAGCGCAAGGGCTTCGACGTGCCGTTGGGCATGGACGGCCGCCCGGGCGCCGAGGAAGCATGGGCAATCGCGCTGATCGGCCAGGACGAAATGGCCAGCGTGGTCTGGACGACCGAGATTGCCGAGGCTTTCCGCATTTGCCAGCCTGTGCTCGACTCCAGCGGCGCCATCAGCGCGCGCAAGCCGTTCCTGGAGGCGTACGAGCGCATCGTTGCCGCTGCGCGCCTGGATCGGCGCCCGGCCGAGTGGCTGGCATCCGTGGGCTGGGACAAGACGCGGCACGTCGAGGTGCTGGGCAATGCGGTGAGGGCAGGGCTGCTGCCGGCACCGGCCGTGGCCGGCCTGCTGCAGGGCAAGCAGGACCAGACGCCGGACGATGCCGCGCGGGCGCAACTCGCTGCGATCAAAAAAATGATTGCTGATGGCACCGCAGCAAAGGAGGCAGCGCGCTTGGAGCGTGTCGAGCAGCACCGCCTGGCGGACGAAGAATTCAAACGGTTGACAGCCGAACGTGTGCAGCTTTACCTGGCTGGCGGCAGAAATGCACCCGGCCCGGCAAGCGCGAATGCCGCTCAGGATTTGCCAGAGGCACCGCCGCACTGCGCAAGGGGCATGGCCGCTACGAAGTGACGTACCCATCAGACAAACGGCTTAAAAGGCTTCAAATGAAAAATCAAGAAAACAAAATCGCAGCAAACAAACGCCTGGCCGAGCTGCTTGGCTGGTCCAACATTGTCGAAGTAGGCGGCGCCCTGGTCGGGACGCCGCCGGCGGGCGCGGTCGCAAGTCGCGGCCAAGCCATGGTGCCCGACTGGATGGACGACTGGGCTGCAGCCGCGCCGCTGCTCGCGCAGTTCGAGATACGCCTGACGCCAGCATCGACTTGCGTCGATGCCAGTGGCTTCTTAGCGCGATACCGGTGCTATCCGGACAGGGATGCCGCGGCGCGCGCTGCAATCGTGATGGCGGCCGCGCATCGCCTGGAGCGTGCGCAATGATGGCCCGTGGCCTGCAAGCGCTGGGCCGTCTCAAGGTCGGCGCCATGAACAAGACTGAGGCCGCGTATGCGCAGACACTGGAGCTGCGCAAGGCAGCCGGCGAGGTTGCCTGGTACAAGTTCGAGGGCCTAAAGTTTCGCTTGGCCGACAACACGTTCTACACGCCGGATTTCGCCGTGCAGCTTGCCGACGGCGCATTGGAGGCGCACGAAGTGAAAGGTTACTGGCAGGACGACGCGCGCGCGAAGATCAAGATCGCTGCCGACATGTACCCGCTGCGCTTCGTTGCCGTCCAGGCGCTGCCGAAGAAGGCGGGCGGCGGTTGGAAAACGGAGGAATTCTGATGGCCGCGAACAAGAAGCCGCGCAAGCGGTACATCCCGAAGCCGGCCGTGCTGCCAGCGGGCCTGCGCAAAGACTTCGCATTCGAAATCCCAGGCTTCCAGGCTAGCGAGGCCATGGGCAAGGGTCACTTCCAGGAGCTGCACGCCTACAACCTGCTGAGCAACGCCGATATGGCGCGCCGCATCGCGCCAGATGGCCATGCCATCTTGCCGGTGGCCCAGGCCGTGGTCGAGGCAATCGCCGAAATAATGGCACGGGCTCAGCGCACGGGCACCTTCGGCGTCAACGGCGATGAAATGTGCGCCCTGCGCGAAGGTGTTGGCAAGACGATGGTGTTCCTGGGCGACATGCCGAACGTCGAAATTGCTCGCGCACTGCTTAGCAACCGTGCGCGAATTTAACCAGACGGGAATGCTGCGTCTGTAATTGTCAGCTGTTTGTTACTCTTCTACATCCAGTTCGTAGCGCCTGATAACCACCTTTGCATTCGGGCGAGAAGCGTTTGATCGGTTACTACGCTTAGAGAACCTGCAGATAGCAAGCCACCTTTCTTTGTTAAAATTAGCACATTTTTTGTATCTTCATAAAAATGAAAAGGAACTGCAAGCTTTTTATGAAAATTTAACCATTTATACAATTCCTGCAACGGGACTGCAGACGAGGCGCTATTAAAGTCGATATTTCCTGCATTGAGAATAATACAAGCGTCCCCTTGTTTAAGAACGACGCTCACGCTAGTAGGAGATTCTTTTTCTCGAACGAACCACACTTCAGTGATGCTATCTGCGAAGCCATCAATATCTTTCAGATGAAATACGGAACTGCGTTCTAATACTCGCATATTTTATCTCCTATGGTGAAAATCAATGACACTTTAGTATGAAATTATGGTTTTGTAAATAAGAATGAATTTGAAATTTCTCTGAAGGGATGTATTTCTTACAGGAGTGTGTTGTTTGCAGCTAAAAGTATTGGTGGAATGTTTCACCATTGAGAAGTAAGATCATCACGAGCCTACTGCCGGGTGATAATTTTAAATAATATTTATTTGGAGATTTCATGGGTTTTTCAGATCGTTATGTCGCAGCCCTCGGATCGAACAACTTGATGGACGATGCGCTGCACCACCAGACTGACCCGCTGGTCGCTGCGGCGTTGGCAGGTGGCATCGGCGCGCTGCTGTGCCGCGTGAAGTACGCAGACGGCACGCTCAACCGCATGTTTGAGGGCAACCAGCAGAATCTGGCGCAGCTGCTGCGCATCTGGACTGTCGAGGTGATTAAGCGCGGCCGGGCACGCCGCTGGGTGCCGGAAAATACAGCCTGGGATGCGGCAGCGGCGCAAGCGCTTTACCGGCGCGTGGCCGAGAAGTCGCTGGCGCATTGGCTGGACGGCAAGTGCAGGGGCTGCGGCGGCACCGGCGTCAAGGTGCTGCTGGGAAATGGCATCTGCACGAGCTGCAAGGGAACCGGAGTGGGAGCAGTGTACGGCGTGGCGGGCCTAGAACTGGAGCGCGTCAAGGACATGGTCAGCGAACTGAGCTCTATTCACGACAGTCATTCTGGCCGGGCGGGTGGATTGTTACGCTGCGGAGACATGTAGCGAAGGTTTTCTTTAAGACTGTGTTTACAAACAGTATTTCTGCGGTATACTTCAGGCTCTTATTCAAGAAAATTCTTCCGGAAATCGTAATGTGCGCATCGCGCCACCGATAGCTGGAACTCGCGACAGTGCCCGGACCCAGCGCAGTACCTGCACGTCTTGAATTTGTCGCAAACCACGCACTATGGCCGTGGGAGCAAAAAATAAGCCACCTCATGGGTGGCTTTTCATTTTGCGAGAGTTTTATCGAATTCGCATTTTCAGTTGTTCGATCTCATCTTTTAGCTCCTCGATTTCTTTGTTCAGAGCGAAAACTATTTGCCCTGTATCGCGGCAGTTTTGCGCAAGGATCTCCAAAGCAGCTTGCGTTGATTTTCCACTAATATCCGGGCCGCCGTTGAATGTTAAGTTTCGCATTTCTCTCCTTTGTAATTACGCGCCAGGTCGTGGCGTAGTCGCTTGAAGTTGCCATTATTGCATATAAAAATCGAGAGATTGCATAGGTCGAATGCAGTGAACGCATATGAGTTGGCCAGATGCGCGCGTGAGCATGCCGCCGCACGCCTGAAAAGGAGGTGCGACATGAAGTAGCGAAGAAATCATCCCCAGCGCCATGCGGCGCAAATGTGAAAGCGACTTACCGCGCATTTAGCCATCGGCGCAGCGGGTAGTTTGGCACTGGCGAGGCCTTAGCGCATCAATCAGCCTACAACCACGAGCAGGATAAGCAGCACCCAGCCGACGCGCGTTGTAACCGCGGCTATTCGGCGCCGGACGCTGTAACCGGTAATCGAATGCAAATGACTGCGGATCGTAGGGGGCGCAACCCTTGGCCGCCGGCGGCAATACACGGGTCAAATTCTTTCCAGCGTTTAGCGCTGAGAGGGTCCGGCACCTCGACCATTTGCGCTTTTAAGCGAGGCGACCATGACGCAGACGACTAAGCCGACAAAGCAGCCGATCCGCGACTACATGGACGCACAACGCGCTCCCTGGACCCGCCGCTGAAGCCTGAAATGTCTGCTGAGGGTTTTAGAAAGAGGAATTGATTTGTTCGCGAATCTGAGGCTTGATGTACTCAGCCAATCGCGATGCTTGATTTCTGGTTGAATCGCCATACGCGAATGCGAAAGTACTTGAGTAGGAAAATGGTAGCTCCTTTAAATCTGTGGCTACTACTGAAGACCCGGCACTGATCGAATACATACCCATAGATGAGGTGTAATTAACATGCTCGCCAAAACTTACACCGCACAATTTCACATCAAACTGTACTCGCAGACCGTCGGTCGCCTCCTGCTTGGTGTTGGCGATTACGTATCCCTTCTTGATTAAGGCTTCGCGCGCCAAGCTGTTAATGAAGTTCTCAGTGATTCCGTCGACTCTGCTGTTGCAGCCGTTGACTTGGGAAATTTTGGAGCTCACGAAGACACGCATGGGACCAGCAGCGCTGGATTGCGTCGCTACAAAAGAGGCTAGCAGCGCGAGAAGGATTTTTGCTTTCATCTTTGATTCCTAACTTGAATTTCGTTAATCGGCGCGGCCATCAGAAATTAGCGGTTGTTGCCTTCAGGTAATTGTATCCGTGGTTTGAGGTTTTGGCAACTTAGACCAGTAAGGTGACTTTTTCATTTGGGGCGCAAGATGAAAGACCAACCCCTCTACGCCCGCCCGGCCAACGCCAGGCTTTCGCCGCTGTCCGCATCTGTGCCAGCGGCTTTTTATTTGAGGTGCCGCATGTTTGATATCGACTTCCGCGGGATGATCATCACCCTGGTTCTGGCGGGCGCGCTGATTGGCGGCGCCATCGTCGCACTCGTGCTGCTGGCCTGGCCATGGTTGTGGGCCATGGCCAAGCCGGCGCTGCATGCGGTGACAGCATGAGTGGCCTGATGACTGTCCACACGCTGGGCCCGCAACTGATCGCGCTGCTCGGCCTGCCGAAACACTGCGTTTCGTTCGAGCTGCGCTGTGCGGTGGGCGAGATAGTCACAGTGAAGTGCGAGTACTACCCGGAAGACGCTGACGGCGTCGACACGGTGCTGGCTGAATATGAGCTGGTCCCTCGCACGAAGCTGGACGATGCCAAGCCGCACCCCTCCGAAGTGATCGGCTTCGATTCCTGGATGCGTGAGCGCACAGAGGCTGCGCACCAGGCGATGATGAAACATGCCCGGCGCGGCGGCATCGACTATAGCAAGAAGTACGCGACCGGCGGCATAGTCACTGGTTGGCGGCTGGTGGGCGAGAGCGCATGACCACCGACGACTACTGCCGCTGGCTGACCATCTACCTCCAGATCCTCGGCATGCAGCCGGACATCGCGCAGCGCCAGGCGCACGGCACCAGTTCAACCAAATTCCGATAGAGAACTTGCGACCTGCCAGCGCGCTCCAGTGGCAGAGCTTGAAGAAACGGGCGCAGTCACCGACGTAGCAATGCCCCAGAGGACTCCAGCCGCGATGCACTGCGGCGCCTGCTGGGGGCGGGCGGTGATATGCAGACAGAAATGTTCTAGCGTTGCTTTCGACGTACCAGCGAATTATGGCTCAGCACTCGCAAGGCAGTTCTCTTGCTCACGCCTTGACCGCGCAGATATTCCTCTGCAGCGGCCAAGCCGACGTCCATCACCATGCGCACGGCAGTATTAATTATTTCCTCAGCCGCCGCGTCAGGCCGAGAGCTCAATGGGGCGGTGGGTGTGCCTTTGTGGTGGGTGCGCGAGTTCATAAATTTCTTTTCGCAAAATAGAAATCGTACGTCGTTGAAATATCCAGGCGTTGATTTCGATCATGCTTCGTACAAATATTTTATGAATAAAATTCAGCACCCTTCGAACAACGGCGTTCTCGGTGCACCAGCGGGCTGGGACCAAGGCGAGTTGCCCTGCAGCGCGCTGCCAATCACCCACACGCACGTTGGTGATCTGCTGGCAGTCGTGTCGTACTGGCGCCCGAGCGTCGAGGAGCTGGCCGTGCTGGATGCTGGCGGGGCCATCGCGCTGTGGGTGCTTGGCGCGACGATGCCACCTGTCATCTTGAGCGTCGAAAGCACTTGAGACACTACATATAGTAGGTGGCGGACGAAAGTGTCAAAAATCACCGGGCTGAGACCGCCAGAATTACTGTCAAACACTACATCTAGTAGGTCGGGATGAAGAAAAGCCACAATTCCGCAGTGCCCACGTCGACGCGCCCGATGCCGCCGCCCGAATTCGCCGACCCGTTGAACAATCGGTACGTGTCCGCGCCCGAGGTACTCAAGTGGGCGCGCGCAACCATCCTCACCGAAGGCGGCGCGCTCTACAACGAAGACCACGCCCACCTGGAATATGCCGACGTGCAGTTCCTGTGGGCGCCAGTAGGGTTCGTGAAGGCCGGCCGCACCGTGCTGGGCCAGTGCGAAGAAGTGACGTTCCGCTGTGGACCGTGGCAGAAGGGCCGCCAGCAACAGCAGATGGCCGACTGGTTCGGCGCGGTACCAGATTTCCTCATCACCTTGGACGCCCCGTATTGCCTGACCTGCAGCGACGCCGAATTCTGCGCGCTGCTCGAGCACGAGCTTTATCACATCGCCCAGGAGATGGATGACTTCGGTGCGCCGGCCTTCAACAAGTACGGACTGCCGAAGCTGTGCATGCGCGCACATGACGTCGAAGAGTTCGTCGGCGTGGTCCGGCGCTACGGCGCCAGCGAGGACGTGCAACGGATCATTGACGCAGCAAAGACAGCGCCAGAAGTGGCGAAAATCAACATAGCGAGGGCGTGCGGAACGTGTCTGCTGAAGGCCGCGTAGGCTTTACGTTGCTTTACAGGAAACTAAAACATGGCCGCACTCAAGGACGAGGTGAAGCTGTACATCGTCAACGCGCTGGCCTGTTTCGACTCGCCGACGCAGGTTTCGATTGCAGTAAAGGAAGAATTTGGCCTCGACGTGCCGCGCCAGCAGGTGTCGCTGTATGACCCGAACACTTTCGTCGGCCGCAACCTCAGCCAGAAGTGGAGGGTGATCTTCGAAGATACCCGGGCCAAGTTTCGCGCCACGGCCGAGGAAATCCCGATCGCCAGCAAGGCGTTTCGCTTGCGTGGCCTGGGCCGCCTGGCGCAGAAGGCCGAGAACATGCGCAACTTGCCGCTGGTGGCCAGCCTCTACGAGCAGGCCGCCAAGGAAGTGGGCGACATCTACGTGAACAAGGGCAAGGCCGAGCCGACCGACCAGGCGCCCACACCTGTCGCCATCACCTTCGGCGTGAAAGACGCCAAGCGCCATGACGACAATCCAGTTTGACCTGAACGTCCCGCAATCGAGCTTCCTGCAGCTGCCGCACAAGTTCAAGGCCTACGTGGCCGGGTTCGGCTCGGGCAAAACGTTTGTGGGCTGCGCCGGAATCTGCGCCCACTTTTGGGAGTGGCCGGGCATCAACCAGGGCTACTTCGCGCCGACCTATCCGCAAATCCGCGACATCTTCTATCCCACGATGGAGGAGGTGGCCTATGCGATGGGCCTGCGCATCAAGGTGAAGCAGGGCGACCACGAAGTCGAGGTATATGAGGGCCGGCGCTATCGCGGCACGGTCATTTGCCGCTCGATGGAGAAGCCGGAAACCATCGTCGGCTTCAAGATCGGCCACGCGCTGATCGATGAGCTGGATGTGATGCCGCTGAAAAAGGCGCAGATGGAGCACCAGGTATCTCTGGTGAGAGCTCATTCCTAAAGCGCGGTACGTTAAATCTCTTGGTCGCCGCAGGAGGCAATCGGACTGATTCAACCCCATTTGGTCCAGGCCCGTACGGAGGCGTAGTAGGCGGCGGAAATGGCGGACCTGGCGGCATACTAGGGAGCCATCAGAATGGACCACGTGGCGGGGGTGGTGGCGGTGCTGGGGGTTATTCTGGCGATGGCGGGAAAGGGGCATCAGCACCGAGTACCTACGCCACCAATGGTAGTGGGGGGGGCGGTGGTGGTGGCGGATGGGGCGGGCAGGGCGCAGGGGCCAGTGGCGGCGGTGGTGTTGGGCTGCTTGGGGAGGGTGTGAGCGGAGTCGGTAACGACGTTTCGGGCGGCACTGGCGGATCAGGCGGGGCGGCAGGCTCCAGCGCTACCTATAGCGGCGCGTATAACACTAGCGGCGTGGGAGGCACATATGGTGGGGCTTCAGGCGGTGCAGGCAGCCCGGTAACCATGAACTACGCTAGCGTAGGCCCGTCCTCTGGCGGGGCCGGTCGAGTCATTTGGGGTCCTGGCCGCTCGTATCCATCAACAAGAACAGCAGACGAGTAAGGAAGACCATGTTTTATCAGCCAGCAACAAGCACTATTTTTACAGACCACAGCGCTATTCGTCGCGTCCTGACAAACGTTCTGTTCCCAGACGCGATCACCGACGACATGCTCGAATATCACGGCATCGTGACGTTGGGAGGCAGCGCGCCTACCGTCGCTCCCGGGCAGATAGCCGAATGCGGCGCCGTGGAGATGGTCGGGGGCGTGTGGACGATGACCTGGACGGTGCGCGTGGAAACGCAGGATGAGAATCGGGCACGAGTGCCGCAAAAAGTCAGCCGCCGGAAGGGCCGCCTGGCGCTGCTGCTGGCAGGCAAACTTGACCAGGTGCCGCTAGTTATCGCTGCCATCGAGGACGAGACAAAGCGGCGCCTGGCGCAGATCGAATGGGATGATGCGCAGGACTACGAGCGGTGGCACCCGCTGGTGGTGCTGATAGGGGCCGCCCTGGATCTGGATCTCGACGCGCTGTTCATCCACGCGGACACGCTGTGAAGCGCCTCAGCCTCCTGGCCGTCTGGCTGGCCTGCATTGGCGCGGCCGTGCTCACGCTGCTGCGCATGCTCTGGTCGATTCTGTCGAATCCGGCCAAAGCGCTGCGCATCGCCGTGGCGCTGGACCGGGCGGGCAATGCCGCCGCCAATGGTGTCGAAACCGAAACGCTCAGCAGCCGCGACAACCGGGCGCGCGCCGAGAGTATCAGCCCTCGCCCGCCGCTGCCGCTGCCGGACAATCGAAGTTGGCCAGCAGGTCTGCGATGTAGCCGGTCTTGGCGCACTCCGTGGCCACCTCGGTTATTAGGGTGCGAAATTCGGCCAGGTCGCCCAGGCCTTCTCGCACAATAGGCACCGGTGTATGTCGGTCAACGATGCGCCCGCACACGTTGACGATTTTGGTCGGCCGGGCTACCCAATCCGCGTGCGCGATGAATTTATCGCGCTTGAACATCACCAGGTCGTGAAGCGGCATGCGGTTTGCCAACGCGTCGATCTTACTGGCGACGATGCAACGATCAGCGTCTCCCTTTGATTGACTGTACTTATAAGGGCGGCAGTAAGCCACAATGGCCGCAATGAGCAACCCCTCACAATGGTCAAAAAACTCACTGGTGCCGCGATCTTGCTGCAGCCGATCCAGTTCGTCGTGGGCATCTAAATAGCGCAAGGCGTCCTGCATGTCACGCACGGCAAGCGCCAGGCGATTGGTGGAAGGGTCTTGCCTGATACCCTGAGGCTGGTCATTGTTCATAAAGTCTCCGATAAATAAACGGTACTGGCTCTTGCCACCCACATAATGCTCGTTCCACGGGTGTCAGTCACTAGTAAAGCAACTACTCGCACTCAGCTTCGTGTTTTCACACACGCCAACCCGGTTTTACGTTCCGTTGCTTCTGGAACCCCAGCCTGCTGACTCTGTGAACAGGGCACTCCTCGGAGTGCCCTTTGTCTTTTCTACTGCGGTAATTCCTCCGAACACTGCGCCAGGGCAAAAAATTAGTCATTTTGAGTAGCTTAGCTGGCCAGCGGCAGTGCGTGTGTGAAAACACGAGGATTGGGCCTTTCCTGGGAGTTCTTCATTACGCTGGCCTACCGCCACGCCCGTGCAGGGCAACAAACCTGCTTGGCGATGGGGCATGGCCTCGTGTTTTTACACACGCTCTCGGCGGGAGTTACTCAAATTGAGTAATTCCCGCCATGCAATTATTAGTCATTTTGAGTAAGTGGGGTTCGTGTACACGCTAGGCGCTGGGGTTGCGTCCTATGCCGCTGGCTCGACTGGCTGGACCCGCATCATTGCCGCGATTCTGCTGGCACGTAGCTGTTGTAGACATTCCTCCCCAAACAACCCGCTTCTGCGGGTTTTTGCATTTCCACCGCCTGAAAGGCATCCATGACTGAACCCGCAACAATTACCGCCGCCGGCGGCGCACTCGCCCTTGGCACCGTGACCTTGACAGGCTCGATTCTCGGGCTGGAATACGACGTGCTGCTTGTCGGCCTGGCTGGCGGCCTAGTCGCGCTGTCGATGGTCGACCAGACCAGCCGCCTGAAAATGGTCATTTCCGTCATGACCAGCGCCCTGGTGGCCGGCTATGTCGGCCCCATCGCGCATGCTGGCGCACTGGAGTACTTCCCTTGGACGGCGAAATCGGCCGATGCTGTGCGCTGGTTCTGCGCATTCGCCGCTGGCGTCTCGGCGCAAACCATCGTACCGCTGGCCTTGGGCTGGCTCAAAAAACGTGGAGGCGCACAATGAGCATGCTCACCCTGAACTGGCTGGCCGGCATCGTTCTGCTGGCCCACTCTCTGTGCGTGCTCAATCGCATGCACCGCCGCAGCAACCATCTGTACCGCTTGTTCTACGTGCTGTTGGGCGTGGGCGCCGTTGCCGTGCTGACCGGCCCGTTGTACGGCTACACGCAGCCGCCAACTGGCGAGGTGCTACTGAATGCAGGTATGGCGGGCGTGGTCATGGTCGGCTGGTTTGCTAAAAATCGGAGGGCTGTGCCATGAAATTAACCGAACACTTCAGCCTGGCCGAGCTGGTCGCCTCGCAAGTGGCTACCCGCAAGGGCATCGACAACGCGCCGGGCCCGGCCATCATCGCCAACCTCACGCGCCTGGCCGCGCTGCTCGAACAGGTGCGCGCGCTGGTCGGCGGCCCGATCACCGTTTCCAGTGGCTACCGCTCGCCGGCGCTGAACCGTGCCGTGGGCGGCGCAGCCAGCAGCGCCCACGTGCTGGGCCTGGCCGCCGACATCTGCACCAACAAGCTGGCACCGAAAGCGCTGGCCCTGCTGATCCGGCAAAGCGGCATTATCTACGACCAACTGATCTACGAGGGCACGTGGGTGCACATCGCGCTGTCGGCCGGCGCGCCGCGGCGCCAGGTGCTGACGGCAAAGTTTGTCGGCGGCGGCGTCAGCTACGTGACGGGCATCGTATGAGCGCCCTTGGCACGCTGGCTGCCGGCGCCGTCAGCGGGATCTGGAAGGCGGCAGCCGTCGTGCTCGCCGCAGCGCTGCTGCTGGTGGCCAGCTCCACCGGCACCGGCTGGTGGCTGGCCGCTGGCGACCGTGACGCCGCGCGCGCTGCGTTGGTGCTGGAGCAAGGCGTTAGCGCGCAGATGCACAGCTCGATCACCGAGCAAAACCTCGCCATCGATGGCATGGCCAAGGCAACCCTGGCGGCGCAGGAGCGCGGCGCTGCAGCACAGGTGGCAGCCGCTGCCAGGGGAAAGAAGTATGACGCCGCCCTAGTGCAGATCGCTGGCGCGCGCGCCAATACCTGCGACGAGGCCATGCCGGCCGTCAGGATGCTGCTGGAGGGCGTGCGATGAAATGGATGCTTGTATTGCTGCTGGCCGGCTGCAGCAGCGCGCCAATGATGCCGCAGAGGGTCGAAGTTCCCGTCTTTACACCATGTGTAAAGGTGGTGCCGAAGCGGCCGGCCTACGAATTTGACAGGCTGACGCCGATGGCAACGGATGGCGAGATCGTCCTGGCGCTGGCGCGAGACTGGCCGCGCGGCCGGAAGTACGAAGGGGAATTGGAGGCGGTAATTGCGGGCTGCATTCCGCCAGATGAAAAAACAGAGCGCTGATTATCGCAGCGCCCGTTCATGCGTTTTCACTTGCGCTATAGAAAGAACGCAGACTCCACCGGCCAAGAACTGGTTTTGCCATCCTCTGGCACAAGAGCAGCGATAGCGCCAGTTTCTATAAGTTGGCATGCGATTGCCGAAGCCTCAATCGTTGCCCCTCGTTCCGTTTTGAATACACTAGGCGTCGGGATTTCAATAATCGGAGAGTACTGGATGCCTGCATGAGCACGAAGCAGTATCATCCCCTGATACATTCCGTTCGCCTTTCTGTAGCTGAGTATCTGGTACTCGTATTCACCATGTTGCATTTTTCGATTGGTCTCCATGGGCTTCTACTTCAAGTCGGATTACAGTGAATAGATTCGCAGAGGTAGATTTTAGCTCCAACTTTGGCCAGGGAAAGTATAGTTTTGCAATCATTGCGCAATCGAACTTTTCTATAAAACCCTTGTAGTAGTGGCATGTGTGCTGACCACACCTCTCGCCGTAAAGAGCAGATCGAAGCTCTGTTCGATGTTCGATCAGCTCAACTCGATTTGCCGCCAGAGGCATGGCCCGGCTATATGGCGCCGATCCTGCGAGGTTCGCAGGAGGCGCCCGGTGAACTAGAAGTGGCGCCGGCCATGTTCGGCATGGCGCCCCATTGTACCGACCACAAGCTAGCTGTCAGACCTACAACGCGAGCACGGACACGGTAGCTTGTATGCCGTCCTTCCGCAGCGCCTAACCCTTGCGCCCGCAGTCACCGCATAAGCCGCCCATGAGGCGGCTTCTTCACGTCCCGAAGAATGACGTTGCTATGGAGCTAAGAAAAATCCTCATTTTGGCCCACCTCGAGGTGGTGCGCCAAACGCTCTCCTATTTTTGGCCGGATTGGGGCCGTAACTCAATTTCAACAGAAGCCGGAACCGCTGGGCATTCATTTATGAGTGTGGCGAGGCAGTGTTGTTTTTTAACTTTTTCACATCTTATTTGTTACGATTCGTGAGTATTTTCGGGTGTATTCGGTGCACACTTTACACAATTAAAACCCGGAGATGTTCGATGAGTGCTTCAAACCAGCTGCTGCAGCGTCTGATGGGGACAAGCTTTAAGCGCTTTTCCTTATTTCCATTGGCGATTACATTTGTCGTCGTGGTTTGTCTGGCACTTCTTGCAACCCAGCTATGGACAATATGGCGTGCAAGAGAGGTGCAAATAAGCGAGGCAGGTCTGGCAAGCGCTAATCTGGCGCAGTCCGTGGCACAACATGCCTACGACACGATCAAAGAGACTGATACCGCATTGGTTGGATTGGTGGAACGTTTAGAAAATGACGGACTCTCGGCCATTGAACTGTCGCGAATTCATAACTTGCTGGTTTTGCGTGTAGGTGAATTACCCCAATTGCAAGGGATTTTCGTCTATGCAAAAGATGGAAGCTGGCTGGTCAATTCTCAGAAAATATTGCTGAAGAATTTGAATAATTCCGATCGAGAGTATTTTAAGTACCATCAAAATAACAGCGACCGCAGCCCTTACATAGGCCCCCCTATACGGAGTAAGTCGACAGGGGACTGGATTATTACGGTGTCGCGTCGTTTTAATCTTTCCGATGGCAATTTTGGAGGGGTTGTTCTTGCTACAATTAATATGAACTACTTTAGATCGTTTTATGATAGATTTTCTATAGGGGATCGAGGTGCAATTTTCATTGCAAATGGGAGTGGAACACTTTTGCTAAGAAGGCCATTTGAAGAAAAAATGCTTGGACAAGACATATCGAAATTTCCGCTATTCAAAGACCACTTATCGAAGGCCCCTGTAGGCACCGCATTAATAAAATCAAAATTGGATGGGGTTACACGTATCAATAGCTATAGGAGAGTAGAAGAATACCCCTTGGTCGTCTCCGCCGCATTGTCCCAAGATGAGGTTTTGGCTAGTTGGCGGGCTGAGTCGTATTTGCAAAGTGTGGTGGGAGGAGTTTTGGCACTAGTTATTGGATTCCTTGGCTATCGTATGGTGAAACAAATAGATTTTCGATCAAGGGCCGAAGGAAAGCTCTTGGAGGCCAGCAAAGAATTGGAGCAAATCAATGAAACCTTGGCCCGTCTTGCCAGCCAGGACGGCTTAACAGGCCTAGGTAATCGGCGGCACTTCGATGAGTCGTTATTTTGTGAGTTTAGTCGTGCGCAGCGCGGTGAAACTTCTATCGGCTTGGCCATGATAGATGTCGATTTTTTTAAACAATACAACGACATCTACGGCCATGTTGCTGGTGATGAATGTCTTAGAAAAATCGGCAAGGTGGTGTCCTATTGCATGCGCCGGCCCGGTGATGTTGCTGCTCGTTATGGTGGCGAGGAGATGGCCGTGCTGTTGCCCGGAACGGACCGTCTCGGCACCTTGGAGGTTGCTGAGAGCATTCGTAGTGCCATTCAATCTATGGGACTTGAACATACTGGAAACCCGATCGGTGTTGTGACGGTCAGCATTGGCATCGAGGCTTTTTCTCCGATTTATTTAGAAAACCAGCCTGTTGAGTTGGTTGAGGCCGCCGACAAAGCATTGTATAAAGCGAAAGAATCTGGGAGAAATCAGGTCTGTTGTGCGACTTCTTGCCAGGGGGCTCGCGTCGAGAGAAGCTCTGTTGTCCTTTAATTGGTAACTTTGCTTTTCAAATTTGATAGGAGTGCGGGAGCGTTCGCAGATTATGATGGACGACAGCAATCCTTGCATCTGGATTTAGTTGCTCATTAGGAATGATTTCGCTCACGCTTGATACGGATCCAGACCGTTCGCAATCAGTACACGCCATGGCTGCGCTGAACGATCGTTTCGGACGGGATACTGTGCATCTCGGCTCTGCTGACCTAGTCAGGGGCTTGACAATGTTGTCGGAAAACCGCACGCCTCGTTACACCACGAACTGGACGGAACTGCCGAAGGTGATGGCGCAGTAAAACCTGGCATGCTTATTGGCCTCTACGTGAATTTCGATGCCACTGCCTCGTGGAGTTACGCTAACAGGGGCTTGGGGAGCGCTACAGTAGTTCGACCAGACCTGCATCAGCAGGCTGAGTTTTTCCAGCAAGTCGTCCCTGCGATACGCTGCCTTCACCTTGTCAGGCAAGCTGTGCGCCAGCGCATTTTCGCACACCTCGCGCGGGAAAGAGTTTGCAACCGATTCCAAGCACCAGTCGCGGAACGTCGACCGGAAGACTTGCACGGGGATATTAGACCGGCTCCGGTGGCACCGCTGCCGGCGTTGCGGCCGATCCCAACGGTGGGTTACCTCCTGACGCAGTGGCTCGAGATATTCAAGCCTCAATCCTGCAGACGGAGGAAATGGCTGCGACGGGGTGGGCATGCCAGGCGTTTGTGAATCGGAATGGCATGAGTCAGTAGCTTCATGCAATCGCCCTGTGTTGCCTACGGCTATCATTTATTGACAATGAGCTTCAGCTCCAGTAGCCTGAAGGTATTATCTAAAACACAAAGAAAAACATGTCCCAGCCCCTTTTCTCTAATTTTAAAGCCTATATCGGCGAGCAATTTTTCACGATGTATTTTGATGTGGCGCTCGATGCCGCGCATCCGCCGCCAATCGAGGCCTTCAACGTGTTTATCAATTACACCTTGGTTTCGGTGGCAGGCGTGAAAGTCGATAGTGTCGCCAAGACCGTCACCTTGACCTTCGACGCTCCGCCGCTCATCGCCGGCGACATCGTCGATTTCTCATACTTCGATCCGAGCTTCGGCAACGAAGTCAATGCCATCCAAGGCGAGGACGGCGCTGATGCGCCCGATTTTAGTGATATGACCACCGTCTCCGGCGTCCGTCCCGGCCCGTCCGCACCGCCGACGCCGGCGCTCTCCAGCGGCAGCGACAGCGGCATATTGGGCGACGGCATCACCAATGACACAACGCCGACGGTGACTGGCACCGCCGCCGCTAATGCCACCGTCCAGCTATACGACACCAACGGCACCACCTTGCTGGGCAGCAGCACCGCCGATGGTTCCGGCAACTGGAGCATCACCAGCAGCACGCTGGGCCAGGGTGTGCATACCCTGACGGCCAAGGCCGTCGATGGCGCCGGCAATACCAGCGCCGCATCGCCCCCGTTGTCGATCATGCTCGACACTACCGCTCCGGGTGCGCCGGCCACGCCGACGCTCAACCCCGCCAGCGACAGTGGCGTATCGAATTCGGACCACATCACGCACGTGACCACGCCCGTCATCAGCGGCACGGCCGAAAGCGGCAGCACCGTCGCCTTGTACGACAGCGACGGCAGCACCGTACTAGGTACCAGCGTGGCCACCGGTGGCGTATGGAGCATCACCAGTAGCGCACTGGCTGACGGCGTGCACAACCTGAGCGTCAGGGCCACGGATGTTGCCGGCAACAGCAGCGCCGCCTCCAGCGGCTTTTCCTTGACGCTCGACACCATCGGCCCCGTCGGCATGGCGCTGAGTACGACTTCGGTGGCGATGTCCAACGCCACCAACGGCGCCACCATCGCCACGCTGTCGGCCACCGATGCCACCGCCATCACCTACGGCTTCGCGGTCGGCAACGGCACCACCGACGCCGACAACGGCAAATTCACCGTCTCCGGCACATCACTTGTGGCGGCGCAGAGCCTGGCCGCCGGCACTTACCATATCTACATGAAGGCCACCGACGCTTCCGGCAATGGCGCGTACCAGATTTTCGCCATCCAAGTGGTCAACGCCCCCAGCGTCACCGCCATCGAGCGCACCGCAGGGGCCTCGCTCACCGTGCCGAGCGTCGCCACCTCGGTGAACTACACTGTCACCTTCGACCAGTCGGTCACCGGCGTCGACACCGGCGACTTCACGCTGACCGCCACCGGCAACGCCGCCGGCACCATCAGGGGGGTCGTCGGCAGTGGCAGCACCTACACCGTCACCGTCGATGGCGTCAGCGGCGACGGCACGCTGCGGCTGGACCTGAACAGTAGCGGCACCGGCATCCAGAACGGCTCGTCGGTCGCTATTGTCGGCGGCTACGCGGCGGGCCAGATCTTCAGGCTGGACCACACGGCCTCCGCGCCGTCCACTCCGGTGATGACGGCCGGCGCCGACACAGGCACTTCCAACACCGACGGCATCACCAGCAATGCCATGCCTGAATTCACCGGCACCGCAGAGGCCAACGCCACCGTCGAGCTGTACGACACCAACGGCACCACCTTGCTGGGCTCGACCACCGCCGACGGCTCCGGCAACTGGAGCATCACCAGCAGCACGCTGACCGACGGCAGCCATACGCTGACGGCCAAGCAGACCGACGCCGCCGGTAACACCTCGGGCGCCAGCGGTGCATTGGTGGTGGTGATCGACACCAGCGCCGCAGCGCCGGCTGCACCCACGCTGGCCGTTGCCAGCGATGGTGGCGTGCTGGGTGACGGCATCACCAAGTATGCCACGCCGACCATCACAGGCACGGCCGAAGCCCATGCCAGTGTGACGCTGTACGATACCGACGGCACGACCGTGCTGGGTATTGCGACGGCCGATGCCAGCGGTGCCTGGAGCCTCGTTTCTTCTCCCCTGAGCGACGGCAGTCATACGCTGAGCGTGAAGCAGGTCGACCTGGCAGGCAACGTTTCGTCCATCAGCGCCGGCCTGGCGCTGACCATCGATACGCAGGCGCCATCCGCGCCGTCCGTTCCTGTGCTGGCAGTCGCCAGCGACAGCGGCACCGTGGGCGACAACATCACCGATATCACCGCACCTGTCATCAAGGGCAGCGCGGAGGCCAACGCCACCGTCAAACTGTACGATACCGACGGCACGACGGTGTTGGGCACGGCCGTCGCCGATGGCGCGGGTAACTGGAGCATCACGAGCAGTACGTTGGCGGTTGGCGTGCATACCCTGAGCGCCAGGCAGGTCGACCTGGCCGGCAACGAGTCGTCGGCCAGTGCATCGCTGGCGCTGACGATCAAGGCCTTGCCAACGCCGTCGCTGCCGACGACACCCGTTACCTCGATCGATGGCGTGGACGTGACGCAGCAGCCGGTTGCCTTGCCGGGCGGCGGCACAGGTACCCAAACCACGATTCCGATCGTCAGCACCGACCGCAGCGAATCGACCGGCAATGCCAGCGTCGCCGACATTCCACTGGTAACGGCGGGTGTCAATAACCTGCTGCTGGCGCAGCTGTCCCCCGGCTTCGGCTTGACGGCCAGCGGCGGAGCCAGTCAACCGGCCGGCAGTTCGATCGAGCATCTGCTTCAAGCCATCCTGGCGGCCACATCTGGCCATGCCGCCAGCGATCAGGGGCATCTGACCGGCAACGGCCTGGCGTTTTTGAACCAGTTGGCCGCCAGCGTGCCGCTGCTGGTACAGACCATTGTGCCGACCAGTACGCCGACGGCGCCGAGCGGCGCGCTGACGCTGACAGGCACCAGCACCGACGCGCAACACACGGCGTTGGTCATCGACGCCAGCCATCTGGCCGCCGGCAGCTCGCTGGTGCTAAACGCTGTGGATTTCGCCGCCATCGTCGGTGCCGCCAACGTGGTCGCCAATACCAGCGGGCAGGTTTTGGCGGGCGACGCCGCCAGCCAGCAATTCACGGTTTCTTCAGCCAGTGGCGGCGCAGTATTCTCGGGCGGCGGCAACGATACCCTGCTGTTCAATTCGCCGTCGGCCGCACCGGCCGGTGCCACGGGAGTGGCCGCGCGGGCTGCTGCCGGCGCTGACACGACCACTATCCTGCACGGTGGACTGGGCAGCGATACTGTGGCTTTCAGCGGCGCTAGTTCCGACTACACGGTGGAGGCCCATGAAGGCTATCTGATTGTGACCGCCAAGACGCAGCCGACGCAGCACGCGCTGGTATTGAACGCGGAGAACCTGAAGTTCAGCGATACCACGGTGGCCGTGGAAAATCGAGGGGTGCTGACGTCGATTGCCGGCCTGTACCAGGATATCATGGGGCGCCAGGCCGACTACTTGGGCATCGAGTACTGGGCCACGGCGGAAAAGAATGGCGTCAGCATGGGCAAGATTGCGCTCGACATGATCAGCGCGTCAGAGAGCCACCTCTTGCAGTCCACGCCTTTTAACGGTAATAGCGCGCATGATCTGGAACTGCTGTACCAAGGGATCTTCAGTCGCCACAGCGATGCTGGTGGATTGACGTACTGGAGCGACAAGATGGCGCAGGGCATGAGCCTGGAATTGGTGGCGCAGAACATGATCGCCGCCGAGGAAATGAACGGGCACAAGGTGGCGGTGCAGGACTGGAATTTCTTCGCCTAGCCGTGCCGTCGGTGCGGAGATCTGCTGCCTGAGGTCTCCGCTCGCCTGAGCTATCGGGTGTGGTGCGACATCAAATAACGATTTCGCGCCGCACACCAAAAGGCCTATTGATGCCTATCAAGGGCGGCATGGCGAAGGACCGGGCTGCCGCCTGTTGTTTTGGCCTGGCGGTTTGCATTGGCCGTACGCTACAGGAACCCGGCCGTCCCGCCACCGTAATTGCGCTGTGAGTTCTCGCTCTGGTGGTGATAGCTGACGGGCGCGCTGTAGCGGGCGGCGAGGGCAAAGCTGTCGATGCCAACTATGTGAGAAAACCTTGGGCAGCTGGCTGGGCCTGTGTAAATTCCTGTGTAATTTGGTGCAATTTAATGGCGTTTCATGCCTGCCACTAAGAAATTCCCCCTATGAGAACCCTGCAAAATCGTGCTCTCAATGGCATTCACACTGCAGGGGTCGCAAGTTCGAAACTTGCACTTCCCACCAAAATTTTCGTTTGTATTCAATGACTTAGGATTTCCAATCTTGTCTAAATACGAACTTGGGGCAAACTTGGGGCAATGGCTTTTTCGTCCATTGTCCAGCCCAAAACGATACGGCCGCTTCCTGCGGCCGTTGTCATATCCAGCTATATTTAATTGTATTTCGGGAATTCATCCGCCCGCTGCGGGTTCGTCTGCGCGTACAGGCGCAGTAGTCGTTCCCTGCGTCCATGGTCCAGGCCTGCGACAATCCACTTGCCGTAGGTGCGCACGATCATGGTCGTGTCCGCATGGCCCATTTGCGTGGCGACATACAGCGGCAGCGCGCCGAGCATGAGCAGGTTGGAGGCGAAGGTGTGGCGTGTCTGGTAGGGGTTGCGAAAGCGCACGCCGCTGGCCTTGATGATGCGTTTCCAGCAGTTGTAGATGGGTTTGTCTCCCTGCCACGGCTTGCCGCAGCGCGGGTGCAGTAATACCGTTCCGGCGCCAGCGCCCGTCAGCGCGTACTGTGCCTGCAGCGCGGCTAGCGCGCCGCAGCGCATATCGATCGTGCGCAGGCCGCTCAGCGTCTTGGCGCGGTCCTTCATTTCTCCATCGACGAACGCCCCGGCCACGCTGACTTGGTGGTTCAGCTCGTCCACGGCCGGCCATTGCAGTGCGATGTATTCGGATGGGCGCATGCCGGTGCAGAAGGCAAACTGCAGCATGTTGCGCTCTTCATCGCGCTCGCAGGCTTTCAGGATGAGTTCCATCTCATCGATATTGAATGGGTCAGCCTTGAACTTGCTGACGCGCTGGTCGCGCGGCAGCAGCTTGCCTAGCTTGATGCTGTCGAAAGGATTGGATTCCAGGTCGCCCTCGGTCACGCCCAGTTCGATGGCGTTGCGCATCGGGGTGAGGATCAGCTGGATGGTCTTGCTCTTGCCGTTCAGGCCCATGATCCACTTGCGCAGGTCGCGTGTGGTCAGTTCAGCGGCTGGCTTGTCCTCCCATTGGGGAAACAGATGGTTTTTCGCTACCTGCTGGTAGCAGTTGTAGGTCGACAATTCCAGGTTTCGCTTTGCGATCTGCAGGTAGTCGCGCAACAGGTCGGTACCTGCACGGGCGCCTTTCCGAACCCGATCACGGATATTTGCTGGTCATGCATCCTGCCGATCTCCCTGGGCAGCGTCACCCTGGGCAACCTGGGCGGCCAGGAAGACACCGCCAATCCGCCCAGTCCGATCTGCACGTGCAAAGTCAATCCGGTGATAGGCCTGTCCATCGGCTTTTGGGAATCCCAGCTGATATATCCCATCCCGGGCACCGACAAGGAACTGGGCAAATGCTGCCAGCCTTTTGGACGCACTACCATCGCCTGGGGAGCGGGCAAGGAATACCCGGTCACCCGCATCGCCAATGCCCGTAAAGACTTCCTGCACAAAATTACCACGACAGTCAGCCGAAATCACGTGCTCGTCTGCATTGAGGATTTGCAGGTAGGGAATATGTCCAGGTCCGCCAAAGGCACTGTCGAACAGCCGGGCAAGAAGGTCAGCCAAAAGTCGGGGCTGAACCGCGCCATTCTCGATCAAGGATGGGGCGAGTTTCGGCGGCAGCTAGACTACAAGATGGCGTGGAACGGCGGTATGCTCCGCCAGGGCGAACGGGACGTTTTCGACGATGACTTCGCACCGCGCGGGATCTGACGGTAGTCGGTACCACACCAGCCAGACATGTACGGACTACGGATCGGAATGGCGGTAAGGGCGCTTACGTCACTGCTTCAACAACAAGCTGCTCCGGGTCTTACGAAAAGCCGCATGTCAAACGACTTGCGAGTCGTCTAGTGAGTTCATGCCGATTCAGACGGACAATTTCCTTGTTGATGAATGATTGGATCGTGATCGCGGCCAGTGATTTGATTACGACGTATTGAATTTCTACCACTTTGTAGGTTTTGTTCTTACAACCTGATAGTCTATAGTCATATCTTTGAGAGAAAAGGTAATGGCTACGCGCAAGCGGACGCTTGCCACTATGGAGACAGAATGACGATTATGGAACTGATTGAGCACCTTCTACCTGAGGGGGCCGATGCCTATGACTCTATGAAGGAGGTTCAAGAATATCCACTGAATATAGACAGGGACCAGTGTCCGACCTGGCCGATCGATCTCTTCGCAGTTGTTGGGTCAATCATTGAAAGATCTGGTTGTTACACGCTCGCTAGTCCTGACCGCGCGCGACTTGTTGCTCATGCCGAGTATCTTGATTTAATCATTGAGACTGCCAAGGAGTGGAATGCCAATGTTAGTGAAGTGCCCGCCTTGGTGAAAGATTGGTGGGCTGCGGTCGTGTTGGTCTATGCAGAGACACCAATCGATCGAATTGGACAGAATTTAAACTTGGTTAAATTACTCTTGAGCTTGTTCGCAGTTGCCGATGAAGCATGTATCGGCATGGGATGGGACGTGAATCCTGATAATGCAATGGGCCACCAGTTTTCATCCATCGCTTTTGCTGCGCTGACGAAGGCCAACCCCGCATTGGCTCTGCCCTACGTTCCTAAATCGTTATGTGTTATGGTTTCCCCTGATCTCGCTGTAGTCTTACCCAAATCGATCAACTCGGCGGTAGGTTGTACTATCCGTAGTCTTTCCCATTATTTGGCGCTTTTGCCTCCCAGTTCAGTGCTGGATACGTCTTGGATTCTGTCCAGTAAAAAATCGGTGGTTGTAGTTGGATCTGATCTCACCGCTCCGTATGACATGCGACTTTTGCTCATCCCATTTCCCTATACGATCGATGCGAGTAGTTTTAAACGAAGCTCACCACGCACGCCGCTCGGGAAAAATCATGTGCCTGCTTACTTCGAGTTGGTCACCCGTTGGCTTAAATCAGAAGGGAAGTCATTAACAGGTCAGCAATTGGCGGACGATTTAATCGTGCCGCTTATTGATCAAGCGTTTGTAGAAACAGGGGAAAAACCCAACGGTATCATTCTTCCTGAGTGTGCTTTGACGACAGCGCTTGCTGGCGAGTTAGCCGAGGCGCTAAGAAATACTGGTATTGAATTTCTTATAACAGGCGTTCTTGATACGTCTGATGACGGTACCCACTACAACCGAGCGCTCACGATTGCATTTCAAGAGGGGGGAGATGTCACGATCGCTGAGCAAAATAAACACCATCGTTGGCGGCTCGATCGGGGTCAAACTGAGCGGTACGCTTTACATTTCGATGATGATCCTGGGAATGATAAATGGTGGGAAGACATTGATGTAAGTCAACGTAAATTACCTTTCCTGACATTGCGTAAAGACATGTCACTTGCTACTCTGATATGTGAGGATCTCGCGCGTACAGATCCAGCCATGACGGCCATTCGTGCAGTGGGGCCTAACTTAGTGGTAGCATTGCTGATGGATGGGCCACAATTGTCCACCCGTTGGCCTGGCCGTTACGCGACAGTGCTCGCAGAAGATCCTGGTTCGGCGGTGTTGTCGTTTACGTGTGCGGCGATGGTAGATCGGTCAAACTGGCTAGAGGCCAAGCCCGCTAGATCGATTGGATTGTGGCGCGACGGTGCGGGGCGGACACAAGAGATCGGCCTCCCTGCTGACAGCCTAGGTGTTGTGCTCACCTTGCAATCCAAGCAAAAGCACCAAAATACTTTGGACAATCGGTCGGATAACTCCCTATCTCGACAGCTGACATTACGTACGGTTGTGCCACTTTTTCTTGTGAAACCACCGCTTTGGATATAGACTGAATTCATTATGTCACCTCCTAACATCAAAATCCATTCTGGAAGTCGGAAACCATTTGCCGAAGAGGCGCCTGTTGTCGAGGCGGCACGTCAAGCGGCGGCCGATATTGCTCAGAAGTACGGAAAAATCGAAGGAGCAGCTTTGTTTAAGGGCTCTGCACACATAGCTGCTCTACCTACTGTTCATCCACAGGCCGTCGATATAGCCCGTGAAGCGCTCTCCCGGCTGTCTAATGTGTCGAACGGTATTATAAATATTCCTATGAGTGTTACAGGGCAAAATGCGCTGACAGCGCTGGAGATCGCAAAAAAAAGGAGCGATCCCGCGACCGTAAGACTTCGCGAGGCACTGACAGAGGCAGGGGCGGGACAGAGCATGCTTGAATCGCTGCGGCGGTTGGGCATCAACGTGTAGTGTGATACCTGAGAACTAAGAAACGGCCATTAGGCCGTTTTTTTTGCCTCCCATTTGTCAGGGGGGCGTCATTGGGTAATCCCCCCATTTTTAGAGCTCTCTAAAAGTAGAGGTTAAGTGGCCATGGCAAACTTCTGTTTTAGCTTGATACCGTCAGGTGCCATGTCGCGCCGGCCGAGATCGCAACTCCACCGCCAGCGCGCAAAGCCCCCGATCTGGCTGAGCGCACGAAACAGATGACGGGCTAGTTTATCGTAGCCAACTGTACCGCTATAGCGCGCAAAAGCAGGCGCTCTGCTGTTGCCTCTGCCAGCTATGCCATCCTTCGCCGGCAGTGATAGGTAGGGGAGGTCAACTTTTTCTTGCGCGCGGTAGGAGTCTCTGCAGGGCAGGGGATAGCAAGGTCAGCCCCGATTTCGTCGTTGGATCCGGCTGCTACGAGATCGCATACAAGGTGCCTGGTAAGACGCCCACTTTACTTACTTGTTTAGTTTCGTGCGATCATATTCCTCGTCGCAGCGAGATCCTGCTTTGTACCGAGGTCGCGCTTGAGGAGTTGATCGCAGGCTTGGGTCTCGGGTAGCAGTCGCCATGCGCAGCCTGTACGCAGCACGTAAGAGCACGCATTGACGAGATATCGGCGGCTGTAATGCACGGGCGTGCCTCGCTGGCCCGGTGTACGCTCGAACAAATCGGCAACCAGCTCCCATTCGGCATCTGTCAGGTTCGTGCTGTATGGCGAGATGGCCTCGCGCCGGTGAGCTGCCGTATAGCCATACCGTTTGGCGCCCTCGGCTCGCACCGTGACCGTACGGCGCAGTGGCTTGAGCCGTACGACGCCCAACGCGCGTAGGGCACGACGAATCGTTGCTGCGCACACGCGCAGAGCGCAGCGGTGATGCAGCTCATCGGCAATTTCCTGCAAGCTGGCCTGGGCACTATAGTAATAGTGTTTAAGCAGATATTATTTTGATTGGCTACCACAAAATCTGCTCATTAAATCCACATAACAAATTCTTGAGGGCGATATTCCGCCCCCATTTCGTCACATATTTCCCGCCCATCGAAACACTCCAATATTTCTCTTGGAACAGTTCTTCCGTGAGGGTTTTGAAAAAACGCCTTCCAAGGGAACTCTCCCTCTTTTCCATAATCTAGTGGATGAGAAATGCCGTCCATTAAAGGTTCGCTTCTACAAGCTCTAACGAGTTGATATAGGTGGCGAATTACAATTACTCCCGAGATGTTTTCGAATCGGTGAGGCCGTCCATCTTGATCCCTAAAAAATGAGTTTTCCGTCAAGAGGCCGCAGTCCGACTGGATGAGCGAAGAAATTGGCTCATATATGTGGTCGTCCCAACATATTACGAGAATTCCGATGAATCCCGGATCCTCCAAGGCAAAACCAGAGAATTTTTCATTTGCACTGATTAAAAAGTCCTTAATTGGATTATCGCGCGGCAGCGTTGATGACTGGCCATCTGCCAATTTTTCAATGATTTCTTTTGGTGCAAAGCGCGAAGAAAATTGAATGGGGTTCCCTGAACGCGACTCCCAATGCTTGAAAATTGCTGGGGCCTTCACCTCAACACCAACGTTATGTGTAGCAGTTGAGAACAGGATTTCGGGGTTTTTTTTCGATTCCTGGGAAGTAGGTTCGAGGTCAAACGTAGCTTGTCCCTCGCTGTACCAGCTTGCAACACGAGAGATTACATGGAGTTCTGCAAGCTGCTGAATAAGCTGCTCCCAATCTGGCATATGCTTCTCCCTTCCCGATACGCCTGCCAAGCGCTCGATGAACTGCAAGGCATAACCAGGCATCTTGGCTTCACAGATTAGGCAAGCTGAAACTACTGATTCAGCCAGTGGATGTAGTCTGCCGTTAAATTGAGTCCCAAAGTGATAACTAAACCAGTGCCAACTCTTGAAAATCTTCGAGGAAGCGATAACGCGCAACAACTCCTTCTCATCCATGGCATTCCTTTGAATTTAGTGATGCTGTCAGGCGCGGTCCTGCCTCGATGGGCCACCAATAGCATGTCCGTTTTACGTCATCGACGATGTCTGTGGCCGAACTCGGCCGTTCGCAATGCTCAGTGTACGGCCCGTATTGCTCCGCTGGCAAGTTGGAGTTTCGACAGGCGCTCTTAAAACCACCGCATTTCAGAACGCTATTGGCAGCAGTACACCTGTATTTTCGCTTAAATGTCAAACCATTTAGGTATCGCCTTCAGCACCATATCAGTCTCTTCTGGATTTGTTTTCGCCCAAATCGGAAGAATTCGAGAATAATGGGCATAGGTGCGTATGTGCGGGTATTTGATGTTAGACGGCAAAACATTGAAATCGATGTGTTGCCAACGTTCAGGGTTAACTTTCAATAGACAGAAAAACAAGCCTAGCCGTATGCCCTCAACGGGCGTCATTTTTTCGTAGTTAAGAAGTACAATCCAGAAAAGAGGGAACCATAGAAGGTAAAAAGGCATATTGGTAAGTTCTTCTGTCTCAACACCAGCGTGTGCATAGCTGTGTCGTGCCATTTTGATTCGCTCAAGGTGCTCTGTGACGACGTTCTCCAATTCAATACGATTTGGAGTTACAAGCGCTGTCAGACGTTTGATCGTTTCATCTGAGTTGGATAATTCGTCCAATTTCGCAAATGATTTGTTGAAGAACTCGCTTATGAATTTTTTTAATCCATTTTTTTCGCCATATTGGTTTTTTGCCAGGATCTCAATGCTGGATCTTGCAAATATTGGCTTATCAAGGCTGTTGTGCAGCGAGTATGTGCTCCAACACCTGTTATAGAGCCTCATAGCCGTCAATAGGTCTTCATCTGTTATATTTTCAGAAAGAAAATCAACGTATGTGAAGAGATTGAAATCTTTTCTCGCCGAAATTTTCCGGTGCTTGAGAGAGACGCGGGACTCATAATAAGTTTTAAGAGACTCCGAGAAATTATATATTCCATTTGAAAGATAAACCTTGTGTTCAAACGAGGGATCTTCATTTGTCTCAATCAGTCTAAAACACTCAAAATTTTCACTGGAGACATAACCACCATGACTCATGACGTGCGGTGGATTATAGAGGAAGTAGCCGAACTTCAACCTCTCAAGAACAATGAATGTTAGCCTGTCCACCTCTCTTGTGTAAAAGTCCCCACTTTTGAATCCATTAACCTCGATCAATGAACCATTACCTTCAAAAATCCCTTTTGGTCGCAAGTCACCATATTCGGATTTTTCAAAAAACGGAGTGATTTTGAATTTGGAAAATTCAACGACTGTCGCTGTCTCCAAAAAAGGAAGGTAATAAATTATTTTTCTTTCTTCTAAGCTGCGCATGTGAAAACCCCGTTGAATTGAAACATCAGTTATAGGCAGACTGAAAGCATTCATGTCGGCATTAAGAGTCTAAAGTATCTCTAACAAAACCTTCCTAAGCCGGCAAGCAGTGCGGATTCAATCGGTCAACGCAACACTTTAACTTAAATGCATCATTGCAGAGTGGAAATGATGCGAAAGAGTACTTGAATCGATTGCGCCGTGCCCTGCGGAACCTGAGATTGCCGTCGCAAGGCGTTTTTCGATGGGAACGTTAATGCACGAACCTCCCGAAGCTCAAGTAGCTTATGCTAGCGCGCGCCATGAGTCTTTGCAGGGCAGGGGAGATAGACCCGGACCCGATCTCGTCGTTGGATAGGGCAGCTACGAGACCGCGCACCAGGCGCCAGGCAGGACACCCAGCATGTATCGGTTGCATTTAGTTGAAACAGGGCGAGCTGAATACTTGGTAAAAATAGCCGCGAGTGGCCAAGGAAAGACGTATCACTCTCCATCTTGTAATAGGTGTAGATCGGGACACCTTTTAACGGTTTCACAGGCTCAGTCGAAATTTTATTCGCCGTGTGCTTCATGTGGCGGAAGGCCTGGATTTGTACGTAAGACGAAGTAAAGCGAAGCGGGCAACTGACCCTGGTAATCCCCCCATTTTTAATGCGGGCGATGAGTAGACCCGGCCAAGGGTGGGGGAATTTGAAGTGGCCAACGGGGCTAGTAGCGCAATTCTATCCGGCTTATCAGCAGGGTAGTCCAGACGGTGCTGGGAATACGCTTACGTTGCACCAGCATTTTTCGCGGGATAAATGATGCCTTAATCTAAAATCGAAGGCTCATCGTATACGAGCAAAGATGCAAACGCTAACATCCGTGACAATCTGAGAGTATTCCGAGCTGAAAGTTTGATATCGTTGTCTGGTCGTGAAATTTAGCGGCATTTCTTAACATAGATTGCTCACGCATTTTTTCTAAAACCCTAGCCTGTCGGTCAAGCTTTGGAGGACGCAGTGCCAAAGATTCGACACATTGAAATTCGAAATTTTAGGAGTATTAAAGAACTTTCCTGGTTCCCTACCCCTGGAGTCAACTGCCTAATCGGCCCAGGCGACAGCGGGAAGACAACCATTTTAGACGCCATTGATGCCTGCTTATCTGTCAGGAAAAACATGGAATTTTGTGACGCCGACTTTCACGAGTTGGATGTCGAGAATCCCATCGTAGTCCAAGTTACCCTCGGCGCCTTGCCTGAGCACTTAATGGACTTAGATTCCTATGGTGAAGTCCTTAGAGCGTTCAGCGAGGAAAAGCAGGTAATTGAAGATGAGCCGCGAGAGGGGCTTGAAGTTGTTCTCACGCTGGAACTTCGCGTCACGGCGGACCTTGAAACCAAACGTACGCTCTACTCCGAGCGCACATTTTCTGAGACTTATCAAAAGCAGTTGCTATGGAAGGATCGCGCACTGTTTGCGCCTAGTCGCATTGGGAGGCACTCCCACGCAAACCTTTCATGGACGCGTAACTCAGTACTCACAAAGCTGTCAGAAACGAAACTAGCCGTTGGAACGGACTTAGTTACTGCCGCGCGTGATGCGAGAAAAGCTTTCGGCAACCGAGCTGGCAACCAACTAACTGAAGTCCTTGAACTCGTCACAAAGAAGGCTGTGGAACTAGGCGTCGACATTGGTGAAACTGCACAAGCGCTCTTGGACGCTAACGCACTTTCTTTCTCCGACGGCGCCATTTGCCTCCATGCTGAAAACGGCGTTCCGTTGCGAAGCCTAGGTACTGGCTCGACACGACTGATTTTGGCGAGCCTCCACAGGGAAGCCTCGACTACGGCAAGCACCCTTCTAGTCGATGAAGTAGAGCATGGGCTGGAACCCCCCCCCGGCTTATTCGTCTGTTGCACTCGCTAGGGTCAAAAGACGAAAAAACGCCGCCACTGCAAGTCTTCATGACAACCCATTCACCCGTTGTAGTCCGGGAGCTGAGCGGCGACCAACTCGTCATCGTTCGCAGGGAGACACTTGGAAAACATACTACCAAGATTGTGGGTACCGACGACGCGATTCAGGGAGTGGCTAGAACATATCCAGAGGCATTCCTCGCACGTACAATAGTGGTGTGCGAAGGAGCGAGCGAAGTGGGTCTCCTTAGGGGTGTCGATCGATACTATGCGTCCCAAGGGAAGCCCTCAGCATACGCGTCAGCAACGGCCTTTGTTGATGCCGGCGGTCGATCGCCAGAACATATTCTGCGGAAAGCCGGTGTCTTCTCTAAATGGGGCTTCAGTACTCTTGCATTTCTCGACAGCGATGTAGCAATCGACGACTGGGACGTCGACATCGCCGAAGCCGAAGGGGTTGAAGTTCATACTTGGGAGGGGAAGCTTGCCCTCGAAGAAGCATTATTCACCTTGCTACCGGACTGCGCCATTGACGCGTTGATAACCCTAGCGATAGAACTGAATTCGGAAGATTTGGTTGCAGGAGCTCTTGAAGCGGTATCTTCCGGAACACTTACCCTCGCCTATGTGCTGAGTCTGGTGGGCGGAGATGCAGCCTACTCCGACGATGAACGAGCTATCTTGGGAAAAGCAGCAAAACTCACGACTAAAGATACCAAAACGGCTCCGGGTCGGAAAGGCTGGTTCAAGTCAATAACAAAGATGGAACGGGTCGGCGCCGATGTACTCGGCCCTAATTTGGCTGACTCCGATGTTAAATTGAAGGATGTCATGCAAGCACTTTTTGCCCACGCACATGGCTGAACCTGAAATTGACATCTTTAGCCAGAAAAAAGTGAGCGTAATGGCGCCTGCTGGGTGCGGCAAGACCGAACTTATAACCGCTTCGCTGAAACACGGCGCAGCCTCCAAGCCTGCACTTGTGCTCACACATACAAACGCCGGCCGAGCAGCACTAGAACACCGTTTGAAACGTGCTGGAGTGACCGCGTCAACTGCTCGGGTCGCAACCTTGGATGGCTGGGCCATCCGTGTCGTTCAGAGTTTTCCAAAGCGTTCAGGTCTGGCTGACCGCACGTTACGTGTACAAGGCGCCACAGCAGCCTTACCTTCATTACAAATACCATGGCGATGGAAGCGCGCTGGGGCACCCGAACTTGGAGACTGGTTGTTGGAAGTAGTTCGTCCGGCTCTACATACGGGCCAGCCAATCGACCTCACCCACGCTCCGGCGCAAGTCGAATGGGTCCAGCTCAAGGGCTCACCGAACGAGTTCCCAGAACAGCGACTTGCAGCAGCCAAGAAACGATATGCGAATGCATCAGTACTTCTCATTGCAGACAGTGCGAACAAGCAAAGTCAATGGGACGCCGCAGCACGCGGTCGCGCACATATGGTCGAAGCACTCGACATGAAAGATTTCGTCGAGTTTTCCGCACGATTCGATGCGCTCGCGGAGGATGCGCTCGAAAAAACAATTGCCTTCGCCGCAAGCTTAATGAGTGGCCTCTCCCCCCAGGATTTAGTCAAACGGACGCGAAGCTTGGAGAGCGGGCGGGCGAGAACTCAGCCGACTCACCTTGAAGCATTGGCATTACAGTTTTGTATAAAACCATCGTTCGGTGCAGCAGCAGAACTTCTTGAGAAGTTTGGCAAGTCGTCAGAAATATACATCTACAGACCTGACGTAGCACGCCTCTGCATTAAGGCTTTGCGGGCTGCAAACGCAGGCCTCACGTTCCAAGCCGCAGCGATTCGAGAGCGCGAGCGTTTCCGACACATCGGACGAATGATGCCAAACCGCGCCGTTGGAAGCACTCTCTTACTAAAAGGTCTTGAATCCGACATAGCAGTAATTCTCGAACCAGAACGCATGAATGCTCGCCACCTTTACGTAGCCATGACTCGTGGAAGCAAGAAATTGGTAATCTGCTCAAGGCAACCTGTGCTTATTCCGAGCACGCGATCATAGTTTAAGTATTTTATGCGACACTGCTAATAAATAAGAATCACGCATATGCGCGAGCACAAAGAAGATCACTGATTAAATCGGTGAAAAAATAACAGCCGCGAGAAATCGATCTTTTAAGAAAATTTTATGGAAACCACGAAAAATCTAACTGCCCCTATGACCAATGGATTCGACCCTCGCATTGCATTTCCTGAAATATATTTAGAGATCGCCGATTTGATCATTGGCGCAGGCTTTGAAGAGATCATCGGACGAACAGCATCCTTTCTTCTCCTAGCTGCACAGGATGGCGAGGGTAAAAAACTATTCCGAAATGTTACGATTGTGCTTCCGCCCAAACTTGCAACCGATGCGGACGCAGCGAGTATTTTTTTAGCTCTCAACAAAGGAGCTAAATTTATCAGAGGCAACGAATTCGACGATCAAGAAATATTAAATCTCAAGAGCAGAATTCGGATCGAGCATTGCAGGTCACTCGCAACTGAGGATGTAATAGAGCTGATAAAATCTGAAGTGAAAGAACGACATATTGTTGCCATAGTGGATGCGTCAAAATACCGATCTACTCGTGCAAATATTTCTCCAATTTCTGGAATCACCGCAACGCGCGCTGAGGAAGACATGTGGTGTCCGCATGTTGCTGTCCTAGCGGAGGAGGTAATCTCTGTCCTCATCGGCAGTGAGTCGTACGCAATCTTACAAGTCAATGAACTACCTCCCACTCGGCCCGTAAACGAGGAATTGCTGAATGCTGTTTCACACTGCTACCCCATATATATACAAAGTGGAATAGTTGAAGAGTGGAAGGTCGTTTCGGAGGCCGAGCGTTGGATCGGATTGGCGCTTACCGGGAAAATAAAAGAAGTGCGCGCTGAAATTGAAAAACTTAAAATTGATCAACATCAACGCATTCATTTGCTCGCACAAGTGTATTCAAGAGCCGGATGCTTTGATCAGTTACTGGAGCAAATAGATGAACTGATCCGCATCGGCTTAAAGGGTATGGAAAGTTCCCAGCGCATTCAATTAGCTTCAATGGTGATGAAGGCGGGAGGAAAATCCCAAGCAACTGATCTAATTAGAGAAGCAATCATTGGAGCCAAAGACGAGCACTGGATTGAACAGGCTTTAGAGGTAGCTCTCGAACTACGAGATGATGTTTTAATTGCTGAGGCCGATCAGCAACTGGCATCAGTCCTCCCCAACTCTGCATTCTTGCGAGAGACCCGGGATCGTCGCTTAATTCTGAATTGTATAAATACGGGCACGGATCAGAAATTATTCCCTAGCATCGGATGGGCTCCGCAACACCAAATAATTTTCGAATGGCTGTCTGTAAATGCCGACAGCTATGACGAGCTATTTCTAAAAATAAAAGGGGAAGATCCCAGCTGGGAAGAATTAGCTCGCGTCTGCAGTGCGCTGCACGCACATAAGCAGGGAAACGATTTTCTAGCTATTGAACTTGCTCAGTCTGTTATCCAGTCGCCACAATATGACCGTCAAGCAGCACAAGTGCTCCTCCAGGCAGTGCAAAAACTTATGCTAAAACAATCGATTGCTCCGTCAGATTCAGACTTTTATCGCGCTCCACTTGCTACAGTCGTCGATTACCTTTCAAAAGCACCTCATGACACGTCAGTTCGTAGTCGCCTAGCGCGCCTATTTTCCATAGAGGCATGTGGTCTGATCGGACTTCCGATAATTTCCGCACTTACTCTAGCAAAGGCGAACTCGGAATTAGGCCGCCTGCAAAATAGCATCTCTGAAGAAAAAAAAGAAACGTCACAACAGCTTATTTTTCAGAAAGAAACCTCATCATCTAATAGTGCAGGTTTGGACAAAGAATTTACAGATTTCTTCAGGAACGCACTTCAATGGATGAGCGAAAAAGGCGCTGCGGAATATGGTGTTACCCACCTTCCGATTGGGCTGGTTCCAAGCAATGTAGACGCCACAGTTAGACGTTTGATCAACATACTCGGGATTATGGCAGCGAAGCACGGCGCCGAGCTCGACATAGAGACAATGGAAAAAGTCGTCGCAGTAATTTGTTCAATCACGCACTACGCCGACGAGACAAAAAACGAAGACCTGAGCGCGCTAAGAATACTTGCAGATCGGCTGGCTGATTCCTCGCAATATCAAGATGCTCGTAATATTGCTGAGCAACTTCTTAGACTGTGTCGAAATGACACTGTCAGGTGTCGCCTTGTCTGGAACGCGTACGGGGATATCTATCATAGATGCAATAACCATGTGGAAGCTCTACTCGGTATCGCATGCGCGATGGCGAGTAGCGTCGACGTAGACGGTGAAGTACTCTGGCAAGAGGTTTATGCGTTAGTCCGGGTATTGCGCGATTTACACTTTTTTGAGCTAGCCAAGGAATATCTCCCATTGCTAGCACGACTTCTTGAACAGCTTGGGGTCGACCCACATACTGACATTCGCCTATCATCGTTGGACATAAGCATTCGCTTAATGGACACGGACTCTAAAGATTCTGAAGGGATTGCAAGACTAGTAGCTGATGCAAGTAAAAATTGTGCCGCATTGTTAGGCCGCAGGGACAATCTCCTTCCCGCTGCACTACTACTTGCTCAAGCTATTGGTAGATCTCACAGCGCTGCTGTTCCCGTTGATGAAAAACACAATCAGGTATTTAAAGAAACCGTTGCTAAGCTGGATGAAAGTGCAGCAAACTTCGTCTCAACTTTTTCAAGTTTCACACCTGATGTGAAGAGCACGCTTGCTTTATTTAATGACGTACAAAAAGCAATGTATGCCGCTGATACCCCAAGCGACTATGCAAAAGTTACTATTGTTGCGCGTAGACTGCTCGGTCGTCGACGCAACGGACTGAGTACTGACCCGAAAATTGTATTCCTTGCTACCGAACTATTGGCAGAACAAGCGATCGAAATGCCAGCTGGAATTCCACATAAAACGCTGTCAGCGGAGTGGCCAACTCAATTTTGCAGCAGCCTGGCGAAAGAAAATATCAGCATAATCAGTGCCGCTCTCAGTGACGATGGCGAGATTTTACTCGGGGAAGTGGACTCTCATGGCGAAAGACTCATTCCACAACCAATTCACGCAAATTCCTTTCGACAACGCTTGTCAAATTGGCTCCAGAAGCACCCGCGGCGTTACGGAGACGCAAATGTTAATGCTCTCGAGATCGAACGGTCTATCGAACCGCTTGAGTTGAAAATTCCTGCCCCCACCAGATTGCTCATTGTTGCAGAACCTGCCCTGCAACAAATTACGTGGAACTTGGCATTGGTACAGTCACCAGACGGATTTCCATACTTTTTGGGAACATCCACCGCAATTGGAACTGTGCCGTCATTATCGTGGCTATCTGCCATCAGAAGTGCCCCTCGAACTGCAAGTGAAAAGTATGTTGCCTGGATCTCAGCGGACGATTTGGCGGGAGAGATTTCACCATTGAACATCGCGTTCGACAACCTTCAAGAGACATTCAAGAAATACCAATTCGAAATCGATTCAAGCGGTACTATTCCGGCAGCAGCATCCAACGCCGCAATTGCAGTTGTCGTCGCTCACGGAGGCTTGGCTTATGACCAAAAATTTATTCACTCTATTCGAGACGAAGGAAAACTGATATTGGCTCCTAGTGCGTTTGCTCGTTCTTTTGCCGGTACTGAAGTAGTCATTCTATTCGTCTGCAGTGGTGGCCGTATGGACAAGCACCCCCATGAAAACACGACCGTCGGCATGCCAAAGCTTTTGCTTTCTTCCGGAGTTCGTGCCGTAGTGGCATCCCCATGGCCGCTAGATTCGCTGATGACATTCCGCTGGCTCGACCCATTCATGTCGTCCTGGGAGTCAGGAACAACGATTATCGACGCCGTCAAAACAGCGAATGATTGTGTTGCGTTTAAGATGGACAGGAATCCACAACATTGTCTAGCAATGACTGTGCATGGGGACGCGTTGCTCAGGAAGTCCGCAACGGCCACGACTTTAGAGCAAGGGCTCTGAGCGACAATGGCACCCAACCACTGGCAAATAAACACTCTTTTCTAGGGGGCAGCCTCATCGCGAACCTTTCGGCGCCGGGCCTTGAAGTACCGGACCGGCGTGTCAGTTCACAGCGAACGCTCTTGCTAGCTGATGGTGAAAAAATGATGGTGAAAAAATGTCAGATTTCCTACGCGGCTAAAAAAAGTGTTCATGAACAGTTGTTTTGCCCATATCGCATTGTCTCGCTCGCAAAATATAGAACGTGAACAAATCAAGTCAACATTTATATTGAATCACCTCCTCGCGCCGCTGGTGTTCGAAATTCACATCGATGTCGGGCGGTTCATCGCGCTCGCGCGAGATAAAGCGCTCGAAGAGGAGGGTGCCGCGCGAGGGATCGACCTCGGTGATGCCGAGGCAGCCCCCTCTGTCAAAATAGTTGTCGCCTCCAGCAATTGGAGTTCTAATCTGCCCTGGGGCGATGGATTTGACGATGACAAAATACACCAACGAGAAGAAAGAGCATGCGCTCAGCCAGATGAGCGCGCCGCATAACAAGCCTGTGGCCGCAGTGGCGCAGCTAACCGGAGTGCCGGAGGCCACGCTGTACCTGTGGCGCAAGCAGGCGCGCGAGCAAGGCCGCGCGGTGCCTGGCGATGGACAAAATCCCGAGCAATGGAGTTCCGCCGACAAGTTCGCGGTTGTGCTGGAGGCGGCCCCACTGAACGAGGCTGAATTGGCAGCGTACTGCCGTCGCAAGGGATTGCTGGTGGAACAGCTGGAACGCTGGCGCACTGAAGTCCAAACGGCCTTGACGTGTACCGGCAGTAGCACACCGCCGAATTGGCCGCCGATCCGCGCCCCTGGCAGAGGATTTTTTGCGAGCGGGCGAAGCGCACGATGTCAAATACCGTCAAAAAATACGGTTCATACTGCATGTCGCCGATCAGTTCCAGCTCATATTCGAGCTGCGCCTGCACGTTGTCGGGAATAGCGTGCGGGTAGCGCCAGTGCGCGCCGATATGCGGGTTTCAACGCCTTGTTCGACGACGGCACGATCCGCGAAGCGGCCTGCTGGGCGCACGCTCGGCGCAAATTTCACGACCTGCACGCAGCGCGCGCAACGCCGCTGACTACCGAGGCGCTGCGCCGGATCGCCGAGCTCTATCTGATCGAGAGCGAGATCCGGGGCAAACCACTCGACGAACGAAGGCAAGTTCGACAAACCCTCTCGCGCCCACTGCTCGACGACCTGGAGCGCTGGCTGCGCAGCATGCTCGATACTTTATCGCGCAAGTCCGACACGGCGGCAGCAATCCTGTACGCGCTCAAGCTATGGCCCGCGCTGCTGCGCTATTGCGACGACGGCGCCATCGAGATCGATAACTCTGCGGCCGAACGCGCCTTGCGTGGCGTGGCCATCGGCCGCCGCAATTACTTGTTCGCCGGCGCCGACAGCGGCGGCGAGCGCGCCGCCGCGATCTACTCGCTGATCGGCACGGCCAAGCTGAACGGTGTCGACCCCGAAGCCTGGTTGCGTCACGTGCTGACGCATATCGCCGATCATCCCGTCAATCGGGTTGATGATTTCTTGCCCTGGAACTGCAACCTGCCAGCAGCCCTTTGAGATCACGCCGCTTCCCAGCGGCGTGACGCCATCATCGATCAAAACGCCCCTGCACTCAATAAGGCGCTGAGCGGACGCTTACGCTGATCTGGACATCAAAAGCATGAATTCTGGTTGAACCGCTTGCCAACCGATCGCACCAAGCCGGTAGAAGGTTCGATATTAAACACCACGTAGCGGCGCTGCGGGCAGACCAGTTCCAGCGACTTCTTGCTGCATTCGAGCATGTCGGTCTTGCGCGTGCCTTGCGGGGTAGATACCGAGACGTCCCGGTTGATGTAGGGACTGCACTCGAAGCCCTGTTCCGTGGCGACCTTTCTGGCCGCGTCCATGGTCAGGCCGACCGCGTGCAGCTGGTCCACTTCGGCCGCCAGCGTGGCGTCGGAAACGCGGGTGAGGGCGCAGCCGGCCAGTAACGCGCAGGCCAGCAGTGGCAACATCAAACGTAACATCGTCTTTTTTCCTGGCTTTGTAGTCGAGCTACGCAGTGTACTGGAAGAACCCTCGCACTGTACGCCGCCGTACCGTGCGCCATCGTCGCGTATTCGATAGTGATGGGATGGATATCAAGAAAACTCCGCGCACCGATGCCCGCCATGCGTCGATCGTGCGCCAGGGCCTGGAATGGGCCCTCACTTACGGCCAGCGCAGCGCCGCCGCCTTTCTGCTGGTGCGCAAGGTGCCGCGCCCGGTGGTCGAACGCATACCCATCAGCATGGACGGGCGCGGACGAGCACTGGTGGTGGTCAGACAGTCTAGACGGCGCTGGGAAGACGCTTACGTCCTCGCAACACTAGACTGTTGAACAAATTTTAGGTATTCGTCCAGTACTTCTGCCGGGGTCTTCCAACCAAGCATTTTCCGGGGTCTAGAATTCAGTGCATTGGCAACAGCCTGGATTTCTAGAGCGTTCCACCGAGACAAGTCTGTACCCTTTGGGAAGTACTGCCGCAATAGGCTATTCGTGTTTTCGATTGTGTCGCGCTGCCATGACCTATGCGGGTCGGCGAAGAGTGCCTTCACCCCGCACTCGACCGTGAAGCGGGCATGATCTGAAAGTTCTTTGCCACGCCCCCCGGTCAATGACTGCCACAAAAGGGTGGGCATGTCCGTCACGGTATTCTTGAGCGCATTAGCCATCGTGACAGCTCCGTAGTCAGCCAACGCGGGGCCATTTTTCGTCCTAGGTACGATCATGCCGGACAGTTGGATCAACCTACACCGTGATCAAGAAGAGTGGGAGCAAGGGTATTGAGGTGGCTGATGCTCGTCTCGCGGCGCAAGCTTATTATGATGCGTCAGTGGAGGGGCGGCCGTTTGTTATCTGCAATTTCAGTCACACATCGTGCGTGATTGCTGACACGCGGCGCGTTTCGCGACTCGGACGCCTGGAAAAGCATGTGATCGTGACTTGTGACGATGGGGGAGAATTCATGCGCTGTTTTAATCAATTGGTTCACGAGCGCTTCATGTTACTAGGAAGAGTAAATATATGACGATACCCATCGTGTACGTTAAAGTTTCGGAAAGGAAACCGTTGAAATACGAGCGACGAGCGCATGGACAATAGTATGTAAAAACGATTCTGAATTCAGGACCGTGAGTCCACACGTTCTGACGGGTACCTTGACGGAATACACTGCGTGCGCGGAGTGCATCTTTCTCGCTAACAGATAAACGGATGATTGCATAATTCGCCAATCGCAACGACTTATCCCGGTCTCACGTGTATGTGGTGATAATTTGAGAGCATTGTGGCAGGGTTTTTATACCATAATGTCGTTCCCAAATAAAAGGATGACCATGAGTAAATTCGTGCCGGATGAATGTGACCTCGTGATGGAAGGTGGCGTGACTTCTGGCATCGTCTATCCTAGTTTCGTCGCAGGCCTATCCCGACGTTTTACGTTGCGCTCGATCGGTGGCACCAGTGTTGGGGCGGTGGCTGCCGTAGCGGCAGCTGCGGCGCAATTTCGGCGCAATCGTGATGGATCGAAGGATGGTTTTGATCGGTTGGCAGACATTCCTGTCGAACTACAAGAGGATCTCGATGGTAAGAGTCGTTTGTTTTCTTTATTCCAGCCTTGTCCTGACTTGAGGAGGCACTTCGGCGTCGTTGCCGCGTCTCTAAACCGTGGCGGCAAAATTACGAAGGTGGTTCATGCGTCAATTTCATTGATCGTACGCTTCTCCTTGGGCAGTATCTTCGGAGCTGTAGTATGGTATCTCAGCTTTTATACCAGTCGATTATTGTTAGGGGGGCAAGCGTCATTTGCGCTGTCGTTGCCTGCGATGGTCTGGTTCGGAGTCAGCTTGCTGTCGTGCATTTGGCTTGGCGCGCTGCTTGAGTTCATCGCCACCGGCTGGATCGGACTACGCAGGAACCGCTGCGGGATATGTCCGGGCTTGCGTGAGAGCAGTATTAGCCCACCCGCGTTGACGGAATGGCTGCACGGCCTAGTGCAGGACATTGCCGGTCTCGCGTCCGAGGTACCTTTGACCTTTGGTAATTTGCAGACATCTGAACCTCCGATTGATTTGGCGTTAATGACGACAGGTGTATCGGAGCTGCGGGCCCATCGACTGCCGCACGACAGCCGTGATCTGGTCTTTCGCGCCTCCGAGTTTCGTCGGCTTTTTCCTGAAGATATTGTGGCGTGGATGATTGCCCATTCTAACCATGCTTCCCATAGCGAGCAAACACAAGCCTTGCTTGACGCGGCCGACAATGGAGGGGCAAGCGACCATTACTTCCTTCCGGAAGCTGATAAGCTGCCGATCCTGGTTGCCGCACGCATGAGCCTAAGCTTTCCCGTATTGTTGCAGGCGGTGCCGTTGTTTCGTATCCGTGAAAGTCAAGACGGATCGCCGGGGCCATCACTTTGCCGGGTTTGGTTCTCGGACGGCGGGCTGACTAGCAATTTCCCGATCCATTTTTTCGACGCATTGTTGCCGGTTCGGTCCACGTTCGGTATTACGCTGATGAACGACTTTGACTCGTCCAAGCCAAACGAAGAGCGGGTCGTCCTGCCCGTCACCAATAATCATGGCGTTAGCCCCTCCTACCTGGTTGTGGACGAGGTGGATGGCCTGCCGTCGCCGTTTAAATTAGGTATGGGCATTCTTCAAACCATACGGACTTGGCGCGACGAAGCATTGAAGCGCACGCCCGGTTACCGTGACCGCCTGGTGCAAATTCATCACAGCAAGGAAGAGGGCGGCTTAAACCTTAATATGCCCACAGAGTCGATAGAGCGCATGCGAGACAGTGGGATACTTGCGGCGGACAAGATCATCGCTCGTTTCCAGTGTGACGATCCTGCCAAGAGCGGCTGGTTAAACCACCGCTGGGTACGGATGCGCAGCGCGGCGGCGTTGTTGCAAACGGCGCTAAGGCCGATGCAGGCCGCTTTAACGCAGCAGCGTCTCGCGCCTTCGTACGCAGAAATGTGGTTGGTCGAAGGCGCGTCCGCGCAAAACGCTTATCCACTCAACCGTAGTGAGCGGGAGGCCGGCCACATCTTGTGGACCAGCATTATTGGTGTCGATGCGGAGGTTGGAGGCATCGACCTGTCTGCAACTGCGCCTAGGCCCGAACCTGCGCTAGTCGTCGCACCTAAACAGAATTGAAACGGAGTGCCGATGCACAAGAATAATCGTAATGTTGTGCCGAAGCCGGAGCTGCTAGGCTCCCAGCACAGACAACAAGATTTGGAGGAAATTTACCGCCATTTCATGTTGCCGACGGGAGAGCGTCACCGTCGTCGGCCACCGTACAACAGCAAGGTCATCGAGTATGATCACGGACTACGCACGGCTTTGCGAGCCGTGTTTCACGGGAAATGTGCCTTTTGCGAATCCTGGCTAGGTACGGATGGGGGCAGAGTATGCCACTTGCGCCCACCTTCCAATGCTGCCACTTCCCACGTCAACAACAGTAGTCCGGACCACTATGCCTGGCTGGCCTACGAATGGCGCAACTTGTTGTTGCTTTGTGCGCAATGTGAAGACATGAAGGGCAACCTCTTTCCTGTGGATGGGCCGCGAGCGTTACCACTGACGACTTGGAGCGAGGCGGTGGCAGCCGAGAATGCGTTGTTGCTCGATCCCTGTATTGACGAGCCATGGCGACATCTTGCGTTCACGGTAAACGGGAAGGTTTATCCATTATCGCGGCGTGGCGAGGCGACCATCGATTCACTGAGGCTGAACCGACCGAAATTGCTTGAGACACGTGCTGTCGTGTTTGAAAAACTTACCGCGCTCGCGCCAGAGGCCACTGACCATACCGTCAATACGTTGCTGGATGTGACGCGGATTCATTCCGGTGCACTGAGCACCTTTGCGATGGGTGTCTGTCGCGCTATCGCGGCAATGCGCGGCATAAAGTTGCCGCTCGGATATAAGCTACTTGCTCAGACTTTGACCATTGCGCGAAACATGGTCAACAATGACGAGTGGTTACGGGCAATGCACACGGGCGACGAAATGATCGCAGCGCCCTATCTATCCCAGTTTTATTCCGTCTCGGGGCCTGTGCCGGTGAAACGCAGGATTCACCGAGAGCAGCCCCTGCTTGAGAGCATACAGATTGAGCACTTCAAGGGTATCGATGAGATCGAGTTGAAGGTGAGCGGCGACCGGCATCGGCGGTCCAAGGAGGCACCATGCGCTATGTTGCTGGGTGAGAATTCGGTCGGGAAGAGTAGTATCCTGCAGGCGGTTGTGATGACTTTGATGGACGGGGCGGATCGCAGGGCACTCAAGTTGCAGGAGGAGGACTTCCTCAGCCGAGATTCGGGAAGCTGGCAGTTGACTGGAGGTGCGACACCGAAGGTGACGTTACGTTTTGAAGGTGGTATGCAAGCGCGCCTGCGCTACCATGAATCTGGCCGACATCTTTTCGAGATCAAAAACGACTTCCCCTTTACCATCTTGGGATATGGTTCTCGTCGATTTTTTGTTGAGCGAGGTGCGAGGCGCAAGGGCGAGCGCGTGAACAAGACGCTGTTCGATCCGTTGGCCACATTGCCAGATCCGAGTCTCTGGTTACGTTTCATTGACGAACATACCTTCGATGCGGTGGCGCGCGCGATGCGGGACGTGCTTGCCTTACGCGACGAGGACAGTATCCTGCGCAATGAAGACGGTAACGTGTTGGTAAGAGCGCATGGTCGTGAAACCCCGGTCGAGCGAATGAGCGATGGTTATCGGTCTTTGTTCGCGATGGCCATCGATATCATGCGCAATATGCTGGAAGTGTGGGACAACCTTGAGTATGCCCGCGGCCTCGTATTGATCGACGAGATTGAAACCCATCTGCACCCGCGTTGGAAGATGCAGGTGATGTCCGCGTTGCGCCAAGCCATGCCGCAGGTGCAGTTTATCGTCACCACCCACGACCCGTTGTGCTTACGCGGCATGAAAAATGGTGAAGTGCACGTACTCTACCGCGATAGTGTCGGCCAAGTTCAATTGGTTGAAGATCTGCCAGACATTGAAACTATGCGCGCCGAACAGATTCTCACGTCGGACTATTTTGGCCTGTGGACCACGGCGGATATGGAGCAGGAGACAGTGCTGATGCGCCTTGCTGCGTTAGCCGGGCGGCCCGAAGGAAACCTGAGTGTGAGCGAACGGTATGACCGTGACATGTTGTTGGCGCAATTCAGTGGGATGCCTGTGATAGGTAACAGCCCGGATCGCCAAATATTGGCTGAGGCGATGACCCGGCATTTGCGTAATGTGGATTCTGCTCGGTCGGGTGACCACTCTGTGATGCGCGAGGACGCGATCGACCAGATCGTCGGTGTACTGGAAAGGGCCATGCGTCCATGAGGTATGTCGATCGCAATACCGTTGCTGCGCCCGCATCGCTGACAGACGCCGACGGTGCAGGTATGAAGGAACTGGACAAGGCCAGACTGCACTACATGCAGCCAGGTACTGGTAGCTACGACTTTAGGGCATACAAGGGCGAAGATGTGGTAGCGGCGCTGCGCGAATTATTCAAGAAGAAATGCGCCTATTGCGAGAGCAATTTCGAGGCCGTCTCACCCATCGATATCGAACACTATCGCCCCAAGGGCGGGGTGAAAGGCGACAATGCCCATCGCGGCTACTGGTGGTTGGCGGCCGAGTGGGAAAATTTGTTGGCGTCTTGCATAGACTGCAATCGCGAACGATATCAGCACGTGGGCATGGATGGCATGACCCAACGTGAGTTGGATGCCATTGCCCGCATTCTGAGCGGCAAGAAGGATGCTTTTCCTATTGCGGGAGCGCGTGCATGCTTGGAGGGGGACGATCATGCACTCGAAGATCCACTGCTGATTGATCCAACGCGACGTGACCCAGACCGGCATCTTATCTGGGAAGAGTTGAATTATGCGGATCAACCAAGTGCGCTGAGTATAGTAGCGCCGCGGGTGGGTGCTGGCATGTCAGATCCCTATGGCGACGAAAGTATTGCGATCTACGGGCTGAATAGGCGTGGCCTAGTGGAGCGGCGCACTGCGCTAATGCTGCTCTTGAAGACTGAGGCGGCCCGAATTGAAAGTTTGGTGAACGCTTCGGCGGCACTTCCCGATGCGGCTTTGGATCCATTCCTCACAATAATTGACAATGATTTTCGGAATTTCCGTTCCCATGCATTGGCGGAACGTGAATATTCGGCCTGCGCTAAGGCCTTTATTGACGCTGCCAGCGTTGCCATTGTCGATCGTTTGAAAGAGTTGAAGGTCAGACTTTGTGCATCTGATAATACGCATGTATAGTCGGATACCTGACGGATATCAGGAATCAAGTCACGTCCGGAGAATTGTTTGAAGCAACATTTTTAACCCATGTAAACTAGGTTTCCGTCAGCGGGTTTAGACTCAATGGCTTTTTGCGAGCTGATGGTTGTTGAGTTCCACCATAGGCTACTGCCTGTGGGCATGGGAGCCATGCTGAGCCGCCAGGTTCGACAGAGGGTGGGAAGGAACGTAAGCTGTCGATCGACAGACGCCGCTTAGGTTAGCTGGCTGGTTCGGGCAGCCTTACGGACGCTACCTCTGGATCTGTATCCAAATCGATTCCTATCAACAAAGTGACTGGAACTGCTTTTGCGTATAAGTGCCATTAAAGAGTAAGCGGCCAACCGGCCCACCTATGAATTCGTAATCGGCCTCATCACACTGGCACGTTCGGTGATTGCGGGAAGACAGATAGTGGTGAATTCAGAACGAGAGAGGGTCTGGCAGGAACGCTTGGTGCAATTGCGAGCGAGCGGCTTGTCGCAGCGTGCATTCGCACTCAAACACGGTATCCCTATACGGCAGGTCGGCTACTGGGTTCGGCGACTAACAGGCGCCCAAGTGGCGTCGGCGCCAGCACTGCCGCCGGTGCGGGTTGTGCCGGTGCTTGCACCAGGAGCGCCGCTCAGCCTGCGCAGCGCGCAAGGCTGGACATTGACGCTGCCGAGTAATGTGCCTGCCAGCTGGCTGGCCGAACTGATGCGAGCGCTGTGATGCAGGTGTCCGCCGAGGCGATCTGGCTGGCGACGGCAGCGGTCGACATGCGTACCGGTATCGATGGGTTGTCGCTGCACGTGCAGCAGGTGCTGGGGCGCCCGCCATGCGACGGCACCGCCTACGTGTTCGCCAACCGCCGTCGCACCCGCCTCAAGTTGGTGTGCTGGGACGGCACGGGCGTCTGGATGTGCCTGCGCCGACTGCACCGTGGCCAGTAGTGCACCTGGCCGCGGCCTGACGAAGCCGCGCAGCAGCAGGCCAAGCTGGCCGAGAAGAACTTCAAGATCACGGCGCTGACGCACGAACTGGTTTATTACCGCCGGATCCGCTTCGGCAAGGCCAGTGAAGCGCTCGTCGGCGAGCAACGCCTGCTGTTCGAAGAAACGGTTGACATGGACCTGGCCGCGATCGAAGAGGTACTCGAACGCCAGGCGCTGGCCAAACCGTCACGCAAGCGTGCCGGCCGCCAGCCGCTGCATCCGGAACTGCCGCGCATCGAGCACCGCCATGAGCCCGAATCGTGCCAGTGCGGCCAGTGCGGCGCCGACCTGGTCAAGATCGGCGAAGACGTCAGCGAGCAACTGGACGTGGAGCCGGCGCGCTTCTTCGTGCACCGCCATATCCGCCCGCAGTACGCGTGCCGTCCGTGCTAGACGGTGACGGCGGCGCCTATCCCGCCGGCCGTCATCGATGGCGGCATGGCCGCCGTCGGCCTGCTAGCGTGGATCGCGGCCTGCAAATACCTCGACCATCTGCCCTTGTACCGGATCGAACAGATCGCCGCGCGCTAGGGCGTGTCACTGGCCCGCTCGACCTTGGCAGAGTGGATAGGGCGCATCGGCGGTTTTTTCTACTCTTTCCTGAGCCATTGCCCACTTCTCAAATAAAAATCTTACGATTGTGTTGCGCCGCCACAAAAAATATACATACAAACCTGCGCTAGATCAATGTGCGGACCAACCCCCCCCCCCCCTTTAAACGGCATTCCCGACTGTTCAACTCCTTTTTTGCACCTTAGGATGGAGCGTGCATATTCTCTGGAGGCGGCGATGTACGAGATACGGTTTACCAAAGGAACGACCAACCTTCGTTCAACGCCGTTCGCGGGCGACCACGACAATGTCATTGCGACGCTGCCGGCGCAGCACCCTGTTACGATTTTGAGTAATGGCGGCGATGCCGGCACCGATTGGCTGCTTGTGTCGAGCGTATTCGAAAACAAGAATTGGCATGGATATATCGCGGAAAGCACTTTAACGCCAGGCAATGGCCTGTACGAGCCATCGCGCACCCAACCCAGCCTGCCGCAGCGCGAAGCCTTGCTGCTTGACCCGGATGCTGACGGGCTCAAGTCACATCTCATGATTTCCAAGCCTTCCGGCAAGACGCCAGGTACAGAGGCCCTGGCTTTCAAGCGCTCCCGCCGCGTCGAAACGTCGCTGATCGATATCTTCCAGCCTTCCTTGGGGAAGATTTACCTCGACAAGTCAGACACGCCGCTGTTCGAGCAAAGCGGAAATTTCGAATATTTCTACTGGCATTGGATGGGTTTGTGGAATAACACCATTCCCGACCCCGCCGACGCGGCAAAGTTGGAGACCTTTGTTGTAGAAGGCAATTTTTCCTACCCCAAGATCAATCTTGTAGCGATCCAAGTGCTAACCCTCTGGTGTCGCAGGCTTCTGCGGACGCGTTGCAGTTATATCGCCCTCATCCTGGCAGTGCATTTCAGTACCTGATGTCAAGCATAGGTATGTTGGTTGCTTGTGTTATCCATCTCGCGACTGAGTTTTGGTTGCTGCGACCCTGGCTGAAGCGGCTGATTGCCCGGAGTCATTCGCCGTCTGCACCAAGGCCTTGGTAAGGAGACCGACATGGTAACCAGGGTATTTGGAAAGGGCGTCGAACCAGGTGGGATGGATCTCGACGATGAGCGCTTTGAGGCGGAGTGCCCGGCATGTTCGCATGAACGGGCCAGGTATCACAGCTGGGAAAGCGCCGAGTCTGGCACGATCAATCAACACTGGAGCGTTTATTGCCCCGCATGTGGTTATTCGTTACCAGATGAGGGGGAGTGCTAAATAGATTGTCTCGTTTGCTTGTTAAAGGAGCGAGGCGTGTGTAGATGAGGGAGCACCATCATCCGATGGGATGCCGGCGTTCCCTTTTGTTTTTGGTGGAGGACATCATGCAAAACGATGGAGAGATAAGGACCGGAAAGCGGCGGCGCTCTTTGGTCGAAGTTGAAGAAGAACGGGTTTGGGTGAGTCTATATCGGCGCGCGGCAGATCCGATGATTGCTGCGGAATTGGTGGCGCATCTGGAGAAGAGCGGTGAATTGCGATTTCAGCATAGTGGCCTGTATCTGCGCTGCAAACATGTACTGCGAAGGGAAAAGGTGCGTCAGATACACCTGCGCAAGATTGGTGCTGGTATCGGATCTATCGCGAACTGGACCTGAACCTGCGCATCAAGCCACGTCGTCGGCTGGTGCGGGAAGAACCGTTGCCGCTCGGAGTACAGCAGCTCCGTGACCTTAGCCTGGGCGGCCAAGCGTGGCATACGCATCAACTTTATCCAGCCTGCCCAGCCGCAACAGAATGCCACTGTTGCACGCTATAAGCGCACGGCGCTCTACGATTGCTTGGCCCATCACCAGTTTGAAACGCTCGATGAGATCCAGGATTTTGCAAGCCGCTGGCTATGGACTCACAATCACGACCGGCCCAACACGGAATTTGGCGGCATCGCGCCGAAACAGAAACTCGCCTTGGTCATTCAATTTCGACTGTTAGCGTGCTCTAAAAATGGGGGGGGGAGTACCGTTCGTCATGGCGGGGGAAGGGCAGTGGTATACGCTGTACTGTTTAAACTAAGCCATTTCACTTAACCATTCCTCAATTGCGTCTCCGGAGATAGGCCGACTATATAGATAGCCCTGGCCCTTGTCGCATCCCTGGGAGTAAACCACGGCTGCTTGCTGTTCAGTCTCTATTCCTTCCGCGACAGTATTCATGCCCAAGCTACGCGCGACTTTCACAGTTGCCTCTATCAAAACTTCGTGATGGAGGCTGGTACCGACCAAGGTAACAAAGGAACGGTCAATCTTGACGGTATCGACGGGCAATAGGTGCAGGCTCGATAGCGAGGAATAACCGGTTCCAAAATCATCCAGGGCAAGCTTGACCCCAAGCGCTTTCAGGCGGAGTAACTGTTCTTGGATATCTTTCCCCTGGGCCGCCAAACTTTCGGTAATCTCCAACTGCAATTTGTCTGGCTCCATTCCACTGGCGGAAAGAATGACATTCACCTTGTCGCATAAATCGTCTTGGCTCAGTTGTGCGCGTGATAAGTTGACTGCGAGCAGCCGCGGCGCTCGCGCTCCCAATCGTTGCTTCCAGCGTACAAAATCGCGGCATGCCATTTCCAACACTTTTTCACCGATTGCACCGATCAGGCCACAGTCCTCGGCGATGCCGATGAACTCCACGGGACCGACGACTCCTCGTACCGGATGTTGCCACCTTACCAAGGCTTCGACGCCGGCTGCCGGGTCAAATTTTCCGCCCGCCAGGAGTCCGACCACAGGTTGGTATAAATTATATAATTCGCCTCGCTCTATTGCATATCGGAGATCGGTTTCCATGCCTCCACGCCGCAGCGCATCTTCGCGCATCTGCTGGCGAAATACCTCAAAACGGTCTCCTCCTTCGGCCTTGGCAATGGCCATGGCTATCGCAGCGTCGCGAAGCAGATCATCAGCATCACAGGCTTCAGAGTTCAGCACCACTACACCGGCGCTGAACGTGCATGTGAGCTCATGATTCCCAATGATGTAGGGTTTGCTCAGGCGGTCGAGCAAGCGCGCAGCAATGCCTGATACGACGCCAGGATCAGCGAGTCCATCCAATAGCACTGCGAACTCGTCACCCCCCACTCTTGCTGTCAGCGCAGTCGAAGTGCGCCTTCCAGGTAGCTGGCCAAGCGATCTCAGCGTCGTGCGCAGGCGTTCCGCCACAAGAACAATGACCTGATCTCCGACCTCATTGCCTAAAGTGTCATTAATCTGCTTGAAGCGATCAAAGTTGACGAACAGCACCGCGCAATAATCGCCACTGCGGGCACGTGCGCGCTGCGTCATCGCATGTAACAATTCCAGTGCGCCCGCGCGATTGGGCAACTGTGTCAACGCATCCAGCTTTGCTGCACTCGCGAGGCGACTAGCCAGTATGCTTTGCTCCCGGACTACCTCATGGGTCGCGTCCAGCAATATTGCCATTAAGCGATTGTCATCAATCTTGAGCAGGCCTAATGACAGTACTGCGGGACTTTCAGGATGATGTCGGTGATTCTCATTGACCGCGACCCGCATGCTTTCGCAGATCAGTCCTTGCTCAGGTGTGAAGTTGGTGCACAGGCGCAGCAGACCCGGTGCATACGGCTGTAGCACCTGAAAAAAATTGACAAGATCCCCGTCCAGAGAGAGCGGCATCAGCAATTGTGAAGCCATAGGATTGAGCATCTCTATACTGCCGTCTTTTTGCAGCTGTATGAGGGCAACAGGAGCACGATACAAAAACTGTATCAAGGCCTCATAGGCACTGTCATTTTCACCGCTCATGGCCTACTCCTAAATGTTATGTAGGAAAATCAGCTGCATCAGTGTCAAAGAATGCGACTTGGTTTCGGCCTCCGCGTTTTGCTGCATACAGGGCTTGATCGGCGCGTTTCATCAGCCCGTCGAATCCCGTCAGGCTATCGTCCATTGCCGCAACGCCTATGCTAATAGTGTATGCGATGACATGCTGTTCATATATGGCGGGAATGCGTTGTACCTGGGCCCTTAAGCGCTCCGCCACCGCCATTGCATCGGCCAGATCCACAGAGGGTAAAATCACCGCAAACTCTTCGCCTCCGATACGCGCCAGTACGTCAACCTGTCGACATACGCTCTTCATTGTGGCTGCCAGATGGCACAACACTGCATCGCCTGCCGGATGACCGTACTGGTCGTTGATTGCCTTGAAGTGGTCGGCATCGAGCATGATCAGCGACACCGGCCGCAAGGCGTTTTTGCGGCGCAGTAGCTCCAGATCGGCAGCCTCGAAAAAAGCACGGCGGTTTGACAGGCCGGTGAGGTGGTCGCAATATGCTGCCTTGCGAAGATTCTCGCTGGCATCACGCTTATCTGAAATGTCCCGAAGGATCATGCAATAGGCAGCTTCTTCATCGTTGAACTGAATGGGCTGAGAGCTCTCATCGATACGGATGGGCAGTGGCGAAATCATTGAACTGCCCCAGAATTCGCTGCCGTCGGCGCGTAGCCTCGCCCCCTCATCCAAAGCCCAGCCGTTCTCGTCTGCCTCCCGCAAACGGTCCAGTTGTTGTTCTGGGATAGTAGCCTCGGAGGGGTAAAAAATGGCATATGGCTGCCCCTTGATGCTCGGTGTATGGCCAGTTACCCGGCCAATGCTTTCATTCCAGGATTCGATGCGACCTCGCTTGTCCAAGCTAACCAAGGCGTAGTCGGCAATATTGGTCATGATCGCGTTAAGCCAGGCGTCGGTCTTGCGCAGCTGTCGTTCGCGCCTGTCCTGCATGGTGATATCGTTCAGTACCGCCATCATCCGCTCCGCATCCAGCTTCAGCATACTCAACGAGAGCACCTGCGGGCCGCTGGCCGCGCCGTCCGCGTGCAGGTACAGCCGAGTTGCATCGCAGATTTGGCCATAGCTTGCACTAAACTTGCTGCACTGCAGTTGCAGGTCTGGTGCAACCGGCGCGAGCGCATCGAACAGGTTGGTCAGTTCGCCATCTCGGCTCAGCGGCATCAGCAGTTGGGCCGAAAGCGGATTGAGCATGATGATGGTACCGTCCGACGAGAGTTGAACCAGGCCGACCGGCGCCATGTACAGAAACTGAAGCAATGCTTCGTATTCCTGAGATTCCGTAGAATGGCTGAGGTTGCTCATAAACGGTGCACCAGGACGTAGGATAGTTCGGCCGCCGGATCCGACAGCAAACGCAGCTTGACCCTTGTCGGCCGCATGCGTAGTGTCAGCACATAGCTGATCGTGTCGTCCAGGGCTTGCCCGCTTTCATACGCGTCCGCAAATCGCTGCGCGACGAGGAAATTGTTCATGCACGGCGCGATCACCGTGAACAGCTCCTGCTGCAGCACGCGCTCGACGCCGAGGCCCGCCGCCTTCGATTCGAAGGTGTTGTAGCGCTGAACCCGACCGTCCCTTCCGAAGCCGATGACACCAAAGTCGAGCGCATTCAGCGCGGCTTCATCCATCGTCTCCAGGAGCATGGAGACGCCAGGCTGGTCAAACTGTATTTCTGCTTGCATGTTCATTGTTGGCTGCTCCTGTACGTATCGCAAGTGGATCTCTGTTGTCGTGTTAATCACGCTGTATCGGGTATCCACGCCTCACTCAGTAGCGCGTCCATACGAGCGTCGCTTGGTCATCTATATTACGCTTCGTCTGCCCAGGGGCCATCGCTGATGATCCAGTCGCTTGGTTTGCCTTGCCGGTTCACCGGCAGAGCGGCGCCGACGGTGAACGACACAGGGCGCGCCGCAGGTGGCAAGCGCTCCCTGACCCAGGACGCCAACTGGTCCGGCAGGCGCTCGCTTCCGCCGAAGTGCGCGGCCACCACGAACGCCTTCAGCCGCTGCCCTTCGTCTGCACGCATCAGCCGCACGTGGGCCTCGCTGACGCCATGATGGCGCTTGAGCACCTCTGCCACCTGCGCCGGATAAACGTTCTTGCCACCGACCTGCACTGCCTGGTCGCGCCGGCCCACGGGTACGAAAGCATTCTCGCCCTGCCAGTCGATCTGGTCCGGGCAGTCGCAGCGCAGCTCGGTGCCGTCCGGCGCCTGGCGCACCAAAGTGTCGCCGGACGCGGAGCGCCGCCAGTGGGGCAGCAAGACATAGGGCCGGCGCGCATCGGTGCGCCAGCCCACACCCGCGCTTTCGCTGCTACCGTATACTTCTACCAGAGACAAGCCGGACGCCGTCAGTTGCAGCGCCAGGTCGGGCGGGCAGGGCGCGGTCGACGTCACGCCCGTAACACCACTGGGCCAAATGGGGGCGTGTCGGGCAACGGCGGACCAAAGTTCCGGGTAGCCGATGATCACGTCCCCGTCCGTGGCCTGCGCGATCAACTCCATTGGGAGCATATTTCTCGCATCGACCAGCGAGGCGCGCACCGGGCCGCATGCCAACGGGAGTAGCACGCTGAACAGGAAGCCGTAAATGTGATGCGCAGGAACGGTATATAAGACGCGCCGCGCAGGCGCCAGTTGTGCTGCGAAAAAGCACGCCTCTTGCCATAGCATGTCGAGGTTGTGGGGGCAGGACTTGGGCACGCCGCTGCTGCCGGAGCTTGTAAAGCTCAGCGCGGCGCTGTACTGGTCCAGGCCGTTACTGGCGCAGGCGATCCACTGCTCGAGCGTGGTGCACCCCAGCAACGCCTGGTCGGCGCCACTCTCGTGCAGGTGCAGGCAAGCGGACAGCGCCGTCGCAAGGGTGTAGCGCTCCAGTGAATCGATACCCAAGTCAGCTTCCAGCTTCAGGCCATCAGCCCACGGCAACGACGGCAAACCGGCGCTCCCGCGCCGCATCATGAGCAATTCAGCATGCATGAGGTCCGATACAAAACGGCGCAGCAGCGCCCAGTCGTGCCACCAGTTGGCGCAGCGCGGGTAGGGCGCTTGAGTCTGTTTCACTTCAAGCCTTCAAACGATACTTTGAGCATATGGCGGATGATATCGTCAGATTCCATCTTGCTGTATTTCTGTAAATACTCGACCGCAGGGTCACAGGTCCGAGCGTAGTAGCTGAATAGTACAACGTCTGTGGGCAGTTCGCGGTTCAACTGCCCCTGCTGCTGCGCCAGCTTGACCAAGGCCTCCAGCTGCCGGTTCAGTTTCATGACGCGCAGCATGTACTTCACATTGCGGATCAACATGTCGCGCACGTGCGGGCTGGTCGATGGCAGAAACGGCAGTCCGCCGTCCAGGCGTACCCGCAGCGCCCACTCCAGCAGGGATGACAATTTCTGCAGCGGACTGAGTGAGGTGTCTAGCGCGGCGACATAATCGAGAGCGCCGTCGAGCAGGCGTATCAGCGCCTCACCGACTAGCTCTTCCTTTGATTTGAAGTGCTTGTAAAGGCTGGGTTTGGAGATGCCCACCATGCCGGCGACGTCATCCATGGTCATCAAGTCATAGCCTTTTTGGCTCAGTACCGCCGTCGCGGCATCCAGGATAGCGTTCTCGCGCAGCTTAAATGCTTGATTTTTAAAGCTTAGTCTTGGGATGATACTCATTGGTAAATTTCCGATACTAATCAGTAGCTTTTGTTGTTCGATGGTAGTAATATTAGCATGCCAGTAATAAAATGGTCAGCATAAACAACAAAACTACATGAACCCGCCACGTAAACGTATCGCCATCATCGGCTCCGGCATCTCAGGCCTGGCCAGCGCCTATTTCCTCAACCGCAAGCACGACGTCGTGCTGTTCGAGGCCGGCGGCTATCTTGGCGGCCACACCAACACCGTGGATGTGACGCTGGAAGGGCGCTGCCATGGCGTCGATACGGGCTTTCTGGTCTATAACGAGCGCACCTATCCCAACCTTGTGGCGCTGTTCGACGAGCTGGGTGTCGACAGCATAGCCAGCGACATGTCGTTCGGCGTGTCCATGGACGGCGGAGCGCTGGAATGGGCAGGCTCCAGCCTCGATACCGTGTTCGCGCAGCGCCTCAACGCCGGCTCGCCTTCCTTCCTGCGCATGCTGTGGGACATCCTGCATTTCAACCGCAACGCGGAGCGCTTTCTGCAATGGTCGAACCAGACAGCGCTGACGCTGGGACAGCTTCTGCAGCAGGAGGGCTATGGCGCGCGCTTCCGCGACGCCTATCTGCTGCCGATGGCGGCAGCAATATGGTCCAGTTCGCCAAGCGATATCTTGCAGTTTCCCGCAGCGACCTTTTTGCGTTTCTGTCTGAACCACGGTCTGTTGCAGGTCAACGACCGTCCGCAGTGGCGCACGGTCGCAGGCGGAGCCCGCCACTATGTCCACAAGATCGCCGCCACGCTGCCTGACATTCGTCTGAACACGCCGGTGCATTCCGTGCGGCGCAGCGCTGGCAGGATGCAGGTGTGGAGCAATGGAGCGGGCGCCGACGAGTTCGACGCCGTCGTGTTCGCTACCCACGCGCCGACCACGCTGGCCATGTTGCACGACGCCAGCCAGACAGAGCGCGCTATCCTCGGCGGCGTGCGCTACCAGCCCAACACGGCCTACCTGCACACGGACGCGAATCTTATGCCTCGGCGGCGCAAGGTCTGGTCGGCCTGGAACTACCTGGCGGGCGCGCAGTCGGACGGACAGCGTCCCGTGTGCGTGAGCTACTGGCTGAACCAGCTGCAGGCATTGCCGTTCGAAACACCAGTGATCGTGACGCTCAATCCGCACACCCTGCCGGCCGAAAGCAAAATGCTGGCCAAGTTCGACTACGCCCACCCGGTGATGGACCTGGCCACCGTACGCGCGCAGCAGCAGCTTGCGCAGATCCAGGGCAAGGGCGGTGTCTGGTTCGCCGGCGCCTGGACCGGCTACGGCTTCCACGAAGACGGCCTCAAATCGGCACTGCGCATCGCCGCGGCATTCGATACGGCGCCACTTTGGAGTGTGCTGCCATGAAGCAGCCTGCCGCCCAACTGTTGCACGGCCAGGTGACGCATGTGCGCCTGCGCCCGGTGCCGCACCGTTTCGTCTATCCGCTATTTTATGTGCGCTTGAACCTGGACCGGCTGGACGAATGTCATTCTCGCTGGTTCGGCGTGGACCGCTGGCGGCCCCTGTCGATATGGCGGCGCGACTATGGCCCGCGCGATGGCTCCAGTCTGGAGCAATGGATGCGCGCTCTACTGCGCGACCACCGCATCGACGCCGACGGCGAAATCTGGTTGCAAACCTTTCCCCGCGTGGCTGGCTATGTGTTTAATCCCGTGAGCTTCTGGCATTGCCACGACGCGGCTGGGCAGCTGCGCGCTGTGCTGGCCGAGGTCAACAACACCTTCGGCGAAAGCCACCGCTACCTGATGCGCATCGGCCACACGGCGGGTGGCGCGTCCACGGCCACTGCTGTCAAGCAGTTGCACGTGTCGCCGTTCTGCGAGGTGCAGGGACACTATCGCTTTCGCTTTCGCCTGGACGGTGCCAGCCACTGCACCGGGCTTGATTATCACGACGGCGACGGCGTGCTACTGCGCACCGCGCTCAGCGGCCGCCCCGTGCCGATGACCGACAGCGCATTGGCTGTTGCCCTGCTGCGCTATCCGCTTCTGGGGCTCGGCATTGTGTTCCGCATTCACTGGCAGGCGTTCAGGCTCTGGCTGAAACACGTTCCGTTCTTCAGCAAGCCGCCTGCCCCCGCCCATCAAACCACCGTGCACCAGGAGACTGTCCGATGAATCGCACCTTGTCCACCGCCACGCTGTCCGCCCCCGCTGGCGCGCGGCTATTCCTCAGGCTACTGAGCAATATCCGTCACGGGCACCTGGAACTGATCACACCCTGCGATACGCGCATGGTGTTCGGCGACGCCCATGCGTCTTCCGGCGCGACGCTCAAGCTGCACGACTGGCGCGCCTGCCAGCGCATACTGCGCGCGGGTGACATCGGCTTTGCCGAGGCTTACGCGGCTGGCTGGGCCAGCACGCCCGATCTGACCGCGCTGCTGCGCCTGGCACTGCGCAACGAAGCGTCGCTGGACCAGCTGGTGTTCGGCGGCGCGCTGGCGCGCTGCTGGTACCGGCTGCGGCACTGGCTGCGCCCCAATACGCGCAAGGGCAGTCAGCGCAATATCCACGCGCACTACGACATCGGCAACAACTTCTACCAGCTCTGGCTCGATCCCAGCTGGACGTATTCCAGCGCGCTGTTCGACGGCGACTACCAGTTGACGCTGCAGGACGCGCAGCGGCGCAAATACCAGCGCATCATCGACACGCTAGAGCTACGGCCCGGCCAGTGCGTGCTGGAAATCGGCTGCGGCTGGGGCGGCTTTGCCGAGCATGCCGCGCAGCAAGGTATCCACGTGCATGGCGTGACGATTTCGCCGTCGCAGCTGGAGGTGGCGCAGCGCCGCGTGCAGGCGCTGGGGCTGACCGACCGCGTGCAGCTGGCGCTGTGTGATTACCGTGACCTGGGCGGCGAGTACGACGCCGTGGTGTCGATTGAAATGTTCGAGGCCGTGGGCGAGCAGTACTGGCCGCAGTATTTCCGCACCGTCGCGGCGCGGCTCAAGCCCGGTGCACAGGCGCTGGTACAGTCAATCACCATCGGCGAACAGCATTTTCCGCGCTACCGCAGCAGCACCGATTTCATCCAGCAGTATATTTTCCCCGGCGGGATGCTGCCCAGCGTCGAACGTTTCGAACGCCAGGCGGCCCGTTGCGGCCTGCGCCCGGTCGAACGCCACGCCTTCGGCCGCGACTACGCCGAAACGCTGCGTCGCTGGGATGCTCGCTGCCGCCTGCACCATCCGCAGATTGCGGGCCTGGGCTTCGATGAACACTTCATGCGGATCTGGCATATGTACTTTGCCTATTGCGAGGCTGCCTTTGACGAGGGGCGAACCGATGTTGTTCAATTCCTGCTCCAGAAGGCCTAGTCGGCCATGACGTTGCTGTGGCGCCTGGGCCAGGTCGCGCTGATGTTCCGCGGGCGCGCATGCGCCCCTTCAACCGGCCCATCGCCATCACTTACTTTTTGCTGGCAAAATGAACGATACTGAACCACTCCTGGCATGGTATGCCTCGCTGACCCCGGACACCGTTGGACGGGCGGGCGAATTCTACGCGGCGGACGCGCAGTTTCGCGATCCGTTCAACGATGTGTGCGGCGTTGCAGCGATTGAGGCGATCTTCCGCCATATGTTTGTCCACACCGAGCAGCCGCGCTTCATCATCGGCGAGCGCGTGGTGCAGGGCGACCAGGCCTTCGTCACCTGGCTATTCGTGTTCCACTTGCGCGGCGTGCCGTATCAGATCTCCGGCGGCAGCCATTTGCGCTTCAATGCGGACGGTCTGGTCGTGATGCACCGCGATTACTGGGATGCCGCCGAAGAGCTGCTGGAAAAGCTGCCACTGGTCGGCGCCCCGATCCGATGGCTGCGCGGCCGCTTCCGCGTACCGGTGCCCGATGCAGCAACAAAGGGGAGGAGGGCATGAGCGCGGCCAAGTCCATGAAGCCGGGCGCATTCCTTCAGCTGGCCGGCTGGATCGCGCTGACCGCCGCTTTTGCGGCGCTGGGCGCGTTCGCCTCCGTTCACGCGGCCGTGTTTTATGCGCAGCTGGACCGCCCCGGCTGGGCACCGCCCGCCTGGCTGTTCGGTCCCGTGTGGAGCTTGCTGTATCTGATGATGGCCATCGCCGCCTGGCGCATCGGTCGCACGGCTGCACCGCGCGCGTACCCGGCGCTACTGCTCTATCTGGCGCAGCTGGCGGTCAACGCACTATGGAGCTGGCTATTTTTTGCCTGGCATCGGTGCGCGGCGGCGTTTGTGTGCATCGTCGTGTTGTGGCTGATGATCGCGGCTGCCATCGTGCTGTTCGGCCGCCGCGAACGCCTCGCCGCCATGCTGCTATGGCCCTACCTGGCATGGGTCAGCTTTGCCGGGGTACTGTGCTTCAGCATCTGGCAGCGCAACCCTGTACTGCTCGGATAAACGATACATCGCACTACCAACAACAAGGAATTCCCATGACGAATGAAAAGCAGCTTAATTACCGTGTCGCCGGCACGCCTGCCTCCGCACGCATACGCGCCCGCTTGATGGCGAGCGGTGTCCGTTTCCACGCCAACGACAATATCGCCGACTACATCGAAAGCGGCGAAATGGATGAACTGCTGGACGAGGTCAGCCTGCGCATGCAGGGCGTGCTGGAGAGTCTGGTGATCGACACCGCCAACGACCATAACTCGCAGGATACGGCGCGCCGCGTGGCCAAGATGTATTTGCTGGAAGTGTTCGGCGGGCGTTACATCGCCCCGCCGCCCGTGACAGAATTTCCCAACGCCGCCAACCTGAACGAGCTGATGATCATCGGTCCCATCACCGTACGCAGCGCCTGTTCGCACCACTTGTGCCCCGTCATGGGCAAGGTGTGGATAGGTGTGATGCCCAACCAGCACTCCAACCTGATTGGCCTGTCCAAGTATGCGCGGCTGGCGGGATGGATCATGAGCCGCCCGCAGATCCAGGAAGAAGCCGTGGTCCAGCTGGCAGAACTGCTGCAGGAAAAGGTCAAGCCGGACGGTTTGGCCGTGATCATGGAGGCCGATCACTTCTGCATGCAGTGGCGTGGCGTTAAAGACAATGACGCGCGTATGATCAATAGCGTCATGCACGGTTCATTCCTCAAGGACCCCGCGCTGCGGCGCGAGTTCCTCTCACTGATCAAACGCTGATACACCATCCAAAGGAGTTCCTATGCTCGTCCGTTTACTGTATGCCAGCCGCACCACGGGCACTATCGATGTCGCTACCATCGGCGCCATACTCCAGCAGTCCCGCCGCCACAATCCACCCAGCGGCATCACCGGCGTCCTATGCCACAGCGAACGGTTTTACCTGCAGCTGATCGAAGGCGGACGCGAACAGGTCAATATCCTGTATGCCCGCATTCTCGCCGATGCACGACACACGGGAGTAACACTGCTGCACTATGAAGAAATGAGCGAGCGTCGCTACGCTGGCTGGACGATGGGGCAGACCAACCTCGACAAGCTCAACCCGGGCACGCTTCTGCGCTACTCGATGCTTCCCGAGTTCGATCCGTTCGCACTTGGCGGAGACAGTTCGCTCTCGCTGGTCGACGAGCTGATGGCTGGCGCTGCGGTCCTTGGCCGGGCATAAGGGCGACGCGCCATCTCATCTGCACGAAATCTGTCGAGGAATCAGCCGTTTGCGGCGGGTTCATGTTCAATTTTGTTGCTTTTAACTCAAAAAAGTGGGGTCTGTCCCCGTCTCACCAGGAGTTGCTGTGGCGATGAACTGGATTTGCACCGCTGTCTTCGGTATTTTTCGTCTGTTGTCTGCCGATTGCGCGATATAATCAGACATTATAGGTTCATTATCGGTTCTAGCTATGGTGCAATCTTTACTCCCTCCTCAGGTCGACAACAGCCAGGCTGTTCAATATCGCAGCGGGGTCGCCGCCAGACTTGCTGGCTTGCCGGTTGAAACGTTGCGGGTGTGGGAGCGTCGCTACGGCATCTCCGACACCGGCCGTAGCGCGCATGGCCAGCGCTTGTATTCCGAGGATCAGGTTCGTCGGCTGCGGCTTATGAAGCAACTGGTCGACCAGGGTCATCCGATTGGCGCGCTGGCCAAGCTGCAGTTGGAACAGTTGGGCCAGTTTGCGTTGGTACCGGAGCCTGGCGTGCCTATGCAGCCTTTGCAGCCTCTGCGCCTGGCGCTGATGGGTGCGGCTCTGGCGCGACGCCTGGCCGTCGGCGGGCGAGAGTTGCTGGCGCTCGATATCGTCGCCAACTTTCAGAATCTGGACGATGCGGCCGCGGCATGGGCCGGCACCGGTGCGCAACTGCTGTTGATGGAAATATCGGAACTCGATGAGCACGTGGTGCCGGCGATTTGCGCGCTGCGCCAAAAACTGGGAATGGCGGTGGTGGTGTTGTACCGTTTCGGCGCCAGCGCGACCATACGCCAGTTGCGCGCTCAGGGCTGCCTGGTTGCGCGCGTACCCAGCGATGTGGCAGAAATAGTGTTGCTGTGCCAGGCGGCGCTGGCTGCGTTGCCCTTGGCGCAAGCTCAGCTTGCGCGGCAGCGCCCGGCGGCGCCTGTCCCGCGCCGCTTCGACGACCGGGCTTTGGCGGAGCTGGCGGCGGCCAGCAGTACTGTCCACTGTGAGTGCCCGCGCCATCTGACGGAGATCTTGTTAATGATCAACAGCTTCGAGCGTTACAGCGAACAATGCTCGTCGCGCAATGTGGCCGACGCGCTGCTGCATGAGCAGTTGGGGCACGCCGCCGCAACCGCCCGCATGGTCCTGGAGGAAGCACTGTTGCGGCTTGCCCGGGCGGAGGCCCTGCCTTTGCCGGCGGGCCTGTAAGCGCAAGGTCATCACTTATCAGGAGCACTATGCCGTATTCCACCATCACGACAGCCCGCTGTGCACTGCGCAAGAGGCTGAAAATCTCATGACGAGCTCTTTTCGCATCGCCGTCATTGGCGCCGGCATCGCCGGTCTGGCCTGTGCCACGGCCCTGAAGCAGGCAGGCTTCCAGGTCTGTCTGTTTGACAAGAGCCGCGGCGCGGGAGGGCGCATGAGCACACGGCGCGGCGCCAACTGGCAATGCGACCATGGCGCACAGTACTTTACAGCGCGCACCCCTGAATTTCGGGCCGAGGTGGTCCGCTGGGAACATGCCGGCGTGGCTGCGCATTGGCAGCTGCAGCTGCGCAGCCCCGATGCCGACGGATGCAGCCGCGGTGCACCCGTCGAGCGCTTCGTCGGCGTTCCGCGCATGTCATCTATCGCCGCGTGGCTGGCCGCAGATCTGGCATTGCACACAGAGACTGCGATCAGTGCCTTGCAACGTGAAGACAGCGCCTGGCGCTTGCATGTGCAGGACGAGGGGCCTCTTGCGCAGCGCTATGACATGGTAGTGCTTGCCGTGCCGGCGCCGCAGGCGGTACCACTGCTGAATCAGGTGGCGCCATTGCAGGCCGCGCTGGCGGCCGGGACAAGCATGGCAGGCTGCTGGGCAATGATGCTGGAGTTTGCGCAGCCGTTGGCATTGGACTTCAATGCGGCTTTCCTCAACTCCGGTCCGCTGCGCTGGGTGGCACGCGACAGCGCCAAGCCTGGCCGTAGCGGTCGCGAAAGCTGGCTGTTGCATGCCAGTGCTGAATGGAGCGAGACGCACATTGAGCTCGATGCCGATAGCATTGCCGCGCAGCTGCTCGCAGCCTTTATCAGTTTGGGCGGGCAGGTACCGCAACGCTGGAGCGTACACCGTTGGCGCTATGCCAGTACGCCCCAGGCGCGCAACGATGTCTGCATTTGGGAGGCAGGGCAGGGTCTGGGTATCTGCGGCGATTGGCTGAACGGTGGCACAGTGGAGGCTGCCTGGCTTAGCGGTCATGCACTGGCACAACGCATCATTGCCGGCTCCGCTTAAGCGTGGCGCGCGTGCTGGCGCAGTGCGTACTACCAGGGGAGCCGCGTGCCGTCGTATGCCAGGAATGTGCCGCTGTCAGACGGCCTCAGGGTGTCTAGCACGGTGAGCATGTCGCTGGCGGCGTCATGTGCCGGACGTCCTATAAGCTCACCGCGAAATGGCCGCGACAACCGGGAGTTGACGGTGCCCGGATGCAGCGCGACCAGCACGCTGTGCTTCTGGTTGCGCGCCAATTCAATGGCTGCCGTCTTGACCAGCATGTTGAGTGCGGCCTTCGAAGCGCGGTAGCTGTACCAGCCGCCTAGCTGATTGTCACCTATGCTGCCCACTTTCGCCGATAACATGGCCATGATGGCGCGTTCACCATCGAGCAGGGGCAAGAAATGGCGCATGACTAGTGCCGGCCCCATGGTGTTGGTCTGGAAAATTGCCTGCATCTGCTGATAATTCAGGTCGGCCAGGCGTTTCTCAGGCATGAGATTGCCGTCGTGCAGCATGCCTGCGGCGTTGATGATCAGGTGATAGCGGGGCTTGGTGGCAAGTTCTCTTGCGGCCTCGGCAATGCTGTTTTCGTCGGTAAAGTCGAGTCGTGGTGTCGAGTGGCGATGCAGGCCGCACACAGATGCGCAGCGTGGCATGGCGCTCAACAGGTCGACGAATGCGGCGCCGATCGCGCCCGACGCTCCAAGCACTAGCGCGTTAAACTGATCAGGAAGGCTGGACATCATGGCATGCTGCTCCATTCAAAGGTGGGGGTGTAGCTATCTGTTTCCTCAAGTGCCGGTGAGCGTTGCCTGACTTCGCTATGCCGACTCCGCTGCCTGTACTGGCCCTGCGCAAACTGTGCGCCGGAGCCTGTGGACAGGATAATTTTCTCATCCTCAGTTTCCTTGTTGTTGCTGCCGTTACAAAGCACGCTGGCGCTCATACCGACTTGGCCATGGCAACTGGATCTGGTCGGACGAACCTGCAATTCGCGATTCCCAGCTTGAGCTTATCGGCCGGCGTTGTGCGTGTCCAGCGTGTTTTGCTGTTTCCTGTGTCAAAGACGGTTCATATTCGGTTCATTGTATCGGCAGTTGTTGAAGCTACGCCGTGCCCGACAATACTTGCACTACTACCGCTTGGCAGTGGCGAATTGTCTGGTCAGCCACTGGATGCCGGGACGCAGGTGCAAGAAGCCACGATAAAGCAACTCCAGCAGCGCTTGCATGCCGGGTAAGGAGCCCAGTTTCCCTAGCCAGCGCCACGACGGGTATAACAGCCAGAGGGCAACGAATGCCGCCGCGCCGCTCAGCATGGCGCCTTCCTTCGTTTGCACATGAAATCGCGCCATCAACTCCCTGCAACTGCAACCCTCGATTGCCGTTTGCTTGGTATCGCTGACATCGACCCATTGGATGGGACTCGTCGGCACAGTACCTTGATAGAGGCTGATTTCCCATCGGCATAAAGGGCAGGAGCCATCAAAAAAAACGGTTGTCGTGACACTGTTTTCGTCAGGATTGGGCATGATATGGCCTCTTCAAATTGTTATCACTTGTTGCAGTGAACCTACATTGAACCAGTTTATATTGGACTATGCGGTTCATTATAGCTACAATCTCGCCATACTTGCTAGTGCAGCGATAAACGCCGCATGACATTGATAAACAAAGAGGGTTGCATGAACAAGCTAGCATTGAATGCGGCGGTGGCCGGCGAGCTGGAGGGGGCCGCCCCGCCCGATGCCGTTACCAGTCTGGCGCAGGAAAAGAGACGCTGTGTTGCCTGTCAGGTGTGCGCCAGCGGTAGCGCCACAAGCTGCATGGGGTGGTTCAAATGAACCGGGGCAGCACGCCGCGCATCGTTGCCTGCCTGGCTTACGCTGGCCTGATACCGTTCCTTGCCTTATTGGCGGCGAGCTGGCTCGATACGCAGCGTAGCAGTGTCTGGCAGCAATTATCACTTCAATACGGCGCTGTGATCCTCAGTTTTGTAGGCGCGCTGCATTGGGGTTTTGCCATGAGCGTGCAATTCGTCAGTGATCGTAAGCGCAACGTCTGCTTTGCCTGGAGTGTGATTCCCGCCTTGCTGGCCTGGTTGGCCTTGGCGCTTGACCCGCTTGCCGGCAGTGCCTTGCTGGCGACCGGCTTTGGCGTCCATTACTTGCAGGACTGGCGGCTATTCAGGCACGCCGGGCTGCCCGGGTGGTATTTACCGCTGAGGCTACAGTTGTCTGTCGTCGCTGCTGCAAGTCTGCTTGCCACCAGCTTCGCCAGCCATGCATGAGGCGAGGCGCGATGACCCATCAGACCGATGATGGCCCAACTTTCATCCTCGACAACAAGAAACGCTACACAAGCAACGGCTGGGAAACAGATGGGCAGTTTCCGTCCTGAATAAATTCACGCCTTTTAGAAAAATCCTGCCTTTCCGCGCTGCGTGCCCATTGCAAGAAATTAAAGATTGCTAATTTTAAATTTGCAACCGCTATCTGCTCGCTAAAGACGTTGCCGCAAAGAATCATCATTTATCGGACAATGGCTTCCTGATCGCTCTGTCCGGCAACCTACATAAAGACTTGTATGAACAATTCCACTCAAACCGTCGGCACCCGTCTGGCTATAGGTTTCGGCATCACTTTCGCGTTGACAATCTTGCTCACCGGCCTAGCCATGAATCGAGTCGGCAGTATCGATCAGACGCTCAGCCGCGTCAACGATGTCAATAACGTCAAACAGCGCCACGCGATCAACTTCCGCGGCAGCGTCCATGACCGTGCGATTGCCGTGCGCGACGTGGTGTTGGCCACTGACGCCGCCGCCGTCCAGGCGCAGGTGAACAAAATCAAGGCGCTTGATGAAAAATACCAGCAATCGGCGGCCCCCCTCGATGCCTTATTTGCCGGTGCCGTGACTGCCGATGAAAAAGCAGCCTTGAGCAATATCAAGGACACCGAGCGCCGCGTGCAACCGTTGATTGCCAAGGTGATTGAGTTGCGGAGTGCCGAGCAATTTGCGCAAGCTTCCAGCCTGCTGGCGCAACAGGTCGGCCCGGCCTTCGTGGACTGGTTGGCGTCGGTGAATAAACTGATCGACCTGGAGGAAAAGATGAGCCAGGACGCTACCGCCGGTGCCCGCGCGCTGAGCGGCAGCTTCTTCACCTGGATGCTAGTGCTGTGTTCGGTAGCCATTGCCGCCGGCGTAAGCAGTGCGTGGTATATCGGTAGCGGGTTGCTGAAGCAGCTCGGCGGGCAACCGGATTATGCTGTCAGTATCGTCACCCGCATCGCTGCTGGCGACCTGTCTGTCGCGATTCACACAGCGAAGGACGACCACAGCAGCCTGCTGTTCGCCATGAAAAAAATGCGCGACAACCTGGTCGATATCGTTGCGCAGGTGCGGACCGGCACCGAAACAATTTTCAACGCTTCGACCGAGATCGCAGCCGGAAACTTTGATCTCTCATCGCGCACCGAACGCCAGGCAGGAACGCTGGAAGAGACCGCATCGTCTCTGGAGGAATTAACTAGCACCGTGCGTCAGAATGCCGACAATGCGCGGCAGGCCAATGTACTGGCCGAGTCCGCATCCGAAGTTGCCGTACGTGGGGGTGCCGTGGTAGCGCAAGTGGTTGAGACTATGGCTGCAATCAACCAATCGTCAAAGAAAATTGTCGACATCATCGGCGTGATCGACTCGATTGCATTTCAGACCAATATCCTGGCGCTGAATGCCGCCGTGGAAGCGGCTCGCGCCGGCGAGCAGGGCCGCGGCTTTGCTGTCGTCGCAACCGAGGTGCGTAACCTGGCTCAGCGTTCGGCTTCGGCCGCCAGCGAAATCAAGGCCCTGATCGGCAGTTCCGTGCAGCGGGTTGATATCGGCGCGCGCCTGGTTGACGATGCCGGCACTACGATGGAAGAGATTGTGCGTAGCGTAAAACGCGTCACCGACATCATGGCAGAGATCAGCCTGGCCAGCCAGGAGCAAAGCACCGGCATCGAGTCGGTCAACCAAGCCGTAGGCGAGATGGACGAAGCGACCCAGCAGAACGCCGCCATGGTCGAACAAGCCAGCAGCGCAGCCGCATCGCTGCAGAAAGAAGCGCAGATGCTAGCCGAAGTGGTCGGCGTTTTCCAGCTCACCGCCGATCCCGAAGGTAGCCGCATTAGCACTCATGTCGCCATCAAGGCGCCTCTCTCGCGGGTCGCCTTCAAGCCGGCAGTGAGCCGCTTGGCCGCTTGACCGCTCGCGGCGGGCGAAAAATAGGGGGGCGACTTGACGTTCACGGCCAGGTTGATTGAAAACTTGCCGTAAATGCTGATGCACCCCTGTTGACGAACGGCTGGCCATGCGCAAACACGTCGCTGGATCAGGCGATCAGGTTGGTCTTGGCTGCCCGTGGCAAGTCGATATTGCGCGGAAGTGAGGGGGAAGTGGCAGGCGCGCGCCAGGAAGCCGGCAAAAACGCCAATATTGTCTAATCTTTCACGCACGGGAGCCGCCATGCCCGATATCATCGAATTGCTGCAGTGGCCCGCCATGGCCGCCTCGCTGCTGGCGGCCTGGCTGGTGGGGTCGCGCGCGGCCGCTCGGCGCTTTGCGGGCTTCTGGGTATTTTTGTTCAGCAATGGTCTGTGGGTCTGCTGGGGCTGGCAAGACGGGGCCTGGGCGCTGATCGTCCTGAATGCTTGCCTGGCGCTGACGAACGTGCGTGGCATCGTAAAGAACGAGCGCTCGTGACAGCGTTTAAGTGATTTTATTTGTAAAAAAATATTTGTTTCCTATATCTTGTACATGGCTTGCCGGACCGCATGCACCTATTTCACTGCGGAAAACCGTCAACTGCACCTGTCTACCGGGCATATTTGCTGTCTTATATAAGATTCCTCGGCATCTGATACACAAACAGCGGCAGGACAGTCTAAAATACGTGGTGGGCAAGCACGGCGTCACCGCCGGCACACTAGCCGTCCAAAGCAAGGCTAACCGTCCTGTGTTTGGAATGAAGAAAGTTAACCACCAGGCCTCACCGCATACAAGGGAATGAACATGGCAACACAAAAATCCAAAATCATCTACACGCTGACTGACGAGGCGCCGCTGCTCGCGACGTATTCCCTGCTGCCAATTATCAAAAAATTCACCGCGCCGGCTGGCGTGGACGTGGTCGCCACTGATATTTCGGTGGCCTCGCGTGTACTGGCCGAATTTCCCGAATTCCTGACGGACGCGCAAAAAGTCCCGAATACCCTGGCTGAACTGGGCAAATTGACGCAGAATCCGGACACCAACATCATCAAACTGCCGAACATCAGTGCCTCGCAAGGTCAATTGATCGCTTGCGTGCGCGAATTGCAAGGCCGTGGCTACAAGCTGCCGGACTATCCGGAAGACGCGAAGACGGAAGAAGAAAAAGCCTTGAAGGCCCGTTACGGCAAGTGCATCGGCAGCTCGGTCAACCCGGTCTTGCGTGAAGGCAATTCCGACCGCCGCGCGCCGAAGGCTGTCAAAGAGTATGCACGCAAGCACCCGCATTCGATGGGCGAGTGGAGCCAGGCGTCGCAAACCCACGTCTCGCACATGCATCATGGTGATTTCTACCATGGCGAAAAATCGCTGACCCTGGAAAAGGCACGCGATGTCAAGATGGAACTGGTCACCGCCTCCGGCAAGACCATCGTGCTGAAACCGAAGGTTTCCCTGCAAGCGGGCGAAATCATCGACAGCATGTTCATGAGCAAGAAAGCGCTGCTGGAGTTCTACGAGAAAGAAATCGACGACGCCTTCAAGACGGGCGTGATGTTCTCGCTGCACGTCAAGGCGACCATGATGAAGGTCTCGCACCCGATCGTCTTCGGCCACTGCGTACGTATTTTCTACAAGGATGCGTTCGCCAAGCACGCTGAACTGTTCGACAAGCTGGGCGTGAATGTCAACAATGGCATGAGCAACCTGTACGACAAGATCGAAACCCTGCCAGCGTCGCAAAAAGATGAAGTGTTGAAAGATTTGCACGCCTGCCATGCGAATCGTCCGGAACTGGCCATGGTCGATTCGGCCAAGGGCATCACCAACTTCCATTCGCCGAACGACATCATCGTCGACGCGTCCATGCCTGCCATGATCCGTATCGGCGGCAAGATGTGGGGTGCCGATGGCCGTCCGAAAGACGTCAAGGCAGTCATGCCGGAATCGACTTTCGCGCGTATCTACCAAGAAATGATTGGTTTCTGCAAATGGCACGGCAACTTCGATCCGAAGACCATGGGCACCGTGCCGAACGTGGGCCTGATGGCGCAGCAAGCGGAAGAATACGGTTCGCACGACAAGACCTTTGAAGTGCCTGAAGGCGGCACTGCCAACATCACCGACCTGGAAACGGGCGAAGTGCTGCTGACGCAAACGGTGGAAGAGGGCGATATCTGGCGCATGTGCCAGGTCAAGGATGCGCCGATCCGCGACTGGGTCAAGCTGGCCGTCACCCGTGCGCGCAACTCGGGCATGCCTGCCGTGTTCTGGCTCGATTCCTACCGTCCGCACGAGAATGAAGTCATCAAGAAGGTACAGGTTTACCTGAAGGAGCACGACACCAAGGGCCTGGACATCCAGATCATGTCGCAGACGCGCGCCATGCGCTACACCCTGGAACGCGCATTCCGCGGCCTGGACACTATCTCGGTGACCGGCAACATCCTGCGCGACTACCTGACCGACCTGTTCCCGATCCTGGAACTGGGCACGTCCGCCAAGATGCTGTCGATCGTGCCGTTGATGGCCGGTGGCGGCATGTACGAAACGGGTGCGGGCGGTTCCGCCCCCAAACACGTCAAGCAACTGGTGGAAGAAAACCATTTGCGCTGGGATTCGCTGGGTGAATTCCTGGCCCTGGCCGTGTCGCTGGAAGACATGGGCATCAAGACGGGCAATGCGAAGGCCAAAATTCTCGCGAAAACCCTGGATGAAGCCACCGGCAAGCTGCTGGACAACAGCAAGTCGCCATCGCCACGTACCGGCGAGCTCGACAACCGCGGCAGCCATTTCTACCTGGCCATGTACTGGGCGCAAGCGCTGGTAGCGCAGAAGGACGACGCGGAACTGGCAGCGCATTTCGCGCCACTGGCGAAAGCCCTGGCCGAGAATGAAGAGAAGATCGTCGCCGAGCTGAAAGCAGTACAAGGCAAGGAAACGGATATCGGCGGTTACTACCTGCCGGATCCGGCGAAGACGGAAGCGGTCATGCGTCCAAGCGCCAGCCTGAATGCCGTGCTCGACAGCATCTGATACGGTCCTGACAGGTAGTAAGTTGTTTACTGCTGCAAGATAAAAAACGCCGCCGGGAGTGATCCCGGCGGCGTTTTTCATTGTCCCGCAGTCTTACCGGTAGTGCTTGTAGACCTTGGTGCTGCCATCGTTTTTGACCAGCAAAACGTCATACGCATCCTTGCGCGGCCCTTCCATGCCTGGCGAGCCCACGGGCATTGCCGGTACGGCCAGGCCCCTGGCCTTGGGTTTGTCACGCAGCAACTGCTTGATCTCGCTGGCCGGTACATGGCCTTCGATGGCGTAGCCGTTGACGAGGCCCGTATGGCAGGAACCGAGCTGGTCGGGAATGCCTGCCAGCTTGCGGTATTGCGCCGGCATCTCGACATTCTTGGCGCGCACGGTAAAGCCGTTCGTTTCCAGGTGCTTGATCCATTCGGAACAGCAGCCGCAGGAAGCGCTCTTGTAGACTTCAATGACGGGCAGGGCTGCCATGGCGAAGGTGGGCAGGCCCAGCATGGCGGCGAAGGCGCCGCGCAATAGGAAAAGTTGGATCATGTGTTGCTTTCAGACGGAGAGGGTCTATCGTGGCCACGCGGGTGGCCTGCTTGGTAGTTAAGCAGAAAGCGGCCGCGGGGGCCGGCGCGGGCCGTCGGGAATGAATCCCGTCAGCAAGGTGGCCGTTGCGATGGCGACTTGTTGCGCGCCGGTGCAGGCCGCGGCAGGAAGGGCGAGGTAGGGCGGCATCAGTGCGCCCAAGCAAAAGATCGAACAGGCGCCGCACGCGGGGTGCTTGGCAGGGCTTGTATTTTCTTCTGGCGTGCCAGCGCCGTCCGGGACGGCGTATGGCTGGGCATGATGCTGCTGGCAATCCGCTGCCATCGTGGCGGCAGGCAGGGCAGCGAGCGGCGCGCACGTCCGCGTGGCGCCCGCAGCGGCCGCTTGCAGCGGCACCGCCGTGATCAACAGCAGGATCAGCCATGTTTTGAAGAGTCTTAGCATCGCCAAAAAGTATAGCATAGGGGCACTGCCGCCAAGAGCAGGCGCCCGCTAGCGCGAGGCGGCGGTGAGTACCTTCGAGGCGTACATGGCCCGGTCCGCATGGCGCAGCAGCAGCTGCATGGTATCGCCATCTTCCGGATAGTGGGCCACGCCGATGCTGACGGCGATCCGCAATTGCTGTCCGTTGCCCAGGAGCAGCGGCGTGGCCAGGGCCGCGTGGATTTTCTGCTCGATCAGGCCGACGTCCACCGGCGTGGCATTGCTTTCCAGAAGCACGACGAATTCATCGCCACCCATCCTGGCCAGGGTGTCGGTTTCGCGCATGCAATCGCGCAGGCGGCTCGCCACCGTCTGCAGCAGCAGGTCGCCACAAGCATGGCCGTGCTCGTCGTTGACCCGCTTGAAGTGGTCGAGGTCCAGGAACAGCAGCGACAGCCGGCCTTCCTGGCGGTGCGCGCGCGCGAACGCCGTGTGCAGGCGGTCGAGAAACAGGCGGCGGTTCGGCAGGCGGGTCAGCTCATCGTGCATGGCCATGAACTGCATTTGCGTCTGCAACTGCCGGCGCTCGATGGCGGTGGCAAGTTGCTTGGCGACAAATTGCAGCAAATCCTGATCCTGTTCCGTGCCGATGACGGCGTCCTGGCATCCTTGCAAGGCCAGCGCGCCGATGCTGCCCATGGAGGAATACAGCGGCACGGCTAGCCAGCAAGAGGACAGGGAGCAGGCCGCCGTTTGCAGCGCTGCCGGCAGACCGGCCAGTTGTCCCGCCTGCAGCAGCAGGGGGCGGCCGCTGCGCAGGACTTCGTCGCACAGCAGGCTGGCCAGGGACGACGTTGGCTGGGGCGCGCTGTCGTCGGCATGGCAGCTTATGGGAGGCTGTGCGCCGTGTTCGTCATGCAGCAGCAAGGTCAGGCTGCGCGTCGGCAAGTGTTCGCCGATGATGTGCTGGATGCGGTGCAGCAAGGCGGGCAAGTCCTGTGTCGCCTGCATGGCTTCGGAAATGGCGTACAGCGCGGCCTGCTTTGCCTGTGCCTGTTTCAGCAAGGTGATGTCGCGCGCCACCGCCACGCGCAGCTGGTCGGCGACGGACCAGCGGGCAGTCCACATGATGTGCGCCAGGCTGCCATCCTTGCGCAGGTAGCGGTTTTCAAAGTGCGTCTGCGCATGGCCATCCATGATGGCTTGCGCGGCGGCCAGGGTGCGCGCACGGTCGGCGGGAGCGACCAGGTCGAGCATGAGCTTGCCGATCATTTCCTGCTGCGTGTAACCGAAGATGCGTTCGCAGGCGGCGCTGACGAAGACAAAGCGCCCGTTCACATCGACCATGCACACGGCGTCGAGCAGTAAATCGGTGAAACTGGCGACCGGCGCGCTAATCATGTGTTTCATATGTTCACTATTCTAGTGGACATTGCCGATCAATATTGAAATTGTTGTTTTTAGAAAACAAAGGGCATTGATTACGGCTTGCCGGGCCGGCAGCGGCGGCGTACCGATGCTTGTTGCGGCGGGGGAGGTATCCGGTCAAAAAGTCGCATTCAGACGCAGGAGCGCAGCCTGGGGCAGGCGATGGCCAGGCTTTTAATCGCTGACGACAAACGCGCCCGGGTCGAGGTGATCCAGCGTCACGATGGTGCTACTGCCCGGTTCGTCGCTGGCCTGGCTGAGCCGTGCATGCAGCTGGGCCAGATAGTCGGCGCGGCAGCGGCGCAGCACGTAATCGCGGAAGTTATCCTGTTCCAGGTCGCGCCAGGCGCGTTCGCGTCCTTACGCCGAGTGCCTGCCGGCCATCTCGATGCGCGCGGGCGTGATGCTGGCGTCGCCCCGGCTCAGGCGTGTGTAGCCGTAGCGGTCCATGTACGGGCCGGTGAGCGTTTCGATGAGGTTGATGTCATCGTCCGACAGTTGCTGCCTGAATTTGTCGATGTTGGCCGCGATCGGCGCATAGCAATTGGCCGACCACAGCGACGACAACTGCGCGATGTGCCTCGCTTCCGCCGACGCGGCCACGTCCAGCATCTGCGGCATGAAGGCGATGCCGAGAAAGTCACATACCGCTTCCAGCGTCTCTTGTTGCCGCGACAGGAAATCTTCATAGCGTATCGTCAGCACGCGCTGCCGATGGCGTTGCAGGACCTGGTCGGCGGCCGTGTGGGCGGCCAGCCAGGTCCTGGCATTGAGCAGCGTGTCGAAGTCGTGGATGATGGCGCGGTTCATCGACGCCACTTGCGCGCGCGGATCGCGCACCACGTTCAGGAACAGCATGTCCGGATAGAGCCGCACGATGTCGTCGGCGTAGTGCACGCTGTCGAGCGACTTGTCCATCACCACCTGTGCCTGGCGGCGTTCGCCCGCGCGCAGCAGCAGCTCCCATGCCACGCGGTGGATGCTGCGCGGCTGGCCGCGCAATGTCTCGAACACTTCCACCGGATCGAAGACGCCACCCGGCCACTTGACCATGCTGACTGCCGCCAGGCCCACCACATCGACGACCAGGCGAAAGTAGGCGCGGTCGTCGCGCAAGTCGCCGTACAGGGGCAGCAGCGGCATCATATCGACCAGGTGCAGCGGATACGGTGAATAAAACTGGGGCGACAGGTTCAGGCGCAGGCGCAGCGCATGGCTGCCGCAGCGGCGCAGGGGGATCATCATGACAGGGCGCGGGCGCGCGCCGTGACCGGGAGGGGGGCTGTCGCTCATCTCATCATTCCTCGAAATTTGGGCGCGCGGCATCAGATGAAGCGCGGGCACAGCTGCTGGAACAGCCGTTCGCACGCCTGTTCCAGAGACAGCGTGCTGGTATCGAGCGTCAGCGCCGGTGCCTGCGGTGCTTCGTAGGGCGCCGACACGCCCGTAAATGCCGGGATCAGTCCGGCGCGCGCTTTCCGGTACAGTCCCTTGGGATCGCGTTCCTCGCACAGCGCGCATGGCGTGCTGATGTAGGCTTCGATAAAATCGTCGCTGCCGATGATCTGGCGCGCCATCTCGCGGTCGCTGAGCAGCGGCGAGATGAAGGCGCAGATGACCATCATGCCGGCATCGTTCATCAGCCTGGCCACGACGGCGCTGCGGCGGATATTTTCCCGGCGGTCGCAGGGAGAAAAGCCCAGGTCGCCATTCAGGTGGTGCCGCATATTGTCGCCGTCGAGCACGCAGCTCAGGCGGCCCTCCGCCAGCAGTCGCCTTTCCAGCGCGTACGCCAGCGTCGACTTGCCTGCGCCGCTCAGGCCGGTAAGCCACAGCGTCGCGGCCCGCTGGCCGGCCAGCAGACCCCGCTGCTCCTTGCCGATATGGCCCGTATGCGGGAATATGTGTTGCGCCCCGCCGCCCGCAGCGGCGATCTGTTCTCGTTTACCCACGTGCGCCACTCCCCCGTTGCCGGCTCAAAACTGCTCCCATTCGATTTCGCTGGGCTTGGCGGCGACTGGCCGTGCCGGCTTCGTCGTGGCGGGCAGGCGTCGCGCCGCCAGCGGCGGTGGCGGACGGCTGAGCACGCGTGGTGGCGCTTCGCGGCCGCCGGCGATGTTGCCTAAACGGAAGACGCTGACCACCTCGTTCAGGCTGTTGACCTGTTCCTGCATCGCTTGTGCGGCGGCGGCGGCTTCCTCGACCAGCGCCGCATTTTGCTGCGTCACATTGTCCATTTGCGTCACGGCCATATTGATTTGCTCGATGCCGGCCGATTGTTCCTGGCTGGCGGACATCATTTCAGACATGATGCCGGTGACGCGCCTGACGCTGGCGACCACCTCTTGCATGGTCGATCCTGCCTGTTCCACCAGGCGGTTGCCGGCCTGGACCTTGTCGACCGAGTCGCCGATCAAATCCTTGATTTCCTTGGCTGCGGCGGCCGAGCGCTGCGCCAGGTTACGTACTTCGGTGGCGACCACGGCAAAGCCGCGCCCCTGTTCGCCGGCGCGTGCCGCCTCGACCGCCGCGTTCAGTGCCAGGATGTTGGTCTGGAAGGCGATGCCGTCGATGACGGCGATGATGTCGACGATCTTGCGCGCCGAGACATCGATGGCCGCCATGGTGTCGACCACCAGCGCCACCACGGCGCCGCCCTTGGTGGCGACATCGGAGGCCGATTCGGCCAGCCCGTTGGCCTGGCGCGCATGGTCGGTGTTAATGCGCACAGTGCTGGTCAGTTCTTCCATGGAAGATGCGGTTTGCTCCAGCGTGCTGGCCTGCTGCTCCGTGCGCGAAGACAAGTCCAGGTTGCCCATGGCGATTTGTCCCGCCGCCGTGGCGATGGTCTCGGTGCTGGCGTGAACTTGCTGGACGATTTGCGCCAGGCTGTCGCGCATCGATTGCATGGCGTACAGCAGGCTGTGCGTGTCGCCGGCGCGGGTATGAATGGGCACGGCCAGGTTGCCGCTGGCGATTTGACCGGCAATCGCCGCCGCTTCATCGGGTTCGCAACCGAGTTGGCGCGTCACGCCGCGCGTGATCAGCACAGCGGCCAGCAGGCTGGTGACGAGGGCCAGCGAGCCGATGCTCAGCATCACCAGGCGCGCCTGGCTGTAGGCAGCCTCGGCATTGATTGACGCTTCGTTATTCTGCTTTTCCTCGACGGCGATCAAGGTGCGCAGCAATTCCCACCAGCGCTTTTGCACGGGGCGGAATTCATAACGCAGCAGTTTGTAGGCATCGTCCTGCTTCTGGTGCAGCGCCAGCGCGGCGGCCCGTTGTATGAAGGGGGCCGCCAGCTCGCTTTGTGTGCGGATCTGTTCGAGCAGGCTCTTTTCTTCGCTCGACGTTCCCCGCAGCCTGGCAAACATCGCCCCCAGCTTTTGCTGGGCGATGGCGTACTTCTTTTCCTGCTCCTCGATGCGCGCGACCTCGATCTGGATTTCCTTGTCCTCTTTCAGCAAAATCAGATTGCGCAGCGCCAGCGCCCGCTCGGTCACAGTTAAGTCCATCGTCTGGGCCAGCCTGGTTTCGACGTCGTTGACCTTGGTCGCTTCATCCATGCGGTCCTGGATTTGCCGCATGCTGGTCAGCCCCAGCGCGATGACCAGCAACAGGAACAGGGCGACCAGGCCAAAGCCCAGGCCGAGCCGCTTGGCGATGGTCAAGTTCAGAGATCTCATGCTGCCTCCTTAAGGCCGTGCTTGCTGTTTCGCATAAGTTAATGCGGATTTACTGCAAAGCACTCAGCGATCATAGTGATTGCGGGCTGGTGGAATATCACACATAGTCACTTTCAGCATTTGAGCAACAGTAGAAATATACTTGCGACGACAGTGAAGAATGAGTTAGATGGCGAACAGATGCGAACGCTGGCCTGGCAGCGGAACGTGATTTGTATCAAGAATGAAAAATTTTCATGCCACATTGCGCTCATGATTTCACCTTTCACGTCGTTATAGCTGTGTCAGCCTGGCACCTGAAGCGGCGTGTATCCCACGTCTTGCTGGAATTGGGCTAGCTTGACGGTTGATTGTTATCAAAAACTGAAAGTTATGAATATCTCACCCATACACCACTACTCGTTTAGCAAGGCATAACGACCATGACCTCCGTCTCCTCGATCCCGAGCTGGAATCCAAGCCCCTACCGCGCAGTCAGTGCCGCGGCCAACAGGACGGATACCGTGCCGTCTCCGGCGCCGACTCCTTCCGCCATCGTCGCCTTCGGCGGCCCGCCGGCCGTGTCCTCTCTCGTGCCTTCGCCGAGGGTGTGGGAAAGCCCGTCGCGCGATGGCGTCAGCGAGAAAATGACGAACAACTTCGCTTCGCGCACGTTTGGCGGGCGTTTCGGCGGCCTGGGTGCGAGCTTGCTTGAGCAGATCAAGGGGGGCGTGCGCAATGTATCGCAGGCGGTGCAGCAAGCGCCGCCGCGCATGGAACCCAATACCTATAGCGAAATCGGAGCCTTGCCGCCGGCCAGCCTGCACGGCAATGGTGAAGACAGGGTCACCCTCAGCATCACGACCAAGAGCGGCGTGGAGGTCAAGCTGTCTCTCGACAGCCAGGACGATGGCCTGGCCGTGCGCATGAGCACGAGCGGCGAACTCAGCGAGGCCGAGGCCGACGCGCTGGGCGGCATGGCGGACGCCTTCCAGGAAGCCATCGATGGCATGGCGAAAGGGCAGCCAAAGATCAAGTTGAGCGGTCTGATGCAATTCGACCAGGACGTGCTGGCCTCGGTGAACCTGCATGCGGAAGTGAAAGTGCGCACCGAGCCGCAAAGCACGCAGACGCTGGATTTCCAGGCCGACAGCGCGCAGCGCAAGGTCAGCTTCAGCGGCGTGGCCGGATCGCTGGACGTGAAAGTCGACGCCAGCCAGCTGCATGCTATGGGTAGCAAGGAGCGGCAAGCGAAGGCCATGAACAGCTACATCAAGCAGATTGACCAGGCCGCTTCGCGCGGCCACGGCGATGCCGGACTGATGTCCATGTTCAAGGATGCGTTTACGGCCATGCACAGCAATGCTCCGCTCCCGCCAGCAGGTACCAGTCTGCCGGAAGACGGCAAATGGCGGTTGGCCGCCGAAGACCGGGCCATGCTGACGGGCTTGCCGGACTTCGCCGCGTCCGTGTCGCAAACGGTGAAATTCAGCAACCCCATGCGTTCATCGGAACGGGATGGCTTCCAGTATGAGCTGTCGCAAAAGACGAGCGTGGCCGGCGCCAGCCAGGATGACCGCACGCTGCGCCAGCAGCAGCAATCGAAACTGAGTGCCAGTTTCCATCAGACTTTGATCCCCGGCCTGCCCCTGCGCCTGACCGACCAGGTGGAGTCGCAAAACTACACGTATCATCAGATCGAGGATACGGCCAGCAGCGATGCGCAAATGGCCTACAAGGATGGCAAGCTGGTCAAGGCCAGCCTGCAGCAGGAAGCGAGCCAGTCCACGCACATCATGAAATATGTGCTGGCCAAGGTGGAATCGGATGTCACCACGCCGACCAACCATTCGCTGCTGCGTGACCTGGTGGGTGTGCTGGGGCCGTACAAGACGGACGAGCTGGGCATGACGCCCGAGAAAAAAGCGGAGCAGCGTGCGCAGTTGCTGCAAACGCTGGGTGACGAGGTGCTGCTGCAGTCATATCCGGGCCAGACAATCAGCCTGTGGCAAGCTGATGTGCTGCCGGAGGAGGACGAGGCCGCCGCCGCTTAGGAATAGACAGCATGCAATGCAAAAAGCCCGCCTTCCTGCGAAGACGGGCTTTTTATTTGTGCCCGATATGGCGTAAAGCAGCCTATGCCTTGGCCTTGCTTTGCTTGATCCAGTAACCGACGCCCAGCGCGGCGAGCCACACGGGAATCAGGTAGACGGAGATGCGCAAGCCCGGCGTCAGGTACATGATCACCAGGATGCCGGCCAGGAAGACCAGGCACAGGTAGTTGGTAAACGGGTAGCCCAGGCTCTGGAACAGCGTCGTTCTGCCTTCGATCTTTTTCTGCGCGCGGAAGCGCAAATGGATCCAGCTGATCATGGCCCAGTTGATGATCAGCGCCGACACCACGAGTCCCATCAGCACTTCGAACGCTTCGCCCGGCATGAAGTAATTGACCACCACGCAGGCACCCGTGGCCAGGGCTGACACGCCCAGCGCCGCCAGCGGCACGCCGCGGCGGTTCAGGTGCAGCAGGGCGCGCGGCGCATTGCCTTGCTTGGCCAGGCCGAACAGCATGCGCGTGTTGCAGTACACGCCGCTGTTGTAGACGGACAGGGCGGCCGTCAGCACCACCACGTTCAGGGCCGTGGCCACGAGGTTGCTGTCGAGTGCATGGAAAATCAGCACGAAGGGGCTGCCGCCGGTGACGACGTTTTGCCACGGGTACAGTGACAGCAAAATGCCCAGTGCGCCAATGTAGAAAATCAGGATGCGGTAGATGGCCTGGTTGGTAGCGCGCGGAATCGTCGTGCTCGGGTCGTCTGCCTCGGCCGCCGTGATGCCCACCAGTTCCAGGCCGCCGAACGAGAACATGATGACGGCCATGGCCATCACCAGGCCTTGCCAGCCATTCGGGAAAAAGCCGCCGTGCTGCCACAGATTGGCCACCGAAGCCTGCGGGCCCGCGTCGCCGGAAGCAAGCAGCCAGGCACCGAAGACGATCATGCCGATGATGGCGACCACTTTGATGAGGGCGAACCAGAATTCCATCTCGCCGAAGGCTTTGACATTCAACAAGCTGATGGCGTTGATGGCGCAAAAGAAGATGAGCGCCGAGACCCAGGTCGGCACGTCCGGCCACCAGTACTGCACGTAGATGCCGACGGCCGTCAGTTCGGCCATGCTGACCAGTACATACAGTACCCAGTAATTCCAGCCCGACAGGAAGCCGGGCAGGTGGCCGCAGTATTTGTCGGCAAAATAGCTGAAGGAGCCGGCGACGGGTTCGTCGACCACCATCTCGCCCAGCTGACGCATGATCAGGAAGGCGATGACGCCGGCGATGCCATAGCCCAGCAGCACTGAAGGGCCGGCCATCTTGATGGTTTGCGCGATGCCCAGAAACAGGCCGGTGCCGATGGCGCCGCCCAGGGCGATGAGCTGGATGTGACGGCTTTTCAGGCCGCGCTTGAGCTCTTGTGGTTCGGTATTCCCGACTGCCGTCATATGTTTTATCCTGTTTTTACGGGGCTGAGGTCGCTGATTCTAAAGCATGGGCGTGCAAATCAGGAGCGAAATGCATGTTGCACTGCGGGGGCGCAAGAAAAGCCCCGCAACTTCGCCGAACGGCGTGCAAAACCGCTGCAGGCTGCGCTGGCGGCACGGTATCATGATGGCAAATTTCAAGGAGCGTGTATGAACCCTGCGCAGCGCAGCCGTTTGCAAGGCATCAGCCTGGGCTTTTTGGCCGGCTATGTCGACACCCTGGGCTTTGTCGCCCTGTTTGGCCTGTTCACGGCCCATGTGACGGGCAACTTCGTGCTGATCGGCGCGGCGCTGGCCAACGCCACGCATGCCTCGATCGCCCTCAAGCTGCTGGCGTTTCCCGCGTTTATTCTGGGCGTGGCGGCGGCGCGGCTCTTGAACGTGGCGGCCGAGCGCCGCGGCGGACCGGCGCTGCGCCTGACGCTGCTGCTGGAGCTGGCGCTGCTGCTCGGTTTCATGGTGTCTGGCGTGCTGGCCGAACCGCTGGCTGCGGAGCCGGGCGCGCTGGCCATGACGGCAGGACTGTTCGGCGCGGCCGCCATGGGCGCGCATAGCGCCATCAGCCGGCTGCTGCTGGCGCACTTGGCGCCCACGTCCATGATGACAGGCAATGTGACGCAGTTGGTGATCGATACGGTCGACGTGCTGCGCGGCGCTGCTGATGGCGCCACGCGCGAGCGCTGCCTCAAATTTTTCTGGCCCCTGCTGGGTTTTGCCGTGGGCGCCATCCTGGCCGCCTTTGCCTACCTGGCCGTGGGCTTTGCCGCGCTGGCCGTGCCGCTGGGCATCTTGCTCGTGCTGATCGCGCTGGAGCCAGCGCGCCTGACCGCTTAATCCTGCGCCGGTTGGCGCGCCGCGACGATGGCAGGTTCGTACACGGCCAGAAACTCGGGCGGCAGGCGGCGCGCGCGGCCACTGCTCAGTTCGATGCAGATCAATTCCCAGCGTCCGCGCACGACGGTGGCGCCGTCGCTGTCGCGGATCAGCTGGAAGCGCCGTTCCATGCTGGAGCGGCCATCGCTGGCGCATAGCCACGTGGCCAGGGTCAGCGCTTCACCCATCTTGGTGGGGAGCAGGTAATCGTATTCGCCGCGGCGTATCGCCATGGCGCGGTCCAGGCGCCGGTAATCGTCCAGATCCAGCCCCAGAGCGGCCGAGTGATGCCAGGCAATATGCTCGCACCAGCGCACGTAGACGGCATTGTTCGTATGCTGCAAGCCGTCGATGTCGGCCGCTACGGGCATGACGGGCAGGGTGTGGGCGTGCGGATAGTCCCAGTTCAAGTGCACTCCTTTCGATACGGTGGCGGCTGATTGTACGTTCTTGCGGCGCCGCCTGTCTCTCGCGCACGCATGGAAAAACGCTTTTTTCATGTTGATGTATGATGCATCATAATGCCAATTTCAAAGCACCTACTCAAAACACCCATGAACTCTCCGCTGGACAGCCTGGTGCACGTCAATCTGGGAAAATCCGTATATGCGACGCTGCGCGACGCACTGGCGGCAGGGCGCTTCCAGCCGAATGACCGGCTGCGCATTCGCGAGCTGGCGCTGCAGCTGGGCACCAGCGTCACGCCCGTGCGCGACGCCATGCTGCAGCTGGTGCAGGAAGAGACATTGGTGCTGCGCTCGCCGCGCGATTTCCGCGTGCCCGTGCTCAGCGTGGCGCGCTACCTGGAAATCCGCGCGCTGCGCCTGGAACTGGAAGGGCTGGGCGCGTTTGAAGCGGCGCAGCGCATCGACGGCGCCACCCTGGCCGACCTGGAACGCCTGCTGCAAGCGAATGAAGACGCCATCGCGCGGCACGACCTGCCAGCGGCCCTGCAATGCAACCAGGCGTTTCACCTGGCGCTGGCGCAAGCTGCCGGCATGCCGACCTTGAAACGCTTTGTCGACCATTTGTGGATGCAAACGGCGCCCCTGATTGCCGCCGGCTACGCCAGCTTTTCGCCCGACATGCGTGTCGGTCATCACCACGCCATCATCAGCGCGCTGCGCCAGCGCGACAGCGCGGCCGCGCGGCGCGCCATCGAACAGGACATTCTCGACGGCGGCACGCAAATGCTGGCCTATGTGATGCGCCAGGAGCGCATCCACGCCGGCGCAACACTACAAGACAAGGATGAACATGACGCATATCAAGCACAAGATTGAACAGAAAACGGCCATCGTCACGGGCGCCAGCCGCGGCATCGGCCATGCCGTCGCGGAACGCTTCCGCAGCCTGGGCTGGAGGGTCATCACCGTTTCGCGTAGCCCGATTCCCGGCGGCTGCCCGCGCAGCCAGGAGCACAACACACATGTGTGCATGGATTTGTCGGACCTGAGCCAGATCGGGCAGATGGTCGATACGCTGCGCCCCATGCTGGGCGACTCGAAACTGCATGCGCTGGTCAACAACGCGGGCGTGTCGCCGAAGGGGCCGGGCGGCTCGCGCGTCAATTCGCTGACCACCGACATGCAGACCTGGCAGGAAATGTACAACACGAATTTCTTTGCCCCGCTGGCCCTGACGCGCGGCTTTGCGCAGGAATTGTCGAACGCGCACGGCTCTGTCGTGAACCTGTGTTCGATTGCCGGCTACCGCGTGCACCCGTTCGCCGGCTCCGCCTACGCCAGCTCGAAGGCGGCCCTGGCGTCGCTGACGCGCGAAATGGCCAACGACATGGCGCCGCTGAACGTGCGCGTGAACGCCATCGCACCGGGCGAGATCGACACGGCGATCCTGTCGCCCGGCACCTCGCACATCGTCGATACGCAAATTCCCCTGCGCCGCCTGGGCACGACGGCTGAAGTGGCCGACCTGGTGGAGTTTTTGTGCAGCGAGCGCGCCTCGTACATCACGGGCGCGGAAATTCCCATCGACGGCGGCCAGCGCATTTAATTGAAAGGGAAGAGCACATGACACAACATATCGGCATCGTCGGCTGCTCGGCCGAAGGCGCGGCCCTGTGCTACCGCACGATTTGCGAAGAGGGCGCGCATGCGCTGGGCGCGTATGAACACCCGGAAGTGACGCTGCACACGCCGTCGCTGGCGCGCTATGTGGATTGCCTGAACGGGGGCGACCTGGCCGGCGTGGCCGGGCTGATGCTGGCGTCGGCGCACAAGCTGGCCGCCGCCGGCGCCGATTTCCTGATCTGCCCCGATAACACCATCCACCAGGCGTTTGCCCTGATGGCGCCCCATTCGCCGCTGCCCTGGCTGCATATCGCCGATGTCGTGGCAGCCGAAGCGGCCGCGCGTGGTTACCAGCGAGTCGGTTTGACGGGCACGCGCTGGCTGGTCGACAGCACCGTGTATCCGGACATGCTGGCGGCGCGCGGCATCGCTTGCGTGCGGCCCGACGAGGATGCGCGCAGCGAGATCAACCGCATCATCATGGAAGAACTGGTGCCGGGCGTGGTCAAACCGGACAGCGTCGCACGCTTCCAGGCCATCATCGCCGGCTTGCGGGAGCAGGGCTGCGACGCCGTCATCCTTGGCTGCACGGAAATCCCGCTGATCATCAGCGATGCCAATTCGCCGCTGCCGACCCTGGACTCCACGCGGCTGCTGGCGCGCGCGGCCTTGCGCAGGGCGCTGGCCGCCTGATTACCGAGTCAGCTGCGTATCCAGCTGCGCCTGCAGCGCGGCCACCACCAGCGCGTGGTCGTCGGCCTGCGCCAGGCCGGAGACGGTTACCGTGCCGACCAGGCCCACGCCGCGTATCAACAGGGGAAAGGCGCCGCCGTGGCCCGCGTACTCGATGTCATCGAGGTATTTCACGTCTTCAAAGGTGCTGCCGCGGCTCTTGTACGAGATACCCATGTAGTAGGAGCTGCGGCAAAAGCGCTGTACCGTATTGTTCTTGCGGCGTATCCAGTCCGCCTGGTCCGCCGTGGCGCCCGTCATGGCGTGGTGGAAGAGGATCTGACCGTTGCGCGTGATGTTGACGGTGACGGCCTTGCCGCGTCGGCGCACTTCCTCGACGATCCACAGGCCCACGGCCAGCGCGGCGTCATTGTCGAAGCGTTCGAATTGCAGGGATTCTTCCTGTTGCGCCAGGGTGTGCAGCAAATCGGCGTAATGATCCATCGTGGTGGCGGGTGGTAGTGGCTGGAAACGCTACTGTAGCGCACCAAGGGCCAGGCGCGCGCGCTTTTTCCATGTGAGGCCTACAATAGGCGGCATGAACCTGTCCCTGTTTGCCGATGAAGACTACGCCCAGGCCGGCCCGGCGCCGCTGGTGCCCGGCACGTCCGCGTCGGTTCTGCTGCGCGGCTTCGCTCTGCCTTACCTGGACGAGGTGCTGCCGGCGCTGGACGCCATCGTGCTGGCGGCGCCCCTGCGCCACATGGCCACGCCGGGGGGCTTGCGCATGTCGGTAGCCATGAGTAATTGTGGCCCCCTGGGCTGGATCACGGATGGACGCGGCTACCGCTATGCGCGGTTCGATCCGGCCAGCGGCCTTCCGTGGCCGCCAATGCCGCCCGTATTCCTGCGTCTGGCGCAGCAGGCGGCGCTGGCGGCCGGCTATCCGGGCTTCACGCCCGACGCCTGCCTGGTCAACCGCTATGCGCCCGGCGCGCGCATGGCCCTGCATCAGGACCGCGATGAATGCGATTTCAACGCGCCCATCGTCTCGGTCTCGCTGGGCTTGCCCGCCACTTTCCTGTTCGGCGGCGCCGAGCGCGGTGACAAGGCGGCGCGCATCGCCCTGCAGCATGGCGACGTGCTGGTGTGGGGCGGCGCCGACCGCCTGCGCTTCCATGGCGTGGCGCCCCTGAAGGAGGGCGAACACGCGCTGCTGGGCGCGCAGCGCATCAATCTGACGTTTCGCAAGGCTGCCTGAGCTGACGCCAGGCTGTGCGTGCACCTACTTCGGTAATGCAATTAACTTGCAAAAGAGGGCGATTTTCTGCATGATATGCAACTTGTTTGCATATGGAGCCATCACCATGAAGCGCACTTGCCTTTCCTCGCCCCTGCCCGACGTGGCGGCCGGTCCCCATCTGGGCAGCCCCTTGCCGCTGGAGTGGGTGGGCATGCAGGGCATCGCCTTGCCGCTGTGGCTGGAGGAGGGTGGGCAGGCGCAGCAAGTGCATGCCTGGGCCGACGTGCAAGTCGATTTGCCCGACCCGCACGTCAAGGGCATCCACATGTCACGCCTGTATCTGCTGCTCGATGCGTTTGCCGCCGCGCAGCCGCTCGATGCAGCCGCGCTGGCCGCCGTGTTGCGGCGCATGGCGGACAGTCACACCGATTGCGGCAGCACGCAGGCGCGCATGGCGCTGGCGTTCCCCGTGCTGCGGCGGCAGCCGGCGCTGTTGACGGCGGGACTGTCGGGCTGGAAATCGTATCCCGTGCGCCTGCAGGCCAGTTGCTCCCCGCAGGGCTTTGCCCTGTCCCTGACGGTGGAGATCGGCTATTCGTCGACCTGTCCATGTTCGGCGGCGCTGGCGCGGCAGTTGCTGGCCGACGCCTTTGCTGCGCAGTTTGGCAGAGGAAGCGTCGACGCCGCTGCCGCCCGCGCCTGGCTGCGGGAGCACGCCAGCCTGGCCACGCCGCACAGCCAGCGCAGCACGGCGACGGTCACCGTGCCATTGACGGAACAGGCGGAGCTGAACCTGTTTCCCCTGATCGACCTTGTAGAGGCAGCGCTGGCGACGCCGCTGCAGACGGCCGTGAAACGGGCCGACGAGCAGGCGTTCGCGCGCCTCAATGGTGCTAATCTGATGTATGTGGAAGACGCGGCCCGCCGCGTGCAGGCGGCGCTTGCGCCACCTTATGCGCAGGCGCGTGTTACCGTACGGCATATGGAAAGCCTGCATCCGCACGATGCCGTGGCACAGGCAGGCCAGCTTGCCTGAGCTTTTCACTCAACCACCGTGGAGGAAGACCGCATGCCGGAGAAAATCACGCAGGAGCCTGGCGAAGCCAGCCTGGAAGAGGAACTCGAGCGCGAACGGCGCGACCATGCGCTGATCGACGAGGAAAAGCTGGGCATGGACGAGCTGGAAGAGGAGCACCTGAAGCGGGAACGCCAACCGGGCGCGCCGGCAGGGCGCTAGTTTGCAGGGTCACAGGGCCACGGTGATCGATGGCCGCTGGCATCGCGCCGCGCTGCCCGGTACAATTTCGCTTTGTTCTGCTCCCCCAACCCCGGAGGCCCATGAAATATCGCGCATTTTTCCAGTTCATCCTCGGCCTGACAGGCGCCACTCTGGCCGTCTCGCAAGCCCAGGCCGCCACCATCTGCACCGCCATGGCCGACGCCAGGACGGGTGCCGTCTTGCTGCAAGAAGGCAATTGCATCGACCGCGTTACCCCTGCCTCCACGTTCAAGATCGCGCTCAGTCTGATGGGCTATGACGCCGGTTTCCTCAAGGATGAGCACAAGCCCAGCCTGCCATACCGCCAGGGCTATGTGGACTGGGGCGGTGAAGCGTGGCGCCAGGATACGGACCCGTCGCGCTGGATGCAGTATTCCGTCGTCTGGTATTCGCAGCAGATCACGCAGGCGCTGGGCGCCGAGCGCTTCCAGAAATACGCCAGGGCTTTGCGCTATGGCAATGCGGACGTCTCGGGCGACCCGGGCAAGGACAATAGCCTGGAGCGCTCGTGGATCAGCTCTTCGCTGAAAATTTCACCATTGGAACAGCTGGGTTTCTTGCGCAAGCTGGTCAATTACCAGTTGCCTGTGAGCAAGCAGGCGATGCAGGAAACGCAGCGCCTGACGCGCCTGGCAGACGTGGGCGGCTGGCAAGTGCATGGCAAGACGGGTGCGGCCTTCCCGCGCAAGGCCGACGGCAGCTTTGACGAAGCGCATGGCTATGGCTGGTTCGTGGGCTGGGCCAGCAAGGGCGAGCGCAGCATCGTCTTCGCGCGCCTGGTGCAGGACGAGCAGAAAGGCCTGCCATCGGCGGGACTGCGCACGCGCGACGCCATGCTGAAAGAGTTGCCGGCCCTGCTGGAGCAGGCGCAGAAGTGACGGCCAGCATCGTTGCCGCCACCTTCATTGTGACCGAGGGCGACTATCTGGAAGCCGTGATCGAGGTGGGCGGCCAGCGCCTGCACGTGATGGACGAGTTCGGCGGCGCGCAAATGGCCGCCGGCACGCAGTTCCAGGCCGAACTGTGGCCCATGGCCAGCGAACGCGATGACTGGAACGGCATTTTCAGCGCCAATCCTGGCCGCGAAAAGCGCCTGCTGCGGCTCGAAGGCTGGCGCTACCTGGCGCTGGGCGAGGTGATCAGCGTCGACCCCGTCGTGTGCGACTGCGGCCTGCTGCTAGTGGAAGATGCTTTTTATACGCGGGACGCACGCTGCGTGGGCAAGTACGTGGGCATCACTTTGGCGCGGCTCGATGCCTGTCTTGCTTAGGCCCCCGAGAGAAGCCGATGGACCAGTTGATAACCGAGCCGGATACCAAAACAAAACACGGCAAAGCCGCAGGAGGCAAGGAAGATGGCTTGCAGTTGCTGGCGTGCAGACAGAGTTGGCATGGCGGCGTCCATCAGGGAGTGTGGCGGGAGTACCGGCCGATATTAACTGATTGTTTTATGTATTGGCAATAATCCTGTCATCTTGCGTACTTCCGCTTACTTATTTCCATCCCGCCACATTGCCCGCCCTATATACTTGCTGAAACGGATCATCCGGCATCAGACAAGGTTACAAGCATGGCATCAGGCATGGAGCAGTTTCAGGAAAAAGCACAGCAGGCGTTGATACAGGCGCGCGCGCAGGTCGTTCGCGTGGCGGGGCTGGCGTGGGTCAAGGCGGTGGCGCTGTACCGGCGCGGCCATGCGCACTTGATGACCTTGCCGCCCGTGCGACGCGCGCTGGTGCTGGGACTATGGTCTTTCCTGGCCGTGCTGGGCTTGGTGACGCTGTACATGCTGCTGCTGGTCCCCTTGACGCCCAGCATCCACGACTTGCGCCAGGCGCGCGCGGCCGCACCGAGCACCATGGTCAGCGCCGATGGCAAGGAATTGGTCCGTTTCGACCAGGGCTTGCAGGAGCGGGTCACCTTGAAGCAGATTTCGCCGAACGTGATCAGCGCATTGATCTCGACGGAAGACCACCGTTTCTACGAACACCACGGCATCGACTTCACGCGCACGGCCGGCGCCATCCTGCACACTGCCGGGGGCAACCCCCAGGGCGGTTCCACCATCACGCAGCAGCTGGCGCGCAATATGTTCCCCGAGGAAATTGGCCGCTCGCGCAACCTGAACCGCAAGCTGAAGGAGCTGATCACCGCCCTGAAGATCGAGGCCACCTACAGCAAGACGGAAATCCTGGAAGCCTACCTGAACACGGTACCTTTTCTGTACAACACCTACGGCATCGAAATGGCGGCCCGTACGTATTTCGACAAGCCCGCGTCGCGCCTCGACATCCTGGAAAGCGCCACCCTGGTCGGCATGCTCAAGGGCACGAATTACTACAATCCCGTCGGCAATCCCGAGCGTTCCCTGCAGCGGCGCAATGTGGTGCTGGGCCAGATGCGCAAACATGATGTTATCAACGAAGCGCGTTACCAGCAGTTGATCAAGCGTCCGCTGCGCCTGCATTTCGAACGCCAGAGCGAGCGGGCGCAGTCGGACAGCCACTTCACGGCCTATGTGCGCAAGTGGCTGATCGACTGGGCTGACGAGAACGATTACAACCTGGAGCGCGATGGCCTGGTGGTGCACACCACGCTCGACCATGATTTGCAGCAGGCGGCCGAGCGCGCCGTCGAGCGCCAGGCGAACGCCTTGCAGGCCATTGCCGACGTGGAATGGAGTCGCGCCGGGGTGCCGTCGTCTACCTCGACGGGCATGTATGCGGGCATGCAGGGCGGCAGCGTGCCGTTCGATTACTTCTGGAAATCGCATCCGGCCCTGCTGGACGCCTTCGTGCGCGAGTCGGGCGACTACCGCAAGCTGACGGCCGCCGGCGGCACGCCAGAGGCAGCGCTGGCGCAGCTGAAAGGCGACCGCGCCTTCATGGCGGCCCTGCGCAAGTCGAAGACGCGCCTGGAAGCGGGCTTTGCGGCCATGGACCCGGCCACGGGCGCCGTGCGCGCCTGGGTAGGCAGCCGCGACTTTGCGCGCGAACAATTCGACCATGTGTCGCAGGCGGCACGCCAGCCCGGTTCCACTTTTAAACCGATCGTGTATGGCGCGGCGCTGGAAAAGGGCCTCAGTCCCGAACACGTCTACCGCGATGCCGTGATGGATATCAAGGCATCCGACGGCACGATATGGCGCCCGACGGACATGAGCGGCACCACGGGGCGCGACATGACCATGCGAGACGGTCTTGTCTACTCGAAAAACACCATCACGGCGCAAGTGATGCAGGATGTCGGCTTGCCGCCTATCATCAAGCTGGCGCGCGCACTGGGCATCCGCGACAGCAAGCTGGAAAAAGTGCCGTCGCTGGCGCTGGGCACCAGTCCCGTCACCTTGCTGGAAATGGTCAACGCCTACGCCAGCATCGCGGCCCAGGGCGAGGCGCGACTGCCGTTCGTCGTGACGCACATCACGGACCGCGAAGGGACGGTCATCGCCCGTTTTGGCGAAGACAAGCCCACGCGCGCCATGCAGGCGGCATCGGCCGCCACCCTGACGGACATGATGCGCGGCGTGATCGACCGCGGCACGGGCACGGCCATCCGCAGCCGCTTCGGCATCCGCTCCGACGTGGCCGGCAAGAGCGGCACCACGCAAAACAATGCGGATGGCTGGTTTATCCTGATGCATCCGGAACTGGTGGGCGGGGCCTGGGTAGGTTTCAATGACGCCAGGGTCACCATGCGCAGCAATTACTGGGGCCAGGGCGGCCACAACGCCGTGCTGGTGGTGGGCGACTTCTTCAAGACGGCGCTCGATACGGGCAAGCTGTCGCGCGACGCCATCTTCCCCGGCGGCAAGCCGCCACCGCCGCTACGCCATGTGGAAGCGGTCGAGGAGCCACAGGATGAGCCGGTGGAAGAGCCGGGCAACTTGCTGCAGGAAGGCGCGCCGCCAGCGCCGCTGGCCATGCCGGCCGAAGGCGAGGGTGGACAGGAGTCGCATGGCAAGGCGGTGCAGGAGCCTGCGCCGGCGCCATCCCCTGCACCGCAACCCGCTCCTGTGCCGGTGCCGGTGCCGCAAGGGTAGGCGCCGCCGCCATGGCAAATTCAACCATTGCAAAGAATAATCATGACCTCACACAAGCCCACACTGCGCCTGATACTCGGCGACCAGCTCAATGCGCAGCATCGCTGGTTCACCGAAGTCGATGACGCCACCATCTATGTCCTGATGGAAGTGCGGCAAGAAACGGATTACGTGCTGCATCATGCGCAGAAAATCCTGGCGATCTTCGCAGCCATGCGGGAGCTGGCGCGCCAGCTGCGCCAGCTCGGCCACACAGTCCATTACATCGCCATCGACGAGGCGGCAAGCACGCGCTCGATACCGGAGAATATTGAAGCGCTGATTACCCGTTATGACGCCGGCGCCTTCGAATACCAGGCACCGGACGAATGGCGCCTTGACCAGCAGCTCTACCAGGCGGGACGACGCTCGGCCATCCCCTGGCTGATGGTCGACAGCGACCATTTCTATACGGCCCGCAACGAGGCGGCCGATATTTTCGCCGGACGCAAGCAATGGCTGATGGAGTTTTTCTATCGCCAGATGCGCAGCACGCACCAGGTGCTGATGGAAGACGCGAAAAAACCCGTGGGCGGCCAATGGAACTTCGATCACGATAACCGCAAGCCCTGGCGCGGTACGCCCGCCGAGCCGCAAGACCCGCGCACGCTGCACGATCATGGGCAATTATGGCAATCCATCGTCGCCGCAGGCGTGAAAAGCTTTGGCGCTCCCCAGGCCGACCGGCTGCCTTGGGCGCTGAACCGGGACGAAGCGCTGCAGCAGCTTGATGCCTTCATCGCCCATGCATTGCCGCATTTTGGCGATTTCCAGGATGCGATGAGCAGCAAGGCATGGCGCTTGTTTCATTCCTTGCTGTCGTTCGCGCTGAACGTGAAAATGCTCAAGCCGCGCGAAGTCGTCGCGAGGGCACAATCGGCTTATCACGCCGGCCATGCGCCCCTGGCTGCGGTGGAGGGGTTCATCCGCCAGATACTGGGATGGCGCGAGTATGTGCGTGGTGTTTACTGGGCGCATATGCCCGGCTATGCGGAGAAGAACTTCTTTGGCCACACGCGCCCGCTGCCTTCGTGGTTCTGGGATGGCAAGACGAAGATGCATTGCCTGTCGCAGGCGATCACCCAGTCACTGGAGCAGGCACACGCGCATCATATCCAGCGCCTGATGGTGATCGGCAATTTCGCGCTGCTTGCCGGGCTGGATCCTGCCAGGGTGCATGGCTGGTACCTGGGTATTTATATCGATGCTTTCGAATGGGTGGAGTTGCCCAATACCGTCGGCATGAGCCAGTTCGCCGATGGCGGCTTGCTGGCCACCAAGCCGTATGTCTCCAGCGCCGCCTATATCGACCGCATGGGCGATTATTGCAAAGGCTGCCATTACGATAAAAAGGCGCGCATCGGCGAGCGTGCCTGCCCCTTCAATGCCCTGTACTGGGATTTTTTTCATCGCAACGCGGACACCCTGGAGCGCAATCCCCGCATAGGCATGGCGTATCGCCAGCTGGAGAAAATGGACGCGGCGACGATAGCGGATTTCCGGCAGCAGGCGGCCAGTATGCTGGCCAGGCTCGATTCCCTGTAAAACCGGGCAATCCGGCCCGGCACGCTCAGAGCGTATTGCGCCTCAACCCCGCCTGCCGCACGAACACTTGCAGTGCAGGCATGGTTTGCTGGTGCAGCACCTTCAGCTCCGTCCGGAGCGCGGGCGTGATGGCCAGGCTGCCGTCCGCTTGCTGGCGCACGGGCAGGCCCAGCGCTTGCGCCATCTCGACCGGGTAATTCGTGAAGTCGCCATACGGGCGCTTGCCGTCGACGGACGGGGTGGGCCAGTAGCCCTCGGCCAGGTAATCCTCGGCCGCGCCCATGCCCAGCATTTCCAGAGACATCCATGACTGCTGCCGCAGCAATGTCACATGTTGTCCGGTCAGGACGAAGGGCGCCTTGCCGTTGGCATAGCTGCCCGGTTTCAGGTCGGCCATGTGCACGAAGTGGGGCAGCATTTGCGACGCTTCCATCAGGCGCTGCGCGGCCAGCGCCGCATCCTTGCTGGCGATGGCTTGCATGGCCAGCGCCAGGGTATCGCCTTTGCCCAGCGGGTAGGCCGGATTGAGCATGGGCGCGCCGCTTTCCACGGGCGACCAGCCGATGTTGAAGCGCCGTATCAGCGCCAGATGGTGCACATTGAGCACCTTGGGCAGCGGCGAGTCGAGGGTGGACAGGATGCGCTGGCGCACGGCGACGGGCAGGCCGTCATCGGCCGCACGCGCAAGCGTGGGAGAGCACAGCAAGGCGCCGGCAAGGCGCAGCAGCTGGCGCCGCATGGGCTGGATCAGGCGCGACATCATGGAGCCGTCAAGTCCTGGCGCTGGAATTCGATGCGGTTTTCCTGGTAGTCCCACTTGGTGTAGGGCCCGAACACGCGCCGGTTTTCCTTGCTGTCTGCATTCGATTGCTCGCGCTTCATGCGCCGCACGAGGGCGGTGTCGACCAGCGGCGCGGTTGTCGTGCCGAAGACCTCGTGCCGCACGCTCTGCTTGGCGTCGGCGCCGCGCGAAATGATGGTGAGCTTGCGCGAGGCGGGATCGAAATACAGGCGCATGGCGAAGGTGTTCATATCCTGCAGGTACAGGCCCTCGTCGCGCCACTGGGCATAGAAGTAATCGCCGCAGACGGCCTTCGGTTCGCGTTTCCATTCGCAGGCGAGCAGGATCAGCAGGTGACGGTCGTCGAGCTGCTTGATTGAAACACGGGCCTTGGAATAGCCCCAGGTACTGGGCGGCACGGTCGTCGAGGAGAGCAAGTTGTACTCGCCCGCGAGCTTGGGCATGGGCGCTTGCGCCGCGGCGCCGGTGCAGAGAGTCAAGGCGGCTGCCGCTGCGGCGCCGCGTATCTTGGAAAATGGTGTCATGATGGCCATAAGGAATAGTTGCCATATTATAGATGGCAACATTTCTTTATGGCCACGCGCTTGCCCTTATTTCAGCTTGCTCAACTCAGCCACGTCGATCTTGACGACCTTGTCGCCCACGGCGGCGACCAGCGTATTGAAGTGGGGCGTCGCATAATGCGCCGTCAGCGCCGCCTGGTCGGCCCATTCTTCCAGCATGATGAAGCGCGTGGGAATCTTGTTGTCGATGTGCAACTCGTAGCGCAGGCAGGCGCTTTCCGCGCGGCTGGGCGGTACGACTGCTTCCAGGGCGGCGCGCACGGCGTCGATATGGTCAGCTTGGGCATCGATGGTGGCGACGACGATCAGGGTCATGGTGGTCCTTGTTAAGTGATGGGGCGGATGCAGCTTAGCGCATCTTGCCCTTTCTTGCCTGCCATGCCCAGTCTGGCTGCGCCGAAACAGTTTCCGCCGCAGCCAGACAATCAAGCTACACCTACGCCGCATGATCGGCGGCATTTCCCAGCGCATGCCTTCCCCGAAGGTCAGCTCAGTTAGGCCAGATCAATGACGGCCAGCATGTCATTGTCATCGGCATCCATGCCTTTTTCCAGGAAACCCATGCTCGCATAGAACTGTTTCGCGTTGGCATTACCAGGCTTGTAGCAGATTTCGATGCTGCGCGCATCCGGTCGCGTGCGGATTTCCGCCAGCGCCAGGGCGAGGGCGGCCCGGCCATGGCCTTGTCCCTGGCGCCGGTGATCGATCATGAAGCGCCAGATCTGGTAGTGGCCGGGCGGATCGTCGTCGTCGGGCGAGACGAACATCAGGAAACCGATCACCTCCTCATCGTCATACACGGCGCGCGTATGCATGGTGGCGGGATGGAAACTCGCTTGCGCGATGGAATAGTCGTTGCTGGCCAAATAGTCGCGCTGCTGTGGCAGCAAAGGCAGTTCGCTGATGATGTCAAAATTGTCGGCGGTGACGGCACGCAGGCTGATGGGCATAGTGGAAGGCAGTGAAAAGGCTAGGTGTGGCAGTATGCGGAAAAATTATCCGATAGGCAAGGTTGTGGCGTCGCCAGCCCCAAACAGCTGCGCCATCGTCTGGCGCAGCCAGCGGTTCGATGCATCTTCATGGTAGCGCTCGTGCCAGTGCTGCTTGACTGAAAAGCTGGGCAGCGCCACGGGCAGGGGCAGGATGCGGAACGCTTCGTGGTCCTGCATTTGCAGCGCGTAGCGGTAAGGTACCGTGACGATGTACTGGGTTTCGGCGACGATGCGCGATACACCGAGGAAGCTGGGCAGTTTCAGCACGATGCGCCGCTGCACGCCAGCCGCCGCCAGGACCTTTTCCACGATGGAATGTCCCGTGCCCGAGCTTTTCACTTCGATATGCCCCTCCTGCAGGAATTGTTCCACGGTGATGCTGTCGCGGATGCGCGGGTGGCTGCTGGATACCAGGCAGACAAAGTGCTGGTCGAACAGCTTCTGCTGATAAAACCCCGATTCCAGGTGCGGCATGAAGCCCACGGCCAGGTCCACTTCGCCTCCTTCCAGGCGCTCGGGCGTGTCGGTGGCGATCTTTGACACGTCCAGGGTGATGCCAGGCCCGATCTGCTGCAGATGGTTAAGCAGCGTGGGGAGCAGCACGATTTCGCTGATGTCCGTCATGCAGATGGCAAATTCGCGCGTGCTGGCGGCCGGATCGAACACGGGCTGGTCGGCCAGTGCGTGCTGCCAGGCGGCAATTGCGGCGCGTACGTCCTGCACGGCGTTTTGCGCGCGCGGTGTCGGCTCCATGCCTTTCGAGGTGCGCGCGAACAGTCGGTCGCCGAAATGCGTGCGCAGCTTGCCCAGGCCAATGCTCACGGTCGACTGCGGCAAGCCCAGGTTTTCCGCCGCGCGCGTCACATTGCGGCTTTTATAGATCTCGTCAAAGATGAACAGCAGTTCGATATCGAAGCGCGACATGGGTTACTCTCCCTACCATTATTTAAAAACCTGATTGTTGCTATTGTATTCCATCGCTTTACCAAATATTGAGCTGTCGGCACACTGCTTGTCATACCAAGAGCACGTCAAACGTGCATCGCGCAAGCACACAGATCAATTGGAGGAAAGAAATGGAAGCTTCCCACAAACCGTCAGTCTTGATCGTCGGCGGCGGCATTGGCGGCATGGCCGCCGCCCTGTCCCTGTCGCGCCTGGGGCTGGCCGTCACCGTGCTGGAACAGGCATCGACCCTGGGCGAGATCGGCGCCGGCATCCAGCTGGCGCCCAACGCCTTCGCCGCGCTGGACGCGCTGGGCGTGGGAGAACGCACGCGTGCCAAGGCCGTCTTCACGGAACGCCTGGTGATGATGGATGCCGTCGACGCGACCGAGGTAGGCACTTTTGTCGTCGATGCGGCCTTCCGTGAACGCTTCAGCAATCCCTACGCAGTCATCCACCGGGCCGACATCCACGGCGCCATCCTCGACGCGGTGCGCACCTCGCCGCTGATCACGTTCGTGACGTCGTCGCAGGTGAGGGACGTGACGGAAGACGACACGGGCGTCACCGTGGTCGATGCGGCGGGACGCAGCTTCCGCGCCGATGTACTGATCGGCTGCGACGGCGTCAAGTCCGTGATCCGCGAGCGTATCGTGGGCGATGCGGTGCGCGTCTCCGGCCACGTGGTTTACCGCGCCGTGGTGCCGGCCGCCGACATGCCGGCCGATTTGCGCTGGAACGCGCCCGTCGTCTGGGCCGGGCCGAACTGCCACCTCGTGCATTACCCGCTGCGCAATGGCGAGCAATACAACCTGGTAGTGACCTTCCACAGCCGCGATCAGGAAGCGTGGAGCGTCAAGGACGGCAGCAAGGAAGAAGTGCTGTCCTACTTCGACGGCGTCCACGCGCAGCCGCGCCAGCTGCTGCACAAGCCCACCTCGTGGAAACGCTGGAGCACGGCCGACCGCGACCCCGTCGCCAACTGGAGCACGAAGCGCATGACCTTGCTGGGCGACTCGGCCCACCCGATGCTGCAATACCTGGCGCAGGGCGCCTGCATGGCGCTGGAAGATGCCGTGACCCTGGGCGAGGCCGTGCGCGCCTGCGATTTCAACATGGCCGCCGCCTTCCAGCTGTATCAAACCTCGCGCATCGCCCGTACCGCGCGCGTCGTGCTGTCGGCGCGCGAAATGGGCCGTCTGTATCACGCCAAAGGCGTCGAACGCCTGGTGCGTAACGACCTGTGGCGCGGCCGCACGCCCGCGCAATTCTATGAGGCGCTGGCCTGGCTGTATGGCTGGACGGCGCAAACCTGCCTGGCCACCACCGAGAAGGACGCAGCATGACTTCCCATCAAACGCCCGAACGCGAGGCTTTATATGAAGCCCTGAGCGGCATGCATCTGTCGCCGCTGTGGCAATCCTTGCACACCCTGGTGCCGCCCCATCCGACGGCGCCGTATGCTCCCGCCCTGTGGCGCTATGCCGACATCGCGCCGCAGCTGGCGCGCGCCGGAGAGGTGATTACGGCCCACGAAGCCGTGCGCCGCGTCCTCGTGCTGGAAAACCCGGCCTTGCCGGGCCGCTCCTCGATTACGCAATCGCTGTACGCGGGCTTGCAGCTGATTTTGCCCGGAGAAGTGGCGCCGTCGCACCGTCACAGCCAGTCGGCGCTGCGCTTTGTCGTGAGCGGGCAGGGCGCCTACACGACCGTGGCGGGCGAGCGCACCACCATGCATCCGGGGGACTTCATCATTACTCCCTCGTGGACCTGGCATGATCATGGCAACCTGGGTGTGGATGGCGTCTGCGAGCCTGTCGTTTGGCTCGATGGCCTCGACATTCCCATGCTTCGCTATTTCGATTCCGGTTTCGCGGAAAACGACACGGAAGACAGCCAGACCGTCACCCGCCCGGAAGGCCAGAGCTTCGCCCGCTACGGCTACAACATGGCGCCCGTGAAGCGGCTGCACGAGGGCGCCACGTCGCCCATCTTCAACTACCCGTATGCCCGCTCGCGCGAAGCGCTGGACCTGTTGTCGCGCACGGACGCCATCGACTGCTGGCACGGCTACAAGCTCAAATATGTGAACCCCCTGACGGGTGGCTCGCCCATGCCGACCATGGCCACCTTCATGCAATTGCTGCCCAAAGGGTTTGCGGGCAAGCGCGCGCGCAGCACGGACGGCACTGTCTACAGCGTGGTCGAAGGCCGCGGCAAGGTGACGATAGGCGAGCAGCTATTCGACTTCGCCCCGCGCGACACCTTCGTCGTGCCTTCATGGGCCGCCGTTTCCTTCGATTGCCCGCAGGAAGACGTGGTGCTGTTCAGTTTTTCCGACCGCCCCGTGCAGCAAGCGATGGGCGTACTGCGCGAGCAGTTTTTGACCGATTGATTTTTCAGACAGGACTTTGACATGACCAACTTCATCTTCGCCCCCCAAGCCATCGCCGGCCTGCCCATCGTCGGCACCGATAGCCAGTTTCCCGTGCGCCGCATCTATTGCGTGGGCCGCAATTACGCCGCCCATGCGCGCGAAATGGGTTTTGATCCGGACCGCGAACCGCCTTTCTTTTTTTGCAAGCCGAACGACGACAAGTCCGTCGTGCCCGTGCCGCCCGGCGTGACGGCCACCGTGCCATATCCGGCGCAGACGTCGAATTACCACCATGAAATCGAACTGGTGGTCGCTATCGGCAAAGGCGGCAGCAATATCGCCCTGGAGGATGCGCCGTCGCACATCTTCGGCTATGGCGTGGGCCTGGACATGACGCGGCGCGACCTGCAGATGCGCATGCGCGAACAGGGGCGCCCGTGGGAAATCGGCAAGGCATTCGACTATTCTGCCCCCATTGGCGCGCTCACGCCCATCGCCGCGTCCGGCGAGATCACCACGGGTGCCATCGTGCTGGAAGTGGACGGCAAGGTCGTGCAGACGAGCGACCTCACGCACCTGATCTGGTCCGTCAATGAAGTCATTGCCAATCTGTCGACCCTGTTCGAGCTGCAGCCGGGCGACATCATCATGACGGGCACGCCCGAAGGCGTGGGTGCCGTCACCAGCGGGCAAACCATGGAGGCGCGCATCGCCGGCTTGACGCCGATCACCGTCGCCGTGCAATAAACATCCCCGGGCCAGCGCGGCACAGATCGCGCAGCCCGGTAATGCCACCAACAAGAATGGAGACAGCATGAACAGCAATGCCAGCACCGACGTCCAGCACTTCCTCGACAGTCACCCGTTTTCCCGCTACCAGAAGCTGATTCTCTGGCTATGCTTTTTGATCGTCGCCATCGACGGCTTCGACACGGCCTCGATCGGCTTCATCGCGCCTGCCATCCGCGCCGAATGGGGTTTGACCCCCGCCGCGCTGGCGCCCCTGTTCGGCGCCGGGCTGTTTGGCCTGATGGCGGGCTCATTTTTATTCGGTCCCCTGGCGGACCGCTACGGCCGCCGTCCTGTGCTGATCGTGTCCGTCGCCTTCTTCGGCGCGGCCAGCCTGCTGTCGGCCTGGTCGACGGATCTGACGATGCTGCTGGTGTTGCGCTTCCTCACGGGGCTGGGCCTGGGCGGCGCCATGCCGACGTCGGTGACCATGACGTCCGAATACTGCCCGCAGCAGCGCCGTTCCGGCCTCGTGACCATGATGTTCTGCGGCTTTACCATCGGTTCCGCGCTGGGCGGCCTGGCTTCGGCGCAGCTGCTGCACCTGATCGGCTGGCGCGGGGTGCTGATGCTGGGCGGTGCCTTGCCCCTGCTGCTGGTGCCTGTGCTGCTGCTGGCGCTGCCCGAGTCCCTGCGCTGGCTGGTATTGAAAGGACGCGACGGTAGCCAGGTGTTGAACATCGTGCGCCGCATCGCGCCCGCCTTGGCCGCCTTGCCGCGCCTCGTGGTCAGCGACAAAAAACTCGCCGGCTCCCCCATGGCGGAACTGTTCCGTCCCGGCGTGATTGGCGGCACCTTGCTGCTGTGGTCCACGTTCTTCATGAGCCTGCTCATCATCTATCTGCTCTCTAGCTGGATGCCGACTTTGCTTAACGGCAATGGCCTGTCCCTGTCTAACGCCTCTCTGGTGACGGTGATGTTCCAGGTGGGCGGCACGGTGGGCGCCATCCTGCTGGGCCGCTGGATGGACCGCTATAGCCCCCATAAAGTGCTGAGCATCGCCTACCTGGCGGCCGCCGGCTGCATCGTCGTCGTGGCCCTGTCGGGCAGCAGCCTGGCCTTGCTGGTGCTGGCCGTCTTCGGCGTGGGCTTTGGCGTCAGCGGTTCGCAAGTGGGCGCCAATGCGCTGGCCGCCGCGTTCTACCCGACGTCAAGCCGCGCCACAGGCGTCAGTTGGGCCGCCGCCGTGGGCCGCAGCGGCTCCGTGCTGGGATCCATGGCCGGTGGCCTGATGCTGACCCTGAAACTCGACAACGAAACCATCTTCTTCCTGCTGGCCATCCCGGCCGTGCTGGCGTCCCTGGCGCTGCTGGCCATGGGCCGTTTGATGCGCGTCCGGAATCGCTCTGCCGCCGTTCCAGCTACCCTGACTGAAAGCACCGTATGAAATTGCATGGCTATTACCGCAGCTCCGCCTCTTACCGCGTGCGCATCGCGCTGAACCTGAAGAACCTCCACGCCGATACGGCCTATGTGCACCTGAGCCGTAATGGCGGCGAGCAGTTCACGCCGGCGTTTTCCAGCCTTAACCCGCAGCAGCTGCTGCCCGTGCTGGAGGACGGCGGCGCCGTGCTGACGCAATCGCTGGCCATTATCGAATACCTGGACGAGACACAGGCGGGGCAAAAACTGCTGCCGGCCGACGCGCCGGGCCGCGCCCGCGTGCGCCAGCTGGCCATGGTCTGCGCCTGCGACATCCACCCGCTGAACAACCTGCGCGTGCTCAATTACCTGACGGGGCCCTTGGCGCTGTCGCAGGAACAGAAGAATGCGTGGTACCAGCACTGGACCCATCTGGGCCTGGCCGCGCTGGAAGCGGAGCTGGCGAGCAGCGCACATACAGGCATGTTCTGCCATGGCGACACGCCGACCCTGGCCGACTGCTGCCTGGTGCCGCAGGTATACAACGCGCTGCGATTCAAGTGCGACCTGGCGCCGTATCCGACGATCCTGCGCATCGTCGCGCATTGCGAGGCGCTGCCGGCTTTTCAGCAGGCGCACCCCGATGTGCAGCCAGACGCAGAATAAAAACCACAAAAAACGGAGACAAGCATGAGAAAAATCAACGCCATCACCATGGCGCTGCTGGGCGCGTGCGCCCACGGCGTGAGCACCAGCGCCCACGCGCAAAGCAGCGTCACCCTGTACGGAGTGCTCGACAGCTCAATGGCCTACACGACGAATGCCAACGCGGCCGGCGACAGCGTCACCAAGATGCCCACCTTGACGGGTTCATTGCCATCGCGCTTCGGCTTGAAGGGCGTGGAAGACCTGGGCGGCGGCTTGCAAGCGATCTTTGCGCTGGAATCGGGCTTCGGCGTCGATACGGGCATCGCGGGGCAGGGCGGGAGATTGTTCGGCCGCCAGTCATACGTGGGCTTGAAGGGGCGCTATGGCAGCGTGATGCTGGGGCGGCAAATGAATATGTCGTTCTGGGCCACGCAAAAGTCCGACATCATGGGCCCGGCCCTGTTTTCCATCAGCAGCCTCGATCTGTACCTGCCGAATGCGCGCAGCGACAACGCCATCGGCTATCTGGGCACGTTTTCCGACGTGACGGTGGGCGCCACCTACAGCCTGGGGCGCGATGCCTCGGCAGCGGGCGGGCCGGCGGCCACGGGCTGCGCGGGCGAAGTGGCGGGCAATGCAAAGGCCTGCCGCCAAATCACTGCCTTGCTGGGCTATGACACAGGCCGCTACGGCGCCACGGCGTCGTACGACATCATGTACGGCAACGCGGGCGCGGCCAACGGCCTCACATCGAGCCGCAACTTCGACCGCCGCGTGATCGCCAGCGCCTACGCCATGGCTGACAAGCTGAAAATCGGCGGCGGCATCATCGACCGCACCATCCGCGCCGCCACGGGGCAAGTCGACTCGCAACTGCTGTATGTCGGCGCCGCCTGGCCGGTCGCCCCCGCGCTGGTCCTCGACGGGCAAATCGCGAGGCTGGCCGTCAAGCACAGTCCCAACGATGCCACCCTGGCCACCGTGCGCCTGACGTATCACCTGTCCAAGCGCACGGCCGTCTACAGCGCCATCGGCCGCATGGACAACGATGGCGCTGCCGCCGTGGCGCTGGACGCGGGCGGCACCGTGGGCGCGGGCCGCACGCAGAATGGCGTGATGGCGGGGATGCGCCACTTTTTCTGAGCGCTGTCCCGGCTTTAACGCGCAGCAAGGGCCGCAGGCGCTGGCGCCTGCCAGCCGCCGCCCAGCGCCTTGTAGGTGGCGACCGCTGCACGTGCGGCGGCCGTTTGCGCCTGCGCGTGCGCATCCTCGGCCCGCAACAGCTGGGCGTCGGCCTGCAGCACATCGTGGCGGCTGATCGCTCCCTTGTGAAAGACCGCCAGTGCAGAGGCACGCGCGCGCTGCAGCGCATCGACGCTTTGCGCCAGCAGGCCTGCCTGCTGTTCGTACCCGAGCAGTGCCGAACAGGCATTCTCCACGTCTTCCGCGGCACGCAGCACGGCCAGCCGATAGGCCGCCAGTAACTCGGCTTCCTGGCCCCGGGCGGCGTCGATCTGCGCAGCGATGCGGCCGAAATCGAACAGGCGCCAGCGCATGCCGAGCACGCCCGCAGCCTGGCCGGACCCGCTGGCAAACAGGGAGCCGCCGGCGGTGGTGCTGCCGAGCAGGCCGCCCAGGCTCAGTTTGGGATAGTATTCGGCCACTTGCGCGCCGGTGCGCGCGCTCGCTGCGGCCAGGCGCCGCTCGGCCACGATCAGGTCGGGCCTGCGCCGCAGCAGGTCGCCTGGCGTACCCCCGGCCGTGATGCGTGGCGCGACCGCGATGATGCCGCTGGCGGGCAGTTCGTGGCCATGGGTGCCGGGCGCCGCGCCCAGCATCACGTCGAGCGCATGCAGTGCCACTTCGCGCGCCGTTTCCAGGCCCGGCATGGCCGCGCGCGCCTGCGACAGTGCCGCCTCGGCTTGCCGCAGCGTCGGCTCGTTCACCAGCCCCTTGCCGTACAACAGCGTCGCGATGTCCTGCGCCGCCGCCTGGGTGTCGACCTGCTTGCGTGCCAGATCGCGCCGCGTTTGCAGGCCCTGGATGGTCAGGTACAAGTCGGCCGTCTGTGCCGCCACGGCCAGGCGCGCTGCCGCCCATCCCGCTGCCGTCGCCTCGTAGTCGGCGCGCGCCGCTTCGCGTTCGCGGCGCAGGCCGCCGAACAGGTCGAGTTCCCATGACGCTTCCAGGTTGACTTCGTGCGCGCTGCCGGCGCGCGCGAACCCGGGCGTGGCATCGAGCACCTTGCCCAGTGGCGTCTGCACCGATTGATAGGCGCGCGCGGTCTGGCCTTCGAGATTGGCCGAGGGCAGCAATGCGGCATCGGCCGCGCCAAGCACTGCGCGCGCCTGGTGCACCCTGGCTGCAGCCTGCGCCAGGTCGAGGTTTTGCGCCAGTGCCAGCGTCACCAGGCGAGTCAGGTACGGATCGCCAAACGCCGTCCACCACTGCTGCAGTTCGGCTGTATCGGCGTTCTGGCGCAAGCCGACTGCCGACTGGTGCAGATACTGCGCCGCTTGCGGCAGTGCGGGCCGGTGGTAATCGGCACCGGCGGTGCAGCCCGCGGCCAGGCCGGCGGCACACAGCACGAAGGGGAGGCGCAGAAGGGCTGGGATGGGCATAGGGATTGTCCTGTTCGTTAAAAAAAGAAAATGAGTGTGACTATAATACATTTTGGTCACTTATTGTGCATTTTGGCGCGGCGCGTTAAGCTGTTGCCATGAACCACACCACACTTCATCCAGCAATTCCGTCGCCCGCGCGCGGCCCGGCCGGCCACGACGTGCGCGATCAGATCGTCGTCGCCGCCACCGAATATTTCAGCCTGTATGGCTACGAAAAGACCACCGTGTCCGACCTGGCCAAGGCCATCGGCTTTTCCAAGGCTTATATCTACAAGTTCTTCGAGTCCAAGCAAGCTATCGGCGAACATATCTGCGGCAACTGCCTGCGCCAGATTGAAACCGAGGTCAGGGCAGCGGTGGATGCCGCCGGTCAGCCGCCAGAGAAGCTGCGGCGCATGTTCAAGGCCAGTGTCGAGGCCAGCCTGCGGCTGTTCTTCCAGGACCGCAAGCTGTACGACATCGCCGCCTCGGCCGCCACCGGGCGCTGGCCGACGGTGCAGGCCTATGAGCTGGCCATGGGCGCCTTGCTGCAGGATATCTTGCAGCAGGGCCGCAAGACGGGCGACTTCGAGCGCAAGACGCCGCTCGACGAAACAGCAAGCGCGATCTACCTGGTGATGCGCCCCTACATCAATCCCTTGCTGCTGCAGCACAGCCTGGAGACGAGCGAGACGGCGCCGGCACAATTGTCCAGCCTCGTGTTGCGCAGCTTGTCACCCTAGTCACAATGCCGGTTTGTGACTGTTGACTTATTTGGTCACCAGTACCAGAATGAGAACCCTGTTCAATTCGTTCATGGGATTCTTATGCGCTGGCGCCGTCTTGCCTCATCTGCTGTCATCTCCGCCTTGCCCCTGGCCTTGTCCCTGGGCCTGACCGCCTGCGGCGAGAAGGCGCAAGCCGATCCGCGTACCGCCATGCCGCTGGTGCGCGCCGTAACGGTGCAGGGTGCCGAGTCGGGTGCGCGTACCTTTACCGGCGTCGTCGCGCCACGCGTGCAAAGCGAATTGGGTTTTCGGGTCGCCGGCAAGGTGCAGGAGCGCCTGGTCGATGCCGGCCAGGCCGTGCGGCGTGGCCAAGCCTTGATGCGCCTGGATGCGCAGGACCTGCAGCTGCTGGCCCAGGCACGCCAGGACGCGGTCACGGCCGAGCGCGCCCGCGCGCGCCAGACGGCCGACGAGGAGGCGCGCTACCGCGACTTGCGCGGCACCGGCGCCATCTCGGCATCAGCGTACGACCAGGTCAGGGCGCTGGCCGACGCCGCGGCTGCCCAGCTTAAGGCAGCCGAGGCCCAGGCCGACGTGGCGCGGAATGCGCTGCGCTACGCAGTGCTGGTGGCCGATGCCGATGGCATCGTGACGGATACGCTGGCCGAACCGGGCCAGGTACTCGCTGCCGGGCAGCCGGCGGTGCGCCTGGCCCATGACGGGCGGCGCGAAGCGGCGATCCAGTTGCCGGAAACCTTGCGCCCGGCGCTTGGTTCGACCGCCCAGGCCACGCTGTTTGGCAGGCCGGGCGCCAGCGTGCCAGCCACGCTGCGGCAGTTGTCGCAGAATGCGGACCGGCAAACGCGCACCTTCGAGGCACGCTATGTGCTCGATGCAGCGCTGTCGGGCGCGCCACTGGGCGCCACCGTCACGGTGCGCATTGCCGGTAGCGCCGATGCCGGCGATGCCGTACGGGTACCGCTCGCGGCCCTGCACGATGGGGGCAGGGGGCCGGGCGTGTGGCTGATCCAGGGTGAGCCGGCGCGGCTGGCCTGGCGGCCCGTCAAGGTGCGTCGCCTGCACGATGACGGCGCCGACGTCAGTGGCCAGCTCAAAAGCGGCGAACGCATCGTTGCGCTGGGCGCTCACCTGCTGCGCGACGGCGAGCAGGTCGCACTTGAGCAAGCGGGTGCGGGAGCGCGGCCATGAGCGGGGGCTTCAACCTGTCGGCGCTGGCCGTGCGCGAGCGTTCCGTCACGCTGTTCCTGATCTGCCTGATATCGCTGGCCGGCCTCTTGTCCTTCTTCAAGCTGGGACGGGCGGAAGACCCGGCCTTCACGGTCAAGGTGATGACCATCGTCACCGCCTGGCCAGGCGCCAGCGCGCGCGAAATGCAGGACCAGGTGGCCGAAAAGATCGAAAAGCGCCTGCAGGAGCTGCGCTGGTACGAGCGCGCCGAAACCTATACCACGCCCGGCCTGGCGTTTACCACCCTGACCCTGCTCGACAGCACGCCGCCCGACCAGGTGCAGGCGGAGTTCTACCAGGCGCGCAAGAAGGCTGGCGACGAGGCGGCCAACCTGCCGTCCGGCGTCATCGGTCCCATGATCAACGACGAATACGCGGACGTCACCTTTGCCCTGTTTGCGCTCAAGGCGCGGGGCGAGCCGCAGCGCCTGCTGGTGCGCGAGGCTGAAACCTTGCGCCAGCGCCTGCTGCACGTGCCGGGCGTGAAGAAGGTCAATATCATCGGCGAGCAGGCCGAACGCATCTATGTCGAGTTTTCTCAGGAGCGCCTGGCCACTTTGGGCGTCAGGGCGCAGGACGTGTTTGCGGCGCTGCACGGCCAGAATGCGCTCACGCCAGCCGGTTCGGTCCAGACGCGGGGGCCGCAAGTGTTCATCCGCCTCGACGGCGCGCTCGACGCGCTGCAAAAGATCCGCGACACGCCGGTGGTGGCGCAGGGCCGCACGCTGGCCCTGTCCGATATCGCCACCGTGCGTCGCGGCCACGAGGACCCGGCCAGCTTCATGGTGCGCAATGGCGGCGAGCCGGCGCTGCTGCTGGGCGTGGTCATGCGCGATGGCTGGAATGGCCTGGACCTGGGCAAGGCGCTGGAGCGGGAAGTGACGGCCATCGGCACTGAAATGCCGCTGGGTATGAGCCTGGCCAAGGTCACCGACCAGGCTGTCAATATCGGCGCGGCCGTGGATGAATTCATGCTCAAGTTCCTCGCCGCGCTGCTGGTGGTGATGCTGGTGTGTTTTGTCAGCATGGGCTGGCGCGTCGGCATCGTCGTTGCCGCCGCCGTGCCGCTGACCCTTGCCGTCGTGTTCATCGTGATGGCCGCGACAGGCAAGAATTTCGACCGCATCACCCTCGGTTCCCTGATCCTGGGCCTGGGCCTGCTGGTGGACGACGCCATCATCGCCATCGAGATGATGGTGGTCAAGATGGAGGAGGGCTACAGCCGCGTTGCCGCCTCCGCGTATGCCTGGAGCCATACGGCCGCGCCCATGCTGGCGGGCACCCTGGTCACGGCCGTCGGCTTCATGCCCACCGGCTTTGCCCGCTCCAGCGCCGGCGAGTACACCAGCAATATGTTCTGGATCGTCGGCATCGCCCTGATCGCCTCGTGGGTGGTGGCTGTGTTGTTTACACCTTACCTGGGCGTGAAGCTCCTGCCCGAGCTGAAAAAGGTCGCCGGCGGCCATGATGCGTTGTACGACACGCCGCGCTACCACCGCTTTCGCCGCCTGCTGGGCCGCGTGATCGCCAGCAAATGGTTGGTGTTCGCCACCGTGATCGGCCTGTTCGTGCTGGCCGTGCTGGGCATGGCCATCGTCAAGAAACAGTTTTTCCCCATCTCCGACCGTCCTGAAGTGCTGATCGAAGTACAACTGCCTTACGGCAGCGCGATCGGGCAGACCAGCGGTGCGGCGGTGAAAGTGGAAGCCTGGCTGGCGCGCCAGCCCGAGGCGAAGATCGTCACGGCCTATGTTGGCCAGGGCGCGCCGCGCTTTTACCTGGCAATGGGGCCGGAATTGCCCGATCCTTCGTTTGCCAAGATCGTCGTGCGCACCGACAGCCAGCAAGCGCGCGACACCCTCAAGCAGCGCTTGCGCGTGGCCGTTGCCGCAGGCCTGGCGCCGGAGGCGCGCGTGCGTGTCACACAACTGGTGTTCGGCCCATACTCGCCGTTTCCCGTCGCCTACCGCGTCAGCGGCCCGGACCCCGAGGTGCTGCGCACCATCGCCGGCCAGGTGCAGCGCGTGATGCAGGCCAGTCCCATGATGCGCACCGTCAATACTGACTGGGGCACGCGCGCGCCCACCCTGCATTTCAGCCTGCAGCAGGACCGCTTGCAAGCCATGGGGCTGAGCTCAGGCGCCGTGGCGCAGCAGCTGCAGTTCCTGCTCAGCGGCGTAGCCGTCACCGCCGTGCGTGAAGATATCCGCACGGTGCAGGTGGTGGCGCGCGCGGCCGGCGACATGCGCCAGGACCCGGCCCGTATCGCCGACCTGACCCTGGCTGGCGCCAACGGCGAGCGCATCGCGCTGTCGCAGGTGGGAACGGTCGAGGTACGCTGGGAAGAACCGGTGATGCGCCGGCGCGACCGCCAGCCGACGATTACCGTGCGCGGCGACATCGCCGACGGCATGCAGCCGCCCGACGTGTCGGGCGCCATCACGGCGCAGCTGCGGTCCATCATCGATACACTGCCAGGCGGCTACCGCATCGAGCAGGCCGGCTCGATCGAGGAATCGGCGAAGGCGACGAAGGCCATGCTGCCCCTGTTCCCCATCATGCTGGCGTTGACCTTGCTGATCATCATTCTGCAGGTGCGCTCGATTTCGGCCATGGTCATGGTCTTCCTGACCAGTCCACTGGGCTTGATCGGCGTCGTGCCCACGCTGATCCTGTTCCAGCAGCCGTTCGGCATCAATGCGCTGGTCGGCTTGATCGCACTGTCGGGCATTTTGATGCGCAACACGCTGATCCTGATCGGCCAGATCCACCATAACGAGGCGGCCGGGCTGGCGCCTTTCGATGCCGTCGTCGAAGCGACCGTGCAGCGCGCCAGACCGGTGATCCTTACCGCCCTGGCGGCTATCCTGGCCTTCGTTCCGCTGACCCATTCGGTCTTCTGGGGAACGCTGGCCTACACCCTGATCGGCGGCACGTTTGCCGGCACGGTGCTGACCCTGGTGTTTCTGCCGGCGATGTATGCGATCTGGTTCAGAATACGGCCGCAGGCTGTATAGCTTGAACAGCGGGCCGGAGACGCGGGGAACCCGTCTCCTCGACTAGGGCCATTCGTGGTTTGCCGGTTTGCTTGTTGCTTGTCTCTTTCTCTAGGCTCCGGCGGCATCCTGCCGGTAGCGCGCTGGCGGCAGTTCGAACTGGTTCTTGAAAAAGCGGGTAAACGCGCTTTGCGAGGAAAAGCCCAGGCGGTCGCTGATTTCCGCCACGCTCAGGCTCGTTTCTCGCAGCAAACGGCGCGATTCTCGGCTCTTGGCGCGCAATTCCAGCGCGCGGAACGAGGTCTGCTCCTGCTGCAGCTGGCGCTGCAAGGTCCAGCGGTTCATCGCCAGGCCGTCGCACAGGGCCGGCAGCAGCGAGGCGCCATCGGTATCGCCCGCACCTTGCTGGCCCAGTAAATCGATGATGGCTTGCTCCACGCGGGCCGAAAACAGCTGCGCCCTCTGCAACTGCTGCAATTGCCCCTGCGCGTGCCGCAGCGCGTGCGGCGCCAGCATGGCGTTGAACTGGGCGAAGGGCCGGTCCAGCGCCGGCGCGTCAAATGTCAATGTATTGCGCGCCTGGCCAAAGCTGGCAGCGGCGCCGAAACACGCGGAAATGGCTGGCGCGAACCATGGCGCCTTGCCCTGGAAGCTGGCACGGAAGGCGGTTGCCATGCCATCGTCGTAGGCGCGCGCCACCAGCGACAACATGCGGAAATTGGCCAGCGCCTGCATGGCCCCCCCCATGGGGCAGAACTCGGACAGGTATTCGATCTCGATGCGCGTGCCACTCTCGCTCATCAGCATGAAATCGAATTCGCCGATCAGACCCCGCAAGTGCAGCAGCTCGTGCAGCGCGCTGCGCAGGGTGGGGCGGTTGAAGCAGACGTGGGCGATACCCGAGTAATGCGCGAACCAGTGCGTCACGTCGAGATCGAGAATGGCCCGGTGCTGCGGCAACTGCTGGGCGTAGGCCGTCATGCGGCGATGCCGCTCGGCGTTGATGCGGCCGCCAGGTTCCGTGAGTTGCGCCGGCGTGATGCCCGTATGGCGGAAAAAGTCGGCGGGATCGTGGCCATCAGCCTGCATGGCGCGCGCACATTGTTGCGCAATGCGGTTCGAAACCGTGCGCGTGTCGGGTTTGTGCAAGGGTGTCTCCTGCTTGTTGTAGTATTTTTTCACAAATATTAGCACTTTGTAAGAGATTGTTGCTTGTCATGCCGTCTCACCAAAAATTGTTCTCGCGGGTATAAAACGGGTGCTGCGCGGTCAAGAAACTCACGCATTCTCACGCTATATTGTTTTCGGCCGGCCTTGCTGCCGCGCCCTATACCTACAAAAACAGTCTTGGAGATAATGATGAATTGCACTTTGAAACCGATGGCCCGCGTGGTTGCCGGCTGCGTCGCCACGCTTGCCCTGGCCGCTTGCGGCAGCGATACCGGAAGCGAGGGCTACACGCAGCCCGCGTTCGGCGCCACTACTTACACCCAGCTCAAGGTCGACGGCTATACCTTCAAGGATATGAACCGCAACGGCAAGATCGAGCCGTACGAAGACTGGCGCCTGACGGCCGAGGCGCGCGCCGACGACCTGCTGTCGCGCATGAGCCTCGATGAAAAGGCAGGCCTGATGATGCACGGCACGGCGCCCACCGTGTCCGACCCTTCCGGCATCGGCCTGGGCGGCGCGTATGACCTGGCGGCCCTGCAAGACCTGATCGTCAAGCAGTACGTCAACACGTTTATTACGCGCATGGCGGGCGATACGGCCAATATGGCGGCCCAGTACAACAAGGTGCAGGCCCTGAGCGAAACCTCGCGCCATGGCATCCCCGTGTCCATCAGCACGGATCCGCGCCACCATTTCCAGTACACGGTGGGCGCCAGCGCCGGCACCAAGGGCTTCTCGCAGTGGCCGGAAACCCTGGGCCTGGCCGCCATCGGCGACGATGCGCTGGTGCGCCGTTTCGGCGATATCGCGCGCCAGGAATACCTGGCCGTCGGCATCACGCAGGCGCTATCACCGCAGGCGGACCTGGCCACCGAGCCGCGCTGGTCGCGCATCAACGGCACGTTTGGCGAAGACGCCGACCTGGCCAAGCGCATGGTGCAGCACTATATCGAGGGCTTCCAAGACGGCAATACGGGCTTGCATGACGGCAGCGTGGTGGCCGTCGTCAAGCACTGGGTAGGCTACGGCGCCACGAAAGAGGGCTTTGACGGCCACAATTACTATGGCCGCTACATGACCTACCCGGGCAACAACTTCGCTTACCACGTGAAGCCCTTCGAAGGGGCGTTCACCGCCAAGGCGGCTTCCGTCATGCCGACGTACGCCCTGCCAGACGGTAATATCACCATAGCCGGCATCACCCTGGAGCAGGTGGCGGCCGGTTTCAGCAAGACCATGTTGACCGATCTGCTGCGCGGCAAATACGGCTTCGAAGGCGTGATCCTGTCCGACTGGGGCATCACTTCCGACTGCGACGCCAACTGCCGCAACGGCACGCCGCCGGGCGTCGCGCCTTCGTTCATCGGCTTTGGCACGCCGTGGGGCATGGAAGACGCCACCAAGGCCGAACGTTACGTGAAGGCCGTCACGGCGGGGATGGACCAGTTTGGCGGCGTGACGGAAGCGCCGTACCTGACGCAAGCCGTGCAGCGTGGCCAGTTGACGGAAGCGCGCATCAACGCCTCGGCGCGGCGCATCCTGATCCAGAAATTCAAGCAAGGCCTGTTCGAGCATCCGTTTGTCGATGCGGCCAAGGCATCCACCACGGTGGGCAAGGCGGAATTCGTCGAGGCTGGCCTGGATGCGCAGCGCCGTTCGCTGGTCTTGCTGGAAAACAAGGACAAGGTCTTGCCGCTGGCGGCCAGCGTCAAGAAAGTCTACCTGTATGGCATCGATGCGGCCGTGGCGAAGCAGTACGGCTACACGGTGGTGGCCACGCCGCAGGAAGCGGACGTGGCCCTGCTGCGCGTGGCCGCGCCCTATGAAACCCTGCACCCGAATTACATCTTCGGCAGCATGCAGCACGAAGGCCGGCTCGATTACGTCGATGGCAATGCCGACTACGAGGCGATCAAGAACGCGGCGAAATACGCGCCGAAGACGGTGGTGACGGTGTACCTGGACCGTCCGGCCATCCTCGGCAACGTGCAGGACAAGGCCAGCGCCATTCTCGCCAACTTTGGCGTGAGCGACGGCGCGCTGTTCGATGTCCTGACGGGCAAGGCCAAGCCGCAAGGCAAACTGCCGTTCGAGTTGCCGTCGTCGATGGCCGAAGTGCAGATGCAGAAATCGGACGTGCCGTATGACACGGCCCATCCGCTGTACAAGTTCGGCGACGGGCTGGCGTACTGACGGGCGCGGGACGGGTCGCCTGGCGCGGCCTGTCCCCGTCCGATTGACAGCACCCTGGCGCTCGCCGATACTGGCCGCTTCGTTCGCCGTTTTGTTCGCCGATTCTGCCAGGAAGGAAACCCCGATGTACCTTATTCCGAAATTGCACCAGACCGTGCTTGCCGCAGCACTCTCCATAGCGTTTGCCATGCCCGCCATGGCCGCCGCCCCGGCAGCGGCTGGCGCCGAATCGGCCTGGGTCGAGGCCAGCAACCGTAACGCGGCCATCGTGCTGGCGGCGCAGGCGAAGTTCTCGCCCGAAAACGCTTCCGACACAGGCCTGGCGCAGTACGACGGCCTGGCCGCCGACCTGGGGCCGAAGATCACCGAACGTTATGTGGCAGCCATGCGGCAGGCGCGCGCGCAATTGCAGCAAAAGCTGGCGATGGAAAAAGATGAGCGCGTCCGTCAGGATCTGCAGATTCTGACGCAGGCTGTGGACCAGGAAATCACCGGCGCCCAGCTGGACGCCAAGTTCACCTTGCCGTGGGTCGATGTGCCGCAAATGGTTTTTGGCAGCATGCAAAGCTTGCTGCAGGAGCAGCGTCCGGCCGCGCGACGCGCCAAGGCGCTCGAACGTTTGCAGCGCTATGTGGGCCGGTTCCCGGGCAGCACGCCGATCACGCAGCAGGCCAAGGCGCGCTTCACGGAAAAAATCGGCAAGCCTGGCCTGGCCGGTCCCGTGCGCCTGCAGGTGGAGCAGTCGCTGGAAAACGTGCCGACGTATATCGCCGGCATCCGCAAGCTGTTTGCCGACATGCAGATCGCGGACGCCGAACCTGCGCTGGCGGCCATGGAACAGCAGTTGAACGAATATGCGGCGTGGGAGAAGCAAGTGGTGCTGCCCCTGTCGCGCACGGATTTCCGCATGGCGCCCGAGTTGTACGCCTTCCGCCTGAAACAGGTGGGCATCGACATCGAGCCGCGCGCGCTGGTCGAACGGGCGCAAGTGGCCTACCTGGAAACGCGCGCCGCCATGCAGGCGCTGGCGCCCGTGGTGGCGGCCAGGCTGGCGTTGAAGGGCGTCGACGGCAGCGATTACCGCCAGGTGCTGCGCGCGCTGAAAGTCGATTCTATCCCGAACGAGCAGCTGGAAGCGCACTACAAGGGCGTCAATGCGCAGCTGGAAGAGCGCATCGCCCAGCAGCGCGTCGTCGATATTCCTGCGCGCGCCATGACCATGCGCCTTGCATCGAATGCCGAATCGGCGGCCCAGCCGGCGCCGCACATGCGTCCGCCTCCGCTGATCGGTAATACGGGAGAACACGGCCAGTTCGTCCTCCCCGTCAGCAATCCGGCCACCAGCGGCAAGGGCGAAGCATATGACGATTTCAACTTCGCGGGCGCGGCATGGACCCTGAGCGCGCACGAGGGCCGGCCCGGCCACGAGCTGCAGTTCAGCGCCATGGTGGAGCGGGGCGTGTCGCAGGCGCGCAGCCTGTACGCGTTCAACAGCGTCAACGTGGAAGGCTGGGCGCTGTATGCGGAAGCGGAGATGATTCCCTACGAACCGGCCGAAGGCCAGTTCATCGCGCTGCAGTTCCGCATGCTGCGCGCGGCACGCGCCATGCTCGACCCGATGCTGAACCTGGGGCAGGTCACGCGTGAAGAAGCGGGCCGCATCCTGACGGATGAAGTGATGCTGTCGAAAGCGATGGCGCGCCAGGAGCTGGACCGCTATACCTTCAACATGCCGGGGCAGGCGGGCAGCTATTTCTATGGCTATACGCGCATCCTGCAGCTGCGCGCGGAAACGGAGCTGGCGCTGGGCGAGAAATTCGACCGCCTGGCCTTCAACAACTTCCTGCTGGGACAGGGTTTGCTGCCGCCTGGCCTGCTGGCCAAGGCCGTGCGCGAACACTTTATTCCCGAGCAGAGAAAAGCCAGAGGCTGACGCCATGGCATCAAGAGCGGCAGGGAAAGGCATTTTTGCCGCTATTCTCCTCGGGCGAGTCGTATAATTACGCTCATTGTGCTGGCCACCCTGGAGTTCCACTTGCAGCTACCGATCCGTTATCCGAACATGCCGCAACTGCTGCTGAAGGCACGCGACAGCCTGCTCCAGCATTTCCGCCCCATCCTCAATCACTTCGGCGTGACGGAGCAGCAGTGGCGCATCATGCGCGCGCTGAACGAAAGCCCCACCCTGGAACCGCGCGAGCTGTGCAATATCTGCCAGATTTCCAGTCCCAGCATGAGCGGCATCCTGGCGCGCATGGAAGAAATCGGCTTGATCGGGCGTAGCAAGTTTGAAGGCGACCAGCGCCGCCGCAAGGTGCACCTGTCGGAATCGGGCGCCAGCTTGTTGCTGCAGATGGGCAAGTTGATTGACTTGCAATATGAACACCTGGAAGCGGCTTACGGCAAGCAAGTGTTTGAAGACATGCGCCGTACCCTGGAAGCCTTCATTGCCCTGGAAACCCTGCCGGTGGCGCCCGCCATCCTGCGCTGAATCGTCCAGCCCCCCCCCCCCCGTTTTCTGCCTGTCTGACCTTCCGCCGCGCGTGTTTTTTTAACACGCGCCTCCGCTGCTTTTGTCACGCCTGTTCCACGCTTTCCCCCATTCTGCCGGGCTTGCGCCCGCGCATCTATCGGTTTTGCTATAAGAGCTATCCATGTTTTGCTATAAGACTACGCCTTATAGTTAATCACTTACATGTGAGCAAATAAGCGTATAATTTGCTGCACTTGATCCAAATCAAGAAGAACAGCGGATGCCCCCATCGCCGGATGGGGCGGCAACGCAGCGTCACAGCGTGTGTTCCGCCATCGCGGTGGACATGCTTGCTGGACGTACAACAAAACAGGAAAATCAGGAAAAAATGAACACTATATGCATGCGCGCTGCGGCGCTGGCCGTCACTTCGCTCATCGGCGCAAACGTTTGCGCCCAAAGCAATGTCACCATTTACGGCGTAGTTGATGCGGCCACCGCCTACGCCAGCAACCAGGGCGGCAAGTCGAATACCTATATGCGCAGCGGCAGTTTGTCCGCCAGCAAGATCGGTTTCCAGGGCGTGGAAGAGCTGGGCGGTGACCTGAAGGCGCTGTTCCTGCTGGAAAACGGCTTTGAAAGCGATACGGGCGCGCAGAGTTCGGCCAGCTCCCTGTTCAACCGCCAGGCCTACGTGGGCTTGCAATCGAAGGCCTACGGCAGCGTGACGGCCGGGCGCCAGTACACGCCGTACTATCTGCTGGTGGGCTCGCTGGCGTCGAGCAATGTCTTGACGGGCGCGACCGGCGCCCACCCGGGCGATATCGACGGCCTCGATACGACCGTGCGCATCAGCAATTCCGTCACCTACAATATGCCAGCCTGGCGCGGCCTGCAGGCCAGCGCGCAATACGGCTTCGGTGAAGCGGCCGACGGCAATGCCGTGGGCAGCAGCTTCAGCGCCGCCGTCAAGTACAGCACCTCGCCGGCCGAATTTGCGCTCGGCTATCTGAAACTGAAAAATGGACAGAATGGCGCTGGCTGGAGCGACAACGCATCGGGCAGCTTCGGTATCTCGGCCCTCAACCGGGGCTATGCCTCGGCGGAAAGCATAGCGTTCATTGCCGCCAGCGCGCGCTATACCATGGGCAAGTGGATGGTGGGCGCCAATGCCAGCAACGTGCAGTACCAGGCGGGCAGCCACTCCACCTTCCGCGACACCGCCATCTTCAACACGGCCGGCCTGATTTCCAGCTACCAGCTGACGCCGCAGTGGTTCCTGGCCGCCGGCTACAGCGACACCTACACCAGCCGCGCCAATGGCGTGTCGGACCGCGCGCGCTACCGCCAGCTGTCGTTCGAGCAGACCTATGCGCTGTCCAAGCGTACGGCGATCTACCTGATCGAAGCGCGCCAGCTGGCGCGCGGCCAGACTCTGGGCGACGGCGGCGCCATCGTCGACGCCGTCGCCTCGGTGGGCGATTCGCAAAACGGCACGCCATCGTCGAATGGCGGCCAGACAGTGGTGATGGTTGGTCTCAAGCATTCTTTCTGAACGGTTGCTGAACTCACGGGAGCTTCAATTGGACGCTACACATAACAAGGAGGGCCGCGGCCCTCTCAATCCCGGCCGCCGCATGGTGCTGGCCGGCTTGCTGTCGGCATCAGCCGCGGCACTGATTCCCTGGGCGCTGGCCGAGCCGGTCGCCAATGCGGAGCAGGGCGCCTTTTTGGGCGTGTCGGCCATGCTGGTCGGGCGCCAGGTGCTCAACCCCGTACTGGCCAAGCGCCTGTATGACGCGCTGGTGGCGCAGGACGCCGCCTTTCCCGCCAAGGTGCGCGCGCTGTTGACCCTGATCAATGCGCAGGGCTTGCAGGCGGCCGGCCTGCAGGAAGCGCTCGATGCGCTCGATCCGGTGCAGTTGCCGCTGGCGGCCTTGCCGCGCCAGATCGCCAGCGCCTGGTACCTGGGCATCGTCGGCACGGGCGAGGCGGCCGTCTGCGTCGCCTACGAGCAGGCGCTGAACGCCGCCGTCGTGGCCGATGTGCTGAAACCTCCCACGTATTCCTACGGCGCCTATGGCAGCTGGGCCAGAAAACCAATTTAAGGAGTCATCATGGCTGAACAACTTACTGCCGATTACCTCGTGATCGGCTCGGGCATCATCGGCTCGCTGGCCGCGCGCAAACTCGCGCTGGCCGGCGCCTCGGTGCTGATCCTCGAAGCGGGCCCGCGCGTGTCGCGCGGCGAAATCGTCGCCCGTTTCCGCAACACGACGCGCCGCAGCGACTGGATGTCGCCCTATCCCTCGGTGGCCACGGCACCGCACCCTATCTACCAGCCGAAGGATAACGGTTACCTGGTACAGGCCGGCCCGTACCCGTATCCGGCCGAATACATCCGCCAGTTCGGCGGCACCTCGTGGCACTGGGCCGCGCAGGCCTGGCGCAATGTGCCGAACGACTTTCGCATCCATACGCTGTATGGCGTAGGCGTGGACTGGCCCATCAGCTACGACGACCTGGAGCCGTTCTACCAGGAAGCGGAAGACATCATGGGCGTCTCGGGTGCCGAGAACACGGGTTCGCCGCGCAAGCAGCCATTTCCGATGGAGTCCGTGACGGAGCCGTACGCCATGCGCCGCATCCGCGAGCGTCTCGACCCGTCGTTCAAGGTGGTCGGCAACACGGTGGCGCGCAACAGCGTCAGCTACGGTGGCCGCCCGGCCTGCTGCGGTAACAACAGCTGCCAGCCGATCTGCCCCATCGACGCGCAATACCACGGCGGCATCGCCGCGCAGCAGGCCGAAGACGCGGGCGTCAAGATCCTGTGCAATGCCAACGTCTACAAGCTGGAACACGACGCTCAGGGCCGCATCACGGCCGCGCTGTACTACGACGTCGACAAGAACAGTCATCGAGTCACGGCCAAGACCTTCATTCTGGCGGCCAACGGCATCGAAAGCCCCCGTTTGCTGCTCGTTTCCGCCTCGGACAAGTACCCGAACGGCCTGGCCAACAGCAGCGACATGGTAGGCCGCAACCTGATGGATCACCCGAGCACTTCGATCACTTTCGACGCCGATGAAGACCTGTGGCTGGGCCGGGGCCCGCAAAGCCCCAATTCCATCAACAGCATGCGTGACGGCGACTTCCGCAGCCAGCATTCGCCGTACCGCCTGGATTTCACCAACATCTCGCGCGTGGATGGCGCGACCAGGGAGTTGATCGGCAAGGGCGTATTTGGCGCCGAGTTCGAGCAACAGCTGCGTTTCCGCTCGGCGCGCGAAATGAGCTTGAAAAACGTGCTGGAAGTGCTGCCGAACCCGGAAAACCGCATCTCCTTGAGCAGCGAAAAGGATGCCATGGGCATCCCCAAGCCGCAGGCGCATTATGCGATCGATGACTACACAAAGCGGGGCCACGAACGCTCGAAGCAGGATTTCGAGCAGATCGCCAAGCTGATGGGCGGCACCAATTTGCGCCACAGCAAGGAAGGCGTGTTTGCCAACAACCAGCATATCTGCGGCACCTTGTCGATGGGTTCCGATCCGGCCAAGGCCGTGTGCGACCAATGGGGCCGCACCTTTGATCACGCCAACCTGTTCCTGTGCAGCACCGGCGTGTTGCCCACGTCCGGCACCTGCAATTCGACGGAAAACGGCCTGGCCGTAGCCTTGCGCACCGTCAAGCACATTCTCGACGAACAGGGGGTGGCAGCATGATGGCAAGCTTCCGACTGGCGGCCAGTGCCGCCTTGCTGTCCCTCGTGGCCTTGCCGGTGCTGGCGGCGGACGCCCCCGGCGCCGATGTGCAGGCAGTCGAACGTGGCCGCTACCTGGCCACGGCGGGCGACTGTATCGCCTGCCACAGCGTACCAGGCGGCAAGCCGATGGCGGGCGGCCTGGCCCTGGCCACGCCGCTGGGCGCCATCGTCGCCACCAACATCACGCCATCGAAAACGCATGGTATCGGCAACTATACCTTGCAGCAGTTTTCCGATGCGCTGCGCCGCGGCGTGCGGGCCGATGGCGCACACCTGTACCCGGCCATGCCCTACACGGCCTATGCCAAGGTGACGGATGACGACACGGCAGCCCTGTACGCCTATTTCATGCATGGCGTGGCAGCGGTGGATACGGCACCGGCAACGCAGACGGACTTGCCGTTTCCCTTCAATATCCGCCAGTCGATGGCGGGCTGGAATTTGCTGTTCCTCGATACCAAGCCGTTCGTGGCCGATGCGTCGAAAAGCATGGAGTGGAACCGCGGCGCCTACCTGGCGCAAGGCCTGGCCCACTGCACCACCTGCCATACGCCGCGCAATGTGCTGATGGCAGAACAGCTGTCGAAAGAGCTGGGTGGCGCGGACCTGGGCACGTGGTACGCGCCGAACATCACCTCGGACGTCAACAGCGGCATCGGCAGCTGGAGCCAGCATGAGCTGGCCGGCTACCTGCGCACGGGGCGCGCGGTCAACAGGGCGCAGGCTGCCGGACCGATGGCCGAAGCCATCGACCATAGCCTGAAGCACCTGAGCGATGCGGATTTGAACGCCGTGGCGCATTACCTGAAAACCGTACCCGCCATCCGCGACAAGGCGGACACGCAAGCGGTGACGCAATGGGGCAAGGCTGGCGACGATTTGAACGCGATCCGTGGCGTGCCGTTGCCGCAAAACCTGAACAAGATGTCGGGTGCGCAGCTGTACGATGCGCAGTGCGCCAGCTGTCACCAGGCCAGGGGCGAGGGCAGTTTCGACGGCAGCTTGCCGCCGTTGTTCCACAACTCGGTGACCGGCCGCAGCAACAGTAACAACCTGGTGATGGCGATCCTCGATGGCGTGGAACGGCAGGATGGCAAGGGTAGTCATACTGCGGGACATTTGATGCCCGCCTTCCGCCAGACCCTGTCGGACGAGCAGATCGTCACCTTGGGCAATTACGTGCAGAAGATGTACGGCAATCCCGACGTCAAGGTGACGGCGGAACAGGTGACGACTTTGCGCAACGGTGGGGTGCCGTCCAACCTGATCGGCCTTGCCCGCGCGGGCATCATCGTCGGCGTGCTGGTGCTGCTGGCCTTGCTGCTGTGGTGGCGGGGACGGCGGAGCAAGGCGGTGTAAGCCTGAAACCATGGCAAAGGCTGGGGGCCAGATCTGACAGGGTCTGGCCCCTTTTTTTGCCCCGGTATTGCAACTCGTTTGCATGTGTGAGGATTATGTACTATCATTAGTTACATGAGACGCGACAGCAAACTATCATCCATCCTCCATGTGCTGCTGCACATGGCCCACGCGGGACGCCCGATGACGTCCGATGAACTCTCCGGCTATCTGGACACCAACCCCGTGCTGGTGCGGCGCGTAATGGCTGGCTTGCGCGAGCGCGGTTACGTGGCGTCGGTCAAGGGCCATGGCGGCGGCTGGCGCATCGTTTGCGACTTGCACGGCGTGACCCTGCAAGACATTTACGTGGCCGTGGGTTCGCCCACCATCTTCGCCATGGGCAATCGCATCGATCAGCCGGGCTGCCTGGTGGAGCAAGTGGTCAACCAGTCGCTGGCCGGCGCCTTTGATGAAGCCGAGGCGTTGCTGATCCAGCGCTTCGGCGCCGTCACCCTGGCCGACCTGGCCGAACGTTTCAGCCAACAATACGCCATACACCTAGGAGCACCTCATGCACATTTCTGAACCCCAGGGCGCGGACGGCGCCACGACCTGCGCCCCGTTCGACGCCATCATCGTCGGCGGCAGTTATGCTGGCCTGTCCGCCGCCACGCAACTGGCGCGCGCCCGCCGCCGCGTACTGGTGATCGACGGCGGCCAGCGCCGCAACCGCTACGCCAGCCATTCCCACGGTTTCCTGACCCGCGACGGCAGCGGGACGGCCGCCATCGCGGCCGAAGGCAAGGCGCAATTGCTGGCGTATGCCACCGTCACATGGCTGGACGGCACGGCCTGGCAGGCGGTGGCCAGCGGCGATGGCTTTGACGTGAGCCTGGCGGACGGCAGTGTCGTGCACGGCCGCCGCCTGGTGCTGGCGACCGGCGTGATCGACGAATTGCCGACCGTCGAAGGCCTGGCCGAACGCTGGGGCAGCAGCGTCTTTCACTGCCCGTATTGCCACGGCTATGAGCTGGAGCAGGGCGCCATCGGCGTGCTGGCCACCGGGCCCCTGTCCATGCACCATGCCCTGATGCTGCCGGACTGGGGCACGGTCACCTTTTTTCTGAATGGCGCCTTCGAACCCGACGCGGCGCAGCTGGCGCAACTGGATGCGCGTGGCGTAAAGCTGGTGCGCACGCCTGTGGCGCAGATCGACGGGGTGGCCGATGTGCTGATGGCGGACGGCAGCCGCCACGTGATGGCCGGCTTGTTCGTGGCGACCCGTACCCGCCTGGCCAGTTCCCTGGCTGGCGACTTGGGCTGCTTGCTGGAAGAGGGAGCCATGGGCCCGTTCGTGCGCACCGACGAGCAAAAGGCCAGCAGCGTGCCCGGCGTCTTTTGCTGTGGCGATGCGGGGCGCATGGCCGGCAGCGTGGCGTTCGCGGTGGCTGATGGCGCCATGGCGGGCATAGCGGCACACCGCTCGCTGATGCTCGGACTGGATCAGGCGGCAAAACCGCCGTCGATCTTCAGCCCGGCGCCCGTGACGAATGCCGCTTCTGCGCTGGCCAGGTAAGCCACCATGCCGGCGATTTCATCGGCCGTGCCGTGGCGGGGCAGGGCCATCAGCCCGTGCATCAGGTCTGCGAAGTCGCCCGTGGGCGGGTTCATATCCGTGGCGACGGGGCCCGGTTCCACGTTGTTGATGGTGATGCCGCGCGGGCCCAGGTCGCGCGACAGGCCTTGCGTCAGGCCGCTCAGCGCCGATTTGCTCATGGCGTAGGCAGCCGCGCCGCCGAACGGCATGCGGTGCGCATTCGTGCTGCCGATATTGATGATGCGCCCACCCGTCTGCATGTGCGCCACGGCTGCCTTGATGGCCACGAACACGGCGCGCACATTGACGTTCAAGGTCTTGTCGAAGTCTGCCAGAGTAAAGTCGTCGATGGCGCCGGGCAGGAACACGCCCGCGTTGTTGACCAGGATATCGATCTTGCCAAACTGCGCGGCCACCTTGTCGATGGCGGCCGTCAGGGCTGTGGCATTGGCCGCATCGGCCTGCACGCCATGCGCCTGGCCGCCGCTGGCTTCCACCGTGGCGGCCAGCGCCTGCGCTTCGGCGGCCGAGCTTTGATAGGTGAAGACGACGTTGGCGCCCTGGCTGGCAAGGCGGCGCACGATGGCGGCGCCGATGCCGCGCGAGCCGCCCGTGACGAAGGCGATCTTGTTTTGCAGTGGCAGGGAAGTGCTGCTGGTAGCTTGGGTTTGCATGATGTGCTTTCTGTGTGAGGAGTCGAGAAGGTCAGTATCTGCCTTCCATTGCCTGCGCGGTAGCCATGAATCGCTACAATCACTTTCAACCATAACTATCAAATGAGCGGGTAAAATAGGTGCATGGACGCCCTGAATCACTTGCAATCCTTCGTGCTGTCTGCCGAGCTGGGCAGCTTTTCAGCGGCCGCGCGCCGCCTGGGACTGACGCCGGCGGCCGTCAGCAAGAACGTGGCGCGGCTGGAAGCGAGCCTGGAACTGCGGTTGTTCCAGCGCAGCACGCGCCGCCTGACCCTGACGGAAGGGGGCGAGCGCTTCCTGCAGCAGATCGGTGGCGCCCTGTCCACCTTGCGCGAGGCGATCGCTGGCGTGGCCGAAGAGGGCGGCCAGCCGGCCGGCATCCTGAAGATCAGCATGGCGCCGTCGTTCGGGCGCAGCTACGTGGTGCCGCTGCTGGGCGACTTCATCGCCCGCTACCCGGGCGTGGTTCCCGACTGCCATTTCGATAACCGGCAAGTGGACTTGATCGGCGAAGGGTTTGATGTGGCCATCGGCGGCGGCATCGAGCTGGCGCCGGGCGTGGTGGCGCGCGAACTGGGCCACGTCCACGTCGTCGCCACGGCGTCGCCCGCCTTCATGCAGGGCAAGGTCATGCCCGTGCATCCGTCGGACCTGGCGCACTTCGACGGCGTGGCGCGCCGCTCGGCCGGCAGCGGGAGACTGCGCAGCTGGATATTGCGTAATGGCTCGGGCGGCGAAGGCGTGGCCGAATACCGCCCGCGCGCCATCTTCGACGACCCGGACGCGATGGCGCAGGCTGCCGTCATGGGCGTCGGCGTGGCGCTGCTGCCCATGGCGCACGCGCTGGAGCACTTGCGCAGCGGCGCCTTGATCCGCTTGCTGCCCGGCTGGCATGCCGATTCAGGCCCCCTGTCCGTGTACTATGCCAGCAAGAAGCTCTTGCCGGCGAAGACGCGCGTGTTCGTCGAGTTTTTGCTGGAGCAGTTCCGCCAGCGCGATTTCGCCGCGCAGATGCGGCCCGATTAAACAATAAGAAGCACTTATGTATAGCAATTACAGCCTGTTTTACACCTTTGACGGCGATCAGCCGGCCCGCTTCCAGGAAGCGCGCGTGTTTGGCGCGACCGTATGGACGGCAGCCGGCGCGGTCCAGACATGGGGCGAAGAGACGCGCAAGGACTACGCCAGTGTCGCTGGAGCGCATGCCGCCTACCAGGCGCATTGCCGCAGCGCTCTGGCTGATGGCTATACGTTGGCGCGCGAGAGCGTCATCGACCCGGCCGTGTTTGATTACGCGCTGCTGCAAACACTGGTGGCGGGTGCCGCGCGCCTGGCCGTTGATGCCGTACGCCGTGCGCATCCGGAGCAGCATATCAACGCTTTCGCACTGGTGAGCGACGACAGCGCCATGACTATCGGCCCCATGGCCAACAGCCGCGAAGCGCTGGCCGCCTCGGACTATGCAGAAGAGATGCTGTGGAATCCGGCCGAATGGGCGCATGACGACGGCGGCGCCTACTTCGACAGCGCCTACCGCCTGTTGTTGCAGGCGCACCGCGACTTGCCATTCGATGTAGATTTCGCCACTTTCCGCACGGGCGTGTTCGACGCCTGCATCGCGGCGCTGGCGCAGGTTGACGCCGAAGGCGTGTTCGGCACGGGCGCGCGGCGCGACGAATCCGTGCTGCTGTTCGATGTCAGCGACAGCGAGCCAGTGGAAGGCGCGATGGCGCGCTTGAATCCACCGGCGGTGGTAGCGCGTTTCGAGGCATGGATGACCGGCTGGGAGGAGTGAAGCTTAAGCCGCTACCAGCCTCAGCTTCGTAATTTCCGCCGGCGCGCCGATACGTTTCGGCGGACCCCAGTATCCTGTGCCGCGGCTGACATAAATCCACAGGCGGCCGCGCCGGTGCAGGCCTGCCACGTACGGTTGCTGCAGCGGCACGAACAAATTCCACGGCCAGAATTGTCCCCCGTGCGTGTGGCCCGACAATTGCAAGTCGTAACCAGCCGCTTCGGCTTCGGGCGCGCTGCGCGGCTGGTGCGCCAGCAGGATGCGCGGGATTCCGGCTGGCGCGCCGGCGATGGCACCCTGCGGGTCGCTAGCCTGGGCGGTATCGAAGGCGGCGGCATTGTAGTCGGTGACACCGGCCAGGGCCAGGCGCGCGCCGCCGTGTTCGAGGACCGCATGTTCGTTCATCAGCACGCGCAAGCCAAGTCGGCGAAATTCCGCCACCCAGGGCGCGGCGCCCGAATAGTATTCATGGTTGCCCGTGACGAGGAAGACGCCATGGCGCGCCTTCAAGTCGCCGAGCGGCGCCGTGTGCGCGCCCAGTTGGGCCACCGTGCCGTCGACCACGTCACCCGTGATGGCGATGAGGTCCGCCTGCAGGCCATTGGCGCGCGCGACGATGGCCTCCACGTAGGCGCGCTTGATGGTGGCGCCCACATGGATGTCGCTCAGCTGCACGATGGTGTAACCCTGCAGGGCGGGCGGCAGGCCGGCGATGGGCACATCGACCTCGCGCACGCGCGCCACCTTGCGGGCGTTGATGTAGCCAAGGATGGTAGCCAGCAGCGCCAGGGCCAGTGCCGCCACGGCGGACGCCTGCGCGTGGGGGCGGCTGGCGGGAATCAGCATGAGCAGTTCGCGCAGCACGGTGAGCACGAACAGCGAGGAAAAAAATCCCATGCACAGCGAGCCGGCCCAGCTCAAACGGTCGGCCAGGCGCGCATTGGCCGTGACGGCGCGGGCGAAGATGGTCATCGGCATCAACATGGTCGAAGCCAGCAAGGCCAGGCCGCCCAGCAGCCAGCCGGCCAGGCCGACGGGCAGCGCAGGCAGTAGCAGCCAGCCCAGCAGGGCGTGCAGGGCGCCCAGTATCATCGTGATGCGCAGCAGCGGCGTGCGGGTTGTCATGTCAAGGTTCCAGAAGCGGTGCGCCCAGATAGGCGGAAGTGATGCGCGTGAAACTGCCATCCTGGCGCATGCGCCGGAATGCGCGGTCGAAGGCGGCGGCCAGCGCGGGCGAGCCTTTATTCTTGCGAAACACGATATAGGTGTCGAAGCGGGCCAGTTGCGGCGCCACGCGGACGATGCCTTGCAGTTTCAGCTGTTTGACCGTGTACTGGCCGACGACGCCGTCCGCCAGCACGGCATCGATGCGGCGCAGCGCCAGTTTCTGGAAATTGGCGGCATCCGTCGGTACTTCGGCGACGCTCCAGCGGCCCTGCGCGACGCCGGCGGCGATGGCTTCGGGCAGGCGGAATCCAGCGCGCACGCCTATCACTTTGCCGGCCAGGTCGTCCAGCTTGCCCACGGCCGGCAGCGTGTCGTCCCGCCGCACGAACAGCGCATATTCGGTCGGCTGCAGCGCTACCTTGCCAAATTCCAGGTACTGCTCGCGTGCCGGCGTGCGGCTCATGGCGAAGGCGCAATCGACCGTGCCCTGCGGCCTGGCCAGCTCACTTTCGAGCCGGCGCCATGGCATGGCGCGAAATTCAATGGCGATGCCCAGGCGGGCTGCCGCCTCACGCAGCACATCCACGTTCAATCCTTCGATGCGGCCGTGCTTCTGCATGAAGTAAGGTACGAAGAGATCGTCATGGCATACCAGCCTGGCCGGCAAGCCTTCTTCGGCGCTGGCGGGCACCGCCAACAAGGCCGTGGCGGCCAAGGCGGCCACCCAAGCACGGGGGCGCAGCCATGGAAGAAAAGGCACAGCAGCGCCGTTACACATCGGTTGTTGCCGCAATTGTTCATCCCAGGTGGCCCGAAACAGTCGCGTTTCGCACGGCCGATTATAGCCGAAGCGTTATATAAAAGACCAACTCGCTGCCAGTCCAGCGTCATGGCCCGATATGCAGTCCCAGCATGGCCAGCTTGCCGAAATCGACGGGTTTGGCGAAGTGCTCATTGAAACCGGCCTGCAGGGCCGTCTGGCGGTCGTGTTCCTGGCCATAGCCGGTCAGGGCCACCAGCAGGAATTGCTGCGGTATCGGCAACTGGCGCAGCTTGCCTGCCACCTCGTAGCCGCTCATGTCGGGCAGGCCGATGTCGAGAAAGACGATGTCGGGCGTGAATTCCAGGGTGCGCTCGATTGCTTGCGCGCCCGTATAGGCGGTGCGCACCGTGTGGCCGTACATTTCCAGCAATTCGGCCAGGGTGTCGGCTGCATCGCAGTTGTCGTCGACAACGAGGATGCGCTGGCTGCCGCCGCTGGCCGTCTCCGGCACTGGCGCGATGGCCGGAGGCGGCACCTGGGCGTCGAGCGGCAGAACGACCTCGAAGGTGCTGCCCAGCCCCACGCCGGGGCTGTGCACGCTGACCTGGCCGCCGTGCAAGGTCACCAGCTTGCGCACCAGCGACAGGCCTATGCCCAGGCCATCCTGCACCCGGTCGGGCGCGTGGCCGCTCTGCTCGAACAGGTCGAAGATGCTGTCGATACTGGCGGCGGCGATGCCGATGCCGTTGTCGCTCAGGCGGATACGCACCTTGTCGTCTTCGCGCGCGGCGGAAATCGTGATGCGCCCGCCCGGCGCCGTGAACTTGGCTGCGTTGAGCAGCAGGTTGGCGACGATCTGCGACAGTCGCACGGCGTCGCCGCAGACCCACAGTTCTTCCCGGGGCAGGCTCACATCGAGCGCATGGCCGCGCGCTTCGACGCTGTGCGAACTCGTTTCCAGCGCGCTGCGGATGACGCTTGCCATGCTCACCCTTTCCCATTGCAGCGAGATTTTTCCCTGCGAAATGCGCGACACGTCGAGCAGGTCGTCCACCAGGCGCACCAGGTGACTCGTGTGGCGCCCGATGGTGCGGCGCGCGTTATCCTGCATGGCCGGCACGACGGGATCGAGCTTGCACAGCAGGGCCAGCGCCGTGCGGATGGGACCCAGCGGGTTGCGCAGTTCGTGGGCCAGGGTGGCCAGGAATTCATCCTTGCGGCGGTCCACGTCGCGCAGTGCGCGCTCGACGCGGCCCAGGCGCAGCAGTGCCTTGACGTTGGCGATCAGTTCATCCGCCTCGATCGGTTCGACCAGGTAATTGTCGGCGCCGCCGTCCAGGGCGCGGATCTTGTCGGCCGTGCCGATACAGGACGCGGACGTCTGCAGCACCAGGATGGTGTTTGTCTCGGCGCCGGCTTTCAGCTGGCGGCACACTTCCAGGCCGTTGATGTCGGGAAGCTTGACGTCCAGCAGGATCAGGTTGGGCCGGTCCTGGCGGGCGCGCAGCAGCGCGTCGCCCCCGTTCGAGGCTTCGATGACCTTGAAGCCGGCGCGTTTGAGGATGCGCGACTTGGCGTAGCGGGCGCCGTCGCTGTCATCGACGTTCAGGATCAGAGCATCGCTATTGTTATCCGGTAGCATGCGCATTGTCCCAGGTGGTTGTGCCTTGCGGCGGAACCGGCTCTTGCCGGTGGTGTGGATTGCCTATCAGCGCGCGCAGGGTCGCCAGCAATTGCTGGCGCAGCAGCGGCTTGACATAGTAGGCGTCGGCGCCGAGGGCCAGGCCCTTGCGCACGTCGTCGATCTCGGTGGCGACGATGACGGGCACCTGGCGCCGCAGCGGATCGTTTTTCAGCTCGGCCAGCCAGTGCCATGCCGTTTCGCCGTGTAGCAGGATGTCGAGGATGACGGCGGCAGGGCGCTGCTGTTCCCAGCGCTCCTGCGCCTCGCGCACGCTGCGCGCGGGGATCACGCGAAATTCGCTGCCGGCCAGAAATTTTTCATACAGCAGGCGGATGGGCGGATTGTCTTCCACCACGAGCACGCCGATGCGCTGGTCATTGCCGTTGTCGTTGGCCGGCGCGCACGGCGGCAGGCTGCCTTCGGGCGCATGGTAGCTGGTGGGCAGGACGACGGAAAACAGCGAACCCTGGCCCGGCGTGCTTTCCACGGACACGGTGCCATTGAGCAGGGTGGCCAGGTTGCGGCACAGGGGCAGGCCCAGGCCCGTGCCCTTGACCTTGCGCTGCATGTGGTTTTCCACCTGGCTGAATTCCTCGAAAATCAGCTGCACGTCTTCGGCGGCGATGCCCAGGCCCGTGTCGGAGACGGAAAAGCGGATGGCATTCTGCTCTGGCAGCGGCGTGGCGCTGACGACGATGGCGCCCGCTTCCGTGAACTTGAGGGCGTTGGAGATGAAGTTGCGCAGGATTTGCGACAGCTTGCCTTCATCCGTATGAATGTGCAGCGCCGGATCGGGGTCGATGAAGGTGAGCGAGAGGGAATCGGACACCAGCAGCGGGCGCAGCATGCCGCGCAGTGCGCTGAACAGATCGGCGACCTGAAAATTGTTGGCATGCACGTCGACCTTGCCCGCCTCGATCTTGGCCAGGTCCAGCAAGTCGTTCACCAGGTCGCTCAGGCTGACGGCGCTTTGCAGGATGAACAGCACCTGTTTTTCCTGCTCTTCCGACAGTTCGCCGTCGATGCGGTCGAGCAGCAGCTTGGACAGGGCACGGATGGAGCTGAGCGGCGTGCGGAATTCATGGCTCATGTTCGACAGGAAGCGCGATTTCATCTGGTCGGCGCGGCGCAGGTGGTCGGCTTTTTCATCCAGTTCCGCGAACAGCGCCACTACGCCCCGGTTGGTGTCTTCCAGTTCGCGCGTCAGCTGTAATAAATCGTCCTGGCGCGTCTTCAGTTCGGCCAGGGTGGCGAGCAGCTCGCGGTTCTGTTGCTGCACTTCAGAGAGTGTGATGTCCGATGGCAGCGCCTGCAGGCTGCCGGACAGGGCGCCGATGCCCTGCCCGTCGAGCAGGGGCGCGTCGCGCGGGAATAACTTTTGCAAGGTGATGTGCGTGCCATCGCCCGGCGCGCTGCGGATGTGGCAGCGGTCCATCAATCGCTGCGCGCCCAGGATGCCCAGCCCCATGCCCGTGTGCGAGCGGTAAGTGCCGGCCAGTATCTGTTCGAGCTGCGCGATGCCGGGGCCCTGGTCCTCGATGCGGATGCTGAGCACCTGCGGCGCCGTCAGGCCATCGATGGCGAAATGCACCTTGCCGCTGCCGGCGTAGTTGTAGACGTTGCGCGCCAGTTCCGACACGGCCGTGGCGATGCGCACCTGGTCTTGCGCGCCAAAGCCGCACATGGCGGCAATCTGCCGCGCGCGCTGGCGAGCGCCCACCACATCGAGTTCGCTGCCGATATGGGCTGTCAATATGCGTTGTGTCATGCCGCACCTGTCCCTTCTGCTGTAACAGCCTGGTGGTCCTCATGTTCGCGCAGCACCACCACCGTGACGTCGTCGCGCCCGCGTGAAAAATCGCGGTACAGCACTGCGGCGATGATGCTGGGATGGCAGTGCATCAGACCCGGATACTGCTCCAGATCCCAGCGCGTATGCAGGCCGTCGGTATGCATGATCAGTGTCGCGCCCAGTTGCCACGGATAGCAAAATTCCTGCACCTTGCGCAGGTTGCTGCCGACGATGCCGTTATGCGACAGCAAATGCCGGCGCTGCTGCATATCGAAGGCGCAGGCGGCGATGTTGCCCACGCCCGCATAGCGCAATTCGCGGCGCGCGCTATCGATATGCGCCACCGCCAGCGCTGCGCCGCGCGTGTTACGCAGGGCGCCGTGGGCCAGTTCGATGAAGGACGCGGGCAGGGGCGGCAGGCCGGGCGTGTCGTGTTCCAGCAGCGCGCTGGCACATTCCGAGGCGCGCGCAGCCAGGGGGCCGTGGCCCAGGCCATCGGCCACCATCAGGCTCAATTCATGGCCCTCGCAGACCACGTTCCAGGCGTCGCCGCACACCTGTTCCGACGCCAGCGGCAGGCATACGGCGCCGATCCGCCAGTTCGGATGAGCGGGAATGGCGCTGCTGGCATGCTGCCCCCAGACCACCGCCATCAGCACCGTGCCCTTGCCGGGCGCCGTGTACAGGTCGAATTCCTGCCCCAGGCGGCGTATCGCGCCCAGTCCCACGCCGTAGGTGCCCGTGGTGGAATGGCCATCCTGCATGTGCTGGCGCACATTGGCCATGCCTGGACCGCTGTCGATGGCCAGCACTTCGATGCCGCTGGTGCCGCCGCGCAGCACCTTGCGCAGCAGGATTTCGCCGCGCTGCGCGTGCTTGACGATGTTGGTGGCCGCTTCGCTGATGATGATGGCCAGCTGGCCCGTGCGCACGTCGTCGAAACCGATGCGGCGCGCCAGTTCGTTGCCGGCGCGGCGGGCCGCAGCGATCTCGCTCGGTTCGCCGATGGGAAAACTGCGTTGCCTGGCAATGTCAGGGGCTTGGTCAAGGTGGTTCAAAACAGCTTCCATTTCGCGATGGTGACGGTGGTGCCCACGCCGGGCGCCGTGTCAATGTGAAAGGCGTCGGCCAGGCGCTTGGCGCCACCCAGCCCCAGTCCCAGCCCGCCGCCGCTGGTATAGCCATCGGTCAGCGCCAGGGGAATATCGTCGATGCCCGGCCCCGCATCGATGAAACGCAGTTCCAGGCCCTGGCGCGCGCCATCGCTGACGCGCGCGATGCGCGCTTCGCCGCCGCCGCCGTAGCGCAGGGTGTTGCGCGCCAGTTCGCTCGCCGCCGTGATGATCTTGGTCTGTTCGATCAGGCCAAAACCCATGGCGACCATGCTGTCGCGTACCTGCTTGCGTAGCCGCACGACATCTTCATCGCTGTGCAGGGGCAGGATCTGCGCCACTGCCTGCGCGCGTTCCTGTGCTTGCGCGCCTAGCACGGCGCCCCCGTCACGCGCATGTGCCGCCCCGTTCCAGCAGCTTGATTCCCCGTTCCACGTTGAGCGCCGTGCTCACGCCTTCCAGCGCCAGGCCCAGCTCCACCAGGGTGATGGCGACGGCCGGCTGCATGCCCACCACCACGGTGCGCGCGTCGAGGATTTTCGCCATCGCCGCCGTGTTGCTGATCATGCGGCCGATGAAGGAGTCGACGATGTCGAGCGCGGAAATGTCGATCAGCACGCCCGTGGCGCGGTCCGTCACGATGCGCGTGGTCAGGTCGTCCTGCAAGGTCATCGCCAGGCGGTCATGCATGTCCACCTGGATCGTCACCAGCAGCAGCCGGCCCATGCGTAAAATGGGGATTCTTTCCATAGGCGCCTCAGTGTTGTTGCTGCTGGTAGGTGATGCTGGAGCCCGTGCGTTTCAGGGCCACGACAAAGGCGTCGGCCAGGGTGGCCTTGGTGATCACGTCTTCCAGGTTGACGCCCAGGTGCACAATGGTTTGCGCGATCTGCGGGCGGATGCCGCTGATGATGCAGTCTGCGCCCATCAGGCGCGCGGCGGCGATGGTTTTCAGCAGGTGCTGCGCCACCAGGGTGTCGACGGTGGGCACGCCAGTGATGTCGATAATGGCGATCAGGGCGCCCGTGTCGACGATCTTTTGCAGCAGGCTTTCCATCACCACCTGCGTGCGGGCGCTGTCGAGAGTGCCAATCAGGGGCAGGGCCAGCACGTTTTGCCACAGCTGCACCACGGGCGTGGACAGTTCCAGCAATTCCTGCTGCTGGCGCAAGATCACCTGTTCGCGCGCCTTCTGGTAAATGGCAATGGTCAGCAGGCCCAGCTCGTCGAATAATTTGCTGGTGCTGACGATGGCGTCCCCCAGTTCCTGCGGTTGCGCCGTGATTTCCTTGCGCAGGTAAGCGAACAGCGGCTCCTTGAGGGCGAACATGAAGCTGGCCGTCTCGATCGGCGAATAGCCCTGGCGCACGCGTGATTGCGATATTTCGGCGAGCAGCGCGCGCGTGTCGTCCCAGGCGCCGCCTTCGATGTCGAAAGAGTCGCCGCTTTCCAGCGCACCCGCCAGCAGAGGCAGCAATTGCGCTGCCTGCTGGCGCAGCTCGTTTTCCGCGATCTTGTCGCGCCGTACCAGACGGGCGATCAGGCCGGCCATCCAGCCTTCCAGCAGTTCCGTGTGGTGCTCGTTGATGATGCCGGCCAGTTGCTGCGCCTGGCCCGTGCCCGTCTTGATTTTCATGCTCGTCCTTGGCTGGAGTGGAGGGTGCGGCACGGCCGCAAACGGGCACGCGCTGTGATGAATAAATTATAGGCAGGGAGGGCCGTGGCTTGTGTTCTGTGCCGCACATAGTGGCGCATGTCGATCCAGATTCCCGCAGTAAACACGGAAGTTTTAAACATGCATATACTTTGCATGTTTAAGCGAACTCCGCTACACTGGCAACTCTCAACAAGAGAAACACGCCATGAATATCGACAAGTTCAAACAGCAGCACCTGGCCATCCTGGCCGCCATCGATGACTTGCGCCAATTGGCGCGCGGCGGTGTCGCCGCACGTGCGCAGGCGATTGCCGAACAGATCATCGCCATGAGCGGCTTGATCAAGCTGCACCTGGCCGTCGAGCAGCGCTACCTGTATCCGGCCGCGCAGGCCTGCGGCGTGGCCAAGGTGGCACGGCTGGGGCGCCAGTACGAACATGAAATGCACGGCATCGCCGGTGCCTACCTGGACTTTGCCGGTCGCTGGAATACGCCCATGCGCCTGGCCGCCGAGCCGGAAGCGTTCCGCAGCGAAGCCAATACCGTGCTGCACGCGCTGTACCAGCGCATGCGGCGCGAAGACACCGAGTTATATCCAGCCGTTGAAACGCTGGCCTGAGACCGCTTACTAATTAATAGACATACAGGAGTTTTACATGCTGACCCAAGAACAACGCGCCATCATCACGGCCACCGTCCCCATCCTCGAACAGGGTGGTGAAGCGCTGACCCGCCATTTCTACAAGAATCTGTTCCGCGACCATCCCGAAGTGCTGCCGTACTTTAACCAGGCGCACCAGCACAGCGGCGACCAGCAGCGCGCGCTGGCCAATGGCGTGCTGATGTATGGCAAACATATCGATAAACTCGATGCGCTGGGCGACCTGGTGGCCACCATCGTCAACAAGCACGTGGCCTTGCAGATCCGCGCCGAGCACTATCCGCTGGTGGGCGCCAGCCTGCTGCAAGCCATCCGAGAAGTGCTGGGCGCCGAGGTGGCCAGCGACGCCGTCATCGACGCCTGGGGCGCGGCCTATGGCCAGCTGGCCGACATCCTGGCCGGCGAGGAAGGGCGCATTTACAAGGCGCAGGCGGCCGCGCCCGGCGGCTGGAGCGGCGCACGCGACTTTACCGTGCGCAGCAAGACGGTGGAAAGCGGCGAGATCACTTCCTTCCTGCTGGCGCCCGCCGATGACCAGCCCGTGCTCGACTTTGCGCCAGGCCAGTATATCGGCGTACTGGCCAGCGTCGATGGCGTGCCCATGCGCCGCCAGTACTCCTTGTCGGCCGCCAGCAACGGCCAGACGTACCGCATCAGCATCAAGCGGGAAGCGGGCGGCAAGGTGTCCAATTTCTTCCACGACCATGTGCAGGCGGGTGACACGGTACAGCTGACGCCGCCCTCGGGCGACTTCGTGCTGCGCGACAGCGAAAAACCTCTGGTACTGATCAGTGGCGGCGTGGGCATCACGCCGACCCTGGCCATGCTGACGGCGGCCCTGCGCGGCAAGCGCCCCGTGCATTTCATCCATGCGGCGCGCAACCAGGGCGTGCATGCGTTCCGTGCGCAGATCGACGCACTGGCTGCACAGCATCCGCAGCTGCAGCGTTATTATTGCTACGCGGAACATGGCGGCGAACAGGATGCGCCGGACGCCGTCGGCTTGCTCGATAAAGAGCAGCTGGCGCACTGGCTGCCGGCCTCGCGCGACGTCGATGCCTATTTCCTGGGGCCGCAGCCGTTCATGCGCGCCGTCAAACAATACTTGCGCGAGCTGGGCGTGCCGGAACAGCAGACGCACCATGAGTTCTTCGGACCGGCCGCCGCGCTGAATTGACCTTGCCTGCCCCGTGTTGCTCCTGCGAGAAAAAAACGCTGCCGTAAGGGGCGGGTAAGTCTCGCGCCGTATTGTGAATGCAAGCTCGAAAAGAAAAGAGCACGCTCACATAACAGGAGGCAACACATGCATGACGATCTGGTACAAAAACTCAAGAGCGACCCCAATTATCATCGATTGCTCAGGGTGCGCTCACGCTTCGGCTGGGCGCTGACGGGCCTGATGATGCTGGTGTACTACGGCTACATCCTGCTCATCGCCTTCAACAAGGAATTTCTTGCCACTAAAACGGGCACTGGCGTGATGACCTGGGGCATGCCGATCGGCCTGTTCGTCATCGTGTTTACCGTGGTGATCACCGGCATTTATGTGCGCCGCGCCAACAAGCAATTCGACGATCTGACCAGCGCCATCCAGGCACGGGTGCAAGCATGAACGGCGCTCCATTGACGCAACGCAAGCTCGCCTGCCTCGCAGCCCTGACCTTGCTGGCCGGCGCCAGCAACAGCGTGCTGGCGGCTGGCGCCGACCTGGGCCAGGCAGTCAAGCAACCCACCAACTGGACGGCGATCACCATGTTCGCCGCTTTCGTCATCTTTACCCTGTTCGTCACCAAGTGGGCAGCCAAGAAGACCAAGTCGGCCTCCGATTTCTACACGGCCGGCGGCGGCATCACGGGCTTCCAGAATGGCCTGGCCATTGCGGGCGACTACATGTCGGCCGCTTCCTTCCTCGGCATTTCCGCCGCCGTCTTCTTGAACGGCTACGATGGCTTGATCTACGCCATTGGTTTTCTCGTCGGCTGGCCCGTCATCACCTTCCTGATGGCAGAGCGCTTGCGTAACCTGGGGCGCTACACCTTTGCCGACGTGGCCGCCTATCGCTTCAAGCAGGCGCCGATCCGCATTTTCTCGGCGTCCGGCACCCTGGTCGTGGTGGCGTTCTACCTGATCGCGCAGATGGTGGGCGCAGGCCAGCTGATCAAGCTGCTGTTCGGCCTGGAATACTGGATCGCCGTCGTCCTGGTCGGTACATTGATGATGATCTACGTGCTGTTTGGCGGCATGACGGCCACCACCTGGGTGCAGATCATCAAGGCCGTGATGTTGCTGGGCGGCGCCACCTTCATGGCCGTGGCCGTGCTGGCGCAATTCAACTTCAGCCCGGAAGCGCTGTTCGCCAAGTCGGTGGACGTGCATGCCACCAAGGAAGCCATCATGGGCCCCGGTTCTTTCATCAAGGACCCGATCTCGGCCATTTCCTTCGGCATGGCGCTGATGTTCGGTACGGCCGGCTTGCCGCACATCCTGATGCGTTTCTTCACGGTGCCTAGCGCCAAGGAAGCGCGCAAGTCCGTGTTCTGGGCCACCACCTGGATCGCCTACTTCTACATCCTGACCTTCATCATCGGTTTTGGCGCCATCGTGCTGGTGAGTACCAATCCCGAGTTCAAGGATGCTGCCGGTAAGTTGCTGGGCGGCAATAACATGGCGGCCGTGCATCTGGCCAAGGCCGTGGGTGGTAATGTGTTCCTCGGCTTCATGTCTGCTGTCGCGTTTGCCACCATCCTGGCCGTCGTGGCGGGGCTGACCCTGTCCGGTGCATCGGCCGTATCGCACGATCTGTATGCCACCGTCATCAAGAAGGGCAAGGCCACGGGCGCCAATGAATTGAAAGTGTCGCGCGTGACGACGATCGTGCTGGGCATTATCGCCGTGGTGCTGGGTATCGCCTTTGAAAAGCAGAACATCGCCTTCATGGTCTCGCTGGCCTTCGCCATCGCCGCCTCGGCCAACTTCCCCGTGCTGTTCATGTCGGTGCTGTGGAAAGACTGCACCACCCGGGGTGCCACCATAGGCGGCTTCCTGGGCTTGACCACGGCCGTCGCGCTGACGGTGGTGTCGAAGTCCGTGTGGGTCGACGTGCTGGGTCATCCGGCAGCGCTGTTCCCGTACGCCTCGCCGGCGCTGTTCTCGATGACGGCAGGCTTTGTCGGCATCTGGCTGTTCTCGGTGCTCGACAAGAGCCCGCGCGCGCGCATCGACCGCGCCGGCTATGAAGCGCAGCAAATGCGTTCGGAAACGGGTATCGGCGCCTCCGGTGCCAGCGCGCACTAAACTGATCCTGTCGCGTTAGAAATGAACAATGCCCGGCTTGCCGGGCATTGTTGTTTTAGCGCACCGCCTGGCGTGCTTGCCTTCGGGCTTACTTTGCCAGGTGCAGGGGAATCACGCCCGCCGTTGCTGCCGGCGCATGGCCTGCGGGCTCCAGGATGGCTGCCAGGGTCACCGTGTCGAGCACGGCCAGGAAGGCGGCTGTGGCCTGGCCCAGCTTGGCTTTCAGCAGGCAATCTGGCGTCAGCGGGCAGGTATTGTTTTCCTTGTTAAAACACTCCGCCATGAAAAAATCGTTTTCCGTCTCGCGCACCACCGTGCCGATATTGATCTCGGCCGGATCGCGCGCCAGGCGCAGACCGCCATTCCTTCCACGCACCGTTTCCACAATGCCTGACAGGCCCAGCTGGTGCACCACTTTCATCAAGTGATTCTTTGAAATCGCATGCAGGTCGGCGATGTCCTGGATGGTCACGAGGCGGTCGCGGTGTACGCCCAGATACATCAGGGTGCGCAGGGTATAGTCGGTATAGGCAGTCAGTCGCATGAGGTTCGCTTGTAAAGATGTGGATTACATCCTTGTTTCAAGCCGCCAGCATACAGGAGAGTGCCTGACCATCGCCACCGCCATGTGACTTGCGCCGTCACTTTTCAGCCTGGAAAGACAAATTTGGTTGCCTTTCGCGTAAATGCGTAGTAAATTTTCATATTATTGCCCTGCTAAACAGCTTGTAGGCCCTTCGCGACCCTTTGGGCGTGGCTTTTATTGATGAAAATCAAGAGGATGGTGAGACAATAAGGTAAATTTACTACAAAATGGATGATGGGCGTTTCCCGGGCCGGGAAGCGCGTACTACGCAATCTGTGCGGTGCCGCCGTGGCCGCCCCGGGAAATGAATACCATGCAAATGAATGAAGTGAAAGACGAGCTGCTGAGCAGCGATATCCGCCAGCTGGGCCGTCTGCTGGGCGACGCCATCCGCAGCCACCTGGGCGACCCCGCCTTCGAGCGCATCGAACATGTGCGCCAGTTGGCCATTCGTTTCCGGCGCGACAATGATGAAGCGGCGCGCGCGCAGCTGTCGGACGCGCTGCAAGCGCTGTCGCAGGAAGAAACCACGCAACTGACGCGCGCTTTCAGCTATTTCTCGCTGCTGGCCAATATTGCGGAAGATCAACATCACATCCGCCGCACGCGCGCCCATTTGATCGCCGGTTCGCCGCCGCGCCAGGGTAGCCTCAGCCATGCCGTCGGCAACGTATTTGACGCGGGCAAGGCCGATGCACTGGAAACCTTCTTTGAAGATGCCTTCGTCAGCCCCGTCTTCACGGCGCATCCGACGGAAGTGCAGCGCAAGAGTATCCAGAATTGCCAGATGGCCATCGCGCGCCTGTTGAGCGAGCGCGACCGCGTGCAAATGACGCCGGAAGAGGCGGAGCAAAACGAAGAAGCGCTGGGCCGCGGCATCGTCACGCTATGGCAGACGCGCTTGCTGCGTACGAGCAAACTGTCCGTCATGGATGAAGTGGCCAATGGCCTGTCGTTCTACGACCACACCATCCTGCGCGAACTGCCGAAATTGTATTCCTCGCTGGAAACGATGCTGGCCCAGCGCGATGCCCGCTGGGAAGATGCGGAATTGCCCAATTTCATGAAGGTCGGCAGCTGGATAGGTGGCGACCGCGACGGCAATCCCTTTGTCACCGCCGACATCCTGCGCAGCACCCTGCAGACGCAGGCCGACAAAGTGCTCGATTTCTACCTCGGTGAATTGCGCAAGCTCGCTTCGCAACTGTCCCTGGCGCAAATACTCAATGCATGCAGCGAGCCGCTGCGCGCGCTGGCCGAACGCTCGGCCGATGCCTCGCCGCACCGGGTCGACGAGCCGTACCGCCGCGCGCTGCATGGCATCCATGCACGCTTGGAAGCCACGCGCGTCGCCTTGTGCGGCAAGGGCAAGCAAGCCGAAGGCGTGCAGCCCTACGCTGCGGCGTTTGAATTGTTGGCCGATCTGGACGTGGTCCAGCATTCACTGGTCAGCAATGGCTTGCGCGCGCTGGCGCGTGGCCGGTTGCGCCAGCTGCGCCGCGCCGTCAAGGTGTTCGGCTTTTCGCTGGCGCCGCTCGATTTGCGCCAGAACTCCGACGTGCACGAGCGCGTCGTGGGTGAACTGTTCGCGGGCGCCCAGCCGGGCCTCGTGTATCTGGACCTCGATGAAGAGCAGCGCATCGCCGTGCTGCTGGCCGAACTGGAGTCGCCACGCCTGCTGACGTCGCCGTATGCGCACTATTCGGAGGAAACCACCTCTGAACTCGACATTTTCCGCGCCGTGCGCGAAGCCCATGTCAAGTACGGCCGTGAATCGGTGCCGAATTGCATCATTTCGAAGGCGGCCAGCGTCTCGGACTTGCTGGAAGTGGCGCTGCTGCTGAAGGAAGTGGGCTTGCTGCGCCAGGACAGCCGCGAAGTGGACGTCAACATCATCCCCCTGTTTGAAACCATCGCCGACTTGCGCGCCGGTCCCGCCATCATGGCGCGCGCCTTTGGCCTGCCGTTCTACCGGGCTTTGCTTGAGTCGCGCGCTGACCAGCAGGAAGTCATGCTAGGCTACTCGGACAGCAACAAGGACGGCGGCTTCCTCACGTCCGGCTGGGAACTCTACAAGGCCGAGATCGAGCTGGTGACGGTCTTCAAGCAATACCAGATCAAGCTGCGCCTGTTCCACGGCCGCGGCGGCTCCGTCGGCCGCGGTGGCGGTCCCAGCTATGAAGCCATCCTGGCCCAGCCAGCGGGCGCCGTGCAGGGACAGATCCGTTTGACGGAGCAGGGCGAAGTCATCACGGCCAAGTATGCGAACCCGGAAGTAGGGCGCCGCAACCTGGAAGTGCTGGTGGCTGCCACCATCCAGTCGACCCTGCTGCCGCAGGCACAGCTGCAGCCGAAGGCCTCGGCCGGCGCGGGCCACCTGGCCGCAATGGAAGAGCTGTCCGGCACGGCCCTGAACGCTTACCGCGACCTGGTCTACGGCACGGAAGGATTCGAGCTGTATTTCTGGGAATCGACGGTGATCGCGGAAATTGCCGCGCTCAATATCGGCAGCCGTCCGGCGTCGCGCAAGAAATCCACTTCCATCGAGGATTTGCGCGCCATTCCCTGGGTCTTGAGCTGGGCGCAATGCCGCTTGATGCTGCCGGGCTGGTTCGGCTTTGGTTCCGCCGTGCAAGCCTACCTGGCCGCCCATCCCACCGATGGTGCGGACGTGCTGCGCGGCATGTACACGGACTGGCCATTCTTCACCTCGCTGCTGTCGAACATGGATATGGTCCTGGCCAAGAGCGATATCGCCATTGCCGGCAAGTATGCGGAACTGGTCAAGGACAAGGCTTTGCGCGAGGCCATCTTTACACGCATCCGCGCCGAATACGCGGCCACCCTGGACGCCTTGAAACTGATCACGGGCCAGGAAGAGTTGCAGCAAGCCAATCCGCTGATGCAGCGCTCGATACGCAACCGTTTCCCGTATATCGACCCGCTCAATCACGTGCAGGTGGAGCTGTTGAAACGCTTCCGCGAAGGCAAGCAGGATGCGGCGGCGCGCACGGGCATTCATTTGTCGATCAACGGCATCGCTGCCGGGCTGAGAAATAGTGGTTGATTCTTTCTAATCCAACAACAAATGCTGGGTCAGACCTAAAGGTCTGACCCCGGATTTTGCACTTGGGTTGCTTTTAAGTAAAACAACAAGGAGACAGCATGACCATCAAAGTTGCCATCAATGGCTATGGCCGCATCGGCCGCAATGTCTTGCGCGCGTTTTATGAAGGCGGCAAGCAGCAGGATATCGAAATCGTCGCTATCAACGACCTGGGCGATGCCAAGTCGAATGCGCATTTGACGCGCTACGACACGGTGCACGGCAAGTTTCCCGGCGTCGTCACCATCGACGGCGACAACATGATCGTCAACGGCGACCGCATCCGTGTCTTCGCGCAGCGCGACCCGGCCCTGATACCGTGGGGCGAACTGGGCGTCGACGTCGTGCTCGAATGCACGGGTTTCTTCACCACCAAGGAAAAAGCCTCGGCCCACCTGAAGGGTGGGGCGAAAAAAGTCATCATCTCGGCCCCTGGTGGCAAGGACGTGGACGCCACCATCGTGTTCGGCGTCAACCAGCATGTGTTGAAGGCATCGGACACGGTCATTTCCAACGCTTCGTGCACGACGAATTGCCTGGCGCCGCTGGTCAAACCGCTCAATGACGCCATCGGCATCGAATCGGGCCTGATGACCACGGTGCACGCCTACACGAATGACCAGGTGCTGTCCGACGTGATGCATGAAGACTTGCGCCGCGCCCGCTCGGCTACGCATTCGATGATCCCCACCAAGACGGGCGCGGCGGCGGCTGTCGGCCTGGTCTTGCCGGAACTGAATGGCAAGCTGGACGGTTTCGCCATCCGCGTGCCGACCATCAACGTCTCCTTGGTCGACCTGTCCTTCATCGCCAAGCGCGACACCACGGTCGAGGAAGTCAACGCCTTGCTGAAAACGGCCTCGGAAGGCACCCTGAAAGGTATTTTGACGTACCAGACGGAGCCGCTCGTTTCCATCGATTTCAACCACAACCCCGCCTCGTCGAACTTCGATTCGACCCTGACCAAGGTCTCGGGTCGCCTCGTGAAAGTGTCGTCGTGGTACGACAACGAGTGGGGCTTCTCGAACCGCATGCTCGACACCACGGTCGCTCTGATGGCGGCCAAGTAAGTCAAGAACCACCGCTGATCCAGCGCACCAGGACGGCCGGCCCACAAGGCTGGCCCTTGTAGTAACTCATTATAGAAAGCAGCACACCATGACCATGCAAGTACAGCAACGCGCCACCAAGATCGTTTCCACCATCGGCCCCGCTTCGAACGATATCGATACCCTGGTCCGCATGTTCAAGGCCGGCGTCGACGTCGTGCGTCTGAACTTTTCGCATGGCAAGGCGCAAGACCATATCGACCGCGCCCGCATGGTGCGCGAGGCGGCAGCCCTGTGCGGTCGCGAAGTGGCCATCATGGCCGACTTGCAAGGTCCGAAGATTCGCGTCGGCAAATTTGAAGAGGGCAAGATTTTCCTGGAAAACGGCGCCAAGTTCATTCTCGACGCGAAATGGGGTGAAAACGGCGAACTGGGCAACATCGAGCGCTGCGGTCTCGATTACAAGGAATTGCCGCGCGACTTGCGCACGGCCGACGTGCTGCTGCTCAACGACGGCTTGATCGTGCTGACGGTCGATAAAGTCGTCGGCAGCGAAATCCACACCACCGTCAAGATCGGCGGCGAGTTGTCCAACAACAAAGGCATCAACCGCCAGGGCGGCGGTCTGTCGGCGCCGGCCTTGACAGCGAAAGACATGGAAGACGTGAAAACGGCGATGAGTTTCCAGGCCGATTACGTGGCCGTGTCCTTCCCGAAAAACGCCACCGATATGGTGATGGCGCGCCAGCTGGCCAATATCGCCGGCGAAGCGTGGGACCACAAGCCGATGATGATCGCCAAGATCGAACGGGCGGAAGCCATTCCTGCGTTGCAAGAAATTCTCGACGCGTCCGACGGCATCATGGTGGCACGCGGCGACCTGGCGGTTGAGGTGGGCAATGCTGCCGTGCCGGCCTTGCAAAAGCGCATGATCAAGATGGCGCGTGCGTCGAATAAACTGGCGATCACGGCCACGCAGATGATGGAATCGATGATCGTCAACGCCGTGCCGACCCGCGCCGAAGTATCCGACGTGGCCAATGCCGTGCTCGACGGTACGGATGCCGTCATGACGTCGGCGGAAACGGCCTCGGGCCGCTACCCGATCGAGACGGTGGAAGCGATGGCCGCCATCTGCCTGGACGCGGAAAAATGGGATACGTGCAAGCTGGACGCCGATTTCCTCAACGCCACGTTCTCGCGCATCGACCAGTCGATCGCCTACGGCGCCCTGTTTACGGCCCATCACCTGCGCGTGAAAGCCATTGCCACCCTGACGGAATCGGGTTCCACTGCCCTGTGGATGAGCCGTTGCAACATCGATATCCCCATCGTCGCACTGACCCCGAGCGTGGGCACGCGCCGCAAGCTGGCCCTGTACCGCAACGTCAGCACCCTGGAATTAACGTCTGGCACGGACCGCGACAAGGTCTTGCAACAGGCGGAAGACTTGCTGCTGGAACATAAAGTCGTGGCCAAGGGCGACACCGTCGTGCTGACCTGGGGCGAGCCGATGGGCAAGGTCGGCGGCACGAATGCGCTGAAAATCATGAAGATCGGCCAGCACTAAGCATGGCATAGTTGGAAACGGCGTAAGCCGGCTTGGCGCTGCGCGCACAAGCCGGCAAGCGTCGCTGCAGACTTAAGAATGCCTGAAAGATGCGTCCACACCGGCGCACCGCAGGCAGGATGCGCAATCTGCCGTTGCGGCGCCCACATTTCCGTGTCAGCATGGTTTTCCTGTCTTTCGAGGCGCATCCGGAGTCCATGATGAGTACCTATCTGCCTGCCTTGATCTGGTCGCTGTCGGCCTTCGCCTGCCTCTTCATTGCCAAACGCCGCTCTTTGAAAACAACTGCTGTCAGGGCCATCCTGGTGGTGTTTCTTGGGCCGTTTGCCATTCCCTTCGCGCTGGCCGCAAGGCCAGAGAAACGCCATCCGGCATAATCGCCCGCGACCACCTGATCGACCACGACAGTATATAAAGCACTGGCAGCCACGCTGAAACAACAGTTTCCAGGCATGGGCAGGCGCCGGCATTGACGCCGGAGGCAATGGTTTGTGATAATGAGAATTATTATCAGTTAGCCGCGCCTTGCCTTGAGCGCATCGGAGTCCCTAGTGAGCATTGCGCAGTCCAGCGAGTCGATCGCAGTCATTTACAGCCACCACCACGGCTGGCTGATGCGCTGGCTGCGCGCCAAGCTGCAGTGCGCCGACCATGCGGCCGACCTGGCGCAGGATACCTTCGTGCGCCTGCTGGCGGCGCCGCCCGAAGGCCGGCAGACTTTGCGCGAACCGCGCGCCTACCTGACCACCGTGGCGCAGCGCCTGCTGATCGACCATTACCGGCGCCTGTCCCTGGAGCAGGCATGGCTGGAAACCCTGGCGCAGCAGCCCGATCTGCTGATGCAGTCGCCGGAAGAGCGCTTGCTGGTATTGGAAGCCTTGCAGCGCATCGATGCCATGCTCGATGGCTTGCCGCCGCTGGTGCGCAGCGCTTTTTTGCTGGCCCATGTCGATGGCCTTGCTTACGGGGAAATCGCCCGGCGCCTGGCCGTGAGCGAGCGCAGCATCAAGCGCTACATGGTGCAGGCGTTCGAGCGCTGCATTCTGCTGATTCTGTGAGCGCCAACCTGACTGCCATCGATCCCCGCGCCGCCCGCGCGGCGGCGCAATGGCTGGTGCGCCTGCACGGGGGCGCCTTGACTACAGAAGAGGAGCAAGCTTTCCAGGCCTGGCGCGCCAGCGACCCCGCGCACGAATCGGCGTGGCAGCGGGCCGAACTGGTGTGCAGCACCCTGGGCAGCGTGCCGCCCGCGCTGCGCCGGACGGCGGACGCGGCGCCGCAGTCGCCGCAGAGGCGCGCCGTGCTCTACGGCCTGGCCGGGCTGATCGCGGCCGGACCGGCGCTGTGGCTGGCCAGCCATTCGCTACCATGGCAAGCGTGGCGTGCCACCATCCGCACGGCCAGGGGGGAAATCCGCCACATGGCATTGCCGGATGGCACGCAACTGGTGCTCAATACGGACACGGCCATCGATGTGCGCTTTGACGGCGCGGCGCGGCTGGTGTCTTGCATGCGGGCGAACTCCATGTCGCCACGGCGCACGACGGGGCCGTGCCCGCGCGTCCATTCCTCGTGCGCAGCAGCAATGGCGTCGTGCGCGCGCTGGGCACGCACTTCAGCGTGCGCCTGGGTGGCGGCGTCCTGGCGCCGCGCACGCAGGTGGCTGTCAGCGAAGGCGCCGTCGAGATACAGCCAAATGAAGCTCCCGGCGCCTTGCGCAAGGTCGATGCGGGCCGGCAGGGCAGTTTCGATGATGATGCCGTTTCTGCCTTGACGCCGCTGGCGCCGCACGCTGCCGGCTGGGTGCAGGGCGTGCTGAGCGCCGAGCGCATGCCGCTGGGCGAAGTGCTGGCGCAGGTGGCGCGCTATCGCTACGGCGTGCTGCGCTGCGATCCCGCGTGCGCTGCCATGCCCGTGGACGGCATCTTCCAGTTAAACGATCCGGACAACATCCTGCTCTTGCTGCAGCGCTCCTTGCCGATCAGGCTGGCGCGCCGCACGCGCTACTGGATCAGTGTCGAGGCGGCTTGAGATTGTCGGCTTAGCGTGGCCTTGCCACGCTAAGCCGACCTACGCCTGTCGGGTATGGTAGGTCGGCTTAGCCCGCAGGGCGTAAGCCGACGTGCTCCAATTTACTTCTTGCCTGTCCCTTTTTGCGGATTGCTTCGTCATACAAGGTAGAGAACAAACAATCCGAACCATCGAAAGGGTCCACATGGCTTTGCAGCACCGCAGTTTGACAGCAGCACGCATGACGCTCCATCCCACCACCGGCGCCGTGCGCGCCGCGCTGGTCCTGCTCCTCTCCGTGGCTGGGGCCGGCGCCGGCTTGCCGCAGGCGGTGGTGGCTGCCGAGTCCAGCCCGGCCGCCACTGTGCGCGACTACAGCGTTCCTGCTGGCAGCCTGCGCGATGCGCTGTCCACGTTTGCCATCGCCGCAGGGATCAACCTGTCTACCCAGGGCGCGGCGCTCGACGGCCTGACGACGCCGGGCTTGCAGGGGCGCCATGGCGTCTCCGCCGGCCTGCAAAAACTGCTGCAGGGTAGCGGCCTGGAAGTGACGGATGGTGGCAATGGAAATTATCTGTTGCGCAAGATTAATATCAGCACGGCCGACGGTGGCCTGGACAGCATGCCCGCCGTGGTCGTCAGCGCCGAGGCGGACCGTGCCACGGAAGGCACGGGTTTATATACCTCGCGCGCCATGTCGACGGCCACGGGCCTGAACCTGTCGCAGCGCCACACGCCGCAAACGGTGAGTGTCATTTCGCGCCAGCAAATGGAAGATTTCGACCTGACCACCTTGCAGGACGTGGCGCGCGCCACACCCGGCCTGTATGGCAAGACGCAGGGCGTATCCGACCAGGAAACCACGTATTTTGCGCGCGGTTTCGCCTTGAGCCACGTGAATGTCGATGGCTTGCCGCTCGATGTCACGGGTTTCAATGAACGCAACGTCTCGGCCGACATGCTGATGTACGACCGCGTGGAAGTGGTGCGCGGCGCCACGGGCCTGATGGAAGGGGCGGGCGCGCCGTCGGGCAGCATCAATATGATACGCAAGCGTCCCACGGCCACGCCATTGCTGAACGCGTCTGCCCACCTGGGCAGCTGGAAGGACCGGCAATTGACGGTGGACGCCAGCAATGCGCTGAATGAATCGGGCAGCGTGCGCGGGCGCGTGGCGGCCAGCTGGCGCGACAGTGACAGCTTTGTCGACGTGGTTAACAACACCAACGGCACCGTGTATGCGATCGTGGAAGCGGACCTGACGCCTTCGACCACGGCCGGCATCGGCTTTTCGCGCCAGCACAGCCGCACCGACGGCGTGTTCGTCGGCTTGCCGACCTTGCCCGACGGCCGCCACATGGACTTGCCCCGCTCGACTTTCCTGAACAATGCCGATTCCTTCCAGAAACGGCGACAACAACGTGGTCTTCGCGGACCTGGAAACGCGCCTCGACAAGGGCTGGCGCAGCCGCTTCGCCGTCACGCACATCGATGCCTCTTCATCGACGCGCAATACCACCAACAGCCGCGTGGAGGGCGAAACGTATTTGCTGGAGCAGTCGGAAACGGGCTGGAAGTACAACACGCAACAAGTGGTGGCCGACTGGCGCTTGAGCGGCCCCGTCAGCTGGTTTGGCCGCCAGCATGACGTCATCGTCGGCGCCAGCTACCGCCATGACGATTCGGATGCGGGTCAGAGCTGGGAAGGCGCCGGGACGCGCCTGTTCGATCTGCGCCAGTGGAATCCCCGTGCCTACCCGATGCGCGGCGGGCCGTTCGAGCCCTATAACTGGGGCCGCAAGACGGAGGAGAAGGGTATCTATGCGGCCGGCAACTTCAGCCTGGCCGATCCGCTGCGCCTGGTGCTGGGCGGGCGCTTCGGCTGGTATGCGCAGGATGTCACGGGCTGGTATGCCACCAACCCCACATGGCGCCGCGACCTGACGGAAAACGCCAAGTTCACGCCGTATGCGGGCTTGGTCTACGACCTGGATCAGCACCATTCCGTGTATGCGAGCGGTACGCAGATCTTCCAGCCGCAAAGCGTACTCGATGTAAAGGGCAATACCTTGCCGCCTTTGAGCGGCACCAACCTGGAAGCGGGCATCAAGGGCGAGTATTTTGGCGGCAGGCTCAATGCCAGCGGCGCCTTGTTCCGCATCAGGCAGAATAACCGCGCCATGGCCGACGAGCTCAATTGTCCCACGGGCGGCGCCATCTATTGCGCCCGCGCGGCAGGCCAGGTGCAGAGCGAAGGCGTCGATCTGCAATTGTCGGGATCACCTGTGCCTGGCTGGCAGATCGCGGGCGGTTACACCTATGTAATGGCCAAGTATACGAAGGACAGCGTGACGGCGAACATCGGCCAGCGCATCGCCACGGATGAGCCGAAGCAATTGTTCAAGCTGTACACGACTGTGCAGCTGAGCGGCAGCCTGGCGCGGTGGAATCTGGGCGCCTCCGTCTACGCGCAGGACAAGATTGACCGCCGCGACACGGCTTACCTGACGCAGCAGGGCGGCTACGCCATCGTCGGCCTGACGGCAGGCTACCGCCTGAGCGAGCAGCTGCAGTTGCGCGTGAGTGTCGATAACGTGCTGGACCGCCGCTATTACCAGGGCCTAGGCTATTCCTGGTCGGGCGGGCTGGAGCGTTACGGCGCGCCGCGCAGCGTGCTGCTGTCCTTGAACTACAAGCTGTAGCCCTTACTTCGGCGCACCAGCGGAGCGCGCACTGGCGGGCGCCTCTGCTACACTGCCGCCGTCTTCACTTTTACACTGCTCCCATGTCCGCCACGCCAGTCCTCACGCCCCTGAAAAGCGCTTTCCAGCAATCGCGCGCCGAGAATAACATCGAGCTGATTCTGCCCGAACTGCTGGCCGCGCAATTGCATGTCGTCATCGGCGGGCAAAGCGAGCAGATCGACCTGTTCCTCGTGCCATCGCCCAATCCCGAGCGCCAGTGCGTGACGGTGGCGGAAGACCCGGCTTTCCTGGCGGGTATCGCCTTCCCCAAGATTCCCGTCACGGGAGCGCAGCTGATCGCTTCGATTCCTCCCGAGATCGAGATCGTTCTCCTGCATGGCGATGGCGCCAATTACCTGACGCGCGAACAACTGGCGTGGTTCCGCGGCATGCTGGCGCCCGACGCTTGAGCGCTAATCGCGCCAGGCCTTGCAAGCCGGCGCGCGCCGAATGGATCCGTTTTTCGCCGGCTGACGATGCCAGCTCGCATGCGGCGATGATGGCCAATCTGCGTCCCGTGCTGTGGCGCAGCGTGCTGCTGGGTGGCTGCGCCCTGATCCTCGCCTTTGTCCTGCAAGCCGTCTGGCGCGATGTGTCGTACGCGGGCGAGGCAGTGCTGCTGCTCCTGCCGGCGCTGGTCATCTGGATTGTCGGCCTGGTCCTGCTGCCGGATACCAATCTGTCTTTTCATGTCGAGATCAACGACGCTGGCCTGTTGCTGCGCCGGGTGGCGCGGCGCTTGCCCGGCCATGAGAGGGAGCTGCAGCTGGCGCCGCAGCAGATACGCGAGCTGGAGGTGGTCAGCTACGCGGGCCCGGTGGATGTCTACCGCGGCGGGCCACCGATGGCGCGCCTGGAGCTGCTGCTGCACACGACCCTTGAGGACTGCCCGCTGATCCGCGTAGTCGGCATGGATTTGCCCGTTCCGCAGCGCTGGTCGTTGCGGCAGATCAAGGACGAGCTGAGTCGCCGTTGTACGCTGGCCGGTATCCCCGTGGCCGTGCGGGCCGGTCCCTCCTATCAGGCATCGTCCGCAATACGCGCCCAGTGGCCGTCAGCCTGAGCGGCGGGGCCTTGTCGCATCAGGGCCGCAGAATGTTGCTTTTATTGCCATGATATTGCTGAAGTCCTATGAATATGTTCGCAAAGCAACTATACTCATGGCTCTTTAGAAAATCATCGTCACGCTGGCGGCCAGACATCCGCGCCAGAGTTCGTACGCATTTCGCTTTTTCATTGTGTAAAAAGCACCTTTCCCCCGCGCGGCAGGCGCGGGCGTGATGACCGAGCCTTGCCCTGGTCGACTGCTACCGTTGTCATTTCCGCTGTGTTGCCGCTTTAGTAAAAGGCGTGGCACCGGCACGCGCGGTGCGCCGTCATGTTTTACGACGTCACGTTTCACTCACCTTATGCCACGACAGTATGCTTAGTTCCATGTTTGATGTATCGGACAACACGCTTGCCTATATCTATGGCACGCACAATGCCTGGCTGGTGCTGTTTTCCATCGGCATCGCTATTTTCGCCTCCTTCATGGCCCTGCAGATCGCCGGCATGGCGCGCAGCAGCGAGCGGGGCTTCCAGCGCCAGACAGCCATCATCACGGGCGCCATCGCGCTCGGCGGCGGCATCTGGTCGATGCACTTCATTGGCATGCTGGCCTTCGACATCTGCACGCGCGTGTCCTTCGAGCCCAGCATGACCCTGCTGTCCATGCTGCCAGGCGTGGCCGCTTCGTGGGTGGCGCTGCACTTGCTGGCGCGCCCGCGCATCAGCTGGCGCCAGCTGGTGGTGGGCGGCGTGCTGGTGGGGCTGGGCATCGGCTCCATGCATTACAGCGGCATGGCCGCCATGCAAACTTCGCTGACCCTGCATTATCAACCGTGGCTGTTCGTCCTGTCGCTGCTGGTGGCCGTCGTCATGGCCATGCTGGCGCTGTGGATACGCTTCGGCCTGAATGCCTTGCGTCAGCGCCTCAGTCCGCTGGCGGCGCTGCTGGTCAGCAGTGTCGTGATGGGCCTGGCCATTTCCGGCATGCATTACACGGGCATGCTGGCGGCGCGCTTTTCCGGCACGCCCACGGCAGGCGAGAACACGATTACGGTACAAGCTTCGTTCGTAGCCCTGGCCGTGGCCCTGATCACCGTCACCCTGACCGTCTTCGTGGTGGCTGCGAACGGCTTGCTGCGCTACCGCCAGTTGCTGCGCCATGCCAGCGCCAGCGAGTCGCGCCTGCGCGCCATCGTCGATACGGCGGCCGATGGCCTGATCACCATCGATGGCCAGGGCCAGGTCCGTTCCTTCAATCCCGCCGCGGAACGCCTGTTTGGCTGGCGCGAAGGGGAGATCGTGGGGCGCGACGCCAGCGTGCTGTTGCAAGCAGCCGACGCCGCCGAGTACGAAGGCTATCTGCGCGACTATCTGGAAACGGGCGCCTCGCGCATCCTCGACAGTGGCCGGGAACTCGATGGTTGCCACAAGGATGGCGCCGTACTGCCCATGCGCGTGGCGATCGGCAAGATCGACACGCCGGGCCAACCCCTGTTCGTGGCTTTTGTCACGGATATGCGCTCCTCGCGCAGCATGGAGCAGGCGCTGAAGGACAGCGAGCGCCAGTACCGTACCCTGATCCGCAATATCCCCGGCGTGTCCTTCCATTGCAGCTTCGGGCCCGAATGGAAGATGATTTTTATCAGCGATGCCGTCTTCAACCTGACAGGCTGGATGCCGCAGGACTTCATCGAAGGGCGGGTCAGCCTGTTCGACCTCGTGCATCCCGATGACCGCCAGCGCGTCAACGACACTTGCGTGCAGGCTGCCGGCGAACGGCGCGATTTCGAGAACGTCTATCGCCTGATCCACCGCGATGGGCGCGAGCGCTGGGTGCGCGAAAGCAGCGGCCCCGTGCTCGACAACGATGGCGTGGTGCGCTGGATCGACGGCGTCATCCTCGACATCACGGAAAGCGAATTGCGCAACGCCGAATACGAAGGCAAGGTGACGGCCATCTCGCGCGCGATGGCCGTCATCGAGTTCGACCTGCAGGGACGCATCCTGGCGGCGAACCAGAACTTCCTCGACCTGGTTGGCTACCAGCTCGACGACGTGCTGGGCCTGCACCACAGCATCTTCTGCGAACCGGGGTATGTCACCTCGCCGGACTACATTGCGTTCTGGCAGCAGCTGGCCAATGGCCAGTTCAACACGGGCGAGTACAAGCGCATCGACAAGCATGGCGGGGAAGTGTGGATACAGGCCTCGTACAACCCTATCTTCAACACGGACGGCAAGCCGTTCAAGGTGGTCAAGCTGGCCACCGACGTGAGCGAACGGCGCGCCATGCAGGAAAACCTGCGCGCGGCGAAAGACCGCGCCGAACTGGCCGCCGAATCGAAGACCAGCTTCCTGGCCAACATGAGCCATGAAATTCGCACGCCGATGAACGCCATCATCGGCTTTACGGAAGTGTTGCTGGGGACTGCCCTGGACAGCCTGCAGCGCCGCCATCTGGGCACGGTGCGCCAGTCGGCGCGTTCGCTGCTCGAACTGCTCAACGACATCCTCGACACGGCCAAGCTGGAAAAAGGCGCCACCGAGCTGGAACTGGTGGACTTTTCGCTGCCTGACCTGGTCGACCACGTGGCGGCCTCCCTGCGCGTCACGGCGCAGGCGCGCGACCTGGTGCTGCATGTGGATGTCGATCCGGGCATGGGCCAGTTCTTCCTGGGCGACGCGCGCCGGGTGCAGCAGGTGCTGACGAATCTGATCGGCAACGCCGTCAAGTTCACGGAAGTAGGCCATGTGCGCGTGGCCGTCGCCATGCAGGGCGAGCAGGTGCATATCGCCGTGCACGATACGGGCATCGGCATCCCCGCCGACCGCCTGGACAAGATCTTCGCACCGTTCACGCAAGCCGATTCCTCGATGAGCCGCCGCTTTGGCGGCACGGGCCTGGGTACGACGATTTCGCTGCAATTGGTCGAACTGATGGGGGGCACCATCACAGTGGAAAGCACCTTGGGCGTGGGCAGCGTGTTCCACGTGCTGCTGCCGCTGGCGCCGGGCAAGGCTGTGGCGCGCCGCAGCGAGCAGCCCGTGGTGGCCTTGCCGCCGCTGCGCATCCTGGCGGCCGACGACGTGCCGCAGAACGTGGAGCTGCTCCTGATCAGCCTGGGCGCGGCCGGCCACCAGGTGATCGCCGCCAGCGATGGCGAGAGCGCCGTGCGCGAATTCAGCAAGGGCAGCTTCGACATTGTCCTGATGGACGTGCAGATGCCGCGCATGGATGGCCTGGAAGCGACGCGCCTGATCCGTGTGTACGAGCGCGAACAGGGCCTGAAGGCGACGCCCATCATCGCCCTGACGGCCAGTGTGCTGGAACAGGACCGGCGGGCCGCGCAGACGGCGGGCATGAACGGATTCGCCTCGAAGCCGCTGGAAATGCACAAGCTGACGGCGGAAATCGCCCGTCTGCTCGATATCGCCGTGGCCATGCCGCCGCCGGCGGCCGGCGCGGCGGCGCGTGCCGCCGCCGGCCAGGTGGACTGGCAGCGCGGCATCGCGCTGTGGGGCGGCCGCGAGCCCTTGCAGCGGGCTATTAGCCGCTTCGTGCAGGCCAATGGCGATTGCGCCGCCATGCTGGCCGCGGAGCTGGAACGTGGCGGCAGCAGCGTGGCTGGCCACCTGCTGCACCGTATCAAGGGCGCGGCGGGCAACCTGTGCCTTGTGCAGGTGGAAAGCCTGCTGGGACGCATCGAGCAAGCGATCGCGCGCCAGCTGCCGGCGACCGAATTGCTGGTGCAACTGGCGGCCGCCTTCATGGCGCTCGCCGGTGAGCTGGAGGCGGGCGCCGAGGCGCCTTTGGTGTCACCCGTGGCCATGCCAGCGCCGGCTGCCAGCGCGCCGCTCGATGCGCCCGCCGCTGACGCCTTGCTGCGGCAAGCCATCGCCAGCCTGGAAGGCGGGCAGCTGGACGACGTCCTGATGGCGCAGATCGCCGCCATGCTGGCGCCCCACGGCCAGCAGCAGCGCCTGCAGGCGCTGGCCAGTGCCATTGACGACTTTGAATTTGCGCGTGCAGCAGGCGTGCTGCGCCAGTTGCTGGCGTGGCTGGCAGCACCGGCACCTGCCGACCTTTCCTGATATTGGGCTAACGATGACCTTACACGAAGAAAAACCGATCCTGCTGCTGGTGGACGACGAAGCGACAAATCTGCAGGTGCTGCGCCAGATCCTGCAGGACGATTACCGCCTGCTGTATGCCAAGGATGGCGAGAAGGCGCTGGAACTGGCGCAGAACAACCCCGTCGAACTGATCCTGCTCGACATCATGATGCCCTCCATGACGGGCTATGAAGTGTGCCGCCAGCTCAAAGCCATGCCGGCCACCGCGTCCATCCCCGTCATTTTCGTCACCGCCCTGTGCGACGTGAAGGATGAGGCGGACGGATTTGACGCCGGCGCCGTCGACTACATCACCAAACCGGTCAGCCCGCCCATCGTGCGCGCCCGCGTGCGCACGCATTTGTCGCTGGTGGACGCAGAGGAGTTGCGCCGCTCGCGCCTGCAGGTGATTCAGACCCTGGGCCAGGCGGCCGAATACAAGGATAACGAGACGGGCATGCACGTCATCCGCATGAGCTATTACGCGCGCCAGCTGGCGCTGGCGGCCGGCTACAGCGCGGGCAGGGCGGAAGACCTGCTCAACGCGGCGCCCATGCACGACGTGGGCAAGATCGGCATCCCCGACGCCATTTTGCAAAAGCCGGGCAAACTCGATGCGGACGAATGGAATGTCATGCGCCGCCATGCGGAAATCGGCGCGGCCATCATCGGCGAGCACGCGGGCGGCCTGTTGAAAATGGCGCGCACCATCGCCCTGACGCATCACGAGAAATGGGATGGCAGCGGCTATCCGCACGGCTTGAAAGGCGAGGAAATCCCCCACGAAGGACGCATCGTCGCCATCGCCGACGTCTTCGATGCGCTCACCAGCGAACGTCCGTACAAGCCTGCCTGGACGGTATCGGACGCGATCGCCACCATGCAGCGCGACAGCGGCACGCACTTCGACCCGGACCTGCTGGCGCTGTTTGTCGAACACTTGCCGGCCATGCTGGAGATCAAGGACAAGTGGCGCGAGCCGGCGTAGAACGATGGCACTCGCCTAGTCCGGCAGCCGCAAAATCCGCCGTATTTCCAGGATCGCCTGCGGGCTTTCCTGCACGCTGTGCCACGAGGGGATGACTTTTTCCGACAGCGCGCCGTCGAGGTGGGCGCTGGCGTAGGGCACTACGCCATCGCTCGATTCCGCCAGCGGCAGCTCGGGCGTATCGTTGCCCATGATGGAGTAGTAGCGCACTTTCGGGCTGATGGGCAGGTCGGCCACCAGGCGCACGAACGGGTCCTTGTCGCTGAGGTTATCGATGCTGTTGGGGATGCGCAGCGGTTCGCTGCTGCCCGTGTCGAGCTGCGCCAGGCTGCCGGCCGCGTCGGACAACTGGTCCAGCATGGTGATGGGCAAGGTGACGAGGTTGGCGATCCAGCGCGCCACCTTGTGATTGGCGAACGAGGTGCCGCGGTGCGGCGCGGCGATGAAGATGGCGCGGTTTACCTGCGGCATGGCCGTGAAATTCAGATAGGGCGCCAGCCCGGCGCGTACTTTTTCCGCCTTCTTGCCCTTCAAATTGTATTCTTCCGTGATGGCGTCGAGCAGGGTGTTGCTGGCGTCCGAGACCATCAGGCGCGCCAGCACGCCGCCCATGCTGTGGCCGATCAAGACCATGTCGTTCGCGGCATCGGCCTTGGCCGAAGGGTCGAACTGCGCCAGCGTGGCTTGCAGTGCCTGGCGGATGGCGGCGTTGTTGGCCGCCAGCGGCGCATTGCTGGGGTAGTACACCTGCCAGATCTGGTAGCGGCGGCGCAGCTGCTCGTCGCCCATTAATTCATTTGCCACATTGATCCACGCTTCCGGACTGCTGGCCAGGCCGTGCAGCATGACGATGGTGCGCTTGTTCGGGTCGTAGGGCTGCATCAGGTGCACCTGCGGGCGCGAAATGCCGTCGGCGCGGCCGAACAGGGTGCGCAGCGCCTGCACGCCGAAGCCGGAACGGGCCAGCCACAGGCCATAGCCGGCTGTGAAATTGGCCGCGACGGGCAATTCCTGGCCCGCCATGCGCGTTGATTCGCTGCGCGTCGGGTCCACCAGCATCACCATCAACTGCTGCGTGGCCAATACCTCCTGCAGGCTGTTGCCGTCGAAGCGGATCAGCGCCGTGACGACGGGGAAGCGGGTTTCCTGGTAGGGTATATACTCGCCTTTCGATGCGCCTGGCTTGGGCATGACGGCGACGAGGTCGGCGCCGAAGCCGTCGCGCCGGTACACATTGCGCAGGCCGGAAAACGACAGCGAGGTGGCCGGCAGCAGTTCTTCGGGCAGGGTGCCGTCCTCGGGCAGGCGCAGGGCCGACAATTCGCTGTCGATCTGCCAGCCGGCGACGCGGATCACATGGCCGTCGGGACGGTATTCGCCGCGGTGGCGGAACAGGTTGCCGACGGCCTTTTGCACGGCATAGTTATAGTAGTCGCGGATTTGCGTCTGCCGCTCCTCGAAGGCGCGCTGGCCCGGTGTGCGCGTCGTGTAGAACAGGTAGGCATAGGCGTAGCGGGCCGATTCCAGCCAGGCGGCCAGCAATTCGGCGCTGGCATGGCCACCTTGCCTCTCTTCGGCCAGCGCGCTTTCCAGCCACAATTCGGAGAGCGTCGCCAGGCGCTGCTCGTCGCTGAGCAGCTCGGAGCGGGCCAGGTCGGCGCGGCAGCTGCCCGTATTGGCTACACAGGCGGAGATGTCGCTGCCGATGATGCGCAGCACTTCGCTGGCCGAGGCACTGAGTTTTCCCGTGGTGAGGATGTCGCCGCGCCGCTGCTGCAGGTAGTCGGCCGGAGAAATGGCGCTGACGGTGACGGCGGCACAGCCGCTCAGCAGCGCCGCGGCGCACACGAGGGCGCCCAGGCGCAGTCGCCGCATCAGCGTGGCAGGCATCTCAGAACGAGTAGACCAGGGTCAGCGACGTCTGCGTATCCGTGTTTTTCTTGTCGTCCGGTACGCGTGTGTCGTTACGCGCGCTGAAGGCGGCCTTCATCTGCATGGTGCCGTTGATTTTCGTGCTGAGGGCTGTTTCGGCGATGGAGTGGGTGTTCGACGTGCCCCGTTCGACGCTGACCGTTTGCGTAAACATCGCTGACTGGCTGATTTTCCATTTCATGGCGGCCGCGCCGCGCACCGTCAGGCCGTGCTCCGATTCGCCCGTGTCGTTGGTGCCGCTGAAATAGCCAGGACCGAATTCCACGTCGACGCTTTTGTCGCTCGACTGATACCAGCGCGAGCCATGACCGACGGCCAGGGTAGAGTACTTGGTGTAGGCGCCGAACTTGTCGTTCACGTGCGAGGCCAGCACGAACAGTTTTTCATGGTCGGCCATCAGCTTGTAGGCGGCCTTGGCGGAGGCGGAAAAGCGTTCGGCCGAGCGTTCGCGCACTTTCTCGCCGTCGTCGTTGGTCGTTTCGTCTTCCTTGAAGTAGCCGCTGAAGATGTACTGGTTGCTCCAGTCATCGAGTTCCTGGCGCGCGTCGATCTTGCCCGTCACCGAGGTGCCGACCGTATTGCCCGAGGTGGTGATGGCGCCCAGTTCGGCGGAGGTGCTCCAGCTGCCGATGGGAATTTCATCGAACAGCATGGTTTGTTTGGTGTCTGCAGCGGCGGCGCTGCCGCAGGTGATGGCCATGGCCAGCGCCAGTGCGAGAGAGTGGGTCGATTTCATGGCTGTATTTGTCTGTGGCGCGCGCCGGGCGCGCCTGCTGTTCGTTAGTGGCAGTGGTGGCTATGCAGGCCGCGGCAAGCCGGGCGGCGCCGGTTAAAACATGTGGACATGCGCGCGCAGGCGCGGCCAAACATTGTCGAGGCTGTATTGTACCCGACCCTGTCATCGTTTGCCGCACGCGGCGGCGCGCACGAATGCTGCTATATTATGGGAAATATTGCAAACCTGGCATGCATGGATGATGACGATGAAAATGGTACGCAATCTTGTCCCCGTGGCCTGGCTGTGCCTCGCGGCGCAAGCCGGCGCGCAAGCGCTTGACGCCGCCCCCGTCCCGGTTCCGCAACTGACGCAATCGATGATACGCGATGCCGTGCGCGCTGTGCTGGCGGAAGAGGCGCAGGTGCGCGACGCGCTGCCGCAGCCGGCCATGCAGCAGGTGACGATACGCGCCGACCGGAAATATGAACAGTTTGCTGCCGCCTTTGCCGAGGCAAAGGTGCCTGACTGCCTGCATGCCGATGGCTTGAAGCGCCAGCCCACCAACATCGGCCCGATCGGTATCGGCGGCGTGTATGCCTTGCCCTTCGTGGCGATCGCCAAGCTGCGCGGAAAATGTAACTAGGCCGGAATGTCCCGTGGCGGCACGGGCTCGCGACGGGGCTGGCAAGTGGCGCGCGCCTGGCGTATGCTGCGTCTGTTTACTGTCCCGATCTTTACAAGGAATTCCCCGTGCGCTGCCTGGTCATCGAAGACGAAGCCGAAACTTCCCGTTACATTTGTGCCGGCCTTCGCGAGGCGGGCCACGACGTCACCGCCTGCGACAATGGCATCGACGGCATGCGCCTGGCCTGCGGCGAAGACTGGGATGCGCTGGTGCTCGACCGCCTGCTGCCCGGCGAGATCGACGGCCTGGCCATCGTCGCGCGTCTGCGCGGCATGGGCCGCAACACGCCCGTGCTGGTGCTGTCGGCCCTGTCCAGCGTCGACGAGCGCGTGCGCGGCCTACGCAGCGGCGGAGACGATTACCTGTCCAAGCCGTTCGCCATCGCCGAACTGCTGGCCCGCATCGAGGCGCTGCTGCGGCGCGCCGCGCCCGTCCCCGAATCGACGCAGCTGCAGGTGGCCGACCTGGTGCTCGACATGCGCACCATGCGCGTGACGCGCGCCAACCGGCAAATCGCCCTGCAACCGCGCGAATTTCGCCTGCTGGAATACCTGATGCGCCACCAGGGCCAGTCCGTCACGCGCGCCATGCTGCTCGAAGCCGTGTGGGACTACCATTTCGACCCGCAGACGAACGTCATCGACGTGCAGGTGAGCCGTTTGCGCACCAAGGTGGACAAGGAATTTTCGCCGCCGCTGATCCACACGGTGCGCGGCGTCGGCTACACCTTGGGCGTGATCGATGGTGCGTAACTGGCACCGATCGATCGCGGCCCGCCTGGCGCTTGGCTATGGCGTGCTGGTGGTCGTGTCGATCAGCATTGTCTGCGCCGTATTCTATTTTGGCACCATCGGCGTGCTGGACCGCAGCGTGGACCGCAAGCTGACCCTGCTCTCGGAGCGCCTTGCCGCGCTGTACCAGCAGGGCGGCAGCAACCGCACGACGGCGGAAATCGCCCATCTGCTCACCGACCGCACCGACAGCGACACGGAGATCTTCTTGCTGGTGGACGCCGATGGCCGCCGCGTGGCGGGCAATCTGTCGTCGTGGCCCGACCTTGCCAGCCCCGTCGGCCGCCTGCTGCACCGCGACGTCACGCGCGAAGGTCGCAGGGTGCCCGCGCGCATGCTGATCCGCGACCTGGCGGACGGCGCGCGCCTGTTCGTTGGACGCGACATGGAGGAGGGCAAGTCGATCCGCTCCCTGGTGCTGCGCTCGCTGGCCTATGGCGGCGGGGTGGCCATCTTGCTGGTGGTGGCAGGCGCCTGGCTGTTTCGCCGTCAGATCGAGGCGCGCATCGGGCAAATCCGCCGCACGGCGGGAGAAATCGAGGCAGGCGACCTGAGCAGGCGTATTCCCGTGGCCAGCGAGGATGAATTCGGCTTGTTGAGCCGCGATATCAACCGCATGCTTGATCGCATCGAACACCTGATGGAAGGCGTGCGCCACGTGTCGAACGCCATTGCGCACGACTTGCGCACGCCGCTGGCGCGCATCCGCAACAAGCTCGATGGCGCCTTGCGCCAGCAGCAGGGCGTGGCCGGCTTTGAGAGCGCGGCGCAGGCGGCCATCGACGACATCGACGACCTGACGCGCGTGTTCGACAAGCTGCTGCAGATCGCGGCCGCCGAATCGGGCATGCGCCCCGAGAATTTCGATGACATCGACCTGCATCAGATCGCTGCCGACATCGTGGAAATGTACGAGGCGACGGCCGACGAGCAGGGCGTGCTGCTGGTGCAGATGTATGGCGAGGGCGTGCCGGCGCGCGGCGACCGTAACCTGCTGGGCAGCGCGCTGGCCAGCCTGGTCGACAACGCCATCAAGTATGCGGGGCCGGGCGCCACGGTGGAAGTGTCGGCCGGCAGCGATGAGCAGGGCAGCTGGCTGGCTGTGCGCGACAACGGCCCCGGCGTGCCAGCGGAAGAACTGCCGAAGCTGACGCAGCGTTTTTACCGGCTCGACAAGAGTCGCCACCTGCCCGGCAATGGCCTGGGCCTGTCCATCGTCGCGGCCATCGCGGCCCTGCATGGCGGCAGCCTGGAGATCGAGGATGCGGCGCCGGGCTTGCGGCTGCGTTTCAGACTGGACGGTTTTGCTGTCCGCTAAGCCAGCCTTGCTAGTCGTGATATTTTTTTGACATAAGTGTTGTCATATTTTCTTTTTAATAAAATATCATGATATAATTTTGATACTTTTTGTGGCATCGCCATTTGACGGTGGATCCTGCCCGTCGTCGGGAGGCTGCATCGAGTGATCGCCATATCTGCCTGGTTTTCATTGCTGGCGCGGTGCGCCAGTTCGACAGGCGGATATCGGGGGTAAGCATGACTGGTGATGGCATGAAGAATGGCCATTTCAGCGGCCGTATCGTTTCTCTCGATGGCTTGCGTGGTCTGGCCGCGCTGCTGGTCGCCGTGTATCATCTGCCGTTCATCTTCGGCTTCAAGGTCACGCACGCCTATTTGGCGGTCGACTTCTTTTTCATCCTCTCCGGCTGGGTCATGGCACATAGCTATGAAGAGCGGATCCGCCTTGGCATGCCGTTCAGAGCCTTTCTGCACAACCGCTTTGCAAGGCTGTATCCGCTGTACGCCGTCGCGTTAGTGGCGGCCCTCGCCGTTACCGTGATCAAGAGCCGCATCGGCACCATGCCGGCTAACATCGCATGCTTCGTGCCCAATGCGCTGATGCTGCCCTGCCTGCAGGATGGCGTGTCTACCTTTCCCTGGAACGGACCTAGCTGGTCGATTTTCGTCGAGGTGTGCATCAATCTGATCTGGTTCCCTGCCGTCCGCATGGGCATGCATACTTTGCGCTGGAAGCTCGCGCTGCACCTTGGCTCGGTGCTGCTGCTATGGGGATTCGCCGTCTGGATGAACCGCTACCTGGCCGGCTATGAGTCGGACGACCTGCACGAAGGCTTGCTGCGTGGCCTGCTGGGCTTTGCAGGCGGCTTGCTGTTGTTCCAGTGCCGCATGCATGCCTGGATACTGGCCTATTTTGCGGCCCTAACGCTTGGCGTCTTTGGCGCCTTTTATGCGGTGGGTGATACCGCCGATGTCATACCGCTGGGCATCGTCGTGATGGGCGTATTACCTGGGACAGTATGGCTCGCCGCCAGGCTGCGGCCGGCGATACTCGAGGGCCGGGCGGCAGCCTTTCTGGGCGACTGCTCGTATGCCATTTACTTGCTGCATGTGCCGCTGGTCATGCTGCTGCAAAAGCCGCTGCGTCTGATGTTTCCGGGCACGGGCATAGCGGACTACATGATGAAGGCGGCGATCTTCACCGCCATCCTGCTCTTTGTCAGTAACATCAGCTATCGCTTGCTGGAAGTGCCGGCACGGCGCTGGCTGCTGCAGCGGCTCAAGCGCGGCCTCAGGGTGGCGGCAGCCGGCTCCATACCATAATGTGCTTGTGCGCCAGACGCCAGGTCGACATTACCAACTTGTAACCCCCTTCGTTTTCACCTCCCCCTATCATTCGCTCTACCCCGGCATAGAGCGGCTGCGCACGCGCAGCAGCCTGTGACGGGCTGTTTGCGGCCGTCGCCGCGTCCCGTTCAGTAGAGTCGTTCGCATGCATACTTTTAGCGCCACCGGCGACAACGCCGCGCCGCAGCAGCCGGCACTGCGTCCGCACGGACACCGTATCAAGGCCGCCCTGGGCGCACTGGTCTTTCCCCTGCAGCGCGCGCGCTGGCAAGCCTTCATTGCCGGCACGCCGGGCCTGGCGGCGCTGGCGCAAGCCCATCCCAGCATGTTGTATAAAATTTACCGGCCCTACGCCAGCCGCCAGTTTCCCTGCGCGGCGCGCGTGGAGCTGTTGCGCGGGCATTACCGCTTCCTGTGGCAGGCTGGCGCGCGGCCGCTGGTGGAATACGCGGCGCGGCGCGCGCTGGTGCTGGCCACCATCGAGGGCAGGGATGGTGCCACCTACCGCTTGCAGCTGACCGCTATCCACGACAGCCACCGCGAGGGCGACCTGTGCCTGCGCCTGACGCGCGACGGCGTCTCGCTGTATCTGGCCGGTTTCCTGTTCCGGCCGCAGCCTGGCGGCTGCGCCATCCAGCTGGGCGCCTTGCAGGGCTTGCGCTCGCCCGCCGGCGCCCAGGCGGTGAAAGCGGCCACGCGGGCGCTGCACGGCTGCCGGCCAAAAAATCTGATGGTGGCCGCCTTGCGCGACCTGGGCGATTTTTTCGGCTGCGGCCATCTGGACCTGGTCAGCAATGCCAACCGCATCGCGCTGAACTGGCGCCGGCGCCGCCACATCTCCTGCGACTACGACCTGGCGTGGCAGGAACTGCATGCGCTGCCTACCAGTGACGGCAATTACCGCCTGCCATGCGGCCCTTGCAGGATGCCGGACCTGGAGCAACTGCCGTCGAAAAAGCGTGCCGAGGCGCGACGCCGCGGCGCCATGCTGCTACAACTGGCGGCGGACATGCGCTGGCAAGTGACGGCTTTGCTTCACGCGCAATGAAAGCACCCGACGGCATTTTTTGACCTGGGCGGCTTTTTTGCCGGACGGCCCGGCGCAACCGGCGTGATCGGCGTATACTTATCGGCGTTCCCAACCTGAAGCCAGTCATCCCATGCCAGCACACTACCCAACTTCGCGCATGCGCCGCCTGCGCGCGACCCCGCAACTGCGTGAGCTGTTCCGCGAGACCGAGATCAATCCGCGCGACCTGGTCCTGCCGATCTTCGTCGACGAAGGTTCCAGCGATTTCATCGACATCACGTCCATGCCCGGCGTGCGCCGCATTCCCGAAGCGAAGCTGGCGCAGGAAGTCGAGCGCTACGCGCGCGCCGGTCTGCGCTCCGTGATGACCTTCGGCATTTCGCACCACAAGGACAGCCACGGCACGGACACCCTGAACCCGGACGGCCTGGTGGCGCGCATGTCGCGCATCATCAAGGACGCCGTGCCGGAAATGGTGGTCATGTCCGACACCTGCTTCTGCGAATACACGGACCACGGCCATTGCGGCATCCTGCATGGCGACACGGTCGACAACGACAGCACGGTGCTGAACCTGGGCAAGCAGGCTGTCATCGCGGCCCAGGCGGGCGCCGATATCATCGCGCCATCGGCCGCCATGGATGGCCAGGTGGCAGCCATCCGCAGCGCGTTGGATGCAGCCGGCTTCCACGACACGCCCGTCATGGCGTATTCCACCAAGTTCGCTTCCGGCCTGTACGGCCCGTTCCGCGATGCGGCAGGCAGCACGCTGAAGGGTGACCGCAAGACCTACCAGATGGACCCGATGAACCGCCGCGAAGCCATCCGCGAGTCCTTGATCGACGAAGCCGAAGGCGCCGATGCGCTGATGGTGAAACCTGCCGGCGCCTATCTGGACATCATCCGCGACCTGCGCGAAGTGACGCGCCTGCCGATTGGCGCCTACCAGGTCAGCGGCGAGTACGCGATGATCAAGTTCGCCGCGCAGGCGGGTGCCATCGACGAGCGCCGCGTGGTGCAGGAAACCCTGGGCGCCATCAAGCGCGCGGGCGCGGACATGATCTTTACGTACTTCGCGATGGATGTGCTGAATAATCCGTATTAAGCATTTCCCCGTCAATTATCTTCACCCCCAAAGCAAGTTCCGGGGTCAGACCCGCCGGGTCTGACCCCAGCATTCACGCCGTTGGGTATTCTTAGCTTCCCATGCCCCTGAAAATCTCCCGCATCCTGCACGCCGGCTATGTCTTCGAATGCGAAGGCACGGCCATCGCCTTCGACCCCATCGTCGAAAATCCGTTCAGCCGCAACTGCCACGCCTTTCCCTCGGTGCGCTTCGACCTCGATGCCGTGCGCCGGCTGCGCTGGGATGCCGTCTTTATCTCGCACTTCCACGACGACCACTGCTCGCTCGACAGCCTCGATGTGCTCGACCGCGCCACGCCCATCTACCTGTACTGCGTCTTCGACGAACTGTTCGCCATGCTGCGCGCGCTGGGGTTTACCGCCGTCGAGCGGCTGCACGTCGACGTGCCCGTGCGGGTGGGCGCCATCGAGGTGATCCCGCGCCGTGCGCTGGACGACGATGTGGACTCGCTGTTCCAGGTGCGCGCCGCCGGCCTGAATGTGCTCAACGTCGTCGATTCCTGGATCGGCCCCGAAACCCTGGAGCAGCTGGCCGCCTTCGCGCCCTGGGACATGGTGCTGTGGCCGTTCCAGACCATGCGCGAGATCGCCGTCATCGCGCCGTCGCTGGCGACGCGAGGCCCAGTGGATTTGCCAGATGACTGGGTGCCGCAACTGCAGGCCCTGGCGCCCCGTTACATCGTGCCCAGCTCTTGCCAGTTCGTGCAGGAAGACTGGTCCTGGTACAACCACGCGATGTTCCCCATTACCTACCGCCAGTTTGCGCAGGAGATCGGCGCCGCGCTGCCCGGCGTGCACATCTTCCGCCTCGACCCGTCCACGTCCGTGCTGCTCGATGCGCAAGGATTGACGCCGGCCGCGCCGCTGCCCTGGGTTATCCCCGTCGGGCCGCAGGGCGTGGATTTTGACTACCGTCCCGATGCGCCGCCGCCCGCCACGGCTGACGTTGCCCGGCGTTTCGCCTCCCTGAGCGCTGCCGACGCGGCGCTGGTGCTCGATTTTTGCCAGCGCGGCTTGCTTGAGCGCTACCGCGACTTGGAGCTGTCCGAGGACAGCTATTTCCAGGCGCCGCGCCTGTGGCGATTGTCGCTGTATGGCCATGACGGCGCGGCCACGGTGCTGCATTACCGCACGCATGGCGACTTGATCGACCTGGTGCCCGCCACCGGCGAGGCGCCCGGCTGGACCACCGAGGTGCCGCTGGCGAAGTGCCATGCGGCGCTGGTGCTGGGCGAATCGCTGACTTCAATGTACATGCGCATCAACGATGGCCCTTTCGACGCGGCCACGCAGGCCGAGCTGATGGAAGCGGACATCGTCGATGATCCCTTGATCCGCTGCCTGTTCAATGACGCCATCGGCGCCTACCAGGCGGCGCAGCTGAAGCGCTTGCTGGCCCGCTGAAGAAAACGCCGCGACAGGGTAAGATAAGGTTCTCAGATCAAGGAATGAACAACATGACACAAAATAACGAAACCGCGATCCTGGCCGGCGGCTGCTTCTGGGGCATGCAAGACTTGCTGCGCCGCTATCCGGGCGTGCTTGCCACGCGCGTGGGCTACAGCGGCGGCGATGTGGCCAATGCCACCTACCGCAACCACGGCACGCATGCGGAAGCGATCGAGATTATTTTCGACCCGAACACCATCAGCTACCGCAAGATCCTGGAATTCTTCTTCCAGATCCATGACCCCAGCACGGAAGACCGCCAGGGCAATGACCGCGGCACGAGCTACCGTTCGGCCATCTTTTACACGAGCGACGAGCAAAAACGCATGGCCGAAGAGACCATCCGCGATGTCGACGCTTCCGGCCTGTGGCCCGGCAAGGTGGTGACGGAAGTGGCGCCGGCCGGCCCGTTTTGGGAAGCGGAACCGGAGCACCAGGATTATCTGCAGCGCTTGCCGCACGGCTATACCTGCCACTACATCCGCCCGGACTGGGTCTTGCCGCAGCGTCAACAATAAGCGTCACGGGAGGCAGCCATGCGCTATTGGCAGGTAGAGCGGCGGCAGGCGGAAGGGCAGCTGGATCTGGGGCGCGCCCTCGATCTGGTGGCCGCCATCAGCCATGCCGATGTGAATGCCATGGCAAGCGCCATCCTGAAAACGGCCGGCGCGGCCGCATCCATCGCCCAGTGCACGATCTTCGCTTATGAATTCGGCAACCGGCCCCGCACGGTGGCCGTGGCCGACCGGCGCGGCGGGCGTTTTCTGCAGGATATTGCCGACAGCTACGCGCGTCATTACTATGCGCTCGACGGCAACCAGAGCGTCATCGCGCCCGCCGCCCGGCCCTACATCGATCCCGCCATCGTGCTGCACCAGCAAGCCAGCGACGAGATCCGCCACCCCGGCTACCGCGCCGTCTGCTATCAAAAACCCAATGTGTCGGACCGGCTGTCCCTGCTGGTACAGCCGGCCAGCGATATCTGGCTGTCCGTCAATTTCTACCGCGACAGCAGCCAGGGCCAGTTCCAGCCCGGCGAAATCGCCGCCATCGAAACCCTGTCGCCCCTGTTCGCGCATGCGGCCAGACACCACTACAGCATCAATGGCCAGCCCGCGCAAGGCGTCTCGCCCATGATGCTGGCCCGGCTGCGCCAGCATGGCCCGCAATTGAGCAAGCGCGAACTCGACGTGCTGCGCGGCGTGCTTGAAGGGCTCACTGCCGTGGAAATAGCGGAGACCATGGGCGTGCAGCCATCGAGCGTCGTCACCTATCAGAAGCGCGCGTACAAACGGCTGGGCATTGCCAGCCAGCGCCAATTGTTTGCGTTATGTCTAAGCCCGCATGCCGTATAAATGCTAGCGCGCCGTGCATAGGGGGCAGTGCACAAAAATACTGGAATTCAAGGCAATAATGTGAGCATATTGATATGAAAAAAAAGGCTATGCTGCCGGCAGAGTGTTGATGCGCTGAAGCGCCATCAGCAAGGCTGATAGCCAGTGCCTGTCGCCGCGCGCGATCTCCCTTTTCATGGCTCAGGAATCATCCCATAAGGAGTTCATTGTGTCCTCATCTGAATTGAATGCGGTAGAACATGTCTATCTGATCGCCGGCAATCTCGGTCTGCCTGGCGCACCCATCCTGAATCTCGCCCTGTTTTACAATCCCGACGACGGCAGCGTCAGCGGCGAAGCGCTGATCACGCAATCGATCGCGCCACCGCATGGCCGCGTGGTGATCCGTCCCGTCAGCGGCCCTGTGCATGGCCTGGGCCTGGGCAATGCCACGCGCGTCTTCAGCCTGAGCGGCGAATACGTGGTGTCCGTGCCGCCACCGGCCATCGGCAGCTACCTGGCCAAGTTTGAAGCGACTTTCGTGACCGACAACAACTGGAGCGGCCACGGTTCCTTCAGCTATGGCAACCAGAAGATCGACAACGTGCCCATCAAGAAACGCGGTTAGTCCTTTTGGCCAGCGGCTGTCCCCAAAATGGGGACAGCCGTTGGCGTAGTCGTCTGCATACTGTGTCTCAAGCCGGAGCATCCGGCAACTCTCACCCAATAAAATCAACAAGGGGAGAGTGACACCTTATGGAGACAAGCATGACCATCGCCCAAGCGGCCACCCCCGCCACCCATGCGCCCGTTCTTGACGCGGCCGCCAATCAACTGGAACAGCAGGTGATGCGCAAGGTATCGCGCCATTTGCTGGGATTTCTGTTCCTGCTGTTCGTGTTTTCCTTTCTCGACCGCATCAATATCGGCTTCGCCGGCCTGACGATGATGCAAGACCTGGGCTTGTCCGGCACCCAGTTCGGCTTTGCCACCACCCTGTTTTACATTGCCTACATCGCGTGCAGCATTCCCAGCAACATCGTGCTGGCCCGCATCGGCGCGCGCAAGTGGATCGGCAGCATGATGATCGCCTGGGGCCTGGCCTCGACGGCGACCCTGTTCGCCAGCGGTCCGGCCAGCCTGTATGCGCTGCGTTTCCTGGTGGGCGTGACGGAGGCGGGCTTCCTGCCCGGCATGCTGCTGTACCTGACGTATTGGTTTCCCAGCGCCTACCGCGCGCGCGCCAACGCCCTGTTCATGATCGCCATGCCCGTCACGGCCGCCATCGGTTCGGCCCTGTCGGGCCTGATCCTTGGCCTGGACGGCCACTGGGGCTTGAAGGGCTGGCAATGGCTGTTCTTGCTCGAAGGCATGCCATCCGTCCTGCTGGGCCTGGCCGTGTACGGCTACCTCGACGATTCGCCCAACAAGGCGCATTGGCTGGGCAAGCTGGAACAGCAGGTGCTGGCGCGCATGCTGGCGGCCGAGCACAAGCCGGCAGCTCCACAAACCGCAGGACAAACGAAAACCTCGGTGCTGGCGGAAATGCTGTCGTCTACCGTGCTGAAATTCGGTATCGCCTATTTTTGCCTGGTCAATACCCTGGCGATGGTTGCCGTATGGACACCCTTGATCGTGAAGAGCTTCAGCGGCGACGCCAGCAACACGAAAATCGGCTTGCTGGCCGCTATCCCGCAGGTATGTACCGTCATCGGCATGGTCCTGTGGGGCCGCCGCTCGGACCGCCTGCAGGAACGCCGCTGGCACATCGTCTGGCCCATGCTGCTGTCGGCCGCTGGCTGGCTGCTGACTGCGTATTCCGGCAACCCCGTGGTGCAGCTGCTGGGCGTGTGCATGGCCTCGACGGGCGCCTATACGGCCATGTCCGTCTTCTGGACGACGCCGGACCGGGCACTGAGCCTGGGGGCGCGGGCCATCGGCATTGCCGTCATCAATGCCACGGGCAATATTGGCTCGGCCCTGAACCCCGTCGTCGTGGGTTGGCTGAAGGATTTCACGCACAGCTTTGCCACGGGCTTGCTGTATGCCAGCGTGCTGCTCGTGGCAGGTGCGGCCATCGTGCTGACCCTGCCCATTGCGCGTACTGGTAAAACACCTTCTTGAAGAGGAAAGCATCATGAGCGACACATTTCACCCCTATCCCCATGTGCCGAAAGTCTATCCGCCTGGCAAGCCGGTGGGCGCCGGCACGCAGCATGTACCGGTACTGATCATCGGTGGCGGTCCCGTGGGACTGGCCACGGCCCTGGGCCTGGCGCGCCACGGCGTGCGCTCTGTGCTGATCGAAGCGGATGATGGCGTGTGCACGGGCAGCCGCGCCATTTGCATCTCGCGGCGCAGCCTGGAAATCATAGCCCGCCTGGGCGCGCTCGACGGCTTTTTGGCCAAGGGCTTGCCGTGGGCGGGCGGGCGCAGCTTTTACCGCGAGGAAGAAGTGCTGCACTTTACGATGCCGCAAGACGCGAACCAGAAATTGCCGCCCATGGTCAACCTGGCGCAATACCATATCGAGCAATTCCTGCTTGACGCGGCCGAACGCCTGCCGGAGCTGATCGATATCCGCTGGCAAACGAAAGTCACGCGCGTGGATCGTCGCGCCGATGGCGCCAGCGTGACGGTGACGACACCGGAAGATACGTATCAAATCGATACGGACTGGCTGGTGGCGGCCGATGGCGGGCGCAGTGCCGTGCGCGAGGCGCTGGGTCTCAAATTGCAGGGCACCAGTTACGAGGGGCGTTATGTGATCGTCGATATCCACCTGAAGAGCGACCGACCGACGGAGCGCCTGGCGTATTTCGACCCGCCGTCGAATCCCGGTTCGACCGTGCTGGTGCACAAGCAGCCCGACGATATCTGGCGCATCGATTACCAGTTGCGCGATGACGAGGACGCGCAGTCGGCCGTGTTGCTGGAAAACGTGGCACCCCGCGTGGACAGCCTGCTGGCCATGATGGGGGAAACTGCGCCGTGGCATCCCGTGTGGATCACCATTTATAAAGCCAACGCGCTGACCCTGGACAAATACCGGCACGGCCCCGTGCTGTTCGCGGGCGATGCGGCCCACCTGGTGCCCATCTTCGGCGTGCGCGGGGCCAATTCCGGCATCGACGATGCCGACAACCTGGCCTGGAAACTCGCGTATGTGGTCAAAGGGCAGGCACCCCATGGCTTGCTGGACAGCTATTCGGACGAGCGCGTGTTCGCCGCCCGTGAAAACTTGCGCCACGGCACGAAAAGCACGGAATTCATGGCGCCGCCCACGTTCGCTTTCGAGCTGATGCGCACGGCCGTGCTTGGCCTGGCGGGCAAGCATGCGCACGTGCGCTCGCTGATCAATCCGCGCCAGACCAGCGCCATCGCGTATGCGCAGTCGCCCTTGAACGCGCCCGACCCGGATGTGTTCACGGCCGGGCCCGCGCCGGGTATGGTCTTGCCGGAGTGCCCGCTGGCGCTGCCGTACAGCGGCGGACAAAAAGCGGGGTATATTACCGATCTGGTACAAGGTGCGGATGGCGACTTTACGGGCTTGTATTTCAGCGAGGATGGCACCGTGCCCCCGCAATTGCTGGCGCTGCGCGATACATGGCCATTGGCCACCGTGGCGCTGGCCCGTAATCCGGCCGGGGCCAGTGGCGAATTGTGCGCCTGGGACCACACTGCGCAGGTATTCTCATTGTTTGACGCACAGCCAGGCACGTTTTACCTCGTGCGTCCGGACGGCCACGTGCTGGGACGCTGGAGGCAAGTGACGGCGGGGCAGGTGGCGGCAGCGCTGGCGGCGGTCTGCATCGCCCAATCAGAGTAACAAGGAGACAACATGAACGACATCGAACTCGATAATTTATATACTGAACTGTGCCACACCATGGGCGGCCTGGGCGAACAGCGCTCGCCGCTGTTCCTCGCCCGCTTTGCCTTGCTGGCCATGGGCGCCATCGGCAAGGCCGACGTGGTGCAGGGCTTGCTGCGCGACGCTGCCGACGGCCTGGCGGTGAGCGCATGATAGGGGCCGGCTACCAAAGCGGCTTCGGCAACGAATTTGCCACGGAGGCCGTGTCCGGCGCCTTGCCGCATGGGCAAAACTCGCCGCAGCAAGCGCCCCTGGGCCTGTACGCGGAACAATTGTCGGGGACGGCCTTCACGGCGCCGCGCGCGCAAAACCGGCGCTCGTGGCTGTACCGCATCCGCCCGGCCAGCCAGCATCCGCCGTTTACCTTGCTGGCGAATAACAACATCGTCAGCGATTTCCATGCCATGCCCCCCACGCCGCCGAACCAGCTGCGCTGGGACCCACTGGCGCTGCCTGACAGCAGTACGCCGGTCGACTTCATCGACGGCTGGCACACGATGGCCGGCAACGGCAGCGCCGAAGCGATGAGCGGCTGCGCCATCCACGTGTATGCGGCCAACCGCTCCATGCAGCGCTTCTTTTATTCGGCCGATGGCGAATTGCTTGTCGTGCCGCAGGAAGGCCGGCTGGCAATTGCCACGGAACTGGGCCTGATCGAGCTGGAACCGCAGGAAATCGCCGTCATCCCTCGCGGCGTGCGCTTCCGGGTGACCTTGCCGGATGGCATGGCGCGCGGCTATGTGTGCGAAAATTTCGGCACGGCCTTCCGTTTGCCGGACATGGGGCCCATCGGCTCGAACGGCCTGGCGAATGCACGCGATTTTCTGACGCCGCATGCGGCCTACGAAGATATCGATGGCGAGTGCGAGCTGCTGGCCAAGTTCGGCGGCCATTTGTGGCGTACGACCCTGGACCATTCGCCGCTGGACGTGGTGGCCTGGCACGGCAATTACGCGCCTTACAAATACGATTTGCGCCGTTTCAACGCCATCGGCTCGATCAGCTACGACCATCCGGACCCGTCGATTTTCCTGGTGCTGCAAGCGCCCAGCGAAAACCCGCTCTTGGGCGCCATCGACTTCGCCATCTTCCCGCCTCGCTGGCTGGCCGCCGAGCACACGTTTCGGCCTCCTTGGTTCCACCGCAACGTGGCCAGCGAATTCATGGGGCTGATCCACGGCGTGTACGACGCCAAGGCGGCCGGTTTCGTGCCCGGCGGCGCCAGCCTGCACAACTGCATGTCGGGCCACGGTCCCGATGCGCAGACGTTCGAGAGGGCTTCCCGCAGCGACACGTCCGCGCCCGTCAAAGTGGCCGACACCATGGCCTTCATGTTCGAGACGCGCACCATCCTCAAGCCGACGCCGTTCGCCTTGAATGGCGGCCTGCTGCAAAACGACTATTTCGAGTGCTGGCAAGGCTTGCGCAAGCATTTTGATCCTGATCAGGGGTAACCAGTCAGGCGGCCCGCGCCCGCCCGCGGGCTGCCGTGATCCGTGCCATCAGCGCTTCAGTGCGGCAGGCACACGCGTCCCACCGATTTTGCTCCCGTATCGCCCGCATGTGCGCGCAGTTGCAGCAGCATCAGGGCCACGCCCAGCATCAGCGCAGCCGCGCAAAGTTTCTTGTGCATCGTCGTTTCCGTTTTCACTATCTATGGAGGTGTTCAGCAATATTATTGCCGAAATTCACCGTGCGGGCTGAGCTTGTGCCAGGCGTGCTTTACAATTATGCATCGTGCGCATCCGCGCCATCTGAATGCTATGCATAGTATGTGAAGGGAATGACAAGCCTGTGACTTCCAAGCCGATCAAGATCGCCGCCACCGTCGTTGTGGCTCTCGCCGCTGGGGCCGGCATTTATGCCTATACCCGTCCCGCCGCCACCGCCACACCTGGCGCTCCCGCCTCGGACAGCCCGGCCGCCGCGCCGCAGTCCACCGTCGACACGGCCGCCGTGGCCAGCCAGTTCCGCGACTTGCTGGGCAATTTCCGCAAGATCATCGTGCTGCTGGCCGACGAGCAAAGCTTGCCGGAAGGAGCGCGCGACGAAGCACGTAAAGTGGGGCAGGCGCTGTTCCATGAAAACCAGGAACGCATCGCCAAGCTCGATCTTGCGCTTGATCAATTGACGGCGCCCACCAATCCGGGCCGCTTCGAAGCGCTCGATAGCCTGTTGACGTATATCGAGTCCGATCCCGGCCTGTACGATGCGGACCGCCTGGCTTTCCGCGAACTGCTGCAAAGCATGCTGGCCGACGTGGCCAGGGATAGCTCCTTGCCGGCGATCAAGCTGCACAAGCGCATTTCCGAGGACCTCGATGCGCTGGGCGAGATCGAGCGCAATTATGAGAAGGAAATCCGGCAAATCTTCGGTAACCTGGGGCAGCGCGCCATCGAACTCAAGCGCGAACGCTGGGACGATTACGTGGCGCAGCTGAAAAAGCTCTACAGCCGCGAACAGATTCTGAAGGAAAACGGCATCGTCGTACCGTATGCGGTACCGCCCGCCGGTTCCCTACCCGAAGCCAAGCCGGCGCCAAAAAAAGATGAGGCGGAAATCTTTGGCCTGGGCTTGCCGAAGAAAACCATCGTGCTGACCTTCGACGACGGCCCGCACCGCCGCTACACGGAAGAAATCAGCGCCATCCTGAAACAGTATGGCGTGCCGGCCGTCTTCTTCAACGTAGGCCGCAACCTGGGCTCGCTCGACGCGGAAGGCCACGCCAAGCTGAACGCGGGCGCGGAAGTGAGCCGCAAGCTGATGAAAGAGGGCTATGCCGTGGGCAACCACAGTTTCAGTCACGCCCAGTTGTCGAAACAGACGGGCGACAAGCTGAAAGGCGAAATCCTCGGCACGGACACCTTGTTGAAAGCTATCAGCCCCGAGCGGGCCGCGCTGTTCCGTTTTCCGTATGGCGCGCGCAACAGCGAAGGCATGGCCGCGCTGGCCGATGCGCATTTGAAATCCGTGATGTGGAATATCGATTCGCTGGACTGGGCCGATCCCGTGCCCAGCTCCATCACGAATCGCGTGCTGGCCTCCGTCGACAAGGCGGGACGCGGCATCGTCCTGTTCCATGACATCCATGAGCGCACGGTGAAAGCCTTGCCGGCCGTGCTCGACAAGCTGATCGCTGAAGGCTATCAATTCGCAGGCTGGGATGGCAGCAGCTTCCAGGTGGCGAAAAGCACGGCGCCCGCACCCGAGAAAGTGCCCGTCACCACGGGCTACGCCAATTCCTGGGCCGTGGTGATCGGCATCGATGATTATGCGAAGTGGCCAAAACTGCAATACGCGGTGCGCGATGCGCAAGGCATCCGCGAAACCCTGATCGAAAAGTTCGCTTTTGCGCCCGAGCGCGTCGTGACCCTGAAGAATGGCGAGGCGACGCGCAACAACATCCTGGCCGCCTTCCACGACAAGCTGGCGCATGGCGGCGTGCAAAAGAATGACCGCATCTTCGTCTTCTTCGCCGGCCACGGCGCCACGCGCAAGCTCAGCTCCGGGCGCGACCTTGGCTACATCGTGCCCGTCGATTCTGACCCGGCGCAGTTCGCCACGGATGCGATTCCCATGACGGAAATCCAGAATATCGCGGAATCGCTGACGGCCAAGCATGCGTTCTTTGTCATGGATGCCTGCTACAGCGGCCTGGGCCTGACGCGCGGAGCCGGTTCCAGCTCCTTCTTGCGCGATAACGCCAAGCGCATCGGCCGGCAAATGCTGACGGCCGGCGGCGGCGACCAGCTGGTGGCCGATGGCGGACCTAACGGCCACTCGGTGTTCACCTGGACCCTGCTGCAAGGCCTGGCGGGCAAGGGCGATTTGAACGGCGATGGCCTCATCACGGCCACGGAACTGGCCGCCTACGTGGCGCCCGCCGTGTCCAGCGTATCGAACCAGACCCCCGCGTTTGGCAGCCTGCCTGGCTCGGAAGGGGGCGACTTCGTCTTCGAATTGCCGGGCGAGACGGAGTTCCTCAGCCCGAATACGACACAGCTGTCGACGGAAGCCATCGCCCTGAACAGCAAGCTCGACGCCAAGCCGCAAGCTGCCAGCGTCACGGTGAAGGATTTGCAGGGCGGTGAACAAAAGATCGTCACGCCGGGCGCCGTGCCCACGTCGGCGCGCCAGCTGGCGCAGCGGGCCAATGACCGTGGCTTGCAGTTGTACAAGGAGAAACAGTATGCGGCGGCGGAAGCGCAATTTACGGAAGCGCTGAAATTGCGTCCCGACTTCGCGCTGGCAGCGAACAACCTGGGCTTTGTCTTCTACAAGCAGGAAAAATACCGCGAAGCGGCCCGCTGGTTTGAAAATACGGTCAAGATGGACCCGTCGCGCGCGATCGCCTATTTGAACCTGGGTGACGCGTATGCCAAGGCTGGCGATGCCGCCAAGGCCAAGGCCGCGTACAAAACCTATCTGGAACTGGCGCCGACGTCCTCGACGGCCCCGGCCGTGCGGCAAAAAATGGAGAAGCTGTAGGCTTGTCTTCCACCGTGACCACCGTCCACGTATTTGCCTGCAAGGGGCGCTTCGCCAGTTGGGAAGCGCTGCAGGCTTACCTGTCGCCCACGTACACGGAGGATGGAGACGCCGTGCCGTCGCCATTTTTCCTGGAAACGGGTCTCACGCACTACGAGCCAGCGTGTGTGGAAAGCGCGCTGCTGGCCTCGCCCGTGCCGCTGGCGCAATTGCTCGATGGCGTCTCGTATGGCGACAGCTGGCTGGCGCAGGCGTGCGCGGATGCGCAGGCGCAGGGTGTGCTGGCCGACACGAGCGTGTGCGTGTTTGCGCCGAACCGGCTGGCGCACCCCCAGCGCAGTTCGCTGCATTACGTGGGCAGCTACCGTTACCGGGTGGATTGATCGCCGTCCTGGCGTTCTTCATGCAAAAGCTTGTTGACGGCCGCCAGCAGGCTGGTGCCCGAGGTGGTGATGAAGCGGGCTCCGGCCGCCTGCGCTTGCGTGCCGTAACTGGCGACCGTATCTTTGCTGCAATACACGATGATGGCTAGCGTGGGCAGCGCCTGCCGCACTTCGCGCACCGTGCGCACGCCCGCATCCTTGATGCGCCGGCGGTTTTCCACCCGCGCCATATCCGTGATGAGCAGTGCATAGGCCTTCTGTTGCAGCATGTCCAGCGCCTGGCGCGTCGATACAGCCTGGTCTACCTTGATGTTTTCCCGTTCCAGCTGTTCCACCAGCAAGGTGTTGTTGCACGGATGGTCATCCAGCCACAGCACCAGGCTGGACGGCTTTTGCGCTGTCGGCACGCCGGCCAGGGCCGTGACTGCCGCGCCCCCGTCCGGTGGATGGGCCAGCAGCAGTTGCGTGACGGCTTCCTGCATGTCGTCGAGCGATTTCTGCTGTAAGCGGCTCAGTTCCGTTACTTCGATTTCCTTGCCGCTTTCCAGGCGCACGGAATCATTTTTGACGAGGCTGTCGGCCCGCTGGATCATGATGGACAGGTAAATGCGCGTGAGCAGGTAGCCGATCAGGAAACCATGCACGGAAAAGAACAGCATGATGCCGCTCACGACGGCCTGGGCCGTGTCTGGCGCAATGGCGAGGCTGGGCGCGATGAATGCGGCCACGCCGCGCGCCGTAGCGGGCAAGGTCTTCATTTCGATCAAGCCCACGCCGACGATGATCTTGGTCAGCCAGTCCGATACTTCCACCAAGTTGGAATTGATTTCCATCGGCGCGGGCGTGCCGAGAAAGAGGGTATTGCCGGCCCCCCCGTTAGTGTTCTCGTCCGTGCTGCGTCGCTTGCCGTTCGGACGGTCCTCGGCTTGCGCCATGTTGACCATGCCAGAGGGCAGGGTGCGGGGAATGCCGAACAGAAATCCCAGCAGCATGCCGCTGACGCAAAAACCCAGGCTCCACAGCAGCGCCGGCACGGCCTGGTAGCGGGGCGCCAGGACCGCCCCCCCTATCACTGCCAGCAAGCCCGCCAGCAGGATGTATAGCAGGATGAATGGCAGCGCATCTTTCTTGCGCACCGCTGCCGGCGCACTGGCGCCGGCGCTGCTGGTATCCGATTTGCCCACGGCCCCCCCAATGGATGCGGCATTGCACAAGCTGCATATGCTCATCATAGGAAGTAGGGCGGCCGTGGTATTGAGACGGCGCAAAGCGGCGGCATCCGGCAGTGTCAGTCTTTGTCAGCCGCCTCCTTGCGCCAGCGCCGCTTCGCGCGCCACCCGCGTATAGGCATTGGCCAGGTCGTGCCATTGCTGTTTCGCCGCATTCAGGTGCAGCCGCTCGAGGAAACTGCCCAGCTTGTCGTTCTGCGCCGCCTTGAGCAGGTCGAGGATGGATTGCATGTCGGTCTGCGAGGTGACGACAGCGCCCAGCAGTGCGGCCAGGCCGGTCTCGGCGCCGCGGCTGCTGCTATCGAGCTGCTGGAAAGCTGCCGAGATGCTCTGGATCGAACGCTTGAAGTCGTCGCGGATGGCATTGAACTTTTGCGGCAAGCCATCCTGGCAGTGATGCGACTGGGCCGCCTGTTCAATCTGTCGCAGCGCTTCCTGGGCCGAGCGGTCGGCACCCTCGATGGCCAGGCGGATCTGTTCGCGATAGGCGCTTTGCTGCTGCAGCGACACCGCCAGTGCCTGCGTGCCCGCCTTCAGCTGGGCCGAACTGCGCTCCATGTCGCTGCTCAGCTGTTGCAGCGCCTGCGTCGCCGTTTGCCTCTGCTGGTCGTTGGGCCCGATTCCCTGGCGAATCTGCTCCTGCACCGCCAGCACGCGGTCGGCGTTCGCGTCAAAGGCGCGGCTAAAGGCCGGCAAGCTGTCTATCCACGCCTGGGTGGGAGCATATGCCGTGCCCAGGTTGCCCGCATCGCGTTCGGCGCGGGCCAGCACTTGATCGAGCTGGTTGCGCGTCCATGTGAAATCGACATTCTGCGACCATGTTTCCGTGGTCGTCTTGGTGCACATGCCCAGGCCCCACCACGCATGCTCGCTGCACCAGCTACACTGCGTGTACAGCGGGTACGGCCCCAGAGGCTGGCGCACGGCATTGCGCATATTCGCCACTTCGCGCTGGAATTGCGCCAGCTGGCGCAGCGCGTTTTCCAGCGCGGCGGTATTGCTGTTTTGCGCCATGGTGGGCGCATGCAGCAGTCCCAGCGCCAGGGTGGCCATGGCCAGCAGATGCAGCAGGCGTGCGGCGGCGCGCCTCATGGCTGGCGTCCCGCCGCGTCGGGCGGCGCGGGGAAGTCGACCAGCGCGTTGCTGGCGTAGCGTTGCGCGGCGGTGATGAGCGCCTGCCACAGGGGAAAGGCCATGGCGCTGGCCAGTGTTTGCGCCAGCCAGCTGTCGTTGCCCAGTTCCGCGTCGCTGGCGTCGGCCGCCAGCTGGGTCGTACCGGAACCGAGAGCGCTCCACGCGGTGCGCAAGCCGTCCAGCCAATGGATTAGCTCATCGATAGCCGCTTCCAGCCAGCCGCCATTGGCCAGCAGCAGGTTGACGCCTTCCAGTTGCAGTCGCAGCTGCTCGGACAGCGCCGTGTCGCGCGCCAGCTGCTCACGCAAGGCGTGCAACTGCGCCTCCAGTTCCTTTTTCTTGTGCCCGCTGAACAGGCCCAGGTGCGCCAATTGTTCCTCTATCGATGCGATGGCTGCCTGCAAGCGCCCCAGCGCCTCCTGCTGCGCCTGCAGATCGGTGCCCGTCTGTGTAGCCAGCTGGGCCAGCGCCGCATTCGCCGGCAAGACGCCATCCTTCCATTTGTTCAAGCCTTGCAGCAGGGGGGCAATGGACGCGCGCGCTTCTTCCACCATCGGTCCCAGCGCATGCAGTACTTCGCGCCTGTCGCTGGCGGCAACACCTGCCTCCAGCAGTGATTGTTGATACGACAGCATGCTGGCAGCCGAACTTTTCAAGCGCAAGACAAACCATACCAGGCCCGCGTACAGCATGGCCGGCGGCGTGTTCTGCGCCAGGGTGTCAGGCGATGTGGCCAGCAGGGCACGCAAGCTTTTCGGCGTGCCAAAGCGGGCAGCCTCGTCCGCTACGGCTTGCGCCGCCGTTGCCAGCGGCTTGTCCGGGCCGGGCTGCTGCTTGTCCGCCTGGGCTATGTAGTACGTGAGGTGATCCCAGGCGCTGCCGCCTTCAAACGCCAGATGGGGATTGCCATCATCAACAGCTTGCCGCAGCGCCGCCTGTTGCACCGCCAGCGGATATCCGAATTGTCTCGACATGGTGTTTGCCTTTCTGTAAGCCAACGATCGGTATGTTTGCCCCCCGGTGCCTGGGTCGGGGGGCAACTGTCATCAAGCGGCGCGCTGGTTTTCCGACAAGTGCTGGCCGAATGCGAGGCTGTCGTAGTCGACCAGCGACTGCACGGTAAACTGCTTGGCGCTGTCATCGATGGCTTGCCAGGAATCGATGGCCAGCTTGGCTTTCGCCTTGACGAGGAAAGGCATGCTGCCCACGTTCGATTCCGTGATGCTGTTGCCCAGCGTGATCATGTCCGTATTCATCTGCACCCACACGCCTTCCACCGTTTGCAGGCTGCCGAGGAATTTGGACATGGCCGGCCCCACGCGCGCCATCTGCGTGTTGAAGTCGCCCAGGTCGCTGCGCAGCCGCTGTTTCTTTTGCAATTCCTGCGTCTGGCTGCTGATCTGTGTGCAATATTCGTTGTAGGCGGCGCGGTTCTGCGCCGCCTTGATGCCCAGCCCGACGCCGGTGGCGATGGCGGCTGCGCCGCCCACCAGCAGCGAGACGCCGCCCGTGAACGGCGCCAGCAGGCCGCCGATCAGCGCGCAGCCGACGGACGCCGTGACGGCGGCGATGGTGAAGTCGCGCCAGGCCTTGTAGGCTGCATCGCGCAGTTTCTCCAGTTCCACGATCTTCGTTTCCAGGCCGCCGATGGTGCGGTTGACATTAGCGATCATCGTCGACGAACTGCTGGTAAATGCCTGCAGCTTGCTGTTGTATTCATTCATTTTCTGTTCGAACAGACCCAGCTTCCTGATCAGTGCCGCCACTTCGGCCGACATTTTTTGCGCCAGCGGTATCGGACCCATGGTCTGGTCGAACAGATAGGCTTTCAGGTTCTCCACCTGTTCCTTGGGAGGCAGGCCCGGCAGTTCATCCAGCACGCTTTGATAGCCGCTCACCAGCTTGGTCGAGGTGTCATGCACGCGCTGGCCCAGCCATACTGTGTGCGTGTAGATTTCTGTCGGCGGCGTCGGCGTGGCCAGGAGGCCGGGATTCTTGATCAGGGCCGCGCGCAGGCTTTTCGGGTTGCCGAATTCGGTGGAGGCGTTTTGCACGCTTTTCATTGCGCCGATGCAATCGAGTACCGTCTGCGAGCCATCGACGGCGCCGTACTTGCTTTCGAAATCGCCTTTGGTGATGGGCAATTCGCTGGCCGAGCCCACATAGGCTTGCAATTCGATCCAGCTATCGCTGAACAGGGCAAACTGGCTCTTTTGTCCGGATTGGGGATTGGCAGGCGTGGTCAAGCCTGGCGGCGGGTCGATCGATGGCGTGGCGGCGGTATTAATAGCGGTAACACTCATGGTAGTTCCCTTCAGTGATCAGGTCAGACTGCGTGGAAGTACGGAAGACAGCTACTGAAAACGCTGGCGTCAGGCGGCGAGCCTGGCCGCCAGTTGCTGCTGCCAGTCGGGCTGGTCTGGCGGCAAGCTGGCGCCAAAGCCGAGCAGATTGGCATCGACAAAGGACCCGGTAACAAACGCCTTCAAGGCGTTGTCGAGCGTGCGCCAGCCATCAGCAGCCTTGACCATCTCGGCTTCGCGCAGCCATGGTCCGGTGTGCAGTTTGTCCACGCTCAAATCGCTGGCGCGCGCGCCCAGTTCCCTCGCCGATGCGCTCCAGGCCGCTTGCACGCTGCGCAACTGGCCCAGGATGCCGTTGGATGCCGGCAGCGAGAATTTCATCAGTTCATCGAGCGCGCCCAGGTCGCTGCGGTAGCACGCGCGCTTGGCGAGGAAGGCGCTCTGCTCGTGTACATCCTGTACCAGACCATCGTATTTGCCGCGCGCCACGCCGGCCGCCGCGCCCAGCGCCGCCGCGGAGAGGGCCACGCCGCCGCCCGTGACGGCCGAACCGATGGCAAAGCTGCCGCCGCCCGTGGGCACGGCCAAGATCACCATGATGGCGATGCCGATGATGCCGATGACGGCGGGCACGATGCAGGCGGAAATAGTCAATGCCAGCCATTTCGAGTAGGCGGCGTCGCGCGCGCGCTCCAGATCCCCGATTTTCTGCCCCAGGGCGCCGATTTCCTTGTCGAGTTCAGTGCGCGTCTTGGATGAGCGTTCGGTGAAGGTGCGCATCAGCAACTGGGCTTCGTCCAGCGCTGTTTCGATTTGTTCGAACTCCGCAATCAATTCGCCGATTTTCGCGATGGTGTTCTGCATATTGTCGAGTATCTGGCCATTGTCGAGGAACAGGCTCTTGATGCCGGCCGTGGCGTCGGCCGCCGATTCGTGGCGCGCCATCTCCGGGATGCTGCGCAAGGTCGACGACAGCGTAAAGGCATCGCGGTGCGCCCGTTCCACGGTCCAGACGGTGGAGGAAAAGGCATCGTTTTTTGGGCGCGTGCCGCTGGCCAGGAAATTCGGGTCGCGCAGGATCTTTGCCCGCAGGCTGCTGGGACTGCCGTAGCGCTCGGCCGTCTGGCGCAGCTTGCGCATGGCGTCGAAGCATTCCTTCATTTGCGAACCGGACGAAGCGTCGCCGTAGCGCTGTTCGTATTCGCCGATATCCGACGGCAGGGCCAGCACGGCCTGGATGCGCGTCTGCAGGTCGATCCATTGCTGCGAGGCCAGCACGAAGCGTTGGCCGTCCGGATTGTCGCCCGATATCAGCAGAGTGGAAGAGGGCAGGAACAATGTCATGTAGTTCTCCAGTTCAAAGTGGTCGCCAGGCCGCGCCGTGCAGGCGTGCCGGTGTCTGACAATATGGAAAAAACCAAAGACTTTGCCGCAGCTGCGCCAGCCTGCCTGGTCGATATGGCAGGGCGATGCGTAGACGGCGAAATCACAGCGACAGCCCTGATGCGCACGGCGGTGCGGCGCGGGCGAAAGAGCGGCAGGCATGGCAGGAGATGCTGGCGGGCCGGTCTTGTGCGCGGATTCTGAAAGGTAGTATGCACTTTTTACATGGCGACATTCTCTCTAAAGATAACCTCGCCTCTATTTATTGCATTGTTTGAAAACATGTGTTTTGCAGCTTGATTTTGCGCAAATGTTTGAATCCGAACGCCGGTGTTTTGCGTATCTTCAGAGACTAGTCACAAGCAGTTGTTTTCAGGATGAACGGGAGAAGATATGCAATCGAGGAGAGTCCCTTTGGCATTGGCCTGGCTTGCCATCCAGGCCAGCGCATGGGCGGAGCCGCCTGCCGACGCGGTGCCTGATGCAGTTGCCAATGAGGCGCGCACCGTGCGCGTGACGGGCCACTATGACAACGCCGTCGGCACGTCGGACGCGGCCAGCCAGGGCGTCATCACCAGCGAACTGATCGTCAACCGGCCCTCCTTGCGCACGGGAGAGTTGCTGGAATTCGTGCCGGGGCTGATCGTCACCCAGCACAGTGGCGACGGCAAGGCCAACCAGTATTTTTTGCGCGGCTTTAATCTTGACCACGGCACGGATTTCGCCACTTATGTCGACGGCATGCCCGTCAACATGCGCACGCACGCGCATGGACAGGGTTATTCCGACCTCAATTTCCTGATTCCCGAGTTGGTGCAGCGTATCGATTACAAGAAGGGACCGTATTTCGCCAGCGAAGGCGATTTTGCCTCGGCCGGTGCTGCGCGTATTCGCCTGGCCGACAAATTGCCGCAAGGCCAGGGCAGCATATCCATCGGTCAGCACGGTTACGTGCGCGGCGTCGTGGCTGCATCCTTGGATGCTGGGCCAGGCACCTTGTTGTACGGCCTGGAGGTGAACCGCAACAACGGCCCCTGGGACGTGCCGGAAAACGTGCGTAAATATAGCGGCGTGCTGCGCTACAGCCAGGGCACGCCTGACGATGGCTACAGCGTGACGGCCATGGCGTATCGCAACAGCTGGAACGCCACCGACCAGGTGCCGCTGCGCGCCGTGGAATCGGGCCAGATCGGCCGTTTTGGTTCGCTGGCGCCCAGCGACGGGGGCGACACGTCGCGCTACAGCCTGTCGTATGCCATGCGCCAGCGCACGCAGAACCGCTTGTTCGAGCTGGACGCGTATCTGATTCGTTCGCAGCTGGAACTCAACAGCGATTTCACCTACTTCCTGGCCAACCCGGCAGATGGCGACCAGTTCCAGCAAAGCGAGCGGCGCACGGTGGCCGGCGTGAACGCCAGCGAAAGCTGGAACACGGAGCTGGCGGGATTGACCATGCGAAACAAGCTCGGCGTACAGGCACGCTACGACCGGCTGTCGCCCGTGGGACTGTATAGCACGGTGGAGCGGGTGCGGCAAAGCACCGTGCGCGAAGACCGGGTGCGCGAGGCCAGCGTCGGCCTGTATGGGGAAAGCACCGTGCAATGGCTGCCCTGGCTGCGTTCCGTGGCGGGTGTGCGCTATGACGCCTACCGTTTCAAGGTCGATAGCAGTATCGACGGCAACAGTGGCACGGCGAGCGACCACGTGGTGTCGCCCAAGCTGTCGTTGATACTCGGGCCGTGGAGCAGTACGGAGTTTTTTGTCAATTATGGCAAGGGATTCCATAGCAACGATGCGCGGGGCGCGACGCAGACGCGCTTGCCCGATGGCGCGCCTTCCACGCCCGTCACACCCCTGGTGCCGACGAAAGGCATGGAACTGGGCGCGCGCACGCAATGGCTGCCGGGCCTGCAAAGCTCGCTGGCCCTGTGGCGTCTCGATATCGCGTCCGAACTGCTGTTCGTCGGTGACGCGGGCGAGACGGAACCCAGCCGCGCCAGCCGCCGCCACGGCATCGAGTGGAACAACCATTACATAGCCGCGCCCTGGCTGCTGTTCGACCTGGATCTGGCCGCCTCACGCGCGCGCTATACGCAGAGTGATACGGCCGGCAACTTCATTCCGGGTTCCATCGACAAGGTGGCTTCGTTCGGCGTGACGGTGACGGACCAAGGACCGTGGTCGGCCGCCTTCCAGCTGCGCTATTTCGGTCCCCGCCCATTGATCGAGGACAACAGCGTGCGCTCCGCCTCGACAACCTTGGCGTATGCGCGCCTTGCGTATCAGATCAACCGCAAGACGCGGCTGTCGCTCGACGTGTTCAACCTGTTCAACAAGCGCGCCAGCGACATCGATTATTACTATGCGTCGCGCCTGCCCGGCGAGGCGGTGGACGGGGTGAACGACCGGCATTTCCACCCGGTGGAACCGCGTTCCGCGCGCCTGACCTTGTCATATGCGTTCTGATAACGGTAAACTGTGGCATGACAGATCATTTGGTAAATACCAGTAAATTTCTTTCCCTCATACTGCGCCACGCGCCCGAAAAAATCGGCCTTGCACTCGATGCCCAGGGCTGGGCCGACATCGGCCAGCTGCTGGCGCAGGCGGGCAGCCATGGCCGCTCCATTTCCCTTGAGCAATTGCGGGATGTGGTGGCGCGCGACAGCAAGACGCGCTACGCCATCAGTGCCGACGGCTTGCGCATCCGCGCCAACCAGGGGCATTCCCTGGCCGCTGTCGACATCGACTTGCCACCGGCCACGCCGCCCGCCATGCTGTATCACGGCACTGCCAGCCGCTTTGTCGAGGCGATCCGCGCGGCCGGCCTGCTGCCCGGATCGCGCAATCATGTCCATCTGTCTGCCAACCGCGAAACGGCCGTGGCCGTGGGGGCGCGCCACGGCAAGGCCGTCGTGCTGACGGTGGATGCGGCCGCCATGCAGGCGCAAGGCCAGGTGTTTTATCTATCGGAAAACGGCGTGTGGCTGGTTGATGCCGTGCCGCAGGCGTTTATCGGCTTTCCTTGAGCCGGCATGCGCTGGGCGAATGCATGGCCCCGCTCATGCACTGATCAGCTTGATGTCGGCTAGCCGCTCGACGAGCCACACGCACGCCACCAAGGCAATCGCCAGCGAACCCACGGTCAGGATTTGCCGGTAAAACCAGGTCTTGCGCAGCAGCCAGGCGACGGGCAGGAAGGCGGCGACGATGGCCAGCTGTCCGATTTCAACGCCGACGTTGAAGCCCAGCAGGCTGGCTAGCAGCGAGCCCTGCGGCAAGCCCAGGTCGCGCAGCACGCTGGCAAAGCCGAAGCCGTGGATCAGGCCAAAGGCGAAGGCCGCCACGGGCCGCTTGCCCCGGAACAGCGGTAGGAGGTTGTTCAGCGCGGCCAGGATCACGGAAGCGGCAATCGCCGATTCCACCCAGCGCGACGGCATCGACACGAGCGACAGGCTGGCCAGGCTCAGGGTGATGGAGTGGGCGAGCGTGAACGCCGTGACGACTTTCAGCACGTCGACAAACGCCGCCTTCAAACCGTGCTGCTGCTCGCGCAAGCCGGGCAGCAGCACGGCCGGCAGCAGCAGCGACAGCAGGAACAGGATGTGGTCATAGCCGATCCAGATATGCCAGATACCGTGCTTGACGTAGGCGCCGAACTGCCCCAGGCGGTCGGGCGCGGCCAGGGACAGCGTCTGGCGCGGGCTGTCCGGGTCGAAGATGGCCGTTTGCGTGGCGCCGCCGCTATTGATCTTGAGTAAACCCTTGTGCTGCGGATCGAGGTCAGCGAACAGGGTGTAGCCGATCGTCACACTGGCTGGCGCGGTGCCGGGGCAGGTGGCCTGGAAGCGCAGCACGTTGTAGGCGCCATCCGTGTGGCTGTCGATCAGTTGGTCGACAGCTTTCAAGGGGCAGACGCCCTGGTCGCTGGCCACCTGCAGGCGCTGCAGGGCGTAGGCGGCAATCGCCTCGTGGCGCGCGCGGATTTCATCCCAGGTCAGGGCGCCGTCGCCATTGCCATCGAGGCCGATGGCGAAATCGAGGTCGCGCAGGGCGATATCCCATTGTCCCTCGATCTGCTGGCCCTGGATAGCCAGGCTCACATAGCTGTCGCTGGGCTTGTGGGCTTGCGCGGGAGCGAGCCAGGCGCACAGTAGCAGGATGAAGAGGCATCGTTTCACAGTACACCTGCCTTCTTCGCTGCACTGAGTTTCTGGCCATCCTGCGGCCCCAGCTGCCGGACGAGGCGCTGCAGGGCCTCGTCTTCCACGCCGTTGGCGGCGATCCAGGCCAGCACCGGTTGCGCGGCCCCGTAACTGCGTGCGGCCAGGGCCGCTTCCAGCAGGATGCGCATGTCGGGAACTTCCTTCTGGATGGCCCAGTTTTTCTGCGCCAGTTGCAGGGCGGCCGGCACATCCCGTTGCAAAAACAGGGTGAAACGGGCTTGCTCGCGCTGGTGTACGGTATCGCCACGCTGCATGGCGGCGTTGAAGCGGGCCGCCAGTTCCGCTTTTGCCGCCAGGAATGCCGTCTGCTGGCCGGGCAGCGATTGCAGGGCCAGCGCGTAACGCAGCAGCAGGGCGTCGATGCGCTGCTGCTCCTTCAATAACTTGACGACGTCCTGCGGGCGCTGCCGGTCGAGCAGGAAATCCGCGTAGGCGCCCAGCAGGTAGCTGTCGCGCGGCTGCTGCGCCAGCGCTGTCTTGTAGCGCGCTTCGGCCAGCGTGCTCTCTCCGCGCCGCGTGGCCATTTCCGCCAGCAGGCTCAAGGCCCAGCTTTCCAGTTCGGGCGCTGCGCCGGCGCTGCGCCGCAGGGTCATGTCCAGCAAGCGCTCGCTGCTGGCAGCGCGGCCCGTGACACTGGCGATATTGGCAAGGCAGGTGACGGTGACCAGCTGCGTCGTCAAGGCCGACAGGCGGGCGCAGGCCGCCGTTGCTTTCGTGTAGTCGCCCTGCACCGTGAGCACGGTGGCGCGCGTCAGCCAGGCCTGGCCATTGGCCGGTTCCTGGGCAATGACGGCATCGAGGTCTAGCAGGGCGGCATCGAAATGGTGGGTGCTTTGCAGGATGGTGGCGCGCAGCAGGCGCACGGGCAGGGGCGGCGCCGCCTGCCGCCACCAGGGGGCCAGCGCCGCTTGCGCATAGCCCAGGTAGCGCGGGTCCGTTTCGCTGCGCGCCAGCGCGATGTAGCGCTGCGCCAGGCTGCTGGCCAGGGCCAGGTCTTGCGGCGCGGCGTCGAGCTGCTGGCGCAGGCCGCGCAGGGCGATTTGCGTGGCGTCGGCGCGGCGCGGCAGTTGTTCGATGACGGCGCTGCCATCCTTCGGCGTGTAGGGCGCGGCCCATGCCAGCATGGGCAGGCAGGCGCACAGCAGGGAAAATGGTGTTTTCATGGTGGACGCCGTGAACGGTGGGGGAACAGGGCGGGCGCCGGGGAGAGCTAGTCTCCGCGGCGCCCGCAATGGCTTACAACGGCACCGGTTCCGTGTCTTCCGGAGACGTCGCCATGATGGCGTCGATGCCCACGCCTTCCTTGTCATCGCTGGTGGTCAGGATGACGTTGCTGACGGCCACATAAAACGCATCGAGCAAGACTACCGGAGGCGGGTTGACGCCGCCGTTGCCGTTATCGCCGCCGTGGCTGCTGCCACCGCCACCGCAGCCGGCCAGCAGGGCCGTGAGCGCCAGGGCGCTGCATGCATAGAGCTTTTTCATCGCATTCTCCTGGTTGGCTTACAGCTGCGGCGAACCGGCCATGGGTGTTTTCAGGTAAGGAAAACCTGCCGTGAAGGAAGTTTCATCGAGGAAAGCGCCGTCCGTGAAGTGCAGGCCGCCGGCGGGGGCGTCACTTGGCGCGCAGCCGATGTTCAAGGTGCACAGCTTGCCCATGGCCACGCGCAGCACCACGTCGACGACGTCGTCGCCGGGACGGCGGCCGTTCGGGAAGCCCGCGTTATCGCCGCCGATGACGCCGAGGCGGTTTTGCGCACCGACATTGGTGGCCGCGATCGAGGTGTTCAGGCGCAGCATTTCTGATGCCGTCACGGTGACTGGCTGGTTCACGCCCTTGATGCCCGTCAAAAAGGTGGCTACCAGGTCGTTGCGGGGGAAGTTGGTGGGCGCCTTGGCGCCTGCCGAGCCGAACAGCACTTCCACCAGCGCTGGCGCCGTCGGGTTGGTGACATAGTCGGCAAATTGCGCATCGCCCGAGGGCTTGCTGGCGTTGAAGCGGTCCTTGTCCTTCAGGCCGATGACCAGTTCATTTACCAGCGGCATGCCCAGACGCGACACTTGCACCCACGCGCCGCCTTCCTTCGATGCCGCAGTGCTGCCCGGCGCCGGGTTCAGCAAACGGCCCTGGCGCAGGCTGGCCGTGGTCCAGCCGCCGATGACGGGGTCGCTGCCCGCCGTCAGGCAGGCGGTCGGCACTTCCATCTCGATAGCCGTGACGTTTTTCCGGGCCAGGTCATCCTTGGCGGCCGACTCAGCATTCGCGGCAAACTCCGTGGCGGGTGCCTTGATATTGATCAAGTCGAACGTTTCGCCCAGGTTCACCACGAAGGGGTCCTTGCGCTGGCCGACGAACATGCGCGCCGGCGTGGCGCAGCCGGGAATGTTGACGGCATATACATGCTGCGCGGCATACGCGGCATAGTTGGGGATGGACTTGGTGCCGATGTAGTCGACTGGTTTATCGAAGGTCGTGCCGCCGCCCGTGGCATTGGTCACGCTGCTGCGCGTTCCCGTGCGGCGGTCGCCCCGCACTACTGTCACGCTGTAGGTTTCGCGCACGTTCAGGCCGGCCGGGTTGACGCTATCGATGGCGCCGCCATTGATGACGAGCGGAATCGAGACTTTCTTGCCGCCCACGGTGAACTGGCCATCCTTGATGGTGTTGGTGAAGCGGAACTGGAAGGTGAGGTCTTCCTTGCCGTCGCCATTGTTGTCGATATGGATTTCGTACAGGGCGTTGGGATCCATGGCGAAGTAGTTGGGGCCGCCGTAGGCGTCTTGCAGGGGAATATAATCGGCCACCAGGGTGGTGTAGGCGCCGCGGCCCGTTTCATAGCTGCGGAACATATAGAAGTCGGTGGCGTCGACTTTGGGGTTTTGCGTGATGAATGGCGCTTCGCGGTGGCTGGAAGCGTAGGCCGTTGGCACGATGGCCAACGTAAAAGACACGGCGAGCAGGTTGCCCAGGAGTGCGGCGCCCAGTGCGGTTTTCGAGTGTGACAATGACATTTCGATTCTCCCGATTTTTGTTAGCGTTGACAGGCAGGTCCAAGAAACTGCAGGCTGCCAAACTTATACGAACGGGGAAAAAAAACGGATTCAACTTTTTGTCAACGTGTGCAGCTGAACTTGCCGGCCCCTTACCAGGCCAGCACTTTGGGGCCGATGGCCGCGCCGATGGCGGTTGGCACCAGCATGCCCAGTACGTACCAGAAGCCGACGAAGCTGGCCGCCAGTTCGGGGCAGTGCAGGCAATAGACGAGCGCCGCCATGGCGCCGGCGGCAAAACCGGCAGCCGCGCCGGCCAGGCGCAGGTGCGTGGGCGCCAGCTGGCGCATCAGGCGCAGGACGGCGGCCAAGATGGGCAGCGAGAGCAGCGCGATCAGCAAGGGGCAGCTGCGCCAGGTGGCGCCCCAGAACAGTTCGGCGCGTTGGTCGGCTGGGGCTTCCTGCATGATGATGGCGCCCAGCGCCCACATCAGCAGCAGGGGCATGGCGATCAGCAGCGGCAGGGCGCGTGTGTTGGCGCCCGGCACGCACAGGCGGCGGCTGACGTGCCAGGCAGCCAGGCTGAGGCACACGACAAAGCCCACCTTGATCCAGAAGTCGGGCAGCAGTGCCAGCTGCTCCAGGTTGGGACGCACGCCCAGCAGCATGGCCGTCAAGGCGACGCTGGCCAGCAGGCCGGCGCCCAAGGTGGACGCGGCGCGCCAGTGCGTGCCCGGGGGCGCTGCGGCGGCTACGTCCGGGCCGCTGGCCAGCATGGCGATCAAGTCATCGGTTTTCATGATGCGCTTCCTTCTATCCTTAAATTGGCTGCCAGTGCCTTCAAGCCGCGATGCACGGCCACCTTGACGCTGGCTTCCGAAATGTCCATGGCGGCAGCCGTGTCGCGCACGGACCAGCCGTCGAGCTTGGTATGCACGATGGCGCAGCGCTGCTGCGCCGGCAGGGTGGCCAGCAGCTTGCCCAGGTCGCGGCTGGCCTCGGCCGCCTCGGCATCGGCGCTGGAAAACATTTCCTGCGCACTGTCTTCTTCGTCATACGGCAAGTGCTGCGCCTCGCGCCGCCCATGCCGGCGCAGCCAGTCGATCAATTTGTAGCGTGCGATCGCATGGATCCACGACGTCAGCGGCACACCCGTGTCATACGTCAGCCGCTGGTTGTGGATGGCCAGCAAACATTCCTGCACCAGGTCTTCCACTTCGTCAGGCCAGCGCTGCAGGCGGCGCCGGAAAAACGCACGCAAATGGGCGCTGCTTGCCTGCAAGAAACTGCGGTAGGCCTGCGCATCGCCATCGAGCCCGCGCAGCATCAAGCCATGCAGCCGCAATTCCGTGCCGTGCAGATGCTCGCTAACAGGTATTCGTTGCATGCAGGCCTTTGGTGACAGGCGTTGAAAAATAAATCTAACAACAAATTCAAAAATAATTGAAGGTGGCTGTAACCAATCCGGCCATCGCGGCGAATTGACAAGCAAGCACGTTTCTTCATTCACTATAACGGGTAGTCATCATGCATATCAAGCACCGCCTTGCCGCCAGCCTCGTTCCGCTCTGTCTGTGGGCCGCGACGGCACCCGCTTACGCGCAGATGGCGGCCGGCCAGCGCTGCGCCGTGCAAAGCGGACCGCAAACAGCGGCGCTGGTGGAACTGTACAGCAGCGAAGGCTGCTCCAGCTGCCCGCCCGCCGACCAGCGCCTGAACGCCTTGCGCAAGGAAGCGGGGACGGCCAGCCTGGTCGTGCCGCTGGCGCTGCACGTCACCTACTGGGACCAGATCGGCTGGACGGACCCGCTGGCGCAGGCGCAATTCGATGCGCGCCAGGCCGAGCTGCTGCGCCACCAGCCGCGCCATGTGGCTTACACGCCCCAGTTTTTCGTGGGCGGCACAGAGTTGCGCAGCTGGGATACGCAGTTGCCGGCCGCCATACGCCGCATCAACGCAACCGCCGCGCCCGTCAACATCAGCCTGTCCGCCACGCCAGGGCAGGGTGGGAAATTACTGCTGGAAGCGAATGCCAGTGCGCCAGACCCGCTGACCAGCGGCCAGCTCTACCTGGCCATCAGCGAAAGCGGCATCGTGTCAACTGTGCTGCGCGGCGAAAACCGCGGCGCCACCCTGCATCACGACGCGGCCGTGCGCCTGTGGCTGGGGCCAGTTGCGCTGGAGCAAGGCCGCGCCCAACTGCGCCGCGAAGTCAAGCTGCCCGCCAACTGGCGCCCCGAACACCTGCAAGTGGTCGCCTTCGTGCAGCGGGCCGACAGCAGCGCCATCCTGCAAGCCGTCAGCACGGCGCCATGCGCCAAGGGAGTACTGTGATGCATACGCAGACTGATTCCAACGCCGTGATCCACCCCGCCTGGCTGCGCCTGACGCACTGGCTCAATGCCGTCGCCGTGGTGGTGCTGACCACCAGCGGCTGGCGCATCTACAATGCTGCGCCATTTTTCCCGTTCGAGCTGCCGCGCGCCCTGACCCTGGGCGGCTGGCTGGGCGGCGCCCTGCAATGGCATTTTGCCGCCATGTGGCTGCTGGTGGCCAATGGCTTGCTCTATCTGATCATTAATATGGTATCGGGACGGCTGCGGCGCCAGTTCTTTCCCCTGTCGCCGCGCCTGCTGCTGGCCGATTTCGTCGCCGCGCTGAAAGGCAAGCTGGCCCATGCAGACCCGCGCCACTACAACATGGTGCAGCGCGCCGCCTATCTGTTCGTCATGCTGGACTGCATCGTGCTGGTGCTGTCCGGCCTGGTGCTGTGGAAATCCGTGCAGTTCCCCCTCTTGCGCGAGTTGCTGGGTGGCTACGAGAGCGCGCGCCGCGTGCATTTCATCGCCATGGCGCTGCTGGTGGGCTTTGTCGGCGTCCACTTGCTGATGGTGGCGCTGGTACCGCGCACCCTGGTCGCCATGCTGCGCGGCCGCTAAGGAGATGATCATGAAAAAAACCATCCTCGTGCAAGAGCAGGGCCAGGCCATGCTGGCCGACGCCCTGCGCCAGATCAAGCAGCCATCACGGCGCCTGTTCCTGCAGCGCAGCCTGACCCTGGGCGGCCTGTCGCTGCTGACCGGTTGCAACGCCAGCGACCCGTCCAGCATCGAGACAGCCTTGACGGCGGTCTCGCGCTTCAACGACCGGGTGCAGGGCTGGCTCTTCGACCCGAACAAACTGGCGCCGACTTATCCCGAATCCATGATCACCCGGCCGTTTCCCTTCAACGCGTATTACGGTGAAGACGAAGTGGAAGAGGTCGATGGCGACGCCTGGCGTCTGGAATTGAGCGGCTTGATCGCCGACAAGAAACCGTGGAGCTTGCCGCAGCTGCGTGCTTTGCCGCAGGAAACCCAAATCACGCGCCACATCTGCGTGGAAGGCTGGAGCGCCATCGGTAAATGGGGCGGGGTGCCGTTTTCCCATTTTCTGAAACGGGTCGGCGCCGACACGACGGCCAAATACATCGGCTTCAAGTGCGCCGACGATTACTTCACCAGCATCGACATGGCCACGGCCCTGCATCCGCAAACCATCATGGCCTTGACGTATGACGGTCAGGAATTGTCGCCCAAGTACGGCTATCCGATGAAACTGCGCATGCCCACCAAGCTGGGCTACAAGAATCCCAAGCACATCCAGGCCATCTTCGTGACGAATACGTATCCGGGAGGGTACTGGGAAAACCAGGGATATAACTGGTTCGGCGGTTCTTAGGAAGACGGCAAAGGCGGCCATGTTGCATTGCCTTGTCGTACTAATCGTACTGCCTGCGGCAATGCGCCTGGCCCTGACCCCTCCCGGCCTTCCTATTATTTAGCAGCAAGCAGCACCCTGTAGCACAGCAACAGCTTTACCACCGGGCAATCTCGCCCATCCAACACTGAGACAAGGACTTATCATGAAAACCACCATCACCGCCATTATCGCTTCCGCCATCCTCATGTCGGGCGCCGCCTTCGCCCAGGATGCCATGAAGAAAGACCCGATGGCCAAGGACGCTTCGACCGACGCCATGCACAAGGATGCGATGGACAAGGATGGCATGCACAAGCCGATGGCCAAGAAACACATGAAGAAGGATCACATGGCCAAGGATGGTATGGCAAAAGATGCCATGGCGAAAGATGGCATGAAAAAGGACGAGATGAAAAAGGATGAGATGAAAAAGGATGCGATGGGCAAGTAAGGCTGAAGCAGATCAAGGCGTGGTGACTGCCTGTCACCACGCTGCGGGATTGATCACGCCGATGGCCATCAATGCCGGCTTGCAAAATAGATATCCCTGCATCAGGTCGATGCCCATCTCCTTCAGGCAATCGCGTTCGGCGGCCGTTTCGATACCCTCCGCCAGAACGGTAATGTGGAGTTCCTTGCAAATGGCCGTGATGCCCTTGACGATCGCCTGCTTGGGTGCGCTTGCCTCGATACCGCGCACCAGTTCCATGTCGATCTTGATGATGTGCGGCTGATACTCCGCCAGCAGGGTCAGTCCCGCGTAGCCGGCGCCGAAATCGTCGATGGCCGTCTGAAAGCCGAAGCGGCGGTACTCATGGAAGATGTTGACGAGGTGGGGCCGGTCGCGCACTTCTTCGCCTTCGGTTACCTCGAAGATGATGCGGCGGATGGGGAAGTCGTATTCGCGCGCCGCGGCTAAAGTGGCCTGGATGCAAGCTTCGGGACGGTACACGGCATTCGGCAGAAAATTGATGGACAGATATTCCTGGATGCCCAACCGGGCCGCGCCCTCGATGGCGCGCACGCGGCAGGCCTGGTCGAACATATAGCGGTTTTCGTCATTGACCTGGGACAAGACCGAATAAGCCGATTCGCCGTTGGGGCCGCGCACCAGTGCTTCATGGCCAAAGATCGAGCGGGTGGACAGTTCGACGATCGGTTGATAGGCAAACGTGAAGTCGAAGTCCAGTGGCTCGTTGTCCCGGCACTTGCTGCAGCCTGCTTTTTTCCCGGCCTGGCCCGAGGTGTCGCTGGATGACGTCATGGTCGCGCTTGCCTCTGATGAAGAATATACAAGTTGTACACAGTCCTTATACCACGGTCCTGTGCCAGTAGCGCTATATTTATGTCCCGTCAAGACAGGGGAAGGCTGCGCCAGGACGGGTAAATGAGACAGAAAATAATACAAATTGCCTCATAGTAATAATTGATTGGCTAATCGCCGACAGGCGCTGTATTATTTCCATTAAGCAATTTACCAGTTCCGATGCGTCACGTCGTCACCGTGACCCGCCCATCGGAATAGCTGACCGCCCGCCGCCCATCCCCCGCGGTATTTCCCCGCCTACCGGCCCTTGCGCGCAGTCGTACTGGTTTGCTGCATTCGACGATATCGTTTCAGGTGTTTCACCTCTGCTGCCTGCTGCTAGTCGCGAAACGACCATTCATTCTCAAGTTGGCCATGATGGCCGGGGATACGCTGCGCGCTTTTTTCGTGGTGCTTCCTGTAGCCGTCCCGGCATTCGCACGTGACTCCATTCATGCGCAAGCTGCGCAAAAAGAAATCCATGAAATTGCCTCCATCAACACTGGCGCTGCTCGTTACGCTGGCATGCACCGCCGCGCAAGTCCACGCCGAAGGCGTGCCCCTGTTTGGCCAGTCGCTGTCAGGCACCTCCGTGTTTGCCCTAACCTATGCGACGACCGGCGCCAACTCGACCGTCACAGGCGATATCGTCTCGGGCGATGTCGCCACCATGGGCGCCGCGTCGTTGCTCAGCGGTAATCTGCAGTCCCTGGGCGCGGCCACCATCGGTGCCAATGCCGTCGTGAGCGGCAATATGGTCAGTGGCGGCGCCGCCACCGTCGGCGCCAATGCCACTGTTGCCGGCAAGGTGGCGGCGCTGGGAGCCATCACCTTGTCCGCCAGTAGCACCACCCATGGCGCAGATACGCTTTCCGCGCTGCCGACGAACGTGCAGAGCAATGCGCAGCAGATCGGCGCCGCGCAGGCCGCACTGAAGAACATGGGGCAGGGGACCGCCCTGGGCACGACCATGACGCTCGATACCACGCTGTACCCGGGCGTGTTTACGGCTGCCAATCTGTCGACCACGGCCGGCATCACGCTGACCCTGGACGGACAGAACCGGCCCAATCAATCCTGGGTGTTCAATATCGACGATTACCTGGTCACTGGAGCGGCTATGAAAATTGTCTTGATCAATGCCGATGCCAGCAATAGCGTCATCTGGAACAGTGGCGGCTACACGAGCCTGGGGGCCAGCGGGGAGTTCATCGGCACCATCCTGGCAAAGGATTACGTCAGCGTAGGCGCGGGCACCAGCGTCACTGGCGTGGGAAGCGCATGCGGCGGGCTCTATTCCGCCACCTCGTATGTGTCGACGGGCGACGGCGCGCGCATCGGCGGCAGCGGCTGCAGCGGCATAGGCAGCGGTTTCGATATCTTGGACGGTACCGCTGTTCGCAGCATCGACATATCGCCAGTGCCGGAACCATCCACCTACGCCATGCTGGTGGCCGGACTTGCCCTGCTTGGCCTGATGCGGCAGCGCAAGCAGGCTCGCCTGTAAGGGGACGCAAGGCGACCAAGATGCCAGTTTGCAATTTGTAGTAAGCTGGTCGCCTCCTGATTTCCTGCATGCACAGTCATGACCGAACGATCCGCCGCCGCGCTGTCCCCCGAAGCAAATCCCTCCGACAAATCGATCCGCCGCCGCTCGCTGTTTGCCGCCTGCAGCGCGCATGCCGTGCATGATGGCTTGACGGACGTGATCTATGTGCTCCTGCCCATCTGGCAGGCGCAGTTTGCCATCAGCTACGCCATGGTAGGCCTCTTGCGGGGCTCGTACTCGGGCATGATGGCCGGTTTCCAGTTGCTGGCCAGCCGCATGGCCAGGCGCTGGGGGCGCGAACGCCTGCTGGTGGGCGGCACCGCGCTGGCCGGCATCGCTTACCTGATCGCCGGGCAGGCGGGCGGCTTGGCCGTGCTGCTGTTCGCCTTGCTGCTGGGCGGACTGGGCGCCAGCACCCAGCATCCGCTGGCCTCGTCCATCGTCACCGACACGCACGAGGCGGGCGGCGGCGTGAAGGAGGCGCTGTCGCACTACAACTTTGCCGGCGATATCGGCAAGACCCTGATTCCCGCGCTGGTGGGCTTGCTGTTGCTGGTGTGCAGCTGGCAAGCCAGCGTTTCGCTGCTTGGCTTGCTGGGCCTGGCGGCGGCCGGCTTGCTGTGGTGGCTATTGCCGAAACCGGGCGAGCTTCAGGCGGGCGCGAAGAAGCCCGGCAAGAGCATCGTGGGCAGCGGCTCGAAGGCGAGCTTTCGAGCGCTGCTGGCCACCGGTACCCTGGACAGCGCCGTGCGCATGGGTTTTCTCACCTTCTTGCCATTCTTACTGAAAAGCAAGGGTGCGGGCACGGCCGGCATCGGCGTGGCGCTATCGCTGCTGTTCGTGGGCGGCGCCTTCGGCAAGCTGCTGTGCGGCTATCTGGGCGCGCGCATCGGCATGATGAAGACAGTATGGCTGACGGAATCGATGACGTCCGTGCTCATCGTCGCGGCACTGTGGCTGCCGCTGGCCGGCGTCATGGCCATGCTGCCCTTGCTTGGATTGGCGCTGAACGGCACCTCGTCCGTGCTGTATGGCGCGGTGCCGGAACTGGCCGAGCCTGGCAAGCGCGAGCATGCGTTCGCCCTGTTCTACACGGGCAGCATCGGCGGTGGCGCGCTGTCGCCCGTGCTGTTCGGCACGCTGAGCGACCATAGCAGCGTGAACACAGCCTTGCTGGCGCTGGCGGGCGTTTTGCTGCTGACCTTGCCGCTGGCGTGGAAGGTGCAGCGGGGCCTGTCACACGGTGGCGCCACATGACAGGAGGCCTTGCATGAGGCTGCCATTGCCGCGCGACAAACACGATACGCAGCATGCGCAAGCGCTCATCGCCTTGAGCTGGGAGGAGCTCCGCCCCGCCATGCCGCAGATACTGGAATGGGTTCAAGATGCCAATTGGCCAGTGGCCGCCGTGCTCCTGCCTTATCTGGCTGGTATCGGTCCACGCCTCGCCCCCTATATAAAAACGGTGCTCGCCAGTGATGACGAACAATGGAAGTATTTTGTTCTGCTGGGTATCGTGCGCCATTCCCCGAAGCTGGCATTCGAATTAGGCGGGGAATTGAACCGATTGGCGCATGCGCCAACAATTGGAGAGCTGGAAGAAGGCGTGGCCGAGGTAGCTCGGGAAATGTTGGGACATTAGATAATAACCGTGCGCGACCGGCATCCGGTATTGGCATTGAGCGCATCAATATTGAATGTGCGTGCGTGTGGCCATTCCTGCGGCAGATGGGGGACAATCCGGTCCGAATTATGTCGACATCCGGGTTTTGAAGCCCCCCTATCATTTAACAGGAAGATTACATGGGTAATTTTAGTATCCCGCAAACCAATAAAGCACTCGCCGTGTATTTTCATGGCAAGACAGTGCCTATGCTCTTTGCGGTATTTGCGGCCATATTGGCGGCAGTGGCGGGATTCGTGCTGTATTTAAGCACGATCCTGCCGCAGAAAACGCTGACGGAATCTTCGGCCATGGCACTGAGAAATGGCGCCAAGCTGGGCACGCACAGCAATCTGACTATTCTTTATGGCACAGCGGCTTTTCTATTGCTGATCGCACTGCTGGTACTGGTGATGCGTGCGGTAATGCTCAAGCGGCAAAAGAGCCGTTTTGAATTGCATGAAGACGGGGTGGTGCATGAATCGGGTGGCATCCGCAGCTACGCTGCATTTGCCGATATCGAGGACCTGTATCTATTCGCCGCCGGCTCCACCGCCATGTCAGGCTTGATCAATAACTTTGCCTATCGCACGGGCGCCGACCAGCCCTGGATACTGGCTACCGCAGAACTCAAGCGTTTTGGCGATTTCATGGACGAGTTTCGTTCCCGCTATGTCTTGCACCGCATGCCCGTATTAAAGCAGAAGATTGCAGACGGCGAACGCGTGAACTTCCATTACATCAGTAGCGGTAACGTGTACAAGAAACGTTTGCTCGGTAATTTCCTGAATTTCAAGACACAAGTAGTGGCATTGTCTGCCCAGGGTTTGCATGTGGATGGCGTGACCTTTCCTGGCGCCAGCCTGAAATGCATGAATCTGAGTGACTGGACCGAGAAAGTGACGATCAAGGATGCGGCGGGCGCCACGGTGTTTTCGTGCATTGGCACGGGTATTCTGAGTTTCGATCTGTTCGCCAATATGCTGGACGACGAGATTAATCAGGCCGCGTAAAAATCCGGCGAAAATATGCCTCCCGATACAGGGAGGCTTGCGACCGGGCTATCCCGGTCGGCAGTCAACGTCAGATAAAAGTGAAAACACATTGACTGTGGAATGACGAATATCAAAAAACATTTCATGCGCCTATGGCATGACTTGCCCGCCAGCACCCCCATCGTCTACACTCGCCGCATGAAAAATTTTGAAAAGCGGCGCGACCGCTATGACTTGTTCCGGGCATTTGACAATCCCCTCGTCAACATCAACTTCCAGCTCGACGTGCCGGACTTCCGGCCCTGGTGCAAGGAACGGAAAATCCCCGTGTTCCACTTCTTCCTGTTTTGCCTGCTCAATACGGTGAGGGAGATCGACAATTTCATGTACCGCATCTACCAGAGCGAGGTGATCAAGATCGACGATTTCCCCGCTTCCTACACCGTCATCAACGGCGACGAGAACCTCAACTACACGCGTTTCACGATGACGGACCGGCTCGATCTATTCATCGAACGCAGCCTGGAAGCCAAGCGCATCGCCGAAGCCAGTGCCGCGCTGATCAACACGGGCGAGGGAGAGACAGAGCGCGAGCAACGCAACAATATTTTCATCACCTGCCTGCCATGGCTGGAGCTGGCGGCCATCGAACACCCCATCTACCGCCACTGCGATGCCGATATCCCGACCTTTACCTGGGGCAAGTTCGGTCCCACGCAGGGGGATGGCCGCATGCGGGTGCCGTTTTCCGCGCAGGCCCACCACGGCTTTGTCGACGGCTACCATGTGCAGAAACTGGCGCTGGCGCTGGACCAGCGCATCGCCGCCATCATTGCCTAGTCCAGCGTAACTTGACTTAAATACGCGCTGGGCGCCTGGCCCAGCACGCGGCGGAAGGCGGCCGTGAAGGCGCTGGGGCTGGCATAACCGAGGTCCAGCGCGACCCTGGTGACGGCTTGCCCTTCGGCCAGCCGCGTGATGGCCGCCAGCAAACACGCTTGCTGGCGCCATTGAGCAAAGGCCAGCCCCGTCTGGGCGCGGAACTGCCGCGTAAAGGTGCGCCGGCTCATGCCCGCCTGCGCCGCCATCGCATCCAGGCTGCTGTCCAGGGTTGGTTGCCGGAGCAATTCCATGCACAGCCGCGCCAGCCGGGGTTGCTGCGGCAGGGGAGCGCTCAGGGGCAGGGGCCTGGCTGCGGCAATCTCATCGAGCAACAAGCCCATCAATCGTCCGTCGCGCGATTCTTCCGCATACAGGGTCTCCACCGTCACTGCCTCGGCCAGCAACTGGCGCAGCAGCGGCGAAGCGTCCAATACCTGGCAATCGAGTGGCAAGCCCATCCTTGCGATGGCGGCCTCGTCAACGAATATATTGTGCATGGTCACGGCGCCATGCATGCGCATGCCGTGGATGAGCCTGGCCGGGACCCAGCAGGCGCGCTGCGGGGGCACCAGCCAGTTGCCTTGCGGCGTATGTACGCTGATGACGCCCCGCGCCGCATAGGCGAATTGGCCGCGCGCATGGCTGTGGCTGGGAAACATCTCATCGGGCGCATGGTCGCGCGCCGTGGCGATCAATGGGCGGGGCACTTCCGTATAAAAATCATCCATGGCCCATACTCTACAGTATTTGACCTGACATCGAAGGCGGGCCGCTTGATCTCCGCTTACCATCCACTCTTTTTCAGGAGTGTATATGCACAATAGCTATCATCGCGTGGGTCATGGCGCTCACGCCGTCATCGTCCTGCACGGCTGGTTTGGCGACGCGCACGCGTTTGCACCGATGGAGGTGGCCCTCGATGGTGACGCTTTCAGCTATGTCTTCATGGATTGCCGCGGCTATGGCGGCATGCGCGGCGCGGCGGGCGAGTATTCGTTGGACGAGGTCGCCCGCGACGCGCTGGCGCTGGCCGATGCGCTGGGTTTTGCCACGTTCAGCGTGGTGGGTCATTCGATGGGCGGCATGGCGCTGGAACGGCTGGCCTTGCTGGAGCCCATGCGCTTGCGCAAACTGGTGGCCGTGGCGCCCGTACCCAGCTGCGGCGTGGCACTGGACGGGGCGGCGCGGCAACTGTTTCTGGATGCCAGCGGCGATCGTCAGGCGCGGCGCGCCATCATCGCCCGCAGCACGGGCGGGCGCCTGTCCGCCTCCTGGCTGGACTGGAAGGCGCAGTATTCGTGGGAAAGCTCGGATCCAGCCGCGTTCGCGGCCTACTTCCTCGCGTGGAGCGGCTCCGATTTCAGTGGCGAAGTGAGGCGGGCGGCGGCGCCGCTGCCCTTGCTGGCGCTGGTGGGAGAGCACGATCCCCGCTTCGATGCGACCCTGATGCGCCGCACGTATCTGGCGTGGTACCCGCGGGCCAGGCTGGAAGTGCTGGCCAATGCGGGACACTATCCGATGAATGAAGCGCCGCTGGCCCTGGCGGCCAGCATCGAGGCGTTTTTGACGGAAAAGGACTAGTTACGCGGTCTTGGCGCGCAGGCGCAACAGGCTCAGGCCCAACAGCACGAAGGCGCCGCCCGAAATGCGGTTGAACAGCTTGGCGCGTCCCGGCGTCGCCAGCTGGGTTTTCAGCAGGCGCGCCAGGTTGGCGTAGAACAAGTGGGCCAGCATGGCGCAGGCGACAAACGACGTTGTCAGCACGGTGAACTGGATGGCCACGGGTTCGCCCGGCGTGATGAATTGCGGGAACAGGGCCGAAAAGAACAGGATGGCCTTGGGATTGGTCAGCGCCACCGTCAAGCCCTGGCGGAAGAGTTTCCAGAACGAATTAGGATTGGCCGCGCCAAGCGCCACGGGCGCATCGGCCACGATGCTGGTCTTGCTGCGCCATTGCTTGATGCCCAGGTACACCAGATACAGGGCACCAGCCAGTTTCAGCAGCATGAAGGCCGTCGCCGAGGTCGCCAGCACGACGCCCATGCCGGCCATGGCTACGCCGGAAATGATGAACAAGCCAAAACCATTGCCCATGCTGCTGATCATCGCGCGGCGCGGGCCGACGGCGATGGCATTCGAGATGGCCAGCAGAACAGCCGGGCCGGGAGAAAACGTGACGAGCAGGGCGACGCTGCAGAAAAGCAGCCAGTTCGAGATATGCATGGGTGTTCCTGGGTGGGGCCGAAGCGGGATTGAAAGTCAAAACACGCTTATTGTACGAAGTTTTCGACTCCCGTGTCAGCGGCCCTCGCTTGAATTTGGCGCAACTTCAGGCAAACAGGCTGGCGACCATGTGGTTGATGGCGGCGCCACCGGCGATCAGCCAGCAGAACAGCAGGCCGGCCAGCAGCAGGGGTTTGATGCCGGCGCGGCGGATGGCCGACATATGTGTCGTCAAGCCCAGGACCGCCATGGCCATGGCCAGCAGGGCCGTGTCGAACTCGGTGATGGCCGCTACTGTAGTTGCTGGCAACAGGCCCAGGGAATTGAAGGCCACTGCGGCAATAAAAATGAAGGCGAACCAGGGGATGGCCAGCTTGGCCGCCTTGTCATGGCCGCCGTTACCACCTTGGGCCTTGCCGCGCGCCAGCACCGCCGACAGGATGACGAGGAAGGGCGCCAGCATCATCACGCGCACCATCTTGGCGATCACGGCCGCGTTCGCCGCCTCTTGCCCGATCGACTTGCCGGCCGCCACCACTTGCGCCACTTCATGCACGGTCGAGCCGATGTACACGCCAAAGGCCGTAGGCGTGGCCGCCAGCACATGCCAGCCCTGATTCAACTGGTACAGCAAGGGGTATAAAAAGATGGCGATAGTGCCGAACACCACGACGGTGGAGACGGCCACGGTGACATCCTCGCTGCGCCCCTTGACGACGGGTTCCGTGGCCATCACGGCCGCCGCGCCGCAGATCGAGCTGCCTGCGCCGATCAGAATGGCGCTGTTGCGCTCCAGCTTGAACACCTTGATGCCGAGGAACATGGCCAGGCCAAACGTGGATGCCAGCACCAGCGCGTCGATGGCGATGCCGGCCAGGCCCACTTGCCCGATATCCTGGAAGGTCAAACGAAAGCCGTAGAGGATGATGCCAAGACGTAATAAAGTCTGCTTGGAAAAGGCCACGCCCGCGCCGCAGCTGGGCGCCAGGCGGCCATACACGCTGTTGCCCAGCACAATGCCCAGCATGATGGCAAGGGTCAGGGCGCTCATGCCGTGGTTTTGCATCCATTCCAGCTTGCCCAGTTGAATGGCGCCCCAGGCGATCACGCCGCTCAGCAGCAGGCCCGGCAAAAGGCGGCCGTAGCGGTCGCTGAAACTTGTTGTATTCGTCGTTGATAGAGATGACATGCCGTACTCCATGGTTCTGTGTTCGTATGGCATGACTGTACAGCGCGTCGATTAAATGGTAAAACGGATTGTTTTTGTATATTTAACCTGAAAAATAGGTAAATTGGAGGAGTAGTGCATGGCGTTAACCTTGCGGCAACTGCAGATTTTCCTGGCTGTGGCGGACACGGGCAGCACCAGCGCGGCCGGCGACCTGATTGCCCTATCGCAATCGGCCACCAGCGCCTCCTTGAATGAGCTGGAAACCTTGCTGGGGGCGCAGTTGTTCGACAGGGTGGGCAAGCGATTGCTGCTCAATGACAATGGCCGTCTGCTGTTGCCGCAGGCGCGGCAGATGCGCGACGGGGCCGCCAGTATCGAGCGCCAGTTCGCGGGCGCCGACCCGTCCGTGCCCGTCAGCCTGCAAATCGGCGCCAGCACCACCATCGGCATCTATCTGTTGCCGCAGATCCTGGCCCAGGCGGCGCAGCAGTACGGACCCAGCATCCCGCAAGTGACGATTGCCAACACGGCCGATATCGCCGCTGCCGTGGCCGCCTTCCAGGTCGATATCGGCCTGATCGAAGGACCTTGCCACGAAGCGGGCTTGCTGGTGGAGCCATGGCTGACGGACCAGATGCTGATCGTGGCCGCGCCCACGCATCCGCTGGCGCAGTTGCGCCATTTGCTCAGCTTTGCGGAATTGAACCAGGCGGGCTGGCTGCTGCGCGAAGCGGGCTCGGGCACGCGCGAAGCGGTGGAGCAGGCGCTGGTGCCGTACCTGCACTATCTGCGCGCTGCGGGCGAGTTCAGCAATTCGGAAGCCATCAAGTATGGCGCTGCGGCGGGGCTGGGTATCGCCTGCCTGTCCAGGGTGGTGGTGGCCGATCTGCTGGCCAGCGGGCAATTGGTGGAACTGGAAACCATGCTGCCGCCCCTGGAGCGCAACTTTTATCTGATACGCCAGTCTAAAAAAATACTCTCGCCCCGCTTGCGCGGTTTCCTGGAACTGTGCCGCCACGCCTCGCGCATGGCGGGTTAGGTACGCAAGGTATCATTTTGGCCGCGGAGCTTGTAATGCCGCATCGGGCGGCGCCAGCGTGCCTGCGCGCAGCCGCTTGACGGCGTCGGCCACGGCGCGCGCCACGTTGCGCACTTCTTCCTGCATATCGGTATCGCGGTCCAGCGTCTCATGGCTTTGCGCATAAGTGTCGTAATAGCCGATGTAGCGGTCCAGCCGTGATTTCGCGCCCGCATCGACCAGGCCCATCCAGTCCAGCCAGTCCGACAGGCCCCGCCGGACCCCTTCGATGCCGGCCACGTCGCCATGCACGACGAGGCCATACGCGCGCCCGGCCAGGTGTTTCGGGTAATTCCAGCCTTGCAATTCCAGGGCCTTCGCTTCCACGGCTTTCTTGCCGTGCGTGGACGTGGGGTCCGGGTTGCCGCCATCGGCGCAGACGAGCCGGTCTATCATCAGTTTCAGCACGCCGGGCGTCTGGTACCAGTACACGGGCGTGAGGATGATGACGGCGTGCGCGGCCGTCCAGCGCTCGTATATTTCTGCCATCCAGTCATTCGTCTGGCGTTCTCCATGGTTCGGATAGCAGCTGCATGGCCAGTGGCACAGGGGCATGGCCGTCGAGACACAGCCCTTGCATGGATGAATGTGCAAATCATACGCGGAGGTCAGCAAACTCAGGTCCAGCACGTCCGCTTCAATGGCGTCCGCCTGCAGCACTTCCTTGGCCCATTGCGTCATGCGCCAGGTCTTCGATATTTCGCCAGGGCAAGAACCGTCATTGCGTGCCGCGCCGCAGATCAGCAGCACGCGCGACGGCGTGGCGGGATCTTTCTGGCGCGCCTCGGCGGCCAGCAGGCGGTCGCGCGTGGCGAGCCATTCCACGGATAAATCGTAGTCGGGGTCGGCAAAGCCCGGTCCGGCCTTCTGCGTGACGGGCGCCTTGCGGCCATCCTGATAATTCTTCCACGCCACATCTTCCACTTGCACCAGGGCGTCGCGTACGGCGTCAAACGTGGGGTCGGCAAACGAGCGGATAAATTGCAAATGAAATTCGACCCTGCCCAGTGGCGCGGGCGCCTGGCCTTGGCGCGGCTCGGGAGTGGGGGGAGTGGCGGACATGGCTTCTCCTTGAAGTGGTGGCGCCATGGTGCCTGGAGTCCGGGTGTGGGTCTGTGCGTTGAGCAACTCTGCGACGATTGCTTGCCAAATTCCCGTTTTAGGGATAAATTCCCATATATGGAAAATACAGAATTGACTGATAACGATACGCAACAGCGCCTGGCGGCGCGTTTAAAGCAGTTGCGCGTGGAGCGGGGCTGGTCGCTGGACCAGCTGGCCAGTGCCAGCCAGGTCAGCCGCGCTACCCTGTCGCGCCTGGAAAATGGCGAAGTCAGCCCGACCACGGCTGTGCTGGGTAAGCTGTGCGCCGCGTATGGCCTGGCCATGTCGCGCCTGTTGCGCATGGTGGAAGACGATTTCGTGCCCGTCCTGCGGCGCACCCAGCAGGGCGTGTGGACGGATCCGGACACGGGTTTTATCCGCCGTTCCATCTCGCCGCCGTCGCGCGCGCTGGCTGGCGAAGCGCTCGAATGCGAACTGGGCGCGGGCGTCACGATCGCCTATGCCGCCTCGCCCCGGCCCGGTATGGAGCACCATCTATTGCTGCAAGAGGGCAAGCTGAACGTCACCGTCGACGGCCGCTCGCACGATTTGATGGCCGGCGATTGCCTGCGCTACCAGCTGCACGGCGCCAGCGCGTTTACGACGCCGCCAGACAGCGGCGCCCGCTATTTTCTCTTTCTTGTCTGAGGCTACCATGTCTATATCGCTACGCCACTTTTCGTCCACCGATATTCTCGTCCGCCTGCCGGAACTGGGCGCCTTGCTGCAAGACTGCGTGCACGATGGCGCCAGCATCGGTTTCATCCTGCCCTTCGACGCGTCGGCCAGCCAGGCGTTTTGGACGGACAATGTGCTGCCCGCCGTGGCGCGCGGCGTGCGCCTGCTGCTGGTGGCCGAAGTCGATGGTCGGGTGGCCGGCGCCGTGCAGCTCGACTGGGACACCAATCCCAACCAGGCGCATCGGGCCGAAGTGCGCAAGCTGCTGGTCGCGCCAGCTTACCGCCGCCTCGGCCTCGCGCGCCAGTTGATGCTGGCGCTGGAAGAGCAGGCGCGCCTCTTGCCGCGCAGCCTGCTGACCCTGGACACGCGCAGCGGCGACCATGCCGAACCGTTATATTTGTCGCTCGGTTACGTGGTGGCCGGCAGCATCCCCGCCTATGCGCTGGCGCCTGCAGGCGACCGGCTGGACGCCACGACCATCATGTACAAGCAGCTATAGCGGGGAACTCAGGCGGGGAACTCAGGCTTTCAGGCGCGCTCTAACGGCAGGGGCGCGTAAGCGTGTCAGGGCGGGTGCCTCCTTGTCATGCGTCGCGACAAGGCTGATGGCCCGCGCCGCGTGCGGGGGCGCCACCTCCGTTCCCAAGGTGAAGATGCCCACCGTGCCCGATAGCTGCTGGGCGCGCTGCTGCATGCTGGCGGCCGCTACCGACGCCTGATCCACCAGGGCGGCGTTTTGCTGCGTCACATGCTCCATCTGCACGATGGCGGCATTGACTTGTTCGATACCGGACAATTGCTCGCCGCTGGCCATGCTGATTTCGCCCATGATGTCCGTCACGCGGTGCACGCTGGCAACGATTTCGCGCATGGTGGCGCCTGCCGTGTCGACCAGGCGCGCGCCCGCGTCGATCCGCTCGACGGAGTCGCCGATCAATTGCTTGATTTCCCGCGCCGCCCCGGCCGAACGCTGGGCGAGGGTGCGCACTTCGGCGGCCACGACGGCAAAGCCGCGTCCCTGGTCGCCTGCGCGCGCCGCTTCCACAGCCGCATTCAGGGCCAGGATATTCGTCTGGAAGGCGATAGCGTCGATGACGCCGATGATATCAACGATCTTTTTCGACGATGCATTGATCGAGCTCATGGTGTCGACCACTTCTGCCACCACCTTGCCACCCTTGCCGGCCACATCGGCGGCCGATAGCGCCAACTGGTTGGCTTGCCGCGCATTGTCCGCATTTTGCTTGACGGTGCCCGTCAGTGCCTCCATGGAGACGGCCGTCTGCTCCAGCGAACTGGCTTGCGCCTGCGTGCGCTGCGACAAGTCCAGGTTGCCGGCAGCAATCTCTCCCGAGGCACCCGCGATGTCCTGCGTGCCGCCGCGCACGTCACCCACGATATGGATCAAGCTGGCATTCATGTCTTTCAGTGCCTGCAGCAACTGGCCAACCTCATCGCCGGATTCCACACGGATATTGCCGCTCAGGTCGCCGCCGGCCACCTTGCGCGCCACCTTGACGGCGTGCCGCAGGGGCCGCACGATGCCGCTGCTGATGAACCAGGCCGTGGCCAGGCTGAGCACGCCGCCGATCAGGCCCAGCGCGATGATCAGCACGCTGGTATTGTGCGCGCGGGCGATGGCCGCCTCGGCCGCCGCGCGCATCTGCGCCGATTGCGTGGCGATCTGCTGGTCGATGTCGCGCAGGGCGGGCTGCTCCTGCGTGCTGTTGCGTGTGGCCTGCAATTGCGCGATGCGCGCATAGCGCTGGTTCACGCTGCTGTCGATTTCCCCGCTCACCGTAGCAAGTTGCCACGTGCTGATGCTGACGACCACCGCCAGCAACAGCGATGCCAGCAAAAAACCCGTGGTCAGGCGTACACCGATGCGTATGTTAGAAATATTCATGTCCCCTCAACTGTTGTCCCATGGTGGCCGCACCCCATGCGGGCGGCACGGCGCGGCGCTGTTGCCCCTGATGTTGCCGGGGTGAAATGAGTGTAGCAGTGCAATACTAAGTAATCTATAAATATTTCCATATTGGAATTGGTCACTGCTTGTTTAGCAACAGCTGGTAACTATTACTAGATCGCATAGCCGCCTTGCCTGGCGCCTGGCTTGGTACCGGATAAAATCACCTGCCGTATTACAGATTCGTCCTACCTCGACACCCGGCATCGTCCGACTGGCGTGTGGCGGTGCCGCGCCTACACTGAACTTTGCACAGACCCGACGGCGGGTCCTGTCTTCTTACAGGAGGCTGAGATGGCGAATATCCAGGAAGGATCGGACGGTGCGGCAAACGAGGAAATGACGGCAAAGCGCCTGAACGTGGTCGACTGGATCTCCATGATCCTGCTGATCGTGGGCGGCTTGAACTGGGCGCTGGTGGGCTTGTTCGATATCGATATCGTGGCCCGCATCCTTGGTGCCATGTCGACCGCGTCGCGTGGCGTGTACGTGCTGGTGGGGTTGGCGGCGCTGTATTCCATTTACCTGTGCGTGCGCAAGCTGCCCACCAAGCCCTAGTGGAAGCAGATGACTGCCGGTGAGCATCCCCGGCGTGAACGCGAATTCAAGCAGCTGGAACGAAACTTCAAGCATGAAGGGCGTTACCCGGGCTGCGCGCAAGAAGCGTAAGGGCTGGCTGCAAGCGCTGCAGGCTTGCGCTGCGGTCATGACTTGATGGGTCGTGTCCGCCTGTCCGCGTGCGGGCAGGCAGGCAGGAGCATGACCTGCCTACTTACCTGCTTGCTTACTGCGTGCGCAGGTAGGCCAGCAAGTCGGCCACTTGCTGCGCATTGCCGATGCCCCAGAAGCGCATGTTATTGCCGGGAATGAAATCGCTGGGGGCTTTCAGGAAGCCGGCCAGGTTTTGCTCGGTCCAGACAATATTCGCGTTTTTCATGGCTGCCGAATACTTGTAGTCTGTGGTGGAGCCGGCCTTGCGGCCGATCAAGCCCGTCAGCTTGGGGCCGAAACCGCCGCGCGCCGAAGGCCCCACCTGGTGGCAGGAGGCGCACTTGCGAAACGCCGCCTTGCCCGCTTCGGCATTGCCCGTGAGGGTGGCGGGCGCGGCGGCTGCCTGCGCGGCGGCGCCTGGCGCCAGCAGCAAGGCTGCAGCGGCGAGAGGAGAGAACAAGCGTAAAAGGAATGCGAATGTCATTGGAGGAGCAAGCATGCCTGCTGGCATGCCGTACGTGGCAAGGGATGGCACATTTTACAGCCAGGCATCAAAACTTGCCCGTCGGCGCGCGTGGCAATGCCGGAAATTGCTGGCGAGCACCTAGACCATCCGCATGGCTGATTTAGGACTTGCCGTGCGCGGCTAGCGCTTGCCGCCTTGCGCACCCAGCGCCGCCATGGCCGACGCGAACACGATGCAGGCGATAGCCAGCCACTGGGTCAGGCTCAGCAGTTCTCCCAGCACGGCCATGGCAGCCAGCGCGCTGACGGCCGGCGCCGCGCTGCTGAACATGCCGAACACCCCTTGCGGCAAGCGGCGCAGGGCAAAGATTTCCAGCGAATACGGCAGGGCGCTGGACAGCATGGCAATGGCCAGGCCCATCAAGGCAATCGACGGCGCCAGCAAGGCCGTGCCCGAGTAAGCGACGCCGATGGGCACCGTTACCATGGCCGCCACCGTCATGCCCCAGGCTACGGCTTGCCCGCCTTGCAAGGTCGAGGCGCGCTTGCCAAAGATGATATACAGCGCCCAGCACAGGGCCGCCCCCAGCGCATACGCCACTCCCACAGGGTCCAGGCTGCCCGGGCTGCCTTGCAGCGGCAACAGCAAATACAAGCCGAACACGGCGCAAGCCACGGCCAGCAAATCGCGGGGCCGGCGCGACGACAGCATGGCCACCGCCAGCGGCCCCGTCACCTCGATGGCGACCGCAATACCGATCGGTATCAGCGCAAACGCCCGGTAAATCAGCAAATTCATCAATCCCAGCACGGAACCGTAGACCAGCAAGTTCAGTACATCCTTGCGCGTCAGGCGGAAGCGCCAGGGACGAAAGATAGCCAGTAAAATCAGCGCCGAAAACCCCACGCGATACGCCGTAATCCCCTCGACCCCGATGACAGGAAACAGATTTTTCGCAATCGCCGCCCCCAGATTGACAGAAATCTGCCCTCCCAGGACGGCCAGGGAAGGGAGCAAAATGCTGTCGGGCAGGGGGGAGGTCGAGGCGGGGGAGGTCATGGGGCGCCATTTTAATACGCAGCAGGCCGCCAGTCGCTGGCATATCTGCAACGGACGGCAATTTTTCCATGGACACTGGCACGCAATGCGGAGCGGGCACCTGTTGTGGCAGTGCAAGTATTTCCGGAGAATGCTATTCTGCCTGCATGCCCGGAACTACCGTGCGCCACCCCCGATTCTTCATCTTGATGGAGCCGCCCCATGAATGGGAGAAGCATTGCAGTGACCGTCGCTTTGGTATTTTCCGCTGATATGGCCGGTGCGCAGGCCTTGCCGCCGCAGGCGCAATTGCCAAGCTGGGCGACGCAACAGCTTGAAAGCTTGGCCAAACGCGAGGCGATCGAAATCAATGCGCGCATGAATCCCTTTGTCTTGCGCGGCGATTTCGATGGCGATGGGAAGGGCGATCTGGCTGTGCTGATCAAGAACAAAGACAGCAAGAAAGAGGGCATCGTCTTCCTGTTAAGACAGAAGACGGCGCCCCTGATCGTCGGTGCCGGACATGCATTGTCCAACGGCGGCGACGATTTTGCCTGGCTGGAAGTCTGGCAGGTGGAGGACAAGGGCTCGCGCCAGCACAGCTACCATGAGAAATCCCTCAAGCTGAAAACGGACGGGATCGTGGTGGGGAAAGAGGGTTCTGCCAGTGCCCTGATCTATATCAAGGGTGGCAAGGCAGTGTGGCAACAGCAGGGCGATTGACGGCTACTCGCGCCTGTCTGCTGGCCCGCCGAGCAGTATATTAACGTGTCAATCAGGAGTAACAGGGAAATGCATGTATTCAGTATCGGCGACACCAATTTTGAAGTGGATGTCGCGAAATCCCGGATCAGCCTGGCGGCACGCGCCGATGGCATGCGGGAAATCAATATCAGGATTGAGGCCGATGACGACGTGTTCATGCGGCTGACGGAAGACGACGATGCACCCTGGTCGTGGGCCTTGTATCCGCCATCCTTCATTTTGCAAGGCTTGCTCGTGGCGGAAGCGGATGCCGCGCCCGTGCATATGCTAGCCGTTGATGCAAGCTGTACAGAGGGCGAATGTAGTCTCTACATGATGGATTACCATGATGTCGCGGAGTTGCGCCTGGTGGAATTGTCCTCGCAACGCCTGGCGCTTGCAGGCAAGGTGGACTTCTTTGGTAGCAGCCTGCCGTTTGCCATCGATATGCCGCGCATGGTGTAGCCGGGTCTTTGGCGCAGCGACTGGGCGACTATTGGGGCAGCCTGTACAGGCTGCCCGCATGTCATTAGTCCAGCTTCAAGGCCTTCGCCACATCCTCCCACGCCACATATTTGAAGTTCTGCGGCCCATCGGGCAAGCGCTTGTAGCCATCCTGGATCACCAGCATGCCTTGCGCATACGCGCCGCCCAGGTTGGCGGAGGTGACGTCGAGGCCATCCGTTTCCGAGGTGCCGTCTATGCCGGCCGGCAAGTTAAATCCCACCTTGAAGCGGCCGCGCACTTTATACGGTGCTTGCGCATCGAGCACCACGTAGCTGCTGTCGCCCTGGCTGGAAACGATCAGGTAGCCAGAGTCAGCCTTGCCGTTCGGCTTGCGGTAGATGGCCATGCCTTCCACGTCGGCGCTCAGGTTCGCTCCCACCGGCAAGACCATGGCCAGGGTGTCCGGCTTGGCGGCGTCGGCCGAGGTGGTCCACACGCCGCGCGTTTCCTCGCCCAGGAAGAGGCGGGCGTTGGCATCGTCGGCCACGCAGCCTTCCGGTTGCGTGGCGACCTTGAAGCTGCGCAAGAGGGTGGCGCTGAACTGGTTGCCGCTCACGCCAATGCGGTATTGCTGGAAGGTGCCATCCTTGTCGTTGATAAACGCTTCCACGCCGCCGCTGGCCGGCTGGTACAGGCACATGCCGTAGATGCTTTTCAGTCCGGTCGGAAAACGGCCCGCTTCCGCCACGTCGCCACTGGCATTGATGGTGAAGAGCATCATGCTGTTGTCGTCGCGCTGGGTGGCCACGGCCAGGTCGACCTTGCTGCCGCCAAAACTGATGTTTTGCCGCACATCGACGTTGTTCAAACGGCCCACTTCCAGCAGCTGCGTTTGCTTGCCTTGCAGGTCGTAGACCAACAGACCCTGTTTCTTGTTGGTGCCGAGGATACGCGAGTCGGCCGGGTTGCTGGCCAGCCAGATGGCCGGATCGTCGGCCGCGTCGCCCTGGCGCGCCATCGGCTCCGTCTGCGCTTGCGGGGCGATGATGGCCACAGCAGCCTGCGTTTCCCCCTTGCCGCGCCATTTTACGGGCCGCGCTTGCCAACCATTCTTGCCGCGCAGCAGTAGCGTGTCTTCGTCCAGTGCCAGCTGGCTGTCACCCTTGCGCACGTTCAAGGCGACGGCCTGGGCTGGCTGCGCCGTCCATGTACTCCCCTGGCGGGCGTACAAGTGCAGCTTTTCCGCCTTGCCATCGAGTACGGCTACGCCGCCCGGCAGCACGGCCAATGCACCGGCGCCGCCATCCAGCTGGCCGTACGGCTTGCGCAAGGCCACCACCTCGCGCTTGCCCATGCCTTCGGACTCGGCGTCATAGGCCCACACGCCCATGTCGGACTCGCTCACCAGCAGGCGCTGCGCGCCATCGTCGACCCGGCAATGCTTGGCGTGCGGCGGCAAAGCCAGTTTGCGCACCAGGCTGCGCTGCTCGCCCTGCATCACCCACTGTTCCGCCTGGCCATCCTTGCCGATCAAGAACAGATGATCGAGTCGCTGGGCGTCGCGGTACAGGCAGGACGCTTCCACGGAAAACGTCGGCACGGGAAACGGCGCCAGCTTGACCAGTTTGCCTGCCTGTACGTCCACGGAGACGGGCAGGGGGCGCTGCGTATCGGCCTCCAGGAACACGGCCAGCACGCGATTGGCATCGATGCGCGTGTCGAGCTGCTTGGCGCGCACGGCGATGCGGTCCTGCTCCTGGCCGGCCGCAGTGAACAAGCGCAAGCCGTGCTTGTCCAAGGTCAGCCAGCCGCCGCCGGGCAGGCGGGCCAGCTCTTCGGCCTCGTGCGCGAAGGCGGGCACAGTGTTAGACGCGACCGGGGTGGCTTGCGCCGTGCCGGTGAGGCAAAAGGCAGCCAGCAAAGCGCTGCACAGGACGGTTGTTTTCATGTTATTCAAGATCCTCATCAGAAGGCGCTGGCTTTCAGGCTCACTTTAAAAGTGCGGCCATACTGTTCGTTCTGCACGTTGTATTGCTTCGTGCCCTGGTAGACGTAGTATTTCTCGTTGTTCAGGTTGGCCACCTCGAACATCAGCTGGAACTGCTTGCTGATCTGGTAAGACAGCGAGAAATCGAGCTGCTTCTGGCTGGCGACGATGTGGTCCTGGCTTTGGTCGAGGATGTCGCCGCCCATTTCCAGCAGGTAGGGCGACTTGTAGTTGAGGGCCAGGCGGGCGCTGATCGGACCGGTTTCATAGCCCAGCATTAAATTCATCACCTGGTTCGACTGGCCCGGCAGGCGGATGTCGCGGGTGAGCTGCTTGTTGCCGGCCTTGTCGAAACGGCCGATTTGCGCGCTCGAGGTGCTCAGGGTGCCATTCACGCCGACGAGAAACTTGTTGAACGGTGCCGGCAACATGCGCAGCGGCTGCATGTAGGCCAGTTCGATGCCTTTGACTTTGGCCGCGTCGCCATTCGCATACGAGGTGGCCGTCGTGTAGCTTGCCCATTGGCCCGTGCCGGCCAGATTCGTCGTGTACGTAAAATTCTTGATGTCCTTGTAGAAACCGTAGGCCGATATCACGCCGTCGTTGCCCAGCACGCGCTCGATGCCCAAATCCAGGTTGTTTGCCTTCAAGGGTTTCAAGTCCGGGTTGCCGATCACGGCTTCCGTGTTGCTGGCCAGGCTGATGCCGGGCGCCAGCTGGCTGAAGTTGGCGCGCACCACGGCTTGCGTCCAGGCGGCCCGCACGCTGGTTTTTTGATCCAGGTCATAACGGGCTTGCAGGTTTGGCAGCCAGTTGGTGTACGAACGTTCGCGCGTCAAGGGCGTGGCAAGCCCGGCGCTGTCCACTTGCGAACCGGCAGCTTCAAAGCTGGTGCGTTCAAGACGCACGCCGCCCAGGATGTGCCAGGCGTCGAAGTCATAGCTGTTCTGCACATACATGGCGTTGATGTCTTCATGCATGCGGTAATCGTTGATGATGGACTCGGTAGCCAGGCGCGCCTTGTCGCGGTCCAGGCCGGCCACGCGGGCGCGGATCAGGCCCGGGTCCAGCGCCACGCCGATGTTGCCCAGATCGTAGTCGAGATTGTGGCCCTGCACGAAATTGCTCATCGAGGTAGAACCGGCGCCCCAGAAATTGCCGCTCGACGCCTTGCTGCTGTTATATGTCCATTGATCCGTATCATTGGTTTTTTCGCGGCGGCTGACTTTGGCGCCGAATTTCAACGTGGCGATGTCGAACTTGCGTGCCAGGTCGATGCGCGCGTGGTGTTCATTGTCCTTCGAGTAGCGCTTTTGCAGGGTGATGGCGTTGAGCGCATAGCTGGCCGGGTCGTACAGCGAGGCGGGGCCGCTCAAGACGGGTTCCTGAGTGTCATTGAAACTGATGCCGGCGACATTGCTGGTGCTGCGGAAACGGCCATCGTTCAGCGACTCCGGCGTGTCTTCCGTCGCCCGGCTCATGCCGCCTTTCACGTCCAGGGTCCAGTCGCCCGATTTCTGCTGCGTGCCCAGCACGAGCGAGCGTACTTGCTGCGTGTATTTGCGCTGGCGGATGCGGCGCTCGGCGCGCGCGCTGGCCGATGCGCCTTCGGCAAGGCTGCCGCCCGCGATATTGCTGATGGTCAGGCGGTCGCGCACTTCATCGTCGGAAAATTCGCTGACGAACGAGCGCAAAAACCAGCTGTTGCCCGCTTCCGGACGGTAATCGAGGTTGACTGCCAGGGCGCCGCGCTTGCGCACGGGCAGGTAGTCGCGCAATTCCAGACCTGACAATTTGCCCTTGCTCCAGGCGCCGCCCGTTTCTACGTCGTCGGAGCCGAACGAGCGCTTTTCCGCGCTCAGGCCGGCGGCCACGCCAAGCTTGCCATCGAGGAAGCGCTGGGCCCACAGGGCGCCGCCGCTGGGGCTGGTCTTGCCCGTTTTTTCATCATGGCTGGCGGCCACGTTGGCCGACAGCAGCTTGCCCGGCAAGTCGAAGGCGGACAGCGATTTGACTTCGATGGTGGCGCCCAGCGAGTTGGCATCCATTTCCGGCAGCAAGGTCTTCGACACTTCCAGGGTGCGTATCAGGCCGGCAGGCAGGATGTCCAGCGCCACGGCGCGGCGGCCCGCTTCCGGCGACGGTACCAGCGCGCCATTGATGGTCACCGCATTCAGGTCCGGGCCCAGGCCGCGCACCGTGATGTAGCGGCCTTCACCCTGGTCGCGCTGCACGGACACGCCCGGCAAGCGGGCCAGCGCCTCGGCCGCGTTTTTATCGGGCAGGCCGCCGATGTCGTCGCTGCTGATGACGCTGATGATGTTGTCGGCTTTCTCTTGGGCGGCGATGGCGTTGCGCAGGCTGGCGCGCTGGCCGCTGACGACCACGGTGGCGCCCGCCTGGCCATCGTCCTGGGCTTGCGACTGCGCATGGCTTTGAGCGCTGAAGATGGCCATGATGCCGAGTGACAGGGCTGTCAGGCGCAGCGGGGAGGGAAACGAAGTGTGCATGGTTTTCATGAAGAGCTCGGTTAGGGAGGAAGGAACCGGGCGGATTCTAGGCAGCAAATATGACGGTTGCGTGACAGGCAAGGGCTTGCCACCTTGAAAACAACGGCAGGTGTACGCTTTCCGGCCATAAATGAACCGTGATGAGCTGAAATGACCTGCCAGCGCAGGGCGCATGGGCACTCGCTTGCCGGATTTGCATCAGCTGCGCTGCTAATGATGAGCCGTTTGCACCTGCCTCACGGGCGCGGGGCATGTCATCGTGCCGTCATGGGCGGGCGCTATCGTGGCGACAGCACCACTTTTAAAGGTTCCCCACATGCTGCCGTTGCACCGTAACAGTCTGATTGCCGCCGCGCTGGCATTGCCCCTGTTCTTTTTTCTGTACGCCACACTGGGCCACGTTAAACCGTTTGCCATCTGGAAGTGGATGGATATCGTCTGCGAAGGCGGCACGGCCGTCATGGCGGGCATCTGGTTCTTGTTTACCCTCAGCAGCCGTCCGCGGGGACGGGTGACGAGCCTGATCGCCGGCGGCCTGTGCGCCATCATGCTGGGGTCCTGGGCCGATTGCCTGGACGAATTCTTTGCCGTCGACAAGAGCGCCTTGTGGGATAACTGGCTGGAGGCCTTGATTCCGTTTGGCATGCTGGTGCTGACCATCGGCATGTATTACTGGCGCCAGGAACAGTTCCGCCTGAACGAGCACCTGCAAAAGCGCGAGCGCCTGTTCCGCGACCACCGCGCCTTCGACCGCATCACGCAACTGGCCGACGCCAGCTACCTGCGCACGCAGATGCGACTGGAACAGGAGCGCCGGCCCGGCCTCGATTGCGCGCTGGTCTTGCTCGATATCGACAGTTTTCACCTGATTAACCGCGAATACGGCCACCGCGAAGGCGACCGCGTGTTGCAAGCCGTGGGCCACATGCTGCTGTTGAACTTGCGCAATGACGATCTGCTGTGCCGCTATGCGGGCGACCGCTTCGCCGTGCTGATGCCGGGCGTGTCGCGTGAGGACGCGGCCGTGAAGGCGCGTCATCTGTGCGCCATGGTGGGGCAGATGCGCCACCACGCCAACGACAACCGCGAAATCCGCTTGAGCCTGCGGCATGCCTGCTCGCTCACCGATGGTGTGCCGGAGGTGGTGCTTGCCGAGCTGAGCCGGGCCGTGGAAACGCCGCGCTCCGGTGCCGGGATCAGTTCCGCCGCGCCTGCCTGATGCCACTGAACCAGCAGGGCGACGCCAGCATCGCGGCCCATCACCAGCCGGCGCTGGTGCTCGATTATGCGCGCAGCCGCGACCTGGACGCGGCATCGCTGCTCAAGGGCACCGGCCTCGATGGCGGCGCGCTGCCGTCCGCGGAAAGCCAGGTCAGCGCCGCGCAATACCTGCAATTGCTGGCCAACGTGGCGCGCGGCCTGGACAGTGCCGATACCAGCTTCATGCTGGGCCAGCAAATGCTGCCCGGCCATTACGGCGCCGCCAGCCATGCCTTGCTGCAGGCGCAGAATCTGCGCCAGGCCTTGACCATCCTGTGCGATTTTCATGCCTTGCTGTGTCCGTTGTTGCAGCCCCGTTTGCGCGAGGCGGGCGACATGCACGTGCTGTACTGGGTTGCTGCGTTTGGCGCGCCGAGCCAGCTGCCTTTTCTGGTGGAGATGCACATGACGGCACTGGCGGCCATGTGCCGCTGGCTGGCGGGAGTCTCCTTGCCGTGGCGCTTCTGCTTCAACCGCGCGCGGCCCCGGCACGTGGAACAGCATGAAGTGCACCTGGGCCAGTGCCTGCGTTTCGATTGCCAGGTCGACGCCATGCTGATCGATTCCAGCTGGCTCGACAAGCCTTGGCCGCGCGGCAATGCCACGGCCGCCGCGCTGGCCTTGCGCGCTGCGGCCGTGGCGCCCGTTCCGCCAGCGAGCCTGCTCGGTGCGCTGTACGATTACCTGCTGGCCAATATCCGCTGCGCGCCGACACTGGAACGCACGGCGCAGGAGTTTGGCGTCAGTCCCGCCACCTTGAAACGCCACCTTGCGCGCCATGGCACGCATTTCCAGGCCGAGCTGGACCAGGTGCGCGCGCACAAGGCCATTTACCTGTTCCAGGCGCATGGCTACGACAACGATGCCGTGGCCGCCTACCTCGGCTTTCATGATGCCACCAACTTTCGTCGCTCGTTCAAGCGCTGGACGGGGCAAACGCCGCAGCTGTTGCGTCACGCCTTGGCCTTGTTTGTTGCTGGTTAAAGACGTTCTGCGCGCAGCGTTGTGCGCCGGCGCCACAGACAGTCGTTCCAGAGGGAACAATTGCCCGTTCTGCCACATCCATAGTACACTCGATCAGAGAGCGAACAGACGCGCTTCGAGGCGCTCCGGCACGGCGTCACGCGACGCCGCAACGCCGCCATTTCGATGGCGGGCCGGCGGCAGACGACCGGTGTGCCGTGCCTTAACCCAGCCTGGAAACTGGCGTCCCCAACGTGGTGCGCCGGAAACCGGGTAACTTGATAATGCTCAATCGTGTATTCACAATCGCAGATCGATCCAGTCGTCAGTTTTCGCAACACCCAGGGTGAGGCGGTGCGCGGCACGATTTTCAACTTGCAGCGCAATTCGCTGGTCATGGAAATCTACAATCCATACTCGATTGTGCAGGTCAGCGAGGTGCTCAATGACGTGACGGTGCGCATGGGGGCGAAGAACGCCTACGTCGGCAAGGCCGTCGTCATCAGCAGCGTCAATACGGGCCTGACCGCCATCGTTTCCGTGACCCTGATCGACGAGTGGCGCGAGCTCAGCGACGTGGTCGTAGTCAAGGGCGCCGTGGCGAAAGAGTCCAGCGCCTTTGTCGCCGGCTGGGGCGAGCGCTTCCGCATCCGCCGCGACTACCAGATCGTCGTCAATGAAATGCGCGCCTTTTTGTCGGAAGTGGCGCGCTGGGTCGAGCAGGTCGACTTGTCCGATTCGCTGCCCAAGGAAAACGGCCGCCTGCGCGCCGACATCTTCGATGAACTGGCCTTGCCGCTGATGGAGCAAACCCAGTTGTACTTGCGCCAGCTCGAGGTGGAAGCCTCGCTCGTCGAGGAAGAGCGGGCGCCGGCCCACCGCGCGTTCGCCCAGGCGGCGCTGCACCCGCTGATACTGCGCGCGCCCTTCGTCTTCCGCACGTTTACAAAACCGCTCGGCTATGCGGGCGATTACCAGATGGTCAACCAGTTGCTGGATGATCCGCGCCAGGGTCCCAGCACCTATTTTCAGATCGTCAACGCGGCCTTTTTGCAGGCGGCCGTCGCCACGGCGCACCGCAACCGCATCGATATACTGACGCAATTCCTGGCGCAGAAAGCGGCCGAGGCGCGTGTTGCCGGGTGCGTCTACAAAGTGCTCAACGTGGGCTGCGGCCCGGCCATTGAGGTGCAGCGTTTCCTGGAAACGTGCCCCGATGCGCAGTGGCTGGCCTTCGAGCTGGTCGACTTCAGCAGCGAGACGCTGGACTGGACGCGCGCGCGCCTGAGCACCATCATGCAGCGCACGGGACGTGTGGTGGAGATCGATTACGTGCATGATTCCGTGCACAACCTGCTCAAGCGCCGCCACGGCTCGGGCGCCACGGGCTCGCCCGGCAGCTTCGACGCCGTGTATTGCGCCGGCCTGTTCGATTACCTGTCCGACAAGGTGTGCGCGCGCCTGCTGCTGCACTTCGCCTCGCGCGTGGGGCCGGGCGGACGTTTGCTCGTCACCAATGTGCACGCTGACAATCCGGGCAAGTTCGGCATGGAGCATTTGCTGGAGTGGCATTTGATCTATCGCAATGAAGCGGGCTTGTCGGCCTTGCTACCCGAACACGCGACAGAACCGAAAATCTATGTCGACGCCACGGGCGTGAATGTGTTTGCAGAAGTGAGCATTCCTTGATGGATACTCCAGGCCTGCACGCCGGCTACGCGGCCGTTCTGCGCGACTTCCGGCTGGAATTCAGCCGCGGCGGAGCCTACACGGGCATCGTGCTGATCCTGCTGGGCGTGGGTCTCGATTTGGCCCTGTATCCCGACAAGCAGTCGGCCTTCACCAGTGCGCGCATCCTCGTGTCGGCGCTGATCTTTTGCGTCGTGCTGGCCATGCGCACGCGCTGGGCGCAGGACCGCATCCAGGGACTGACTTTTGTGTGGCTGATCCTGCCGCAAATCATGATCGCATGGATGATCGCCGTCACGGAAGGCGCCACCTCGATTTATTACGTGGGCATGACCCTGGCCATCTATTCGTCGGGCATCGTGCTGGCGTTCGGCTTGTGGCAAAACATGGTTTTCGGCGCTATCTCCTGTCTGCTGTACGTGGCTGCCTGCGCCTGGCATGCGGGCGGCTTCAACTTGCCGGACACCTTTGTCGTCAACTGCTTGTTTCTCATCATGTCGGCCAGCATCAGCGCCGTCTTCACCTATTTCAATGAGCGCGCCCGCTTCATGCTGTTCCAGCTGAAGGCGGAAGTGGCGCAAAAGAACACGCAGCTGGAAGAAACCAATAAAAGCCTGGCCGATATCAAGGGGCAGATGCTGCAGCAGGAGAAAATGGCCGCCATCGGCACCCTGGCCGCCGGCATGCTGCATGAAGTCAACAATCCCGTGAATTTCTGCATGATGGCCATCGAGGTGGCCATCGAAGATCCGGCCGCCCAGCAAAGCGCGCTGGTGAGCGAATGCCTGGCCGACGCCAAGCAGGGCATGCTGCGCGTGCAGCACATCGTGTCCGACTTGAAGACCTTTGCCTACCGCAAGAGCGGCAACCAGCTGGAAACGGGGCACTTCCAGTTTCGCAGTGCGCTCGACGCGGCCATCCGCCTGGTCGGGCATGAAACGAAGAATGTCAGCATCAGCCACGACTTGCCGGTCGACACCCTGGTGCGCGGCGACGAGGCGGCCATCGTGGGCGTGCTGATCAATTTGCTGGGCAACGCCGTGCTGTCCATGCGCAAGGGTAATGCACCGCCATTCGAGATCCGCATCACAGCCCGCTGGGATGACAAGCGTCTGCGCATCAGCGTGCGCGACAACGGCCCCGGCATCGCCCCGGAAAACCTGGCGCGCGTGTTCGAACCGTTCTTTACCACGCGCGAAGTGGGCCAGGGGCTGGGCTTGGGCCTGAGCATCAGCTATGGCGTGATCGAACGCCATGGTGGCACTCTGAGCGCCGAAAGCGAGCTGGGCAAATGGGCCAGCATGAATTTCGACTTGCAGCGCTCCGACTGGGAGGGCCGTTAACATGGATAACGATAGCCGCGCCAGCGTGTTGTACGTGGATGACGAAGCGCTCGCCTGCAAGTATTTCGAGCGCGCCGTCGGCCCGCGCTACCGCGTGCTGACGGCGCAGAGCGTCGATGCGGCGCTGGCCTTGCTGAAAGACCAGGCCGCCCGCATCGACGTGCTCGTTACCGATTACCGCATGCCGGACCGCCTGGGCAGCGAGTTGCTGCAGGAAGTGGCGCAACGCTATCCGCATATCGTCTGCATGCTGGTGACGGCCTACGCGGACAAGGAAGTGTTGCTGGAACTGATCAACGGCGGATCGCTGTTCCGTCTGCTGGAAAAGCCGCTCGACTTGCCCGCCATGCAAACGGCGCTGCAATTGGCCGTGCAGACGGGACGCGAGCGCGCCGCGCGCCGCCAGGGGCTGGTGGCGATGGAAGAATCGCTGGCCTTTCTCGCGCATGAATTGAACACGCCGCTGGCGGCCATCGCCAATTTTGGGCGCGGCATCGCGCGGCGAGCGCAGACGGACGCTGCACCGCAAGCGGAGATCGGCGAAGCGGCCACCTTGATGCACGACAATGCGCGTTATTGTCTGTCCGTGCTGGCCAGCTTCGTCGACACGGTGCGCCTGGCCAGCGCCGGGCCCGGCATGCAGGGTGGACGCAGCGCCGGCAGCGCGCGCCAGCTGCTGGCCGTCTTGCTTGAAAGCTATCCCTTGAGCCCGGCCCAGCGCGCCGCCATCACGGTCGAGCAGGGCGATGATTTCGCCATTGCCGAGTCACCCAACTGCGTCGCGCTGATTTTATCGTCCGTGCTGGCGAACGCCTTGCGCTCGGCCGGTGAGCACGCCCATCCTGCGATCGGCATCTGCATCGATGCCGGCCGCATCACGGTGCGCGACAATGGCGCCGGCATTGCCCCCGAGATTGTTGCGCAGCTGTTGATCGACCCCGTCGGTGCCAGCGGCAATGAAGGCAAGGGCTGGGGCATGGTTTTTTGCCACCGCATGATGCAATCGTTCGGCGGCAACCTCGATATCGCCTCCGAGTTTGGCAGTGCCACCACGGTAACCCTGAATTTTCCAGTACATATAAGGAACGAGCATGATTGACGCCAATCTGCGTTTGCCGGCTCAGCGTGAGCCAACGCAAGGCTTGCCGACGATACTCTATGTCGATGACGAGGCCAACGCCCTCAAATACTTCCAGCGCGCCATCGCGCCGCTGGCCCACGTGCTGACGGCCACCTCGGTCGAGGAGGGCAAGCGCATTCTCGACGAGCAGGCCGACCGCATCGCCGTGCTGGTGTCGGATCAGCGCATGCCCGGCGCCTACGGCAACGAGCTGCTGTCGTACGCCTGGGACCGCCATCCGCATATCGTGCGCATTTTGACCACCGCGTATTCCGAGCTGGAGCACACGGTGGAAGCCGTCAACCAGGGCCAGATCCACCGCTACATCCAGAAGCCGTGGGATATCGCGGCGCTACGCATGGAATTGAAGCAGGCGCTGGAGCTGGCGCGGCTGCGCAATGAACACGCGCAGTTGCTGCGCGAAAAGCTGATGGTGCGCCAGCGGCAAGCCGTGGCCAACCGCATCGGCACCCTGTACGCCTTGTGCGCCAGCCTGGCCGGTCTGGAACAGCAGCTGCCCGTGGAAGCGTATTTGTCGGCAGCCCTGACGGCCGGCGTTACGCCGCCCGAGCCGGACTGGCTGCTCATGGATTATGCCGACCTGGTCAGTTCGGAAGCCTTCCGCGGCACCGCCTTTGCCGCCGCCGTGCGCCAGCAGCTCGACGCGCTCGAGCGCGAGCATCCGGGGCGCGGCGTGGAGCAAGCGATCGACATGCTGTTGCCCGCGTTTGGTGTGGCGCTGCAAAACCAGGGCGGTACGGCGCTGTTCCTCGATGGACGCCTGCTGACGGAATTCCTGGAAACGCCCACCACCACGCCCGTCTCGTCCATCCACGCATTCTGGCTGGCCAGCTTGCTGTGGCTGGCGCGGCGCGGCTGGTCCCTGCAACTGAGCAAGACGGAACTGGGCTTGCAGGGCAAGGTGGTTCAGGCTGAACCGGCGCTCACGCCGGACCACCTGGCGGCCTGGATCGAGCAGTTCTGACGGGGCGCAAAATAAAACAGGGCCATGCGGCCCTGTCGGCGGTGGGTAAGGGTTGAACTTATTGTTCCGCAGCCGCCTTCAGGTTGGTCAAACCTTTTTCAAAATCCTTGCCGATCATCTTGTCCATGCTGACGAAGACCGTCATGACCTTGCTGACGTAAGGGCTGGGGCCTGTCATGGTCCAGTTCACCTTGGTGCCGTCACCCCCGGGTGTCATGCTGAAGGTGGTGGTGTTATGGCTTTCGAACGGTTTCAGGAAGTCCAGCTTGATGACGGTGCGCTCGGGCTGGGCCGCTTCCGTGATTTCCATGCGGCCGGCACCCACCTTGTCGTTGCCTTGCCACGCATATTGCGCGCCCAGGCCACTGGCCGGGCCCGTAAAGGTACGGCGCATGGCGGGATCGAGCTTTTCCCACGGCGACCAGGCGGCCCAATAATGGAAGTCTGTGATCAGGCCAGCAATTTTCTCGGGCGGGGCCTTGATGGTGATTTCGCGCTGGACACTAAAGGTATCGGGCTTGGTGGTGGCATAGCCGAGGATGGCGGCGACGACGACAACGATCAGCAGCAGGGTTTTTTTGATCATATGCTCTCCAAATATTGAATGGTCGATGCGAACAAATCAAGGCAATCTTAGCAGATATGAATGGCTGTGCGCAGCCTGTTGGCCTTTATTTGCGCCAGCTCTGCGCAGGGCCGCATGCACGCCCGCCTGCACCTGCGTTCACCGCTGCCTGTACACGCGCACGCCTGCCTTGTGCAGGTTTGTGGCGAGGACCGCCGTCCGCTAGAATGCTGGCCTGCAAAGATTTCATTTAGGGAAATATGATTCAACGATCGATCGCCAGGCTGACCCTGGCGTGTGGCTTGCTGGCTTCCGCCTTTGCCGCGAACCTGGCGCATGCCGATGCCTGTCCTGCCCATTATGTCGATGGCCGCAAGCCGGAAATTACCAACCCCAAGCTGGACGTGGCGACAAAGGAACTGTGCTACAACGTGTTTGGCGTGATGCATTCGGGGATTACGCGCACGCCCCTGTGGTCCGCTGAACACTTGACAGTGAACAACCTGGAAGCGGCACAGGACTTGTCGCGCGAAAATTCCTTCCATGCCGAACGCAAGCTGCCCGCCGCCCAGCGCGCCGAACTGGCCGATTATGCGCGCAGCGGCTTCGACCGCGGCCATATGGCACCGAACGGCGACATGCCGGACCGCCAAAGCCAGCGCGACAGCTTTACCCTGGCCAACATGGTGCCGCAGGACGCGCGCAACAACCGCTACGTGTGGGCCGGCATCGAAGGCGCCGTGCGCAAGATGGCGAAGAAGGAGGGCGATTTGTACGTCATCACGGGACCGGCCTTTATTGGCGGGAACTTGCGCAAGGTGGGAAGAGTCATCGTGCCCAGCCATCTGTACAAGGCCGTGTACAGCCCGCGCCAGCGCGCCGGCGCCGCCTACTTCATTGAAAACGTCGATACCAAGGCGTATGAGGTGCTGAGCATTGCGCAACTGGAAGACAGGATAGGCATCGATCTGCTACCGTCGCTGACGCGGCAGCAAAAGCTGCGCATGCTGAGTTTGCCCAAGATTAATAGCAAGTCCAAGAAATAATCCCCTTGAGAGGAAATCCGATGTGTGCAAAGAAATTCGTCCCGTATGCCAATGAAAGCGATGTGCTCGACATCGGCGGCCTGACCATCGAAAACCGTGTTGACCGCATCAGCATCAGCGGCGACATCGACCTGACCCTGGACAAGCCGGGCCTGGCCCTGGCCAGGCAGTTGCAAAAACTGCTGGGCGACGTGGTGGCGCAGCTGGAAAAGCAGGCGCTGCCCGACCAGCTGCCGCCGCCCGAGGTGACGTCGGTGGCCAATCCCTTCGAGTGACGTTGGGGCCGGCACCTATTTTTCCGGACTGGCGGCGCGATAGTAGCCCTTCCGGCTGATCTCTTCCGGGGCATTCGCGACCTCGTAGGCGGTCAGGGCAATGGCGATGGCGGAGTATTGCTGCGCCGAGCTGAAAGGCAGCACGCTCTCATAGGTGTCGAGCACCGTGTGATGCACGCGCGCATAGTCGAAATCGCCGAGCACGGTAAATTTCGGCGTCGGCACGCCATGCAGGCTGAAGACGGCGTCATCGCTGCCTGCCCGCGCGTTCATCGCCTTGCTGGCGTCGCGCGGCACGTCATTGACGCTCGTGGCGAAGCCGAACAGGGGATGGACGTCTTGCAGGGCCTGTTCGACCCGGCCAAACACGGGTTTCCAGGCCGAGGGAATCGCGATGCCGTCGATGGCGCCAGGCCGGCCATCGCGGTTGAGCATCATGACGATATTTTTCAATTCACTCGCATGCCGTTCGGCGAACGCGAACGAACCCTTGCGGCCGATTTCTTCCGCCCCAAAGGCCACGAGCATGATGGTGCGGCGCGGCCTGGCATTGGACTTGGCCAGCAGGCGCATCGCTTCCAGCATGGTGGCCACGCCGCCGCCATTGTCGGCCGCGCCCGTGCCGCCATCATAGCTGTCGAGGTGGGCGCCGATCAGCACGATTTCCTCGGGTTTTTCCGTGCCCGGAATGTGGGCGACCACATTGTGATACGTCACCGGCCCCGGATAGAACCAGTTGCGGATATCAAACTCCAGGGTGACCGCCATACCGCGCGCCAGGCGCTGGCGGATGTCTGCGTATTGTGGCGCGGCCAGCTTGATGTCGGGCAGGGTGGGCAGGGTCGCCCAGGTGGCGGGCGCCGCGCTGGCGGCATACAGTGGTTCTTCGCCAGCCTGGATGGTACCGAGGGCGCCCGCCTCCATCAACACCCGGGTGATGGCCCTGGGTTTGTGGATCGTCTTGCCGTCGCGCCCGCCACCGCCGCTTTCGCCGCCAATCAGTACCCATTTCCCCTTGAATTGCGCGGCGCGCTCCTGCGCCTCTTCCAGGGTGGCCGGTCCCAGAGTGGCCAGGCCCTGCTGCACGCCACGCGTGCCGGCCGAGTAGGCGGGCGTCGCCATGCGCAAGGGCTGTTCCTGGGGCGCCAGCATCTTGCCCGTCCAGGGGCCGCGGTTGAAGCCGACGGGCATGTCGCCGGCTTCTTCCAATTCGGCCTGCACGCCCCATTGCCGCAGTTGCCTGTGTGCCCATTGCGCCGCATGCGTGTAGGCATCGCTGCCAGCCATGCGGCCGCCGAAGCGGTTGCTCAGGATGTCGAGCCAGTCCATGGCGCGCGGGTCGCTGGTGCCCAGCGCCACAATCCGGCGCGCCGTGGCGTCGCCAGAGGGTGATGGCGTGGCCTTGATGCTGGCATTCCTGCCGGACAGCGTAGCCAGGAAGGCGGGCAGCCTGCCTTGCTGACGCGCCGCCAGCGCCGCGTCCAGCTTTGCGGAACGGTAGCGGCTATCCTGGCGCTGCAGTGTGTCGTAGGCGCGCAGCACGCCCCGCATGCCCGCCAGGTCGCATTCCCCTTTCTGCCGGGCCTGTTCCGGGTGTTCGATCTGGAAGGCCATCACGCTGGCCAGGTACTGGAAGCGCAGCGCCTCGCGCGTGGCCGGCGTGGGGGCGGTGCTGAGCCAGTCATCGGGCATGCTGGCGCCAAACGTGAGGTCGGGAATGGCATCGATCCATGCGCTGAGCCAGGCGCCATCGCGCTGCTGCAGCGCCTGCGGATCGTCCTGCGCCGCTTTCGCCATCTCCACCACGCGCGCGCGTTCGGCCGGCGTGGAAGGGCCGCGCGCGGTGGCGCTTGCCGCAGCTCCCGGCAGTGTGGCCGGCAGCGCCGGCGGCACATAGCTCTCCGTGAGCCGCGTTCCCGTCACAGGCTTGGGTTCGTTCTCATCGGTTTCGACCAGGCGTTCGCCGCTCAGCACCATGCCTTTGGCCTGCAAGGTCCAGCGGATCGTCACCTCGGTGCTCACCTCCTTGCCGTCTCTCCCCGTGCTGATCCGCTTGCCACCATGCCTGAAGACGGTGCCGGCGGGGCCGGGCGTGCCATTGACCGTGCGCGGCGAGGTAAGCTGGCCACGCTCGTCGAGCCAGGATATCGTCGCGCGCAAGCCACCCTGGTCTTCGGTGATGTCGAGTATGCCCGTGTCGATCAGGTCGACTTCGGCGCCATTCGTCGTTGTCGTGCCCGTCGCCGTCCGGAATTGCCAATGCCCCGCAAGGGCCGGGGTTTGGGCGTACAGGGCGCCAGGCAGCGCGGCAACGGCGAGGATGCAACTGGCGTAAAGGTGGGGATGGAGCAGATGCATGGATATCCTTGTCATGGTTTTTACTCGGGAAGAGTCGAAAAACATTATGGGGATAAGTAGATTGCCAAGATGACACTTTGCGACCAAGGCCAGGATTTGCCGCTTGAAGGCGCGTTTGGCCGTGCTGAATACCAGACCAACCTTACCGGGAAAAGGCCTGCGCCGCTGGCGTGACGAAGACGGTTTTCATCAGCTACCGCCACTGGCGCGGCAGAAAAAGCAGCACATGCCGAGTTTGCCCAAGATTCATGGCAAGCCCAGACAATAATCCCCTTGAAAGGAAACCCATGTGGGCAAAGAAATTCGTCCTGTATGCCCATGCTAGCGATGTACGCGACATCGGCGGCCTGAGCATCGAAATCCGTGTCGACCGCATCAGCATCAGCGGCGATATCGACCTGACCCTGGACAAAACGGGTCTTGCCACGGTCAGGCAGCTGTAAAAACTGCTGGGCGACGTGCTGGCGCAGCGGGAAGAGCAGGTCCTGCCCGACCAACTGCCGTCGCCCGAGATGACGACGGTGGCCAATCCATTTGAGTAGTGGCAAAAAAAACGCCTCCCGAAGGAGGCGTTGGTCTCTTGCGTGCTGTTAATTAAAACGTGTAGCGCGCATTGAAGGTGAAGTAACGGCCGTAGGCGTTATGCAAGCCTTCGTTGTAGCCCTCAAGTGGGTACGCTGGATCGTACGGTGCGGCTTTGTCGAACAAGTTCTGGATGTTGATGCCCAGGCTCAGGTTCTTGAAGCCGGTGTACGTATAGCCCAGGCCCACGGTGGTCCAGCTGGCGACTTTGCAGTCAGGGAAGGCCGCTTCATAGCCAGGGATCGTGGTATTGCGATCCGGCGCCGCATCGGTTGGCTTCTTCGTGCCGTAGTAGCAGAAAGGCTGGTCGTAGATCTCGGCGCCGTCGCGGTTACGCTTGAGCGATACGCTGCCAACAAAGTTCAGCGAGGCGTTAACGCTATGGTCGCCACGCGTCCAGTTGGTGGTCAGCGAAGCCTTGACCTTCGGCATGTCGGTGCCGGTGGACAATTGCCAGTCGTAAATACCTGGACGGGTGCCGGTCACATTGCTGACCGTGTCGCCTTCGTGCTGCTCCAGCTTGTAGCTGTAGACGTAGGTGCCGCGCAAGGCGGTGCTGAGCGAACCCCATTCACCGAGCTTGTTGCGCAGACGCGTTTCAAAGTCCACGCCACGCAGTTCGGTCGAACCCTGGTTGGACCAAGGAGTCTTGACCGACAACAAGGTGCCCGTGCCGGGAATCGGATTGCCGTTCGCATCGGTGATGAAGTTGGCTGGATTCGGATCGCGCAGGACGTTTTCCGGCGCGCGGTCTTCGTTTTTCAGCGCTTCGCTAGCCGTACCCAGCGCCACTTCTTTTTCCTTGCGTACGCGGTACACGTCAACGACAAAGTCGATGTTGGAGGTCGGCGAGTAGATCAGGCCCAGCGAGTAGCTCTTCGACGTTTCCGGCTTCAGGTCCGGATTGGCACCGCCGACGCCAGAGATCGATTTGCTGCAGTCGGCCGTCACGCCACCCGGACGCGGGGTGCTTTCATCTTCCTGGCAGCGTTTCGGATCCCACACGCCGGACAGGAAGAATTGTGCACCGCCTGGCGTCACTTGTGACAATGCCGGGGCGCGGAAACCTTCGGCATACGTGCCGCGGAAGGCCAGCGTATCCGTGGCGGTCCACTTGGCGCCCACTTTCGGCACAAAGTTGGTTTTGATGCCAGGATATTTGTCTACGCGGCCGGCAAAGTCCATCTCGAAGCTCTTGGTGAATGGCGTGCGCAGTTCGACGAAGGCCGACTTGACGTCGCGCTGGCCGTCGATAATGGTATTGGACTGTCCGTAGATCTGGCCGGCGGCGACTGCTGCGTCCGGATCGATACGGATTTTTTCACGGCGCAGTTCGAAACCGACTGCCAGGCCCATGGCCCCGCCACCCAGCTTGCCAAATTCCGTGCTGGCCTTGCCGTCGAGTTGGAAGATTTCCGCTATGCCTACGCTTTGCGGGTCGTAGCCGATGGTCGGATCGGCGGCCAGCTGTGCCAGCGAGGTACCGGTATTGAGCTTGCGCAAGGTTGGCAGGTACAGGCGGCCATATGTTGTTTCATCGCGCTTGGAGCGGTTCCACAGCAGGCCGGTGTCCCAGCTCCAGCCGAAGTGATCGCCTTGCAGGCCAGTCAGCAGGCGCGTGTTCTGGTTGGTCGTCTCCGAGCCGCCGCGCAGGTTTTCAAAGCGGTAGGCGACCGAGGCGCGGGCATTCGTCAGCGGGTTGTCCGGATGACCAATCGGCAGGATGGCCTGGAATGGATCGGCCAAACCCGTCGCCATGTAGTTGGTGACGGAGGTCGTGCCCAGGGTGATCGGTGCTAGCGTGTACGAGCGCACGGAGCGGGTGTAGGCCGCTTCGGCGTAGCCGGTGACGGCGTTGCTGATCTTCAGGGTTCCGCGGCTCAACACGCTGGCATCGCGGCCGTCGCCCTGGCTTTCCAGGAACTTATCTGCATCATAGTTGCAGAAAGTGCGGCCAATGAGGATGCTCGTTGGCAGCAAGCCATCCTTGGTGCCCCCCGTAATGCGTTCCGACGGGTCGCAGCCCAGATTGAACGTCACGCGCTGTGGCGCGTTCGCTTGCGTCACGCCGAAGTTGCGCGAGCCTGGCGACGATTCGCGGTAGACCGTTGCGTATTTCGAGATGGAACTCGAGTAGTTGGAGCGGAAGCGGCCGTTCAAGTCCTGGTAGGTTGAATAAGCGATGTCCTTTGCATCGCGGCGTGCCACGCGGTCGCGCTCGGAAAAGTCGACGGCGGCGAAGATATTGTAGCCGTCGGTGTCCAAGTCGCCCGTGCCGAAGAAACCACTCACATTCTTGCGGCGGAACCGGTCATCGTCGTTGGTGCCAGCATTGCCAGCGATCTGGCCGCCACGATAATTCGATTTGGTGATGAAGTTGATGACGCCGCCGATGGCATCCGAGCCGTAGACGGCCGAAGCGCCGTCTTTCAGGATCTCGACGCGGTCCAGGGCGGACAGCGGGATGCTGTTCAAGTCATACAGGGTGGAGTTGCCGTTGTTCGGGTCGGCGTAGGCCGATGGCGTCATGCGCCGTCCGTTCAGCAGGATCAGGGTGGAGCTTGAACCCAGTCCGCGCAGCGAGGCGGTGGCGACGCCCTTGGCAAAGCCGGAACCGCCGAGCTGGTCCTGATTGGTGTCGGTGCCCATGGATGGCACCAGTTTCATCAGTTCGGCAACGGTCGATGCGCCGCTGTCCTTGATATCCTTGGCGGTAATCACATCGACAGGGGAAGTGCCTTCCTTGTCGGCGCGCTTCAGGTTCGAACCTGTAATGAGAATTTTTTGCAGCGCCGGCTCCTGTGGTGCCAGCTGCGCGTAGACTAATTGCGAGGAAGATAAGGTCAAGGCGACTGCGATCACACTTTGTTTTAAGACTATTTTTTTAAGCAAAATATTCTCCATCGAATTTCAACTGCTGAACACATGGTCGGGCATCGTTGTGCGATGCGCGACTTTCCCGGTCTAGTGGATCGCTTGAGCGATTTTTGTTGCAAAACCGTATAAACAGTATTGCCTAGACCTTTATCAAAACATTTTCGGAAAAGTTGCGCCATGCTTTTTTTCAACATTGTCACGTTGACACAACAGTTTATCTAGATTATTTTTATGCTTACATATTCGGTAAAAAATTGATGGCAGGCAAAAGATTTTATGCTAGGAAATATCCAGAAATTACAAAAGAAGCAATGTCATAAATGCACCATTAGCTTTTTAAGTTATTGATTTGTAAGAATTAATTTAAATTATTTCCGCTTAAAAATATTTTTTTGCTGTTTTGTGGATGTCCATCCAAGTTGCAAACTTTTACATTTGTAATATGTTGCAGATGCACCGTTCTGGTGCGGCGACGGAGGCTCTATGACGCACCCGGCTAAGCGGGGTAATATCGGCAGATAATCGCCAATGGATGCTGCGGTGCGCCATTTTCGTGCATAAAAAAAGCCGCCAGCTTTATGCTGGCGGCCATGACTGCATTTACTTTGTGCGTTATTTTTCTGTCGCGGTTACCTGGCGAACGCCTGTGCAGTTGGCGTCACGGTGACCGCTTCCGGCTTGATGTTCAGCTTCATCGCGCCGATGACCTTGTCTTCATCGAGCAGAGCCTGCGGCTTGTTGCCGTCGTACTTGATGGGAGAAAACGCGTCGCTGACGAGTTTTTCCTTCAGGCCGGCCGCATCCTTGGCGACGATCACCACGGACAGGTTCTTCGCCGACAGATGCTGTTTGATGGCGCGGTTGACATCGGCCAGCGTCAGTTTCGTCAAGCCATCACGCATCAGCTTGGTGAACTCCGGCGTGCCATACCATTGCGAATCGAGCGCATAGCCCAGTTGCTGGTCTTGCGTCGACGTCATGACGAACACGTTTTTCATCAGGTAGTCGCGCGTGGTGGCGAAATCGTCCTGCGTCAAGCCGTTGTCGATGAGCTTGCCCAATTCCGTCAGGGCCACGCGCAGGGCGAAGTGGGCGTTGTCCGGCGCCACGGGGCGTATCCAGATTTCGAACAGCTGCGCCTTGCGGCCCAGGTTCGGGTTCGGGAAGAACTGATACATGCCACGCGGGAAGGCTTCGATGTACGCGTAATCGCCATAGTTCATGCCGCGAATTTCCCGGATGCGCTGGTACAGATAGGAATTCGAGGCGCGGTGCTCGCCCAGCCAGGTCTTCGCCAGCCACAGGGCGGGGAAGTCCGGGTGCGTGCGGGTCACGTCGAGCGGCAGTCCGAAGGAGATGGCCGTGGCGCGCGTGTTCTTTTCGATGATTTCCACTTCCAGTCCCTGTGCCTTGCGGCCCGCAGGTTTTGCGGTGGCTGGCAAGCCGGGGCCGGCAGGCAAGCTTGCCAGCGCCCGCGTCAGCGAGGCCGTCATGGCGTCGGACACATCGCCGGAAATGCCCACCTTGACGGCGCCCTGCGCATACGCGCTCTTCCAGAACTGTTTCACATCGTCCAGGGTGATGGCGTCGATGCCTGCCACCGTGCCCAGCACCGGGTGGCCATACGGCGTACCCGCATACACATTGGTTTGCAGGCGCTCCTTGGCGAACTCTTCTTCGTTATTGTCCTTCAGGTCCAGCAACAGCGCGTTCTTTTGCGCATCCTTCAGGCGGCGGAAGTCATCCTCGCGGAAACCGGGCGAGAGCAGCAGTGGCAGGGCGATGGCGTTGAACTGCGTCCAGTTATCCCTGTGGATGGAGCCCGTAAACGTCGTCATTTCCTTGTCCGTCTGCTGGCTGAAGCTGCCGGCGAGCGGGAACAGGGCCTGGTTGACTTCGTCGATCTTGCGTTCGGACGAGCCACCGGACGCCACCATGGCGGCCGTCAGCGCGGCCAGGCCTTCCTTGCCTTTGGGGTCTTGCGCGGAACCGGCCGTAAACAGCAGCTTGTAGCGGATTTGCGGCAGAGCCGACTTTTGCACCAGCACGTCGAACTTGGCGTTCGAGGCGGCCGGCAGCAGGCTGGCCAGCTTCGGCGTGGTGGCGATCGCGGCCGCCATCGGCTGGTGCGACAGGGTCGTCACCACCAGGCCGTCATCCGTCAGGTATTTGCGCGCGGCCGCCTGGAGGTCGGCCGGCGTGAGCGTATCGATCAGGCGGTAGTACTGGTTCAGGGTGGCATACGAGCGGTCGAAATGCACGAAGGAAGCCAGGGTGCCGGCGATCTGCTCGGTATTGTCCAAGGTGCGGATCAGACCATATTTTTCGGCTGACTTGGCATCCGCCAGGTCTTTTTCGCTCACTAGCGTGTCGCGCAGCTGCGCCACGGTGGCCAGGATGGCGTCGCGCACGTAGACGGCGTCATCGATGTTTTTCACCCGCGCGCCCAGCACGGCCAGGGTCGGGTCGACACGGTCCGGCGTCATGTCGAACAATTGGTCGACTTTCTGTTCATTCTGCACCAGGCGTTTATACAGCGGCGAGGTGCGGCCGAACGACAGCGACAGCAGGGTCGCCAGCGCCGCCTGGTCCTTGTCCTTCACGGAAAACGCGGGCGCGTGGAAGCCCACGGCTACCCACGGCAGGGTCGGCGTAGGCCAGGCCACATGCTTGTAGACGGGCCCGTGCGGCTTGGGCTCCACGGGCACGGCCGCCTGCTGTTTGCCGCGCTGCCAGCCGCTCCAGTATTTTTCCACCAGCGCGATGGCTTGCTGCGGCTCCACGTCGCCGGCGATGATGATGGTGGTGCGCTCGGGACGGTACCAGCGGTCAAAGAAGACCTTCGAATATGCGTACTGGTTCGGCATGTCTTCGATATCCTGGATAAAACCCATCGTCGTGTGCTTGTAGGTATGCGTCGTGTAGGCGCTGTCGCGCATCACTTCAAACAGTTTCGAGACGGGATTGGCGCTGTTCTTGTTGTATTCGCCCAGCACGGCCCGCGATTCCGTCTTGAACGCATCTTCCGCGTACTCGAGGTGCTGGAAGCGGTCCGCCTCCACCTTCAGCACGGTTTCCAGGTCTTGCTTGGCAAACGTGGTGTGGTAATTGGTCAAGTCGTCGCTGGTATACGCGTTCTGGCGCGCGCCTGCGCGGGTGATGACTTCCTGGTATTTCTCGGGCGGATAGGCCTTGGTGCCGCGGAACATCATGTGTTCAAAAAAATGGGCGAAGCCGGACTTGCCCGGCTCGACTTCATTGCGCGAACCCGTCTGCACGGGAATTTGCAAGGAGACCAGGTTGGGGAAACCGGTCGGCACGATGATGATTTTCAAGCCGTTGGCCAGGGTCTTTTCCGTCGCCTTGAATGGCAGCAAATCGGCCTTGCTGGCGGTAGCGCTGTGGGCGGCGGTCGGCTTCACGGGCGCGGCGCCCAGGTTCGACGATGCCATGGCCGACAGGGCCAGGGCGAAAGCAGGTAATAAAGCGGGCATGATTCTTGACACGAAGGCTCCTTCTTTTTTTGGAATGTGGAAAGTGCAACGCCGCAGCATAGAATATTCATGCCGCCGTGCATAGGGGCAAGTGTTTTGGCAGGTCAGGGCTGGCCCGTCAACGCTGCGCCAGGAACTGGCAAGGCCTGCCGCTGGGGCGGGTGCTTACGGGAGCGTCGTTGCCGGCAGGCTGATGCGGTTGCGGCCCAGGTGCTTGGCGCGGTACAGGGCGCAGTCTGCCGTGTGGATCAGCTGCCCCAGTTCCGTGCCGGGGCCGGGCAGGGCCGTGGCGGCGCCGATGCTGACGGTGACGCAGGCGCCGTCGGGACGCTTGCGCGGCAGTTGCAGCCGCTCCACGCGCTGGCGGATGCGTTCGGCCACGATGGCCGCGCCCTTGAGCGACTGGTTCGGCAGGATGACGGCAAATTCTTCGCCGCCATAGCGGGCCACGAGGTCGTTTGTACGCATCTCGCTGGCCACGGCGCCGGCCACCTTGCGAAGGCACAGGTCGCCACCCTGGTGGCCGTGGCTGTCGTTGTATTCCTTGAAGTTGTCGACATCGACCATCAGCAGCGACAGGGGCTGGCCTTGGCGCCGGGCGCGCTGCCATTCGGCCAGGATGGTGTCATCGAAGCAGCGCCGGTTTGCCAGGCCCGTCAAGCCGTCGCGCGTGGCCAGGCGTTCCAGCTCCACCTGCGCGCGCTTTTCATCGGTCATGTCGCGCAGGGTTTCGACCACGGCGATCAGTTCGTCGCCATTGCCGTAGATGGGGCTGGCATCGACGGCCAGGTAGCGGCGGCGCCCCGTGCGCGGCATGTCGCACCAGTTTTCCGCGCACAGATTGCTGCCCGTGCTGCTGCGGTATTGCTGCTGGAGATGCAGGGCGCGCATGTCGGCGCCGCGCCCGGCCAGCAGCAGGTCGGCCAGCGTGGGGCGCTCGTCATTGTAAAAGCAGCGGCCCGGCTCACGCATGCCCAGCACTTCGGCCGCCGGCACGCCCGTCAGCTGCTCGCAGGCGCGGTTCCAGATCATCACCCGCCCGTGCACATCGAGGACAAAGGTGGGCACCACCAGCAATTCCATCATCTTGACGGCGAAACCCTGGGCTACTTCGCAGGGCAATGCGCTGGCATGTGCATGGCTATCCGGCATGTATGCATCCTTCTTGGGCGTGAATGGGGGCGGGCTCTTAGGCCATGTTGCAGCGTGAAGAAAAGACGGTGTTGATCTTGAGCAATATTTTCAGCGATGCAGCATCGCTTCGTCCTGGCAGCAGCTTGGCAGGGGCAGCGACAGGTGCAAGGTGGTTCCGGCGCCGCTGTGGCTGTCGATGTGCAGGCTGCCGCCAGCGGCGGCCACGCGTTCATGCATGCCGGACAGGCCGCGACCCAGGCGTGGCGGCGAGCCTGACAGCCCGACGCCGTCGTCGCGGATGCGGCAAGTCAGGGTGGCGCCTGCTTGCTGCAGGCGCAGCTGAACATGCGTGGCGTGAGCATGGCGGGCGATATTGGCCAGCGCTTCCTGCAGCGCGTGGTACAGCAAGGGGCCGTGCGCGCAGCCGGCGGCGGCGTCGAGCCGGTAATCGCAGCTGCAGTCTATGCCCGTGCTGCGCTGAAAGTCCACCAGCAAGCCGTCGCACGCTGCTTGCAGGCCAGCATCGAGGGCGGGCGGGCGCAGGTCGTGGATGACGCGGCGCAGCGCCGCAATACTGAGGTCGACATTGTGCGCCATCACGGCCAGGTGTCGTGTCAGCTGGGGCGTCGCGCCATGCGTGTTGGCCAGCAGCATGGACAGGTCGATTTTCAGGGTCAGCAGATGCTGGCCCAGGTCGTCGTGGATGTCGCGCCCGATGCGCAGGCGTTCCTGTTCGCGGGCCTTGTACTGCTCATTGCTCAGGCGCGTCTGCTCGGCGTGCGCACGCAGCTGTTCCTGCACCTGCAGGCGCAGCGCCAGGCGGTGCTGGCGCCACAGCAGCAGGGTCAGCGCACCCAGCAGGGCATCACATGCCGCCATCAAGGTGGCGGGCGTGTCTGTCTGCAGCATCGGCACGGTGTGCAGGGTAGCGAGTGCGCCGGCCGCCAGACAGGCCAGGATGCTCAGGCGGTACGGCAGGAGTAACCAGCGTTGCATCATTTACTCGCTCCCAAAATGTTCTCATCAGGCAATGTTATTACAGAAAATATATTATCTTTGGGCTATTTGTGTTGTCTAAGCGCAAAAGCTGCGCAGGTAGGTCTGCCGCTGGAGCTTTCTTGCCCTTTGGTGTCGCAGCGTCAGGTGGCGGCCAAGGCATTTGCACGGGAAGTGTCGTGGCGGCATATAATAGAGGGTTGTCAATCGGCTTTTGCGGTGACGGCGCTGTGCGCCGGCATCGCTGCGTACGCCCTGCGCGAGGACGCCAGCCAGCTCTTAGGAAATACAGTGACTTATAGCATCAAAGAGATTTTTTACACCCTGCAGGGCGAAGGTGCACACGCAGGCCGTCCGGCCGTGTTTTGCCGCTTTTCCGGCTGCAATCTGTGGACGGGCCGCGAAAGCGACCGCGCCACGGCCGTGTGCCAGTTCTGCGACACGGATTTCGTCGGCACGGACGGCGAACTGGGCGGCAAATTCAAGACGCCCGAGGAACTGGCCGCGCTGATCAACAGCCTGTGGCCGGCCAGCTACGCACCGAGCAAATACGTGGTGTTTACGGGCGGCGAGCCGCTGCTGCAACTGGACACGGCCCTGATCGACGCCATGCATGCGGTCGGCTTTACGATCGCCATCGAAACCAACGGCACTTTGCCCGTGCCGGCCGGCGTGGACTGGATCTGTGTCAGCCCGAAGATGGGCTCCACCCTGGTGGTGCACAAAGGCAATGAGATCAAGGTCGTCATTCCCCAGTTCCAGCAAGACCTGGCCGCCTACGAAGGGCTCGACTTCGAGAACTTCTTCGTGCAAGCGATGGACGGCCCCCTGGCCGCGCACAACATGCAGCTGGCCATCGAGACGTGCAAAAGCAACCCGAAATGGAAGCTGAGCCTGCAAACCCATAAACTCCTGCAAATCCCTTAACAAAACAATATGCTGACTATCACACGCAAGCTCGAATTCGACGCGGGCCACCGCATTCCCGACCATAAAAGCCAGTGCCGCAACTTGCACGGCCACCGCTACACGGTGGAAATCACCCTGGTCGGCAAGGTCATCGAAGCGGAAGGCAATTCCGACAATGGCATGATCATGGACTTTTCCGACGTGAAAACCCTCGCCAAGCAGCATCTGGTCGATGTGTGGGATCACGCCTTCCTCGTCTATGAAAAGGATACGGCCGTGCGCGACTTCCTGGCCAGCCTGCCTGACCATAAAACCGTCGTCATCGACCGCATCCCCACAGTGGAAAACCTGGCCCGTATCGCCTTCGAGATCCTGAAAGCGGCGTTTACCGACCATTTCGGCACGGGCTTGCACCTGCATAAACTGGTGCTGCATGAAACGCCGAATTGCTGGGCAGAAGTGACCGATGACTGAAACGCACGCTAGCGCGCAGGACGCGCGCTACATGCAGCTGGCCCTGGAGCAGGCCCAGCACGCGTGGAACCTGGGCGAAGTGCCCGTCGGCGCCGTTGTCGTCAAGGATGGGGAAGTCATCGCCGTGGGCTACAACCAGCCCATCGGCCGCCACGACCCCACGGCGCACGCGGAAGTGATGGCGCTGCGCGCCGCTGCCGAAAAACTGGGCAACTACCGGCTGCCCGGCTGCGAACTGTATGTGACCCTGGAACCGTGCGTGATGTGCTCGGGCGCCATGCTGCATGCGCGCCTGGCACGCGTGGTGTACGGCGCGGGCGACCCGAAGACGGGCGCCTGCGGTTCCGTGCTGAACCTGTTCGAGCAGCCGGCGCTGAACCACCAGACGGCGATCGAAGGGGGCGTGCTGGCCGACGAGTGCGGCGCCTTCCTCAAGCGTTTCTTTGCCGAGCGCCGCCGCGCGCAGGCGGAAGCGCGCAAGCTGGCCAATCCGCCGGGCTAGCATTTTCCGGAACAGGGCAGGGCCGCCACGGCCTTGCCAGTAATAAGCCATGCCTTGCCAGCCACTCCGGCTGGCATTTTTGCAACTGTTGCGAAATAAAATCTGTCTAGACCACTTCGCCATTCTCAAATGAGAATGATTCGTGTTACAGTATTGTTTTCGCCAGCAAACTTCCCTTGCGCATCGTTATCGATCCGGGTTCAAGAGCCAGCTTCCACTCTTAAACCGGATCATCATGACTACAGTGCTTCTGCAGCGCTCCGCTGCGCCCGTCGTACCCCAAGTTTACCTGCCAAACCGTCGCCACAACCTGGTGCTGCGCGCCGCCTTGCTGGGCCTGTTTGCCGCACCCCTGCTGCCCGTCGCTGCGCAAAACGCCGCCATCAACGCGGGCACGGCGGCGCAGGAACCGGCCAAGCTGCCTGTCTTCCCGGAAATCGTCGTGAATGCCAAGCAGGACTATGAACGCCGCGCCGGCACGAAGACGGTCGTCACGGCGGACGACCTGGAGCGCCGCAATGTCACGGAAATGGGCGGCATCGTGCGCTACCTGCCATTGATTACCGCGCCAGCGGCCGCCTCGGGCAGCGGCAGCGTGTGGGATGGTTCGGGTAATACCGGTTACAACATCCGCGGCCTGGAAGGCAATCGGGTCAGCCTGGAGCTCGATGGCATTGTGCTGCCCGACGCGGCGCCCAAGCCGGACGGCAACACCCTCAACGCCTTCGCCACGGGCCGTGATTATTTTGACCCTGAAACGTTCCGCGAAGTGCGCATCGATTCGGGCACGACGGCCGCCAGCGGCGCCAATCCGGGCCTGGGCGGCGGCGTGGCCTTCATCACCAAGTCGCCCGAGGATTACCTGGGCGAGGGGCAGGATCATTATGTCTCCTATAAATACGGCCGCGCCACGGCCGACCACAGCAATGCGCACACCCTGACGGGCGCCGCCAGGATCGGCGACAAGCTGCAAGGCCTGGCCGTGTATGTGCACCGTGACGGCGAGCAGACGGACAGCCGCGGCACCACGCCCGTCAACCCGGACGACTGGCATTCGAACGCCTTGCTGTCCAAGCTCGTGTGGACCTTGCCGGGTGAACAAAAGCTCGACTTGACGGTCGACATGTTCGAGCGCAAGAACAAGCGCGATCTGCGCAGCAAGGTCAGCACGTATTATCCGACAGGCGTGCAGCAGGATTCCACCACCAGGCGCACGCGCGTCAGCCTGGGCCACGACGTGGCGCTCAAGGATTTCGCCCTGTTCGACCGCCTGACGTCGAAAGTGTATCTGCAGAATGCGAAAACCGATGACAAGACGCAAGGCGTCTACACCTTTGGCAGCCCGGCGCAGCGCTCGATCGACACCAGCTTCAAGAACGACAGCATCGGCGTCACGTCCGAAGCGTTCAAGCAGCTTAACGCCGACAACGCGCTGCTGTACGGCGTGCAGCTGGAACAGCTGAAAACGGGCCGTCCGTGGCGTGAAGACCGTCTCATCATCGCCACGGGCCAGCATCAGATCACCAACAAGAACCGCATGGCCGACATGGACACGACCAAGCTGGCCCTGTACGTGCGCGACGACCTCAGCTTTGATCTTGCTGGCAAGAAAGCCTTGCTGACGCCGGGCTTGCGTGCCGATTACCGCAAGGACGAGCCGAAAAACCTGCAACGCTACGCCATCGGTGTACCGGGCGCAGCCAAGGAAGTGCGCAAGCAGAGCGACACCTATTTCACGCCCAGCCTGAGCCTGTCCGTGGAAGTCTTGCCGCAAATGAATGCCTACGCCACCGTGACGCGCGGCACGCGCCTGCCGACGGCGGCCGAACGCACGGGTACCTATGATTCCATCAGCTATACGGGCACGGGCAAGGGTTATGCCGTGCTGGGCAATGCGAATTTGCGCAAGGAAACCAGCCAGGCCTATGAACTGGGCTTGAAGGGCGACGTCGTCAAGGGCTTGAGCATGCACGCCTCCGTCTACCAGACGGAATACAAAAACATGATCGAGTATGTGATGCAGGAAGATGACCCGGTCAACTATCCCACCATCACCCAGGGCCTGTTCCGCCCTGAAAACATCGGCAATGCGCGCACCTGGGGCGCCGAGCTGACCTTGCGCGCGGAGCTGGGCGCCTGGGCGCCAGCCATGCAGGGTTACCACGTCGACCTGGCCACGGGCGTGGCCAAGGGCCGCTCCTTCAATACCCTGACGGGCGACAGCGGCGGCCTGGCCTCGGTTGCGCCGGCCAAGTCGGCCTTGACCTTCGGCTACGACCATGCGAACGAGCTGTTCGGCCTGGCCCTGACGGCCGTGCATGCGGGCGTAAAACAGGCGCCGAATGACTTGCTGACGGGCACGACCGCGCCGCGTTTCACCGTGCCGTCGTACACCATCTTCGACTTGTCGACTTACTGGAACGTGCACAAGAACGCGAAGATCGTCGTTGGCGTGTACAACTTGACGGATCGCAAGTACTGGGATTACGCCGCTGCGCGCAGCCTGTCCGCCGGCACCACGGCCGCCAGCCGCGCCGAGATCGAGCGCTACGCCAAGCCTGGCCGCAACGTCGCCGCCAACCTCAGCGTCAATTTCTGATTTTTACCGGGGGAGGGGTGCTTGCCCCTCTTTTTTCCATGTTTGATTGAATGGTCTCTCTATGAAGTTATCCAAACTCGTTCTATCCCTGCTAGGCAGCCTGCTGATTGCAAACGCAACCGCGGCCCCAGCGACCCTGGCGGAACGCTGGTCCACCTTGCGCACGGAGCAGCCGAAGCTGCAGATCCGCGATGCGGCCCGTGCGCTAGGCGTATCGGAAGCACAATTGCTGGCAACCAACATCGGCAAAGGCGTCACGCGCCTGCAGGCCGATGGCAACCAGCCGCGCGAAATCATGCGCGCCGCGCTGGACCTGGGCCTCGTGCAAGCCATCACGCGCAATGAAAACGGCGTCATCGAAACGACGGGCGTCGCCAGCAAGTTCAAGCAGGCGGGCGACAAGTCGGAACAGGCCGATGCCAAGCAGGACCCGGAAACGGAAGCGCGCCAGCGCAATATCGCGGGCGGCTACCTGGGTGGTCAGATCGACCTGCGTTTCCACTTTGAACACTGGAAATATGCCTTTGCCGTGGAGCAAGCGGGCCGCGACGGCAAGCCCACGCGCAGCCTGCAATTTTTTGACGCCAACGGCACGGCCGTGCACAAGATTTATGTGCGCAGTGACGCGGGCGTGGCCGTCTACGACAAGCTGGCGGCAAATTTCCGCATGCCCCAGCAAAGCGGGGAATTGAACGTGCTGGCCGTGGCGCCGAAAGCGGCGGAAAAGCCCGATGCCGAGATCGACGTCAAGGAATTCCAGCTGGCCTGGAAAGACATGACGGACGTGCACCAGTTTGCGCAAATCATGCGTGAATTCCATTTGACGCGCGAACAGGCGCTGCGCCTGGCACCGGCCGGCGTGGTCGAGCGCGTGACGCCGCAAGCGCTGCGCACTCTGCTGGAAAACGCGGCCAAGGACAAGGTCGCCATCATGGTGTTCCTGGGCAATGAAGGCTTGACGCAGATCTACAGCGGCAAGATCGAGAAAACCATGGCCGCCGGCGGCTTCTTCAATGTACTGGACCCGGATTTCAACCTGCACATCCGCGACACGGCCCTGCGCAGCGGCTGGGTCGTCAAGCGTGGCGGCGTTACTTCCGTCGAATTCTTCGACAACGACGGCACGCAAGTGGTCTCCTTCTTCGGCGTGCGCGAGCGGGGTAAGCCGCAGCCGCAAGCGTGGGTGGATCTGGCCGATTCCTTGCCAAAAGCCAAGTAAGCAGCACCGTTGAGACTGCACCGTTGCCGCCCTGCGTACCGGCGCGGCAACACTTCAGTTCGACTTCCGCATGAGTCACGATGGCAAGATCACAATAGTGGTATGCTGAGTCCAAGGCCGCAGCGATCGTGCCTGCGTGCTGGTTCCTGAAGAGAGGCAATCATGGCAACCATCATGGCGAACGGCCTCAGCATAGCGTATGAAAGCCACGGCAACCCGGACGATCCGTGCGTGCTGCTGGTCATGGGCCTGGGCATGCAACTGATCGCCTGGCCGGCGGACTTCGTCGAAGGCATCGTCGAGCAAGGGTTTCGGGTGCTGCGTTTCGACAACCGCGACAGCGGCCTGTCGAGCAAGATGGCGCTGGGAGGCAAGCCGTATCTGCCGCTCGCCTACGTGAAAAACCTCATCGGCTGGCCCCTGAAAACTTCCTACACCCTCGACGACATGGCGGACGATGCGCTGGGCTTGCTGGCGGCCCTGCGTATTGCCCAGGCACACGTGATTGGCGTCTCGATGGGAGGCATGATCGCGCAAGTGATGGCGGCGCGCGCGCCGCAGCAGGTGCTGAGCCTGACCTCCATCATGTCGAGCAGCGGCCGGCGCGGCTTGCCCGGCCCCACGCGGGCGGCGCGCAACGCCTTGTTGCAACGTCCGAAGCGCAATGCCAGCCGCGCCGAATTGATGGCGCACATGGCCGCCACCGTGCGCGTCATCGGCAGTCCCGCCTATCCCGTCTCGGAAAAACTGCTGTACCAGCGCATCGAAGCGGCGCTGCAGCGTGGCAGTTGCCCGGAAGGCGTGGCGCGACAGATGGTGGCGATTGCCGCTTCGGGCGAACGCACGGCCTTGCTGCCGAGCATCAGCTGTCCGGCGCTGGTGATCCATGGCGCGGCCGACCCATTGATACCCGTCGCCTGCGGCATCGATACGGCGGCGCTGATCCCGGGCGCCCGGCTGGAAGTGATCGAGGGCATGGGGCACGACATGCCGCCCCAGCTGATCGAGCGCCTGCTCGCCTTGATCGATGTGCATCTGCAAGGTAAGATGGCGCCCCAGATGCGCTCCCAGCCAGCTTGAAAGTAAGCAGGCGCGCCCACCATTTGATTAGCCCGATATATTTTGAAGACACCTGAGATTGGCATCGCCATTGTGGCGCCGGGCGGTTGCGCGCCCGATGAAGCGGCCGTGGCGCGCGGCATCGCCCGCTTGCAGGCACAAGGGGCCACCGTCCACAGTTACTACGACCCCGAACACACATTCCAGCGCTTCGGTGGCACAGATGCGGGCCGCCTGGCGCAGCTGAACGCGGCGGCCGCGGACCCGGACGTGCAGGTGGTGATCGCCTTGCGCGGCAGTTACGGTATCAGCCGCATCCTGCCCGACATCGACTTTAGCGCCATGGCCGCCAGTGGCAAGCTGTTTGTCGGCTACAGCGACTTCACGGCTTTCCATATGGGCTTATTGGCCAGGACGGGCCGTGCCAGCTTCGCCGGCCCCATGCTCTGCGACGATTTTACCCGCGACGAGCCTGAGCAATTTACGCTCGATCAACTGTGGTCGTGCCTGGCCGGCCCCACGCATAAGGTCACGGGCACGGCGGCGGGCAATCCGCAGGTCGAGCTGCAAGGCAAGTTGTGGGGCGGCAACCTGGCCATGCTGGTGCATTTGCTGGGCACGCCGTATTTCCCGGAGATCGACGGCGGCATCCTGTTCCTGGAAGACGTCAACGAACACCCGTACCGGGTCGAGCGCATGCTGTTGCAATTGCTGCACGCGGGCGTGCTCCAGCGCCAGCATGCGATCGTGCTCGGTGATTTTTCCGCCTATAAACTGAGCCCCATGGATAAGGGCTACGATTTCGACGCCATGCTGGCCTACGTGCGCGAGCGTCTGCCCGTGCCCGTGCTGACGGGACTCGAATTCGGCCACATCCGCCGCCGCGTCACCTTGCCGTTCGGTGGCCACGCGCGGCTGCAGTCGGATGCGTCCGGTTTCAGCCTGACGGTGACCGATTACCCCACCTTGGCGCGCCCCTGAACGCCCTCAGCGCCGTGACCGCCAAGCCCGGCAGGTTGCTGCGGCTCGATGTGCTGCGCGGCATCGCCGTGTTTGGCATCCTGCTGGTGAATATCTGGGGCTTTGCCTGGGGCACGCTTTCCTTGCGCTACGGCACCTTGCCGGCGCAGCCGCCCGTGCTGGACCAGCTCGCCATCTTCGCGGTGGCGGCGCTGGCGCAATTCAAGTTTTATCCCATCTTTGCCTTTTTGTTTGGCGCCGGTTTTGCCCTGCAGACGCGTTCCCTGAAACGCCAGCTGGGCAGCTGGGAGGCGGCGCAAACGGCTTATCGACGCCGTTTGCGCTGGCTGCTGGCATTCGGCCTGCTGCACGGTTTCTGCATCTGGAGCGGCGACGTGCTGACTTCGTATGCCGTCGCCGGCATGCTGATCCTGCCCCTGGCGTCAGCCAGGCTCAGCCGCGTGCGCAACCGCGCCTGGCTGGTGGCCGCCGGCTTCCTGCTATTCCTGTGCCTGTTGATTCCCGTGGGCCAGCAGGGCGGCGCGCCGGATATCGCGCGCGATCTGCAAGGCTTCGCGGAGCGCCACGCCATCTACACGCAAGGCGGCGCGTGGGCCGTGGCCAGGCTGCGCGCCAACGATTTTCTCGTCTCCTTGCTGTACGCCGCTGTCATGTTGCCGCATATTATAGTGCTGTTCCTGCTGGGCATCTTGTCCGTGCGTTGTGGTTGGCTGACGCAGCCGCAGCGCCACCAGCGCCTGTGGCGCCGCGTGTGTGCCGTCGGACTGGGCGTGGGTTTGCCGTTCAGTCTGCTGGCGGCGGGCGCCATCGCCTGGCAAGTGGCTGATCCGTATCAAACCGTTTTCGATACGGCCCTGTTCGAAGTGGGCCTGTTCGCGGGTGGCCCTGTGCTGGCGGCCGGCTATGTGGCGGCGCTGATGCTGGCCAGCCCCTTCATGCTGCGCTGGCTCGGCGCATGGCTGGCGCCCGTGGGACGCATGGCGCTGAGCAATTATCTGCTGCAATCCTTGATCGGTACCTGGCTGCTGCAGGGACCGGGCCTGGGATGGGGCGCCCGTTTGCGTCCCGCCGAGATGCTGGGACTGGCGGTAGTGATTATGGCGGGGCAGGTGCTGTTCAGCCGTTACTGGCTACAATACTTCCGCCAGGGACCGATGGAGGCGCTGTGGCGCAGGCTGGCGCGCCTGCCTTAATCCGTTCCCCAGTCAAACGCGCCTTGCGCCGCAGCCGCTGGCGGCGCCTTGGCCCTGGCAGCGGGCACGAGTGGATTATCCACAGCATGCCATTCGAATAACGCCGTATCGAGCATGCAGTTGCGTGCCAGGTGCAGTGCTTGCTCAGGAATGAGCGCCGGTTCGAGCCAGCGGTGCGCGTCTTCCCGGCTGACGGCGACGGGTCGGCGGTCGTGGATGTCGACCATGCCACCGAGGCTGTCGGCCGTCACCAGCACGAAACCTGCGTCCTCGCGGCTGAACTTCCAGGGGCCGAAATGGGCCAGCGCCAGCAGGAACAGTGGCGCTCGGTCGCGGCGGTGGATGTGCCAGGGCTGTTTTCTGCCTTTTTCTCCCGTCCATTCGTACCAGCCCGACACACAGACGATACCGCGCCCTGCACGCAGCAAGGGTTTCCAGTAGGCACCAGCGAGTTTTTCCAGGCGCGCATTGATGGCGATGGGAATCTTTTTCTTGCCGGGCGCGGGCACGGCCTGTGCGGCCCAGGCCGGGCGGTAACCCCAGAAGACGTCGTCGACCCGCTGCACGCCGTCCTCGACATGCATCACGGGCCGGTAGGTGCCGGGCGAGACGTTCAGGTGCGGCTCAGCCTCGCTGTCGAACACCGCGTCGGTCCAGCCGAAGGAAGACGCCAGCACGCGCGCCGTGTCATTTTGATCGAATCGTCCACACATGGCGAAATCATACCCGATCGCCATGGCGCACGCGGGCTGGCGCGCGCCTGGCGTGGGTGTGGGCCAACGTACAGACTGCGGGCGGGATGTGGCGCACAGTGGAGGCCAGTCAGATGGCTGACGCTTTTAGCATCGGAGGAATCATGTCGTTTGAAAATCCCACCATCCACAAAGGTTTTACCATCAGTGCCACGGCCAGCCAGCGCCGCGATGGCCGCTGGGTCGGTTCGTATGTCAGCCAAAACCAGGCGTGCGGCGCGTATGCGGATACCTGCGACTATGACGATTGCAGCAATGAAAAAGAGGCGCAGCAAGTGGCTCTGTCGATGGGCTGGAGCCTCGCCGATGGCGTGCCGGTACGCTGAAACGGCTTTAGCGCTTGCGCAGGGCCAGCAACAGGCCTGCAATCGGGAATAGCAGGGCCGCGCCCAGACGTACGGAGGTCAGCGAAGCGGCCTCCACGCCCAGCATATGCGGCAAGGCCAGCAGCAGCAGGGGCGCAGGCACGGCAATCGCGAAGAAAAACAGGTACCACGAGTAGCCATTCTTCTTGGCCAGCAAGGCGATCAGCGCGCAGCCGACCAGGAAGACCAGCGGCAAATTTACAAATTCCATGGTGAAGCACTCTTAGCAAGGGGAACGCGATTATACGCGCCGCTCCTTGCGCCGCGTTAATTTCCGACCAGGTCGGGCGGCTGTTGGGCCTGCTTGCCGCCGGCCGGCGCATCGACGGGCAGCAGCGCCGTGATTGCGCCGCTATAGATGAGTTCCTGGGCGTACGCCGATGCCTCGATCAGGGCCGCATGCACGGACTTGAAGCTGCTGGACGTTTCAATCAGCACGGGCTTGGCATACACCTGTTGCGTATCGCCGCGCTTGCTGATCAAAATCATGCCCCGATAGCGCCCATCCTTCTCCAGCGCCCCCGCGACATGAAATTCATAGCCGCTGATCTGGTGTTTTTGTAGCTGATCCATATCTCCCGCCTCCAGACCTGTTTGTCGTGGCCCAGACCTTTTTACGCGCATCGAACGGTCGAGTCTTTGATTTGCATCAATACTGTCAGCCAGGGTTCAACTAGCGCATCGACGCCAGTCGCAAGCGTAGCGAGCGGCGCTGATTTGAGGCTGAGAAGTGTATTAAAAGTACGGTGAGCATCGCCAGCCGCAAGGTGCTCTGCGCAGCCGATCTGGCGAGCTGTCCTCACCCAGCGCGAATGGCGCGGATCTGCTGGGCCGTTTCCTCGATCTCCCGATACGCTTCCTGGATATAGCCATTGATCGGGTGCCCGTCCATCCACTCGAAATAGGCGCGCTCGTCCTGTCTGATGGCGAAAGGGACGTGGTGCTCGCGTATTGACTCGGCCGTTTCGCGCACCAGCGAGGCAAAAATAAGCTCCAGAGTTTCCATGATGGTCACCTTGCGAGACATAAATGCAGAGTAATGAATGTAGCACAAAGCGCGCCGTCGTCCATGCCCGCACGTATGTCGTGCGCGCCCGTTGGTCGGCCCATCGTCAGGCCGGATGGCCGATGTGCTCGTATAAGATCACGCAGCCGATGATGATCAGCACCAGGCCGCCTACCAGCTCGGCACGCCGGCCCGCCACCGTGCCCAGCACGCGGCCCAGCATCACGCCCAGGGTGACCATGACGAAGGTGGAAAAGCCGATGGCGGCGGCCGTGACGACAATGTTGGCGCCCAGCAAGGCCAGGCCCGCGCCTACCACCATCGCATCGATGCTGGTGGCCAGGCCGGTAACAGCCAGCACCCAGAACGAGTGCGACTGGGCCGGCGCTTCGTCCTCGTCGGCGTCGGATAGGGCATTGCGTATCATCAACAGGCCGATGATGCCCAGCAGGCTGAAGGCGATCCAATGGTCCCACGCTTCCACATAGGGTGCGGCCACGCTGCCCAAGGCCCAGCCGATGACGGGCGTGATGGCTTCGATGACGCCAAAGATCAGGCCAGTGCGCAGCGCCTCGCGCCATTGCGGCTTGTGCAAGGCGGCGCCCTTGCCCACGGCGGCCGCGAAGGCATCGGTGGACATGGCAAGGGAGAGAGCGGCGGTGGCGGCGAAATTCATCGTTGGCTTTCGGTAAAACTTGGCTGGGATGGTGAGTTGCAAATTACAAACCCGGCAATTTTACCCTACGTACAGCACCACCAAGGCGGCAAACAGGCAATAGGCGCCAAAGAAATGCCAGCGGCCCTGTTCCAGCCAGCGAGACAGCCAGCGCAGCGCCAGCAAGCCGGCCAGAAAGGATAGCAGCATGCCCAGCAGGCTGGGGCCGAGCAGGCGCAGCAGGCTGTTACCGTGTTCCAGATGGTCCAGGCTGCCATTTGCCACGGCCTGGTAAAAGCGCCAGCCTTCCTTGATCAGCACGGCTGGCGTCAGCACCACAGCCAGGGCAAAGCTGAATTCTTCTGCGCGGCGTTGCGGCACGCCCATGGCGATGCCGGCGGAAATGGTGGCGCCCGAACGGGAAAATCCCCGGAAGGGCAGGCACAGGCCTTGCACGGCGCCGATCACCATGGCCTTGCCGAAGGATAAGCTGCCATGCTGGCGCGCTTGCTGGCGCGAGGAGACGATGATCAGCACGCCGGCAGCGGCCAGCGCGGCGGCCATCAGTTTCGCGTTGCCGAACAGGTGCTCGATTTCAAAGCCAGGCGCATCCTTGCTCATGATGTGGGTAATGCCCTTCAGCAAGCCAAAGCCGACCATGCCCGTCAGGGCGGTGGCGGCGACAAGCAGCAGCACATTGCTGCGGAAGGCGGCTGCCGAGCTGAAATACGTAACGCGCCAGGATTTCCAGAAATACACGATGACGGCGAACATCGTGCCCGTGTGCAGCATCACCAGCAGCATGGTCAGCTCCGGTGACGTGGGGTCCAGGCCCATCCATTTTTCCGCCATGATGACGTGGGCGGAACTGGAGACGGGCAGCAGCTCGGCGAAGCCCTGGACGATGGAAAGAATAAACAATTGCAAAAAGCTCATGGGTATCGGGACTCAGGCGGGGGAGGGGCCGCCGATTTTACCCGCCAGTGACGGCGGGCAGGCCCTGCGCCAGATTACAGTTTGTCCATGTTTACGGCTTGGCCGCTACTTGCGGCTTGAAGACGGCGCGGAATGCCTTCAGCGCGGCCGGGTGATAGATCGTGCCATGACTTTCTTCCGGCATCTTTTCCAGATGCCATTGCAAGCCGGGCGGCGCCTGTTTTTCCAGCACCTGCGACAGACGCTGCACTTCGACGGCGATGCCCGCTTCGCTGCTGGATGCCAGGTACAGGTTGTGCTTGCCTGGCTTGCCCTTGGCCAGCAGGGCCGCCGCCTGGCGCGGCAGTGCGCCATGGTTCCACCACAGGCTGGGATCGAAGGCCAGGTAATGGTCGAACAGTTGCGGTTCCAGTAAATACGTTTCCACCACGAACAGGCCCGCCAGCGACTCGCCGACGATGGCCGTTTCGCCTGTCGTGCGGTAGCGCCGTTTGACTTCCGGCATCAGTTCATCGCGGATGAAGGCCCGGTAAGCGGACGCGCCACCCACCACGGGGGCGATTTTGCGGTCTTCCGCATTGTCCGTTGGCCCCGTCAGGTCGCGCCGGCGCTGCGTGTTTTGCATGCCGACCAGCATGAAGGGACGCATGGTGCCGTTGGCTACCGATACTTGCAGCAAGCCGGCCACGTGTAAAAAGTCTTCGGCCACGCCGCCGTCCGGCATGTACAGCACGGGCAATGGCGCGTCGGGCGGCGTATCCCAGGCGCGCGCCAGGTACACATTGATGTGGCGCTTTTCCTTCAGCGCCTGCGAATCGATGCTGAAAGTTTCGCCAATGACGAGCGGTGTGGCCGCGCTGGAGGAAGCGGCAGCGGCGGGCGCGGCAATGGCGAGAGGGAAGGAGCTGGACAGCAGCAGGGCGGCAGTGAAGTGCAGTGCAAGGCGAGAGCGGCGCATGTTTTCCCGTGATAAGTAGTGGATAGATGGCATGTACGCGTATAGACATGCCATCAAGCAATTCTATCTTATCTTTGATGCAGTCTTACTTGATCGTCAAGATTTCCCGTTCGCGCACGATACCGGCCTTGTCCACCGTATAGGCGACCAGCAGGGCCCCATCGTCGGCGCAGGCATGGCAGCTCTTCAGGGGCGTGGAAAACAGCAGGCGCTGGCCGCCATCGTCGGCGGCCGTGCTGCCGACAAAATCGGCGGGGGCAAACGGCACGGCGTCCGGGTGGGCGGCGGCAAACGCGCGCCAGGCCGGTGTGGTGCGGTCTTCCTCGCGCACGGTGTCCTCGTCGACGTCGATGGCGGCGCCATCGCTGCCGATCAGCAAGCTGCCTTCATTCGTGTTGGCGCGGAAAGGATAGGTGACGGTGGCCAGGGCCGCCTTGCCCAGCGGGCGCCAGGCGGAGATGAAGCCCGCCTTGTTCGCCTTGACCAGCATCCTGGCGGCGGCGAGGGCTTGCGGGCGCGCGCCGGAGCGCTGCATGGTGCGCAGCAGGCAGACGTCGGGCGCGCTGTGCGATTGCTCGCTGCGGCAGGCCGACAACGAGCGTTCCTGCCACACGGCGCGCGCGTCGATGGGGCCCGTCTCCAGGGCATGGGCCGCCTGCATGGCGGCCAGGCCGGAGACAGCAAGGATGGCGCAGCCGGCTACGTGACGGGAAAATCGTGTTGACATGGGGCGCCTTTCAATAGCGGAAACAGGAGATCTTCCGATTATAGGAGGGGCCAGGCGTGCTTGCCCTCACGTTTGGCCAAGGGATGGCCTTGCTGGCGGCTGGCTTGCGCCTCGCTCAACGCTTTTTTGCTGCCGCCTGGCGCAGCGCCCTGGATTCTTGCTTGTTGAGAATGTGCGGGCGCTTGGCCAGCTCCGCCTTGACGGCGGCGATGGCGGCGCCGAACTGCTGCTCGGCTTGCGCTGGACTGGCGCCTGCATAATTCTGCTGGTTGGATTGCGCGGCACGCAGCCGGCGCAGCAGCGCCAGCAGTTGCTTGCCGTGCAGGGCAGGCAAGTCTTGCGCCAGCGCCTGCTTGGCCACCGCGCCTTCCACATGGTCGGGGTCGAGCAGGCGCAGCAAGGCCAGACCTGCGGGCTGTGGTGCCGGAGTGAATTTGTTCATCCAGTCATTCTAAACGACGCCAGGATTACAGGTATTCCCAGATTTCATCGAAGGTTTCGCGCGCGAAATCGTTGCGCCAGGCTTCCGAGTTCTTTTCGCGGCTGACGGCAAACACGGCACGCCAGGTCTGCTTTGGCGCGCCGGTGTAGGTCGCGGCGATCTTTTGCAGGCCGGCCGTGCATTGCTCGACCTTGCAGCCGCTCTTGGCCAGTTGCTGGGCCGCAGCCGCCCATGCCACGGGCACCTTGACGACCTGGCATTCGAAGCTGACGGCAGCCGTCTGCATGCCGTTTTCCACCGTCACCGGATCTGCCTTGATGGCCTGGCAGGCGGCCCCATTCTTGGCGGCGATGACATTGGCGGCCAGCAGTTCGGTCGCCGGCGTCACGGCTGCGCGCATGGTGGCGGGGAACAGGTCGGCGATCAGCTTGCCGGTTTCCTTTGGAAACTTGGCGTCCGTTTCCTTCAAGCCGCTGTACGATGCGTATTCGGCGCTCTGTTGGCCCGCCAGGCGGGTGGGGCGCAGGTAGGCGTTGAGCTTGGCGACGCTGGCTTCATCGTGGTTGATGATGGTCTTGATATACAGATTGGCCACCTCGACCGGTGCCAGCTCCACGGCTGGTGCTTCGGCGGCGATGGCGGGCTGCATCAGTGCAGCGGCGAAGGTGGCGGCCAGCAGTCTGGCGGCAGGGAATTGCTTGTGCATGTATTTTCTCCACGATTCAATGTCAGGCGCCGAAAGATGCTGTAGGGCAACTCAGGCGTGCGCATTATATATGGTGAAAGTCATAACGTTGCACACCTCAGGCGTGCGCCTTGCTTGCCGCTGCCAGCAGGGCCAGCAGCAGCTCCTTGCGCTGGCCTTCCGCCTTGCGCGCCAGGGCCGCCAGTTTTTCCAGCTTGCCCCAGACCGGATACAGCATGTGCTCCACCAGATAGCCTTCCAGCCCCTGCAGTTGCTGGCAGAACAGCTCCAGTTTCTCCACCTCTTCCAGCTCTGCCTGGATCCTGACCTTTGCGTTATCCGTGCATGCGCGCAGACACGCCGCCAGCACGGCAATGGAGTCGCCCGTGACGCCATGTCGCTCGGCAAAGGCGGCCGTGAACTGATCCTGTACGGACTGGTGCTCTTCGTCGACGTTGGCCATGTAGTGCTGCACCAGGGAGAAATAGCGCACGTCGAGCAGGCCCAGGCCAAACGTGGCATAGCTGCCGGGCATGCAGTTCTTTTCGCCTTCCGTGTCGGCATAGAACTCGAATTCTTCGATGGCCGCGCGCGCATACGCTTCCAGTTGCGGCCGCAGGGATGCATAGGCGAGGGCGTTGGCAAAGAAGCGGTGCGTATCGGACCTGGCCAGCCCTTTCAAGGGAAGATATTCCTTCACCTTGGACTTGAGCTTGATCTGGTAGCTTTTCGGGAAACCGTTTTGCAGCAAATGCGTGATGAATGCCAGCGCCTGCGCATACGCGTCTTCCTCTTCCCTGGCGATATTGATGCTGATGGTGGCAAACACATCGTTGGCACGGCATTCCAGCAGCGCATTTTTCAGGTGGATGTCGGCATCGGGGAAGGTGCCGCTGCCCTCCTTGAGCATGCGCACGGCCCGTTCGCTGCCCAGTTCGCGCGCGATGTCCAGGAATTTGAGGCCCCTGGATTTGGCGTAGCTCGGTTCGTGGCGCAGGATCATGACGGCGCCATACAGCAGCAGGTCGATCGGCTGCAGCGCCTGCGCATCGGGCGCCGCACCCGCTTTCAAGGTGTATTCCGTGGCGCGGTAGGCGGACAGCGCGCGGTCATAAAATTGCGGGAGGAAAACGTTTTCCGCCCATTGCGTGATGGCGCGGATGATGTCGGCACGGTGCTTGGCCAGGGCCTCCGGCTGGGTCTTGCTCAAGGCCTGGATGCGTTCGTATTGGGCGATGCTCCAGGCCACGTCGAGCTGCGGGAACAGTTGCGGGTCGAGCAGGTGGTGCGCCAGGAAGAACGTTTCCAGTGGCTTCGTCGGATGCTTGCCATACGTGAGCTTTTGCTCAATGTACGCGTGTACGTTTTCCAGCAAGGCCTGGCGTTTGTCCTCGTTGACGTATTCCAGCAACGTCAGGTGCAGTTTGCCCTGCGCCGTCTGGAACTTGCCGCGGCAGGTGAAACGGTAGTCGATCATCGGCGTGTCCACCAGCGGCGCCAGGCGGGCTTGCACCTGCGCCGTCAGTTGTGGCGCGACAGCCTCGCGCATTTGCGCATCGTCAAGGCGCGCCGGCGTCCTGGGGCGCGCGTCGTCGTCATCGAAACCCAGGTCGAGATCGTCGGCGATCGCGCTCCCTGGCTTGTAGTCGAGCATCAAGTCATTGAAGATGCCCGCTTGCAAGGTCGTGCGCTTGACGGATTGCTCCAGGTCGGTGCGCTGCAGGCGCTCATCGAACCAGGCGTCAATGGCTGCCGTCATTTCCTGTGTTGCCATCTCTACAAGTGTACTCATCAATATCGTCGTCTTTCCCTGCATTGCGCGTGACAGCGCCACCGGCTGCCGTCACGGTCATGTTTAATATAAAGCACTATTTTAGGTGTTCAAGCCTGGCTGCAACAAGGGCCGCACGGCTGTCAGGAGGCAGCGGCGAGGAAGCGCGCGTCGATATCGTCGGACAGCGGTCCCACGGTAATTGTGCTGTGCCAGCCCGATGGCTTGTCATTGCCATCAAACAAGGCGATGCGCGTGTGGATGAACAGGACGGAATACACGCCGGACTTCATGTCGCGCTTCAAGTCCCAGTGCATCAGTTCGATGGCTTCGCCCATGCGCGGCAGATGGGCGCCCGGCGGCAGCAGAATGTTCTGATTGATGAATTCCCTGCTCGGGCCCGGTTCCTTTTGGCGTGGATCGAGGTAACGGAATGAAACGCTGGTAACAATGTTTTGCATGCGAGGCACCTGCTTGGTTATGTATCCGATGACAATAGCACAGGGGGATGGCCGATGCCTGCGCTGCACGGCACCGGACGGGCGTGCGCGCAACTATGTTCGGTAGCAGACGGTGCTTGGCAGGTCAACGCGCTAGGCTGGCCTATTCTTAATCATTGAGATTGCCGAAAACGCCATGATGCATATATTTCTCGCGGAAAACCGCGCCGAGCTGGAGCGCCGTTGCCGCGAAAAAGTCGCCAAGCGGCCCCTGCGTTTTTCGACTGAAATGCAGTTAAGAGAAGGCATCCCCATCTTCCTGGATCAGCTGATCCGTACCCTGAAGGCGGAAGAGGCGGGCAAGCTGGCGCAAAGCCTGGCCATTTCCGGTCCCGCCGACGGTAGTGCGGCGGTTATCTCGGAGCTGGCCGACAGCGCGACCACGCACGGCGGGCAATTGCTGGCGCTCGGCTATTCCGTCAGTCAGGTGGTGCACGATTATGGCGACCTGTGCCAGGCTGTCAGCGATCTTGCCGTGGTGTTGGGTGAGCAATTTGCCGTCGAGGAATTCAGGACACTGAACCGTTGCCTTGATAACGGCATTGCCGAAGCAGTCTCCGAATTTATCCAGCGGCGCGATGTGGTCATCGCCAATGAGCAGGCACTGGCACTGAGCCAGCGTATCGGCTTCTTCGCCCATGAGCTGCGCAATCACCTCAGCACGGCAGGCCTGGCCGTCGCAGCGATCAAGCAGGGCGGCATGGGCGTGACGGGCGCCACTGGCGCTGTGCTCGACCGCAGCCTCGTGGGCTTGCGTACCCTGATCGACCGCTCGCTGGCCGAAGTGCGGGTGGAGGCAGGCCTGACCTTGCAACGCACGGTTTTTTCCGTGAGCAACTTCATCAGTGAGCTGAGCTATTCAGCCAGGCTGGAAGCGGACTTGCTGCGCTGCACCTTGATCATGGAAGAGGTCTCTCCCATGCCGCAGCTCTATGCTGACCAGGATTTGCTGCTCTCCGCCGTGGGCAACCTGCTGCAGAATGCCTTCAAGTTTGGCGCGCCGAACGGGACGGTGGTGCTGCGGGCCTACGCGCACGGCGAAAGGATCAGGATCGAAGTGGAGGACAACGGCGCCGGCCTGTCGCCGGAGGCCGCAGATGGCATGTTCATGCCCTTTACGCAAGGCGGTGCCAACAAGACGGGCCTGGGGCTGGGGCTGTCGATTGCCCGGCGCAGCGTGGAAGCGAATGGCGGCACCTTGAGCGTGGACAGCGTGCCTGGCCATGGCTGCGTCTTCATCATCGACCTGCCCCGGCATGCCGGGGCTGTCGCCACCTTCGTCACATGAGCGGATGCGGTGGCCATGCCCTATGACATCCCGCGTGACAGCGTCGCGCTCGAACCGGCGGGAGACGCCATCCACTTCCATCTCGCCGTTTTCGGGGCGGGGAAGACTTGCCGCATTACCGTGACGGCATTGCGCAGCCTGGACCAGGGCCAGGGCGGCAACTGGCTGGCCATCTTCGACACCCACCGCCTGCGCATCGGTCAGCGCGCCTTTGCTTATCTGAGCCGTGATCTGCGGGTCAGCAGCGTGGTCTTGCGGGCGCTCGACTTTTAGCTGCCGCCCTGTGCCAGCCAGTCGCGCGGCGACAGGCTGGTGCATGCGCGAAACGCCCGGGTGAAGGCTGGCTGACTGGCATAGCCCACTTCCAGCGCGACATCCTGCACCAGCCTTCCTTGCTGAAGTAGCGCCTGGGCGCGCAGCATGCGCTGGCCCGTCAGGTATTCGGCCGGCGGGCAACCGATGGCCGCGTGGAACTGGCGCGCGAAGCGGCTGCGCGACATGCCACACAGGCTGGCCAGAGATGCCACCGTCCAGTGGCGCCCGGGATGGTCGTGCATGGCCGTCATGGCGTTGGCGAGGGCTGCGTCGGACTGGTCGAGCAGGCATGCTGCCGACATGAGATGGTTGGCCAGCGCATGGCGCAATAGCTGGACGATCAGGACGTCGCACAGGCGGTTGAGCACCAGTTTTTGCCCCAGTCCGCCATGCTGCGCCTCGTCGAACAGCAGTTCGAGCACGCCAGACATGGCCGGCAATTGCGCCAGCGGTACCTGCAGGCAGGCCGGCAGGCTGTTGAGCATGGCTTCGCCGTCGCCGGCCAGGTGCACGGTGGCGCACAGCAGTTGCGCTGTGCAGGCGCCCGTCCCCAGTCCATGCGCATGCGGGCGCGGATAGAGAATCAGCGTGGGTACATCAATGCGCAGCAGCGTGCCGTCTTCGTGCGCGAAGGTTGCCGGCCCTTCGCGCACCAGGTGCAAATGGCCCGTTCCCGGCTGCGCGGGGAAGTGGTTGCTGCCGCAAAACGCCCCCTGAAAGAAGGTATCGGCTGAAAATCCAAAGCGCAGCAGCAGGGCAGACAAGCGATCCATGGAAGTAAGTAAAAGACGATAAGATATAAATTGTATCCCACCAGCAACAAATGTTTCCATTTTTATCGCTATGATGGCGCCTTGATGTTTGTTCTGAAATGGAGTACGAAAATGGCATTGTCCAACTTGAAGATCGGCACCCGCCTGTATCTGGCCTTTGGCGCCGTCGTCGCGTTGCTGGCGATACTGGTCGCGTCAGCGCAAGCGAATTTTTCCCGCCTGGGTGAGGCCAACGGACTGAATATCCATACGTACGAGGTCATGGGGGAGGCCGATGCCTTGCTCGAAAGCCTGATCAACATCGAGACCGGCCAGCGCGGCTTTGCCCTGACCGGCAAGGATAGCTCGCTGGAACCGCTGGTAAGTGGCCAGCGCGGCTTTGCCGAACACTTGCAAAAGATCCGCGCCTTGACTGCCGACAACCCTACCCAGCTGGACCGGTTGAAGGCATTGGAAGGCGCTCAGCAGCAATGGCTGGCGACGGCGATCGATCCCGTGATCGCCTTGCGCCGCGCGGCAGTCGTCGATGGCAGCCTCGACGCCGTGGTGGCGGCGGAGCAGGCCGGCAAGGGCAAGGCGGCCATGGATGCGATGCGTATCTTGCTTGCCAACATAGAGAAGACGGAAAGTATTTTATTGGGGCAACGCGGCCATGAAGCGGCTGCCTTGCAGTCGCGCACGACGCTGGTCTTGCTGGGCGGCGGCGCCATCGCCGCGTTGCTGGCTTGCATGCTGGCGATCTTGCTGACCCGCAACATCACGCGCCCGCTGGTCGAGGCCGTGGCGGTGGCCCAGCGCGTGGCGCAGGGCGACCTGAGCAGCGATATCGTCGTGCGTTCGCAAGATGAAACGGGCCAGCTGATGGCCGCCCTGCGCGACATGAACACGGCACTGGTCAGCATCGTGGGCGAAGTGCGCGGCGGTACCGATACCATCGCTACTGCTTCTGCGCAGATCGCCGTCGGGACCATGGACTTGTCATCGCGCACGGAACAGCAGGCCAGTTCGCTGGAAGAAACGGCATCGTCAATGGAAGAGTTGACTGCCGCCGTCAAGCAGAATGCGGACAATGCGCTGGCGGCGCGCGCGCTGGCCTCGGCGGCGTCTGCCGTGGCTGTCAAGGGAGGGGCGGTAGTGTCCGAAGTGGTGCAGACCATGGGTTCGATCAATGATTCCTCGCGCAAGATTGCCGACATCATCGGCGTGATCGACAGTATCGCCTTCCAGACGAATATCCTGGCCCTGAATGCCGCCGTGGAGGCTGCTCGGGCGGGCGAACAGGGGCGTGGTTTCGCCGTGGTGGCCACGGAAGTGCGCAACCTGGCCCACCGTTCGGCCAGCGCCGCCAAGGAAATCAAGGGTTTGATCGATGATTCGGTGGACAAGGTGGGGGCGGGCAGCAAGCTGGTCGACCAGGCCGGTGCCACCATGCAGGACGTGGTCGACAGCGTGCAGCGCCTGAGTGCCATCATCGGTGAGATCACGGATGCGAGCGAAGAGCAGCGCCTCGGTATCGAGCAGGTCAATGAAGCCATCAGCCAGATGGACCGGGTGACACAGCAAAATGCGGCCCTGGTCGAGGAAGCGGCGGCCGCGGCCAATGCCATGCAGGATCAGGCGGCGCAGTTGTCGCACGCCGTGCAAGTGTTTCGCTTGAAGGATGCGCCGCCGGCCACGCAGGCAGGCGCGCCACGGAATGCCGCGCGCCGGCCCCTGGCCTTGAGCATGGGCGCCTAGGATCCGGCACTGTGGCCCCGCGGACGGCGGCGTATGGCATTTCCGCACAGATCGTCAAGTAAATGCAGGTATGGCTGGACGGAAATGTTACATCTGGGTATTCTGCGCATCTGATACTTATTTCTATACAGAAAAAGGTAAGAGGGCGGTTCGTGCCAGCGGCAACGCGGCTCGCACGGCCAGGCAAGGTCAGGCATGCAAAGGTGAAGTCGTCCGCTTGCTGAGCGAAACTGTCGTGTTTCGGCTCGCGACGGGCAGGGAAACAGTGCTGTCATCTTTAAAATAGTAGGAGAGGTTGCTCATGGATGCAGAAAAGGATGTTGTGTACGGTACAGAAGATTTGTTGATGAGTTTGTGTAACTCGGTAGTTCGGGTGCTCAACGTTGCAACGCAAAGTAAAGTCAATTATTCAGGCATGGTGCAGCGCATCACCAAGACCGGCCTGAAGCCGGACATCGGTTGCTTCGTGATGTTCGATGGCGGTTTCACGGGCCTGGTGGTGCTTAATTTCGCCGCCGATACGGCGATGGAAATCTATGAGCGCTATATGTTGCACATGGGCATGCCGAAGTCGGAACTGGCCAGTTTCTACACGTCGGACGAAGTGTCGAACATCATGGGTGAGCTGATGAACCAGATCGTGGGCGACTTCACGGGCAAGGTGCGACGCGAATTGCAAACGAATATCACCCAGAGCCAGCCGAAGATGCTGGTGCTGAACAAGCAGGTGATGCTCAGCGTTGACACGCCGCTGGACCGCCCGGAAATGCGCCGCGTCACCTTCTACACGGAAAAGAACAACATTTTCTATCTGGAACTGGCGATCGACCGTACCGAGTTCATCAAGTTGCACGATTTCGATTCCCGTGAAGTCGATGCCGACTCGCTGATGGATACCGAATACGCGAACCGCGAACGCGACGCCGCCCCGGCGCCTGCGGCGGAACCGGAAGACGACGACAACGCCGACCTGCTCAAGTCCCTGGGCATGTAAGCAGCTGTCGCGGACAGTGGCTGGCGGCATGTCTGCCACCGGCCACTGTCGTTGACAGCCTACAGGGTCTTGCTCATGAACACCCGGCTCGTGCCTTCGGGACTGCAGGCGATGTCACCGAAGCGGCGCCAGCCGCGGCGCTCGTAAAATTCGGGCGCCTGGAAACTGATGGTGTACAGCACCGCCGAGGCGCAGCCGCGCCGGCGGCCTTCTTCCTCGAACTGCGCCAGTACCTGGCTGCCCAGGCCCTGTCCCCGCAAGGCAGCGGGCAAATAAAACAAATCGAGAAACAGCAGACCCAGCGAGGTTCTGCCCATGGCGCCGCCCAGCACGCGCTGGCTCTCCCGATCGCGCACGACCAAGTTCAATACTTGCCTGTCGCTATAGCCGGTGATGGCATCGTTGTAGGCGTTCAATCCTTCAAGGATGGTTTGTTCAGCCTGCGCGTCGAGCATGGCGCTGACGCAGATGGTGTAGGGCGAGTCCTTGTGCGGTGTGGCAGGCATGGCTGACAGCATGATAGTTAATAACTGTATAAATATACAGTATTTCTCTTCTTTGCACCCGTCTTTATTGCGGCAACGTCAATGTTTCCAAGCGAGACTTGCCGACCATGCTGCTGTGCTGCCTGTCATCGAGCGACCAGTACTCGAGCGCGTACACATAACTGCCATCGATGATGGTCAGCGTTTCCTTCTGGCGGCCGCTGGGCGCCTTGTAATACAGGCGCCGCGCGAGTCTGCCGTCCACCGTCTGATGGAACGATTGCGGCGAAATCGTAACGCGCTTGCCCGTCTTGCCCGCCATCGACATTGCCGTGATCGTCAGATAGGCGCGGTCCGGGCAGCGCGCCAGCAGGTGCGCGCCGCTCAGGACGGTAGGATGCGCCCGTTCCAGCGGGAAACCATACGGTTGCACGCCGACGATATCGTGGCACGCCATCTGCTGCGCCAGGGCCGTCAGCGCGGCCGGGTCGAGTGCGCTGCTATAGTGTTTTTCGGCAGCCTGCGCCAGGCCCAGCGCCCAGCGGCGCTCCAGCTCGGCCAGCGAAATGTCGCTGGGCACGGGCAACAGCGCGGGGGCATCGGGATCGGCGGCGCCGGACGTTTCCGCCTGCATGCGCGAGGCAACAGAGTGGCTGCGTTCGGCTTGCCGCATGTCAATTGGCTCGGCAGCCTGGAGCGGGTTGGCGAGGCCGGCGGCGATGGCCAGCGTGAAAATGTGTTTTGTCAGCATGGGATCTCGTGGAGGTGCGGCTTGCGCGGCAAGTGGCGCGCGCTGGGGCATGGGAAGAAATGCCATGCATTCTGGCATCGAATGGCGAGTTTGCCTATGCGCACACGGCAAGGAGGGCGATTGCGCTCCGCCAGATAACGGAGGGCTGGCGCATTCCATCTATTCGCTTATTTATTTTCTGGAAAGCGACATTCTGCATGGTAATTAAACGCTGGAAATATTAATTTCCAATTCAAAATTATTTATGCTGATTTGATTCCAATGGGAAACACAGTGTGGCAAAAAAATATTAAATCACTAGAAAAGAAGAGTATTTATTAGCACCACATTGATGTATATCAATATAATTGTCACACATCTACACAATTCTCGCTACGCTGCCATAGAGCTGCTCCATTGCCTGTATTTCTTTGCCAGTCATTATCTTAAGTCATTGATTATTAACGTAACTATTTGCTTCAGGTAGTTGGCTGTGCCAGGTGCAATTGGGCTTTTGTATGTTGCTGGAAAAGGGTCATGTTGGCGGCGCTGTGGCTCTGACGGTGTGTTAATCCGCTGTAGCCTTTTCATCGTTTTCATCATGCCGAAAAGCAAGACTGGCTTGCATGAGTGCGACAGATTATGGGCTAGCCCCACGGGTGCTTCTACTCGCGGGACGCGATGGCGGGATGTTTCCTGATGATGGCAGTCCATTTGGAGGCTGGATGTTGAAACGACAGTTATTGTGTATCGATTTGAGTGGCACTGGCTCGCAGCATGAGGCAAGCATGCAGCAGTTTGGCGTGGCGTGGGAAGGCTGGAAAGTCTGCGCCGTGACGAGCCTGGCTGCCGCGGCACGTGCGTTGCGCACGCAGGCTTTTCCGGTGGGGGTGCTGATTTCCCCGCTCGACGGGCTGGGAGAAATCGACAGTTTCTTGCATCAGCATTGGGATATGCAATGGGTGGGCATTTTTCCACCGCGTGCCTTGCAGACGGCGGCATGCCGGCGTCTGGTACGCGATCATTGCTATGATTACCACACCTTGCCTGTCGACATGCTGCGGCTGCGCCATACCCTGGGCCATGCTTATGGCTACGCCACTTTGCGCGAGATGCCGGAAGCGCCACTGTGTGCGCTGGAACAGCCTGATATGGCGCTCAAGGGCAGTGGCGTCGCCATTGGCCGCTTGCGGCGCCAGATCCTCAAGGTCGCAGGTGCCAGCGCGCCAGTACTGATCTGGGGCGAGTCGGGCAGTGGCAAGGAGCTGACGGCGCAAGCGATACACGTCCATTCCGCGCGCGCGGCAGGGCCCTTCGTGCCCATTAATTGTGGCGCGATTCCGGCTGGCCTGGCGCAATCCGAGCTATTCGGCCATGAACGGGGTGCATTCACCGGGGCCACCCGGGACAAGCGGGGCTTGATCGAGTCGGCGGCAGGAGGCACGGTATTTCTTGACGAGATAGGCGACCTGCCGCTCCCCTTGCAAACCAATTTGCTGCGCTTTCTGCAGGAAAAAACGATTTACCGTGTCGGCTCCACGCACAGTACCGCCGTGGACGCGCGCGTCATTGCTGCTTCGCATGTCAATTTGCTGGAGGCCGTGCAGCAGGGGCGGTTCCGGGAAGATTTGTATTACCGGCTCAATGTGCTGGCGCTCGATGTCCCTCCTTTGCGCGAACGGAAGGAAGACTTGATGTTGCTGGCAAACCATTTTTTTGCCACCTATGTCTCGGAGCGGGCGCCGCTGGTGCGAGGCTTCAGTAACGCAGCCGTCGAGGCGATCTGCAACCATACCTGGCCGGGCAATGTGCGCGAATTGATCAACCGGGTGCGGCGTGCCATGGTGATGGCAGAGGGCAGGGCGATCCTGCCGCAGGACCTGGGATTGTCCGCTGCGGACGCGCCAGGCGCCGATGTTGCACTCGGCAGTATTCGCTTGCGCGCGGACCGTGACGCCGTGCAGGCCTGCCTGGCCAGTGCCGACAGCAATGTCAGCAAGGCCGCACGCAATCTGGGCGTGTCGCGCATGACGCTGTACCGGATGATCAAAAAGCTCAATATCGAATGTTGAACCTGGCGCCCCGGGGGAAGTCCTTTGCCCTGCGTGTGGATAGTTGCAGCTGTAACGGTGTAACAGAATTGAGACAGTCGCAGGACCGGCATGGCGTCTTGCAAGTGCTTGATTTTTCGTCGATATCGCTGTTTTTGCGAGCCGTGACTGAAAAGCGGGTGGCGCATGGCTGTGACAGTTTTCCGTGTTTTGTTTGTCAAGTTTCCGAGGGGAATGCCACGCAAGCCGGCGGTCATCGAATAAGGCGTTTCAATTCAATGGCTTGGCCGAATTTTTTATTGCTGGCACCAAATTTGCTGTGAAGCTGTGTACCTGACGAGTCAGTCTGGTGCCAGCATCCTGATCAACTTTTAAAGAGGAAACTGCAATGAAAAAAACTCTCATCGCGGCAGCGGTAGCGCTGGCCTTCGGCTTCAGCGCCCATGCCCAGAACAATGGCTCGACCAGGGTCGATGATGTCACGGGTAACAATACCCAGACGGCGAGCAATACCACGACGCTGTCCGGCGCCGGGCCCGGGGCGAACGCGAACTCCACCGCTACGCAGGACAATAACTCGGACCAGAATAACGACAAGAGCACAGGGAAAAACAATAGCAGCGGCAACGCGAATGCCAGTGCGTTGGGCGCATCCGCGGCAAACAATGGCGGCACCAGCACCAGTAGCGCGGCAAATGCCTTCAATACTTCGACGGCAACTGCAGCGAGCACCCTGAGTGGCGCGGTGTCGGGCAACACGGTCAGTAACATCGGCAATGTCGCCACCAATAATGGCAATACCAGCGGTGGCACAGGCATGGGGGGCGTCGGCGGCAGAGCACAGAGTGGCGATGCCTACGGCAAGGGCGGCGCGGGTGGTGCTTCCGCCGGTGGCGCTGGCGCATCGGGTGCGAGCGGTGGCAACGCCAGGAATGGCAGTGCCACCAATGGCGCAGCGATGGTGGGTGACAGCACGGCCGGGGCAGGTGGTGCCGGCGGCCTGGCCAAGAATGCCAGTACCGGCGATGGCGGTGCTGGCGGCACAGGCGGCGCAGGTGGCCGCGGTGCGGCCGGTGGCGATGTGTCTGGCGGCAACGGCGGCAGGGGTGGCTTGGCAGGCAGTGCCACTGGCGGCGCTGGCGGCAGTACCGGCAGCACGACAGGCGGCAACGGCGGTGACAGCGGCCAATCCATCGGCGGTGCAGGTGGCGACGGTGGCTATAGCCGTAGCGCCGCTGGCGGCGATGGCGGCAGCGGCAGTGCCAACAGCCGCGCCAGGAATGCGGGTGGCGGCGTCTCCACTTCCACCGGTGGTACTGCGACGGGCGGCGCCGGTGGTGCTGGTGGCACCAATACGGCTGGCGCAGGTGCCGCAGGCGGGGGAAGTGGCTCCGGTGCCGGTGGTGCTGGCGCTGCATTGACGAGTACGGGTGGCGCCGGGGCTGCTGCAACTGGCGGTAGCGGTGGTGCTGGTGGTGCCGGCACGGGTGGCACCAGCACCGGCGGCAGCGGCGCTGCTGGTGCGACTGGCGGCAGTGGCGGCAGCAGCGGGATGGCGCAAAACACCGGGGGTGCCGGTGCGGCTGGCGGCAGTTCGAGCAATGGCAGCGCGACTAACGGCTCGCCTTCGAACGGCAGTGCCATTGCCGGTGCTGGCGGTGCTGGCGGTGCAGGCGGCGGCAGCAATACCGGTGGCGCGGCCGGTAGCGGTGGCACCAACACGGGCGGCGCGGCAACTGGCGGTGCCGGCGCTGGTGGCACGGGCGGTGCGGGCGGTGCGCTGGCAGTCAATGCCGGTGCGTTCGACATGTCCAACACCATGACCGGTACCGCGCAGTCGGCGGCAGGCTTGCTGGTTATCAGCCAGAACAGCGGCATTTCTTCGCTGATACAGCAAAGTGTGACAGTGCAGGCCAATCTGGCAGTGGGACACTAGGCTAGCGTTTGTCTGGTGTCAGGCTCCGCCGTGGCAATGCTGCGGCGGAGCATCACAGGTCATGAACAAGGGGATGAGCATGCGCCTTTTTTTTCATTCGATATGCTGTGCCAGTCTGGCCTGTGTTTCCACAGGTGTCATGGCTGCACAGGAAGCAAGGGCGCTGCCCTTGCTCGCCGGGCCAGAGTGTAATCTGCCGATTATTGCCGCTCCGCCCACGTCGCTGACCGCGCTGATGCCGCTGACGGCGGATGTGGCGTTTGCCGTGGGCCTTGGCCGGGCCGCTGGCGAATCCGCCCTGGATCAGGCGCGTGGCGGTACCGATACGGTTACCAATGAAGCACGCCTGAGCGGCTTCGTCACTGGCAACTCGGCCAGCTACATCAGCACGGGGGCCAACACGATCGATGGTGCCGCGTTTGCCAACGCTTCCGGCATCCCCATCGTCATTCAGAATTCGGGCGCCAATGTGTTGATCCAGAACGCCACCATCATCAATTTGCAGTTGCACTAGGCATGGCCACGACTCGCACATGCTCGCTCCTCACGCTTTGCCTGCCCTTGCTTGGCGGCGTGGCATCCGCTGACGCGGGCGCAGCCGATATCGGCGCCTTCGGCAGTGCACGCTTTAATGTGCCGCTGGTCAGCATGCGCGAGGCGCGTTTCCAGCGCACTTTGCATCAGCAATACGACTTCAGTTGTGGTTCCGCTGCGGTGGCCACCCTGTTGACCCATCATTACGCGGATCCTGTGACGGAAGAGTTTGTTTTTGAACAAATGTATAAGCAAGGTGATCAGCAAAAGATTCGCAAAGAGGGATTTTCCTTGCTCGATATCAAGCGTTTTCTTGCAAGCCGAGGCTTTCTGGCCGACGGGTTTCAGTTGCCGCTGGATAAGTTGGCTGAGGCGGGCTTTCCCGCCATCGTGCTGGTGGCCGAAAAAGGCTATCGGCATTTTGTCGTGGTCAAGGGGCTGAACCAGAGCCGTGTGCTGATCGGCGATCCTGCCGGCGGCACCCGTGCCATGCCGCGCGCCGGTTTCGAGGCGATCTGGCAGGGCCGTTTGCTGTTTGTAATCCATGGCCGTGCGACATCGTCCGCACCGGGCCCGGTGGATGATGTGGCGATGCAGGCAGCCCGCTTCAATGATGTCGATGACTGGCGCGCGGCGCCGCAAGCGCCACTGGGACTGGCGATCAGCCGCAGCGGGCTCGATCAGCTCACCATGCCGAAGAATGACGGTGGGAATTTCTAATGGCGGGCAAACGCCACGCTGGAGGATGTATGTACAAGAAAGAGCGGTTAGCTGCTGCGAGCCTGGCCTGCCTGCTTGTTGTCGCGCAGAATACTGACGCCGCACTGCCGGAAGGGGGATGGACGGCGGTCAGCGAAGAAACGCTGGAGCAAACTCGGGGCGGCTTCGACATGCCAGGTGGCTTGAGCCTGTCGCTGGGCATAGAGCGCCTGGTCAGCATCAATGGCAATGTGGTTTCCAGCGTGGCGTTCACGATTGCCGACGTGGCGCACCTGAGCGTCGAAGAAGCGAGCCTGGCGCGTACGGCAATCACGTCGATGAATGTCGTGCAAAATGGTGCCGGCAATGTGTTTTCGCCAGGCCCGATGGCGCAAACGATGGCCGGCACCGTGATCCAGAACAGCTTGAATGACCAGGTCTTGCGTACCCAGACCATCGTCAATAGCAGCGTGAACAGTCTTCAATTGCTGAAGCTGGCGAACTTCCAGGATACCTTGCAAAATGCGCTAGGCAATGTTGCAGGTTCCAGATAGAGTTTTCAGCAAGCCGCCCGGATTCCCCGGGCGGCATCGTGCAGTAGCGCCGGGCCATTGCGGTTGTGCTGCCCGCGCCGGCTACTGATAGGCAGGGCTTGTCATCGGGAGAGACTATGCGGCATCTTTACTTATTGCGATTTGGTACGGCGGGTGTATCAGCTTTTCTGCTGTGTGCAGCCGTTCAGGCCCAGCAAGCGCCCGGCGCCAGCCAGGACGATCTGGTGGCGCAGCTGGAAAGCCTGAAAGCGCAATTGGCCGAACAGCGGCACCTGCTGGAGGCGCTGCGCGCATCGATGCATGATCAGCAACGCCGCATCGACGTGCTGCAGGGCAATGAACCTGTCGACAATAACAGCCTGGCCAGGCAGCGGGGCACAGGGTTGCGGGCGGCTTACCTGTCGCTGGCGGACATGCAGGACACCGGGTCCGCTCCGCAGACGCCGCCATCGACGCCCCAACCGGTGGGAGTGGCGCCAAGCCAGCCCGTCCGGCCGCCCGAAGTGGCGCCCCTGTTCGAACAGCCCGGGGTGCTGACGCCCAAGGGGAGCTACGTGCTGGAACCGTCGATGCAATTCGGCTACTCGTCCAGCAACCGGGTCGCCCTGGTCGGCTACACCATTATTCCCGCCTTGCTGATCGGCTTGATCGATGTGCGCGAAGTCAAGCGCAATACCCTGACCGGCGCGCTGACCGTGCGCACCGGCTTGACCAACCGCCTTGAAGTCGAAGCCAGGGTACCGTATGTGTATCGCTCCGATGCTACCGTCAGCCGCGAACTGTTCACCGGCACGGCCTCGGAGCGGGTGTTCGATACGAGCGGGCGCGCCTTGGGCGATATCGAGGTGGCCGCCCGCTACCAGCTGAACAATGGCGGCGCCGACAAGCCGTACTACGTGGCCGGCCTGCGCTTCAAGTCGCGCACCGGACGCGATCCGTTCCAGGTTGTCACGGACTGTACGCAGCGCTGCGTGGGCGAAAATGCGACGGGTACGGGCTTGCCGCTGGACTTGCCCACCGGCTCCGGATTCTATTCCCTGCAGCCCAGCCTGACCTGGCTGTATCCCTCCGATCCCGCCGTATTCTTTGGCAGCATCAGCTACCTGCACAGCTTCAAGCGCACTGATGTCAGCCGCCTGGTGCTCGATGGCGCGCGCGAACCTCTGGGCACCATCGAACCTGGAAAAATTTTCGGCGTGAATTTCGGCATCGGCCTGGCGCTGAATGAAAAGGCGTCGCTCAGTCTGGGCTACGATCACAGCAGCGTTGGACGCACGCGTCAAAATGGCGTGACCGTGCCCGGTTCCGTGCGCACGCAGCTGGGTACCCTGCTGATGGGGTTTTCGTATCGACTTAGCAAGGACCGGAGCTTGAACGTGTCGGTGGGCGCCGGTTTGACGCGCGATACGCCCGATGTGTCCATATCAGTCAGGTTGCCGATGACCTTTTAATGGCGTGCGGGTGAGCGGGAGCCGCCAACAGGCTGCCGCACCTGCACCGCTAGCGGACCGCCATCGCCGACGCAATCTCGATCGAACTCAGTTTCCAGTCCCACACACCGTGGCGTTGCAAGACCAGCGCGCCGTTCTGGCCGCTGCCTTCCTTGGTCCGGACGACGAAGGTGTTGACGCCGGCATAGCCTGCGGTGTAACCGGCTTTTTTCTGCGCGCCATCGGCGGGCGCATCCGCATCGCCTTCTGCTCCCGCTTGCGGGCTGACGGCGCTCTTGTTGACCAGCGCCACGACACCGGCGGGCGAAACCATGGTGTCGACCATCTTGCCCAGCATGGCACCAGCGATCGACTGGCCCAGGGCGGCCAGCGGGTTGCCGCTGCCGGCAGTCGCCTCGATGCTGCGGGCCATGCTGGCCTCCAGCTGCGCCTTGACGCTGGCGCGCAGGGCGGGGAAGTCCACGTGTGTAGCCAGGGTTTCGGCATTGCGTTCGGCCAGGGCAGTCTTGATCTGGTGCAAGGCGTAGTAGGGCGAAGCGTAGGCGCCGGCGGCGAAGGCAATGACGGCCACGCTGGCGGCTATGGTGATTTTTTTCAAGTGATGCCTGCAAGGTGATGTGTGGAAAACGGATGCCACGCAGGGTATCCGCTAAATAGAACAGCTGCAATAGTATTTTCTTGCCATCAACTCCCTCCTGTTTTCCTCCGCATTGACTCAGCGTGCCCCTGCTGGACCACTATAGAGTGGAAGAGGGTGGGTGCTGTATTATGGGAGAAAAGTACCTAACTAGTTGTTTTAGCTGAATAGCTGGAACTTGTGACAGTACCCGGCCCGCGTTGGCTCTGCTCGCCTTGAATTTTCCGCTCACCACGCATTATTGTCGTGGGGGCGAAAGACGAAGCCACCCTTGAGGTGGTTTTTCTATTTTAGCTGTAAGCAGCTGGCAGCAGAGGTCACCCTCTGGCCGTCGGATTCGTGCAACACGACGCTGGCCGCATACTTCGTTGCACAGTTATGCCGCAACCACCTCAAGTTCTCGACCAAGTGCATGCATCGCGTTTTCGATAGCGTCGATCTTGGTTGTATGCGCCAGGTCGAGCAGTCGCGTTACCTCTTGGGGCTTCACGCCCAGGCGCCGGGCCAGCTCGACCGGTCTGATATCCTGTGCGGCCATTTCATTCAGCAGCAGTACCTTGGCGCTAACGCTGGCCGGCAGGCTAACAAGGCGCTCGCCAGGCAGCGCTGCTGATGGCGCCGGCGCGGCGCGGCGGTCCTCAAAGTAAAAATCCATTGCTGTGGCAAGGACAGAGCGGGCTTCGGCGAGCGCCTCGACTTCGTCGTCGCCCTGAGCGATCGCTTCTGGGATATCGCGGAACGTGACGACATAGCCGCCATCCGGATCTGGTGTAAAAGTTGCTGGATATTTCATGGTCGTCCTCAGATGAATGCTGATACTGCGGTGCGGCGAATCATGCTGCAAACCCCTTTCAGGGCTTGCCTCATTTCAGGTTTAGTTGTTTCTTGACTTCTTCAACAAGGCCTGTTTTCAGCTCCTTGCTTGGGTGCCTCGGGAGGATCGTCTGTTTGCCGTTTAGATAGACCTTCAGGTGGTTCGTGTCATCCTTGAAAGTCGCTCCGTTCTGCTTGAGCCACAGTACAAACTCACGCTGTTTCATTGCCCCATTGTTTTTTTGATGGCTAGAGTATAAGCAATTCTGCTTATTCTGGCAAACAATATAAGCAGAAATGTTTATTTATTCGCGTGGTCTGACCCGATGCACGCGCGCTCAGGCCGCCGCAGGTCAGTAAAGGGCGTGCATCATGAAGTAGGGAGTCCCCAAAAAACACTGCCAGTCGCCAATCCCGGCTGCTGCCGGCGTTAGAAGCGACACTTCAGTGCGCACGGGTCAAAAATCGGCTGATGAGTTTCGGAGCACCCGCCCGGAGATACTCAGTTGACGCCACACGTCGCGAGCAGGTTAGATTGTACCCAGCTGACACGTGTTGTAGGCGCGGCTTTTTGGCGCCGAACGCTGTAACCGGTAACTAAATTTCGCGGGTGATGCTCAAGTGATAGAGCGCGGGCCTTCCAAGTCGGCGACGCGGGTTCGAGGCCCGTCACCCCCTCCAGTTTCGAGAGGCCCAGACCGCGAGGTGGGGCCTAGTAGCCAATACGGTGGATAAAAGCCAAGAAAGTCCATCCCTCTCGATCATTGTTCGTCGCCTGCCGTATCACTGTGCTGGCGGCTTTTTTTTGAGTATCGAGAAGACAGAGCTTAGAAAACGGGCGAAGTTCACCGACGGATCATGGCCAGGAGGCTCCGCCGCAATTCATCGCGGCCCTGCTTGGCACGGGCGGTGACACAGGTTATGCTCGCAAACTTCGCACGGGAACGATTTTGCGACCGATTCCAAGCACCAGTCGCGGAACGTTGACTGTAAACCTTGCACGGTGATATCGGGCCGGTTCCGGTGGCGCCGCTGCCGGCGTTGCAGTCGATCTCTCCGGCAGGCTACTTTCTGACGCGGTGGCGCGAGATATTCAAGCCTTGATCGTGCAGACGGAGGAGGTTGCCGTGACGGGGGGGATGTGTCAGGCATTTGTGGGCGGCAACGGCATGTGGCCGTAGCGCCGGTGTTGGGCAGGCCGCGCGGGCTGTTATGTGAGGCGGACTTGGAAGCGGTGGTCAAGGGTTGCTATTGATTCATCTTCCGAAAATAGAAAAGGGTTACAGGCCGAAGCATGTAACCCTCTGGTTTTAATTCTAATTACTGGTGTTGTTGGCCGATGTCGAACTGACGACCTTCGCATGCAAATATGCTCCTCTACCAACAGAGCTCCAACGGCGAAGGCCCGCATGCTATAAAGAATGCTTGGTGCCAGGCTTGCGCATGGCCTGCGCCCCGCGCTCTCAATGGTTCATGCCAGAAGAAACACTCCGCCGTTGCAACGGAACGCTTTTCCGGCAAAGTATTTAGACAAAGAAGTTCCAGTCTTGTACCGCAATCTTGTGCACGTTCATTTCATCGAAAACGATAAAATTCTGCGCCACCTGCTCCAGGCTCATGCCTTTTTTCATCTTGTCGTCCCAGTAAACCAGACCGGCAGCATCGCTGTGGCGACCGAATATGCCCTGGTAAAGCAGCTCCAAATCATGCGCGCTGTTGCCATTGAACGGTGTGGGTCGCGTTACGTTGGCCTCCGCGCCACTGATCATGTCGATTGCGATCTTGCCCAGGCTGGCGCCATTCTTTTCCGCCGTGGCCCAGTATTCGATACCCAGGTAGTCGGCCTGGCGGCCCAGGACACTCTGGTACAGGCCGGCGATTGAGGTCAGCACGCCGCGATTTTCTACGGCCACCGTGACATCGCTGAATTTCAGGCTCTCCACGTTCAAAACCAGCGCGTGCTGCGTCGGTTGCGCCTTGGCGGTCACGATCAGGTAGCCGTCATGGGCATCCACCGTGTAGTCGGAACTGGCGCCGCTGAAAACTACTGTGTCTTTGTCCTGTCCGCCGTGCAGGATGGTGGTCATGCCGGCGTCCGCCGCAGCCAGCGCGGCCATAGCCCTGTCGCCGGCCGGCGCGGCCGACGGCGAATTGAACACCAGACTATCGTTGCCGCCTCCCGAGAAGACCGCGCCGCCGCTGGTAGCGGACACTGTGAATTGCTGGCTGGCGGCATCGCCCGTCAAAATCTGCCCCACGGTGTTGCCGACCACATTAGCACTGCCGACAATGGCGGCGAAATCCACCGCGTTTAGCACCAGCGTGCTGCCAGCGGCCAGATGGCTGGTGTCGATGACCAGCGCCGTATGCTGCCCATCGGTACTCGTGCCAGTGACCGTCAACGCGCCGCTCGGCGCTGTCGGCGTACTGGTCGGCACAATGGTCTGCACCAGCAGCGGCACGCTGGCGGCCAACTGGTTCAGGAAGGTTACGCCATTGCCCGTCAAGTGCCCTTGGTCGCTGGCAGGATGGCCGGGTGTAGCCGCCAGAATGGCCTGGATCAGGTGTTCGGCGGCGTTGCCGGCCGGCTCGCTGGCGCCGCCGCTGGTCGTCAAGCCGAAGCCTGGGGCTAACTGCGCCAGCAGCAGGTTATTCGCGCCCGCCGTCACCAGCGGGATGTCGGCAACATTGGTATTGCCGCTTGAATCGCTGCGGTCGTTGCTCACGATCGGAATGACAGTTTGCGTGCCCATACCGCCGCCCGGCAAGGTGACCGGCAACTGCGTCACTAGCACGCCGTCGATCTTGGTGGGCGGTGGAGCCGGTGGAATTGGTGGCGTCTCTATCGTCAGGGACAGTGTTGCTCCAGCCGGCGACTCGTTGCCGGCCAGGTCCAGCTGCCTGGCATTCAGGGTGTGCGCTCCCACCGCCAACGTGCTGCTGGTAATGCTCCAGTTGCCCGCGCCATCGGCGACGGCCGTGCCCAGTACGGTGGTGCCGTTCGTATCGTACAGCCTGACGGTGGCGTTTGCATCCGCGCTGCCTTTAATGAGCGGTGCGGAGATACTGGTGATGTTGTCGCCTACGGTGCCGCTGTCGCTAGCAGCAGCCAGCGTCGGCGCTGATGGCGCGGACGGCGCCTGCGTATCGATCGTCAGCACGAGGCCGGCGCCGATGGCGGACACGTTTCCGGTAAGGTCGGTCTGCTTCACGTGCAAGGTATGGACGCCGTCGACCAAGCTGGCCGAGACGATACTCCAGGCACCGCTGGCGTTGGTCGTGGCCGTGCCAAGTACGGTCGTTTTGTCGGTATCGTACAAGGTCACGCTAGAAAAGGCCTCGGCCGTGCCCGTGATGGTCGGCGTGGCGAACTTGGTGATGCCGTCGCCCGGTGTGCCGCTGTCGCTGGCGATGGCCAGCACGGGTGCAGCGGGTGCCGCAGCGTTGGTATCTATGACGACGGCCAACGCGCCGCTGGAAACCGAGACATTACCGGCGGCGTCGGTCTGCTTGACGGTCAGCGTATGGCTGCCCTCCTGTAGCGTGCTGCTGGTGATGCTCCAGTTACCCGAACCATCGGCCGTGCTCGCGCCGAGCACAGTGACGCCGTCTGTATCGTACAGCTTTACCGTGGCATTGGCCTCGCTGGTGCCCGTGAAGACAGGTGTAGTGTTGCTGGTGATGGCGTCGCTGTTCGAGGTACCCGTATCGGTGACGGCGCTCATGACAGGTGTGGAAGGCGCGGCGGCCGCCGTATGGTCCAGCGTGTAGCTCTGGCCTTGGTAGCCGCCGCCGATGATGCCGGTGGCGGAGCCGTTCGCGATGCCGGTGCCGCTGCCATTCAAGTCCAGTCGCAGGTTGCCGTCGCCGTTGATGCCGGTGACAGTCACCGTATAGGTGTCGCCGCTGCCGGTGACCGACGCGATAGTGCCTTCAGCCGTGCCGCTGCCGATCACGCTGAAGTCGCTGGCATCGACGCCGGTCACGGCCTGGCTAAAGGTGACCGTGTAGCTCAGCGACGCGGGTGCCGCCGGCACTGTGGCTGAGGCACCGCCGGCGCGCGCGATGGAGAGCACGCCGGGTGCATCGACGACGTCGATGGCGAAGAACTGGAGTGACTGGTTGCCGGCCGCGTCCGACGCCGCTATGTAAATATGGTAAGTGCCGGCCGCGAGACTCTGTGAGGCTACCAGTGAATTGCCCGAGACCGCGAACTTGCCGTTGTCGGCATCGATAACACCGTTGCCTGTAGCGAAAGCGTAAGAAAGGGCGGTGGTGTCGGTGGCCGACAGGGTGGCCAGGGTAGCGCCAACGGTTGCGCCCGACAAGGGTACCGAAGTCGTGCTCAGCGCCATGCCTGACGGTGCGACCGTGTCGAGGGTATAGCTGAAATTGCTCGAAGCGCCGGACACATTTCCCGCCGCATCAGTCTGTTTTGCGCTCAGCGTATGCGTGCCTTCGCTCAGCGCCGTGCTGGCGATGCTCCAGTTGCCCAAACCATCGGCTGTGCTCGTGCCGAGCACAGTGACCCCGTCTGTATCGTACAGCTTTACCTGGGCGTACGCTTCCCCTTGGCCGGTGTACGTTGGCGTGGCGACGTTGCTGATTCCGTCGCCGAGCACGCCGCTGTCGCTGCTGGTGCTTAGTGCCGGCGCCGTTGGCGCTAACGGCGCGCTGGTGTCCAGTGTATAGGCTTGGCCCGCCGAGAGGCTGACGTTGCCGGCGACGTCGACCACGCGCAGTAAAATGGTGCCACTGGCACCCAGGGTGACGCCGGTCCAGGCCAGCGACGTGCCGTTCACCATGGTGCTGAGGTTGATCCAGCTGGCGCCATTGTCCAGTGAGCCCTGCACCATCTCGCCGGCGGCCGGCGCCACGCTCAGCGTGGCCCTGATTGTTTGCGCCCCGACGCTGGTAATGAAATCGGTGGAGCCAGCGCCCGTGTCCTCCGACAGCGCCATCCCGCCGAACGTGGTGGCGGGCGCGGTCTTGTCGATGGTCAAGTTGAATGGCGCGCTAAGCGCGCTGTTGATGCTGCCGGTGGCTGAGGTGGTAATGGCATACACATTGTACTGGCCATCGGCCAAGCCGCTGGTGCTTAGGTTATTGACTGTCCAGACACCGGCGCTCATGGTGGCGGCAGCGGTGCTATCCGTGCCGGGATCGTAGCTGCCGTTGCCGTTTTTGTCGATAAACACCTGCACCGTGCTGCCGCTGTCGCCGGCCGCACCCGTGCCGCTGAAGGAGAGGAAGGCGCTGTTGGTGATGTTGTCACTGGAGCTGATGCCGCTGTCGGAAGCGGCCGCCAGGTCTGGCGCGCCAGGCGTCACAGGCGCCACTTTGACGGTGATGACGCGCGTGACGGTAGCGACGCCGTCGCTGACCTGCACCGTGAAGCTGTCGCTGCCGGCAAAACCAGCCGTCGGCGTATAGGTGATGACGCCGCCGGGCGTCACGTTGGCGCTGCCGGAACTCGCGCTGGCAGCGTTAAAGGTGAGCGTGCCGTGCGAGGGTGCCACGCTTTGCGACCAGGTCAATGTCTGGCCGCTGTCGCTGTCACTGACATGCAGCAAGGTGGCTAGGTCGATAGCCACGCCGTTCTGCGCGGCGTTCGCTGCAGTGATGGTGCCCGTGAACGCGGGCGCCGTATTCGGGACTTCCGAGTACGGCGTACCATAGCTGTAGGCCGTGCCGCTATACAGGTAATTGACGTCGTGGCTGTATTCATCATACGAGAGCGCGTAGCCGCCGTCGACGGCGGGTGCCAGCACCGGATGCCCTATCCACATTCCCGGCGTCGGCACGATGTTCGTATCGACCGGCCCGCTCAATGCGGTGCCGGTCTTGCTGAAAGTGTAGATATCGAGACCCGCGTTTTCCTCATTCGGCAAGGCGATCAGGATCTTGCCATTGCTCGCCTCCACCACAGCAAAGCGCGTGGAACCGTACATGTCGGTCGGGTCGGTGCTATCGATGGCGATGGTCTTGGCAAAATAGGTCTTCGGCGTGGTTGAGCCACCGCCCGGCACGCTGACGTTGTGCGTCAAGGTGTCGCCCGGGTTGATGGGCGTGCCGTCATTATTGAACAGCATCAGCTCATACGAGTGTGCTGGCGAGCCGCCAGAATAGGCGTTCAGACTAACGACCGCGAAGCCACCGTCCTTAAGCGCAATCGCATGCTGGCCACTGTTTTGGGAGACGTCGTAGGACCAGTTGAGGCGCTGGGTCGAGTAGCCAGAGGCGAAATTGACCGGCACGCCGGCGCTGGAGTATTTGAAGGCATATTCGCCGATCGGCGTGTAGGTAGGCGAACCGTAGGCGTACACGGAATCGGTGACGACGATGCTGCCGTCGGACAGCTGCATGATGGACGGCGTGCCACCGTTGCTGCTGGACACCGACCACAGGCGCACGTTCGTATCGGCGCCATTGCTGAAATTCGGGCCGGTGTTACCGCCGACAAGAGTCTCCTGCGTACGCGTGATGACGCCATTGTCATAGCCATACACCACCAGGCCCTCGGCATTGTTGGATTGGGCGGCAAAGGCAGCGGCAAAACCGCCATCGGCCAGCGCCGTCAGAGCAACGCCCGATCCTCCCACGCTGCTGAGCTGCTGGGCGCCGCCTTGCGGCACGCCCGCGTTGTCATAGATTTGGTAGTACAGCGCCTTGCTGCCGTTTAAGTCATGCGCGGCAGAGGTGTCGGCGCTCCAGCCAACAACGAAACCGCCGTTGACCAGCTTAGCGACAGAGGCGTTTATCACATAGTCACTGCCCGATACCGTCAGGTTCTGCACGATCTGGTTGGCGCCGTTGGCGACCACGATCTTGGCCGAATACTGCGGCGGCTCGCCATAGTAGGAATTATCACCGCCGATCTGCTGCAGGAAGACGTCGACATGGCCGCCATTGCTGAGTAGCGCAATGCCTTGATTACTGTTGTAGTTGCCAGGGACCGCCGGTGCCAGTGCCGTACCGGTGGCCAGCGTTTCGTGGAAGTTCTGCATCGCCTGCGCGTTGAATGGCAGTGCCGCTTCGATGTGGCCGACCTGCACTTCCAATATCCAGTTGCCGCCAAGGTTGGCCGCGCCCGTGACGTCGCTGGAAGCGGCGACATCGGCACCCGTCAGCGTGGCCAGCGATTGCACCAGCGCGGCGCCGGAGGTGCCGGCCCCCGTGCCGCAGCCGTACAGCAAGATATCGCCATCGGCGGCAAGCGCCTTGCCTATCGTTGCCAGGTCCGCCGCATGGGAAGCGATACTATCGTTGTTCAGCGCCAGGCTGCCCAGTTGTGCCATGCCCTCGGCGCCGTGCGAGACGACGTGGATGGCGCTGATGCCGCTGCGTCCGGCCAGCGCCGCGGCCATCTGACTCAAGCCATCCTGTCCGGCATCGAGTGTGACGACTTCGACATCGGGCGCCAGCTCGGCCAGCAAGCTGGCGGCATCCTTCACACGGCAGTCTATGAATAAAATAGAAGTTTGCGTAATCATATGTATACCGTCCAAAGGAAAAGAGTGAATAGCGATGTGTGAGTATCGGGCGCCTGGCGCTTGGTGAGAAATGCAATATTAAGATGATGGCGGGTCGGTATCGAACGTGGTACATCTTACATTAATTTATTTCCTTATTTCAACATATCGCATTAAAGCCGATATTGCCCCTGGCGCTACGGAGATGCCACCCACGTCTGCCGACGCCAACACCGCTTGCGTTTCAGTACTTAACTTGGCAATAGGGATAGTGGGTGCCGCCACGTCGAACCCGCAGGGGCGGCCTTAAAAGACCTGGTGGCGGCTCAGAATGTTGACCAATAGGAAATCGCCTGGGCGTCGACGGCAATCAGGCCGCAAGCGTCCTGGAGCCAGATGTGTGGTGAGATGGAAATCGCTTCAGCCATGTTTGGTTTTGTGCATCACTGGGCCAACCACAACATGGTTCGCCAGATCTACAGCGCACGCACCGAGATAGTGGTCATGGACCTATCTTTCCGCAGCGCCTGGAAACGCTAGCAGTTCTGCATCATTCCGGCCGCCAATTTTTCGAGTGCAACTGCGAAACCGGCAAGCCTGTGCACTGTCGCATCGAGCGCGCCGATGGTGGGCCGGTGGCCATCGCCGGGATATGGGGATATCGGCCGGCTGATCAGCTGCTGTCGTTTTCGATGCTGACGATTAACGGCGACGGGTACCCGCTGATGCAGCGCTTCCACAAGCCGACGATGAAAAGCGCATGGTGATGCTACTGGATACCGACCAGTACGCGAACTTGCGCGTTAGAAATCGTCGAATATACAGCCGTAAGTCATTGTTTTAGGGGGTGTTATACAGTGGTTCATGGTGGGTGCTGTATAATGGGAGAAAAGTACATAACTAGCTGTTTTAACTGAATAAAGACCTAATATCACATGCTTTCAACCGCAAATATTACGATGCAGTTTGGCGCCAAGCCATTGTTTGAGAATATCTCCGTCAAGTTCGGCGACGGCAACCGCTATGGTTTGATCGGCGCGAACGGCTGCGGCAAATCGACGTTCATGAAGATCCTGGGCGGCGACCTGGACCCGTCGGGCGGCAATGTCATGCTCGATACCAACGAACGCCTGGGCAAGCTGCGCCAGGACCAATTTGCCTTTGAAGACATGCGCGTCCTCGACGTGGTCATGATGGGCCACACGGAAATGTGGGCCGCCATCCAGCAACGCGACGCGATCTACGCGAATCCGGAAGCAACGGACGACGACTACATGCAGGCGGCCGATCTGGAAGGCAAAGTCTCCGAATACGACGGCTACACGGCCGAATCGCGCGCGGGCGAACTGCTGCTGGGCGCCGGTGTCGCCATCGAGCTGCATCAAGGCCCGATGAGCAATGTCTCGCCAGGCTGGAAGCTGCGCGTGCTGCTGGCGCAGGCGCTGTTCTCGAACCCGGACATCCTGCTGCTCGACGAGCCGACGAATAACCTGGATATCAACACGATTCGCTGGCTGGAAGACGTGCTCAACGAGCGCAATTCCACCATGATCATCATTTCCCATGATCGCCACTTCCTGAATCAGGTGTGCACCCACGTGGCCGATATGGACTACGGCACCCTGAAGATTTATCCAGGCAACTACGACGAATACATGTTCGCTTCGACCCAGGCGCGCAACCAGCAGCTGGCCAACAATGCGAAAGCGAAAGACAAGGTTGCCGAGCTGCAGGAATTCGTGCGCCGCTTCGCCGCGAACAAATCGAAGGCCCGCCAGGCCACGTCGCGCGCCAAGCAGATCGAAAAGATCAAGGTCGACGACATCAAGCCATCGTCGCGTGCCTATCCCTTCGTGCGTTTCGACGGCGAAAAGAAATTGCACCGCCTGGCCGTGGAAGTCGAGAATATCTCGAAAGGCTTTGACCGCCAGCTGTTCAAGAATTTCAGCATCATGGTGGAAGCGGGCGAGCGCATCGCCATCATCGGCGCCAACGGCGCCGGCAAGACCACCATGCTGCGCTGCATCGCTGGCGACATCGCCGGCTTGCAGCCTGATCAGGGCCGCGTGAAGTGGGCGGAAAACGCCAACGTGGGTTACATGCCGCAAGACCCGACGGAAGATTTTGCCAAGGACACGAACCTGACCGACTGGATCGGCCAGTGGACGAAAGAGGGCGATGACGACCAGGCCGTGCGTTCCATCCTGGGCCGCTTGCTGTTCGGCGGCGACGATGTAAAAAAGGCCGTCAAGGTACTGTCCGGTGGTGAAAAGGGCCGCATGATGTACGGCAAGCTGATGCTGGGCCGCCACAACGTGCTGATGCTCGATGAACCGACCAACCACATGGACATGGAATCGATCGAGTCCTTGAACATCGCGCTGGAAAAATACGCAGGCACCCTGATCTTCGTGTCGCATGACCGCGAATTTGTGTCCTCGCTGGCCAATCGCATCATCGAGATCAAGGAAGATGAAGTGGTCGACTACCGCGGCAACTATGAGGATTACCTCAGAAGCCAAGGGATTGATTAATTATGTAGGGTAACGTTGCGTCGGATTACGCGCTGTGCGCTAATCCGACCTACGTCAGGGTGAGTTGCCCGGGTTGGTCGCGTAGGTCGCGTAGGTCGGATTAGCGCAGCGTAATCCGACATTACAACGCCTGCCACCAGCACACACCGACGCGCCGCGGTTTTTTCGTTCCGGCGCACCAGCTTCATTGCGTTTGTGCCGGTCTATCCCGTTTTTGTTTGACACAGCCATGCAAACTTTAGCCATCAAATCCGTCGAGTATGAACACCCACAAGACGGAGCCAGCTGCACTGCCCACGCCTGGGCACGCACGCCAGCGACGCCATCCCCGGCTGAAAAAGCCGAACTGATCACGCGCATCAAGCGCCTGCTGATCGAGCGCGAAGCCGTGCTCGTTGCCCACTACTACGTTGATGCCGACCTGCAAGATCTGGCCGAAGCCACGGGGGGCTGCGTCTCCGATTCCCTGGAAATGGCCCGCTTCGGGCGCGACCATCCGGCCAAGACTCTGGTCGTGGCCGGCGTGCGCTTCATGGGCGAAACGGCAAAAATCCTCAGTCCCGAGAAAACCGTGCTGATGCCCGACCTCGACGCGACCTGTTCGCTCGATCTCGGTTGCCCGGTGGACGAATTCACGGCCTTCTGCGACGCCCATCCGGACCGTACCGTGGTGGTCTACGCCAACACCAGCGCCGCGGTCAAGGCGCGCGCGGACTGGATGGTGACGTCATCCATCGGCCTCGACATCGTTGCCCACCTGCATGCGCAGGGCAAGAAAATCCTGTGGGCGCCCGATAAGCACCTGGGTTCGTATATCCAGAAGGAAACGGGCGCCGACATGCTGCTGTGGCAGGGTAGCTGCCTGGTGCACGACGAATTCAAGGGCATCGAACTCGATTTGCTCAAGGAAGAGTATCCGCAGGCCAAGGTGCTCGTGCATCCGGAGTCGCCCGCGAACGTGGTGGCGCTGGCCGACATGGTCGGTTCGACGTCGCAAATGATTGCGGCAGCGCAAACCATGGATACGGATACCTTCATCGTCGCCACCGACAACGGCATCTTGCACAAGATGCGCGCGGCCGCTCCGGGCAAGCGCTTCATCGAAGCGCCCACGGCCGGCAACAGCGCCACGTGCAAGAGCTGCGCGCACTGTCCGTGGATGGCCATGAATGGCTTGCTGAACCTGGCGGAAACGCTGGAAAACATGCACAACGAAATCCACGTCGATCCCGCCGTCGGCCAGCTGGCCGTGCGCTCGATCAATCGCATGCTGGACTTCGCCGCCGCCAAGAAGGCGGGCCTCAAGCCAGGCGCGGACCTGGCAAAAGAAACCACATTGTTCCAAGGAATCGGTCCAGCATGAGTACCCTCGTTAATTCTTTCGCCCCCTTCGATCCGGCCCTGGCGCGCGCGTTCGAAGGCAATTTGCTGGCCGCCTTGCTGGAAGACGTGGGCCAGTGCGATCTGACGGGCGAACTGGTGCCGCCCGACCATATCGTCACGGCCAGAGTCATCGTGCGCGAAGCGGCCGTGCTGTGCGGCGCGCCGTGGTTCGAAGGCATCATGAAAAGCCTGGACCGCAGCATCGATATCGTCTGGCATTACGCCGAAGGCGACATGATGACGGCCGACAGCGTCGTCTGCACGATCCAGGCGCCCGCACGCGCCTTGCTCACGGCCGAGCGCAGCGCCCTCAATTTCCTGCAACTGCTGTCGGCGGTCGCCACGGCCACGCGCCAATATGTCGATGTGGTCGCCGGCACCAGGGCCGCCATCCTGGACACACGCAAGACCATGCCCGGTCTGCGCCTGGCGCAAAAGTATGCGGTACGCGTCGGCGGCGGCAAGAACCAGCGCCTGGCCCTGTACGATGGCATCCTGATCAAGGAAAACCATATCGCGGCCGCAGGTGGCGTCAGCCAGGCCCTGGAAAACGCGCGCAACCTCGACGCTGGCGTGCCCGTGCAGATCGAGGTGGAAACCCTGGCGCAATTGCAGGAAGCGCTGGACGCGGGCGCCGTCTCCGTCTTGCTCGATAACTTCAGCAACGACATGATGCGCGAAGCCGTGGCCTTGACGAATGGCCGCGCCTTGCTGGAAGCGTCGGGCGGCATCAATGTCGATACCGTGCGTGCTATCGCCGAAACGGGCGTGGACCGTATCTCGATTGGCAGCCTGACCAAGGATGTGCGGGCTACCGATTACTCCTTGCGCATCGTCGGCTGATGAACAGAGCAGGGCGGCGCTTGCTTGCCCTGGCGCTGCTGTGGCCGGCATTCACCTTGCCACTGCAGGCGCGCGAGCTGCTGGCCGTGGGCGCGCAGTTCGCGCGCGTGTTCGAATACCAGGAGAGTGGCGAGTATGACGGACTGGGCGTGGAACTGCTGCGCCTGATGGCGGCGCGCACCGGTAACACCGTGCGTTTTCGCATGGTGCCGTGGGCGCGCGCGCAAGCCATGCTGGTGCAGGGCCAGGCCGATATCCTGATCGGTCCCTACAAGACGCCCGAGCGCATCGCCAGCATGGGTTTTTCCGACAAGCCGTTTTACCAGGACCAGATGGTCTTTTATACGCGCCAGGACGCCAGCTTTGGCTGGGATGGTGATGACGCGGTGCTCAAGAGCCGCAGAGTAGTGCTGCTGAACGGTTGGGCGTATGGTGCGGACTGGGAGCGCATGCGGCCAGGCTTGCAGGTCAGCGTGGCCAACAATGTGGAAAATGGATTGAAGATGCTGGTGCACAATCACGTGGACGTGTTCGTCAGCAACCGCCGCAATACCGACCCAGTGATCGCCCGCCTGGGCTATGGCCGCCAGGTAAAACCTTTACCCAAAGTCATCGAAGTACAAAACGGCTATTTCGTCTTCCCCCGTTCGCCTGCCTTTGACAAGCTGCGCCTGCAGTTTGATCAGGAATTGAATAAGCTGATCGAGACGGGCGAACTGAAACGGCTGGGCAAGCGCTACGACGTTAGCGTGCCCTGATAGATGCGCATGCCGTCCCGCAGGGCGGCATGCGTGGATTTCATTTACAGTTGACGCGCCTCAAACGTGTTGCACTGGGAAATCTGGCCGCCCTCGATGCCCTTGCTGAACCAGCGCACGCGCTGTTCCGAGGTGCCGTGCGTAAACGAGTCAGGCACGACATGGCCTTGCGACTGGCGCTGCAAGGCATCGTCGCCGATGGCCGTGGCCGCTTTCAGGGCCGCTTCCACGTCGCCCTGTTCCAGGATTTTGCGGTCCTGGTTCGCGTGGAATGCCCACACGCCGGCAAAGCAGTCGGCCTGCAATTCCAGGCGGACGGACATGGCATTGGCCTGGCGCTCCGATTGTGTGCGGCGCGCATTGTCTACCTTTTCGGATAAGCCCAGCAGGTTCTGTACGTGGTGGCCCACTTCATGGGCGATCACATAGGCTTCGGCAAATTCGCCCGAGACCTTGAAGCGCTGCTGCATCAGCTTAAAGAAGTCGAGGTCCAGGTAGACTTTCTGGTCGCCGGGGCAATAGAAGGGGCCGCTGGCGCTCTGGCCCGTGCCGCAGGCTGTGGGGATGCTGCCCGAAAACAACACCAGCTTCGGCTTCACGTAGCTGCCGCCTTCGGCCTTGAACAGGGCGCCCCAGGTGTCTTCCGTATCGGCCAGCACGGTTTTCACGAAACGGGCCATGTCGTCCGATTCGGGCGGCTGGCGCGCGGGCGCCTGGCTTTGCTGGGTGCTGATCTGGCCGCCACCGCCGCTGAGCAGGTTGAGCAAGGTCAGGGGGTTGACACCCAGCACATACGAGCCGACGAGGGCGATGACGATGGTGCCGATGCCGATAGAACGCCCGCCAAAGCCGAAGCCACCCCCACCGCCGCCCCCGCCGCCATCTTCGCCACGGCGATCTTCCACATTGTCGCTTTCGCGATTGCCTTCCCATTTCATGATCTTTACTCCTGCTGCGATTGTGCGATTGATTGGTGACGCCTGAATATAGTTCGTGCGACGAATCTTGTTATTATCGCAGTAAATTGCGCCGCGACAGGGGCGACAATGTTACCCTTTGCAACTTTCCACCCATTCCATAACAGGTATACGCATGGCGCTTGCCAACGATACACGCATTTCTCCCGTCGCGGTGGTCCAGGCCGAACTGGACGCCTACAATGCCCACGATGTGGCGGCCTTGCTGGCGATCTATGCCGATGACGCACAGCAATTCCAGCACCCGGCTACCTTGCTGGCCCAAGGTGGCGCGCAGATCGGCCCCCGTTTCGCAGCCCGATTCGCGGCCAGCAAACCGCGGGCGCAGTTGCTCAACCGTATCGCTTGCGGCAAGCTGGTGATCGACCATGAAATCGTCCATGGCGACACGCCAGACGGTGTTTCCGCGCAGGAACTGGTGGCGACATATGAGGTGGAGCAGGGACGTATCGCGCGTGCCTGGTTCAGCTTTGGCGCCCTGACCAGCTTGCGCGTGGCGCTGCCGTCCGACGTGCCCGCCATGAATGCGCTGATCGCCCGTTCCGGCGTGGTGCTGAGCGCGGGGTTTTACAGTGAAGAGCAGGCCGAAGCCGTGACGCGCCATGTGTTCGGCGTCGATACGCAGCTCGTTGCCGACCGGACGTATTTCGTGATCGAGCGCGGCGGTGCCATCCTGGCCTGTGGCGGCTGGAGCCAGCGCGCCACCCTGTACGGCGCCGACCGCGCGAAGAGCGGACCGGACCCGCTGCTCGACCCGGCCTGCCAGCCGGGCCGCATCCGCGCCTTCTTTGTCGAGCCGGCTAGTGCGCGCCAGGGCCTGGGCAGCATGCTGATGCGTTATTGCGAACGGCAGGCGCTGGCCGCTGGTTTCACTGCGCTGGAACTGGCCGCCACCTTGCCCGGGGTGCCGCTGTACCTGGCCAGCGGCTTCTCCGTCACGGAAGATTTCTACCTCGACTTGCCTGGTGACATCAAACTGCCGCTGGCGCGCATGCACAAGCGGCTGTAAGGGGCGCCTTGGCTGCAAGGTTTTACCAGGGCAACGGCGCCTTCTCTCCGTTGGCATGCTCGCCGTAATACAGCGAGGGCAGGAAGCGCGACAGATAGGTAAATTCGCTGTAGCAATGGCGCAGCAAATTCAGGCCCAGTACGTCGGGCACGTCGCGCACGGGATCGAGGCTGTTACGGCCCAGCAGGAAGCGGCTGCGCAGCACGCAGCCCGTGGGCGTGTCGCGTGTCAAATGCAGCATTTCGCCGTCGAGCGGGTCGCCCTGCGGGTCCAGCTGCACATGCTCGCCAAAGCCGATGCGCGCGCAGATGGCGGCCGACAGGGCACCGCTATCTCTGGCCAGTTGCAATTGCAGCGGATCAAACACGTCTTTTGGATCATGGAACTTCAGCTTGGCTTTCACGGGCGGAATGTCGCCCAGGGATTCCACCGCCTCGATCGAGGCGCCGTAGTAACTCTCTCCTTTTTTCCACGCGCTGTTCCAGCCATGGTGCGCCACGTGATCGTGCGGGTGCCACCACTTGATGTGCTGCGTCGTCTCGAAAAACGTAAACCACCAGTCCAGCATGCGCCCGCTGCAGCCGTGCAGTTCCGTGCGCGCGGCCACCAGCAGGCAGCCATCGTCCAGGCGCGTGATGCCCGTTTCCAGATGCAGGGGAAACGGGTCGAGCAAGTCGCCCGTCGTAGTGATGCTCCATGGGAATTCAATATGCGCGTTGTTCGTCATGTCGTTCTCCTTTGTTAGGGTGAGACAATTATATATTAAAGAAACGCTCTACGTTTCTTAAATATGTTTCGGTGTAGAATTGCCCATCGATCAAGACTGGAGCTGGCATGCAGGAAGAAGAAGGCAAGGCCATGCGTGGACGGGGCCGTCCGGCGCGCCCACCCGAGGAAGCACGCGAGGCGGCCGTGCAGGCGGCCACCTGGCTGCTGTTGCACGAAGGTTATGCGGCCACGACCATGGAGGCGGTGGCGCGCCACGCGGGCATGGCAAAGAAATCGCTGTACCAATATGCGGCCAACCGCGAAGAGCTGGTGGCGCTGGTGGTGCGCGGCTGGACGGACGCCTTCCTGCCGGCCATGGCGCACGACGCAGCCGCGCCCGGCGAGGTCTTGCCGCTATTGAGGGAAATATTGCAGGCGATGGCGGCGCGCGTGTTGACGGCGGATGCCGTGGGCCTGTTCCGCCTGCTGTGCACGGACTTTCCCGCCCGCACGGATTTACTGGCTGTGTATCAGCGCAATGGCATCGAGCGGGGCACGGCCCTGCTGGCCGAGTGGCTGCAGCGCCAGGCCGCGCGCGGCTACGTGGTGACCGGCAATGCGCCGGAACTGGCCGGCCTGCTGCTGGCCATGGTGATCGCCGAGCCGTTGCGGCAGATGGCGCTGGGCTTGCTGGCGCCCGTGCCGGCCTGGGATGCCGCGCCGCGCATCGATGCGGCGCTGCGATTGCTTGTTGGGCAGGCGTTCAAGGTGGCTGGTGCTTCAGCGCTTCGCGGTAGCTGAGCGGTGATAGCAGCTGGCGGTGCGCGTTGGCAAACGCCGTCACGGCCTCGGGCGCGTGGCGCGCGTAATCGCGCAAGGCCCAGCCGATGGCCTTGCGGATGAAAAACTCGTCCTCATGGGCCAGCGCCAGGGCCGCGTCGAACAGCCAGCCGGCATCCGTATCGCCACGCCAGCCCAGCTGGTGCAGCAGGGCGATGCGGCGCAGCCAGAAGTCTTCGTGGTGCAAGGCCGGGACCATATGCGCATGGACATCGCCGCCATGCCGCAGTTCCGCCTGCAGCACGTCGCCGACGATGCCGGCCATCCCGTCGACGCTATCCCACCACGCCCCCTGGCGTGCCAGTGCCAGCAGGGCGGGGATGTGCCCGATGCCCAGCTGGCGTCGGTGCAGACCCAGCATGTCGAGCGCCACGTGCTGGTATTCGCGCTCTGGCTGTTGCCACAGCAGTTGTGCATGTTCCAGCAAGGCATCGGCTCCCACGCCTTTCAAGCCCGCGAGCAAGTCCCTGGCTGCCAGCCGCCGCTGCGGCGCGGCCACGCCCAGGAAAATGAACTGGCCGCGCATATAGGCCTGCATGGGCGCGGCACGAGCCGGGTCGGCGGCCGTTTCCAGCGCGGCCTTCAGTTCTGCATGTAGATCCATTGCAACTCGCTTTTTTCAAGCGTAAAAAAAGCGCTCCGTGGAGCGCCTTTCATGCTCATCCAATATTATTGGATTTTTGCCTTCTTCATCAACTCGTCGCGGTAGGCTGCAAGTTTCTTCTGTTGCAGCGACTCCGCCACTTGACCCTTGACTTCTTCCAGTGCCGGCAGCTTCGTCGGACGGGTTTCTTCCAGTTTGATCACGTGGAAGCCGAATTGCGATTGCACTGGCGTTTGCGTGATCTGGCCTGGTTTCAGGGCAACCATGGCGTCGGAGAATGGCTTCACGTACGACGCTGGGCTAGCCCAGTCCAGGTCGCCGCCATTGGCTGCGGAACCGTCTTTCGATACTTTCGCCAGTTCTTCGAACTTGGCGCCGCCTTTCAGCTTGGCGATGATGTCTTTCGCTTCGGCTTCGGTGGCCACCAGGATGTGGCGTGCATGGTATTCCTTGTCGCCGGCTTGCGCCTTGAACTTGTCGTACTCGGCCTTGATTTCAGCGTCCTTGACAGGGTTTTTCTTGACGTAGTCGGCCAGCAGGGCATTGATGATGATGCTTTGACGGGCATTGTCGATCTGCGACTTGACTTCCGGACGTGTGCCGTAGCCTTGCTTGTCGGCTTCCTGGATCAGCACTTCACGGCCGATCAGGTCTTTCTTGATGGCTTCGCGCAATTGCGGCGAATCGGCTTGCTTGCCTTGGGCGACGACTTGCTTGACGACCTGGTCAACGCGCGACGATGGGATGGCCTTGCCATTCACGGTGGCGACGTTTTGCGCGAACGCAGGGATCGCTACAACGGCGACCAGGGCTAAGATCAGGCGGGCTGGCTTCAAAATCATGTTCATTCCTAATAAGTATACAAAAAACTGGTACAAAAGATCGCGACTGCCATGCAGTGCACATTCAGGCGCAGAATACACGACCGGCGCCGAAAAGGGCGCCGGGGAGGTCAGTTCTTACTGAACTTTTGCTTTTTTGACCATTTCTTCCTGATATGCTTGCAGTTTCTTTTGCTGCAGCGCTTCGGCGATCTGTGGCTTGACTTCTTCCAGGGTTGGCAGTTTTGCCGCGCGGGTGTCGTCCAGCTTGATCACGTGGAAACCGTTAGGCGTTTGCACCGGGGTGTCGGTGACCTGGCCTTTTTGCAGTTTCACGAAGGCGTCGGAGAAGACTTTCGGGAAGGACGATGGCGCTGCCCAGTCCAGGTCGCCGCCATTGTCGGCCGAGCCGGCATCTTTCGATTGCTTGGCCAGATCTTCAAATTTGGCGCCGCCTTTCAGCTTGGCGATGATGTCTTTCGCTTCAGCTTCGGTGCCCACCAGGATATGGCGCACGTGGTATTCCTTGTCGCCGGTCTGGGCTACGAACTTGTCATATTCCGCCTTGATTTCAGCGTCGTTGACAGGGTTCTTTTTCAGGTAGTCGCCGACCAGGGCATTGATGACGATGGCCTGGCGTGCGTTCTCGATTTGTTGCTTGACTGCTGCATCTTTACCGAAACCTTTGTTTTCCGCTTCTTGCATCAGCACTTCACGGCCGATCAAGTCCTTCTTGATCATTTCGCGCAATTGCGGCGAATCCGGTTGCTGGCCTTGGGCGACGACTTGCTTGACGACTGCATCAACGCGCGACGATGGGATAGGCTTGCCATTAACAACGGCAACATTTTGCGCAAAAACAGGTACCGCGACAACGGCGAGTAGTGCAATCAGCAAGCGGGCTGGCTTAAAAGTCATTATTAAATCCTGTTAGGGAAAGTTTCGTAAAAAACGCATGGAAAGAAAACGCGTGCATGGCGCTTGCGGCAAGCGGCATACCAAGTTGCCCCGGTACGCCAAAACGCCATCCTTACACTACTTCGGACGGCGCCAGAGCCACAATCGCCAATGCATGTATCTCATTATGCATCATATCGTGCACGGAATCATACACCAGTCGATGGCGCATGACGAGCCTGAGCCCCTCAAATTGACTAGAAATAATGCGTAGATTGTAGTGGCCTCCGCCAGAGGCGGCGCCCGCATGGCCCCGGTGACGCGCCGAGTCGTCTTCCAGCACGCATTCCAGAGGAGAAAGTGCCGTTTCCAGGCGGGTACGAATGCGTTCCATGCGCGTTTCCGGCGCAGCGTTGAGAATGGTGGTATTCATGCGTCTTCCTTGATATGTTTGGCCAGGAACAGGGTTTGCGCCACGATGAAGGCAAAGAAAATGCCCGTCGCGCCAAACGCTTTAAAGCTGACCCAGGCGGCCATGTCGCCCTTGTAGAGCACGAAGGCCACGAACAGGTTCAGTGCGCCGATGACGCCAAAGAAGATGATCCAGGCGGCCAGCAACTGGTTCCAGACGGCATCGGGCAGTTGCACTTGCGCTTCCATGGTTTTGCGGATCAGGTTTTTCTTGAAACCCACATGGGCAATCAGCAGGGCCAGGCCGGACAGCCAGTAGATCAGGGTCGGCTTCCATTTCAGGAAGAAATCGTCATGCAGGTAAATGCTGGCGCCGCCGAACACCACAAAGATGAACAGCGACAGCCACAGCATGCCGTCGACCTTGCGGCCGCGCAACAGCAGATAGCTGACCTGGCAGGCGGTGGCGACGATGCCGACCAGGGTGGCGAGTATCCACGGCGCCTGGTCTGCCTTGATCAGGCCGCCAGACACGAAGCCGGACAAATATTGCTGCACGAAATCGTGCGTGGCCGCTTCATACATGCCGCCCAGCTTGAAGGCGGCAAAGAAGGCGATCAGGGGGAATAGGTCGAATAGAAATTTCATGGCGAGACTTTACACTGGTCTTATTAGAATCATCTTAGGAATGGCTTAGGAGCAACGCCCAAGCCATCGCCGCCATCAAGGCTGCGGATCGAAGCGCAGGGAAGCTGAATTGATGCAATAGCGCAAGCCGGTCGGCGGTGGGCCATCCGGAAAGACGTGGCCCAGGTGGGCGTCGCAGACGGCGCAGACGATTTCCGTGCGCACCATGCCGTGGCTGCGGTCGACAATCTCCGTCACGTTGGCCGGGTCCAGGGCCTGGAAATAGCTGGGCCAGCCGCAACCCGAATCGAACTTCGTATCCGAAGCGAACAGGGGCGTGTTGCAGCAGACGCAGGTATAGATGCCGTGTTCATGGTGGTCCCAGAACTTGCCTGTGAAGGCGCGTTCCGTGGCCGCGTGGCGCGTGACTTCGTATTGCATCGAGTCGAGCATGGCGCGCCATTCGGCGTCGGTTTTTTTGACTTTATTGGTGGTCATAATGACTCCTCAGGATGAGCAACTGACTTCAAGGTGGCTGGCCCAGTCGGGCGGCAGGGCCGCATAGTGCTGGTGTTCGGGCTGTTCGTCAAATGGCTTTTGCAATATTTCCAGTAATTTTGTCACTTCCGTATAGTCCTGCTGCTGGGCTTTTTCGATGGCGACTTGCGCCAGGTAATTGCGCAGCACGTATTTCGGGTTGATCTTGTTCATGGCGGCCTGGCGCTGCGCATCGACGCTATTTTCTTGCAACAGGCGCGCGCGGTAACTAACTGCCCAGGCATCGAAGGCAGGGCGGTCGATGAACATGTCGCGCAGTGCCGTGTCATGCTCGGGGCTGGCCACTTGCAAGGTCGACAGGGCGCGGAAGAAGTTGGTGAAATCCACGTGATTGGCTTGCATCAGCGCAAACATGCTGTCGAACAGCGCCGTATCTTCCTCTTGCACGGTGCGCAAGCCCAGCTTGGCGCGCAGCAAGGCATTCATCTTGTCCGCAAAGGCGCCCTGGTAGCTGTCCAGCGCTGCCTGCGCCGAGTCCACTTCGCCGATCAGCGGCAGCAGCGCCTGGCCCAGCGCATAGCAGTTCCAGTGGCCCACCTGCGGCTGGTTGGCGTAGGAATAGCGACCTTGCTGGTCCGTATGGTTGCAGATGTGCTCGGCGTCAAACGCTTCCATGAAGCCGAAGGGGCCGTAATCGAGGGTCAGGCCCAAAATCGACATATTGTCCGTATTCATCACGCCATGCATGAAGCCCACGGCCTGCCATTGCGCGATCATGTGCGCCGTGCGCACGCACACTTCAGCCAGCAAAGCTTGATAGGGATTTGATGCGGCGCGCAAATGGGGATAAAAGCCATCGATGACGTAATCGGCGAGGATTTTCAGCTCGTCCGTTTTTTTTCGGTAAAACCAATGTTCGAAAGAGCCGAAGCGCACAAAACTGGGCGCCATGCGCGTCACGACGGCCGCCGTTTCCACCGTTTCGCGCATGATGCCTTGCTGCGAACCCATGATGGACAGCGCGCGCGAGGTGGGAATGCCCAGCGCCGCCATGGCTTCCGAGCAGAGGAATTCACGGATGGACGAGCGCAGCACGGCGCGTCCGTCGCCCATGCGCGAATACGGCGTGGCGCCGGCGCCTTTCAATTGCAGCTCCATCGGGCCGCTTTCTGTCGCGATATCGCCCAGCAAGATGGCGCGGCCATCACCCAGCTGGCCGGCCCAGACGCCGAACTGGTGGCCCGAATACACGGCCGACAGGGGCAGCGAACGCTCGGCCACGGTATTGCCAATCAGCAACTCCACATAGCCGGGTTCGGCCAGGCGCGCGGCATCGAGGCCGACCAGGCTTGCTGCCGGCGCGCTGGCGGCCACGAAATACGGGGCGGGCAGGGGCGTGGGCATCAAGCGCGTATAGAACGCGGGCGGCAAGGCGGCAAAGGCATTGTCCAGTGGTAAGGTAGGAGCGGTGATGGCGATTCCATTCAAAAATAAGATATGGCGGCAAGTAACGCCAGCCTGGAATGCGATTTTACCGCACGGCGCCAAGGCGCGTGTCGGGCGCTGGCGAGGCTGCCGTGTCGGGTGCCGTGGCGACTACGAACGGGGCAAAAAACGGAATCAAAAATTCCATGCTGCATTGCAATATCGAAATGCGTTGACGATTTCCGCACGACCGTACGAAACTAGGGAAAGTCTTTAAATTTCAACAATAACCGAGTATCCAGCCCAGGAGACACGATGTCGGCATTTCCCTTGAGTCCAGTGATGGGCCAGATGATGAATCAGCCCCTGCTGATTTCCAGCATTATCGAGTTTGCAGCGCGTCATTATGGAGGCAGCGAAATCATTTCGCGGCGGGTGGAGGGCGATATGCACCGCTACACCTACCGCGATTGCCACCAGCGCGCGCGCCGCCTGGCGAACGCCTTGCACGGCCTCGGCGTCGGCATGGGCGACCGGGTCGCCACCCTGGCCTGGAATGGCTACCGCCACCTGGAAGCCTATTACGCCGTGTCAGGTTCGGGCGCCGTGCTGCACACCATCAATCCACGCCTGTTTCCCGACCAGATCGCCTATATCTCCAATCACGCAGAAGACCAGGTTTTACTGTTTGATCTGACCTTCCTGCCCGTGGTGGAGAAAATCGCCGCCGACTGCACTTTTGTGCGCCACTTCGTGCTGATGTGCGACCGCGAGCGCATGCCTGTCAGTACCAGCATCCCCGACCTGCTGTGCTATGAAGACTTGATCGCCACGCATTCCGACGATTACACCTGGCCCTTGTTCGACGAGAATGCGGCCGCCACGCTTTGCTACACGTCCGGTACGACGGGCAACCCCAAGGGTGCCCTGTACTCGCACCGCTCGACCGTTCTGCACGCGTATGCCTCGGCCATGCCCAGCGCCCTGAACGTGCGCGCCTCGGACACGGTGCTTCCCGTCGTGCCCATGTTCCACGTGAATGCCTGGGGCTTGCCGTATTCCGTGCCCCTGTCCGGCGCGCGCATGGTGTTTCCCGGTGCGGCGCTCGATGGCAAATCGCTGTACGACTTGTTCGAGGCGGAAAAAGTGACGTTCTCGGCGGGCGTGCCCACCGTCTGGCTGGGCTTGCTGAACCATGCCTTGCAAAATAACTTGAAATTTTCCACCTTCCGCCGCACGGTGATCGGCGGCGCGGCTTGCCCGCCGGCCATGATGGATACCCTGATCGACAAGTTCGACATCGAAGTCATCCACGCCTGGGGCATGACGGAAATGTCGCCGCTGGGCACGGCGGGCGGCTTGCAGACCAAGCACCTGGACCTGTCGAAGGACGAGCAGCGCAAGATCCTGCAAAAACAGGGCCATGCCATCTACGGCGTGGACATGAAGATCGTCGATGACGATGGCAAGGAGTTGCCGTGGGATGGCATCAGTTATGGCCATTTGCTGGTGAAAGGGCCGTGGATCATTGCCTCGTATTACAAGAACGAAGGCGGCGACGTGCTGCAGGATGGCTGGTTCCCCACGGGCGACGTGGCCACCATCGATGCGGACGGCTACATGCAGATCACGGACCGCAGCAAGGACGTGATCAAGTCGGGCGGCGAGTGGATAGGCACCATCGACCTGGAAAACCTGGCCATGGCGCACCCGGCCGTGCTGCAGGCGGCCTGCATCGGCGTGTTCCACCCAAAATGGGACGAGCGCCCCGTGCTCGTCGTGGTGTTGCGTCCCGGCATGACAGTCACGCGCGAAGCCTTGCTGCAGTTTTTCGAGGGCAAGATCGCCAAGTGGTGGACGCCGGACGACGTGCTGTTCATCGACGCCCTGCCCATGGGCGCGACGGGCAAGATCCAGAAGAACAAGCTGCGCGAGCAGTTCAAGGGCCACCAGCTGCCCGGCATGTAGTGCTATAGCGCGCTCATGCGGCCTGCGGCAGCGCCGAGCCCAGCTTTTCCAGCAAATGATCGCATTGGAAAACGGACAGGGTCTGGCGCTGCGCCTGCGTGCCGATATCGATCATTTCATCCATTTCGCTGCGCAAGTCGTCATGTGCTCCCGTGCGGATGATTTGTGGCGCCGCAAAACGCTGGCTGTCGGAAATGGTCATGATGTTGTCGACATGGTCGACGAGGAAGCCGTAGCGCTCGGCGCCCCGTTCCACGATCAAAATCTTGCCTGCGCCCTCGTCAGGCAAGGCCGGCATCGCGTACAACTGGCGCAGGTCGATGATGCTGATCATTTGCTGGCGTAAATTCAGCAGGCCACGCATACAGGCCGGCATGCCCGGTGGCGTGGTGATGGCGCTGCTGAAATCGATGATTTCACGCACCTGGCCGATTTCCACAGCGAAGCGGCTTTCCACCGTGAACGTGATGTAGACGCGGCGCTGCACCTGGCGCGTGGCGGCCGTTGCCGTTGCCGTATCGGCCGGATACAGGCGCGCGTGGCCATCGCGCATGTCGACGATCTCCGCCTGCGACAGGATGCCCTTGTGGTCGAGAAAAATGATATCGCCCAGACCGTCTTTCGTGATGCAGCCGGCGAACATGGCCGCGCGCGCCTTGCTCAGCAGGGGAATCGGCAGCACCTCGTCGCCAAAGAAATGCACGATGCTGTCGACGGAGTCAACGAGAAAACCGATGGTGGTGTCATCAATGCGCACGACGATGATGCGCTGCTCCAGCGTGGCAGCCTTGGCCGCATTGCCGGACCCGGCCGCCTGCAGCAGGGCGCCAAAATCCACGACGGCCACCTGGCTGCCGCGAAAATGCATGCGTCCCAGGCACAGCTCGCTATTCAGCAGGGAGCCGTGCAGTTCTGGCACCTTGATGATTTCCTGGATGGCCAGCATTTCGAAGGCAAACGTGGTCCCGGCCGCATGGAAGCTGACGCATTGCCGGCGCTCGCTTTGCGCATGGTAGCGAGCCGTGTTCAGCTTGGCGCCTGTCGCCTGCAGGGCCAGCACATGGGGCACGTTTTCAATGCGCAGCAGGGCGTGCGGGTCGAGGATTTGCAGCAGGCGCGCGCCGCCGTCGAGCAAGATCGTGCCAGCGATGACGGCGTGCGCGTCGCCGGCCGCATACTGCAGGGCGCTGCGCGCGCTGGCGGGGACGCGCAGGATTTCGCCCGTATCCTGGAAGACGACGCCGATCAGCACTTGCTGGAAGTCGAGGATGGCGATCTTGTCCGTGGGCGTGGCGCGCGGCGCATCGGCGCAGAACAAACGGCCCAGGTTGACCACTGGAATGACGCTGCCGCGCAAAGTGAACATGCCTTCCAGATACGCGGGCGAAAGGGGCAGGGCGGTCACCTTGGCGGGGTAGTTAACCACTTCGCGGATGCAACTGGCGGGCAGGGCGAATTCAGCATCGCCCAGGTGGAAGGAGCCGAACAGTTCGGTGGCGCCGTCGCGCCCGCCCTCGTGGTTTTCATGGATATCCATATACGCCTTCCTTGCGTGGAGTCAATCCGGGTCGCGCCACCACATCGGTGACGGCGTAGCTGTGCCGGGCGCAATCGATCAGCAACTGGCGCCCGTGGCGTCCGCCCAGCGCGCAAAAACTGAGGTGCAAGCCGCACTGGTCCAGGTATTTTTGCGCCGCTGCCGCGTTTTGCCGCCCCACCTGCAGGCGGCCATGGCCATTGTCTGGGCCGAACATGCTGGCGCCGCCCGCCAGCACCACCTCGATATCGGCGTAGTCGGCTTCGCGCACGCCCATCAGGCGCAGCAGCGAGGGCACGGCCTGGCTCACATAGCGTGCATTAAGGGCGCGTGCATTCGGGGCGCCTGGGGCGCTGTCTGCGCCGGGCGCTTCCGGCAGCAAACAGTGAGCCAGGCCGCAGCAGGGGCCATTCTTCCAGATGAAGCCGATACCGATGCAGGAGCCGAGCAAGGCTTGCAGTTGCTCGCCCTGCGTACCCACGCCAAGTTGCCCCATGCCAACCAGGTGCAGCGGCGGCGCGTCTGCCGGAGTGTGCGTGTGGATCATGCCAGTCCCGCCTTGTAAATCATGGGAAACTCGAATTGATAGCCGGTACCGAGCCGGGCGATGGTTTCCGATTCGCCCAGGATCAGCCGGCCGTCATCCTTGAGGCTCAGGCGGGCCTGGCGCAGCACGGTTTCCTGGTGCTCGGCATCGAAATAAATGAGCACATTGCGCAGGAAGAGCAGGTCGAATTGCCGCGCCGGACGCAGCGCTTCCAGCAAATTATGCTGTGCAAAGCTCACGTGCTGCCGCAAGTCCTCGTTGACCTTGACGCCATACGGCGAGGGCGAGAAATATTTGCGCAGCAAGTCCGGGTGCGACAAGCGGATGCGCTCGACGGAACGCCCGCTGTATTGGCCGGCCCGCGCCGCGCCAAGGATTTGCTGCGAAATGTCGCTGGCCAGGATCTGGTAGCGGAAAGCGGGCGCTTGCAGCTTGAATTGCTCGCACAGCATGGCGATCGAATACAGTTCTTCGCCGCTGGCGGCGGCCGCGGACCAGATGGACAGGCAGCCGTCCGGGTGGGCGCGGGCCCAGGCGGGCAGGTAGCGGTCGCGGAAGTAATCCCAGATTTGTGGCGTGCGGAAGAACAGGGTGTCGTTGGTGGTCACCAGGTCAATGAAATGGGCCACCTCGTCGCGGTCGCTGCTGACGCGGTCCAGGTAATCCTGGTAGCTGTGCAGGCGCAGCGCCTGCAGCCGAGGCTGCAAGCGCCGTTCCAGCAAGACGCTCTTGCGCGCGGTCATGGCGATGCCCGTATGCTCGCGCACCAGCGCGATCAGGCTCGTCAGCACCTCGGGCGTCAAGGTGGCCGCGTGGCTCATGGCCTATACCACGAAGCCGGAGACAGTCTGGTTCAGGCTGCCCGCGCGCTCGTTCAAGCCATCCGTCGAACGGGCGATGCTGTCGCAGTTGGCGGCCGACTTTTCCGTTTCCTCGGCGATGTACTGGATCGCAGTGGACACTTCGCGCGCCGTCAGCAACTGCTCGTTTGCCGCCTTCGAGATATCCGAGATGGCCAGCGTGGTCTTCGCCACGCCCGAGACGATCTTGTCGAAGGCATCGCTGGCCTGGCGCGAAATCTCGCTGCCCGTCGAGACGCGCTTGACGGATTCGTTGATCAGCTTGGAGATTTCCTTGGTCGCTTGCGAAGAACGTTCGGCCAGCTTGCGCACTTCGTCGGCGACGACGGAAAAGCCCAGGCCGTGCTCGCCCGCGCGCGCCGCCTCGATGGCGGCATTGAAGGCCAGCATATTCGTCTGGTTGGCGATTTCGCTGATGACCTTGACGATTTCGCCGATGTCCTCCGACGAGCGGTTGATCAAGTCCATCGCCTCGATTGACTTGGCGACGGCGCGCGCGCCCGCTTCCGCTTCCTGCTGCGTGGCTTTCGCCAGGAAATCGGCATTCGAAGTGTTTTCCGCGATGGAATTGATGGAGAAGGTCAGGCCATCGATGGAGGCGTTCATTTCTTCCACCGTGGCGCCCAGCGCCTGCGTACCCACGGCCACGCCCGTCGCCCGTTCGGCGATCGTATGCGAGGCGTCGGCAAAACCGTTGGCGGCCGACACCACATTGCCGATCACGCCGCGCAAGTCGACGATCATCTTGCTGATGCCGCCGGCCAGCAGGTCGATCGGCTCATCGCCCTCAGGCACGATATTGCAGGTCAGATCGCCTTGCGCAGCGCGCGCCACCGAATCGAGCAGGGCGTTGACCTTGCGGCTGTCGTTGGCGGCCTTGGACTGGATGCTGTTTTCCAGGTTCACCTGTTCGCTGATGTCGATGGCGAACTTGACTACCTTGTACGGCTTGCCGTTCAAGTCCAGGATGGGGTTGTAGGTGGCCTGTATCCACACCACCTTGCCATGGTTGCCCAGGCGCTTGTAGCGTCCCGCGTCGAATTCGCCGCGGTTGAGCTTTTGCCAGAATTTCTTGTACTCGGCGCTGCTGGCATACTCGGGCTCGCAGAACATGCGGTGGTGCTCGCCCTGGATATCGCTCAAGTCGTAATCCATGACGGCGAGGAAATTATCGTTCGCGTCCAGCACATTGCCCTGCATGTCGAATTCGATCACGGCCTGCGCCTTGCCGATGGCGCTGACCTTGCCTTCGTATTCGGCGTTGCGCTTTTTCAGGGCCGTCACGTCGCTGGCGAACTTGACCACCTTGAAGGGCCGGCCTTCCACGTCAAAAATGGGGTTGTACGAGGCATTGAGCCAGATTTCGCGGCCATCCTTGGTGAGGCGTTTGTATTCGCCCGCATCAAACTGGCCTTGTCCCAGCTTATGCCAGAATTGCGCGTACTCGTCGCTCCTGGCGTATTCGGGCAGGCAAAACATGCGGTGGTGCTGGCCCTTTATCTCGTCGAGCGTGTAGCCGACGGACTTGAGGAAATTGTCGTTGGCGTCGAGGATGGTGCCGTCGAGCCGGAACTCGATCACGGCCTGGGCCTTGCTGATGGCATCGATCTTGCCCTCGTAATCGGCATTGCGGCGTTTGCTGGCCGTGATGTCGGTGGCAAACTTGATGACTTTATACGGCTTGCCATCCGCATCGAGGATGGGGTTGTAGGAAGCGTTGATCCACACTTCGCGACCATCCTTGGCACGGCGCTTGTATTCGCCATGGTCGAATTCGCCACGGCCCAGTTTGCCCCAGAAGTCGGCGTATTCGGACGTTTTCACATACTCGGCGTCGCAGAAGATGGCATGGTGCTTGCCTTGCACTTCGGCCAAGGTGTAGCCGAGGACGCGCAGGAAATTGTCATTCGCATGCAGGATGGTGCCGTCGAGTTCGAATTCGATGACGGCCTGGACACGGTTCAATGCAGTATTTATCGCTTGTAAGTCCAAATCCTGGGAGTGGCTGACATGGCTGGCTGCGTCCATAGTATTTCCTTCAATGTGAGAAGAGAAAGGAGTGGCGATAATACTGACAGCTAATGACGATATAAAACGCTTGCATCATTACCCGGAAAGGGCGGGTGTGATAATCGGTGAGAATCTGCACGATATAACAAAATCGAACACGGCGTTATCGGGCGGCATTGTTCCATAATATTAAATCAGTTGCAGAGTATTGATTTGAATCAATAATTTTATTATTCCTCAGCGCCATGAGAAAAACAAGTGGCCTGAATAAATAATGCTGAAAGTGTCGCCAGTGGCCTGCGCATGGATAGGAAGGCATATTCAGCAGATTATAAAACGCTGTTTTACTTGTTGTTTTTTATTTATTTAAATGAATATGTTATCGATAGTTGCTGGCCCTTTTTTGCGAGGGGGCGGCCAGCCGGCGTGGGCGATGTTGTACCATGACGACAGGCACAGGCGCTGCGCGCGTCGAGATAAAAATAATACGAGCGTTCTTTTATGCGGTATAGTAAAGCTTCATCCCTTGCAACCACCTCATCGCTGAGCAAAATCAATAAGGAAGAGACATGAGTGCTGAATATCAAGTGAACGGCGCTGTTGCCGTCATTACCCTCGCCAATCCGCCCGTCAATGGGCTGGGCCTGGCGACGCGCACTGCCGCCGTCGCGGGCATCCGCCAGGCGCTGGCGGACGAGGCCGTCAAAGCCATCGTCATTACGGGCGCCGGCAAGGCCTTTTCGGGCGGTGCCGATATCAAGGAATTCAATTCGCCCAAGGCGCTCACGGAACCGACACTGCACACCCTGATCAACGTCGTCGAACAATCCACCAAACCGGTGGTGGCGGCCATCCACAGCGTCTGCATGGGCGGTGGCCTGGAGCTGGCGCTGGGCTGCAACTACCGCGTGGCCGCGCCAGGCGCGCAAATGGCCTTGCCTGAAGTCAAGCTCGGCATCTTGCCGGGCGCGGGCGGCACGCAGCGCCTGCCGCGTGTGCTGGGCCTGGAAATGGCCTTGAACATGATCGTTTCGGGCACGCCCGTGGCGTCCGAAAAACTGGCCGGCACGGCCCTGTTCGATGAAGTCATCGCCCCCGGCGCCGACTTGCTGAAAGCCGCCATAGCCTTCGCCACCAAGGTGGCTGATGTGCGCCCGCTGCCGAAAGTGCGCGAGCGCAAGGTCGATTACCCTCACCATGAAGCCTTCCTGCAGTTTTCGCGCAATACGGTGAAAGCCATGTCCGGCCCATTCCCCGCGCCGCTGAAATGCGTCGATGCCGTGGCGGCCGCCGTGACGATGAAGTTCGAGGATGGCTTGAAGTACGAGCGCGAGCTGTTCATGCAACTGGTGCAGTCGCCCGAGTCGAAAGCCCTGCGCCATGCCTTCTTCGCCGAGCGCGTTGCCAGCAAGGTGCCCGACGTGCCGGCCGACACACCCGTGCGCAGCATCGCCAGCGCGGCGATTGTCGGTGCCGGCACCATGGGCGCCGGCATCGCCATGAATTTCGCGAACGCGGGCATTCCCGTGAAGCTATTGGAAACGCAGCAGGAAGCGCTGGACAAGGGCCTGGCCACCATCCGCAAGAATTACGAGAACACGGTGAAGAAGGGCAAACTGACGCAAGAGAAGGCCGAGCAGCGCATCGCCCTGATCAGCGGCACGCTGGCGTATGCCGACATTGCGCAAGCCGACATCGTCATCGAAGCCGTCTTCGAGGAGCTGGGCGTGAAGGAAACCGTCTTCAGGCAGCTCGATGCCGTCATGAAGCCGGGCGCCATCCTCGCTTCGAACACCTCGACTCTGGACCTGGACAAGATCGCCGCGTTTACCCAGCGTCCGCAAGACGTGATCGGCACGCACTTCTTCAGCCCCGCAAACGTCATGAAGCTGCTGGAAATCGTGCGTGGCAAGGAAACGGGCAAGGACGTGCTGGCGACGGCACTGGCGCTGTCGAAAAAGCTGAAAAAGACGGGCGTCGTCTCGGGCGTGTGCGACGGTTTCATCGGTAACCGCATGATCGAGCAATACAGCCGGCAGGCCGGCTTCCTGCTAGAAGAAGGCTGTCTGCCGGAACAGGTCGACAAGGCGGTCGAGAAATTCGGTTTTGCCATGGGCCCGTTCCGCATGGGCGACCTGGCCGGCAACGACATCGGATGGGCCATTCGCAAGCGCCGCACTGTGGAAAAGCCGGAAGTGACGTATTCGAAGACGGCCGATTTGCTGTGTGAATTGAAACGCTATGGCCAGAAGGCGGGCGCCGGCTGGTATGACTACAAGCCGGGCGACCGCAAGGCCTATCCGTCGGAACAGGTCAATGCGATGATCGTGCAGCACTCCGCCGACATCGGCGTGGCGCGGCGCAAGATCAGCGACCAGGAAATCGTCGAACGGCTCGTGTATGCGCTGGTCAATGAGGGCGCACGCATCCTGGAAGAGGGCATCGCCTTGCGCGCCTCGGACATCGACATGGTGTACTTGACGGGCTACGGCTTCCCACTGTTCCGCGGCGGCCCCATGTTCTACGCCGACACGGTAGGCTTGCCGAACGTGCAGGGCGCGATTGCCGGCTACGCCAAAGGCCGCCACGGCGAAGCGTGGACTCCGGCGCCGCTGCTGGTAAAGCTGGCGGGCGAGGGCAAGGGCTTCAATAGCTGATGCACGCGCGCTGAATGAAAAAGGGCAGATTTCTCTGCCCTTTTTTTTATTTCTTCTTGGCCACCATCTTGATCGCCTCGTTGACGATGACGGGGTTGTCTTTCTGGATGTAATAGCCGGCGCCCGTGATGCGCTCGATGGCTGGCGCGCCGGACAGGCGCTGCCAATCTTTTTCCTGGGCCCGCACCACATTTTCAAACGAGCCCATTTCCTCGATGCCGAACTTGTCGCGCACCAGCAGCATGGCGGGCACGCGCAGCGGGCTGCTCATGTCGACATGTTGCAGGCATTGCGTCTGTGCATCGAATTCCGCCGATTCCGTACTGTTGAACATGAGTTTGCGTCGCGTCTTCACGAGCATGGCGTAGGTGGACGCGTCCGTCTGCGTCCGGTTCCATTGCTGCGGGTGCGTGGGATCGAGCAGGACCAGGCCGGCTACGTCCTGCGGGTACAGCTTGGCATATACGTACTGGTACAGCCCGCCCAAGCCATGGCCCACCAGCACATACGGCGGTTTCAGACCCGCTTGTGTCAACAGGGCGCGCTGCTGGGCAGCAATGGTGCAGGGATCGCGCGGCGTGGTGGTTTTGCGGCTGTCGCCGTAGCCGGGACGGTCGTACACGAGCACGCGGTGCTGTTTGCCGACTTCGGGCACCACCTTGGCCCACACATCCTTGCCGTCGCCCATGGCCGACTGGAACACCACGGGCAAGCCGCCCTGGCCGCTCAGGGTGTAGGCGATGCTGGCGTCGGGCAGGGCAGCCGTGGCGGGCACGCCGGGCGTGGCAGGCGACGACGGCAGCAGGGAGCAGCCGGAAAAACAGCCTGCCAGCAGCAAGCCTGCGCTGGAGAGGAGCATGGTGCGCGCGGGGCGGCCAACGAATAAATGATGCATGAATCTCCTTCTTGGTGCAGGGACCGGGGACCGGTATGGCGTTCCAGCCATTATAGGCAAATCGTCACGAAGTGGAAATGCCGAACAGAAACGGATTTCCCGTCCTGTCAGCCGACGTCGGCGCGGTGGCAGACGGCTTCGATGCGGTTGCCGTCCGGATCGAACAAAAAGGCCGCGTAATAGCTGGCGTGATAGTGGCGCAGGCCGGGCGCGCCCAGGTCGATGCCGCCGTGCGCCAGGCCCGCATGCCAGAACGCTTCCACGGCCGCGCGCGAGGGGGCCTTGAAGCAGCAATGGCGGCGCGGCGCGTCGTCGGGCTTCGGCCCCAGGCGCACGGAGAAATAGCTGCGTTCGGGATGTTCGGCATCGCTGCGCTCGCCATAGCCTATCCAGGCGTGGCCATGGTCGCTGCCCACCTTGGGCACGTCCAGCGCGGCGAAGATGGCGTCGTAGAAGCGCTCGGCGCGTTCCAGATCGCTGACGGTGAGGGAGACGTGATCGAGCATGGGCATTCCACTGTAAGGACAAGGACCGCCATAGCATAGCCCGGATCGGGGCAGCCGTGGGCGCGAGTGACCGAGTGATACTGCCAGTGCTTAACTGCAGGTTAAGGGCGTCGGGCGAGCCGGGTCACGATGCTGCGGCTCATCAGCTGCACGCGGGGCGCGAACAGCATCACGGCGCAGAAGGCCACGGGCCAGGCGGCAAAGAACGCATGGCGCCAGCGGGGCAGGAAGTCTGCTTGCAGGCCGATATTGAGCCAGGTGACCCAGGCGCTCATCAGCAGAGTCATGAGCAGCGACATCAGGAAGGCAAATACGCAGCGCAGGCGCAGGGCTTCGGACATGGAGTACTTTCGAAATAGTGAGGATGTGGCAGCGTAACGACTTGCAGCAATCTATACTAGAGCCATATTTTTAATTTCAAATTCCGAAAATGAAATCATGTTAGATGATCTCGCCCTGTTTGTCGCCATCGTTGAGGCAGGCAGCCTGCATGCGGCGGCCGTCAAGGAAGACTTGCCCGCCGCGACCGTCACGCGCCGGCTGCAAAAGCTGGAAAGCCAGCTAGGCTACCGCTTGCTCAACCGCAGCGCGCGCCGCCTGCAGCCGACGGCGGAAGGCTGGCAATACTACGAGCAATGCCGTCCCCTGGTGCATGCCTTGCGGCAAGCGACGCAGCAGCTCGACGCCAGCCTGTCGGCCGTCTCGGGCAGCATCCGCGTGCTGGCGCCCGTCAATTTCGCCAGCGGCTTGCTGACGCCCGCCTGGGTCAGTTTCATGCAGAAGTATCCGGACATCCGCCTGGAACTGGAACTGTCGAACCTGCTGCAAGACTTGGTGGGCAGCGGCGCCGATCTGGCCATCCGCGTGGGCGCGCTCGACGATTCTTCGCTGATGCAGCGGCGCCTGGGCAGCGCCGCGCTGGTCATGGTGGCCGCGCCCGGCTATCTGGCGCGCGCCGGCGTGCCGCGCGACTTGCAGGAACTGGCGCGACACGAGCTGATCGTGGCCGAGCCGCTGCGCAGCTGGCGCTTGCGGCGGCCTGGCGACGGCGCCGAAATGGTAATCGAACCGCAGGCGCGCCTGCGTGTCAACGAGATGCGCCTGGCCGTGGAGATGGCTGACGCGGGCATCGGCATCCTGCTGTGTCCGCTGCTGCAATGCCGCGACGAAGTGGCCAATGGCAGCCTGGTGCGTGTCTTGCCCGACTGGATGCCGCAGCCGCGCCACGTGTATGCCGTGTGGACGCAGCGGCGCTACCTGCCGGCCCGCGTGCGCGTGCTGCTGGAACACCTGGCGGCGTTTGCGGCCAGCAATCCATTGTTGAATGAGGAGTTGGGCGTTTAGCTCGCCTGTTGCTGCTCCAGCCACTGTGTGAACTGGCGCAGCGCTGGCGTAAAACCGCTGGCTGGCACGGCACCGGGCCTGGCCTGGGCAAGGAAATAGGCCATTTTCGCTTGCATGGCGGGGTAGTGCCGCAGCAGTAGCGCGACATGGTCATCGAGGCTGCCAGGCCAGCAGGGATCGTCATCCTGGCGCACGATGTTGCAGGAACGGATCAGCTTGCGCGACGCTTCGCGCTGCAGGCGGACGATGGCGACAGGGTCTCGCTCGTCTTCAAGGCGCTGCGCATAATCGTCCAGCACGCGGACAAAGTCGCCATTCACGGCCAGGGCGATGGCGCGCGAAGGCGCGAACGGCGCAAAGTGCGACGCAAGGTCATCGCCCCACAGGCAGCGGCACTGGTGCTTGAGCCAATAACCCCAGCTGTACAGGTGCTCCGGTGCCAGCACCTGGGCCAGGTGGCCGATATCGAAATCGATTTTCAGTACTTCCGGGTGGCGCGCCTGCAAGGCCAGGCGCAGCGCTTCCAGCGCGTCGCTCTGCTGCTGCGTGGGAGGATGGCGCAGCACCAGGGTCAGGTCGAGGTCGGATACGCCCGGCGTGGCGTGGCCGCGAGCGACGCTGCCATACAGATATATGCTATCGAGCAAGTTACCGGCTTGCGTCGCCACACTGGCGCAGACGTCCTGTAGCAAGGCGTCGAAATGGTGCTGCAATGGGCCGCAGGGGGCGGGAGCAATGGTCGGCATGCCTGGCGCGAGTACGGTGGAAGAAACTTCCACCATAGCATGCGGCGCGCCGGAAATCCTTTCCATTCAGTAATACCGAGCGCTTGTACTTTCCTCCGGGATCGCGTTAAGATAAAGCTTGCTCGCTTATCAAGTGGGCAATCTGGTGTTTTTATGCGCAATTTCGTCCCTATCCATGAGAGTAGCAATGAAATATTTGATCGTTCCCTTCTTGCTGGCCATGACTGGCTGTGAAGTCTTGTATGACGCGAACCGGGACAAGATCGGTGAGTATTGCAACAGCCTCAATAACTTTGACGACCGCAATGCCTGCCGCAAGCGCAACCAGACCAGCTACCAGGAATACGTGCAGCAGCGCGACCAGCTGAAAAAGAAGAACGACAACTAAGCTTGCCGCCGCATACGCCGCATAAAAAACAAACGCCGCTGACCAGTCAGCGGCGTTTTGCTTTGCAGACCCCGGCATTGCGGCCGGGGCTGGATCGTATCAATCGTCGGCGTAGATATTGTTATCCTTCGTTTCCTTGACGAACAGGGTGCCGATGACCACCGTCGCCAGGGCGATGACGATCGGGTACCACAAGCCGTAATAGATATCGCCCTTGAAGGCCACCAGCGCGAAGGCCGTGGTCGGCAGCAAACCGCCGAACCAGCCGTTACCGATATGGTAGGGCAGGGACATCGAGGTGTAACGGATACGGGTCGGGAACATTTCCACCAGCATGGCGGCGATCGGGCCATACACCATGGTCACGTACAGTACCAGGATGAACAGCAGCAATACGACCATCGGCTTGTTGATCTGGTCAGGGTCCGCTTTGGCCGGATAGCCCGCTTCCTTGATGCCGGCGCCGATTTCTTTCTTGAACGCGGCTTCCTTGGCTTTGCTGTCCGCATCGAAATTCAAGCCATCGGCCGTCATGACGGCGTTAAACGAGGTTAATTCCTTGGCACCTATGCGCACTTTTGCCACGCTGCCGGCCGGTGCATCTTCTTTCGTGTAGTTCACCGAGCTGTTCGACAGGAAAGCCGTGGCGATGTCGCACGACGATGGGAACTTCTTCTGGCCCGTCAGGTTGAACTGGAAGTGGCAAGAGGCAGGATCTGCCACCACCACCACTGGCGAGTTCTTCAGTGCCGCTTCCAGCTGCGGATTGGCGAAGTGGGTCAGGCCGTTGAAGATCGGGAAGTAGGTCGCCGCGGCGATCAGGCAGCCGCCGAGGATGATGTACTTGCGGCCGATGCGGTCGGACAGGCTGCCGAAGAACAGGAAGAACGGCGTGGCCAGCAGCAGGGCGACGGCGACCAGCACGTTGGCCGTTGCCAGGTCCACTTTCAGGGTCTGAATCATGAAGAACAGGGCGTAGAACTGGCCCGTGTACCAGACGACGGCCTGGCCAGCGGTCAGGCCGATCAGGGCCAGGATGACGATCTTCAGGTTTTTCCACTTGCCGAATGCTTCCGTCAGTGGTGCTTTCGAGGTCTTGCCCTCGGCTTTCATCTTGGAAAACGCTGGCGATTCATTCATGGCCAGGCGGATCCACACGGAAATACCCAGCAGGATGACGGAGACCAGGAAGGGAATGCGCCAGCCCCATGCTTCGAAATCCTTCTCGCCGGTCGCCAGGCGGGTGCCCAGGATGACCATCAGCGACAGGAAGAAGCCCAGGGTAGCCGTCGTTTGTATCCACGCCGTGAACGCGCCGCGCTTGCCTTCAGGCGCGTGCTCGGCCACATAGGTGGCTGCGCCGCCGTATTCGCCGCCCAGTGCAAGGCCTTGCAGGATGCGCAGGATGACGAGGATGATCGGCGCGGCGATGCCGATGGAAGCATGGCCCGGCAGCAAGCCGACGATGAAGGTGGAGCCGCCCATGATCAAAATGGTGATCAGGAAGGTGTACTTGCGTCCGATCATGTCGCCCAGGCGGCCGAAGACCAGCGCGCCGAAGGGACGCACGATGAAGCCGGCGGCAAAGGCCAGCAGGGCGAAAATGAAGGTGGTGGTGGGGTCGCCGATGAAAAATTGCTTGGCGATGATGGAAGCGAGCGAACCGTACAGATAAAAATCGTACCACTCAAAGACGGTGCCGAGCGAAGACGCAAAGATGACCTTGCGTTCTTCAGGCGTGATCGGCGTTCCCTTTGTGGAAAATTTCCGTACGTCGGCCGAGCCGGATGGTGTTGCCATGGTTTGTCTCCCTATGTTTTATAGTGAACTGGTGCCGAGGTCTTTTTGACCATTCTTGCAACAGCTTGGGGCGAGTGTGTTCTCTGAAACTTACGTCATGCTTGCTTGAAACTTACACGAAGCTTACATATTGGCGCTCGCCATAACTTTGCGAACGACCGTACTTAAATGTGCTATTCTGCTTGCTCAGATACCATCATTGACCAATAACATTCCCACAAGGAGACACAGCATGAATGAAGCCGTCATCGTATCGACCGCCCGCACGGGCCTGGCCAAGTCCTGGAAGGGCGCGTTCAACATGACGCACGGCGCCACCCTGGGCGGCCACGTGCTGGCCGCTGCCGTCGAGCGCGCGCGCATCGAGGCGGAGGAAGTGGAAGACGTGCTGGTCGGCTGCGCCTTCCCGGAGGGCGCCACGGGCGGTAACATCGCGCGCCAGGTCGCCTTGCGCGGCGGCTGCCCCGTCACCACGGCCGGCATGACCGTCAACCGTTTCTGCTCGTCGGGCTTGCAGGCCATCGCCCTGGCGGCGCAGCGCATCATCGCCGGAGAAGGCGACATCTATGCGGCGGGCGGTGTGGAATCGATTTCCTGCGTGCAAAATGAAATGAATACGCATATGTACCGCGATGTCTGGCTGCAGCAGCACAAGCCGGAAGTGTACTGGCCCATGCTGCAGACGGCCGAAACCGTGGCCAAGCGCTACCAGATTTCGCGCGAGCGCCAGGATGTGTATGGCGCGCAAAGCCAGCAGCGCGCCGCCGCGGCCCAGGCGGCGGGCCTGTTCGACGCGGAAATCGTGCCAATGACCACCATCATGGGCGTGGCTGACAAGGCCAGCGGCATGCTGGTGTCGCGCGAGGTGACGATTTCCAGCGATGAAGGCATCCGCGCCGACACGACCTATGAAGGCGTCGCGAAGATCCGTTCCGCCATGCCGGGCGGCGTCATCAGCGCAGGCAACGCCAGCCAGTTTTCCGACGGCGCCTCGATGGCCATCGTCATGAATGCGAAAGTGGCCGAAGCAAAAGGCTTGCAGCCGCTGGGCATCTTCCGCGGTTTTGCCGTGGCCGGCTGCGAACCCGATGAAATGGGCATCGGTCCCGTGTTTGCCATTCCGAAACTGCTGAAAAAGGCGGGCTTGACGGTGGCCGACATCGGCTTGTGGGAACTTAATGAAGCATTTGCCGTACAAGTGCTGTATTGCGCCGACACTCTGGGCATCCCCATGGACCGCCTGAACGTCAATGGCGGGGCGATCGCCGTCGGCCACCCGTACGGCGTGTCGGGTGCGCGTCTGACGGGCCACGCCTTGATCGAGGGCAAGCGCCGCGGCGTCAAATACGTGGTCGTCACGATGTGCATCGGCGGCGGGCAGGGCGCGGCCGGCCTGTTCGAAGTGCTGTAATGTAGATAAAACCCAGTCTGCGGGCGGCTTCCTGGGCCGCCCGTTTGCATTGCCTGCCCTGTTCCTGCAAGCCGGGCCGATAGCGGTTACAGTAATGCTTCGTTTATAAACAAGCAGCCTGCCACCATGATCAAGCACATCGTTTTCTGGAAACTGTTAGACCACGCCGAAGGTGCTGACCGCGCCACGAATGCCTTGAAACTGAAAGCCTTGCTCGATTCCTGCGCGGACCTGGTGCCAGGCATCTTGAAATTCGAGGTAGCCGTGGCCCAGCCGGGCCTGGAAGCCACCTATGACATCGTGCTCTACAGTGAGTTCGCCAGCCGCGCAGCGCTCGATGCCTACCAGAACCATCCCGAGCACGTGAAAATCAAGCCGTTTTTTGGGGCTGTGCGGGAAGCACGGCAATGCATGGATTATGAGATTTAGTCGTTACGCAACAGACTTCAGCCTTCTGCTGACTCTACCAATCGTCAAGGAGCATCATGACCACCTACCAACGCATCGTCCTCGCCTCGCGCCCCACGGCTGAAGTCCAGCCGGATAACTTCCGCCTGGAAACGGCAGAGATTCCCGCCATCACGGAGGGCCAGCTGCTGGTGCGCAACCAGTATCTGTCGCTCGACCCGTACATGCGCGGACGCATGAGTGCGAATAAAAGCTATGCGGCGCCGCAGGCGCTCGATGAAACCATGATAGGCGGCACGGTGGGCGTGGTGCTCGAATCGAAGCATCCGAAGTTCGCCGTGGGCGACACGGTTGTCGGTACCCTGGGCTGGACGGAAGTGGCTGTATCGGACGGCACGATGCTGCGCAAGGTCGACACGACGCATATTCCCGCCTCGGCCTACCTGGGTTCCGTCGGCATGCCAGGCATGACGGCGTGGTATGGCTTGAACCAGATCATGGCACCGAAAGCGGGCGAAACCGTCGTCGTGTCGGCGGCCAGTGGCGCCGTGGGCAGCGTCGTGGGCCAGCTGGCCAAATTGAAAGGCTGCAGGGTGGTGGGCATCGCTGGCGGGGCGGAGAAATGCGCATATGTCGTCAAGGAACTGGGTTTCGACGCCTGTGTCGACTACAAGGCGGGCAAGCTGGCCGCCGACCTGGCGGCGGCTACGCCGGACGGCATCGACGCCATCTTTGAAAACGTGGGCGGCGCCGTGTTTGACGCGGCCCTGGCGCGCACCAACGCCTTTGGCCGCGTAGCCCTGTGTGGCTGGATCGCCGGCTACAACGGCGAGCCGACGCCAATTGACAATGCGCGCTTCATCCTTACCAACCGGCTGACGATGCGCGGCTTTATCGTTTCGGAGCAAGCGGAATTCTGGCCGCAGGGCTTGATTGAACTGGGTGCCTTGGTGGCGACGGGCAAACTGAAATTCCGCGAATCCGTGGCCGATGGCCTGGCCAGCGCGCCCGACGCCTTCATCGGCCTGTTGAAAGGGCGTAACTTCGGCAAGCAGCTGGTGAAGCTGGACTGACCTTCTTCCCTCAAGGCGGGCCGTGCGACAATTGCGTCCCGTCTTACATTAGCACCTACCATGACCAAGCACACCATCCGCCTCGGCGACTGGGCCACCCTGGGCCTTGACGCCACCGCCATTCGTTTTGAAGTTTTCGTTGATGAACAGAAAGTGCCGGCCGAGATCGAACTCGACGACATGGACGCCGTCTGCCTGCACGCCGTTGCCTATGACGGCTCCGGCAACGCCATCGGCACGGGCAGGCTATTGCCAGACGGCCACATCGGCCGCATGGCCGTGCGCCAGCCGGGCCGTGGTACGGGCGTGGGCGGCGCCATTTTGAGCTTGCTGATGCAAAAGGCGCGCGAACGGGGCGATGCAGCGGTGGTGCTGAATGCGCAAACCGTGGCCGCGCCATTCTATGCGCGCCACGGTTTCGTGCAGCAGGGGGAGGTATTTGAAGAGGCGGGGATTGCGCATGTGGAGATGCGACTGGAGTTTAAGTGAAGTAATGCTGGGGTCAGTCGCTTCGCGATCGGAATGCGTCCCATCGGGACACATTCCCCAGCGGGTCTGACCCCGGACTTTAATTTTGCGCGTGCGACTGGCGCCATTTATCCAGAATCACCGCCAGCACGATCACGACACCTTTCGCCACATACTGCCAGAACGACGACAGTCCCAGAATCGTCAAGCCATTGTTCATCACGCCGATGATCAGGGCGCCGATGACGGTGCCCCAGACGGAACCCACGCCGCCCATCAGGCTGGTGCCGCCCAGCACGACGGCCGCGATGGCGTCCAGCTCATAGCCGGTGCCCCAGTTGCCGTTGGCCGCATACAGACGGCTGGCCGACATGGCGCCGCCCAGGCCAGCGAACAGGCCGCTGATCGTGTAGACAAACATCAGCACGAGGCCTACCTTGATGCCCGTCAAACGGGCCGCCTGGATATTGCCGCCGACGGCGTAGATATGCAGGCCCAGCGTCGTCTTGCGCAGGATAAACCAGGTCAGCAGCACGACGGCCGCGGCCAGCCAGATCAGCCAGGGCACGGCCAGGAAGCTGCCGTTGCCCATCCATTCGAAGCTTGGGATTTCCGTGTTCAGCACGCTGGTGCCGTCGGCCAGCAGATAGGCGGCGCCGCGCAGGGCCGTCATGGTGCCCAAAGTCACGACGAAGGGGTTCAGACCGACGAGGGCCACCAGCACGCCATTCAGCGCGCCCAGCAGCAGGCCGACGATGAGGAAGGTGGGAATCGAGAAGCCGGCAAACTGCGCCGACAGCGACATCAGCATGCCTGCCACAGCCGAGACGGCCAGCACGGAGCCGACCGATAAATCAATGCCGCTGGTAAGAATGACGAAAGTCATGCCTGACGCCAGCACGATATTGATCGACACCTGGCGGAAGATGTTCATGGTGTTATTGCTGGTCATGAAGGTCGACGTGCCGTCGGCCGAGAAATATACGGTCAGGCCGTACATGGCCAGGTACAGCACGACCAGCACGGGCAGCATGCCCAGGCGGCGCATCAGGTTCGAGGCATTGAAGGGTTCGCCGGCGCGCGGGGCGCCGCTGGTGGTAGTCGTTGTCATGGTCAATCTCCTGAATGATTATTCTATTGCGTACTCTTACGCCGCTTCCAGCTGCGTGGCATAGGCGAGGATGTTTTCCTGCGTGATGTCGTCGCCCGTCACTTCGCCCGTCAAACGTCCTTCGCACATCACCATCACGCGGTCGCAAATGCCGACCAGCTCGGCCAGTTCGCTGGAAATGCACAGTACGGCCGTACCCGCATCCGCCAACTGGTGGATGATCTTGTATATTTCGCTCTTCGCGCCCACGTCCACGCCCCGCGTCGGCTCGTCGAGGATGAGCACTTTCGGCGCGATGGCCAGCCACCGCGCCAGCAAGACTTTCTGCTGGTTGCCGCCGGATAATCCCCCCACGATGCCGTCCGGTCCAGAGACCTTGACGTTGAGGTTGGCGATCGCCTCGCGCGTGAGCTGGGTCAGGGCGCCACGGTTCACCACGCCCGCCGTGGAATGCTTGGAAAGTATGTTCATCGACATGTTTTCCATGGCCGACAATTGCATGAACAAGCCCAGGCTCTTGCGGTCTTCCGGCAGGTAGCCGATGCCGTGGCGTATCGCCGTCAGCGGCCGGTGGATATGTACTTCCTGGCCGTCGAGCCAGACTTGCCCCGATTGCTTCTTGTCAGCGCCAAAGATCAAACGCGCCAGTTCCGTGCGGCCCGCGCCGACCAGGCCGGCCAGGCCCGTCACTTCGCCCGCATGCAGGGTAAACGATGCGGGCTTGACCTTGCCACCGCCCACGTTTTCCACGCGCAGGCGCTCGGCGCCACGCGTGGTGCGGCGCTGGTGCGAATAAAAGTCGTCGGCGGGGCGCCCCACCATCATTTGCACGACTTTCTTTTGATCCAGTTCATCCTTGCCCAGCTCGCCCACATAGGCGCCGTCGCGCAGCACCGTGATGCGGCGCGCCAGGCGCTCCACCTCGGCCATGCGGTGGCTGATGTAGAGCACGGCCAGGCCCTTGTCGCGCTGTTCTTCGATGATGCGGAACAATTGTTCGGTTTCCCGGTCGGACAGGGCGGCAGTGGGCTCGTCCATGATCAGGATGCGGCTTTCATGCACGAGGGCGCGGGCGATTTCCACCTGCTGCTGCTCGGCGATCGACAGGGTCGACACCATGGTGTCCGCGTCGAAGCGGGAACCGAGGTCGGCCAGGATGGCGTTGGTGCGCGCGCGCATTTCGCCGCCCTTGACGGTCCAGAACGGTCCTTGCGGTTCGCTGCCCATGAAGACGTTCTGCGCCACCGTCATGTTCTTGGCCACGCTCAATTCCTGGTAAATCAGGTTAATGCCCAGGGCGCGCGCCTCGCCCGGATTGCGGATCTTGATCGGCTTGCCGTCGAGAATGATTTCGCCCGCATCGGGGGTGTACACGCCGGACAAAATCTTCATCAGGGTGCTCTTGCCGGCGCCGTTTTCGCCCATCACGGCATGGATTTCGCCGCTGCGCACCGTCAGGTGCACGCCGCGCAGCGCGCGCGTGGCGCCAAAGCGCTTCTCGATGCCGCGCATTTCAAAAATAATATCGTCGCTCATGACTGTCCTTCCTTGCTTGTGAAACTGGCGCCGCCTGCCCGCAAGCTGGCGGCGCCTCGTGGTTCAGGTCAGGCAGATCAGTTCTTTACCCAGCCCGCGTAGGTGGCGACGTTTTCCTTGGTGATGGCCGGGGTCGGCAACAGCACCATGGTTTGCTTCGGCGTGCGGCCATTCATGATGTCGTAGCCCATCTGCACGGCGTCCGTGGCCATGCGGTAGGGGTTTTGCGCCGAGGTGGCGGCAAACAGGCCGGCCTTGTTCTTCAGGGCGTTCTGGCCATCGGGCGCGCCATCGACGGCCGTGATCAGTTTCACGTCCGTGCGCTTCGATTGCTTGATCGCCAGTTCGGCGCCGATGCCCGTCGGGTCATTGATGGCGAATACGCCGTCGATCTTCGGATGGGCCGTCAGCAAATTCGACATCACGGTCATGCCGCCGTCGCGGCTGCCGCCCGCGTTCTGGTTGTCGGACAGGATCTTGATATCCTTGAACGCGGCCAGGGTTTTCTTGCAGCCGTTGACGCGGTCGATCACGGACGTGACCGGCGGGCCGTTGAGGATCACGACATTGCCCTTGCCGCCGATCTGCTTGGCCAGGTAGGCGCACGACACGTCGCCCGCCATGGTGTTGTCGGACATCACGGTGGCCGAAGCGCCCACGGCGCCCACGTCGACGGCGATCACGACCACACCCGCATTGCGTGCTTTCTTGATGGCCGGGGCGATGCCCTTGGAATCGACGGCATTCAGGATGATGATGTCGGTTTTGTTGGCAATAAAGTTTTCAATCTGGTCCACCTGGGTGTTCAGGTCATACTTACTGGAAACAGTGGTGACTTTCACGCCAGGGCCGCCCAGCTTTTTCGCGCTTTCTTCCGCGCCACGCCCGATGGCGACAAAAAACGGGTTGGCCAGGTCGCCCACGCTCACGCCGATGGATTTCAGCGGTTTATCGGCAGCGAAGGCGCCGCAGGCGGCGGACAGCAGCAGGGTGGCGGTAATGACTTTTTTCATGAAGATCTCCAAGAGTTTTTATTGTGAAAAGCGACTGGTGCTACGGGTGAAAACTGATTGCTTGCATTATTGATTGCGTAACTTTTCGATCATGGCGTCCAGCTTGCCCGCATCGACGGCAAAGCCGCGGATGCCTTCGGCCAGCTTTTCGGTCGCCATCGCATCGTCGTTCAAGGCGTAGCGGAAAGCCGCTTCGTCATACGTGATGGCCGGCTGCGCCGCGCCCAGGTCGCCGCCCAGCGCGCGCTCGAATGGTGCGTTGGACGCTTCCAGCTTGGCCAGCAGGTCTGGGCTGATGGTCAGCAAGTCGCAGCCGGACAGGGCCGTGATCTGTCCCACGTTGCGGAAGCTGGCGCCCATCACTTGCGTGGCGATGCCATGTTGTTTGTAGTAATTGAAGATGCGCGTGACCGACTGTACACCTGGATCGTTGGACAGGCTGCGCGCCGCTTCGTCCCATGCCGCGCCCAGGGATTTCTTGTGCCAGTCGTAGATGCGGCCCACGAACGGCGAAATCAGGCGCACTTTCGCGTCGGCGCAGGCGACGGCCTGGCAAAATGCGAACAGCAGGGTCAGGTTGCAAAAGATGCCATCTTTTTCCAGTTCACGGGCCGCCTGGATGCCTTCCCAGGTGGCGGCGATCTTGATCAGCACGCGCTCGCGCTGGACGCCCGCTTGTTCGTACAGGGCGATCAGGCGGCGCGCCCGGGCCACGGTGGCGGCGCGGTCAAAGCTCAAGCGGGCATCGACTTCCGTCGACACGCGTCCCGGCACGACTTTCAAAATTTCCAGGCCGAAGCGCACCAGCACCTGGTCGACGATATCGTCCAGCGAGGCGGATTTATGCGCGGCAACCGTGCTTTCCAGCAAGGGCGCGTAATCGGGCTGCAGCACAGCTTTCAGGATCAGCGACGGGTTGGTGGTGGCGTCTTGTGGTGCGAAACGGGCCAATTGCAAAAAGTCACCCGTGTCGGCGACGACGGTGCTGGTTTGCTTCAATTGTTGCAGCTGATTCATTACTATTCCTTATCACTGAGTTGGTGCAAGGCTTGCACGGCGGGAAACAGGCTACGGTAGCGACCGTAGCGGATGCTCAAGGCTGCGCTGTGCGCGGCATCGGGCAGGAAAGTGTTTTTGATGGGCAAGCCCTGCGCCAGCAGGCTGGTGTCGCCGATGGCGGCAAAGCCCAGCTTGGCCGCGCCCAGGCTGGCCGACAGTTCGCTGTTGTGCAGGGTGCGCATTTCGCGTCCCAGCACATTGGCCAGCAATTGCGCCCAGTACTGGCTGCGCGCACCGCCGCCCACCAGCATGCAGTGGGGAACGACGGCACCTGTCGATGTCACTGCCGCCATGGCGTCGCGCAAGGCAAAGGCCACGCCTTCGAGCACGGCATAACCGAGCTGGGCCGGCGTGCTGTCGTGGCCCAGCTGCAAAAAGGCGCCGCGCACTTGCGGGTCATTATGCGGCGTGCGCTCGCCTGACAGGTAGGGCAGGAACAGCGGTGCGGATGGCGCGACAGCTGTGTCGAGCGGCAAGCCCGCTTCCACCAGCGCCAGCAGGGCTGCCTCGTCGGGCTGGCCCAGCACGCCAGTCGCCCAGCGCAAGCAGCTGGCGCCGGACAAAATCGCCCCCATGGCGTACCAGCGGCCGGGCAGGGCGTGGCAAAAGCTGTGCACGCCGCCGGCCGGATTGCCCAAAGGCGCTTCGGTGACGGAGACGATGGCGGCGCTGGTGCCCAGCGAGATAAAACTGTCGCCGCCGTTGACGGCGCCGATGCCGACGGCCGAGATAGGGTTGTCGCCGCCGCCACCCGCCACCACCACGTCCATGGGCAAGCCCAGCTGGTCGGCGATGGCGGCCAGCACGGTGCCGGTCGCGGCATCGCCTTCAGCCAGGGCCGGCATCTGTTCCGGCGCCAGGCCGCAGGCGGCCAGCATGGGCGCGTACCAGGCGCGTTTGGCCTCATCCAGCCACAGGGTGCCGGCCGCGTCGGACATGTCCGTCAGTTTGATCCCCGTCAAGCGCAGGCGCAAATAGTCTTTTGGCGACAGCAGGCAGGCGATGGCGGCGAAAGCGTCAGGCTCGTGCGTTTGCAGCCACAGCAGTTTTGGCGCCGTCAGGCCCGCCATGGGCAGGCTGCCCGTCACGTCCGCGTAGGCGGGAAAGTCGCGCGCCAGGGCGGCCGCTTCGGCCTCGGCGCGCGCATCGTTCCACAGGATGGCGGGACGGATCACGGCATCGTCATGGTCGAGCAGCACGGCGCCATGCATCTGGCCGGACAGGCCGATGCAAACGATGCGCGCGTATTCCTGCGGCCAGCCGGCGCGCAGCTGGCCCAGCGCGTTGACACAGGCGGCCCACCAATCCTGCGGCGCTTGTTCGGACCAGCCCGGCTGCGGGCGGCTCACGTCCAGGCGCACGGAAGCCTGGCCGCGCACGCTGCCTGTGCTGTCCATCAGCACGGTTTTCAGTTCGGAGGTACCGAGGTCGATACCGAGGGAAATCGCTGGATGCATATTGGATTACTGTAAAAGGTCAGGGGCAGCCGCAGGAATTGCGCACGCGCAGGGCCGGCGACAAGCGCTGCACGTGCTGGGCGCGGCCCGGGTTGGCGATACGGTCGATCAACAGGTCGACGGCCATGGCGCCCAGCTCTTCGAGCGGCTGCGCCATCACGGTCAGGCGGGGGCTGAAATAATCGGCCCAGTCGAAATCATCGAAGCCGGCCAGCGCGACGTCTTGCGGTACCGCAATGTGGGCGTCACGCAAGGCGTGCATGGTGCCGATGGTCATCAGGTTATTGCCGGCCACGATGGCCGTGGGCCGCTGTGACAGTGCCAGCAGTTCCAGAGTGGCCGCGCCGCTGCGTTCCAGGTTCGAGTCGCCCGAACGCAGCAGCTCCGCGTCAAAGTCGATATTGGCGCGCTGCAAGGCCAGGCGGTAGCCTGCGATACGCTCGTCCGTCGTGGACAGGCCGGGCGCGCCGGCAATGAAACCGATGCGGCGGTGGCCGTGGGCCAGGATCAGGTGGCTGACCAGCTGGGCCGTCGCCTCGGTGTTTTCCACGCCCACCTGGTCGAACGGTTGTGGCGACATGCGGTCGACCAGCACGGAAGCGATCTTGTTGCTGGTCAAATAGTCGAGTGCGCGGTTGTGCGGATCGCCCGAGGGCGCCAGTACGATGCCGTCGACCCGGCGCTGGTGCAAGTTCTGCACCACTTTGAGTTCCTGTTCGGGATCGTCATGCGTGTCGGAAAACAGCATCATCAAGCCGTGGCGCGTGCAGGCCGCCTCGATGGCGCGCACGGTTTCGCTGAAGTAATGATTGGTGAAGGCGGAAATGGCCACGCCGATGGTGCCCGACGAGGAGCCGGCCAGGGCGCGCGCCAGCATGTTCGGCACATAGCCGATCTGCTGCATGGCCGCGTTGACGGCGGCGACGGTTTTCGGGCTGACCTTGCGGGTGCCGTTGACTACGTGAGAGACGGTCGACAACGATACGTCCGCCGCCCGCGCTACATCTTCCATGGTGGCCATGGTGTCTCCTGATGGTTTTTTTATTATTGTGTACTGCGATTGGGTGCGGCTGTGTCGCCGCGTTTGAATCTATCGTAAACAAAAGAAAGCGCTTGCGCAAGCGCTTTCTTTTTTGTGCGGACGCATGCCGAGTGGCTTTTCGATGAAGACAAGGAGAAGCGTGCGTAGGTCGGATTAGCGCGCCGCAGGCGCGCGTAATCCGACGCCTGGGACGGCGGTGATGTTGGCTGAGTGTGGTGGTGTTGTCGGCTTACGCGCTTGCGCGCTAACCCGACCTACCCCGACCTGCGCCTCATCAAGATGGCAAGGTTGCGTTATTGAATCACCAGCTCATGCAATTCGCCGGGGGAGTCCGGGAACAGTTTCACGACGGTGGAAGTGCGCGTGCCATAGCCCGGCGTTTCGATGCAGACGGCGGACAGCACGCGCTCAAGGTCGAGCGGCACGCCCGTGTCCGGCAAGCGGAAGTCGGGCGCGCGCGTGGTATCGGCCAGCATGTCGAAATACGCGTCGTCGGGCGCGCCCTGGCACAACAGGCTGGCAAACTGGGCTTTGGTCTTCAAGACTTTCGGCCACGGCGCGTCCAGCAGGGCGTTCGACAAGCCGTAGATGCCCGGTTCCAACGGTTGGCCATTGCGTGCATCGCCATCGCCCCGGTTGGAAAACCAGATCAGCGTATGCGCGTCGCCCAGTACCAGATTGAAACCGTTGTAGGCTTTGCATCCGGGGCGGATTTGCGCGATGTAGTCTTGCGGTGACATATTTCCGGCCAGATAGTCGGCCACCAGGGCGCCGCGCGAGGGGGCGTCCGGGTTGCGGTCTTGCGGACTGCGGATATTGGTGATGGCGGCAAAGCGCGAACTGCCGCTGCCGGCCTGCGTGATGCCCATCCAGCTGCCGCCCGCCTGCAGATCGCGGCCCGCATACACTTGCGGGTGCTCGGGCCAGGCGCCGGCGGGGGCGCTGGCGCGTTCATAGAATTCGTCGCGGTTGGCGGCGGCAATCAGCGGGATGTGCGGATTGACTTTCCAGGCAAAAACGATCAGGCACATGGAGGCAAATCCATGAACACTTCCGTATGGCGCGCGCCTGCCGTCAGGGCCAGCAAGCCCGCCTCGTCGGCGGCTGCGGCCAGCAGTTCGGCGAAACCTTCGCCGACGACGGGATAGATTTCCATCCACGTCTGCAAGCCGTCCTTCACTTCCGGACGGCGCTTGAGTTGCGGTGACACGCCGGAGGCGGCCGCCAGCTTTGCCTGCAAGGAGCGGACCCGCGCTTCCAGCGCCTGGGCGTGCTCTTCCTTGACCTGATAATAAATGTACAAATCTTTCATGGCATTCTCACAAGTCGAGTGCGTCGAGCACGTAAGGCATGGGCAGGAACTGCACGTGAGCGCCCAGGGCCGAACCGTAGCGCACGGCGCCGGCTGCGCTTGAACCTTCCGCTATCGCCCCCAACTTCATTTCAACGAGGGCGTCGATGCCGCCGGCACCGTTGGGCGCGGCGTTGACGAGCATGCCGCAAGGCTGGTCCGGGTCGCTGGTGGCGAACAGTTCGCCACCGGCCACTGCCGCTGCGTCAGCGATGCTGACGAGGGTGGTACGGCGCTTGAGCTTGCCCAGATACTGGCTGCGCGCGACGATTTCCTGGCCCGGGTAGCAGCCTTTCTTGAAATTGACGCCGCCCAGCAGCTCGAAATTGACCATTTGCGGCACGAATTGCTCTTGCGTGGAGGCCGTGATCTGCGGGATGCCCGCATGGATTTCCGACAATTGCCAGGCGTCATTACCGCCCTTGGCCAGTTGTTCGGTCAACTGTGGCCACAGCTCGCGCGCCGTGGCGGCGGACGTCAGCCATTCATAGCGGGCGCTGCCAAAGGCATCGGCCACGCGCAGCAGGGTGCCCAGAGTGTGGTCCACTTTGCTGAACGGCGTGGCGGGCAGTACGGGGAAGCAGGCGGACAGGGCGGCGCTGGCCTTTAGTCCACCGAAGCCCAGGATGACCTGGTTCGCTTCATCAAAGGACGCATCGTGCAGCTTGGCCTTGGCGCGCAGCACGAACATTTGCAAGCGCTTCTGGATGGCTGGCTGTATGGCGCGCGGCAATTGCAGATAAATGGTGGTGGCATTGCGCCACATCAGGAAACTGGCAAGCATCCTGCCCTTGGGCGTGCAATAGCCGGCCAGGCGCACTTGCTCCCGGTCCAGGTGTTCCACATCGTTGGTCAGCTGGCCGTGCAGGAAACTGGCTGCCTCGTCGCCGGTCAAGCCGATCAAGCCCTGGTCCGTGATGGCCGCGACAAAACCTTCTTGCAGCTGGGACACTGTCAGGGACTGGCCAAAATCGGCGATGGGGTAGACGTTGGTGGCGACGCTGGTGACAAGAGCGGTGCTGTCAGGCGCGCCATCGATGACAACGGGGCGGGCGCCTTGTGCAGTTAAAAATTGATTCCAGTTATTCATAATTTCCATTAGATCAGCGATTAAGCATTATCATTACGGGTTCATTATAGTGATGTCGCGCAGATTGCGTCGGCAGCGGCAAGAATGCCAGTGTTGGCGCCGCTTTGCGCGTACTTGCTTCACAAATGAACGATCATAACAAGCGCGCGCTGCCCGGTAGCGCCCGCATCACAAGAATCGGAACAATGGCTTTCTTTAAAAAACTTGTAGTCAGTTCGCTCATCGCCGCCATCGGCGCCGGGGGTACTTTTGTGTACTGGGCGCAGCAACCCATCACCACGGAAGGCGAAGCGATCCCGTTTACGATCATGCCGGGCAGTGGCGCGCATGCGGCCGGCCAGCAGATTGCGGACGCGGGCGTGCCCATCGTGCCCATCCTGTTCAACTTGCTGGCGCGTATCGAAGGCAAGACCTCGAAGATCAAGGCCGGTTCCTACGAACTGAAGCCTGGCACGACACCGCAGCGTCTGATCACGCAGCTGGCGCGCGGTGAATTCGCGCAAGAATCGCTGACCATCATCGAAGGCTGGACTTTCAAGCAGATGCGCCAGGCGATGGCCAGTCATCCCGGGCTCAAGCACGATACCGTGGGCCTGTCCGACAAGGAGTTGATGGCGAAAATCAGTCCCGAATTTGTGCTGCCGGAAGGCCTGTTCTTCCCGGATACCTATCTGTTTGCCAAGGGCGCCAGCGAAATGCAGATTTTCAAGCAGGCGCACACGGCCATGATAGGTCGTTTGTCCGAGGCGTGGTTCAAGCGCGATCCCGCCTTGCCCTATAAAAACCCGTACGAGGCGCTGATCATGGCTTCCATCGTGGAAAAGGAAACGGGACAAAAGTCCGAACGTGCCATGATCGCCGGCGTCTTCGTCAACCGCCTGAAGACCGGCATGCTGCTTCAGACGGACCCGACCGTAATCTATGGCATGGGCGACAACTACCAGGGCAAGATCCGCAAACGCGACCTGGAAGCGGACACCCCGTACAATACCTACACGCGCGGCGGCTTGCCGCCCACGCCGATCGCGCTGGCTGGCGCGCAATCGCTGACGGCGGCGCTGGCGCCGGCCCGCACGCAGGCGCTGTATTTCGTGGCGCGCGGCGACGGCACCAGTCAGTTCTCGGCCAACTTGCCCGACCATAACCGCGCCGTGAACCAGTACCAGCGGTAATTTCACCTGATTAAGTAAGAAGTTTCATGACACAACACCATCAACCCCGCTTCATCACCTTCGAAGGCATCGATGGCGCGGGCAAGTCGACGCATATCGGCTTTGTTACCGACTATTTGCAGCAGCGGGGCGTAAGCCTCGTGTCGTCGCGCGAACCGGGCGGCACCGGCCTGGGCGAAAAGCTGCGCGAACTGCTGTTGCATGAAAAAATGCATTTGGAAACGGAAGCCTTGCTGATGTTCGCCAGCCGCCGCGAACACATCGCGCAAGTCATCGCGCCTGCCCTGGAGCGGGGCGAGTGGGTCATTTCCGACCGTTTTACCGATGCCAGCTTTGCCTACCAGGGTGGCGGCCGGGGCATGGACTTGCGCAAGATGGAAGCGCTGGAAGCGTGGGTGCATCCCCACCTGCAGCCGGACCTGACGTTTTTGTTCGACGTGCCGCTGGCCGTGGCCCGTGCCCGCCTGGACGCCACGCGCTCGCTCGACAAGTTCGAACAGGAGCGATCGGATTTCTTCGCCGCCACGCGCAACGAGTATCTGCGCCGCGCCGCCCAGTTCCCTGAACGCTTCCGCATCATCGATTCCACGCAAAGCATCGCTGACATTCAAGTACAGCTCGCACAGCTGCTTGATGTTCTGCTTGAGCAAAGTGCTGTAACACGCTGATTTAAAAGAAGATGATATGACAAGTTCTCTCTATCCCTGGCAGCAGGACGCCTGGCAGCAATTGCAAGCGCTGCGCCCGCGCATGCCGCACGCCATTTTGTTCCATGGCGCGCAAGGCATCGGCAAGGCAGATTTCATCGAGCATTTCGCGCAGGCCTTGCTGTGCGAAGACGTACGCGCAGACGGTCATGCCTGCGGCGCGTGCGCTTCGTGCGGCTGGTTTAGCCAGGGCAACCATCCGGATTACCGCAGGGTCCGTCCGGAAGCGCTGGAAGACGAGGTGGCCGACGACGGCGAAGAGGGCGAAGGCGCGAAGAAGAGCGCCAAGACCAAGACGCCGTCGAAAGACATCAAGATCGAGCAGATCCGCAACCTGGCCGACTTCATGAACATTTCCACGCACCGCCAAGGCTTGCGCGTGGTGGTGCTGTACCCGGCCGAGGCGCTCAATACGCCCGCCTCGAATGCCTTGCTGAAGACGCTGGAGGAGCCTCCGCCGGGTACCTTGTTCCTGCTGGCATCGAACAGCCTGGACCGTTTGCTGCCGACGATCTTGTCACGCTGCCGCAAGTTCGCCTTGCCCATGCCCAGCCACGAGCAGGCCTTGACCTGGCTCAAGGCCCAAGGCTTGAATGACGCGGACAGCTGGCTGCGCGAGCAGGGCGGCGCGCCGCTGGCCGCGCTGGCCCAATCCGAGTCGGGTGGCCGCGAAGAAACGGAACAGTTGCTGCAAGTGTTGGCCCATCCGGGCGTGGAAGCTGCCCTGAAGGCGGCCGACAAGCTGCAGAAGGCGCCTTTGGCGCCACTGGTGGCGTCCTTGCAGCGCTGGCTGTACGATGTGTTTTCCGTGAAATTGTCCGGCACCATCCGCTACTATCCGCGCCACAGGCGGGAGCTGGAAGCGCTGGCCGCACGCATCAACGTCAGCCGTTTGATGGCCGCCATCAAGGCAGCCAATGAGCGCAGGGCGATCGCCGAGCACCCCTTGTCGCCCAAGCTGTTCCTGGAAGACATGCTGCTCGATTACTCCTCAAGTTGCCAATGAAATCAAGCGCTTGCGTCACCAAGTTAATGCAGATTATTTAATTATTGGCTCGATGCGAATGATTTGGCCGCAGGTTTCAGCATGAACACTCTCCACGTTTCCGCGCGCAACCCCCATGGCTGCGCAGCGGCAGTCTACTATATATCTTGATAATATTTTTGCCTGGCGCGCCATGGCCGTTTGCCACGCTAGCCCCGCGGTGATACAGTCAAGGCACTGGACAGCAATGGAGGCGTGCATGAAACGCGTCACTGGCATCGGCGGCATCTTCTTCCTCGCGCAAGACCCGGCCGCGCTGCGCGCCTGGTACCAGCGCCACCTGGGCCTGGATGTGCAGCCCTGGGGCGGGGCCGCCTTCACCTGGACGGATGCTAATGGCCAGCCCACGGGTGGCACCACCATCTGGTCCGTGGCGGCACAGGACAGCGAGCAATTCGCGCCGGGCAAGGCTGCCTTCATGATCAATTACCGGGTCGATGACCTCGATGCGCTGCTGCAAGTGCTGCGCGACGAGGGCTGTACGGTGCTGGACAAGGCGCCCGACTCGCAATACGGCCAGTTCGGCTGGGTCATTGATCCCGAGGGTAACAAGGTGGAGCTGTGGCAGCCACCCGAGGGGCAATAGGGAACTCAGGCGCCAGATCAGCGATAATATCGTCTCAGCCAACCATTTTATTTATTTATGCGCGACATTATTGCTGGATTTCTACGCTTTCAAAAAGAGGTTTTTCCCGAGCGCCGCGAGTTGTTCAAGACGCTGGCCACGGGACAAACCCCCAAGGCCCTGTTCATTTCCTGCTCAGACAGCCGCATGGTGCCGGAACTGGTAACGCAGCGCGAACCAGGCGAGCTCTTCGTGATTCGCAACGCGGGCAACATCGTGCCCTCGTACGGCCCCGAACCGGGTGGCGTGAGCGCCACGGTGGAATTTGCCGTGTCCGCCTTGAACGTGAGCGACATCGTTATTTGCGGCCATTCCGATTGCGGTGCGATGAAGGCGATTGCCACCTGTGCCTGCCTGGACCATATGCCGGCCGTGCGCAGCTGGCTGCACCATGCCGATGCGGCGCGCATGATCAACGAGTCGGTCGAGCATCCGACGGAACAGTCGCGCATCGACGGCATGGTGCGCGCCAATGTGGTCGCGCAGCTCAATAACCTGCGCACCCATCCCTCGGTGGCGCTGGCCATGGCGCAAAACAGACTGACCCTGCACGGCTGGGTGTACGACATCGAGAACGGTTCCCTTGACGCGCTCGACGAGTCGACCGGCCACTTCGTTCCGCTGGCGGAACATCCTGCCTCGAAGCTGTAAGCATCCGCACCACCATGGCAGGGGACGACGGCGCTGTTCCCCTGCCATTTTTTGCTCCCTCCGGTACAATCCCGCCTTATGTATATCGATTCCCATTGCCATATCAATTTCCCCGAGCTGGCTGCTCGCATGCCCGAGATCCTCGCCAAGATGGCCGAGAACAAGGTGACGCACGCCCTGTGCGTGTCCGTCGACTTGCCGGGCTTCCCACAGGTGCTGGCCCTGGCCGAGCAGTATCCGCATATTTTCGCATCCGTCGGCGTGCATCCCGACTACGAGGACACGCCTGAACCGTCCGTGGAAGACCTGGTGCGCCTGGCCGACCACCCGAAGATCATCGCCATCGGCGAGACGGGTCTCGACTATTTCCGCCTGACGGGCGACCTGGAATGGCAGCGCGAGCGTTTTCGCACGCACATCAAAGCTTCAAGAATCACCCGTAAGCCCTTGATTATTCACACACGGGCGGCCAGTGCAGACACGATACGCATCATGCGCGAAGAGGGCGCGGGCGTATCCGATGGCGGCGTGGCCGGCGTCATGCATTGCTTTACGGAGTCGCTGGAAGTGGCTCGCGCCGCCATAGACATGGGTTTCTATATTTCGTTTTCCGGCATCGTCACGTTCAAGAGCGCGAAGGATTTGCAAGCCGTGGCTTTGGACGTGCCGCTCGAACGCATACTGATCGAGACGGATTCGCCGTATCTGGCGCCCGTACCGTTCCGCGGCCGCATGAATGAGCCCGGCTATGTGGCCCACGTGGCCGAATATCTGTCGACCCTGAAAGGCATCCCCCTGGAGCAGGTGGCGCGCCAGACGACGGATAATTTCTTCAAGTTATTCAATCAGTTGCCATAACTTCTTAAGGTTAGACATGATGAAAAAACTCGCCCTGGCGATGCTGCTGTGCTGCGCCACCGCCAGCCAGGCGGCGCCGGAACCGGACACTTTCTTCCGTGCCGTGTCCGTCAACAACGCCAGCGGCGTGCGCAGCATGCTGGACGAAGGCATGAATCCGAACCAGCCTGATACGCAGCGGGGTGACATTCCCCTCGTGCTGGCCTTGCGCGACGATGCGGACAAGGTATTCAAGCTGCTGCTCGACACGCCGGGCATCGACATCGAAGCGCGCTCGGCCAATGGCAACACGGCGCTGATGATTGCCGCCTACAAGCACAAGCTGGACGCCGTGCAAGCATTGCTGGCCAAGGGCGCCAAGGTCAACCAGAGCGGCTGGACGGCGCTCCACTATGCGGCCTCGGCGGGCGACTTGCCCATCATGAAGATTTTTCTGGACCGTGATGCCGTGGTCGATGCGCGCGCCCCTGCCAACGTCACGCCGCTGATGTTCGCCGCCCGCGAAGGGCAGGAAGGTGCCGTCAAGCTGCTGCTGTCCTGGGGCGCGGACGCCAGCCTGAAAAGCGACCATGGCTGGACGGCCGCGCAGTTCGCCCAGGCGGGCGACAAGCCCGGCGTGGTGGCTATCATCGAAGCGGCACAGAAGGCGCGCGCCTCCCGTAAGTGATCTTTCTAGTCATATTTTCCATGCCAGCGCTGAAACTGGCATGGAAATGCCTCTCACCTCAGCGCTTTGTTCCCCCGGCCAATTAACGATAATGATCCTGTCGCATTAATCAGGAGATCGTCGCATGGGCCATCACATCACCGTCAGGCGCCGGCTGTATTGTCGCCGCCCCTCGCGCAGCCCGTGCGATATCACTGCTTTCTGGAATGACAAAACCGATCGGCCATCGGAGCCAGACTCCAAGAGGACAGACATGCTGAATGAACGAGAAATCGAGAGTTGTTACCTGGGGCAATTTATCCCCGTCCATTACCACCACAATATGTTGATGGACCAGAACCGCATGCACGGGTTCAAGTCGGCGATCGATTACGCGGTGAAGCCCGGCATGAAGGTGCTGGAACTGGGTGGCGGCACGGGCGTGCTGTCGTGGTTTGCGGCTGCGCGCGCTGACAAGGTGTGGTGCGTGGAGTTCAATCCGGACATGGTCAAGGAAGCGCGCAAGATGCTGGCGCTCAATCCCAACGGTGAAAAAGTGGAAGTTGTCCACGCGGACGCCTTCGAATATCTGCCGCCCGAACCCGTCGACATTGTCATCTGCGAAATGATACACGTGGGCATGCTGCGCGAAAAGCAAGTGGAAGTGATCGAATCATTCAAGCGCCGCTACCTGGCCCGTTTTGGCGGCCCGCTGCCCATCTTCCTGCCCGAAGCCGTCATCATGGCCGTGCAGCCCATGCAGCAGGAATACGATTTCGAGGGTTTTTATGCGCCCATCGTGCAATTCCAGGAAACCACGGCCATCCATCCGGGTGTGCAGGAACTGGCGCCGCCGTCCGTGTACAGCATCATCGACTTCAGCCAGCCGACGGACAGCGTGTTCGGCTTTGATGGCAAGTTCGTCGTCGAACGCAGCGGCACACTGAACGCCTTGCGTTTCGTCACCAAGAACATCCTGGCCGTGGTGCCCGAGCGCTCGACCACCATCGACTGGCTGAACCACTACATGTGCTTGCCGCTGGCCACGCCGCTGGCCGTGAAGGCGGGCGACGTGCTGCAAGTGAGCTTCCAGTACCGCGCCGGCGGCTCGATACCCTCGCTGGAAGCGTCGATGCGCGCGCAGGTAATCTATGATGTGAACCTGCAGCCAGTGACACAGAACGCTGTCTATGCCTGATTTGCATTAATTTAAAGGCAAGGCCGCAGGCATTTCGTCCTGCGGCGTTTGTCCATTCAGGGTATATTTCGTCCTTTACCACTGGACAGCTTTATTATCATGGAACAGATCGATCAGCGTTACCTCGTGCAACAGAACAAAATCAGCGATGGCGAGACCAAGCCACCCGTGTTTGCCAAGGTAATGCGCAGCAAGGAAGGCGTGTTTGAAGGCGTGTCCTTCATCAAGTCGAAGGAAAAGGCCACCGTCATGACCATCGACGAGGCCAAGCAGGCCATCAAATGGGCCACCAGCAAGAAGCCGAACGCGCATGAGTACATCACGAAAGTGATTTGCGTCGGCCAATAAGATCATCGCCAGCTACCGTTCATTCCTGTTTTTACTCAGTCCATCCCCGCATCCTGCAGTTCATCGCATGGCCGTTGCCGTCCCGGCGGAGCTTTACTATAGTGCTGTCACGGTAGCGGGGCAAGCACGGCTTGCTCCGCACATTTCATTCGAGGGGAACGCGATGCTGGGATTTGTGCTGTGGCTGCTGCTCTTGCTGGTGTGCTGGCCCTTGGCCTTGCTGGCACTCGTGCTGTACCCGCTGGCATGGCTGCTGTTGCTGCCATTGCGCCTGATCGGCATCGGCGTGGAAGGCGTGTTCGAATTGCTGCGCGCCATCGTCATGCTGCCGGCCCGCGTGCTGGGCGGCGGGCGGCACTAAACTGAATTTCCCATAAAAAATGGCGCCCTCGGCGCCATTTTTGTTTGTATCACTGTCTTGCTTACAGGTCGACCATGAAACCGGCGCCGATCGATTTCTGCGAATAGTTGTAGTCGATCAAGCTCTGGCCATAGCCGGAGAACAGTTGCAGATAGCCTTTCAGGTTGGCTTTCAATGGGAAAGCCCAGCTGGCCTGCATGGAGCCATGCTTCTTGCTGAAATTGCGGCGGGCCGTCACGGCATACTCATGGCCCTTGTTGCGGTAGCTCACGCGCAAGTCGCCATGCCCCATGTAATCGGTAATGTCGATATTGTCATTGTCGGTCTTGCCATTGTCGAGGCGGTGCCAGACGCGCGTCGTGACGGCCAGGTTGTCTTTTTCCACGCCCAGCTCGGCATACACGCGGTTCCAGCTGCGCGACAGGGTCGAGGTCTGGCCATTCGACTGGTGCACCAGGCCGAAGTTCAGGTAATTGAATTCCAGTCCCGCGAAATGCTTGTTGATCGGCAAGATCAGCATCAGTTCCGGCTGGTAATTGGTCTCGCGGAAGGGGCTTGATGCCTTGCGGTTATACGCTTGCCAGAAACTTTGCTGCGTGTAGCCGAACCACATGTCGATGGGCGTGCCAGCTATGTCTTCCAGCAGCTTCATCTTGAAACTCAGCTGGAATGTCAATTCCACGTGCTGGCTCTTGACGCCGCCTGGCGTGAAATCCTGGAACGGTTCGTCGTTGGATGCATCGCTGTAATTGGCCAGCAGCAGATAGGTGTCGCGGTGCGGGCGGAAGTTGAACAGGCCGCGTTTCGAAGCGTCATTGAGCTCCCAGGATTGCTGCGTGCGCGAAATCGGCGCTTCCGGCGGCGCCGCGCCAGCTTGCGCGATGGCGGGAATGGCGGCGTTGACGGCGTCCGGCGTGGCTACGCCAGGCGGGCTGACGGGCGTGAACGGAGCGACCTCGGCAGCGGCAGCCAGGGTGACGGCCGCGATGGCGGGATCACCGCCGGCGGCAATGGTGGCCTTTTCCGCCGCCTTGGCCAGGGTGTCGAAGCAGCCCAGGCGGGCGCTGGCGTCACCAAGCACGGCGCAACGCTGCATTTGCTGTTCCAGTTCGCCGGCCATGGCCAGCGCTGGCGACGCCAGCAGGGAGGAGAGGATTATTTTTCTTAGTCGGATAGTCATAGGCTGAGTAGGGCATGTCATTCGGTGCGCACCTGAGCTGGCATGCCAGCGGCGTCGCCTTGCACGATGTATCACCGTGCGTCTTGATTTTGATTAATCTTTGTTGGATTAATAAAGTTGAAAGTATAGCGGAATCTCCTGTTTGTCCTGTACAACGCGCGTGCGCGTGTGTGTTAGTGTTGTACGCACGCCAAAAAATGGTTGCGGGCCGCCCTGCAAATCGATGTCTGCTACACTGGAAAACCGGCGCAAACACAGTCGTGCCGGGGCTAGCCATGGAGATTGTGATGACCCGCAAGACACCTATCGAGCGCTACCGCAACATCGGCATCAGCGCCCATATCGACGCCGGCAAGACCACCACCACCGAGCGCATCCTGTTTTATACGGGGGTCAACCACAAGATCGGCGAAGTGCACAATGGCGCCGCCACCATGGACTGGATGGAGCAGGAGCAGGAACGGGGCATCACCATTACCTCGGCCGCTACCACGGCCTTCTGGAAAGGCATGGCCGGCAACTTCCCCGAACACCGCATCAACATCATCGACACACCGGGCCACGTGGATTTCACGATTGAAGTGGAACGCTCGATGCGCGTGCTCGACGGCGCCGTGATGGTCTACGACGCCGTCGGCGGCGTCCAGCCCCAGTCCGAGACCGTGTGGCGGCAAGCCAATAAATACCATGTGCCGCGCATCGCCTTCATCAACAAGATGGACAGGGTGGGCGCGGATTTCTTGCGCGTGCGCAAGCAGATCGCCGAGCGCCTGAAAGGCGTGGCCGTGCCCATCCAGCTGCCCATCGGCGCCGAAGACCATTTCACGGGCGTGATCGACCTGCTGAAAATGCGCGCCATCACCTGGGACGAGGCCAGCCAGGGCGTGCAGTTCAGCTATGGCGAGATTCCCGCCGAGCTGCTGGCGCAGGCGCAGGAGTGGCACGAGCACATGGTCGAACACGCGGCCGAGGCCAGCCTCGACATGACGGAACGCTATCTGAATGGCGACACGTTTACGGAAGCCGAACTCAAGCAAGCCTTGCGCGCGCGCACCATCCGCAACGAAATCGTGCCCATGCTGTGCGGCAGCGCCTTCAAGAACAAGGGCGTGCAGGCGATGCTCGATGCCGTCATCGAATACCTGCCGTCGCCCATGGAAGTGCCGCCCATCATGGGCCACGACGAGCACGACAACGAAGTGGAGCGCCACCCGACGGATGAGGAGCACTTTGCCGCGCTCGCCTTTAAAATCATGACAGACCCCTTCGTGGGGCAGTTGACGTTCTTCCGCGTGTATTCGGGCGTGGTGAACTCCGGCGATATGGTCTACAACCCCACCAAGAGCGCGCGCGAGCGCCTGGGGCGCATCTTGCAGATGCATGCGAACGAACGCAAGGAAATCAAGGAAGTGTATGCGGGCGACATCGCCGCCGCCGTGGGGCTGAAAGCTGTCACTACGGGCGACACCCTGTGCGCCATCGACCATATCATCGTCCTGGAGAAGATGATTTTTCCGGAACCCGTGATTTCCCAGGCGGTCGAACCAAAGACCAAGCCTGACCAGGAAAAGATGGGCATCGCCCTGAACCGCCTGGCGCAGGAAGATCCGTCGTTCAAGGTGCACACGGACGAGGAATCCGGCCAGACCATCATGTCGGGCATGGGCGAATTGCACCTGGAAATTTTAGTCGACCGCATGCGGCGCGAATTCGGCGTGGAAGCCAATGTCGGCAAGCCGCAGGTGGCATACCGGGAAACCATTACGCGCACGGTGGAAGATATCGAGGGCAAGTTCGTCAAGCAGTCAGGCGGACGGGGCCAGTACGGCCACGTGGTGCTGAAACTTGAACCTTTGCCGCCTGGCACGGGCTACCAGTTCGTCGACGCCATCAAGGGCGGTGTGGTGCCGCGCGAATTCATCCCCGCCGTCGACAAGGGCATCGCCGAAACGTTAAAGGCCGGCGTGCTGGCCGGCTATCCGGTCGTCGACGTGAAGGCTACCTTGACCTTCGGCTCCTACCACGACGTCGATTCGAATGAGAATGCCTTCCGCATGGCCGGCTCCATCGCCTTCAAGGACGGCATGCGCAAAGCGTCGCCCGTGCTGCTGGAACCGATGATGCAGGTGGAGGCGGAAACGCCGGAAGAGTTCATGGGCAACGTCATGGGCGACCTGACGGCCCGCCGCGGCATGGTGCAGGGCGTCGACGACATCCCCGGCGGCGCGGGGCGTATTGTCAAGGCCCTGGTGCCGCTGGCGGAAATGTTCGGCTATTCCACCACCCTGCGTTCGCTGACCCAGGGCCGCGCCACCTACACCATGGAATTCAAGCACTATGCCGCCGTGCCCAAGCATGTATTGGACCAGGTGGCTGCGGCGGGGAAGGCGAAATAGGTGTCAGTTAGCCGAGTTTTGCGCAATGATGGCATCGGCCATTTTCTCCGCCTCGTCCACGGGCTGGCTCAGCGCCCTGGTCGTGTAGACGGTGGACGCCACCATCGGCTGGTCCAGGGTCGCCCCTTCGCCATGGCTGGTATCGACCGTCACCGTGGTCGACAGGCCGATGCGCAGCGGGTGGGCGGCCAGCTCCTTCGGGTCCAGGGTGATGCGCACGGGCACACGCTGCACTACCTTGATCCAGTTGCCCGTGGCGTTTTGCGCCGGCAACAGCGAAAAAGCGCTGCCCGTGCCGGCCGACATGCCCAGCACCTTGCCGTGGTAGACCACCTTGCTGCCATACAAATCCGTTTCGATGGTCGCCGCCTGGCCCACGCGGATATTGCGCAATTCGGATTCCTTGAAGTTCGCATCGACCCATAACTGGTCCAGCGGCACGATGGACATCAGCGGCGTGCCCGGCGTCACGTGCGACCCCAGCTGCACGCTGCGCTTGGCCACATAGCCCGAGACAGGCGCGACCACGGCGTTGCGGCGCACGGCCAGCCACGCCTGCAGCACGTCGCCCCGGGCCGACAGCACGGCCGGATGGCTGGCCAGGTGCACGCCGGCCACGCCCGCTTTGGCCGACTCGGCCTGGCGCTGTGCCACCGTCAAGGCGGCTTTTGCATCATCGACGGCCTGCTTCGCATGGGCCAGGTCTTCGCCCGAGATCGTGTTGTCCGCCGCCAGCGGCGCGCGGCGCGCCAGGTTGCCCCGGGCCGTGGCTAGCGCCAGGCGGCGCTGCTCGATAACGGCGTCGTACTGCGCCACGTTCGCATAGCGCTCGCGCTCCTGGCGCACGACATTAGCCAATCGCGCCTCGGCCTGGCTCAGGGCCAGGTTCGCATCGATGGCGTTCAGGGTGATCAGGGGCGCGCCCGCCGTCACCATCTGCGTCTCGTCGGCGCGGATGGCATCGACATTGCCCGTCACTTGCGCGGACAGGGTGACCATATTGCCGCCCACGTAGGCGTTGTCCGTGACTTCCTCCTTGGCCAGCACCAGCTGATAGTAGACAGCCCAGGCTGCGCCAGCCACGACAAAGGCGGCCGTGATGGCGATGAGGACGGCCTTGCGCTTGCCCGGCTGTTCGGTGGGGGTGGTGCTTGCTGTGGTATCGCTGCTCATGATGTGTTCCGTAGTCGATTGTTATTGTTTAGTCGTCGTGGTGGCAAAGTCGCTGCTGCCCCGGTAGCCGCCGCCCAGCGCCACGGTCAGGCTGATTTCTGCATCCTGGCGCTGGTTTTGCAGCTGCATGCCCAGGTCCACCTGGCCGCGCACGGTCATTTCCGCATTCAGTTGCGTGGCGCGATCGGCCAATCCCTGTTTCAGCCGGGCATTGGCATTGCGCAACTGCGCTACGCTGGCGCGCAGGTTTTCCTGCTGCAGGCGCAGCTGGTTTTCCACGCCCTGTACCTTGGCACCGGCCTGCGCCACGTCGCGCACTACATTGAAGACGTTCTGGTTGTAATCGGCGATCAGTTCCTTGCGTTCACTGCGCGCGCCACCGAGCTGCGCCTGCAGGCGGCCACTGTCGAACAGGGGCAGCGACAAAGCCGGGCCGATGAACAGGGTGCGGCTGCCCGACTGCAGCAGCTTGCCCAGCTTGATGGCATCCAGGCCGAACGATGCACCCAGGTCGATATCGGGGTAGAACGACGCCTGTACCGCTTCGATCTTGCTCATGGCCGCCTGTACTCTCCAGCGCGCCGCCTGCAGGTCGGGTCGGCGCGCCAGCAATTCCATGCCCAGCTTGCCGGGCAGGGCATGCGGCAGCGCCTGTGCCTGCTTCGGCTGCAGGCTGGTCAGCGCCGTGCTGTCGGCGCCGAGCAGGGCGCGCAAGGCTTCCCGTTCCGTGACGATCTGTGTTTCCAGCAGGGCGATTTGCTGTTGCAGCAAGCTCAAGCGTGTTTGCGCGGACAAATGGTCATCGCTGACGCCCAGGCCGTTGGCGATGCGCTTTTCCTTGTCTACGACCAGTTGCTGCTGCAGTTGGACCAGCGCATGCAGGTTGTCCATGCGCGCCCAGCCATTTTGCATGCTGAAATAGTGGCGGGCGATCTCGGCCGCCAGCATCTGTTCCGCCATCGCGTATTCGGCGCGGCGCGCGTTGACTTCGCCCAGGCTGGCGGCGATCTGCGCCTTGTGCTTGCCCCACCAGTCGAGGTCGTAATGGGCTTGCACGCCCACGGTGATTTCATTGTAGTAATTGCCGCCGATGGGGGCGGGCATCAGGCCATTGCCCGAGTAGCGCTGGCGGTTGGCGTTCGCGCTGGCATCTATGCTGGGGCCACGCTGCGCATGTTGCGCATCGAATGCGGACAGGGCCGAGCCGATGCGGGCATTCGCCACCTCCAGGCTGGGGCTGGCGGACAGGGCGTTTTCAATCAGCTGGTTCAGCTGCTCGTCCTGGAACTGGCGCCACCACTGGGCGGCGGGCCAGCCTTCGCTGGCCAGGTGGATGTCGGCCGCCAATTGCACTTTGGCCAGGTCTTGTTGCGGCAGCTGTTGCGTGTCGGGCGGGATGCTGGCGCAGCCGGCCAGGGCCAGCGATACGCTGAGGGCCAATACGCTCAGGGAGAGGGAGAGTTTCATCGGTGTGGGCATGAGGGTTATTCCATGGCCGCGTGGTCGACCACGACTGGCGCATTCTTTTTCGGTGGTTTGATCAGGAGCAAGAGCGGCAGCACGAGGATAGTCAGCCACATCATCAGCCAGAAGTCGTCAAGGTAGGCGATCATCGACGCTTGCCGCGTGATTTCGCCATTCAGGGCCGCCATGCCCGAGCTCGTGCCCAGGTCGAACACCTGGGCAATGCCGGGGTCGTGCAGGGCCGGGCTGGCGATAGTGATGTGTTCCGTCAGGGACGCTTGGGCGATCTGCGTATTGCGCACCAACAAGGTTTGCACGAGGGCGATGCCGATGCTGCTGCCGATATTGCGCACCAGGCTGTATATCGCCGTGCCTTCCGCCCGCATCTCGGGCGATAGCGTGGCAAACGTGGCTGCGCTCAGGGGCACGAACACGAGGCCCAGGCCTATGCCCTGGATGATGCCGCTCCACACGACGGTCTTGGGTACCAGGTCCAGCGTGAAATTGGCCATCTGCCACAGCGAAAACGCCGTAATCGAAAAGCCCACGCCCAGCAGGATGCGCGTATCGATCTTGCCCGTCAGCTTGCCGACGATCAGCATCGCCAGCATCGTGCCCAGCCCGCTGGGCGCCGTCACCATGCCGGCAATCGCCGCCGGGTAATTCATCAAGCCTTGCAGCATCGATGGCGTCAGCGCACGGGTGGCGAACAGCACCATGCCGACGATGAAGATGAACAGCAGGCCGCTCACATAGTTCGAGTTTTTCAACAGCCGGTAGTCGAGGAAGGACTTGCCGGCCGGGCGCAAGGCCGTGTGGGCAATGAAGTAACACAAGCTCATGGCCAGCACGATGGCTTCGATCCACGTTTCCGTGGAAGAAAACCAGTCGTTCTGCTCGCCCCGGTCCAGCAGCATCTGCAGCGCGCCGATCGACAGGCTCAAGGTGGCAAAGCCGAACATGTCGAAATGCATGCGGCCCTTCGGTGGGTCCTTGCGGATGTAGCGCCAGATGCCGTAGAAGGCCATGGCGCCGATGGGGATGTTGATGAAGAAGACCCAGCGCCAGCTGTAGCTGTCCGTCAGCCAGCCGCCCAGCGTCGGTCCCAGGATGGGGCCGATCATCACGCCCATGCCCCAGATGGCCATGGCCGAGCCGTGCTTTTCGCGCGGATTGATGTCGAGCAAGACCGCCTGCGACAGCGGCACCAGCGCCGCGCCGAACACTCCCTGCAGCAGGCGCGCGGCGACGATCTCGGAGAGGGTGCCGGACAGGCCGCACAGCACGGAAGCGAGCGTAAAGCCGGCCACGGAGACGAGAAAGGTGTTCTTCTGTCCGTAGCGGTCGCACAGCCAGCCCGTCAGGGGCGTGGCGATGGCAGCGGCAACGATAAAAGAGGTCAGCACCCAGGTGATCTGGTCTTGCGAGGCGGAAAGGCTGCCCTGCATGTGGGGAAGGGCGACGTTGGCGATGGTGCCGTCTAGCGCCTGAATGATGGTGGCGAGCATGATCGACATCGTGATCATGCGCCGGTTCAGGGTGGGGTCCTGTGCAGCGGGCAGCGCCGGCGTGGCGCTGGCAGTGGCCGAACTCATGCAGACTTCTCCGTCGCCGCTTGCAGCGCTTCGAGCAGTTCGGTGGCGGCCCGCAGTTGATCGGGATCAATTCCCTGCAACAACTCCTTGCGGAAACCGTCCGCTTCCTTGCGCACGGTTTCATAGACCTGCATGCCTGCTTCCGTCAGCACCACCAGCTTGACTCTGCGGTCCGTTTCCGATGGCTGGCGCTGCACGAAGCCCGATTTCACGAGCCGGTCCAGCATCGACACCATGGTGGGGTTTTCCACGCCCAGCTGATGGGCCAGCTCGCTTTGCGAAGGCGGCTGCGGCGACTTGGCGATCATGGCGATGGCCATCCAGCTCGCTTGCCCCAGATCCAGGTCCTTCAGGCGCCGGTCGATGGCATGGCGCCAGCCGCGTGCCGTCTTGTGGAGCGCGGCGGAAAAGCGCTCTTCGATAGAAATCATAAGGTAAGTGGTCTAATGGTTAGGTGTCTAACTAATATTTTAGCATGCCGGTTTGACAGGCGTGCAGGCCTTCCCGTTTATCGGCACCGCTGGTACATTAGTGCCAGTCCATCACCCTCAGGAGACCGCCATGACCACCGCAGAACAGAAGCAGGACGGCCAGCACCGCGACAGCAGCGACTTTGTCATTACGCAAACTTTCGACGCGCCTCGCGAGCTGGTGTTCCAGTCGTGGGTGGAGCCGGAGCGCCTGGCTCAGTGGTGGGGACCTGTCGGCTTCGAATTGAGCGTGCTGGCGCTGGACGTGCAGCCGGGCGGCATTTTCCACTACGGCATGCGCGCCGACAATGGCTACGAAATGTGGGGCAAGTTCACCTACCAGCAGATCGAGGCGCCGGAAAAGATTGTCTCCATCCTGTCATTCGCCGACAAGCAAGGCAACCCCGTACAGCACCCGGTCAGCGCCACGTGGCCGCTGGAATCGTTCAATACCATGACCCTGACCGAGGAAAACGGCAAGACGACGATGACGTTAAGGTCAACGCCGCACAAGGCGACGGATGAGCAGCATGAGACTTTCAAGCAGGGGTTTGAGTCGATGAAGCAGGGGTTCACGGCGACGTTTGGCCAGCTGGCCCAGTACCTGGCGCGGGTTCAGTAGGGCTTTTTATTGAAGCGCTGGCCAGAGTCGCGGGCCTGGGGTGCCTTGGATGGAGCTGCGGTGGGTGTTCTTGCTGTCGTTGCCAGTCGGCGCTTGAGGAGTGCCTGCTTGTACAAGAAATAGCAACGAGCAACGAGCAATGAGTGACGAGATACTTAGTTGTCCGCAGGATTGCCTTTGCAGATAGCGGTACATATCTTTTGAACGTTATCCTTATGGTTTTCGATCTCTTGCTCTTCCTCCTTTAGCAATTTTTGAAGTTTATCGTCATCTTGCTCTATTTTTTTCTTTTCGTGAATTTGCCTCAGTTTTTCTTTAAACGCTGTTTTTCTTGGACTTTCAGCGTCTGATACGATACACCTTTTGGTGCATTCTTGCTTTGTCGTAGCCTTCCACTGAGCCGTGGCAGGAAACGCGAACATGTTTAAAAGAAAAAAGAGAGCGAATTTTGTTTTCATGATCTAACCATATTTCTTATTTCTTATTTCTTATTTCTTATTTACGATTTGATTCAGCTCGGCATATGTATTTCGATCAAATATATGACGAACGTTAGAAAACATATGTTTATCCGTTGCTTGTCCATTGAAACTTGGAGCTTGTGGGGAAATTCCTTGGCTTATGCCATGAGCATGGCATATTGGCAATTCTCATTTCGCCCCTCTAGCTACGCTCCTGGCCGCAAACGGACTGCAGGCAAGTCAGATCGCCTGCTTGGGGATACTATGGCGTATGCGAAGATGACACGGCCGGGGCGTTGTTGTTCACGCCATCTGTAAAACCTTCAGAGAAATCGTCCCATGCACCGGAGACTAGCCACAGACAAGCTGCGAAGGTGAGTAGTTTTCGATTGTTTTTCCTGAAACCGACAGCGAGCAGGGCAGCACCTGTGACAAAGAATAGGGGAGCGACAATATACATTCAGAGCCTCGATTAATGACATTGCTAATTTTTACAAACACGTAGACGTCATGCGATACCGTCACGTCATGCTTTGGAGTTCGTGCTTACGAACAGCAATAGAGAGTAACAAATTTCCGAAAGGAAAAACTCACTCATTGTCACATTCGGGCGAATGGCTGTGTCTGGCCGCTGGCCGTCCTTGGCTGGAACCGCCCTGAAGCGTATCGTTGGTCTTTCCAGCGAAGTGCGGTTTGAACTTAATTCTTTTTTGATGGCCAGATAAAAGCGATTGTTGCGAAAAATATACCGACAAAGGCAGCACGTCCCCAATCGAATTCATGCGCTTCCCCAAGGAAGCGAGTGTAAAGCAAGGTTCCAGTCGCAACTCCCAAACCAACACTGACAAAATGTGGAACTGTTTTTTTCATATTTTCCCTAACTGGTGCGAGCTGAAACGCCACTATTTAATAGACACTGCTGAATCTCTTAAAGGAGGCAGCAGGTTGACACTCCAAGCGCAAGAATTTGGCAATGACCTCGTTTGGCCGGTAGCGGCCGACTGCGGCAATGAGCATAACGAATTAGTCAGCAGGAAAAGTCACGCATTGTCACGTCAACTGCCTGACTGCGCAGACGATAGTCGTCCGTCATCACCTATCGAGGATTTGCGCATCCATCACATAAAGATCATCGGCACTGACCACGGGCGCGTTCTCTGTGCATGCATGCCGCTTGCCATCCGCATCGATCAGCACGCAGGCGATTACGCCAATAAAGTGGTCGTCGACTTAGTGCGCTATCTGTACCAGCAGGCTTGCCGCGCGGGGATACTTCATGATTCATCGCGCTCGGCATCGCGCTCGCGGCAGCTCAAGGACGCATAGTGCGCCTTGGGCACCTTGTTCTTGATCGCCACTTCGCGCAGGTTATGTGCAAAATCAATATGATCGGTCAGGGTGCAGCGGCTGGCGCGGGCGAACTGTTGCAGATTCCTGATGCTGCCATGGACTTTCACCGTGATCCCGACGCCGGGGCTGACGCAGCAGCCTATGTATTTGCTGCGGTATTCTTCTTCGATCAGCACCAGTTCGTGGCCCATGAAGGGCACTGGCTTTTCCAGCAGGTAGTAGTCGGTGTAGTCGAAGCGCTGGCGGGGTGTCTTGCTGACCAGGCCGGCTTGCTGATAGGCGCGGATGGCCTGTCCGGACGTGCCCGTGCGCTCGGACGTGCCTTTCTTTAGCTGCATGGCATGCAGCAAGCCGCTTTCGAGCGACTGCTTATCGTCGGCGAAGGCCAAGGCGGAAGACGCGGCAAGCACTGTGAAGACGATGAGGTGCTTCATTTCGCCTCCATCCCCAACATCCCACGAATTACCGGCAACATCATCTTCCACGCATTCGATGTCGCCGCAATCTCGTCGTAATGGCTGGCGCCGGGCAGGATCAGCACTTCCGCATGGTCACCGGCCAGCTTGGCTTTGGCCGCATAGTCATGCGCGACTCTGGGCGGTGAGATGGTGTCGAGCTCGCCCGTGGCCAGCACGGTGCGGCTGCCGTTGTGCATCAGGTCGGCCGCATTGGTGTCGCTGTAGATGTCGGGACGCTCAGTGCTGGCGCTGCCTGCCAGTTGCACGATGTCGCGCTCGCAGCTGGTCTTGATCAAGTCTCGTTCGTGGCGCAGGTCGGCCAGGCCGCCCAGGCTGACAATGTTTTTTATTGGCAGATATTTGTCGCGGTACAGAGGGCTGCTCTTCGGCAGTTTTTCTCGCCCGGCAATCCATTGTACCAGCTGGCCACCTGCCGAATGGCCCATGGCCACGATGCGGTTCACGTCCAGCTGGTACTGGGGCGCGTGCTGCTGCAGGCTGTCCAGCGCCGCGTGCATGTCTTCATACGTGCCCGGATAGCCGCCGCCCGGTTCGTCGACCCGGCGGTACTCCACATTCCACACGGCGATGCCTTGCGCTACCAGGGCACCGGCCACGTTGCGCATTTGCTGGATGCCGCCGAAGGCCACCGTCCAGCAGCCGCCATGCACGAGCACGACGACGGGGAACGGTCCGTTGCCTTCGGGTCGGAATAGCTGGGCGTATTGCGACGGCGCGGGGCCGTACGCGATCTGCACGGTCGGCGGGGAACCGTTCAGCGCCAGGTAGTCGTCCAGGCTCATGGGGGCGGCGACGGCGCCGTGGACGGAGGCGAGCAGGGCGGTGGCGATCAGGGAGGATGGCAGGGACGTGGGCATCGTTGGTTTCACTTGAGAATAGAATAACACTGTAGCATAGGGCCGCGTGGCCGCAGAGATCAAGCAGTGCACTGTTTTCCTCCTGCAAGAGGGGTGCCCCATGGTATATTCCGGGCATCAGTTTCCCCCTTATCGACACGGTGCACGCAAACAACATTCTTTCCTTGCTGGACGCCGAGCATAGTGCGCTGGGCAGTATCGCGGCAGGCGCCGACCTGGCCCATGCATTGGAGCACTTGTTGCTGGCGCTGCAAGACCTGGCCGAGGGCGGCGCGCATGCCTGTCTGTTCCTCATCGACGAGGCCGACCGTTTTTGCGGTTTGTCCGCGCCCAGCCTTCCGCAAGACCTGTGCCTGGCCCTGCGCCATGGCGGTGAACAGCCTTCGCCGTTTGGCACGGCAGCCTTTTCCGGCGCGCCCGTGTATTGCGGCGACATCATGCGCGATGTACATTGGAGCGCTGGACGCAAGGAAGCCATGCTGCACGGCTACCGCGCTTGCTGGGTCGCCCCAGTCTTCGGCGCCAAGGGACATATCCTGGGTGTGCTGGGCCTGTTCTTCCCGGCGCCATGCCATCCCACGCAACCTGAAATTGAACTGCTGGCGCTGGCCGCGCGCGTGGCCGCGCATGTCATCGAGCGGGGCCAGCTGGAAAAAGCGCTGCACGACAGCCGCGAACACTTTCATTACGCCATCGAGCTCAACGCGCAAGTGCTGTGGACGGCCGACATCGACGGCAAACTCGACTATGTGGCACAGCGCTGGCGCGAATGGACGGGTTGCAACGGTCTCGGCACCAGCTGGCTGGACGCCATCCACCCCGACGACGTGCCCCATTCCCTGGCGGCCTGGAGCGAAGCGCTGGCCAGCGGCCAGCCCCTGGACCAGGAGATGCGGGTGCGCCGCCAGGACGGCCAGTACCGCTGGGTGCACTCGCGCGCGTATTGCCGGCTCGATGAGCGGGGCCAGCCCGTGAAATGGTATGGCTCCTGCGAAGACATCGACGAGCACTGGCAGGCGCGCAATGCCTTGCTCGACAGCGAGGCACAATTCCGTTCGCTCGCCTCGACCATGCCCAACCAGGCCTGGCTCGCGCATGGCAGCGGCGCTACCTACTGGGTCAATGAGCAGGTGTGCGAGTACACGGGGCAATCGCTGAAGTCGCTGGTCACCAGCGGATTTCGCCCCTGCGTGCATCCGGACGACGTGCAAGCCACGCAGAAAAGCTGGGAGCGGGCCGTCGCCACGGCCAGCGCCTACGAACACGAATTCCGCATGCGCCGCGCCAGCGACGGTGCCTACCGCTGGTTCCTGGCGCGCGCCTTGCCCCTGTTCGACGAGACGGGCAAGGTGCTGCGCTGGGTGGGCACGAATACGGACGTGCAGGAACAGAAAAACGTGCTGGAAAAGATGGCCTACCTGAATTCCTCGCTGGAAGTGGAAATGGCCAACCGCACGGCCGACCGCGACCGGATGTGGCGGCTGTCGACCGACATCATGCTGGTGGCGGACCTGTCCGGCATGATCATCGCCGTCAATCCCGCCTGGAGCAAGATCCTGGACCGCCCTGAAATCGAGTCGCTGGGCATGGATTTCATCAGCCTCGTGCATCCCGACGACCGCATGGCGGCACTGAAGGATTTGTCGCGCCTGGCGCATGGCGCGCCCACCTTGCGCATGGAAAACCGCTACCGTCGCCGCGATGGCGGCTATCGCTGGATTTCCTGGACGGCCGTGCCCGCGCAAAAACTGATCCACGCCATCGGCCGCGACGTTACCGATGAAAAAGAGGCGCGGCTGGCACTGGTGCGCAGCGAACAAGCCTTATTGCAGGCGCAAAAGCTGGAATCGATCGGCAAGCTGACGGGCGGCGTGGCCCACGATTTCAATAACGTGCTGCAAATCATTTCCGGCAATTTGCAGTTGCTGAAACTGACGGTGGCCGACAATCCGCAGGCGGCCAGTCGCCTCGATTCGGCCGCTTCGGCTGTCGAGCGCGGCGCCAAGCTGTCGTCGCAACTGCTGGCCTTTGCGCGGCGTCAACCGTTGAAGCCGCTGGTGACGGACCTGGGCCGCTTGCTGCGCCGCATGCACGAGCTAATCCGCCGCGCCCTGGGTGAGGCTGTCACCGAAGAAACCTTCATCAGCGAGGGCTTGTGGCATACCCTGGTCGACCCGAACCAGATGGAAAACGTGTTGCTGAACATGGCCATCAACGCGCGCGACGCGATGGAAGGGGGCGGGCGCCTGACGTTCACCTTGAGCAATGTCACGCTCGATGCCGCCTACGCCAGCCTGCATGCCGATGTGCTGGCGGGTCAATACGTGCTGCTGACCATCACCGACACGGGCCATGGCATGGAGCGCGACGTGATCGACCAGATCTTCGAGCCGTTCTTCACCACCAAGCGCGAAGGCGAGGGTACGGGCCTGGGCCTCTCCATGGCCTACGGCTTCATCCATCAGAGCGCGGGCCACATCAAGGTGCACAGTGCGCCTGGTGCCGGCACCACTTTCAAGATTTATTTGCCCCGTTCGCTGGAAAAGCTGGCCGAGCCGCCACCGGGCCTGACGGGCCCCGTGCTGGGCGGCGGCGAGACCATCCTCGTGGTGGAAGACGATGCGCCTGTTCAACATACGGTAGTCGACATGTTGCGCGGCCTGGGCTATGACGTGCTGCATGCGGACGATGGCGCTTCGGCACTGGCCCTGCTGGGCACGGGCGTGGCTATCGACCTGCTGTTTACAGACGTGGTCATGCCGGGGCCCGTCAGCAGCAAGGAGCTGGCGCGGCAGGCCAGGCTGCTGCTGCCAGACCTGGCCGTGTTGTTTACCTCGGGTTATACGCACAACGCCATCATGCAGGGCGGGCGGCTGGACCCGGGCGTGGAGCTGTTGAGCAAACCCTACCGGCGCGAAGACCTGGCCCGGCGTATCCGCCACCTGCTGGCCGACCGCCGCCTGGTGGGCGCGCCCGACCCTTCCGGGCGGCGCATCCTGCTGGTGGAAGACAATGACGACGCGCGTGTCATGACGACGGAAATGCTCAATATGCTGGGGCATACAGTGCATGGCGTGGCCAGCGCCGAGGAAGCCTTGCCCCTGCTGGCCATGCCGGGCCTGGACGTGCTGGTGACGGACATCAGCTTGCCCACCATGTCCGGCCTGGAACTGGCGCGCCATGCGCGCGCCCACTGGCCACAGCTGGACGTGGTGTTTGCGTCCGGGCACGATTGGGGCGCCAGCCTGATGCAGGACGCCAGCGCGCGCTTCCTGCGCAAGCCATTTGGCCTGGAAGAGCTGGCCGGCGCATTGAAGGCGCGCCGGCTGGACGTCTATTAAACAGGCGGGGTCCCGGGGGCCAGCAAGGCTTGCTGCAATTGATCGAGGGTAAATGGCTTGACGAGGAAGCGCGCGGCCGGGTTCAGCACGCCGGAATTGGCGGGCGCATGGCCGGTGGAGAACACCACTTCCAGCTGCGGCTGCTCGCGTGCCACCAGCTCGGCCAGCTCGACGCCCGACATGTGCGGCAGGCTGATGTCGGTCAGCAGCAGTTCCAGTCCCGGCGTGCCCAGCAGCGGCAAGGCTTCCTCGGCCGTGCCCACGGCCAGCACCGTGTGTCCCAGCATGGACAGCAGTTCGCTCGTCATGGCGCGCGCGTCCGCATTGTCTTCCACCAGCAGAATGTGACGCCTGCCCGGCTGCGCCCCCGGCAGAGGCGGCGCGGGTTGCTGCGGCGCCAGCTGCGCGCGGTACTGGTGCAGCGCCGTTACGTGACGGCCGTTGGCCAGCAAGTGGCGGATGCGCCGTGCCAGGTCTTCGCGCCGGTAGGGTTTGCTCAACAGCTCGACGCCCGGTTCCAATCGGCCGCCCTGCATGATGGCGTCCTGCGTGTAGCCCGAGGTAAACAGCACGGCCAGCTGGGGCAGCAACAAGCGGGCCTGGCGCGCCAGTTCCGTGCTGGCGACCTTGCCAGGCATCACCACATCCGTAAACAGCAAATCGATGGGGACGCCGCTGCCGACGATGGCCAGCGCGCTTTCGCCATCGCTGGCGCGCAGCACGACATAGCCGAGGCCGCGCAGCATGTCGACCACCGTCGTCTGCACCTGCACGTCGTCTTCCACGACGAGGATGGTTTCCTTGCCGCCCAGCACGGGGCCGCTCAGCTGCAGCGGCAATTCCGTTTCCGCTTCGAGCGAGCGCGGCAGGTAAATGCGGAAGGTGCTGCCATGGCCGGGCAGGCTGTCCACCGTCAGGTGGCCGCCGCTCTGGCGCAGGAAACCGTAGGCCATGGACAGGCCCAGGCCCGTGCCTTCGCCTTCCTTCTTCGTCGTGAAGAATGGTTCGAAAATCTTGTCCAGCAAGTCGGCGGGAATGCCCGAGCCCGTGTCCGAGACGGTCAGCTGCACGTAGTCGCCAGGCGCCACGTCCGCATGGCGCGCTGCGTAGTCGCTGCCCAGCACGCTGTTGCTCAGTTCGATGGTCAGCTGGCCCTGGCCATCCATGGCGTCGCGCGCGTTGATGGCCAGGTTGAGGATGACGTTTTCCAGCTGGTGCGGGTCGACCAGGGCGCGCCAGCAATCGTCGGCCAGCAGCAAACGCGTCTCGATGGTTTCTCCGGTGGCGCGCCGCAGCAGCTCTTCCGTCGAGCGCAGCAGTTGCGCCAGGTCCGTCACCAGCGGTTTTAATGGTTGACGCCGCGCAAAGGCCAGCAGCTGGGCCGACAGCTTGGCGCCCCGTTCCACGGCGGCCGAGGCGCTGGCGATACGCTTGGCGGCCAGCGGGTCGTCTTCCAGGGTCATCTGCAGCAGTTGCAGATTGCCGGAGATAATTTGCAGCACATTATTGAAATCATGGGCCACGCCGCCCGTCAGCTTGCCCAGCGCTTCGAGTTTTTGCGATTGCAGCAGGGCCATCTCGCTGTGGCGCAATGATTCCTGCATGCTGCGCAAAGTACTTTCCGCCTGCTTTTCCAGCGTGACGTCGCGCCCGGTGGCAAAAATCAAGTCGCCTTCGGGGGCGGCCGACCAGGAAAGCCAGCGGTGGCCGCCCTCGCGGTGCCGGTAGCGGTTTTCAAAGCTGGGCATGGCTTCCTGCGTCACTTGCGCCAGCGCCAGGCGCGTGGCGGCGGCATCCTCGGGCAGCACGAAGTCGAACAGGCTGCGGCCCAGCATTTCCTCGGGCAGCCAACCGAGGATGGCGGCCGAGGCCGGGTTGACGGCGGCAAAGCAGCCCTCGGCATCGATGGCCACCATCAAGTCTTGCGCGCTGCGCCACAGCCGCTCGCGCTCGCTGTTGCGCGCGGCCAGGTCCGCTTCCAGCTTCTTTTCCACGGTGATGTCGCGCGCGCTGCAATAGACCTTCTCGCCCTCGGGCACGGCGACCCACGAGAGCCAGTGCCAGCCGCCCAGCTTGTGGCGGTAGCGGTTTTCGAAGCGCAGCGCCGGCTGGCCCTGGTTGGCCGCCTCCCAGGCCGCATGGGTGCGCGTCAAGTCGTCCGGGTGAACCAGTTCCAGGAAGCGCGTCGTGCGGATTTCCTCCACCGACCAGCCCAGGGTGGCTTGCCAGGCGGGGTTCGAGTGTTCGAAGTAACCGTCCAGGTTGAGCACGCCAAGCAAATCGGGGCTGACGTTCCAGGTACGGCCAAATTCGCGCGTGCGCTCGGCCACCTGCATTTCCATGCTGGCACTGAGCGTGCGCAGGCGTGATTCCGCCTGGGCCCGCAGTATGGTCGACCAGACCCGTTCCGACACTTGCACGGCCAGTTCGATCTCGTCGGCATGCCACAGGCGCGCGGCGCGGCTGTGCACGACGAACAGGGCCGCCAGCCGGCCCTCCTTGGCAATGGGAATGTTCAGGAAGGCACGGATGCCCAGGCGCGCAAACGTGGCCAGCGCGGCCGGCGTTGCCGTGCGCGGGTCACTGGCCACATCGCTGACAGCCAGCACCTGGCCCGCGGCCAGCGTATCGGCCAGGCGGGCCGCATAATCGCCGAGGAAATATTCGCCGGATGCGCCGGGCGCCAGGCCATCGCTCCACGCATGCTGGAGGGTGGGGCACTGCAGGGTCTGGTCGATATCGAAACAGGCCACTTGCTGGGCCCCCAGACGCTGTCCCAGCAACTGCGCCGACAGCGAGAGAATTTCGCCCGTGTCGTTCAGCAGGCGCAGCCGGCGTTCCAGTTGCAGCAGGAAGGCGACGCCGCTGGCGCCGGCCTGGCTGCGGGAGAGCGGTGTACTGGTCATGCCGGCCTCAGCTGCCGGCCAGCGGCAGGGTGACGCTGAACAGGGCGCCATTGCCGGGCTGGCTTTGCAGGGTGATGGCGCCGCCATGCGCATCGACCAGCTGCTTGGTGATGAACAGGCCCAGGCCCAGGCCGCCCGTGCGGTCCTGGTACATGACGCGCTCGAAGGCGTCGAAGATGCGTTCCTGGTCGCGCGCATTGATGCCGATGCCATGGTCGCGCACTTCGATGACGGCGCTGTTCTGCGTGTGCGCGAGGCTGATTTCCACGGGCTGGCCCTGGCCGTAGCGTACGGCATTGCTGATCAGGTTGACAACGATCTGCTCGACGCGGAACGCATCCCAGAAACCATGGATGGGTTCGAAGGCCAGCACTTCCAGCACGCTGCCCGTGGCGGCCGCATACGGCCCCAGATCGTCTGCCACCCGGCGCACCAGACTGGTCAGATCGACGGCTTCGCGGCGGATCGACAGCTTGCCGCTGGTGATGCGCGAGACGTCAAGCATGTCGTCGATCAGGCGCACCATGCTGCGGATTTGCCGCCCGTCGCGCGCCACCATCTTGCCCAGTTTTTCCGGCTCGAAGGCGGCCAGGTTGCCCCGTTCCAGGTTGACGGTGCGCATCTGCGTTTCCAGGAACAAGGTGTTCAGGGGCGTGCGCAGTTCGTGCGCCACCATGGACATGAATTCGTCGCGCAGGCGCAACGAGCGCTGCAGTTCGGCCTGGGTGGCGCGCAATTCTTTCAAGAGCGCTTCCTGCTGCTGTCGGCTGTGCTCCAGTGCCTGCACCTGGCGCCGCGTCTCGCTGCGCTGCTGGTGCAGGGCCACGAAGACGTTGACCTTGCTTTGCACGGCATTGATGTCGAGCGGCTTGTGCAGAAAGTCGACGGCGCCGCTTTCATAGCCCTGGAAGGCAAAATTCATTTCCTTGCCGGCCGCCGTGACGAAGACGATGGGGATGTGGCGCGTCTTTTCCGTGCCGCGCATCAATTGGGCCAGCTCGAAACCATCCATTTCCGGCATTTGCACATCGAGGATGGCCAGCGCGAAATCGTGTTCCAGCAGCAGGGCCAGCGCCTCTTCGCCCGAAGATGCCTGGTACACGCTGCGGTCGCTCTCACGGATCAGCGCATTGAGCGCGCGCAAGTTTTCAGGCAAATCGTCGACGATCAGCAGTTTGGTGCTTGTTTCATTCATCATGTTTCATTCCTGGCATGATCATGCCGTCCAGCGTAGTGGGATACGGCGTGCGACTGAGCACGCTTGCGGTAGAGCTTTTCGGGACCGGGCAATGGTTCGAAATCGGCGGCGAAGCTTGTGAAATGCGTGCTTTCCTTGCTGCCCAGGCCTAGAAAGCCCCGATGGCAAAGCGAGTCCTGGAACAGGCCCAAGGCCCGCTCCTGCAAGGTTTTATTGAAGTAAATCAGCACGTTACGGCACAAAATCAATTGCGTTTCAATAAAAACGCTGTCCGTGGACAGGCTGTGGTCGGCAAAATTGATACTGTCGAGCAAGCGCTGCTGGAAATGCGCGGTGGCATGCTCGACCGTGTAGTACTCGTCCAACTGCCCCAGGCCGCCCGCAGCCAGGTAGTTGTCGCCATAGTCGGCCATGCGGTGCAACGGGTATACGCCGCGCGCGGCTGTAGCCAGCGCTTGCGGGTTGATGTCGGTGGCGTAGATCGTGCTGCGTTCGAGCAAGCCTTCCTCCTGCAGCACGATGGCCAGTGACAGCGCTTCTTCTCCCGTGCAGCAGCCGGCCACCCAGATCGTCGGCGACGGATAGGTTTTCAATACGGGCACCACGTGTTCGCGCAAGGCGCGGAAAAACGCCGGGTCGCGGAACATTTGCGTGACCGGCACGGTCAAAATCTGCAGCAGCTTGTCAAAGGCGGCCGGGTCGTCCAGCACCAGTTGCTGCAGGGCGGGCAAGTCCGTGCAGTGGAAACGCTCGATGGCCTGGTTCAGGCGGCGGCGCTGCGAGGGCAGGGAATAGTCGCGAAAATCATAGCTGTAGCGCTGACAGAGTGCTTCCATCAGCGCATGCATTTGCGCGTCCGTGTAGCGCAGGGACATCAGATGCGTTCCATCTTCGGCATCCATACGCGCAGCAGCGAATACAAGCGGTCCAGGTCGATCGGCTTGGCCAGGTAGTCGGACGCGCCCGCCTGCAGGCATTCTTCCTGGTCATTCTTCATGGCCTTGGCGGTAATGGCGATGATGGGCAGCTTGTTGTAGCGGCCGTCGGCGCGGATCAGCCGCGTCGCCTCCAGGCCATCCATGCCCGGCATCATGACATCCATCAACACCAGATCGATATCATCCACGCTGTTGAGCTTGCTGATGGCTTCGAAGCCGTTGCGGCCGATCTCCACCGCCACGCCTTTTTGTTCCAGCGCGTTCGTCAGGGCAAAGATGTTGCGCACATCGTCGTCCACCAGCAAGATCTTGCGCCCTTCAAAGACGCGCTCACGGCTGCGCACCTGCTGCAGCATGCCCTGGCGCTCGCTCGACAGTTCCGATTCCACCTTGTGCAGGAACAAGGTCACTTCGTCGAGCAGGCGTTCCGGCGAGCGGGCGCCCTTGATGATGATGGAGCGCGAATATTTCATCAGGTCCGCTTCTTCTTCGCGGCTCAGGTTGCGGCCCGTGTAGACGATGACGGGCGGGAACGAGCACAGTTCTTCATGTTCCATGCGTTCGAGCAATTCGTTGCCCTGGATGTCGGGCAGCTTCAAGTCGATGATCATGCAGTCGAAAATCTGCGTCTTCAGTAATTCCAGTGCCTGCTCGCCCAGGGCCACGGCCGTGATTTCCACGTCGTCGTCGCTGATCAGGTGGACCACGCTTTCGCGCTGGCGTTCGTCATCCTCGACCAGCAGGATGCGCTTCATCTTTTGCGTGAATTTGGATTCGAGCTTGCGGAACACTTCCTTCAACTGCTCGCGCGTGCGCGGCTTGGTGGCGTAGCCGATGGCGCCCAGCTGCATGGCTTCCTGGATCTGGTCATTGCCGGACACGATGTGCACGGGAATGTGGCGCGTCAACGGATTTTCCTTGAGTTGCTGCAAGACCAGCAAGCCGGGGCGGTCCGGCAAGCCCATGTCGAGCAGGATGGCGTCGGGCAGGAACTCTTCCGCCAGACGCAAGCCTTCGTCGGCGCCGTGCGCCACCAGGCAGCGGTATTGCATTTCATGCGCGAGGTCGAACAGGATGCCGGCAAACGAGGGCTCATCCTCGATCACCAGCACGGAACGCTGGCCCGTCTTGCCAGGGGGGGCGCTATTGCGATCGTCCTGGAAGGTAGGCAGCGGCACGGGCTTGGCGGCGGGAGCCGCCTTGGGCGCGGCGACGGAGATTTTTGCGGGCGCTTGCGGCGCGGAGTTGGGCACTGCTGCTGTTTCCACTTCCACGGCGCGTTCCGGCATGACGGCCGGCAGCACCAATGTAAACGTGCTGCCCTGGGCTGGCGTGCTGGCCAGCTCGATGCTGCCGCCCAGCAAAGCTGCCAGGTCGCGCGAAATGGACAGGCCCAGGCCCGTGCCGCCATAGCGGCGGCTGGTGGTGCCATCGGCCTGGTGGAAGGCGTCGAAAATCTTGTGCTGCTGGTCGCTAGCAATGCCGATGCCGGTATCCTGCACCTGGAAGCGCACCTGTCCAGCAGCATCGGCGCTCACGTGCAGGGACACCGTGCCCGTATCGGTAAACTTGATGGCGTTCGACAGCAGGTTTTTCAGGATTTGTTCCAGGCGCTGGCGGTCGCTTACCAGCGACGGCGGCGTGTCCGGCGCCACGCTGACGTTGAAAACCAGTTTCTTTTGCTGCGCCTGGGCGCCGAACAGCATCTTCATGCCGCTGAGCAGTTCGTCAAAGGGAACGGCTTCCGGCGTCAATTCCAGCTTGCCTGCCTCAACCTTGGAAATGTCGAGGATATCGTTGATGAGGGTCAACAAATCGTTGCCGGCCGAATAAATGGTTTGCGCAAACGTCACTTGCTCCGGCGTCAAATTGCCGCTGGCATTGTCCGACAGCAGCTTGGACAGGATGAGCGAGCTGTTTAACGGCGTGCGCAGCTCGTGCGACATATTCGCCAGGAATTCGGATTTGTAGCGGCTGGCCCGCTGCAGCTCTTCCGCGCGGGCTTCCAGCTGCGCGTGCGCCTGGCCGATTGCGATGTTTTTCTGGTCCAGCGACAGCGCCTGCACGGCCAGCTGCTCGTTCGACTGCTCCAGCGCCGCTTTTTGCTCTTCCAGGTGGGCTTGCGACTGTTCCAGCACGCGCGATTGCTCGCCCAGCTCTTCATTGGCCGTGCGCAATTCTTCCTGCTGCACTTCCAGCTCTTCATTCAGTTGCTGGGTTTCTTCCAGCACGTTTTGCAGGCGCTGGCGGTACAGGGCCGCTTCCAGCGAGGTGCCGACATTTGCCGCAATCAAGTTCAGCCATTCCTTGGCGCGGGTGCTGACGGGATGCGTAAAGCCCAGTTCGATGACCCCGTTGACGACGCCTTCATTGTTGACCGGGGCCAGTATCAGTTCCAGCGGCGCACCGCGGCCCAGGCTCGACGTCACGGTCAGGTAATTGTCGGGTACTTGCTTCACATGCTTGAGCTTTTTCTCGCGTGCCGTTTCGCCCACCAGGCCTTCGCCCAGTTTGAAGACTTGCTTGTCCTTCACGCCCTGTTCGTTGAAGCCGTACACGGCCGTGCGGCGCAGGCTGCCATCGTCGTCGACGACGTATAGGGTGGCGACGGCCACTTCCAGCCGGTGGGCGAGGAAATCGAGCACGTGCCGTCCCAGTTGCGGCAAGCCCAGCTGGCCGCTGGTATGGGCCGCCAGCTCTGTCTGCCCCGTGCGCAGCCAGGCTTGCTCCTGTAGCACGTCGTTATCCTTGCCGCGCTGCTCGAGCGCATCGCTGTAGATATCGGACAGGCGCAGCAGCTCGCGCCGGCCAAGGTAGGCGAGCAGGCCGGACATGCCCAGACTGAGGATCAGGAACACCACCACGGCCAGCATGGTGCGGCTCTCGGCCGTGTCGGCCCGCTCCTGGCGCAGCCGCTGTTCCATGGACAGGAAGGTGAGAAATTCGCGGCGGATTTCATCAAATTCCAGCTTGCCTTCGCCCTGGCGCACGCGCGCGAGGAATTCCTGGTTGCTGCGGCGCTGGGCGATCACGCCTTCGGCATACTCCATCCACTGGCCCTGCAGGGCGCGGATGCGGCGCAAGCGGTCCACCTGGATGGGGCTGTCGGACACGAGGTCGAGCAGGGTAGTCATTTCCACGGCAATCTTGGCCTTGCCCGATTTATACGGCGCCAAAAACGTTTCGTCGCCTGTCAACAGGTAGCCGCGCATGCCCGTTTCCAGGTCGACCGACAACTTCATCACCTCATTCGCATTGCCGATCACCCGTTCGGAATGCTCGACCGAGCGCAGGGCCGAAAGCAGGTAGACGATCAGGCCGACAAACACGAGAGCCGTGACGACCCCGATGACCAGCGGCAAGGTCACGTTGCGGGCGAGGATGCGGCGAAAGCTGAAGGAATCGATCGGGGTCTTGGTATTCATCATGTCCGTGTAAGGCTGGCGCGAAAAAGTCAATTTTAATTGAAATGCAAGTTTTCTGGAGCTCAAGCAAAGCGTGCGCTAGCATAACAGCCTTGCGATAGATTGCCGAGGCGCAAGGTCATGCAATGCGCGCCATCGCACAGATGAGGTGGAGTGGAATGGCTGCCAGGTATAAAAAAACGCCGGACGGTGCCGGCGTTTTTCACTGCGTTGCGCTCTGCGCTGTATATATATATGTCAATCGCGGATTTCCAGTGCCCGGTTCAGGCTCAGGGCTGCCAGCGAGGCAACGGCGCCCGACAGCAGGTAGAAGCTGACATAGGCGAGGCCGAAGTTGGCCGACAGGCCCAGCGCCACCAGCGGGGCGAAGCCGGCGCCCACCAGCCAGGCCAGGTCGGACGTCAGGGCCGCGCCCGTGTAGCGGAAGCGGGCAGGGAAGTTGGCCGTCACGGCACCCGATGCCTGGCCGTAAGACAGGCCCAGCAGGCTGAAGCCCACGAGGATGAACACGTCCTGGCCCGTATTGCCGCCGCCCATCAGGGTCGGCACGAAGGCGCTGAAGATGGCGATCAGCACGGCCAGCACGCCCAGGGTGGTGCGGCGGCCCACTTTATCGGCCAGCAAGCCGGAAATCACCACGCCGATGGCAGCCAGCACGGCGCCCAGCATCTGCACTTGCAGGAAGTCCGAAGCGGAACGCGTCTGGTAGACGGAAATCCATGACAGCGGGAACACGGTAACCAGGTGGAACAGGGCGTAGCTGGCCAGCGCGGCCAAGGCGCCGATCAGCACGTTGCGGCCCTGGCCGCGGCTCATTTCAAATACGCTCACGGGCTGCAGTTCGCGTTCGTCGAGCAGGCGCGCATATTCATTCGTCGATACCAGGCGCAGGCGGGCAAACAGGGCGACCACGTTGATGGCAAAGGCGACATAGAAAGGATAGCGCCAGCCCCAGTCAAGGAACTCTTCGTCCGTCAGGTTGACCAGCATGAAGCAGAACAGGCCGGCGGCGATCAGGAAGCCGAAGGGCGCGCCCAGCTGGCCCAGCATGGCGTACCAGCCGCGCTTGTTTTCCGGCGCGTTCAGGGCCAGCAGCGATGGCAAGCCGTCCCACGAACCGCCCAGCGCCACGCCCTGGCCGATGCGCAGCACGGACAGCCAGATGATGGCGGCAAAGCCCAGGTGCGAGTAGGTCGGCAGGAAGGCGATGCCGGCCGTCGACACACCCAGCAGGAAGAGGGCGATCGTCAGCTTGGCGCTGCGCCCCATGCGGCGCTGGATCTCCATGAAGATCACGGTGCCGAACGGACGGGCGATGAAGGCAAACGAGAAGATCAGGAAGGCATATAATGTGCCCTCCAGGCGTTCTTCAAAAGGGAAGAAGACGCGCGGAAACACCAGCACCGAAGCGATGGCGTAGACAAAGAAGTCAAAGTATTCGGAAGCGCGGCCGATGATCACGCCGACGGCAATCTCACCGGGGTCGATATGCGATTCGACCGTGCCGTCTCCGCGTGCGTCGCGCAGGGAATGGGGGGAAAAGTCGGCGGGTACATCCCCGCCGTGTGTGCGTGTGCTGGACATGATGATCGTCTCCAATATAGTTTCGAGTTCGGCCAACGCGTAACATACCCCGGGTGTCTCACGCCCGGAGTAGGATTATTCACCAGGTAGTCGTTAAAAAACTCTGCACATACCCAGTGAAAATCCGAGCAAGGGGGTGGACAAAACGTCCAATTGCCAACGCGCTCCAGTGAGAATACAGTACCATATCTTCATCCCCTGTACTGGACTTTCCTGTATGTTTTCATTAAAAGTTCGTCGCGGACTGCTTCTTTTACCTCTCGCATTGTTGGCTGGTTGCAATACGGTGGTACTGAATGCGTCTGGTGACATCGCAGTTCAGCAAGGCAATCTGATTGTCATCTCGACATTGCTGATGCTGTTGATTATCGTTCCGGTAATCGCCCTGACCCTGCTCTTTGCATGGCGCTATAGAAAAAACAATACCGCGGCCAAATACGAGCCGGACTGGGACCACTCGACTCGCCTCGAGCTGATTATCTGGGGTGCGCCCCTGTTGATCATCATCGTGCTGGGCCTGCTGACCTGGATCAGCACCCACACCCTCGATCCATATCGCCCATTGAGCCGTATCGACGCTAACCGCCCCATTCCTGCCAGCCACAAGCCGATGATCGTCGAAGTCGTGGCCCTGGACTGGAAATGGCTGTTCATCTACCCGGAGCAAGGCATCGCTTCCGTGAATGAACTGTACGCGCCCGTCGATCGTCCGATCCGCTTCAAGATCACCGCCTCGTCCGTCATGAACTCGTTCTTCATCCCCGCACTGGCAGGTCAGATCTACGCCATGCCGGGCATGGAAACGCAGTTGAATGCCGTCATCAACAAGCCTGGTGTATACAAGGGCTTCTCCGCGAACTACAGCGGTGCCGGTTTCTCGGGCATGCGCTTCAAGTTCCACGGTGTCAATGATGCGGACTTCGACAAATGGGTGGAATCGGCACGTGCCGGTGGTGGCGCGCTGAACCGCGACGATTACCTGTCGCTGGCCCAGCCTAGCGAACGCGATCCGGTGCGCCGCTACAGCGCCGTACCTAACGATCTGTACAAGGCAATCCTGAACCGCACCATCGTTTCCGACGCCCTGTGCGTGACGCCGGTCGAGCCATACAAATTGACGATGGCAAAGAGCCCGGTAGCGGCCGTAACGGCAGTAGTCGCTAGCGATGCAATAGTTGAAAAGGGCGTTCAAGCCAAGTAACGACTGCATGAATCCCGCAGCGCATTGCGCTGCAGATACTGGCGCCGCTTGCCTGGCGCCTCCCTTTTTTCTCTGAGAGTAACAATGCTAGACCATATTGATCTGACGAAGCTTATCTTCGGCCGTCTGACTTGGGATGCAATTCCATTTCACGAACCTATCCTGCTGGCGACCTTTGCGATGGTCGCCCTGGGCGGTATCGCACTCGTTGCGGCACTGACGTATTTCCGCGTCTGGGGTACCCTGTGGCGCGACTGGATCACCAGTATCGACCATAAAAAAATCGGTATCATGTACATGATCCTGGGCCTGGTCATGCTGCTGCGCGGCTTTGCCGACGCGCTCATGATGCGTACCCAGCAGGCGATCGCCTTTGGCGACAATGCCGGCTTCCTGCCACCGCATCACTACGACCAGATCTTCACCGCTCACGGCGTGATCATGATCTTCTTCGTCGCGATGCCTTTCGTGACGGGTCTGATGAACTACGTGGTGCCGCTGCAAATCGGCGCGCGCGACGTGGCTTTCCCTTTCCTCAATAACTTCAGCTTCTGGATGACCACCATGGGCGCTGCCCTGGTCATGGCTTCGCTGTTCGTCGGCGAATTCGCCCGCACGGGCTGGCTGGCCTATCCACCGCTGTCGGGCATCGTCGGCAGTCCGGACGTGGGGGTAGACTATTACATCTGGTCCTTGCAGATTGCCGGGGTCGGGACGCTATTGTCCGGTGTCAACCTGATCGCCACCATCGTCAAGATGCGCGCGCCAGGCATGACCTGGATGAAAATGCCAGTCTTCACCTGGACCGCACTGTGCACCAACATTCTGATCGTCGCCGCTTTCCCGGTACTGACGGCTGTGTTGGCCATGCTGTCGCTGGACCGCGTTGCAGGCTTTAACTTCTTCACGACGGAACTGGGCGGCAACGCCATGATGTACGTCAACCTGATCTGGATCTGGGGTCACCCAGAGGTCTACATCCTGATCCTGCCACTGTTCGGTGTGTTCTCGGAAGTCGTTGCGACCTTCAGCAGCAAGCGTTTGTTCGGTTACGCCTCGATGGTCTACGCCACCTGCGTCATCATGATTCTATCGTACCTGGTATGGCTGCATCACTTCTTCACCATGGGTTCTGGCGCCAGCGTCAATTCCTTCTTCGGCATCACGACGATGATCATTTCGATCCCGACGGGCGCGAAGATCTTCAACTGGCTGTTTACCATGTACCGCGGCCGTATCCGCTTCGAACTGCCTATGCTGTGGACGATCGGCTTCATGGTCACCTTCACCATCGGCGGCATGACTGGCGTGCTGCTGGCCGTACCACCGGCGGACTTTGTCTTGCATAACAGCCTGTTCCTGATTGCCCACTTCCATAACGTGATTATCGGCGGCGTGGTGTTCGGTGTATTTGCTGCAATTAACTACTGGTACCCGAAAGCCTTCGGTTACAAGCTCGACGCGTTCTGGGGCAAGTGCTCGTTCTGGTTCTGGTTCGTCGGCTTCTACCTGGCCTTCATGCCGCTGTACGTGCTGGGCCTGATGGGCGTGACCCGTCGTGTCAACCACTTTGAAGATCCATCGCTGCAAATCTGGACCATCATCGCCTGGTTTGGCGCCGTCTCGATCGCACTGGGTATCGCTTCCATGCTGATCCAGTTCTATGTCAGCTACCGCAACCGTCACGCCCTGCGCGACGTGACCGGTGACCCATGGGGTGGCCGTACGCTGGAATGGTCGACGTCGTCGCCTCCGCCAGACTATAATTTCGCCTTCACGCCACAAGTGCACGAACTCGATGCATGGACTGACATGAAGAAACACGGTTACCAGCGTCCGACGTCCGGTTTCACGAAGATCCACATGCCGAAGAACACCTGGGCTGGTTTCGTGATCGCCGCACTCTCCGCACTGGTCGGTTTTGGCCTGATCTGGCAAATGTGGCTCGTCGCCAGCATAGGCTTCGTGATCATGATGGTCACCATCATCGTCCATACCTTTAACTACAAGCGCGATTACTACATTCCTGCGGAAGAAGTGGTCCGTACCGAAGACGCTTACACTAAATTGCTGAGCAGCCATGTCTGATACCATCGCCCATAACACCGGCGCCGCTGGCGCCGCACCAAGCACGCGCAGCTACTTTGTGCGCGAGCACCACCCGGAAAACGGCAGCCTGCTGGGTTTCTGGCTCTACCTGATGAGCGATTGCCTGATCTTCGCCTGTCTGTTCGCCACCTACGCCGTGGTCGGCCGCAGCTATGCGGACGGCCCGACGGGCGCCGCGCTGTTCGACCTGCCACTGGTGGCTGTCAACACGGCCATGCTGCTGCTGTCGTCGATCACCTACGGCTTCGCCATGCTGGCCATGCAGCGCAAGCAATTGCGCAGCACCCTGGTCTGGCTGGGCATCACGGGCCTGTTCGGCTTGGCCTTCCTGTCGCTGGAAATGTATGAATTCATTCATCTGATCCACGAAGGCGCCGGTCCGCAGCGCAGCGCGTTCCTGTCGTCGTTCTTCGCCCTGGTCGGCACCCACGGCTTGCACGTGACGTTCGGCGTGATCTGGCTCGTGACCTTGATGTTCCAGTTGAACAAGCATGGCCTGACCCCGGAAAACGGCCGTCGCATGATGTGCTTGTCGCTGTTCTGGCACTTCCTGGACGTCATCTGGATCGGCGTCTTCACCTTTGTCTACCTGATGGGAGTGCTGCCATGAGCGACCACAACACACACGGCGATAGCCACCACCATGACCAGCACGATCATGGCAGCCTGAAAAGCTACACCATCGGCTTCATCCTGTCGGTGATCCTGACGGCCATTCCTTTCTGGCTGGTGATGACGAAAGCCATCACCAACTCGGGCACCATGGGCCTGGTCCTGCTGGCGTTTGCGGCTGTTCAAGTGGTCGTGCACATGGTGTACTTCCTGCACATGAACACCAAGTCCGAAGGCGGCTGGAACATGATGGCGCTGATCTTCACGATCATGATCGTGGGCATTGCCATGGCCGGTTCCCTGTGGGTCATGTACCACATGAACCACAACATGATGCCGGATCTGATGCCTGAGTACATGCATACGAAAACGGCTCCATGATGAGTCAACCGCGCCCAAGCAACACCGGGCGCGCCCCTGGCGCCGCATCGCAAGATGCTGCGCCAGGCCCACGCGGCATGGTCGTGCGATATGCATTGGCCGTGCTGGCGGGGATCTTATTTGCCGGTTTCTGTGCCTTGGGCACCTGGCAAGTCAAGCGCCTGTTCTGGAAGCTTGACCTGATCGAGCGCGTCGAACAACGCGTACATGCGCCCGCAACGGACGCACCTGGACCCGCAGCCTGGGCCAGCATTACGCCACAAACGGATGAATACCGCCATGTGCGACTCTCCGGTACTTATCTCCCCATTTTCAATACCCTGGTGCAGGCAACGACGGCACTGGGCAGCGGTTATTGGCTGATGACGCCATTGCGCCTGGCCGATGGCAGCACCGTGCTCGTCAACCGCGGCTTCGTGCCGAAGCGCGCCAGCATCGCCGCCAGCACGCCGGCCGGCATCGTCAACGTCGACGGCTTGCTGCGCATCAGCGAGACGGGCGGCGGTTTCCTGCGCGAGAATAGTCCTGCCACGCAGCACTGGTATTCGCGCGACGTGGCCGCCATCGGCGCCTCGCACATGCTGAGCAACGTGGCGCCATATTTTGTCGATGCGAAGGAAAAGTCGGAAACGGCCAGTGACGCGCCCGTCGGCGGACTGACCGTGATTTCCTTCCACAACAACCACCTCGTGTATGCCTTGACGTGGTTTGCGCTGGCCTTGATGGTGGCCGGCATCAGCTGGTGGATCGTGCGTGAAGACAAGCGCCGCCGCGCCCGTGGCGCCCAGCGCCAGGAAAGCGACCATGCCGGGCAGGATTGAGATCCTGCCCAACCGCGAAGTCTTAGAGCGCGGTGCGGTGGCGGCCGAGATGGAACATCCGGCCGGCCACCAGAACATGAAGCTGCTGATCCAGCTGCGCTGGCTGGCCGTGATCGGCCAGATCAGCACCATCTTCGGCGTGGGTGTAGGGCTGGGCATTGCCTTGCCCGTACCCTACATGCTGGAAGTGCTGTCTTGCCTCATCGCTTTCAATCTTGCCAGCCTCTTGCGCTGGCACGAACGCCAGCCCGTTTCCAACACGGCCCTGTTTCTCGCGCTGCTGGTCGACGTCACCGTGCTGACGGCCCAGCTCTACCTGAGCGGCGGCATCAGCAACCCGTTTGCCTTCCTGTATTTGTTGCAAGTCATCCTCAGCGCCGTGCTGCTGGAAGTGTGGTCGACCTGGATCATGGTGGCGATCACCAGCCTGTGCCTGGCAGGCCTGGCCTTGCTGCCCGGTCCCTTGACCTTGCCGATCGACCCCGAGCGGGGTTTTTCCAGCCTCTACGTGCAAGGCTTGCTGATCTGCTTCATCCTGAATGCCGCCTTGCTGGTGGTGTTCATCACACGCATCAACCGCAACCAGCGCGCCGGCGACGCCAAGGTGGCTGATCTGCGCCAGCGCGCGGCGGAAGAAGAGCACATCATCCGCATGGGCTTGCTGGCCTCGGGCGCCGCGCACGAGCTTGGCACGCCGCTGGCGACCCTGTCCGTCATCCTCGGCGACTGGCGCCGCATGCCGGAACTGAGCAAGAACAGCGAATTGCTGGAAGAAATCACGGAAATGCAGGCACAGTTGCAGCGCTGCAAGAGCATCGTCAGCGGCATTTTATTGTCGGCGGGCGAGGCGCGCGGCGAATCGTCCGTGAAAACGACGATCAACACCTTCCTCAACGACCTGGTCGACGAGTGGCGCAGCAGCCGCCCGATTCAGGGTTTCGAGTACGATAACCGCATCGAGCATGATGTGCCCGTCGTCTTCGATTCGACCCTGAAACAAACCATTTGCAATGTGCTCGACAATGCGCTGGAAGCGTCGCCCGACTGGCTGCGCTTCGAAGCGACGCGCGAAGCGGACGCCTTGCACCTGGTCATTACCGATGCTGGCCCCGGCTTCGAGCCGTCGATGCTGACGCACCTGGGCAAACCGTATCAAAGCAGCAAGGGCAAGCCAGGCGGCGGCCTCGGTCTGTTCCTGGTGGTGAATGTTGCGCGTACCCTGGGTGGTACGGTGACGGCGCGCAACAGGGTGCAGGGCGGGGCGGTAGTGCATCTGGCCTTGCCGCTGGCGGCCATCAAACTGGAAAGAGAAAGCGACCACCATGCAGGATGACCGTCTGTTACTGATCGTGGAGGACGACGCGGCATTTGCCCGCACCCTGGGCCGCTCGTTCGAGCGGCGCGGCTACCAGGTCATCCTGGCCACCAACTTCGATGAAGCGAGCGCCCTGCTGGAACAAAATTGCCCCGACTACGCCGTCGTCGATCTGAAGTTGAATGGCAATACGTCGGGCCTGGCTTGCGTACAGATGCTGCACCAGCACGACCCGGAAATGCTGATCGTCGTGCTGACGGGTTACGCCAGCATCGGCACGGCTGTCGAAGCAATCAAGCTGGGCGCCTGCCAGTACCTGGCGAAACCATCGAATACGGACGACATCGAAGCGGCTTTTGGCCACGTGGCCGGCAACGCCGACATCGAACTGACGAACCGCGCCACCAACATCAAGACCCTGGAATGGGAACGCATCCACGAAATGCTGGCCGAGACGGATTTCAATATCTCGGAAACGGCAAGGCGGCTGGGCATGCACAGGCGCACCCTGGCCCGCAAGCTGGAGAAGCAGCGGGTGAAGTAGGGCGCTTTCCGGCAGACGGCGCACAATTGCTATCTTTCCGATTTTCAAACACGCACCGCGTCAGGGGCGGCGCCCGCTCGCCTGGCATCGCTGGTTCACTGAACAGGCTTAACCACCGGCGCTCAGCGCCTTGATCCGCGCCACGGCGTTGACTTGCTCCTTGTCCACTGCGACAGCCTTTTCGTAGGCGGCAATCGCCAGCGCTTTTTCGCCAAGTGCCTCGTACGCTTCGCCTTCGCTGTCGAAGGCATTGCCAAATTGCGGCTCGATGTGGGTCGCCAGCTTGAACAGCTCCACGGCGCCGCGCGCCTTGTTTCCGCGCAGGAGCTGGTAGCCCAGGTTGTTGAGGTTGAGGGGGCTGAGTTTGAAGTCCGGCGACGCCGCCGCCATGCTGGTATAGATCGCTTGCGCATCCTTGAAGCCGCCGTCGGCGAAGGCGCGCAGGAAGTCCGATTCGCCCAGCAATGAGAATTTGGCTGGCCGGAACTGCATCGACATCACTTGCGGCGCGATTCCGTGCCGCGCCGGGGACTGTTGCAGGAATGCCCGCGCCTGGGCATCGTTTTTCAGGTAGGCGTCCAGAAAGCGGCGCACATACAGCGTGCCGCTGTGGTATGCCAGCACGACATCGGCGCGCTGGTAGTCGCCGAATGCATCGTCAGCGGAAAAGCGCAAGTGCCACGCGCTGAAGTGCGGATGCGTCATCGGATGCATGGTGCCGATGTAGACGTCGGAATACTTCATGCTGTTGAGATAGCTGATGCCCAGTTTGTCGTTGAGCTCCAGCTCCTCTGCCGACGGGGCACGGGCGCCCAATGACAGCATGGGCACGGGCGTGCGCGCCGGCCGCACATAGGTGGCGGCGCCCCATATCTTGGGATGAAACCGGATCGAACCGTCGAGGCTGACCAGGGCCTTGATGCGGCTCGAACGCGCCGCGGCAAAGACGTTGGCCATGCCGCCCCAGCTGAAACCGGTCGCTGCAACCTTGCTGATGTCGGCTTGCGGCAGGGTTTGCGCATAGTTGACAAGGAAGGCAATATCGGCGGCCTGCGCCTCGACGCCTTCGACGTCTTCCGTCATGACGACAGAGCGGGCGCCCAGGCTGCGGCTGGCGATGACCACATAGCCGTGGCTGGCCAGGTATTCGCACAAGTCCAGGTTTTCGTGTGCGGGGGCAGCGAAGCTAGGCGCGTAGATTACCACCGGGTAGATACCTCCGGAGGCCGGGGCATCGCGTACGGCGAGGGTGGCACTGCCGTACTGGGCTTTTTGCGGTCCCGACATCCAGGCTGCGCGCTGCCTGGCCGCCTCCGTGCCGGAAAATGCGAAGTCCACGTCGGACAGGCTGGCCGCGCGATAATCGGCCACCTGCATACGGGAACCTGCCGTCTTCCTGGCCGGATACCAGACGAGCGTCTGGATCGCGCGCCCGCTGCCCGTCGGGAGGGGCTTGCCAAAGGCGTCCAGCTGCGCGTCCATTACGCGGCTGTAGTCATACTGCTGCACGATGCGCAGGCCGACAGCGTGCGTGCCCGCCTCAGGGATCAGCGAAAGGGGGGCGGCAGCGGCGTTCAGCGTAGCGGCCGTGCACAGGATCAGGAGGAGAAGTTTTTTCATGTCCAGGTATCGTTGTGAAGTGAATAGGTGCGCGCGGAAAAGGCTAGTGGTTTTCGAAAGTCAGCTCGAGCACGCTGTCGTCGCTCCAGTCCTGCTCCCGCAAGGGCGGCGTGAACGACGCGCCGCTGAAGGGCACGGGCGCGCTTTTGCCGTTGAAGCTGATCGTCGCAGCCGTGATGCGCCGCGGTTCGACAAAGCTGTAGGTTCCCTTTTGCGACACGAAATTGCACGGCCCGCCCAATGCGCCCATCGCCGCGCGCATGGCGAAAGGCAAGGAGTCCTTGTCGATGGCCCAATGGACTTCGCACGTCAGTCGCAAGTCGCCCAGGCGGCGGATGGTGTCGCTGGTCGCCGCGCTGCGGATGTAGGGAATCCACCGGACCGAGCCGGCCTTGCGGTTCAAGGTCAGCTCGGCCTTTTCATACAGCGGGCCCAGTTCGACGGGCAAGCCGAAGATATTGCGCTCCCCCAGCGGTATCGCCGTACCTGCCTCGTCACTTTCCAGCCTGAGCGCGATGGCGTGCATGTCGACGTCGGGACGGCGCGGTTCCAGTATGAAGCGCAATTCGGCGCCCGGCGCCAGCGCATGTTTTTCTTCGAACCGTTTTACGCCCTTGAGCATGGCACTGTATGGCTTCCAGTCCGGATCCCGTATACCCTTTACATTGACTGACGCCGCCGCATCCTGCCCCGCTTGCGCCATGACTTGATCAGTATCAGCGTATGCCTGCGCCGCAGCGCCGCACAAGCACAGCAGAAGACCAGTTTTCTTGATTGCTCGCATCCCCGATCTTTCTACGCATCAATGGAAACGTGAGTGTAGAAAAAAACAACGCCACGAGCAAGTTATTAAGACAGAATGTGAATGGGGGGATCAATGGAATGCGTGAAAGTGCTGTTTTCCCGCATTAGGCGCACCGGTATTTACGTCAGTGCCATCAGCAAGCCGGAAGCAATGACTACCGCCGCAAACAGGGCAACGGCAAAGTGATTGTGAGGGAACCCCCTGGCCGGAGGATAGTGGCCCAGCGTGAGTAGTCGCAGCATTGCCCAGCCTGGCCAATAGAACAGTTTTTCTATGACTGTTCCCAACAGGCCATACAGTAACAGGCGTACGATCCATACGATGGCGTCGAAAATCCAGTCAAGCACGGTATATCCTCGGGGGGCACAAGCAGCGGCATGGATGGCTGCAATGGTCGTCAGATAGGCTGATTGAGCTCAAGCCGCCGCCAGCCACGCCATCTTTTGCACCTGGATATGGGGATGGCTTTCCAGCGGCTCCCATTCCGGCAAAAAGACAAAGCCCTGTTTCTGGTAAAACGCCGCCGCGCGCGCATTCTCCTGTGCCACGTCGAGCACCAGCCGCGCGTGGCCGTTGCCGACGGCACATTGTTTCACGGCGTCGACCAGGCCTTGCGCCACGTCCAGACCCCGACATTCCGGATGTACCCACATGGCGATCAGATGGCAATCGCCATTGCCGGCTACCACTTGCGCGGCGAGGCCGATGGGCTGTTCTCTCTCCAAGGCGAGGAAAAACGTGCGCTGCGGCGTGCTGATGGCGCGCTGTTGCCAGTCTGCATCGCTAAGGCGGGCCGCGCTGGCGTGGCTGGTGCCAAAGGCGGTGGGGGCGTCGAGCAGGGCGGCCAGGCGCGTGGCTTTCAGCGCCGGCCAGTCGGCGGCGCTGGTGGGGCGGATAATGATAGTCTTCAAATCGGCGACATGCCTTAACTGGTGGGCGCGGCCGTGGACGACGATATCTTCCTGTACGCTTCTGCCAGCGTCGTGACGGTCGCCACATCGTTCACGCTGCGCGCCTCGATGAGCGTTTCTCCCGCAGTGATGCTGACATCGCCGTTTGCATAACTGGCGGGAAAGCGCCGTTCGGTGATCTTGTTGCCGAGGACATTGCGCGTATAGCGCAGCGCGATGAGCCGCTCGCCTTCCTGTTTGATGACGATATAGTTCGGGACGGTGATGCGTTCCAGTTTCCAGGTGCCAATAAAGTCTTCGACAGGGGCGGCGCCGGCGTGCAGCGCGCAGCAGGCGGCGAGGGCGCCCAGGAGCAGTTTCTTCATGGTGTTGTCAGCCTATGCAAGAGTGGCCTGCAGTGCAGGAAAATGCGTCCATCATGCTTGAATGGTGTGGCGCCTCTCCATGGGGTGACGCCAAACATTGAAGTATTTGACAATATTAACAGGATCGCTGCCATGCCGGCTGCGCATTTGTATTGATTTCGCGCAACTTAGGACTGGTCCCACACTTCGATGCTGAGCAACTGTCCTGGCAGGCAGGCGGCGATGCGTTCGGGATACACGGTGATGCTGCCGGGCCAGCCCGTGAGTTCATCTTGCGGAAAGTCGCCATCGTGCGCCTCGGCAATGCCCGCCTGCAGCAGGGGCGCGATGATGTCCACCGGGGCCGTATAGCGGTTGGGAAAGCCGTTGAACGCCAGCTGGGTCGCCTTGCCTTGTGCGCACAGTTGGGCGATCCAGTCCGCGCCGAACAGGCCCGCTTCCCAGCTGGCCAGAAAGGCTTCCTTGTTGACTTTCGTCATATCGGCCATCTGTTCGGGCGTTTGCGTCGAGATAATGGTCCACCAGCCTGACATGGGCACTCCTTGTGAAAAGTAATATTTAACGGGTCATGGCCCGGCGCAGCACATAGCTGAGCCCATCGACGGCGGCCACCATCAGCAGCATGGCGACGATGACCGTGGCGGCACTCTGCATCTGGAACAGCGACAGATGGTACTTCAGCATCTGCCCCAGGCCGCCCGCACCGACGACGCCGAGGATGGCGGCGGCGCGGATATTGTTTTCCCAGCGGTACAGCGTGTAGGACATCATTTGCGGGCTGCATTGTGGCAAGGTCGCGTACAGGAAGGCTACGGCAGGGCGCGCGCCATTGATGCGCAAGGTGGCGGCCGGCAAGGGCGGGCAATTTTCAAACGCATCGGCAAACAAGCGTCCCAGCACGCCCACCGTATGCAGGGCCAGCGCCAGGGTGCCCGCGAAAGGTCCCAGGCCGGCGGCGATCAGCAGGATCGAGGCCCACACCAGTTCGGGAATCGAGCGCAGCACGTTGAGCACCGCGCGCGTGGCATTGCGCGCCAGCTTGCCAAAACGGCCGCTGGCGGGCAGGGCCAGCAGCGCGCCCAGCACGGCGGCGATCACCGTCCCGATGGCCGACATGGCCAGGGTCTCGAAGGTGGCCACGCCGACTTTCATCAAAAAGTTGGGCGCCAGCTCGGGCGGGGCGAAGCCGTGCAGGAAGTCGGCGCTCGTGCGCACGGCGTCGGCGCTGAAGAACTCGCCCCATTTCAGGGGCAGTGTGGCGAAGCTGGCGATGACCAGCAGTAATAACCCTGCCAGCAAGGCCCAGGTCGACCAGCGCACGGGAGCGGACGCAGGCAAGGCGGGCAGCATCGGTTCCGTTTTCATGCCAACCTCCGGCGCAGCATGGCGGAAACGGCGTCAGCGCCCGCCACCAGTAACACGAAGACGATCAGCATGGTGGCCAGTTCATTGCCTGCCATCATCTTCATCGATTCATCCATGCGCTGGCCCAGGCCGCCCGCACCGACAAAGCCCATGACGACGGAGCCGCGGATCGCGCATTCCCAGCGGTAAATCGTGTACGACACCAGTTCGGCGGCCGACTCCGGCAAGGCGCCATACAGCAGGGCTTTCAAGCGGCCGCTGCCGTTGTTGAGCAAGGCGTTGCAGGCGGCGGCATCCGACGATTCGAGGATTTCCGCATACACCTTGCCCAGCATGCCGCAATAGGTGAGGGCGATGGCAATCACGCCCGCCGTCGGTCCCAGTCCCACGATGCGCACCAATAACAAGGCCCAGACCAGTTCCGGCACGCTGCGCAGCAGCACCAGCAGCGCCCGGACTGCGTGGCGCACGGTGCCGGCCAGGGGCGAAACGGTGCCGCTGCCGATGCGCGAAATCGACAGGCGCTCCGTCACCAATAAAGTCAGCGGTATGGCGCCCAGCATGGCCAGCGCCATGCCGGCCGTGGCCATGGCGATGGTTTCCCAGCTGGAAATGGCCACCAACTGCAGGAATTCCAGCGAGTGGGCGGGCGGCACGAAGCTGGCAAGGAATTGCCAGGTGGCGGCCAGGCTTTGCGCATCCCATAAAATCCACGGCTTGAATTCGGCCTGCACCAGCATCGGCCACAGCACCAGCAGCACGATGGCAGCACAGGTCAGGCGCCCGCGCCAGGCGGGATCGCGCGGCATGGCGGCGTTGGCATTCTTCAGCAAAGGGGCCTCGCCGCGTCCTGGTTCGCCTCCAGCACCTCGATCAGGGGCGCCGGATCGGCCTTGTTGCGGTACAGCTGCTCTATCATGGCGTCACTGACGTCGGCGCTGGCCGCGTCGAAGACGATCTTGCCATCGCGCAAGGCGACGATGCGCGTAAAACAGGCGCGTGCGATTTCCACCTGGTGCAGGCTGCAGATCAGGGTGGCGTTGCGCGCTGTCGCTTCCGCTTGCAGCACATGGATCGTCTGCAAAGCGAGTGTGGGGTCGAGCGCGGACAAGGGCTCGTCGACGAGGAAGACTTCCGCATCCGACACGAGCGCGCGTGCCATGCCGCAGCGCTGGCGTTCGCCGCCGGACAGGCGGTCGACTCTTGCATACAGCTTGTCTTGCAGCTCGAATTTGCCCAGTGCTTCCCACGCGGCGCGCGGGTCGACGGGCGCCAGCAGGGAACGGATGGCCGTCCACAAGCTCCATTGCGGCAATCGGCCTGCCAGCACGGCGTTGACGACCCTCTGGCGCGGCGGCAGCGGCGGCGTTTGCGGCGCCAGGAACAATCGCGCGCGCAAGGCGTGGCGTTCGCCGCTGGCGATCTGCCAGGGAGAAGTGCCGAGGATGTTCAGGCTGCCGGATTCAGGGCGCAGCGCGCAGGCCAGGGTATGCAGCAAACTGGTCTTGCCGGCGCCAGAAGGGCCGATCAGGGCGATCTGTTCGCCCTGGGCCACGTCCAGGTCCAGCTCGCGCAGTGCCAGCGCATTGCTGGCGGCGCCCGCGTGGTGGACGCTGACCTTGTGAAGTTGGAATGTCATGCGATGTTTCGTTGCAAATGAGGGCTGGGGTCAGTCGCTTCGCGATCGGAATACGTCCCATTGGGACGTATTCCCCCGGCGGGTCTGACCCCGGATTTCTGCTGCGTGTCGAGAATTATTTCAACAGCTTCGCATCGCGCGCGGCCGCTTCGATATCCTTGTAGTTCTCGGCCTTGGTCGGGATGAACTTCGTGGCGCGCTGCAGTTCGAGGATTTCCTTGCCTTCAGGCGTGGAAGGGTCCAGCGCCAGGAAGGCGTCCGTCAGCTTCTTGCGCACGACGGGATTCATGTCGGCGCGCACGCTCCAGTTGTAGTCGTAGTAGCCGGGCGTCGTGTAGAACACGCGCACCTTGCTCGGATCGACCTTTTTCGCTTCCACCAGCTTTTCCCACACGGAAATATTCAAGGTGCCAGCATCGACCTTGCCGCCGGCCACTGCCGCCACGGTGGCGTCATGCGCGCCGGAAAACGCGATACGCTTCATGTCCGTATCCGGGTTGATCTTGGCGGCCAGCAAGTAGTAGCGCGGCATCAAATGGCCCGAGGTCGACGATTCCGAGCCGAACGTGAAATTTTTGCCTTTCAGGTCGGACAATTGATTGATGTCCTTGCTGGTGGTCACGAATACGGAGCGGAATTTCGTGTCTTCCTCGCGCTGCACCAGGGGCACGATCTTGCCGCCGCTGCGCACGTTCGCTTGTACGAAGGTAAAGCCGCCGAACCAGACCATATCGAGCTTGTTATTGATCAAGCCTTCCACGGACGCCGCGTAATCGGTGACAGGCGTAAATTCCACCTTCATGCCCAGCTTTTTCTCCAGATAGCTGCCCAGCGGCTTGAACTTGCGCTGCAGTTCCGTCGGCGCTTCATCGGGGATGGCGGACACGCGCAACACTTGCTGCGCCTGCGCCAGGCCGCTGTGGATGGCCAGGGTGGCGGCAACGGTGGCCAGGATGGCGGGGAACTTGCTCAATGAGTTGGAGAACGTGGTCATGGGACTGCCTTTAAGAAAATTGTTCATTAATATACGGAAACCCCGGTACTGCCGTCCTGCATCTCGCCGATGACAACGGCGTCGCCAAAGCCTTCGGCGCGGAAAATCGCCAGCACTTGCTCGACGGCTTCCGGCGCACACGCCACCAGCAGGGGGCCTGCCGTCTGCGGGTCCGTCAAAATCGCCTTGTCGATGGCGCTCAGGCTGTCGGCCAGCGCCACTTGCGCGCCGTAGCCCTGCCAGTTGCGGCCGGAGGCGCCCGTGATATTGCCATTCTGCGCCAGTTGCTGCACTTGCGGCAGCAGCGGCACGGATGCCATGGCGATGCGCGCCTGCAATTTGGCGCCGCGCGCCAGTTCGAGGGTGTGGCCCAGCAAGCCAAAGCCCGTCACATCCGTCAGCGCATGCACGCCGTCCAGCAGGGCCAGTTTCTTGCCCGGGGTATTCAATTTGGTGGTGTTGGCTATCAGCGAGGCGTAGCCATCCGCGTCCAGCGCATTCTTTTTCAGCGCGGCCGACAAGATACCCACGCCGATCGGCTTGCCCAATACCAATTTATCACCGGCGCGCGCGCCCGCATTGCGCTTCACTTGCGAGGGGTGGACCAGGCCCAGCACGACCAGGCCGTAGATCGGCTCGACGGAATCGATGGTGTGGCCGCCCGCGATGGGAATGCCGGCCTGGGCGCAGATGGTTTCGCCGCCCTTCAAGATGAGGCCGATGGTTTCCACGGGCAGCTTGTTGATCGGCATGCCCACCAGGGCCAGGGCCATGATGGGCGTGCCGCCCATGGCGTACACATCGGAAATTGCATTGGTGGCGGCGATGCGGCCAAAGTCGAACGGGTCGTCGACGATGGGCATGAAGAAATCCGTGGTGGCGATCAGCGCCTGCTCGTCGTTGAGCTGGTAGACGGCCGCGTCATCCGAGGTTTCTATGCCGACCAGCAATTCCTTCGGCAGGGGAAAGCCGCCGCTGCCCTTTAAAATGTCGGCCAGCACGCCGGGCGCAATTTTGCAGCCGCAGCCGCCGCCATGGGCAAATTCGGTCAATCGGATGGGGGTTGGAACGCTATCGGACATGGTCGTCATCCTGCTCAAAAAGGTCATTGGAAGCTACGCCGGCGCTTACGCGGCGCTGGCGGTACGGGGTTCGCCGACGATAGCACATAATGCACGCGCGGCTTGCTCAAAGGCATGTTCTGAAATATCGGGCAAGACCAGCGGCGTCGCCTGGGCGTAGCGGCTGAAGTTGCGGGCGATCGATTGCCGGTAGACGGGGTCGTAATGCTGCACCAGCAACTCTTCCACCAGCTCGGCCATGCGGCCCGAAGTGGCCAGTTGCTGCCAGTGGGCAATTTTCTCCTTGCCATGCAGCTGCGTCAACAGGGCCAGCTGCACGTTCAGGCGGGCCGGGTCGCCGACGAAATGCGCATAGTCTTGCATCAGCAATTGCACGCGCTGGGCCGTATCGAGCCGCACGTCCGTGCAGGCGGAAGCACGCATCTTTTCCATCAGCGCATCGGGCACGCGCAACCGACCCACTTTTTTGCTTTCGGACTCGATGAATACAGGCAGCAACGGGTCAAAAGTACGCAGTTGCTGCCACAGCGCACTTTCAAACGCTTTTTGCGCTGGTTGCTCTTCCTCGGGCAAACCGCCCAGCACGGAGCCGCGGTGGGCCGCCAGGTCTTCCAGGTCGATGACTTGCGCGCCTTGTTTGTCGAGTACCTGCAGCAAGCGGCTCTTGCCGCTGCCCGTGGGACCGCACAGCACGTTGATGAAGTCGAAGCGCTCGGGCAGGGTGGCCAGCTCGGCGTTCACATGGCGCCGGTAATCCTTGTAGCCGCCCTCAAGCTGCGTGACGGGCCAGCCGATACGCGCCAGGATGTGCGCCATGGCGCCGCTGCGGTTGCCGCCGCGCCAGCAGTAGACGAGGGGCTTCCAGTCGTGCGGGTGGCCCAGAAAACTCTCTTCGATATGCCGTGCGATATTTTTCGCCACCAGCGCCGCGCCCAGCTTCTTCGCTTCGAAGGCGCTCGTCTGTTTATATAAAGTGCCCACCCGTACGCGCTGCTCGTCGTCCAGCACGGGCAGGTTGATGGCGCCCGGCAAGTGGTCTTCCGCGAATTCGGACGGGCTGCGCACGTCGATGATGGCATCGAACTCGTGCAAGCGGGACAGGATGTCGCTGAAAGGCAGGACTGCAGGGTATTTCATCGTGGCGCGGCTGCTTGGAATGGGGAAAGACGTATTATCCCCGATAAAGGCCGCTGGCGTGGGGCTTTGGCGCCGCGCCTCACCGCCGCCCTTACACTTCCCGCTCAGGGCCGGCATCTTGCATGCCGGAAAAGAACTGGACCAGGCTGTGCGGCGCCTCGTCGCCAAAGCACAGGTGCAGGATGCGCTTGGACTCCGCCGCAGCCACGCTGCTGCGCGCAAACAGCGCCGTTTCATACGCCAGCAGGGCCGCGTCCATGTCGCCCGGCTGCGCGGCAAGCGCCTGCGCCAGCTCGGCGCCATCGAGCATGGCCAGGTTGGCGCCTTCGCCGGCCGGCGCCATCAAATGGGCAGCGTCGCCCAGCAAGGTCACGCCCGCAACGCGCTGCCAGCGGTGGTCGACGGGCAGCAGGTGCACGGGACGGGGCACGGGCGGCGTGTCCGCGTCCGTGATCAGGGCCGTCAGCGCGGGTGCCCAGCCGGCAAATTGCGCGGCGATGCAAGCGCGGGCGGCGGCGGGATCGGCAAAATCGATGGCGGCCAGCCATTCCTCGGGCTTGCTCAAGGCCACATACGCATGCAGCACGCCATCGGCTTCCCGGTGCGCCTGGATGCCTTTTCCCGGCGCCAGCGCGAACAGGGCGCCCGCGCCCACGGCTTGCGCGCTGGCCTGGTGGCGACGGTCGCTGTCGAACAGATACGTTTCGATGAAGGCAATGCCGCTGTACCCGGGCTGCGCGCTTGAGAGCAGGGGCCGCACCCTGGACCAGGCGCCGTCCGCGCCCACCAGCAGGTCGCTGGTTGCCGTGGCGCCATTTGCAAAGCTCAGCATGTGTTGGCCGCCGTCCATGGTTGTGATGCTGGTCAATTTATGGCCCCAGCGCACGCAGCCGTCAGGCAAGGCATCGAGCAGGATGCGGCGCAGTTCGCCGCGCGCCACTTCCGGCCGGCCACCGGTGCCATCGTCCCCCTCGTCGAGCAAAACGGTGCCGTGCTGATCGAGCACGCGGCTGGCCTCGCCGCCTGCATGGATGAGGGTGCGGAAGGCGTCATGCAGGCCAGCCGCCCGCAGCGCTTGCTGGCCGCTTTCCTCGTGGATATCGAGCAGGCCACCCTGGCGGCGCGCCTGCGGCGACGCATCCGCCTCATATACTGTGGCGGCGATGCCGTGGACGTGCAGCACGCGGGCGAGCATCAGCCCGCCCAGGCCCGCGCCGATGATGGCGATATGCATGGTGATCCTTGAGGGTAGTGTCCAAAATGTTGGTGGAACAGCGTTCCACAGGAATTTTGCGGCAAGCCAGCATCTGTGTCAAGATAAGCGATGTCCAATACTGTAGCGCCCCCTCCACGACGCGCCGATGCCCTGACGCGCGACACCATCATCGATGCCGCCATTGCCTTGCTCGATACAGCCGGCGAGGGCGGTCTGACCTTCCGCGCCCTGGCCACGCGCCTGTCCACGGGGGCGGGCGCCATTTACTGGCACGTGGCCGACAAGGATGATTTGTTCACGGCGTCCAGCGACGCCATCGTCACCCGGGCCATGGATGCCGCCCCGCAAGGAGCTACGCCGCAGGCGGGCATACGCGCCGTGGCGCTGACCATGTTCGAGGCCATGGATGCGCATCCGTGGCTGGGCTCGGCCCTGTCGCGCGCGCCGGGCCAGCTGCCCAGCGTGCGCATTCTGGAACGCCTGGGCCAGCAAGTCGATGCCCTGGGCGTGCCGCAGCACAGGCAATGGCTGGCAGCATGCACCTTGTTGAACTATTTGCTGGGCGTGAGCGGACAAAATGCGGCCAATGCCGTCATCGCCAGGGACAAGGGCCTGGAGCGCGCGCATTTCCTCGACAGCCTGGCGGGCGCGTGGTCACGCCTCGATGCGCAGGCGTTTCCGTTTGCCCGCAAGGTGGCGGGGCAGTTGCGCACGCACGACGACCGGGAGGATTTTCTGGCGGGAATCGACCTGATCGTGCATGGCATGCAGGTGCTGCAAGCGGACCGCTAGCCCAAAAGATGCCCCAGCAGCGGTGCCAGCAGCACCGTCACGACGCCCGAAAAAATCATCGTCAGGCTGGCCACGGCGCCTTCTTCCGTGCCCACGCGGCGCGCCACGGACAGGCCAAAACCGTGCGCGGCCGCGCCATACGGCGCGCCACGGGCGATACGCATGCGCAAGGGCAGCAGTTTTAACAAGGGTTTGCCCAGCATCAAGCCGAACAAGCCCGTCATCACGACAAAAATCCCCGTCAGCTGGGCCGAGCCGCCCATGTGGCGCGACGCTTCCAGCGCGAATGGTGTCGAGACAGACCGCGCCAGCAGGCTGCGCGCCATGTCGCCATGCACGCCCATCAGCCGGTCCAGCAGCAGGGTGGCGGCGACGGATGCCACGATGCCGGCGCAGCTGCCCAGCGACAGGGCCAGCCAATGCTTGCGAATCAGCTTGCGCTCCTGGAAGATGGGCAGGGCGAAGGCGATGGTGGCCGGCCCCAGCAGCCACGGCAGCCAGCGCGTTTCGCCGAAGTACGTGGCGAACGGCGTCGAGGTCGCCTGCACGATGGCGATCAATATCGCCGAGGTGCAGATGGCGGGCGTCAGCAAAAAATGCGGGTGGCGGCGGTGCACGGCCTGATTGCCATAGAACAAGACCAGGGTCAGCAGCAAGAACAGCAGGGACAGAATCAGGGTACTCATGCTGCCGCCCTGGCTGTGCGCTGGCGCACGAGTTTTTGCAGGCGCAGCTTGCGCTCATAACGGCACACCCATTCCACCGTCAACGCCGTGGCCAGCATCACGCTGGCAAAGCCCAGGCCGATATTCACGAACAGCATCAGACCCTGCGATTTCAACAGTTGCGTAAATTGCACCACGGATACCACCAGCGGAATAAAGAACAGCAGCATATTGGCCAGCAGCCAGTTCGCGCCCAGTTCGATGGCGGCAGGCCGCACCCAACCCGACAGCAGCAGGGCCACCAGCACGAACAGGCCCACCACGCCGCCGGAAAACGGCAAATGCAGGGCGGATGCAGCCTCGTCGGCCAGCCACCAGGCGGCAATCAGTATGCCCACTTGCCACGCGGTCTGCGCGGGCTGGCGCCAGGCAGGGGCGGACGGCAGGGCGGGGGCGGGATGGATGGAATGCTGCAAGGCTGGTGCTTTCACGGCGGGCTTTCAAACGGCTGGGGGAAGTCTTCATTGTAGTGACCCAACATCAAAAGATAAAATGACTTAAACTCATGATTATCATTCGATATTGGAATGCATCATGGATATCCGCTCCTTGCGCTACTTCGTCGAGGTGGTCGAGCAAAACAGTTTTACGCGCGCGGCCGCCAAGCTGCACGTGACGCAGCCCACCGTCAGCAAGATGATTGCCCAGCTAGAGCAGTCGCTGGACCTGGCCTTGCTGGACCGCGCGGGCAAGCGTTTTACCTTGACGGACGCGGGCAAGGTGGTGCTGTCGCGCGCGCATGAGCTGCTGGCCCTGCATGCGGAACTGAAGGTGGAATTGCGCGACCTGCAAGAACTGGAACGGGGGGAATTGCGCGTGGGCGTATCGCCGCAGACGCATTCCACCTTGGCGCCGTGGCTGGCCGAATACCATCAGCGCTATCCGGGCATCGAGCTGAAAATGTATGAAAGCGGCACGCAAGCCATTGAACGCGACTTGCGCACCGGCACGGTGGAACTGGGCACCATGCTTGACTATCCAGGCAATGCGGCCACCTGGCAGGATTTCGAGTCGCTGCCCATCGTGCGCTCGCCCCTGTGCCTGCTTGCGGCGCCCGGCTCGCCGTGGCAGGGGCGCGCCTCGGTGGCCCTGGCCGAGCTGGCCGACAGCCCCTTCATCTTCTATGGCGCAGCGTTTGCCCTGAACGACATTGTGCAGGATGCCTGCCAGCGGGCCGGTTTTGCGCCGCGCATCACGGGCCGCAGCGGCCAGTGGGACTTCATTGCCTCGCTGGTGCGGTTGGGCGTGGGCATCTGCCTGTTGCCGAAGATGTATTGCGACACGCTCGAGCCGGCGCAGTTTGCCGTCATTCCCCTGGACGGTCCGCCCGTGGAATGGAATCTGATGCTGGCCTGGCGCCGCGGTGGACGCCTGTCTTTCGCGGGGCGCGCCTGGCTGGACCTCGTCAGGGCGCGCATGGCGGACGCGGCACGTTTACAATAGGCGTACACCAACTTCCGCCCCACCAGATGAACATCAACGTCAACGCCAGACTCAAACGCACCGCCGGCTCGCTGCTGCTGGGATTGTTATGCACCGTGGGCCTGATGAGCGAAATGGGCTACGCCCAGGCCGCGCTTCCCGTGTATGGTTATTTCGTCAAGAACACCTATCCGCACGACCCCCAGGCGTTTACCCAGGGCTTGCTGTTCAAGGATGGCCATTTGTATGAAAGCACGGGCCAGAACGGCCAGTCCTCGCTGCGCAAGGTGGAATTGACGACGGGCAAGGTCTTGCAGAAAAGCATGCTCGACAAAAAAGTGTTCGGCGAAGGCATCACGGATGTGGGCGATGAAATCCTGGGCCTGACGTGGATTTCGCAGACTGGCTATGTGTTCGACCAGAAGACGTTCAAACTGAAACGCAGCTTCAGCTACCAGGGCGAAGGGTGGGGCCTGGCCAGCGATGACAAATTTGTCTACATGAGCGACGGCACCTCCGCCATCCGCGTGCTCAATCCGAAAACCCTGGCCGAGGTGCGCCGCTTCGAAGTGAAGGCCGAAGGCCGCCCCATCGACCGCCTGAATGAACTGGAAATGGTCGACGGCGAGCTGTTTGCCAATGTGTGGGGCGCGGACGTGATCGCCCGCATCGACCCTGCCAGCGGCAAGGTCGTGGGCTGGATCGACCTCACTGGCTTGCTGCCGCCCGAGAAGCGGGGCACGGCCAATCCCGACGCCGTGCTCAACGGTATCGCCTGGGACGCGCGCGGCAAGCGCCTGTTTGTCACGGGCAAACTGTGGCCCAAACTGTTCGAGATCGAGCTGATCGAAATCCAGCGCCACTGATGTTTCCTACCGGACAGTGTTGCTGGCGAGGAATCGTCTATGATATGCATCCTTCGCCCAGTGCGACCCACACAGGATGCCATGCTGTTCCTACCTCTGTCGCTATCTTTACGCCGCCTGGCGGCCGCCGCCGCTCTGGCGGCCGCCTTCGTGCCTGCCGCGCTGGCGCAAGCGCCGTACGTGCCGGTGTCCAAACAATACGGCGACTTCGTCGTCACGAATGACCGCTTCGACTCGCTCGTCACTTTGTCTTTCCGCCAGCACGGCTACTGGCCCGGCGGCGCGCGCGAAGTGGTGGAAGTGCGCCCCCTCAAGGCCACGCGCGAGGGCCAACCCATGCTGCTGGCCTTTACCAAGGGCTATACGGGGCAGGGCACCATCCTCATCGGCGTGCAAAATGGCGAACCGCTGATGCGCCCCCTCAGTCCCATGCAGCGCGACAGCATGGTGCGCACGGAGCGCGATCCGGAATGGGGCGTGCCGCAGCCGGGCCGTCCCGAAGTACTGCTGTTTGCCCGCGACGGCCGCGCGCTCGATACGGACACGGGCGAGCTGCTGTGGTTTGACATGCCGGACACCGTCACTGGCGATTACGCGCCCGCCATGCTGGTCTCCGTTTCGCCCGACGGGCGGCGCGGCGCCTATCTCGCCAGGAAACTGACCAAATTGCAAATCATCGTTGCCACGCGCGACGACGGCGTCGCCGGGATCCTGGCCTTGCCGCCCGACACCTATCAACGGTGGTTGAAGCCCTTGTCGGAGGCGGCTTCCGAACAGGCGGGCGCCGCCATCAAGGCGCGCCAGGGCCGCACCGATTCGAACCGCATCCGGCGCGAACTGGAACTGGCCTGGTTCGGCCAGCAATTTCAATGGAAACAAGGCAAGAATGGCTGGCAAGTGACGGGGCTGGGCCTCAGTTCAACGCCGCCAGAAGGAAAACAGCCATGACAATACCTAAACTCCTCACCGGCTGCCTCGCCGCCTCCTTGCTGGCCGGCTGCGTGCACGGCGAAATGTTCCCCAAGGATTATCTGGCACAAGATATCGACAAGCAACAAGCGCTGCTGGAACTGGACGTGGTCTTCGGGCAAGCGCCCGATGACAAGCTGACGTCGCGCGTGACGGCCCGCAACACGGTGGAGTACGGGGGCGCGCCGCATATCGTCGTGCCGTTCTACCAGAAGGGACTCGGTTTTGACCAGGGTTTCGCTGGCACCTATATGTTTGCCATCGTGTATCCGGTTGCCAAAGTCGAGATGGCCACGGCCAGCAGCCGCGTCTTCGGCCAGAAACTCGAAGGCCAGCAGCAGGGCAGTCCGCGCTACCGCTTCCGCGTGCCGGGCAAGGCGCAGTGGAACAGCAATGAAACCTTCATGCTGGGTTTTGAGCGCAAGGGCCGCCGCGAAGAAATCACTTTCCGCTTCAGCAATGAGCAAAGCTGCCCGTCCGCCTTTCTGGCCACCACACCAAAATATGGTTTCCACATCAAGGTTGTCGCCACGTTCAAGGATAATAAAGGCTGCCTGAAAGTGTGCGACAGCCGCGACCAGTGGCCGGGCTTTTGCGCATACCAGCCGCCACCGGCGGCTTGATCGCTACACGGCTGAGCAATACCTGCAGACGAAAAAAAGGCCGATGGAAATCGGCCTCGATGACATTACATGTGTTGCTTAGCGGTAAAACGCTTCGACTTTGCCCTTCAGCTTGATCTGCAGCGGACGGCCGCGGCGGTCCAGGGACTTGGTGGAAGCGACCTTGATCCAGCGTTCGCTGATGCAATATTCTTCCACGTCAAGACGTTCCTTGTCGTTGAAGCGGATGCCGACGTCATTCTCGAACACGGCTGCAACGTGGAAAGGGCTGCTAGGGTCGATCGACAGGCGATCGGGCAATGGGGGTAAGGTAGTGGTATCGTTCATGGGCGTAATTATCACCCAGAATGCGGATCCAGACAACGGCCTTTCGCACCTCACCTGTCTGACCGCCCATGAAGTGGCGGGCCTGGCCTTACGCTACCCATGGGCCGGCACGGCACTGCCGCACCGGCCCATGCTGCAGCGAAGTCTTGGCAGATTTGCCGGCAATCACACGATTCGGCTATCAGGATTTGTCATCATTCTTGTGGCCTTGACGTCCCGTTTCCGTTTGCTGATCATGCGTGCCGCCGCGCGAACCGGCGCCCGAACCCGATTGTTCACTGGCGCTCCTGCCCAGACCCATTTGTTGCGAAGCAGATTGCTTGTTGCCGTCATTTTTGTGGCTTTGGCGGCTCGCGTCAATGTTCTGCTCGTGCTTGCCGCCCTGGGTGCCACCGGATGGCTGGCGGGTGCCGGATGGCTTGTCCGCCTGCTGCTTGTCCGACTGTTGGTTGCCCGATTGCGGTTTGCTCGACTGCTTGCCGCTTTTGTCGTTGCTGTTTGACGTCATGATCGTTCCCCCTGTGGTTAGTCTGCGTCATCATCCGCACCAAGGATGGCGTAAGGATGGATTAAGGATGCTCCTGCCTGGCCTCCGGCGCCGTGCAGCACCGTTAAGGCCATTTTCGCTGCCGGACGCTGGCTTCACCATAGGGACACTACCTGTCGCCACGTAGGAAAACTCCGTGGTGCGTGACAACCATTTCTACATTGCATTTTTACAGATGCCGCGTTTCCTGCGGCGGCGCGTCCCAGTCGTCATGCCAGCCATCGACAAAGGTGACGGGCACCTGGGCCAGTTCGGCCACCGAGGCATCGTCGAGGCAGTTCACGCCGATGCCGACAAACGGGCCGCTGCGGGCAGAATCGCCGCGGCCAAACGGGCGCACGCCGCAGTGGCGGCAAAAGTAGTGGCGTTCCCGACCGGCGCCAAAGCGGTATTCGCTCAACTCCGCTTCTCCTGCCAGCAGGTGGAATGCTGTGGGCGGCACTTGGCTAGCCCAGCAGCGGATTTTCAGGCAATAGGAACAGTTGCAGCGCAGGCTGGGAGCGGCCAGGTCGATCTCGGCCGCGAAGCGCACGCTGCCGCAGTGGCAACTGCCATGGTAGGTTTTTTTCATCGTGGCCCACTTTACAGGGATGCCGTACTGTCATGCAACTGTTGGCATGGCGACTGTGCCGCATCCGTCAGGGCGCGCACTATAATGGCGCCTGTTCAAGAGAGAGGAATCGCAGCATGGAAATGAGTATTACCGACAGCCTGCGGCAGCAGGCCTATGCACAGGCGGCCGCCTTCGTGCAGACGCTCGACCTGCGCGATCCTGTTGCGCTGCAACGCGACTGGTCCCTGTCGGCGGGCGTGGCCGAGGAGATCCTCGAGATGCTCGACAGCTATTTTTCGGCAAACCAGGCGCTCTCCCTGGCGCCGCTGGCCGAGGCCTTTGTGCCGGGCAAGGATGGCCGTTCCGCCATCGATGTGTATGCCACCGACGCCGGGCCGCTGGGCCTGGAATGCATGTTGCTGGCCGATGGCAAGCCGGGTGAAGCGACCTTGCACCTGGAAATGTCCGGCGCCGATGGCGCGCTACGGCTGCATTATCAATATATCGGATCCTGAGAGCACCATGACTGAACTGATCAGCGAAACACAGCGGCGCATTTGCGACAAATTCGGCTTGCCGGCGCAGGCGCCCGAACCCATGGTGGCCCTGGCCATCGGCAGCCTGGCGCAGTCGCCCATCTACGGCACGCGCATCGTGCTGCCGGAAAACGGCACCATCAGCTGGTTCATCCACTGCGGCGAGCATGACACTGCCAGCGGCTTTTACCAGCCCCTGCATGTGGAACACCTGCACGAGATGCTGCCGCAGGTGCTCGATTACCTGGCCTTGCCCAGCGGCGCCAAATTCATTCTCGATCGGGAAGGCTATGAGGACGCGTGGCTGGAAGAGTAACTTTCTAAGCAGTAATATTCTCGTTGACGTTGATAAATAGGTATGGGATGCTGCTGTTCCGTTTTCTCTTGCCGAAAGCCGCATCTTGAAGCCACGCCTCCCATCTGTTCTGCTCGTTATGGCGCTTGCCGCCATTGCCGCTCCCGTCACCGTGGCCGCCACGGCCGCCCCCGCCAGCGGGCCGAAGGCGTCCCCCGCGGAACAGGAAATTGCCGCCTTCTTGCGCAGTGAAATGCAGGAGCGCCAGATTCCAGGTCTGCAACTGGCGGTCATCCGAGGTGGCAAGGTCGTGCTGAAGCACAATTTCGGCCTGGCCAGCTTGCAATATCAGGTACCGGTGACGGACGCCAGCCTGTTTTCCATCAATTCGGCAACGAAAGCATTTGCGGGCGTGGCCGTGATGCAGCTAGTACAGCAGGGCAAGATCGACCTGGCGGCGCCCATCGGCCAGTACCTGACGGGGCTGCCGCCAGCCTGGCAAGCCGTGACGGTGACGCAATTGCTCAACCATACTTCGGGCTTGCCCGATGTGCTGGACCAGCGCAGCGGCAAGCTGGTGGGGCCGCAGCCGGACGACGCCGACGCGGCGTGGACAGCCGTGCGGGCGCTGCCGGTGGAAGCCCGCCCAGGCCAGCGCTTCCGCTATAACCAGACCAATTATGTGTTGCTGGCGCAACTGATCGAGCAGCAAAGCGGCCAGCCCTTTGTCTCCTTCATCCAGCACAGGCAGTTCGACGTGGCGGGCATGCCGCACAGCGGTTTTGGCGATGCGAAGGACGTGGTCGCCAACAAGGCCAGTTCCTATGTGCTGAACCGGGGCGGCAACGGTTACCGCAACGTGATCGAGGACTTCCCCGTGTTCATGCGCGCGGGGGCCGGCATCAACAGCAATGTGGGTGAACTGACGAACTGGCTTATCGCGCTACAGTCAGGACGCTTGCTGGCGCCCGCCAGCGTGGAACGGCTGTGGCAGCCGACCAGCTTGAATGACGGCAAGCCGGCACCGTGGGCGCTGGGCTGGCCCACGATCGGCCGCGATGGCCACCGCGCCGTGGCCGGCATCGGCGGCGCCCGCTCCGCCTTTTATGTGTACCCGGATGATGACCTGGCCATCATTATCCTGAGCAACCTGGCTGGAGGCCAGCCGGAACAGCTGATCGATACCATCGCCGGCTTCTATATTCCCGCCCTGCGCCAGCAGCGTGGCGGCGCGTATGCCGCGCACCTGCTGCGCAATAGCGCGGCCAGCGGTGGTTTCGACGGGCTGGACAAGAAACTGGCGGCCATCCGGCGCCAGCACGGGCTGTCTGCGCCCACCGAAGACGACTTGAACGCCTGGGGTTACCGCCTGCTGGGCCGGCAGCAGCTGAAACAGGCGGTTGCCGTCTTCCAGCTTGGCGTGCAACTCTACCCGCAAGGGGCGAACGGCCACGACAGCCTGGCCGAAGCGTACGAGGCGGACGGCGCCAAGGCGCTGGCCGTCACGCATTACCGCCGCTCGCTGGAACTGGACCCCGGCAACAAGCACGCCGTGGCGCGCTTGCGCGTGCTGGCTGCCGACTAGCGGGCTGCCTGGGCAGCCGCAGCCTTGCCGTGCTCGGCACCATGCAAGGCCAGGTAGGCGGCCAGGTTCTCGTCGGCTATGCCCAGGGCGCGCAAGACTTCTTGCGTGAAGGTGACGGGCGTCGTGCCGGGCGCCGTGATGATGCGCTGGTCGGCCACGGCCCAGGGCACATCCTGGTATTGGCCGGCGCCCGCATAGCCCGTGTCCATCAGGTTGTCGGCGGAATTGGAAGTGTGGCGCACGGTGTCGAGCACGCCGGCCTGCGCCAGCACGCGCGTGCCGTCGCAAATGCCGGCCAGCACCACCCCCTTGTCGCGTGCGGCGCGCAGCAGCGGACCCAGGTCGGGCGCCTTGCCGCTTTGCCAGTGGCTGCCGCCGCACACCATCAGCAAGTCGAGTTCGTCGAGCGAAATGGCTTCCAGCGCCAGTTGCGGCGTGACCAGCATGCCGCCGGACGAGGTGACAGGCAGGCCGCCCGGCGTGGCAAACTGCGTGTAAAAGCCGTAATACAGGCGCGCCGTGGAATTGATCAGGGCGGTTTCCCAATCGGCAAAGTTCTCGGTCAGTATGGTGATGGCACGGGTCATGAAAAGTCCTGTCGCAGGTGGAGATATCAATAGTACAGGCTGCTTAGCCTGCTGGTGCCAAAAGCATAATGGACAGCACTGACAATTTCTGTCAGGAGCATGCAAGAAATGCTGCTACGCGTGGCAAGGGACTACGCTACAATCGCTGGCCCGTCCGCTCGGGCCTGTCCCCGTCGAACGTTTACTATCTACTGCCTCCATGCTGATTCTGTTTTTCCGTGTCCTGTTAAGTCTTGCTGGCCTGCTGCTGTTCTTCCTCTTCGATCAGTTAAGTGCGAACGAATGCCTGAAATTGTGCGTCTTGCTGGCGGCCTTCCTGCTGGGCATAGGCGGCGTGCTGCATGCCTGGCGCAGCAGCACCAGCGCCGGCTTGGTCACCGTGCTGGTGCGCATCGTGGTGCCCGTGTTTTACCTCGACGCCGCCATCAAAGGTTTTTTGCGTGGCTATTTTGGCATGCGGCCGAATCCGAATGCAGTTTTACAGGCCATGTTTGCGACAGATCAAGCCGAAACGGGTGAATTTTTCCTGCACAACAGCATCGCGCTGGCGCAATCGGCGGGCTGGTTTGTACTCGTGACGGCGGCGGTGCTGCTGGCTGACCGCCAGCTGCTGCGCTGGCAAGCGGCGCGCGCCAGTCGCGTGCCGGGCCTGCTGCAAAAAAGCTTTGCTGCCAGCATGGCCGTCTTTCTCGTGCTGCTGCACGTCAATACCACCATGCGGCGCGAAAATCCGGCGCTGTTCTGGCCACTGCGCTACCAGCAGTACAGCGCGCAGCTGGACGCGATGAAGTCCATGCAGCATGCGCTGACGGCGGCCATGGCCGCGCCGCGCGACTGGCATGTGCGCTATGTGGGCGAGGATGCGCGCACCGTCATCCTGGTGATCGGCGAGAGCACCAACCGCGCCTCGATGTCGCTGTATGGCTACCCGCGCGCCACCACGCCCAGGCTCGACGCCATGCGTGCGAAGCTGCTGGTGTTCAACGATGTCATTTCGCCCGCGTCCAGCACGGTGGAATCGATGATGACGATGCTCACGCCGGCCGATATCGGCAACCCCGATGCGTGGATGGCCAAGCCGAATTTGCTGATGCTGGCCGAGGCGGCCGGCTACAAGACTTTCTGGGTATCGAACCAGACGCGCAACGACGGCTGGATCGGTCTGCTGGCGGGCGAGGCCGATGAAAGCGACTTCATCAACTACGGTACTGGCCGCGGCGAAAACAATTTCGATGGCAACCTGTTCCAGCCCTTCGCTCATGCGCTGCGCGACGACGCGCCGAAAAAGCTGATCGTCGTGCACTTGCTGGGTGCCCATCCCAGCTATGACATGCGCTATCCCAGCCGCTTTGCGCATTTCGACAAGGCGCAGGACGCCGTCAGCGTGCAGATGGCCAGCCAGGGCAGGTCTGGCTGGATACGCAACCAGCGCGATGAGTACGATAACGCAATCCGCTATGGCGATTACGTGCTGGGCACCCTGATCGGCATGGCGGAAAAGGCCAAGACCGACCGCGCCGCCTCGCTGCTGTTCGTTTCTGACCATGGGCAGGAAGTGGGTTACAGCCGCAATCACGCGGGCCATTCCGCCTCGGACAAGAGTGGTTATGAAATTCCCATGTTGATCTGGAGCAACCGGCAAGCGCCGCAATCGACGGCCGCGCGCGCGGCGCTGGAAAGCCGGCCATATCAGACCGACAAGCTCGATGCGACCGTGCTGGGCCTGCTGAAGATCGAGACGCGCTATTACGCGGCGCATGACGATATCCTCAGCGGCGGCTTTCAGCCCGTGCAGCGCTTCATGAATGGCTTGCAATACCAGCGCGGGGCAGCGCTGGCCCGTTGATCCAGCAATAAAAAAGCCGGGTCCCGCCGCGCAAAGCGGCGGGACCCGGCACCTGTAGCGTTGCGGATTACTTCTCGGCGAACGCGCGCTCGACAACGAAGTCGCCAGGCGTCGAGGTATTGCCTTCCTTGAAGCCACGCGCTTCCAGCATCTCTTTCAGGTCGCGCAGCATGTCCGAGCTACCGCAGATCATGACGCGGTCTTCGGCCGGGTTCAGCTCTGGCAAGCCCAGGTCTTCGGCCAGCTTGCCGTTCTCGATCAGTGCCGTGATGCGGCCCATGTTGCGGAAGTCTTCGCGCGTGACGGTCGGGTAGTAGCGCAGCTTGTCGCTGACCATTTCGCCCAGGAATTCATGTTTCGGCAGGTGCTCTTCCAGCAGCTCGCGGTAGGCCAGTTCATCGACCTGGCGCACGCCGTGCACGAGGATCAACTGGTCGAAGCGCTCGTAGATGTCCGGATCGCGCACGATGCTGAGGAAAGGGGCCAGGCCCGTGCCCGTCGACAGCATGTACAGGCGCTTGCCTGGCAGCAGGTAGTCGGACACCAGGGTGCCCGTCGGCTTGCGGCCGACGATGACGGTGTCGCCCACTTGCAAGTGCTGCAAACGCGACGTCAACGGGCCGCCCGGCACCTTGATGCTGAAAAACTCCAGGTGGTCTTCATAATTGGCGCTGGCGATACTGTAGGCGCGCAGCAGTGGCTTGCCATCGACGCGCAGGCCGATCATGGTGAAATGGCCATTCGAGAAACGCAGCGACGGGTCGCGCGTGGTGGTAAAGGAGAACAGGGTATCCGTCCAGTGGTGCACGCTTAATACGCGCTCTTCATTCATCGAACTCATAGTGTTTGTTGGCTGGTCAAAAAAATGGTTAGTTGCTGGCAACTGCTGGCAAAAGTGAAACCCTGTGTAGGCCCAGACGCTATTGTACTGGCGTCCACACGAAATTGTTACCGTCTATCGCCGCCAATGCTGCCGCACGCGGTGCCGACATTATAGTGCGGATGGCAAGTTCGGGCTGGAAATCCCCCTGAAACGCACGACCGGCATGCGGTCTCTTGACCTGGCTCACTTTTTCAAGGCGCCGCTCCAGGGCTGCCCCCCGCGCGTGCAGGCGCGGCCGTGGCGGCGCTCCGGAAGCGCCGGCGCAGGGCGGTATTGGCCGGTTCGGACACGCAGCGGGCGACGAGGGCGGCCGCCAGTGCGGTCGCAGCCAGGAAGAGCGCCAGCCACGGCAGGCGCTCCGAGTAGCCCAGGCCCGCCTTGTCGACGACATTGCGCATGGCGGCCAGCACGATGATATGGAACAAGTACAGCTCATAGCTGTGCCGTCCCAGCCATTGCAGCGGGCCTGGGCGGCCTTGGCTGGCTGCCTGGCCCGCCGTGGCGCCCACGATGAAGGCGGCGCTGGCCAGCGCGATCGCGCTGAAACCAAAGACTTCATGGCCGCCAATGCCGCGCACGTACAGGACCGCCAGGGCCAGGCCCGCTGTCCAGCGCAAGCGTTGTCCGGCACGCGCGCCCGGCCGCCAATGCTGTGTCAACAGTGCCGTCAGGCAGCCGATGGCGATGGCGTCGAAACAGGCAAGGTAGCCGTACATGAAGTCAATCTCATTATCCGCGTGCAAGCTGCGGTAGACGGGGCCGGCCACGATGGCAGCGCCGCACAGCAGCATGATCCAGTGGCGCTGGCGCAGCAAGCGGCACGACAGCGGCAGCAGCAGATAAAACATTTCCTCGACCGATAGCGACCAGTAGACGTTCAGGCAGTAATTGAAATAGCCGGCGCTTTGCATCAGCACGTTGTGCCAGAAGGTCAGCACCGAAGCGATGGCGATGACGAAATAGCTGGCTGGCAAGTCCTTGCCGCCGTCCGAATTGGCAAAGAAGGGCACGTCCAGCACGCCCAGCAGCACGATGAGGGACAGGGCCAGCAGCAGAGAGGGCAGCAGGCGGGGAATGCGGTAGAGATAAAACGCGGCCAGGTCTATGCGCGCCAGGTCGCCCCAGCGGCGTAGCGAGGTCGAGGTGATCAGGTAGCCGGAAATAACGAAGAAGATGGTCACGCCGTAATTGCCCTGGTAGGCGGCGCCCAGCAGCCAGCCCGGCAAGGCGGAGAGCGGGCTGTTCTTCAGGCCGTAGGCCAGCGCGAAGTGCAGCAGCAGCACGCACAGGATGGCCGCGCCCCGCAAGGCGTCGATATGATGGTTGCGTGCTTGCAATGGCTTCCTCGTAGGCTTAGGCGACATGAGGGGCGATTATGCGACATATGTCGCTCGCAGGTCAACGATTTTGCAATTGGCGGGAACGGCGCGCCGAATGGAGCCGGGGACGGGCACGCGTTGCGTGTATGATATTGCCGAACAGAATTGTTGGGCATCTGTCATCGTTGAAGGTGCGTTTTTTCTGCGCGCCAGCCCAAGACTCTGCGCGCACCATGCCGCTTGCCACGATGCCTGACCCACAGCGAAAGGTAATAAAGATGTATAAAACAGTGCGCGACATGTTCCTGCATTTCAAGGAAGCCGTCCCATTCCGCCTCGTCCCCGCCCTGATTTGCACGGCCTTGCTGGTGAGCATGCTATTGCTGCCGGCGCCCGATGGCTTGACGCCCAAGGCCTGGGGCCTGGTGGCAATCTTCCTCACCACCATCCTGGCGATCATCCTGAAAGTCATGCCGATTGGCGTGATGGCCATGATGGCCATCGTCATCGTGTCATTGTCACAAGTAACGTCGACCTCGTCCAAAGGCGCCATCACGGATGCGCTCAGCAGTTTCTCGAATCCGTTGATCTGGCTGATCGTGGTGGCGATTTTGATTTCGCGCGGCCTGAAAAAGACGGGGCTGGGCAGCCGCATCGGTCTGCTGTTCATTTCCCTGCTGGGCAAGCGCACCATGGGCATCGGCTACGGCCTGGCCATTTGCGAACTGGTGCTGGCGCCCTTTACGCCAAGTAACACCGCACGCGGTGGCGGCATCGTCCACCCCGTCATGAAATCGATCGCCAACGCCTTCGATTCGGACCCTGCCAAGGGCACGGAAGGTAAAGTGGGCACGTATCTGGCCCTCGTGAACTACCACGCCAACCCGATTACCTCGGCCATGTTCCTGACAGCCACGGCGCCCAATCCGCTGGTGGTCGATTTCGTGGCCAAGGCCAGCGGCCAGAGTTTTCATCTGACGTGGACCACCTGGGCCCTGTGCATGCTGTTGCCGGGCCTCGTCTGCCTGCTGGTGATGCCCTTGATTATCTACTGGCTGTCGCCGCCGGAACTGAAAGCCACGCCGGACGCCGTCACTTACGCCAAGGCGGAATTGAAGAGCATGGGTCCCTTGTCGCCGTCGGAAAAAGTCATGCTGGGCACCTTTGCCCTGCTGCTGTTGCTGTGGGCGAACGTGCCCGCCATGCTGTTCGGCCCCGCGTTTGCACTCGATGCGACGGTGGTAGCCTTTGTCGGCTTGTTCGTGTTGATTATCACGGGCACCATCGACTGGGACGACGTGCTGTCGGAGAAGAGCGCCTGGGATACCCTCGTGTGGTTCGGCGCGCTCGTCATGATGGCCGAGCAATTGAACAAGACGGGCGTGATTGCCTGGTTCTCGGCCGGCATGAAGGCCGCCATCGTCGCCAGCGGCATGGATTCGCTGCCGATCGCCGCCGTCCTGGTGCTGGTGTTTGTCTTTTCGCATTACTTCTTTGCCAGCACGACGGCCCACATCAGCGCCATGCTGCTGGCCTTCCTGACGGTGGGCCTGCACCTGATTCCCGCCGAATACCACGTGCCGTTCATGCTGATGATGACGGCCGGCTCGGCCATCATGATGACCCTGACCCACTACGCGACGGGCACATCGCCCATCATCTTCGGCAGCGGCTTCGTGACGATGGGCAACTGGTGGCGGGTCGGCTTCATCATGTGCGTGGTGGAACTGCTGATCTTTGCCATTGTCGGCACGACGTGGTGGAAGGTGCTTGGCTACTGGTAAGGTATTACAGCTGGCGCGCCAGCTGTTGCATTGCCGCCAGGCAGTGCGCCAGCTCGCCGCCAACGGTACGCTTCCACAGGACGGCCGCCTGCGACCAGGCTTTCTTCTCCAGCAAGTCCTTGAGCTGCATCTGCAGATCGCCCGGCAAGCCGCCAAACTGGCGCAGTTCCAGCGAGCGGGGCTGGCCGTGGCGGCCCGCCGGATCCAGTTCTTCCAGCGCATCATGCAGGCTGCCGGGCAGGTGCGGTGCGCCGGCCTCATCCACATACCCCAGTTGCACGTCGGGCGCTGCCTCGACGTCATAGCCGAGGTCGCGGCAAGGCTCGTCGATCAGCTGGGCGATATTGTAGATCGTTAAGACCTGCGCGGAACGCACGACGTCCGTCAGGTCATGCACGTCGACGCCGGCGTCCAGCAGGCGTTGCAGGGGAGTTGATGAAGGGAAATCCTGACGCACCCAGTTCGCACCAGCGTGCTATCCACTGCGGCTTCGGCAAGCTGTCATCGACGACATCGGCCCACAGGCCGCGCAGCAGCAACTGCTGCAGCAGGGGGCCATCGGTGCAAAAACACCCATTCAGGCACCCAAAGAATGGCAGCAATAGACGCCAGATCTATTCGTAAAGCGCCTTTACGATCAAACGGGACTGGACAGCTATGGACGATTTCTTGAATGTGGCTGATGGCCAGCAGCGGCAAAGATGCCAAGATGGTCGTGACCAGCGATTTTCCTGTTGCAGGCCAGCGCTGTTGTCGGATGAAAGTCGTCAGGCGAAATGTCGCGTCTAGCGGCTGCAATGAAAAATCCCCCAATGGCTGGCTGCAGCGATTGGGGGATGGTGGAAACGCCCGTGCCGGCGCGTTTCAAGGGGCGAGTGTCAAGCTCAGGCCAGCTTGCGTCTGCCTGCGGACACGCGGTTCCAGCCGTAGCCGGCGATGATGATGGCCACGATGGCCGCTTGCGCCAGCAGCGTTTCCAGGGTCGGCAGGATGCCCAGCAGGTCGATGCGCATGAAATCGACGGGGGTGACGCCGACCCAGCCCGCTTCCTGCAGCGCGGCCACGCCTTTACCCATCAGTATTACGGCCAGCACGGCCACGAAGGCGGACGTCCACGAGAAGAACTTGCCGATCGGCATGCGGGCGCTGGTGCGCAGCAAGGCCCAGGCGATCACGACCAGCAGCACGATGGCCACCAGGAAGCCTCCCAGCAGGGCGCCGCCATTGCCGTCCGCCGCCAGGGCGGAATAGAACAGCACAGTTTCAAAGACTTCGCGGTAGACGGCGATGAAGGCCAGAGCGAACAGGCCCCAGGCAGAGCGCCGGCTCATCGCTGCCGTGAGTTTCTCATGCAGGTATTCCTGCCAGCGTCCGGCGCTGCTCTTCTGGTGCATCCACAAGCCCACGCTGAGCAGGACCAGGGCAGCAAACACGGAACCGAGTCCTTCGCTCACTTCCCGGCTGGCGCCGCTGATGGTGACCAGATACGTTGCCGCCACCCAGGTCAGGCCGCCCGCCACCAGCGCGCTGATCCAGCCGCCATGCACATACGGCAGCACGTCGTTGCGCTTGGCCTTGCGCAGGAAGGCGATAATGCCGATCACGATCAGCAGCGCTTCCACGCCTTCGCGCAGCAAGATCGTCAGGGCGCCGATAAAGGTCGTCATCGGCTCCGCCTTGGCGTCCCCCAGTTCCGCTTCCACGTGGCTAAACAGTTGCTGCAGCTTTTCACCCGCCGCCTCGGCATCGGCCACCGTGCCCTTGGCAACGGCGGAACGGTAGGCCAGCATGGCGTTTTCCACGGCCAGCAGCAAGGACTTGTTGCGTGCACCGACCATCGGCTCGATCGGCTCGAAACCGTCCAGGTAGGCCGACAGGCCCAGGCGCGTGGCGGCCGCTCGGTCGCCTGCGTGCACGGCGGCCAGGCTTTCTTCCAGGCGCAAGCGCGACAGGGCCAGGCCCGCCGGCTTGTGCGCCTCGGCCTTGCCAGGGGTGCTGCGCAAGTACGCCGTCAAGGCTTGCGCTTCGTCCGCACCCAGCTTGGCGGCCGCCGCTTCTTGCGTCAGGGTCGTCACGGCGGCCAGGTCGGTGTACAGGTTTTTACTGCGCGGATCGTCCCGCCACAGCTTTTCGCCGCGCGCGCGCGCCGCCGCATCGTGCGACATGCCACCGACAAAGAAGGCCAGGTCCCAGCGCTCATTTTCGGACAGCTGGCCAAAACTGGCCATCGAAGTGCCCGCCACGCCTTGCGAAATGACTTGGTACAGCGCCATCAGGCTGCGCGACTGCGCCCGTTCGCCATCCGTGAAGGCGATCGGTTTCGGCTCCAGGCTGGCCGCCAGCGGACCGTCGCCACCACCGGCCACGCCATGGCAAGAAGCGCACTGGGCCGCATACAGGGCCGCGCCGCGCGCCAGATTGGGCAGCACTTTGGGCGCCACGGGAATCGGGTAGGCGGCAATCAGCAAACCATTCGCGTGGTGCGCCAGGCGCTTGACTTCCGCGCCATCGGCCTTGGCCACGACGGCTTTGCGCAGGTCGGCGATGGCGGCGGCGATGGCCGCCTGCGAAGCGTGAGCTGGCAGGGCAGCGATCTGCGTCGTCGCATTGTCGGTAAAATCGAGCATTTCCGCGTATTCGGCCTCGCTGACCACCTTGCCGTGTTCGACGGCACCGCTGTAATCGACAGCAACATAGTCTATCAATTGCCACAATTGCTTGGCACCGGCACCAGGATCGGCCACTTGCGCCTGCGCGCCAGCGGCCAGCAACAGGCTGGCGGCCACGAGCGGATAGCATGCGAGCCACTTTTTCATTTTAATGAACATGATTCTCATTCTCATTTCTTGTTAACCCGGCGACTATAGGACAGACCGTGCAGGGTGTCAACGGCGCACGGCTGCGCCTGGGCACAAACAGCGCTGCCTTGGTCAATATCCTTGATCAGGGCAGCGTGCCGGGAAGATGAGTGAGGTGGAGCGGGGCTATTGCTTCGATGCCGGTTTCGCGTACAGGCCTCTGGCCAGGCTGCTGTCTGTCTCGTCCACTTGCAGCCCGCCTTTGACGATACGCAAGGCCAGCTTCTGGAATGCCTGACCCCTGAGCCACTGTGGGTCGGTGACGGCGAAGGCGGCGATGCGTTCCTGTGCGCGCCCGGACGGCACGGCCAGCCATTGATAGTCGGCCTTTGATCCCTGGCGGCGCAAGCCGGCGCGCACCCAGCGTTCCGACGCTGGCATACGGACGATGGCGTCGCCGTTCGCGATGCTCACAGCCGTGGCCGTCTTACCGCTTTGCGCTTCGAACTTCACTTCCACGCCAGCCATCGGCCCCAGCCGGGGAAAACCGACGATGGCCACCCACAATCCCGCTTCGGCCGGTTTCTGGATGCGCATTTCCGATTCCTCGAACACGCGGAACTGCGGCTCCTTGTCGCCGTTTCCTGCCACCAGGGTCAGCGTGTCCCCGGCAACGCGCCACTCGCCGCTGGCTTGCTGGTCGGTATTGCCGTAACTGAGCATCCATTCGAAGGTGCCGTCCTTTTTCAGCAGCAGTTCGGAGCCCGTTTCCATGACACCTTGCAGGTAATAGTGTCCGGGCAGGGAGGGCGCGGCCTGATCGGCCGCGCTGGCAGCAAGCGGCCAGGCGAGGGCGGCGCAGGCCAGCAGGGAAGAGAGGGAGGAAAAGCGGGAGGTTTTCATCGGTGTGTCCTTTATGATATGCCATCATAGCAACGGCAATTCCTTGCCGTCGCACAGATACACCGCTTGGCCTGAGTACTGATCAGTTGCTGCTGAAATCGAGCACCACGCGCGAGGCAACCTTGCCATGCTCGAGGCGGCTGAAGATCTCATTGATGGCCGACAGCGGCTGCAATTCGATCCCGGCCTTGACCTTGCCGGTGGCGGCAAAGGCAAGCGCCTCGGCCATGTCCTGGCGCGTGCCCACAAAAGAGCCACGTATCGTCACGCAATTGGCGACGACGTCGAACAGCGGCGTCGGGAAGTCGCCTGGCGGCAAGCCCACCAGCACGCAGGTGCCGCGCTTGCGCGTCATCGCCACGCCTTGCTGGAAGGCATCGATCGATGGCGCGGTGATCAGCACGCCGTGGGCGCCGCCACCGGTCGCTTCGCGCAGGGCCGCGACGGGATCGCCCTGACGGGCATTGATGGTCACTTCGGCACCGAGGGCGCGCGCGTGTTCCAGCTTGCCTTCATCGATGTCGACGGCCGCCACGCGCAAGCCCATGGCCACCGCATACTCGATGGCCAGGTGGCCCAGTCCGCCGATGCCGGACACGGCCAGCCACTGGCCCGGCCGCGCGCCCGTTTCCTTGATGCCTTTGTAACTGGTCACGCCGGCGCAGATGATGGGCGCCGCCTGCACGGCGGACAGCCCGGCCGGAATATGCGCAACGTAGCGCGGGTCGGCCAGGATGTATTCGGCAAAGCCGCCATTCTTGGTGTAGCCGCCGAACTGCGCCTCGGCGCACACGGTTTCCCAGGCTGCCAGGCAATGTTCGCAATGGCCGCAAGCCGAGTAGAGCCAGGGCACGCCGACCCTGTCGCCCAGCTGCACTTCGGTCACGCCAGTACCCATGGCCACCACCCGGCCGATACCTTCGTGGCCAGGAATGAACGGCGGTGTAGGCTTGACGGGCCAGTCGCCGCGCGCCGCATGCAGGTCCGTGTGGCACACGCCGCAAGCTTCCGTCTTGACCAGGATCTGGCCGGGGCCGGGAACCGGCACGGGAACGTCGCGCAGCACCAGGGGCTGACCCAGTTGCTCGACAACTGCGGCTTTCATGGTAGTGGGGGTCATGTTATTCCTTATGAAGTTAGTCATGCATAGCGCAGGGCGCGGGTGCTGGGCTGACGTGTTGTGCTTGGTCAGTCAGGCGCACTGCCATGGTCTGATCAACAGACCCTTGCGAATGCTCATATTCTGCTGCACACAGTTCAAAAAATGATTGATCTACATCAATGTATCAGCGCACGTTAGACATATCGCGAACTTCAGTGCCACCACGCTTCCCCAAGCAGCCCAGCGCTGCATAAGCAGGCTTTTTTGTCTGGTGCCGGACATTGCATCCGTGCGCTGCGTGCGATGAGGATCGTCGCATGGGCAGACAGTAACAAGGAGATAAGAGACGTGACCCTTGCGCTTCCTCCGCTGGCGTTCCGCATGCAGCGCAGCGAGTTCGTCTGGTATGTGTTGTTAGGCTTTTCCTCATCGCCGGCAATTCATGCTGCCTTTTCTTTTTTCGCCGGCTGGCACGAGTACATGCCATTCTGGCATATCCCCTTCCTCTGGGACTTGGGCGGCTAAGCCCCCGGGCGGGCGGATCCGATTCATCGTGCCATTGCGTCCGCGCTGGCCGTACGGCACTGCAGGCCGCCCACCTAAGCCACCTCGCTCACCACATAGCGGTACTTGCCCGACGCTTCCGCCTTGATTTCGTCGACTTCTTCGATGGCGATGTCCACTTGCGAGCCCAGTCTGGCCTGGAAACCGCTCACGATGGCGCTGCGCGTGGCGTCATCCAGGCGCGCCACGCAGACCAGCAGCACGCGCGTGCGCAGCAGGCTTTCCTGGATGATTTTAAAACTTTGCACTTGCGGCAGTTCGCGCACGATGTAGACGAGGGCCAGGCCGTGCATGACGGTACCATCGACGGCCGTGATGAAATCCGTGCTGCGGCCTTCGATCTTTTGCAGCAGGGGCAAGCCGCGGCCGCAGGCGCAAGGCTGCGTGCCCAGCGCGCCCACGTCGCCCGTGGCGTAGCGGATGAAGGGGTAGTCCTGCGTGGCCAAATGGGTGACGACGATTTCGCCCGTGGTCCCTGGCGGCAGCGGCTGGCCATTGCCATCGACAATTTCCACGATGATGTCTTCGGCCGTGATGTGCATGCCGCCGTCCGGGCATTCGTGCGCGATGAAACCCGCGTCGCGCCCGCCGTAGCCGTTGGCCACAGGGCAGCCGAAGGCGGCGGCGATCTGCGCGCGCTGCTCGTCATACAGGCGTTCGGCCGTGACGAACGCCACTTTCACGCCCAGGCCGTCGAGCGGCAGCGCGCGCGCGCCAGCGTGGCTGGCGATGCGGCACAGGGCGGACGGGTAGCCGAACAGCATGCGCGGACGCCATCGGCGCAGCCGCCGCACGTAGCCATCGAGGCGCGCGGGCGACATGGCAAACGCGGGCAGCAGGGTGGTGCGCAGCAGCCCGTCGCGCAGGCTGCGCAGGCGGTCTTGCGCCTGCAGCTCGATGGGGGAACCCCACAAGACGGCTTCGCGGTCGCCGATGTCGACGCCCCACCAGCGCGTGGCGCGCCACTTGGCGGCGATGTCGTGGCTGATCCTGCGCCGTCCCAGGAAAAACTGCAGCGGTTCACCGCTGGAGCCGCCCGTGGCAAACGGGCGCAAGCCCACGGCGCGGGCGGACTTGAAGCTGTCGCGCGCACTCGCAATGTCAACCTTGCGCAGCAGCGGCAAACGAGACAAATCGGCCAGTTTCCGTACCTGTTCCGGGTCGAAGCCGCTGCTGGAAAACAGCGCCCGGTAGTAGAGCACGTGCTCGCCGGCGTGGCGCAGCAGCGCGCGCAGGCGCGCCAGCTGCCACTCCTGCAGCTGCTGGGCGCTCCACCACTGCGAGCGTTCCAGGCGGCGCAGCAGGCGTACGCTGTGGTGGCCCTTGAGCCATTCATGCAGGGGAAATAGCCAGCGGGCGACGCAGCGCGTGTAGGCACCCGGGCGCGGCGCTGCACGGATGCGGCGGTAATGCCCGGCCAGGCAGGGCGCGATGCCGGGCCAGCCGAAAGTGGCGGCGTGCGCCAGGCCCGCGTCTGCCAGCGCCTGTGCGCGCGGCGGGTCGCGCAGCAGCGCCACGATGGCCTGCGCCATGGCGGCCGGATCGCCGGGCGGCACCAGCAACGCCGTCACGCCGTCCTGTAGCAGGGAGGGGATGCCGCCCACATTGGTGCTGACGACCGGCACGCCGCAGGCCAGCGCTTCGAGCACGGAAATGGGCATGTTGTCGGCCAGGCTGGGGTTGAGGACGATGTCGCTGGCCTGGTACAGCGCAGGCATGGCGGCGTTGTCGACAGGTCCGGCGAAGCGCACGGCGTCCTTCACGCCGAGCGACCTGGCCAGGCACGCCAGCGCAGCGCGCTGCGGCCCGCCGCCTGCCAGCACAAGGCGCGCCTTGGGAAAGGCCAGTCGCACGAGGGCAAAGGCGCGCACGGCGCTGGCGTTGTCGTACAGGTGTTCCAGGTGGCGCGCCACGAGGATGCACGGATCTTCGGCGCGCGTGCGCGGCGGCGCCGGCGTAAAGCGCTGCAAGTCCACCACGTTCGGCACGATGTGGGCCGTGTGACCATACTGCTCGAAGATGCCGGCCAGGTAGGCCGAGGGCACGACGATGGCGCAGACGCGGCGCAGGCTGAACGCCACCAGGCGCGGCGAACGGGCAAAAAAGGCGGCCGCTTCGCCGCCCCGGTAATTGAGCAGGGCCGGCTTGCCTTTCAGGCTGGCGATCCATAATGCCGGTGCCGCATGCAGATGCCAGGACCAGCCGGAATTGGCCATGATGTGGAACAGGTCGACCGTACTGGCCGTGCGCCACAGGCGCCACAGGTACACGGGCAGGCGCAGCGCCGCGCGCAGGTAGCGGATGCGCGCCAGCCAGGGTGGTAGTGCGGGGCCGTTGACGGCCAGCAGCTGCACATGCGCGCCATTCTCGCGCAGCAGCCGCGCCAGCTGCTGCGTTTGATTGGCCATGCCGCCGGTCGGCGGCGGCAGCGGGCCGACCAGGGCGATGCGCAGGCCCGTGAAGATCATGGCGCCGCTCCCGCCGCCATGCGTGCCGCCGCTACGCGCGCATACACGGGCGCGTAGCGGCCCACGCTGGCGCTCCAGCTGCGCTCCGTCTCGACAAACGCGCGCGCCTGGCGCCGCAACGCCGGCCAACTGGCGGGCGCCAGCAGCAGGGCCAGTATGGCCTGCGCCAGCGCCTCGACGTCGCCAGCGCGAAACAGCATGCCCGTCTTGCCGTGTTCGACCAGTTCGCGGTGGCCGCCCACGTCGGACGCCACCACGAGACGGCCCAGGGCCATCGCTTCGAGCGGCTTCAAGGGCGTCACCAGTTCCGTGAGGCGCATGGGCAGGCGCGGATACACGCAGATGTCGACCAACTGATAATAAGAGGCCACCTGCGCATGCGGCACTCTGCCCGCGAAGACCACGGCGTGGTCTGTGCCCAATTGCGCCGCCAGCGCGCGCAGCGCCGCTTCCTGCGGGCCGCCGCCGGCCAGCAGCAGCCGAAGCGCCGGCTGCGCTGCCAGCAGGCGCGGCATGGCGCGCAGCAGCAGCGCCAATCCCTCGTAGGCATAGAAAGAGCCGATGAAGCCGATGACACGACAGCCATCCAGACCCAGACTGTGCACCAGCGCGGGATCGGCGACGGCATCGAAGGCCGCGGCGTCGACGGCGTTCGGGATGACCGTGATTTTATGCGCGGGCACGCCGCGCGCGCACAGTTCACGCCGCAAGCCGTCGCAGATGGTGGTGATGGCGTCGGCGCGGTGCAGCGCATAACTTTCCAGTGCGCGCGTGAGCCGGTAGCGCAAGCCGCCGGGCCGGCTGCTGCCATGGTCGGCGGCCGCGTCTTCCCAGAAGGCGCGCACTTCATATACGACGGGGATGCCCAGCGCGCGGCCCGCGTTGAGGGCGGCGATGGCGTTCAGGGCCGGCGAATGCGCATGCAGGATATCCGGCCTGGCTTGCCGCGCCAGCTGGCGCAGGCGCACGGCCAGGCCGATGATGACGGCCACCTGCCGCAGCACGGGCAGGCGCGCCCACCACCGTGCATTCGGCGCCGTGCGGTAGAAATGCCAGCCGTCGACCAGCTGCTGCTGCGCACCGTCGGACGGTCCCTGCTTGGCACTGGTGAGCTGCATGGTGAACCAGCCCAGCGCGCGCTGTTGCCGCAGGATGGCCAGGGTGCGGAAGGTGTAGCCGCTGTGCAGGGGCAGCGAGTGGTCGAGGATGTGCAGGATGCGCATGGATTAGCCTGGGACGGTGGCTGCTACCGGGACGGCTGGGGTCTGACCCGACGGGTCAGACCCCGTTGCAACCTGGCGCAGGAAGGCTTCGAACATCAGCAGCGCCCAGAGGGCTGCACTGTAGTCGCGCCGCCCGCTCGCATGCTGCTCGAGCAGCAGGCGCACGTAGTCCATGTCGAACAGCCCGCACTGCGCCAGGGTGGGACCCAGCAGGCGCTGTTGCAGGCGCTGGCGCAGCGGGCCGCGCAGCCAGTGGGCCAGCGGGATCGAAAAACCCATCTTCTGGCGGTACAGCAGCGCGTCTGGCAGGAGCGGGCGCAAGGCTTTTTTCAGCAGGTATTTGCCTACGCCGCGCCGCAGCTTGAACTGCGGCGGCAAGCCGGACATCCACGCTACCAGTTCATGGTCCAGCAGGGGCGAACGCACTTCCAGCGCATGCGCCATGCTGGCCCGGTCCACCTTGGTCAGGATGTCGCCGGGCAGGTAAGTTTTCAAGTCGAGATACTGCACTTGCGCCAGCGGATCTTGCGCGGGGCTGGCCAGCGCGTGCCGGCGCAGTACTTCCACGGCGCGGTAGCCGTGCAGGCTGCGCCGCAGCTCGGGACTGAACAAACGCGCGCGCATGGCGTCGCCCAGCAGGCTGACGCCGTGAAAATACGCGTCCGTCGTGTCGCGCGCCAGGCCCTCGAAGGTGGTCTTGGCGCGCAGGAAGCGGGGCGCCCAGTCGGCCTTCGGATACAGCCGCCCCAGGGTGCCGAACAGCGACTGGCGCAGGCCGGCAGGCAGCAAGGGGGCCATCGCCTTGCGCACTTTGTCCTCGCGCGTGTGCAGGCGGTAGCGCCGATAGCCGGCCAGGCTTTCATCGCCGCCGTCGCCCGACAGGGCCACCGTGACGCGCTGGCGCGCCAGCTGGCAGACGCGGTAGGTGGGCATGGCGGAACTGTCGGCGAACGGTTCGTCGTACAGCCTAGCCAGCAGGTCGATCAGCTCGAAGTCGTCCTGCTCCACCTGGCGCGCATGATGCGCCGTGGCGTAGCGGCGCGCCACCAGGTCGGCGTAGTGCGCCTCGTTGTATGCCGGGTCGCCGAACGAGATGGAGCAGGTGTTGACGGGCGTGGCGCTCGCGCCGGCCATCAACGCCACGACGGCGCTGGAATCGACGCCGCCCGACAAAAAGGCCCCCAGCGGCACTTCGGCCACCATGCGGATGCGCACCGCTTCACGCAGGCGCGCCAGCAGTTCGTCGGCAGCCTGCGCCTCGCTGACGGGCGGATTCGGCGTGAATGGAATGTCCCAGTACGCTTGCGGCGCGGGCAGCGGCTGGCCCGCGCGGAGGAAGAGGGTATGGCCGGGTGGCAGCTTGCGCGCGTGCTGAAAGATGCTGCGCGGCTCGGGCACGTAGCCGTAGGCAAAATACTCTTCCACGGCCAGCGGGTCGAGTGCGCGCGGCATGGCCGGATGCGCGAGCAGGGCTTTGAGTTCGGAGCCGAACAGCAGGGTGCCGTCCTGCGCCTCGCCGTAATACAGGGGCTTCACGCCGAGGCGATCGCGCGCCAGGAACAGCAGATGGCGGCGGCGGTCCCACAGGGCGAAGGCGAACATGCCGCGCAGGCGCTGCACGCATTGCTCGCCCCATTGTTCCCAGGCGTGGACGATGACTTCCGTGTCGCTGCTGGTGCGAAACTGATGGCCGAACTGGCGCAGTTCGGCCATCAGGCTGCGGTAATTATAGATTTCGCCGTTGAAGACGATGGCGATGCTGCGGTCGGCGTTGAACAGCGGCTGCTGGCCGCTGGCCAGGTCGATCACGGACAATCGCCGGTGCGCAAGGCCCAGTCCCGGCTCGCGGTGCAGCCCCCCTTCGTCCGGCCCACGGTGGCGCAGGCTGTGGTTCATGCGCGCCAGCAGCAGCACGTCGATGTCGCGCTGGCCCTGCAAGTCAAAGATGCCGCTGATGCCGCACATGGGAGGCCTTTAAGGGAGTGGTGGACAGGGGAGAGGGCTGGTGCGCGCCCGTCAAGCGGTCGTACACGGCCAGGTAGGCGCCGGCCATGGCGGGCAGGCTGTGCTCGGCCAGCACCTGGCGCCGCCCGCGCGCACCGTGGCGCGGGCCCAGTTCCGGCATGCTGTAGTAGTCGAGCATGGCGTCGGCCAGCATCTCGGGCGAACCGGGCGGTACCAGGGTGCCGCTCCAGCCCGACTGCAACAGTTCCGCGTTGCCGCCCACCTGGGTGGCGACGATGGGCAGACCCGTCGCCATCGCTTCGAGGATGGTGTTCGAGCTGCCTTCGGCCAGCGACGGCAGGACGAACAGATCCATGGCGCGCAGCAGTTGCGCCACGTCGTCGCGCGCGCCGGGCAGCCAGGCAAGATGGGCCACGCCGGCCTGCTGCAGCAGGGTCATGCATGTTTGGCGGCACGGTCCGTCGCCGGCGATGATCAGGCGCAGGCGCGCGTGGGCGCCCGGTTGCGCCAGGAGCAGCAAGAACGCTTGCACCAGCGATGCATGGTCCTTGACGGCCGCCATGCGGCCCACGCTGCCGATGACGAAGGCGCCGTTGCACAGGAAACCGGGCGGGCCCACGGCGGCGGGCGGCCCCAGGCGTGGATGGAATTGCACGCTGTCGACGCCATTGCCGATGTGCGAAACCTGCGTGGGAACCGCGCCGATGGTCTCCACCAGCCATTGCCCCAAGTCGGCGCTGACGGCAATGAAGTGCTGCACCAGTGGCAGCATGCATTGGCGCAGCAGCAGGTATTTGCGGCGCGTGCCGTACAAGTCGCTCATGTCGCGCCCGTGTTCGCCATGCACGCGCAGGCGCACGCCGGCCAGGCAGGCCAGCAGTTGCGCCTCGAGGCAGCACAGGTTGCGCGTATGCACGAGTGCCGGGCGCAGCTGTTTCAGAACGCGGTACAGCCGCAGGTAGTGGCGCCAGTCCTTGCCCTCGCGCTTGTCCAGGCTGATGACATCGACACCCGGCGTGGTCAGGCGCTGGCGAAACGCGGTGGCGTTCTTCAGGCAGACGATGGTGTGCCGGTAGCGTTCAGGCGGCAGATGGTTGATCAGGTTGACCAGGCCGTTTTCCAGCCCGCCCACGTCGAGCTGGTGGATCACGTGCACGATCAGGGGGGCGGCGCCGGCCACGTGGGTGCCGCCGGTATCGAGGTCAGGGGCCATGCGGCAGCTCCTGCAAGCGTCGTTCGATGACGGGCATTGCTGCCCGCAGGAAGGTTTGCAGGCGTGCGCGCGGTGGCGGCGCCAGCTCGTCGTAGGCGGCAGAGACGATGATGTCGGCGCCATCCTGTCGCCTGCCCAGCAGCTTGGCTTGCGCCAGCAGTAGTTTCACCAGCACGGGCCGGGCCGTGACGACGCCGCCCTGGCGGTAGACGCGCCACACCAACAGTCGTTCACCGCCGTGCCCCAGCACGCTTTCGCGCACGGCCAGGGCGCCGCTGGCCAGGGTGACGTCTTGCACGCGCTGCGCCAGCGCCAACCAGCGCGCGCCGTATGGCGAGGATAGGTGCGTCAGCAGTTCGGCATCGCGCATCTGGCGCGCATACCAGCGCAATTGCAGCCTCACCTGCGCGCCGTCGCCAGTCTGGCGCGCATAGGTGGCGGCGAACCGCGCGGGCGCGCCCGCATACGGCGCCTGCCAGATCAGCCCGTCCGACGCCGCGTCGTGCAAGCGCCGCCAGGCAGGCGGGTCGGGTAAGGACAGCACAACGGGGGAACCTGGCGCCTTGGCGCCGTCGTGGCGATGGCTGGCCAGGGCCAGCGCCGGCCACAGCGCCGCCAGCAGCAGGCAGGCCACGCTCGCGCGGATGGTGGCGCGCATGCCGGGCACGCCAGCGCCGGGGTACACGGGCAGGGTGGGGGGGAGTGCGGCGCGCGCTGGCGGCAATTCGCGCCAGCGCGCGGCCAGCCAGAACAGCAGCACCACCACCACGCCGAAAAACAGCCAGCCATAGATCAGGTGGTCGACGCCCACGGCCAGGCGCATATTGCTCAGGTGACCCAGCATCACGATCAGGTAGGCGCGCACGCCATTGGCGAGGATGGGTATGAGCAGGGCGGCGGCCATGACGGCCAGGCGCCGCCGCGTGCTATGAAAGTGCACGTGGGCGTACAGGGCGCCCAGGGCCAGTGCGGCGATCAGGTAGCGCAAGCCGCTGCACGCTTCGACCACCGACCAGTTGCCGGTAGGCAACGAAAAATTACTACCATCGCGAAATACGGGTACACCCGTCCATTGCAGGGCGGTTACCGTAAAGGCGGCCGTGAAGTCGATCAGGGGTGCCAGGAAGACTTCGCCAAACGGCACGGCGAGAAACAGGTACGCCAGCGGGAAGGCCAGCAGGCGCACGGCCGGCCGGCCGAGGATGGCCAGCACGCAGGCGGGCAGCATGGCCGTGGCGGCATATTGTTCCACCACGGGCACGTTGGCGGCGTCGGCCAGCAGCCAGGCCAGGCCCAGCGCCCCCAGTAGCAGCAAGCCTTGCCGCGACGGCTGGGGCACCAGCGCAGCCAGGCGGGTGCGCTGGCGCCAGGCCAGCCAGCAACTGATGGGTACGATCAGGAAACCGTGCGCGAAGGTCTGCGAGCGCGACCACAATTCCACCATCGACCAGAAAGTGGCGTGGTACAGCAGCACGACGGCGGCCAGGGCCAGCGGCAGGGCAGCCAGGGCGGCCTGGCGCCGGCCCTGGCCCTGGCCATGAAGCCCATGCGGCAGGACGGCCGCGTCCGGCATGGGGGCGACCTGGTCGAGTTGCAAACTCATGTGGATGGTACCCCCACGGGCGGCGTCGGCGCGGCGGCGGTGCTGGCTCCCGCTCCGGCTTCGGCCTTGGCCTCGGCAGGCAGGCCCAGCATGGCGCCCAAGCTGCGCAAATTGCGTTCCCAGTCGTAATCCTGCAAGACCAGCTGGCGCGCCGCCGCGCCGATGGCCGCGCCGCTCCCTTCGGCCGTGCCGCCATGGGCGTTGCGCAGCACGCGCGCGGCATGGTGGATGAATTCGGCGTCGTCGCGCGCCAGCAGCAGTTCCAGGCCCGGCTGGGCGGCGATACCTTCCAGTGCCTGCGGCGTGGCCAGCACGATCTTGCCCATCGCCATCGCTTCCAGCAACTTGTTCTGCACGCCCCGGGCGATGCGCAGGGGCGCCACGGCCAGCGCCGCGCCGGCCAGATAGGGCCGGATGTCGGGCACCTTGCCCGTCACCACCACGCCGGCCACCCTGGCCAGCGCCGTCACGGCGGGCACGGGCGCGCTGCCGACGATATAGAACTGCAACTGGGGAAACTGGCGCCGCAGCGCGGGCCAGACGTGGCGCACGAACCATTGCACGGCGTCGATGTTCGGCCAGTAATCCATGGCGCCCGTAAACACCAGCGCCTGCACGCCGGGTGGATACACGCCGGGCTGGGCCGGCATGGGCGCGAAATACGCCGTGTCGACGCCATTATTGACATGGCCCGTCTTGCGCCGCGCCATCGGCGCGCACTGGCGGAACAGGGCCGCTTCGGCCGGCGAGACGAAGCTGGCGGCCGTGAACTGCTGGGCGATATGGCGCTCGTACTGCAGCAGCAGCTGTGCTTCGCGCCGGTACAGCAGTGACATGGGCCAGGGCTTGCTGTCGCCGTACTGCCGCCATTTATCGGAATCGACATCGACGAAATCGATCACGCGGTGCAGGGCGCGACCCGCGCTGCCGTCGATGTATTGCGCCATGGGTCCGGAAAAGGCCAGCGCGTGTTGCACATTGCCGCCCGATAGCAGGCCATCGACCCATTGCCGCAGGCGCGCATCGCGGTAGTAATGCACGCTCATGGCTTGCCGCGACAGTAGCGCCTGCATGGCGCGCCAGCGGGCCGCGCCGCGCCGCAAGCCGATGAAGCGCGTGCTGGCGCACAGGGCGGCCACGGTCTTCGCATGCTGCCAGTCGTCGTCATCGTCGATGAAACAGCCCAGGTGCACGCGGAAATGCCGGCTCAGGTACTGCAGCATGTGCCACGAGCGTATCTTGTCGCCCTTGTTGGGCGGATACGGCAGGCGGTGGGCGAGTAATAGAAGTTCGCGCATAGTGTGTCCAGTTGCTTAGCCCAGCTGCCGCACGATGTGCGGCCCCAGCAGATTGGCCAGTGGTAGCGGCAGGTGGCGCCAGGCGCGAATGAACAGTGCGTACCTGGGATTGAGCGGATTCACTTCCGGCAAGGCCTTGGCACGCACGAGCTGGTAGGCGTATGGCAAGGGCTGCGGCGTAAAGCCCCAGTTCTTCTTGAAGTCGTATGCACCGGTACCCAGCTTGCTGCGGCCGAAATCGAACAGGTGGCAGCCGCGTTCGCAGGCGCGGCGCATCGTTTCCCAGTACATGAAGTCGTTGGCACCCGTGCTGCGCGCCAGCGGCGTGCCGCCGCCGTAATAAGGCAGCACTTCATCGCGGAAATAGAAAAGCAGCACACTGGCCTGCGCCTGCTGGCCGTGACACACGGTGAGGATGTCGCAATCGGTGCCGAAGACCGTGCGCAGCAGGGCGAAATGGCGGCGCGCGAAGACGGGCGTGCCCAGCCGGTGCACGCTGGCCGCGTAGATCGGGTAGAAATGGCTGAGGTCATGCTCGATGCTGCTGTGCAGGCCGGCCGACATGGCCTTGCGTACGACGGCGCGCTGCTTGCGCGGTATCGCCAGCAGATTCTGCTCGGCATCCACGCGCAGGGGGCGGCGGAAGGTGGCGTACAGGGGTTTCTGCAGCCAGCATGCATCGGCGCTTTCCGGCGCATTTTCCGCCACCTCGCGCCAGCGGTATTCCAGGTGCCCCACGCCGTGACGCCGCGCCAGTGCCTGCGCCGCGTCGTCGAGGGCCAGCCGCACGGCCGGGCTGCCGCCGGCGATGCCGCCGTACACGCAAAACGGCAGCGAGACGAGGGACGTGCCGAACAAGCGGCTGCGCACATGGGCCAGCGGCAGCACGCCGGCGATGCGCCCGTCCTGTTCCGCGTACAGGAAATGGCTGTCGTGTCCGAAGCCTTGCTCCATGATGGTTTTCCAGCCTGCCCGGTGAAAGAAGGTGGCGTCGGGACAGGCGTCGACAAAGGCATCCCAGCGCGCATGCTCATGCGCCTGCAGCGAGCGCACGGCAATGGCAGCGCTGGACGGCGCCGGGTCGGGAGGACGGCTGCCTTCGTGCATCATGTGCCTTCCAGAAAAATACGGTCCATGCGGTCCCAGGCGAAGTCGCCCGTCAGGCGCGCCAGCCGCGCTTCCATGCGCCCCAGGTTCAGGTAGTGGCGAAAGCGCGTCTTCGCGCTCAGGCCGGGTGGGCGCGGCTGGCCGGGATCGAGTTCCCAGGGATGAAAATAGAATATGCCAGCTTGCCCGTCGCGCGAATTGATGCGTCGCAAAAGCCAGCGCGACAGTCCATACGGCATCAAGCGAAAATAGCCGCCGCCGCCGGCCGGTACGTTGCGCCCGTGCAGGCGCACGGTGCTGACAGGCAATTCCAGTACGCCTTGCGGCCCCCGCGGACGCCAGGCGAAGCGGGGAGCATCTGGCATGCCGTAGTGGTCGTGGCGGATCGGGTAGATGCTGGAACTGTAGCGGTAGCCCGCTTCCAGCAGCACGTCGAAGGCCCACAGATTGGCCGCGCCGATGGAAAAGCTGGGCGCCCGGTAGCCGTGCACGGCCAGCCCCGTCAATTGTTCCAGGATGGTCTTGCTGCGGCGTACATCGTCGTTGAACTGCGCGGCCGACTGCTCGCAGGCGCGCAGGTGCGCATAGCCGTGGCTGGCCACTTCATGCCCGGCGGCGGCCACGCGGCGCAGCATGGCCGGGTAGCGCTCGGCGATCCAGCCTAATGTAAAAAAGGTGGCGTGGATGCGGCGCTCTTCCAGCAGCAGCAGGATGCGCTCGATATTCGCCTCGACCCGGCATTCCAGGTGCGGCCAGTCGGCGCGCGCGATATGTGGCGCGAAGGCGGACACCTGGAAATAATCTTCCACGTCGATGGTCAGGGCGTTACGTAGTATGGCTGGCGGCGTCATGGCGGTCCCCGGCGCACCGCCAGCCAGGGCGCGATGACGGCGGCGATGCGCGTGGCTGCGTGGCCATCCCACAGGGGGGGAATGCGGCCACGCTTACCGCCCGTCTCCAGGATGGCGCGCGCCAGCGCCATGATGGCGGCCGGGTCCGTGCCGGCCAGGGTGTTCGTGCCGTCGCTGACCGTGACGGGCCGCTCCGTACTGGCGCGCAGGGTCAGACAGGGCACGCCCAAGGCCGTGCTTTCTTCCTGGATGCCGCCCGAATCGGTCAGCACCAGGCGCGCGCCCTGCATCAGGCCCAGCATTTCCAGGTAGCCCAACGGCGGCAGGCAGACGATGGCTTGCCGCGCCAGCAACGCTTCCAGGCCCGCCAGGCGCAAGCTGGCCCGGGTGCGCGGGTGGATGGGAAACAGCAGCGGCAGCTGTCGCGCCAGTTGCCCCAGCGCCTGCAGCAGTGCTTCCAGCCGCACTGCGTCATCCACGTTCGATGGCCGGTGCAGGGTCAACAGGCCATACGCGGGCGGGCAGGCGTGGCCGTGCGCGCGCAGGGTGGTGGCGGGCTTGACTGCGCGCGGCAGTTGCTGCCGCAGGCTGTCGATCATGACGTTGCCCGTGAAGTGGATGCGTTCGGGGGCTATGCCTTCGCGCAGCAGGTTGGCGCGCGCGCCTTCCTCGCTGGTCAGCAGCAAGTCGGACAACTGGTCCGTCAGCACGCGGTTGATTTCCTCGGGCATGTGCCGGTCACCGCTGCGCAAGCCCGCCTCCACATGGATCACGGGCGTGCCGCGCTTGGCCGCCACCAGCGCGCACGCCAGGGTGGAATTGACGTCGCCCACCACCAGCACGGCGTCGGGCGCCAGCGGCGGATGGGCGTCGAGCACGGCATCGAAGCGGCGCATGATCTCGGCCGTCTGCTGCGCGTGATTGCCGGAGCTGACGTCGAGGGCGATGTCGGGCGCGCGCATTTCCAGGTCGGCAAACAGTTGTCCGTTCATGGTAGTGTCGTAATGTTGGCCAGTATGCAACAAGGTCACGCGCACGGCAGGCGCCTGGCGCGCCAGGGCGGCCAGGATGGGCGCCATTTTCATGAGATTGGGGCGCGCGGCCACCACGCACAGCAGGTGCGCGGGCGCGCCGGATGAAAGGGCAGGGTCGGACATGCTGCAGCCTCCTTAGAATTGCATGGTGAGCGTGGCGCTGACGCCGTTTTCGCGGTAGTCGCCGCCCCGGTTGCTGGTGTGCCGCACGTGCCGCACGTCGATGCTGGCCGTCATGTTCGGCTGCAGGATGCGCGTATAGCCCGCCGTCACGGTGATGTTGTTGTCGCGCCGCGGCACGCTCAGCGAGCGCACGCTGGCGTAACCGGCATCGACATTCACGCTGCTGCGCGAACTGGCTTGCCAGCTCCAGCCCAGATTGCCGCCGACCTGGCGCATGCGGTCTTCGCTGCCGAATGTCATGCCAGGCAGTAAGGCGCTGTCGATGCCGCTGGCCGTTTGCGCCGTGCGGTCGACGGCCGTGACGCCGACGACCATCGCGCTTTTCGCCGTGGCGCGCGCCATCGTCAGTTGCAGCTGTTTTTGCAGGAAATAGCGGTGACTGAAGTAATTGATGGCGCCCCGTTCCGGCCCCAGCTTGTTGGCGTAGCGCAGGAAGGCAGCGATGCGCAAGCGCCTGTCACGCGCATTGGGAAGGATTGCGCGCCATAATTGATCGAGCAACTGGCCCGCGTCGCGGTCGCCCAGGCGCGCAAACTGCGTTGGCAGGGTGGTGATGTTTTCGCTGTAACTCAGTTGCCAGTTGGTATGGCGCTGCAGGAGCGTGGCATCGAGGCTGTAGGTGTTGCCAAAAAAGCGCTTGCCCGTGCTGAAGGCCAGGCTGGTGCGCGGCGACGGCGTCCACACGCCGCCCAGCGACCAGAAACGGCCTTCCGGCGCCTTGCCGGTGCTCGACATATAGCCTTCCTTTTCCGTGCCGCCGCTGGCCGTGGCCGCCCATTTTCTGCCGAACGGATAGCGCAGGCCCACGCTGCTGCGCTGCATGCGCACGGGCGCCAGCTTGCTGTCCTGCGTGCGGCGCACGTCGTGGCTGGCGTTCCAGGTCCAGCCCTGGCTGCGCGGCTCGCCGCCGAGCAGCAATTCCAGCTCGTCGCTGTGTACGGACAGCAGGTCGCCGCCGCTGTCGACCGAATTGCGCGTGTAGCGCAGTTCGGCTGTGGCCAGGCCACGGAAGCGGTGGCGCAGGTAGGGGCTGATGCCGGTGGTGCGCACCGTGCTGGCATTGTCCGTGTCCGGAAGATCGGCTATCAGTTGCTGGCCGAATGGCGAGATGTTGCGCCGACTCACGCTGGCGTTGGCATCGATGAAGAACCAGTCCTGCACCAGTTCGGCGTCGGCCGCAGCGCGCAAGTCGTGGTCTTCGCTATTGCCGCGCTGCCCCGAGAGGGATTTGTGCCAGCTGTAATCGAGGTCCACGCGCAGGCGAGGGCCCGTGCCGATGAGGGCGATGGCGGGTGCGATTTCCGTGATGTAATCCGATTGCGCCTTGCCGGGCGGCGCGCGCAGCGCATTGTCCGTATAACTGACACGCTGGCGCAGCGAGGGTTGCACCAGCCAGTCGACAGCCAAGGCCGGCACGGGCAGCAGCAGGGACAGCAAGGGCAGCAGCGGCATCGCCGGCGGCGTGCGGCGGCTAGTCGTAATAGCCATAGCCGTAGTAGTCGTTGCCGGGAAACGATTTGGTCTTGTTATAGATTAAATGGATGTGTTCGCACGATTCGATCTGGCGCAGCGCTTCCTTGACGGCGTGCTGGGTCGTCGTTTCCGCCTCGACCACCATCACCACCTGGCCCATCTGTCCCACGAGCGCGTGCGCTTCGCTGGTGATCAAGAGGGGCGGCGAATCGAAGACGACGACGCGGTCGGCGTAGCGGCTGGCGATCTCGGCCAGCAGCCGGCTCATGGCCCGGCTGGCCAGTAACTCCGTCGCATGCTTGTTGCTGCGCCCGGCAGGCAGGATGCTCAGGTTGGCCACGTTGGTTTTCAGGATCACGTCCGCCATGGCCAGCTGCGGGTCGAGCAGCACGTCCATCAGCCCCGGCTCGGGCGACAGGCCCAGCACTTTCAGCACGGACGGGCGCGCCACGTCGGCATCGACCAGCAGCACCGTGATATCCATTTCCATGGCGATGCTCATGGCCAGGTTGACGGCGCAATACGTTTTGCCTTCGCCTGGCATGGCGCTGGTGACGACGATCAGGTTGCCGTGGCGGATGGCCTCGGCGCCGCTGGCGCGCGCCTGGCGCAGCAGCGGGCGCTTGATGATGCGGAAGTCTTCGGCCACCGAACTGCGCCCGCCTTCCAGCGTGAGCATGCCTTGCTCCGCCAGCCTGGCCAGGTTCAGGGCGCGGTACTGGGGGTTGCTGGCCGCCGCCAGGGTGTCCGCGCTGTCGGCGCCATCGGCGTTGTCCGCTGCGTACGGCATGGGGGTTTCCGCCACGCCCGGGATGAGGCCATCCTGCCTGCCGCTGTCCTTGCTGATGCACTCCTTGCTGGTCATCGTCGCTCCCGTGGCGTGGTCTAGAATTTGAGCAGGGCGGCCGTCATGACCCCGCTGTACAGCAAAAACAGGCTGCCCAGACAGGCGGTAAATCCATAGCGGGCGCGGCGACGGCGCACCTGCTGCAGCGGCGTCCAGTTCATCGATACCGTACCCAGCACGTTCAAGCCCGTGGCATCGCGCAGTTCGGCGGGGCTGAGGAAGGTGGGGCGCACCTGGCTGATCAAGAGGGCCGTGGCGATGCCGGCCACCAGGGCTGCGCCCAGCGCCGCGCTGAACAGCAGCGGACGGTTCGGGCCGACGGGCGCATATTGCACCGTGGGCGGATCGATGATCTTGAAGGCCATCATCTCGGTGGTGGAACTGAGTTCGCCCGACAGCTTGGCCGCTTCGCGCCGGCCAATCAGCTTTTCATAGTTTTCCTTGTTGATGATGTAGTCGCGGTTCAGTTGCGCCAGCTGCGATTCCACCTCGGGCACGGCATTGCTTTGCGCCAGCAGGCGCTCATTGCGCGCCTTGTATTCCTGCACGCGGGCGCGGATGGCGGCCACCTTGGCGTCCGCGTCCGTCAGCGCCACCTTCAGCTGCTGCAGCATTGGACTGTAGTTCTTGCCCGGGTCGCCTGACGCCGTTTTCAGCTTGCTTTCCTCGACCTTGCGCTCTTCCAGCTGGGCAATGAGGCGCTTCGAGGCGATGATGTCGGGGTGCAACTCCGTAAATTGCATGCGCAGGCTGTCCAGATTCTTGTTGAGCGAGGCGATGCGCTCGTCGAGTTCCGGGTTCGTGATGGCCGACGCGTTCGGCTCCAGGTCGAGCACGGGCTCGTCGCCCTCGATCTGGCTCAGGATGGCCTTGCGCGATTGCTCCGCCTCGAGCAATTCCAGCTTCGCATTGTTCAGACTATCGGACGACATCTGCAACTGGCTGCCATAGTCGATGCCCTGGCGCGGCAGCAGCAGATTGTTGCGGATCTTGAATTCCTTCATCAGGTTTTCCGCCGCGCTCAGCTTGTCCTCGTAATTCTTGATCTGCTCGTCGATGAATTGCACGGCTTTCTGCGAATCGCCTTTTTTTCCCTGGAAACTGCCTTCGACAAAGATGGTCAGCAGGCTTTGCACCACGTCGCGCACCAGCTTCGGGTCGCGTCCGCTGTAGCTGATGGTGTAGATATCGTAGGCGTTGGTGCCGGTGATCTTGATGCGGCTCATCAGCTCATCGAGCCGGGCTTCATGTTCGCGCACGGTCTTCGAATCGAGATCGAGGTCGACCATGCGCATGACGCGCTCCACGTTCGGGCGGCTGAGCAGGGTGCGGCTCATGATGGCCACCTGCTGCTCCGTGTTCGGCACGCTGGTCATGCCGGCCAGCAGCGGCTTGAGGATGGTTTGCGTATCGACAAACACGCGCGCCGACGTCTGGAAGTCGTCGGGTAGCGTAATCACCCTGATGAAGCTGCCGATCGCCACCAGCCATGCCACCAGCACTGCATGCCAGCGGTATTTCCAGATGCCCTTCAGGCTGGAAAGCAGTTGCTGTATCAATTGCTCCATGTCGCTTCCTTCAGGTGACGGTGCTGCACGGTCGATGGCTGGGCGGCGCGGACAACGGCGTCTTGCAAGGAATGCTTGCCTGTTGAGTAAGCAAAGTATAGAGCGCCTATCGGGCAAGATTTCCCAAGATGATTGCTTCTTGATACGCCTCAAGGTTCACTTGCCGGGTTTTAATAATCATAGGAAATTCGCGGCCCAGGCTGGTTCTGCGGGAACTGCCATGGACGCGCCATCGACTCGAAGAGGCCCCGCATGAATCCGTTTCGCCGTGCATTTGTCTGCCACACGCTGGTCCTGGCCTGTAGCGCGAGCTTGCTGGGGGGCTGCCGCACACGCTATCCGCTGGCGCCCGCCGACGACAGCGCCCCCATGCACGATTACCTGATCGGCCCGGGCGACTCCGTCAACATCGTTGTGTGGCGCAATCCGGAAGTGTCGCTAACGGTGGCCGTGCGGCCGGACGGCAAGATCACGACGCCGCTGGTCGAGGATTTGGCCGCCAGCGGCAAGACATCGACCCAGCTGGCGCGCGACATCGAGCAAGCCTTGGGCAAGTTCATCCAGCAACCGGTGGTGACGGTCATTGTCACCAATTTCTCCGGCCCGTACGGCGAGCAGATCCGGGTCATCGGCGAGGCGGCCAAGCCGCAGGCGCTGCCGTACCGCCTGGGCATGTCGCTGATGGATGTGCTCATCGCCGTGGGCGGCATCACGGACTTTGCCGCTGGCAACAAGGCCAGCATCATCCGCACAACCGATGGCAGGCAGCAGCAGCTGGGTGTGCGCCTGGATGACCTGCTCAAGAGTGGCGATATTTCCGCCAACGTCATGATGCGGCCGGGTGACGTGCTATTGATACCGGAGAGCTTCTTCTAGTAACGAACTCAGCAATATTAAAACAGCAGTGACATTTGTCTTTTTGTACTCTTCAGCAAATTTCAGCGTGCAATGTTGCCATCCAAAGGCGCCATCTTCTGTTTATTTGCCTGGAATTGGGAACTTTTCTCGACTTTTTCTTGTCTCAAGGCATTGGCTTCAATCCGTAGCGATTGCGGCCGATGAACGTGAGGACAAGATGAGCGTGAAAGATGAACCCATTATTTCCTTCGACACGCCAGGCACCTTCAGTGACCTGGTGGTGGGCGAGGGACAGATCGACCCGGCCATGGAGCACGAGCTCGACCTGCAGCGCTTTCATATCCGCATGGCCAATTCGCGTGGCCGGCGCGAAGCGGCCAGTTTGCTGATCCGCAAGATGTACGGCTGGCGCGGCTATGCCGTCGATCCCGGCATCGCGCATGCCCTGAACAAAATCACCCTGTTTGCGGAAACGGCAGGCTCCACCGTCGGTACCATGACCTTGTGCCTGGACAATGAAGAGACGGGCTTGCCCGCCGATGAAAACTTCCGCGACAAGCTCGACGTGCTGCGCGAGGAGGGGCGGCGCCTGTGCGAACCATCGCGCCTGGCCATCGACAAGGGCGTGAGCAAGCGCGTGTTTGCGGCGCTGATTCATATTTCGTATATCTATGCCCACAATATTCACGGTTTTACGGATTACGTGATCGAAGTCAATCCACGGCATGTGGTGTTTTACAAGCGCATGCTCGGTTTCAAGGATTTTGGCGGCCAGCGAGAGTGCACGCGCGTGGGGGCGCCGGCCGTGCTGCTGCGTCTGGACCTCGACTACATGGGGGCCAGGATCCGCGAGTACGGCGGCATGATGGAGCAGCATGGCGGTGAACGATCGTTTTACCCCTATTTTTTCCCGACATGGGATGAACCTGGCATCACCGACCGGCTGAGGCAGGGACGCAACTGACGCATTTATCTTTCAGCAGGATCGTTTGCATGTGGCTGCCCGGAATCGCGTAGGTGATACCGCTGGGCGTGCTGATGGCCGCTTCTTTCAAACCTTTGACATACACCATGTTGACGATGCCGTAGACGAGACCGGTCTCGGGGTCGCACAGGGGCTGCCGCTGCTGCCCGGATACGCCGTCGCGTCCAGCTGGAACACGATGTACGGTGCTTTTTTCAGTTGCGCCAGGCGCCGTGGGTCAAGGCGCTGCGCATTGTCGCTGGGCGTGACCACCGGCGTCAGCGACGACACGGTGGCGCGGTGCGTGACGTGATGTAAGCCCAGCAAGGTAGCCAGAGGAAATCCCGTAAAGGCCATGGCCTGGCCTTCGCGCACCGTGGCCGCGTCGCCCAGCGCCAAGGCAGGCAGCGGCGCGCCCGCCAGGCGCAGCAGGGCCAGGTCGTGTTCCGTGTCCAGCACCTGGACTTTGGCGGGGCGAAATTGCGTCGCCTCGCCCTGGCCCGTGAGTATGCCGATGACTTCGTCCGGATTGGCGTCTAGCAGCTTCTGGATCACATGGGCGCAAGTGAGCACGCTCAAGCCGTCGCCCGCCACGAAGCCCGTGCCAATGAAATGCATGGGCGGCGTGCGCGTCTTTTGCCAGCTGCCCACGCCGACGATGGAGGGTTTCACGCGCGCAATGACTTGCGCCAGCGCATCGTCGGCGCTGCAGGGTGCGCTGGCCAGGGCCAAGGCAAGGCAGGACATCAGGGCGGAGGAGAGCGTCTGCGGCAGGGCTTTCATGGTGGCGTACTTTCAGCAGGAGGAGATGGCGGCGGCTGCAGCAGCGCGCATAGCAGCATCAGATAGCACAACAGGGCAATGCGTGGCACGTCAAGCAGGCTGTCGAACAGGCCGACGACGAGAAAACCCAGCAGGGCGGCGGCGCAGGCCAGCGCGCCCTGGTCGCCTCCCGCCGCCTGGCGCAGCAGGCGCAGGCCGGCCAGGGCCAGCAGGCCCAGCATGGACAGTGCGCCGCACCAGCCCGTTTCCACCAGCAGATGCAGCGCCAGGCTCTTGATATGCCACGGCAAGTGGTGGTGGTCGCTACTGAAAAACCAGTAATTGTTGGCCTGCGTAAAACGTCCGTTGGCGATCAATTCCTCGCCGCCCGGTGCGTGCAGGCTCAGATTATCGAGCTCGATCACGGATGAGGCGGCCGTCCCGCTGGCCGCCAGTTCCAGTTGCACGGGCGGGCGCAGCAGCCAGGCGCCCGCACCCAGCCATGCGCTGTCGAACGCTACTTCATAGTGCTGCCACGTGCCGGCCGGCTCGCCTGGCTGCGGGAGGCGCAGGTGCAGGGGGATAGGCACGCAATTTTGTGCGTACAGCAATTGTCTTTGGCACAGGCGCACCAGCAGCACGGGCATGGTGCCGCTTCTACGCGCGTCGAGCGCAAGGGTGTAGCGCCTGGCCGGCTGCACCGGCAGGCGTTGCAGCAGCCGCAGCAGTTCGCCGTAGCCGGCGCTGTAGCCGGGACTGGCCAGGCGCACATAGGTGTTGCCGGCATTGCCAGGCTGGCCCACTTCTTCGGCATAGGCGATGCTGGCCGGCACCTCGCGCTGGGGATTGTGCCAGTAGTACGTGGCGGGAAAGCTGCCCATGCCCATGCCGAACAGCTGATCGCCCCAGTCGGATGGCTGCATGGCCCGCACTTGCCGCCAATGGCGCAAGCGGCCTTGCATGTCGAAGGCGGTAGTGGCGAAACGTTCTGCGGCGTAATAGCTGGCCGAGACGGGTATGGCCAGCAGCAACACGATAGCGGCCGCGCCCGCCATGCTCAGGCTTGCGCGGTCCAGTCGCCACAACGGAGGGCGCAAGCGTCCATTGCACAGCATCAGCATGGCCAGCAGCACGACCAGCCCGGCTGGCATCAGGGCGGGAGCACCGGCCCAGTGCCAGCCTATCCAGACGAGATTGCACGCCAGCATGGTCCACGCCATCATTGCCAGGCCCAGCCTGGCTGGGCTTTTGCTGGCAGCGCCGCCCGGCCACAGCGCGCCCGCCAGCAGCATGGTGGACATCAGGAACAGGAAATACGGGCCTTTCAGCCAGCCGGCGGCCTGCTGGCCGGCAGGTTCCGGCCACCAGCCGGCCAGCAGCCCCTGCAGGCACAGCGCGCACAACACGGTGGCTGGCGCCAAGCGCCACGGCAAGGACCGCGCCGCCAGCACGAAGCTGGCTGCGAGCATGACCACGGCGGCGAGCAAGCCCCGGTAGCCGGCCAGGCTGAACATGGTCACGAGCAGTACTGTGCCCAAGCCGGCCAGCAGCAGCCTCAGCAACCTGCCCCGCGCTGGCAGCGGGCCGGCCGGGCGCCGCGCCGCGCCGGGGGGCGTCCGCAAGACGTGCCACAAGGCCAGCAGTACAGCCGCCGCCACGGCCGCGTACAGGCCCCGTGAAAAAGTGGCGCATGCCGCGTGCAGGGCCAGTGCCAGCAGCAGCATGGCCAGCGCCGCTGGCCAGCGACTGCGCGCGCGCGCCAGCCACAGTCCCGCAAATGGCAGGCTCAGGGCCAGATAGCCGTCCAGCGCGGCGCCGCCCGTGTGCATGGCGGAAAACGGCGCCGTGATGCGGTAGTCGCTGGACAGGTTCATCACACCGGGAAACACGGCCCGTTCCCACAGCGCGAACAGCGATACCATGGCCAGCCCGGCCAACATGCCCGGCAGCGCGTAGCGGCGCAGGGCGGCTGCGTTACCGTCGCGCAGCAGCAGCGGCAGCAGCAGCATGCTCCAGGCCCAGGCCTTGCCCAGTCGCAAGCTGTTGTAGGGGCTTAAGTAATTATCCCAGGCATACACGGCTGGGGGTGGCAGCGGCAGAACGCCGCGCAACAGCGCCGCCAGCCAGGCCAGGCTGCACAGCAGCAGACAGGCGCGGGCGGCGGGCGAAAGCTGCGCCGCTGCAGGCCGGGCCGGCCCGCCCAGGCGCCAATAGCCGCAGGCCACCGTCAGCAACAGCAGCACATCGATTTCTTCGAAGAAGAACCAGCCCGTCCACGGCGCCAGGTCCAGCACGGGCAGCAAGGCCGGCAGGCAGAACAGCCAGCAGGCGGGACGCCAGCACAGCAGCAGGAAATAGGCGGGCAGCAGGGTGGCAAAGAGCAGGGCGGGCCAGCCGTGGTCCAGCGGATAATGGCGCAGGGCCAGCATGCAGGCCGCGCCCGCCAGCAAGGCCAGCAGCCGCGCTGCCAGGCCGGGCAGGGCTGCGTGCGCCAGCATGGCCTAGAGCTGGGTCAGCAAGGCTTGCGCCTCGGCCCGCTGCGGGAAATCCTTGCTGGCGGCAAGCAGCTGTTCCAGTTGCTTGCGCGCCCCCGGCTTGTCGCCCGATTTCGCCAGCGCCGCCCCCAGGTGGTACTGGATGTCGAGCAACTCCGGCGCCAGGCCGGCCGCCTTGCGCAGCAGGGTGGTCGCGCGCTTGATGTCGCCCTGTTCCAGCACGATCCAGCCCAGGGTGTCGAGTACGATGGGGTTGTCCGGCACCATCTTGAGCGCCTGCTCGGCCGTCGCCTGCGCGCGCGGATCTCTTTGCTGCTGATACGCCCACGCCAGGTCGTTCAGCGCCGCCACATTGGCCGTGTCCTTGGCAACGATGTGCTGGAGCTGTTCGATGGCCGCGCCGTATTGCTTTGCGGCCAGCTTGGCGCCGGCCAGATAGGTGCGCACACCCAGGTCATCGGGCTTGTCCTTCAGCCAGGCCGCCATGCGTGCATCCGCCTCGCGCACCTGGCCCGCGGCCAGCAAGGCACGGTGCAGCTGCACTTGCATGGGGCCGATCTTGCTGAGCTGGAGGGCGTGTTGGTACAGCTTGACGGCTTCCTGCGGCCGTTTCTGCTCCATCAGCACATCGCCTTCGAGCTTGTAGCCGGCCGCGAGCTTCGGCTGCTGCTCCTGCACGTGGCGCGCCACGGCCAGCGCGTCGTGCTGGCGGTTCAGGCCCAGCAGCAGCGTCACTTCGACCACGCGCGCTTCGAGCAGCGTGGAATCGAGCACCTGCGCCCGCTTGACGGCTTGCAGCGCATTGTGGCGGTCGCCCAGCGCCAGGTGCAGGCTGGCGATGCGCATCTGCAGCGGTGCCGACGTCGTCTGTATGCTGGCCAGCTTGCTGTAGCTGTCGAGCGCAGCCTGCGTCTGGCCGGCGCCGTATTCGACCTGCGCCCGCAGGGCCAGCGCATCGGCGTCGCCCGGGTGGCCAGCCTGCAGGGTGCGCGCCAGTTCCAGCGCCTTCTCTGGCGAGCCCCTCTGCAGGTAAAAGTTACTCAGCAGCAGAGCCGGCGCGACGGCGTCTGGATTGTCGCGGTGAGCCCGTTCCAGCCAGCGCCGCGCCTCGTCCGTCTTGCCCTGCGAGGCGGCCAGCTTGGCCAACGCCGCGCACAGGTCGGCATTTTTTGGCGCTTTTGCCAGCGCCTGCTCGAAGCGCTGTTTCGCCTGTTCCGGCTTTTTTCCGGCCAGGTCGATCTGCGCCAGGTTGTTCAGGGCGGGAAGATGGACAGGGTCCATCGCCAGGGCCTGGTCGAAGCTGGCGCGCGCGGCGGGCAAGTCGCGCAAGGCCAGGTAGACGCCGCCTTTCAGGTTCAGCAACAGCGGATTCGTGCCTTTCTGCTGCTGTTCCAGCATCTTGACGGTGGCCAGGGCCTTGTCGTTCTGCTTGTTGCGTAGCAAGGTCAGCACCAGCATGGTGCCCACCTGCGGCGTGCTCTTGTCGAGCATGCTGGCGCGTTCCAGCTCGTCGATGGCACGGCTGTTCTCTCCCATGCCCAGGCTGCTGATGCCCAGCGCCGCATGCAGCCTGGCCGTGTCCGGCGCCAGGGTATTGGCCCTTTCGAAGTATGCCGAGGCCTGGTCGTAGCGGCGCGCGCGCAAATGCGCCTCGCCCACCAGCGACAGCAGTTCCACGTCGTCGGGAAAGGCGGACAGCACGGGCAGCAGCATGTCGAGGGCGGCGTCCGTCTTGCCGCGCATCAGTTCGATCGACGCCATCATCTTAAGCGCGTACACATGTCTGGGATAGGCAGCCAGGAAGCGCTGCAGATAGTTTTCCGCCAGTTGCAGCGAGCCCAGTTTCAGTTGCACGGCGCCGGCCAGCAGGACGGACGGCATGTGCTCGGGTGCCGCCTTGAGCACCAGTTGCAAGGATTGCAGGGCCGCTTTGTTCTTGCCCTGGCGGAAATCGAGTAGCGCCTGCGCCTGCAGCAAGGCCAGGCTGTTGGGCGCCGTCTTGCGCGCCGTGGCTAGCTGGGCCGCCGCTTCCAGGTAGCGGTTTTCCAGGAGGTCGAGGTTGGCCAGGTCGATATGCGCCTGGGTATTGTCCGGCTTGAGCTTGAGGATCTGCATGTAGGCGCGGCGCGCCGCGCCATTCTTGGCCTGCAGGCGCAGCAGGTCACCCTGCAGGCGCAAGGCGTCGAGGTTGGCGGGCGCGCCTTTCAAGGCTTGCGCCAGTAGCAGCTCGGCCGCCGCGACCTGCTGCTCCAGTGCCGCCAGTCGCGCCAGGCCCAGCAGGGCCTCGACCTGGCCAGGATGGGTTTCGAGCAGGCGCGCAAACACGGCGCGCGCCTCGTCCTGACGGCCCAGGGCCAGCAAGGCATCGCCGCGCAGGGCCAGCACGCTGGCGGGCTGCGCCGCATCGTCGGCGATCTCGGCCAGTACCTTGTCAAACTGGCCCAGCATGAGCCATGCCTTGCCCAGCAATGGCATCACTTGCTGCGCCGCCAGGCCCAGCGACTTTGCCCTGCGCAATTCTTTCTCGGCCGACAGCGCTTCGCCCGTGTCGAGATAGATGCTGCCCAGCAGCAAGCGGGCCGCTGCATTGTCCGGTTCCTTTTGCAGCAGGTTCTTCAACTGGATGATGGCGGCGCGCGCCTCGCCCTTCTGGCGGTACTGCTGCGCGTCAGCCAGCAGGGATGCGCTGCTCTGCGTGCCGTGGCACCCCGTCAGCACGGGCAGCAGCAGGGTGCAGCACAGCGCAGCGGCCGGCAAGGCGGAAAAAGGACGGGGCAGGGAGCGGGCCATGGAAGTCTCCGGTAGCGGCGTGCATGAAGGATGGGCATGGCCTAGCTTAAAAAGATGGCCGCAGCTCTCCTTGATTGCGCTCAACAAGCGGCCGATTGGCCGCGCGCCTGCCTGCCCATGCTCCGTGTTCCTTGTTCCCGCTCAAGAATTGCCGGGCCGGCGACCGTAGAATTTCCCGGACGGCGTTGCTCAGGCCGCAACCATTGGGAGCACATGCATATGGATAGCAAGGAAGGTGGCAAGGCGGACGTGGTGGCGGTGGTAGGGCTCGGTTATGTCGGCTTGCAGCTGGCCGTGGCCTTTGGCATGCGCCAGCGCACCATCGGCTTTGACTTGTCGGCACGCAAGGTAGAAAGTTACCGCAACCATGTCGATCCCACGGGCGAGGTGAGTACGGAACAGTTGCGCGCGGCGCAGTGGCTGAGCGTGGGCTGCGATCCGGCCGAGCTGCAACTGGCCGATTTTCTTGTCGTGGCCGTGCCCACGCCCGTCGACAGCGCACACAATCCCGATTTCTCCGCTCTGGCCGGCGCCAGCGCGGCCGTCGGCCGCCACATGCGGCGCGGCGCCATCGTCATTTACGAGTCTACCGTGTATCCGGGCGCCACCGAGGAAATCTGCATCCCCATACTGGAGCGGCATTCTGGCCTGCGCTGGAAGGAAGATTTTCATGTGGGCTTTTCGCCGGAGCGCATCAACCCTGGCGACAAGGCGCATACCCTGCACAGCATCCGCAAGGTGGTCTCGGGGGACGACGACGCCACGCTGGACAAGGTGGCCGCCCTGTACGAAGGCGTGGTCGCGGCGGGCGTGCACCGGGCGTCGAGCATCCGCGTGGCGGAAGCGGCCAAGGTCATCGAAAACACGCAGCGCGACCTGAACATCGCGCTGATGAACGAGCTGGCCATCATCTTCGACCGCATCGGCATCGACACCCTGGAAGTACTGCAGGCGGCGGGCACGAAATGGAATTTTCTGCCATTCCGCCCGGGGCTGGTGGGCGGCCACTGCATCGGCGTCGACCCCTATTATTTGACGCACAAGGCTGAAATGCTGGGCTACCACCCGCATGTGATACTGGCCGGGCGCCGCATCAACGACGGCATGGCCAAGTTCGTGGCGGAAAAAACCATCAAGGAAATGGTGCGCGCCGGTTTTAAACTCAAGGGCGCGCACGTGAATGTGCTGGGCCTGACCTTCAAGGAAAATTGCCCGGACTTGCGCAACTCCAAAGTGGTCGACATGATTCACGAACTGCAATCGTATGGCGTGCAGGTGCATGTGCACGACCCCGTCGCCGATGGCCACGAAGCGCTGGAAGAATACGGTTTGGCGCTGGAAAGCTGGGAGCAGCTGCCGCGTGCCGAGGCAATTATCAGCGCCGTCTCGCACCAGGCCTTGCTGGCCCGCCCGCTGGCCGATTTCCAGGCCAAGGTGCTGGAAAACGGCTGCTTCATCGACATCAAATCGCATTTCGACCCCCGTCCGCTGGAGGATGGGGGCTTGCATGTGTGGCGGCTGTGATGGCGGCCGATGCCTTCGATCAAGGCGCAAACATGGCGCAAGGCGATCCCGCCGGCGGCCCGGCGACAGGTGCGTATGCGCTGGCCTGCGCGCAGCTGGCCAGGGAGCCGCGCCGCTGGCTGGTGACGGGCGTGGCCGGCTTCATCGGCTCGCACCTGCTGGAAACCTTGCTGCAACTGGGGCAGGAAGTGCGAGGCCTGGACAATTTCCTGACGGGCCACCGCCACAATCTGGAACTGGTGCGCGCCAGCGTGGGCGAAGCGGCATGGCGGCGCTTCACCTTCATCGAGGCCGATATCCGCGACCCGCAGGCGTGCGCGCGCGCGTGTGGCGCGCCGACGCTGGCCGCCAGCGTTGGCGACGCTGAAGCGGAGACTGCCGGCTGCGGCCGTGCCGGGACTGGCGGTCCTGTCGACTACGTGCTGCACCAGGCGGCGCTCGGTTCCGTCTCGCGCTCGCTGGAAGACCCGCTGCTGTGCCATGCCGTCAATGTCAGCGGTTTCCTGAACATGCTGGCCGCCGCGCGCGACGCGGGCGTGCAGCGCTTCGTGTACGCCGCCTCCAGCGCCACCTATGGCGACCACCCGGCCTTGCCGAAGGTGGAGCAGCACATCGGCGCGCCCCTGTCGCCGTATGCCTTGAGCAAGTATGTCAACGAGTTGTATGCGCAGGTGTACGCGCGCTGCTACGCCATGCAGACGGTGGGGCTGCGCTACTTCAATGTCTTCGGCCCCAGGCAAGACCCGCTGGGCGCCTACGCGGCCGTCATTCCCCGCTGGATCGCCGCCATGCTGGACGAGCAGGCCGTGTACATCCATGGCGACGGCGCCACCAGCCGCGACTTCTGCTTTGTGCACAATGCCGTGCAAGCCAATATCCTGGCCGCCACGCAAGCCGATCCGGCCGCCGTGAACCAGGTCTACAACGTGGCCGTCAACGCCAGCACCAGCCTGACGCTGCTGCACGCCACCATGCAGCAGATGTTGCTGGCCGCCCGCCCGCAGCACGTGCCGCTGGCGCCGCAATATGGCGCATTCCGCGCCGGCGACGTGCGCCATTCGCAGGCGGACATCGCCAAGGCGGCCCGCCTGCTCGGCTATGTGCCCACGCACGACCTGACGCAGGGCTTGCGGCAGACCATTGCCTGGTATGTGGCGCAGGCGGACCTGGCCTGAGGTGCGCATCAGTTGGCGGGAGGTCAGCATGGGTAGCGTGCCATCAAGTCAGGCGTGGCGAGCAGTTCGGACCTGTGCGCCTTCACGGCTGCGCGCACTTTCTGGAAGCGGCCGTGCTCGCGCAGGCGGCTGAGGATGGCGAACACGGCCGCCGCATGGACAGCGTGCGCAAGGAGCTGCACGTCGCAGACTGCGGGCACCCCGCCGGGCAGCAGCGGCAAGGGACGAACAGAGAGTTGTACACTTGATCATTGTCACAGAAAACGGCGTGGCGGCGTGATGCTACCTTGCACTGCACGGCCTTTTGCACGATGATGAGTTGGTCAGGTGTGGCTGCCATGCATGGCCTGACGGGCAAGAGGCGCTGCCGTGCCTCCTTGTTCCATGCGTGCCATGGGCAGCATCGGGAGGATGTGTCATGTCAAACAGTAAATTCGTACAAGCGCCATACGCCGTTTTCGAGGATGGGGCCATGCCATATGTGCCGGACGAGGCCAGTGGCCACGCGGTGGCGGGCTTCGCTGATGCGGCCCCGCCACCTGGCCGGCTGGAAGCGGCAAAGCGGCGCCACGAGCGGGCCCTGATGGCGATCGATGGGGTCGAAGGCGTCAGCCTGGGACAGACCGCCATCGGCGGCGAAGCCCTCGTCGTGTATTTGCATGATGCGTCCGTCAGGCGGCGCGTGCCGTCGCAAGTCGATGGCTATCCGGTGGAAACGAGCATCACGGGCCAGGTCGATATCGAGCGCAGTTAGGCAAGCGGCCCTGGCGACCAAGTCGCACGGTGTTGCGGGCCAGGCCTGTTGCCAGGCATGGCGCCGCCGTCTTTCCTGACTGTCTGCTTTCAGCCTGCCCTTATTTGCTCAGGCGGCCGATCGCTTCGGCCACGCCCGCCCCATAAGCGGGGTCGCACAGGGTGCAGTTGCCGATGTGGCGTTGCTTGACTTGCTCCGAGGCGCCCGAGATGGCGCGCGCCGTGTTGTCGAACAACACTTGCTGCTGTGCCGGGGTCATCAGGCGGAACAGGGCCCGCGGTTGCGAATAGTAATCTTCGTCGACCCGGTGGTTCCAGTGGTCGGCCGCGCCTTCGATACTCAGCGGAGGTTCGCGGAAATCCGGCTGCTCGGCCCATTCCTGTTCGCTGTTCGGCTCATAGGCCAGGGTTCCTCCCTGGTTGCCGTCGACGCGCATCTGGCCGTCGCGGTGGTAGCTGTGGAACGGGCACTTTGGCGCGTTGACGGGGATAAGGCTGTGGTTGACGCCGAGGCGGTAGCGCTGTGCGTCGCCATACGAAAACAAGCGGCCTTGCAGCATCTTGTCTGGCGAAAAACTGATGCCGGGCACCACGTTGGCCGGGTTGAAGGCAGCTTGTTCCACTTCCGCGAAATGGTTGTCGGCATTGCGGTTCAGTTCCAGCACGCCCACCTCGATCAGCGGATAGTCGCCGTGCGGCCACACCTTCGACAGGTCGAAGGGGTTGATGTGATATGTGCCTGCCTCTTTTTCCGGCATGATCTGCACGTACAGGGTCCAGCGGGGAAAATCCTTGTTCTCGATGCTTTCGTACAGGTCGCGGTGCGAGCTTTCGCGGTCCTTGCCCACTAGCGCCTCTGCTTCGGCGTCCGTCAGGTTTTGTATCCCTTGCTGGGTTTTAAACGTGAACTTGACCCAGAAACGCTCGTTTTGCGCATTCAGGAAGCTGAAGGTATGACTGCCGAAGCCATGCATGTGGCGGAAGCTGCGCGGCAAGCCCCGGTCGCTCATCACCACCGTCACCTGGTGCAGCGCTTCGGGCAGCGAGGTCCAGAAATCCCAGTTGCTGTTGGCGCTGCGCAAGCCCGTGCGCGGGTCGCGCTTAATGGCGTGATTTAGATCCGGGAATTTCAGCGGGTCGCGCATGAAAAACACGGGGGTGTTGTTGCCGACCAAATCCCAGTTGCCTTCTTCCGTATAGAACTTCAGGGCAAAGCCGCGGATGTCGCGTTCCGCGTCCGCCGCACCCCGCTCGCCAGCCACCGTGGAAAAGCGTGCGAACATGGGCGTTTGCTTGCCCACGGCGCCAAAAATCTTCGCCCGGGTGTAGCGCGTGATGTCGTGCGTGACGGTAAACGTGCCGTGCGCGCCGGAACCCTTTGCATGCATGCGGCGCTCGGGGATGACTTCGCGGTCGAAGTGGGCCAGCTTCTCCAGGAACCACACATCTTGCAAGAGGGCAGGGCCACGCGGGCCGGCCGTCTGGATGTTCTGGTTGTCGACTACAGGCGCGCCAAAGGCGGTGGTCAGCTTTTTCATTGGACTCTTTCTTATAGGGAGGTCAACGGACGAGCCAGGGCCTACCCAAACACTGGCTGGGCTGAGCGTATGCGACATGCTCACCGAGGCTGGTCCAGAGTAACAAATTTCTAAAAAGCAAATACAGTGTGCTATTTCGGGGCCGGCAACAGCCCCGCCGCCTCCACGGAAGCAGCTTGTTCATCATAGCCCCTCGGCAATGTCCAGTCCAACACGATTGACCTGGCCCAAAGCGCAGCGTGATTTTCTGGCGCTAGCGATATGTGGCATCCAGCAATACGGCTTGACATTGAACTGGCTTAAAACTTGTTCCAGTTATTGTGCCGGTGTTCCGTCGCTTCCTTCATCAGATGCCCCGCGCGCAGAGCGTCGTCCGCCTGCACCGTCATGGCCAGTTCCTGGATGGCGGGCGGGTATTCGTGGTGGGCCGCTTCTTCCAGCAGGGCATGGCCTTTGACCAGGTCGCGCTGCACGCCGCGGCCTTCGCGGTAGGCGTTGTACAGCAGGAACATGGCGTGCGGGTTGCCCAGCTCACTCGATTTTTCCAGCCAGCGCGCCGCTTCGCTTTGATCTTTTGGCACGCCTTCGCCGTTCGCTGCCAGCAAGCCCAGCATCAATGCCGCCTTCGCATGGCCTTGCTGGGCCGCTTGCCGGTACCATAACCAGGCCTGGCCGGGCGCTGCCGCGCGCAGCATTTGCCCCAGTTCGAATGCCGCTTCCGTATCGCCGGCGCGGGCCGCCTGTTCGAACAGACTCAGCGCCTCGGCGCGGCGTTCCGGACGGGGCTGGTAAATCAGCGCCAGTTCGCGCTCGGCGACGGGGATGTCCTTGCTGGCCCAGCTGCGCACACGGCGCTCGGCCTGGTGGTCGCCCGCCTGGCGCGCATGCATGGCCACGGCTTCGATTTCAGCCGGCGTGGGCGGCGGCGATGCCTGGCAGGCGGCCAGGACGGCAGCCAGCACGACGGCGGGGAGGGAGAGTGCATGTTTCATCTGGATCACCTTTCATCAAAACAGGCCGGAACCACCGCAGTCCCGGCCCATGGACCTTATTTGCTCAGGTCGATGCGGTACTTGGCGAAACCGCTGGCGTCGAGTCCGCCTTCAGCCGCCACGTTGGCGATACCGTTGCCTTGCGCCAAGGCCAGATGGCCCGGTGCCGAACGCAGGATCACGGGGCCGGCCGTGGCTGTCTTGACGAAGCTCCAGCTGCGTGCGCTGCCATTGGCCGCCAGGGTCACCTTGCCGCCCTTGGTGCTGAGCGACGCCAGGTAGTTGCTGACCACGGCCTGGTTCGCATCGGGCGACTTGATGATGGTCTTGCTGCCATCGATGCCCGGCACGGCGCCGCCGCCACCGGCGCGGTAGTCGTTGGTGGCGACGATGAAGTCATCGCCATCGGCCACGGGTGCGCCCTTGTACGTGAGATTGACGATGCGGCTACCGACCTTTTTCGTCACGTCGATCTGGTATGTGAGAGCATTGTTTTCCGCGTAGAACACGTCATAGTTGTAAATCGTGCCATACGACGGCACCAGGTCTTGCTCGGCCGTGGCGCTCGGGTCGATCTGATTGAATTGCTTGGCCGACGTTTCCAGCCACGCCTTCAAGTCCGAACCCTTGATTTTGACGGCTTGCAGGTTGTTGTTGCTATATAAATACAAGTCGCCCGGATTGCGCACCTGCAAGCCGATTGGTGCGGCTGGCGTCGCGCCTGCAGCCACGTCCGTGAAGTCCGATGGCCCGTTGCGGCCCGCCTTGAAAGGCGCGCTGCACGAGATGACGGGGATGTTCTTGTAGCTGGCCAAGGTGGCATCCGTGCTGGTGGCGATGAAGTTCTTCACGTAATCGAGCTGGGCCTGGTTCACCAGCTGGATGGCGCTGACGTCGCCCACCAGCGCAAAATAGGCGGACATTTCGAAATCCGTGCTGATGCCCAGCGGCTGCTTGGCATAGGCGATGGTGGCCGCGTGCTCGGTGGTGACCAGGGGCGCGATGGCCGGGTCGGCTTTCACGAGGGTCGTGCCATCCGTGTACTTGAAGCCGCGCGATTCCACCGTCGTCTTGGCCGGCTGTACTACCCATCGCCCGCCCTGATACACCATGGTCAGCTTGATGATACCCAGACGGCGGCCCCAGCTTTGTGCCATGACGGTGGGCACGCCATTGACGAAACCGTTGACGGCGTCGATCTTGGCGCTGGCGGGGAAGGCGGCAAACGACGCGTCCAGCGCGGCCGCGCCCGTTTCTTTACCCTTCGGGAAGATCAGGTGCGAATGGCCGATCATCAGTGCGTCGATGCCCGTGCTGGTCAGGTGATAGCTGCCGTTTTCCATCTTCGGGCTGTAGGCGCTGGTGTCCAGGCCGCCATGCGACAGGGCCACGACGAGGTCGGCGCCCTTGCTGCGCAGTTCCGGCACGTATTGCTTGGCCGCTTCCTGCACGCCAGTCACGCTGACCTTGCCAGCGAGTACTTTTTGATCCCATTCGAGGATTTGCGGCGGCACAAAGCTCAGCACGCCCACATTGATCTTCACGGTCAGCTTGCTGCCATCGGGTGCCGTGGCGGTGAAATCGCGGGGCAGCAGGGTGTAGGGCTGGAAGATGGGCTTGCCGCTGGCTACGCCGACGACATTGCTCAGCACGGAAGGGAAGGCGGGCGCGCCGCAGGTGCCCGTCGGCTTGGCCACGCCGGGAATGCCGAAATCCGTGTTGGTGATCTGGCTCAGGTAGGGCAAGCCATAATTGAATTCATGGTTGCCCATGCCGCCCGCATCGTATTTCAGCGCGTTCATGGCCTTGTGCACGGCCAGAGTGCCGGAGCAGGGCACGGGCGCGGCCACGGCTTGCAGGTCGGCCAGCAGGGTGCCCTGGATGACGTCGCCATCGTCAAGCAACACATTGTTCGGGTTTTCCGCGCGCGCCGCCTGGATCAGGGTCGACGTGCGCTCCAGGCCCAGGCTGGTGTCTTCGGCCAGCGCGTAATAGTTGTAGCTCAGGACGTTCGAGTGGATATCCGTGGTTTCCAGTAATGCCACGGTGACCGTCGTCCCTTCTTGAATGACCTGCGCCGTCGTCGAGCTGCCGTTGCAGCCAGTTAAACCTGCACTTGCCAGCGCCGCCAGCATGACCCAATTTGTTTTCATTACCGCCCTCGGAAAGATTCAAAGGACGCGACTGTAACGCCGCCATATGACGCGCCGATGACAGCCGTGCAAGGCGCATGGATACACGCTGCCGCGCGATGGCGCGATTGCGTATCAATGCGCCGGCAGTTTTTTCAGCACTTCATTGCTAAAGTAAGGCTCGTCTTCTACCCAGAAAATATAGTTCAGACCCAGGTAATTGCGGGCAAAATCGAGCAAATCTTCCACGGAATTTTTTTTCCGGTACGGGGATTGATTTGGCGCAGGTTGCCGTCCTGTACGGCCATGCCCTTGACCAGGTTCGCAGGGTAGTCCTTGATAAAGCGGTAACTCTGGCCCATATGGCTTTTTCGATACGGCATCAGGTCAGGACCGCCCACGCCCATATGCAGCGTTTGCGCTTGCGCAAACAGGCTGCGCATATAGCCCTTGTCGGTCCACGGCAGCCATTCACCCGGCAGAAAGTTTAAGTACACCATGGTGGTGGTGTGGGGAAAAGCAGTGGCCAGTACCTGCATGTTTTCCTTGATGGCATCCACATATTCTTGCGGCTTGAAATCATCGGGGAAAGTAGTATTTCCCTTGCTGTCCTCAACGCCAATGTCGATCGAGCTTTCGCTGAAATTAATGCCCTCGATTTTCCCGTCGAATTCCTTGCCCAGCGCCCGTATCAAGCGTTGATAGCGCTCGCGTACCGGTGCTTCCCACATTTTTGGCGACCAGCCGTACTCATCATCCGTCACCGGCTTGCGCGGGTCGCGTTCCGGCGCCGAAAGCATGCTTTGCTTGATGATGCCGCCATGGTAGCGAGGATCACTGAGCAAATAGGCCGGCACGTTATAGCGTGGCGTGAATGATTTTTCCTGCAGTTGTATCCACAGTTTTTTCCCGATTGAATCGAGATAGGCGATGTCGTGGCGGATCGCCGCAAAATCATAACGGTCCTGTTCCGGCTCCAGGCTGCGCCACGTGTACACGATTTGCGCGCCGCTGAAACGGGGATCGTTTAGTGCTTTATCCGAGGTGATGTTTTCCCCGTTCAGTTCGCGGTGATTAAAGTAAATATAGTGTTTGATCGGGTGTTTTATTTCTGCGGCAATCGCACTGCCCATCATCAAAATAACTAATGCAAGAAACATTGTATAGCTGCGCAAGATCATCGATTCCTTGGAAACTGTGAGAATTTGACTGTTCAGTCGCCATGCGCTTGCTTCGATAGCATGGCCGACACAATTTCACTATAGCACCTTGAGGAGCGTGGTCCTTGACTGCACGACATGTCGTGAAATGCGAGTGTGTAGCAAGGTTTCTTTCGTCATGGTGGGTAACGATTGCCATGCAAATGCAAGTAAGTTGCATTATAATTTAAAAATGCAACTAAGCTGCATTTACGTCCACCATCACGAACTCACCAATCCGAAGGATTACCCATGACCCAGCGCAAACTCCCCGTCACCGTCCTGTCCGGCTTTCTCGGCGCCGGCAAGACCACCTTGCTCAACCACATACTGCGCAACCGCGAAGGCAAGCGCGTGGCCGTCATCGTCAACGACATGAGCGAAGTCAATATCGATGCCTCGCTGGTCAAGGACAGTGCCGAGGCGGCCGGCGCGGCCCTGTCGCGCACGGAAGAAAAACTGGTGGAAATGTCCAATGGCTGCATCTGCTGCACCTTGCGCGACGATTTGTTGCTGGAAGTGCGGCGCCTGGCTGCCGAAGACCGTTTCGATTACCTGCTGATCGAATCGACGGGCGTAGGGGAGCCCATGCCCGTGGCCGCCACCTTCGACTTCGAGGATGAGCACGGCGACAGCCTGAACGACGTGGCGCGCATCGACTGCATGGTCACCGTGGTCGACTGCGCCAACCTGCTGGCGGATTTTCACAGCGAAGACAGCCTGGAGCAGCGCGGCGAGATCGCGGGCGAGGGCGACGACCGCCAATTGGCCAATTTGCTGACGGAACAGATCGAGTTTGCCAATGTCATCGTCCTCAACAAGGTTGACATGGTCGATGCGGATGCGCGCCGGCGCGTGCTGGCCATCCTCAAGGCATTGAATCCGGCAGCGCGCATCATTGAAACCAACCAGTCCGTCGTGCCGCTGGACGCCATTTTGGGCACAAACCTGTTCGACCTGGAGCAGGCGGCCGCCATGCCGGGCTGGGCGCAAGAGCTGGCCGGCATCCATACGCCGGAAACGGACACGTATGGAATCCACAGCTTCGTCTACCGGGCGAAAGAGCCTTTCCACGCGCAGCGCCTGCATGACTATATTTCCCGGCCGATACCGGGCGTGGTACGCAGCAAGGGCTATTTCTGGCTGGCCAGCCGGCCCGAATGGGTGGCCAGCCTGTCCGGCGCAGGCAAGCTGATGAATATCGAACCCGTGGGCCTGTGGTGGGCCTCCGTGCCGAAAGATCGCTGGCCCACGGATGCGGCCTCGCTGGCGGAAGTCAAAGCGGGCTGGAGCGAAACGTATGGCGACCGCTACCAGGAACTCGTCTTCATCGGCCAGGACATGGACCAGGCCGCCATCGAGGCGGACTTAAAGAAATGTCAACTCAACTACACGGAAACGCGCCAGGGCATGGCCGCCTGGCGCAAGTTTCCCGACCCGTTTCCCCAATGGCAACGCATGGAAGAACTGGAAGATTAACCATCGATAGGAACGCACCATGACAGAACTGATCCCCGTCACCATCATCACGGGTTTTCTCGGCAGCGGGAAAACCACCTTGCTCAAGCGCATATTGCAGGGCGATCACGGCGTGCGCATCGCCGTGATCGAAAATGAATTTGCCGCCGAAAGCGTCGACCATGGCTTGCTGGTGCAAGATAGCGACGAGCAGATCGTGGAAATGAACAATGGCTGCATCTGCTGCAGCGTACGTGGCGACCTGATCCGCATCCTGGGCGAATTGCAGGCCAAACGGGCCGCCGCGATGATCGCCTTTGACCACGTGATCATCGAAACGACGGGCTTGGCCGCGCCCGGCCCCGTGGCGCAAACCTTCTTTGCCGAGCCGTCCGTCAGCGAGTTTTTCATGCTCGACGCCATCCTGACGGTGGTCGACGCCCGCCATGCGCAACAGCAATTGACGGCGCACAAGGAAGCGCAGGAGCAGGTTGGCTTTGCCGACCGCATCCTGCTGTCGAAGACGGACCTGGTCAGCAAGGACGAGCTGGCCGCGCTGCGCCAGCGCCTGGTCGCCATCAATGGCCGCGCCAGCATACAGAAAGTGCGCTTTGGCAATGTACCGCTGCGCGATATCCTGAACATTCGCGGATTCAATTTGAACGCCATCGTCGAGCTGGAGCCGGATTTCCTGGGGGAACTGGGCCACCGCCATGGCGACGGCGTGCAATCGTTCGTGTACCACCAGTCCCAGCCCCTCGATTTGCTGCAGGTGGAAAACTTCCTTGACGCCGTGGTGCAGCTGTTCGGCACCCAGCTGATGCGTTACAAAGGCATTTTGTCTGTTGCCGACTTGCCATGCCGCGCCGTCTTCCAGGGTGTGCACATGCTGATGGGCTCGGAACTGGGTGCGCCATGGCGCGACGATGAAACGCGTGCCAGCAAGATGATTTTCATCGGTCGCGACCTGCCGCAGGAGATGCTGACGCGGGGCCTGGACCGCTGCGTGGCAGGGGCGGCCAGCGCCCCCAGCCTGGCGGCCGCATGAGCGTGGACGCGGGCTTGCCCGCCCTGGCGCTGATTTTCCTGCTCGGCATGCGGCATGGTTTGGAGCCGGACCATCTGGCCGCCGTCGATGGCCTGACCCTGCGCAGCCAGTCCGCCCATCCGCGCTGGGCGCCGTGGATGGGCGCGCTGTTTGCGCTGGGGCATGGCGTCAGCGTGCTGGCCATCGTGGCTGTCGCCGCGCTGGCCTCAAGGCATTTCTCACCATCGGAAGCCGTGTTCGGCTGGCTGGAGTGGCTGCCCATCGCCTTGCTGCTGCTCATCGCAGCCCTGAACGCGCGCAGCTTGCTGGCGGGCGCGCAACTGGCCGAGGTGCGCGCCCGGCTGCTACCCCGCTGGGTGCGGGACACGTCCGGGCCGCTTGCCGCCATCATCGTCGGCATGCTGTTCGCGCTGGTGTTCGACACGGCCGTGCAGGCGGCCGCCTGGGGCTATGCGGCCGTGGCGCTGGGCGGCATGGGGCCGGCCTTGCTCACAGGTACGGTGTTTGCCGTGGGCATGGCCGTGACGGATACCTTCGATGGCTGGGTCACGGCGAAAGTCATGCGCACCGGCAAGATTGATATCGTGCGGGCCTTCCGGCGCCGCCTGGGCTGGCCCATCGTCGCCATCTGTGTGGCCATGGCCGCCTGCATGGCCGCCGGCAAGCTGAACGACGCCTGGTCGCTGCCGGAAAGCTGGATGGCGGCACTGGGCGGGGCCATGGTATTGCTGATGGCGGCCCTGTACGGCTGGACCTTGCTAGTCTTGCGCCGCGTGCCTGCGTAAGGGCAGGGCGTGGGCAGGATGGAAAAAAGCCGAATTCCACCAGGCACGCACCGGCTATCGTCATCCGCCTGCTGACGCCAGCAGACCCCGCCGCCTCTGCGCATTGCACCTGCGCGCCATCCTTGATTCGCCCAGCGCGTTTTCATCGTCGCGCGAGGACGAACTGGCGCGCGCACAAGAAGAACACCCGCAGCGCATCGCCGGCGGCGCGCAGCAAAGCGGCTTTGGCGCCTTCGATGGCGAACGCCTCGTGGGCTTTGCCGGTTTGCGGCGCGCACCGCTGCGCCAGCTGTGGCACAAGGCCTTGCTATGGGGCGTCTGCGTCGATGTGGCGCAGCGGGGTAAGGGGGTGGCGTCGCGTCCCGTCAACGCCTGCATGGAACAGGCCGGGACGGACCCTGCAGTCATGCATGAGCGTGAATGCGGAAAAAAATGCCACACGGCAATTATATGAATCGCCGTGATTTATCCCGTATGGCACGGAGCCGCGCTCTATGAGCGTGGGCAACTTGCTTTACGACGAGCATCACCTGGCCTGGCTGCTCAAGTGATGTCAGAAGTGCCTTACTTGCAGCGGGGGCACAGGCCCTTGATCAAATAATCGACTTCGCCGCCACTGAAACCTTCCGGCAACAGCACGGGCGGTGGCAGCTTGACTTCATTGAAGCAGGTGACGTTGGCGCATTTGGTGCACTGGAAGTGCGCGTGTTCGTGCGCCTGGTGGCCAGCGCCCGCGCTGAAGCGCCACACTTGGTCGGCACCCGCGATGCGGTGCACCAGTTCATTTTCCGTCAACCATTCCAATACCCGGTACAGGGTGACGGAATCGATATCGCTGTCCTGCGACAGTGCCTGCTGGATTTCATGGTGGGTCAGCGAACGGCTTTGCGCCATTAAAAAGTCGAGCACCTTTACGCGCGTCTTGGTGACGCGGGCGTTGGTGTTGCGGATCAGTGATTCGGCTTGCGGTGTAGAAGATGATGTCAACATGATATGGCCTGCTTGCGGGGGATCGGCTGACGGCGTCATCGCCGTGCCCGTTGCCACCCTCTTGGCCGTATCTTAGCATGCGTGCCCACTAGCATGAAGCCGCGTCATGGTTTGAACGTCCAGTAGCGGCCGGCTACTGTATCGACGGGGTCGAGAAAGCGCTGGTTGGCACGAGCATGGTTGCGTATCAAATAGAATATGTCGGACAGGGCAGAGCGCTTTTCCGCAAAGTAGGTGTGCTTCATGAAGCTCGTGTCGACTCCCGTGGCGTCGATGGTTTCCACGCCCGCCACGATCAGCATGGCGGCGCCGCTGGCGCCCGCGCGCGGGTAGCCGTGCACGGCTTGCGAGGCGGCCAGGGCCAGGTCTTGCGACGAGGCATATAAAGTGACAGGGTTGCGCGCGCCGGCCAGTTTCGGCGCGATATCATGCTTGAAGATGGCGGCGTCGATGTCGGGCGCGGACAGGATGATTTCCGTGATCTTTTGCGCCAGCTGCGGCTGCGCGGCCAGCAAGTCGGCCACGGCGCGCGCCAGGCCCCGGCTGCCCATGCTATGTCCCACCAGATAGACTTGCGCCGCTTCCGTACTGGCGAGAAAGTCGGCCAGGAAATTGGTGATATGGGGCGTGCTCCACTCGATATTGTTTTCGTCGATGGTGTAGCCGGCCAGGTCGCCGCGCGACGGCCAGCTGTAGAAAACGGGCGCGCCATCGAAACCCAGGTCGTAGGCCATTTGCCCAGTGCGCCGCGCCGCATCCTCGAAACTCACGTTGTAGCCGTGCACGAAGACAAAGGCGCTCTTGCCGGCCGAGGCGCGGATCTGCGTTTTCAAGGCCGCAAAGAACAGCTCGCGGTCTTGCACCACGGCGTCCAGCAGCACGACATGCTTGGCCGGGTCGTCGCGAAATTCCAGGCGCCACAACGACGGCGATTCCAGCTGGCCCATGCGGTGGTCGCGGGGGATGCTGATGTCGCAGCTGCCATAGCTGAGCAGGCCATCGCCGCCGCCGTTGCCGCTGCTCATTCCTTTACTGCGTTCGCCGCTGAAGCGCTGTGCGGGCGGCTTGCCCACGTCGCGCTGGCGGTCCGTGGCGAAATACACTTTCATCACCGCATAATTGGACACGACGGCGCTTTTATCGGCAGGCGCGGGCACCGCTTGCACTTCAGGTATTTGGGGGAAAGGCCGCTGCAACGCATCGAGCAAGCCTTGCGCGGCGAACAGGGCTTCCATGTCATCAGGTACTTTCGCGCGGGACAGGGCGGCCGACAGGGCCAGTTGCAGCCGGGTATGGTCCGGCGCCGCCTCCACGGCGGCGATGGCGGCCAGGATGGAGGCCGCGCTGTCGAACTTGGCGATGGCCCGCTTGAGCCTTTGAAAATGGCTGGTAACGGCTTCGGACGCGTGGTCAGGCGCGCCCTGTCCGATGGCCGCCACGACGGCGGAAGTAATCAAGTCCATGCGCCACCTGCCTTTCAGGTCAATCTGGATTGAATGTCAAGCCATATTGCCATAAAAGCACGGTAGGGACGATTTGTCCAGCACCGCGCGTGGGCGGTGCGCGGCAGATCAATGCTGTTTGTCGTCGCCGAACTGCTGCGCCAGCGATTGCAAGGGCGCCACCGTCAGGCCGCCGCGACTCACGTGCTCGGGAATGGCCACGCGCACGGGCTTGCTGTGCATGTTGGCCGACGACAATACGTTCGTCGTGGTTTCCGGCGCCGCATTCCACACGGGATCGACGATGCCTTCGAAAACATGTTTCAATTGCTCACCCCAGGTGTCGCGGATCATGCGGAAATACTGGTTCTTTTCATCGATGGTGACGAAGCGCGTGACGGCCAGGCTGCCCGTCTCGTAGACGAGCAGATCGAGCGGCAAGCCAACGGAAATGTTCGAACGCAGGGTCGAATCCATGGAGATCAGCGCGCACTTGGCCGCTTCGTCCAGGCGCGTGGCCGGGTTGATCACCCGGTCGATGATGGGCTTGCCGTATTTCGCTTCGCCGATCTGGAAATACGTGTTTTCATCGTGCGATTCGATGAAATTGCCGGCCGAATACACCTGGAACAGCCGGCAGCGTTCGGCGCCTATCTGGCCCCCTAAAATGAAGCTGACATTGAAATCGATGCCGCACTCGGCCAGGGCCTTCGCTTCGCGCTGGTGCACGGTGCGCACGGCTTCGCCCACGATGCGCGCCGCATCGTACATGCTGGCCACGTTCCAGATACTGCATCCATCTGCATCCACGTGTTCGGAGACGATCTGGCGGATCGCCTGCGAGATCGACAGGTTGCCGGCCGTCATCAGGACCAGCATGCGGTCGCCCGGGTTTTCGAACACGCTCATCTTGCGGAAGGTGCCCACCTGGTCCACGCCGGCGTTGGTGCGGGAGTCGGACAGGAAGACCAGGCCTTCGTTGAGGCGCATGCCTATGCAATAAGTCATCGTCGTAAATCAAGTCAAAAGGGTGGACATTCTACACCAGCCGGGCCTTGCCACCTGCTGGCAAGGCCCGGCCAGCCTCATTCCTGCCAGTTACACGGGCACGATCTGCACATCGACTCTTAACGTTTCCGTGCCGCCACCCTGGCGCACGCCGCGCACGGGGGCGGCCGAATCATAGTCACGCCCGATGGCCAGGCGGCAATACGCGTCCGTCATCAGGCGCGCATGCGTGACGTCGATGCTGACCCAGCCTGCGAAATCCGTGTCTTCCGTCCAGGCGTCGACCCAGGCGTGACTGGCCGCATGGCCCGTCGTGCCCGGATCGATATAGCCGGACACATAGCGGGCCGGGATGCCCCAGGCGTGGCAGCAGGCCAGGAACAGATGGGCGTGGTCCTGGCACACGCCGCGTCCCAGCGCCAGGGCATCGCCAGCGGTGGTGGTGACCATGGTGGCACCGCTTTCATACGCCACCTTGCCGACGATGTGCTCGGCCAGGCGCAGCAAATGTCCCGTGCCGGCCGTCACCCGGCGGTCCGGCAGGCTGGCAGCCGCCAGTTCAAGGATGGCGGGGTTAGCCTGCGTCAGGGGTGTCGGCATGGTAAACAAGAGCGGCGACAAGGTGTCGATCAGGTTCAGCCGTCCCTTGTGCGGGTAGATGGTGTCCACCACGCCGTGCGCCACCAGGCTCAGGGATTGATGGCTGCCGCTGATGGTCAGCATGTGCGACAAATTGCCGTAGGCATCCGTATAAGCGTGGCACCGGCCTGGCGTGGTGATCTGCCAGGACAGGGCGCGCTGCTGCGGCTCGATACGCGGCGTCAGATGCAGCTGCTGGATGGTGTAGGCCAGCGGTGCACTATAGGCGTAATGGGTTTCGTGGCGGATGGTGAGCTGCATCAGGCCGCCAGGGGAACGAGGAAGTCGCGGCTGACCCGGTTGCCCAGCTCATAAATGTTTTCCAGAAACTCCGTCAATGTTTGGTGCAAGCCAGCCTTCATGATGTCGTCGATATGGCCAAATTTTAACTCGGCATGCAATTTGCCGGCGAACCGCTCCGTATCGGCCGACACATCGTTGCGGATATGCTTCAGATTTTCCACCACGTCATCCATGCAGGCCAGCAAGGATCTGGGCATGTCGCCGCGCAGCATCAGCAATTCCGCTACCCGCGCCGGGGTGATCACGTCGCGGTAGACCTTGCGGTAGATTTCAAAGCCGGAGACGGAGCGCAGCAGGGCCGCCCAGTAGTAAAAGTCGCGCTGGGTGATGTCTTTCGACGTGTCGCGCGCGCCGTGGAACTTCACGTCGAGGATGCGCGCCGTGTTGTCGGCGCGCTCCAGAAAGGTGCCCAGGCGGATGAAATGGATGGCTTCATCCTTGAGCATGGTGCCCAGGGTCACGCCGCGCGACAGGTGCGAGCGGTACTTGACCCATTCGAAGAACTGGCTGGGGTCCGTTTCCAGCAGATTGCTCTTCAGGCGTTTCTGCATGTCGAGCCAGGTGGCGTTCTGGATTTCCCACACTTCGGTCGTCAATGTACCCCGCACGGCGCGGGCGTTTTCGCGCGCGCCCGTCAGGCAGGCCAGGATGGAAGACGGGTTGTTCGGGTCGCGCACCATGAAGTCGAGTACGTCGCGCGTATGGAAGCGGCCATATTTGTGGTCATACGCGCTTTGCAGTTCGGAAATACCCAGGGTGGCGCGCCAGCCCTGTTCCGCGTCCTGCTCGGACTGGGGCAGCATCGAGGTCTGCATGTTGACGTCCAGCATGCGCGCCGTGTTTTCCGCCCGTTCCGTGTAGCGGGCCATCCAGAACAAATGATCGGCAGTGCGGCTCAGCATGTTTTTTCTCCTGCAAAAGCGGATGTGGCTTCCAGTACCCAGGTATCCTTGGTGCCGCCCCCTTGCGAGGAATTGACTACCAGCGAGCCTTCGCCCAGCGCCACGCGGGTCAGGCCGCCCGGCACCATGGAAATCGTCTTGCCAGACAGCACGAACGGGCGCAAATCGATATGGCGCGGCGCAATGCCGGCGTCCACATACGTGGGGCAGGCGGACAGGGCAAGTGTAGGCTGGGCGATGTAGCCGCCCGGATTGGCCAGCAGGCGCTGGCGGAAATCCTCGATCTGCGCGGCGCTCGATGCCGGGCCCACCAGCATGCCATAGCCGCCCGCGCCATGCACTTCCTTGACCACCAGCTTGGACAAATTCGCCAGCACGTAGGACAGGTCGGCCGATTTGCGGCACTGGTAAGTGGGCACGTTGTTGAGTATCGGCTCCTGCGACAGGTAAAACTTGATCATGTCGGGCACGAAGGGGTAGATGGACTTGTCGTCGGCCACGCCCGTGCCGATGGCGTTGGCCAAGGTGACTCTTCCGGCCCGGTAGACGGACAGCAGGCCTGGCACGCCCAGCGAGGAATCGGAGCGGAAAGCCAGCGGATCGAGGAAATCGTCATCGACGCGGCGGTAGATCACGTCGACGCGCTTGGGGCCGCGCGTGGTGCGCATGTACACGGAGTTGTCGTTGACAAACAAATCCTTGCCTTCGACCAGTTCCACGCCCATTTGCTGGGCTAAAAAGGCGTGTTCGAAGTAGGCGGAGTTGTACATGCCGGGTGTCATGACGACGACCGTTGGGTCATCCACGCCCATGGGCGCGACGGAGCGCAGGTTGTCGAGCAGCATGTCCGGATAATGGTCAACGGGGGCGATGCGGTTGCGGGCGAACAGTTCCGGGAACAGCCGCATCATCATCTTGCGGTCTTCCAGCATGTAGGACACGCCCGAAGGCACCCTTAAATTGTCTTCCAGTACATAAAATTCGCCCTGGCCGGCGCGCACGATATCGACACCGGCGATGTGCGCGTAGATGTCGGAGGCGACGGAAATACCCTGCATTTCCGGCCGATACTGGGCATTCTTGTAGATTTGCTCGGCAGGAATGATGCCCGCCTTGATGATGTTTTGCCCATGATAAATATCATGGATGAACATGTTCAAGGCTTGCACGCGCTGCACCAGGCCCGTTTGCATCTGCGCCCATTCGGCGGCGGGGATGATGCGGGGGATGGTGTCGAACGGTATCAGGCGCTCCGTGCCGGCATCGTCGCCATACACGGCGAAGGTGATGCCGACCCGGCGGAACGTCAGGTCGGCTTCGGCCCGCTTGCGGGCGATGGTCTCGGGGGATTGCTGCGCCAGCCAGTTGTCAAATTCACGATAGTGTTCACGTACCTTGCTGTCCGTACCCACTTCATCCGCAGTCATTTCATTGAAAAAATTTGCCATGTTGTGATTTCCCTTGAGCCGTGTCTATGTATAGCTCAGCAGGAAGCGTGCCAACAGGGTGGCCTCGAAGATGTGCAAATATGACCACTTTTGTGGCGTTGCGGCGTTCTTCGCACCGATTTGGTGCGCTAACTGTCACTCTTGGGGAAGTCGGCGGGCTGGACGAAGGGACGGCAATCGACGGGCACGTCAAAGATGAAGCTGGTGCCCGTTTCAGGTGCGCTGTCGACGGCGATGCTGCCGCCGTGGCTTTCGGCCACGTTCTGCACGAAAGGCAGGCCGATGCCCCAGCCTGGCGCGGGGCTGTCGTTCTCGCGGCGCAGGTAGTCGAAGATGCGTTCGGCCTGCTCCGGCGCGATGGCCTGGCCGCCATTGTGGACGGTGATGATCAGGCGTTCGTGGACCGCTTCCACGTGCACGCTGATGGGCGCGTCGTCGCCGTACTTGATGGCATTGCCGAGCAGGTTTTCCAGCGCGCGTCGCAGCGAGTTCTCGCACCACCAGCCGACGACAGGTTGGCCGTTGACCTGGCATTTGTCGGGCAGCTGCAGATTGACCTGACTGGCCACGGCGTGCACCAGGGGCAGCACATCGAACTGGCTCAGGGCAAGCGGCAGCCGCTGGCCCTGGTGGTAGCTGAGGCTATCGAGCAATTCCTCGATCATGCTGTCGAGCCGTTTGCTGTGCTCGGCAATCTTGTGCGCCAGCAATACCACCCGTTCCGGGTCCACTGGCCTGAGCAGCAACTGGGCGCTGGTGCTGATAACAGCGAGGGGGTTGCGCATGTCGTGCGACAGACCGGCCGCGATGCGGCGCCGGAAAGCTTCGTGCATGTTGGTAAATTCGCGTATCGATTCGCAGATGCCCACGTCGATGGACTCGTTGATGACATGCCAATCCTTGCTGCGCAGGGTGATACCTGATTCATGCGCGACGGCGGCAAAGCAGTCGCGGAAGATCTGGTATTCCTGGATTACCTGTTCCGGCCCGTAATTCGTCATGCGCGCCCGCTCATTGCCATGCACGGCGGGCACGTTACTGTTGCTGGCGGCGTTTTCGCGCGGGTGGCCCGGGGTCAGTGCTTCGGCCAGATTATCGAAAAAAGCGGGCAAGGTGTTGGTGAGTATGGGCTTGAGCAACTGATCCGCACCGCGCACGCTGGCCCGCACGCGCTGTTCCCAGACGCCAAGGACGGCGTCGCGCATGGCAAAGATGCGCTGTGCGCGCTGCAGTGGATGGCGCGCGCCCGCCTGGCGGTCCGCCTGATGATCCGTGGCAATATTCACCTGAACTCCCTGACAGGAATGGCTATGCTCATCATAGTATGCGCCAATTCGGCGGCCAGGGAAACGCCTTATTGTCCCGTATCGGCTTGCCGCAGAGCCGCCTGCAGGCGGGAAAGCGATGCTGACCACTCGTCCAGAGAAAAGTTCTGCGGGTCGTCATGACCGTTCGCAAAACCCGTATCGAGCACGGCGTGGAAGGCGGGAATCAGCCACGTGCCCTTGCGCACGCTGGCAGCGATGTACAGCAGGGCCAGGCGGTCGTATTGCGCTGGCGTAAAGCCCGGATCGGGGGCCAGCCCGTCGTTGCCCTTGCCGCCGCCCGGCACGGAATTGCGCGGCTGCACCAGCTCCACGTGCAGAAAAAGGCCCGTCAGCGACGGCTTGTCCTTTTCCAGCTTGCTGGCGTAGCTGGGCGTGCCAAAGTCGCGCACTTGCAGCGAGGCGCCCAGGCGGTTCACATACACATGGCCTTTCGGCCCGCCACCCAGCGCCGGATTGCGCAAGCTAAAATCGTTGAAGTCCCAGCTGGCATCGTTGATATGGTCGGGAATAGTTTCCAGCAAGAAATTCGGGTAGCTGGTGTCATGGATGACAAAATAGCGGGCCATGGGCGCCGCCAGCCGGCCCACGGCGCGCGACAGCGGTGCGTCGACGGCGCCGCCCACGTCCGCTTCACTGATCGACTGCTGTGCCAGCCAGGCGCGCAGCCGTGCCGGAGTGATGCCCGTGCGCTGGCCGATGTGGGCGGCAAGAATGTCCGGTAGCGGCGCGCTGTCGCCCAGGCGCGCATACAACTTGACGGGACGTAATAAACACGTGGCTTGCGCCCGCGCATCACCTTTGAAGCCGCTTTTCCAGGCGGCATAGGGGCAGGCGGCTTGCTTCTGGGCAGCCGCCGGCAGGGATAGACAGAGCAAGAGCAGCAGGGCGGGGAGTCGTTTCATGCGGGCATTGTCGCCGAATCGGGCGTGCCGGCACAGGCGCGCACGCGAAAAAAAAAGCTGCCCTCGGGCAGCTTTGTCTTCTGGCTTAGAAGTCCACTGACGCCGACACGACGACGGTGCGTGGGGCGCCCAGCACAAGATAGCCAGCGCCCGAGGCGCCGCCGGCAGACGCCCAGTAGTTCTTGTCGGTCACGTTATCCAGGCGCGCGCGCAAGGTGACGGCGCGGTCGGCGATGGTGGTCAGGTAGCGTGCGCCCAAGTCCAGGCGTGTCCAGGACGGCACTTTCTGCATATTGGCGCCATCGATGTATTGCTTCGACGTATACAAGGTGCGTCCCGTCAAAGCCAGGCCGCGTACGCCGGGCACATCCCATTCCGCACCGAAATTCAGCTGGGTAGCAGGCACGCCGATGGCATCCTTGCCCACGTTGGCAGCGTTCATGGCGCTCAACTGCTCCGTGTCGAGCAGTGTCAGGCCGCCCAGCAGGCGCAGGCCACGGGCAGGTGTACCGAAGACCGACAATTCGATGCCGCGGTTGCGCTGTTCGCCAAACACGCCGAAGATACCGTTTTCCACATAGGCCGATGGCTGCTTGGTGGTAAACAGGGCAAGGCTGGCGCCGATGCGGCCAGCGTCATACTTGACGCCGATTTCTTTCTGTTTCGACTTGTAGGGCGCGAACGCCTGGCCGACATTGGTCACCCCGGTGCCAGCGGCGACCGCGCCTTTTTGCAGGCCTTCGATATAGTTGGCATAGACGGACACTTCCTTGACTGGGCGATACACCAGGCCCAGCACAGGCGTGGTGGTGCTTTCGCTGTAGCTGCTGCTATCAAACCGGACGCCCGTGTTGTAGTCGTTCGAATCGTCCTTGATGGTCTGGCGGCGCGCGCCCACAGTCAGCAATACCTTGTCATCGGCAAAGGCCATGGTGTCGGCAATGGCAAAGCTCGACAGCATGGTGCGTGCCGTCACCAGCGGATGCGCCAGGTCGCCGCCCATGAACCAGGTTGGCGCGGGCGCGGCTACCTGCACGGGAGCATAGATATTCGTGCCAAAGCCTGTCACAAAATCGCTCATGCCATAGGCGTTCTTCGATTGCGACCAGAAGGTCGAGACGGTGGCGCTGATGGTATGCCCGACGCTGCCTGTGCGCAGCTTGCCGCGCACGCCGATCTCGCCCGTACGGACGCTATCGTGGCGGGTATTGTCGAAGCGATAGGAACTGGCCGCGCCGGACGTACTGTTCACCGTGGGCGCTGCCAGCACGTTCGACTCGTCGCCATTACGAAAGCCCATGGCAGCCCAAGCCACGACGTCCTTGGCGAGGTCGTATTCTCCGCGCAGGGTGCCGAAAGTATCGCGTTCGTTGGAGTGCGTCCAGCCTTGCGCGAAGTTGCTGCTGGCGTCAGGCGCAGCGGGCACGGCAACGCCGCTGGCCACACTGACGCTTGGGCGCGGATTGCGCAGCTTGTGTTCCTGAAAGCCGGCATCGGCCGACAGGCGGAAATCGCGCCCGCGGTAATCGGCGCCGACAGAGAATACGCTCAGTTCGTGCTTTTCGCGGTCGACGGCTGTGTCGCCATCGCGTCGTACTGCATTGATGCGCACGCCGGTATTATTGTCGGGGCCGAAGCGGCGGCCGATATCGGCTGCCACATAGCCCTGGCCGCCGCTTTCCGTGCCGACCGTAATCTGTGTCAGCGGTGCATCGGTGGCGCGCTTGGGCACCAGATTGATGGTGCCGCCGACGCCGCCACCGCCGGGCGCCGCACCATTGATGAAGCTATTCGCGCCACGGAACACTTCCACGCGTTCCAGCAATTCGGAAGCGACAAACTGGCGTGGCAGCAAGCCATACAGGCCGTTATACGCGAGGTCGTCCGAATTCACGGCGAAGCCGCGGATCATGTACATTTCCTGGAAATTGCCGAAGCCGCGCGTCACGCGCACGCCAGCATCGTTTTGCAGTACATCGCCCACGCCCTGTGCCTGCTGGTCCTGGATCAGCGCCTGCGTATAGTTGGTGCTGTTGAAGGGCGTGTCCATCATGTCCACGTTGCCCAGCAAGCCCAAACGCCCGCCGCGCGCCACCTGGCCACCCGCATACGCTTTCGACAAGCCTTCCGCCGACGCATCGGCCGAGGCATTCACTTCCACCGTGGGCATGGTTTGCGCATCGCTGTCTGGCGACGTATGTTGGGCGTGGGCGGCAGTGCTGGCCAGCAGGAAGGCGGCCAGGGCGAAGGGGGTAGGAGCGAGGCGGAAGGGGCGCATGGTGTTGTTTGGATATTAATGAGAATGATTATCATTATATTCCAGTGACGAGCGGGGCGTGAATAAGTGTGAGAATGTCATAAAAAAAGTCGCCATTCGTACAACACCAGGCAGGCAGGCACTGGAATCTGGCGGAAAAAGGCGCGCCAGACGATACCTTATGGATTTATTAATGCCTATGCTCAAGTTTCGCTAAAATGGGCCATCGCGCCCGGCGCCTACAGGAAACCGCATGCCATTGCTCCGCCATCTACAGTCCGCCTCCCTGCGCATGCGGCGGGGCTTGAGCCTGAAAGGCATGGCTGTTGCGCTGATACTCGCCATGCACGCGCTGGGCCTGTATTTCCTCATGCTGCCGGCGCGCCAGCTCAAGCAATACACGGAAGTGGCCTTCATGAGCCTGATGCCGCCCCGTCCACCGCCGCAGACGCCGCCGATGGCCTTGCCGCTGCCGCTGCCGCTGCCGTTTCCCATGCCGCGTGCGCGCGCCAGTGCAACGCCTGCCACGCCTCCCGCCATCCTCGCACCGCCCGCCGTTGCAGCAGAAACCATCACCGTGCCTGCCGAAGAATCGCCCGCAGCTGCGCCCGCCGCAGACTTGCGCACGCGCGCCCGTCTGGCCGCGGGGGCCGCCGACAAGTCCCTGCGCGGCGAAATCAAGCAAGACAAGCCGTGGCTGGCCGCAGCCGAACTCAAAAGCGAAAGCGCTTTCCAGAAGCTGGTCGCCTCCGCCTGGCGCGGCGGCCCCGTCATTCGCGTGGAGGAATACCTGACGGCTGATGGCCGGCCCGCCACGCGCGTGGTCAGCGCCGGCGGCGCCACCTGCTATGGCATGGCCGAGAATCCTGGCTCTGGCGCTGACCCGTTCAAGACGGGCGGCAAGGTGAAACGCGTGCCTTGCCCTGGCTAAAGACAGTATCAATGGTATGGGTTTGACGGCCATTCCGGGGCAGCCATCCCCGGCTGGGCGTCAAATATGCTAAGTTGCGTCTGCGTTTGTTTCCCACCCTTATGTCGACACGCCCCAGGACGCCCATGCCACCCGAACTCCTCATCCTCGCTCCCAGCCCCTCGGCTGCCGTTAACGCGCAGCTGGAGCAGCAATATACCTGCCACCACGCCTGGCAAGTGCCGGCGGACGAGCGCCACGCCTGGCTGGCCGAACGCGCGCCTGCCATCCGCGCCGTCGTGACGACGGGCGCGCTGGGCTTGAACGCCACCGACATGGCCTTGCTGCCCGCCCTGGAAATCATCGCCGTGAATGGCGTGGGCCTCGATGGCGTGGCCCTCGACGCAGCCCGCGCGCGCGGCATCGCCGTCACCACCACGCCGAACGTGCTGACGGATGACGTGGCCGACGTGGCGTTGGCCTTGCTGCTGGCCAGCGCGCGGCACATCGTGACGCTCGACCGTTTCGTGCGCGATGGCGGCTGGGAACGCCGCGAGGCCATCGCCCCCGCCTCCAGCCTGCGCGGCAAGACGGCCGGCATCTTCGGCTTCGGCCAGATCGGCCAGGCCATCGCGCTGCGCCTGGCCGCCTTCGGTGTCCAAGTGCGCTACTTTCAGCCCCGCGCCATTGCCGGCACATCCGTACCGCGCGCCGAATCCTTGCTGGCCCTGGCGCAGGAATGCGATTATCTGATCGTCTGCGCGCCGGGCACGCCCGCCACGCGCAAGATTATCGACCGCACCGTGCTAGACGCGCTGGGCCCGCAAGGCACCCTGATCAATATCGCCCGTGGCGCCCTCATCGACGAAGACGCCATGATTGCCGCCTTGCAGGATGGCCACCTGGGCGCGGCAGGCCTGGATGTGTTTGCGGACGAACCGCGCGTGCCGGCCGCTTTGCGCGCCTTGCCGAACGTGGTGCTGACGCCGCATGTGGGCAGCCTGACCGTGGAAACGCGCCATGCGATGGGGCAACTGGTCGTCGATAATCTGGCGGCGCACTTTGCCGGCTTGCCCTTATTGACGCCGGTAAAGTCATAAACGCCCGAATTGAACGTTTTACTAGCATGAATGAAAGAGTATCTATGGAATTGACAAAATCGCTGTTGCGCACGCGCGGCGGGCAGGACAGCGGCAAGGTGGGCATGATCGAGCTGTTCTTCGACCTGGTGTTCGTGTTTGCCGTTACGCAACTGTCGCACGGCTTGCTGGCGCACCTGAGCGCCATGGGCTGGCTGCAGACGGGCCTGCTCCTGATGGCCGTCTGGTGGGTATGGATCTTTACGTCGTGGATCACCAACTGGCTCGACCCCGAGCGCATTCCCGTGCGCATCAGCCTGTTCGCGCTGATGCTGGGCGGCCTGATCATGTCGGCCTCGATTCCTGAAGCGTTCGGCACGCGGGGCCTGGGCTTTGCGGGCGCCTACGTGGCCATGCAGGTGGGTCGGCCCCTGTTCGCCTGGTGGGCCGTGCGCCATGAAGCGCTGGCGCGCCGCCGCAATTTCCAGCGCATCGCGCTGTGGGCCGTGCTGTCCGGCATCTTCTGGATCGCCGGCGGCCTCGCGTCGCCCGAGCAGCGCATCTTTTGGTGGGGCGCGGCCCTGCTGATCGACCTGGCCGGCCCATGGATGCAGTTCGGCCTGCCGGGCCTGGGCCGTTCGACGATCGCCGACTGGGATGTCGATGGCAGCCACATGGCCGAACGCTGCGGCCTGTTCGTCATCATCGCCCTCGGTGAATCCTTGCTGGTGACGGGCGCCACCTTCGCGGGTCTGGAATGGACGGCCGGCAATTGGCTGGGCTTTTTGTCGGCACTGGTCGGCAGCATCGCCATGTGGTGGATTTATTTCGATACGGGCGCCGAGGCGGGTCACCACCGCATCGCCCACTCGAAGGACCCGGGCCGCATCGCCCGCAAGGCGTACACGTATATCCACGTGCTGATCGTGGGCGGCGTGATCGTCAGCGCCGTGGCCGACGAACTGGCGCTCGTGCATCCGGATGAAGCGAGCTTCGCCGGCATCAGCGCCTTGCTGGGCGGGCCGATCCTGTATCTGCTGGGCAATGCGCTGTTCAAATGGGTCAGCAATGACCGCGCCACGCCGCCGCTGTCGCATCTGCTGGGCATCCTGATCATCCTGGCGCTGATCCCGATGGCCTATGGCCGCCTGTACACGCCGTTGACCCTGGCCTGCATCACCAGTTGCGTGCTGGTCCTGGTGGCCGTCTGGGAACACATGGCCTTGCGCCGCCCGCCGCCGGATATCGATCTTTGATACGCGATCTTTGATACGCGATCTCTGATACGCGATCCCTGATGCCTGCCTGACCTTATCTGGACGGCGTGATGCCGTCCGGATCGCTGCGCGCATCGAGCTGAAGCTGCAGGAATGTCAGGTCCAGCCAGGCGCCAAACTTGGTGCCCACCTGGCGCATCAATCCCACCTCTTCGAAACCCAGCTGCTTGTGCAGGGCGATCGAGGCGGCGTTGCCCGCTTCGATGCCCGCCACCATGACGTGCTTGCCCAGGCCGCGCGCGCGCACGATCAGTTCCCCCATCAAGGCCTTGCCGACGCCGGCGCCGCGGCGATCGGCCCGCACATACACGGAATGCTCGACCGTATGCCGAAAACCCTCGAACGGGCGCCAGTCGCCAAACGAGGCGTAGCCGGCGACATTGTGCTGCGCATCGATGGCTACCAGCACCGGATAGCCGGCCCGCTCGCGGTCGGCCAGCCAGGCTGCGCGGTTGGCCGCATCGACGGTCCGTTCATTCCAGATGGCCAGGGTATTGCTGACGGCATCGTTATAGATGGCCGTGATTGCCTCGATATCGCCCGCATGGGCATCGCGGATGTGCATGTTGATCTCCTTGCTAGTCGTCTACTATAATGGACAAATCATAGATTGCCGTCCAAGCCTTGTCCAATAGAATCCGAATAGAATCTGACCCATGTCCACTAAACCAGACGAATTGAACCAGCGCATCGGCGCCAGGGTGCGCCTCGAACGGGAAGCGCTGGGCTGGTCGCTGACGGAACTGGCGGCCCGTTCGGGCGTCTCGCGCGCGATGGTGCACAAGGTGGAGCGGGGCGACTGCAGCCCCACGGCCACCTTGCTGGCAAGGCTGTCCGGCGCCTTCGGCCTGAGCATGTCAGAACTGATCGCCCGCGCGGAGATGCGCGAAGGGCGCTTGCTGCGCAAGGCCGAGCAGCCCGTGTGGATCGACCCGCAGAGTGACTATGTGCGGCGCCATGTGTCGCCCGCGTCCGACATGCCGCTCGACCTCGTGCATATCAGCTTGCCGCCAGGCGCCATGGTGGCGATGCCGGCCGCCGCCTATGTGGCGCGGCGCCAGCTGATCTGGTCACTCAGCGGCAGCCTCGTCTTCATCGAAGGCGATACCCGCCACATGCTGGACGCGGGCGATTGCCTGGAACTGGGTCCGCCCGCCGACTGCGTGTTCAGCAATGAAACGGCCAGCGATTGCACCTATGCCGTGGTCGTGCTGAAGCAGGGCTGAGGCAGCATCTTCTCAATTCAGCGCCGCGGCGCGCAGCTGGGCAATGAAGGCGCGCGCGGCGGGCGCCTGTTCGTGGCGGCGGAAGGCTACGGCGATTTCCGAGCTGATCTGCGGCGCTGCCAGGTCGCGGAAGCACACACCGGGCAATTGCACGCTGGCCATCACGGAGTGGGGCACGATGGCGCAGCCCACGCCCAGCGATACTTCCGTCAGCACGGCCACCAGGCTGCCGGGGCGCGACACTACCTGTGGCGCAAAGCCGCCGCGCCGGCTGACTTCCAGTGTTCCCAGCTCCTGTTCCGGCACGATGAAGGCCTGCTGCGCCAGCGCGGCCGGTTCCGCCACGTCCAGGCGGGCCAGCGGGCTGTCTGCCTGCAGGGCCAGCACGAAGCGGTCGCGCAGCAAGACCACCATGTCTATGCCGTCCGGCAGGTGCAGGGGCGGGCGCACGAACGCCAGGTCAACGCGGCCCTGGTCCAGCAAGCCGGGCAGGGTATCCATCGCCTGTTCGCGCGCACAGATGTGGATGCCGGGGTGGCTGGCGCGAAAGCGGGCAAACTGGTCTTGCAGCACGCCGGAATAGGCGGCCGAGGCCACGTAGCCGATTTCCAGCCTTCCAAGCTCTCCCCGGCCCGCGCGCCGCGCCACGTCCTGCGCCTGCGCCAGCTGCGCCAGCGCGCGCGTGGCCTCGATGACGAACAATTCTCCGGCGGCCGTCAGGGCCACGGCGCGCTTGCTGCGCTGGAACAGGCGCGTGCCCAGCAAATGCTCCGTTTCCTGCACCTGCTTGGTCAGCGCGGGAGGCGAAATGCCCAGCTCGGCAGCCGCCCGCGCGAAATGCAGGCTGTGCGCCACGGCCAGCACGCAGCGGAAGTGCCGCAACTCCATGTCTTTGTCTATATTCACCATGGGTGAATTATAAGGCGCTCATCTTATAACAGGAAATAATACAAGCTTGCTTACAATCGAGGCATGAAGAATACCAACTGGACCTTATATACGTGCTCGGGCGTGTGTGCATTGATTATGCTCGACACCAACGTGGTGGCCGTCTCCCTGCCGTCGATCGCCCGCTCGCTCAATGCCAGCTTTGTCGACGTGGAATGGGTAGTCAGCGCCTACATGCTGGCGTTCGCCTCGTTTTTGCTGCCGGCCGGCAGCATTGCCGACCGTCTGGGGCGGCGCAGGGTGATGCTGTTTGGCCTGGCCGTGTTCGCGCTGGCGTCCCTGCTGTGCGGCCTGGCGTGGACGCCGTTCGTGCTCAACGTGGCGCGCGCCATCAAGGGCCTGGGCGCCGCGCTGCTGCTCACGTCCGCGCTGGCCGTCATCGGCCACACCTTTCACGCGGAAAAGGAGCGGGCGAGGGCGTGGTCCGTGTGGGGCGCGGCCATGGGCGTGGCCATGACGGTGGCGCCGCTGTTGGGCGGCCTGATCACGAGCGCCATCAACTGGCGCTGGATTTTTTATCTGAACCTGCCCGTAGTCGCCATCCTGATGTGGCTGGTAGGCAAGCATGTGGATGAATCGAAGGATGCGTCCAACGCCAGTTTCGACCCGCTGGGCGCGCTGCTGTTCTCGGCTGGCCTGTTCTGCATCATCTGGGGCTTGATCGACGCCAGCGTGGCGGGCTGGGCCAGCCACGCCACTGTGCTGCGGTTTATGGCGGGCGCGGCGCTGCTGGCCGGGTTCGTGCTGGTGGAACGGCGCCAGCGCGCGCCCATGGTCGATCTGTCCCTGTTTGGCCGCCGCGTGTTTGTCGGCGCCGTGCTGGGCATGTTCGGCTACGCCATCGCCGCGCAAGTGATGATGACCTTCTTGCCGCTTTATTTGCAGAACGCCTTTGGCTTTTCCGCCGTGCTGGCCGGCTGCGCCATGTTGCCGTTTGCCGTGGCCATGGTGGTGCTGTCGCGCCTGGCGCCGCGCGCCATGCGCCATCTGGACGACCGCGGCATCCTGGTGACGGGTCTGTTGATCGTCGCCGTGGGCAACGTGGCCACTGCCTTGGCCGCCGCCAGTTTGCAGTATGGCCTGGTGGCAGCCGGCATGGTCGTCACGGGCGCGGGGGCAGGATTGCTCAATGGAACGACGCAAAAAGCCATCCTCGCCTGCATTCCCCGCGAGCGCACGGGCATGGGGTCCGGCATCAGCACCACCACGCGCTTTGTCGGCATCGTCCTGGCCGTGGGCGCGCTGGGCGCCGTGCTGGCCATGCGCACGGCTGCCTCGTTCGACAAGCTGGCGTGGTTGCACGGCTTGAAGGCCTCGCCCGAGATGATCGGGCGTATCGTCGCCGGCAACGCGGCCGAGGCTTTCGGCCAGCTACCGCCCGCCATGCAGGCCGTGGCGCAGGAAGCGGCCCGGCACGCCTTTATCGATGGCTTTGCCAGCGTGCTCTACCTGGCTGGCGGGCTGGCGGCCGTGGTGGCGGCGCTGGTCTTCGTGCTGACCCGGCCGGTACAGAAAGTATGAAAAGTGTAACTGTTCAGCAATATTCAAGTACACGGCCTCGGCTTGTAATATGATGCCATCAGGAAATACATGGCAATCATATAACTACCACAGGCAATCGCATGCGCAGAAAACGCATCATCATCACCAGCGTGCTGGTCGCAGTCATCGGCGTGGCCGCTCCCTTGAGCCTGGCCTTCTACCTGTCGTCCGTGCGCGCCGAGCAAGGCGAGCAGGAACGCCTGCGCCTGCTGGCCGGCTACGCGCTCGAGCGTGCCCACCGTTCGATCGCCTCGGCCAGCATGGCCCTGCGCAGCGCCGATGCGCTGGACCTGGCGCCGTGCTCGGAAGCGCATGTCCAGCAACTGCGCCGCATCACCATCACCACGCGCAGTATCGACGATATCGGCTATATCGAGAATGGTTTGCTTAAATGCACCTCCACGGGCATGGAGGACGAGCACATCGCCGTCACGCCCCCCGATTTCATCCTGGACAATGGCATGGGCCTCGATTTCAATCTGCGCCCCGTCGTCAGTGGCGGCAAGCGCATGGTGGGGCTGACTTACCGCGCCTATAAAGTGCTGATCGATCCCGTGCGCTTTTCCGACGTCATTGTCGACAGCGATATCCAGATGGCCGTGGCCATCGGCAAGGGTGGCGTGCTCGACACCTTGCACCATCCCGATCCCGCGCTGGTGCAAGCCTTGCTCGCCGGCCAGCCAGGGGCGGGCGGCGCCACCGAGGACGGCAGCATCCATGCCATGCTGTACCGCGACGGCTTGACGGCCGTCATGATCGAGCCGCGCAGCAAGCTGAACGACAGGCTGCGGCGCGAACAGCTGCTGCTTTTGCCGCTGGGCCTGCTGATGGCCGCCTTCATCGTCGGCATCGTCGTGTGGCTATCGCGCCGCCGCCTGTCACTGATGGGAGAACTGAAGATCGCCATCGAGCGGCGCGAATTCTTTGTCCATTATCAACCCATCATCGCGCTCGACACGGGCGTGTGCGTGGGCGCCGAAGCGCTGATACGCTGGCGCCGTCCCGATGGCAGCATGATCAGGCCGGACCTGTTCATCCCCGTTGCCGAAGAAAGCGAGCTGATACTGCCCATCACCGACCAGGTCATCGCATGCGTCATCGCCGACATGCGCGCCGCGCTGCTGGCCGACCGCGATCTGCACATCGCCATCAACCTGTGCGCCAGCGATATCGAAACGGGCAGGGTGCTCGACGTGCTCGAGCGTGCGCTGGACGGCACAGGCATCGAGGCGCAGCAGATCTGGCTGGAAGCAACGGAACGGGGCTTCATCAACGTGGAAGCGGCCCGCGCCACCATCGACAAGGCGAGAGCACGCGGCCACGCCGTGGCCATCGACGACTTCGGTACGGGATACTCCAGCCTGTCGAGCTTGCAAAACCTGCCGCTCGACGCCCTGAAAATCGACAAATCCTTCGTCGACACCATCGGCACGGACGCCGCCACCAGCAGCGTCACACCGCACATCATCGCCATGGCCCGCACCTTGAACATGCTGATCGTGGCCGAAGGCATAGAAACGCAGCAGCAAGCCGATTATTTGCTGGAACGCAAAGTCGAATTCGGCCAGGGCTGGCTGTTTGCCAAAGCGCTGCCGGCTGCAGAATTCCTCACTTTTTACCGGGCGCGCCGCGCGCCATCGTCCACATGAAACAGGCAAACTTCCCTTATCCGCTACAGCCGCTGCGCGTGCCCGGTGGCTGGCACATCACCGTCAATACCCTGTTCGAGGTGGAACCGGGCCCGGACACCATGCAGTGGTTCAGCAGCGCGCTGCTGCTGTGGGGCCATCGTCGCGATAGCGGCTACTGCTTCAATTCGCACTTCGAGCCGGAAGACGATCCAGACGGTGAATTCGTGCTGGAAATGGGCAAGGTGGACTATGACCGCCACGGCAAAGCCGTCAAGGGCAGCGAGGTGTTCCTTGGGGAATGGCGCACGCGCAGCAAGGCGGCGTTTGTTGAACGGGTCGAGCAATTCATGCAAGACCCTGCAGCTTGAGTTTTACTGTTTGCGCGCCAAGACCACGTCCTGCCCGCTTTGCTTGAGCACGGCGCTGACGATCTTGCCCGTGGCGTCGCGCGTAAAGGTCAGCTCCGCCTCGATGGCGCGGAAGAAAAACTGGTCTTTTGCGCTGGCAAACAGGGGCGCCGAGCCGACGCCCGTGCCGGCCGCTTCCAGCCCATGCTTGCCCTGACTCACCGTCAAGGTGAAATGTTCCTCAGGGGAATGCTCAAGCACATAGTCGGCCACGTATTCAGCCAACGTTGCGCGCGGCAGCTCGATGGCGGCTTGCGGCTTTTTCAGGGGCGGCAAGGGCGTGCCAGGCAGCAAGGCGGACAAGCCCAGGGTGTCGACGGTGCGCGCCGTGTTCGTCAGCACTACTACCCCCCGCTTGCCGTCCGTGGTAAATGCCGCATAGCTGGTGTAGCCGCCTGTCTGCCCGCTGTGCCAGGCGTAGCTTTGTCCCTGTTGCTGCTCCAGCAACCAGGCCAGGCCGATTTTTGTGTCGCTGTCCGGCGCCAGCGGACGCTGCGGCTTGATCGCCAGCGCATACGGACGCAGCGGCTTGAACATGTAGGCTTGCAGATAGGCGATCATATCGCGCGCGCTCGAATACACGCCGCCGGCCGGCGCCACCACGTTCAAGTCCCAGGCCGGCGTCGGTTCGCCCGACAGCTGGTGGCCGGGCGCCAGGCGCGCCAACATGCCGTGGGTGGGCGTGTTCGAGGTCGAGCGCATGCCCAAGGGCACGGCGATGCGCGACTGCAGCAGCGCTTCATAACTGCTGCCCGCCTGCGTAGCCAGGGCTGTGCCCAGCACGGCATAGCCTATATTCGAATAGTCAAAGGCGCTGCCGGGGGCGCGCGGCAGATGGTAGGCGGCGAGAAACTGCCGCTGTTTGGCGTCCGTGTAATCTGCATACGGATTGGCGGGGTCTTTCGGCGCGAAGTTGTCGGGCAGGCGTGGCAGCGCGGAGTAATGCGTGGCCAGGTCGAGCACGCTGATCGTCTTGCCCTCGAACGCAGGCACCGTATAGCCGGGCAATAATGTCGCCACCGGCTCCTCGAGCGTGACCTTGCCATCGACGACGGCGTCGGCCAGCAGCAAGCCTGTCATGGTCTTGGTGACGGAACCGATCTGGTAGACGGTATCGGTACCCGGTTTGGCGTTCTTGCCTGCATGCACGCTGCCAAAGCCATACACGGCACTGTGCTTGCCCTCGATCACGGCGATGACAATGCTGGCGTGCATGCCCGTGCGCGTGAGTTCTTCCGCGCGCTGGCGTACGGCGTCGTCGAGGGTGGGGGCGGCCAGGGCGCTGCTGCCGATGAGGCAAAGGGGGAGAAGGGCGAAAGTGGGTGTCATGGGAACCTTGTCCAGGGTGGGCCGAATACAGGCCAGCGCCTGGATAAGGTGGCTGGCATGCGCTGGGAAGGATACGGCGCCAACATGAAGGCCGCCTGAGTTTTATGCCACCTTTGCTGATTTGGCAATATTTAGGGTTTTCGCTTGCCCGGCATCGCCTGGCCATTCTGGTGCAGGACGACGCCCGTGATGGCGCCCTGGGCGTCGCGCTGGAATACCAGTTGCGCTTCCACCACCTTGTAAAAGAAGGTGTCTTTCGCGCTGGCGTACACGGGGGCTTCGGGCTGGCCCGTGGCGCCCACCAGCAAACCGTCCGGACCCTGGCGCACGCTGAGGACAAACGTGGGCGCCAGCGCATACTGGCCCGCATATTGGGCCAGTTCGGCGGGGGCGATGGCGATTTCCTTCGGCGCCGGGGCATTTGGCGGCGGCAGGCTGCCGGGTAGCAGCACGCCCACACCCAGCCCATCGACGTCGCGTGCCGTGCTGCTCAGCACCACCACGCCCCGCTTGCCATCCAGGGTGTAGCCGGCAAAGCTGGCATAGCCGCCCGTCTGCCCGTTATGCCAGGCAAAAGGCTGGCCCTTGACCTGGTCGAGCATCCACGCCAGGCCGATCTTTTTCACGCCATCGCCTTCGCCTTCGCCGGCCAGTACCCGGCGCGGCTGCACGGCCAGTTGCTGCGCGGGACTGGTCGCCCGCATGTACGATTGCATGTAGGCAATCATATCGCGGGCGCTGGAACGCACGGCGCCAGCCCCTGCGATGGCCTGGAAGTCCCAGTTCTCGGCCGGCTTGCCGTCGGCAAGGTGGCCCGGCGCCAGACGCACGCGCAGGGCGGGCGTCGTCACTGCCGAGCTGCTGGCCATGCCCAGCGGACGGAAAATACGCGCTTGCAGCAGTTCTTCGTAAGACATATTGGCTTGCGTGGCCAATGCCGTGCCCAGCAAGCCATACGCCAGGTTCGAGTATTCATACGCGGCGCCCGGCGCGCGCGCCAGCGCATGGCCGGCCAAAAAAGTGCGCAACTGGCCTTCGGCATAGTCGCCGTAGGGATTGCGCATGTCCGCCGGCGCCAGATTGGCGGGCAGGCGGGGCAAGCCGGAAAAGTGCGTGGCCAGTTGGCCTACAGTAATTTTCTGGCTCGCCAGCGCGGGGATGGCGTAGGCTGGTAGCAGTTCGGCCACCGACTGTTCCAGCTGCGCCTTGCCTGCCACGATGGCGTCGGCCAGCAGCAAGCCCGTCATGGTTTTCGTGACGGAGCCGATTTCATACACGGTATCCGCATCGGGCACGCCTTTGTCGCCGGGCCGCGCGCGGCCGAAGCCGTACACGGCGCTGTCCTTGCCGTCGATCACGGCGATGACCAGGCTCGCATGCTTGCCGTCACGCACCAATGCTTCTGCCCGTTCACGCACGGCGGCATCGAGGGCGGGGGCGGCCAGGGTGGCGGCGCTGGACATGGACAGCATGGGTAGCAGCAGGGTGCGTAAGCGTGGGAGCATCGTCGATTCCGTCAGGTATGTGATTGATGGGAATACAGCATAACAGTTCCATTGACAAGATGGCCGTTTTGGCAAGATGGCGCGGTGATCATGGCCGCCAGCTGCGCGCGCATGTCGGCGGCCATGCAGAGCAGCAATTCGCCACGCCGGCGCGCATCGGCGCGTTTCTTGGACGGCACCTCGGCCATGTCGGGCACCCGGTAGGGAATGCAAGGCAAGTGATAATTACCGTCGCGCATGCGCAAGGCGTGCAATTCCTGCCACACCAGGTCATAGTCGGCGGCGATACGGCGGCGCCGGCGCGCATTCAGGGCGATGCGGTTGTCATTGCAGATCAAAAACAGGTTATTGCAAGCAAAAAAATCGCCGAAATCGCGCAAGGCCGTCACCATCAGGTTTTTCGGACGGCAACCGTGCAAGGCCCGCGTGGCGTCCTTGACAGCCAGCTTGCCCGCCTCCGAGCGCAAGCCTTGCAGCGCGCCCAGCTGCAAGGAAACGCCATCGGCGCGCGGCAGGAACAAAAAACTGGCCAGGTACAGGGGCTGGCCGTCGCGTGTCAAGCGTAGGCACAGTTCGCCTTCGCGGTAGCTGTCGTGGATGGCCGTCAACTGCAATCGGTACAGCGCCCCATCCTTGCCTTCGAACGCGGCCAGCACCACGGGCAGGCGCGCGGCGCGCTCGACCAGCGTGCGCGCACCCGCCTGCCACAGGAAGCGGTAATGCCCTTCCAGCAAGGCCAGGCGATCTGCGCAAGCAAGCTGGCGCGAGGCATAGGGGCGGTAAATCTTGAAGCGCAAGCAGGGATGCAGTTGCGCCAGAGAGTTCAAGCCGGGCATGCTGCCCAGGAAGGCTTGCCAGCGTGTGCGCTGGCGGGGGAAGAAAAGGGCGCCCAGCGCCGCTTTCAGGCGGTGCCCGCTGGCGCGATGTGGCGCCACGGCGGTGCTGTGGCACAAGGTTAAAGCGTTGTCATTCATGGTTTTGCCGGGAAATGGCAGGCGCTGCACAATGAGAGCCTTGCCAGTTTGAATGCTACGCGGGCAAGGTGAAGTTCATATTAAGAAGCTATCCCCGTGGGTATTTAGAGGATGATAATTAAACATTTGCCTTCTGGTAATATAGACAGTTATGCTCGCGGCACCTGGACTCCATGATGGATGCCTTTCATGCACCGCCGCCATGTGCTTGCCATCCCCGCCTTGCTTGCCGCCCCGGGCGTCCAGGCGCAAGGCCGCAAGGCAGATCCTTTGGCGTCATTGGCACAATGCATCAATCGCAGCGAGTTCAAGGTCAAGGCGCAAGAGCAGCTTGCTTTTCGCGAACCTGAAGATCGAACGCAGCGCCGAAGGCCAGTTTGCCGCCGACCGCGAGACCAACGTGGCGCAGATGCAGGAAATGGCCGCCACGGGCAAGCCGCCGCAGCAGCTGCCTCTGGAAACGGACGCGCGCGATGGCGTGGAAGTGCCAGGATTGCATAACGCAAGTATCGCGCAGGCACCGGGTATCATCAGTCTGTATTGGCTGCTGCACGCCGCCAGCCGCACGGTCGCCACCGCCTGCATACTGAACCAGCCTGCCGATCCGCGTGACTTTTCGGCGGATGGGCAATACCAGCCCTTGCTCGACCAGCGCCTTGCCTCCCTGGTCAGTTGCATGGCCTGTACGGCACTTAAGGCGTACGTGCATTGAAGGAGATACCAGCCATGAAAAAAGCAGCAGCGGGCAAGCCGCCCGACGATGACGCCGCGAACGCAGGACCCGCCGCCAGTCTGATCGACGCGAAGATCGCCTCGCTGGCGGACTGGCGCGGGAAGACCCTGGCCAGCGTGCGCGCACTGATCCACGAGGCGGACCCTGACGTGGTCGAAGAAGTCAAATGGCGCGGCGTGCCCGTCTGGTCGCACGCGGGCATGATTTGCACGGGCGAAACCTATCAACTGGCTGTCAAGCTCACCTTCGCCAAGGGCGCCGCCTTGCCCGATCCGGCCCGCCTGTTCAATGCCAGCCTGGACGGCAACACGCGCCGCGCCATCGACATACACGAAGGCGAGCACCTCGACACTGCGGCGTTCAAGGCGCTGATACGCGCCGCGGTGGCCGCAAATACGGCGCCAAAACCAAAACGGACTTCTACTTGAGACATTATCTGTATATCTGGCACGAGCCGGCCGAACGCATGCTGGTTGCTTCGGGCATCGAGTTCAAAGACTTTATCCCCGCCCTCGTCAAGGCGGACGGCGTCGTGCTGCGCACGGGCAGCGCCGGGACGGCCAGGAAACCTGGCCGCTACCAGACCTTGGCGCGGCAGCAACTGCCGGCCATGGCGCACGAAGAGCTGTACGCCTGCGGCAGTCATGCCTGGGCCGATTGGCACAAGGATGGCCAGGGCAAGCCACCTGCTTCCCTTGAGGCGGATGTGGCCGCGATGCTCGACCACCGTGCCGCCCTCACGCCGCTGCCGGCCCTGCGCAGCCGCTTTCTCGCCTTTGCCCACGACGACGGCTGGTATTTGAAACTTTTCTATGCGGCGTGGGATGACGTAGCAGCGATGCTCGCGGCCGCCATCCCGCCAGCGCTGGGCACGCTCGACATGGATGCGCTGCAACGGGGAGGTGACGGCTACTGGCTGCAAGACGGCAAGGTCGACCTTGAACTGCCTAGCCACGATATCGACAGCGTGCTGAACCGCCGCCTGTAGCAGTTGCTGGCCAATACGGGGCTGCCAATTGTATCCGAAAGCGAGAGTGACGCGTCAGATTAGCTTCAGATTGGACGTGGCGCAAAGTGAACACTGCACTTCGCCTGCACGCAGCACGCCGCCTGGCAGCGCTTTCAGTCATTGTTCGCTGGCCAGGCCCGACCGGGCTGGCACCGTCAATATTCCATGCCACGCAAACCGGTTCAACCATCACGTTTCTCCTTGCTATCCATGAGCAGGGCCAGCCTGGCCGCCATGCCGGCATTGTCGCGCAACAAACCATCGCGCTCCTGCGCCAGGCTTTCTATCTTCTGCTGCGATGCCTGTGTATTTTCCGCCAGCATGTCGAGCTGCCGGTCTTGCGCGGCGAGCGCCACCTTGGCGTCATTCAGCGCCAGCAAGGCCGTGTCGAGCTTGGCCAGCAAGGCGTCGGCGGACGCGGCCGCCTGCAAGTATTGAAATTCGAACTGGTCGCGCTCGGGACGCACGCTGGCCAGCGCTTCGCGGTCGGCGGTCGCTACGCTGGATAAGTGCGCGTGTTCCGCCTGCAGTTGCGCCAGGCGCATGTCTTGCTGCACCAGGGTCGCTTGCTGGCCTTGCAGGCGCTGTTGCAGCTGCGCGTTGTCCTGTTCCAGCCGGCTGATCCGTTGCTGTGCCTCCGCCCGTTCCTCGCTGCGTTGTGCGGCTGACGCTTCCTGGTAATGGTCGAACTGCGAGCGCACTTGCGCCAGCTGGCGGTTGAGGGCGGCGATTTCCTCGCTGCGGTCGGCCAGGCGCTGCGTCAGGCCCGCGTTATCGCTGTGCAAGGTGGCCAGGGTGACAGCGCGAAAATGGTGTTCTTCCTTCAGTTGTGCAAGCGCATGCTGGGTGGCGCGCAATTCCTGGGTGAGGGCGGCGCGCGCCTCCGTCAGTTTCAGTCCTTCGTTTTCCGTCTTCTTCAGCTTTTCCAGCGCCGCATCGAGTTCGGCGCGGTTTTGCTGCATGCCCGTTTCCAGCTGCTGCGCCACGTCGCGCTGCTGCTTGTCATAGACGCCGCGCATCGCTTCCATCAGTTCGGCCGGCAAGCCTGCCTCCGTTTTCACGGCGCCCGCGCCCTGGAACTCTTCCTTCCAACGTTTCAGCAGGGGCGCGATGGTGCTCTTGCTGCCCGTGCTGCCCAGTGCCTCGCGCACGCTGTCGACCGTGGGATTGCGCCCATCGGCAGCAACGATTTGAGCTGCTTTCATAACATCAGAGTACAAAATGCCGGTGCGGGCCATAAAACCACCTATGAGCGAAATTTAGTAACGTATTACATGATACGTAATATCGCATTATATTACGATAGAAATTTTGCATATTTTTTAGAAATATAAGTTACGATAAGATCGCTTATCACGTGTTATGGGGGTGTTTTGCATGCTATTCTGCGTACCTCACAGTACAAAACCACGATTTCGCTGCCGCCATGCCTGATTTACCCCTCCCGAAACGCCGTGTTGTCGTACCGAAAAGCGTCGCCGTCGCCGCTGCGCCATTACGCGGCACCCTGATCGATGCCGAGCTTGCCGCGCGCCACCAGGCTTTTATTGCGGCCGCCACGTCCGAAAATACGCGCCGCACCTACCGTTCTGCCATCCGCCACTTCCAGGGCTGGGGCGGGGCGCTGCCTGCGGACGAGTCCACCGTCATCCGCTACCTGCTGGCCTATGCGGATAGCCTGAACGCGCGCACCCTGGCCCTGCGTTTGACGGCTCTGTCGCAATGGCATGTGTACCAGGGCTTTGCCGACCCCGCGTCCACGCCCACCGTGCGCAAGACCCTGGCCGGCATCGCCCGCCTGCATGGCAAGCCGAAGAAGAAGGCCAAGGCTTTGCCTTTGGAAGATTTGGAAGTAATTGTCGCCAAACTGGCCGCGCTGGGCAGCGTCAAGGCCCTGCGCGACAGCGCGCTGCTGCAACTAGGCTTTTTTGGAGGGTTTCGCCGCAGCGAATTGGTGGGATTGATGCTGGAAGACGTGAGCTGGGAACCGCAGGGCATGGTGATCACCTTGCCCCGCTCGAAAACGGACCAATTGGGGGAGGGCATCGTCAAGGCGATCCCGTTTGGCGACGGCGTTTGCTGCCCAGCCACGGCCCTGCGCGCCTGGCTGGCCGCCGCGCATATCCGCACAGGACCGCTCTTGCGCCCCGTCAATCAGTGGGGCCACGTGAGCATGAAAGGATTACACGCGAGCAGCATCAATACGATCTTGGCAAGCTGCGCCGGGTTGGCTGCGCTCGATTACGTGCCGGAACTATCGAGCCACAGCCTGCGCCGCGGCATGGCCACCAGCGCGCACCGGGCAGGCGCCGATTTCCAGGCCATCAAGCGCCAGGGCGGCTGGCGCCACGACGGCACCGTGCATGGCTATATAGAAGAGGCGGGGCGCTTCGAGGAAAATGCGGCGGGCAGTTTATTGAAGGGAAAGAAGAAGCCGGCGGGCTGAGGGCGCCCGACAAGACCTTGCGGCGGGCCTACGGAAGGAGTGAAAGGAACGCTTGTTGAAGGCATGCTCATCGCTCATGACGGCTGCGCGTTCTTCGAAATCGGTGCCGCCGTGCAAGGAATCCCTCAACGGCCCACGCGGGCGTCAGTCCGGCGGCCGACAGGACGGCCAGCCTTATGCCCGCGTCACGGATTTGTGCGTCTGCTTTCACCCCAAAACGGTCTTTGAACAAGCCTTGAGTGCGGTCATTTATATTGAAGAAACTCGACCCGCACACCGTGCTGGCCCAGCGCATGGGCCAGCCCAGCCGGATCGTCCACGCGGCCAACGTTTGAGTAGGAATACGGTGAAGTAAATGCCTTATAGAAGACAACCAAGGTCTTCGAACCGTACAGTAAGAGGTCACCATTGCAGATTATCTGCGTTCTAGTCGCGTGAGCCGGTAGCGGCTTTGGCAGATCTGCATGCTTCTCGTTTCCGTTGAGTTCGGCCATATCCAGGGTCAGCGGCAGCATCTGGGCAAAGGCTCGCCCAGTCGCATTGTCTGACAAGGTGACGACGAAGCGACGTTCTCCAACGATCATCGACATGCGCGACTCATCGGGCTTCAGGGCGGCTGCAGCCTCAGCCGAGGCGGAAGCGCATGGCCCGGAGGAAGATTGCTGTCGGGCTTCGCAAGCGCCGAGGAGGAGCAAGCCAAGCAACAGGCCCAGTCCATGCAGGCGATCGGACAGGCGGCACTCGCTCATGCTGGCTACTGGATGCCGTGCGCCGTTGCGAACCGCTAATTTGCGTGTGACCATTGCTTGCTCCTTCCTTGATATATGGCTCAGCTTGCCCGCAGCGCTTGCGCGCGCGAGGTCAGCAAGGCAGCCAGCAGCAGTACGGCCGCGCTGGCGATAAACGTGCTTTGGTATCCACTCTTGTCGAACAGGAAACCGCCGATCGTGGAACCCAGGGCGATGGCGAGTTGCACGACTGCAACCATGAGGCCACCACCTGCCTCTGCATCCCGGGGCAGCGTTGTTGCCAGCCAGGACCACCAGCCCACGGGCGCAGCGGTTGCGACAACGCCCCAGATGCCCAGCAGTACCGTCACGGCAGCAAGTTTGCTGCCAAAGATGGTCAGCGCCACGGCGATCATTGCCATCACGATGGGAATGGCAACCAAGGTCCGGGAAAAATGCCACTTCAGGAACTTGCTGATGACGGTGGTGCCGATAAAGCCGCCTACGCCAATTGCCAGCAGAATCAGCGACAAGGTGGAGATGCCTACCCGCGTCACGTTTTCAAGGAATGGGCGCAAATAGGTGAACAAGGCAAACTGACCCATGAAAAACGTGCTGACAGCCAGCATGCCCAGGGCAACCTTCGGATCGCGAAGCAGTCTGAAGGCGTTGCGGGAATCCGCCGAGGCAGCCTGGGGTGGCATGGAAGGCAGGCTGATCCACTGCCAGACAAAGGCAATCAAGGCCACTGGCACCAGGCAGAAGAAAGCGCCACGCCATCCGACGACGGAACCGAGATAACTGCCGAGGGGTGCGGCGACGACGGTCGCCAGCGCATTGCCGCCATTGAAGATGGCCAGGGCACGCGGCACCTGATGGGATGGCACAAGGCGCATCGCGGTGGCCGCCGACAAGGACCAGAAACCGCCCACCACCACGCCGATCAGCGCACGTCCCACCATATACAGGAAATAGTTCGGCGCCATCGCGACAACGGCCCCGGAGACGGCCATCAGGGCGGTTAGCCCCAGCAGGAGTATCTTGCGATTCATGCTGCCAGCCATGACGGAAATCGACAGGCTGGTGAGCACGGCGCATGCCCCCGATATGGCAATTCCCTGTCCAGCCAGGCCTTCGCTGACCCGGAGATCCCTGGCCATAGGCGTCAACAGGCTAACGGGCATGAACTCCGAGGCGATCAGCGCGAAAACGCACAGCGTCATGGCGAAGACCCCGCCCCACATGGCTGCCTGAGTGCTGACATCAGCATGCCCTTCCTGCACGCCACCGTGGGGCGTGCTGCTTATTGGTGTTGTCATGGGATGCGCCTATGCCAGATTCTTGTGGAAGAACGCGTTCAGCTTCTCCCAGGGGATGAGTTTCACCCGGTCATACAGATCGACGTGCCCGGCGCCTGGAACGATCACCAGTTCCTTGGGCTGGGCCGAAAGCCGGTAGGCATCGTCGCTGAACTCGCGGGAATGCGCCTGGTCGCCCGTGATGAACAACAAGGGACGCGGCGAAATCGTCTCGATGTCGTTGAACGGATAAAAGTTCATGAACTTGACGTTGCTGGACAGCGTGGGGTGCGTCGTCCATTCGCGCGGCGAACCTGCCGACGTGAACTCGCCGCGCGAGGTGCGATAAAAGTCGTAGAACTCGCGCTGGATGGGATGCGTATTGCCATCGAGCTTGTGCACGGTGCCGCCGGTGTAACTGATGGCGCCGCCGGTAAATTCCACGTAGCGTTGTTGCGCCGCCTCGGCAATGATCTGCTTGCGTTGCTCGTGCGTCTGCGAATGGTGCAAGGCATTGCGGTTGGCGGCGCCCATATCGTACATGCTGACGGTGGCAATCGCCTTCATGCGCGGATCAATCTTGGCGGCGCTGATGACGAAACTGCCACTGCCGCAAATGCCGAGAACGCCGATCCGTTCCCTGTCGGCGAACGGCTGGGTACCAAGATAGTCTACCGCTGCGCTGAAGGCTTCCGAGTAGATATCCGGCGCCACAGCATTGCGCGGCTGGCCGGCGCTTTCGCCCCAGAATGACTGATCGATGGCCAGGGTGACGAAGCCCTGTTCGGCCAGTTTCTGCGCGTACAGATTCGAGCTTTGCTCCTTTACCGCGCCCATCGGGTGGCCGATGATGATCGCGGGATGCCTGGCATTGCGGTTGAGATCCTTGGGCGTGAATAGCTCGCCGACGACCTGCATCTGGTACTGATTGTTGAAACTGACCTTGCGCGCAGTGACTGTGGCGCTCCTGTAGAAGTTGTCAGCGTTGTTGGACATGTCCGGTACTGGATTGTTATCGGCGGCGAACGCGGAACTGGCGGCAATGGAAAGGCTGCCCAGGACGGCCATGCCTGTGCCAGCAGTCTTCAGGAAATCTCGGCGTGCTACATCATCTATGGTCATGTCTGTTTCTCCAGTTCGTCAGGTATGGGGCGCGTTGCATGCGTTGACGGACATCGTACGTTGCGGCTAACGCATCTGCGCACCGAAATCTCGAACAGGTATATGTGCCCAGGCCATGAATGCTACGTATATTTATATTAAAAATCGCTCATTCCACTGCTATCATCCATTGCCAGGCACCACGACGGGATACTCTTAACAGCCGGCTTCAGGAATGACTCATATGGCCAGAGATAATATTATTGATATTCTTATATTTTTCGAGGTCGCTCGCGAACGCAGTTTCACCCGTGCCGCCATCAAGCTGGGCATGTCCCAATCCACTCTCAGTCACATCATTCGGGATCTGGAAGCCCGGCTGGGCGTGCGGCTGCTCAATCGTACGACCAGGAGTGTTTCGCCGACCGAAGCAGGCGAGCGCCTGCTGAGCAATGTCGCGCCGCGGCTTGAGGAAGTCCATGCTGAAATTGCCGCCGTCAGCGATTTGAATGGCAAACCGGCGGGTACCGTGCGCATCACGGCCATCGACCATGTTATTGATACCCTGCTGTGGCCAAGGCTGGCTCCCGTCCTGCCTCACTATCCAGACCTGCATATCGAGATTCAGTCGGATTACAAGTTGATCGATATTGCGGCGGACCGTTATGACATTGGGGTGCGCTATGGAGATCAGGTAGCGGAAGACATGATTGCCGTCCGGCTCACGCCCGACATACCTACCATGATCGTTGGTTCGCCCAGCTACTTCTCTTGGCATACGCAACCCGCCAAGCTGCAAGACCTGATGAAGCACAACTGCATCACGCTGCGGCTCGCAGGCAGTGGTGGCATTTATGCGTGGGAGCTGCAGCATGACGGGCGCAACGTGGAGGCGCGGGTGAGTGGCCAGGCCGTGTTTACCAGCGCCGTGCCCATGGTACAAGCCGCCTTGAGCGGCAATGGTTTGGCGTTCGTCACGGAAGACCTGGTGGCCGGACACGTACGGGAAGGCCGATTAATCAGCGTCATGAAAGACTGGTGTGGAAAGTTTCCTGGCCTCCATGCCTACTATCCCAGCCGCCGCCACGAATCGAGGGCACTGCGGATTGTTGTCGAAGCTATTCGTCACAAGGAGTAAGCCAGGAAAATGATCGTCACATCAATGCTCTATTGGCAAGCAAGTGGCCTTGTGCGCCGTTCCAGGGCAAGGGCTTGATGAAGTGGATGCGCTCCCTGGCCGGGTCGCCAAAGTGCTCCACTAGCCGGATCGGGTATCCATTGCGTATCAGCAAACGCAGCATGGACGGGTAGCGGTTCATCGATTTCACTGTGACGGCCGCAAAGCCGTTTTCGGCAGCCCAAGCTTCCTGAGCTTCCAGCAGGCGCTGCGCCAGGCCCGTCTTGCGGTGCGCGGGCAGCACGGCGCCGAGCCAGCTATATAAAGAGCCATCCTCGGCGCCATATCCCAGCTTGAAACCGACGGGCTGGCCGTCCGCTTCCGCGATCAGGATCAGCGCTCCCGCGGGTAGCCGGTCTCGCAGCTGCGACAGGCTGCGCCGCTGGTCGAACTCGGGTATGGCCTGCAGCACCTGCCAGGCTTCCTCGATCGTGCCGGGCCGTATCATGCGGCCGCTTGTTCCCGCGGGCGGATGATCATGCAGGTGGCTGTCGCGTGCGCGTACACTTTACCGGCTTCGTCGCGGATGGTGCCTTCGGAAATGACCAGGTTGCGCCCCGCATTGATCACTTTGCCTTCTGCGTAGACCGTCACGTTGAAGGGCAGGGGGCGGCACATCTTGATGTTCAGGTCCGTTGTGCCATAGCTTTCGCCGGCCGGCAAGACCGTGTGCGTGGCACAGCCCGTGACCGTGTCGAGCACGGTGGCGGCGAAACCGCCGTGCACGCCGCCCATGGGATTGGTGTGCGTTTCATTTGCCGTGGCCGTGAAAATCACGCGGCCATGCTCCACCGTGTGCGCGTCCATGGGCATGGTCTTGGAGATGCCGGGCCGTGGAAACAGGCCTTGCGCGAAAGCTTGCATCAGTTGCAAGCCAGTCATGTCGTTCGGGTGCATGGGTAACTCCTGTGGTGGTAATGTGGGGATGACTCAGACGTCCTGCGCAAAACGCAGGCGCGAGGCGTGCAGCAGGAAGCGGGCGACGACGGCCAGTTCTTCTTCGCTGAAACCTTGCTTCAATTGTTCATTCAGGCTGTCGAGCAGGGGCAGGGCGGCGGCCAGCACCTCGCCGCCTTTGGCCGACATGTGCAGGGTGCCGGCGCGCGCATCTAACGCCGACTGGCCGCGCACGATGAGGCCGTTTTCTTCCATGCGCGCCACCAGACCCGTCACGGCCGAATTTTTCAGCTGCAACAATCGTCCCAGATCCTTCAATTGGCAGCCTTCCTCGCCCTTCAGGGCAAACAGGGCGACAACTTGTGTGCCGGAAAAGCCCAGTTCGCTGGTAAAGACGGCATCGGCCGAGCGGAACAGGTTCTGGCGCGCCAGGTTGAGCAAGTTGAACAGTCGCGGCGAACGTTCGCCCAGCGGGCAGGCTGCAGCATCGGGAATGTCTGGGGTGGGGGAGGTATTGGTACGCATGCGAAGTATACTACTACGTATGCGTAATAAATCAAGCCTGGATTTCTAATCGCGCTGGTGGCGCCCGATGTAGCGGGCCCGCGGCCGTATCAGGGCCGCGCTGGCGGCTTGCTCGGCAGCATGCGCGATCCAGCCGGCCGAGCGGGCCAGCGCAAACACGCTCATGCCCGCGCCCTCGGGCCAGCCGAAAGCCAGCTCCATGGCGGCGAGCGCCAGGTCGGCATTCGGGCGGGCGTCGAGCAACTCTTCCGCCGTGGCGCATGCAGCCAGGATCGCCTGCAGCCGCGGGGGCTCGTGCGCCAGCGTCGCCAAGATTCCCAGCAGATACGCGGCACGCGGGTCGCCGTGCGGATACAGCGGGTGGCCAAAGCCGGCAAACTCCGGTGCGATGCTCATGTAATAGGCGCCGACGGCGTCCCTGGCGTCAGACGCTGCCAACGCCTGCGTCAACATGCGCCGCGCCGCTGCGCTGCCGCCGCCGTGCCTGTCTCCTGACAAGGCCGCCAAGCCCGCACCCAGCGCGGCGGGCAGGCTGGCACCCGTCGAAGCGACGCAGCGCACGGCAAAGGTCGACGCATTCAATTCATGGTCGGCCAGCAGCACCAGCGCGGCGCGCAGCAATTCAGTCTGTTCCGCGTCGGCTTGCCACGCCTGAGCCAGTTGCTGGTGCAACGGCAGGGCGGACGGCGCCGTCTGCAGCAGGGCGGCGGCCAGGGTGCGCATCAGGGCGGGGCCGGCCTGCAGCATGCTTGCAGGCGTAGTCGCCGGCGCGGGCGTGGACGCCGGCATAGCCATGGCGACCATGGCGCGCGTGAGTGGCGTGGCGTCCGGCGCGCTGGCCAGCTGTGGCGGCAGGGGCGGCGCGTCTTGATGAAAATAGTCGATTGCGCCATCGTCCCACAGCAGGCTGGCGGCCGTTTCCAGGCTTGCGTGCTGCGCCAGCAACGTCGCATCGCAGCCCCGGTACAGCAATCGTCCTTCGAGAATGTGGGAAATCTGCGTTTCCAGCACCGGCAAACCCCAGTGCATGGCGGTCACGGCCGCCTGGCCACCCCGCCTGGCGTCATTCTTGCGGGCTGCCAGGCGCAGTACTTCCTCTTGCGGATAGCGCTTGCGGCGCGCCGCGCCATTGCTGACGGAAACCAGCAAGCCCCGGCTGACATAGGAATAGAGGGTAGGCAGGCTGACGCCCAAGAGGCGCGCCGCCTCAGTAGCGGACAAATCGTTGTTCATGGCGGCCATTGTAGCGTTTGTCATTTTATATTGATTGATGGAATCAAGATTGACGGGCCGGGTGGCGCATCACTAGACTCATGCCTTTCCCTGCCCACACCGGCATAGTTCGGAGCATCCATGAGCACATACACCATCCGCATTTTGCACCGGGACGACGCCGGGCCACTGCTGGCATTTGAGCAAGCCAACCGGGCCTGGTTCGAGCGCCATATCGACTCGCGCCCGGACGATTTTTACAGTATTGAGGGCATCCATGCTCACGTCAGGCAATTCCTGGACGAGCACGAACAGGAGCGTTTGCACCCCTGCGTCATTGTCGATGAAGACGGACATTTGATCGGTCGCGCCAACCTCAAGGATATAGACGCGCAGGCTAAAACGGCCGAAGTCGGCTACCGCATCGGGGAGCAGCAGGCGGGCAAGGGCCTGGCCACGGCCGCGCTGCGCTTCCTGATTTCCCTGGCGCAAGACGAATGGCAGCTTGCCAGCCTGTGCGCCTACGCCATCGATGGCAATGCGGCGTCAATCCGCGTGCTGGAACGCTGCGGTTTCGTGCAGGGAAGGGCCGTACCCGATATTGCCATGGTGGAAGGCAAGGTCGTCGATGGCCATGCCTACACGCTGGATTTGCGGGTGGCTGGGGTAGACTCTGCCCTGTGACAAATATTCAACGTTGGCAAATATGAATCTAAAAAAGCCGCAACACATCATCGTCATCGGCGCCGGCATCGTCGGTGCGTCGCTCGCGTATCACCTGGCCAGCAAGGGCGCGCAAGTCACCGTGGTCGAGGCGGGCGGCATCGCTTCCGGCGTGACGAGCACCTCGTTTGCCTGGATTAACACGTCTTGCGCGGGGTCCGACCCCATTGCGGCCCTGCGCGCCGGCGCCATCGAGGCCTATCGGCAGCTGGAAACACAAGTGCCCGGCTTGACGGTGCGCTGGCATGGCGCCTTGTCGTATGGCACGCAGGATGGGCGGGTGTCGCCCGGGTCCATCTTGATAGACCGCACGCGCATCGCCCAGCTTGAACCGCAGCTGCGGCAGCCGCCGGAACAAGCGCTGTACGAGCCGGAGCAGGGCGCCCTCGACGCCGTTGCCGCCACGCATGCCTTGCTGGCAGCGGCCCGGGCGCTGGGCGCGACTGTCCGCACGCACACGCCCGTGCTGGGCTTTTCCATCCAGGACGGGCGGGTGACGGGCGTGGAAACGGCCACCAAGGTCATCGAGGCCGATATGGTCGTGCTGGCAGCGGGCACAGGCACTGCCGCGCTGGCGCAGAAACTGGGGGCCAGCCTGCCGATTCACGCCTCGCCCGCCATCTTCCTGCGCTACAAGGCGCCTCCGGGCCTGGTGCGCGGCATTATTTCCAGCCATGCAATGGAAGTGCGGCAAGCCGAAGACGGGACCCTGCTGGCAGCGGAAGACTATGTGGACGAGGCGCCGGAAAACCAGCCCGCCGCCATGGCACAGCAAACGGCCAGCACGATCCGCAATGAACTCGAGGGCGCCGACGCCATCGCGCTGGAACTTGCCTGTGTCGGCCTGCGCCCCATGCCCTTTGACGGCGTACCCGTCATCGGCTATTTGCCGCAGGTCGAAAGCGTGTACGTATGCGCCATGCATCCGGGCGTGGTGCTGGCGGCCATCGTGGGCCAGCTCGCCAGCGAGGAAATCGTCGATGGACAGCCAGCGTCAGCCCTGGAGGCTTGCCGGCCCGCGCGTTTTCAGGCGTGATCGTGCGCGGGTTCCTGCGGCACAGGCGCCACGAAGACGGGCAGGACGAACGGCGCCGGCTCCTGTTCATCCCCTTGCTCTGGCGGTTCCTGCATATAGTGCTCGTTGCGCCAGTCCCCGTTCACCACGCGGTCGACGATCAGCGCCAGATCCTGCGTTTCGCGCAACTCGCAGCGAAACGGCAGCCGGCCATGCGAACGCGACACCAGACTGAACCGTAGTTGGCGGCATTGCGCATCGTGCCAGCAATAGAACAGCATGTCCTCGCCTTTGAGTGCGCTGCTGCGGGCCGCAATCACCTGGCCGATGAACGCAACGATATCCGCCGCATGGATCTGCGGCGTTTCCTCGTCCGTGGGCGAAAACCTCCACATATTGCTCAATGCTTCGTGATTGATGTCGTCGGGATCAATCTCCACGGCATCGTCTTTTGCCATGGCGAGCCAGTTGCTTACGACAGTTGAGTGCATCATGTAAAGCTTTCAGTACTTATTAATATTTGTTTAATTTGTTTATTTACGCATCACTGGCTTGATGATGCCTACGCATCCATTCATCCGCGACATCGCCCATGGTTTTGACGGCGCCGTCGCGTATCCAGGCCATGAAATCACGGTCAAGCTTGAATGCGGGACCGCACTGGTCAAACAGGAAACGCCTGACGTTTTGCGTGCTCCTGTAGTGGGCATCAACGACCGTGTTCCGCTTAATGACGCCGCCGTGCCAATCGAAATCCATGCTGTGCTCCTTCTCGCAGTCACAGTAATGTCACCGTGCAGTGCAATTTTATGCCGCCAGTTCTGCTTGTGAATTGAGATGGCATTCAATGCAAGGGGCATCTTTTCGATATACCTTTCAACTACGGCCATCATACTGCCTTTGCCATGCCACCAAAATACCGGAACTGGCTCTTCCCTCTTTAAATTACTTGAATGACTGCAGTAAGCCTTAGCCCCTCGGCCCATCCAACAGCAATTCCGCCAGCCTAGTCGTCAGCCACAAACTCGTCTCGCTGAGCTTCTTCCCATGTATCGACAAGCGCCGCACCGGCAGGCGTGACAAGGCCAAGGCAGGGCAGGGCACTTCCTGCAAATAACCCTTGTAGTTGTCGTAATTGGCGATATTCAGCGGCAGAATGGCCCAGCCCAGCTCGTCCGCGACCATTTCCGCGATGCTGTAAAAACTGTCGGAAAACCAGACGGCGGGGCTGAAGGCGTGTTCGCGGTTCAACTCGGAATCCATGATCAGCTGGCGGTAGCGGGTCAGCTCGTTGCGGCTTACTTCCTGGCCGTGGGCCATGGGGTGGCCTTTCGCGACGAACACGCCTTGCGCCACGCTGCCGATGTGCTGCTGTTCCAGTACGGGGGAAATGGGGCCGCGGTCAAAATGAAAAGCTACGTCGGCTTGCTGCTGCTCCACGTATTGCGCCACTTCCGACGCCGTCGCGTTGAGCATGACCAATTCCAGCGCCGGGTAGCGTGCCGCCAATTCTTTCACCAGCGTACTGATGGCCAGGTAGGGCAGGGCTTCGTCCAGTGCCAGGGTGAGCTGGGCTTCGGGTGCCACACTCAACAGTTGCGCGCGCAGCTGCAATCGCTCGGCCTGGCGCAGCAGTTCGCACGCTTCCAGGTGCATCACCTTGCCCGCTTCTGTCAGCACGGCGCTGCGGCGCGAGCGGTCGAACAGTTCCACGCCGAATTCCGCTTCCAGCAAGCCGATCGAGGTGCTGACCACCGATTGCGCGCGGCCCAGGCGGCGCGCCGCGCCCGAGAAAGAACCGGCCGCGACAGCCGCCTCAAAGTAGCGCATTTGTTCCAAAGTCCATTGCATGGCATCCACCTATCTGTTTTACAGATGGATTTTAACTTGAATGCCATTCAGGGGCGACATAAAATGCCTTTACTAATTCAATAACATGAGATCCGCCATGAAAAACGCTCAAGCCCATACCCCCGCCATCAGCTTCAGCTGGTGTCACGACGCCACCGCCGAAGATACCTTGTGCAATTTATATCTTGACAACGTCAGCGCCGACTATATCTCCCATTCGGAGCTGCAGGGAGAGCGCGCCGATGCGCCTGGCAACTGGCGCGCGGACTTGCCTGAGGTGATACGCGGCGAAATCCGCGCTGCCCTGTCGCATGACTGGGCGCATGGCGATTCGACCCTGCTGGCTGTCGCCATGTCCGGCGACGCCATCGTCGGCATGGCCCTCGTGTCGATAGACACGCGCCAGCGCGCCTCGAAATCGTTCGCCGCACTGGACGACCTGGTCTTGCTGCCTTCCGTGCGCGGCAGCGGCATCGGCAGCTTGCTGGTGGAGTGGGTAGCCGACGAGCTGCGCAGCCACGGCATCGCCCGTTTATTCCTCGAATGCGGCGCGCATAACCTGACGGCACAGAAATTCTTCCAGGGTCGTGGTTTCAAGCAAGTGTCCGTCGTCATGCTGCGCGAACTGGACGCTTCCCCAGCGAGCGCTGCGGTAGATGACAAGGATGGCGACCGTGGCTGACGCCCGCCGCCCCCGACAAGGCCAGGCCCGTGGCAGCCTGGAACGTAAATATTTGCGCAGCACCAAATTCATCCAAACCGATAGTTGTTAAATAATACATGAGTTGTTTATGCATCCAATGAAAAAATGGCTGACGCTGGCCATCGTCTCCAGCGCCCTGTTCCTGATCGTGGTCGACATGACCGTGCTCTACACCGCCTTGCCCGCGCTGACGCGCGACTTGCAGGCGACATCCTCGCAAAAACTGTGGATCATCAACGTGTACGCGCTGGTCGTCTCCGGTCTGCTGCCCGGCCTCGGCACCCTCGGTGACCGTTTGAGCCACAAACCCGTTTTCCTCGCCGGCCTGGCCGTGTTCGGCATCGCTTCGCTGTGCGCCGCGTTTTCGCCCGCGCCGGAATGGCTGATTTTTGCCCGCATCCTGCTGGCCATCGGCGCCGCGCTGATGATGCCGGCCACCTTGTCCATCATCCGCCTGACCTTTACCGATAACCGCGAGCGCTCGTTCGCCATCGGCGTGTGGGCGGCGATTGCCTCCGGTGGCGCCGCGTTCGGCCCCGTGCTGGGCGGTTTCCTGATGGAACACTACTGGTGGGGCTCCGTCTTCCTGATCAACGTGCCCATCGTGCTGCTGACCCTGGTGCTGGCCGCCGTGGTACTGCCAAAACGGGCCGGTAACCGCGACAAGCCGTGGGACTTGAAGGGCTCGTTGCAAATCATGATGGGTCTGCTTGGTGGCGTGTATGCGATCAAGGAGCTGGGCAAGTCGCAGCCCTCGTATGCGCTGGCGGCCGCCTCGTTCGCCGTGGGCGCCTTCTTCATGCTGAAGTTCGTGCGCCGCCAGAAGCGCCAAGCCAAGCCGCTGATCGACTTCGCCCTGTTCCGCGAACTGCCGTTTTCCAGCGCCGTGGCGGCCGCCATGGTGGCGTCCGCCGCCCTGATCGGCATGGAACTGGCGCTGAGCCAGCACATGCAGCTGGTGCGCGAGCTGTCACCGCTGGAAGCTGGCTTGCTGCTGTTGCCGCTGCCGCTGGCGTCCGTATTTGCCGGCCCGCTGACGGGTTTCATGCTGCCGCGCGCCGACAAGGCCAAGGTATTGTGGGGTTCGCTGCTGCTGTCCGGTATCGGCATGGCATCGTATTTGGTGCTGCATGACGCCGCCGTCTCGGCGCAAGTGGCCAGCCTGGTGATCCTGGGCCTTGGCCTGGGCGCCGTCATGACGGCCGCATCCAGCGCCGTGATGCTGAACGTGGCACCGCAACAGGCTGGCATGGCCGCCTCGATCGAGGAAGTGTCGTACGAACTGGGCGCCGTGATCGGCGTGACGGTGCTAGGCACGATCATGTCGGCGGTCTACAGCGCCACTCTGGTGATCCCGGAAAGCGCTGGCCTGTTGCCGAATGCCCATGACACCCTCGACGCGGCGCTGCTGGCCGCCGAGCAATTGCCGGCCGAACTGGGCTTGCAAGTGTCGGAGCTGGCCCGTTCAGCGTTCGACAAGGCATTTATTGTCGTGCTGGCAACGGCTTCCGCCATCCTGATGGCGGCCGCGGCCACCATCCGCCATTTGCATCTGAGGGCACGCCGCGCGGTTTGATGGACGGGGCCTTACGCCCCGAAAATATTGAACTGAATACTGGCTCGCCGCGCAAACGGCGGGCCAGTTGCATTTTCGTACCTCGTACCCGCAGTTGGCTGAGGGCAAGACTTGCCAGATCGACGCCAGGACGACCTCCGGCGACGTCAGCGCTACTTGGTAGCTGGAGCTACATGGCCCTGAACAGGTGGACGAAAGCGCGGCTCACGGGCAGCTCGCCCGCATGGTCGCGCATGCGCAGGAACAAACGGCTGGCGTCGTCGCGGCGCGTGCCGTCCAGCCAGGCCAGGTTGATCAGAGTGGAGCGGTGCACTTGCCAGAATTGTTCCGGATCAAGTTGGTTGGCCAGTTCCGTGATGGGCGTGCGTATCAGGAATTCGCCGTCCACGCTGGCGACGACCGTGTACTTGTCGTCGGCATGAAAAAAGCGCACCTTGGCCACGTCGAGGTGGTGCGTGCGCTCGCCCCGGGACGCGAGTATGTAGCGCAGCCGGGGGCGGACAGGGCAGGGCGCGGCCGTCAGTTGCTGCAGCGCCTGTGCCATGGCCGCACTGGCGGGAGGCAAGGGCGCCACCGACCGCAAGCGCGCCACGGTTCGGGCCAGCCGTTCGATGGTGAGGGGTTTCAATACGTAATCGAGCGCCGCGTGCTCGAAGGCTTGCAGGGCAAATTCGTCGTAGGCCGTGACGAATACCACGCGGGTATGGCCTTCGATGCCTTGCGCCACCTCCAGTCCGGTCAGTCCCGGCATCTGGATATCGAGGAAGGCGATATCGGGTTCCAGCTCGGCGATGCAGGCGGCGGCCTCGACGCCATTGCGCGCCATATGAATGATCTGCAAGTCCGGCCACAGGGCCAGCAGCTGGTCGCGCAGGTAGAGCGCCAAGTGCGGTTCATCGTCCGCGATCAGGGCGCGCATCATGCCGCTGCCTGCACTGCGGGGGCGCCGGCGGCGCGCTGGTAGGGCAGCTCCAGCACGGCTTCGACGCCAGGCCCAATCTCGCGCTCACGCAGGCTCAGGCTGGCGGCGGCGCCGAACTGAGCCTGCAGGCGCGACCGCAGATTGGCCAGCGCCAGGCCGCCACCCGCACGGCGTGGCTTGCCGGGCGCCGTCAAGCCCACGCCGTCGTCAAGCACGCGGATTTCCAGGCGGCCCGCGTGCACTGCCGCATGCACGACGACGCTGCCGCCGTCCAGCCTGGGCGCCAGTCCGTGCTGGACGGCGTTCTCGACTAGCGGCTGCAGCATCAGCGTGGGCATGCGGGCCAGGCGCGCCTCCGCGCTGGCGTCGATGCGGAAACGCAGGCGCTCATCCATGCGTATTTGTAACAATGAAAGATACTGGCTCGCCATGTCGAGTTCCGCGTCCAGGGTGCTGTCGCCCTGGCGCAGCTGGGCCAGGCTGGCGCGCAGATAGCTGGAAAACATTTCCAGCATGCGTTTCGCGCGCGGCGGGTCGTAGTCCATCAGGCTCTGGATATTCGCCAGGGTATTGAACAGCAGGTGCGGCTCGATCTGGCCCTGCAGCAGGCGCAGGTGCGCATCCGTCACCTCGGTTTGCAGCTGCTGCTGGCGCAGGCGCGAACGCCACCAGGCCCAGTTGGCCGCCATCACAAACAGGATGAACACGGCAAACTTGGTCAGCGCGGCAGGCAGGGAGACGAACATGCCCCACACCTTGAAACCCACCAGTATCGGGACGATGGTGAAACCGATGCTCATGCCGACGATAATGCCGCCCAGGGCCAGCGCGCCCAGACCCATGCCGGCGCGCAAGTCGCGCACGTTCGACATGCGCTCGACGAGCGGCGCCGGCAGGCAGCGCTCGGCAAGGCGCAGCACGCCAAACAGGGTATGCACGATGCACAGGCAGATGCCGATGTTCGGCAGCAGCGACGCCCACCACCAGAGCGGCCGGTCGACCCGGCCGAAGATGGCCACGATGGCCATCAGGGCCAATGCCAGGGCCACACCGATCAGGGAAACGACCAGCAGGCGGCTCAGGGTGGACACATCGTGCCGGGGGCGCAGTTCCCAAAGTGAATGCCAGCCCTGTGCCAAAGTCGTTTTTCTGATCATGGGCATAGTGTAGCGGCCCGTTGCCTGATTGACCAGAACATGGCTTGCCATTCATCGGCCCTATTGTCGATTCGTCGCATGCGCACCGCCATCCTCTGGCCGAACTGTCAATCTGTGTTTTCACCCACCGATTACAGGAGCCACATGAAGCACATCACGCTTATCTTTGCCTGCGCCATCTTTTGCAGCGCCCAGGCCGACGCCGCACCCATCCTCCCGCCCATGGCCAGTATTCCCGCCGGTGTGTTTACCATGGGCAGTACGGAGCCGCGCATCGGCGACGGCAGCCACAATCCGGCCGAGGGGCCGCCCCACGAAGTGCGCGTGGCCGCATTCCGACTGGCAAAATACGAGACGACGGTGGCGCAGTTCCGGCAATTTGTTGCAGCCACCGGTTATCGGGCGGCTGGCGAATGCTGGGCATTCGACCGCACTGACGGCATCGCGCTCAAGGAGTCGGGCTGGAACGCCCCCGCGCATGCGCCAACGGACTATCACCCCGTCATCTGCGTGAGCTGGAACGACGCGACGGCCTATGTGCAATGGCTGGCGCGGGAAACGGGCCGCCCATTCCGCCTGCCCAGCGAGGCGGAATGGGAATACGCGGCGCGCGCCGGCACCAGCACGAAATACTCGTCCGGTGATCATCCCGAGCAGTTATGTACCTACGCCAATATGAAAGACCGGCGCTTCAAGGCAGCGGCCCTGCGCGATCATGGCCTCGACATGCTGGTCACCGATTGCGACGATGGCGCCGAGTACACGGCTGTCGTGGGCATGTATGCGCCCAACGGCTACGGCCTGCACGACATGATGGGCAATGTGGCCGAGTGGGTGGCCGATTGCCAGCACCCCGATTACCGGGGGGCGCCCGCCGATGGCGCGGCCTGGATCCGGGGCTGCGAAGCGGAAGGCGATTATTTCATCACGCGGGGCGGCAGCTATTCTTCCTCGCGCCAGGTGCTGCGTAGCGCCGCGCGCGGGCATGGCGGGCGCGGCAATGCCAGCAGCCTGGGCGAAGGCTTCCGAATCGCCGAGGACACGGGCAGCTGCATGGCCAGCGCCTGCACCGAGGGCGACGCCGCCTTCGTCGAGGCGCTGGCATCGGCGCGGCAGGCACGAGACTGATGGCTTGCTTAGCGCAGCAACGGCCGTGGGAATTACAGCGTGCAATTCTGCGCGGATTTACCGGCGATAAAGCGCCGGCTGGCCTGTTCAAAGCAGGCGGGCGCCGTCCATGAAAGGAAAAGCGGCGCGTTGCGCACGGTGGACAGGGCCACCTTGCCGGCCTTGCTTTGCGTCAAAGCCGGCACGTGCGCCTGCGCGCACGCGTATGGCGTCTTCGGGCTTTGAGCTTCAAGTAACAACATAATACCGATTTTAGTTGCATTTTTTTTGCGCTCGCTATTAGTTAATAGATTGGCCTGATGCCTTACATCAAGGCCCATTTATTGGCGCAATAGGAAAATTTACGAGTTGGCCCATACTTCGATACGACGAACCACTTCCGGACTTGCGCTTAGGGCGAGTTGTCGACATTTCGTACTGCCTTCGAACGTTACAAGGTAGACCGGCCACCTTGACAATGCACAAAATGTAATATTTCCGTGCGCGCCCCAGAACCAACCAGAAAAGTAGCCAAATGCGGCAATGCCATTTTTTCTTGTTGATAGTCCAAGTTGATCCAATGAATTTACTTCACGAGCTTTCGCTGATTCGACTTCGCTGCGGTCTAAAGCTAACGTGTACAGGCTATGTTTTACGACCAACACATCGCGTGAAATCTCAATCACGTGCCGCTTCGCCGCAATGATAAGCATGCCAAATAGGACAGTAGCGATTGCTCCTACAATTCCAAAAGCCAAAAGATTATCCAACTCGGTCTGTCCCGGTTTTGGGGGAGCCCAGTGAATCATGGCGGCTGACAGAGCCAAAGGAAGAAAGATCAGGAGGGCAAGGTACAGAACCTGTTTTGACGAAACAGGTATGTCATCTTTTTCCATAATTGATTCCATTTGATAGTTAGCTATTCTATTGATCCACAGAACCGAGTGCGCCGCTGCGTTCAGGCTCTCTGCACGGAGCAGGGCGTGAAAAACATCGGTTCGGCGTGCAGGGAGGTGACAGCCAGCAGAGTGGCAAGCAGTGTCGGGCGGGGCAGGAATGTCATCGGCTACCTTGGCGGCGATGGGGAGCAGCCGCCAAAGTAGCGTTTTTTACAGCAATTGTCCAGAAGGAAATATTTCTGCGCGGGACTATGCTTGCTTGCTATTGCGCAGCAAGCGCAGCCCGTTGGCTACCACCAGCAGGCTGGCGCCCACGTCCGCGAACACGGCCATCCACAGGGTCGCCGTACCGGCCAGGGCCAGGCCGAAGAAGACGGCCTTGATGCCGATGGCGAAGCTGATGTTTTGCACGAGAATGCTGCGCGTGCGCTGGCTCAGGCTGATGAATTCAGGTAATTTGCCCAGTTCATCATCCATCAGGGCGACGTCCGCCGTTTCGATGGCCGTGTCGCTGCCGGCTGCGCCCATGGCAAAGCCGATGTCGGCCTGCGCCAGGGCCGGGGCGTCGTTGACGCCGTCGCCCAGCATGGCCACCACGCCGAATTGCTGCTGCAAGGCCTTGATTTCATCGAGTTTGTTTTCCGGCAATAATTCCGCCTTGACCAGGCTGACGCCCACCTCGGCGCCGATGCGCTGCGCCGTCAGCAAATTGTCTCCCGTCAACATCACGGTGGTCACGCCCAGGGCATTCAGTCTGGCGATGGCGGACGCCGCCGTGGAGCGCAGCACGTCGGCCACGGCGATCACGCCCAAGGCGCCGGCTGAGGTGGACAGCACCATGGCCGTGTACGCTTGCTGTTCCAGCCGCGCCAGGATGGCTTGCAGTTCCGGTGTCAAAACCTTCAATTCCGCCATCAGGCGCGCATTGCCCAGGTAATAGGTCTGGCCAGCGATATCGCCTTGCACACCGCGTCCATGCAGGGCGGCAAACTGACTGACGGGCAAGTGGCTGCTGGCGGGCGGACCGGCCTTGACGATGGCGGCAGCCAGCGGGTGGGCCGAATTGGCGTCCAGGCTGGCGGCCAGCAGCAGGATGGCATCGCGGTTGCTGCCGTCCATGGCCACCACGTCCGTCACGGCCGGTTTGCCCATGGTCAGGGTGCCCGTCTTGTCGACGGCGATTGCCTTTAGGCGGTAGCCCGTTTCCAGAAATTGCCCGCCTTTGACCAGGATGCCGCGACGCGCAGCCGCCGTCAGGCCGCTGACCACCGTCACCGGCGTGGAAATGACCAGCGCGCACGGGCAGGCAATCACCAGCATGACCAGCGCTTTATAGACCCAGGCCATGAAGGGCTGACCCAGCAGCAGTGGCGGCAGCACGGCCACGAGGATGGCGAACACGACCACGGCCGGCGTGTAGTAGCGGGCGAAGTTATCGACAAAGCGCTGCGTGGGCGCCTGTTTTCCCTGGGTTTCCTCGATCACCTTGACGATTTTGGCCAGGGTGCTGTTGCCGCTGTTGGCCGTCACCGTGACGTCGAGCAAGCCCCGCTCATTGATGGTGCCCGCATACACCACATCGCCCACGGCCTTGTCCACCGGCATGCTTTCGCCCGTGATCGGCGCCTGGTTGACGGACGATGCGCCGCTGGCCACCACGCCATCGAGCGCGATGCGTTCGCCCGGCTTGACGCGCATCAAGGTGCCGATGGCAACCGTGGCGACGGATACTGGCTGCCAGGCGCCGCTGGCGTCGGCGACCGTCGCCGTGTCGGGCGCCAGTTGCATCAGGCTGTGCACGGCGTTGCGTGCGCGGTTCAGGGACAAGCCTTCGATCAGCTCGGCAATGGCGAACAGGAAGATGACCATGGCCGCTTCCGGCCACTGGCCGATGGCGATGGCGCCAAACACCGCTAGGCTCATCAGGAAATTGATGTTCAGAGTGAAGGTTTTCAGGGCAATCCAGCCCTTTTTCAGAGTCGGCCAGCCGCCCGTGGCGATCGATAGCAGGGCCAGGGCGATGACGAGGGGCGAACTGTCTTCATGCGTGGTCCACGCCAGCGCCTCGGCACCGGCGACAGCCAGGCCGGAGACGACCAGCAAGCCTTTCTGCAGACCGCTAAGGCTGCCTTCGTTCGGATCGCGCGCGACGACGGCGTCCGCCTCCATGGGGATCGCCTGCATGCCGATGCCGTGCAGCGCCGCTTCCACCGTGGCCAGCGACGGCAAGGTGTGGTGCACGTCCAGCACGCGGTTCATCAGGTTGAAATCGAGGCCCACCACGCCGCTCATATTGGCCAGCTTGTTGCGGATCAAACGCTCTTCCGTGGGGCAATCCATGTTGGCAATCCGGTATTTGGCCGTGCTCGCGCCAGCGATGGGAGCGCTGGGCAGGACAGGCGCGGAGTCGCCAGCGGGGGCGGCGTGGCTGTGTGAGCAGCAGCCGCCGTGGCTAGGCTTGGCATTTTGCGCAGGCTTGTGCTCGTGCTCGTGGTCATGGTCGTGCGCGTGGTTATGGCTATCGTGCGGCATCGCATCATCCTTCAGGATTGGTGTATGCTTCCATTAGAAACCCTGTAGCCGCTACAGGGTCAAGCAGAATTTGCACGAAAGAATGAAAAGGGGATGCCATGCGTATCGGAGAACTGGCCAAACGGACAGATTGTGACGTGGAAACCGTGCGTTACTATGAAAAGGCGGGCTTGCTGCAGGAACCGGGGCGCAACAGCGCCGGCTACCGCGAATACCGCGAAGAACACCAGGAACGGCTGCAGTTCATCCGCCATTGCCGCTCCCTGCAGATCGGCTTGACGGATATCCGCGCCTTGCTGGAGTTCAAGAACAATCCGGCCGAAGGTTGTCAAAGCGTCAATGAATTGCTCGACCACCATATCTTGCGCATTGCCGAACAGATGGCGAATTTGCAAACCCTGCAGCAGCAACTGGTGACCCTGCGCCACCAATGTGACCAGCCGCAGCCGTCGCAAGACTGCGCCATCCTGCAAAACCTGTCCGAGGCGGCCAGCGGCCACGACTGCGCCTGCCATACCGAACTCCATTGAACCGATGACTGCATGCTGAAACTGCTACCTGGAAGAACTCTGCTGACCTTATCCCTGCTGTCGCCGCTAAGCCATGCGGCCGATCCGCCTGCCGCTGCTGGCCATTACCTGACCCTGTACGCCGTGCCCGGCGTGCCGCAGGACGATGACCCGTACACCTGGAGCACGGCTGGCGGCAAGCAGCTGACGAAGGGGGTGACGAAGGCCGATGGCCGCGCCTATGTCAAGGCGGAGGAGGGCGAAGAAAACTATATCCTGAAAACCGTCAGCATGCGCTGGCAGCTGAAGGTCCCCGCGCAATGCTGGCTGGGCGCCCCTGACGCCTTCCAGCAATGCATGCAACTGGCCAAAACCACGAGCCGCTATGACGAAGAGCAGGATGCGCTCAAGCTGGCGGAGCAGCAGAAGGACGCCAAGATGCAGGCCAGGATCGCCGCCTATGCGGTGGCGGCAAGGGCCAACGACGATGCACTGGCCTGGCTGGGGCGCCTGCCGTCGAGCTGGACCCTGGAAGGCTATGGCAAGCGCCTGCTGGGCATAGGCGACAAGGTTGCCGCGCAGATTAGCAACGCGCTCAAGGATGGTGGGCCAGACGCGCGCCAGTTCGTCTGCCGCGCACCCGGCCACTACGGCCCCGTGCCGGACCAGGCCGCCGTTGACGCCTGGATAGGCGCGCCGCGCGCCGTGCGCAGCGTACGCTCCGGCCCCGCCTGGGATGCGCTGGTGGCGGCTGGCGCAAAGGGCAACTGGATGGCCCGATTGGAACTGTATTACACCCTGTCCGGCGTCAATGTCAGCGAATTGACCCTGCTGGAACAGTACCGCATCGTGCAATTGATGGAATGGCTGCACAAGAAACAGGTCGGCGGCCTGTATAGTTACTTCAGCGCCAGTATGCCTGCCGCGCCCAGCAATTCCCGCAGCGCCACCTGGCGCCTGCAGGACCAGGCCTCGCTGTATGCGGCCATGCTGGGCAGTTACGATGACCAGAACAGCAGGGGCAGCGTCTTGCAGGCGGACCCGGACCCCGCGCTGGCTGAGGCGGGCAATAAGATGCTGGCCTGCGCCAAGGCCGCGTTGCCGCAACGCCACTAACGCGGCAACAGCGGCGGGCCGCCATCGCCCAGGCGGAAGGCGTCGACTACCCTGAGCAAATCATGCGCCTGGTCCTGCATGCTTTGCGCGGCAGCGGCCGATTGCTCGACCAGGGCGGCATTGCGCTGGGTCAATTCGTCCATTTCCGTGATGGCATTGTTGACTTCCTCGATGCCCTTGCTCTGGCGCTGGCTGGCCGCCGTGATGTCGTTCATGATCGCCGTCACCTGCTGGACGGACGCGACGATGTCGCCCATGGTGCGCCCGGCGCTGTCGGCCAGCTCGCTGCCCGTTTCTATCCTGGCAACGGAATCCTCGATCAGCTGCTTGATTTCGCGCGCCGCCGTGGCCGAGCGCTGGGCCAGGCCCCGCACTTCGGTGGCGACGACGGCAAAGCCGCGCCCCTGTTCGCCCGCGCGCGCCGCTTCCACGGCCGCGTTCAGGGCAAGGATGTTGGTCTGGAAGGCAATGCCGTCGATGACGGCGATGATATCGACGATGCGCCCGGAACTGGCCTTGATCGAACCCATGGTCTCGACTACCTGGCCCACCACGCGGCCGCCTTCCAGCGCCACGTTCGAGGTCGACAGCACCATTTGGTTGGCCTGGTGCGCATGGCTGGCGTTTTCGCGCACGGTATCGGTCAAGGCATGCATGGAGGTTGCCGTTTCCTGCAAGGAATGGGCTTGCGACTCCGTGCGGGCCGACAAGTCAGCATTGCCCAGCGCGATTTCGCTCGCTTCCACCGTGATGGTGGAGCCCGCCTGGCGTATCTCGCCCAATAAGGTACTCCAGTTTTTCACCACGGTAGCCAGTGCCCGCGACAGCTTGCCCACCTCGTCGTCGCCCCGGGCATCGATGCGCATGGTCAGGTCGCCGGCGGCCAGGCTTTCGGCGGCGCGGTACGCTTCGTCGATGGGGCCGACCACGGAGCGCGCCACCCAGATGGCGATCAGGGCCAGCAGGGCAAAGCCGATGGCCATGGTGCCCAGCGACAGCCAGCCGGCGCGCTGGCCCGCATTTTTTGTCTCCTGCAGCGCATCGACAGTGCGATGGTCGAGATTGAGCAGCACCTGGTGCAGCTGCCCGCGCACCTGCTGGTAGTGCGTGGCGGCATTTTGCATCGCTGCCACACCCGTATTCGGGTCCATCGAGGCCAGATCCAGTGCCTGCGCCACGCTGGCTCGGTAGCGCTCGACGCCCGGCAGGGCCTGGCTTGCTTCCGTGGCCGCGCCAGAAAATTTCTTGAGTTCCGTCAAGCCTTGCACGATGGCGTTCAGCTGGCCATCCGTTTGCGCGCCGAATTGCTTGAACTGCTCGTCCGACAGACTGGCGGCGATGGCAATCTTCGCATACACGTCGGCATGCACCTGGCCCAGGGCGATAGCTTGCTGGTTGGCAAGCCGCTCGGCCGTCAGGGTGACGTCTTTCAGGTCACGCATGCGCTGCTCGTTCTGCTGCATGGCGAAGTAAGACAAGGCCCCCATGGCCAGCAGGCAAGCCAGAGCGACCACCGGGACGATCAACATCTTCTGTGCGATTTTCATCGGGGCCTGTATCGTTGAGAAATTCGTTGCGAGATCGGTGTGCCGTCGCGCCACTGGCGGCGCGGCGATGGCTACAGGTAGATGCCGCCGCAGACGACGGTTTCGGACAGCTTTTCGCAATACATCACCTTTGGCTCGATCTTCTTGGTTTCCGGATTCGTGAATTTGTATTCCTGCCAGAACGTACCCTTGCTCTTGGCCAGGTCGACGCGCTCCTTGACGAAGGCCTTGCCGTCGATATCCTTCAGCTCGATCAAGTTCTTGCCCACCATTTTCGGGTTGGCGCCATGCGCGACGACCGTACCGTCGAGCTTGTAGACGACCAGGTACAGGTCGTGCAGGATGAATTGCGGCGACTTGGCCGTGATCTCGCCATACGCCTTGGCATCGCCGGCGCTCTTGATGTAGGCCACGCCTTTCTTGACCATGGCTTCGGCATCGGGGCGCGTGGCGCCGCCGTCGGCAGCGCTGGCGATGGATGGCAGGGTGGCGGCGGCAAGCATGAGCGACAGGCCAACGGCAGGGGCGAACTTGGACATGAGAATCTCCTTCACATTGCGGCAGGGAAAGCCGGCGGGGAACCGGTGCGGTGGGGTGAATGCTGACGGTTCATGGTAGCGCGATGCCGACGGGCATGCGCTGGTGCAACAGATTTTTTTTCAGATGGGCGTTTTTGCAACGCCACTTGCACCTTGCCACCATGGAGTTTTCAGAGGAGAAAGAGGGCAGCAGACTATCGATACGCTAGTGTGGCATCCACACCGTCCTACCAGCTGGACGGGTCTTCCGCCGCCGCGCGCGCCAGGTCATCGCGCCAGTCTTGCCGTGCCAGGCGGTAGATATCGGCAAAGAAGGCGCGCGGGTCGGCCATCTCATCCCAGCGGGCGGGCAGGGCGTAGGTACTCTCCGGGTCATGTTCGAGGATGGCCTGGAAGTCATAATCAGGGTCCTGTAGCGCCTGCGCCAGCACGGCCATCAGCGCATGGCGGTGCCGGTAGCTGAGTTCCTTGTATTGCGACGTGATATCGCGCCGTATCAGCGCCGCGCGCTGGGCAGGATCATTCATGTCCCAGGCGTCCAGTTCCACGCCCAGCGTGTGTTCGCGGTCATACACGTCGAAGGGGCCGAGGAAATGGTACAGCGTGGGTTCATATGGCACGTCGACCCAGGGGCTGCGTCGGCCTGTAGACTTAGATTTCGGCATCATGGCTGGCTTACGCGCACTCGGGCAAGGTCCAGCCTTCATAGCCCATGTCGGTCGGGTAGATGGCGCGGTTCTGGTTCTGGCCCCAGCGGGCATGGTCGAGGATGCCGTCTTCATGCATGTCCAGCACCCATTCCGTGCTTTCCAGCAAGGTGCCATCCTTGTGATAGACACGAAAAAACGTGGAGGTGCTCAGTGCGCGCACGATGGTGTGCGGCACGCCGTTACCATAGTGCGGCACATAGGTCTTGATCACGCACGTACCTTGCTCGTTCCACTGCTGGGCATACACGGTGGCGTTGCGGGCAGCCGCCACCTTGATGAACAGCCAGCCTGCCAGCAGGATGAGGAAGAGGATGGCGGCGGCGATCAGGCCGGTTTTCTTGAGTAGCTGCATGAGGTCATGGCGGTGCCAGAAACTGAGTTGCCGCATTGTATGTCAAGACCGGAAGTGCTTGCCGTACAGCACGTACAGCACGCATTTCGCCCCGTATGGTTGCCTATTTCGCCAATGCTGCCTGCAAGGCATTCGCCATATCCAGGTGATGTTGCAACGTTGGCAAGGTTTTCGCGGCAAAAGCCTTGATGTCGGGATCGCCGGCTTTCTGGCTGGCATCCGTGAACAGTTTCACGGCCTCCTTGTGCGCGGCGACGCCGATGCTGGCCGCATATTCCTTGTCGAATTGCTGGCCTTCCAGCCGGCCCAGCTTGTCGATCTGTAGCTTGTGCTTCGCGCCGGGCTGGTCGCTGACCGCGATCTGCTTGCTGCTGGCCAGCTGTTTCAGTTCCTCCGCGACTTTCGCGTGTTCCGTCACCATGGCGTCGGCGAATTTCTTCACCTCGGGATTGCTGCTCTTGCTTTGCGCCACCTTGCTGGCGGCGATTTCCGTACTGCCCGCGTCGGCAGCCTTGCTGAGGAATTGCTTGTCGTACGCGCCCGGTGCGGCAGCGGCGATGCTGTTGATGGCGATGCCACTCAAGAGCGCCACGGCGGCGCCGATGGCCACGCTTTTCAGGGAGGGGGTACGGGAACTGGTGGTCGAGATGCGCATGGGATGCCTTTCAAGTATGGTTTTTCCTGCAAGCTGATGGCAATGTTAAGCCCGCAGCCTGCGCACACCCATAGGACAGTCGCGGCCATGCCCGTAGGACTAATCCTGTTCGTTAGCGCACAGTTCGACTTGTTTCAGAGCAAACAAGGCGGCGATGCCGGCATCGCGGCGCCAGGCGGGCATGCCGATATCGAGCCACTCCGCCATCGCATCCAGATGGCATGGCTCCGAGACGCTGTGTTCGAGTTCGTCCAGCACCGTGTCGCGGTCGATGTACAGGCTGTCCAGCCAGGCATCGAAGGAGGGCGCCAGTTCGATGAAACCGTGGGCGCGCTTGCCCGTCCACTCGGGCAACTCTTGCACATAGGCCAGCACGCGTCCGCCGCCTTCTTGCGTCAAATCCAGGTAAACCATGGAATTGCCGCCATCGCGGGCAAAGGGCAGGATGCGCACCGGCATGTCCGTATGCTGGCGCGCGGCGCGGATTTCGCCCACCAGCGTTTCATCGCAGAAATCACCTTCGTCGGCGCTGAAGAAGGTGTTGAACCCCATTCTTTCCACGCCACCACTGCCGTCCGGTACATCCGTGGTGTAGTCGAACCAGGCGCCGTTGGCCACTTGCAGGAAAGCCAGGAAGGCGGGCGGCAGCGGGGCTTCCAGCAAGGTTTCGATGGCGGCAATCTGCTGTGCCGTGGGGGCAGGCTTGGCGCCCTCGAGCGCCAGGTGGCGGTATTGCGTGTAATAAGTCATTGATTATCCTTGTAAATTTCTTGCGATCGTCACACCGTCCTCGCAGCCCGTCTCTACCTTTGCCAGCGCATCGACGAGACCGGCGCGCAGCACGGCCATCGAGCGGGCCTTTTCATCGATCTGGGCGATTTTCGTCTCCAGCATGACCCGCTTGGTCGCCGCATCGAGGGCGTTTTCCTGCCATACGGCAATGACTTCGGCGATTTCCTTCAAGGTAAAGCCCAGCGCCTTGGCGTGACCGATCAGCTCGATGCGCCGCAAGGCTTGCGCCGAGTACTCTTTATAGTTGTTCGTCATGCCCGGCTGCGGCGCTTCATCCAGCAGTCCCTGGCGCTCGTAGAAGCGCACCGTATCCTTGCTGACGCCCGTCAGGCGGGTGATTTCTCCGATGCGCATCGATTCCCCTTGACCGTGGACTAAAGACCACAGTTTACAGTGAAAACTCCATTCACTCCACACCGCTGCCATGACCGCTTTCAATTACACCAATCAAACCGTGCTGATCACAGGTGCCTCGTCCGGCATCGGCCGTGTCTTTGCGGAAACCCTGGCCGCACGCGGCGCGCATTTGCTGCTGCTGGCCCGCTCGGGCGCCGTGCTCGATGCGCTGGCCGCCGACCTTTCCCGGCGGCACGGCATCCGCGCGCATACGCTGGTGGCCGATCTGAGCCTGCCCGGCGCGGCCGCCCACGCCCATGCGCAAGCGTGCGCGCTGGGCATGCCGCCCGACGTGCTGATCAATAACGCGGGTTTTGCCACCCATGGCCGCTTCGAAAGCATCGATCTGGCGCGCCAGGCGGCCGAAGTGACCGTCAATTGCACGGCCCTCATGGAACTCACGCACTGCGCCTTGCCGCACATGCTGGCGCAAGGGCGGGGCGCCATCATCAACGTGGCGTCCACGGCTGCCCTTCAGCCCGATCCCTACATGGCGATTTACGGCGCCAGCAAAGCCTTCGTGCTGTCGTTTTCGGAAGCGCTGTGGGCGGAAAACCGCAGCCGCGGTGTGCGCGTGCTGGCCCTTTGCCCGGGCGCCACGGAAACGGCCTTCTTCGACGTGGTGGCAGCGCCCGAGGCTGCCGTGGGCAAGCGCATGGCGCCGCAAGACGTCGTCGATGAAGCGCTGCGCGCGCTGGACCGGGGCCGCAGCAGCCACGTGGCGGGCCGTCCCAACCGGCTGCTGGCCTGGCTGCCGCGATTGCTGCCCCGCCAGACCGTGCTGGGCATCGTGGAAGGCATGCTCAAGCCGAGGGCGGCGTAGGCTTCAGAACGCCATGGTGGCGAACATGGCCAGCACGGCTGTCGCCATGACGATGGTCGACAGCCAGCCCAGCGCCCGCAGGCGTCGCGAAATGGTCAGCGTGCCCATGATGGCGGGGCGCGAAGCCATCACCATCATCAGGGCCATGATGGGCACGGAAATGACGCCATTGATGACGGCGCTCCAGTACAGGGCCTTGATGGGGTCGAGCGGCGAAAAGCACAGGGCGGCGCCGATCACGGTGGCCGTGACGATGATGCCGTAGAACTTCTTGGCGGCCTTGGGCGCCAGTTCCAGGCTGTTTTTCCAGTGAAAGGCGCCCGCCATGGCGTAGGCGGCCGAGCCGGCCAGCACGGGAATGGCCAGCAAGCCCGTGCCAATGATGCCCAGGCTGAACAGGGCGAAGGCGAACTCACCCGCGATGGGGCGCAGGGCGGAAGCGGCTTGCGCGGAGGTGTCGATGTGCGTGATGCCTTGCGCGCCCAGCGTCACGGCCGTGGTCAGCATGATGAAGAACGCCACCAGGTTGGAAAAGCCCATGCCGATGGCCGTGTCCATCTTGATGCGCTGGAATTGCCGTGGCGCCTGCTCGGGCGTGCGGCGCAAGGCTTGCGCGCCAGAATCCGCCTGCAAGTCTTCCACTTCCTGCGAAGCTTGCCAGAAAAATAAGTAGGGACTGATGGTGGTGCCGAACACGGCCACGATCATGGTCACCGAGGCGGCCGACCAGGCGAACTGAGGCCAGACGGTGCGCAGCGCCACCTCGCCCCATGGAATGTGCACGGTCAGCACGGTGGCCACATAGGCCAGCAAGCCCAGGGTCAGCCATTTCAGGATGCGCACGTACTTTTGATAGGGAATGAATACTTGCAGCAGCAGGGACAGCAGGCCGAAGCCCACGGCGTACAAATGGGTGGGGCCGCCGATGATCAGGGTCAACGCATCGCCCATGGCGGCCACGTCGGCGGCGATATTGATGACATTGGCCAGCAGCAGCAAGCCGACGATGGCGTACAACAAGGAACGGGGATAGTGGCGGCGAATATTCGTCGCCAGCCCATGGCCGCTGACGCGGCCGATCTTGGCGCTGATGACCTGGATGCCCAGCATCAGGGGAAACGTCAGGCATACGGTCCACAGCATGCCGAAGCCGAACTGGGCGCCCGCCTGCGAATACGTGGCGATGCCGCTGGGGTCGTCGTCGGCCGCGCCCGTGATCAGGCCCGGCCCCAGCTTGCCCAGCCAGGTGTCGGAAGGGACTGGTTTGTCATTCGTGGGCTTGTCGCTGTGCATGAGGGGGTGTCAATGGCTTGGGAAATCGTCAAGATTGTGCGGTTCGCGGGCCACTGTGCCCGTGCGCTCGAAGCGGAAATGGGCCGACATCGCATACGCGGCCTTGCGCACGCGCATGATGGAACCGAGGGGGCGATGTGCCAGCAGGCCATGCCAGGGACTAAAGGCCATGCCGTCATCGACGGCGCGCGACAGTGCTTCGCTCCAGCCCGCCTGCGGCGGGGCCGTGATGCGCGCCACGGAAAGATACGGGCTGTCTTCCTCGGGCCAGGCGACGGAGGCGTCTTCCAGCGGCATGCTGGCGATGTCGCGGCACAGCTGGATACGCACTTCCCAGGTGGCGGCATGGCGGGCAAAGTAGGCCACGACGGCGTCGCGCAAGCCATTCGGCTTGTCATCCAGGTCCACAGGCGCATCTTTCAGGGCTGACAGTTCCGGCAACACGGGCACCAGCGCCACTTTGGCCATGTAGGCCCCATATAAAATGGGCGCCTGGCTATAGTAGGTTTCGCCCAGCACATGAGTTTCCGGATGGCCTCCCAGGCTTTTCAGCGTACCGCTTTCGCCGCCCACTGCTTCGAGCGCCTTTTCCGCCCCCTGCAGTACGGTCGACAGTGCCTGTTTCAGACGCGGGACTTTATCCGTGGTGCTGGCCAGCAGCTTCAAACTGCCGAGGAACTTTTTCGCGCTAGGTGCGAGGAAGGCGGGGCCGTTGACGAGCACGAAATCCTGCGTACTGGCGGGCTCCGTGCCATCGTCCGGTTCCAGGCTGGACAGCTGCGTGCCCGGTACGCCGATCACTTTGATGGCCATGCCACGCGGCACGGACACCTTGTCGTCAAGCATGTCGCCAGGGATGGTGGAGATGCGCATCACCACGTCGTAGCTGGCCGGTGTGGCGAACAGGCCTTGCGCCAGCTCGGGCGCCAGGCCATCGAGCACCTGCAGGCGGGCGCGCAGCAAGCCGTGGCTTTTCGCATGCACGCTGCGCGTGGCATGGCCCGAGTCGGCATAGGTGGTGGCGGAAATGCCGTGCAGGGTTTGCAGCAGGTGCGCGCACGTCTCCTGCTCGCCTTCCTCTTCAAACTCGTAGCGTGGCTCGTAGGGCAGGGGTGGGCGTGGAATGGCGAACATGGCTTTTCCTTGTAATAGGTGAGTGTGCCCCATCATTGCCGCCAACGCCACATTCTTCTGTTTGCTCGCATACACAGGCCCATAAATATTTGACTTTGATAGGGCGTCAGTAGCGCGCATCCTTGGGCTTGCCGCCCTTCGGCCAATCCTTGACTTTGTCGGGGAAGTCCGGGCGCGGCATGTGCGTAAAATATTCGGCCACGTCGACGGCATCCTGGTCGGACAGGTTGCCCTGGCCCAGCGGGAATTTCTGACCGTGGCCCATCACCATGTTCGCCTTGACGAAGCCGGCCGCCGTGTAAGTGCGGGCCATGCCGGCGCCGATATTGAACGAACGCTCGCCCCACAGCGGCGGGAATGCAACCACGCCGTTGGCGCCCTTGATGCCCTCGCCATTCGCGCCATGGCAGACGGCGCATTGCTCGGCATACACTTTTTTGCCATGCACGGCATTGGGCAGCAGATTGCGGGCTATCTTCGCCACGCCCCGTCCCGGTACCTTGTCGTTCGCTTGCGTGGCGCCCTTCATCCAGTCGATGTAGGCGACCATCGCCTGCAGGTCGGGGCCGTCCACGGGCAGCGGCTTGCCGTGCATGGAGCGGCGGAAGCAGCCATTGATGCGCTCGCTCAGGCTGATGACCTTGCCGGCACGCGGTGCTTCCGACGGGAAGAAGGCGGCAATGCCGAGGAAGGGCGAACCGTCGGCCACGGTGCCGCCATTCAGGTGGCAACTGCTGCAATTGAGGTCGTTGCCCACGTTTTGGGGCAGGCGCGCGCGCGTTTCCGTCATCAGCTGCATGCCGTGGATCAGCTGGCTGGCATTCGGATCGGCCGTCAGGGCGGCGAAGCGGGGCGTGACGAAGCCGCCCGCGTCCGGCGCCTTGCGCTTGAGCTCCTTGCGCACCCTGGCGATCTGCGCGGGCGTGACGGGGGCGCCATGGTTACCCCACTTGCCGCGCACAAAGGTGAGGATTTCCGCCAGTTCCGTGTCCGACAGGCGGTCATATGAAGGCATGCCGAAGGAACGGGGCGAGTGCTGAGTGACGGCCGACTGCCAGCCCGTCAGCGCGATATGGATGACGGAAGTGGCGTCCTTCGACTGCACCGTGTCATTTTGCGCCAGCGGCGGGAAGATGTTTTCTACGCCACGGCCGTCGCGGCGGTGGCAGGTAGCGCAAAACTGCAGGTAGCCGAGGCCGCCGCGCGTGTTGTACAGCGCATCGTTGCTGGCCGCCACCAGGGGCGCCGTTTTCTTCGGCGGCGCGCCAGTCCCGTCCTTGGCCGGCAAGCCGTGCAGGTAATGCGCCAGCGCATCGAGGTCGCCATCCGTAAAGTATTGCGTGCTGTGGGTGATGACTTCCGTCATGCTGCCGGCCGCCGTGCCGAAACTGTTGCGGCCCGTCTTGAGCAATTGCACGATGTCACCCGGCGTCCACAGATTGCGAAGGTTCACCGCATGCCAGCCGTCGAACGTGAAGCCGGCCAGGTATTGCTTGCCGCTGCTGCCATCCTGGCTCATGGTTTTTTCCTGGAAGGCCACGCCGCGCGGCGTGTGGCAGGAGCCGCAATGGCCGAGGCCCTGGGCGAGGTAGCTGCCCCGGTTCCACATGGCCGACTTGGCGCTGTCGGGCTTGAATGGCGCATCGTCGAGGAAGACGGCATTCCACAAGGACAAGCCCCAGCGCATGCTAAATGGCCATTTCATGTCCGTTTCGCGGTTTTGCTGCGCCACGGGCGCCACGCCCCGTTGCAGGTAGGCGTACAGCGCTTGCATGTCGTCCGGCGTGATCTTCGCGTAGGAAGGGTAGGGCATGGCCGGATAAAGCTTGTGCCCATCAGCCGCCACGCCCTTGCGCATGGCGCGGTCGAATTGCACGAAGGTGTACGTGCCCAGGCCTGTCTTGGCGTCGGGCGTGATATTTGTGCTGTAAATGGTGCCGAACGGCGTTTTCAGCTCCAGACCGCCGGCCATGGAGGCGCCGTTCGGGCTGGTGTGGCAAGCCACGCAGTCGCCCAGGCGGGCGACATATTCACCGCGCTTGATCAGTTTGGCAGAGGCGGCGGGCATGGCGGGCGCGGCCCAGACGTTGGCGCAAACGGCCAGCATGCCCAAGAGTAGCAGCATTGTCGCCAGCCAGGTAGTTGTCGCAAAGATAGAGGCAAGAGAGCGGTGCGCACCGCGATGCAGGATGGAAATGGCGTTCATGGTGACCCTTTATTATTAAGCGCAAGCTTACGCATTCGTCACCACGGCGAAAATTGGGAGTTTCTTTCGATCAACTAGGTAATCTTCCCTAGTGTTTCACACTAGAAAATCGTGTAAGGCAGGCTGCAAGCTGGCCATGATGCGCTCGCGCAGCCAGCGGTGCGCCGGATCCAGATGCATGCGCTCGTGCCAGACCATGGCCATCTCGTAATCGGGCAAGGTGACGGGCGGCTCCCACGTGCGCAGCGCGCCCAGCGCATTCTTCAGCAGGCGCGACGGCAGCAGGGCCACCATGTCGGACGCCGCCAGCAGGGGCGGGACAATGAGGAAATGCGGCACGGACAGCACCACTTTGCGCGTGCGGCCCCGCTGCTGCAAGGCCGTATCGACGTTGCTGCGAAACCCGCCGCCGTTGGGCGAGACGACGATGAATTCCAGCGCGCAAAACTGATCGAGGTCGGGCGGTGCCTGCAGCAGCGGGTGATCGTGGCGGCCTGCCAGCACATAGTGCTCGGTAAACAGGCTGCGGTGGCGCAAGCCGGGCGGCGCTTCCTCCTGCGCCAAAAAGCCCAGGTCGACCTGGCCGCTTTCCAGGTCTTGCGCCATGCGCGCCGGCACGGCTTCGAACACGGCCATGCGCGACAAGGGCGCCTGCGCGCGCAGGGACGGCAGCAGGGGCAGCAAAATCGCATATTCGGTGGCATCGGCCGCCGCCAGGTTCCAGCACACCTGGGCCGTGGCCGGCTCGAACGCCTGTCCTGGCTGCAAGACTTGCTCCAGCTGGGCCAACACGGCTTGCAGTGGTTCAAACAAGGCCAGCGCGCGCGCTGTGGGCAGCATGCCGCGCGGACCGGGCAAGAGCAAGGGATCGCCGAAAGCCTTGCGCAGCTTGCCCAGCTGGACGCTGACGGAAGGCTGGCTCAGGTGCAGCCGCGCGGCCGCCCGTGTGACGTTGCGTTCAATTAACAGCGCGTTCAGGGTCAGCAGCAGGTTCAAGTCCAGCTTGCGCAAATTGTTCATGGCTATACCTTGTATATCATCTATTCATTTCCACTATGATAGCGCAAGGCTTAGAGTAGTTTCTGTGATACCCACTCTTTATCTATTACAGGAACTAAGCGATGCAACTCCATGAATATACAAGCTTTGATGGTTTAGGACTGGCGCAACTGCTGCGCACTGGCGCCGTCTCGGCCGCCGAATTGCACGACGCGGCCGTGCGCGCCTGCGCCGCAGTCAACCCGCGCCTCAACGCCGTGGTCGAGCTGTGGCCAGCGGATTTTTCCAAGATTGACCATGCGGCGCCGTTTGCCGGCGTGCCATTCCTGATCAAGGATGTGGCCGTGACAATGGCGGGCCAGCGCAGCGAAGCGGGCAGCCGCCTGGGTGCCGGCCATGTCGCGCCCGTCGATTCCCATCTGATGACGCAGTTCCGTCAGGCAGGACTGGTGACGTTCGGCCGCACCAGCACGCCTGAAATGGCCTTTGCCACCACCACGGAACCGGTCTTGTACGGCGCCACGCGCAACCCGTGGAACGTCAGCTTGAGCGCGGGCGGCTCCAGCGGCGGCGCAGCGGCAGCCGTGGCGGCCGGCATCGTGCCGCTGGCCCATGCGACGGACGCAGCCGGTTCCATCCGCGTTCCAGCCGCCTCCACGGGCCTGTTCGGCTTCAAACCGAGCCGGGGAAGAGTGTCGAACGGCCCTGCCATGGACGAGATTTTCAGCGGCCTGGGCGTGCAACTGGGCGTGAGCCGCACCGTGCGCGACAGCGCCGCCTTGCTCGATTGCACGCAGGCAGTACTACCCGGTGAACCCTATCTGACGAGTCCTCCCGGCCACAGCTGGCTGTCGCAGGTGAGTGTGGCGCCGGGCACCTTGCGCATCGGCGTGCAGCGCGCAGCCAGCAATGGCGCCCGTCCCGCGCCCGCCATCGATGGCGCGCTTGACATTACCGTGCGCCTGCTGGAAAGCCTGGGCCACCACGTGGAAGAAGTAGCACCCGCGCTGGGCGTGTCGTGGGACGCGTTCGTGCACGCCAATGCCAGCATCTGGTGCGCCAATCTGGTGCCATGGATAGACAGCCTGGCGCGCGAGAGCGGCCGCGATGTGTCTCGCGATACCCTGGAGCCGGCGACCCTGGCCTGCTACCGCCATGGGCAGATGGTCTCGGCCGTCGATTTCGTCGCCGCCCTCGACGTGCGCAACACGGTCACGCGCCACGCAGGCGCCTTGTTTGAGCAATACGACGTCTTGCTGACGCCCACCATGCCGGATGTGCCTTGGCAGCTGGGGCGCTATGGCGAGGACGAGGAAACACTCGATGGGTTGGGCTGGACGGCGCGCCTGTTCGAGCATTCACCGTACACCCCGCTGGCAAACGTGGCGGGCTTGCCGGCCATGTCCGTGCCGCTGGCCATGTCGGAGGAAGGCTTGCCGATAGGCATGCAATTCATGGCAGGCTACGCCAGGGATGGCGTCCTGCTGCGCCTGGCAGGGCAACTGGAACGGGCGGCGCCATGGGGCCAAAGGCGGCCACCCGTGTGGGCGGGCAAGGTGTAAGCATGCCTTGCAGAAAGCTGAAACCGGCCACCATAACGGCTTTGGCCAGCGACAAGAAGCCAGGGTCGGACCCGGCGGGTCCGACCCTAGTCCTTGTTCTTGGGTGAAAAGTATCAGGTGGGCATCGTAGCCAGCGGCGCCGCGCCCCGGCTTTCCAGGCGAAAGCGGACTTTTTCCCACAGCCGGTCGTGGAAGGGCAGCACAATCACATTGCAGATCGGCTCGACCACGGCCAGCAAGCCGCCGAACGCCATGGAACCCGTGGCCCAGTACATGACGCCGAAGGCCACGCCCATGTGCAAGGCCGTCTGGCTCAGCTTTTCGCCGGCCAGGGCGGCAAAGCCCACGCGGCTGGCGGCATGGCGGCGGCGGATCGCGTGCCAGGCTTTTTCATGCCATGGCAGCAAGCCCACATTGATGATCGGTTCGATGATGGCGGCCAAGCCACCGAGCGCGAGCGACCCCGTCAGCAAATAGGCGAGGCCGAAGGCGATCGACATATGCGTGCAGACCTGGCTAAATGTTTTGATGGCGGTGAACAAGGGATGCTCCTTTCTGTTGAATTCGCTTATCCTTGATTTAGATAGTAACGATTCTCATTTACAAAAGGAAGTAAAATATTTCAACCGAATCAATAGATACAAACTATTAATAGGCTGCATCTCATTGCAAGCTCTGCGAGGACGACAGCATCAACGACCGGCAGGCCGCGGCGCCAGGCCCCGCAGCAAGAGCCACAGCCCGGTCAGCGGGTACACAAGGCCCAGCGGAATCAGCAAGGCGTGCATCACATCCAGGCCAAACAGTTCGCGCGCGACGGCGATCCACTGCAGCACGCCAGCCAGCATCCCGGCTAGCCCCAGCAGGCGCGGGATTGCCCGGGCGCGGTACAGCAACAGATACATCAGGGTCACGCCGAGTCCGCCTAGCAGTTTGTCCGGAAAGTGCACGCCGTTACGCAGTCCCGCCAGCATGGCGCGCACCGGCTCATAGACATTGCCGTCTGCGCCGGCGTTGAGGAAGGCGATACTCAGGCTGCGCATGGCCAGCACTAGCGTGCCTTCGAACAGGCTGGTTGCCAGCGCCGCCGCCACCAGCGCCACGTAGCAGCGGCTCAGGATGGGGTGCTGCTCGCCATACAGGCCGCGCAGGGCTGCCGCGATAGCCAGACCAATCAAGGCCGTGAGCAGACCGAGCATGACGATCAGCCCCACCTGTAGCGGCATGCCGGCCGCCCGCAAGAGGAAACCCGGCGCGGCAAATACTTGTTCCTGCAGCCAGAAATTCGACCAGATGCCCAGGCCGAAAATAAGTAGCAAGCCCAGTCCCAGCCACCGCCCCAACGGGATGGCGGCGCCTCGCTGCAGGGGCAAGGCGAACAGGGGAGGGGCTTGCCGCGTGGCGGAGGAGTTGGTTTGGTTCATCGATACACCTTTGTCGGAGTGGGATCAAGCCTGCCGAGGCAGGACCAGCGAGCGCAGTGTCGGCATACGGACGCGCCGCGGCAAGGCCGATCCGACGCGTCACGCGCCCAAGGGGCCGAATTGCGCCTATGCACGATGAGTGACGCGGCCCTGCCGCGCCCGGGGACTATTCCGCCTTGAACAGGTGGAGGAAGGTGCGGCTGACCGGCAGCACTTCCGGCCGGTGCTTCAAGGTCACTTCGGCCGTCTCGTGAGCGCCGCGCACGACTTGGCGGATGGCATGCAGATTGACCACCACGGCCCGGTGGATTTGCTGGAACTGCGCTGGATCGAGCTGCACCAGCAATTCCTTGAGGGAATGACGCAGCAGCGCTTCGGCGGGCTTGCCGCCGTCGCGCCAGGCAACCAGCGTGTACTTATCGTCGGACTTCAGGTAATCGACATCATCGACCGGTATCAGCCGCACGGCCGGGCCCACGCTTGCGCGCAGCCAGCGCAGCGCAGCTGGTGCAGGCACCGGCGCGGGGGCGGCCTGCAGGTACGCCGCCAGTTGCCGCAACAGCGACTCGCTGGCGGCGCCGGGCTGGATGGCCGCCAGGCGCTCGCGCAAGCGCGTCACGGTAGCGGCCAGGCGGGCCAGCTGCACCGGCTTGACCAGATAGTCGAGCACACCCTGCTCGAAGGCGCGCAGCGCATACTGGTCGTAAGCGGTGACAAAGACCAGGTGGGCGCGGTCGCCGATCTGGCTTGCCACGTCGACGCCGGACAGGCCCGGCATGTGCACATCGAGGAAGCAGACCGCCGGCCGGTGCCGTTCGAACAGCGCGAGCGCCTCCGGTCCGTTGCGCGCTTCGGCCACGACCAGCAGCTCCGGCCAGCACTCGGCCAGCTGGCGCCGCAGGCTGGCGCGCAGCAAGGGTTCATCGTCGGCAATCAGGGCGGTCAATGTCATGGCCATGCGGGGCATTCTATGGAAACACGGAAACCGTGAGGGGCAAGTTCGCTGATGCGCAAGGCCGCTTCGCCGCCAAACATCAGCGCCAGGCGCTCGCGCAGGCTGCCAAGTCCCGTGCCGAGGCCGGGGCTGCCCGCTTGCAGGCCCGCTCCGGTATCGCTGACCTCGATATGGCAACGGCCATTCACCTCGCCGATGCGTACATCGATACGCCCCCCATTCATGCAGGGATCGATGCCATGGCGCACCGCATTCTCGACTAGCGTCATCAGGGTCATGGGCGGACACTGCAGTCTCTCGCAGCCAGGCGCAACGGCTATGCCGAACTGCAGGCGGTCAGGCATGCGCATCTGCATCAGTACCAGGTAGGCGCGCACCATCTCCAGTTCCTGTTCCAGGCGGGTGGCCGCTTCGCTCAGGCGCGGCACGGCGGCCCGCAGATACGTGACCAGGTGCGCCAGGACTGGCGCCGCATGGCTGGATCCCGCATCAAGCAGGGCTTGCAGGCTGGCCAGCGTATTGAACAGGAAATGTGGCTGGACCTGAGCCTGCAGCAGCCACACGCGCGCATCGCGGGCCTGGCGTTCCAGCTCGCCGCGCCTGCGCTCGGCTTCGCGCACGCGGGCGTCGCGCTGGCGCAGCAGGGCGGCCATCGCCGTCCATGGGCCAAGCAACAGTCCCAGGAAAGCGAGCGCGACATAACTCTGCAAGCGCTCCGGCACTTGCCAGAACGGCGGCGCACCGGGCTTGGTATTGAACAGATACAAGCTGGCCAGGGTCAGCACGATCGCCAGCGCCACGCCCACCACCTGCAACACCCAGTGGGACAGCCTGCCGGGCAAGCGGCGCGGCCAGCGCTCGAACAGGCCATACGCCAGCAGCGCCGCCAGCGCCGGCAGGAAGACCGCCATGGCCAGATACCATAGCGGATCTTCCCAGGACAGGGAAAACAGGGAGAATTCGAATAGCGCAGCAAGCCCGGCCACGCACAAGCGTCGCGCGGACAGGCAGATTCGCAGGCCATCAATGGCGGAGCGCAGTGTAAACATGAATGTGACGGCCCCAGGAATTGCCATAAAAGCAGCAGAATAGGGCAAAGCCGCGCGGCCCGCAATAGCGGCGGGCGTGAAGCACGGTGTCCGGGGCGCAGGTGACGCCCTGCGCCGGCCCGCAGAAGTGATCGTTGACCAAACAGGATTAAATATGCAAATATTGATTATGGGTGAAGTAATAATGGTATCCGGTGGAGATCGCGGTAATGCAACTTCGGGCGATGCCCTGAATGGTGATATTGCTGAGGGGAGCTGATTATGCTTGGTGGTGGTATTAGTTACTTCGCTTAATCGTATGGCGGCCTGATAGGATTAACACGGTTTTTTAGTAATTTTTATATATAAATTTGCAATTACATTTAAATAGGAATGCACGGATCGCTTACCATTCCAAGACTTTTGCGGCTGTGGCGCGATTTATTGTCATTTTTTCCCAGTTGCGTCTGTTAAAAAAAATCAGTGCTCCCAGTACCAGTTCTCATGGATAAAATCCTATTCGGCCTGTTCGGCCTGTTCTTGCAGGGGGCCTGAGCTGATGCTCGCCGCCTCCGTCCACGAACGCGGCGAGCGCCAGTTCCTGTTCGAACACCTGGAACGACTTTCCCTGGACGACCTGCTGCTGCTCGACCGTGGCTAATGCAGCTTACGGCAAGGTCTTCAGCACAGTCTTCGTCGGCACGGAGAAGTTATAGCCATCGTGGCGGTCCCAGTTGATCGACCACGTCATCACGCCGCGGAAGTCCGGATACGCCTGCAGCGGCTTGATGGTGCCGCAGTTGAGCAGGCGCGTCAGGCAATTGAGGGCATTGCTGACGTCGGCGTTGGTGGTAAATCCCGAGCCCGCCGAGCTGCGTCCCGATGGCACGCCGAAGCCCACCTGGTCAGGACGCAGGCCAGCGAAGGTGTTGCCGCCATAGTTGAATCCTTCGATCAGCATACGCGCCGTGGCCACCAGTTGGTCGGCCGAGCCAGCCTTGATGGCGCCCGTCGCATACGGCGTGTAGATGTCGCCATTGTTGTAGTACTGCGGGTGCAGCACCGTCAACTCGGAACGCAAGGCGTTGATGATGGGAATGTAGGCGCCCCAGATGCTGCCATAGCTCGTATATCCGCCTTCCACATACACCCATTCCGGCGCCATCGACAGATAAAAGCTGCTGCCGACCTTGGTTTTCAGGTTTTTCACGGCAATTGGCAAATAGGTCTGAATGGCCGCGCCTTGCGCCACGCCGTTTTCCAGGTCCAGGTCGATGCCGTCGAAGCCATATTTCGTGATGATGGCGTACAGGCTGTTGGTGAAATTCGTCGCTTCGGCCGTGTTGCCGACGGAAACGGAGCCGTTCTGCCCGCCCAGCGACAGGATGACTTTCTTGCCCTTGGCACGCTTGGCCGCCACGTCGGCGATGAACTGCGCTTCCGTGCCCGCGCCCGGATCGATGGTCAGGCTGACATTGCCGCCGCCCGCATTGTCGCCAAACGAGACGACGATCACATCCCAGTCATCGCTGACCTGGCTGATCGGGTAGGTGGCGCCGCTGGGGTTGGTAAAGTTGTGCCAGTAGCCGATCAGCGCGTGTTTCGCCAGGCCGTTGGGGGTAGGCGTGGGTGTTGGAGTCGGGGTTGGTGTCGGAGTAGGCGTTGGCGTTGGCGTTGGCGTTGGTGTCGGAGTAGGCGTTGGTGTCGGGGTAGGAGTCGGCGTTGGAGTAGGGGTAGGAGTCGGCGTGCCGCAGTCTCCCACCGCCGTCCAGGGCTGGCCGCTACCGGCGCCGCCGCTGCTGGTCGACGGGTTATTGCCTTGCGTCCACCAATTGGCTGTGTAGTTCACGTTATTGTAGCTGGCCTTGCCACCGCCGTTGTAGGCGGTGCCGCTGTTCCACGGCGTAAAGCAGGCGACTGCTTCCGTCGAGGCGGCCAGCAGCTGGCTCGCGCCCCCGCTGGACCCGTCGCCGCTGCCACCGCCGCAGGCGGCCAACGTCCCCCCGAAGAGGGTAAGGATGAGGGTATTCATGACTGTCCGGTTCATCGCATCTCCTTGTGTATTTTTTCATGGCCGGGCGGCTGGACACCGTCCGATTTTTCAGAGTGCAAGCACAGTAGCTGGTAGTCAACTGGTTTCGTCTTTTGCGCAATATCACAATACCAGTTGTGGCATTACCCCAGGAGATGGGCTATGCGGGCCATACCAGTGCCTGTTTTCCAGTGCGCTGGTATGGTGTCCGGAATGGTGCCGGGAGCAGGGCGGGGAAGGGAGGAGGACGCCAGGCAAGGTCTTGCGGCAGTTACGGCGCCGTTTCCTTGCGCAAATCGGCAGACGGCACGCGCGACAGGTCCAGCAGCATCTGCGTCAAGGCCACGGTCTGGCGCTGCATCAGTCGGTAATCCAGCTGGGTCGTGGTGTCGATGCCATGGCTGAGCAAATAATACGGTTGCGCCATGTAATGAAGCGTGGGAATGGGCAGCGCCACCTGGAAATACCGGCCTTCGCCAAGCCAGGCGGCGTGCTTCGGGCCGGGCTGGATCGACGGCAGCACGAACGCGGGTGCTGCGTTGGCATGTTTCAGCATGGCGTAGGACGCATCCATCAAGGCGGGTGTGCGCGGCGAAAACAAGGCGGCCGGCTCGGACCTGCCAGTGGGATGCAAATAACCATTGCTGTCGGGCAGCACTTCCAGCGCGCCCAGGTGCTCGATGGCCAGTATCGCGGCCATGCGCTGCGTCAATCCATCGTCTTGGTGGCGCTTGAAAAACTGCTCGATACCCACGCCGCCCGCGAAATGGCCACTCGTCAACAGCAGCATGACGCTGCGCGGCAGGCTGTTCTGCGGCAAGCGCGTCAGGTACTGGGCCATGTCGACGATGGCGTTCGCCCCATTGTCATCCAGCCCGTTCGGGCCATCCGTGTGGCTAGCCAGCACCATCAATTCCCCGGATTCGCCGGGGATGATGCCGACCAGGTTGCGCGTCTGCACCTGCCGCACGGTGGCAGCCATGGTCAGCCGCAAGACTGGGGCCGTGCCTGCCAGCACTCTTTCGCGCAGGCGCTTGCCCAGTTCGCGGTCAATAAACACGCCAGGCAACTGGCGCACTACGCCGTCGTGGGGCGCATACAAGCCATCCGCCATCTTGGACGGCGTATCGAGAGTGACGATCACGCCCGCCGCACCGGCCTCCTGCAAGCTGTCCAGCAAGGCGATGAATGGCCCCAGCATCTGGAACGGGCGCACATATGGCGTGTCCGGCCCCACGGCGTGGTCCGGATCGTGAATGTGGACGGCGGATTGCTGGAAAACCTGGCCTGTCCACGCCACTTTTGGCATCTCGACGAGCACCAACTTGCCCGCCAGACTGGCATCGGGCCGGGCCCCTGGCGCCAGATAGACGACGCGTCCCGTAATGCCGGACGCCGGCGTCACGCCCGAATACGGGATATAGCCAGCCGAGGGCAGCACGCCAGATCTGTCGTCGTAGACCACGTCCAGACCCCAGTTTTCCGCTTCCACAGACCATTGCCGGAAACTGAACGGCTCGTAGCGCAGCTGTTTGACACCGGCGCGCGCCAGGCGTTCATGCAGGGCGTCGATATACGCTTCATGCCGCGGCGATCCCGTGGCACGCAGGCGGCGCTCATCGAGGTCGACTTGCCAGTCGACCAGTTGCTTCCTGGGTAGAAACTGCGTGGCATCGACCGACACGGCAGCAGACGGCGGCAGGGCGCGTGCAGGCCAAGGGCCGGGCTTACTGGCACAGGCAGACAAAGCGGCCGCGATGGCCAGCGCGCCGGCAAGGGACAGACAGCGGCGGGACTGCGATAAGAGCACGGTACGTGGATGTGCCTGTGTCATGCGGGTCTCCTGATCATCGAAACTCAATGTTGAGACTTTTCATTCAAAATAGTCGGCAAGAGACTGATTTTATTGCCGATTTGATTGATATCGCAGGCAATGAAAGATTTGTCACGGGCGGCAATTTACCACGAGACAAGGCGATGGGCCGGCACGCTTCACGGGGCCATCTCTTTTTTATAAGCGCGCCGTGTTTCTTTCGTCAGAGAAAGCCTGTAACTTTCATCATGGCACCGTGCCATGATGAAAGTGGAAATGAAGACGAAGTCGACTACGAACTGACGACGCGCCACGCGCCATTCAAAGGCACCGTAGTATCGCGCAGGAGCGTGGCAGACCTGATCGCCAGCATCATCGACGCACCAGACTTGCACCGGCACGCCAACCTGGGTGTGAACAAACCGAACACAGACGGGGACAAGCCGTATTTCATGTAGCTAGTTCAAGCGAAGGCGCACAGCAACGGTAGCTGCGCGCAGAGGGATAAAATCGCATTTGCGATTGGGGAATTGGCAAAATGGGGCTTTTCTCAGATCTATACATAACTTCGCATAATTTATATTATGTAAAATCACTAAAGGAGTGCAGAATCAAAGCATTACATTCGCCCCTGTTCCCGGATGGCCGTTTGCCCAGGCGCGCAATGGGTTTGGTCAGCAAAACTCGGCGCCCACAGGAGGCGCTACCCTACCCGCAGGCAAAGTCGGTCTTTTTAATCAGCGGCGAACGGTGCGATCTTAGAACTGGTACGCGTCTTTTGACATTGTGGAACCGTAGGAAAAGCCCCAAAGCAAACGACGCATCAGCTCTCCGAAATTCTGCGGCCCTTGGTATAGCTGACCGTCAGGATCGGTAAATACATAAAATGTCCCATCAGTGCCGACAGACAAGATCATGTGGTCATGGTGGGCCGAGGCAAATGCGACAACCTCACCAATTTGTTCTGCCCAAGCTTGAAACAAACCGCAACGAGGACACTCGTAGAAGCGCACGTCGCTCGATGCCATTTCTGTTCCTAAGCCACAGGTACCTACAGTCAAACCTCCGAACTCATCAACTATTTGATTGGCGATGGCATAGGCAGACGCTGGAGGCCTGCCTAGAGGTGCTTGGCTCTTCGGTCCCTTCCAGCCTGCTTCTCGAAAGACGGGCTCTATTAGCTTTGGTATTTCCAACATGGTCAGTTTCAGTGCTCGTCGCCTGCATAGATCCACATGGGCTCTGTTTTCCCGGCGCGAACGAAACCCACGGACTTGTAGAAGTCGATGGCCTTGCCGTCTGCTGTCAGCATTTGCTGGTGAAACCCCGCATATTTTTCAAGCATGGCAGCCATCATCCTTCTGCCGACACCTAGTCCTTGCGACATCGGATCGACGAGCATATGCGGGAAATAGACAACCAGATATCAATCGGAAATGGCATTGCCGATGCCAATTAACTTTCCAGCTGCGCGGGCCGTAACCAGGCTGTGGGAATTGCGCAGCGCGGCCATCAGTTCTTTTGGTTTTTCTGCAGACGACCAGTTATTGGCCTTGTAGATGTCAATAACTTCCTGCTCAGTGATCACGTCATTCATTGAAATTTGCATCGACACGACTTTCTTTTTTTGGCGACGCTTACCTTCCCCATTGAAAGGATCAAGCGTTTCGATAACTTTAGGACTTGGTATGCGACATAATATTGATGAGCTGCCGAAAGAGTTGCGCACGACATCTTTTGGGGCAACGATCGAAAAAATCAAAATTCACCCTGAACCTTTCCGCTCCTGCATAGTTGCTCCAGCCCTTGCTGATCCCCGGCCGCTACAAAACACTCGACCTGCCAGCGCTGGGTGCGCTGGGCCTGGATGGATGCGGGCGCGCACCACGGCGGATAGACGCGCAGCGCGCGCTTGCCGCCGCTGCACGCGCGCGACATCACGCCCCGTTCCAGGAGCACGGCGCGGGAAAAGACAAAGAAGCCGTGCTGCGCCCCGTCGCCCACGGCGATGATGACGACATCGACGGGGTCCGCTTCATCCAGCGGGGCGATCTCGGCATCGGGATGGGGGCGCTTCCAGACGGTGACGAACTGGCCGGTTTTCGTCGGCGTGGTTTTCGCCACGCGCAAGACCAGCCGCTTGCCGTGCAGCTCGGCGCGGCAGGCGCCGTAGTCCGCGCTTTCCGCTTCCGGCACTGGCGCTTGCCGCAAACCCAGGAAAGCCCATGGACTGGCCTTCATTGCGCGCTGAACTCGGCCGCGGCCTTGGCCGCCCACAGCGCCTCGGCGTAGCTGGCGAACGGGCTGTCATAGCCGTCGACCGTGCCGTGTTCGTCGACAAAATACAGCCACCAGCCGTCGCCCTGCTCGCGGATGGCTGTCTGGCCCGGCGCGCAGTGGTCTGCCACGTCCTGGGTCGATGCGAGGGTGGCGATGGAAATGCCGCGGTGAGTGATCAGGTGGGGAGTCATGGAAAAATAAACAGTGCTCAATAAATAATGGCGATAGTGTAGCCGCGCCGGCCGCCCGCTGGCCAGAGCGCCGCCGAAAAAGGCCGCTGGGCTAAATAGCTTGCGCTACACTGGCCGCTCAAATGGAGGACAACATGGCATCACAGCAAGGCACGGTGGATTTTTTGCTCGACCAGCTGGCGGGCGCAGGCAACATCCATGCGAAAAAAATGTTTGGCGAATATGGCCTGTATTGCGACGGCAAGATGTTCGCCATCGTCGCCGACGACCAGCTGTTCATCAAGCCGACGGACGCAGGCCGCGCCTGGATCAGCGCGCAAGGCACGCTGCAGGAAGCGCCGCCCTACCCGCAAGCCAAGCCATACTTTTTGATCGATGGCGGGCTATGGGACGAGCGCGACTGGCTGAGCCAGCTGGCGCGGCGCACGGCGGACGCCTTGCCGCTGCCCAAACCCAAGCCGCCGCCCAAGCCCAGAAAACCGGCTTCAGCCAGCTAATACGCTGTTTTCGCAAACTTTGCCCTGCAGGAAGCATTGCAGGTTGTGATAGGTGATGGCGGCGATCTCGCGCAGCGCTTCGATCGTGAAGAAGCCCTGGTGGCCCGTCACCAGCACGTTCGGGAACGTCATCAGGCGCTGGAAGATGTCGTCGTCGATGATGTCGGACGAACGGTCCTGGAAGAACAGATTGCTCTCCTGCTCGTACACGTCGATGGCCAGGGAACCCAGTTGGCGCGATTTCAGCGCTTCGATGACGGCGCCCGTGTCGATCAGGCCGCCACGCGAGGTGTTCACCAGCATGGCGCCCTTCTTCATCAGCGGCAACGTTGCTTCGCTGATCATGTGGCGCGTGCTTTCCATCAAGGGGCAATGCAGGGAAACGATGTCGGATTCGGCCAGCAACTGCGGCAATTCCACCATTGTGCCCAGTTCTGCGAACGCGGGCGCCGGATACGGGTCGTGGCCCAGGACCTTACAGCCGAAACCCTTGAAAATGCGCGCCGTGGCCAGGCCGATCTTGCCCGTGCCGACGATACCCACTGTCTTGCCATGCAAGGTGGCACCCAGCAAGCCATCGAGCGAGAAATTGCCTTCGCGCACGCGGGCGTAGGCGCGGTGCGTGTGGCGGTTCAGGGTCTGCACCAGGGCCAGCGTGTATTCGGCCACGGCTTCCGGCGAATACGCGGGCACGCGGGCGACAAAAAAGCCCAGGCGCTTCGCCGCTTCCAGGTCGAGGTTGTTGTAGCCGGCGCAGCGCAGCAGGATGGCGCGCACGCCGTAGCCGTGCAGGGATTCCAGCACTTGCGCGTCGAGCACGTCGTTGACGAAGACGCAGACGGCGTCCACGCCTTGCGCCAGGACCACGGTTTCCTCGCTCAGCAAGGCGCTGTGGAAGACCAGTTCGATGCCGGCAGAGTCGGGCTGGGACGGCAAGGCTTCGTCAAAGAAGCGGCGGTCGTAGGGTTGGCTGGCAAAGAAGGCGATTTTCATGGGGAGTCCTGGAACTTGCTGAATGGCAAAACATTATCATAACGCAAGCGCCCTGCCCCACGGCGTACGCCTGGCACCGGCTTCCGCCTATTTGGGCTCGCGGGGCAAGGTCAAGGCATGGCGCAGGTACGCTGTCTCGTCCGCATGTTGCGCATGGTAGCGCTCGCGCGCGGCGCGCATGGCCGCCTGGTGGGCGGCGATGCCGGTTTCCGTCAGCTCCACGCCAAAGTCCGCCGGCGGCTGTGGCGCGCCGCCGAACAGGCGCGCCAGGATGTAGCGGCCCACATTGTCGCGGTAGTGCGACGCTTCCCAGTAATAGCGCATCGCGCGCGCCCCCGTCACCTGCGGGATCGGCTCGCTGGTGATGCTGTTGAAACCTGAAAAATCGTACAGACGCACGTCACAGCCCTGGCGCCGATAGCGCCCGGCCATCCACGCCAGGTCGCGCTGCCACTGCTGCATGGCGTCCCACTTGCCGCGCCAGTACAGGGCGTCGAGCGTGAGCGCATGCGTGGGATTGATGTACAGGCGCAAGCGCGTGCCGCCCCGGCACAGCTTGCCGACGCTTGTATCGAAAGCTTGCAGCGCGGGCGCCGTCGGACCCAGGCCGTCGCCGAATTCCTGCAGGCGTGGCGTGAACGCGCGCGCCGTGCCGGCCCAGCCGTGATTGCGGCTGGTGATGCAAGCCTGGTCGCGCTGGCCATGCAGGGCCAGGCTGGACAGGCAGGCGCCGTCGTAGCTGCCGCTAAGGATGCGCCAGGTGTCGCGCGTCATGTCCAGGCTCAGGCCGCGCTTGATGTTGAGCAAGGCGCGCCGCGCGAAAAACGCGGGGCCGCCCTCCGTCAGGCCCGGTTCCACCCCGGCCGAACCCAGCTCCAGGGAAAACGAGGGCGCGTCGATGCCCCAGACCATGGTGTCGACATGGCTGACCCTGGCCGCGTGCTCGGCCAGCAAGATGGCGTCGCCGATGGAGGCACCCGACACGGCGCTGTTGAAGACACTCTTGCCCGCGAATAAAGTACGCATGCTGCTCGTCGGCAAGCCCATTTCCGTGCGCGAATTGCCGATGTAGACGACGGCGGGCCGGTAGCGCGCCACGGCATACGTCTTGCCCCACACGGCCAGCTTTTCAGACGTGGGACGCAGGCGCTGCACCAGGGGCGTGTCCCACTGGTGCAGCAAGTAGGGATCGACACGGTAATTCACGGCGGAAACGAGGACCAGCGCGGCCAGCACGCAGGCAAGGAAGATGGCGAGGTAATGGCGGGCGTTGGTATCCATGCTCAGAACTGGAAGTAGAGAAATTCGGTGACCCGGTTCATGCCAAAGATGCAGGCGACGAACAACCCGGCACAACCCACGCTCCAGCGGCGCGTGGGCCGCCAACTGAAGGCCCAGCGTCCTGCGGGTTGAAATATTCTTTCAATGGCAGGCTCGTAGAGAAAGAAAATTTCTTGCGTATTGGGTGCCTTGAAAGCGAGCAGCATGGCGCACAGCAGCACGGGCAAGCCCGGTCCCGCCAGTTCGATCCAGCGGATGCCGTCGAAGGCCGGATGCAATCCCCACTGCGCCAGGCTGGCCGCGTGACTCACCAGGCCGCGCGGCAGGCTCACGCCGTTCGCCCCCACCAGGGCGCCCGCGATATCCCAGGCCGTGGCCACATCGGGCGCGCGGAAAAATATCCAGGCCAGCATCACGGCAAGAAAGGTCAGGATGGCCGGCCAGCAACGAGACCGGGCCGCGCCAAAGACCCGCTGCCATGCCTGCTGCAACACCAGGTACAGGCCGTGCAAGCCGCCCCAGATGACGAAGGTCCAGCCGGCGCCATGCCACAGTCCGCCCAGCAGCATGGTCAGCATCAGGTTGCGGTAGCGCATGGCGACACCACACCGGCTACCGCCCAGGGGAATGTACAGATAGTCGCGCAGGAAACGCGACAGTGTCATGTGCCAGCGGCGCCAGAAGTCGGCGATATTGGCCGCCTTGTACGGCGAGTTGAAGTTCAGCGGCAATTTCACGCCAAACAGGCGCGACAGGCCAATGGCCATGTCCGAATAGCCGGAAAAGTCGAAATACAGCTGGAAAGTATAGGCCAGCACGCCGATCCACGCTTCGATCAGAGCGGGTGTGGCACCGGCCGCAAAGACAGGGATGGCCAGCGGCGACAGATTGTCGGCGATCAGCACCTTTTTTGCCAGTCCGATGGTGAAAATCGACAGGCCGATGGCGAAATTGGCGGCGCGCGGATGGGCATTGGCCGGGTCGGCAAACTGCGGCATCATGTCGCGGTGATGCAGCACGGGGCCGGCGATCAAATGGGGGAAATAGCTGACGAACAGCACGTAATGAATGAAATGGTACTCGCGCACCTCGCCCCGGTAGCAATCGACGAGAAAGGCGATCTGCGTGAAAGTAAAGAACGAGATGCCGATCGGCAGGATGATGGCCAGGCCAGGCCACGGCAGGCTGCCAGCGCCAGCACGAGCACCAGCAAGCTCGGCGATGGCGTTCACGCTATCGATGAAGAAATTTGCATATTTGTAGTACGCAAGCAAACCCAGGTTCAGCGCCAGGGCCGCCACCAGCACACGCTTGCGGGCCGCGCCCGCGCTGGCCCCCAGCAAGCGCCCGGCACCATAATTGACGCAAATGGAGACCAGCAGCAGCGGCAGATAGCGCACGTCCCACCATGCATAGAAAAACAGCGAGGCGAGCGCCAGCCACACGGCTGGCGCCAGGCGCCAACTGGCGCAGGACGCCCGGCGGTCCAGCAGAAAATAGCCGGCCAGCACGATGGGTAGATAAGCGAACAGGAAGGCAAAGGAATTAAACAGCATGTTGCCTCCTGGCAGGCAAGGACTGGACCTGGTAGTAACAATCGGCAATCCGGGCCGCCACCCTTTCCCACGTAAAACGTTCCACCAGCGCCCGCACGCGGCAGCGCTCGGGCGGCAGCGCCAGCAATGCGAGGATGGCCTGGCGCTGCGCGGGGCCATCGTTCCAGGCCACCTTGCGCAGCGCGAACGCAGAATCGGGCAGGTCCAGCGCGCTTTGCGCCGTCATGACAACGGGTGTGCCGGTCGCCAGCGCTTCGAGCACGCTCAAGGGAAACACTTCGCCCTGGCTGGGCAAGGCTGCCACAGCCGCCGCATGGTAGGCGCTGGCCAGCAGCGGGTCGGCGTGATCGAGCGCGCCCAGCCATCTGACATGCGGCAAATCCAGCAACTGCTGCAGATACACTTGCTGTTCGCGGGGCACCGCGCCGATCAGCACCAGGGGCAAGCCGGCCCCGACCAGCGCCTGGGCCAGCCCAAGCTGATTCTTGTACGGTGAAATGCTGGCCACCATTAACACGAATGGCCCGGCGATACCCGTTTCGCGCAGAAAAAAATCGCCATTCGCCGTGAAGAAATGCGGGTTGATCCCATTCGGCAAGACGCGAATGGCGTCGTCCTGCATGCCGAAACCTTGCACGATGGCGTCGCGCTCGGCCTCGCCCAGCGCGATCACCACGTCGGCCAGCTGCAAGGCGCGCCGCGTCTGTGCATAGCTCGTTTGCACCATCCATGCCGTCAGGCGCCCGGCCAACCGGTCGGCCAGCCGCGCGCGCCAGGCACTGGCACGGCTCCAGCCCGGCGACAGCAAGGGGGACAGCACCACGGGCACACCTTGCTCGCTGGCCGTTTCCATGATGCGGTAAGTGCCATTGCTGGCTGAAAACACGTGCAGCACGTCGAAATCGGCCAGCCGCTGGTGGTTGGCGTCGACCAGTTGCACGTCAAGCGTGCGCGCCGCCCGCTGGGGCAGCAGCTTCAGTGCGGCAATGGTTTCACGTACCTGTAACTGCAAGCCGCCGTCGCGCTGGAACAGCATCGGGTAGGACAAGATACCAACACGCATGGTCATCCTTTCGTGCGCCCGCGCCACTGTCAACGGCTCAGTGCCGTGATTTGACAGCCAGCCAACGGCCAAGCAGCTGACGCTGCAACAACAGGAATTCGCCGGCAAGCTCATGCTTCAACAGGAAAAGACCGGCCAGCCAGCACAGCAAGGAGAGCAGCGCAGTGCCCGTCAGCGCCAGCAACGCCGGTGTATCAAGCGGCAGCCACAGCAGCGCAGCGACGGGCGCCATGCCGCTGATGCCGCATAACAGCAGGCTTTTGCGCACGGCCCGCGCCAAAATGCGCCAGTCCAGAGCGCTCAAGCGCCGCAGGCAGCCATACACCAGGCAGCTGCGCAGCACATTGCCGAGCACCACGGCCCAGGCCACCGCCACCAGGCCGAACGGCGCCGCGGCCAGCAGCAGCGCCACTTTGATTACGCCAGCGCAGGCATCGAGCCGCACCTGTGCAGGCAACTGGCCCGTCGCCACCAACAGATAACGGGCCATGCTGAACATGCTATACACGGCCGAAGACAGGCACATGATGCGGATCAAGGGCACACAGGCTAGCCATTGCGTGCCATACAACACCTTGACCAGGGGCAAAGCCATGCAGGCAAGGAAGAAAAAGAAGGGCCAGGCCAGTGACGTCATGTAGCTGATCGTGCGCAAATACACGATTTCCGCCCCGCCCTGCCCCCCTTCTCCGCGAGCACGGGCCGCAAACAGGGGAAACACCACGGGAGAAATGGCGCTGGTAATGGCCTGGTTAAAGAGATTGAGCACGCTTTGCGCCTTGCCGAACAGGGCCAGGCTTTCAATGCCGATCAGCTTGCCAATGATGAGGTCCGGCGCCGCCACCCCAGCCTCGTCGACCAGGCTGCCACCCGTCGCATACGCGCCAAAACGGGCGATGGCACCCATGCCGCGCCGGCCCGGCAGCCACGGCAGCTCGCCAGGCCGCACCAGCAGGCTCACCAGCAGCGAAGCCCAGGAACCGGCCAACGCCGCCCACACCATGCTCATGTAACTGTAGCCATGCAGCGCCAGCAGCACGGCCACCAGCAGGTTGACCACGCTATTGGCCGCGTTGATGGCGTAGATGGCGCGAAAACGCAATTGCCGGCGCAGCATGGGGAGTGTCAAGGCACTCAACGGTATCAAGAGGAAATTGACCGACAGTAGGCGCAGCACGAGGGTCAGCCGGGGTTCGCCATAGAACTGCGCCAGCGGCGCGCTGGCCAGCAGCACCAGGCCCGCCAGCAGCCAGGCAACGAGCAGGCTGGTCGCCAGCGCGGCCCGCAGTTTCGCGGTATCGAGCTGCTTTTCCTGGATCAGGTATTGCCCTACCCCGAAATCGCGCACCACTTGCGCCAGCGCCACCAGCACGGCGCCCAGCGAATACACGCCCACCTCGGCCGGCGTAAGCAGGCGCGACAGCACCATGGTGGCGATGATGCCCAGCAGCAGCACCGTATATTTTTCGGCGAAGGAAAAGAAAAACGAATGGCGGGTGGCACTCATGCGGGCCGCCCGCGTCTACACGAGGCCTGCATAGAACTGGCGCAACTGGCGTTCCAGGCGTGGCATCGAGTAGCGCTGCACGGTTTCCTCGCGCGCCAGCCGTCCCATGCGGGCGCGCCGGGGGGCATCCAGCAGCAGCTTTGCGATGGCCGCGCAGGCGGCGTTATCGTCGTCGAGCGGCAGCAGCAGCCCCCCTGCGCTATCGTGCAGGATATCGTGGGTGCCCGGCACATCCGTCCCCACGGCCGGCACGCCGCAGGCCATGGCTTCGATGGTGGCGATGCCAAAGCCTTCATTTTTACTCAGCAGCACATGCAGGTCGAAGGCAGGCATCAGCAACTCGATGCGCTGCTGGAAGCCGGCAAACACCACGCGCTCCTGCACGCCCGTCTGTTGCACCTGCCGCCGCAACATGGCTTCCAGCGGCCCCGTGCCCACCAGCACCAGATGTAACTGGGGAAACTGCGGCGCCAGGCGGGCGAACAGGGCCAGCAGCGCTTGCGGACGCTTTTGCGTAGATAATCTGGCCACGCAACCGAGCACCAGAGCATCGGGCGGCAGCCCGAGTTGCTTGCGCGCCAGCACTTTCCGTTCGGGCGAGACAATAAAAGTGTCCGTATCGACGCCATTGGGAATGACGGCCAGCCGCGTTTGCGGCGGCAGCATGTCGCGGTACAGGTCGAGGAAGTGACGCATGGCCGAGTCCGACACGGCATATACGCCTTTGACGCTGTGGAATGCTTCCTGCAAGCGGGGCCGCTGCCAGTCGCTGAAGGCTTCCAGAGGAAAGGCATTGTGCACGCTGATCACGGCCGGCAAACGGCATTGCCGGGCCAGCCAGAGGATGGAAGCGCCATAACTGGTCCAGCAAAACGCCACGTGGACGAGGTCGGGCCGCAGCCGCCGCAGCCGCCAGGCGCCCGAGACCCTGGCGCGCAGCTGATTCCAGCGGCGCCACGCCCAGTGTTCGAGAAACAAGGGCGGTTCATACACGCACACCTGCAGATGCTGCGCGCGCAAGCCCCGCACCCAGGCTTGAAAACCGGGAAAGCGGCGCAGCGCCAGCACGCTGTCATAGCCGCTCGCACCCAGTACTTTCGCCTCTTGCGCCATGCGCAGCTCCATGCCGCCCAGTTCGCCCGAATAACTGCTGATGACGATGCGCGGCAGCCGCTTGCGTCGCCCCCGCCACGCTTCATGGAAGAAGCCCCGCAGCCAGGCACGTTCCCACTGGCGCAGGAACAGGTCGGCGCGGTCGCGCCGCAGCCAGGCCCGCGCGGCGCCGAGGGAATCGCGCAGGTATCTGCCCAGCATCCAGCGGGGCACGCCAAGCAGCTCCACGCTGGGCGCAAAGGTCGCCAGCCGGCACTGGCCCCGTCCGAACAGCATGGCGCGGCGCAGTATCCAGTGGCGCTGCACTTGCGCGGCGCGGATGATGTGCGCCACTCTGGCCAGCGGACAGAACCAGGAAGGGTTGCCGGCCGCATGCATCTCCAGGTTGAGGCGGGTTTCACTGCCCATGGCGTAATTGCTCCCTTGCGGGCCGATGCTTTCGTCATAGCGGGCGCCCGCCTCGAAGATGCGGCGGCGAATCGCCATGTTGGCGCCCCACACCAGGCCCGGATAGACGGGCGCGTCGCGCAGGTCGGGGCTGGTGATGCCCCATGTCAAACCGACAGGAGTCAGGCGCAGCAGCCAGTCCGCCGGTGGCTCCCGCCAGGCGGGCACGATGGCGCCGCCAAACAGGGCATAGCCGGGGTGATCACGCGCGCTGTCCTGCAAGCGGCACAGCCAGTCGGGCGCGGGCATGGCGTCGTCGTCGCCAAAGACGAACAGCTCGCTGCCATCGCCGCCCTGGCGCAAGGCGTGCTCGACGGCCCCGTTCAGGGCGGGACTGCGGCCGCGCCGCGCCACGTAGACCGAACTCAAGGGCAAGCGCCCGCAGAAGGCGGCGATCACCTGCGCCGTCGCGTCCGTGCTGCCATTGTCGGCGATGATCAGGCGCCAGCCACCCACGGGCGGGCGCAGCGCCATGTAGGCGCGCAATACCTGGGGCAAGGTGCCGGCGCCATTGTAGGTCGCCATGAGAACGGTCAACAAGGACATGCCTCCCTGGTCTTACCATGACAAAACTGATCCGCAGTTTCAGCAGCGCTGAACAGGTTTAATCCAGTCTACCGAGCTTGCCCGCCAGCCCGTTGACAGGCATCAAGACCTTGCCAAGCCGGGCAAAAACAGGAGCGTCCCCATTCATGCGCGACATACTGATTACCATCATCATTCTGGGTTCGCTGCCCTTCATCCTGAAGTCACCGGCCATCGGCGGCCTGATGTGGGTCTGGGTCAGCGTGATGAATCCCCACACGCAAGCGTGGGGCTTTGCCACCCATTTGCCATTCGCCTTCATCATCGCCATCGCCACCATGCTCAGCCTGATGATGACGCGCTCGCCGAAAAGCCTGCCGCTCACGCCCGTCAGCGTGCTGCTGCTGCTGTTCGTCGGGTGGATGAATGTCACGGCGCCGTTCGCCCTGCTGCCCGACGCGTCGTGGGTGCAGTGGAACAAGGTCATGAAGATCATGCTGATGAGCTTTGTGATCATGATGGTGATACGCACGCGGCGGGACATCGTGCGCCTCGTGTGGGTGCTGGTGGGCTCCATCGGCTATTACGGCGTGAAAGGCGGTATCTTCACCCTCCGCAGCGGCGGTACGGAACGGGTCTGGGGGCCGGAAGAAACGTTTATCGGGGATAACAATGCGCTGGCCCTGGCCCTGATCATCATCATTCCCCTCATGTATTATTTGCAGCAAAACACGGGCAAGCGCTGGGTGCGCCACGGCTTGTCGGCGGCGATGCTGCTGTCGGCGCTGGCCGCGCTGGGCTCGTACTCACGCGGTGGCCTGCTGGCCATTGCCGCCATGGGCTTGTTCATGTGGCTGAAAAGCGACCGCAAGCTGGTGCTGGGCGCGCTGCTCGGTGCAGTCGCTCCTCTGCTGCTGGCTTTCATGCCCGAGCGCTGGGCCGAACGCATGGACACCATCAACACGTATCAGGATGACGTGTCCGCCATGGGCCGCCTGAATGCCTGGCGCATGGCCTGGAACCTGGCGCGCGACCGTTTTCCTGGAGGTGGCTTCGATGTATCCGACGCCGCCATCTTTGCCCGCTACGCGCCCAACCCCATGGACGTGCATGCCGCGCACAGCATCTACTTCCAGGCGCTGGGCGAACACGGCTTCGTCGGCTTGTTCATTTACCTGGCGTTGGGCGTCGCCACCTGGCGCACAGCTGCCGCCATCATCCGCCGCACGCGGGGCAAGCCGGAACTGCGCTGGGCACACGGCCTGGCCACCATGAGCCAGGCCAGCCTGATCGGCTTTGCCGTGGGCGGCGCCTTCCTCAGCCTGCTGTATTTCGACATGCCGTATTACCTGATGGCCGCCCTGATCGCCACGCGCATCATCGTCGAGCAGCAGGCACCCATCCTCACCCCCGACGCCACCGCCCGCCAGGCCAAGGCCCGGGCCGCCATCGCGGAGCAGCCATGACGGCCAGCCTGAGCATTTTGATTTACCACCGCGTGCTGGCGCGGCCCGATCCCCTGTTTCCCGGCGAAGTCGATGCGCGCTTGTTCGAGCGCCAGCTGCGTCTGTTGAAACGCTTTTATGCGCCGCTGCCCCTGGCCGTGGCCGTGCAGCGGCTGCAGGATGGCAACCTGGCGCCGCGCGCCGCCTGCATCACATTTGACGACGGCTACGCGGACAATGCGCAAGTCGCCCTGCCGCTGCTGCAGCGCCATGGCTTGCACGCCACGTTTTTTATCGCCACGGGCTACCTGGACGGCGGACAGATGTGGAACGACACGGTGATCGATGCCGTGCGCCATGCGCCCGGTCCCGTGCTCGATTTGCGAGGCCTCGGTCTGGACTGCCTGTCCGTCGCCAGCCTGGCGCAGCGGCAAGCGGCCATCGCCACCTTGCTCGGGCAGCTCAAGTACCTGCCGTTCGCCCAACGCCAGCAGCTGGCCATGCACATCCGCCACCAAGCGGGCGCCACGCCCGGACCGCCCGCCATGCTGAGCACGGCGCAGCTGCGCCAGCTGCACGGGGCCGGCATGGGCCTGGGCGCGCACACGGCGAGCCACCCTATCCTGTCCACCATGCCGGAGCGGGAGGCGCGGCTGGACATCGCCAAGGGCAAGCATCAGCTGGAAGACTTGATCCAGGCGCCCGTCACCCTGTTTGCTTATCCGAACGGCAAGGCCGGGCGCGACTATGGCGCGCCGCACGTGGCAATGGTCCGTAACCTCGGTTTCAAAGCGGCCGTGGCCACGGACTGGGGCGTGGCGCGCCCCGGCGCGGGGCTGGATCTGCTGCAGCTGCCCCGCTTTACGCCGTGGGATCGAGGACGGCTGGCATTTCTGTGGCGCTTGCGGCAAAACCGCCGGCAAGCGCACCCAGCGCGCCCGGATGCTGGCTGAGCCATTGTTCCAGCATCAGCAGCAGCCACACCATGGTGCCGTGATAGGCCGGGTGCTCCGCCAGCAGCCGCCCTTTTAAATCGTCGATGAAGGCGGGCCGCACGATGCCGCGCCCCCGCAGCTGCGTCAGGTTATCAAAGGCAAATTCGCGCAGCGGCGCGTGGCTGTGCAGCCATAAGCCGAAGGGCAAGCCGAAGCCGTGCTTTTTCTTGCGCACGATGGCCGGCGGCAGGATGTCCGCCAGCGCCCGCTTGAAGAAGGGCCGCAACTGCCTGCCGTCGAGCTTGTCGCGCGGCGCCAGGCGCGAAGCGAACGCTACCATCGCATCGTGCAGGAAGGGAAAGGCCGCTTCCACGCCGGCCAGCTCGCAGGCCTTGCGCACCTTGAACAGGTCGTTGTCGGCCAGGGTAAAGCGCATGTCCAGCGCCAGCAACTCATTGATCTGGCTCAAGCCCTGGCCTTGCCGCTCCCAATAGGCGACGTTCACGCAGCCAGGTGCCATGCCCGGGACGATGGTGTCTATAAAACCCGCTTCCAGCACCGTGCCATGGCCATGGCGCAGCAGCAGGTTATAGCTGTCTAGGCGGGCCGGCAACGGCAGGCTCGCTTGCTCGATGTAGCGGCGCGCCTTGTCGCCCAGTCGCCACGGCTTGCCCGCGCGTACACGGAACAGCAGCGGCTCGATGATGGCCTGGCGCAGCATGACGGGCAAGCGCCCGTACTGCGACAGCAAGGCCTGGTGCGCATAGCGTTCATTGCCGCCAAACAATTCATCGCCGCCATCGCCGCCCAACAAACGTCTCACGCCATCCTCGCGCGCCATCTGCGCGCAGTAAAAGGCGGGAATGGCCGAGGCATTGCCGAAAGGCTGGTCGAAGACGGCCGCCATGGCAGGAATCGCGGCCAGCACGTCGTTTGGTGTCACGTAGCGCTCGTGGTGGATGCTGCCCGCATGACTGGCGGCCAGGCGCGCATACGCCATTTCGTCATAGCCGGGCGCATCAAAACCGATGGAATACGTGCGCGCGGGCCGGCCCGTCACCTGGCCCATGATGGCGGCCAGGGTGGAACTGTCCGTGCCGCCACTGAGAAATGCGCCGGTGTCCGCGCCATCCGCCCCCAGGCTGCTTTCCACGGCCAGGCGCAGCAAGCGCAGGAATTCCTGCTTGTTGCCGGCAAAGCTGGCCCGCGCGTGCGCCGCGCCTGGTTCCTGGAAGGCCAGCTGCCAATAGCGGCCCTTGCATGGCTTGCCGCCCCGCACATGCAGGTACTCGCCCGGCAGCAAGCGCTGCTGGCCCAGGTAAGCCGTGGCCGGGCCAGGCACCATGTGGAAGAACAGATAGTGATACAGGGCTTGGGGATCGAGCGCGCCCCGCACGCTCGGATGGGCCAGCAAGGCGTCGTGCGAGGAGGCAAAGAACAGGCCTTGCGCATTACTCGCATAGCTGAGCGGATGCATGCCGGCACGGTCCACGGCCAGCAGGGCCGAGCCGGAAAAAGCATCGAGGATGGCCAGCGAAAAGGGGCCGGACAGGCAGGCGCAGGCGCCCACGCCCCGGCTCAGCCACAGGGATGCGAGGCGGCCCGCCACGTCGTCTGCCGAGCCGTCGAGCACGGGCCGCCCCCAGATGGCCACTTGCAAACCATCCTGCTGATATACATGGCGGCTGCCATCGATGGCGGCCACGGCCACGCTGCCCACGTCACTTGCGCTGGTGGCCAGGGGAGCGCCATCGAAACGCGACAGGGGCGCGGCCATGCTCGCCAAGGTGGCCCGCGCCGCGCCATCGGCTGCCGCAACGCTGCCCGCCGCCGCCAGCCAACCGCACAGGCCGCTCATACGAGCACCTCGGCCGGCAAAGGATGGCCGAGGAAGGCCGTCGGACTGGCCGTCAAGCCATATGCGCCCGACTGGAACACCACCACCAGGTCGCCCTCCTCGGCGCGCGTCATCTCCATCTGGTCGGCCAACAAGTCCAGCGGTGTGCACAACGGGCCCACGACGGACGCCACTTCGCGCGCCCCGCCCTGCAGGCGGCTACCGATGGCGACCGGATAATTCTTGCGGATCAGCTGGCCGAAATTGCCGGAAGCGGCCAGATGATGGTGCAAACCCCCATCCGTGACGAGAAACACTTGCCCATGCGACAGCTTGCGTTCGATCACCTTGCACACATAAACACCGGCCTCGGCCACCAGATAGCGCCCCAATTCCAGGTTCAGGCGCGCCCCGGGTGCCGCCTCGGCCAGGATGGCGAGCTGCCGCTGCAGGCCGTCCGCCACGGGCGCCAACTCGAGTGCCTGCTCGCCGGGAAAATATGGCACGCCAAAGCCGCCGCCGATATTCAGGGTACGCAAGGGCGACGGCGCGCTGTCGGCCAGTTGCAGGGCCAGTTGCACGCTGAGCGCCTGCGCTTCAGCCAGGGCCGCCGCCGACAGGTTTTGCGAGCCCGCATACAGGTGAAAGCCGTGGAAATCCAGGCCCAGCTGGCCGATGCGGCCCAGCAGCGCGGGCACCAGGGCCGCATCGACGCCAAACGGCTGCGCCCCGCCGCCCATGCGCATGCCCGTGCGGCGCAAGGCGAAATCGGGATTCACGCGCACGGCCACTCTGGCCGTCACGCCCAGCCGTTCACTGGCCAGCGCCACCCTTTCCAGCTGGGCGCCAGATTCCACGTTGATCAGCACGCCAGCCGCCACAGCCCGCGCCAGTTCCCCATCGCTCTTGCCCGGCCCTGCAAAACTGATGCGTTCGACCGCCATGGTCGTATCGAGCGCGGTCGACAGTTCGCCGCCCGATGCCACGTCGATGCCATCGACCAGACCGGCCAGCCACTGCACCACGGCCGGCATGGGATTGGCCTTCATCGCGTAATGCACGTGCACGCCAGCGGGCAAGACAGCGCGCAGTTCCGCCACGCGACGCGTGATGTGCGCGCGGTCATACGCATAGAACGGTGTGCTGCCCACGCGCTGTGCCAGGCGGCGCAAAGGCATGCCGCCAACGTGCAGCATGTCACCCGCAACGGCGAACTGGCGCAGGGGCGCGTGCGACGGCAGCTCCAGCCTATCGGGGCTTTCCGCGCTATCGGGGCGGCTCAAATGGGCGTCTTTCATGGCGGGACCATTCATGCCGCGTCTCCTGATTGGACCGCACCCGCGCGCGCCAGTTCCCTGGCCAGCAAGGGACGGTCGATCTTGCCGTTCGGATTGCGCGGCAGCACGCCGTCGCGGATTTCCACCCACAGCGGCACCATATAACTGGGCAGGCGCGCGCGGCAGGCGGCCAGCACGCTCTCGCGCAGCAATGCGACGCCCGGCGCGGGCGTGACGAGCAAGGCGATAGCCTGGCCCAGCACGGCATGGGGCAGGCCCAGCGCGGCAGCCTCCCCCACGAGCCCGCTCGCATACGCGACTTTCTCGATCTCGGCCGGGCTGACACGGTAGCCGGACGTCTTGATCATGTCGTCGCTACGGCCCACGAAATACAGATAGCCGTCCGCATCGCGGCGCACGGTGTCGCCCGACCAGACGGCCAGTTCCGGCAGCACCAGGCCGCTAGCCTGCGGCGGCAGCGGCTTGAAGCGCGCGGCCGTACGCGCCGCATCGTTCCAGTAGCCAAGCGCCACCAGCGCGCCACGGTGCACGAGCTCACCCGGCTCGTCGGCGTCGCACAGGCTGCCATCGGGGCGCAGCACCAGCACTTCCGCGTTGGGAATCGCTTGCCCGATGGAATCGGGACGCCGCTCCAGCTGTTCCGGCGCCAGATAGGTGGAGCGGAACGCTTCCGTCAAGCCATACATCAGGTAGACCTGGGTGCGCGGTAGCGCATGGCGCAGACGGTCGAGCGTGGATCTCTGCATCACGCCGCCCGAATTGGTGATGTAGCGCAAGGGCGTGGACAGGGGCCAGCTCAGCTGAGACAACTGCACCCACAGGGGCGGCACGGCGGCCAATCCCGTGATGGCCTCCTGCTCCACGGCTTCGACGATGTCGCGCAGCAGCAGGTAATTCATCAGCACGGCGCAGGCGCCGCTGGCAAACGCCGTCGTCAGCTGGCTCAGGCCATAGTCAAAACTGAGCGGCAGGACGCACAAAATCCGGTCTTGCGACGTATTGCGCAGGTAGGACGACACGCTGAGCGCGCCCGCCAGCATGTTCCGGTGCGACAGCACCACGCCTTTCGGCAGCCCCGTGCTGCCCGAGGTGTACAGGATGGCGGCCATGTCCGTGTCGATCACCGTATGCCACAGGGGTTCGGGCGCGGGCGCGCCGCCCGCGGGTACGCCATTCCACGGCAGCAGCCGTACGCCGTCCAGGCTGCTTTGCGGCGGTAGTTCGCCCGTCAGCAGCACCGTCCGCAAGTCCGGGCAGGCGGCCAGCGCGGGGCCCAGCTGCGCCAGGCGTTCGCGCGACGTGACGAGGATGACCACGTTGCAATCGGCCAGGATATACGCTACCTGGTCCGGCTTGAGCAGCGGATTGACGGGCACGAACACGCCGCCGGCAGCCGCCGCGCCAAACATGGCGCTGACGTTTTCCGGGCGTTTTTCCAGGTACACGGCCACGCGCGCGCCGCGCTGCAAGCCCAGGGTCAGCAAAGTGCTTGCGCCATCGCGCACGGATTGCGCCAGCGCTGCATAGCTGATTTCCTCGCCCTGCCACGACAGCGCCGGCGCATGGGGCGCGCGCTGCGCCGCGTCGAAGATCAGATCGTGTATCAGTGTCGCCATCGTTTCGCCCCCGGGTTGCCATGATTGCCATGCATTCCCCTATGATTCAGACAAACGGCCACAGCGGTCTTGATTTTGATCAATTATCAGTTTCAGCAACACAGCTTGAGCCGGCGCAAGACCGCCGCTGGCCGCTGCGTTCTAATGAATAGCGTTGGCTGCAAAGCCGTCCCATCCTTGAGCGCCATGGCCAGCTTCGTCCATTTCCTCCATTCCCCCCGCCTGCAACGGCTTGCCGCCAGCCTTCGCCAGCTGGGCTGGTGCGACAGCGCCTGGCTGGCCCTGGCGCGGCTGCTGGCGATGGTGCCGGGCGGGCGCTGCGCGCTGCACCGCTACCAGTTCGTGGCGCAAGCCGTGGCGCCCGGCTCGCTGTGCCGCGGGCGCGGCCAGTCGATCACCGTCACGCCCTGCCTGGCGGAGGCGGACTTGCCGTCCGGCCCCGAACGCCGTCCCGGCGCGTTGCGCGAGCGCTACCGCCAGGGCGCGCAATGCCTGGTCGCGCGCAGCGCGCAAGACGAGAAGACGGCATGCATGTCCGGCTGGATCTGGCTGCTGCGCCACGGCTGCCAGGAAGACGAGGTGCGCGCCCGCTATGCGCTGGCGTCGGGCCAGTCTTCGTGGGACCTGGACGTGTGGGTGCATCCCGCGCAACGGGGCGGCTTGGTCTTCGCACGCCTGTGGGAAGAAGCCAACGCCGTGCTGTACGCGCAGGGCGTGCGCTGGTCGTGCAGCCGCATTTCGCGTTTCAACCGCGCTTCGCTGGGCGCCCATGCGCGCCTGGGCACGCACGCGCTGGGCACGGCCACGTTCATCCGCTGCGGGCGCTGGCAATGGATGGCCGCCAGCCTGCCGCCGTATCTCTACCTGTCGCGCCGGCCCGACGATATTCCCTGCCTGGCCTTCGATACCAGCCGCCTGCCCCACTACCCATCCCTGGAGCTGACATGCCGCATCTTGAAGCAGTAAAATACATCCTCGACACCACGCTGTGCTTGAACGGGCGCGCGCTGGAAGCCCACACGCCGCTCCTGGGCAGCGTGCCGGAGCTCGATTCGATGGCCGTGATCGGCTTGATCGCTGCGCTGGAAGAGCATTTCGGCATCTTTGTCGCCGACGACGACATTCACGCGCGCCACTTCGCCACTGTCGGCACCCTGCATGATTTCGTGTCTGCACAGCTGCGATCATGAACAGCGCCGCCATCGACGCGCTGCCGCTGCTGCCATTCTTCCTGCCCGCCAGCGGCGGACAGCGCTACTGCCTGCTGCACCTGCCGCCGCCGGGCCGCAGCGCGCGCGGCGGCATCCTCTATGTGCATCCATTTACGGAGGAACTCAATAAAAGTCGCCACGTGGCTGCCGCGCAGGCGCGCGCCTTTGCCTCCTCTGGCTACAGCGTGCTGCAAATCGACCTGTTTGGCTGCGGCGACAGCAGCGGCGACTTCGGCGAGGCGCGCTGGGACATCTGGCACAACGACCTGCACCTGGCTGGCGCGTGGCTGGCGCAGCGGGTCGATGGTCCCTTGACCGTGTGGGGCTTGCGCCTGGGCGCCCTGCTGGCCCTCGATTTCGCCAGCCGCGCGCCGCTGCCCCTGGCGCGTTTGCTGCTCTGGCAACCGGAACTCGATGGACGGCGCAGCATCGACCGCTTCCTGCGCCTGCGCCTGGCCACCAGCATGCTGGCCAGGAGCACGCGGGAAGCGCCCGGCCAGGCGCGCGCCACACTGGCGAAAGGCGAAGCTGTGGAAGTGGCCGGCTACCTGCTGGCGCCCGAGCTGGCGCTGGCCATCGATGGCGTCAGCGCAGCAGCGCTGCTGCCCGCGGTACCTGTCTATTGGCTCAATTACCAGGCACCGGAGCAAACCTGCGCACCAGTGCCGCCGCTGGCGCGCCAGTGGCGCGAACATGGCGCCGCCGTGCATGTGGCCAGCTTCGGCGACGGTCCGTTCTGGCACAGCGGCGAGCTGCTGGCGTGTCCGCAACTGCTGGACGCCACGGGAAAACTGTGCCACGACTGGCTCGGCGAGGAAAGGACGCGGCCATGAAGCGCGACAGCAGTCAGCAGCACCTCGCAGGGTACAGCGTACGCGAGTTGCCCCTGCGCTTTCGCAGCGCGGCCGACGACGCCGAAGCGCCGGCGCGCATGGTCGGCATCCTCAGCCTGCCCGCCGCACCAGGGCCGCGCGGCGTGTTGATCATCACGGGCGGGCCCCAGTACCGGGTGGGCAGCCACCGCCAGTTTGTCTTGCTGGCGCGCGCCCTGGCCGCGCACGGCTGGCCCGTGCTGCGCTTCGACTTGCGCGGCATGGGTGACAGCGAAGGGAGCGCGCGCGATTACCGCGCTGCCGGCCCCGACATCGCGGGCGCGCTCAAGCAATTCTTCGACAGCGTGCCGTCGCTGCGCGAAGTGGCACTATGGGGCTTGTGCGATGGCGCCACGGCCGCCGCCTGCCATGCGCCAAGCGACGCGCGCATCGTCGCACTGATCCTGCTCAACCCGTGGGTACGCAGCAGCATGGGCCTGGCGCGGGCCACCTTGCGCCACTACTATTTGCCACGCCTGCTGCAAGGTGCGTTCTGGCGCAAGCTGGCTGGCGGCGGACTGCAGCTGGGCGCCAGCCTGGCCTCGCTGCGGCAGGTGGCGGCCGCAACGCAGCTGCAGGCAATGCAGCAAGACGATGCGCCCGCGCCGGCCCTGCTGCGGGCGCTGGCGCAATTCCAGGGCAAGGTGCTCCTGATCCTCAGCGGCGACGATCTGGGCGCGCGCGAGTGGCAAGCCCTGCTCGATGGCGATGTGGCGTGGCGCGCCGTCGCCGCGCGCGCGCACTGGACGCAGGCGCAGGTGGCTGGCGCCAACCACACTTTCGCCAGTGGCGCCTGGCGCGGCGAAGTCGAACAACTGTGTGCACGGTGGCTGCAGTCATGGTAGGGATCACGCCGGACGCGGCCCGACCGAACGCGGCCCGACCAAAACGGGTGCTGATGGTGGCCTACCATTTCCCGCCGCTTGCTGGCGGCAGCGGCATCCTGCGCACCCTGGGCTTCGCGCGCCATTTGCCCGACTGCGGCTGGCAGCCGCTGGTGCTCAGCCCCGCGCCGCTCGCGTATGCGCAGCGGGGCGATGCGCAGCTGGCGCGGATCGGCGCGCAAGCGACCGTGCGGCGCACCCTGGCGCTGGATGCGGCGCGCCACCTGGCCATCGCCGGGCGCTATCCGCGCTGCCTGGCGCTGCCCGACCGCTGGATATCCTGGTGGCTGAGCGCCGTGCCGGCCGGCCTGCGCATGATCCGCCAGTACCGCCCCGACGCCATCTGGTCCACGTACCCGATCGCCACGGCGCACCTGATCGCGCTGACCTTGCAAAAACTCAGCGGCCTGCCCTGGGTCGCCGACCAGCGCGACCCCATGCTGGACGACAGCGACCCGCTGGCGCCGTATCCGACCGAACCGCAGCTGCACCGCATGCATGCGTGGATAGAACAGCGCATCGCGGCGCGCAGCGCGGCCATCGTCTGCACCACGCCGGGCGCCATCGACGCGCACCGGCGGCGCTTGGCGCAGGTGGGGCGCGAGCGCTTCCGCCTGATCGAAAATGGCCATGACGATGACGAAGGCGACGCGCCGCCGCACGGGCCGGGCGGCCACCGCAGCCGCTTCCTGCTGCTGCACAGCGGCGTGATCTACCCGTCCGAGCGCGATCCCCAACCGCTGTTCGAGGCCCTGGCCAGGCTGCGCCACGACGGCGTGCTGCAGGCGCATAATTTCCAGCTGGTGCTGCGCGCCACAGGCCACGATGCATGGTTGGCCTGCCTGCTGGCGAAATACGGCATCCGGGACCTGGTGCGCCTGGAACCTTTGCAGCCACACGGTGCGGCTCTGCAGGAAATGCTGGCGGCCGACGGCTTGCTGCTGCTGCAGGCGGCTAATTGCAATGCGCAGATTCCCGCCAAGCTGTATGAATACCTGCGCTGCCGCCGGCCCATCCTGGCGCTGACCGACCTGGCGGGCGACAGCGCGGCCAAGCTGCGCCACTGCGGCATCGACACCATCGGCCGGCTCGATTCCAGCACCGACTGCGCGCGCGCGTTGCTGCGCTTCCTGGAACTGGCGCGCCAGGGACGCGCCCCTCTGGCCAGTCCCAACGCCATCGCCCTGCAATCGCGGCAAGCCCGCAGCAACGCCCTGGCCGACTTGCTGGACCAGGTCAGCCACAGGAGAAGAACATGAAACACCTGATACTTGCCTGCGCCCTCGCCGCCTGCTGCGCCCATACCGGCGCCGCCGACTGCCCGCCCTACGTCAAGCACACGCCGGGCGGCGACTATACGAGCGCGGAAGACCGCTCCGGCCTGTCCGTGGTCGAGAAATTCCATTTTTCGCGCGCCGTGGAAACGCTCACGCAAGGTATGACGGGCAGTCTGGGGGGCGACATCAGCTACACATTGGAGCACTTCGCGAACCACCACCGTGCACTGGCATCCATGGCCAGGCTGGGCTTGCGCCTGAAAAGCGCGCAGCCAGTCGGCGCCCGCTATACGGTCAGCTGCTTTTTCGAACGGGCCATCGCCTTCGCGCCGCACGACGTGACGGCACGCATGGTGTATGGTAACTACCTGCTGGCCATGGGCCAGGATGCGACGGCGCTGGAACAGCTGGAGGCGGCCAGCCGCCTGGCGCCCGACCAGGCCACCATCCAGTACAACCTGGGCCTGATGTATGTCAAAAAGAAGGAATACGACAAGGCCAGCGCGCACGCGCAAAAAGCCTATGCCTTGGGTTTTCCCCTGCCGGGACTGAAGAATAAACTGAAAGCGGCGGGCCAGTGGCGCGATCCGCCGCCGGCCGTCATTCAAGACAAAGAAGCGAAGGCAGCCCCTAAAACGGAAGAAACGCCAGTACCTGCAACTGCCGTGCCGGCCGAAAAAACTAGCGAGGAATGACGGCTGGCCGCTTGGCCACGCTCAAATGCCCCGACGGCGAAGCAGCCAGCGCAGCGGCTAGGTCGCGCCGCGACTGCGCCTTGTCTTCGGCCTCGCTGATGTACGCCAGTTCGGCCGGCTGCAGCACGGTGGCGGTGAGCAGCATCACTTCTCCATATGGCGTGGCGAACAATGGCGGGATGGTGCTTGCCCCCTGAGCCAGCAGCACGCCCACCTGTTCGTTTTCGTCTTCCAGCCCCTCCGGCGCATCCTGCACATCCAGCACCATCGACACGCTGCCGTGGCGCTGCAGCAGCAAATCGATGGAGCCATGATCGGCCACGTTCTGGCTGATTTGATAGATCACGTCGAACAGCCACGAGGCCTGCACCGGATCGCCGTCGAAGGCGGCCAGCGGCGCCTCAATGCACACTTCCAGCAGGTGCCCGCGCGGGACGAAAACGTCGTCGTCATCCTCGAACGGGTCGCTCAAGCCGTCGCTGGCGATAATGACCGAGTCAGGCCGGCGGATCACGCGCCAGGCTTGCCGCAGTGACGGCCAGCGGGGGCCTCCCATGAAGGCGGGATTGACCAGCGGCGCCAGCACGTCGGCGTCCATGGTGCCCAGGGTGGCATAAAAAGCGTCGCGCGCGGCGCAGGCCGCAGCAAGCATCTGCGCGCCCGCTTCCTTGCCGACGACGGCGTCGTCCGGTTGCGGTACTTGCGGGATATCGTTGTCAGGCATGAGATTACTCTTTGAATTAGTCGGCGGGTGGAAAGTCGTGATAGTTGCGGGGCAAATAGCCCCAGATGCGCGCCACCCGGTCCCGCACCTCGAAATCGAAGCCGATGCGTTCCAGTTCAGGCACGATCCACACGCCATGGTCGATGATGATCTTCGGCAGCAGCATGCCCACGTGTTCTTCCGAGGTCAGGCCGATGTCGAACCATTCCACGCCCATGAACGGGAACGGCGGATGGTAATCCCATTCCGTATCCCAGCGCGAGACATAGCCGGACACTGAACCATAGCGGTACGACGGCAGCCATTCAGTCTGCCCGCGCATGAAGGCCAGCAGCTCGTTCCACTTGCAGTCGTTGGCGGCGCCGGCCAGGTTGCGCCGCGCGATGTGGCCGCGCAGCTTGCGCTTGATGTCGTCGCCGCCAGCGTCGGCCAGCGGCAGGCTGGGGGCCACCATCAGGGCAGCCATTACCTCGCGACCGGCTTGACCTTGGACGCGGCCAGCACGGCGCGCGCGCGGGCCGTGTCAGTATCGTCCGCCGTAGCCAGCGCCACGCCCATGCGGCGGCGGGCGAACGATTCCGGCTTGCCGAACAGGCGCAAGTCCGCGCCCGGCACGCTCAAGGCGTCGGCCACGCCTTCGAAGGCGATACCCTTCGCTTCCAGCTGGCCGTAGATGACGGCCGAGGCGCCGGGCGAACGCAACGCCACGTTGACAGGCAAGCCGAGGATGGCTTTCGCGTGCAACTCGAATTCGCTCTGCACCTGGCTGGCCATGGTGACCATGCCCGTGTCGTGCGGACGGGGGCTCACTTCCGAGAACCATACCATGTCGTCCTTGACGAACAGTTCTACGCCGAACAGGCCCAGGCCACCCAGATTATCCGTCACCCTGCGGGCGATGTCGCGCGAACGCTCCAGGGCCAGCGGCGCCATGCGGGCCGGCTGCCACGATTCCACGTAATCGCCCTGCACCTGCAAGTGGCCGATCGGTTCGCAAAACTGCGTCTCGATCTGTCCCGAGGCACCGACGGCGCGCACGGTCAGCAAGGTGATTTCGTAATCGAAGTCGATGAAGCCTTCGACGATGACCCGGCCCGTGTCGACCCTGCCGCCGCTGGCCGCATACGCCCACGCCGCGTCCACGTCAGCGGCCCTATCGAGCTTGGACTGGCCCTTGCCGGACGACGACATCACGGGTTTCACGACACAAGGGAAACCGATTTCCTGGCACGCCAGCTGCAGCTCCTGCAGGCTGCTGGCGAAGCGGTATGGCGAGGTCGCCACGCCCAGCGTTTCGGCCGCCAGCGTGCGAATGCCTTCGCGGTTCATCGTCAGCACGGCCGCGCGCGCGTTCGGGATGCAGGTGATCTGGCCGGCCGCTTCCAGCGCAGCCAGGGTGTCGGTGGCGATGGCTTCGATTTCCGGCACGATCAAATCCGGCTTTTCCAGCTCGATCAGGGCGGCCAGGGCCACGCCATCGCTCATGTCGATCACGTGCGAGCGATGCGCCACGGGGTGGCCCGGCGCGTTCGGATAGCGGTCGACGGCGATCACTTCCACGCCAAGGCGCTGCAGCGAAATGATCACTTCCTTGCCCAGTTCGCCCGAGCCCAGCAGCATGACTTTGATGGCGGTGGACGACAGGGGCGTGCCGAAGGTGCGGGGCGCGATGGTGCTGCTGGTGCTTGAGGTCATGGCAGGGTCAGGTGGCGTTGGAAAGATGGCTGGGACTATAACAAATGCGGGCCATCTTGGACAGGGCGCGCCGCTGGCGTGCGGCCGCTCGTCCCCGTCCGGCGGCTCGCACTAACCGGCGTAAGCCCGCTTGATCTCGTCAATGTCGATTTTTTTCATGCCCATCATGGCTTTCATCACCCGCGCGGCCTTGACGGGATCAGGGTCCGTCAACAGGCGGATCATGAGGGTGGGCACGATTTGCCAGGACACGCCAAACTGGTCCTTGAGCCAGCTGCACTGCTGCGCTTCCGGTGGACCACCTTGGGACAGCTGCTTCCAGTAGTGGTCGACTTCGTCCTGGGTTTCGCAATTGACCTGAAACGAGATGGCCTCGGAAAACTGGAACAAAGGGCCGCCGTTCAAGCCCGTAAACGTCTGGCCATCGAGTTCGAAGGCCACCGTCAGTACGCTGCCCGGTTCCTGGCCGTGAATTTCCCTGCCCTCCTCTCCGTAGCGCAGGATCTGGCCAACCTTCGAATTGGGAAATATTCCCGTATAAAACCGGGCCGCCGCCTCGGCGTTGCCGTTGAACCATAGGCATGGGGTAATCTTTTGTACGCTGTGCATGATGTCTCCCTAGGTCGGAATAGTCAGGATAGGAACGCCTTCCCGCGCCGGGAAGGATAGCTATCAATATAGTCACTATTGCGCGGCCATGGCGCGCGATGGCACCAGGCACATGCAGCTACGGCGCTTCCAGGGAGGAAGCAAGCGTCAGGGCTGCGCTCCATAAGCCTGATCCTGCAATTGTTCCACCAGGAAATCGATCAACACGCGCAGGCGCGGCGGCAGGTGGCGACTGGCTGGCCACAGCAGCCAGAAGGCCGTGCGCGCCTGCGTATGCTCGTCCAGCAACGACACCAGTTGCCCCGCCGCCAGTTCGCGCTGCACGGCAAAGGCAGGCAGGTAGGCTATGCCCTGCCCCTGCACGGCCAGGAAGATGCGCATTTCCACGCTGTTGCAAACCATGCCGGGCGCCGGCTGGTTTGCCTCGTCCGGCAGCGGCCACTGTTCCAGGCGGCCCGTGGCGGGAAAACGGTAATCCAGGCGCCGGTGCAGCAGCATCTCGGCGCCATCGAGGGGCCGGCCATGGCGCGCCAGGTAGGCGGGGGACGCAACCAGCAGGCGGCGAAACGTGCACAGTTTGCGACGCGTCAAGCCCGAGTCGTCCAGTTCGCCCGTGCGCACGGCGACGTCATAGCCGTCGTTGACGAGGTTGACCATGGCGTCGGAGAAATCGAGATCGAGTTCGATGGCGGGATAGGCTTGCATGAAGGCGCCGATGGCCGGCTCGAACAGGCCGCTGTAGCGTGGCAGGCTGATGCGCAAGCGTCCGCTGGGACCGCTGCTGGACTCGCTCAGTTCGCGCTCGGCCGCCGCCACCTCGGCCAGGATGCGCTTGCAGCGCAGCAGGAATTTCTCGCCCTCGTCCGTCAGCGCCAAGTGCCGCGTGCTGCGCTGGAACAGGCGCGCGCCGAGGCGCGCCTCCATGCGCGCCACGCTCTTGCCCACGGCCGACGACGACAAGCCCAGCAGCCGGCCCGTGGCCGAAAAACTGCCACTGTCGGCCACCTGCACAAACATGGCGATGCCACCCAAGCTATCCATATGATTCCCCATTGCGGACATTTTTGTCCGATATGTTCGGCAGTTTAGCCCATTTTTCTTCAATGACGGGCGCGCCATACTCGCCGCTCCTTCACTCCGAACCGATTTCCATGCCCTCTTCCTCATCTTTTTCACTCTCCCTGCAAGTGCTGGCCGCCTGCCTGACGGGCCTGCTGATTCCCCTGTGCTTCACGGGCCCGGCCGTGGCGCTGCCCGCCCTCGGCGCCGAATTGCACGGCAGCGCCGCCGCCCTGAACTGGGTCATCAACGCGTATATCCTCAGCTATGGCAGCGCCATGATGGTAGCGGGCAGCCTGACGGATGTGCTGGGACGGCGCCGGGTCTGGCTCGCGGGGCTGGCGCTGTTTTGCGTGGCAACCCTGGCCATTGCCGTCGCGCCCTCGGTGGCCTGGATCGCCGCGCTGCGCTTCGTGCAGGGCCTCGGTGGCGCGGCCGCGTTCGCCGCCGCCATGTCGTCGCTGGCGCCATTGTTCCACGGTGCGGCGCGCAACCGCGTGATGAGCGTGCTGGGCACGACCTTTGGCATGGGCCTGGCTTTCGGTCCCCTGGTAGCGGGCGCCATGCTGGCACTGGCCCGCTGGCCCGCCATCTTTTACGCCACGGCCGCACTGGGCGTCATTGGCATATTGCTGGTATGGGGCAAGGTGCCGGCCGATCCGCCGCGCGGCAAGGGCCGGCTGGACTGGCCTGGCGCCTTCAGCTTTAGCGCCGCGCTGGCCCTGTTGACCCTGGGCATGCTGCTGGCGCCCGAACACGGCTGGCACAGCGGGGCCGTGCTGTTGCCCGTCGCCTTGTCCGTGCTGCTGGCATGCGTTTTTATCGCGATCGAGCGCAGGACGACGCAGCCCATGCTGGACTTGAGCCTGTTCCGCCAGCGTCGCTTTGTCGCAGTGCAAGTGCTGGCCGCCTCGCCCGCCTTCCTGTTCATCGTGCTCATCGTCATGCTACCGGGGCGCTTCATCGGCATCGACAATATGTCCGCGCTGGCGGCGGGCCGCCTGATGACCGCCCTGGCCGCGCCGCTGCTGCTCGTGCCCATGCTGGCGCCGCTGCTGTTGCGTTGGGTCAAGGCCGGTACCGTGTGCGCGGCAGGTCTGCTGCTGGCGGCGGCGGGCCTGGCCTGGCTGGCGCAGGTCCTGGGTCATGGCACCCCTGCGGATTGGGCCGGACCGCTGCTACTGATCGGCACGGGCATCGGCTTACCCTGGGGCTTGATGGACGGCATGGCGCTGAACGTGGTGAAAACAGCGCGGGCCGGCATGGCAACGGGCATCTTCAATACCGTGCGCATCAGCGCCGATGGCGTGGCGCTGGCCCTGGCGGGCGCCGTGCTGGCCGGTCTGATCGGCGCGGGCCTGGCGCGCCAGCTGCCTGCCGATCTGCCCGTGCTGGCGGCCGCCAGCCGCGCCGCGCTCGGCGATATCCAACAGGCAACACAACTGCTGGGCGGGCAGGAAGCGCTGCTGCGCGCCAGCTATGACGCCGCCTTCCGCCAATTGCTGGGCGGCTTGGCGGGGCTGGCCGTGGCACTGGCGGCGCTGGTGCCGTGTTTGCTCAGAAAGGATGGGACTCAGGCATCAAGGCCATAGAACACGGCGACCAGAACGGCGATATTGTTGCAGGCGCGGGAAAAGGTCGTCGTCGCATAGGCAACAGCCACGCCGGGAGCACGGTAGCGCAGGTAGACAAAGCTGAACATGGCGCCCGAGCCCAGCGCGACAATGGCGTGCAGCAAGCCGCCGCTGATGAAATGCACGATGGCCCACAGGACAGCGCCGATGAAAATGCTCAGCTGGCGGCTGGCGCCCAGGCGCTTGAGAATTTCCAGCGGCAGGAGCTGGCCGAGGAAGGTTTCCAGGATGGGAGAATAGATGACGACCCAGAACACCAGCAAGGGCAGCGACATTTCGCGCTTGAACTTGGTCAGGCCCGTGTGCGCGCCCCAGTAGTCGGGCGGCAGCAGCCATTTGGTGAGGAACAGGATGGCAAAACACAGCATGCAGGTGAGCAAGCCCCAGCCCAGGCCGGCAAGGGCCAGCTGCAGCACGGGCGGCGCCGGCTTGTCGTCGTCCGGGCTGGAGAGATCGTGGCTGCTGCGCACTTGCATGAGTAGTCCTGGCGGTGATCCAGCTCTTATTGTAGCGCGTAATAAGTCTGCTGGCGCGCCGCGCTGCTGCGCGAACGGCCTCAGGCCGCCAGGCGCAAGGGAGCGTTGGCCGGCTGGGCCAGTTTGAAGATACCCACTTCCTGTTCCAGCTGGGCCGCCTGCTGCTGCAGCTCATGCGCGGCGGCGGCCGCCTGTTCCACCAGGGCCGCGTTTTGCTGGGTGACGCGGTCCATGTCGACGATGGCGCGGTTGACTTGTTCGATGCCGGCGCCCTGCTCCTGCGTGGCGTGGCTGATCTCGGCCATGATGCCCGTCACCCTGCCGATGCCGGCCACCACCTCATGCATGGTGGCGCCTGCCTGCTCGACGAGCACCGTGCCCGTGCCCACCTTGCTGACGGAATCGTCGATCAGGGTCTTGATTTCACGCGCGGCGGCGGCCGAACGCTGCGCCAGGCTGCGCACTTCGGTGGCGACCACGGCGAAACCGCGACCCTGTTCACCGGCGCGCGCCGCTTCCACGGCCGCGTTCAAGGCCAGGATGTTGGTCTGAAAGGCGATGCTGTCGATCACGCCGATGATGTCGACGATCTTGTTCGACGAGGCATTGATCAAGCCCATGGTGTGCACCACTTCGGCCACCGCCTTGCCGCCCTGTTCAGACACGGTGGACGCTTCGCGCGCCAAACGGTTCGCCTGCTGCGCGTTGTCCGCATTCTGGCGCACGGTGGAGATCAGTTCTTCCATCGACGACGCCACTTCTTCCAGCGAACCGGCCTGCTGCTCCGTGCGCTGCGACAAATCCCGGTTGCCCGTAGCGATCTCGGTCGAGGCCGTGGCGATGCTTTCCGTACCGTGGCGCACCTTGCCGACGATGGTGGCCAGGTTGTCGCGCATGGTTTTGATGGCAAATAATAAACTGCTATCGTCGCCGTGGCGCGTGTGCACGTCGATGGCCAGTTCGCCCAGCGCGATGCGCCCGGCAATCGAAGCCGCATACGCCGGTTCTCCGCCCAGCTGGCGCAGCAGGCCCCGCGTGATGACGGTGGCCACCGCAATGCAAATGAGCACGCTGAGCGCGGCCAGCACGCCGATCCAGCGCAGCGACTGGCCGTAGATGGCGCGCGCGGCCACGCTGGCTTGCTCCGATTCGTGCTGCACCTTTTTTAGGACGGCATCGATGTCGGCGACGATCTGGCGCCGCAGGGGGCTGCACTCCTCGACGAGGAAGGTGCCGTACTGCTCCATCTGCCCCGTGGCACGGAACTGGCGCGGACGCTGCAATTCCTGCGCCATGGTTTTCAGGCCCGTGCTGACTTTCTCGAATTGCGCGTCACCGGCGAAATGCGGCGCCAGCCTGGCCAGCGCTTCCAGGTACAGCGCCTTCTGGCTGTCGAGGATGGCCAGCTCTTTTTCGGCGGCGGCCTGATCATGAAAGATATACGCGTTGCGGGCGGCCAGGCCCGTCTGGTCCAGCGCTTCGCGCGCCACGTACAGCGGGTCGAGTTTTTCCTGCTGTACCTTGTCCTGCGCGTCCATGGCACCGGAGATGGCAGCGATGCGCAGCAGCGCGAAGGCAGCCAGCACCAGCATCAATACCACCAGCAAGCCGAAACCTGCGCTCAGGCGTGCGCCTATCGTCAAACGATTGAATGACATCATTGTTATTATTGCCCTGTAATAAAGTTGATTTTTGCCGGCTCCGCTGGAACCGGGCGATCTGCTCACCGTCATTTGCCGATATTGCGTAGAGAGCAATATCAGTATCCAACTGGCGTTTTTTGGGCAGTCAGCTTCTAATATTCGGGCAATGCAGGCATGCGGGAGACACCCCACGCCACACAACAGCACACTGAATTATAAGCGAACAGCGTTATGGATGATTTCACGCGCTCACTTTTATTGCTTTGATGCAAGTCAAGGCGCGTCGATGACGGCCATGGTGATGCGCGATATACAGCACAGTTTGCCGTCATCGTCGACGATGCGGACTTCCCACACCTGACTGCTGCGGCCCCGGTGTATCGGCGTGGCGCGCCCCGTCACGTGGCCACCGCGCACGCCGCGCACGTGGTTGGCGTTGATTTCCTGTCCCACGCTCACTTGCCGGCTGGAATCGAGGCAGGCATTCGCGGCCATGCTGCCCAGGGTTTCGGCCAGCAGTACGGAAGCGCCGCCATGCAGCAGCTTGAACGGCTGCATGGTGCGGTGGTCGACGGGCATGGTCGCCTCGATCCAGTCGGGGCCGAAGGCCGTGAATGCAATGCCCAGGTGGCGCATGGCCGTGCCTACACAGGCGGCGTTGAGGGTGGCCAGGTCGAGCGGTGCGTGCCAGATTTCCATTGTTACCTCGGATAAGTGTGGAGAAAAAACCATTGTAGGGCAGGCGGCGCGCACGCGCTGCTTCATCTTTCCTTCACCGTCGCAGGGGGTAGCGGTGGCATTAACTGGTTATAATTGCCCCATTCTTAAAAAACGAGGTTGTGTATGAAGTGGGCCTTGCTGGGCATTTTTGTGTTTTCTGTTTTACATATTCATTTTCGTGGCAAGGTGCGCCTGCCGTTTCGCCGCCAGATCTTCGATCACTCCTCGTTCATGGCGCCGCTGAACCTGTTCATGCACACCTTTTCCAAGGTGCCGGCCACGCCATATCTTTCCGTCGATCAATTTCCCGAACTGGCGCCGCTGCAGCAGAACTGGCAGATCATCCGCGATGAAGCGCTGCGCATGCAGGAAATGAAAAAGATCAAAGCGGCGGAAAAGAACAATGACGTGGGCTTCAATTCCTTCTTCAAATATGGCTGGAAGCGTTTCTACCTGAAATGGTATGACGCGAACCACCCGTCTGCTCAGCAGATGTGCCCGCAAACCTATGCGCTGCTGCAATCGATTCCCTCGATCAAGGCAGCCATGTTTGCGGAACTGCCGCAAGGCGGCAAGCTCAACCCGCACCGCGACCCGTTCGCCGGTTCGCTGCGCTACCACCTGGGCTTGCAGACGCCCAACGATGACCGCTGCTTCATCGACGTCGATGGCGAACGCCACAGCTGGCGCGATGGCCAGGCCGTGATGTTCGATGAAACGTATATACACTGGGCCCGTAACGATGCCGACAGCGACCGCATCATCCTGTTCTGCGACATCGAGCGCCCGATGCGCTACCGCTGGGCGCAAGGTCTGAACCGCTGGCTGGGCCGCACCCTGATGACGGCCGCCGCCTCGCCCAACGAACTGGGCGACCAGGTGGGCGGTGTCAGCAAACTGTTCCAGATTTCCTGGACCATGGGCCAGTACCGCCGCCGCTTCAAGGCGTGGAACAAGACCGCGTATCAAATTACCCGCGTGGCCCTCGTCGTAGGTGTGGTCGCGCTGATCTACTTTATCTAGCTTATTTAGCTGACGCGCCGTCTCGGATGCAAGCAAACCGCCTTCGGGCGGTTTTTTTATAATGCGATCCCACAGACCAGGAGAATGTTGAAAAATGACTCAACGCGAGCACCAATACGATATCCAGATCGCCGATGATGACTGGATCGAATGCATCGACATCGGGGAGCGCTATCATCAGGCCGGCGACATCGATGCCCTGCTGGACGGGCTGTGGCCACTGATTTGCCGGCTGGAAACCCATTGCGTGGCCGGCTGCTGCGGCATGGATGCCTTCGATTTCACGCGCGCAGGCATCGACACGGCGCTGCAGGAACTGGATCGCGCGCAACTGCATGCCGCCTGCGCAGCGGCCAAGGAGGCCGTGACGGCGGCTGCCAGCGATGTATTGACGAGTGCCACGATGAATCACATTGCAGATAAACGCGTGTTCCTGCAATTGCTCGACCATCTGGATGCGTGCATCGTCGGACAGGATCGCGCAGGGGCTTGACCTTGCCAAGGCGGGAAGGTCCAAGGTGACGGGATTGAAGAATAACCGAGGAGAACCCCACATGCCAAAAATCACCGTCCTGCCCCATCCCGAGCTGGCCCCCGACGGCGCCGTGTTCGACGCGCGAGAAACAATGAGCATTTGCGACGCCTTGCTGCTCAACAAGATTGACATGGAACACGCCTGCGGCCAGGTGGGCGCCTGTTCCACCTGCCACGTGGTCGTGGTGCAGGGTTTCGACTCGCTCAATGAACTGGGCGACAATGAGGAAGACATGCTTGACCAGGCCTGGGGCTTGCAGCCCCATTCCCGCCTGTCGTGCCAGGCACGCGTCAGCCAGGAAGACCTGACCGTGGAACTGCCCCGGTACACGCTCAACCACGCCAAGGAATAGTCCCCGGCGCGTTTGCCCGACGGCCCTACGGGCTTACCACATGATTTACCACATGATCACGCGCTGTTCGGGCGGCAGATACATCGGGTCGCCCGGCTTGATGCCGAACGCTTCATAGAAGCCGGGCTGGTTCTTCACCGTGCCCTTGGCGCGGAATTCGCCCGGCGAATGCGGGTCGCTCTTGATCTGGGCAATCGCCGCTTCCGGACGCAGTTTCGCGCGCCATTTCTGCGCAAAGCCGATGTACAGGCGCTGTTCGCCCGTCAGGCCGTCGAGTACGGGCGATGGCTTGCCGCCGAGCGAACGCTGATAGGCCTTGTAGGTGATGGACAGGCCGGAATTGTCGCCGATGTTTTCACCCAGGGTCAGCTCGCCATTGATGTGGTAGCCAGGCACGGGGCTGTAGGCGCCGTATTGCTTGACGAGACCGGCGGCCAGCGCCTTGAAGGCCGTGCGGTCCTCTGCCGTCCACCAGTTGCGCAAACGGCCCTTGGCATCATATTGGCTGCCCGAATCGTCGAAGGCATGGCTGATTTCATGGCCGAAAGTAATGCCCAGCAAGCCGTAATTGACGGCATCTTCCGCTTTCACATTGAAAAATGGCGGCTGCAGGATGGCGGCGGGAATCGTGATGGCGTTGAGGGCCGGGCTGTAGCTGGCGTTGACGGTTTGCGGCGTCATCGACCATTCGTCGCGGTCGACGGGTTTGCCCAGTTTGTCCAGGTTTTGCTGGCGGCTCCACGCGCGCGACGCACGCACGTTGGCGATCAAGTCGTTTGGCTGCGTCTTCATGCTGCTGTAGTCGCGCCAGGTGTCCGGATAGGCGATCTTCGGCTTCAAGGCGGCCAGCTTGAGCTGGGCTTCCTTCTTGGTTTCCGGGCCCATCCAGTCGAGCTGCTCGATGCCATCCTTGAACGAAGCGACGAAATTGTCAAACATGGCCATCACGCGCGGCTTCGTTTCCGGCGGCAGATACATGTCCACGTAGCGCTTGCCGACGGCGTCGCTGATGGCGTTATCCGTGAAGCGCAGCGCCAGCTGCCACTGCGGTTCGCTTTGCGGCACGCCGCGCAGCACCGTGCCGTCGAACGCAAAACGCTCCTTGACGCTGGCGCTGTCCAGGTAGGATGCATAGCTTTCGATGATGCGCCAGTTCAGATAGCTCTTCCACGATGCCAGCGGCACGGCAGCCACAGCCTCGGAAAAACCATTGATGAAGCTGGGCTGGCGCACGACGGCCGAAGAGGCTTTCGGCGCCAGGCCGGCGGCGGCAAAGTAGGCTTTCCAGTCGAAGGCCGGCGCCAGTGCCGCGAACTTGTCGAAGTCGACGCGGTTATAGGACTTGACGGGGTCGCGCATCGGCACGCGCGTCCACTGCACGGCCGCCAGACGCGTTTCGACATCGAGGATCTGCGCCGCGTGTTCAACGGCGCCCTTGTCGCCGCTCATGGCCAGCATGGTCTCGATATGCTTGAGGTATTTGGCGCGCACGGCTTGCAGCTTGGCGTCGTCTTCCTTCAGATAGTAGTCGCGGTCAGGCAAGCCCAGGCCGGACTGGCTGATGTTGACCGTGTAGTGCTCGGGATCTTGCGCATCGGGCGCCACATAGGCGGAAAACGGCGTGGCAACGCCATTGCCTTGCAGGTAAGCGAACAGCGCCGGCAAGTCCTTCTTGTCTTTTACGGCAGCAACGCGGGCCAGCTCGGTGCGCAGGGGCTTGAAGCCGGCCGCATCGCGCGCCTTGTCGTTCATGAAACTCGTGTACAGGTCGGCGATCTTGTGCGCCTCGCTGCCGGGTTTGCCGGGGTTCTTGACGGTGGCATCGATCAGGCCGCGCAGCTGGCCTTGCGCGATTTCGCGCAATTCGATATACGTGCCCCAGACGGATTTGTCGGCCGGGATATCCGTATTGCGGGTCCACACGCCGTTGACGTAGCCGTAGAAATCATCCCTGGGGCTGACCGCGGGGTCCAGGGTTTTCAGGTCGATGCCTGAGACTGGCGCAGCGGCGGTAGCACCTTGCTGGGCGTACAGCGATGGCGAAGATAAGGCGAGCAAGGCGCAGCAAGCGGCGCTGATGAGTGAACGTTTCACGAAGATTCCTTTAATTGTTTTAACTTCATGTTGGGTAACATGCTGTGTCCAGGCATGGGAGGCAGGATTATAGTCGGCCTGCCTGCGGGCAACAATGACAGTTGAACAATTCCAGAGGTCAGCGGCCCAGGAGATCAAACAGATCCAGGCCTTTTCTATCCTGATTTTTCAGCATGTCTGCAAGCGAACCCGGCGTTGGCCCCCCATTGCCGGCCGCATGATTGAAATAGTTAAAATCGAGCTTGATCTTGTCTTCCAGGTCGCTCGCATAATTGGCGGGATATTGCGACTGTTCCAGCTGGGGCAATGCATTGAAATGCGCGAGCACGGATTTGAAGAAATTGGTCGTCTTGCCGGTAGTATTGTATTCATGCATGGCTTGCGCCACGACTTGAGTGCGCCAGGCCTCTTCTTCCTGATACGCCTGCATAAAGGCGGCACGCCGCTCGTTGATGGTAAATGTCCCGCTGTCATCGTTCGAAATGGCGGACAATTGCTCGCGCGAAAGCCCGGCAAACGGATTGGGGCCCTTCCTGTCGACATAAGCGGTGGCGGCGGCGGCCGACTTTGCCGATGCCGCGTCATTCGGTTGCGGCACCTGCTTTGCCGCGGCCGCCTTTTGTTCGGCGTCCAGCGGATACAGGATGTCATCGGTATTGTCATTCACCCACCGACCCAGCGCCGCATGATCGAAGCCCCGGATGGTGGCGCTGGTGGCCGTGGCAGCCTTCCCCAGGCGCCCGGCCAGGGTCGAAATCACGACATCGTCCGCCACGGCGCCAGCGCCGGCCGGCGCCTGGGTTGTCTGGGCCTTGTCCGATGCTGCCTTGCCTGATGACACCTTGCTGCCTTCCGCGGCAGACAGTGCCCCGGGTTGGATTCCCGCCGTGCTGATATTGACCATTGCCCGCCCTTGGATAAGTAAATGTTACTATATAAGTAAATATTACTATAGCACAACAAATGTCAAACTTGAGCAAGGAAATGGAGCAGCTTGATGCAGGAATGCAGATTCAATATTTTCGGCACGCTGATTGCCGTCCGGGGAAATCCGGGAGCATGGCGCGCATTCTATCTCGGCACGGAAGGCAAGCGCCGGCCCGCCGATTTCATTATTCCGGACGATATTCAAGCCGATGCGTTGTGCGAATACCTGGCTGACCTGTTCCACGAAGAGGCGACGCCGCGCAATAACACGGCAACGCAAATCAGCTCGCCAGCGTTCGAGGTCTAGCCTATTTCACCGGCTCGAACGTCACCGTCAGCCCATTGCCGGTGGTCCTGATCTGCGTGGGCACGAATTGCACGCCCGCGTAGCGCAATTCATCGGGCTTGAAGGTGTAGATCGGCGTTTCATGCATGAGCTGGTCGGCCACCAGGCTGGCCACCTTGGCGAACTGGCGCTGCTGCGCTTCATCCATGCCGTCGATGCTTACCTTGTCCACGCTCGCTTCGCTCAGGTAGACGGCATTGCGCTGGGCGTCGAGCACCAGACGGCCCGACATGGCCAGGCTGCCGCGCCAGCTCTGACGTATGAACGGCGGCAAGACGCTCGCATCCACGCTCAGGGCCACGCGCTCGCGCTCGGGCTGCAAGGACAGTTGCGGGTGGGTCAGCTTGACGTCCAGCACGGACAACACGCGCTTGTCGATGGGAAAGCGGCGCTCCAGGCCTTGCTGCATCTTGCTCAGCGACACATTCACGTCGCGCGGGCCGATCAGGGTGGAGCACGAGGCCAGCAGCGTGCAGGTAAAAGCGGCGATGGCGGCGGTTTTCAGCAAGGGACGGATGGCGGTCACATTCATGGATAGTCTCGGTGGAAAGATGGCGCCATCTTACACATGCGGCCGCTTTCACGCAAAAACCGGCGCCCACCTTGCGGCGGGCGCCGGTTCTTGCTTTGTTAGTGCACGAACAGGGCGATCAGTATGACGATGGGCAATGGAATGCCCAGCAGCAGCAAGAGGATGGAACGCATGGCAGTCTCCTAGATTGAAATGGATGATTTAAATGGTCACATGGCGCAGCACGCGCTCATGGTCGCGCTGGCGCCCGCCAACAGTGGCGGCCAGGCTGGCGACGAAAGCGCCCAGCAGCAAGGCGACGAACATCCACAGGGCCGTGTGGGCACCGGCCTTGCGTGCCGTATCGGCCGCTTGCTGGGCACTTGCCTTGGCATCGGCGGCGGCCTTGGCGGCGCGGCCGTAGACAGCGTCGACTCGCGCTTCTGCTTCAGCTTGCGTCAAGCCCGTGCGGCTGGCCACGACCTGGCCCAGGTAGGCGCGGTCATCGGCGGCCAGGCTGCCCGTGGACAGGCCCGTTGCAAAGATCTTGCCGATTTCCACGCGCTGGTCGGCGAGCGTGACGCCAGCAGATGCTGGCATGGGCGCGCCGCTGACGGCAGCAGGTGCGGGTGCGGGTGCGGCGCGCAGCAGCATGTCCGAGAAATAATCGAGCGGATTGACGGCACTGCCGCCCTCGCCCGCCTTGGACGCAGCCACGCCAGCACCAGCCGCTGCGGCCGGTGACACTGCCGCCGCCACGCCGCTGCCCGCATCGATTGCGCCGCTGAGCACGGCGCGCGTGCCGCCGGCCAGCACGGCCACGGTGATCAGGGTGGCCACGGCCCAGGCCAGCAAGCCATGCGCCGTATCGCGGAAATGCACTTCATCCGTGTGGATGGAACTCCATTTCACACGCAAACGGCCGGCCATGTAGCCGCCGATGCCGGACGCGGCCAGTTGCATGAAGGCCAGCCATGCGATGGTCGACACGCCGATGGCCGTGGCGTTGAACGACCACGGCGACACGGACGACAGGCCCAGCCCCACGCCGAGGATCAGCAAGATGAAGGACAAGGCCGCAGCAGCGGCAGCGCCCGCCAGCACGGCGCCCCAGGATACGCCCGGATTGTTCAGGTCCGACACGGACAATTGTGTAGCTTGCATGGAATTCTCCCTTGGTTGTTGATTTTTTAAGCCGTTCAGGTGGCCACGCCCTTCAGCTGTTCCTTGCGCGCGGCCATTTCCCGGCCCAGCGCATCGAGGTCGACGGCTGTATGGCGCACTTTGGGAAACATGTCACCCTCTTCTTCCTTGACGTGGTGTTCGATCTGTTCGGACAGCACCTTGACCTTGGCGTCGTACAGGTCGTCGGCGGGATCCATCGCTTCGATCTGCGCGATGAGTTCCTTGGCGCTCGCGTGCTCGACGACGGCTTCATCCATCAAATCGCCGTCGTGGATGGGGCGGCGCACGGCCGGGTAGAAGATTTCTTCTTCCAGCTGCGTGTGCACGGTCAATTCCTGGCAGATCTGGTCGGCCAACTTTTTCTTGGTGGCGAATGAGCGGTCGCTCAAGCCTTCATATTGGGCAAACAAGGCTTTGACGGCCTTGTGGTCCTGCATTAATAAACTGATCGCATTCATGGCGCCTCCTTGTTGTGGATGAGACAAGGATGCGCCATGGCGGCGTCAGCGTATGTGCGACGCCTTACACAAACTTGATATTCAATTCATATCAGTATCCTGCGGCTACTTGATGCCGTGATGGCCCATCAGGTCGTACAAGGTGGGCCGGCTCACTCCCAGCAAGTCAGCTGCGCGGGCGATATTGCCGTCGGCCCGCGCCAGCGCGCGCACCATGGCCTTGTATTCGGCCGCTTCGCGGGCCTGGCGCAGGTTGATGGCCTCGTCCATGGGCGCCGCTTGGGCGCTGGCGGACAAGCCCAGATCGTCGGCCGCGATCTGCGGCCCGTCGCTCACGATGACGGCGCGCTTGATGCAGTTTTCCACCTCGCGCACATTGCCCGGCCAGCCATGGCTTTCGATCAGCTGCAGCGCGCCAGCGCTGAAATGCAGGTTGCTGCGTCCCTCGCTGGCGCAGAACTTGTTCTTGAAATGGTGGGCCAGCAAGGCTGCATCGCCAGCTCGTTCGCGCAGGGGCGGAATGCGCAAGACGATTTCGCTGAGGCGGTAGAACAGGTCTTCGCGGAAACGCCCCTGTTCCGCCAGCATTTTCAAATCCTGGTGCGTGGCGCAGACGATGCGCACGTCGACGGCGATCTCGGCGCGCCCGCCCACCCTTTCGATGACTCTTTCCTGCAGGAAGCGCAGCAATTTCGCCTGCAGGGCCATCGGCATGTCGCCGACCTCGTCGAGAAAGAAGGTGCCGCCGTGAGCCAGCTCGATCTTGCCCAGGGTTTGCCGCGCCGCGCCCGTAAATGCTCCCCGCTCATAACCGAACAGCTCGCTTTCCAGCAGGTTTTCCGGGATGGCCGCGCAATTGATGGCCACAAAACGCTGCGCATGGCGGCTGGACAGTGCATGCAAGCCCTTCGCAATCAATTCCTTGCCGCTGCCCGAGTCGCCCAGCAGCATCACGCTGGCCGACGAGGGCGCCACTTTTTCCACGCTGCGACACAGTTTCAGCATGCCCGGATCGCGGCTGACGATGCCGGCCAGCGGCGAGTCCGCCTGCGTTTGCAGCATGCGGCGGTTTTCCTGCTGCATGGCGTGCAGGTAGAACGCGCGGGCGATGACCAGGCCCAGCATGTCGGCGTCGAACGGTTTCTGGTGGAAATCGTAGGCGCCCAGGGCGATGGCCTTTAACGCATGCGCCCGCTCCTGGTTGCCCGAGAGGATGATGACCTTGGTGTCCGGCGCCAGCGCGAGGATGTGCTGCAGGGTGGCCAGGCCTTCCGTGGCGCCGTCCGGGTCCGGCGGCAAGCCCAGGTCCATCGTCACCACGGATGGCTGGTGGCGCCGCACCAGCGCCAGCGCCGTTTCACGCTCGCCCGCCAACAAGACTTCATAGCCGTCAAAACTCCAGTGCAACTGCTTTTGCAGGCCCGGGTCGTCTTCGATGACCAGCAGTTTTTGCTTGCCCATGGCACTCCTTTGCTAGGCCGCGTGCAGCGGCAGGATCACGCGAAACCTGGTGCCGACCTCGGGTTCGCTGCGCACTTCCAGGCTGCCGCCCACTTCGCGCAGGTATTCGCGGCTTTCGAACACGCCGATGCCCATGCCCGCCGTCTTGGTCGTGTCGAAGGGCTTGAACAGGCGTTCGCGGATGAATTGCTCGCTCATGCCCTGCCCCGTATCGTCGAGCTCGACCACGGCCGTGTGCTGCTCGCGCCGCAGCCGTACGGCCACCTTGCCATCGCTGGCTGTGGCCTCGATGGCGTTCTGGATCAAATGGCCCAGCACTCTTTCCAGCCGAGCGCGGTTGGCCAGCACCGTCAGCTCGGCATCGACAATTTCCAGTCGGGGCGCCGGCGCCAGGCTGGCCTTGGCGGCCACGGCCTGGCGCAGCAAGCCATCGAGCAGCAGCGGCGCCGGCGCTTCCGGCGCCTCGCCACGCGCCAGCTTCTGCAGCAAGGTCTTCATTTTCTGCACGGAATGGTCCAGGGTGCCCAGCATGTCCTGCTGGAAGGCGGGATTGGCGCGGTGCTTTTCGGCATTGCTTAACAACAAGGACAGCTGGAACACGAGGTTTTTCAAGTCATGCACAATAAAAGTGGACATGCGGTTGAACGAGTCAAACTGGCGCGACACCGTCAGGGTGTCGAGCGATTCGCGGTGCGCCAAATAGCTGGCGGCTTGGCTGCCGGCAATTTTCAGCACGTCGCGGATTTCCCAGTTCAAGCCGATACGCGTACGGGGCCGCGCCAGCGCGACAAAGGCGAACAGCTGGCCATGCAGCATCAAGGGCAGCAGCAGCCACACGTCGGGCAGCGCCAGCAGCGCAGGCGGTAGCTGCAAGCCACCGTACTGGCGCGGGTTTTGCCGACAGTCAGGCACGTCGATCACCCACTGCCGCGCTTCCAGAAACTGACACAGGCTGCCGGTCGCCGGCTCGCTCCACGTGCTCGGTGGCCAGTTCCAGGTGGCGGCCGGGGCAAACTGCCCCTGTTCGCGCACTATCCACAGCGCGCCGGCGCGGCTTTCGACCAGCTGCGCCATGGCCTGTATCGTGCGTTCGCCCAGGGCCGGGCCATCTTCAGACAAGGCCCGCGTAAAACGCAGCCATTCTTCGCGGTAATCGAAGATGGCGTTATAGAAATGCTTGTTGATGGTGACCTTGAGCTTGGCGCGCAGACTGCCGGAAAACAGCACGCCCGCCAGCAACAGGGCCGCGCCGCCCAGGTAGGCCATCTGCATCAGCGAACCCCAGGTGCCGCCGACATAGCGCAAGTAGTAGGCGCTGGCCGCCATGGCCAGCAAATAGATGGCCGAACCCAGCAAGGCGGCCGAGCGGTACAGCATCTGGCGCGAAACGGACAGGCCCAGCGCCCAGCCTGGATTGCGCGCGGCCGACACGGCCAGCAGCGGGGCGCACAGGGCGTCGACGATGCCGCGCGCGGCCCAGATATCATCGTTGATCGCGCGAAACAGCAAGGCGTCGCTGTACAGATAGAAATCGTAGGCAAACAGGCCGCCCACGCCCAGGCAGGCAAACTTGATGCCCCAGCGTTTCAAGGGCGGCGTGTTGCGGTACCACTGCTCCACCAGCAGCATGCCCAGCACGGCCAGCAGCAAACGGCAGACACTGGCGATGATACGCGCCGGCAAAGGCAGCGCCAGCCACGACGAGGCCATGGACAACAGCCAGGGCGCCAGCGCCGTGAGGGCGACGCCGGCCAGCACCAGACGCAAGCGGGGCCGCGACGGTTCGATCAGCAGCAGCAAAAAAACCAGCCAGGCCAGGGTGCGCAGCAACTCCAGCGCATCGCCGGCCAGCGCGATGCGTTGCCCCAGCAGCACCAGCACCACCGTGCCCGTGGCCCAGCCCCCCGTCGCCAGGCAGGCGAGCAGCAAGGCGCGCACGTTTTGCCGCGCGCGCCAGTTGCTGATGAATAGCAGTGCCAGCGCGAAGAAGGCCAGCGACGCGAGGCCGTGGCTGAGGGCCGCCGCATCAGTCTGCGCCAGCCAGGCCGATTGCGCCTGCATTATCGGCTGCCCTTGCCAAACAGCACCACCTGCACCGTGTCGAGCAGGATCAGCAAGTCGAGGAAGAGGCTATTATTTTTCACATAATATAAATCGTATTGCAGCTTCTTCACGGCATCGTCGACGGAGGCGCCATATTGATAGCGCACCTGCGCCAGGCCCGTGATGCCGGGCTTGATGCTATGACGAATGTTGTAGTACGGCACCTGCTGCTTCAGTTGCTCGACAAAGTAGGCACGCTCGGGGCGCGGCCCCACAAAACTCATCTCGCCGCGAAACACATTGAGCATTTGCGGCAATTCGTCGATGCGCAGCTTGCGGATCAGATTGCCCACCCGCGTGATGCGCGCATCATTGGCCAGCGCCCAGATGGGCTTGCCATCGCGCTCGGCATCGCAGCGCATGCTGCGAAATTTCAGCACCTTAAAGGGCAAGCCGTCGCGCCCCACCCGCTCCTGCTGGTAAAACACGGGGCCGCCGTCTTCCAGGCGGATGCACATTGCCGTGACCAGCATCACGGGCAGCGCCGCCAGGCAGATGACGCTGCTGGCGGCCAGGTCAAAAAGGCGCTTCGAGGCGGCGCGGAAAAAACTCTGGTCGAAGCCGCCGCCATAGATCAGATAGCTGGGCTGCAAGGAATCGATGCGGATTTGGCACGCTTCGCGCTCGAAAAACGTGGCCGCGTCGATCACTTTCACGCCGCCCAGCGCGCATTCCAATAGCTGCTTGGCAGGAAACGCCCCATTGCGCCGGTCGCTGACGGACACCACGATCTCATGCGCCGCATGGCGCTGGGCCATGGCCAGCAGCGACGGCTCGGCCGGCAGCAAGGCCGAGACCGGCACGCAGCATTGCTCTCCCGCCACATCGATGCAGCCGACCACCGTAAACTGGTGAAAACCGATCTTGCTCGCTGCCAAGTCCATGCATTCGCGCGCCAGTGCCCCGCCGCCCACCAGGATCAGCCGGCCTTCCATCAGCGGCGATTGCGAGGATTTGAACACCACCAGGCGCGCCAGCAGCACGCCGATGGCGCCCAGGCCAAAGATCAGCACGCTACCGCGCCCGAAATGCAAGGACGGGATGAAACGGATCAAAACGCTGAGCACGGCAAAGCCCAGCGCGAACGAAGGCAGGATGCGCAATAAAGTGTTGCGGATATCTTCACGCGAGCGGTGCTGGTACATGCCCAGCGCACTCATGCTCAGCACGATGACCAGCGCAAAGATCGTGGACGAAAGGTAAAGCTCACCCACCCGCACCAGGCGGCTGTCGTCCGCCAGCCACAGCATCGATGTCAGGGTGGCCGACAGCAACAGGATCATGATTTCCAGCAACAGCAATATAAACGCTGTTTTCGAGACATAATGGCTGAAGATGCGGATCATGGTTCCTCCTGCGGCAAAAAGCGGCACGCCGCGCGCAGGGCGGCCTGCTGCTGTCTTGCCATGATGGCCAACTGTTCCGCGAGGACATTGATGCGCCACAAGCTACGCCCCCGGCGATCTTTCGCTTGCAGAATTTATCTCAACACATTACCGAATGAGGGGAAATGGCATATAGTATGCTTCCCCTAAATGAGATGAATGTCATGAAATTTGATGTAGCGATTGTCGGCAGTGGCCTGGCGGGTTTATCGGTTGCACTGCATTTAGCTGAGACGCGCACTGTCGCGATCATTTCCAAACGCGCGCTGCTCGATGGCGCCAGCAACTGGGCGCAAGGCGGGATCGCGGCCGTGCTGGACTCGGGCGACAGCCATCAGCAGCACATCGAAGACACACTGATAGCGGGCGGCGGCCTGTGCGACGAGAGCGCCACGCGCTATATCGTCGAACACGGCCGCGAAGCCATCGAATGGCTGATCGAGCAAGGCGTGCCGTTTACGCGCGACGCCACGGCCGAACTGGGCTTCCATCTGACCCGCGAAGGTGGCCATAGCCAGCGCCGCATCATCCACGCGGCCGACGCCACGGGCCATGCCGTGCAGGTGACCCTGGAAGAAAAGGTACGTTCCCACCCGAACATCAGCCTGTTCGAACACCATTGCGCCATCGACCTGATCACCTCCGACAAGCTGGGCATGAAGCCGACACAGCGCAATGCGCAACCGCATTGCCACGGCCTGTACGTGCAGGATGAGCAAACGGGCAAGGTGCACACCTTTGCCGCCGAGCACACCGTGCTGGCCACGGGAGGCGCCGGCAAGGTGTATTTATACACAACGAATCCTGACACGGCCAGCGGCGACGGCATCGCCATGGCCTGGCGCGCCGGCTGCCGCGTGTCGAACATGGAATTCATCCAGTTCCACCCGACTTGTTTGTACCACCCGTATGCGAAATCCTTCCTGATCACCGAAGCTATCCGTGGCGAAGGCGGTTTGCTGAAACTGCCGCCTGAAGCGGGCGCAGCGGCCGGCCAGCGCTTCATGCTGGCCCACGATGAGCGGGCCGAACTGGCGCCGCGCGACGTGGTGGCGCGCGCCATCGACTTTGAGATCAAAAAGCGCGGCCTCGATTACGTGCACCTGGACATCAGCCACAAGCCGGCCGAGTTCCTCATCGAACACTTCCCCACAATTTACGCGCGCTGTTTGGAACTGGGCATCGACATCACCAAGCAGCCTATCCCCATCGTGCCCGCCGCCCACTACACTTGCGGCGGCGTCGTCACGGACCTGTCCGGTCGCGCCGACTTGCCGGGCCTGTATGCAGTGGGCGAGACGGCCTGTACCGGCTTGCACGGCGCGAACCGCCTGGCGTCGAATTCCTTGCTGGAATGCATCGTCATCGGCCGCGCTTGCGCACAGGATATCGAAAGCAAGGAAAAGCTGGGCACGCCGTATTTGCCCGACTGGGATGAAAGCCGCGTCACGGATGCGGATGAAGAAGTGGTGATTTCCCACAATTGGGATGAACTGCGCCGCTTCATGTGGAATTACGTGGGCATCGTGCGCACGACCAAGCGCCTGGAGCGGGCCCAGCACCGCATCGCCCTGCTGAAAGAGGAAATCGACGAGTACTACCGCAACTTCCGCATCACGCACGACTTGCTGGAATTGCGCAATCTGGTCGACGTGGCCTCGATGATCGTGAACAGCGCCCTGTCGCGCCGCGAAAGCCGTGGCCTGCACTTCAGCCGTGATTATCCGGAAACCTTGCCGAAAGCCATCGCCAGCGTGCTGACGCCGCCGCACAGGTAGACAACAAGGCAACCGCCTCCTGATTCGGAAGGCAGGCGCATCGTGCGATCAGTCATTGCGGTGTTCCGCTATCGGCCAGTAGCGGCCATCGCAACTAATTACTTGATTGACATCACGCTTCGCTTACGATGAGAGCGATGGAAAAGCCAAGAATACAAGTGGACTTCAACGAACTGGTTCAACCAGATGTGGTGTTGCTATCAAAAACCGACCTTATTATTGATGCAACGAGTGCCAGTGTATTGCTTAGTGAAGGCCTGCCGGTATTTGTTTATGAATACAATTGCTACGCCGATGGCACCGAAGAGTATTTGCTTGCCGAGGGCACTGCTGAATTGAATGACGTTGCTGCCAATGGCGAGTGGAGCAAACCCGCGAAATAGTGTTGCCGCATCAATGACAACGGCGTGCGGGTAGAAATAACTTGATCGTATAGGCCTCAGCGTGAGGTCAAACGGTACGCTTTGGAACGGAACCTGGCAATAGCAGCTTTCGGCCAGAAGCCGATGTTGCCAGCGACAGTTAAACTGTTGATACATTCACTGACCGCCCTGATCGGCCCACACTATTATGTTCATCCGTCTCGCCTTCCTTGCCGCCACCCTGACGCTCGGCTTCGCCGATTCGGCCGTCGCCGATACCGCCGTCCTTGAAAAACTCACGGCCAGCCGGCTCGCTATCACCGTTGACAAAGGCACGTTATCGGGACCCGGTGCGGCACTGCTGCTACAGGCTTCGCGCCAGGCGCAGTACGTCCTCCTCGGCGAGGATCACGGTGTCGCCGAGATCGCCCAATTCTCATCCGCCTACTTCAATGCCTTGCCCCCTGCCGGCTTCACGACCTTGGTAACTGAAAATGGTCCAGCCGTGACGAGCGCGCTCGAAGGGATACTCAAGGGCCCCGACGCGGTTGCTGCTATCGCCAGATTCGACGCCACCTATCCGGACTCCGTTGCTTTCTACACCATGCGCCAGGAAGCAGAGATGCTCGCCGGCTTTGCCCTGGCCGCAGGACCGCGCTTCAAGCACTGGGGCATCGATCAGGAATTCGTGGGGGCGGCCAAATACCTGATCACCCTGATGCTGGCCCAGCCGGTTAATCCGGCTGCCCGCGCGAAGCTGGAAGCCTTGCGTCAAATGGAAGCCGTCGCATCTCAAAAGGCGGCAGCCACCGGCAATCCCTTCGAGTACTTTATGCTGTCGGCCCCAAGCGAGGCACTGACCTCGTTGCGCCCGCTACTTGCCGGCCCCAAAGAGCAAACCGCGCTAGGGCTGCTCGATGCATTGCTGGCCACCCGCGCCATCTATCAGAAAAGCGCCTCTCAAGTGCCCGGTGATCGCGACCTCTCCAACCGCTTACGTTTGACGCTGTTAAAGCGAACCCTGGAAACCCGGCTCGGCATGCAAGAGCAAAAGCTGGTGGTCAAGGTCGGCGCAAATCACGCATACAAGGGTCTTAATCCACTCAACAATCGTGACATTGGCAACTTTCTGGCTGAACGCGCCGAAGGCCAGGGCCATACCTCGCTGCACCTGATCGTGCTGGCGGCGAAGGGTACGCAACTGAGATTCGGGGGAGCGCGCAAGCCATATCAGCCGGCACACATCGAACTTGACAGCCCGGCCTTCAATCTGCTGGCCAGTGCAGGCGCCACCGACGGCAGCTGGTCTCTATTTGATCTGCGGTCACTGCGGCCAGGCTCGCGCAAACTGGCGGGGGGCGACATTGAAATGTTTAACCTGATCAACGGCTACGACTTTGCCCTGATTATCCCCGAAGGCAGCGCTTCTGCGCAGCTCGTGACACCTTAGAAGGGTTGGAGGGAATAACACTTACTGCTGACGTAGCCCTTGTATTATTTGAGCTGTTGAGCCGCTACTCTGATTCAGACCAGTTGAACATAATAGACCAAGCAGAACAAAGAGCGCTCTGGAATCTGTGCTGCTTTTTTGAGAAGAAATCAGTAGCTCCATTTAATATGGAATATGGTCAAGCGCTGTCAGAAGCTCGGACGCGATTGCGTGATGAGGAATAATTTCGAACTTCCGCTTTGGGGCGGAAACTGCCGACGACGGCAATCGGCCAAAACCGGTCCTTCAACGGTCAAGGGATAAAGGGAAAAATGAAAAATCTCATCTTGGAAAAACCCGATCAGGTCCGCTGGTACACCAACATGCGCGACGTGTTCGAGGCCGCCAACATTGCGCCGCAAGACTATGACTGGTACGTCAGCGACATCGAAACTAACTGGAAGCCACCGGGGTTTAAGCTGGATGATCAATGGTTCACCGGCGACGAACTCGCAGGCTTTCTGCTTGCCAACGAGATTCAGTTTATCTGGGCGGTGTTTAGTGCGGTACCGAAGGGGCTTCGTCCGATAACTACTCCGGCGCCATGCGTTGAGGACAACCCGCGATATTGGGACGGCACGGAACCGGGGCCGCAGCTAGAAGGTGCTTTGTTCGAAATTGCTTGCTGGGATAGTAGTGGAACGATTCTGATCAATCTGCCAGCGCAGGCCATCGATTCGTTCGTTACCCGATATCCAGACGCCAAGCCATTGGCGGCCGCCCGTTCCTGATGGATGCTGGAAGGTCCGCTTTGGGGCGAATCCAGCCTGACGATGCAGCCGCTAGATTTTCACCCTGACAACCTGCTATGCTGCCCGAACGGCCGGGTTCGGCCAAAAGCTGACATTGAGAAAGTCATACCGAGCGACTGCTTCTGCTCCGAAGAACTCCACTTTGAGTCCAGTGCACTACTTCGATCCTAGACCGTTCCACAAGTTATGGGGTCCACGGGAGGGTTAACCGACCCAGCCAACCGCACTTGTATCAAATCCAGCAGCGCCCGCACACGCGCGGTCACGGAATGGCGATGGCTGTATGCCCCCAGTAATTTCAGGGGCGCGGGACACAGGTCCAGTGGTACCTCCTGCAATCGGCCCGTAGCAAGATCTTCCTGGCAGGGATAGGCCGCCACAATCGCGAAGCCGATGCCTTGCCGTGCGCCTGCCACTGCCAGTTCTCCGCTGTTGACGCGGTAACGGCTGCGGACCGGCACCTTGACGATTTCTCCCGCAGCGTTCTGAAACTGCCAGGGCTGACCTTTCAGCGCACTGAGGGTGGTGATGCACGGTAGAGACTTCAGTTCGCGCACATAGTGTGGCATGCCGGTCTTGGCTAGCAAGGTGGGGGCGGCAACCACGATGCTGGGCAGGGTGGCGAGTTCGCGGGTGATGAAAGTACTGTCCTCCTGATGGCCACGGTGGAAGACGATTGAAAGATCGACGTCCTCTCGAAGTACCTCAAGTCCGGTCATCCGGGTATCGCATTCAAGCTCGATGCCTGGATGGAGGCTACAGAATTCGGCCAGGATAGGAGCTAGCAGCCTTGGCGCTTCGCCTGGCATGCACATCCTTAGGGGGCCACGCAGCTCACGCTGTACTGCGCCAAGCTCTTCCTCGGTGGAGAGCAAGGCGTCGAGCAAGGGTTTTGCGCGTTCGTAGAGTAGCCTGCCAGCTTCCGTCATGCGCAGGTGGCGGGTGCTGCGTTCCAGCAGGCGGACGCCCAGCATGCGTTCCAGCGAGGCGACGTGGCGGCTAACGTTAGAAGATGGCAGGGTCAGCAGGCGTGCTGCGCCGGCAAAGCTTTGTTCATCGACGACCGCCACGTAGACACGGACTGTATTCAGGTCGAGGGCATTGCGCATTATTATCCCGATTAAGGTATGAAAGCTATCCATTTTCACATACTAGTACTCCACAGTGGCGGAATTTAATATGCCATCTCGTCCGATGAATCGCCGTCGGCGGCACGTCGGGACGGATTGAATAGGAGAGCTTTAGCATGGAAATCGGAATACTTGGCGGCGGCATTGCAGGGTTGAGCGTGGCGCTTGCCTTGAGCAAGCGGGGGTACAGTCCCCGCGTATATGAGCGCCGGGCGGGGCCGGCAACCATGGGGGCTGGCGTGACGCTCTGGCCCAATGCCAGCTTTGTGCTGGAAGAACTGGGACTGCTGCAAGACATTGAGGCCATTGGCGGTAGACCGCTGACAATGCGTCGCCAGGATGCTGCGGGAAATGCACTGGGGGGCCTCGATATTGGTTTGCTGGACCGGACGATGGGATACCCGACCTACACGGTGCTGCGTAGGCACCTGCAGGAGGTGTTGCTGGATCATGCGGCACGGGCAGGGATTCCGGTGGAGTTCGGGCACCGGGCGGTGGCTATTGAGCTTGATACTCATGGCAGAGCCGTGGCCCATTTCGAAAATGGCGCGAGCGTCCGCCCGGATCTGCTCATTGGGGCCGACGGCCGCATGGAATCAGTGGCGCGCAGGTTTGTCGCGGGTGACAACACACCAATCTATCAAGGCTTTGTGAACTGGATTGGCGTAGCGCAGGGGCCGCATGCGCTGGTGAACGATGTTTCGATTCAAGACTTCTGGGGGGTGGGCAAGCGCTTCGGTTGCGTGCCGGTCCGGCCGGATCTGGTCTACTGGGCGGCGGCGCAGGCACGGCCATTGCCGATGGCGGCGCCTGCAGCGGATATGCGTAAGGAAATTGAGGACCTGTTCGCGGAATGGCCTGAGCCTGTCACACGTCTCATCCAGGCGACACCGGCGGATGCCATCCGACTGATTGCCGTGCACGACTTGGAGCCGCTGCACACGTGGAGCCGGGCAAATGTGCTGCTCGTGGGAGATGCGGCGCACGCGCCGTTGCCGACGTCGGGGCAAGGAGCCTGCCAGGCGCTTGAGGATGCGTGGCATTTGGCCCGGTGTTTGGATGGTGCAAGTGGAGGCTTGGAAGACATCTTCCAGGCGTTTGCGAGAATTCGCGCTCCCAAAACCGCAAGGCTGGCGGAACAGGGCCGGGGCTTCGCACGTGGGTTGTTCGCCACAGATACCGAAACCTGTCGCATCCGCAACGAGAGGGCCAAGGCGTCCGATCCTGTGCGTGACGTGCAGGTCTTGGCAGCCGGATGGAGCCAGGGTCTACCGCTGCTTGGTGGCGCAGACAGCACGTCAGTGGAGGTAGGCGGCTTTGACAGCCTGTACCGCATTGAATGATGTGTACGGGATTCCACGCGGATAGAAAGTCATGTCCCCAGTGACGAAGCCGAGCGGCCGGCTGAGCTTGACAGGAGCTGGATGCGATTTTTCAGGTTTTATGCAAGCGCCTCTTCCCACGCATCCGGTCAGCTTGCATGTGGGCATCAGCCGGTAAGCGTTACATAGCAGACCGTGGCCATCGAAACTCGAACGGCGGCAATGGGGCGACAGCTGCCGACCACAACAAGCCCTGCTCGGCGCAGGCAGCCGTGCGCCACGGTCCGGTGCAGGCTGGCAGCGGTGTTTATACGCGAAACGACACCACCGGCACCGTGACGCAACGGGACAAAGTCTGAACTCCCTCCAGTGCCCTTTCCTGTAGCGGTACATGCGTCGCAAAAAGGCAGGCCACGCATTACGGATCGAGAGGCAATAACTTTCCCTGGTCAGGGTTCCGGCATGTCGAACGCAATCCCATCTTCCGCGTACGACATTTTGGCTGAATCTCCAGTGCACATTCCCTGGGGCTCGTCAGCTACATAGCGGCATTCGCTTTCCACACTGCCATCTGCACGCCAGTGCCGGGTCCAGCCTTGGCGCTCGCCATCCACATACTCGATCAGCTGGCGCGGCTTGCCATCGGCGTACCACGAACGCAATGCGCCCTCCTCGCGCCCACCTGCATTCCACTGCTTTTGCACGATCAAGACGCCGGCCCGGCTGAAGCGTTGTTCGCTGCGCATGACGTAGTGCCCGCTATGCGTGCGCTTGCTGGCGACCTTGCCGTCCGGATAATACTCGACGCTTTCGCCGGCAGGCTTGCCGTCGACATAGTTGCCTGTGCGATGCACCTTGCCATCCGGGAAATAACTGGTGCTCGGCCCCGTCTGGATGCCGTTCACATACAGGCTGCGGCTTTCTACTGTGCCGTCCGGATAGAACAGCAGCAATTCGCCCTCCGTCTGGCCCTTGACCTGCGTCATGCGCGTGCGCAGCTTGCCATCCTTGTCGAACGTTTCCACCAGGCCATCGGCACGGGCGCCGTTGCGGTAGGTGCGCGATTCGATCAGCTTGCCATTCTGGTGATAGGTCTGCTCTTCCCCCTCCTGCACGCCGTTGCGCCACGTGCCGCGTATGGACATCTTGCCGTCAGGGTAATAGCGGGTCTGCGTCCCCTGCTGCACGCCTCGCCCATCTTGCTCAACCTGCATTTCCAGCTGTCCATGCGGGTAATACATGCTGTAGTTGCCCACCAGCTTGCCGCGCAGGTAATCTGGATCGTTGACCAGACCCGTCAGACGCTTCGGCTCGCCTTCGCGCACATGATAAACCTCGACTTGCCAGGTGCCTGGCGTACTGCCTGGCGGCAGCGGCAGGACCAGCGCATAGCGCGCATGTTCCTTGACTTCGCCGCGCGACAGATTGTGATTCAGGTACAAACGCGGCTTGCCGTCGGCACAGGCCTGCGGCTCGCAGCGGCCCAGCTTGCCAACTTCGGGCATGGCGAGCGCTCCCGCTTCGCCTCCCACCTTGCCTGGCGCGGGACAGAATGTGATACGCATCAACAAGGGCGTCTTGTTGCGGATCAAGGTAGCCAATTGATGCTTCATGGCGACATACTGATCCTTATCCAGGCGCACGGAAACGGCATTCATCAGCACCTGCCTGCCGCCGCAGCCGCTGTCGCTGGCGAGGGTCAGCACATCGCCGTCGGGCGTCGCCTTGATCGCGGTGACTACTTGCCGCTGCTCAATCTCGGCGTTGGCCAGCGCCGGCAACAGCAGCATGGCGCCAAATAAATGTTTCAAAGTGCGCGCCATGCCTGCTCCTTGCGCAACAATTCCGGCGCTGGCGGCGCTTCGCCGCAAGCCCCCTGAGCCTTGCCGGCCACATACTGGCATTCACTCTTCAGGCTGCCATCCTGGCGCCAACTGCGGCTCCATCCCTCGCGCCGGTCGTTCACGTACTCGATGGATTGCTCGGGCTTGCCGTTCTCGTACCACGAGCGCGACGTGCCTTGTTCACGCAATTGCGCATCCCACCGTCTTTCCAGCACCAGCACACCCTGGGGGCTGTAGCGCTGCAAGCTCAGCAGCCCGCCCTTGTCGCCATACTCCTGGCGGCTCTCCACCTTGCCATCTGGATAGAATTCCATTGCCACGCCCGTGGGTAAATCGTTAACCTGCGTCATCCTGGCTCGCACGGCGCCATCGGGGTAGTAATTCGTGCTCACGCCGTTGAACTTGCCGTGCTGCATTTCCGCGCGGCTGGAGATTTTTCCATCCGGGAAGTACGTGAGCATCTCGCCTTCCATCTTGCCGTCGCGCAAAGTGTAGCTGCTGCTCAGCTTGCCATTTTCATCAAACTTCTGCACGGGCCCGTCGAGTTGCTTGCCATCTCGGTAGCTGCTCGTCTCGCTCAGCTTGCCCGTGGCGTGATAACGCTGGTGCTCGCCCTCGGGCAAGCCATGGCGCCAGTTACCGCGCAACTCCAGGGTGCCATCGGGAAAGTACTTGCTGCCGATGCCGTGCTGCTGACCCTGCCCATCCTGCGCAACCTGTTTCTCGATTTTGCCGTTCGGGTAATACGTGACATAGCCGCCCACCAGTTCCCCGGATGCATAATCGGCCTTGTTGACCTGGCCGGACAGGCGCAGCTTGTGGCCGGCGACGCTATAAATCTCCACTTTCCACGTGCCTGGCAGCTTGCCTTTCGGCAAGGGCAACAGCAGCACATTCGGTGCTTTTTCTTGCTCGATGGGGAAGAAACGGTCGTGCAGGTACAGCCGCGCCCGGCCATCGGCGCAGACCGCTGGCGTGCAGGCGGCGATGTCGCGCACGATGGGTACGCTCGCATCCTCCGGGCATTTTTTCAGGGTGACGCGCATGGGCGTCTTGTTGCGAATGTGCCGGGCCAGATCGGCTTTCAGCGCGTCGTAAGGCGCCTCGTCCAGGTTCACCGAGCGGGCATCCATGCGTATCTGCTTGCCGCCGCAGGCCGTCGTGCCCGCAATAGTGTACACATCGCCGCCTTCGCTATCTGGCTCGGCCGCCATGGCTGTCACTACCAGGCGCTGCACGATGTCCGCCTGCGCCATGCCTGAGGCCAGCAAGGAGGCGCCCAGTAAGGCGCATATAATCTTGATTTTCATGGTATTCCTTTAATTTTCCGCCGTGACGGCCACACCGCCCGGCACGAAGCTGACCCGGCCATCGCGGTAGCGCACCAGCACCACCACCTCGGCATCCCGCAATTGACCGTGCTGCACGGCCGGCAAGTAGGTCCAGCGCTTGACGCTATCGAGCAGCACCTTGTTAAGCATCGGCTCCATCGGCAACTCGGCCGCCGCATAGGTCAGGGTGCCGTCGGCCGCGATGGTCAGGGTCAGGCGGTTTTCACCCGTTGCGTGCTTTTCGTCCAGCACGCCATACGCAACCGTCGTCATCGTCTCGCGCTGTACACTGCCGACCTGGTCCCGCAAGGGCGGCAAGGCCTTCAGCCTGGCTGCCAGCAGCGCGCCCTCGGCCAGCACCTTGTCCCAACGTTTCTGGTAAGCGCCCGGCTGCGCCAGACGCAGCACCTTGGCGTTCAGATCCATGCGCTGCGTCATGCGCGCGACGCCATTGTCGGCCGGCTGACCCGGCTCGGCTGGCAAGGCATGCTCCACGGCGTAGCGGTAAGCCGTCAGTTGCGCCAGCGCCACCAGATTGACGGCATCGCCCTCGTCGCCGCCGCGCAGCTGCGCCGCGGCCGCGATGCCCAGCCAGGCCGTGCCATCCGTTGGGTGCGCCCACACGGCTTGCTCGAAGTACTGGCGCGCCGCCTGCGGTTCGTTCAGGCTCAGATGCATGCGGCCCATGGCCGCCGCCACCAGATGGTCGCGCGGGTTCGCTTGCAGCAGGTCAAGATAGGTCGCGACCAGCCCCGGCTCATAGCCGGGCACCCAGCCCAGGCCCTCCAGCAACGAGGCGCGCAGCTGCGCCTGCGTGCGGTCGACGCCGTAGTCGGACGGCTTTTCCTGGCCGGAACGGTACAACAGCTGCAAGCCGCGCGTGACGGCGTCATCGTCGCCCTTGCTGATCGCTTGCGACAGGCTGCGCACGGCCTTGCGCGCATCGGACGGCTGGAAACCGGCCGCCTTGCGCGTACGCCAGCGAAACACTTCCAGGCCAGCCGCCTGCTCGGCTTGCGCCTGCAAGCTGGCCTTGGCCTTGGTTTCATTCGGCGACGAGGTCCAGGCCGTAAAGCCGATCAGGAACAGCACGATCAGCAGCACCACGACGGCCCAGCCCTTGCCCGTGATGCCGCCGCCCGTGTTGCCCGCCACTGGAATGGCGGCGGGCGCCTGCCCCGGCGCCGTGCGGCGCGTACTGCGCTGCGGCGGCTGAGGCTGAGACTGCGCCAGTATCTGCTGCTGCGCCTGCACGGACGCTTGCGCGGCCGCGACGATGACCTTGTCGCGCGCGCAGGCGGCGCAGCCCTGGCCCGCAAAATGCTGGTGTTCGGGATTGACGGTACACACGACGAGCTTGCCGCCGCTGCGCTGTGCATAGCCGCGCAACAACTGCGCCCAGTCGGCAGCCGACGGGCGCTGCGGTTTGGGGGACTGGGAAAACGCACGATCGAACATGGCACGCAATTCGGGCGGCATCAGCGCGTGGCCGCTGGTGGCGTTCGGCGCCAGCTGCTTGTGGCGCTTCACGCCATACGCATAGCAGCCGTCGCGAATGCGCCCGGGAATGTCGGTGGCCACCTGCGCATTGCCTGGCCGCCCGCTGTACGGGTGGATGCCGAAGTTGAGCAACTGGAAGATGATAACGGCCAGCGCAAATCGGTCCTGCGCCATTTCGGTGCCCGCCGGCATGCCCTTGCGCTGGAATTCCGGCGCCAGGTAGTCGGCCGTGAATTGCTCGGCAGGAAAACGCTCGGCATGGCCCTGGATGCTGAAACCATCGCAATCAAGCATGGCGATGTACAGCGAATCGCGGTAAAAGCGCAAGTTCACAGGTTTCAGATCGACCACGTAATGCTGCTGCTGGTGCAGCGCATCGATGACGGCGGCCAGGTTGGCGGCCAGGGTCAGCTTGGGACCGAGCCCCGTGGGCAAACCGGCCGCGCGCGCCTGGCGCTCCTGCATGATCTGTTCCAGCTCCGCCGTCTGCGCCATGTCCAGCAGGGGCATGACGAAACCGGCAAAGCCGCCCTGGCCGTCGAACACGGCCGCTTGCGGCCAGGCGATCTGCACGTAGCGCTTGCCGTTTTCCAATTGATCGGGCAGCTCGGGCGACAGTTCCAGCATCGCTTCGAGCTTGCGCCGGTTGGCGGCCCGGTCCAGGTGCGGGTGGTACAGCTTGGCCACCTGCGCGGGCGCGCCGGGCAACAGATACACGCTACCCGCGCCGCCGCTCTTGACGAGTTTGCCCAGGATCAAACTACGGACTTTATCCAGCCAAATTTTTCCACCCGGACTCAGGCCCGGTGTCACACCCTGCTTCTGGCTCATGCGCGCAAGGCCAGCAGCAGGGTCTTGTCGTCGCCCGTGATCTGGTGCGTGCGCGGGTCGGCCAGGGTGGACGCCAGCGCCTCGTTGCCCAGTTCGATACTCCCGACCGTGCGCAGATAGCCTTGCACGGCATCCATGAAAGGCGCATACAGCGCCGCATTGTTCTTGCTCATGGCAAAGGGCATGCAGCCGTCCGACATCAGCACGACGCCGCGCGCGGCTTGCGGAATCGCAAGCAGGCGCAGCTGTTCGCGCCAGCGCTCGCCGCTGATAAAGTAGGTTTCGTTGGCATACTCGCCGTTGGCGGGCAGTGAAATCAGCTCTCCACCGTCCGGCAATTGCGCCACGCCCAGGCCATCGCCCAGGTGGAAAAAGAAGCCCTGGTCGGCGCCCATGACCACGCCCACCACGGTGCTGGCATAGTCGTCCAGGGTGGCGTTGGCGGCGCGTGCGATGTCGTCCAGTGCGGCACGGATCTGCGCCAGGGCGCCCGCCAGCGCGCCGTCATGCAAATCCTGCACGGTGGCACCCTGCTCCAGCCGTCCGGCCAGCGCCTGCACGGTTTGCATTGCGACAAACTGCGCGCCCTGCTCGCTCAACCGCGCCGAACCGGCGCCATCGCAAACGATGGCCACCAGTACCCCGTTGACGACGGCATGCGCGTGCGCATCCTGGCATGGGATATCTTTATCCAGGTGCGCCTTGCCCGTGACGGACGCGCCAAACACGCGCCAATGCTTATTTGCTATCGCCATGGATCAGCGGGCTTTCACGTATTCACGACAGACCAGCCGTCCGTCGAGGCCAGCTGCGCCTGCGCGCCAGGACGCGATTGCGACACCACCTGCATGCTGGCGCTCAGCCACAGGAACAGTTCGCGGAACTGCAAGCCTTTCAGCTGCTTCACGCCCCGCTCGCCACGGCTGGAAAACTGCCCAAGGCTATCGATATTCGCGTTGTCGCCCACGGCGATGGGGAAGATCGCCACTTTATTGGCCTGCTCGGCCGCGCGCGCCTGTTCGGCGCCATGCTGCCAGCGGTCCGTCGGTTCGCCGTCCGACATCAGGAACAGCCATGGCCGCGTGTACGCCACGCCCGCCTGGCGGAAGCGCTGCTTTTCCTGCTCGATCTCGGCCAGGGCCAACTCGACAGCTGCACCGGTCGGCGTGGTGCCGTTCGCTTCCAGGTGGGGCGCCGTGAAATCCATGGCATCGCACCAGTTGCTGGCGACCACCGCTTCATCGTGGGCGCCATATTGAATCACCAGAATGCGCACGCGCTTGGCGGCGATCACGTCTGACTTGAGTTCCTGTTCCAGCAAGGCCAGGCCTTCGTTCAGCAGCGACACGGGTTCGCCATCCATGCTGCCGGAACAGTCCAGCACGAGCACCAGCGGCGTGCGTTGTTCGGTGTTGTCGACCAGGGCGACGTCGGGAATCATTATTGAACTCATGGGCAATCGGTAAATGTGAAATCGGACATAGTGCGAATCTTACATCATGGACGCGTTTTAGCCGCGCGAGTTTCCTACAGAACACTATCCAGGCAGATTTGCGCGCTCCATTGCAGCAGCACTATCTTTGTACTATCTTGAAAGTTGCCCAGGCCAGATGGCAGCGACCACCCCTTCCTCACAAAGGTGGGGAGGATCGCTGCACAACACCGCCCTTACCCAGTTCCGCACCTGCACGCCTGCGGCACACTGATGTCATCGGGCAATGGGGGCAAGCATGGGCACGGCAACAGATGTAAGCAAGCTGATCGGGGCCATGTACGACTCGGCCTGCGGCGCAGACGACTGGCCGCAACTCGACAGCGCAGGTCTGAGCGGCCAGCAATGGCAGGAACTCTTGCCGCATCTGCAACGCGCACTGTGCCTGCAGCAGCGCCTGCGCGAAGCGCAACTGGCCAGCCACTGCGCACTGGCGGCGCTCGACGCCATGGGCGCCGCCGTGCTGGTGCTCGACGCGGGCCTCGGACTGCGCTTTGCCACCCCCGCCGGCCACGCCCTGCATGCGGCACAACTGGAACCGTCCGTGCCGCCCACCCTGGCGCGCGCCGTGCGCCTGGTCATCGCCAGCGCCGACGGCGCACAGCAATGCCAGTCGCTGCGCCTGGCGCGCAAGCAGCAAGCGCCACTGGCCATGACTGTCACCCCGCTTGCCGATTGCCAGCCCGCCTGCGCGCTGATGATCGCGCACGACCCCACAAAAACGAGCACTTCCGTCCCGGCCTTGCGGCAGCTGTTTGACCTCACGCAAGCCGAAGCGCAGGTCGGCAAGGCGCTGGCGCAAGGGGCCACCATCGAGGAAATCGCCGCACGAAGCGGCATCAGCGTCAACACCGTCAAGACGCATTTGCACCACACCTATTTAAAGACGGATACACGGCGCCAGGGCGAGCTGATCGCCCTGATCCACGGCGCAACGGCGCACCTGGCCGTCCTTGATGCATGAGGACATGTCATCCGATCGGATGATGCGCGGTGCATATTGCCTGCCTACACTGGCAAGACCGGTAGCCCGCGCCTTGCCAGAGTGACAGCACCGCACACGGACCAGCCGGTTTGGTTCCCTGGCACCCACATCAACATCGCCGCGCCGGCAGCGGACGGCACCAAAGTTCAAGGATGGGTAAAAAAATGAAAACATGGATCTTGGCCGGCACCCTGGGCGTCTGCGCCCTGCTGGCAAATGCGCAAACGCTTCCCGACAGCCAGACCGTCACCATTCCCGGTGGACGCCTGCACGCGATCGAACTGCCGGCCCACAGGCACCTTATGACTGCGCAAGAATTTGCCCCGTTCCGCGGCGGCTATGAATTGGCGAACGGCCAGGTGCTCCACCTGCGCAATGCGGGCAGCATCGGCGCCTTCATGTATGCGCGCATCGATGACCAGGAAGAACACCGGATCGTCGCTTCTTCCCGCGATACCTTCGTGGCGCTCGACCGGCAACTGGCCATGCGCATCGACTTGCGCGACGATGGCAGCGTGGGTGGCGAAGTGCTGATGCAGGTACCGGCCGAGAAACTGGCGAACGGCGACCTCGTGCCTGCCCACGTGCAAAACATGGGCCTGGCATCACGTTGAGGGGGCATGTTGCATTCCGCATCGGTGGCAGCCATGAGCAAACAATATTCTGTCCAACAGCAAAACGCGCTGACCCTGGCCGCCATCCGACAGACGGCGGCCTGGTGGCGCGCCCGCCCCTTGCCCGACGCCTTGCGCCAGTGCGCCGCCAGCCATGGCGTGGCACTGGGCACGGCCCTCATGCTTGACCTGCAACTGGCCTACCCTGGCATGCCCGCCGTGTACGGCAAGCTGCTGAGCGCCGACGGCCACTTCATCCATTTCGAGATGGACCTGGACGACGATTTGCGGCCCCTGCCCGGCAGCGTGGCGTGGGACGATATCAGCGCCAGCTACGACCTGGCCGCACACAAACGCGGCACGGGCATGGGATACGGGCTGCTGTGCAAGAAAGTGCTGCAGGAATTGAATCACGGCGCGTCCTAGCATGGTCCCGCTGAATATCGACGCCGCATGAACTGCGGCTCTCCATCGAATGAACAATGCACATCGCCAAACCCGCACCTAGACTGCTTACTGCCCCTAGCCCACCCGCACCATGCGCCAGAGGCCACAAACCAACGAGGACGACAATGAAAACCATCATCCTGAGCACACTCCTGTGTCTCGCCGCCGCCAGCACGGCAGCCATCGCGCAGACCCTGCCCCCAGAACACACTGTCACCGTGCCGGGCAACTCGCCGAGCATCGACGTGCCAGAACACCAGCGCTACATGATGCGCCAGGATTTCAAGAAATTCGTCGGCACCTATGATCTGTCGAATGGCGACACCCTGGAACTGCGCCTCGCCGGCGCTGTCAAGTATGCGCGGATCGGCCAGCAGGAAGAGCACCGCATCGTCGCCACCGACCACAACGCCTTCGTCGCGCTGGACCGCCAGTTGAAGGTGCGCATCGACCACAACGATGACGGCAGCGTGGATGGCGAACTGGTGATGGTGGTGCCGTCGCAGAATGTGTCGAGCGGCGGCATCGTGCCCTCCCACGTGCAAACCATCGGCCTGGCGTCGCGTTGAGGCGGCGGGCACCGTTAATAGAAACGAATGGCGCTATACCGTAGCAGAGTGCCAGGAAGGTTTGCGCTGCCATCGCATGCTACCATCGCCGCCATTTCATTGAAAGAATGGCAACGACCCATGGAGCGCAATGCAGACACTCGCAGTAACCCGACATTCACGGTGCTGCGCGGCGGCCTGCGCCTGCTGGCCTGGCCACTGCCGGCCCTTGTCAGCGCCGCCTGCACCAGCACCACGCGCCATCCTGCCAGCGAGCCCACGCAAGTCATCCTGCGCTTTACCTATGACGCTGGCAAGCCGATGCGGCATGACGATGACCTGGAAGGCTTGAGCTAGCCAGCCGGGCTCGGCTGGCTTGGCAGTTACTGCAGCTCGAACTCCGCAGGAGTCAAGCCCAGCTCGCGCGCGATCTTGCTGGCCACGCGCTGCTCGTTAGCGTCAAAATTGCCGTCCGACGAAGCGACGGCGATAATCATGCGCACCAGCAGGCGCGACGCCTCCACATTCGACTTCATCTTGCCCAGCGCCTGATACGCCTTGGCTTCGCCGATATCCTTGTCGAATTCCAGCTGGCCGACATAGTCCTGGAAAGCCTTGATCACGTCCGTGGTGGTAAACACCGACAGCGCATCATTGCTTTCAATAAACTTCACCATCTTCTGCTTCTCTTCCGCACTGACGCTGCCGTCGGCCATGGCGATCAAGGCCGAGCCCGCCATCGCGGCGTTCAGGAAATCCTTGTTCTTATACTTCAAGGCCTCGGTTTTCAGTTCGCTGGCTTTGGTCTTCAGTTTGGACAGAAAGGAATCGAAACTCATGGTGTACCTCCGGGTTGGGTAATTGATCAGTGCGGCAAGACACGCCGCCATGTGCGGTAGTTGAGGGTGCAAGCTTGAAATACAAGCAATGAAACCACGCCATACACTCACTGGCGGCATTTATCCCCCCCACAGGCAAAGGCCGCGGTCAGACCCGTCGGGTCTGACCCCAGTTTCTGCCTTGGGATGAAATTCAGTCAACTCCACACAAACCACCACAAAACCCCAATCACATAAAATTATCTTATTTGCAGTTGAAAAATAAGTAACTCCATGGCAGCATGGAATTACATTTTCTTTACTGCAAGGTTGTGATGGACAAGCAATTGCTGTTGATTTGCGCACTGACGTTCATCATCCACATTATCGGCACCCTCGCCTACTCCGTGCGCATCGCCGGCATCCGCACGCGACGCATCGCCGTCTCGCTGGCCCTGTTCAGTATTCTGATGCTGCTGTCGCGCACCTCGAACTCTTTCCTCGGGCCATTCCTCGCCAAGCGCGTGGAAACGGGAATCGACCAGCATGTCGCCGCCAGCACGCTATTAGTAGACTTCCGCTGGCTGCTGTTTTCCTCCAGCCTGGCGACGATACTCGGCGCAATCCTAATCCCCACCTTCCAGCGCGCCTTCTGCCGCGCCGTCGAGCATTTCCAGGTGCACAGGTCGGTACCGAAACTGCTGCTGCACGCCGTCTTCAAGGGCGGCTTGTCCTATCTCAAGACCTCCGCCAGCCTGCCGAAGCCCGCCAACGTCACGGGCCTGCGCGAAAAATCCGGCGTATCTATTTCCATGACAGCCATGAACATCATCGCCACGGCCCTGTGGACGGTGGGCGTCTTCGCGGCGTTATACGCGGGCGTGCTGGACCCCAGCGTGCGCGTCACCTCCAGCACCTTGTCTTCCATCATCAACGGCGGCGCCACCATCATCATGGCCGTCTTCATCGACCCGCACATGTCGGGCATGACGGATGACGTCATCGAAGGCAAGATCGAAGAATCGCAATTCCGGCGTGCGGTGGTATGGCTGGTGGGGAGCAGATTGGCTGGGACGCTGATTGCGCAGTTTTTGCTGGTGCCGTCGGCAGTGGTGATTGTGGGGGTGGCGAAGAATATATAAACGTAATCAAGAAAAAGCATCATAAAACATTATAAATATTTCTATTATTCCCCAACTCATTAAATAATCTATTGAAAGAAAAATAAGACATGCGGCCACAAATTGAGTTTAGTCATGTACTTGGTGAGCTTTCTGTAAACAGAAACGATCCTTGCGAAGTACTGAGAGAGTTAATATCAAATTCATATGATGCTAAAGCTACTCATATGATATATGTCCCGCTAAAAGATCGGCAAGGTTTTCTCTTTCTTGACGACGGAACTGGCCTTGATGATAAAACCAAGATAAATGGGATAACACCTTGGGAGGCATTTTTTTCAATTGGAAAATCAACAAAAAAACAAGGTGAAACTATTGGCTACAAATGCCAAGGATCGAAATTATGTTTTGCATGCGCAAGAATTTTAGTTGCAACAACATCAGACAAAAATAAAGGCGAATGGAAATACAAGACCATCGATAACCCACGGGCAAACCTCGATACAAATTTTGACATTACCCCTATTGCATCAAATAACATAAATGACATTCTTGATTCATTTATAATCGCACCAACATCAGATACAGCAATGGCTATTTCATACATAAAAAATGCTATTGAAGATCCAGAGCTATCGTCTTCCATAACACTTGTACTAATTGATCATTTGGAAACAGAAGCATATTTGAAACACTTTACATTTGGTCCATCATCAAATGAATCCTATGTTCAAAATTACATTCAATTCTACACTCGCCACGGTGACGTCAGGCATTTAACAACGGCACAAGGGTTCACAGCAAGTCAACGTCAACAGGTAACTTCAGGGTTGAAAGCTGCTGATTTTACATTATTTGCCGACGAACACACTTCAAAAATACCATTTGGCTATCCATATCTTGAAAAAGGTAATCCTGATCCGAGTTTAAAAGGTCCCGCTCAAATTGCTCGCCTCAGAGACGGTAGATTTTTTAGTCGATCAGCCAAGAAGTTTAGCGTAGGACCAAATAAATTTTCGATTATTTTAGCAATTGACGGCAATCGTCGAGCACACGATGAATATCCAAATTTAGGCAGAAAAGGTCAAGGAAAGTCTGGCATTAGGTTAAGTGATCAAAGAGGTGTTTTTATTTCTGTAAAAGGCATAAAAATTTGCAAATATCCTGATATTTTAACAAGAATAGACGGTTATGAGGTCTTATCCGAAGGAGATGCAGCAAGTCACTACTCACTAATAATTGATGGGGACTTTGATCTTGTCACGAATAGAAGTGCACTCAGCAAACGGGCATATGACACTTTAACTGATCCAAATTTCATGTCTGAGATAAAGAAGTTCCTAGACACGCAATTTACCACCGATTATACGTTTGCCGAATTACTTTCCAGACTAAGGAGAGAAAGCTCCGAAAATTTGCTTAATGAGCAAATTGAAATGTTGGGATTAGCAAAATTCAATATTAAATCCAGGGAAAGAATTAGAATAACGGATTCAACAAAGGAAAAACACTTATTCTTATCCCCGCAACCTGGCGAAGAATACTTGGTTGGAGTGATGTACTCTCAATTATCTGCGCTTAAAGGAAAAAATAAAGAACTGGAAAAATATTGGCGTAGAATTATAACTTTCTCAACCCAAGGCATTGATAGTTTAGGATTGCGCGACGAACACGCGACACATCCACTGCATGAAAAAAATATTTGCTCTATAGAATACAAATATGAGTTTAATAATTTCGGCCCTTTCAATCACGCTCTTGCTGTAGTTGATTTTATCGTTGCGTGGGATGTGAATGTCGATGAAGAAAAATCGGTTAGAGACACGTTTACATGCTTCGGAAATGTACGAAAAATTCCCGGAAATTCTTTCGAATGGGAAATATTTGACATTGAGAACACGGATGGAGGAACTTATGAAAACAGAATTACAGTAATAAATCTTCGAGAATTAATTTCAAGTAGCTTTGATTGCAAATTTACGAAGCCATAAAGTAGTTCAACTAGTATTTTATGAAAAAATCCGCTGTCTGGAATGGCGGATTTTTCATTATTACCCAGCAACATCCCCTAACGTATAATGATGCCAAAAAATGTGCATGAGACATGCTCTTTATTAACCGAGGAAAAAATTCAACCCGCTCTTTGAGCTTAGAGTGCATGATGAGGTATCGCTTTACCAAGCGGAGCCCACTACAACCTAACGGAGTAGCGATAAAGTATGATTAATGAATAAACACTTCCACGGACGCCGATCATCGTGGCCAACGCATGCAGCAATTAACTCAACATGGTATTAATAGACTCGCAGACTAGATTTTTCATCTAGCCAAAAAATCAAGCACGCAAAAAATATGGTTTTTTAAAAATCACTTTCAATCGGCGAAAAAAATAATCGAGATCAAGATCTCTCTTTTCGCATAACTATTCTCGACAATATATACAATAGCAATACCATAAAAACACTCTAAGGAAAACCGACATGTATGATGAAGAAACAAAGAATTTTGCACAGGAACAAGAGGCAATAGTCTTGCCGCTGGAGTATAGAGCGACGGATAGCAACGACAGCAGAGGCGAAGGTAGGGATGAAGTTATGCGCGATTATGCACGTGTTCTTTACTCCTCATCATTCCGCCGCTTACAAGGAAAAATGCAATTACTCGGAGTGGATGCCAATCGCTTTAACCGCAACAGACTGACACATAGTTTAGAGGTTGCGCAATTAGCAAGAAGCATTGCGGTAGATTTAGGCCTTCAAAAAAGCGTTGTAGCTGAAACTTGCTCTTTGGCGCATGATATAGGCAATCCGCCCTTTGGTCACTACGGTGAAGTGGTACTAAATGAATTAAGCTCTGATATTGGTGGCTACGAGGGTAATGCGCAAGCTTTTAGAGTAATGAGGAAACTGGAAAAAAAACATCATTCTTACGAAGGTTTAAATCTAACAATTCGAACTTTTTTTGGAATCACTAAGTATTTTCACAAAAAAGAAGAAAATAGTAAAAAATATCTTTACCCGGACGACTATGATTTTTTAACTAAAGAACTTTCAATTCATGACATCAAGATCAGAAAAAGTATTGATGCGCAGATAATGGATATTTCTGATGAAATTGCCTATGCAGCACACGACCTTGAAGATGCATTAAGCTTCAAGATGATAACCATAGGTGAAATTTTACACGAGTTCAAAATTAGCGCCAAATACAATTCGGCATACGATGATTTCTCGAAAATTGTAAAACACTCAGAAAGTGAAGCACTTAAATGTAATACGCATTGTTCATCCGAGGAATATTCAGTAGTATTAAGAAAAGAATTAACATCCACCATTGTTAATGAATTATGCAAGGATATTAAAGTAATTGGCGATAACGATGATAAAATGCTTGGCTATGCATCGAAGCATGATCTTGCTGCCGGATTAAAAAATCTCCTCTTCAAAGCGATACTAAGAAAAAAAGATGTTCAACTTTATGAAAAACGTGGTGAGAAAATAATAAAAGGACTATATGAAGTTCTTACGGACAAGTCATACAATAAGGGAAAATTATTATTACCCGCAGAATTACGGCATTTAAATGATCCAATTGAGCGTCTAGTCATTGATTATATAGCTGGAATGATGGACTCTTTCGCGGCTCAAGAATATGAAAAATATTTCGGGAAAGGCTCCCTAGAACGGATATACCAGCCCAAAAAATTTTAAACAATTGATTGATAAAAAAAGCCGCTGTCTCCCGACAGCGGCTTTCTCATTCCTACCCAACAGCAGCGCCTTGAACCACGACGCGCCGCAGATAAAAAATTACCCCACAAACTTCCGCGCATTCCTGAACATGCGCATCCATGGCGAATCCTCGCCCCATGCTTCAGGGTGATACGACTGCTGCACGCTGCGGAACACGCGTTCTGCGTGCGGCATCAGCACGGTGAAGCGGCCGTCTGGCGTGGTGACGGAGGTGATGCCTTCCGGCGAGCCGTTCGGGTTGTACGGGTACGCTTCGGTGGAGGCACCCTTGTTGTCGACGAAGCGCATGGCTTTGCTGACTTGGGTGATGTCGCCCGTTTGCGAGAAGTCGGCGTAGCCTTCGCCGTGGGCGATGGCGATGCCGGCTTGCGTGCCGGCCATGCCGTTGAAGAAGATCGACGGAGAATCCATCACTTCGACCATGGCAAAGCGGCCTTCGAATTTCTCCGACTTGTTGCGCGTGAATTTAGGCCAGGCGTGGGCGCCGGGGATGATGGATTTCAAGTTGCTCATCATCTGGCAGCCGTTGCAGATACCCAAGCCAAAACTGTCCGTGCGGTTGAAGAAGCGCGCGAACTGTTCCGCCAGGCTGGCGTTGAACAAAATCGTTTTCGCCCAGCCTTCGCCCGCGCCAAGCACATCGCCGTACGAGAAGCCGCCCACGGCGATGACGCCCTGGAAGTCGTCCAGCTTGACGCGACCCGCAATCAGGTCGCTCATGTGCACGTCGACAGCCGTGAAGCCTGCCTGGTGCATCACGTAAGCCGTCTCGATGTGCGAGTTGACGCCCTGCTCGCGCAGGATGGCGACACGCGGACGCACGCCGGTGGCGATGAATGGCGCGGCGATGTTCTCGTTCTGGTCGAACGTGACGATAGGCGACATGCCCGGGTCTTGCACGTCCAGCAGGCGGTCGTATTCGGCGTCCGCGCAAGCCGGATTGTCGCGCAGGCGGGCGATGCGCCAGCTCGTTTCGCTCCACAGGCGGTGCAGGGCAGCGCGTGGCTGGGTGTAAACCAGCTTGGCGTCGCGCGTGAATTCGATGACGTCGCGGTCGTTCAATTTGCCGATGATATGGCTGCAGGCGCCCAGATTGAAGGTGCGCAGCACGTCCATGACGAGCGATTTTTCTTCCGCACGTACCTGGATGACGGCGCCCAGCTCTTCGCTGAACAAGGCGCGCAGGGTCAGTTCGTTGCGGCGTTCCGCTACCTGGCCCGTCCAGTTCTTGGCGTCGCCCCAGTCGCTCGAGTGCTCGCCTTCCATGGTCAGCATGTCCAGGTTGACGGACATGCCCGTGTGGCCGGCGAAGGCCATTTCCGTCAGGGTGGCGTACAGGCCGCCGTCCGAACGGTCATGGTAGGCCAGCAGCTTGTCGTCGCTGTTCAATTTCTGGATGGCGGCGAAGAAGCCTTTCAGGTCTTCCGCGCTGTCCACGTCCGGCGTCTCATTGCCCAGCTGGCCCATGACTTGCGCCAGGGCGGAGGCGCCCAAGCGGTTCTTGCCGCGGCCCAGGTCGATCAAGATCAATGACGTGTCGCCCTTGTCCGTTTTCAGCTGCGGCGTGAGCGACTTGCGCACGTCCGTCACTGGCGCGAACGAGGACACGATCAGGGACACTGGCGACGTGACGGATTTCGCCGCGCCCGTGCTGTCGTCTTTCCACGTCGTGCGCATCGACAGCGAATCCTTGCCGACGGGGATGCTGATACCCAGCGCCGGGCACAGGTCCATGCCGACGGCTTTCACCGTGTCGTACAGGGCTGCGTCCTGGCCAGGCTGGCCGCAGGCGGCCATCCAGTTGGCGGACAGCTTGATGTCTGAAATGTCGGCAATCGCGGCGGCGGCGATGTTGGTGACGGCTTCACCCACGGCCATGCGGCCCGAGGCAGCGGCGTCGATGACGGCCAGCGGCGTGCGTTCACCCATGGCCATCGCTTCACCCAGGTAGCCTTCGAAGCTCATGGTGGTGACGGCGCAATCGGCCACCGGCACTTGCCATGGTCCCACCATCTGGTCGCGCACGGTCATGCCGCCCACGCTGCGGTCGCCGATGGTGATCAGGAAGGATTTGTCGGCCACGGTCGGCAGCAGCAGCACTTTTTGCGCTACGTCCACCAGGTCCATGCCCGTCAGGTCGATGGCGGGGAAATCGTTGGCCACGTGAACCACGTCGCGCTGCATCTTGGGCGGCTTGCCCAGCAAGACGTCCATCGGCATGTCGACCGGTTCGTTGCCCAGTTCCGGGTCGATCAGCTTGAGTTGACGCTCTTCGGTGGCCACGCCCACGGCGGCGAACAGGCAGCGTTCGCGTTCGCACATGGCTTTGAACAGGGGCAGGCTTTCCGGCGCGATGGCGAGAACATAGCGTTCCTGCGACTCGTTGCTCCAGATTTCTTTCGGCGCCATGCCCGATTCTTCCAGTGGAATCTTGCGCAGGTCGAAAATCGCGCCGCGCTTGGCGTCGTTGGTGATTTCCGGGAATGCGTTCGACAAGCCGCCCGCGCCCACGTCGTGGATGGAGATGATCGGATTGTCGGCGCCCATTTGCCAGCAGGCGTTGATGACCTCCTGGGCGCGGCGTTCCATTTCCGGATTGCCGCGCTGGACGGAATCGAAGTCCAGGTCGGCCGTGTTGCTGCCAGTGGTCATCGACGAGGCGGCGCTGCCGCCCATGCCGATGCGCATGCCCGGGCCACCGAGCTGCACCAGCAGGCTGCCGACAGGGATGTCGTTCTTGTGCGTGTGCTGCGCCGAGATATTGCCGATACCGCCAGCGATCATGATCGGCTTGTGGTAGCCGAACACGGCGTCAGGGGCGCCCGCTTCTTTTGCGCCGACGTTCTGTTCATACGTGCGGAAGTAGCCGCCCAGCACGGGACGACCGAATTCGTTCGAGAATGCGGCGCCGCCCAACGGGCCTTCGATCATGATTTGCAGCGGCGAAGCGATGCGCTCCGGTTTGCCGTATTGATCGGCGTCAGTACGGCCAGCCAGAGACGCCGTCACGGAAGCGGCCGTTTCCCAGCTGCGCACTGCATCCGGCAAGGACAGGTTCGATACGGTGAAACCGGTCAGGCCAGCTTTTGGCTTGGCGCCGCGGCCCGTCGCGCCTTCGTCGCGGATCTCGCCGCCTGCGCCCGTGGAGGCGCCGGGGAAAGGAGAAATCGCCGTCGGGTGATTATGCGTTTCCACCTTCATCAGGGTGTGCGTCAGTTCCGTCGATGCCGCATATTCGTGGCTGGCGCCGCGCGGGTAGAAGCGCGATACCGTCGCGCCTTCCATGATCGAGGAATTGTCGCTGTAGGCGACGACGGTGCCCTTCGGCTGAAGTTCGTGCGTGTTCTTGATCATGCCGAACAAGGATTTTGGCTGCGCCACGCCGTCGATGGTCCAGTCGGCGTTGAAGATCTTGTGGCGGCAATGCTCGCTGTTCGCTTGCGCGAACATCATCAGTTCCACGTCCGTCGGATTGCGGCCAGCCTTGGTGAAGGCGGCGTCCAGGTAGTCGATTTCGTCTTCCGACATCGCCAGGCCCAGTTCCGTGTTCGCCGTTTCCAGGGCACGCTTGCCCTGCCCCAGCAAGTCGATCGATTCGAGCGGGCGCGCTTCCAGGGTGCGGAACAAGTCCTTGGCCTGGTCGGCGCTGCGCAGCACGGATTCCGTCATGCGGTCGTGCAGCAGGTCGGCCACAGCCTGCACCTGCTCGTCCGACAATTTGCCGGCGCCAATGGCGCTGCCCAGAATGCCCGATTTCAGGTTGATGCGGAAAGCGATGCCGCGTTCGACGCGCTTGATGTGCGCCATGCCGCAATTGTGCGCGATGTCGGTGGCTTTCGAGGCCCACGGCGAAATCGTGCCGAAACGGGGGATGACGAAGAATTCTTCGGCAGCGCCTTCCGTATTGTCAGCTTGGGCCGGCTCGCCGTACGTCAGCAAGGCGCCAAGGCGCGTGCTGTCGTCGTTGGTGAGAGGCGCGCTGGCATCGATGAAATGGACATAGCGTGCTTGTACGGCAACAATCGCAGGCGACACGGCTTGCAGTTGGCTTAACAGACGGTGGCTACGGAAAACGGACAGGGCATTGGAACCCGGCAGTATCAACATGATTGGAAGGTGGTTGATGCAGCGTGGCTGCGGGTTAAAGGTAGGTATGACAATATCTTTCGTACGGCAAATTTCCTTTGCGCGCATTATACCCGTTTTACCCCTGCCTTATGACCGGAACTTGCGGTTTTGCCCCCCTTTTGCCACCCTCTTGCCCCGCAAAGCGGCAGTTTTTTGACACGCCAGCAACACCCTCTGGCAATCATCAGGCGATCACATAGCGGTTCTTGCCCTGGCGCTTGGCCAGGTACAGCGCTTCGTCGGCCAGCCGGTAGCTGTGGCCCAGCTCCTTGCCCCGGTCCAGTTCGGCCACGCCCACGCTGATCGACACGAACTGTGCTGTCAGGAAGGCCTGGCTGACGGCCTCGACCAGGCCGCCAGCAAAGGCGCCCGCATCCTCGCGGCTGCCCGCGTAGACCACGCCGAATTCCTCGCCGCCCAGGCGTCCGCACAAATGGCCTTGCGCCTTGTCGGCGATGATGGCGGCCGTGCGCACCAGCACCTCGTCGCCCGCATCGTGCCCCTGCTGGTCGTTGATGACCTTGAAATCGTCGATATCGATCATCAGGAAATACAGCATGCCGCCGCGAGTCGCGCCGTGCATCTGCTGGGCGCGCTGCGTGAACATGCGGCGGTTATTCAGGCCAGTCAGGCTGTCCTGAAAGGCCAGCCGCGTCAACTCCACTTTGGCGTGATAGTTGCGCAAACGCAATAGGCTGAAGCTGACGTTCAGCGCCAGCCCGAACAGGACGCTGACGGCAATCATCAAGGGCGCCCAGGATTGGTCAGGCAAGCCCGCGTTCACCGGGTACAGGCCGTGGCCCACGTTCCACCAGACGCCCGCCACCACGGCCAGGTAGCTGAGGCCGCCATTGAAAATGGAGGCGATGGCCAGGGTCATGAAGACGCCCACGGGCAAGACCCAGAAGCTGGCGTGCTGGACGGCGTCGGCCATGGTGCGCAGGCCGAAGGTCAGAGCCAGCACGGCGCAAGCGCCGGTGATAGTCAGCACGGCAAGGGTGGTGCAGCGGTAGCGCACCACCAGGCTGGCCAGCATGCCCAGCAGCGCCAGCACGGCGTGCACCAGATTCGGATGATAGGGCTCCGGCATCATCAGCCAGGTCAGGCTGTAGGCGATGATGCCCAGCAGCTGCGTGACCATGCCGACCCGGTGCAGTTCCGCAAAATAGGTATGCTGCTGTTCGCTGTTGCCGCCAAATGCCAGCGGAACGGCAATGCGCCGCAAGGTAGACAGATCAGGTAAACGCATGACGGGTATCAATACCAGAGAGGGAGAAAGCGCCCGTACAGCCTGCGCATGCCTGGCCGCGACATGGCGCGGGATGCAACACTTGTTGCATTTATAAAATACTATCACGCTAGTCAATCAATGGACGAAAAAACAGCTGCTGGCACCGCCCCAAGCGGAACCCTGTGTCATGAAATACAACGCTGGACGGCGCCGGACGCGCCTGCCCTCACGCAGCGCGCCGGATTGCATGCATTTTGCTGGCAGTGCCAGCCAGCTTTGCAGTATGCTGATAAAAAATAATGCTGCCGGGCAGAGACATATAAAAGAGTTCCCGCAAATGACCGAACAGATGAACGAGAGCTGAACAATGCCAGAAACTAGCGACTTATCTGTCCTGATCGTCGACCCCAACCCCAGCATGCGGGGCAATCTGCACAATATGCTGAACCAGGCGGCCATCACCAAGGTGGAATATGCCGTCAATTCAGGCACGGCCATCCGCCTGCTGATGAAGAAACCGTTCGACATCATCCTGTGCGAGTACGATCTTGGTAGTGGCACGGACGGCCAGGATGGCCAGCAATTGCTGGAAGACTTGCGCCACCACAAGCTGATCGGCCTGTGGACGATCTTCATCATGCTGACCTCCGAAGCCATCCACAGCAAGGTGATCAGCGCGGCCGAACTGACCCCGTCCGACTACATATTGAAACCGTTCACCGTCGATGTGCTGAGCGGACGCATCGCCCGCGCCATCGAACGGCGCGCCATCTTCCTGCCCACGTATCAGCTGATCGACAAGGGCGACTTGCGTGAAGCCGTGAAAAGCTGCCGCGCGGCCGAACTGCAGCACCCGCGCCTGGCGGCCGATTTCACCCGCCTGCGCGCCGAGCTGCACATCTCCCTCGATGAATGGAAGGAGGCGGAACAGCTGTACGCCGACATGCTGGCCACGCGGCCCATGGCCTGGGCCCACCTGGGCCTGGCGCGCACCCTGTTCGAACAGCAGCGCCATGAAGAGGCGCAGGAAGCGCTGCTGGAACTGGTGGAGACCTATCCCCGCTTCATGGCCGCCTACGACCTGCTGGCGCAAAACCATGAAGCCATGGGCCAGCAGCTGCAGGCGAAGAAAATCCTCGAAGACGCGGTGGCCATTTCGCCGCACATGGTGCGCCGCCTGCGCCACCTGGGCGGCATCGCGTTTGACACGGGCGATATCGGCGCGGCCGAACGGGCCTACAAGCAAGTGGTGACGAAAGCGAAGTACTCTGAATTCCGCGATCCCGAAGACCACGTCAACCTGGTCAAGACGCTGGTCAAGAAGGGCGATGCGCCCCAAGCGAGCGGCGTGCTGCGCGACATGGAGCGCTCCCTGCGGGGCGGCGCCAATGTGGAAGCCTGCCGCGCCATCTCGGCCGCCATGCTGCATGAACTGTCGGGCAACGACATCGCCGCCGCCAGCGAACTGCAACTGGCCGCCGCCGCCCTGGACACGGCGCGGGGCCTGTCGACCCAACTGAAGGTAGGCCTGGTGCAGAGCTGCCTGAAAAACAACCTGGAGCAGGCAGCGTCCGACGTCATGATGAAACTCGTCAACGAAGCCGACAGCGACGTGACGATGGAAGCGGCCGTCGACGTGTTTGAAAAGGCGGGCCGACATGACCTGGCGCAAGGCATGGGCCAGCAGATCACGAACCAGGTGCAGGAATTGATGCAGGATGCGGCCAGCAAGTCGGAAAGCGGAGAACTCAAGGGAGCTGTGTTCGTACTGCGCCAGGCCCTGCGCAAGACCCCAGGCAACCTGCCCGTGCTGTTCGCCTCCGTCGATGCCATCTTGCGCCAGCTCAATATGCTGGGCTGGGAAGCCCCGCTGGCCGAACAGGCGCAGCACCAGATGCAAGTGATCCGCAAGATCGACCCCAGGCATCCGAAGCTGGAGTCGCTCAAGCAGCAGTATGCGGCGACCCAGCATAAATACGGTATTGCGACCTGACTCCTGCCTGCCCCCTTTGACTGACGGGTTTGGACCCTGGGGGACTCGGCGTCCCCGTCCAACCGCGGTCCTGGCTTGCGGTTTTAGCGCACCTGACGAAATCACTTATTTGCTCGGAAAGCAATAACCTAGTACGCTAGGCTATTCCGAGCACCCTCGTCCGCTAGCGGCCAGAAGCCGCCGTTCAGAAAATGAAGTCCTGTCTTGCGCATTGTCGAGCCCTATGACCACGACAACAAATAACGCTTCAACCAGACGTTCGTGATCCATTCCAACAACAACCCTCATGCCGTTGCGGCTGGCCCTACGAAGATAACTCAATGATTCGACTTCTCTATATCAGCCACGCCGCCCCCATGATATCGGATGAACAAGTGCAGGACATCCTTCTGTCCTCGCGCCGAAATAATTCGGCCAGCAGTATCACTGGCATCCTGATCCACGGTGGAGGACTGTTCATGCAAGTTTTAGAAGGGCCGGAACAGGATGTGCTTCGAAAATATGTGAAGATTCTAGATGATCCAAGACACAGCGACGCACAGATTCTTTATATTTCCCCGGCGAACGATCGGATCTTTGAGAAGTGGTCGATGGGGGGCATCGAGAGCGATCCCTTGCAATTCCAATTTATCTCCAAATTGCGCGCCCGCCGTCTACAGGTCATCGAGCCAAATAAGTTCACGGAGACGATGCGCGAGTTTGCACGGAGGCTGAGAGACGCGAAGTAGGTGAGCAGAGTTGCCCTGCGCGGTTCGGCCGGGCTAGTTTTTTATGTCTTTTGGCGCAGGTATGGAACACCAGCGTTTTCAATTAACGCGAAGGTCCGATTTGGGCGAAAGCGGACGGACGCGGCGGTCAGCAATAGGATAGTGAGCTGAACTGATGCAATGGTTAAAGCAATGCAGCCTGGTGGGTCCCGCGTCCTTTTTGCTGCCCGCCTTCAGCACACCGTCGCCGAAAGGTGCTCGGCCACGTTTCAGTGACGTATGTTGAAAGTATGTCAGCCGCTCTTGGGGCTTAATTCGCCCTGCGCGCCACCCTCGCCACCACCAGCTCGATCAATTCCGCAATCAATGGCCGGAAGGTGGCTGCGTTGCCGCCCTGCCCCAGCATGACGGTGCGCGTGGTCAGGTGCGAGAAGACGGCGTCGAACAGAATCTGCGGCAGGTTGGAAAACGAGGTATCGGCCGCGATGCGGCCTTGGGCGCGCTGCTGCTCCAGCAGGCGCAATATCAGGGCGTGCCACACTTTCGGGCCGTGTTCGTACCAGGTCAGGCCCACGGCCGGCACGGCGGCGGCGCCGGTTACGACGAGACGGTAGAAAGCCACGTGGCGGGGGCTGGTGACGACGGCCACCAGTTCATCGAGGATCAGCTGCAAACCCTGTTCCAGGCCCGCTTGCGACGTATCGAGCTGGCGCAGCGCGATGATGAAGTCCGCGCACAGGTATTCGACCACCGCCACCAGCAGCTCCTGCTTGCTGCCGAAGTAGCGGTAAGCGGTGGCTTTCGAGCCACCCGCCTCGGCCACGATGGCATCCATGCTGACGCCGTCGTAGCCGGAGGCGAGAAACAGGTCCGCGGCCGCCACCAGCAGCTTGCGGCGCCGCTCCTCGCTTCGGGTAGTCGGGGAAGCTGGAACGGTGCGCAACTGGGGCATGAAGCAAACTCTTACTGTGTCTTGGGAAGCGCGTATGCTATCACGTAATCTCCCCGATCCGGACTCTGGCGGGCGCCGCCCGCCACCACCACGACATACTGGCGGCCCGACTTGGGCGACACATACGTCATCGGCGTGCCTTGCGAGCCCACGGGCATGCGCACCTTCCACACGTCACGCCCAGTGGCGATATCCATGGCGCGCAGATAGTAATCCTGCGTGCCCGCATAAAACACCAGACCCGACGCCGTACTCATGCCGCCGCCCAGGGTGGGCATGCCCAGCGGGATAGGCAGGCGCGCGCGCACGCCGTTAATGACGGCATCTTGCACCGTGCCGGCCGGACGTTCCCACACTTTCGTGCGGGTTTTCAGGTCGATGGCGGCAAACACGCCCCAGGGCGGGCTTTGGCAAGGTATGCCCAGCGGCGAATTGAAGGCCTTGTGGTCGATGACGAACGGCGTCCCATCCATCGGATAGGTGCTGCCCACGCCGTGGCCAGCCGTCAGCTTGGCCACGTCCACCGTTTCGCGCGGCACCAGCTTGACCACTTGCGGCATGCGGATATCGTTGACGAACATATAGCCGTTGCTTTCATCGACGGCTGCACCGCCCCAGTTGAAGCCACCGTAATAGCCCGGGTAGATCAGCGTTTCCTTTGTGCTTGGGGCCGTGAACTCGCCCTGGTAATTGAGCTTGCGGAAGCTGATGCGGCACGCCAGCTGGTCGAAGAAAGTGGCGCCCCACATGTCGCGCTCCGTCAGCGTTTCTGCACCGAGGGCCGGCATGCCGGTGGAATAGGGTTGCGTCTTTGCCACCCAATCGCCGGCCGCGTGCTCCTGCGGCACGGGTTTTTCCACCACGTCGGCAATGGGTTTTCCCGTGCGGCGGTCCAGCATGAAGATCTGGCCACGCTTGGTCAGCTGCACCAGCGCAGGGATCTTGCCGCCCTTGCCGTCCGGGACGTCGTACAGGGCCGGCTGCGCGGCCACGTCGTAATCCCAGATATCGTGGTGGACGGTTTGATAGGTCCAACGCTCGCGGCCCGTGGCCATGTCGAGGGCGACGATGGCCGACGCGTATTTTTCCGTCAGCGGCGGACGCTTGCCGCCCCAGAAGTCGGGCTGCTCGTTCCCCGTCGGCAGGTACACCAGACCCAGTGCATCATCGAACGCGGGCGCCGACCACATGTTCGGCGTGCTGCGCGTGTACGTCTGCCCTTCCGGCGGCAGCTTGGTGATGGCCGGATTGCCCAGGTCCCAGGCCCATACCAGTTCACCCGTGTCGGCGCTGTAGGCGCGCACGACACCCGATGGTTCATCGGTGGAGCGGCCGTCGAACACCCAGCCGCCGAGGATGATCAGGTTGCGCGCCACCGTGGGCGCGGACGTGTAGGCGTAATACGGCACGTTCATCTTCACCTTGCCCAGGCCGACCGTCAGGTCGACGGAGCCCTTGTCGCCAAAGCCCTCGCACTGCTTGCCCGTCTGCGCGTCGATCTCGATCAGGCGCGCATCCATGGTCACTTGCACGATGCGCTTGGCACACGCGCCGGCCGCCGCAGCGCTGGCCGCCTGCATGCCTTCGAACTGGAACGGTTTTGTGACCTTGGCAGGCTCGTAATAGCCCACGCCGCGGCAGCGGTTCCACGTCTTGGTGTTGGCCGGCTTGGGATCGAAGGTCCAGCGCTCCTTGCCCGTGTCCGCGTCCAGCGCGATGACCTTGCTGGTCGGCGTGCACGTGTAGATGGTGTCGCCGATCTGCAGCGGCGTGTTTTGCGACTCGGAAGCGCCTTCGGCCAATTCGCCCGAGCGGTAGGTCCAGGCCACCTGCAACTGATCGACGTTAGCCTTGTCGATCTGCGTGTACGGCGCGAAGCGCGTGCCTTTCGGCCCATAGCCATAGTGTGCCCAGTTGGCGCTGCCGTCATTGACGGGCGTCACGGCATCCTGCTGCGGCTGCACCGCGGCGTCCGTCACGCCATGCGGCTTGAACATGGCAGCGAAACCGGCCACCAGCACGACGGCAAACAGGGCGGCGAAACCGCGCGACTGGCCAGTGTGTGCCTGGCCAGTCAGCCACGGATGCACGAGGGTGGCCACCAGGCCGATGACGAGGAAAGGCGCCAGGCGCGGCACCATGGGCCAGAACGCAAACCCGATTTCCCATACAGCCCAGATCAGGGTGGCGGCGAGCAGCCCGCCAACGATATTGCCAGCCAGCGGTTTGCGGCGCAGATACAGCACGCCGGCCAGGATCAGGCCGAGACCGGCCAGCAGGTAATACCAGGAACCGCCCAGGGTAATGAGTTCGATGCCGCCCGCCGCCAGGGCCAGGCCGGAAAATCCAAGAAAAACGCCAAAAACCGTCAGGGCAAGCCGCTTGCCCCTGAAGACCGCCGGGATCGCCGGCGCCCCTTTATTTACTGATGTGTCCATTTTTTATCCATGACGCCTCCCCTGCCCAGGCAAATACGCCGGAGATGGCTGATTATTTAAATCTACGTAGTGAAACTGTACTGTACGGTTTCATTTTAGGCCGATTCTTGACGCAAGTAAAGAAAGTGACGCGCGAGCTTGATTTTTGGCGGGGATGTGGACGTTGGTGGGATTGTCGGATTACGCGCTTGCGCGCTAATCCGACAAACACAGCTGCGCCGGGTGTTACAGCGATGCCATGTCGATCACAAAACGATATCTGACGTCGCTCTTCACCACACGCTCGAACGCCTCATTGATCTCCTGGATGCGGATGATTTCGATGTCGGAGACAATATTGTGCTTGCCGCAGAAATCCAGCATTTCCTGGGTTTCCTTGATCGAGCCGATCATGGAGCCAGACAGGCTGCGGCGCGCACCCACGAGGCCGAAGGCGCTGATCGGCGGCACGGCACCGTCCGGGATACCGACGATGACCATGCTGCCATCGACTTTCAGCAAGTTGATGTACTGGTTCCAGTCGATGGATGCGCCCACGGTGCAGATGATCAGGTCGAACGTGCCGGCCAGCTTGCTGAAGGTTTCCGCATCATTGGTGGCATAGTAATGCTTGGCGCCCAGGCGCAGGCCGTCTTCGCGCTTCGACAGGGTCTGGCTCAGCACCGTCACATCGGCGCCCATGGCGTGGGCGATCTTGACGCCCATGTGGCCCAGGCCACCCATGCCCAGGATGGCGACCTGCTTGCCAGGGCCGGCCTTCCAGTGGTTCAGCGGCGAGTACAGGGTGATGCCGGCGCACAGCAGCGGCGCGGCTGCGTCCAGCGGCAGGTTGTCGGGAATCGACAGCACATAGCCTTCCTTGACGACGATGCTGTCCGAGTAGCCGCCCTGCGTGGCCGTCTTGCCATCCGCTTCCAGGCCGTTGTAGGTCTGGATCAGGCCTGGCATGTACTGCTCCAGGTCCACGTTGCGCGTCTTGCAGGTGGTGCAGGAATCGACGAAGCAGCCCACGCCCACATGGTCGCCCACCTTGAACTTGCTGACGTTGGCGCCAACGGCCGTGACGACGCCGGCGATTTCATGGCCAGGCACCATCGGGAAGGCGGCGCCACCCCATTCGTCGCGCGCCTGGTGGATGTCGGAATGGCACACGCCACAGTATTTGATCGAGATGGCCACGTCGTCTTCGCGCGGGGCGCGGCGCTCGAACGTGAACGGTTGCAGTGCGGAAGTCGGGCCCAGTGCGGCGTAGCCTTTGGCGATGGTGGTCATGAAAACTCCTGTATCTATATGTGTGTGACGAGGGGGACGCCTGCCATGCATGCGATTGCACAAGTGTGCCCGAGATGCCGGCCCGCCGTTATCGCGATCCTGCAAGACCTTTGCACGATCCTCCAAATCTGGGTAAGATCACCCCCTGCCCCTCCTCGCCTGACGCATACTGAACTCCATGCCCACACCACTCGCTCCGCAAGATGAAATTGCCGCCCTGATCAGCCGCCACGCGCCGCGCAACGGCGACTACGCGACGGCCATCGGCAACCTGACGTTCCACCGCCAGTCGTCCGTCACGGAATCGCTGTTCCATGCGGCGCGACCCAGCGTGGCCATCATCGCGCAAGGCGCGAAGGACGTCACCCTGGGCACGGAAACCTTCCATTACAGCCGCATGCAGTACCTGCTGACGTCCGTCGAATTGCCCGTGCAGGTGCGCGTGGCGCAAGCGAGCGAAGAACAACCACATTTGTGCGTGGTGCTGGGCATCGACATCGCCGACGTGGCGGCGCTGCTCGACAGTGAAAGCGCAGGCGGTGCGGCGCAGCAGAAAATCCTGCCCGCCACGCGCGGCATTTCCGTCAGCGACGTCTCGCCCGAGCTGCTCGACGCCATGCTGCGCCTCGTGCGCCTGCTGGACAAACCGGCAGAAATCGCCGCGCTGGCGCCCTTGATCCGCCGCGAGCTGACCTACCGGCTGCTGAACGGCCCTGTCGGCGCGCGCCTGCGCCACATGGCGCTGGCCAGCAGCCAGTCGCACCAGGTGGGACAAGCCATCGACTGGATCAAGCACCATTACGCGCAGCCGCTGCGCATCGAGCACCTGGCCGGCATGGCGAACATGAGCATGTCGTCGCTGCACCATCACTTCAAGGCGATCACCGCCATGACGCCGATGCAGTACCAGAAGCTGCTGCGCCTGCAGGAAGCGCGGCGATTGATGCTGGTCGAGCAGATCGACGCAGGCACGGCCGGCTACCGGGTCGGCTACGCCAGCGAATCGCAGTTCAGCCGCGAATACAGCCGCCAGTTCGGCCGCGCACCGATGCGCGACGTGGGCCAGGTGCGCGCGCAGCTCAGCGGGGCCAGCGCCGGCACCGCCTATTCCGTCTTGCCGTAACCGCCGCCGCCCGGCGTCTCGATCACGAACACGTCACCTGCCTGCATGCCGGTCTTGCCGATATGCGCCAGGTGCTCCACCGTACCGTCCGCGCGCTCCACGTAGTTGCGCCCCAGCGCGCCCGCCGCACCGCCATCCATGCCAAACGGAGGATGGACACGGTTGTTCGACAAGATCGCCGCCGTCATCGCTTCCAAAAAGCGCACCCGGCGCACGCCACCATTGCCGCCGTGCCAGCGCCCCGCGCCGCCAGAGCCTGCGCGGATGCTATAGCTGTCAAGCCGCACGGGGAAACGCCACTCGAGGATTTCCGGGTCCGTCAGGCGCGAATTGGTCATGTTCGTCTGCACTACATCCGTACCGTCGAAGCCCGGGCCGGCGCCAGAGCCACCCGAAATCGTCTCGTAATACTGGTATTTGGCGCTGCCGAACGTGAAATTGTTCATCGTGCCCTGCGAGGCAGCCATCGCCCCCAGCGCGCCATACAGGGCATTCGTGATACAGGTCGAGGTTTCCACATTGCCCGAGACGACGGAGGCCGGGTACTGCGGATTGAGCATGGAGCCGGGCGGGATGATCACGGTCAAAGGCTTCAGACAGCCCGCATTGAGTGGAATCTCGTCGTCAACCAGGGTGCGGAACACGTACAGCACGGCCGCCATGCAGACGGCGGACGGCGCGTTGAAGTTGTTCGGCAGCTGGCTTGAAGTACCCGTAAAGTCGATGGTGGCACTGCGCGCAGCCACGTCGACCCTGATCGCCACCTCGATGCGCGCGCCGTTGTCCAGGTCCAGCGCGTAGCTGCCATCCTTCAGGGTCGTGATGACCCTGCGCACGGCTTCCTCGGCATTGTCCTGCACATGGCCCATATAGGCTTGCACCACGTCCAGGCCAAAATGCGCGACCATGCCATGCAGTTCCTCGGCCCCCTTCTGGTTGGCCGCCACCTGGGCGCGCAAATCGGCGAGGTTTTGCCGGGGATTGCGGGCGGGCCAGGTGGCGCCCGCCAGCATGGCCAGGGTCTCGTCTTCTGCTAACCGTCCCGTGGCGCCGTCCACCAGCTTGAAATTATCGATCAACACGCCCTCTTCCTCGATGCGCGTGGAATCGGGCGGCATCGAACCGGGCGTGGTGCCGCCGATGTCCGCATGGTGGCCGCGCGAACCGACATAGAACAGGATGGCCTTGCCCTCTTCATCGAAGACGGGAGAAATGACCGTCACGTCGGGCAAATGCGTGCCCCCGTGATACGGGTCGTTCAGCATGAAGACGTCGCCCGGCTGCATGACGCCCGCGTTGCGCGTCATCACCGTGCGGATGCTCTCGCCCATGGAACCAAGGCGCACGGGCATGTGGGGCGCATTCGCAATCAAGTGGCCTTGGGCGTCGAAGATGGCGCAGCTGAAATCGAGCCGCTCCTTGATGTTGACGGAATGGGCCGTGTTTTGCAGGCGCAGTCCCATCTGCTCGGCGATCGACATGAACAGATTATTGAATATTTCCAGCATCACGGGATCGGCCTGCGTCCCGATAGCGACACGCTGCGGCAAGGCGACGACCCTGCGCAAGATCAAATGGCCATGCGCCGTCACTTCCGCGCGCCAGCCCGGCTCGATGACGGTGGTGGCGTTGGCGTCACTGACGATGGCAGGACCGGCTATGGTATCGCCGGGGCGCAGACTGTCAGCCCCAAACAGGCCGCTTGGCCGCCACTTTCCGGCGCAGTACATCTCCACCGTCTGCAGGGGCGCCAGCCCGCCTTCACGCGATGCATACGCCGGTGTGGCCACTGGCGGCGCATCGGACGCGCCGATGGCTTCCACGGAGATGGCTTCGACGATCAATGCCCGCGCCGGCATCAAAAAGGAAAAGCGCTTTTTGTATGCCGCTTCGAACTGCGCCTGCATGCCGGCCAGCGTGTCGAACAGCACGACGAGGGCCGAATCCGTGCCTTCATAGCGCAGGTGCACGCGCGACACCAGCGCGATACGCTGCCCTGCCACGCCCTGGCGCAGCAAGTCGCCCCGCGCCAGTTCGCCCAGCGCCGCGACATCACGCCCAAGGTCCACGCCCAATGCCGCCTCGATGGCCTGCTCGCGCATGGCGCTCTGGTTGGCCAGGCCCATGCCGTAGGCCGACATCACACCCGCCAGGCTGTGGATGAAGACCGTACGCATGCCCAGCGCATCGGCCACCAGGCAGGCGTGCTGGCCGCCCGCGCCGCCAAAGCTGGTCAGGGTATATTCGGTGACGTCATGACCGCGTTGCACGGAAATCTGCTTGATGGCGTTGGCCATATTGCCCACGGCGATGGCGATATAGCCTTCGGCCACCTGCTCCGGCGTCGAGTTCACCGTGCGCGCCAGCGCCACGAACTGGGCGCGCACGGTGGCCGCGTCCAGCGCTTCATTGGCGTCCGGGCCGAAAACGCGCGGGAAGAATGCCGGCTGCAGCTTGCCCAGCATGACATTGCAGTCGGTGACGGCCAGCGGGCCGCCGCACCGGTAGCTGGCGGGGCCGGGATTGGCGCCCGCGCTGTCCGGCCCCACCTTGTAGCGGGCGCCATCGAAATGCAGGATGGAGCCGCCGCCCGCCGCCACCGTGTGGATGCTCATCATGGGCGCGCGCATGCGCACGCCGGCGATCTGCGTCTCGAACACGCGCTCGAACTCGCCCGCGTAGTGCGACACATCGGTGGACGTGCCGCCCATGTCGAAGCCGATGACCTTATCGAAACCGGCCAGCGCGCTGGCGCGCGCCATGCCGACGATGCCGCCCGCAGGGCCGGACAAAATGCTGTCCTTGCCCTGGAAAGCGCGCGCATCCGTCAAGCCGCCGTTCGACTGCATGAATTGCAGGTGCACGCCGGGCAGCTCGGCTGCCAGCTGGTCGACATAGCGGCGCAAGATGGGCGACAAATAGGCGTCGACCACCGTGGTGTCGCCGCGCGCCACCAGTTTCATCATGGGGCTCACCTCGTGCGACACGGATACCTGGGTAAATCCCGCCTGGCGCGCCAGCTGCGCCACCCGCGCCTCGTGCGCGTGGTAGCGGTAGCCGTGCATCAGTACGATGGCGATGGCGCGCACGCCGCGCGCATGCGCGTGTTCCAGCGCCGCGCGCGCAGCCGCCTCGTCGAGCTCCTGCACCACTTCGCCGTGGGCGCCCAGGCGTTCATTGATCTCGATTACGTCGCCGTACAGCAGTTCCGGCAAGATGATCTGGCGCGCAAACAGCTGCGGCCGGTTCTGATAGGCGATGCGCAAGGCGTCGCGAAAACCGCGCGTGATGGCCAGCACGGTGGGCTCGCCCTTGCGCTCAAGCAGCGCATTGGTCGCTACCGTCGTGCCCATCTTGATGGCGCCCAGCCGTTCGACGGGCAGCGGTGCGCCGGGTGCAAGGCCCATCAGCCGGCGCATGCCGGCCAGCGCCGCATCGCGGTACTGGCCCGGGTTCTCCGACAGCAGCTTGTGGGTGGCCAGGCTGCCGTCAGGACGGCGCGCCACGATGTCCGTAAAGGTGCCGCCCCGGTCGATCCAGAATTGCCAGTCCATCGTCACGCCCCCGTACTTATGTGAGATGGCTATTGTAGCCGCCAAACAGACGCGCGTTTCAGGCGTGCGCGCCTTGCCTTCCGCGTGGATCGGCCTTATGTTGAAGGCATACCAACAAATGGAACGCACCATGACCCCTACCGACTTTGCCAGCACCGCCCTTCCCCTCTATTCCGTCGCCGAACTGCGCGCCATCGAACAAGCCGCCATGCAAGACCTGCCGCAAGGGCTGCTGATGCAGCGGGCGGGCCAGGCCGCCGCCAGTGCCGCCTTGAAGCTGCTGCACGCCACGGAACACGGCGAAGCGGGCCACCGGCGCGTACTGGTGCTGGCTGGCCCCGGGGACAACGGCGGCGATGCGCTGGAAGCGGCCGCGCACCTGGCCGCCAGCGGCACCGAGGTGCTGATATGGCTGGCGCCCGAGGCGCAAGCCACGTCGCCCGAGCGCGAACAGGCCCTGAGCCGCGCGCGCAACAGCGCCGCGCGCTTCATGGACGCGGCAACTTCCATGGCCTCGGCGGCAGTGGGCGCAGCGTCATGGCACCTCGTCATCGATGGCCTGTTCGGCATCGGCGCATCGCGCCCCCTGGACGGCGAATGCCGCGAAGTGGCGCAGTTGGTCAACAAGCTAGCATGCCCCGTGCTGGCGCTCGACGTGCCCAGCGGCTTGCAAGCGGACACGGGCGCCATCGACGGCGTCGCCATCCGCGCCACGCATACGCTCACCTTCATCGGCGACAAGCCTGGTCTGCACACGGCAAACGGCCGCGATTATGCGGGCGAGGTGGAAGTGGCCGCGCTGGCCATCGATCCTTCCCTGCTGCAGCCCGCCAAAGCCCAGCTGGGCGGCCTGCACCTGTTCGCCCGCCAGTTGCAGCCACGGCGCCAGAATACGCACAAGGGCAGCTACGGCAGCGTGGCCATCATCGGCGGCGCGCAAGGCATGGCGGGCGCACCCATCCTGGCGGCCCGCACGGCCCTGCATGCGGGCGCGGGAAGAGTCTATATCGCCTTTCCCGACACGCCGCCAGCATTTGACAGCGGCCAGCCGGAACTGATGTGCCGGCACGCCAGGGACGTGGATTTCTCGGGCCTGCACTTTGCCGCGCTGGTGGCGGGACCAGGCCTGGGCGACGATGTCGATACGGTGGAGCTGCTGCAGCGGACGTTCGAGAGCGACAGCCCGCTGCTGCTCGACGCCGATGCGCTGAACCTGATGGCGGCCGAACCGGAACTGCAATCGGCGCTGGCCGTGCGCACGGGCGCGGGGGCGACAATTTTGACGCCCCATCCGCTGGAAGCGGCACGCCTGCTCGACCTGACAGTGGCCGAGGTCCAGGCCGACCGCCTGGGCGCGGCGCGCCAGCTGGCCACGCAGCTGGGCGTCATTGTGGTGTTGAAGGGTTCGGGCACGGTCATCGCCGCACCCGATGGTGGCATCGTCATCAACAACACGGGCGGCCCCGCATTGGCGACTGCCGGCACGGGCGATGTGCTGTCCGGCCTGTGCGGCAGCCTGCTGGCGCAGGGCTGGCCGGAATGGGAAGCGGCGCTCGGCGCCGTCTGGCTGCATGGTGCGGCGGCCGATGCGCTGGTGGCCGCAGGCAGCGGCCCCATCGGCCTGACTGCAGGGGAATTGATCCCGGCCATCCGCAAGCTGATCAATGCCTTGTCGGCATAGGTATACGGTGCGTGTTTGTCGGATTACGCGTTCCGCTAATCCGACCTACCCGACGTCCGATATCCTCAAGCCGTAGGTTGGATTAGCGCAGCGTAATCCAACACCACCGCGCCGCAATCACACCAACCTGCCCGCCGCAATCGTAATGGTGCGCCCGCAACGGGCCGCAATGGAACTGTCATGCGTGACGAGAACCAGGGTCGAACCCCGTTCGCGGTTCAACTCGAACATCAGCTGGATCACGGCCTCCCCTGTGGCCGCGTCCAGGCTGCCAGTCGGCTCATCGGCAAAGAGCAGCGGAGGCTCCGTCACAAAGGCGCGCGCCAGGGCCACGCGCTGCTGCTCGCCGCCGGACAGGTATTTTGGATAGTGTTTCAGGCGGCTGCCCAGGTTGACTCTGCCCAACATGGCTTGCGCCTTTTCCTTTGCGTCCGGGTCGCCCCGCAATTCCAGCGGCAGCATGACGTTTTCCAGCGCCGTCAGGTGGGCCAGCAGCTGGAAGGACTGGAACACGAAGCCGAGCTTTTCCTTGCGGAAACCGGCGCGACCGTCTTCGTCGAGGGCGAAGATATCGGTGCCGTCGAGGATGACCTTGCCCTCGCTCGGTGTGTCCAGGCCGGCCAGCAGGCCCAATAAAGTCGACTTGCCGGAACCGGAGGCGCCGACGATGGCCAGCGTCTCGGCCGTTTGCACGGTAAAATCGACTTGATGCAGGATGGTCAGCTCACCATCGGCATCGGGTACGCGCTTGGCCAGCTGGACCACTTCGATGGCCGGCTGGGCATTTTGGCTGTTGGCTGCAGCAGGCCGCTGGGCCGCTGCGTCGGACGGGAGAAAACTGGTGGAAGTCGCTTTAGGGAATTCGGGCATGCTGATCTATCTTAAAAAAATTCGTGAACAAATAAGTGTCAAGGGCAGCAGCCGCATGCGGCGGCGCACGCTGTCCCTGCTTCCTGCGGCAGCCCTGCTGCTGGTATCGAGCATGACGAATGCCTATTCTGCACCAAAAACGCTGCTGGTGCTCGGCGACAGCCTCTCGGCCGAGTATGGGCTGGCACGGGGCACGGGCTGGGTGGCGCTGCTGGAGCAGCGGCTGGCAGCGCAAAAGAACGATACGCGCATCGTCAACGCCAGCATCAGCGGCGAGACCACCAGCGGCGGCCGCGCGCGCCTGCCTGCGCTGCTGGCCAAGCACCAGCCCGATGTCGTGCTGATCGAACTGGGCGCCAACGACGGCTTGCGCGGCTTGCCCGTGGCGGCCGCGGAAGCGAATCTGCGCGCCATGGGCGAGGCGGCCAGGAAATCGGGCGCGCAGGTGGTGCTGGTGGGCATGCGCATGCCGCCCAACTATGGCCGTGCCTATGGCGAGCAGTTTTATGGCGTGTACGGCAAGCTGGCCAGGGAATGGAAGGCGCCGCTGGTGCCCTTCATGTTCGAGGGCATCGCCGACCAGCCGCAGCTATTCCAGGCCGACCGCATGCACCCGAATGCGCAGGCGCATCCAACGATACTGAAGAATATCTGGCCGCGGCTAGCGCCGTTACTGAACGCGAAGTAAGCCAGTTGTAGACGTTACCTCCAGCCCGAGACAAGAATCCGGGGTCAGACCCGCCGGGGGAATACGCTCCAATGGAGCGTATTCCGATCACGAAGTGACTGGCCCCAGTCTTACTCCGGTGGGTTGAATAAAGTTCACGACACGCAGACAAAAAAATAGCCGCTCGAAAGCGGCTATTTTTATGCGTGGAAACTAACTCTTATGGTGCTTCTGGCGCTGTGGCTGCCGGGGCGGTGACCGGCTTGACGATCTTCACCTTGGCCTTGGATTTCAGGTACTCGACGTAATCGAACATTTCCTGTTGTGCCAGGATGCCGCTGATCTGGTCTTTCTCTTGCTGGCGGCGTGCTGCATCGACTTGCGCCGGCTGCTGCACCTTGCCGATGCGATAGATGCCATAGCCCAGGGCTGGCAAGTCCACGCCCACATAGGCTGGCAGCTTGCTCGTATCCGCTTTCATGACTTGCGCAATGGCGGCACGGTTGATGCCGTCAAGCTTGCTGCGCGACACCCATTGTGCGGCGCCGAAACCGCTGGCATCACCAGAAGCCTTCAAGGCTGCCAGCTTGGTCTCGCCCGCTTTCTTGGCCAGCTTTTCCGCTTCTTCCATCGTCACGCGCTGACGGATCATCGCTTCGACTTCAGCCAGAGGACGCTTCGAGGCAGGCTTGAATTCCACCACACGGCCGGCGATCAGCACGTTCGGTGCAACGGTGACGGCTTCCGTGTTGCGCTTGTCTTTCAGTGTATCGTTCGAGAAGATGGCGGCGAGGAACTTGGCGTTGTTGAACGGCGCCTTGCCCAATGCTGGCGACGGCGTGCGCGACAGGTTGGCGGCGGTTTCCACTTTCAGCTTCAACTTGTCAGCCACCGGTTTCAGGCTGTCCGATTGCTCGTAGACCGTGTTGGTGAACGTCTCTGCCATTTCCGAGTATTTCTTGGCAGCAAATTGCTTGCGCAGATCGGCCGTGATTTCACCGCGTACTTCATCGAGCGCCCGCACGTGCTGTGGTTTGAGCGAGGTAACGGTCAGGATGTGGTAGCCGAAATCGGAAGCGACAACATCGCTGATTTCGCCTTGCTTGAGTTTGCTGACTGCGCTCAGCAGTGGTGCCGGCAAGCCATCTTTGCCGATCACGCCCAGGTCGCCGCCTTGTTCGGCGGAGGCCGGGTCTTCCGACTTGGCCTTGGCCACGGCGGCAAAGCTGGCAGGTGCCTTGCGCACGTCGGCCAGGATCGCTTCAGCCTTGGCCTTGGCAGCTGCCTTGTCGGCGGCCGATGCGTCTTTCTTGACGGCTACGAGGATGTGGCTGGCCTGGCGCGCTTCTTCGGTCGTGTAGGCTTTCTGGTTCTTCGCGTAGTAGCCGGTCACGTCGGCGTCGGTGACGTCGACTTGCTCGCCGGCAGCGCTGTCGTCCAGCACGACGTATTCGATCTTGGCTTGTTCCGGGATTTCGAAGAACTTGCTGTTCTTGTCATAGAAAGCCTTGATCATGGCGTCCGTCACTTTGACTTCCGGCACGTACTGCGCGATCGGCAACAGCAATTCCTGCACTTCACGCTCTTCCGAGGTGATGTCGGACAGGCGCTTGGCGACGGTGTTCGGCGCGAAGGCGGTGCCTTGCACGGCGCCGGCCAATTGCTGCAGGGCCATGTCGCTGCGGCGGCGCGCATCGTACATCTGCGGCGTCATGCCTTGGGCGGCCAGCATGGACTTGTAGCGTTCCAGGTCGAATTTACCGTCCGGCAAGGTCAAGCCTGGGATTTCCAGCACTTCCTTTTGCAGCGCGGCATCGCTGATGACCAGGTGGCTACGGCCCACTTCGGCGGCCACGGCACGCTCGGCGATCAGGTTGTCGAGGATGCTCTGGCGCGCTTCCGGCGTGTCAAACATTTTCTGGTCGAACTGCTCGCCCATCATCTGGCGGTAGCGGTCGATCTGCTGACGTTGCGCTTCTTCATATTGCTGCTGCGTCACGACCTGGTCGCCGACCTTGGCGATGGTGTTCGCGCCGTCGCCGAAGCTTTGGTAGCCGCTGATACCGACCAGTGCAAAAGACGGGACGATGACCAGCATCAAGAGAAACTGCATCAAGCGTCGATGGGTACGAATAAATTCAAACATGGTCAGCCAATTCGGGATGAGTGGATCACTATAAAAAAAGGCGAACATGCGTTCGCCTTGATTTCTTCGGCGGAATGGACGGGACAGATGTCCACTTCCCCTTTAGATTCAACAACTTGGCGCTGGAACTAAAGCAGGATTCTGACGCCCAAGCCATTATCTCCTGATTCTACAATGCCCATAGCGCTATAGCAAGAGTAAATCAGGGCGCGCGCCCTGCCCCGGCGGCGCCGGGCTGGCAAGGCGCCAGCAGAGACATTAAACACGGCAAAGCTTAAAGCGGATTTAAATACCCGCGCCGTCCAATTAAAAACGGCAGGCGGATAATTGAAAATGAAGGAGCACCAAGATAATCGGACGCATAAAAGAAAAACCCGCGCTACTTATTCAGCAGCGCGGGCTTCTATATTCTGGCGGAGCGGACGGGACTCGAACCCGCGACCCCCGACGTGACAGGCCGGTATTCTAACCAACTGAACTACCACTCCTTAAGAGCGTATTTTTTTTTGGCGGAGCGGACGGGACTCGAACCCGCGACCTCCGACGTGACAGGCCGGCATTCTAACCAACTGAACTACCACTCCGAAAAATACACAGTACTACTTGCATTTGCATCCAGGATCGTTATTCAAGGAACTTCGATCCTGAAATCGCGGCACCCGGGGGCACCGCCAAATGTTTCCGGTGATTGTCACCTCACCGAAGTCCGTTAGTTTACAGCATCCTTCAAAGCTTTACCAGCTTTAAATTTTGGAACTTTTGCTGCTTCGATCGTGATCGCTTCTTTGGTACGCGGATTGCGGCCGGTACGCTCAGCGCGTTCGCTGACCGAGAAAGTGCCAAAACCAACCAGCGTCACGCTGTCGTTGTTTTTCAAAGTTTCCGTCACGCCGCCGATAACAGCGTCGAGTGCGCGCGCAGCGGCGGCTTTGGAAATGTCAGCTTTTTCAGCAATGTGGTCGATCAATTCAGTCTTGTTCACTAGCATCCCCAATTACAAAGGTATAAAACGTTTACCGTATCGTTGCGGCACTTTTGGCACCACAGCTGTCCGGCGAAAAAAATGTGCAGGCGTATTAAACAAGCCACACTGTATATGTGTCAAGCGCTTTGGGGGCGCAATTCACGTTTCAATATAAAACAAGCGCTCTAAAAGCGCTTGTTTGGGGAAAACAGGGGTAAAACGTTAGTGTTTTACCACCTCGCCAGCCGCGTCAGGCTTGGCTGCGGCGGCCGTGACGGCCTCCACCGCAGCGACTTCGACCAACGGTTCAGGCATGCGCTCGAGGGCGATTTCCAGCACTTTGTCGATCCAGCGCACAGGCACGATCTCCAGCTTGTTCTTGACGTTGTCCGGAATTTCGGCCAGGTCCTTCACATTTTGCTCTGGGATCAGGACCGTCTTGATGCCGCCGCGATGGGCCGCCAGCAGCTTCTCTTTCAGGCCGCCAATCGGCAACACTTCGCCGCGCAAGGTGATCTCGCCCGTCATCGCCACGTCGGCGCGCACGGGGATGCCCGTGAAGACCGACACCATCGCCACCGTCATGGCCGCGCCAGCCGAAGGACCATCCTTCGGTGTCGCGCCTTCCGGCACGTGGATGTGGATATCGCTCTTCTCGAACACGTCCGCCTTGATGCCCAGGCGCTGCGCCCGGCTGCGCACCACCGTGCGGGCTGCCTCGATCGACTCTTTCATGACGTCGCCCAGGGTACCCGTGCGGATGATGCCGCCCTTGCCCGGCATCGACACGGCTTCGATGGTCAGCAGATCGCCGCCCACTTCCGTCCATGCCAGACCGACCACCTGACCCACCTGGTTTTCTTTCTCTGCGACACCAAAATCATAGCGGCGCACGCCAAGGAATTTATCCAGGTTCTTCGAGTTGACGATGACCTTCTTGTCGGATTTCTTCAGCAGCAGCATCTTGACCACCTTGCGGCAGATCTTCGACACTTCACGCTCGAGCGAACGCACACCGGCTTCCCGCGTGTAGTAGCGGATGATGTCGCGCAAGGCCGACTCGGCCACCGAGATTTCCTCTTCCTTCAAGCCATTGTTCTTGATCTGCTTCGGCAGCAGGTAACGCTGCGCGATGCTGGTCTTTTCATCTTCCGTGTAACCGGACAGACGGATCACTTCCATGCGGTCAAGCAAGGCTGGCGGAATGTTGTACGAGTTCGACGTCGCCACGAACATCACGTCGGAGAGGTCGAAATCGACTTCGATGTAATGGTCGGAGAACGTGTGGTTCTGTTCAGGATCGAGCACTTCCAGCAGGGCCGACGACGGGTCGCCACGGAAATCGGCACCCATTTTGTCGACTTCATCGAGCAGGAACAGGGGATTGCGCACGCCAACTTTCGACAGCGATTGCAAGATCTTGCCCGGCATCGAGCCGATGTAGGTGCGGCGGTGGCCGCGGATCTCGGCTTCGTCGCGCACGCCGCCCAGAGCCATGCGCACGAACTTGCGGTTCGTGGCGCGGGCGATGGACTGGCCCAGCGAGGTTTTACCCACGCCCGGAGGACCGACGAAGCACAGGATAGGCGCTTTCAGCTTGTCGACGCGCTGTTGCACCGCGAGGTATTCCAGGATGCGTTCCTTGACCTTGTCGAGGCCGTAGTGGTCGCCTTCGAGCACTTTTTCCGCATTCGCCAGGTCGTTATTGACCTTGGATTTCTTTTTCCAAGGCAAGTTGACCAGGGTGTCGATGTAGTTGCGCACGACGGTGGCTTCGGCCGACATCGGCGACATCAGCTTGAGCTTTTTCAACTCGTTGGTCGCCTTGTCGAGCGCTTCCTTCGGCATCTTTGCCGAAGCGACTTTTTTCTCCAGCTCGTCGAGGTCGGCGCCATCTTCGCCCTCGCCCAGTTCTTTCTGGATCGCCTTGACTTGCTCGTTCAGGTAGTACTCGCGCTGCGATTTTTCCATCTGCCGCTTCACGCGGCCGCGGATGCGCTTTTCCACCTGCAGAATGTCGAGCTCGCCTTCGAGCTGGCCCAGCAGGTGCTCGAGACGCTTGGCCACGCTGAAAATTTCCAGGATGACTTGTTTTTGCTCAAGCTTCAAAGGCAGATGCGCGGCCACCGTGTCGGCCAGGCGGCCGGCATCGTCGATGCCCGACAGCGAAGCAAGGATTTCCGGTGGAATCTTTTTGTTCAGTTTGACGTACTGGTCAAACTGCTGCACGATCGCACGGCGCATGGCTTCGACTTCCGACTCGTCGCCCGGCTCGGACTCGAGCGGCGTCAGGTCGGCGATGAAGTGCGTCGGCGAATCGCTGATGTGGTTGATTCGGGCACGCTGCGCGCCTTCGACCAGCACCTTGACGGTGCCATCGGGCAGCTTCAGCATTTGCAGAATATTGGCGACACAGCCAATTTCATAGATATCCGAAGGGGACGGCTCGTCCTTCGCGGCTGCTTTTTGAGCGGCAAGCATAATACTCTTGCCCTGCTCCATCGCAGCTTCCAGCGCCTTGATCGACTTTGGACGGCCAACGAACAGCGGTATCACCATATGCGGGAAAACGACGACATCCCGCAACGGCAATAACGGCAGTTGAGTTTGCTCAGTTAATTTGGAAGTTGTCATGGCGTACCTTATAGAAAGCGTGTTTACGATGTTGGCGCTCGCTGCCAAAACACAAGACCGGCGAGAATAAATAATTCTGTGAAACAAACATAGAGTCTATTTCGCAAAACACACCCGCATGACTGTAACAAATGCAGTTTTAACAGTAAAAAAGCCACGCGCAGCTAAGCGCCGCGAGTGGCTTTACGATTGAAGCCTGCACTCATTAATTTAAATTGTACTGCCATGCATTAAGGAATCAAAACCCTTTTTATGCATTTGTCTCGGCAGTTTTCAATTTTCTCCGGAGGCTTTGGCAGTCTCTTGGTAAATCAACAAAGGTTTGGCACCACTGGTGATGGTATTTTCGTCGATAACGACCTTCACCACATTTTGTTCGCTCGGCAGTTCGTACATGACGTCCAGCAAAGCATGTTCCAGGATAGAACGCAGGCCACGGGCACCGGTCTTGCGCGCCAGCGCCTTCTTGGCGATCGCATGCAGGGCGGCCGGACGAATCTCCAGTTCCGCGCCTTCCATCTCAAGCAGCTTCGAATACTGCTTGATCAGCGCATTCTTTGGCTCGACCAGAATCTGGATCAGCGCCTCTTCCGTCAGTTCCGCCAGGGTGGCGATGACGGGCAGACGACCCACCAGTTCCGGGATCAGGCCAAACTTGACCAGATCTTCCGGTTCTGCTTGCAGCATCAGTTCGCTGGCCGAGCTTTGCGACTTGCTGCGCACCGTGGCCGAGAAGCCGATGCCGCTCTTTTCGGAACGGTTGGCGATCACTTTCGACAGGCCGTCGAAGGCGCCGCCGCAGATGAACATGATGTTGGTCGTGTCGATCTGCACGAAATCCTGGTTCGGGTGCTTGCGGCCGCCTTGTGGCGGCACGGAAGCCATCGTGCCTTCGATGAGTTTCAACAAAGCTTGCTGCACGCCCTCGCCCGACACGTCGCGCGTGATGGACGGATTGTCGGACTTGCGCGAAATCTTGTCGATTTCATCGATGTAGACGATGCCGCGCTGGGCTTTCTCGACGTCATAGTTGCAGCTTTGCAGCAGCTTCTGGATGATGTTTTCCACGTCTTCACCCACGTAACCGGCTTCGGTCAGGGTGGTGGCGTCGGCGATCACGAACGGCACGTTGAGCATGCGCGCCAGGGTCTGTGCCAGCAGGGTCTTGCCCGAGCCGGTAGGACCGACCAGCAAGATGTTGCTCTTGGCCAGCTCGATGTCGTCTTTCTTGCCCAGGTGCTTGAGGCGCTTGTAATGGTTGTACACCGCCACCGACAGGATGCGCTTGGCAGTCTGCTGGCCGATCACGTACTGATCGAGCAAGGCGGCAATTTCTTGCGGCGTCGGCAGGTCGGATTTGCTACCGGTCACCGTCTCGATGCTCGACGTTTCATCACGGATGATGTCGTTGCACAGGTCGATGCACTCGTCGCAAATGAACACGGACGGGCCGGCGATGAGTTTCTTCACCTCGTGCTGGCTTTTGCCGCAGAACGAGCAATACAGTAATTTTTCGCCGCTAGAGGATTTTTTGTCTGACATAAGGCATTTTGGTTGGAACTGCATTAACAATATTGCAAAATCGCAAGCCGGAGTGCGGTAGTTGTCCGAAAGACAGCCACCCATGGCGCAAGCCAACAACGTGCACAAGCTCCATGCTACCCGAAATAAAAGCGAAACGCCCGAACGTTTGATCGCCCGGGCGTTTACTTACAAGCTTAGCAATACCGGTAGGGGCTCATCAAGCGCGGCTGGTCAACACTTTGTCGATCAAACCATACTCAACGGCCTCGTCGGCGGACATGAAACGGTCGCGGTCGGTGTCCTTGGCGATCTGCTCGATCGACTGGCCCGTGCGCTCGGCCATGATGCCGTTCAAGCGGGTACGCAGGTAAAGGATTTCCCTTGCCTGGATCTCGATGTCGGACGCCATGCCTTGCGAACCACCGGACGGCTGGTGAATCATGATGCGCGAGTTCGGCAGCGAGAAACGCTTGCCCTTGGCGCCAGCGGCCAGCAGGAAAGCGCCCATCGAAGCAGCCATGCCCGTACACAGGGTCGAGACGTCCGGCTTGATGAACTGCATGGTATCGTAGATGGCCATGCCGGCCGAGACCGAACCACCTGGCGAGTTGATGTAGAGCGAAATTTCCTTTTCCGGATTTTCGCTTTCCAGGAACAGCAGCTGGGCGACAACCAGGTTGGCCATCTGGTCATTGACCGGGCCGACCATGAAAATCAAGCGTTCCTTCAGCAGGCGCGAGTAAATATCATACGAGCGCTCGCCGCGACCGCTTTGTTCCACCACCATCGGCACCAGGCCGAGCATCTCTGTGTCCAGCGCTGGATTACGGTTCATACCTGTCATTTCATTTCCTTGTGAAGCAGTTAGGGGATACCACCATTACTTTTCAGCAACAATGGCATCCCAATACCAACTGGTTTACGCTTGTGCGTTGCTTCCCATCAGTTCGTCGAAAGCAACTGCTTTCGTCGTGACTTTCGACAGGCCCAACACGTAAGTGACGACGTTTTCTTCCAATACAAGGGCTTCGATCTCACCCAGACGACGACGGTCGCTGTAGTAGTACTTCAGCACTTCGCGTGGATCTTCGTAGCTTTGAGCGAAATCTTCGATTTGCGCCTTGACTTGCTCAGGCGTTGCCTGCAGCTTGTTGTCGCCCACCAGTTGCGACAGGATCAGGCCCAGGCGTACGCGACGCTCGGCTTTTTCTGCGAACAGTTCTGCTGGGAAAGGCACGTCCTTGACGTTCATGCCGCGCTGCGCCATGTCTTGACGGGTCATTTCGGCCAGACGCTCGGAATCCTGAGCGATCAGCGTTTTTGGCACGTCCAGTTCAGCAACTTTGATCAGCGCGTCCATGACGGCTTCCTTGTTGCGTGCTTTTACGCGGCCAGCAACTTCGCGTTGCAGGTTGACTTTGATGTCTTCGCGCATTTTGGCCAGGTCGCCATCGGCAACGCCCAAGGACTTTGCGAATTCAGCGTTGACTTCCGGCAGGTGCGCCCATTCCAGCTTTTGCAGGGTGATGGTGAACGAGGCGGTCTTGCCGGCCACGTCCTTGCCATGGTAGTCCTCAGGGAACGACAATGGGAAAGTCTTGGACTCGCCCACTTTCAGGCCCAGGGTCGCTGCTTCGAATTCTGGCAGCATGCGGCCTTCGCCCAGCACGAAAGCGTAGCCTTCAGCTTTGCCGCCCGGGAATTCAACGCCATCGATAGAACCGACGAAGTCGACGGTCACGCGGTCGCCGTTGGCAGCGATCGGCTCACCGCCGTCGCTGTGTTCGCCAGCTTCGCCCTTGGTGTGGAAGTGCACGCGCTGCTTGCGCAGGATGTCGATGGTCTTGTCGATTTCGGCTTCCGACACGTCGGCTTGCACGGTTTCGATTTCAACAGCCGTCAGGTCGCCGATGGCGACTTCCGGATACACTTCGAAGGTTGCATCGAAAGCCAGCTGACCTTCGGCTGCTTCTTCTTTCGGCACGATGTTCGGGAAACCGGCCACGCGCAGATTGTTTTCGTTGGCGGCGTCGTTGAACGCGCGGCCGACTTTGTCATTCAGCACTTCCGATTCAATTTGGTAGCCGTATTGTGCTGCGACCATTTTCAACGGCACTTTGCCCGGACGGAAGCCCGGTGCCTTAGCCGTACGGGCTTGCACTTTCAGGCGCTTCTCAACTTCCGTGCGGACGTCCGTCAGCGGGAAGGAGATCGTGATACGACGTTCGAGTTTGCCCAAGGTTTCGACTGCAGTTGCCATGTAAAAAATCGTCCAAAAAATAAACACTGTTGGTGCGAGAAAAGAAGACCCGACCCCTTGCGCCATCACTGGCGGCAAGACATGGGTCCAGCTTCACTCGCTCGCATATTCATCTGTAAAAGTACTGGAAAACAGGACGATGGACCTGGTCTACCCGGCTGAGGGAAAAACCCGCACCAGGCACCAAACAATCCGCCGCTTCCAGTACTGCGACAGGGCTCCGAGCGTCCAGCTTTGCTTCCAAGTAAATGCAAGGCCGGCCATCATTCGGTAAAGCGTGGCATTATAACAAAGGACTTCGGGAAAGTGGCTGGCTTTGCAGCCCGACCACAGAGGATGCCAGCGGCGGCGAACGAATCGCCACAGCCTGGATGGCCCTGTCTTTACTCTTGCCCCGGCATTCTTTATTTCACCAGAGACAGGCTTTCCAGCCTGCTTCGTTCATTAGTATATGCGAACTGTCGCTCCGTCCGAAACAAAGAAATGCGCTCTTGGCGAAGATTTCGGGCAAAAAACCTTTGATTTACCTCAATTTGGCCATTTTCCAGGCAAATCTCAGCCCGGCTCCTGCACCGCCGCCCGATCTCTGGCAAAAAATAGTGCAAACGAAGACATCCCGAATGACGGAAATATAGCAAAGGCAACAGGAAAACAAAAAAGATGCCTGCAACGAGGCTGAAGAACAACTTGATGGTGCTGCACGTCCGGGCTGTAACAACCCGGATTGGTGCGGATGGGGAGACTCGAACTCCCAAGCCGAAGCACTGGCTTCTAAGACCAGCGTGTCTACCAATTCCACCACATCCGCATTTCGTACTATTTGCCGCAGGCTATACACCTGCCGTTACTGATTTTAACAACTCAGGAACGATCTGGCTACCTTGGACTTGTCGAGCAAGCCCGCGCTAAAGCAAAGGCGGCATTCTACTGGATTTCCCAGAGGAATGCCGCCTTTTTTATGCTGATACCCTGGCGCCTGTCCCTAGCCCTCTTTTGCGCTCACCTGCTCCGGCTTCTTGACCCGGAACCAGGCCGCATACAGGGCCGGCAGGAACAGCAAGGTCAAGGCCGTCGCCAGGATCAGGCCGCCCATGATGGCGACCGCCATCGGGCCCCAGAAGACGGAGCGCGACAAAGGAATCATGGCCAGTGCGGCGGCGGCGGCCGTCAGCACGATGGGGCGGCAACGGCGCACGGCCGAGTCGATGATGGCATCCCAGGGGGCCGAGCCATCCTTGATGTCTTGCTCGATCTGGTCGACCAGGATCACGGAGTTGCGGATGATCATGCCGAACAGCGCGATGACGCCCAGGTTGGCCACAAAGCCCAGCGGGCGATGCAGCAGGAGCAAGGCAAATGCGGCGCCCGCCACGCCCAGCGGGCCCGTCAGGAACACCAGCAGGGAGCGCGAGAAACTGTGCAGCTGCAGCATCAGCAAGGTGAAGATGATGAAGATGGCCAGCGGCAGGTTGGCCGCGATCGACGCTTCCGCCTCGCCGCTGTCGGCCGCCACGCCCTTCACGGTGATGCGGTAGCCGGCCGGCATCTTGGCGCGCAAGGCGTCGAGCTGCGGCGCCAGCTGCGTGGAGACCGTCGCGCCCTGGATGCCGTCGACCACGTCGGACTGCACGGTAATGGCCCATTCACGCTTGTCGCGCCAGACCACGCCCGGCTCCCACACGAAATGCGCGCGGGCCAGCTGCGAGATGGGCACGGACTTGCCCGTTGCCGTCGGGATATTCGTGTCATTCAGCACGGATATCGTCGCCCGCTCTTCCAGTGGCTGGCGCACCTGGATATCGATCAGCTTATTGTCTTCGCGGAACTGGCCGATGACGGTGCCCGACAGAATCGTATTGGCCGCCTGCATCACGGTTTTCGAGGTGACGCCCAGCGCGCGCATCTTGTCCTGATCCAGGTCCAGGCGCAGCACTTTTACCGATTCATTCCAGTTATCGTTGACGCCCAGAGTGTTCGGATTGGCGCGCAGGATGTCCTTGACCTGGTCGGCAATGGTGCGTACGCCCGCCACTTCCGGCCCCGTGACACGGAATTGCACGGGATACGGCACAGGCGGCCCGTTCGGCAACAGTTTTACCCTGCCCCGCACTTCCGGGAAATCCTTCTTGAAGACATCGATGATCTTCTGGCGCAGTTGCTCGCGATCCGCCAGGCTCTTGGGCAAGATCACCACTTGTGACACATTGGTCTGCGGGAAGATCTGGTCCAGCGGCAGGTAGAAACGGGGGCTACCCGTGCCCACATAGCTGGTCACGCTGTCCACACCGTCGAGCTTGCCCACAAATGCCTCGAATTTCTTCACCTGCTTTTCATTCGCGGCAAAGGTCGTGCCCTCGGGCGACCACAGCTCCACCATCAATTCGGGACGGCTGGAATCGGGGAAGAATTGCTTTTCGATGAAGTTAAAACCATAAATACCCAGCGCAAAGATGACCAGGGTGGCGGCGATCGTCGTCTTGCGCCATTCCACGCACCATGTGACGGCACGGCGGAAGCGGCGGAAGTTCGGCGTATCGAACAATTCATGGTCGTTATGCGCGTGCGGTTTCACTTTCAACAAAACGTAGCCGATATAGGGCGTGAAGACGACGGCCACCACCCAGGAAATGATCAGGGCCAGCGCATTGACGGAGAACAGGGAGAACGTGTATTCGCCGGCGGCCGACTTGGCCAGGCCAATGGGCAGGAAGCCCGCCACCGTGATCAGGGTGCCCGTCAGCATGGGCATGGCTGTCGACGTGTAGGCGAACGTGGCCGCGTCGAAGCGCGACATGCCCTCTTCCATCTTGCGCACCATCATTTCGACGGCAATGATGGCGTCATCGACCAGCAGTCCCAGCGCGATGATCAGGGCGCCCAAGGAAATCTTGTGCAAGTCGATATCGAGCAGGCGCATGAAGAGGAAGGTGACGGCCAGCACCAGGGGGATGGTCAGGGCCACCACCAGGCCGGGCCGCACGTCGATGCGCAGCGGTTTCGTGTGCAGGCCCAGCGCGACAAAGCTGACGGCCAGTACGATCAGGATGGCTTCGATCAGGGTATGCACGAACTCGCCCACGGAGGCGGACACAGCTTCCGGCTGGTTCGACACGCGCTGCAGCTCTATGCCCACCGGCAATTCGCTCTTCATGCGCGTCACCGTCGCTTGCAAGGCCTTGCCCATGTCGATGATGTTGCCGCCCTTTTCCATCGACACGCCCAGGCCGATCACTTCCTTGCCATTGAAACGCATCTTGTCCTTCGGCGGATCAACGAATTCGCGTTTCACGGTGGCAAAGTCGCCGAGCCGGAAGGTCGTGCCGTTGGCGCGCAGCTCCAGGTTTTCCAGATCCTTGACGGTAACCATGGCGCCCGTCACGCGCACTTGCAGATTGTCTGTCGGCGTCACCAGCACGCCCGTGGCGTTGATGCTGTTTTGCTCGGACAATTGCTGCACGATGGCGTCAAAAGGAATGCCCAACTGGGCAAATTTCTTGTGCGAAAAGATGATATTGATCTTCTCGTCTTGCACGCCGAACAGTTCCACCTTCGATACCTGCCCCACGGCCAGCAGCTCCTGGCGCACCTTGTCCGCGTAATCCTTCATTTCCGCGTAGGTAAAACCGTCGCCGGACAGGGCGAAGATGGAGCCGTAGGTGTCGCCGAACTCGTCATTGAAGAACGGTCCCACCACGCCGGCCGGCAAGGTGCCCTTGATGTCGCCGATCTTTTTGCGCACCTGGTACCAGGCGGCCGCCGTTTCCTTGGGTGGCGCCGATTCGCGCAGCTCCAGCAAGATCAGGGTTTCGCCCGGCTTCGAATAACTGGTGATTTCATTGATGTAGGGCGTTTCCTGCAGCTTCTTTTCCAGCTTGTCCGTCACCTGCTCGGCCATCTGCAGCGCCGTGGCACCGGGCCAGTACGCTTGCAAGACCATGGCGCGGAAGGTAAACGGGGGATCTTCATCCTGGCCGAGGCTGGCATAGCTGAGCATGCCGCCGATCAGCAGCACGGCCATCAGGTAGCGCGTCAGCGGGATGTGTTCGAGGGCCCAGCGCGACAGATTGAAGCCGCCCTTCATTTGCCGGCCCCCACGCTGACTGCGGCGGCGGCCACATCCGGCTTGCTGGCCAGTTCTGCGCCAAGGATAGAGACTTTCTGCCCGGGCTTGAGCAAGTTGACGCCGGCCGTGACCACCGTCTGCCCCGCTTTCACGCCCGAGGTCAGCAGCAATTCATTGCCCGCCACCCCGCCCACGGTGACCGGCACCAGTTTCACGGCGCCGTTCTCCACCACCCACACTGAGCTTTGCGACTTTTCATTGAACAGGGCCGTCAGCGGCACCTTGATCTGCGGCGTGGCCGACTGCGAAGCGAACTGCACCACGGCCGTCATGCCCAGGCGCGCTTGCGGCACGTCCGGGATGCTGACCTTGGCCAGGTAAGTGCGCGTGGCGGCATCGGCCACGGGCGACACTTCGCGTATCTTGCCCGGCCAGCCCTGCTTCGGATCGGCCCACAGGCGCACCACCACATCCTTGACGCTGCGCAAGGTCTCGACCTTGTCTTCGGGAAGGCCGATCACGACTTCCTTTTCGCCGCTTTTGGCCACCTGCACCACGGGCGTGCCAGGCGCGACCACCTGCCCCACCTCGGCCTCGATGCGCGTGACGACGCCATCGACGTCGGCCAGCAAGCTGGCATAGCCGGACTGGTTGGCCTGGCCGCGGTGCAGGGCCTGGGCCGCTTCCACGTTGGCCTGCGCCGCCTTGTAAGTGGCATCCTTGCCATCAAGCACAGCCTGGCTGACGAAATTCTTCGCGCGCAAATCCTGGTAGCGCTTCAATTCCGCGCGTGCCAGGTCGCGGTTCGTTTCCGCGCTGACCAGCGACGCCTTGGCCTGGGCTTGCGACAGCTGCAAGTCGACGGGATCGAGCTGCATCAACACTTGCCCCTTTTTCACGCTGGCGCCCACATCGACCTTGCGCGCGACGATCTTGCCGCCCACGCGGAAACCCAGCTGCGACACGACGCGGGGCACGACCTCGCCCGCCAGTTCCGCACTGACGTCAACATTACTGCTAGACAACACCATCGCGCGCACGGGGCGCACATCTTCCACTTTGACGGCCGGCTTGGAACAGGCCGCCAGGGTCAGTACCAGGGCGGCGGCGGCAATCAGCCGCAGAGCGGGCAGTGCGGGTGCGCCGGTCTCGCGGCGCAGGGTTTTCAGGGCAAACAAGGTATTTTCCTTTACTATGCGGGCTGTTAGATTTTTGCGTGAGGAAACTTTTCGCTTGCTAAGTGATGCTAGCCAAACTTTTTCGCACACGATATCCTTAAATTTGTGACAATATCAGCTTGGTCATGACAGGGAGCGATTTCCCCTAATGACTTTCTGGTTATTAATTATAATCGTGCGCAAAAGCTTTTAGTGACTTTTGCGTCATTAATCTTGAGACGTACAACGTTTGGCGCTTCCTGCGTTGGCAGGGTGCCGGACAAACGCAAGACTAGAGAAGTGTGTTCATGCCTGTAGACCATTACGAAAATTTTCCTGTTGCATCATTCCTGCTGCCGCGCCGCCTGGTGCCCGCTGTCGAGGCCATCTATGCCTTCGCCCGCAGCGCCGACGACCTGGCCGATGAAGGCGACGCCACGCCGGCCGAACGCCTGGCAGCCCTGCACGCCTACGAAGAGGCGTTGGGCCGCATAGCCCGCCACGAAAGCCATGCGGGCGAGAACGCCGCCATGTTCGAACGCCTGGCCGCCGTCATCGCCAAATTCCAGCTGCCGCTCAAGCCGTTTTACGATCTGTTGTCGGCCTTCAAGCAGGATGTGGAAACGACGCGCTATGTCAGCTACGACGACGTGCTCGATTACTGCGCCCGTTCCGCCAACCCGGTGGGGCTGCTGATGCTGCACCTGTACGGTGCGGCCGATGAACAGAATGTACGCGATTCCGATGCGATTTGCTCAGCTTTGCAACTAATTAATTTCCTGCAAGACGTCGCCATCGACCAGCAAAAGGAGCGCATCTACCTGCCGATGGAAGACCTGACCCGCTTTGCCGTTTCCGCCGCCTCCTTTGAGCGGCCCGAAGCGCACGGCAAGTGGAGCGCCCTGATGCGCTTCGAAGTGGCCCGCACGCGCGCCCTGATGCTGTCCGGCGCGCCGCTGGCCCTGCGTTTGCGGGGGCGCATCGGCTGGGAATTGCGTCTCGTGGTGCAAGGAGGCTTGCGCATTCTCGAAGCCATCGAAGCGGTCAATTACGACGTGTTCCGGCGCCGCCCCAAGCTGGAGAAACGCGACTGGCTGATCATTTTCTGGCGCGCCCTGCGCATGTCGCGCAAAAGCCTGCATCAAGAGACGCAAGTAAAAACGGCTTTTCCCCCGTCGCCCACTCTGTAAGACGATAGAATAGCGGCTTCGATCTGCAACCCTTGCTCTTTTGACTATGTCTCCCGACGAATACTGCCAACAAAAGGCCGCCCAGAGCGGCTCCAGCTTCTACTACAGCTTTCTGTTCCTGCCTGCGGAGCGCCGCAAGGCCATCACGGCCCTGTATGCCTTCTGCCGCGAAGTCGATGACACGGTCGATGAATGCACGGACGAAGCCGTGGCACGCACCAAGTTGGTCTGGTGGCGCAAGGAAGTCAAGGCCATGTACGAGGGCAATCCCACGCATCCCGTGATGCGCGCGCTGCAGCCCCATCTGGACACCTACAAGCTGGAAGAAAAGCATTTGCAGGCCATCATCGACGGCATGGAAATGGACTTGAACCAGACCCGCTACCTCGACTACCAGGCCATGAGCCGCTATTGCTGGCACGTGGCCAGCGTGGTCGGTATCTTGTCGGCCAGCATCTTTGGCGCGACGCGCCCGGAAACGCTGCTGTACGCGGAAAAGCTGGGTCACGCCTTCCAGCTGACCAATATCATCCGCGATGTGGGCGAAGATGCGCGCAAGGGGCGCATCTACCTGCCGATCAGCGAGTTGCAGCAATTTAATGTCACGGCGGCCGACCTGCTGAACGCGCGCCACAGCGAAAACTTTGAAAATCTCATGCGTTTCCAGGTAGCGCGCGCGCAAAAGGCGTATGACGAAGCGTTTGCGCTCCTGCCAGCCGAGGACCGCCGCGCCCAGCGCCCGGGCCTGATCATGGCGGCCATCTACCGTACCGTGCTCAATGAAGTCGAGCGCGACGGCTATCACGTGCTGAAACAGCGCATTTCGCTCACGCCGATCCGCAAACTGTGGCTGGCCTGGAAGACCTGGGTTCGTGGCTGAGAGTAGCGTGAAGCAACGCTACGCCGTCATCGGCGCCGGCTGGGCTGGTTGCGCGGCGGCCATGGAACTGGCGCGCGCCGGCCATGCCGTCACCGTCTTCGAGGCGGCGCGTACCCTGGGCGGGCGCGCGCGCCGGGTCGAGAGAGAAAACACTGTCCTCGACAACGGCCAGCACATCTTGCTGGGCGCCTACACGGAAACCTTGCGCCTGATCAAGCTGGCGGGGCAAGACCCGGCCGAAGTGATCCTCACCCTGCCCCTGCAGATGCGCTATCCGCCCGGTTCCGATGGTATGGATTTCGTCGCGCCGCGCCTGCCCGCACCGCTGCATCTGGCGTGGGCCCTGCTGCGCGCCCAGGGCTTGCTGCGCGCCGACAAGCTCGCTCTGATGCGCTTTTCCACCGCCATGCGGTGGATGGGCTGGCAACTGTACAACGATTGCACGGTCAGCGAACTGCTGCAGCGCTTCGACCAGACGGACCGCCTGAACCGGCTGATGTGGTATCCACTGTGCCTGGCTGCACTGAATACGCCGCCCGAGCGGGCCTCGGCGCGCGTCTTCATCAATGTGCTACGCGACAGCCTGGGCGCGAGCCGCCGCCGCGCATCCGACATGCTGATCCCGAAAGCAAACCTGAGTGCCCTGTTTCCCGAGGCCGCCGCCCGATATCTGGTCCAGCATGGCGGCGCAGTGCGCACGGGCGCCAAGGTGGCCGCCTTGCACGCCTTGCCCGATGGCCGCTGGCGGCTCGATGACGGCGGCCATGACGGCGAGCACTATGACGGCGTCATCGTGGCCACCTCGTCCGTGCAGGCGGCCAGCCTGCTGCAAGGCTTGCAGGATCCGCGCCTCGACGACGTCATTAGCCGCATGCAAGCTTTCACGCCGGAAGCCATCAGCACCTGCTATCTGCAATACGACGCCTCGGTGCGCCTGGACTTGCCGTTTTACGCCCTTGTCGATGCGCCGGAGCGGCAGCACTGGGGCCAGTTCGTCTTCGACCGGGGTCAGCTCGACGCGCGCCAGGCGGGCTTGCTGGCCGTTGTCATCAGCGCCTCCGGCCCTGCCGCCGAGCAAGGCCATGGGCCGCTGGCGCAAGCCATCGCGGCGCAGCTGGCGCAGGTGTTGCAGCGGGCGGAACTGGCACAACCGATCTGGACCCAGCTGATCACGGAAAAACGCGCCACCTTTGCCTGCACGCCGGATTTATTGCATCCCGGCAACGCCAGCGGCATGCCGGGCCTGCTGCTGGCGGGCGATTACACGGCCAATGATGACCGAACGCAAGACTATCCGGCCACCATCGAGGCGGCCGTGCGCAGCGGCGTGGCGGCGGCAAAGGCCGTCACCGCGGGCAAGGTGGCAAAGTAGACTTGACGGGGCATCCTCCCCTGGTGTCGCTCGCCCCTGCGAAATTGCATTCTGTCGCACCGCGCTGGTGCGCTCGCGTGTGCTTGGGTACAGTCTGATCATCGACAACGGCCATGCCACGGGGAATACCATGCACACCACCTTGCACTTGAAAAACAGCTTGAAAGCCCTGGCGCTGCTGGCTTGCGTGGCGCTGGCCACCCTGATCGTCATACACGGTCAGCAGGCGCCACAAGCGCCATTGCTGCTGAGCCAGGCAAGCATGTTGCTGCCAGCAGTGGGCTGAGGCGGCGAAGCGGACGGACAGGAAGAATATGATGAACAAGCAAGACTATCTCGACTCTCTGCGGCGCGCGCTGGCAGGCTTGCCACCGGATCTGGTGGCCAAGACCCTCGATTATTACGAACAGACCTTCATCGAAGGCGCTGCGGCCGGCCGCAGCGAGCAGGAGATGGCCGACGACCTGGGCGACCCGAAGAAAATCGCCCTGACCTTGCGCAACAGCACACACCGCCAGGCCTTCGAACACAAAAAAACCCCCGTCAACCTGCTGCGCCTGCTCGTCTCGCTGGTGGGCCTGGCCATCTTCAACCTGTTCATGGTCGTGCCTGCCGCCGTCTACGCGGCCCTGCTGGCCACCCTGTATGCCGTGGGCCTGAGCTTTTACCTGGCCGGCATCGCCATCACGGCCAGCGGCCTGTCCGGCGCCAACGAACTGGTGCTCGACGGCCCCTTGCGCCACGTCTTCATCCATGACGACGATGGCGGCGAGCGCCGCGAGACACGCATCACCATCGGCGACACGGGCATCGAAGTCGATCACCTGCCCGGCCCCGTCAAATCCGAACCCGAGGCACCGGGTGCGTCGTCGCGCATGATGGAACGGGCCGAAGCGCTGGCCGGAGGCGGCATCCGCATCTCCACCGATATGGACCGCGATGCGCGCACCACGCAAACCGTCTTCGGCGTGGGCATGCTGCTCGGCGGCATCGCCATCTTCCTGCTCAGTCTGGTGGTAACGCGCTACACCTTGATCGGTATCAAGCGCTACATCGCCATGAATGTCTCCCTGCTCAAAGGTCACTAGAAAGGCTGCCATGAAACGCTTGCTCAAAGTTGGCCTGTCCATGCTGCTGCTGGCAATGGTCCTGATCGCCATGTCCTATGCGGCGCTGCGCGCCAAGGGAATCAGCAATCCCAGCAGCGCTGCCGGCCGCGCCGTGCGTAGCGAAACGCGCCCGATTTCCGCCGATATCAACAGCATCGACCTGGCCGGCCCCATCGACCTGGTGCTGCGCCGCGGCGCCATGCCATCGATGAAGGTGAGCGGCGAGCAGCGTTTGCTGTCGAACGTCGCGACCACCGCCGACGGCACGACCCTGCATATCGGCCAGAAAGGCATGCTCTTCCACCATCGCCAGCCGTTACAGGTGGAACTGGTGCTGCCATCGCTTGTGCGCTTGGAAGTGCACGGCAATGGCGACAGCAAGATAACGGGATTTTCGGGCGATAGTTTCATCCTGGAATTGACGGGTTCGGGCGACGTCAGCTTCACGGGACGCTACAAGCAGGTGCAAGCGACGGTCAACGGCAGCGGTGACCTCGACATCAATGGCGGCAACAGCGATAGCGTGGTGCTGGAAATGGTGGGTTCCGGGCGCATCGCCGCCAGCGGCAACACGAAATTCCTGCGCGCCGACTTGAGCGGCTCAGGCGACATCGATGCCGAGCATCTGGCCACCGACAAGGCCAGCGTCAGCCTGCAAGGCTCGGGTCAGAGCACCGTCTTCGTGCGCGACGCCGCCAACCTGACCTTGCGCGGCAGCGGCGACATCCACGTCCACGGCAACCCGCGCCAGCGCGATGCGCAGAAAAGCGGATCAGGCGACATCATCTGGCATTAATGATGGCGCGAACGACCAAATGCTGTTGTAATTTCAAGAATTCCCTTCCAGCCAACTGACCGCCTGCTCGCCGGCCGCCTTGCCTTGCGCCAGGCAGGCCGTCAGCAGGTAGCCGCCCGTGGGCGCTTCCCAGTCCACCATTTCACCGGCGACAAACACGCCCGGCATGGCGCGCAGCATGCAGCCGTCGATGCCATCGAAGACCACGCCGCCGGCGCTGCTGATGGCTTCATCGATGGGGCGCGGGCGCTGCAAGGTGACGGGCAGCAGCTTGATGGCGGCAGCCAGCCTGGCCTCGTCGGCAAAGTCGGCCGCGCCCAGGCATTCGCGCAGCAAGCCCGATTTCACGCCCTTGATGCCCAGCCGACTTTGCAGATGGCTGGACATGGAACGGGCGCCACGCGGGCGCGTGACTTCCTCGAACACCCGCTCATGGCTGTGGTCGGGCGCCAGGTCCAGCCAGATGGTGGTGTGGCCCTCAGCGGCGATCTGCTCGCGCAGTGCGGCCGACAGCGCATAAATCAGGCCGCCTTCGACGCCGCCGGCCGTGATGACGCACTGCCCCTGGCGCTTGACAGTCAAGCCGTCGATGTCATGCGCCGTGATGGCCACCGTGGCCAGGTGCTCGCCCGCGTAACGGCTGCTGAAATGTTCGCTCCAGTCCACGTCGAAGCCGCAATTGGCCGGCGCCAGCGCTGCCACGGCCACGCCCTGCCCTTGCAGCAAAGGCACCCAGGCGCCATCGGAACCGAGGCGCGCCCAGCTGCCGCCACCCAGCGCCAGGATCACGGCGTCGAAGGAGCGCAGGCGTTCGCCGTCCGGCGTGGCGAAGGCCAGCTGGCCGTCCCGCCAACCCGTCCAGCGGTGGCGCATGTGAAATTGCACGCCCGCTTCGCGCAAGCGGTGCAGCCATGCGCGCAGCAAGGGTGCGGCCTTCATATCGGTGGGGAAGACGCGGTTCGATGAGCCGACGAAGGTGTCCACGCCCAGGCCGTGCACCCAATCGCGCACCCTCTGCGGGCCAAACTGGTCCAGCGCCGGTTTCAGGCGGCTGGCCTGCCTGGCGTAGCGCGAGACAAAGGCCTGATAGCCTTCCGCGTGCGTGATATTCATGCCTCCGCGCCCAGCCAGCAGGAATTTGCGGCCGACGGACGGCATGGCGTCGAACAATTCCACCTGCGCGCCCTGGTCGGCGGCCGCCTGTGCGGCCATCAGGCCGGCGGGGCCGCCGCCGATGACGGCGATGTGAAACGGAGGGGAACTGGAGTTGGTCATGGCAAGCAGGGAAGACGCTGAAAACCCCGGCATTTTAGTCGAGATAAGGCCAGGGGATGGCAATAATGCCGAAAAATGATGCATACTGCGCGGACATGCTGTAGCGATCAGTACTTTGACTTCACGAGACAATGAGACGACAAGAGGAGAAACACATGGGTGCAGGATTCTGGATTTCCCGCTATCTGCTGGCCAGCTCGATTTTATTCATCATCCTTTCAGTGGTCGAGTACAGCAAGGGCACGACCAGCCAGGCCGATATCCTCAGTGCCCTGGCCTGGTCACTGGTGGCGTCGGCCATCTTCATCGGCTCGAAATACTGGCGCTACAAGAAAGCCATCGCCTGCGCCACCTGCAGCGATACACCGGCCAGCAAGCGGAAAACCAAGTCCTCATGAAAAAACGGCCACTTCGATGAAGTGGCCGTTTCATTTGGGCAAGCCCGATCAGCCACCCGTCACGGGCGGGAAGAATGCCACTTCATCGCCTTCCGCAATCACGGTATCGGCATCGCACATCACCTGATTATGCGCCATGCGCAGCGCACGGCCCTGCGCCAGCGCATATTCCCAGTTGCCGCCGCGGGCGATCAGCAGGGTTCTCACCTCGCCCACCGTCAGCGGCCCGGCCACCTCCAGCACTTCCTGGCCCGTGCCCACCAGCTCGCGCACGCTGGCGAAAAAACGCAGATTGATCTTCATCGATACTTCCTTAGTACAGCAATTCGTTAAACGGGATAAAACGCAGCATGTCGCCGCGCGCAATCGACAGCCCCGGCGGGCAATCGATCAAGCCGTCACCCCACACGGTGGACGTCAGCACGCCCGAGCTTTGGTTGGCGAACAGTTCCAGTTCGCCCTCCTCATTGATCCTGGCGCGCAAAAACTCGTTGCGCCTGTCCGCCTTCAGGCGTTCAAACGCAGCCGGCAGCCTGTAGCTGCGCGGCGCCAGATTGCCCGCCACGCCCTGCAGGCGCAGGATGAACGGACGCACGAACAGCAGGAAGGTAACGAAGCTGGACACGGGATTGCCGGGCAGGCCGACAAAGAACGCATCCTGCACTTCGCCAAACGCCAGCGGTTTGCCCGGCTTGACGGCGATCTGCCACATGTTCAGCCGCCCTTCCGCTTCCACGGCCGGCTTGATATGGTCTTCCTCGCCCACGGACACGCCGCCCGAGGTGATGATCAAATCATTGCCCTGGGCAGCCCGACGCAGCACGGCGCGCGTGGCCTCCAGGCTGTCGGGAACGATACCCAGGTCCGTGATCTCGCAGCCGAGGTTTTCCAGCAGGCCGCGCAGGGTAAACCGGTTCGAGTTGTAGACGGCGCCCGGCGCCAAGGGTTCACCGGGCATGGCCAGTTCATCGCCCGTAAAGAAGACGGCGACGCGCAGCTTGCGCAGCACGGGCACCTGGGCCAGGCCCACGGAGGCAGCCAGGCCCATTTCCTGGCTGCGCAGGCGCCGCCCCGCACCGAGGATCTCGCCGCCGGCGCGGATATCCTCGCCCTGGCGGCGCACCCATTCACCCGCCTGCGGCACGTGATTCACCGTCACCACGCCCTCAAGCAAGGTGCACTGCTCCTGCATCACCACGCAATCGGCGCCGTCCGGGAGCAAGGCGCCCGTAAAGATGCGCGCCGCCGTCCCCGGCTGCAGGGGCTGGCCCACGTGGCCAGCCGCGATGCGCTGCGACACGGCCAGCCTGGCCGCGCCGCTGGCGCAATCCTGCGCGCGCACGGCGTAGCCATCCATTTGCGTGTTGTCGCGTTCGGGCACGTTCAGGGTCGACGTTTGCGCCGTCGCCAGCACGCGGCCATTGGCGCGCATGGTGTCAATATGCTCCACCTCGGCCACCGGACGCGCCGCGCCCAGCATGAAGGCTTGCGCCTCGGCCACCGACAGCATCGGCTTGCGTACAGTGCTGGCGTCTGTCATCACAGTCCCGTGTTGGCGGCGATGTACGCCTTCATTTTCTCGACGTCGGCATCCATCACGTCGAACTTTTGCGGCAAGTCCTCGATGTTTTCGAAGCCGGCCGGGCGCTCGGCGTCGACGCCCAGCGCCTCGAGGATGGTTTCGTTGAACTTGGCCGCCAGCGCCGTTTCCAGCACGATCATCGGCACGTTCGGCTCCAGGTGCTCGCGCGCCACCTTGATGCCGTCGGCAGTGTGCGTGTCGATGGTGATGCCGTAGTCGTCGGCCACGTCGCGGATGGTGTCGAGGCGGTCCCGGTGCGTGGACTTGCCAGATTTGAAACCATATTTTGCCACCAGCTTGAACTCGTCGCCATCGCTGCCAGGCTTGCCGGACAAGTCAAAACCGCCGTGCGTTTCCACTTTGGCAAACAGCGCGCGCACGCGCTCGCTGTCGCGGCCCACCAGGTCGTAGACGAAACGCTCGAAGTTCGACGCTTTGGAGATATCCATCGACGGGCTGCTCGTGTGGTAGGTTTCGGCCGACTTGCGCACACGGTACACGCCCGTGCGGAAGAATTCGTCGAGCACGTCGTTTTCATTCGTCGCCGCCACCAGTTTCGAGATCGGCAGCCCCATCATGCGGGCGATATGGCCGGCGCAGATATTGCCAAAGTTGCCAGACGGCACCGTGAACGACACTTTTTGCTCATTGCTGGTGGTGGCCGCCAGGTAGCCGCGGAAGTAATACACGACTTGCGCCACGACTCTAGCCCAGTTGATGGAATTGACGGTGCCGATTTTCTGTTTCGCCTTGAACGGCAAATCGTTCGACACGGCCTTGACCATATCCTGGCAGTCGTCGAACACGCCTTTGACGGCGATGTTGACAATGTTCGGATCTTGCAGGCTGAACATCTGCGCCGTCTGGAAGGCGCTCATTTTTTTGTGCGGCGACAACATGAAGACGCGGATGCCCTTCTTGCCGCGCATCGCGTATTCAGCCGCGCTGCCCGTGTCGCCGGACGTGGCGCCGAAGATATTGAGCTCGGCATCGTGCTTGGCCAGGGTATATTCGAACAGGTTGCCCAGCAGCTGCATGGCCATGTCCTTGAAGGCCAGGGTCGGGCCGTTCGACAGCGCCTGCAGCATCAGGGTGGTCTGGCCGCCCTTGACGACGTTTTCTTCGAGCACGCGCAGCGGCGTGATGTCGGCCGCGTTTTCGCCGGCGCGGGCGTTCTTGTAAACTGCCTTGGTATAGGTTTTCGCAGTCAGTGCCTTCAGGTCCGCGGCCGGGATATCGGTGGCGAACTTCTTCAGGATTTCGAATGCCAGGTCGGCATACGACAATGTGCGCCAGGCATTGAGCTCGGCACCAGTGACTTGCGGGTAGTGTTCTGGGAGATACAGTCCGCCATCGGGGGCCAGGCCGCCCAGGAGGATGTCGGAAAATTGCTGCAAAGATGACTGTTGCGACTGCAATGGCGCTTTATCAGCGCGGGTAGACACGTAATGCATAGATTTGAAGAGTCCAGTTGAGCTGAGTGCGGTTGATCATGAATGGCAGCGGATATTATAGTGCCAGCCGCTCCCCAAGGCGAATCGCCTGCGAACACAGCCGTCCGGCCCTCCGCATCTGTTGTCAAACAGCAGCGCCCGGCAGAGCTAGAACCATTGCACTTTGGAAATTTTCTATGGCGAGATCAACGCCCCTCGTAAAGATGCGTCCCCATACTGGCGCGCGCGCCTGATTTGCGCCACACTGGTGTTTGTCGGCCGAATTGCGGCCATTCATGGAACAGGCCATGTCGCTGAGTAAAAAACCGTATCTGCAAAGCGCCACGCTGCGCACCGACGCCGTCGTCGACCTGGACCACTATCCATTCACCATCCCCGCCATCCGTGACTTCGTGCACATGGACTTCCACCGCGACGTGACGTTTTTCGTCGGCGAGAATGGCAGCGGCAAGTCGACCATGCTCGAAGCGCTGGCCGTGGCGCTGGGCTTCGGCAAGGATGGCGGCACGCGCAATGTGCGCATCGCCCTGCCATCGGACGAGGAATCGGGCTTGCACGCGCACTTGCGTCTGAGCAAGAGTTACAAGAAGCCCGATGACAGTTATTTTTTGCGCGCCGAGAGCTTTTTCAACGTCGCCACCTACATGGACGAGATGCCGCCGGAATACCTGCAAAGCTATGGCGGCAAGTCACTGCACGCGCAATCGCACGGCGAAGCGTTCATGGCGACCTTGATCAACAAGCTGCGGGGCAAGGGTCTGTATCTGCTGGACGAGCCCGAGGCGGCCCTGTCGCCCAGCCGTCAGATGGCGGCCTTGTCGGTGATCCACCAGCTGGTGCAGGACGACTCGCAGCTGATCATCGCCACCCACTCGCCGATTTTATTGGCCTACCCGAACGCGAAAATCCTGATGTTTACGGGCGGCGGCATCCACGAAGTGGCGTATGAGGATACGGAACACTATGCCGTGACGCGCGATTTTTTGAATCACTACCCGAGAAGGCTGGAGCAGCTGTTTGAGGAGGAGTGAAGTTGGTGGCTGAGGTGGTGATGTCGGCTTACGCCCTGCGGGCTAAGCCGACCTACGCCGACCGTGGCGTATCGTCGGTCGGATTAGCGCTCCGCGCGTAATCCGACACCACCGCCAGCGCATCAACAAGCGGCGTGGTTCACCGTGATGACGTGAATGGCCAAGCCGCCCAGCGACGTTTCCTTGTACTTGTCCTGCATGTCTGCGCCTGTCTGGCGCATGGTTTCGATGACTTCGTCGAGGCTGACGAAATGCGTGCCGTCGCCCTTCAGCGCCAGCGAGGCGGCCGTAATCGCTTTCACGGCGCCCATGCCGTTGCGCTCGATGCAGGGAATCTGCACCAGGCCGCCGATAGGGTCGCAGGTCATGCCCAGGTGGTGCTCGATGCCGATTTCGGCCGCGTTTTCGATTTGTTCGTTCGTGCCGCCCAGGGCCGCCACCAGGCCGGCAGCCGCCATGGCGCAGGCCACGCCCACTTCGCCCTGGCAACCCACTTCGGCGCCCGAGATCGAGGCATTGCGTTTGCACAACATGCCAATGGCCGCCGCCGTCAGCATGAAGCGGCGCACGCCGCCCACGGGGTCGCTGGGGCGGCAATCCTGCGCGTAATAGCGCAACACGGCCGGGATGATGCCGGCGGCGCCGTTGGTCGGCGCCGTCACCACGCGCCCGCCGGCAGCGTTTTCTTCGTTGACAGCCATCGCGTACAGGCTGACCAGGTGCACGGCGTCGTGCGGCAAGTCGTTGGCGCGGTTGTCGGACGCCTTCGCCTCTTGCGCCAGACGCCATAGTTTGGCGGCGCGGCGCTTGACGTTCAAGCCGCCCGGCAGGTTACCCGTCGTTTCCAGGCCGTGCGCGATGCAGTCGCGCATGACCTGCCAGATGCGGTCCAGCCCAGCATTCAATTCTTCGTCGCTGCGCTTGACGCACTCGTTGGCGCGCAGCATTTCCGGAATCGACAGGCCGCTTTCCACGCCATGCGCCAGCAACTGCTCCATGGTGTCGAACGGAAACACAACTCTGGCGCTGGCGGCCGACTCCACGGCCGCTTCGGCCTGCGCCTCGCCCGCTTCGCGGATAAAACCGCCGCCGATCGAGTAATACACCTTGTCGACACGGCTGCCGTCCGCCAGTTTCAAGGTAAAGCGCATGCCGTTCGGGTGCTCGGGCAGGGACTCGCTCTTGTGCCAGATCAAGCCCGTGGCCGCCGTAAACGGCACTACATGCGTGCCCAGCAGCGCGATTTCACCGGCCGACTCGATGGCGGCCAGCTTGCTGTCGACCGCATCGGGCGCGACGTCTTGCGGCGTTTCACCCATCAAACCCAGAATGACGGCCTTGTCCGTCGCATGGCCCACACCCGTCAGCGCCAGCGAGCCATACAGGGCCGCCTCGACGCCCACTACCTGGTCCAGCGGACCGTATTCGACCAGAAAACGCCGCGCCGCCGCCATCGGCCCCACAGTATGGGAACTCGACGGCCCGATGCCGATCTTGAACAGGTCAAATACGCTCATATCCATGTAGTGTCTCTTTATATTAGTATGTTTTTATGAATGCTTGTGTGGGACTCAGGCTGCCTTGGCCGGCTGCCCTGCATCGACATTGGCCAGCATGTCAGTGACCATCTGCTCGACGCCGATCTGCGCCTTCCAGCCCCAGTCGGCACTGGCCTTGCTGTCGTCCAGGCTTTGCGGCCAGCTGTCGGCGATGGCCTGACGGCTGTCCGGCTTGTAGCTGATCTTGAAGTCCGGCACCATGTGCACGATGGCTTTCGCCAGTTGCTCGGGATTGAACGACACGCCGGCCACATTGTAGGACGAACGGATCTGGATAGATGCAGCCGGCGCGTCCATCAGTTCGATGGTGGCGCGGATGGCGTCGGGCATGTAAATCATCGGCAAGGTGGTGTTCGCATCGAGGAAGCAGTCATAGCGTTCGCCGCGCAAGGCCGCATGGAAGATGGCGATGGCGTAATCGGTGGTGCCGCCGCCCGGAGGCGATTTATAGCTGATGATGCCAGGGTAGCGGATGCTGCGCACGTCCACGCCATACTTGTTGAAGTAGTACTCGCACAGGCGTTCGCCGGCCAGCTTGCTGATGCCGTACATCGACGTCGGGTCCATCACCGTCATTTGCGGTGTGTTCACTTGCGGCGTGTTCGGGCCAAATGCGGCAATCGACGATGGCCAGAAGATGCGCAATGGCTTGCCCGCTTCGCCCCGCTCGCGCGCCAGTTCCAGGATATTGAGCAAGCCATCCATGTTCAAGCTCCACGCCTTCAATGGCGCCGCCTCGCCCGTGGCCGACAACATGGCCGCCAGCTGGTATACCTGGGTGATGCCTTCGTCGGCGATGATGTTCGCCAGGCCGTCCTTGTCCAGCACGTTCAGCTGGGCATAGCGCTTGGCCTGGTAAAGGTTATTCGTGCCGATGTCGCTGGCGATGACGTTGTCCGCGCCGTGCTGCTGCGCCAGCGCGCCCACCAACTCACTACCGATTTGGCCGTTTGCGCCTATGACTAAGATGCGTTCCATGCTATTTTCCTGGGTTCTTGTTAATTGGTAGTGGTGGTGTTGGTCAGCAGACCGAGTTCCTTGCCGGCCTGCTCGAAGGCGGCCAGCACTTGCACCAGCTGTTCACGGCTGTGGGCGGCCGACAGCTGCACGCGGACCCGGGCCTGGCCCATCGGCACGACCGGGTAGAAGAAACCCGTCACCAGCACGCCCAGTTCATACAGGCGGGCGGCGAACTTCTGCGCCACGGGAGCATCGAACAGCATCACGGGAACCACCGGATGCGTGCCCGGCTTGATGGTGAAGCCGATGCGCTCGATTTCGCTGCGGAAGAAAGCCGTGTTTTCATGCAGGCGGTCGCGCAGCTCGGTCGACTTGGCCAGACGCTCCAGCACCGACAGCGAGGCGCCTGCGATCGATGGCGCCAGGGTATTCGAAAACAGGTACGGGCGCGATTTCTGGCGCAGCGTGTCGATGACTTCCTTGCGCGCCGAGGTAAAGCCGCCCATGGCGCCGCCCAGTGCCTTGCCCAGGGTGCCCGTGATGATGTCGATGCGGCCCATCACATTGTGGTGTTCGTGCGTGCCGCGGCCCGTCGCGCCCATGAAGCCGGAGGCGTGGCATTCGTCGATCATCACCAGCGCGCCGTATTTGTCGGCCAGGTCGCAGATCTTGTCGAGTTGCGCAATCGTGCCATCCATCGAGAATACGCCGTCCGTCACGATGACTTTATGGCGCTTGCCGGCGGCAATCGCTGCTTGCAGCTGCACTTCCAGGTCCGCCATGTCGTTGTGCGCGTAGCGGTAGCGGCCAGCCTTGCACAGGCGGATGCCGTCGATGATGGAGGCGTGGTTCAGCGCGTCCGAGATGATGGCGTCGTTTTCATCGAACAGAGGCTCGAACACGCCGCCGTTGGCATCGAATGCGGCCGCGTACAAAATCGTGTCCTCGGTACCCAGAAAAGCGGAAATCGCCTGCTCCAGTTCCTTGTGCACGGTTTGCGTGCCGCAAATGAAGCGCACGGACGACAGGCCGTAACCGTATTTTTGCGTAGCGGCAATAGACGCTTCCTGCGTTTGCAGGTCGCCGGACAGGCCCAAATAGTTATTCGCACACATATTGATCAGGGTACGGCCATCGTCGCACACCACTTCAGCGCCCTGGCGCGAGGCGATCACGCGCTCGGGCTTGTACAAGCCCTGCTGGCGCAATTGATCGAGATTCTGTTGCAGACCGCTGAAAAAGGTGTTCTTCGCTTGCTCGCTCATGATGATCCTTGTGTGTCCCTGTTGTATGTGTGGTAGCCGGGTGACCTCAGCCGTCATAGGGGGAGCGGCCGCTTGACCGGTGCGCGCAGTATGCTGTACCGTGAAGCGCTGTTTGAAGTCTACACGTTTCCGTGTTTTTCCTCAAAATCCACTATGTCGAACTGAAATTCAATATAGTGGATATTACCCAAGCCGATTGAACTTTGCAAGCCACCCGCCGATGAAAACCAGTGTTTCGACCAATTCTCCCCCTGAAGTGGGTGCCACCCTGCAACGGCTGCGCCTGGCGCGCGGCCTGACACTCGAGGATTTGTCGCGCATCGCGGGCGTCTCGAAGTCCATGCTGTCGCAAATCGAGCGCGAAAAAGCCAATCCCACCATCGCCATCACCTGGCGCCTGGCCAACGCCCTGGGCGTGCAGATCGGCGAATTGCTCTCCAGCGCGGAAAAAGCCGTGGAAACCATCCGCATCACGGACGCCCACGAAACCCCCACCCTGCCCGGCGACCATGCGGGCTACGTGCTGCGCATCCTGGGGCCGATGGAACTGGCGGGCAAATATGAATGGTATGAAGTGACCCTGGCACCGGGTGGCGAACTGGCGTCGCAGCCGCATGACCCGGGCACGACCGAGCATTTGACGGTCATCCACGGCAACCTGGAACTGGAAGTGGGCGCGGCAAAGAAAAAGGTCAAGAATGGCGGTACGGCACGCTATCCGGCGGACCAGCCGCATATCATCCGCAACCTGGGCAAGACCGAAGGCAAAGCCTTATTAGTGGTAATCCATAGATAGTTGCTTTTCAGCAGTGTGCAATAAGCTCTTTCGCCCATGCTAAGATTTTGGATTAGACAAGATTTTCACTGTCTTTCATGGAGCCTTAGCAATGACGATTTCCGACAGCACCACCACCTTCCACAACAAGAAAGTCGTCCAGTACGACCCGGACCTGCCGTTCGACGCCTCGCCCGACATCGTCTACCGTTTGTCGCTCGAGTACGACGACGAGCGCAAGATGGACGAGCTGATCGCCGGCTTCCTCGGCAAGGCCGACAAGAATGCGCTCGAAGCGCTGATCATCGGCATGTGGGGCGACCCGTACGAATCGGGCGCCGACGAGGTGATGGCCGCGCTGATCGCCCACGCCGCCGAACTGCCCAGCTTGCGCGCCCTGTTCATCGGCGACATGACGTACGAGGAATGCGAAATCTCGTGGATCGTGCAAGGCAGCTACAAGCCCCTGCTGGAGGCCTTTCCTCAGCTGGAAGAGTTGCGTATCCGCGGCGGCAATGAACTTGTCATCGAACCGTTCGCCCACCAGCACCTGCGTCGCTTCACCATCGAAGCGGGCGGACTCGATCAAAAGATCGCCGAAGCACTGGCGCAATCGAGCATGCCGCAGCTGGAACACCTGGAACTGTGGCTGGGCACGGACGAATATGGCTTTTCGGGAGACGTCGACCTGTACCGCAAGGTGCTGGCACAGCTGACCGTGCCCTCCCTGCGTTACCTGGGCTTGCGCGACGCGGAAATCGCCGACGACCTGGCCGTCTGGCTGGCGGAAGAACCGCTGGTGGCGCAGCTCGCCACGCTTGACCTGTCGCTGGGCACCATCGGCGACCTGGGCGCCGTGGCCGTACTCAATCACACGCAGCTGGGCGGCTTGACGCGCCTGGACCTGTCGCACCACTACATTTCCGAGGAAAACCAGGCGAAACTGAAGGCGCTGCCCTTCGAGGTGGTGCTGGACGATCCGCAGGAAGCGGACGAAGACGACGGTGAAAGCTACCGTTACGTGGCCGTGGGCGAGTAGTCGTGGTCAAGTAAACGGAGTTTCATTCCTTGCACACGCATCTCACCCTGCTGGCGACCGCTGGCAGCAAGCGCGTGCGCCTGATGCAGGCGGCGCGCGCGCAGCTGCGCCTGCCGCCCGCGCAGGTGCTGGAATGGCGCGACTGGCTAAGTCAGCCCGCCTTGCTCAATGTCGCGTTGGCGCATCCCCGCCTATTGAAAATCGAACCGCCCGGCGACGATCCCGCCGCCCATTTGCTGTTGCTGCAGGCAGGCTGCCGGCTGCTGGACCGTCCGCCGGTCGCCGCGCCTGCGCATGGCGAACTGCTGGCCATGGATGCCTGGTTTGCCGGTTTTACGTCTGCCATGGCGACCCTGGCCGCGCAGCTGGCCGAGCTGCCGCCGGCGCGCGTGCTCAATGCGCCGGCCGACATCCGCCTCATGACGGACAAGCTGGCCTGCCAGCGCCACCTTGCCGCGCATGGCGTCGCCATTCCCACCCTGCTCGGCCCCGTGCACGGCTACGCGCACCTGCAGTCGCTGCTGCACCAGCATGACCTGGACCGCGTGTATCTGAAGCCGCGCTACGGCTCGTCCGCATCCGGCGTCGTCGCCTACCGCAGGAACAAGGCCGGGCGGCAGCAAGCCACCACCTCGGCCACCTTATCGCAGGCGGATGGCCAGACACGCTTGTTCAATGTCAAGCGCATGGCGCGCTACGAGACGCAACACGACATCGCGGCCCTGGTCGATACGCTGGCCGCGCAGGAACTGTACGCGGAAGCGTGGCTGAACAAACCCCGCTGCGGCGACAGCCATTACGACCTGCGCGTCGTGACCGTAGCCGGCCAGCCCGCGCACCGCGTGGCGCGCATCGGACAACACATGATGACCAATCTGCACCTCGACAACCGGCGCGGCGACGCTTCCAGCCTGCTGAACGACGCCGACATGCGCGCACTGGAGAACACAAGCTCCCAAGCGGCGCGCGCCTTCCCCGCCAGCCATGTGACAGGCTACGACCTTGTCGTGAGCAACGGCAAGGCCCGCGTGCTCGAAGCCAATGCCTTTGGCGACCTGCTGCCCGGCCTGCTGTGGCATGACGCGGATACGTACACGGCGCAGCTCTCTCATTTCAGCCAACATGCCTAAAGAACCACCGACCATCCCTGACATGCACGCCATCGTCGGCAGCCACGACATCGTCTTCATCACGCTCGACACCCTGCGCTTTGACGTGGCGCAAGCGCTGCATGAAGCAGGCGAACTGCCCGTGCTGGGGCGTTTTTTACCACCGGGTGGCTGGGAACGGCGCCACTCGCCCGCGACCTTCACGTATGCGGCGCACCAGGCCTTCTTCGCGGGCTTTTTGCCCACGCCGGCCGCACCGGGCCGCCATCCGCGCCTGTTCGCCAGCGCTTTTGCGGGCAGCGAAACCACCTCGCCGCACACGTTTGCGTTCGAGCAAGCGGACCTTCCCTCCGCGCTGGCCGCGCGCGGCTACCGCACCATCTGCATCGGCGGCGTGGGTTTCTTTAATAAACAGACGGCGCTGGGCACGGTGCTGCCGGCGCTGTTCCAGGAAAGCCACTGGAACGCCGGCATGGGCGTGGCCAGCCGCCATTCGACGCAAAAACAGGTAGCTCTGGCCATAGCCCGCCTGGCGGACGGCGATCAGCGCACCTTCTTGTTCATCAACGTGGCGGCCCTGCACACGCCGAACCGCGCCTACCTGCCCGGCTGCCGCGCCGACTGCCTGGAAAGCCATGCGGCGGCCCTGCGTTATGTCGACCAGGCGCTGGCGCCACTGTTTGCCGCCTGCGCCGCGCGCGCGCCCACGTTTGCCATCGTCTGCTCGGATCACGGCAGCGCGTATGGCGAAGACGGTTACCGGGGCCACAGGGTGGCCCATGACAGCGTCTGGAACGTGCCGTACGCGCACTTCCTCATCGCCCCCGATACACATCCCAAGGAGTCCCCACCGTGAACCCAGCCGAACAGCCTGGCACCCTGGCGCAGCGCATGCGCCACACGCCCTACCAGGCGTATTCCTACTCCTATCCGCACAAGGCAGCCTACCGCGCCTTGCCGCAGGCGGCGCCCCTCGCGCCACTGTGGGCGCAGCAAGACCGTTCCGCCCTCTTTGCCTACATCCACATCCCGTTTTGCGAGATGCGCTGCGGCTTTTGCAACCTGTTCGCCATGGCCCGCCCAAGCGGCGACATGGTCGAGCGCTATGTGCAGCAAGTGCTGGTGCAGATGCGCGCCCTGGCCGGCGCACTGGGCGAACGGCGCTTTGCCCGCTTCGCGCTGGGCGGCGGCACGCCCACCTATCTGTCGCCGGCGCAGCTGGACACCTTGCTGCGCGGCGCGCGCGATATTCTCGGCATCGACCTGCAGCACACGCCGGCCGGCATCGAAGCGTCGCCCGAAACCATCACCACCGAACGCTTGGCCGTGTGCCGCGCGCATGGCATCGACCGGGTCAGCCTGGGCATTCAGAGTTTTGCCGCCGGCGAAATGCGCGCGCTGGCCCGGCCGCAGCAAAACGCCACCGTCCATCACGCCATCGGCCTGATACGCGCCGCCGGTTTTCCGACCCTGAACCTGGACCTTATCTACGGCATCGCCGGGCAAACCGTGGCCAGCCTGCTGGCCTCCATCGACAGCGCGCTGGCCTTCGCGCCCGAGGAAATCTATTTGTATCCGCTGTACGTGCGCGAGCAGACAGGCCTCGGCAAGGTGGCGCGCCGCCAGGGCGCTCAATCGCTCAATCCCATCATGCTGGCGCAGGACGGCGACAGCCGTTTGGCCCTGTACGCGGCCGCGCGCGACCATTTGCGCGCGCAAGGCTACGAGCAGGTCTCGATGCGCATGTTCCGCGCGCCCCATGCGCCGGAACAAAACGGGCCATCGTACTGCTGCCAGAACGATGGCATGGTGGGCCTGGGCGCGGGCGCCCGCTCCTACACGGCCAACCTCCATTATTCGAGCGAGTACGCAGTGGCGCGCACGGACACCATCAACATCATCGAACAGTATCTGGCGCTCGATGAAGCGCGCTTCGCGCAGGCAGAACACGGCTACCAGCTTGATGAAGCAGAACAGCGCCGCCGCTACGTGATCCAGTCGCTGCTGACCGAACCGGGCCTGGACCGCGACACCTACATGGCGCGCTTCGGCACGCGCTGCGAAGAAGACTTGCCGCAACTGGCCGAGCTGCACTCCTTGGCCCTGGTGCAAGAGGATGGCCCGCTGCTGCGCCTGAATGAGCGGGGCTACAGCTACGCCGATACCATCGGCCCCTGGCTGGCGTCCGATACGGTGCGGGCGCTGATGGCCGAAGGCGGCCAGGCGTGCTGACAGCGCCGGCAGCAACGCTGTCCCTGCTGTACCGGGGCACGCTATCGAGCTGCAATTACGCCTGCGGCTACTGCCCGTTTGCCAAGAAACGCGACAGCCGCGCTGCGCTGGCCCGCGATGCGCACGAAGTGGCGCGCTTCACCAGCTGGGTGGCGGCGCAAAACCGGAACATCAGTGTCCTGTTCACGCCCTGGGGTGAAGCGCTGGTGCGGCGCCACTACCGTACGGCCATGCAAACCCTGGCAAGCCTGCCGCACGTGCGCCAGGTGGCGCTACAGACGAATCTGTCCGGCCCATTGGGCTGGCTGGAGAACATGGACGGGCTGGAAAAGATCGGCCTGTGGTGCACCTACCATCCGGACCAGACGACACTGGCCCGTTTTCTCGCACGCTGCGCGCGCCTGGACGCCATGGGCGTGCGCTATTCCGTGGGCGTCGTGGCAATGAATGAACACCTGGATGCCATCCGCGCCCTTCGCAAGTCCCTGCCCGCCCACGTCTACCTGTGGCTGAATGCGTATGACCGCCGTGGCCCCGGCTACTACAGCGAGCAAGACCTGGCCTGGCTCGATGGCGTCGACCCGTGGTTCGCGCAAAACCGCCGCCCGTCTCCCTCACGCGGCAAACCTTGCCTGGCGGGCGAAGCGTCGCTGTCCGTCGATGGCGCTGGCGAACTGGCGCGCTGCCACTTCGTGCCCGAGCGGCTGGGGAATTTGTACGCGGATGAACTGGAGGACATGCTGCAGGAACGGCCCTGCCCCCGCTTCAAGTGCGATTGCTATATCGGCTATGCGCAGCGCAAGGATTTGCCGTTTCAGGCCTTGTTTGGGGAGGGTGTGCTGGCGAGGATTGTGACTGTAGGTCGAATTAGCGGGGCGAAAAGCCCCGCGTAATCCGACATCGTGCTGACATGACAGGTGGTGTCGGATTACGCACGGCGATGCCGCGCTAATCCGACCTGCCGTGTTTTACTGCGCCGCCACCTTGGCCGGCTCCGCCACTACCGGCGTCATCTTCAGCGAACGGCTGAGGAAGCCCCAGCGGTCAGCCACTTCTTCGATCTGCTTGGTCGTCGGCTTGCCGGCGCCATGGCCCGCCTTGCTGTCGATGCGGATCAGCACGGGTGCCGGGCCACCTTGCGCCGCCTGGGCAGCAGCGGCGAACTTGAAGCTGTGGGCTGGCACGACGCGGTCGTCGTGGTCGGCCGTGGTGATCATGGTGGCCGGATAGCAGCCGCCCGCCTTCAGGTTGTGCAATGGCGAGTACTTCACCAGCGCCTTGAACTGCTCTGCGTCGTCCGACGAACCGTAGTCAGGCACCCAGCCCCAGCCCACGGTGAACTTGTGGAAACGCAACATGTCAAGCACGCCCACTTGCGGGATGGCTGCAGCGAACAGGTCCGGACGCTGCGTCATGGCCGCGCCCACCAGCAGGCCGCCATTGCTGCCGCCGCCGATCGCCAGTTTCGATGGCGAGGTAACCTTGTTGTCCACCAGCCACTGCGCCGCGCCGATAAAATCGTCGAACACGTTTTGCTTGTTCAGCTTGGTGCCAGCCTGGTGCCAGGCTTCGCCGTATTCGCCGCCGCCGCGCAGGTTGGCCATCACGTAGACGCCGCCCATTTCCACCCAGGCAAGATTCGCCACGGAGAAGCTAGGCGTGAGCGAAATATTGAAGCCGCCATAGCCGTACAGATAGGTCGGGTTCGTGCCGTCGAGCTTCATGCCTTTTTTCGAGACGATGAACATCGGCACCTTGGTGCCGTCGCGGCTGGTAAAGAATTGCTGGCGCGTTTCAAAGGCATTCGGGTCGAAATCGACCTTCGGCTGGCGGTACACCGTACTTTTGCCCGACTTCATGTCGTAGCGGTAGATGGTCGCTGGCGTCGTAAAACTGGTAAACGAGTAGAACGTTTCCGTGTCACCACGTTTACCGGCAAAGCCTCCCGCCGAACCGATGCCCGGCAAGGCCACTTCGCGCACCAGCTTGCCGTTCAGGTCGACGATCTTGATTTGCGTTTGCGCATCTTTCAGGTAATCGAGCACCAGCTGATTGTTGATCAGGTTGACGGCAACCAGGGTTTCCGCGCTTTGCGGCACGACTTCTTTCCAGTCGGCAGGCGCAGGTTTGCGCGTATCGATGGCGATTACGCGCGATTTCGGCGCATTGTTGTCCGTCTTGAAGAAGAACACGGGGCCGTCGTTGTCGATGAAGGAGTAGGAAGCGTCGAACGCTTCCAGCAAGCCCACCACCTTGGCGTTCTTTTGGCGCAAGTCCTTGTAGAAGACACGGTTCTTGCGTTCCGTGCCCTGCGTGGCCGTGATGATCAAATAATTGCCGTCATCGCTGACGGTGCTGCCGCCAAACGCCCATTCTTTCTGGTCGGGACGGTCGAAGACCAGCACGTCGTCGCTTTGCGGCGTACCGATCTTGTGGAAATACAATTTCTGGAAGTAATTGATATCAGCCAGCTTGGTTGCTTCGTTCGGCGCGTCATAGCGGCTATAGAAGAAACCCTTGTTGTCCTTGGTCCACGAAGCGCCCGAGAACTTGGCCCACTTGATATGGTCCGTCAAATCCTTGCCCGATTCGATGTCGCGCACTTTCCACTCGTTCCAGTCGGAACCGGAAGCGGACGTGGCATAAGCCAGATATTTGCCGTTCGGGCTGATCGAGGTGCCGGCCAGCGCCACCGTACCATCGGTGGACAGGGTGTTCGGGTCCAGCAGCAGGCGTGGCTCGTCCGTCAGTTTTTTCACCGTGTACAGCACGGCCTGGTTCTGCAAGCCGTCGTTGCGGCTGTAGAAGTAGCGCCCGCCCTGCTTCGTTGGCGTAGAGAAACGCTCATAATTCCACAGCTTGGTCAGGCGCTGCTTGATCGCGGCGCGCTCGGGAATGGTGCCCAGGTACGACTGCGTCAGCTTGTTTTGCGCCGTGACCCATTCGCCCGTTTCCGCACTGTTGGCGTCTTCCAGCCAGCGGTACGGATCGGCGATGGTGGTGCCGAAATAGCTGTCTTGCTGGTCGACTTTTTTGCTGAGCGGATACGTCACGGGAGCGCCGTCGCCTGCCGGGCATGCTGTTGCGGACTGTGCCATGGCATTGCCACCGAAAGCGGCCAGCAAGCTGAATATGAGGGTTGCACTACGTAATTGCATGGGTTGTTTGTCTCATTGTTGGATGTCGAGGAAAGCAGGCCGCACAAACACGCGTGGCGGCTGCCCATGTTGACTTTCGCCAAGAGAAATCATAGCGCGGATTGCCACTTTTAAAGCACAGTTATCTGCGGGATTTGCCGTTTTTTGTTTGGGATTTCCACAGTAAACGCCGTGGTAAATCACGTTTTTGGGGAGAATCGGCAAACTGACAGGTAGGAAAGAAACATTATCAAAAGCTAATACGTTTCATCAAGCTGTCATAAATCTTCTTTACTATAGGCAACATGTTCATGGCCCGTCCAGAGGCCGTGCCGCCACATCCTCCTATGCACACTCTCGCCCTCCCTTCCACCACCGCCGCGCCGCCCGGCGCGATGCCATCGAATGTGGCTTACCTGAAGCCGCCATCGGCCCCCATGCCCATCGAAGGAACGGATGCCTTGCACGAGATCCTGGCGGGCCGCAAACTCAGCGCACTGTTCCAGCCCATCATCCACATGCACAGCGGCGACATCATCGGCTACGAAGGCTTGATACGGGGACCGTCCGACAGCCCCCTGCACGCGCCGATGAATCTGTTCAAGGTGGCGCGCGCGCATGACCTGACCCTGGAAGTGGAACACTTGTGCCGACAAGTGGTGCTAGAACGCTTTGCCGAACTGCAGCTACCGGGCAAGCTGTTTCTCAATGTCAGCCCCGAATGCCTGCTGCTACGCAATGCCCGCCATGGCGAAACGCTGGAATACATCGAGCACATCGGCATCAATCCGGACCGTGTCATCATCGAGCTGACGGAAAACCAACCCACCTACGATTACGAGCTGATGCGCGAAGCGGTGCTACATTACCGCAATATGGGTTTCCAGATCGCCATCGACGACCTGGGCGAAGGCTTTTCCAGCCTGCGCCTGTGGTCGGAACTGCGCCCGGAATACGTAAAAATCGACATGCATTTCATCCAGGGCATCAATCATGATCCCGTGAAACTGCAGTTCGTGCGCTCGATCCAGGAAATCGCGGAAAAATCGGGCACCCTGGTCATTGCCGAAGGCATCGAGGCGCAGACGGAATTGCTGGTCTTGCGCGACTTGGGCGTGGCCTTCGGGCAAGGCTATCACCTGGGACGGCCCAACGCGGTGCCGGCTCGCGCGCTGCCGGCCGAAGTGGTGCAGGCGCTGGGGCGCAACGGCGTGGCCGTGTATCCGCAGCGCAGCAGCCTGGAAAAGAACGGCTCCAGCATCCGCAAGCTGCTGCACCGGGTGGCGGCCGTCTCGCCGCAGCGCAATAATAACGAGGTGTACGATATCTTCCTGAAAGAACCGAAGTTGATGATCATCCCCGTCGTCGATGACGGCGTGCCGCTGGGCCTGATCAGCCGCTTCGAGATGATCGACCACTTCGCCCGTCCCTACCAGCGCGAACTGTATGGCAAGAAATCATGCAGCCTGTTCATGGATGCCACGCCCCTGATTGCCGATCACGAGACGAGCTTGCAGGAACTCAGCTACACCATGGTGCAGTCCGATGCCCACCATCTGTTCAACGGCTTCATCATCACCGAAGAGGGCCGCTACCTGGGCATGGGCACGGGCCACGACCTGATGCGCGAAATCACGCAGATGCAGATCAATGCAGCGCGTTACGCCAACCCGCTGACGCAACTGCCCGGCAACGTGCCCATTAACGAGCATATCGACCGCCTGCTGCACAGCGGTGCCCGTTTCTGGGTCTGCTATTGCGACCTCGACCACTTCAAGCCCTTCAACGATGTATACGGCTACCGCAAGGGCGACGACGTGATACAGCTGACGGGAGAAATCCTCAGCAGCCATTGCGACCCGAACCGCGACTTCATCGGCCACATCGGCGGCGACGATTTCATGATTCTGTTCCAGAGCGAAGACTGGGAAACGCGCTGCCAGGCCATCCTGGAGCGCTTTGCCGCCGCCATTCTCGCCTATTACAGCACAAGCGACTGCGAACGGGGCGGCTACATCAGCGAAGACCGGCAGGGCAAGAAAGTGTTTTATTCATTGATCAGCTTATCCCTGGGCGTCATCAAGGTCGAGGCGCACCAGTACTACACCCACCATCAGATTGCCACGCAGGCGGCCGAAGCAAAGAAGCAGGCGAAAAAAATCCACGGCAACAGCCTGTTCCTGGACCGGCGGCAAGGTGCGGGCGTGGCGCGCCTGGATGCCTAGCCAGGGTCGATAGCAAGAGAATGAATGGGGATCAGATACGCACGAGGTCGCCAAATGCATTGCTGCTGCGCGCATCGGGCACGAATGCCAGGCTGATCAAGTCGCCATCGCGGCGCGCCTGCACGCCGCAGCCGCCCACGGGCACGTCCACGAACAGGCCGCCAAATGCCGTGTCCGGTTCCAGGCCGCCGCCCGTGACGTCTTCCCCGGCACCGATGAAGACGCGGCCCGAGACCACGGCCAGATGCACGCTAACGTGCGGCTCGGCAAGTTCTGCGTGCACTACCAGGTCATACGCGCCGTCGCCGCCCACGTTGAAAAAAGCCACCTGGCCCGCATTCACGGCCGCCAATTCCGCGCCGGGAATGCTCCACCAGTCGCAGTCATCGTCCAGCTTGTGACGCAAGAGCGCCGGGTCGAACACGCACAGGGTAGCCGTGTCGGTACAAACCCTGGCCGTCGTCCCTGCCGTCATGCCGCCAGCGGCGCCGGTCCCAGCAGGGGCTGGCTATCCACATATTGCGCACTGGCCTGCGCCTGCCACGGGAAATGGCCATCACGCGACGGCCAGACGATCTGGTACAAGGTAAAATCGTCGCCCTGGTAGTACCAGCGCGCATAGCCCACATAGTTGCGGTATTGCGCGACGGGCACGCGCACGAAGGCGCACTGATGGCCTTCCAGCAAGACGTCCGTGGTGGCCGCGAAATCCGTGATGGCGCCGCTGCGCACGGCATCCAGCGCCAGGTCAAGTATCTGATGGGCCATGGCGCGCGGCAAGCCCATGATGAGAAATTCGGGCTGGCCAAAGCTGTGGCCAGCCCCTATGGTGAAGGCATAGCCGGGACCCTCTTCATCAGCACGGATATGGACGCCATGCCAGCCATGCGTGGCGATGTCGTCGATGACTTTTTGCTCGGATGCATCCTCGCCTGCCTGCCTTACCATGTTCCACCTTTCACTATGCCAAAAATCTGCGCCGCACGCATGCGCGCATTGCCTCAATGCGGCGCGACATGCCGGTGAGCAATTATCGCATGCAGTGCGCGTGCGTGCGCGCACAGCGGCCGCGCTTCAGTCTGGCGGCGACGACGGCGGGTAACGCCCCTGCTGCCATTGCCGCAAGCGCTGCTGCGCCTCTTCCAACTGTGCCGGTTCCAGGCTGGCGGCCGCCGCTTCCCTGGCCCTGGCCGCCCCACTATCGCCACCCTCGGACGCCAGCGCCAGCCACATGTAACCGCACGGCAAGTCCTTCTCCACGCCGCGCCCGCTGTTATACATGCAACCCAGGTTGTACTGGGCCAGCGCAAGGCCCTGGCTGGCCGCGCGCGCATACCATTGCACGGCCAGGCTGTCATCTTGCGGCACGCCATGGCCATTCGCATACATGACGCCCAGGTTGTTTTGCGCGCTGGCATCGCCCTGCTCGGCGGCCGTGCGATACCAGCGCACGGCACAGACTTCGTCGCGTTCCACGCCCTGGCCATTGGCATACATCACGCCCAGGTTGAACTGCGCATTCGACGCGCCCTGGGCAGCCGCCTTGGCATACCAGTCCAGCGCCTGGCGCAAGTCGCGAGCGATGCCGCGCCCGCCCGCATACATGCCGCCCAGATTGTATTGCGCCATGCCATGGCCCTGCAGGGCAGCGCGCCGGTACCAGGCAAGGGCGCGCGCCTCGTCCTGCTCCACGCCCCGGCCGCGCGCCAGCATCAGACCCAGGTTGAACTGGGCTTCGGCATCATCCTGCTCGGCTGCACGCTGCAGCCAGGCATAGGCACGCCGCTGGTCGGGGGCCACGCCCAGGCCTTCCGCATACGCCACGCCCAGTTGCCGCTGGGCCACGGCCAAGCCCTGGGCAGCGGCCTGGCGGAACCAGGACAGCGCCTGCGCATCGTTTTGCGCCACGCCCTGGCCGCGCTTGTAGACGAACCCCAGGTTCAGCTGCGCCTGCGCATCGCCCTGCAAGGCTGCCTTGCGGAACCAGGCCAGGGCAAGCGCATCGTTCTTTTGCGCTCCCAGCCCTCGGGCATACGCTACACCCAGCAGCGATTGCGCACTGGCCACGCCCTGCTCCGAGGCGCGGTAAAACCACGCCAGGGCCAGCTCGTCGCTCTGCAGCACGCCCCGCCCCTTGCGGTACATCTGTCCCAGGTTATGCTGGGCCGAAGCATCGCCCTGGGCGGCCGCGCGGCGAAACCACAGAACGGCGTCCTCGTCGCTCTGCGCCACGCCGCGGCCGTGGTAATACAGGGCGCCCAGGTGGTTCTGCGCATAAGCCAGCCCTTGCAGCGCGGCCAGGCGTAGCCAGACAAAGGCGCGCGCGTCGTCCTGCGCCACGCCTTCGCCCTTCCTGTAAAGCAATCCCAGGTTGAACTGGGCATAGGCATTGCCCTGCTCGGCAGCCGTGCGGAACCAGATATACGCCTGATGGCTGTCTCTGGCAGTATGGTGCTTGTCCATGTGCGCCCCCACCCACATCGCGCTTGCCGGCGGCACGCGCAAAACGGCGGCCCAGGGCGGCGAAATCGTGTGTTGCCTAAATTGTAAATTCGATGCGGGGGAAGGACTTGAGCAGGCTCAAACGAAATAGCAAAATCATATCGTTTTGATGAGCCCGCTTCGATGCGCGATGCAGCTCAGCGGCGTGATGGGTGCTTTTGCAGGAATTGCGGCACTTTCGCGGCCGCCAGCTTGTTCAGTGACACCAGCAGGTCGGCGTCGACATCGGCAATGCCGTAATTGCTGCGCAAATGGCGGCCAATATGGATCAGCACTTGCGCCGCTACTTCCGCGTCGGACTCGGCCCTGTGGGCGGCGCTCTTGAAGGCGATGCCCAGCTGGCTCGACAGCAAGCCCAGCTTGTAGCTGGCCATGCCGGGAAACACGCGGCGCGACAGTTTCAAGGAACACACGAGCGACTGGTGCGCGGGCGTCAGGTTCAGCCTGGCGCTTTCCGCGCGCAGGAATTTTTCATCGAAACTGGCATTGTGCGCCGACAAGGCATCGCTGCCGATGAAATCGAGCAGCTGCGGCACCACCTCGGCCACGGGCGGTGCCTTGTCCACCATGGCCTGCGTAATGCCCGTCAAGCCCGTGATGAACGAGGGAATGCGCGCATTGCAATTGATCAGGGTCACATAGCGGTCGGTGATTTTCCCGCCCTCGATGCGCAAGGCCGCCACTTCCGTGATGCGATCGCCCATGTCGGGTGACAGACCGGTCGTCTCGAAGTCGATCATGACGATCGGTTTGTCAAACACATTCATGGGGCGTTCTTTCGGAGGTGCGGCGGGGTGATGATTATCAACCAAATTTACGTACTGCGTCCAGCGCCAATCCCGCGCCAATACTGCCGAACAAGTCGCCTTCGACCTTGCGCGCGGCCGGCACCAGGGCGGCGATCTTTTCGCGCAGCAAGCGCACGCCGGAAGAGCCGCCCGTGAAGAACACGGTGTCGACGGCTTCCGGCGCCACGCCCGCATCGCGCAGCAAACGCAGCACGGTTTCTTCCACGGAACCGCACAAATGGCCGATGGCTTCGTCGAATTGCGTGCGCTTCAGCAACAGGCTTTGCGCGGGCGACAAACGGTCGAGCTCCAGCTGCACTTCAGCCGCGTCGGACAGGGCAATCTTGCCCTCTTCCACTTTCATGGCCAGCCAATGACCGGCGCGCTCGTCGATGAGCTTTTGCAAACGTTTCACTTTGTCTTGCTCACGCGAATCGCGACACACGTCGGCCAGCTGCACCCAGATCTTCTTGGTGTAAGCCAGGTTAATGGTGTGCCAGGTAGCCAGGTTGAAATAATAGCTGGATGGCACTTCGCTATTGTTGTGCAGGCGGCTGCCATAGCCGAGCAGAGGCATGACGGAAGACAGGCTCAGGTATTTATCGAAGTCCGTGCCGCCGATGTGTACGCCGCCGGTGGCGAGGATATCCTCGCGCCGCTCCGTCTTCTTCGCACGCTCCGGCGACAGCCGCACCAGGGAAAAGTCGGATGTACCGCCACCGATGTCGGCGATCAGTACCAGCTCTTCCCTGTCGATTTGCGACTCGTAGTCAAACGCAGCGGCAATCGGCTCGAACTGGAAAGCAACGTCCTTGAAGCCCACGGAACGGGCCACCTCGGCCAGGGTATCTTGCGCCAGCTGGTCGGCCTGCGCATTGTCGTCGATAAAGAAGACGGGACGGCCGAACACGGCGGACGAAAATTCGCGGCCGGCGGATTGCTCGGCGCGGCGCTTCACTTCGCCTATGAATTGGGCCAGCAACATGCGAAATGGCAGCGCACGGCCGCCCACTTCCGTCTGGCCGTCGATGAGACTGGTGCCCAGCAAGCTTTTCAGCGAGCGCATCAAGCGCCCCTCGTAGCCGGCCAGATAGCCGGCCAGCGCCGCGCGGCCAAAACTGACTTCCTCGTCTTCCGCATTGAAGAAGACAACGGACGGTAAGGTCGTCTTGCCATCTTCCAGGCCGAGCATGGTGCTCTGCCCGGGACGCGCCCAGCCTACCGTGGAATTTGACGTGCCGAAATCGACGCCGCAAGCATTGGCCATGTCGACCCTTCCCTGAATAAAGGGGCGTTATCTTATCAGAATGCACGCCATTGCACCAGAAAAATACTTCCGGTACGGCCAAGACAACAAGCTTGCTTTTCATCAAGTAGCTACGGCGTGCAAAAGCTACTCTTGGGAAGTGACACCGAGCAACTCGGCCAGCTCCCGGAGACCCATCGCGCCCTACGCCCCCATGCACCGCCCGCGCGCCCTGGCCGCAGCGTTGCTGGCTGCCCTCCTCGTTTCCCTGGTCTGCTGCGACGGCGGCGGCGCGGTACCGATTCAAGGGCAAGCATACCACTTGCCATTCAGTCATATTTTTTGCAACATGAACAAGAAAACAGTCTTGCCATGCGGCAATCTTTTGCGCTATGCTCATTCTGCCCGCCCAGGCCGCCACGAGCGGCCGGGCCTGCAGGAATATTTTGAGACAGATTGCTTGCCAGACCAATATGCGAAAAAAGAATACTGTGGCCCGGACACCCATCACCACCCGCCCCGCACCCGGTGCCGGACGGCGCGTGACCTCGTATGATGTGGCCCTGCTTGCCGGCGTGTCGCAATCGGCCGTATCGCGATGCTTCAAGCCGGGCGCCAGCATCTCGCCCGCCACGCATGCCAAGGTCATGCAGGCGGCAATCAGCCTCGACTACATCCCCAACGCGGCCGCGCGCAGCTTGATCACGCGCCGCTCGAACCTGGTTGCCGTCATCATTTCCAACCTGGCCAATTTGTACTATCCACAAGTGTTGTCCGACCTGAGCCAGCAAATCGCCCGCCAGGGCAAGCGTTTATTGCTATTTACCCTGGAGCGCGAAGCGGACATCGGCAAAGTCTTGAGCGATGTGTGGCAATACCAGGTCGATGGCGCCGTCGTGGCCGCCTGCCTGTCGGACGAGCAAATGGCCGAATTTGGCCGCCGCGACGTGCCGCTGGTGCTGTTCAACCGCAGCCCCCGAGAGCACGCCGTGCATGCCGTGCTGTGCGACCAGGCGGAAGCGGCGCGCCTGCTCGTCTCGCGCCTGGCCGAGGCGGGTCACCGCCAGTTCGCCATCATCGATGGCCCCGGCGATTCGGCCGTGGCGCAGGAACGCAAGGCCGGCGTGCTGGACCGGCTGTTCACGCTGGGCTTGCCCGCGCCCATCGTCGTCAGCGGCAACTACGATTACGCCAGCGGCGGTCGGGGCTTGCGCAAGGTCATCGACCGCCTGGGTCGCGTGCCGGACGCCGTCATTTGCGGCAACGACATCATGGCCATCGGCTGCCTGGACACGGCGCGCCACCAGTTGGGCATCCAGGTGCCGCTGCAAATGTCGGTGGCCGGTTTCGACGCGCTGGAAGCGTCCGGCTGGCTCAGCTACGACATCACCACCCTGCGCCAGCCCGTGCAAAAAATGGCTGCCGATGCCGTCGCCATGCTGGGCGAACTGATGGAGCGGCGCGGCGGCATCGCCGAGCGGCGGCGCTATTGTTCCTATCTGGTGGAGGGAAGTACGGCGCGGCTGACCGACGCGCAACCCCATTTCGGCATGATGGCCGCTGCCTGAAAAAAAACCGTGGCGTTGTTGCCGGGCTTACTCTAGTCCTTCGCCGTACTGGCCTACTGCCATCGGGGCGGCGCCTGGCCGCAGGCGTTTTTCAGACGTTCACACATTACACGCAAGACCTTGCGCATAAAAAAACCTCGCATCGCTGCGAGGTTTTTCACTTCCAAGACCAGAAAATCAACCGAAGAACTTACCCTTGAGCATATTCAAGCCCTGGCTGACGAGGTCATTGCTTTCTGGCACTTGACCGTTGGGCGTCAGCTTGTCGATCAGCTGGGGCAGCAAGGCTGCCAGGCCGCCCGAGGCCGCGTCCGGTGCGACGCCCGCTTTTTCAGCGATCTGGGAGATCGTGTCGGCACCCAGCGCATCCTTGATCTGTTCGCCGGAGACGGGCGCATTGGCACCGGTGCCGATCCAGCTGGCCACCTGGTCGCCCAGGCCGCTTTCCTGGAATTTCTGCAGCAGGCCCGGCAAGCCGCCATGCTGGTTGACCAGATCCATTACACTGGCCATCAGCCCCGACGGGGCCTCCCCATCCGCGCCCTTATTGCCCAAAGCGCTCATCGCCTGTCCCGCAAGTTGATCTAGCAAACTCATCGTATTCTCCTGAACGCTGTCCATTAGTGCCGCGTATAGCGGCGTCCGGTAGGCCGACGCCTAGTCGCCGACATACACAACAATTATACTATACATAATTCACATGCCATATTTACAATGCAACAAGCTATTCAAAAACAGGCTTGGCCTCAGCTGCGCCCACCTCCATCATATTTAGTTCGGCACAACATGCAAGCGTAAATTGACGGCTCGCAAAAACGTGTAGAATTAATTTTCCTACTTACTGAGGAGTATCAATACATGAACATCAATAAAGCGGTAGACAAAGCCTACGAGAAAAAAACGTTCAAGGAAATCGCTGATGCCCCTGTTGATGCGCTGCAAGGCGTAAGCGAGAAGGATGCAGAGCTGCTCAAGCAGGCATTCAATATCAAGACCGTGCGCGACCTGGCGAACCTGAAATACTCGAAGTGGGCGCGCGCCATCGTCACCCTGGCCGATACGGAAGAATAGACGGGGACATGCACCAGCCAAGCCCGTCAGCACAGCCCGCCCAAGTCGGCGGGCTTTTTCATTCCGGGAGGCTATTGGCTGGCAAGCCGATAGCTGCGCGGAGGCGCCATTGTCTATGCCGCTGACCCTGCCCGGCATCTGCTGGCCCTTGCAAGCGAGCACGGGCCATCTGGCCGTCACCACCGCCCACATCACCGGCCACTTTCGCGCCGGCGCGGGCGAAGACGCCATCGTCCTGTGCGACCTGCTCCCCGCCGGAAAGTTTCGCAATGGCGCAGCACGCCACTGGTGCCGCACGCACCAATGCTACTGGGGCACTCAGGCCGACTTGGCCGACCGGCAAGCAAGCCAGCAGATGCGTTGCCGCCAGCACGCCAGTCCCATGGGCTATGTACTGTATCCGGTGCTGTTCGACCCCAGCCAGTTTCACGCCACCACCTTGCGTCTGGGCCCCGATGGCTTGCTGCAACTGCGCGCCCGGACTGGTGACGGCGGCACCCTGCTGGCACGCAACGCAGCCGCGCTGGCCATCGACTGCCGCGCCCTGCCCGGCTTGTTCCCTCCCGACATCGTGCAGCTGAATATCACGCCGCCCGCCGCGCAAGCCTACGCCGCCGCCTTGCAGGCGGCCATGCCGATGGACTGCAGCGACTGCGCCCGCTGCGGCCACCCGCATCTGGACCTGGGCAGCTTCGCGCTGGCGCCGCACCGGCGCCACAGTTGCGGCCATTGCGGCCATGATGCCTCGCACAGCGCCACGCCCATCGTTTCGACGCCCCTGTGGCGTTTGCGTCGACACTACACGCAATGCTTCTGACGGTGCGCCGGGCCACAGTCGGCCTGGGCGCTTGTGCGTAGACTGGCCCCATCACCACCACGAGGACGCTCCCATGCCACACGCGCAACACCAGGATGAAGATGGCCAGCCAGGCGACGAAGGCGATTTGTCCGACCTGCTCAGCGAATTGCGCATCCTGCTGCCGGGCGCGCAAATGCTGACGGCCTTCCTCATCATCCTGCCCTTCAACGGCGGCTTCGCAAAGATCGTGCAAGCGGAAAAGATCGTCTTCCTGTTGACGTTTTTCCTCTCCATGACCAGCCTGGTGCTGCTCAGCGCGCCAGCCATCCAGCACCGCGTCATGCGCCCCCTGCAAGACCGCGAGCGCTTCAAGCGCGTGGCTGACCGCATCATGATGTGCGGTGCCTTCTCCCTGGCACTGGCCTTCATCCTCGGCACCAATTTGGTGATGTCGGAAGTCTTCGGCCACGTCGCCGGCATCGTCGCCTGCGTGCTGATGGGCTCACTCATCATCTGCATGTGGTGGTGGCTGCCCTTGCACTTGAAGCACGCCAGGAAAATCTAGGCGGCGATGCCCGCCTGCTCCAGCAAGGTCTCGCGGAAGATCCCACCAGCGGACGCGTTCCGTGTTATCGTTAACAAACATAGCAATCGCTGGTGTGTGCAGTGCAGCAGATTTTAGCCATCGCCCAGCAGAGCTTGCCCGAATCTTTTACAATGTTGTCCTTGAGTAGTTCTTATCGCCCGAAAATACCGGCCAGCCGTCGACTCTGGTGGCATATGGCCACTTCCGGCCGGGCCACAGCACGCCTCTCCACCCTGTCATTCCTTACCCAACTAACAAGAACATGCACGCCTCCGTAGATCCCCTCATTCCGCGCGTCACCGCGCCTTTTGGCGCTGGCTATGCCGACCTGGCCCTGGCCATCGGCGGCCTCGCCATCGGCACGGGCGAATTTGCTTCCATGAGCATCTTGCCCGTGGTGGCCGACGACCTGGGCACGACCTTGCCGCAGATGAGCCACATGATCAGCGCCTACGCGCTGGGCGTGGTCATCGGCGCGCCCCTGATCACGATCTTCCTGGCGCGCATGCCGCGCCGGCTGATGCTGATCTGTTTGATGCTGATGTTCGCTGGCGGCAACTTGCTCAGCGCCATCGCCCCCAACTATGGCTTGCTGGTGGTGGCCCGCTTCGTCGCCGGCATTCCCCATGGCGCCTATTTTGGCGTGGCAGCCCTGGTGGCGGCCGCCCTGGCCGAACCGGACAAGCGGGGCCAGGCCGTGGCGCGTGTCCTGATGGGCTTGACGGTCGCAAATATCTTCGGCGTGCCGCTGGCCACGTATATCGGCCAGACCCTGGGCTGGCGCTCCGCCTTTTTGCTGGTCGCCGCGCTGGGTTTGCTGACCATGCTGATGGTGCGCATCTTCGTGCCCATGGTCGCTGCCGGCGATTCCAGCCCGCGCCGCGAACTGGGCGTGTTCCGCCGCCTGCAAGTATGGCTGACCCTGCTGATGGTGGCGATCGGCTTCGGCGGCATGTTCGCCGTCTACACGTTCATCACGCCAACCTTGCTGGAAATCACGAAAGTGTCGCCCCTGGTCATTTCCATCTTGCTGGCCATTATCGGTGTCGGCATGACCTTGGGTAATCTGATCGGCGGCTGGCTGGCCGACCGCTCGCGCCTGTGGACGATTTTTGGCGTGCTGCTGTGGAACGTGGCCGCGCTGGCCGCGTTTACTTACACCAGCAGCAATGTCTGGCTGACGGCGATCAACCTGTTCGCCATCGGCGCCGGCATCGCCGTCGCCCCCGCCGTGCAAACGCGCTTGATGGACGTGGCCGGCGACGCGCAAACCGTGGCCGCCGCCCTCAACCATTCCGCCTTCAACATCGCCAACGCGCTGGGTGCCTGGGCCGGCGGCATCGCCATCGCCATGGGCATGGGCTTGCGTTCGACAGGCTGGGTCGGCGCCATGCTGGCCTGCGGCGGCATCGTCGTGCTCGGCATTTCCGTACTGGTGGAAAACCGCAGCCGCAACCTGAGCGGCGCGCAGCCGGCTTGATGATTGACAAGAGCGGCGACCAGCTTGGTCGGCCGCTCATTTGCCTGCGCCTAGTCCGCAACGGCAAATGACACCGCCGCCTCGCAATGAATCTCCGTGGTATTAAATAGCGGCAAGTCGACATCGACCTGCCGGATCAGCAACGGTATCTCCGTACAACCCAAAATCACGCCCTGCACGCCTTGCAGCCGAAGTTTCTCGATGATGCCGAGAAAAATTTCCCGGCTGGCGTCGGTAAAAATATTCTGCACCAGTTCCTTGTAGATGATGTCGTGGATGATTTCCTGGTCGGCCGCATCGGGTGTCACCGTCGCGATGCCGCACTTTTCCAGTGCCTGGTGATAAAACCTGCCCCCCATCGTCTGTTTGACGCCAAGCAAGCCCACCTTGTGAGCGCCCGACTGCTGCACCCTTTTCGCCGTTTCCTCAACGATGCTGATGAATGGCAAGCCGATCTGCGGCACAACGGCCGGGGCGAAACGGTGCGCGCCATTCGCGCACAGCAGGAAGAAATCCGCACCCATGCCTTGCAGACGCTGCCCTTCCCCGACCAGAAATTGCTCGATAGCATGGGAATCGGGCTGCGATGCGTGCGCGACAAAATCCGCCTGGTCTATGCTGACCAGCAAGATGCGCGCGCTATGGGCGGGACCGATGCGCGCCACCAGCATTTCATTGAGCAAGCGGTAGTATTCGAGGGTGGAAGCCCAGCCGATGCCGCCAATTAAACCGATAGTCTTGTTTTGCACGTCAAATCCCACGCCATGAATTGCGTAAATTATACGTTGAGGCAAGCCAAGCAAAGGCGTGGCCAGGCTTATAAAATTGCAATGCTCTCGCCGTTGAGCGCGCGCCGCGCATAACGCACGGCCGAGGCATCGTCGGACTTTTTGACGGAATGTGCGCCGGACGCCAGATTATCCTGTTCAAACTGGCGCAATTCCTGCAGCAGCGTGTCCAGCTCCGTTTCAGCACAGCGCCGCACCAGTCCGTCCATGGAATACAGGCCATAGGTATCGACCAGGCGGTAGAAGCCATCTGTCATTGCCAGCAGTTGCGATTGCCCCTCCATGTCAAACGCATATTGCCTGGCCTCGAATTCCCCTTGCGGATACATGCACAGTATCGTCGGCGCAGCATGCATATTCTGGAATGCGCGCCGCTCCCGCAACATCGGCAGCAAGGCCGCGAATACCTGCGCCTTATCCTCGATACCTTGCGCTTTCAACTGTGCAATGGCCGCCTTCAGAATATCTTCCTGCGCATTCTCGTAGGGATCGATATCGCGCACTTCCCCGGCTGCGTTCGAGACAAACACCTTGCAATCGCCAAGCGCGTAGATCTGTACAGCGGCATCCACGCCGCCTTCGACAATGCGTGCCCACGTCAAGGCGGCAATCGGGTAGGCATACGCAGGAATCTGCGCCAGATTAAAACTCGCCTGCACATCGCGCTGAAAATGTGCCAATGCCAGCTTGATGCTGTCATGCTGACTTAATCCGGGCGCGACCACCTCTTTCAGCAGGGCCGCAAAAGCCGACACGAACCAGGCGGCGTCGCCTACCAGCGTATCGAAATAATTCTTTTCGGAGACCGAGCTTGCACCATCAAATATCAGGATATCCACGATTCCCGCATTGTGCAGATAAACCGCCACCAGATCTTCATTACTCTTTGCGCCGGCTGCATCGGATACGTGGACAATTTTCATCAGACTGTGGATTCTTTTCTCAACGATGGTTGGCAAGGCCAGTGTGGTCATTCCCTAGCCCAGCATGACATCATGCCGGTTCGACGTCTCGCGGCTATACAGGCGATCAAAGTCAGCGCGACTGTCAGCATTCGCCCACAATGCGGCGATGTAATTGAATTCCTCTTCGAACGGCTGCTCAAAATCGGGCACGTCCATCGCATACTCGCAATTGCGGCTCAACATGACCAGCCAGTCCGGATAAGCGAGCGCCGGGTACAAGCGGGTAAAGATGGCATCGAGCGACGACACGCTTTCCAGTCTTTGCAGATAGGCAAGGCGCAACTCGACGATGTATTTGCCAGCCAAAAACTGCTGATCGCGCCGCTGCGCGCCACGGTAGCGCGCGATGATCACGTCGGCCAGCGGCAGCACTTCATCGCGCCCCCGGGCGCTGGCCAGCAGCACGACCTCCAGGTCGTCGCCTTCCTGGTCCAGGCGCAGGCGTTCCACGGCCCAGTCCACGCAGCGCTCAGCCGGAGCAAAACCCATGTCGAGCTGGAAAACGGCGATTTCAAGTTCTGTCAGTTGTTCCATGTCTTTCATTTTACTCATACCATCCTCACCCCGTTTGCAGCATCTTTTGCAACATCGCATCGAGCGCATTAACATCCGCGCGCTTGCTCAGGTGCAAATCAAAGCCCCCATCGGACGCCAGTTGGCGGTCCTTGTCCTGGCCCGTGATGGCCACGAGGATGAGATGCTAGCCGCAGGGATCGCTGCGGCGATGGCAGCCGGCAAGGCGTTCATGGCGCAGAAGTGGCCCACGCAAATCAGGGGACCTCCGCTGACGGCATGGCCGTGCATGAACACCACGACGCCTGCGGCGCACCGGCGCATTCGCTCACGCGGACATGGTGCAGATCTTCCATGCGCATGCCCAGAATATTTCCATTGGGAATGTAAATTACCTAATTGCCGGCATCTTAGCATGCACAATTGCACCTTGGGCAACACCGTTCGCGCTGGACAAACGCCTGGCCACGACGGATAATGAGAACGATTCCCATTATCAAAATTCCAGGCGTGTGCCTGGCTTTCCCTGTGCGCCGCTTTGGCGCCCGCTGGCGGCAACAAGCCGGTTTTATGTTGAAGGTTTGTACTGCATGCGCGCTTTCTGGACTGTCATACACCGCTGGGCTGGCCTCACCATCGCCCTTTTTCTCATCGTCGCAGGCCTCACGGGCGCCGTCACCTCGTGGGACCATGAACTGGACGAGTGGCTCAACGCCGACATCATGGACACGCCGGGCCGCGGCCCCCTGCAGGCGCCGTTTGCGCTGGCGCACAAGGTAGCCGCCGCAGACCCACGCGTGGAAGTCAATTACCTGACCCTGGGCCTGGAAGAAGGCCATGCCGCCGCCTTCATGGTCCGCCCATTGACGGACCCGGCGAGCAACAAGCCGTTCGTGCTCGACTACGACACAGTCTACATCGACCCCGTCACGGCGCACATCACGGGCACGCGCGATTCGACCGCCATTTCCCTGTCGCGCCGCAGCCTGATGCCGTTCTTGCGCCACCTGCACTACAGCCTGCACGTGCCCGCCTTCTGGGGCACCGACCGTTGGGGCTACTGGCTGATGGGAACGGTCGCCCTGATCTGGCTGCTCGACAGCATGGTGGCGTTTTATCTGACCACGCCACGCCGTTTGCGCCCGCGCGCCCCGGACGAGGCGCCGCGCCACCGCGATGCTGCCAGCTGGTGGCAACGCTGGAAACCATCGTGGGTGGTGCGCTGGGCGGCCGGCGGCTACAAGCTCAACTTCGATTTGCACCGTGCGGGGGGCCTGTGGGTGTGGGCCATCATCATTGTCGTCGCGTTTACCTCGTTCTCGCTGAATTTGTACCGCGAAGTGTTCTATCCCCTCATGTCGCTGGTATCGACAACCACGCCAGGCCCGTATGAAACGCAGACGCCGGCACCCTACGGCAGCTACATCAAGCCCGTGATCGGTTTCGAGCAGGCCGTGGATATTGCAAAAGAGCAAGCCGTGCAGCGCGGTATCACGGCACCCATAGGCGGCATCTATTATGGCGGTAATTATTCCTTCTACAACGTCTCGTTCTTCGACCCGGCCGACGAGTTCGGCGCGGCCGGCATGGGCCTGTCCAACCTCTACATCGATGGCATGGACGGCACCATCATCGGCCAGCACAAGCCGTGGCAAGGCACGGCCGCCGACGTCTTCGTGCAACTGCAGTTCCCCCTGCACTCGGGCCGCATCCTCGGCCTGCCGGGACGCATTCTGATGTCCTTCATGGGCGTCATGGTCGCCGTGCTGTCGGTGACGGGCATCGTCATATGGGAAAGAAAACGCCGTTCGCGCCGGCTGCAGGCGAAGAAAAAGCTTGCGGCGGCCGATTAAGCGGCACTACCCCGCTCACGCTGCACCAGCGCCAGCAGGCTGTCGCCCCGGTTGCCATCGCAGCAGACGGCCACGCCATCGGTGAAGTCAGGCGCCGTCAGGCGCGTCAGGACGCTGCCCGGCGGCATTTCCAGCGCCAGCCGGGCGCCCCGCTCCCATGCAAGGCGCGAGGTAGCGGTCCACTGCACGCGCTGCGCCATGTTGGCGGCCAGGCTGTCGCGGATGCGGGCCGGGTCGAACAGCGCGCGCGCTGTGCTGCTGCTCAGGTATACCAGCGACGGCCGGCGCACAATCACGCCATCGAAGGCGGCGGCCATGTCGGTCGCGGCACCGTCCAGCAGCGGGCAATGCGACGGCACGCTGATGGCCAGGCGCTTGGCCTTGCTGGCGCCATGCGCCAGGGCCAGCGCCATCACGGCTTGCAGGGCGGGTTCGCTGCCGGCGATGGCAATCTGGCGCGGCGCATTCAGGTTGGCGATATACACGGGCGTGGCGGCGCCGTGCACTTGCGCCAGCAACGATTCGAGTTGCGCCAAATCAAGCCCGATGATGGCCGCCATGCCGTAACCGCTGGGATACGCCTGTTCCATCAATTGTCCGCGCCGCGCCACCAGGCGCAGGGCATCGGCATAATCGAGCGCGCCGGCGACGACGGCCGCCGCATACTCGCCGATCGAAAAGCCGGCCACCATGTCCGGTAGCGCGCCGCGCGTGGCCAGGGAACGCGCCATCGCCACACCCGCGATCAGCAAACACAGTTGCACGGCCCGCGTCGAGGCCAGTGCGACGGCCGTGTCCAGCGCCAGCGGATCGCGGCCCAGCACGGCCGCCGCTTCGGCCAGGGTATCCGTCACGGCCGCATCGTCCGGCAGCGCATGCAGCATGCCCGGAGTCTGGGCCCCCTGGCCCGGAAAGGTAAATAACACGCTCATGCAAGCTCCCAGGGCGTGGCCGTCAGAAGCGGGCCGCGATCCGTTTTCAGCAAGACCCTGCCCCGGTCCTCCGCCCATTCGGCATACGCAAAGCCGCCTATGCCCGTGTCGATCTGCAAGTCCAGCCGGCACGCCGTGACACTCGCCGCGATGGCGCGCAGGGAATCGGCTTGCGCGCCATCCGGCGGCGCGGCGATGCGCAGCAGCAAATCGAGGTCGCTGTCCGCGCGCAGCACGGGCAAGCCGCTGGCCAGCGCGAAACCCACGCCGCCCGTCGGGCCCCAGTTCCAGCCCGTGGCGTCGAGCAGGGGCGCCACCTGCCGCAGCGCATCGAGCGCAGCGCAGGAAAAGCCAGGCAGCGGCGCGTGCGCCAGCCGCGCCAGCATTTCCGGCGTCACGCGGTGCAGCACGGCGGCGGCCTCCACTTCGCACGCGTGCCGCTCGCTGCGCAGCATGCCGCGCGCGCCTACGGGAATGCGTCCGGGCGCGCAGCTGGCGCGCCGCACCACCAGCGGCGCCGCCCGCAGCCAGAGCGCGTCTAGCCAGGCGGGCAACGGCGCCCCCTCAGGCAGGCCGGATGCCCAGAGCAGATCATGCGCGCGAAGATTTTGCATCAGGCCACCACCGCCTTGACGGCAAAGAACAGCAAGGATGGACCCAGCAGGCAGCCCAGGCCCGTGTGAAACGTGGCCACCAGCGCGCCATACGGCACCAGCCTGCGGTCGGTTGCCGCCAGGCCGGCCGACACGCCGCTGACGGTACCGGCCAGGCCGCCGAAGACCATCGCCGAACGCGGCGTTTTCAGGCGCAGGAAGCGCGCCGCTGCGGGCGTGCCCACCATCACCAGGATGGCCTTGATCAAGCCCGCCGCGATGCTCAAGGCCATGACATCCGAACTGGCGCCGATGGCCGCGCCCGTGACGGGGCCGACGATATACGTGACGGCACCAGCGCCGATGGTGGTCATGCTGACGGCGTCCGAGTAGCCAAACGCGTAGGCAACGCCAGCGCCCACAAGGAACGGCAGCACCACGCCCAGCATCAGGGCCACGACGCCGATCAGGCCAGCCTTGCGCGCCTCCGTCGCCTGCACTTCGAAAGCGGTGGCAACGATGGCAAAGTCGCGCAGCATGGCACCGCCCATCAGGCCGATGCCGCCAAACAGCGACAAATCGGCCAGGCCCTTATGGCCGCCGCTATGCACCCCGCCCCAGTATGCGAGGCCCAGGCCGATCACGATGGCAATGGCCGAGCCGTGCACGCGGCCCAGGGTCAGATACTTCGACAGCGCCACCGACAGCAGCATGATCAGGCCGACAAAGGCGAATGCCGTCACCAGGCCATTGTGGATGGCGGCTTTTTCAAAGATTTCAAGCATGACGGTGCTCCTTGATCAGAATCGACTCAGCTTCGGCGGCGGCGACGGCGGCCGGGCTTTCCATCCTGTTCATCAGAGAAATCACGGCGCCGCAGACGAGCACGGAACCGATGGCGGCCAGCACGGCCACCGGGCCGCCGCGCAGCGCCGCGACCACATCCTGCTGCGCCGCCATGGCCACCACCACGGGAATATACATGGCGCCCCAGTATTCGACGCCCCGTTCGGTCATCTGCGGCAGCCAGGATCGCCGCTGCATGTAGAGCCGGGCGCAGATCAAAAGCAGCATGGCGATGCCCACCCCGCCCACGTTGGTCTTGACGCCCATCAGCTGCCCGAGCAAGTCGCCCAGGAAGATGCCGAGCAAATGGCACAGGGCCAGCAGTGCGGTTCCGTAAATGATCATGATTGTCTCCGTTACAGGATGAGGAATAGGAATGACTTTTTGTCTTCTCTTTTGATTCACCTACCATTGCTGCCGTAGCACCTCCCTGACCCTGGCCGAAGCCTGGCGGTGCGGTGCGCCCAGCCGGCTGGAGAGGTCCGCCAGCGGGTCAGCGCGGATGTCGGCCAGCGCTGCCTGCAGGCTGGCGCGCACCTGCGCCAGATCAAGCGCTGACGGCGCATCCGGCTGCGCCACCTGCAAGGTTTGCCACAGCAGCCCCAGGGTGGCGTAGTTCCTGATGTCGTAGGCCATGGGCGCGATGGTCTCGGCCAGCGCTTCCAGTGCCTCCACAGTGCGCAAGGTGATACGCGCCGCCGACGCCTTGCCCATGGCGTGCACCATCACTTGCGGATCGTCGAGCGCGATCAGGCGGTTGGCCTGGTAGCCGTGCGCCAGAAAAGCGCCCGACATGGCCTTGCCGACGATCAGGCCGATGACGGGGTGGCCGGCCAGGCGCGCCCTGGCATAAGCTCCCGCCGCGCCGGCCAGCGCCTGGTGGATGCCATACGCCTCTTCGCGCCTGCCATACGCCTGGCTGGCCACGTCGATGACGGCGACGATGGGACGTTTGACGGCCAGCGCGTGGTCTTCATGAACCACCTGCTGCACGGCGCGCGCCAGCTGCCACGCTTCGACCAGGCCGATTTCACCCGTGCGTGCGCGCGTAAAGCGGTTGTCCGGGTCCGGCAGCACGGCCAGGTAGCGCGCCAGTTCGCCCGCCAGTGGCGCGTCCACCACGCGCACGGAAGCGGGGTAACCTTCCAGCGGCGCAGTGTTATCCGTGAGTGCCGCCAGCCAGGTGGCGCCGCGGCTCGTGTCGGTGATGGCGTTCATGCTGCGACTCCTTTGCTGTAAATCAAGCGCACGGCATCCGGCGTGACTTGCACGCTCGCGTCGACGTCGGCCAGGCGCGCCAGAAAGGCTACCGCCTGATCGCTGCGGTGCTGCGCCGGCAGGCCGCGGCGGAACAAATCAGCCACCGTGGCGCGCATCTGCGCCGTGTCGTCTGCTACGTAGGCGTCGGCCAGGCCGCTGTGAAAGCGCTGTTCGCCACCCGTCAGGCTCCAGATGAAGGGCTTGTTGCGCGAGTCGAATTCGTCCACGCCCGCCTCCTGCTCGATCACGGCGGGGCCGTTGAGGCCCAGGCGCGCATCGCGCGTGACTACAAAATAGCTGCACAGGCCCGCCGCGATGGACATGCCGCCGTAGCAGCCGACCGTGCCGGCCGTGATGCCGATCACGGGCTGGTAGCGGCGCAAGTCGACGATGGCCGCATGAATGTCGGCAATCGCCGCCAGGCCCAGGTTGGCTTCCTGCAGGCGTACGCCGCCCGTCTCGAACAGGATCACGGCCCGTGTCGGCACGCCCTGGCGGTTGTCGCGCGCCGCCAGTTCCAGGGCGCCGGCGATTTTTGCTCCGCCCAGTTCGCCCATGCTGCCGCCCTGGTAGCCCCCCTCGATAGCCAGCACCACGGCCGGCTGGCCGTCGAACAGGCCCTTGGCCACCACCACGCCGTCGTCCGCCTGCGCCGTGACACCCTGCTGCGGCAGCCAGGGCGAAGCGATACCGCAGAACGGGTCGAGCAGTTCGCGCATGCTGCCTGCGTCCAGCAAGGCGCGTGCCCGGCTGCGCGCGCTCCGTTCGATGAAGCTGTCGCGCTCGAGTAATTCCTTCAATGTGCTCATGCCGCCCTCCCCGCTTGCAATTCTTCGTAGGCCTGCTCGATGCGCATGCGCACCACGCCCGGCGTGGCGCCGCAATCGTTGATGGCGATGCTGGCCGCTGGCAGCGGCTCGCCGCCGAATACGCGCTGCAGGAGCGCATCCCAGACGGCGCCCTTGCCGTCGACGGAAGTGTTGACGACGATGCGTGTCACGCCATCGTCGCCGGGCTGCAGCAGCACTTCCAGGTCGCCCGAACCGACGACGCCGGCCAAGGCGCGCCCTGCCGCCGGCTTCCCGGCCGGGAATGTATAGTCACGCGTTTCCATGCGCTTCTCCTTCAGTCAATCGATCCAGGAACAGGGTCGCCGCCAGCAAATCGGCCGCGCCGCCCGGTGACACGCCCCGCGCCAGCGCGCACGCTTCCAGCGCCAGCAGCGCCTGCGACCCGGCGGCCGTGGCCGCGCCGCCCGCCGCCAGCACCTGCGCCGCTCCCGCTTGCAATTCCAGCAAGGCAGTCTCGCCGCCGCGCGACAGCACGCAGGTGTCGTCCAGCTGGCTGATAATGGCCAGCAAGGCATTCAGGCGCGCCGTCGTTTCGTTGTCGCCGCGCGACCGCGAGGCGCGCAGCTGCCGCAAGCCGGCGCCCGTCACCAGGGGAAAACCGGCGCGGGCCTGGCCCCGTGCGCCCCCGACCTGGTACTGGCGGCACGCCAGCTCGCCCTTGTTACCCGTCTCGCCTGGCGCGCTGCGGTCCTGCAAACGGGCCAGCGCACCGGCCCGCGCCGCCACGGCTCGCGGCGCCAGCGACGCGCCGCGCGCGCTCAGCTGCGCCGCCGCCGTCACCAGCAATCCCAGTGCCCAGATGGCGCCCCGGTGCGTGTTCACGCCATCCGTGGCCGCCAGCATCAGCGCTTCGCCATCGCGGCCGATGGCGCCGATGCGCTGGCGCAGGCCGTCGTCATCGTTACTTTCCCAACCCGCTTGCGCCATGGCGGCAAACACAGGCCGAAGCGCGCAGGCCGAATGGCACATCAGGGCCCAGTTCAAGTCCGTGTGGGCGCCGCGGCTGCGCAAATCGACCAGGCCCGGTTTCGGCGTCAGGGTCACTTCGTCGAGCAGCGCCTGCAGCACCTGCCGCGCCAGCGCGGCAGAGCGTTCCCGCACTGGCATCGCGATAGTCATTGTCATCATTGTGGTCATTACCAGCTCCTGAATTTGGCGGGGGGTTGATACAGGCCGTCGGACCATTCGACCAGATCGGCAATGCTTTTCGCCGCCAGCAGCGAGCGATTCGCGTCGCCGCGCTGCACGCCGATATCCTCGGGCAGCGCGATCAGGCCGTCGGCGCGCAGCTTGGCCGTGGTTTTCGGGTCATGGCGCAGGCCGATGGGCGTCACGCCAGCCACCGCCGCCAGCATGGCCTTGCGCTCGTCGAGCGAGCGGGCCTTGTACAGATAAGCGATGCCCTCTTCCGTCAGCACGTGGGTGACGTCGTCGCCATAGATCATCACGGGCGCCAGCGGCATGCCGCTGGCCTGGCCCACGGCCACCGCATCGAGCGATTCGACGATGGTCGGCTGGCCGCCATCCTGGAACGTTTCGACCATCTGTACCACCAGCTTCCTGCCGCGCGCCAGAGGGTCGTCCGTCTCGATCAGGTCCAGCCAGGCGGGCGTCGGGTGGCGCCGGCCATGCGGATCGTGGCCCATATTGGGCGCGCCGCCGAAACCCGCCAGGCGGCCATTCGTCACGGTCGACGAGTTGCCCAGGCCATCCATCTGCAGGGTCGCACCGATGAACAGGTCGACCGCGTACTGGCCCGCCAGCTGGCACAGGGCGCGGTTCGAGCGCATGGAGCCGTCCCGGCCCGTGAAAAACACGTCGGGCCGCGCGGCCGCATAGCCTTCCATGCCCAGCTCCGCGCCGAAGCAATGCACGCTCTCGACCCAGCCCGTCTCGATGGCCGGTATCAGGGTGGGATGGGGGTTGAGCACCCAGTTGCGGCAAATCTTGCCTTTCAGCCCCAGCTGCTCGCCGTAGGTGGGCAAAATCAGCTCGATGGCGGCCGTATTGAAGCCGATGCCGTGATTGAGCGACTGCACCTGGTGTTTTTCATACACGCCGCGAATCGCCATCATGGCCATCAGCACGTGCACGGGCTTGATCACGCGCGGGTCGCGGGTAAACAGAGGCTCGATGAAGAACGGCTTGTCGGACTGCACGACGAAATCGATCCACGAGCCGGGCACGTCGACCCGGGGCAAGTCGCTGACAGCATCGACGATCTGGTTCACCTGGGCGATGACGATACCGTCGCGGAAGGCCGCCGATTCCACCAGGGTGGGCGTGTCTTCCGTGCTGGGGCCCGTGTACAGATTGCCCTGGCGGTCAGCCATGTAGCCGGCCACCATGACGACGTTGGGCGTGAGATCGACGAACAGGCGCGCATACAGCTCGATATAGGTATGGATGGCGCCCACTTCCAGCAAGCCATCCTGCAGGAACTGGGCGATGCGCAGGCTTTGCGTGCCGGCAAAGGAAAAGTCCAGCTTGCGGGCGATGCCCCGTTCGAACAGGTCCAGGTGCTCGGGCAGGCTGACGCTGGGCATGATCAAGTGCAGATGGTGGATCTTGTCGGGGTTGACCTGGGTCAGCATGCGGGCAAGGAAATCGGCCTGCTTCTGGTTATTGCCTTCAAGAACAACGCGGTCGCCCGGCGCGAGCAAGGCTTCGAGCACGGCGACCATGTCCCCCTGTTGCAGGACGGGACCGTTCGCGTAATGGCGCACGGCGTCGAGACGGCGGCGTTTCTCGGTGCGCCGCGTGTCCCATTGTTTTTGCCGCTGCGCTGGCGCTGCTGTGGCGGTTGACATCATGCCTCCCTGTTAGCTATCGAACTTCAACGATAGTGAAAAGGCGGCACCACTACAATCAAGCTGCTACCATGTTCATTACCCTGAAGTTAATGAACTCCCTTGGAAGGGGCTAGCCATGGCTATCAACGAAGAAATTACCCTGAAAAAGCTGGAAGTTTTTCTCAGCTTCATGGAATTGAACAACCTGGCGCGGGTGGCCGATGCACTTGGCCAGAGCACCGTCAGCGTGCACCGCGCCCTGCACTCGCTGGAAGACGGCTTGCGCTGCCCCCTGTTCAAGCGCGAGGGGCGCAGCCTGATCCCCCTGCATGCGGCCTACACCTTTGCCGAATCGGCCCGGCGCGCGTTGGCCGAATGCGAGGAAGGCGTGCGCAAGGTGCGCGAAATGTCGGGCATCAATCCCGTGCGCCTGAAGATCGGTTCGCTGTATTCATTGACCCTGCACTGCATCCCGCAGCTGGTGATCGCCCTGAAGCTTCGCCGGCCCGGTCTCGACATCGACCTGACCCTGGGCTCGAACCGCGACCTGCTGCAAAGCCTGGCTGACGGCCGCCTGGACGCCATCATCATCGGCGTGCAGGAAGACGAACAGCATGCGGGCCTGGTAGCAGTGCCCCTGTTCCAGGACGACGTCTACCTGGCCGCGCCGCTAGCCTCGCCCTATGCGGGAGCCGCATCGGTAGACTTGCAGCAGCTGCGCGACGATAAATTCGTCACGCTCAACGAGGGTTTCGTCACCTCGCAAAGCTTCAACCACGCGTTTGAACTGGCGGGCTTCGTACCCGACACGGCCATGCGCGTGGGCGATATCTTCTCGCTGATCAACCTGGTCAGCGGCGGCATCGGCTACAGCCTGCTGCCCGGCCGGGTGCGCGCCTTCAGCTCGCGCATCGAACTGCTGCCGCTGGACGCGCGCTACGGCTCGCACCAGCAGATCACCCTGCTGATGCTGAGCAGCCGCGAGCGCGACCCGAATTTGCTGGCGCTGGCGGCCGAGTGCCGCTTGTATGGGCGTGGCGAGCGAAGCGCATGATTACATCGAAGCCCGAAACCTCGGGCTCCCCGGGCCCGCGATCCAGGCCCGCACTTAAATAGCGCTATCCCACGGCGCCGACAACCTCACGGCGCAGTTAATCAAGCCCACCATCGAATACGTCTGCGGGAAATTGCCCCACATTTCGCCCGTCACCGGATGCGTGTCTTCCGACAGCAGGCCCAGGTGGTTGCGCGCCAGCAGCATGGTCTCAAAAATTTTGCGCGCCTCGTCTTTCCTGCCGATGCGCGCCAGGGCGTCGATGCGCCAGAAGGTGCAGATGTTGAAGGCGGTCTCGGGCTTGCCGAAGTCGTCAGGCGCCTCGTAGCGGCGCATGTAGGGACCGTCGCACAGCGATGCTTCCAGCGCATCGACGGTGGCGATGAAACGGGGGTCCATGGGGTCGATGAAGTTGACTTCCGCCATCAGCAAGACGGAGGCGTCGAGGTCGCGTCCGCCCAGGCTTTCGGCGAAGGCCTGGCGCTCCTCGCTCCACGCTTCGCGCAGCAGGCGTTCGCGGATCAGCACGGCGCGGCTGTTCCAGTGGTCGGCCCGGTCCGGCAAGCCCAGTTTATGCGCCACTTTCGCCAGGCGGTCGCAGGCGGCCCAGCTCATCAGCATGGACGAAGTGTGGACACGCGCCCGCGTGCGCAACTCCCACATGCCCGCGTCCGGTTCCGCATGCAAGCGGAATGCCTGGTCGCCCACGGCTTCCAGCGCGGCAAACTCGGCCTTGCCGGCCCGGTGGAACAAACGGTGGTCAAGAAACGCCTGCGCCGCGCCCAGGACGATATTGCCGTAGACATCGTGCTGGAAGTGTTCCTGCGCCTGGTTGCCCACGCGCACGGGGCCGTTGCCCCGGTAGCCGGGCAAGTGGGCTAGCGTCGATTCCGGCAACTGCTCTTCCAGGCCGATACCGTACAGTGGCTGGATATGGCCGCCCTTCGAGCGGGCGACGATATTCGTCAGCCAGCGCAAATACTCTTCCATCGTGCCCACTTCGGACAAGCTGTTCAGCGCGCGCACGACAAAGAAAGCGTCGCGCAGCCAGCAATAGCGGTAATCCCAGTTGCGGCTGCTGCCCGGCGCTTCGGGGATGCTGGTGGTCATGGCGGCGATGATGGCGCCCGTGTCTTCATACAGCGACAGTTTCAGGGTGATGGCTGCGCGGATGACTACGTCCTGCCATTCCAGGGGCACGGCCAGCCGGCGCGTGTAGGTGCGCCAGTAGTTAATGGTTTCCTTTTCAAAGATGCGCGCCGTCTCGTCGATGCCGCCAGCCAGGGTTTCATCGGGTCCCAGCAGGAAGTTGGCGGTGCCCCCCAGCACGAAATACGTTTCGCTCAGTACATAGTTGAGCGATACATCCGTGTTCAGGCGCAAGGTCTGTTCCGGCCCCACATAGCGGATGTGGTGGCTGCCCTGCGTGATCTGCGGCGCCAGCTTGCCCCAGTCGTAGCGGGGGCGCAGGCGTACCCTGATGCGCACGGCGTGATCGAGCGGACGCACGCGGCGGATCAGCATCAGCGGACGGAACATGCGGTCGCGGCTGAGAAAACGGGGCGCGAAATCCGTGATTTCCACGCCGCGCCCTTCCGTGTCGTACAGGCGCGTGCGCAGCACGGCCGTGTTCGGCTCGTAGAATTGCTCGCTGCGCGCATAGTTTTCAATATCGATGCCCCACACGCTGCCGTTTTCCGTCGCGTCCAGCAGGCTGTTGAACACGGGATCGCCATCGAAACGGGGCAGGCAGGACCAGACGACCTGCCCTGCCTGGTCGATCAGGGCGCTGAAGGCGCAATTGCCCACCACGCCGCAGTTGAGACTAGCCTGGATGGGCGTGACGGGTGCCGACGCGCTGGCTGCGGCAGTGGCGGAAGCAGCCAGCGAATCGGCGGCGCCGCTGGGCGTGTCATACGGTTGTTCCTGGGATTGCGTCATCATCTACTCCTTCTGGGGATACGGAGGCGGCCAGCAGCGCTGTGCGCAGGGTGCCCGGGCTGGCCAGGCGCAGGGTGGCGGCGCTGGAGCCGCTGCCCACTTTCACGCCCTGCCCGCCAACTTGTTGTACAAAGACAAAGCCTGCCTCATCGGTGGTGTCGTCGCCCGCGAATACGGGCCGGCGGCCGGCGAATGGGGTTTCCTGCATGAAGGCGGCGATGGCGCCGCCCTTGTCGGTGGCGGCCGGCTTGGCTTCCAGGACCATTTTGCCATGCAACAGCAACACCCCCGGGCACGCTTGCACGGCGGCCGTCATTTCCTGCGAGCACAAATGCTCGAGTTCGGGCGCCAGCCGGTAATGCAGGGCCACGGCGCCCCGCTTCTGTTCCACCAGCAAGCCGGGGTGAATCGCCGCCAGCGCCCGGGCGCGCGCCAGCACGGGCGACACGTCGGGCGTAACCGCTACACGCAGCGCGCCGTCCGCGCCGCGCCGCTCCACGCCATGCACGCCCGCCACCGGCAAGACCAGGGGCGCCAGCATGGCATCGATCTGCGCCACGGGACGCCCGGAAATAAGGGCCAGCGCGCCGCCATGGCGCTCGGCCAGCAGCGCCAGCGCTTCCACCACACCCGGTTCCAGGCGCACGCCATCGGGCGTGGGCGCCAGGTCGACCAGGGTGCCGTCGAAGTCGAGAAAGACGGCGCTGCCGGGGGTACTCAGCAGCTCCAAAAGGGCTGCGCTATCGTCAGGCATGTCCGTCATCAAATCCCCTTGCGCCGCTTGATGCGGCTGTGGGCGTCGATCTTGGTCATGACCTTGTCGCGCTGCCGCAAACGGGCCGCGTCCAGCAGCATGCGCCCGGCCCAGCGGTAGACATTGAAATGTTTGACTCTAGCCCGCATGCTCTTCATGCGCTCGCGCTGCTCCACGGGCGGCATCACCAGGCCACGGTACAAGGCATCAGCGCCCTGCTCGATATGATACGGATTGATGATCAGCGCTTCATGCAGTTCCCGCGCCGCGCCCGTGAATTGGGACAGCACCAGCACGCCCATCTCATCGTCGCGCGCGGCGATGAATTCCTTGGCCACCAGATTCATGCCGTCATGCAAGCTTGTCACCATGCACACCTCGGAAGCGCGGAAATAGCGCTGCAAGTCGTCCTGGCCATGGTGTTCGGCTTTCAGCAGGATGGGCACGTAGTTGCCGCTGCCGAAACGGCGGTTGATGCGCTCGACCATCTTGCGCACGCGGGCATCGAAACTTTGATATTCGTCCAGGGAAGCACGGCTGGGGGCGGCAATTTGCACGAAGGTAAAATTGCCGACCATGCCAGGCTGCTGTTCCAGCATGCGCTCGACGGCCTGGAAGCGCTCGACGATGCCTTTCGTGTAATCGAGGCGATCCACGCCGATGCCCAGCAAGTGATCGGGCGCCACGCCCAGCTCGGCACGGATTTGCGCGCGGCAGGTTGCCACGTCGGGCTGTGCCGGATCAACTTCCGGCCAGGCGATGGAAATCGGGTAATCCTCCACCTGCGTCATCTCGCCGCCATACGAAATCGTCGACGCTTCCGGCTCGATCCGGGTTTCCAGGTAGCGGTCCACCGTTTCCAGGAAATTCTTGCGGTGGAATGGCGTGTGGAAGCCGAGGATCGTGCTGCCCAGCAAACCGTCGAGGATTTCTTCGCGCCACGGGCAAATGCCGAACGATTCCGAGTTAGGCCAAGGGATATGCCAGAAGGTAATAATCGTCGCTTTCGGCAAGGCTTCGCGCACCATGCGCGGCAGCAAGGCGAAGTGGTAATCCTGCACCAGCACGACGGGATTGTCCGTCTTCGCCTCGGCGATCACGGCTTCGGCGAAGCGGCGGTTGACCTTCACATACTGATCCCAGTCGGACGAGCGGAACACGGGGCGCACGTGGGCGATATGGCACAGCGGCCACATGCCTTCATTGGCGAAGCCATAATAATAGCCCTGCTCTTCCTCTTCCGTCAGCCACACGCGGCGCAAGGTATAACTGGGATGATCGGGCGGCACGGGCACGTGGTCGAGTTTATCCACCGTTTCGCGGTCGGCGGAACCGGCGCCATGCGCGATCCAAGTGCCAGAGCAGGCGCGCATCACCGCTTCCACGGCCGTGACCAGGCCGCTGGCCGGGCGCTGCACCGCTATCCCATCTTCCGTTTTGGTGTGGATATACGGTTCGCGGTTCGATACCACCAGCACTTGATCTCCCGCAAGATCCGCTTCCAGCAAGCCGCGCAGTTTTTCCGGCGTCCATTCCGAGGTCCAGCCACTGTCGCCCTGGCGTTCCAGATGGTATTCCTGCAGCAATTCGCGCAAGTCGCCGATCAGCGGCTGCATTTCCGGCGGCGGCGCGGGCGCGGCGGCGGGCGCATCGGCGGCCTGGACGGCCATGGCGCTGCGCGGCATCAACTCGCCCCGCAATATATCCTTCACGGCCGACAGCCAGCCGCGCCAGCTCAGATGCGCCACGAACACGGTCATCAGGGAAATCAGCACGGCCAGCACGGCCAGGAAGGCAAAGATGAAACGCTTGGTATCCGTATTGCGGCGCTCGACAAAGCTCATGTCCTGCACCAGCACCAGGCGGCCCAGCTGGGTCGCGTCCTGCATGACGGGAGTTTCGCTGATGTGGACTTGCCCTTGCGGCAACTGCGCCAGGGATTTGTACAGGCCGCCCGTGGAAGGCGTGGTCCAGCAGCCGATCGAGGCCGGGAATTGCGCGGATTGGTAGACGAGGTGGCCCGCATTGTCGCAAAAGCCGATGGCGATCAGGCGTTCGTCGCGCGTGGCGCCCTGGAACAGTTCTTTGACGCGCGTGGCGTCTTGGGCGGGCAGGTATTCGCTGAGCGAGGGCCGGAGTGTTCCAGCAAGCAATTCCGCCCGGCTGTCGAGGTCGCGCACATACCAGCGCAAGGTAATATTATCGAGCAGGGGTACCACAATATAAGCAAACAATCCCAGCACCAGGGCCAGTGGCAGGATGAAGCGCAAGGACATTCGGAGTGATCGTACTATCATCGTTTTCCTTTGCAGACATAAACAACCATTGCAAGTATGGCTACATTTCCAAAAAGGCGGCGCCCGTTTGGTTTGCGTATTGAAACGTCAACGTGGCATGGCGCACCGCAGCAATTTCTGCCAGTATCTACCTTGATCCAAGTCTTATCCGTACGGCAACGCACGCCCCCGCGACGTCATCTGCCCGTAAAATAGCCGCTTCCAATATCCATCTCACCATCTCAAGGAGTTTTCGCCTATGGATCTCAGCACGTTCCACTCGCTGATGGGAGGCCCGCTGCGCTCGGCGCTGACCGTGCTCGTTTCCGCCCTGCTCGTCACCCTGGTCGCCATCGTCGTGCACCGGGCCGGCATCGGCTTGCTGAAAAAACTGGCCAATGGCCACCCGTTCACCAGCAACGTCGCGCGCGTGGCCTTCCGCGCCAGCCAGCTGTGCATGATCGTCTTCGGCCTGCGCATGGTGCTGGCCGGCGCGCCCGACGACACGCCGGGCCTGGTCGCCATGTCGCATCTCACCAGCGTGGCGCTGATCATCGCGCTGACCTGGCTGGCCATGCAATGCATCGAGTCGCTTTCCATCACGATTTCCCAGATCAATCCCGTCGACGCGGCCGACAACCTGCGCGCGCGGCGCCGGATCACCCAGGCGCGCGTGCTGACGCGCAGCGCACACGCCATCGTCGTCATCCTGGGCCTGTCCTTCGTACTGCTGACACTGCCGGGCGCGCGGCAGATTGGCGCCAGCCTGCTCGCTTCGGCCGGCGTGGCGGGCCTGGTGGCCGGTATCGCCGCCCGCCCCGTGCTCGGTAATTTCATTGCAGGGCTGCAAATTGCGTTCTCTCAACCCATCCGCATCGACGACGTGCTGATCGTCAATGGCGAATGGGGCACGGTCGAGGAAATCAAGGGCACGTATGTGGTCGTGCGCGTGTGGGATGAACGGCGTTTGATCGTGCCGCTGCAGTGGTTCATCGAAAATCCGTTCGAAAACTGGACGCATACCTCCTCGGACATCCTGGGCACGGTGTTTCTGTGGCTCGATTTCAGCATCCCGATCAAGCCGCTGCGCGCGGAACTGACGCGCATCTGCGAGTCCGCCACACAATGGGATGGCCGGGTCTGCACGGTGCAGGCGACGGATTCGAACGAGCGGGCCGTGCGCGTACGCTTTCTGATCAGTGCGAAAGATTCGGGCACGGCCTTCGAACTGCGCTGCATCGTGCGCGAGCAGATGCTGGCATTTATTACGGCCAATTACCCGCACGGCCTGCCCCGCCTGCGCTCCACGCACGACCCCATCGAAGTGCGCGAGATGCAGGCGCAGAACGACAGCGTGTCGCTGTACAAGGCTTAGGACCAGGCTAAAAACCAGGCTTGAAAAAACCTGCGGCGCGCTGCCCTGGCCCACGCGCCGCTACAATGGCCGCATGAGCACCACCGCCTGGTTCATCCTGATCGGCTGCCTGATGCTGGCGCGTGGCCTGGGCGCCGACCGCATCGCGCGCCTGCCCTTGACTTCGGCCATGGCTTACCTGGGCGTGGGCCTGCTGCTGGGACCCATGTTTCTCGGCCTGTTTGCGTTCGACCTGCTGCAGCAGGCCCCGCTGCTGGAAACCCTGACGGAAATCGCCGTCCTCATCTCGCTGTTTTCCGCCGGCGTCAAGATGCCCGTCCCCTTCAGCCTGGCACGCTGGCTGCCGTCGCTGCGCCTGGCCTGGCTATCGATGGCTGTCTCCGTGGCGCTGGTGGCGGCCTTTGCGTGCCTGGTGCTGGGCCTGCCCCTGGGTGCGGGCGTGCTGCTGGGCGCCATCCTCGCGCCCACCGATCCCGTGCTGGCTACCGACGTGCAGCTGCGCCATGCGGGCGACAGCGAGCAATTGCGCTTCATGCTGACCAGCGAAGCGGGCATGAACGATGGCAGCGGCTTTCCTTTCGTCATGCTGGGCCTGGGCTTGCTGGGCCTGCATGAGCTGGGGCCGCATGGCGCCACCTGGCTGTGGCGCGATTTATTCTGGGCCAGCGGGGCCGCCATCGCCCTGGGCGCGGCCGGCGGCGCGCTGCTGGCCTGGCTGGGCTGGCAGGTGCGCGCCAAGGAACCGAAACACGCGATGCTGGACGACCTGGCCGCCCTGGGCCTGATCGCCCTCGTGTATGGCGTGGCCACGTGGCTGCACGCCTGGGGCTTCCTGGCCGTATTCTTTGCCGGCGTGGCCCTGCGCCAGACGGAACTGCGGCTGGCCGGCGCGCCGAAGGACAGGCAAGGCTTGCTGCAAGCGGAGGAAACCCACGCGGTGTCCGCCACCAAGCCGCACGACAGCGAGGTGCCGCTGACCGTCAGCGGCGAATCGCTCGTCTTCAAGGAACACCTGGAACGCCTGTCCGAACTGACCCTGGTGCTGTTGCTGGGCGGTACTGTCACGGCGGCCGCCTGGAGCTGGCAGGCGTGGAGCGTGGCACTGTTCCTGCTGCTGGTCGCGCGCCCGGCCAGCGTGATGCTCGGTTTGCTGGCTTCGGGCACCAGCGTGCGCCTGCGGGGCCTGGCCGCCTGGTTCGGCGTGCGCGGCATCGGCTCGCTGTACTACCTCAGCTATGCCATCGCGCATGGCTTGCCGCGCACCCTGGCGCGCGAACTGGCCGACATCACCGTCGTCGTCGTCATCCTCTCCATCGTCGCGCACGGCCTGACCGTCAAACCCTTGCTGGAACGCTACTGGCGCAAATAACTGGTGCAAATAAGCGCTGGTCAGCCCCCTTTGTCATTGCTGCAAAGCAATGTTTTGTCAATTGCCCCTATGACGGGCGGAAATATTGTTAAGATAATTAAAAACGGCAAAAGAGAGAATCAATGAAACGAAGAAGCGTGCTGGGACTGGGTGTCTCACTGGCCCTGCTGCAAACGGGCTGCGCCACCGATCCGGCCAGGCTGGCGTGGGAAACAGAATTTGACGGCTTCATGCGCGACGGGCTGGCCCGCACGGAAACGCCGGGCATGAGCGTGGCCGTGGTGCGCGGAGAGCAAACCATTTTCGCGCGCGGTTATGGATGGGCCGACATCCAGGCCGGCAAGAAGGCCGATGCCAACACGGTGTTCCATGTCGCCTCCGTCAGCAAGCTCGTCACGGCCACGGCCGTCATGATGCTGATGGAACAGGGCGTCTTCCAGCTCGACGACAAGGTGGCCGCCTATCTGGACTTCCCGCTCATGCATCCGAAGTTTCCCGACGTGCCCATCACCTTTCGCCATTTGCTCAGCCACACGTCAGGCATTTCCGATGCCGTGTACGAAAAGACGACGGCGTTTGCCGTGCAGGGCGATCCGCGATTACCACTGCGCGACTTCGTCAAGGGCTATCTGTCGCGCGGCGGCGCCTGGTATGACGCGGATGTATCGTTTGCCGCCCGGCCCGGCACGGAATGGCGCTACAGCAATGTGGCCATCGCCCTGCTCGGCTATCTGGTGGGCCGCTTGAACCCCGACGGTCTTGATGCCTACACGCACGAGCACCTGTTCGAGCCACTGGGCATGGACAGCACGGCCTGGAATCTGGCCGGCTTGCCGCGGCGCGCCATCGTTGCCCAGCCGTATGCGCACAAGGAGCCGGGCCTGCAAGTGCTGCCGCCCGTCGGCTATCCGGACTGGCCGGCCGGCCTGCTGCGCAGCTCGGCGCATGATTTTGCCCGCTTCCTGGCCATTTTCAGCAATGGCGGCCGGGTCGATGGCCACCGCTACCTGCAAGATGCCACCCTGCAATTATTTTTTGCCCCGCAAACGGCTGCCGTCGTGCCTGCCGATTCGTCCGTGCGCCAGGCCCTGGTGTGGCTGCTGCGCGATGTCGACGGCAAGGCGCTGGCCACGCACAGTGGCGGCGACCCGGGCGCCGCGTCCGTCGTCTGCGTCGACCCCGCCAGCAAGACCGCCGTGCTGGCCTTCGCCAACGTCGGCGCCGACAAGGAGTTTCGTTCGTTCCAGAAAGAAGTCGTGCTGCGCCTGCTGGCGCATGGCGGCAGCGGCGCGCGTGCTGTCAAGAAAGGCTAGGCGCCGAACCAGCCGCGCAGTTTCTCGGCGGCGCGTTCCTTGACGTCGGCCGTGATATAGGTGGCGACCGTGGCAACGGCCGCCGCCAGCACGGCCAGGTCATCCGCATAACCGATCACGGGCGTGATGTCGGGAATCGCATCAATGGGGGAAATGAAGTAGCCGAGCGCGCCGTAAATGGCCGTCTTGGCCCATAGCGGGGTGTTCGGCTGCTGCGCCGCGTAGTATAGCCACAGGGCTTTCTCGATGACTTCGCGCCCTGCCGTCTTGGCGAACTTGACGACCTTGTCCCAGAAGCTGTCTTCCGTGTATTTCTTTTCATACTGTTTGTCGGCTTGGGGGGCGTGGTCTTCTTCCAGATTCTTTTTTCTGCCAAACATCTGCTGCTCCTGTCTGCCGCGCACGGCGTTACGAATGCGCACCTTAGCATAACGGCGCGCCGGACGGGCGGTGTTCAAGGTAAGCTATCGTCATGGAAATATCTGCTACCACTACGGCCCGCGCCGCCGGCCTGCGCTACACGGGCGACCATCAAAGCGGCATCATCCGCCTGGGCAAGCCCGGCAAGTTCCGCTACCGCGACGGCGAAGGCCAGCTCCTGCGCGATGCCGCCACCTTGACGCGCATCAAGGCGCTGGCCATCCCACCGGCCTGGACGGACGTGTGGATCTGCGCGCGTGCGAACGGCCACCTGCAGGCGACGGGGCGCGATGCGCGGGGCCGCAAGCAATACCGCTACCATGCGCGCTGGCGCGCGGTGCGCGACGAGGCCAAGTACGAGCGCATGCTCAGCTTTGGCGGCGCCCTACCCGTCATCCGCGCCGCCGTCGCGCGCGGCATGCAGCTGCCTGGCTTACCCCGTGAAAAAGTACTGGCCACCATCGTGCACTTGCTGGAATTGACGATGATGCGCATCGGCAACGAAGAATATGCGCGCACGAATAAATCGTTCGGCCTGACCACCCTGCGCACGCGCCACGTGCAGGTCGATGGCAGCGCCGTGGCATTTCACTTCAGGGGCAAGAGCGGCGTGCGCCACGATATCCGCCTGAGCGACCGCAAGCTGGCCAGGGTGCTGCAACGCATGCGCGAGCTGCCGGGGCAGGAACTGTTTCAATATGTCGATGAAAACGGCGAGCGCCACGGCATCGATTCGGGCGACGTCAACGATTACTTGCGCGAGGTGACGGGCGAGGATTACACGGCCAAGGATTTCCGCACCTGGTCCGGCACCGTGCTCGCCGCGCTGGCCCTGCAGGCGTTCGAGCAAGTCGATTCCCAGGCGCAGGCCAAGAAGAACATCGTGCAGGCGATCGAGTCGGTGGCAAAAAAACTGGGTAACACGCCGACAATCTGCCGCAAGTGCTATGTGCACCCGGCCGTGCTGGCGTCGTATCTGGATGGCAGTCTATTGGAAGGCATGCGCGTACGGGCGCGCCAGCAGTTGCAGGAAGACTTGTCGGCGCTGGCGCCGGAAGAAGCGGCCGTGCTGGCCTTGCTGCAGCAACGGCTGCAAGAGCCCGCTCAAGTCAAGCCTGGCGCCCAGGCTGGCAGTGTGCCGACAGCTTGAGGGCATCGCTGCTGCAGACCGGCAAGGCGCCGTGCCCCGCATCGCGCGCCACGGCGGCCGGTGTGGCATCGCTCGTCTGCGCATCGCCCGTATTCATCAACGTCGCCGCCAGGGTCGAGAAGGTGAACAGGCAGATCAGCAGGAAAGGCTTGTTCACGTGAATGGACTGGTCTGGCTTGTGCATCGCATACTCCATCGGATTGGTTTGGCTGTTGCAGCTTGAACACGATCATCGCGTGTTTCCACAAGGCATACAATCAGACAGTTTCGACAAGATGGGTAGGACAACGCTGACAGGCTCAACAATTGCAGTTCATGGTTAAGGTATCATCCTGCGCAAATGTCCAGGCGAGCGCGGCCAGTCACGGAGCGCGCCAGGCATTTCATTGCAAAGCAAGCCTTGCGGAGGGATATGGTCGTAGTGCCACGGCCAGATCACGTCTTCCATCTGCCCTGGCAGCGTAGGATCGTCATCGGGAAACCGCCGCATGAGCCAGCCACGCCGGACCTGGTCAACGCGGGCGCGTTGATCCCACCCGACAGAATGTGGGTCGCCTAATCAGGCCGGCAAATCGGACAGTTCCAGCTCCGAAAACCCGGCGCGGCGCCGCGCTTCCAGGTTGAACGGGCCGCGCAGGGTGGGCGCTTCATAGCGCAGGGCCAGTTCGGCATACGTGGCACGCAACTCCAGGCCCCGCTGCTGGCACAGGTAGCCATACCAGCGGTTGCCGATTTCCACATGCCCCACTTCATCGCGCAGGATGATGTCGAGGATGGCGGCGGCGGCCATGTCGCCCGCCTGCGCCAGCTTGGCGCGCAGCGGTGGAATCGCGTCCAGGCCCCGCGCTTCCAGGGTGCGCGGCACCAGCGCCATGCGCGCCAGCACGTCGCCGCGCGTCTTGTCGACCATTTCCCAGAGGCTGTCGTGGCCGGGGAAATCGCCATACGTATGACCCAGCACCTGCAGATGCGCCTGCAGCATGGCGAAATGCGTGGCTTCTTCCTTGGCCACGCGCAGCCAGTCCGTGTAGTAGTCAAAGGGCAGGTCCGGGAAGCGCCACAGGGCGTCGAGTGCCAGGTTCATCGCATTGAATTCGATATGCGCGAGCGCATGCACGAGCATGGCGCGCCCTTCCGGCGTGATCATCGAACGCCGCCCCACCAGGCGCGGCGGCACCAATTCCGGGCGCTCGGGACGGCCCGGCACGGGGCCGGTGGGGGCCAAAGGCGATTGCGCATCGAGTGCCAGTGGCGCCTCGGCCATGGCCGCCACCATCGCCACCTTGGTTGCCGGGTCTGGTTCGAGCAGGCAGGCGAGCGCGGTGGTGCGCAATTCCTGCGGCGGCGTGGAGGTCAATGAAGATGATGCGTGCATGGTGCTTCCTTCCTGCGCTGATTCCAGCAAGGGCCGCAGTGTATCAAATGTGGCTGAAGTGGCGTACTGGGGTCAGACCCGCCGGGTCTGACCCCGGCCTTGCCCCAGCAACCAATCCAGCAGCGCCTGCACTCTCGCCGGCAGTGTCCGCGCGGCATGCACGAGGTAATACGCCTGCGGACTGGCCAAGGTAAATCCGCCAAACGGCAAGACTAGCTGGCCGCTCGCTAGCCACGGCTGCACCAGCTGGCGCCGGCCCATGGCCACGCCCGCGTGGTGGATGGCCGCCTGCGCGCACAGGTCGGCGCGGTCGAAACGCAGGCTGCGCACGGGCAAGTTCACCTCTGGCGCCTGCGCGTCCAGCCACAGGCGCCACTCGGCATCGGGCGCGCAGGCGGGCCAGGCCAGGGTGTCGTGCAGCACCGTCGCGCCGGACAGCTGTTGCGGCGCGTCAAACAAGCCGTGCTCGCGCGCATACGCGGGACTGCACACGGGCGCCAGCCATTCCTCCATCAGCTTGCGCGATGCCAGGCCGGGAAAGTGGCCATCGCCATAGTGCAAGGCCAGGTCCACCTGGCCGGCGCGAAAGTCCACGCTATCATTTCCCACGCGCAAGTCAATCGACAAGTCCGGATACTGCGCAGCGAACCCTGCCAGGCGTGGCACCAGCCAGCACTGGGCGATGGAGGGGCGTGCATGCACGGTGATGCTGCCCGCCAGCGTATCGCCGCCGGCAATGGCCGCATGCAAGCCATCCCAGCCAATTTGCAGCGCGGCGAAGATGCGTTCGCCGTCTTGCGTCAGCTTGACTTGCCGCGTCAGTCGTTCGAACAGCCGCAGGCCCAGGCTGCTTTCCAGGCGGGCGATGCGGTGGCTGACGGCGCTGGGCGTGAGCGCCAGTTCCTGCGCGGCCAGCGCGAAGCTGGCGTGGCGCGCCGCCACCAGGAAGGTGTGCAGGTTGGCGAACTGGCTGGCCGTCAGCGCGGCCATGCGCGGCGCGCTGGCCGGCATCAAACCACTCCGGCCACCAGCAGCGCGCGGCCGCGCGCCACATAGGCCAGCATTTCCTCCTCCGGCACCATGCTGCCGCCCGTGCCCCAGACCAGGTGCGTGGCCGTTTCCAGGTGCTGCTGATATTGCGGCGCGGCCAGCACAGGTGCTATGCCCGCGAAACCGGCCACGGCGGACGGTTCCAAACGCAAGCCTTGCGTTTGCTCAAGCGTCGCCAGCAAACGGTACAGTTCTTCATCCGTGACGGTGGCGTAGCCGTCGATCAACCGCTGCATGGCGCGCCCGACGAAGCCGGAAGGCCGGCCCACTGCCAAGCCATCGGCGGCCGTGAGGTTGTCGATGCCGATCTCCTGCACGCTGATGCCTTCATGCAAGCCCGTATGCACGCCCAGCAGCATGCACGGCGAGTGGGTCGGTTCGACGAAGACGCAGTGGACGAAATCGCCAAACGCCAGCTTCAAGCCGAAGGCCACGCCGCCGGGGCCGCCGCCCACGCCGCACGGCAAATACACGAACAGAGGGTGATCCGCATCCACCTTGACGCCGTTTGCGTCGAACTGGGCTTTCAGGCGCTGCCCCGCCACCGCGTAGCCGAGAAACAGATCGTGCGAGTTTTCATCGTCGACGAAGTGGCAGGTCGGATCGCTCTCCGCCTGCCTGCGCCCCGCTTCCACGGCCACGCTGTAGTCGGTCGCGTACTCGACGACGGTGACGCCATGGCTGCGCAATTTATCCTTTTTCCACTGGCGCGCGTCAGCCGACATGTGCACGGTGGCGCGAAAGCCCAGACGCGCGCTCATGATGCCGATCGACAAGCCCAGATTGCCCGTGGAACCGACGGCGATCGCGTACTGGCCGAAAAACGCCCGCACGGCGTCGCTGGCCAGCAGGCTGTAATCGTCGCCCTCCTTGAGCAAACCCGCGTCCAGCGCCAGCATTTCCGCGTGCTTCAGCACTTCATAGATGCCGCCACGCGCCTTGATGGAGCCGGAAATGGGCAAATGGCTATCCTGCTTGAGCCATAGCTGACCGCTCGTCATGCCTAACGCCAAACCCAGCGCCGCCTGCATGGCAGGCAGCGGCACGACGGGCGACTCGATGATGCCGCCGCTGGCCTGCGTTTCAGGAAAGGCCTTGGCCAGGTACGGCGCAAAGCGCGCCAGGCGCGCGCTGGAGTCCGCCACGTCAGCAGCCGTCAAGCCCACGTCGTTCAAGGCTTCGGCCGACGGCGCGATGCCGGGATTGAACCAGCTCAAGGGCTGCAAGGCCATCAGGTCTGTAATCAGGGGAAATTTTTCGCGCAGCGCGGCGATGGCGGAAGTGGGCAGCATGGCAACCTCGTGAAGGAACAAGCCATGATTAGACCGCATCCGGGCGCCGCTGGCAAAGGATGGTTGATCAGGCAATGGATGACGAGAGGTCATCTGTCATGCTGCTACAGAAAACACCATGCTATTCGCCAGGAGCAAGGGCCGTGGATTTTCTGCTGCTTAAGAACGATGCGATGAACACGGCTGGAAAACAGGCCAGCCAAAGATAGAATCCGGCACCGAATCCCAGCACCGTGTAGTAACCATTATCACTGGGAATTGTCTTGATGCCAAAGGTTGTCAGGGCCAGTGCAAAGCCAAAAAAGGCGGCCACCATTGCGGCACTGGGCTTCTCTTTCGAGAAGTACATGGCAAAAATAAGCAGCGGATTGGCAAACCAGGCAAAACTGCCGGTCAACGGCCCTAGCCAGCCGAGCAATAATACGCCCCCACCCAGCAAGACTTCGTGGGAGTCCACGATTGCCGTTAACAACAAGGATGCCACATACGCGACAACGGTCAGGGACAGCACGATGGCGGCGGCATCGTCGCCTAGCAGCTTGCGGGGGAAAATACCAATCTCCTTACGGAGTAAGCGGCATGGAGCCCACTTCATACCACACCCGCAGACCCCGCTCAACCTGGGTTATAGCCATTCTGCCCCTGGTTTCCGTGATGGTTTCGATGTTGACAGGACGGACACCCGTTTTCTGCAGCCATTCATTGGCCAATACCAGCGATCTGTCGATGCCATCGGAGAGAGGACTGCCTGAAGTCGACGAACGAAAATCTTTAAATGCGATCATGTACACCCTTTTTGCAAGTCAGCATCATCCACCGACAACGACGAGCCTCGCTATTGCACTCCTGTGTGGAAAATGCCGGAAACAGTAAGTTGTAAACAATAACAAATTACCGAAACGAAACATGCGCACATTGTCACGAACATCTGGCTGTCGCCGATACGAAAAGTCAGCGGGCGCCTTCCGCTCCCGGCATCAGCAGCAGGAAGACGCCCTTTCTGATGGCAACCTTAGAACTTGAGCTGCAGCCCCACATCAATCGACCGGCCTTCGGCCGGCAAGGCTTGCAGCGCGCCACCGTTCGCCTTCAAGCCTGACAAATACACGCCACCGAGCGGGTCCGCATACGCGCGATTGAACAGGTTGCTCACGCCCGCGCTCAGGCTGGCCATCTTGCTCAATGCCACGCTGCTGCGCAGGTTCACGAGGGCATAGCCGCCCGTTTCCGGTTCAAAGCGGCGGGCGTCGACCTTGTCCTTGCGGGCAACGATCTTCGTTTCGATGCGGCTGCTCCAGGCGCCCAGCTTGTGCTCGACGGCCAGCAAGGCGTTGAACGGCATCATGCGGTAGAGGTCGCCACCATCGCTGCGCTTGCCCCGCGTGTAAGCAGCATTGCCCGTCGCGATGAAGCGGCCCCAGCGTGCGCTGCTGGCCAGCGGCAGCTGCCATGCCACATTGGCGCCGTACAGCTTGGCGTCGTGGTTGGCAAAGCGCAGCAAATTGCCGTTCGCAACCATTTTCATATACGGGTGGAAAGACGCCAGCACATCGACATCGATGTAATTGTCGACCTTGCTGTAATAGGGGTTGACGCGCAGGAACCAGCCCTCCTCGCCGCCGCCATGCCAGTCGGCCGTGAAGGCTGCCGTGTAAGCCGTCTCGGGCTTGAGGTCGATATCACCCACGTAACCGTTGCCATCGCCAAACCAGTTGGTCATGGTCATCGCCATCGAACCGCGGCCCCACGAGTAGCGCTCGTACAGATTCGGCGAGCGCACCTTGCGCGCCAGCGCGAATGCATAGTTGCTGGCCGCGTCCGGTGTGAAGGTCGCTTGCGCCGAGGCATCAATATTCGTGTCGCGCTGGCTGCGGCTGCGCGCATTGAAGGCCCTGGCGGCCATCACGTCCGGCATGTTCATCATATTGGTCCCATACGATTGCACGTCGCCCGTGTCCATGCGCACGGATTCGCCGCGCAAGCCCAGCACGCTCGTCCAGCGCGCATCGTGGCGCGTTTCCAGTTCGCCGAACAGCACGGTGCGGTCGCGCTTGCCGTCGTTGATGTTCAGATAGGTGCGCGGCCCCATCATCATGGAACCGGGCACGGCCGGCCAGTAATCGTCAAGGCGAAAACCGTGCCACTCCTGCCCCAGGCGCAACTCGCCCGTACCCGTGGGCAGGCTGGCCATCAACGCATAGCCCGTGTTGCGCCCGTGCGTCAGCATCGGCATCGTGCCAGTGCGCTCAGGCGTGAAAAAGCCCATTTCATGGTCCGTCTGTTGCCAGTAGGCACGCGCATCAAGCACGCCCCAGCCGAATTCGCCCTTGTAAGCGAGATTGGCGAACTGGCCGTGGTTGTCCGTCATGTCCATATACTGGTTCGGAAAACCCTGATACGGGATGTGCTGCACGCCGGCGCGCAGGGTCAGTTGCTGGCCCTGGCCTTTTGCCGCCAGCACGATGGCCTGGTTGATGCTCTCGAACATGCTGCCCAGCACCTTGTTGCCATGACCATCGTCATAGCTGTGGCCGCGTGTATAGGCGCCGCTGTAGCCGACGCTCAGACTGTCGCTGGCGGCCGAGGCATGCACGCTGGTCGCCACGCTATTGTTGACGCTGCGGCCCGACACGGCAAAGCTGCCTTGCGTCAACAACGGCGCGCCGGGCTGGGCGAACACGGGTACGTTCGATTGCACCTCGATGGTGCCGGCTATGCTGTCGCCGCCCGCGCTGACGGGCGTGACGCCGGCGATCAGGCGTATGCGCTGCACTTGTTGCGGATCAATGTAGGACAGCGGCGCATTCATGTGATTGGCACAGGCCGACGTCAGTTCCATGCCGTCGATGCGAATCTTGATGCGGTCATCCCCAAAGCCATTGACCACTGGCAAGCCGGACACCCCGCCGCCTGCCGCCACGCTGTAGCCAGGCGTACTGCTGAGCATCAGCGCCGTGTCGGCGACGGGCCGGTAGCCATCACCAATGGCCGTAACGATGACTTTCATCTCGGGCAGGACGGTGCTATCTGCTTCATTGCGGGATTGCGCCAAGGCAGGCATGGCGATGGCGAGGGAAATCAATAACGGTAAATGTTTCATGGTGCTGCTTTCAAATTCTGTATAGGTAAGTCGAACAGACGCAAGCGCACGACACGCGCGGCGCAAGGCTGTTCAGGAAAAGGGACAGATCAGAAAGCGGCGGGCGGGCCACGGGGCTGGACGGGCGTCCAGGCGAACAGCGGCGTGGCGGACTGGTAGAACAGATCGGGCACCAAGCCCGTGAGCAGTTCTCCGGAAGCGAGCACGAGGGAGGTGGGCGGAATCGATAAAGTGTCAGCATGCATGCTGCAGCAGGGGCAATCAGCCATGCGCATGCCCGATTTTTCAGGAGCCGATGGCTGCTCCACGCTGTAGCGGATGGGCATGGCTTGCATGCCGCCCGCCACCGAGCAGATTTCCAGGCTGGGCACGGCCATGCCGCTGGCGACCGTCAGCGCGCGCGACACCGTAGGGGCGAGCGTGGCCAGGAAGATGGCGATACACGCGATCCACAGGACGATGCTGGCCTTGCTTTTGCTGATGAACATGGCAACATTGTATCAGGGCAAGCACCCTGCGCACAGGGCGCAGGTCAAACCTGACTTACAACGCCTAACAAAACCGTAGCGAGCGGAAGGAAGAGGTGGCTGAGAAGCGCAACCGTGCTTGAGCACGGTGAGCATCGCAGGCCGCCTATACCGACGCGCAGTAGGTTTTGATAGGCGTTCTTACAAATCCACCTTCATCGACAGCTTGATGGCGCGCGGCGCACCGGACGCCAGGCGCGTGCCGGCGCCGGCCCAGTAGCGCTTGTCGGCAAGGTTTTCCACGTTCAGCTGCCACACGACAGACTTGTCCATCACGCGGCTCGCATAGCGGGCGCCCGCACTGAACAGTGTCACCCCGCCCAGGAAGGCCTGGTTCAAATCGTTGACGGGACGGGCGCTATAGTAGTACGCGCCGCCATTGACGGACAGGCCCGGCACAGCGTCAAACGCGTAGGCGAGGAAGGCGCTGGCCGTGCGCTTGGAAGCGTTTTCCGGCGCCTTGCCGTTGTAATCGGCATTGATATTGGCAAACTTGGGGTCGAGGAACTGGGCCGACGTCTGCCACGACAGCTGGCGCGTCAGCTTGCCCTGCGTCGACAGTTCCAGGCCGCGGTAGCGCTGTTCGCCATCCGACGTAAACACATTGCTGGCATCCGTGTAATAGCCGGGGCGCGTGATGTCGAACAGCGCGGCCGACAGCAAGGTGCCAGCAGGCGTCAGCCAGCGCGCGCCCAGTTCCTTTTGTTTACTCACGCCGGGCGCCATCTTGACGCCCTGGTTGACGGTGCCCGTCGGGCCTGTCTCTCCCTCTTCCAGCCCCCGCGCCGTGGACGCGTAGAACGACAGTTCGGGCGTGGACTTGTAAATCAGCGAGGCCATCGGCGTCGTCTTGCTGACGTCGTAGTGGCTGGCGCCCTGGTCGCTTTGATAGCTGCTGCGGCGCACGCCGATGATACTTTGCCATTGCGGACTGAAGACCATGCGGTCGAGCGCGTACAAGCCCGTGTCGCGCGTGTCGAGCGCAGCCGTCGTGGGCGAAGTCGGCTTGGGACCGAACACGACATTCGTCACGGGCACAGGGTTGTACAGGTTTTGCGACGCAATCGTGTAATTGCTCTGGTAAATCGGGTCTTGCGACTTGTCCGTGCGCGAAGCGCCCAGGGTCAGTTCATGGGCAATCAAACCCGTGTGGAAATTGCCGGCCAGTTCAAGGCGCAGCAAGTCCGACGCCGTCACGCTGTGCTGGATATTGCCCGTGATGCGGCCCGCGCCCGTGGCCAGTGCCGCCGAATTGTTCAGGCGAAAGATGGCCAGGCGGCGGTCGCGCGCCGTTTCCGAGTGGCCCGCCTCTACCGTCAAGGCCCAGCCATCCGCGATGGCGTAATCGGCGCGCAATTGCGCGTTTTTCGTTTGCGCCTCGAAAGCGGACCAGTCGGGGCCGATCAGCTGGCGCGGATCGACGGCGCGCGGCAAGGTGATCACGCCTTTCACGGCGGCCGGCAAGGCCACGCCCGCCTGCTCCGTCACCTTGCGGCGCTCGTATTCCAGGTCCGCCTTCAGCAGCAGTTTGTTGCTCACGCGCCAGTCCAGCGCCGTGGAGATAAAACGGCGGTTGCCGTTGCCGACATGGTCCAGGTAAGAACCCAGGGTGCCGCCGGCGGCGTTGATGCGCACGCCGAATTCCTGCTGCGCGCCAAAGCGGCGGCCGATGTCCACGTTTGCCACGGCACTGCCCCGGTCATCGAGGCTCAGGCCCATGCTGGTGACGGGCTGGCTACCGGCCCGCTTGGTGACGAAGTTGACGACGCCGGCCGGCGAGGTGAAACCGTAGTACAGGGCCGAAGCGCCTTTCAGCACTTCCACCCTTTCCTTGTTTTCCATGGGTACTTGCGAGAAGTTCATGATGGGCATGGAACCGTTGAGGCGGTAATTCGTGCGGTTTTCCACGGCGATGCCGCGTATCACCAATTGGTCCCAGGTTTCGCCGCCATTTTGCTGGCGCGTCACGCCGGCCGTATTGCGCACGGCATCGTACAGGCCGGAGACGGCTTGCTGTTCCAGCAATTCGCGCGTGATCACGTTAACGGTCGATGGCACATCCATGATGTTGGCGCCGCGAAAGCTGCCCGCCTCCGTAGTGACGGGCACCAGACCTTGTGCCCGTGCGCCCGTCACTTGCACGGCTTGCATGACTTTCGCATCGTCCGCCGTCAAGTCGTCCTGGCCGCTGGCCCCATTGACCGCCAGCGCGGCGTGGGGAGCGAAGGCCAGCGACAGAGAAGCGGCGAGTGGAAGCAGGCGGGTGCGGAGAGAAACGACAGGCATGACATCGGGCTTTCAATGAGGAAATATGTACAAATGGAAACTTACGGTAAGCGAGCATGATACTCGTAATGAGAATCATTATCAAGAAATGGTGAGTTTGTGTGAGTTTTACAGAAGAAACAAGCTCCCTCTGGCGCCTGTTATCACATGAACACGTTTGGATTTTGCAGACGAGGCCGCAAAGAGGCATACTGACAGTCACGGCGCACAGGTGCGCCGCCCAACAAGATCAAAAGGTAAGTTCGTGAACACAATCGACAACAAAAGCGTGCAGACGAAAACATTTCGCTGGAAACGCTGGCAGCGCTGGGCCGTTGGCACAGGCTGCGCCCTGGCGGCCTACAGCGCGGCCGGCTTCTGGCTGGTGCCCTACGTCATCAAAAACCAGTTACCCAAATTTGCCGAAAAAGAACTCGCGCGCCAGGCCAGCATAGACGACGTACGCTTCAACCCGTTTACCTTGCGCCTGGAAGCGGACAAGATCGCTTTCAGGGAAGCGGCCAGCGCGGATGGCAAAACCGGTGCGCCGCTGCTGTCCATTGGTGCGCTGGCCGTGCAACTGGAATGGAAGTCCATCGTGCGCCGCGCCTGGAGCCTGGCGGAAATCCGCATCACGGCACCGCAAACGCATCTGACGATCACGCCCGACGGCAAGTTCAACCTGGCCGAAGTGCTGGCCACCTGGCAACGCAATCACCCGGAAAAGAGCGACGGCGGCATGCCGCGCCTCGTCATCGCCCACTTTGCGCTGGAGCAAGGCAAAGTGGACTGGCAAGATCAAAAGGCGGGCTATGCAGACAACTTCACGCCGATCAACTTCACGCTCGACAATATCTCCACCCTGCCTGACGCCAACGGCAGCTATAGCCTCAGCGCCTATGCGGCGCGCGGCGGCAAGCTGCACTGGCGCGGCACGGCCTCGCTCAGCCCCATCCGTGGCGAAGGCGAACTGATCCTGAACGACGCCTCCCTGCCCGGCCTGGCCGCGTATTTGAAAGCCTATACGCGCGCGCGAGTGACTAGCGGCAAGTTGTCCGCGCGCCTGCCCTACGCCTTTTCCTATACCGACGGCAAGCTGGAAGCCACGGTCAAAGGCGCTGGCCTGGCCTTGCGCGACCTGGCGCTGGTACGCGACGGCAAGGGAGAAGCATTTACGTCGCTGAACACCTTGGGTATTGCCGGCGTGAACGCCGACCTGGCGCACCAGAGCGTCACCGTCGATAAAATCAATCTGTATGGCGGCAAGGTGGCCGTGCGCCGCGATGCCAGGGGCGAAATCGACGTGGCAAATTTGATGCTGCCTGGCAATCCCGCACCGGCAGCATCAGCCACCACCGCGCCATCCAAGCCTGGCAAGTGGAAGGTGGACTTGAAGCAATTGGCGCTGGCCAACGTGGACGTGTCCGCCATTGATGAAACCGTTTCGCCGGCCCTGCAACTGAGCGCCAGGCAGCTGCAGCTGAACCTGCAACTGGCCTTGCAGCAGGCGCAGGCGGGGAACAGCATCATTGTCGATGGCGCCAGTTTCGGCCTGGCCGATCTCACCATGCAGCGCGGTGCACAAACACCGTTCAAGCTGGACCAATTGGGCTTTACGGAAGGCAAGATCGATCTGGCAGCGCATACCGTGCACCTGGGCGCGCTGACGGCCAGTGGCGCGCAGATCGACCTGGCGCGCAACCGCCAGGGAGAGTTTGCGATTGCGCAAAAGCTACCCGTATTTGCCTCCGGCAAGGCCGACGCGGGCAAGGATGCACCATCAGCACCGTGGTCCACCAAGGTGGACAAGGTGGAACTGAGCAAGTTCGGCGCCCGTTTCGATGATGCGGGCACTGGCATCAAGGGCAACTTGCAGGATGCACGCCTGTCCTTGCACAACGTCAGCAACGACATGAAACAGGCGCTGCCGTTCGAACTGGGCGTGGGCTTGCGCGAAGGCGGCTTGCTCACGGCCAATGGCAAGTTCGTGCCTGGCACGGGCGCCGTCGATGCGCAGCTGAACCTGAAACAGCTGACCCTGGCGCCAGTGCAACCCTTGCTGGCGCAGCATGTGAAGCTGAAACTGGCGGGCGGCTCGCTCTCCGGCAGCGGCCGCCTGACGACGGGCGGCGGTGCGCCGAAAGCGCCAAAAGTACGCTATGAGGGCGGCGTTGATATCGCCGGCCTGGTGCTGAATGAAACGGATGGCAAGCGTTTTGCGTCGTGGAAGAGCGTGCGCGCCGACAAGCTGACGGCCAGCGTGGGCCCCGATTTTGTCGACATCCCCGAACTGCGCGTGGTGGAACCGAACGCCCAGCTGATCATCGAAAACGACCGCAGCCTCAATGCGCAGCGCCTGCTGGTCAAGGCGCCGGAGCCGGCAACAGCGCCGTCCGCCGCCGCCCCCGTCGCCACCGCCACGCCGGCGGCCGACGCCGCCTTCCCCGTGCGCGTGCGCCGCGTGCGCCTGCAAAACGCCAAGCTGGACTTTGCCGACCTCAGCCTGCGGCCCCAGTTCGCCGCCAAGATCTATGAACTCAATGGCGTCGTCACGGGCCTGTCGACGAAACGCGATGCGCGCAGCCAGATCGAACTCGATGGCCGCATCGACGAATTCGGCCTGGCCCGCGTGCGCGGCCAGCTGAACCCGTTCGCGCCCACCGACAACACGGACTTGAATGTGGTCTTCAAGAACGTCGACATGGTGTCCGCCTCGCCGTACACGATGAAGTTCGCCGGCTACAAGGTGGCGGAAGGCAAGATTTCGCTGGACTTGCAATACAAGGTGCGCAACCGCCAGCTCGACGGCACCAACCAGATCGTGCTCGACAAGCTGACCCTGGGCGAGCGCATCGACAGCCCGGATGCCCTGAAGCTGCCTTTGGAACTGGCACTGGCCATCCTCAAGGATAGCGATGGGCGTATCGACCTGGGTCTGCCCGTGTCGGGTGACATGAACGACCCGCAATTCAGCTATGGCGCCCTGATCTGGAAAGCCGTGGGCAATGTGCTGACGAAAATCGTCACGGCGCCGTTCCGCGCGCTGGGCAACTTGCTGGGCATCAGCGCCGACAAGCTCGAAGCCATCGACTTCGACGCGGGCAGCGCCGTGCTGCTGCCGCCCGAGCGGGAAAAGCTCAAGCAGGTGGCGCAAATCCTGGCCAAACGCGAACAGCTGAAGCTGGCCGTGCCGGGCCAGTACAGCGACACGGATGCGGCTGCCCTGCGCGCCCAAGCCGTGCGCCGCGCCGTCGCCGCCAAGGCCGGCATCAAGCTGGAAGCGGGAGAAGAACCGGGACCGTTGAACCTGGGCGAACGCAAGATACGGGGCGCCCTGCGCGACCTGTACGGCGAACGCTTCGGCAAGGCCGAGCTGGACAAGCAGAAGAAGGCGGCGGAATCGGCCGCGCCGGCGACAGCGGCGGCCTCATCTGCCGCCTCCGCTCCCGCAGCGGCAAAAATCCCCGTCTTCCAACGTTTGGGCAAGCTGATTGAAGGCGAGCCGCAAGTGGCCGATACGGGCGCCTTCTATACCGGCTTGCGCGAACAGCTGGAAGCCAAGCAGCCCTTGCCTGCCGATGCCTTGAGCAAGCTGGGCGCCCAGCGCAGCGCGGCCATTCTGGCGGCCCTGCAGCAGGACGGTACACCGGCTGCCAGGGTCAGCGCGGGCGCGCCGGAAAAAACGGAGGCCGCGCCGGGCAAGCTGGTGGGCCTGAAGCTGGGATTGGCTGCGCAGTAATCGACAGGCGTTGCCGCAACAAGCTTGCGGCAACGCCATGCAAGCGGCAGCAGTGCCGGCGGCTTGCTATGCGGACCGCCAAGCCGACGCGCGTATATGGCTACCCAGTCTGGCACCGTAGAAGACCAGCAGCGAAAATGCAGCCAGCAGGGGCAGTGCCAGCAAGGCAAACCCGTAAGTAACAAAGACCACCGGCAGCCATAAAATCAACACACCGACGAAGGTCGCCATGCCGATGGTTCGATGTTGTGGACGCTGGATAAAAAAACCCTGGCATATGCCGATGACCAATCCGCATGAAGCGATGGCCAATACATGCACCATGCCTGGGAAATTTTCAAAGCTCGTGTAGACGAGAAATACCGCGAGAAAGCTCAGGACGGCACTGAGCGCTCCAATCAATCTGGTCCTGGCTGTACTCATGGCTGCCTTTCAAATAAAACAAGCGCAGGTGGCCGAGTGCCGCCATGCGCAATTGCATGCGGCACCATCCACGCGATGGCGCCGCACCGTCCATGCTCTATTTCGTTTTCCCCGCCTCCTTCACCGCTTCATCCGGCAAGGCAAACGCCACCAGGCTATCGCCCATCTTGGTGCCCAGCGAACCGTGGCCGCCAGCCATGACGACGACATATTGCTTGCCCGTCTTGTCGGAGACATAGCTCATCGGCGTAGCCTGGCCGCCGGCCGGCAAGCGGGCTTTCCAGACGGTTTTGCCATTGCGCACGTCGTAACCGCGGATGTAGTAGTCGAGCGTGCTGCTGAGGAAGGCCACGCCGCCGCCCGTGGTGCTCATGCCGCCCAGGCTGGGCACGCCCAGCGGCAAGGCGATGGGCACGGGCGCGCTGTCGCGCGTGGTGCCGTTCTTGTGCATCCACACTTTTTTCATGGTGCGCAGGTCGACGGCGGCGATATAGCCCCACGGCGGCGCCTGGCATGGGAAGCCCAGTGGCGACAGGAAGGGCTTGATTTCCACGGCAAACGGCACGCCCGTCTGCGGCTGTAAGCCCATTTCCGTGCCCGTGCCGCCTTTCGCGTTGGCTTGCGCGCGCGGCACCAGGCGCTCCAGGAATCCCATGTAGTCGGGATTGACCAACAGCAACTGACGCACGGGATCGACGGCCGCCCCGCCCCACTCGAAGATGCCCAGCGGACCCGGCGAGATGATGGCGCCCTTGATCTTGCCTTCGGCCACCGTCTGCGGCGTGAACGGCCCTTCATAGCGGTGCTGGCGGAAGATGATGCGGCACGCCAGCTGGTCGAACGGCGTCGTGCCCCACATATCCGTTTCGCTGATGTTTTTCTCGGGCAGGAAAGTGAGGGCCGAGAATGGCTGCGTGGGTGACAAACGGTCGCCCGGAGCGGGGTTATTCGTCGGCACGGGTTTTTCCGGCGCCGGCACGACCAGGCTGCCGTCGCGGCGGTCGATCACATAGATGTCGCCCCGCTTGGTTGTGGCGACCACGGACGGGACCTTGCCTTTCGGCGTGTCGATGTCGACCAGGGTGGGCTGGCCGCCGATATCCATGTCCCAGATATCGTGGTGCACGGTCTGGTAGGCCCAGCGCACCTTGCCGGTGGCAAGATCGAGCGCGACGATGGCGCTATTGTATTTCTCTCCGTTTGGATTGCGGTTGCCGCCCCAGGTATCCGGCGTTTCATTACCCATCGGGATATACACCATGCCCAGTTTTTCATCCACGCTGGACACGCCCCAGGAATTGGGCGAATTGTTCGTGTAAGTTTTGCCCTCGGCAATCGGCGCCGTGTCGTCCGGATTCGAAGCATCCCAGTTCCACATCAGCTTGCCGGTAACGGGATCGTAACCACGGATCACGCCCGACGGCTCTTCCGTGGAAAAGTTGTCCGTCACGCTGGCAGCCATCACCACCACGTTTTGCGCCACGGCCGGCGGCGACGTGGGCATCAAAAAGCCCCGCTTCTTCATGCCCATGCCGTGGTACAGGCCAATCACCCCGTTTTCGCCAAAGCTTTTGCACGCTACTCCCGTATCGGCATTGACGGCAATCAGGGTCGCATCCATGGTGGGGGCAAAGATGCGGCGCGGACATTCCATGCTGGCAGCTTCGGGCGCCGGATCATCCTTGGCGCGGCCAGCCTTGACATCCCAATAGGCGACGCCACGGCAAATCATGTGCTGGTAGCTGGATGCGTCGCGGTTGATCTTCGGATCGTGGCGCCAGATTTCCTTGCCCGTGTCGGGGTCCAGCGCGATGACGATGTTGTGCGGCGTGCACAGATACAGCATGCCGTTCACTTTCAGGGGCGTGACTTCATTGGCGATCTCGCCCGGGTCGTTCGGCCCCTTGAAGTCGCCAGTGTTGTACACCCACGCCTGTTTCAGCTGCGCGGCGTTGGCCGGCGTGATCTGCGCGGCCGGCGCGTAGCGATCGCCATAGCCGGAGCGGCCATACGCAGCCCAGTCGTTGGGCGCCACACCAGGCGCAAAATCGCCTTGCGGCGCGGCGGCCATGTTCTCGGCCGGCACTTCGCCGTGCAAGGTGGTGTAATCCTGGAACAGCGAGAACACCCCCACGGCCGCCGTCAGCAGCACCGCGGCGGCCAGGGCGCTCTTGCCGGCGTCGCGCGGTTTCGCCCCGGCCGTCAATGGCGGATCGAGGCGGCGGTCGATGAAGGGCAGCAGCAGCCAGACGGCAGCGGCAAACCAAATATCGAGGCGGGGCAGCAATTGCCACCAGTCGAACTTCACTTCGATCACGGACCAGATCAGGGTGGCGAACAAAAGCAGCGCGAGACACAGCTGTGCGCTGCGCCGCCCTCGCCATACCAGCGCACCGGCGACAAGCATGCCGATGCCGGCCACGACGTAATACCAGGAGCCGCCCAGGCTGACGAGCCAGGCGCCGCCGCCGGCAAGCGCCAGGCCCAGCAAGATGAAGATGACTGCGGTGAGGATAAGCAAGGGTCCAGGCCGGGCAGAGGCAGTCATGATGCTCCTTTACAAGAGTCGGTCGGCGGCACGCGCCTGCGCACCGTATTTGATGGCAATCAAGGAGTTCCATTTTTTCACTATTTTGCCAAGCGTGGCACACGCCAGAACGCGATATCCGCGCGGTGTTGCTTTTCATCACAATCCGTCCCCGCCAGCAGGCCCTTCATCTTGTGATTTCAAAAAAACACAAAATAAATCAAATAAATCACAAATTTCTCTAATAAATCAAATTTTTCCCGTAAAATGAAAAATATGAACTTTTGCAACCGATTTTCCCGATTTTCAACCTTCACGTGGAGCGGCACCCATCATGACAATCGCAAAACGCCTGTATGCATTAATACTCTCCGTCGTCCTCGGACTCGCCGCGCTGACGGGCTTCAGCATCTATGAAATGGACCGCGTCTACACAGCGGCCAGCTATGCCACGGTCAACACCGTTCCCAGCCTGCTGACCTTGAACCAGGCTTTCGTGCCCTTTACACAGATGCGCACGGCCGTCTGGCAACATATGGCCAGCAAGGATGCCGCCGCGCGCGCCAAGCTGGAAGCGAGCATCAATGAAGCGCGCGCGGCAGTCAGCCAGGCGCTCGACAAATATGAAAAAGAGGATATTTCCGACGAGCAAGACAAAGCGCTGCTGGCCACGGACCGTGCCGTATTGCTGCGCTACGATGGCGTGCGCGACAAGGTACTGGCGCTGTCGAAGGCGGGTGAGCTCGACGCGGCACGCGACTTGCTGATGCAGAACCAGCCCATCATTAAGGAACTGGTCGACGCCCTCGCCGCCCACCACCACTACAACGAAAGCCTGGCCACCAAGGGCGCCGCCGACGGCGCCGCTGCCGCTGCCAGTGCGCGCTGGATTTCCATAGTCCTGGCCCTGGCCGTGACGGTGCTGGTGGCCGGCATGGGCTTGATGCTGGCACGGCGCATCGCCTCCTCGCTGGCCAGCGCCGTCGGTGTTGCCCGCACCATTGCAGGCGGCGATCTCAGCGTGCAGATCAGCGCCGCCTCGAACGACGAGGTAGGTCAGTTGATGACCGCCATGGCCGACATGAGCGAGAGCCTGGTGCGCATCGTCTCCGAAGTGCGCTCCGGCACGGAGACCATCAACACGGCCTCGGGCGAGATCGCGGCAGGCAACCTGGACCTGTCGGCACGCACGGAACAGCAGGCCGGCTCGCTGGAAGAAACCGCCTCGGCCATGGAAGAACTGACGGCTACTGTGCGGCAAAACTCGGACAACGCCCGCCAGGCCAAGCAAATGGCCGTCAGCGCCTCGGACAAGGCGGTGCGGGGCGGCGAGGTGATGGGCGACGTCATCCGCACCATGGAAGCGATCGACAGCTCGTCCAACAAGATCGCCGACATCATCAGCGTCATCGACGGCATCGCCTTCCAGACCAACATCCTGGCCCTGAATGCGGCCGTGGAAGCGGCCCGGGCGGGGGAACAAGGACGCGGCTTTGCCGTCGTGGCCACCGAAGTGCGCAACCTGGCGCACCGTTCGGCGGCGGCGGCCAAGGAAATCAAGGCACTCATCAGCGATTCCGTGGAGCAGGTGGAACAAGGTGGCAAGCTGGTCCAGCAAGCCGGCGCGGCCATGACGGAAGTGGTCGACACGGTACGCAGCGTCACCGACATCGTCAGCGAGATCTCGGCCGCCAGCGCCGAGCAAAGCACGGGCATCGACGAAATCAACCGCGCCATCACGCAGATGGACGAAGTCACGCAGCAGAATGCAGCCCTGGTCGAAGAAGCAGCGGCGGCATCGCAATCGCTGCAGGAGCAGGCAGGCAACCTGGCCAACCTGGTCGGCGCCTTCAAGCTGGCGCATGGTCAAGCCAACGCGGTGCAACAAAGCACGCCGGTGCGCCCAGCCCCAGCCGCCAAGCCGCCTGCAGCGCGCAAGGTGGCGCGGCTCAAGCTGGTCGCGCAGCGCGACCCCGGCCATGCCCGCAGCACGACCAGTACCAGTGCCGGCGGCGACTGGGAAGAATTCTGACCCAGCCAGCACGCAGCTACATCAGCATCGATCATCCTGGAGCATCGCCATGACATCCGTTTCCAACCATTCTTACTGCATGCAGGCCTTGCCATGAACGCCTTCCTCGCCGCCCAACCATTCCTTCGCTGCGACGACGTCTCGCTGATGCGGCCGGCGCTGGCCCTGGCAGGCCTGATGCTGCTGCTGGCCGCCCTGCTCTGGCGCCGCCTCCGCTGGCGCCAGGCCGGCTGTGCACCTGCCGCCAACGCGACAGCTGTCGATCTGCATCAGCAGCTGCAAATGCGCAAGGCAATCCACCCGGCCAAGGCGGCAGACACGGCACCGCCGCCAGAGCCAGAGGCACTGGACAGGCCGCCGTTCGAGCTGGCCCGCCTGGACGCCATGTTTGGCCACGACCGGCGCCTGCAGGGTGAAATTCTGGCCCTCTTCGTGGCCGAGACGCGCGACCGGCTGGCCGGCATCGCCCATGCGCTGCGCTGCGAACGCCCCGCCCCGGCACGCGTACTGGCGCAGGAAATTCTCGACAGCAGCCAGGCCATGGGCCTGCTTCCCTTGCAGGCACTGGCGCGCAAGGCCGTGCATGCGGGCTTTTCCAACGACATCGGCGCGCTGCGCCACCTGCACGCGGACCTGCTGATGGCGCTCGATGCCCTGTCTCAAGCGGTCACCGCCCTGCAAACGGGCGCGGTATTGGCCGATGATCGCGACGGCGTAGAGAGCCGGCCATGAGCGCGCACATCGACCTGGCGCGCCTGCTCGGCGGCGCCATCCTGCCCTCGCCCGCTTGGCGGCGCCACTGGCTGGCGACGCTATGCCAGCAGCAGGTACCGTTCAATGAAATGGCAGAACAACTGGGCTGCGATCCGGCCCTGACCGGCAAGATCATCGGCCTGGCGAATGGGGCCGAGCCACCGGGCGGGCACAAGCATGCGGCAGTCGACGCCGCGATGCTGGAAGCCATCGGCCTGCCCGCCCTGCGACAGGCGTTCGCCATCCCGGCCCTGCCAGCGGCCACGTGTGCGCACTTCGACGAACAGCGTTACTGGTCGCATTCGCAGGCCATGGCCTGCGCTGCCCGCGTGGCGGGCGATGCGCTGAAATTGGCGCCGCCCAAAGAGCTGTACACTTGCGGCTTGCTGGCCAATACCGGCCAACTGGCCCTGGCTGTGCTGCATCCGCAAGCGTATGATCAACTGCTGGACCAGCACGGGAGCACTGCCAGGGCGCTGCTGCTGCGCGAGGAATCGCGGCGTTTCGGCCACCATCAACTGGCGCTATCAGCTAGCCTCATGCGGGGCTGGGGCATGCCGGACATCCTGTGCGACGCCGTGCGCTGCCATGCCGCGCCACCCGGTTTCGGGCAGGCCGGACGCATGACAGACCTGGCCTGGCTGCTGAAACTGGCCAGCAGTTTCGCCGACCTGATACTGCGCAATGGCCAGGGACCGCGGGGGCCGGCCACGGCCGCAGCGCAAGTACTGGGGCTGGATGTGGACCACATGGAAACCCTGCTGCGCCACAGCAACGCGGAGTGGAGCGAATGGCGCGAGATCCTCGAACCGCACGCCCATATTGCCCTTTGCCGCACGCGCATCAGAATCGGGCCCGCCGCGCGGCAGGTTTTTAGTGAATTCATCTAATTTGTTGAAATTGATTTTTTGAGCGTGATTGCGTATCATTCCATTCATCCTCATCCTCGACCATAAAGTCCATCATGCACACTGCAGACGTATGCACTACCCAAAAGGCCGCCGAAATCCTCGGCATTTCGGTCACATCGGTGCAGCAATTGGTCGAGGCCGGCGTTATCGAAGCCTGGAAGACCAAGGGCGGCCACCGGCGCATTCCCCTCGCGGCCGTCGAGGCCTACAAGGGCAACCCCGGCCAGCAAGGCCAGGATCAGCGCACGGCACGCGCCAGCCGCCCCGCACCATCGGGCCGCCCGCCGTCCATCCTGGTGATCGAAGACAATCCGATCGAACGCGCGCTGTATGAAAAGCAGATCGGTTCATGGGGCTTGCAGGCAAGCCTGCGCTTTTGCGAGAACGGCTACCAGGCGCTGATGGAAATCGCCCGCGACCAGCCCGACATCCTGCTGGCCGACATCGTCATGGAAGGCATCGATGGCTACGAGGTCATCCGTACCATCCTGGCCGACCCGCTGCTGGCGGACATGCATATCGCCATGCTGTCGAGCCTGACGCCGGAGGAACTGGAAGAACGCGGTGGCGTGCCGCCCGGCGTGGTGTTCTTTGCCAAACCCGTCAATTACGACGAGCTGCGTGGCTATCTGCGCGCCTGCTGCGCCGGCCATGCGCGGCGCAACAGCCTGGCCGCCTAGCCCGCCACCGTTTTTCCCTCGCCACGGAGCCGCCATGCAAGCCTATCGCCACATCGATCCAGCCGTGCTGTTCCAGGCCACCGGCCATGACCTGGAGATGTTCCGCGCCCTGTCCCAGACCTACCTCGACACTTCACCGGCCATGTTCGCGCGCGTGGAACAGGCCGTACGGGGCGGTGCGGCGCAAGCCATCGTGCATAGCTGCCATACCTTGCGCGGCACCGTGGCCCTGCTGGGCGCCAGCGCGCTGGTAGCGCGCCTGGCGGAACTGGAACAGCTGGTGCGCCACCAGGGCGTGGCGGCAGCCGGCTGGCTGGCGGAAACGGCAGCACTGGTCGGCGCAGTGGAGCAGGAGGTGCGCCGCAGCATGCGCGAGTACACGGGCGCGCAGGCATGAACCCACGCCAGGCCGTCTTGCGCCTGGCGCACCGCTATCGCCCGCGCAGCACGGCAGCCGTAGTGGGCCTGGTGCTGGTGTGCCTGCTGGCGCTGCGCATCGTCGTTTCCGGCGTACTGCTGCACCGCGAAGCTGTCGATGACTGGAAGCAGGATCTGTCCAACCTGTCGCTGCTGCTGGCGGAAAACACGGCGCAAAGCATGACGGCGGCCCGCCTGGTGCTCGACGGCGTCAGCAGCGACATCCAGGCCGCCGCCCCCGCAGACGCGCACGCGCTGGCGGCCGCCGTCGGCACCCCGGCCATGCACCAGATGCTGCTGCACAAGATCGGCGGCGTACCGCAAGTGGACGTCGTATCCATCGTCGGCAGCGATGCCAGCGTACTGGCCTTCAGCCGCGCGTATCCCGCGCCGCCCATCCGCCTCGACGAGCGCGATTACTTCGAATATCACCGGCGCCACCCGGACGGCGGCATGCATGTCAGCGCACCCGTGCAAAACAAGGGCAATGGCGCCTGGACCTTCTATATCAGCCGGCGCATCAGCAGCCCCGACGGCCGCTTCCTGGGCGTGGTGCTGGTGGGCCTGTCGTGCGATTTCTTCAGCAAGTTCTTCCAGAACGCCAGCATCGGCGAGCACACGGCCTTTTCCCTGTATCGCAGCGACTACACGCTGCTGGCGCGATGGCCAGCCGTACCCGCGATGATGGGCAAGCGCAACCTGACGGGCAGCACCTACCGCCTGCTGGAACAGGGCAAGACCGATGGCGTGCTGCAGGTGGACTCGCCGCGCACGGCCGAGCAGGGGCGCACGGTCGACCGCCTGGCCGGCGTACGGCTGGTGCGCGACTATCCGCTGGCCATCAACGTGACCATTAGCGACGACGTCTACCTGGCGGCCTGGCGGCGCATGCTGCGCACCATGGGCGGCGCCGCGGTCATCAGCCTGCTCGTGCTGGCCCTGGCCATTGCGCTGATCATGGCCCTGCTGCGGCGCCAGGAACGCGACGCGGCCATGGCGCTGGCACTGCAGGCGCGCGCGGACGCGGCGAATGCGGCCAAGTCGCGCTTCCTGGCCATCATGAGCCACGAGATCCGCACGCCGATGGCCGGTATCGCCGGCATGGGCGAACTGCTGCGGGAAACCGAACTCGACGCCTCGCAGCAGCAATATGCGCACCGCATCGGCGATGGCGTGCAGCACCTGATGCGCATCCTGAATGACATCCTCGACCTGTCCAAGGTGGAAGCAGGCCAGATGAGCATCGAACTGCGCGACTTCGACCCGCGCCTGCTGCTTGATGACGTGCTGGCGCTGCACCGCCCGCAAGCCGACAGGAAGAAGCTGCAACTTGCCAGCGAAATCGGCAACAGCGTGCCGCAGTTGGTGTGCTCGGACCGCACGCGCATCGCGCAAATCCTCGGCAACCTGCTCAGCAACGCCATCAAGTTTACGCCCTCCGGCAGCGTGACCGTGCGCCTGCACCTGGAACCGGCCACGCCGGACGGCGCCGGCCCCTGCCTCGTCGCCAGCGTCAACGACCAGGGCATCGGCATGACCGGGCAGCAGCTGAGCCGCATCTTCGAGCCGTTTTGCCAGGCCGACGACAGCATCAGCGGCGCCTATGGCGGCACGGGACTGGGTCTGAGCATCTGCAAGCACCTGGTGGCGTTGCTGGGCGGCGAAATTTTCTGCAGCAGCGAGCCCGGCGCCGGCTCCCGCTTCACCGTGCGCATTCCCTGCCAGGTGGCCCAGACAACGGCCGCTTCCATGCCGGAGCCGGGTCCTGCTCCACTACCCGCAGCCACACCCGCATCGGCATCCGTGCCGGTCGCACGCATCCTGCTGGTCGAGGATACGGCGCTGAACCGCCAACTGGTATGCCTGCAGCTGGCCGACCGCGGCTACAGCATCGACACTGCGGAGAACGGCGCACTGGGCCTGGAAGCGCTGGCTGAACAGCAGTACGACCTGGTCCTGATGGATTGCATGATGCCCGTCATGGATGGCTACCAGGCTTGCCAGGCCTTGCGCGCCCGCGAAACGGCCAGCGGCGCGGCACGCCTGCCCGTCATCGCCCTGACGGCCGGCGTTACCGAGGACGACCGGCAGCGCTGCATGGCGGCCGGCATGGACGACTATCTCTCCAAACCCTTTACCGCCGCCCAGTTGCGCGCGACGGTGGAGCACTGGCTGACGCGCCAGGCGGCAATGCGCTAGCCCCGCGGGCCTGCGCTGAAAACAACACCTCCTCATAAAAATCGTTTTATTTGATGAAATCAATTATATTCGCTATAATTGACAAATCAACGCGCCGGTGACGCCGGGTACCCAGGCGAACGGCAGACCTTGCGGAGGCAGCATGCGGGAGTACAGATACTGGAAAGCCATGGCCTGGGAGCGCTGCGATACGCGCAGCCTGCTGTCGCTCTTCATGGCGGTCCTGCTGGCAGGGTTGTGGAGCATCACCTTGCTGCAATTGCAGCGCGCGCACGATACCGCCATCACCGATGCCGGACGCGATGCGCGCAGCATGGCGCGCGTCTTCGACGAACACGCGATCCGCACGATCGAGGCGGCGGACCAGGCGGTCACCTACCTGCGCAGCCGCTACCAGGCGTTGGGCAAGCAACTCGACATCGTGGCGGACCTGCAGCAAGGCCTCAATCCCGGCCCCCTGTACAACCTGTTTACCATCGTCGACGAACGTGGCGACACAGTACTGTCGAGCCGCCCCTTCAAACCGACCAACCTGGCCGACCGCGAACACATCCGGGTACACATGCAAGGCGACAGCAGCGAACTGTATATCAGCAAGCCGGTGCTGGGCCGCGTGTCGAAAAAATGGTCGATCCAGATGACGCGCCGCATCAACCATGCCGACGGCCACTTCAAGGGCGTGGTGGTGGTCTCGATGGACCCGTATTACTTTACGCGCCTGTATGACGAAGTCGACCTGGGCGCGAACAGTTCCATCACGCTCGTCGGCAGCGACGGCGTGGTGCGCGCGCGCCGGGTCGGCGCCGACAACACCATCGGCCAGGATGTCAGCGGCAGCAAGGTATTTGGCTTGATGCAAGGTAACACGCGGGGCAGCTTCACCGAGCGCAGTCCCGTCGACGGCACCCTGCGCATTTACGCCTTCGAAAAACTGGCCAACTACCCGCTCTACATGCTGGTCGGACTGGACCACGACACGGTGCTGGCAGACTATGTGTCGCGCCGCAACCAGGCCTTGCTGATGGCCGCAGTCACGAGCGCGCTGATCGTGCTTTCCTGGGCTGCGCTGGTGCTGCTGATCGGCCGCCTCGTCGGCAGCCGCGCCAGGGCCATCGCCGCCAGTGAGGCCAAGTCGCGCTTCCTGTCGAACATGTCGCATGAATTGCGCACGCCCCTCAATGCCATCCTGGGTTTCTCCGAGCTGCTGCTGGAGCAGCTGCACGAGCCGGAACAGGCCGCCTACGCGCAAACGATACAGAACAGCGGCCGCCAGTTGCTTGGCATGGTCGAGGCCGCGATGGAACTGAGCGCGCTCGAAAACGACCAGGTGCGGCTGGAGTCTGGCGCCGTGCCGCTGGACCAGCTGCTGGCGCTGGCGCTGGCGCCGCACCGGCAGCGCGCGGCGCACAAGGGCCTGCTGCTGGCCTCGCACGTCGCGCCCGCAACGCCGCTCAGCATCGATTGCGACCGGGTCCGCCTGGTGCGCGTGCTCGATATACTGCTCGACAATGCCATCCGCTACACGTCCGCTGGGCGGGTCGATGTCCACGTCATGCGCAATGGCGCGGACCTGCAAATCGAGGTGCGCGATACGGGCATCGGCATTGCGCAGGCGCAGCAAGCCACCATTTTCGACAAATTCTCGCAGGCGGACGACTCGCCGAGCCGCGCCCATGGTGGCGCCGGCATGGGGCTGGCCATCGCGCGCCAGCTCGCCACCTTGATGGGCGGCAGCATCGGCGTGGCATCCGCGCCGGGCCACGGCGCCGCCTTCCGCCTGCGGCTGCCGCTCGGCGGCACGGCCGGCGCGATGGCGGCTGGCGGCAAATTGACCACACTATCGCATGCGTAGTCGTACGCAAACGTTGTCCTCCGTGCATATCGGGTATAGCATCGTCCCATGACCTACCACACAGATGCGGCGGCGGTACGCAGACGATGGATCGAATGGCTTTTCTTACTCCTCGGGCTGCTCCTCGTGGCGGCTGCCCTTGCCTACGCGCATCTGGCCGAAGCGGCGCGGCACGACGCGGCCGAGCGTGAACGGCTCAGCGTGCTGACGGCACTGCTGGCAAAAAATATTGAAGTCGACCTGGCAGCGACCAACCTGGTGCTCGACGGCGTGATCCGCGACTATCTTGCCGCCGGCGCTACGGACTCCGCGCAAGCCCTGCCCCGGCGCCTGGCCGCAGTGGTCGACGCCATGCCGGGCGTGCGCACCATGCTGGTCATCGATGCGAAGGGCAAGCCTATCGCCACCAATATCCCGGAACTGGCCGACCAGGATTTTTCGCGCCGCGGCTACTACCAGACGGCGCGCGACGCCCCTGATGCGCGCATGCTGTACATCTCGGCCCCCTTCCTGTCTTTCAAGCGCGACCTGGTCATCACGGCGTCGCGCATGGTGCAGGACAAGCAGGGCCGCTTTGCCGGCGTGGTGGTGGCTACCCTCGATCCCGAATACTTCACGGCCAAGTTCCGCACCGCCATGTATGCCCCCGATGTCTGGGCCGTGCTGCTGCATGGCGACGGCCGGCAATTCCTGAACTATCCCGCCAGGACTGCCGATGGCGGCAATATGGATGTCCCCGGCAGCTTCCTGCGGCGCTTCCGCGACAGCGGCTATGAGGCTGGCGTGCTGAGCGGCGTCGAGATCGCCGGCGCCAGCGTGGCGGCACCCCGCATCATGGCCATGGCGACCATCGCGCCTCCCGCGCTGCACATGGACCGCGCCATCATCATTGGCCTGAGCCGCGACGAAGCGGCCATCGCCGCCCCATTGCGGCGGCAGGTGCTGGCCTACACCCTCTGTTTTGCCGTGCTGGCGCTGGCCGCGGCCAGCCTGCTGTTCTGGAGCCAGCGGCGGCGCCGGCAGCAGGCGGCATGGCATGCGAAACAGCAAACGGAGCGCCAGGCCATGCAAGCCATATCCGACAGCGAAACGCGCTTTCGCACGCTGATCGAAGATGCGCCCGTGGCCATCGCCATCCTGCGCCACGGACGCTTCATCTACTCGAATCCCCGCTACCGCAGGCTGCATGGCTACTCGTTTGAAGACGATTTGAACGGCCTGCCCTGGTCCGCCATGATTTCCGCGCAATCGCAGGCGGCACTGGCCACCAACGAGGCGTTGATCGAGGCGGACTCGCCCAGCGAACAGGTATTCGAAGCCATCGGTCTGGGCAAGCAGGGCCTTTCCGTGCCCGTGTTCAAGACCACCACGCGCGTGATGCTCAAGGATGGACCGGCCACCTTGATCTTTGCGCAGGATATTTCCGCGCAAAAGCAGGCCGAAGAGGCCATGCTGCTGGCGCGCGATGCGGCCGAAGCGGCCAACCGCAGCAAGGCGGAATTCCTCGCCAACATGAGCCATGAAATCCGCTCGCCGCTGAACGCCATCCTCGGCATGGCATGGCTGCTGGAACGTGGCAGGCTCGACGGGGAAGGACTCGAGATGACGCGCAAGATCCGCGCCGCCGGCCAATCCTTGCTGGGCATCATCAACGACGTGCTCGACGTGTCGAAAATCGAGGCAGGCCACATGACCATCGAACAAGCGCCGTTCCGCCTGGCCGAGGTGATCGAGAAGATCGCCGCCAGCATGGACGTTGCCGCGCATGACAAACCCATCGCCGTGCGCATCGGGCCGCTGCCCGATGGCGTGGACCAGGTGCTGGGCGACGCGCTGCGGCTGGAACAGGTGCTGGTCAACCTGACCAGCAATGCCATCAAGTTCACGCCGCAAGGCACGGTGGAGCTGTTGACCACACTGGAGCGCCGCGACGGCGACGCCGCCGTACTGCGTTTCAGCGTGCGCGACACGGGCATCGGCGTCGCCCCCGAGGTGCAGGAGACGATCTTTTCCGCCTTCGCCCAGGCAGACACATCCACCACGCGCCGCTTCGGCGGCACGGGCCTGGGCCTGACCATCTGCCGCCAGCTGGTCAGCCTGATGGGCGGCTCGCTGCGCCTGGAAAGCGGCCTGGGCCAGGGCAGCGACTTCAGTTTCACGGTGCCGCTGCAACTACTGCCCGCCGGCGCCCTGTCCTCGCCGGACATGAAAGCCCTGCATGCCTTGCTGGCCGATGCCAATGCCGACACGCGCGATGCCGTTGCCGCCGTGGCGCGCGGCCTGGGCTGGAGCGTGCATGCCGTGTCCGGCGGGCGGGCGGCCCTCGACTATGCGCTCGCCTGCGCCGAGGGCGCGCGGCCCGGCGTCGTCCTGCTGGCCGCGCGCATGCCCGAGCTGGACGGCGAAGCCACCGCGCGCGCGCTGCGCGAACACCTGCCACCGCAGGACTGCCCCGTCATCATCCTGGCGGCCAGCGACGTGCCAGCCACGCGGCCGGCGCGGCGCCATAGTGACCCGGCCGATCCTGCCGACGCCGTCCTCAACGAGCCGGTGACGGCTTCCAGCCTGTACAACGCGACGATGGAAGCGCGCCAGCAGCGCGCCCGGGCGGCCGGCGTGGATGCCAGCCCGGGTACGCTGGAAGGACGCGTGCTTGCCGGCGTGCGGGTGCTGGTGGTCGACGACAGCGAAATCAACCGCGATGTGGTCAACCATATCCTGTGCGACCAGGGGGCAGTGCCATCGTTCGCTTGCGATGGCAGGCAGGCGCTGGACTGGCTGCAGGCCCCCCCCGCCGACGTCGACATCGTGCTGATGGATGTGCAGATGCCCGTCATGGATGGATTGCAGGCGACGCGCGCGTTGCGCCAGCTACCGCAGTTTCAAGACTTGCCCGTGGTGGCGCTGACGGCCGGGGCGTTCCAGGCACAGCGCACGGCGGCACTCGAAGCGGGCGTGAATCATTTCATCAGCAAACCATTCGACGTGCCGCAGACCATCGCCCTGATCGCGCGCGCGCATCGCCGCCATGCGCAAGGTCTGCCAGCCCTGGCCCCGGTCGTGGCCGAAGCGACGATGCCCGTGCCGCCATGCGGCGCGGCATCCGTGATCGACCTGGCGCAAGGCATGGCGCAGTGGCTCGATGAGGCGCCCTACCGCCAGCATCTGTCGCGCTTTGGCCGCAACTACCGCAACGCGGTGGGCGCCATGCGCGAACTGCTGGCGGCCAACGCGCGCGACGATGCCGCCGCGCTCGCGCACAAGCTGGCGGGCGAGGCTGGCAGCCTGGCCCTGCCCGCCACCCTGCAGGCTGCACAGCAAGCAGAGCAGTTGCTGCATGCCGGCGACGATGCGTCGGCCGCGCTCGATACACTGGAACAGGCCCTGGCGCGCGCCATCGATGCCGTCGCTGCCTTCACGGCGCAAACACCGCCACCCAGCCAGCCAGCCGTGGGGGCAGGAGTGGTGCAATGAACCAGGCAAGCTGTGCCTGCAATGACCAGGGTCAGCGCCATAAACTTAACCTGCCAGCGCATACCAATGGTAAACTTGCCAATATGAAAATTCGGGGGACGCTATGATCTGGTGCAGGGATGTGCTACTGAGAGCCTTGATGCTGGGCCTGCTGCTATTCGTCGTGGGCGAATCGCTGTCTTACTGGGCGCCGGAAATCAGGAAACTGATGGCCTGGCGCCCTTTCTGACAGCCGCCTACCCTTCTCGCCCGTCCACCCTGGCACGCCACAGATAGGGCGCATACACGCACACATACGCGCCAAAGGCCAGCGACCAGCACGTGCCGGCAGCCAGCAGCAGTGGCATGGCCAGTGCTGCTGGACCGACGGCGGCCAGCAGGCGTGCCAGCGCGCCCAGTTGGATCAGCCAGTACATCGCCGCTTCTGCACGGCCGCCCGTCAAAGGGCGGCCCGTGTGGCCCAGCGTGGTGCGCGTCATCATGCCGATGATCAATCCCGCCATCGAGCCCACCGTCAGCGCGTGAAATACGGCGCTGGCCGGCAGCAGCCCCAGGCTGGCCAGCGCCAGCAGCGCAAAGCCCACGCCTATCCACGCATACGACAGGTGCAAAATCCACAGCAAGGGCACGCGCACGGTGCGATGCGGCTGCCAGGCCAGCAGATTGGCCAGCGACACGCCGCTTGCCGCCAGGGCCAGCGGCGCCGTCAGCCAGGCTGGCGCGCCGGCCAGCCACGCGATGGCCGCCGCCGCCATGCAGGCCACGGCTGCCAGCGCACGCTTCGGGCTGGCCACGGGCGTACTGCCAGGCGCTCCATTGCGGGTAAACATGGGAATGACGCGCGCGCCGATCACCGATTCGATCAGCACGATGAGGAAGATGGCCGCCTGCACGGGTAGGAATACGGATAGCGTCAGCCAGCCCAGCACGGCCGCGTGGAACAGGCCATTGGCCAACGCCAGCAAGGCCAGCAGCCCCACCAGAAACAGATTGCGCGTATTGCCCGAGCGGCGCAGTACCTGATACAGGGGCCAGGCGGCCAGCGGCAGGAACAGCCAATCGACCAGCGCCGCCGCCAGCCCGGGCCCGCACAGCATGGCGATGCGCCCCGCCAACCACAGGCCAAGCAGCGCCATCAGCTGGGCGCCATGCGGCGTGGGCAAGCCCGTCCAGTTGCGTCCCGCCGTGTACAAAAAGCCCACGACGACGGCCAGCGCGAAGCCGAACACCATTTCATGCATGTGCCAGCCCAGGCCCACTTGCAGGCTGCCCGTCAACAAGCCGGCATAGCTGGCCAGCCACAGCGGAATACTGAGGGCCGCGAACACGGCCGCCAGCAGATAGAACGGTCTAAAACCCAGCTGCCAGACGGCATGGCGGGCATGCCAGGGCGCGGCGCCGGCTGTCGTGGAGGATGGGGTAGGTTCGCTGATCGGGGTGATGGCCATGATGGACTCGTTTTTAAAGATATATTCAATATACTACTTTAAAAGCACAAAGACGGCTATCGGCAAAAAGAACTAGCGAAATAGATGGAAGTGGGCATGGGGTCCGACCCGGCGGTTCAGACCCCATTTACCGGGCTACTTGCCCTGGCGGTGCTCGACCGCATACACGGCGGCCTGCACCCTGCTGGTGAGATTGAGTTTTTTCAGCACGTTCTGCACGTGGATCTTGACCGTGCTTTCGGCCAGGTCGAGGGTGCGCGCGATGCCCTTGTTGCTCTCGCCGCGTGACAGGCAGTCGATGATTTCCTTTTCGCGCGGCGTGAGCTTGTCGAGTTCCGACACAGGTTCCTCGCGCCGCGTGCCCGCCTGGAGCTGCGCCACCAGTTTGCCCGTCATGGCTTCGGCGATGACGACTTCGCCGGCGGCCGCGCGGCGGATGGCGCGCACCAGGTAGTCGGCGTCGATATTCTTGATCAGATAACCGCAGGCGCCCGCGCGCAGGGCTGTCGCCAGGTCCTCGGCATCTTCGGACACGGTCAGCATGACGATGGCCGTGTCGGGACAGTCATGCTGCATCAGCTGCAGCGCTTCGACGCCCGACATGCCGGCCATGTTCAGGTCCAGCAGGACTACGTCGGGCTGCAGCTGGATGGCGCGCTTGATGCCTTCCACGCCATCGGCCGCCTCGCCCACCACGGAAAATTCGGTATGCCGCTGCAGCAACGAGCGTATGCCGCTGCGGAACAGCGCGTGGTCGTCCACCAGCATGACGGTGATCGGTTTATCGGGAATCTCCATTTTTTTGTGCTTTCAGATAGTGGCTTAGGCGGCGCGGCGCTGCTCGCGCGACAGATGCAGTTCCACGGTCGTACCGCCACCGGGACAGGCGTGCACGTCGAACGTCGCTTCGATGCGCTGTGCGCGCTCGCGCATGATATGGATGCCGACATGGCTGTCGCCCTTTTCCAGCAAGGCGCAAGCATCGAAGCCGACGCCATTGTCGCTGATCGTCAGCGTAAAGTCCTGATGATCGGCGAGGCGCACCTCGACATGGCTGGCCTGGGCGTGCTTGCGGATGTTCGACAGCGCTTCCTGCACGATGAATAGTAACTGCAATTGCTGTTCCCGGGGGAATGGCGCGCCGTCGACATCGGCCAGCAGCTCGGCCTCGATGCCCGTCTGGCGGCGGAATTTGTCGATTGCCGCGCGCAGGGAGCCGATCAGATCATCCTCCATCAGGCGGCTGCGGAAGTTGGCCAGCAGTTCGCGCACGTCTTCATAGCTTTCCTTCACGCCCGCATGCAGGGCCGGCACGATGCCCGCCACTTCATCGAAGCGCGCATTGCGCACGGAATCGTCGAGCATCTGCACTTGCAGGTTGAGGAAATTGAGGCTTTGCGCGATGCTGTCGTGCAGGCCCTGCGCTACCAGGTTGCGCTCTTCGGAAATGGCCATCTCGCGCTCGCGCGCGGCCAGGCGCATGTTTTCCAGGGCGATACCCAGCAGCTGGCCCAGGGTTTCCAGCAAAGCCAGCTCGCGCGCGGAAAACACGCGCGCATGGCGGAAATGCAGGTTGAAGAAGCCCAGGTGCTGTTCGTGCGCGTGGAGTTGAAAGACGGAGACGGTGGCAAAGCCCTCGCGGTGGCAGCGCAGCTCGTGTGCCTTGTCGATACGGCGCATGTCATGCACCTTCGCCACCTTCATCTCGACGGCCGTGCCGCACAGGCAGTCGCCCACTTTCAGGCAATGCTCGGACGCCACCAGTTCCTCGGACAGGCCGTGGTGCACCACCATGTGCAGGTTGCCACGCTCCGCATCGAGCACGCGCACGGTGGAGCCGTCCGCCTCGAAATAATCGACGATGCGCTGCATGAAGCCCCCGCAAAGATCTTCCAGGGGCTGCGGGCGCTGCAGGAAAGCTGAGCTTTCATACAGCAGGGCCAATTCGCGGTTGCGGTACTCGAGGGTAGCTGTCTTGCTGCGCACGCCCTCTTCCAGGTTGCCGTAGAGGGCCTGCAGGCGGTCGGCCATCTGGTTGAAGCCACTGGCCAGCTGGCCGAATTCGTCATTGCTTTCGACGGCCAGGCGCACGCTGAAATCGCGTTCCTTCATGCGTTGCATGCCCAGGCGCAGCCGCGTCACAGGCTCGATGATGAGCATGAACATCAGGTAAATCATGCTGACCGTGCCGATGACGGCCATGCCCACCAGGATCAGCTGCGAGGCGCGCAGCCAGAAGGTGCGCTGTTCGCTATCATGCTCGATCAGGCGCACCAGCTGGTCGACCTGGCCGACAAAGGTATCGGCGTCGTGCTCGAACTGGCGCGCGCGCGCGGCGGAAGCGGCAGCCAGGGCGGCCGGGCGCAAGGCGCCGCGCCAGGCGGCGCTGATGCGCTCGAATTCCGACTTGATGGCCGTGCTGGGGGGGAGGAACAAGGGGCGCTGCGGGTCGCCGTGGCCAATCTTGGCCAGGGTCTCGTCGATCAGCAGCACTTGCTGGCGTGCCTGCTCATCGGCGTCGCTGGCAAGCAGCAGGGTCAGGCGGTAAGTCTGCATGCGCAATCGGCCCGTCTCGTTGATGGCGGCCGAGCTGCCTTCGAGCTGCCACGACAGGAACAGGGTACAGCCAATGGCACTCAAGGCCAGCACCAGCATGAGCAGCAGCGCGCCGACGATCTTGGTCGACAGCTTCTGCCAGGAGGAAAACATCGCCTTGATTTTCATACTACCCCTAATAAATGCCTGTTTGTGGCCCTTATGCAGTCAAGTCAGCGACATCACTCCACCCACAGGCCAAGATCCGGGGTCAGACCCGGCGGGTCTGACCCCAGCAGTGACACCTCCACTCAGCCGCCCGTCTGCGCCATGAAGCGCACGATCTTGTCCGGCTGCGTATTGAAATCATGCTGCTGCGGCTTCAGTTCGATGGCGGCGCGGATTGCCGCTTCGATCTCCGTATCGCTGGCCCCGCCGCGCAGCATGGGGCCAAAGGCGAATTTCTCTTCCTGGCCCAGGCACAGATACAGGGTACCATCGACGGACAGGCGCACGCGGTTGCAGCTGGCGCAGAAATGCTGCGACATGGGCGTGATGTAGCCGATGCTCGAGCGTCCATCGGGGGTCGCCATGTAGCGCGCCGGCCCGCCACCGAGTTCCATCGCCTGCGGCACCAGGCCAAAGCGGGACGCCAGGCGCTCGCGCACGGGGCCCAGCGGCATGTAGCTGGCATTGCGGCCCGTACTGCCCATGGGCATGGCTTCGATCAGGCGCAGGATGAACTGCTGCTCGATGCAGAAGGCCGCCATGGCCTCGATCTGGCCGTCATTGATGCCGCGCATGGCCACCATATTGATCTTGATCGGGTCGAAACCGGCCGCCTTGCCCGCCATTAGGCCGTCCAAAATAGGCTGCAGGCTGTCACGTCCCGTGATCTGCTGCATGCAGGCGCGGTCCAAAGAGTCCAGGCTGACATTGATGCGGTCCACGCCCGCCGCGCGTAGTGCCACGGCATGCTTGCCCAATTGGGTAGCGTTCGTCGACAGCGACAAATCCTGCAAACCGGGCAGCGCGGACAGCTTCTGCGCCAGTTCGGGCAGGTCGCGCCGCAACAGCGGCTCGCCGCCCGTCAGGCGCACGCGGCGCGTGCCGAGGCGAACAAAAATACCCAGCAAGCGCTCGATCTCGTCGAACGTCAGCCAGTCCTTCGGCTCTTCGAAGCCGCGAAAGCCCTTGGGCATGCAATAACTGCAGCGCAAATCGCAGCGGTCGGTAACGGACAGCCGCACATAATCGATCGAACGGCCAAAACGGTCCTGCAACTTGACGCTACCCATGACGCTACTCCTGTTTCTTCCTTGATTGTAAAGGCTGGGGCACGATCTGACTGTGCCCCATAAGGCCTAGCGGCCTACGCCTTCCGGCCTAGGCATTTCAGCCTACTGAACCAGCGGGCTGGCGGTGCCTTCGACGCTTGCACCTTCCAGTTCAATGCCCGAGATCTCGGCGCGCGCCACCAGCATGTGCAGATACTGGTGCACGGCGCGCTGCCACGCGGCGCGCGACAGGCGGTCGGCGATCTGTGCCTGCACCGCCTCGTAGGCGATAGCCTGGCCTTCGACCCGGCGCTGCACCTGCACGATGTGGTAGCCGAAGCGCGTTTCCAGCAAGTGCCCGGCCAGCGCACCCGCCTCCAGGCGGAACAGCAGCGCGTCGAATTCCGGCACGCTCTGCCCCGGTGAGAGCTGGCCCAGGTTGCCCCCCAGCGCGCCTGACGGGCAGTTCGAATACTGCGCTGCCAGTTCGGCGAAGCGTTCCGGTGCCTGTTTCAGGGCATCGAGCACGGCTTGTGCCGTCGCGCGCAGCAGCTCCAGTGGCGCTTCCGGCGTCACCTGGAACAGGATGTGGCGCGCCTCGACCAGCGCGCCGCTGCGGAACAGCTGCGGACGCTGCGCATAAAAGGTGCGGCAAGCCGCATCGTCGGCGGGTGGTACGCGCACTTCCCGCTCAAACAGCGCCTCGATGCGGTCGTCGATACTGTCGCCCGGCACATCGAGGCGCTCGGCCTCGTCTTGCAGCATCCGGCGCAGCACCAGTTCATGCACAGCCTGTTTCAGCGGATTGCCGGCACGGTCGTGATGCGACAGTTCCTGCGCGATGTCGGCATCGTCGATATCGATGCCATTGACGGAGATTCCCATGACTGACTCCTTTCTTAGCGGCGGCGCACCAGTTGATAGGCGCGGCCCAAATAGGCAACTGCGCCAAAGCCGCTCCACACGTGCACCAGACGGGTGAACGGGAAGATGACGAACAGTGACATGCCCATGAACAGATGCAGCTTGAAGACCAGCGGCGCGTCAAAGATGAAGCTGGCCGCGTCGCCGCGGAAGGTGACGATGTGCTGCGCCCAATTCATCAGCAAGACCATCATGTGGCCATCCATGTGCGAAGCCGAGACAAAGATCGACGACAAGCCCAGCAGCAAGGTCAGCAAAATCCACACCATCACCAGCTTGTCGCCGGCCGTGGTGACGGCGCGCAGCCGGTCATTGGAAAAGCGGCGCACCAGCAGGATCAGCAGGCCGGCAAGGCACAGTCCGCCCATGATGCCGCCTGCCGCCATGGCCACGCCCTGCTTCAGGCTGTGCGTGATGCCCAGGGTATCCCACACCCAGACGGGGGTAAGCAAGCCGGCCGCATGGCCGAACAGCAGGCCGATGATGCCGATGTGGAACAGGATATTGCCCAGGCGCAAGCTGCCACGGTGCAGCAGCTGGCTGGAGTCGGACTTCCACGTGTATTGCTCGCGGTCGAAACGGATCAGGCTGCCAAGGAAAAAGATGGCCAGCGCGATGTATGGATAGATGCCATACACAAATTGATGCAGATAATTATTCATGATGTACTCTCCTCATGCGGGCGCGCTTCAAGCTGCGCGCCGCGGCTGCGGGTGAAAATGCACGGGATGGACGCCGCCTGCGACCTGGCCCTGACCTGGGCGCAGCAATGGCTCGACGCCATCCGCACCAGGACCGAAGGTTTCCAGCGCTTCATCCATGTCGCGGATGGGCGGTTCGGCCAGCATTTCGGCTGCCACGGGGCTCAGTCGTTCGAGCACCGTGAAGACGGGCGCATATGGACTGCCGTTGGCCGTCAGCTTGCGGCCGATATGCGCCAGTACGTGGACGGCGTCGCCCAGCAGCGGCGCCGATGCCGCCGCGTCGAGCTGCGCCAGGAATTCCAGGAACAAGGGCACGAAGTCGGGCAGATCGTCCCCCGTCATCTGCAAGCCATGGCGCTTGTATTCCTCCATCAGGTCAACCATGGCCTGGCCCCGGTCGCGCGATTCGCCGTGGATATGCTCGAACAGGTGCAGCGAGTGCGATGGATTGCGGTCAAACGTGGCCACGTACTGCTGCTGCAGGTCGATCAGGCTGCTGCTTTCCAGGTGCGACAGCAAGGGCCGCAGCAAGGCGTGCTGTTCCGGCATGGCGGCCAGCGCCGCGTCCAGCTGCGGCAGGTGCGCGATCAGCTCGGGCTCGGGATACAGCAGCAGGCGCGAGAGGATTTGATAGTGATTCATAGCGTGTGTCATATCGATTCCTTAAGCGCCTGGCGCCGTTTTGCGCGACTTCGGCATCTGCATGAAGATGGCCGAACCATGTTTTTTCTTGCCGAACAAGGTCGGTTCGCTGCTGCCGTCCGAGCAGCCATTGCCGAAGCTGAAGCCGCACGAACCCTTCTCGTTGAAGCTGTCTTCCGCCATTTCCTTGTGGCTGCTGGGAATGACGAAGCGGTCTTCGTAATTGGCGATGGCCATGATGTGGTACATGTCTTCCACCTGCGCCTTGGTCAGGCCCACTTGCTTGAGGACCGTGAGGTTCTCCACCTTCTCGACGGTTTTGCTGCGCATATAGGCGCGCATGGCCAGCATGCGGTCCAGCGCCGAGATGATCGGCGGCTGGTCGCCCGCCGTCAGCAAATTGGCCAGGTATTGCACGGGAATGCGCAGGCTTTGCGTGTCCGGCAGCACGCCATTCACGCCCAGCTTGCCCGATTCGGCAGCCGCCTGGATCGGCGAAAGGGGCGGCACGTACCACACCATCGGCAAGGTACGGTACTCGGGATGCAGCGGGAACGCCACTTTCCACTCGACGGCCATCTTGTAGACGGGCGACTTGACGGCCGCTTCCAGCCACAGGTCGGGAATGCCCTGGCGGCGCGCCTCGGCAATGATGGCCGGGTCGTGCGGATCGAGGAACAGGTCCAGCTGCGCCTGGTACAAGTCCTGCTCCTGCGGCACGGAGGCGGCAGCTTCGATCTTGTCGGCGTCGTACAGCAGCACGCCCAGGTAGCGGATGCGGCCCACGCACGTTTCCGAGCACACGGTAGGCTGGCCTGCCTCGATGCGGGGGAAGCAGAAGGTGCACTTCTCCGCCTTGCCTGACGACCAATTGTAGTAAATCTTCTTGTACGGACAACCGGAGATGCACATGCGCCAGCCGCGGCACTTGTCCTGGTCGATCAGCACGATGCCGTCGTCTTCGCGCTTGTACACGGAGCCGGACGGGCAGGACGCCACGCAGGTCGGGTTGAGACAATGCTCGCACAGGCGCGGCAGATACATCATGAAGGTGTTTTCGAAGGTGCCGTACATCTCCTTCTGCATATTGTCGAACAGCTTGTCCTTGCTGCGCTGGGCAAATTCACCACCCAGGTCATCTTCCCAATTCGGACCCCACTCGATTTTTTCCATCTTTTTCCCCGTCAGCACGGAGATCGGACGGGCCGTCGGCGGCGTCTGCGACAGCGGTGCGCTTTGCAGGTGCTCGTAGTCGTAGGTGAACGGCTCGTAGTACTCGTCGATGGCCGGCAGGTTCGGGTTGGCGAAGATATTCGCCAGGATCTTCAGACGGCTGCCCTGCCGCGGCTCGATCTTGCCCGCGTCCGTGCGGCGCCAGCCGCCATTCCACTTGTCCTGGTTTTCCCACTGCTTCGGATAGCCGATGCCGGGCTTGGTTTCAACGTTGTTGAACCATGCGTACTCGACGCCGTCGCGGCTGGTCCATACGTTCTTGCAGGTGACGGAACAGGTGTGGCAGCCGATGCACTTGTCCAGGTTCAGCACCATGCCGATTTGCGCTCTGATTTTCATACTATGCTCCTTCTTCCTGCAACGGGCCTTCGAGCCAGTCAACCTTGTTCATCTTGCGCACCAATACGAATTCATCGCGGTTGGAGCCCACCGTGCCGTAGTAATTGAAGCCGTAGGCCAGCTGGGCGTAGCCGCCGATCATGTGCGTCGGCTTGGGCACGGCGCGCGTCACCGAGTTATGGATGCCGCCCCGCTTGCCCGTCATCTCCGCGCCGGGCACGTTGATGATCTTTTCCTGGGCGTGGTACATCATCGTCATGCCGGCCGGGATGCGCTGGCTGACGATGGCACGCGCCGTCAGGCTGCCATTCACGTTGAAGACTTCGATCCAGTCGTTGTCGACGATACCGGCCGTTTTCGCATCGATTTCCGACAGCCATACGTGCGGCCCGCCGCGTGACAAGGTCAGCATGCGCAGGTTGTCCGAATACGTGGAGTGGATGCCCCATTTCTGGTGCGGCGTCAGAAAGTTCAGCGCCAGTTCCTTGTTGCCGTTCGGCTTGGTACCCAACAGCGCTTCCGTCGTCTTCGTGTTGATGGCCGGCTTGTACACGCACAGCCCTTCGCCAAAATCGCGCATCCACAGGTGATCCTGGTAAAACTGCTGGCGGCCCGTCAGGGTGCGCCATGGGATCATTTCATGCACGTTGGTATAGCCGGCCGTGTAGCTGACTTCTTCGCTTTCCAGTCCTGACCAGGTGGGCGAGGAAATGATCTTGCGCGGCTGCGCCTGTACATCGCGGAAGCGGATGCTGTCATGCTCGCGCGGCTTGGCCAGATGCGTGTGCTCGCGTCCCGTGATGGCGGACAGCGCGGCCCAGGCCTTGACGGCCACGTGGCCATTCGTTTCCGGCGCCAGCGTCAGGATCATCTCGGCCGCATCGATGGCCGTGTCGAGGCGCGGCTGGCCCTTCGACACGCCTTCATCGAGCACCGTGCGGTTGATGCCGCGCAGTACCTCGACTTCATGGCCCGTTTTCCAGGAAATGCCCTTGCCGCCGTTGCCGATGCTCTCCAGCAGTGGTCCGATCGAGGTGAACTTCTTGTACACGTCGCGGTAATTGCGCTCGACCACCGTCATGTTCGGCATGGTCTTGCCCGGGATGGCCTCGCATTCACCGGCGCGCCAGTCCTTGGGATCGAAAGGCTGGCCCAGCTCACCTGGCGTATCGTGCATCAGCGGCGTGAGGATGATGTCTTGCTGGGTGCCCAGAAGTTCGCCACCGATTTCCGAGAATTTCTCGGCGATACCCTTGTAGATTTCCCAGTCCGACTTCGATTGCCACAGGGGCTGCACGGCTTCCGACAGCGGGTGGATGAAGGGGTGCATGTCCGACGTATTCAAGTCATCCTTTTCATACCAGGTGGCCGTCGGCAGCACCACGTCGCCATACAGGCACGTGGTCGACATGCGGAAGTCCAGCACCACCAGCAGATCGAGCTTGCCTTCGGCGGCGGGACGCACTTTCACCTGCTTTGGCGTGATGCAGTCGTCTTCGTCGCTGAGCAAGCCATTCTGCGTGCCCAGCAAATACTTGAGGAAGTACTCGTGGCCCTTGCCCGAGCTGCCCAGGATATTCGAGCGCCAGACAAACATATTGCGCGGGAAGTTGGCTGGATTGTCCGGATCGTCGCACGAGAACTGCAGCTGGCCCGCCTTGATCTGATCGAGCGCATATGCGGCCGGTGCCTGCCCTGCCGCCTTGGCGGCCCTGGCCACTTCCAGCGGATTGGTTTGCAGCTGCGGCGCCGATGGCAACCAGCCCATGCGTTCAGCCTTGGCGTTATAGTCGAGCAGGGTCAGGTCGCCCGTGCCGCCGGCCGCCGATGGCGAGGCGATGTCGCCCGTTTCCAGCTTTTCATGGCGCCACTGGCTGGTGTGGGCATAGAAGAACGAGGTGCCGTTCATCTGGCGCATCGGACGCACCCAGTCCTGGGCGAAGGCCAAAGGCGTCCAGCCCGTTTGCGGACGCAGTTTTTCCTGGCCCACGTAGTGGGCCCAGCCGCCGCCGGACTGGCCGATACAGCCGCACATCATCAGCATGTTGATGATGCCGCGATATGTCATGTCCATGTGGTACCAGTGATTCAGGCCGGCGCCTACGATGACCATGCTCTTGCCGCGCGTCTGGTCCGCGTTTTGCGCGAACTGGCGCGCCACGGTGATGACGTCGGCGCGCTTCACGCCTGTGTGCTTTTCCTGCCACGCGGGGGTGTATGGCACGTCGTCGTCATAGCTTTCCGCCACGTTTCCGCCACCGAGGCCACGGTCGATGCCGTAGTTGGCGAGGGTCAGGTCGAACACGGTGGTGACCAGGCCCGTCGTGCCATCGGCCAGGCGGATGGTCTTCACCGGCACTTTGCGCAGCAGCATGTCAGCCGCATCCTTGCCGCCGAAGTAGGCGAAACCCACTTCCGTGACGGCGTCGCTGTCGTTGATCATGGAGAGCATCGGCACGATGGGCACGCCGCTGCCGCCCGCCTTCTGTTCCAGGTTCCACTTGCCCGACTCACCCCAGCGGAAGCCGATGGAGCCGGCCGGCGCCGTGATCGCCCCCGTGGTTTCGTCGATGACCAGGGTTTTCCATTCCGGGTTATTGGTTTCGTCGAGGTTGTTGTCCAGGTGCGAAGCGCGCAGGAAGTAGTCGGGCACCAGGGTGCCGTTATGCTCCTTGAGCAGCACCAGCATGGGGAAGTCCGTGTACTGGCGCGCATACTCGCGGAAGTAGGCGCTCTGCCCTTCCGAGTGGAATTCCTTGAGGATGACGTGCCCCATGGCCAGCGCCAGCGCGGCGTCCGTGCCTTGTTTAGGCGCCAGCCAGATATCGCCGAACTTCACCATTTCGCCGTAATCGGGAGAGATGGCCACGGTTTTCGTGCCCTTGTAGCGCACTTCCGTGTAGAAGTGGGCGTCCGGCGTGCGCGTCATCGGCACGTTCGAGCCCCACACCATCAAATAGGTCGAGTTGTACCAGTCGGCCGATTCCGGCACGTCCGTCTGTTCGCCCCACACTTGCGGGCTGGCGGGCGGCAAGTCGCAGTACCAGTCGTAGAAGCTCAGGGCCACGCCGCCGATCAGCGACAGGTAGCGCGTGCCGGAGGCATAGCTGACCATGGACATGGCGGGAATCGGCGAGAAGCCGACGATGCGGTCCGGGCCATATTTTTTGATCGTCAGCGCATTCGCGGCGGCGATGATTTCATTCGATTCTTCCCACGTGGCGCGCACGAAGCCGCCCAGGCCGCGGATGGATTTGTACTGCTGCGAGCGCACGGGATCCTGGCTGATCCAGTCCCAGGCCGTCACGGGGTCCATGGTCTTGCGCGCCTCGCGCCACATTTCCATCAGGCGGCCGCGCACCATCGGATACTTCACGCGCTGCGCCGAATACACGTACCAGGAATAGCTGGCGCCGCGCGGGCAGCCGCGCGGCTCGTGATTGGGCAGGTCGGGCCGCGTGCGCGGGTAATCGGTTTGCTGGGTTTCCCAGGTGATCAGGCCATTCTTGACATACACCTTCCAGCTGCACGAGCCGGTACAGTTCACGCCATGCGTGGAACGCACGATCTTGTCGTGCTGCCAGCGCTGGCGATAGGCGTTTTCCCAGGTACGGTCTTCATCGACCACGGTGCCATGGCCGTTGGAAAACGGCTCGGCGGGCTTGCTAAAAAATTTCAGGCGGTCCAGAAAGTGACTCATGCTACCTCCACATTACGCCGCGGACAGCGGCGCCAGGTCTTAAAAAACGCTGCAAGCAGGATGGCTCAAGCGTCGATACAAACAGTCTATCGATGCGCCCTGCCCGGCGGTATTGGCAAGAAGTCGGTTTCCCGCACCAGGAATGCATAGGCGGGTAGTCACTATTGCCTATGGGCACCGCAGACCTGCTGCGGTATACCTGTCGCCATCGTTCAACCAGGAGAAAACCATGTCCATCACCGATTACGCCAGCCTGCTGCGCAGCGCCCGCAACCAGGAGCAGCCGCAACGCCTGCTGTTCACCTTTACCCAGGCGCAGGCCCAGCCTGGCGGCCAGGGCAAGTCCCTCACGCCTGTGATGTGCGCAGACAAGCTGCCCGAGGAGCTGGACAGCTTCGATACATTGAAGGAGGAGTCGAAACAGATGCAGACGCACTGGGACGTGGTCTTCGTGGCGGGACTGGCGGGCCAGGATGGCCAACCGCCGGCAGCGCAGGAATGCGAAGCGCCCCTGCGCGGCATGGTGACAGCCATCGAGCAAGGCCGCATCGACAGCCTGCTGGCGTTTGACCGCAGCGGGGATTTGTTACGTTTTAGCTGAATCCGGCCAAGGGCGCTCGTGTAAATGCCGCGCGCGCTCTATCGGGCATACCAGGGGCAAAAACTGCTGCTGGCGCGCCGAATACGCCATCAGGGCGCCGCTGTCGATGTCGAAATACCAGCCATGCAGTTTCAACACCCCCTGCTCCACCCGGCGCTTCAGCCAAGGGTAGGTCAGCAGATTGTCCAGCGACTGCAGGATGCTGGCCAGTTCGCACGCATGGTGCTGCTCTTCCGATGAGCGGTGCGCCAGCTCGCGCCGCACGCGCTGCGCCACCGGTTCGGCAATGCGCATCCACTGGCCCACGAAGTCCGTTTCCTGTCCTTCCGCGCGCGGCTGCGGTTCCAGCAGCGCGCGGATGCCGCCGCAGCGCGCATGTCCGAGCACGATCACCCTGGCCACTTCGAGCTTGCAGACGGCGAACTCGATGGCCGAGCTGACGCCGGGCGGCGCGTCGGGCGTACACGGCGGCACCAGGTTGGCGATATTGCGCACGACGAACATGTCACCCGGGTCGCTGCCCGTCAGCAGCATGGGGTCGACGCGCGAATCGCAGCAACCGATCAGCAAGGTCGTGGGCCGCTGCCCATCGCGCAAGCTGTCGTACAAGGTCTGCGGCTCGCTGAAGTACTGCTGCTGAAACAGGCTGAAGCCGTTGACGAATTTTTCCAGTTCTTCCATGACATACTTTCATTTCCTCAACGTCTGGCAAGAACGACTTGCCAGACGTTCTAACTAGCAAGGCATCGGCGCGTTCTTGCGGGCATAGCACCACCAGGTGATCGCGATGCAGCTGACATAAAAGCCGATGAAGCACCACAGGGCCGCATCGGGGCTGCCCGTCAGCGAAATCGAGGTGCCATAGCTTTTCGGAATGAAGAAGGCACCGTAGGCCGCCACGGCCGACGTGAAGCCCAGGACTGCCGCCCCCTCCTTGTTGGCGTCGACGATGGCTTGCTCCTGCGCCGCCTTGCCCTTGCCGGCGGCCGCGCGCTGATGCTCCGTCAAAAAGATCACGGGAATCATGCGGAAGGTCGACGCATTGCCGATGCCCGTGCCGGCGAACAGCAGCATGAACATCCAGAAGAAGCCACTAAAACTACCACCCACGCCAGCTTGCGGCATGAAGTACAGCACGCCCAGCACGGCGCCTATCATCAGCAGGAAAGACCACAGGGTGACGCGGGCGCCGCCTAATTTATCGGAAATCACACCGCCGGCCACGCGCGCCAGCGCACCCACCAGGGGGCCCAGGAAGGCGTAATCGAGCGGGTTCACGTCGGGAAACTGGATCTTGATCAGCAGCGGAAACGCGGCCGAATAACCGATGAAGGAGCCGAAGGTGCCCGTGTACAGCCAGCACATGAGCCAGTTGTGCTTGCGCTTGAAGATCACGGCCTGTTCGGAAAACGAAGCCTTGGCCGAAGCCAGGTCATTCATGCCGAACCAGGCCAGCAAGGTACTCAAGGCGATGAACGGCACCCAGATGAAGCCCGCGTTTTGCAGCCACATGTCCTTGCTCACGCCATTCTTGACCCAGGTCAGCGAATCGCCGCCCCAGGCGCCGAAGACGGCGAAGGTGATCACCAGCGGCACGACGAACTGCACCACCGACACGCCCAGGTTGCCCAGGCCAGCATTCATGCCCAGCGCGAAGCCCTTGCTCGCCTTCGGATAGAAAAAGCTGATGTTGGCCATCGACGAGGCGAAATTGCCGCCGCCGAAGCCGCACAGCAGCGCCAGGATCAGCATGGTCGGATAGCCCGTGTTTACATCCTGCACGGCCAGGCCGATGCCGATGGCGGGAATCAGGAGCGAGCCCGTGGAAATGGCTGTCCAGCGGCGGCCGCCAAAGATGGGCACCATGAACGAATAAAAGATGCGCAGGGTGGCGCCGGACAGGCCAGGCAAGGCCGTCAGCCAGAACAGCTGGTTGTTGCTGTAGGTGAAACCGATGTTGGGCAGGTTGACGACCACCACGCTCCACACCATCCACACGGCGAACGCCAGCAGCAGCGCGGGAATCGAAATCCACAGGTTGCGCGCGGCCGTGGCCTTGCCCGTGTTTTGCCAGAAGCTCGGGGTTTCCGGCTCCCACGTATTGATCATGTAGCGGCTCACGAGCTTACTCATAACGTTACTCCTGCAGGTTGAGGGTTAGTCGCCGCACGGAGCGGCTTGAACGAGAAATACATCCAGACGAGGGAAACGCAGACGGTGCCGTACAGGAGCATGAAGGCGCTCGAGCGCACGCCGGTGAAGTCCACCAGGGCGCCGAACATCACGGGCAAGATGAAGCCACCGAGACCTCCGGCCAGGCCCACCACGCCCGACACGGCACCGATATTGTCGGAAAAGTCATCACCGATGAACTTGAAGACGGACGCCTTGCCCACGGCCATGGCGATGCCGACGATGAACAGCAGCGCGGTGAACCACAGCGGCGACAGGCCGATGTGGATAGCCAGCGGCCCCGTGACAGTTTCCACCACCATCTGCGTTTGCGGATACGACAGCAGGAAGAAGCACACCCAGCACACCCACATCACGGCCCACGTCACCTTTGCCGCACCGTATTTGTCGGAGATCCAGCCGCCCAGCGCGCGCAGCACGCCGCCAGGCAGCGAGAAGCAGGCGGCCAGCAGCGCCGCATGCTTCAGGTCGAAACCGTATTCGGCCACGTAGTACTTCGTCATCCACAGCGCCAGCGCCACATAGCCGCCGAACACCACCGAGTAGTACTGGCAGTAGCGCCACACGCGCGGGTCCTTCAGCACCTTCATCTGCGCCGAAAAGCTTTCGCCCGATGGTGCCAGGTGCGATTTGTCCGTGTACGAAAACAGCCAGAAGATGATGGCCGTGGCCAGCATGGCCACCGCATACACCTTCGGCAGCATTTGCCAGCCAAAGGCGGCGACGATGCCCGGCGCGACGAACTTGGTCAGCGCCGAACCGGAGTTCCCGGCGCCGAAAATGCCCATTGCCAGGCCGCGGCGCTCCTTTTCATACCAGCGCGCCACATACGGCGTACCGACGGAGAACGAGCCGCCCGCCAGACCCACGAACATGCCCAGCAAGAGGAAGTGCCAGTAGGCGGTGGCGTAGGAAATCAGGTAAATCGGCACCACGCTGGCCAGCATCAGCAGGAAGAAAACGCGGCGTCCGCCGTATTTGTCCGTCCAGATACCCAGCGGCACGCGCACGAGGGAGCCCGTCAGCACGGGCATGGCGGCCAGAAGGCCGAATTGCGTTTCCGTCAAGCCCAGGCTGGTCTTGATGGGGATGCCCAGCACGGCAAACATCATCCATACCGCAAAGCAGATGGTAAACGCGAAGGTACTGCTGATCAGCACGGACGCCTGCTTGCGCCGCATGCCCGGTTCGACTGCCTTGTTACTACTGTTGTTCTTAGTGCCATCTAGGGTAGCCACGATGTTTCTCCATGAATGCACTGGCCGTCTGGCCAGCCGTCCCGACCAGCTTACGTGGCAGTGACGAAAGGCACTATCGGCCACAGGGTGATTTTGGGAAGGCAATCTGGATAGCCGCATCGGCAAAAGTGACTAGATGCAGGCACGCGGACCTAGCCTGGATGGCGGGCGTTTTACAAACGGACGTATTTTTGGCACACTCGGCGCCTGGAGAAAAGGAGCGGCATGGAGAACAGGAACGAAACAGACACCGTCCGCACGCGCGCGGCCCAGGCTGGCGATGTTGAAGCCATGCTGGCCTGCGATGCGTACGCGCAGGCGCACGCCAGCCGGGGCGATGCCGTGGGCGCCGCCGTAGGCAAGGGCCACTGCCAGGTGGCCATTTGCGCCGGCCAGGTGGCCGGCTATGTCCTCACGCACGACGACTTCTTCGCCTACGGTTTTGTGTCGCTGGTGGTGGTTGCTCCCGGGCAGCAGCGGCGAGGCGTGGGCTTGCGCCTGCTGGCGGCCGCCGCAGACGCCTGCACGACGCCCAAACTGTTCACCTCGACCAACGCGTCCAACCTGGCAGCGCAACAGCTGTTCGCCCGCGCGGGCTTCGTGCGCAGCGGCCAGATCGACCATCTCGATGAGGGTGACCCGGAGTTGGTGTACATGAAATGGTGCTGCTGACTGCGCGTCCTCCCGACGGCGTATGGCGCGGCACGTCAAAGGCGGCTATGCTGGCGCCATCGTCAATCAACGCCCATCACATCACGCATGGATTATCTGAGCCTCAAGCATTTCCACATGGGTTGCGCCGCTGCCAGCGGCTTTCTTTTCCTCTTGCGTGGCGCCTGGATGTTGCGCGCCTCGCCCGCCTTGCAGCAGCGCTGGGTGAAGGTACTGCCGCACCTGGTCGACACGGCCTTGCTGGCCAGCGCCATCGCCCTGGCCGTGTGGAGCGGCCAGTCGCCGGGCAGCCAGCCCTGGCTGGCCGCCAAGCTGTGCGCGCTGGTGGCCTACATCGTGCTGGGCACCATCGCCCTGAAACGTGGCAAGACGCCAGCCGTGCGCGGCGCCGCCTTCGCACTCGCCGTGCTGGTATTTGCCTACCTCGTCGCCGTGGCCGTCACCAAACAGGCATGGCCACTCTGATACATCAGAAGATATAGCGCAGGGTGACGCTGGCGTTGCGCGGGGCGCCCCAGTAACCCTGGTTGTACATGCCAAGCTGGCTGTAGTAATGCTTGTCGAACAGGTTGTTGATATTCGCCTGCAGGGACAACTGGCGCGACAGCGCGTATTTCGCCATCAGGCTGGCCACGGAATAACCGCCCTGCTCCACGCGCTGCGTGCCCTTCGGTCCGGTGGCGTCGCGGTAGGCGCCGCTTTGCCAGTTCACGCCGCCGCCCACGGACAATGCGCGCCAGCCGCCAGGCAGCTGGTATGTGGAAAACACGCGCGCCAGGGTTTGCGGCACATAGCTGTTCAGGCGCGCTCCCTTGTTGTCCTCGGCCGCCGCGTGCGACAGGCTGGCCGATACGTTCCAACCCTGTGCCAGCTCGCCCGAGACGTCCAGTTCCACGCCCTTGCTGGTGGTGCCCGATGCCGCGTAATACGCCTGCGTCAGCGAATTGCCGACAAAATGGCCCGTGTCTTCCTGCGCCAGGCCATCTTGCGCGATGCGGAACACGGCCAGCACCGCATTGAGTTTGCCGCCGAAATACTCGCCCTTCACGCCCGCTTCCAAATTCTTGCCTTGTACGGGATCAAGGTAGCGCCCGAAGCGGTCCTGGTAGCCCTGCGGCTTGAAGATCTTGCTGTAGCTGGTGTACAGCGCATGCTGTGCATCAATATCCCACACGAGGCCCGCGTAGGGCGTGACGGCGTGCTTGGCATAGGAGTAGTTGCCGCCCCAGTCATCGACGTGGTCAGCCTTGTAGCGGCTGTAGCGCGCGCCGACGATCAATTTCAATGGGTCGGCCAGCGACAAGCGCGCCGTGCCATAGATGCCACGCTGCTGCACCGTATCGAGCAGCTTCCAGCGGTAAAAATTCGGGTCATTCCAGTCCGGCTCCGGCGCCACGCCCTGCCACTGATGGAAATTGGCGTAATCGACGCTGCCGCCCGAAATGCCAGGATTGCTGGCGAACTGGTTGCTGCCCGAGACGCCGAACGCCAGGTCGTGCGTGCGGCCCAGCAGCTGCAGCGGCCCTTGCACATAGGCGTCGACGCTATCCTGGCGCCGCGTGCCCGAGTAAAACCCGGGGCTGCCCGTCACGCCCTGCCCCGTGGCCTTGTCTGGCCAGGTATAGGCGAAGGTCTCGGCGGCCGAATAATTGCCCCAGCCGTGATTCAGCATGGCCGTCAGGTTCCAGCCCTTGCCCAGGTCCTGCTCCAGGCGCAGGAAAGCCGTCTGGCTGGTGCTGAACCAGCGGCTCCAGGTGGCTGCCGTCGTGGTGGAGCGGGAAAACGTGGCGTGCTCGCCATCCGCATACCACAGCGGCAAGCCGCCATACATGCCGCCGCGCGGGCGGTTATCCTGGTATTCATAGCCGGCGATCAGCACGCTGCCGGGCGCCAGGTCCGCTTCCACGGTGGCGTAGGCCATGGCTTTCTTGCCGTGATACAGGTTCACATACGATTCGCTGTCCTGGTAGCTGGCCACGACGCGCCCACGCACCTTGCCATCGCTGCTCAAGGGCGTGGACAGGTCGGCGCTGGCGCGCGCATTGTTCCAGGAACCCAGGCTCAGGGCGGCATTCCCGGCCAGCTGCCTCGAAGACGCGCGCTTGCGCACCAGGTTGATGGTGGCCGACGGCTCGCCAGCGCCAGTGAGCAGGCCCGTGGCGCCGCGCACGATCTCGACCCTGTCGTAGGCCGTCATGTCCAGAGTGCTGTCACCCACGTTGTAGGCATTGTCGACCGTGGTGGGAATGCCGTCGTACTGGTAGCTGGCGATGGAAAAGCCGCGCGCAAAGAATGAGGTACGGTCGCTGTCGTAGCGGTTGATGGCCACGCCGGCCGCGTTTTGCAGCACCTCCTCCACCGTCTGTAAATTTTGGTCGTCCATCTGCTGGCGCGTGACCACGCTGACGGCTTGCGGCGTCTCGCGCACGGACAGGCCCAGGCGCGTGGCCGAGCGCATGGTCTGCGTCGTATACGAGCCGCTGCCTTCCGTCGCGCCATTCGCCTCGGCGCTCGCGCTGACCTTCATCTCGGGCATGGTCTGGCCGCCATCGGCCGCAGCCACGTCGAGCACATAACCGCCATTTGCCTGCGGCACGGCGCGCAAGCCGGAACCGGCGACGATGGCGCCCAGCGCCTCGGGCACGCTGTAGCTGCCCGTCAGTCCGGCACTGCGCTTGCCCGCCACGGTGGCGGCCTGGTAAGAGATCATGGTGCCCGTCTCCTGGCCGAAGCGCACCAGCACCTGTTCCAGGGTGCCGGCGGGTATCGCCAGTTCGATGCGCGCCGCATTGGCTGCCTGGGCAATAGGTGCGGCAGCCGAGGCGCCGCTGGCGGCGAGCAGCCACAGGGCGTGGCTGACGGCCAGCGCCGCCACGCTGCGGCGGCATGTGCTGGAAGCGGAAGAGGCGTAAATAGGTGTTGTGCTGGGCATGCGGACTGTTTTCCTGAAAGTGAATGAAGGGTTCACTTGCTATGTCACGCGAAAATCGAAAACCCCTCAGTTTTTCAGAAAATAATCATGAATTCTTCCGATGCGGCACCACGGTCACCCAGAAGCGCGTGCTCTCGCGCACGTCGACGGGCAAGGTGCGCGTCAGCATGTCGAGTACTTGCCCCGTATCGGCCAGCGGATAGATGCCCGAAACGCGCAGGTGGGCGATGGCCGGATCGCAGGCCAGGCGGCCATGGCGGTAGCGGGCCAGCTCACCGACAAAATCGGCCAGCGGCATGTCGTGCGCCACCAGCATGCCTGCCGTCCACGCATCCGCCCCGGCAGGCAGGGCTTGCACTGCACCGATCTGCGCCGCCGTAAAGCTGGTTTGCTGGCCGGCCTGCAGCCTGCGCGCCGCATCGGGCGCCTGTTCCGGCACCATGTCGACGGCGCCCGCAAACACGCCCAGGCGCGTGACTTCGCTGCCAGCTCGCACGGCAAAGCGCGTGCCCACGGGTTGCAAGCGGCCGTGGGCCGTGCGCACGAAAAAAGGCCGGCCCGCCACATCGCGCGCCGTAGCGACCATGATCTCGCCTTTTAACAGGGTCACCAGGCGCTGATCCGCGTCGTAGCGCACGTCGATGGAGGTGGCCGTATTGAGGGTGATGCGCGTGCCGTCCGCCAGCACGACGTGGCGCAATTCGCCGGTGCCGGTGCGGTAATCGGCCAGCCAGTATCGCGCCTGCTCATCGCCGCCCGCCAGCCAGCCGCCGCCACCCACGGCCAGCAGCGCCAGCAACTTGAGCGACAGCCGGCGCGCCGCATTGACCTGCGCATGCGCGGGCTTGCGCACCAGGGTGCCGTGCGCAAGCGGCGCGGGCAAGGCACGCATGCGCGCCATGCAGCCTTCCACATGCTGCCAGGCTTGCTCGTTTTTCGGGTCGCTGCCGCGCCAGGCGCACCACGCCTGCTCCACTTCCGGCGTGGCGTCACCGTCCTGCAGGCGCACCAGCCATTCGACCGCCTGCAAGCTGGCCGCTTCCGGCGTCAAGGCGCCCATCACGGCGCCGGCTGGGAAAAGAAACACTGGTGCATCGCTTTTACCAGGTGGCGCTGTACGATGGCCAGTGAGATATTCAGTTCCAGCGCGATGGCCGCCTGCGGCATGCCATCGAGCTGCGACAGCAGAAAGGCGCGGCGCACGGCAGGCGCCAGGCCATCGAGGCGGCGGTCGATGTCGAACAGGGCTTCGAGCAAAATCGCCTGCGCCTCGGGATCGGGCGCACTTTGCGACGGCAGGCTGGCCAGGGTTTCCAGGTAGGCCGCCTCCAGGTCGCGGCGGCGGTACAGATTGCCCAGCACGCCTTTGGCCACCGTCGTCAGAAAGGCACGCGGCTCGCGCGCGGCGATGGCCTCGTCGCGGCTCAGCAGGCGCATGAAGGTGTCGTGCGCCACGTCGGCCGCGTCAAACGCATTGCCCAACTTGTGCCTGAGCCAGCCTTGCAGCCACCTGTGGTGTTCGTGATACAGGCTGCCCACCTCCTGGTGGACGCCGGATTGGGCAGCCGACACGTCGCATACTCCCTGGTTCGCAAATAATAATGATTCGCATTCTATATCTAGGCGGTGCTGCGGCGCAAGCGGTCGGCGGAGGGCGCGTGATCGGTTCTGCAGAACGCGCCAGCTTGCACGGCAATGATAGTATTTATGACATCTTGCACAAGCTGGCCATCCCGGCCATGCCGCCCCCATCGAAAGGCAAACATGCTGCTATCTGAACTGCTGACCAAGCTGACCTGCGGTGACCTGGAAGGAAAGGAGCTCGACGAGGCTGTCACCGCCATCACCGATGCGCCCTCCGCTCCACGCGACGAGTGGATCGACAGCGATGCGCAAGCCTACGCGGTGGCGATCCTCTCGCACCTGGCCGACTATATCGCGTCGAGCGACAAGCTCGATGAACTGCACGAACAGATACAGGACATGTTCGACGAATTCCCCGACTTCCCGTACGAACTGCTCAAGGAAAGTGGCGGCAGCGCGCTGCCCTATTTCGAGTGGCTGGACACGGAACTGGCGCAGCGCGCCGTGGAAGAAAGCGGCTATGACCTGATCCAGATCGACGGCAACGGCTCCGACGAAATGGATGCGCTGCTGGTGTACCGGCGCGATACAAACGACATCATTCAGGCGGCAGCGTTGATGGGCGTGACGATAGGCCGGCCACTCACTTACTATCGCGGCATCGACGCGATGGCGGGCAAGCGGCCGGGCTAAGGGCGCCTATTGCATCGGCAAGGCTGCCACATCGACAGCCGGCGCCTGGCCCGTGGCCGGGCGTGTGAAGTTCTGGCCGGTTTTCACGACATCGGCAAAGAAGCCGCCGTTATGCAGGTAAAACCTGCCGTTTTCCAGGCCGCCTGCGTAATCCATGCGCTGCGCGTTGGTGGCCGTGGCGTCGCCCGTGTAGCGCCCTGCCGTCACTTCCGACCAGGTGCCGGAAACGTTCCTCGCCCACTGGTTGCCGAACTGGACGCGGCGCTCCGTGTACCCCAGGGTATCGATGAAGTTCTCGAGGAAGGAATGCACGCCCGTCAAATATGTGCTGATGGCCGGCCGCTTCCAGGTGGCGATGTAGCGCCACTTGCCCGTTTCGGGCGCGAAGAACCAGGCCGAGTAATCGCTGCCGCCCTTGCCATCAGGCCGCGCGCGCGTGATGAAACGGTAGGTGGTGCCGGCCGCCCAGTCATACGACAGATAAGTCTGTCCGCCCGTGCCTTCGCCACCGAAAGCATTGTCGACCACGCCGGCGCCCTTGCTGACCAGAGTGGTCTTCGCGCCATTGTCGGCATCCCACACCGAGAACAATATCCAGCGCTCGCTCGGTGACTTCACCTGGATGCCCATATAGCCCTGGCCGAAGCCGTTGGCCATGAAATAGGAGCCGATCGCATCCTGTCCCTTGGGTATCGTCATCTCGTTATAAAAATACTCGGTATTGGCCGGCACCGTGTAGCCCATGTGCACGGAAGGTCCGCGCCGCGACCAGTAATAATTAGCCGGATCGTTGGCATAATTGAGCGTGGCATTCGCCGTCACTTTCAGCGCGGTGACGTCGCCGAACGTGGCCTTGGCGCGCGTCAATCCCTGCAAGTCCACCTTCACATAGCCGGCCGCCGGCACATTGACGGTGCCGACGGCGTAGGTCTTGCTGGCCTTGCCGGCCAGCTTGACGTCGAACGGCGTGCCATTGATCTTCACGCGAATGGTGCTGTTGCCGCCATCGGCCAGGCTGGCGTCGAGCGCCACCTGGACGGGGCCCGCCCCGTCCACGCGGAAATACGTACTGGCTATCGCAGCCGGATTACTCCAGCCGGCCAGGCCATGTTCGCCGATGACGGCGCCCTCCTGCCCCCTGGTGATGAAGGCATTGCCGGCCAGTTCCACGCTGGCGGACGTGGCCGGCGCAGCCACGCTGGCGGCCAGCAAGGCGGTTCCGCCCGTGCTGGTGGTGGTGGCGGTGGCGCCGCCGCAGGCTGCCAGCAGCAAGGGCATGGCGGGAAGGACTGCGTACAGCAATGAACCTCGGTGTTTCATCAACGTCTCCTGGAATAGAAAAAACCCGCTACGGCGGCAGGCGCGGTAGCGGGTTGTGAAGGCTTAGTACTTGCCGTCGAGGGCAAAGATCGGCTTGCGCGATTTCCACTGCCCGCCCGTGAAGTCCGGGAAGTCCAGGGTCTGGAAGTTGGCGGCAATAGACTGTTCGGACAGCGGCGTGATGGCGCTCCACGTCACGGCATCGTAGATATCGATCGGCATCGGCGCGTTGGCCTTGAGGGCTTCGACAAAGGCGTGGATGACGAAGAAGTCCATGCCGCCGTGGCCCGCGCCTTCCGCCTGCGCCGCGTACTTGCGCCAGACCGGGTGGTCATACTTGTCCTGGTAGGCCTTGAAGTCGTCCCACTGGTGCGGCTTGCTGACGCCTTCGATGTGAATCGAGTTGTTCAAGTCCATCCACAGGCCGTCCGTGCCTTGCACGCGGAAACCCAGCGAATACGGACGCGGCAGGCTCGTGTCGTGCTGCAGGATGATGGTTTCGCCGTTTTCGCACGCCAGCGTGGTGGTGACGATATCGCCCAGCTTGAATTTCACCTTGGCATTCGCATGCTGCGCGCCGCCCGGCTGCTTGACGATGTAGTCGTGCAGGCCGCGCGCCTTGGTGGCGAAGGCGTTGATGCGCGTAAAACGGTTGCCGCGGTTGATGTTCGTGTACATGGCGCACGGGCCGATGCCGTGGCTAGGATACAGTTCGCCATTGCGGTCGACCGAGTGCTGCGTGCGCCAATGGGCTTCCGACCAGCCCTTTTCGCCGAATTCCACGCCACCGCCATATGGCTTGGCCGGATTGCCGCTGTTGAATTTGACGGCGCGCAGATCGTGCTGGTAGCCGCCCTGCAGGTGCAGCAGTTCGCCGAACAGCCCCGCGCGCACCATCTGCAGCGCGGCCATCACATCGCGGCGGTAGCATACGTTTTCCAGCAACATGTAGGGCGTGCCCGTTTTCAGCTGGGTGTTGAGCACATCCCAGTGGTCTTGCAGGGTGATGCCGGCCACCACTTCGCAACCGACGGGTATCTTGGCCTGCATGGCGGCGATCGCCATGGGCGCATGGAATTCCCACGGCGTGGCGATGATCACGCCATCGAGTCCGCCCGCGTCCAGCATGCGCTTGTAGGCTTTCTGGTCGCGGTCTTCGCCATACGTGCGCGGACGCGGCTTGCCGGCTTTTTCCACCTGGCCCAGCGCGTGTTTCAGCATGATCGGTTCGATATCGCACAGGGCAACCACTTCCACATCATCGCGGCGCACCAGTTCCGCCAGCAGCACCTGGCCACGCATGCCCGTGCCGATCAGACCCAGGCGCACCTTGTCGCGGGCGGCGGCAGGGGCGGCGTTGGCGGCGCCAGGCAGCAATGCGCTGCCGGCCATGGCGCCACCGGCCAGCGCGGCGCTGGCGGACAGGAAATTGCGTCGATTGAATTGTGTTGTCGTCATTGGTCTCTTCTCGCTTCCATTGGTAATGATCGTCGCCGGCCCGCCGCTTGGCAGACCGGCTGCAGTTTAATAGGTGTATTCAGCAGTGAAGCGCACGGACCGCGGCGCCGTGCGGCCGGCCACCTGCAAATAGCTGCGGGCGATGGCTCCATGGTCTTCGCGCGTCTCGTTATAGCGGGTCACGGTCTGGCTGTTGAACACATTGAAGACGTCCACTTTCAGGCTCAGGCCCTTGACGGCGCTGGGAGTATAGGCCACATTCATGTCCAGCTGGGCTTGCCATGGCAGGCGGCCCTGGCTGCCGCGCGGCGCCGGCTTGCCATTGCAATAGAAGTAGGAATCGCCGTAATCGTTCTCGAACTTCAGGTTATCGGGCAGCGCGCCGATGCAGTTGCGTGGCGCGCCCGAGGTCAGCGACAGGTTGGCGCCCACCGTCACGTCCGGGATGACCTGCATGAAGCCGTAGGCCTTGAAGGCGTGGCGGTGGTCGCCCGGCAGGTAGCCATAGGCGTTGTACATCAGTTCCTTGTGGTCGTCGCTGACTGTCAGGCCCACGTCGCCGCCGCCGATGCTGTCCGTCTGGCCTTCCATATTGCCCTTCAGCGCGGACAGGGTGTAGGTCAGTTTGCCGTACCAGCCGTTCGTGTAAGGATGTTCGACGAACATGTTCAAGGCGCGATAGGTGCGCGATGGCAGCGGATTGCCCCACTCTGCCGCCGAGATATCCACGCGGCGCAAGCCCTTGCCGTCATCGAAGTCCACCATCAGGCTGTTGTCGCGGCCCGGGTTGATGATGGCGCACTGGAAGCCGCCCCAGTTGCTCGTGTCGACGCTGTTGCGCGTGGCCCAGGCTTGCAGCGGACGCGCGTCGCAGACGTCGTCGTTGGTATCGTTCAGCTTGCGGTACAGGACGCTGGCGCCCACCACCAGTTTCTTGCTCAGGGCACGTTCGAAGCCCAGCGAGAATTCATCCTGCGACAGCGGTTTCAGGCCGATGGCCGTCACTTCGCGCGCATCGCGGCTCTGGCCATAAGCGTTGTTGGCCGAATATGGCTTGCTGATCGCATGCAGGCCCGTCGGCGCGCCAGTGACGGGATCGACGCCCGTGTAAGTGTACATCTCGCTGGTGGCCAGGAAGGGGCTGGCCATGTTGCTCGACAAATTCGATGGCACCGGCAAGTGGTAGCGGCCGCCGTTGGCAAAGAATTTCAGGGTGCCGTCGCCCAGGTAATCCCAGGTGGCGCCCAAGCGCGGGGCAATCATGTTGCGCTGCGAAATGAAAGCCACGCCATCGGTGCTGTAGTTGGTGAACTGTTCGCGGCGCAAGCCCAGATCCAGCAGCACCCGTTCGGTGACCTGGTAGTGATCCTGAATGTATTGCGCCGATTGCACGCTGGTCGGACGCGCCAGGTTGGCGTTCAGGTCCTTGCTGACGTAATAGCCTTGCGCGCCATAGCCGCCACCCTGGGCTGGCGTCTCAAAAGCGCCGTTGATAGCCCGGTTCGGATCGGTCGCCCGCTGGTAGCTCCAGCGGTAGCCGCCGGCCAGACTCAGGCCCACCTTCGATTCCACGTCGATGCGATCGATGCCACCGCGCAGCGAGTGCTGGCCCAGTTTGTATTCGAGATCCAGGCGCTTGGCTTTCTGGCGGTCTTCCGACGACGGGTCGACCAGGGTGCCCGTCACCGTTTGCGGATTGGCGTACGCCAGGCCAGGCACCTGTGTCGATGCATTCGACGACGTTTGCGCCAGCAGCGGATTGTAGCCATTGGGCGTACGGGTGTGCGAAGTGCGCGATTCGCCCATCATGGCCGTCACCGTCAGATTGTCCGTCAGGTAGCCCGTGTATTTGAAGATGTCGATATTGGCGCCCGGCGCGGCCGATGAGCCGCAGCAGTTGACCGTCGTCTCGCCCTTGCCTGCCTGTACGCCGTTGCTCGCATGCGTGGCGTAGCTGTAGCCATACGCCTGGCTGTCCGTCTTCGTGCGGTCATACAGCTTGGTGTATTCGAAGTGATGGTCGTCCGTCAGGTTGTAGTCCAGCTTGGCCATCATGCGGTCCACCTTGCTCTGGCTGGTGCTCCAGCCGCGCGCCAGGGCCGTGCCCGAGTCGGCGGTGGCGGCAACGGCCTGGCTGTCGGTGCGCGTCTGTTCCAGCGCCACGAAGGCGAACAGCTTGTTCTTGATCAGGGGGCCACTGCCGTACAAGCCCACCACCTTGCTGGTGCTGCCATTGTCGCGGTTCCAGTACAGCAGATTGCCGTCCGTCTTGGGATTGGCGCCCGTATTCGGGTAATAGGTGTTTTCCGGCTCGCCCTTCAGCGAGAGGGGGATGATGGACACCTTGCCGCCGAATTCGACCTTGTTGCCGCCGCTCTTGGTGGTGATGTTGATCACGCCGCCCGTGGAGCGGCCAAACTCCGAACCATAGCCGCCCGACAGCACCTGCAGGTTCGAGATCGCGCCAAACGGCAGCTCCGACGCGCCCACCTGGGTCAGGATGTTGGTGATGGGGAAGCCGTTGACGTAAAAGGCGTTTTCCGACTGGCCCGCCCCGCCGATCGATGGCGCATTGCCGTACACGCTGTTGGTGCCGCGCGCCACGCCCGGCGTCAGCTGCACGATGGAAGCCACGTCGTTACCGACTGGCAGCGCTTTCAATTCCTTGGCGGTGAAGATCACGCCATTGTTCGTATTCGACACGTCGATCGGATTGCGCGACGCTTTCACCACGACGGTCTGCTCCTGCCCCACGGTACCGGCCGCGCTGGCAGGGCCGAAGTTGGCTTCGGCGCCCGCGCCGATCAGCGCTTCGACTTCCTGAGATGCCTCGACCGAACCGGCACGCAGCACGCGCACCGCATAGCGGCCTGGCGGCATGGAGTTGGCCACATAGCGGCCCGACGTATCCGGCGTCAGGGTACGCTGCACGCCCGTCGCCAGGTTTTCCAGCACCACGGTGGCGCCGGCAGGTGCGCTCACTTCGCCGAAAATGGTACTGGTGGCGTTCGACTGTGCCCAGGCCTGGCCTGGCACGCCGGCCGCCAGTGCGATCACGATCGCGGCGGCGCGGCTGATGTCGCGCAATTTGAGTCGGGTGGTATGCATGATTGTCTCTCCGTCTATATCGAGGGTTTTACGCGCCCTCCCAGCTCCAGGGCGGAGTCGGGGGCGCAATTTTTATGGTGGTCGTCGGCCGGTGCAGCCAGGCAACCGCACCTTTCGGGAAATCGGTCCGTATCGGCCGATTTTCGTTTTCTTGGGATTACTTTAAAAAGAAAAATAAGTATCGTCAATGAAAAGAAAGTTATAAGGCAAAATTATCGTTAAACGTGGCACGAAAAGGCGATTTATCTTTCGATTGAATGAGTGTCGAGGCAGATAACTTTCGTTACCGTGGTGTGGCAGATACACCTGAACGCAAGGAGACGGTCGGCAGCGCATATTTCGCACAGGAACCGGGGGAGAAAAACGCGAAAGTGGACATGGCTATCCACTTTCGCTTACGCTTATCTTTCGTATTGCGCATTTCGGAATGCTGTCTTTTTCTTTTCATGACAGTAGCCCAGCTCGCCATAACGCAGGTCGCGCTGGCGGGCCGGGGCATCATCACGTCTTAAAAGAACTTGTAGCTGGCCGAGAGGGCAAACTGGCGGCCGAACAGGTCCTGGCTATGGTTGTAGCCTTCCCATCCGTTCGGGTCGTAGTACGGCTGCTTGTTGAACGCGTTTTTCACGTTCAGGCCCACGTCCAGGTGCTTGATCGGCTTCCAGCTGAAGGCCAGGTTGACCGTGGTGTACGACGGCGCTCCCTTGCACTGTCCTGCAGGCAGGGCCACGGAGGCCGCAGTGCAGTTTTCCGGTGTGTTGTCCTTGTCCCAAGGACCATACGCCCAGCGCGTCTTGCCCGAGTAATTGACGAACACGCTGCTGACGAAGTTGTGGTAGCTCCAGTCGGCGTTGACGGTAGCGCGGTAGCGCGGCGAATCGTAGTAGCCGACGGTATTGCCCTTGATGTCGCTGCCGTCTTCGCTGTCATGGGTGTCGCGCTTGCGGATGGTGGCCGCGATGCCGGTGCTCAGCTTGCCCCAGTCGCCCAGCGCAAAGCGCGTGCGCGCATCGATGTCCACGCCGTCCATCAGGGTACGGCCACGGTTCGAATACGAGTTGATCAAGCCGCCCAGGTTGCCCACCGAGTAGCCCGGCACGCCAGCCGCGCACACGCCCGCGTTGGCGGGATTGGCGCACATGGCCGCCACCGCCGCCATGTTGCCCCGGTCCGCGTCGGTCAAGCCATTGCGGATGGCGCTCGACGTGCCGGCCAGAGTGGGGCCGTACTTGTCCACCAACTCCGTAAACAGCTCGTTGAAGTCCTGGCGCACGATTTCGTCGCGGCGGTTGATGAACCAGTAATCGAGCGAAATGCTCACGTCTTTGGCCGGCTGCAGGACCAGGCCCACGGTCGAAATCTTGGCCTTCTCCGGACGCAGGTTCTGGTTCGGCGGGGTCAGGCCGCCCACGGTCGTCGAGCAATTCGAATTGAGCAAGCTCTTGCCCAGGTCCGCATCCGTCGCCACCCGGGACTTCATCAGGGCGCGCGCCATGGCGTTCGTTTCATCGCAGCGCACAGTGTCGCGGATGCCGCCCACCTGCGCAAAGACGCCGCCCGAACCCGCTTCAGCCAGATTGGGCGCGCGGAAGCCCTCGGAATATGTCCCGCGCAGCATCAGGTCAGGCCGCGCGCGCCAGATCACGCCCAGCTTGGGCGCCAGGTTGGCGGCGAAATGCGGATATTTGTCCAGGCGCGCGGCCGCATTGACTTCCAGCGTGTCGCTGAGCGGCACCACCACTTCGCCAAACACGGCGGCGATGGTGCGCCGGCCATCGAACCAGGAACCGCCCTGCTGCGTGATCAGGCCATTGGCCGCGTCCGCGTTGCCGGGCGTGAGGAAGCTCTCACGCATGATGTTGGTACCCACGGCGGCGCGCACTTCGCGCTCACCGAGCTTGAACAAGGTGCCTTCCAGCTTCGCATCCCAGGTCATCAGCTTGGTCCAGGATTCGATGGCGAAGGTCGGGTAGGCGGCACGCAGGAGCGCCGCGTTGGCGTCGCTGATTTCGCCGAACTTGTAGGCGGGATTGTCCGAGATATACGTGCGGCCGCTGACAGGGTCTTTCGTGAACGGGCCAAACGCCTGCTCAAAACCCTTGATGTTGATATTCGCCGTCTGGAACAGCGTGGAGTGGCTGCCCGCCACGCTCAGCGCCGTTTCAAAATCCCAGCCGCCGCCGAGGCTGCCGCGCAAGCCGACGAGCGCGCGGTAGTTTTCATCGACATTCTTCTGGCCGAAGTGGCTCGTCGCATCCTGCAACAGGTAATTCAAGCCGGCCGCGCCGCCCATTTTGGCCACCATGTCGGCATCGAGCTTGCCTTTCAGGTAGACGTTGTTCGGGCTCAGGAAAGGCGTGGCGAAGGTGTTGAGGGTATTGCCTGTGTTACGCGCGAACCAGTTATTCGTGCTGCCACTGTTGAAGCTGGACGGACCATTCTCGCCGCGCATCTTGATGTGGGTGAAGGCGCCTTCCGCGAACGCTTCCATGTCGCCACCCAGTTTCAGCCGGCCGCTCAGGTAAGCCGTTGCACGCTCCGAGGTCGGGCCCGTGTCGAGCTGGTTGGGCAGCGCATTCCACACGCAGCGACTACCCGACGCCTCGGTGATGCTGTTGTTGCAGCCTGGCGCGGCGCGCTGGGTGCGGGCATTGTTGTTGGCCTTGTCGAAGACAAAGAAGGTCCCGGGATTCATCACACCCGGTTCGCTGCCGACGCCCACGCGCATGTTCGGAATGAAATTGGGATTGTTTACATAAAAATACGAGGGACGCTTCTGGTAGGTATCGGCCAGCGCGATGCGGTCGCGCTGGTAGACGTTCACGGAACCGTAGATGTTGTAGCCGTCGCTGGCCAGGTCGCCCAGGCCGTACAGCACGCTGGCCTGGCGCTCGCCATAGGCTTTCACGCGGGGAGAAAACTCGCCGTTGGCGCGCGCTTCCAGGCCCTGGTAGCTCTTTTTGGTGATCACGTTGATCACGCCGGCCACGGCATCGGAGCCATACACGGCCGACGCGCCGTCCGTCAAAATTTCCATGCGCTCGATGGCGGCGGCAGGAATGGCGTCGATATTGACGAACATGGTCTGGAAGCCGGCTGGCGCGCCATAGAACGACAGGCGGCGGCCATTCAGCAGCACCAAGGTGCCCTGCGCCCCCAGGCCGCGCAAGTTCGCTTGCGAACCGCCGTCCGACCCCGTGAACATCGAGCGGAAGTCCTGCTGCGCCGGGCGGGCGGCGGGCAGGTTGTCGAGCACCTGCAGCAAGGTGAGCGCGCCCATGTTTTCGATCTGCTTGGCATTGATCACCTGTACCGGCGACGCCGTTTCCGCGTTGATGCGCTTCAGGCTCGAGCCCGTCACTTCGACGCGCGCCAGTTTCTCCTCCTCCGCTGCCAGCGCTGTCGACGCCAACCCTACCGCCACCATGGCGGCCATCAGTTTTTTCAAGTGCATTCCCATCTCCCTCTTATAAGTGATTTGTTTTCGTCAGGCTGCAAGAGCCCCTCCCCGGTCCGAAGAGGGGCTCGTTTTTAGTGAAATGATTGAAGGCCGGTTAGCGCGGCTTGACTGTCGCGCCTTCCGTGCCGGTGAGTACGGCATTGGCCCAGTTGCCGCAAACCTGGGCCGGCCGGACGCCGCGCGCGCCCAGAGTGCGCAAACTGAGCTGGCTCAGGCCGCGCACGTCGATTTCGGGTTTGACCACCCCGGGAGCCGTGACCAGGCCGCTGTCGTACAGCAGCCGCTCACCGCTCCATACCTGGAATTGCAAGCCGCCCGCGCTGCGGCAGCTATCGTCCACGCCCAGGTCGGCGCGCAGCAGATTCCAATTGCCAGCCAGCTGCAAGTCGATGCGGCTGGCTGGTCCCACGCCAAGGCCCTTGCGGAACCACAGCCCGTTCATGCGCATCTCGGCCGCCTTGCCGGCCGGCCGGTCTTTCGCGATATTCTTCGGCAGCGCCAGGTCCGACAGGTAGCGCAGCACCTCCTCGCCTTCGGCCATGCGGTGTTCGAGCACGCGGAATTCGGACAAGGTCACTGGCGCCACGTCGGTCGCCAGCGCCGCATCAAACGCGCGCGCCACCGGCCCCGCTTGCGCCGCAGTGACCATCGGATCGGTGGACGCTGCGCCGTCACCTTCCGGATTTTGCGTGCTCATGACGCGGAAGCGCAGCAAGCGCCCGGCCGTGGCCGGAAAGTTGATCGTCTGCTTGCCTTCCTGCAGCTTGAGGGTGCCGCGCACCAGCGGCGCACCCCACTCGCCGTTGTTGTCGCCGATGTAGATTTCATAGTCGCGCACCTGGCCATGCTTCCAGTGCTGGTCGTTGCGCGGCGCCAGTTCGATGCCGTCCACCAAACGCCGTTCCGTAAAGCCGATCACCCATTCGTGCGGACCGCTTTTCACGGACGGGCTACGCACGGTGCGGAACCATGTCTCCGGCTTGCCATCGAAGGCGTTTTCCAGCGGATAGCCGCTTTCTTCAAACGGACGCGCCACCACCTGCATGGCGTCGGCCGGCAAGGCGCGGCCCGGCACGGGGGCGGCCGGGAAATCTGCATCGATTCTCGCCACGGCCAGCGCACCAGCGACCTGCAGCATCAAAGGCTGGCGGATGTCCTGCGACGCCACTTTCACGTGCAGGGTGCCTTGCCGGTCTGCCGCGTCGAAATACCAGCCTTCGATCGCCTTGTCATAGGCGGCACGTTCACCGGATGCCGCGATCAGGCGCTCACCCGCGCGCACGGCGGCCGGTGCCTTGCCCGCCAGCATGCGCAGCGCGTAACCACGGCGCGCCTCCTGGCCCTGGTACTTGCCATCGACGGCGCCGATGTCGACCTGCACATCGCCGCCCGTCTGGCGCATGCGGATGACTTGCTGGCTGAAGGCGCCGCCCTGGTACTGGCGCGTGTTGCCGTCGTCTTCATACAGCGTGTACGCGGAATCGCCATGCGGGTAGATATCGAGGGTCAGCTGATCCTTGGGCTTCTGGCCGTCGTACAGCATTTCCGGATACATGGGCAGGATGGCGCCAGCGCGCACAAACACGGGCAGCTTGTCCAGCGTCACCTGCATATCCAGGTCGCGCCCTTTCGCGTCCGCCGTGGCCTGGCGGCCATCCCAGTAGTCGTACCACGTACCTTGCGGCAGGTGGATGCCCTTGCGCCAGCCGCCGCTGACGGCCTGGCTGCGGTAAACGGGTGCCACCAGCACGTCGCGCCCCAGCAGGAATTGGTATTTGTACGCTTCCGTGTAGGCGGCCGGGTCTTGCGGGTAATCCCACATCAGGCCGCGTACCAGCGGCGCGCCCGATTGCTCCGCTTCGCGCACGAGCGTATACATATACGGTGTCAAACGCATCTTGAGTTTCAAATAGCGGCGATTGATGTCGCGGTACGGCTCATCGAACCACCACGGATGCTTGCGCTCGGCCGCGGCCCAGCCGGACATGCCCATCAGGACGGGCGTAAAGCTTTTCCACTGCAGGTCGCGCAGATAGGTTTCCGGGCTGCCGCCGAAGATGGCATCGACGTCACCGGACGCATACGCCTGGCCCGACAGACCCGAACCGATCAGGGTCGGAATGTGCCAGCGGATGTAGTCCCAGCTGGCGCTCTGGTCACCCGTCCACGCCACCGCGTAGCGCTGGATACCGGCCCAACCCATCACCGTCCACAGGAAGGGGCGGCTGTCGGAGTTGTTCAGGATGCCGTCGTAGGCTGATTTGTTCGCATCCATGGCGAACTGGTAGCCCTTGCCCGTCCACGCCACGTCCAGCTTCTGCACGCGGCTGCCCGCCTGGCCCACTTCCCAGGCGATCTTGTCGACACCATTTTCCGTCCACAGGCCCGTGCGGAAGCCATAGCCAGCCAGTCCCTTCACCGTTTCCGGCAAGTTCGTATAGCCGCAGCCATAGCCATCGTTGGGCAGGATCCAGCCGCCCGGCATGTCGTGTTCGCGGTACTGGCGCGCCACCGTTTCCACCACGTCCGGCGTCTTGCCCGTGGGGCCATCGGTCCAGCCCTTCGGCACGGAGCCGGGCTTTTTCACATTGTCGCCGTCGTTGTAGCAATCGGCGTCGCCGTATTCCAGTGCCCAGCGGGGCAACATGCGCGCGCGGCCCGTCAAGTCCGTGTAGCGGGCGACGACGTCGCGCAGGTCCTTGCCGACAAAGAAATACGCATCGAAGCGGCCTTCCGCGTGCTGCAGCGAGATCTGCTCCTTGTCGCGCAAGTCGTAATTACCGTCGGACCAGGTATTGCGCAGCATGCCCCAGCCCCGTGAACTCATCAAAAATGGCGCGGGATTCGGGCGGTCGCCCTCTTCCCAGCCGCCCGAATACGACACGGGCACCTGCTTGCCCTTGAATTCGAAGCGGCCATTTTGCTGGCCGCCACCGAAATAGCGTTCTCCCGGCAGGCTGGAAAGCACCTGCACGCCCTGCTTGTCGTCCAGCGACAAAGGCTGCACCTCGCGCCACAGCGGTACTGCGTCGCCCTTGCGGAACAAGGTAAAGCGCAAGGGTTTGCGGTCGATGCGCAAGCTCAGGGCCTTGGTGCTGATCAGGACATGGTCGGCCTGCTCGCTGAGCTGATACGCCACCTGCGCCGCAGGCTGACCGACAACGATGGGCGCGGCCTTGTCGCCCGGCCCCGTCAGACCGGCCTTGCCGCCCGCCTGGATGCGCAGCACGTCCACCTGTGGCAGGCTGATACGCAACTGCATGCCCGTATCGCTGCGCACATCCCAGCCCAGCGCCTCGCCCTTGGCCACGTCGGCCAGGTGCACGGCGGAGAGCGACTGCAAATTGCCGAGCGGCGCGGCATGCAGGCCAGGGGCAGCCAGGGTGGCAAGGGCGGCGAGGACACAGGCGGCAAGGACGCGGCGGGGAAGCGGGAGTGGTTTCATCAGGCGGCTTTCAGAAAATCGAAGTGATGGAAATACTTTAAGAAGAAAAATAAATATCGTCAATCAAAACAAAGTTTTGCAAGCAATTTATTAATAAAACGCCCAAAATTGGCGCATTTTTCTTACGTTTCACCAAAATGTCACAAAACATACTTTCGTTATCGTCGCATTTCAGCGACAAGCGGCAGCACAACTGGGTTTCATGCGGCACCGCAACACGATACAGACCCGATAAAACGACATTATTTCGCAAGCCGAAAAACAATTTACTTTCGTTTTGCTTTCGTATTTGACTTTTCGAAATTTAGTATTTATGCTTTCTCCAACAAACACTTTACTGACACTCCATGACTACCCTACTTCAGCGTGACATTCAAACCTGGCGCGACATCGGCGGCCTGCACACGGCCGAGGAAATCGCCCACCAGCCGGCCATCTGGCGTGCGCTGGCCGGCATTTTGCGCGGCGAGCAGGCCAGCCTGGCCGCCTTCCTGGGCGACGCACTGTCCAATCCCGTGCAGCGCGTCATCCTGACGGGCGCCGGCAGCTCGGCCTACGTGGGCGAAATCGTCGTCGACACCTTGAATGCCGCCTGGCCCGCGCAGATCCGCGCCATCGCCACCACCACCCTGCTGACGCACCACGAGCTGTACCTGGAAGCGGACGCGCCCACCCTGCTCGTTTCGTTTGCCCGCAGCGGCGACAGCCCGGAAAGCCTGGCCGCCGTGGAATTGCTGCGCCAGGTCGTGCCTGGCGCGCGCTTCCTCAACATCACCTGCAACGCGGACGGCAAGCTGGCGCGCCAGGGCGCCAATGACAGCAATACCTATAACCTGCTGATGCCGGAAGGCAGCTGTGATCGCGGCTTCGCCATGACCAGCAGCTTTAGCAGCATGCTGCTGGCGGCCCTGTCGGTGCTGGGCAAGGGCACGGACCTGACCCGCCTGGAGACGCTGGCGCAACTGGGCGAACAAGCCTTGCGCGACTGGTCGGCGCCTGTGGCGGACCTGGGATCAACCCCGGTGCAGCGCGTCGTCTACCTGGGCAGCGGTCCGCTGGAAGCGCTGGCCAAGGAAGCGGCCCTGAAGATCCTGGAACTGACGGGTGGCCGCGTGATGGCGATGGCGAATACCCCTTTGGGTTTCCGCCACGGCCCGAAATCGGCCGTCACCACGGAGTCGCTGGTGATACTGCTGCGCAGCAGCAAGCCGCTGGCGCGCCAGTATGAAGATGACTTACTTAAAGAGCTGCAGCGCGACAGCGTGGCACAGACGTGCCTGACGGTAGGCATCGGCGGCGACCTCTCGGCCGATGCGCCGGCCTGGCCCGATGCGTGGCTGGCCCCGCTGTGGCTGCTGATGGCGCAGCAATATGCGCTGCACCAGTCCGCGCTGCTGCAACTGCGCCCCGACAATCCATTTGCCGGCGGCATCGTCAACCGTGTCGTGCAGGGCGTCACCATCTATGGCCATGACCAATTCTAACCCTACCGCGGGCTACCACGGCATCGACATCGGCGGCAGCAAGATGGAGCTGGTGGCCTTTGCCGACCGCGACGGCACGCTGACGGAAATGTTCCGCGAACGGGTGGCCACGCCCGGTGACGATTTTGCCGCCTTCGTGCAAGCCATCGTCGACCTGGTAGCGCGCGGCGACGCCGCCCTGGGCACGGCGGCGCCTGTCGGCATCGGCTTGCCCGGTGTGATCGACAGCGCCAGCGGCCGGCAACTGAGTTCCAACGTGCCCGCCCTGAACGGCCGGCTGGTGGCGCAAACCCTGCAACAGGCCTTGCAGCGCCCGGTTGCCATCGGCAACGATTGCCAGTGTTTCGCCCTGTCCGAAGCGCAAGGCGGCGCGGCCGAGAATGCCGCCAGCATGTTCGGCGCCATCCTCGGCACGGGCGCCGGCGGCGGCTATTGCGTGGGCGGCCAGCTGCTGCGCGGCTTTAACGGCGTGGCCGGCGAATGGGGCCACTGGAGCCTGCCCGCCACCCTGCTGGCACAGCACGGCCTGGCAGAATACCCCTGCCCGTGCGGCAAGACGGGTTGCCTGGAACGCTACGTCTCCGGCCCAGCCATGAGCAAAATCCACGCGCATTTCGGCGGCGACGGCGCCGAGCCGCTGGCCATCGTGGCCCGGGCCAACATGGGCGATGCCGTGGCCGAACGCACGGTGGCCGTGCACCTCGATGTGCTGGGCCACGCGCTGGCCAGCCTGGTGCTGGCCTACGATCCGCACGTCATCGTGCTCGGTGGCGGCCTGTCCAAGCTGCCCCACCTGTACGACAAGCTGCCGGCCGCCGTCAAGCGCCATCTGTTCCCCGGCGTGCACGTGCCGCCCATTTTGCCGCCCCGCTTTGGCGACGCCGGCGGCGCGCGCGGCGCGGCCCTTTTGATACGACAACATACAAAGGCGTCAACATGATGAAGCAAGTGGAAAACCCGACCTTTACACTGTCCCCCATCCAGCAAGTGATCAAGGCGCACCGCCGCGGCGAACGCGTGGGACTGTACGCCGTCTGCTGCAGCCACCCGAGCGTGCTGCGCGCCGCCATGCGCGTGGCCAGCGACTACGACACCGTGCTGCTGGTCGAAGCGACCTCGAACCAGGTCGACCAGTTCGGCGGCTACACGGGCATGACGCCGGCCGTTTTCCGCGACACCATGCTGGCACTGGCGCGGGAACAGGGTTTCCCGACCGAGCGCCTGGTGCTGGGCGGCGACCATCTTGGCCCGAACGCCTGGCAGCACCTCGATGCGGCCACCGCCATGGACCACGCCGAGACCCTGATCGCCGCGTATGCGTCGGCCGGTTTCCATAAAATACACCTCGATTGCAGCATGCGCTGTGCCGATGACCCTTTGCAGCTCGACGATGAAACCGTGGCCGCCCGTTCGGCGCGCCTGTGCATCGTCGCCGAAGCGGCCGCCGCCGCCGCCGGCTTCGCGCCGCCCGTCTACGTGATCGGCACGGAAGTGCCGATACCCGGCGGCGAAGCATCGCTGGCGCAGGCCGGCGCCGTCACCAGCCCGCTTGCCGCGCGGCGCACCCTGGACGTGCACCGCAGCGCCTTCCTGGAAAATGACTTGCACGGCGCCTGGCGCCGCGTCATCGCCATGGTGGTGCAGCCGGGCGTTGATTTCGATCAAAGCAGCATCCAGCACTACGATGCGCCTGCGGCCGCCGAACTGTCGGCCTTTGTTGCCGAGCAGCCTGGCCTGGTATTTGAGGCCCATTCCACCGACTACCAGCGCGAATCGGCCCTGCACGCCATGGTGCGCGACCATTTCGCCATCCTGAAAGTGGGTCCGGCCGCCACCTTCGCCCTGCGCGAGGCGCTGTATGCACTATGCCAGATCGAGGAGGAACTGCTGCCGGCGCACGCCACCTCGCGGCTGATGCAGGTACTCGACGACGTGATGCTGGCCAAGCCGAAGAACTGGATCAAGCATTACCTGGGCACGCCGGAAGAACAGCGTCTGATGCGCCGCTACGGCTTGAGCGACCGTTGCCGCTATTACTGGGGCGAGCCGGAAGTGGCAGCCACCGTCGACAAGCTGCTGGCCAACCTGGACGCCTTGACGATTCCGCTGCCGCTCCTGAGCCAGCATTTGCCGGAGCAGTACCTGGCTGTGGTGCAGGGCAGCTTGAGGGCGGAGGCGCCGGCCTTGATCGAGCACAAGATCGGCAGCCTGCTGGCGCAATATGCGCGTGCCTGCAACCGCAATACGGCAGTCCCCGTCGTTGCCGAAGCGGCAATCTGTTAAGCTCGATATTTTCATTTTTTACTGAGCCCGCCACCATGCGAAATACCAGCCAACGCCGTGAATCCATCCTCCAAATGCTTACCCAGCAGGGCTCGGTGCAAGTAACCGATCTGGTGGAAAAACTCGGCGTGTCTGCGGTCACCATCCGCAGCGACTTGAATGCGCTGGAAGCGCAAGGCATGGCCACACGCAGCCACGGCGGCGCGACCCTGACGCGCACGCCGCCGCCCGAGCATACGATACGCCAGAAGGACGCCATCAACCACGAGCAAAAGGAGCGCATCGGCGCCTATGCGGCGCGGCTGGTGGAACCGGGCGACAACATCATCATCGACTCGGGCACCACCACCATCTCGCTGGCGCGCCATTTGCGCGATGCAACCGGCGTGACGGTGGCCACGAATGGCCTCAACATCGCGTGGGAACTGGCCGACGCGCCCGGCGTGGACCTGATCCTCACGGGCGGCCTGCTGCGCAAGCAATCGCTGTCGATCCAGGGCAGCCAGGCGGAAACCTGTTTGCAAGCCTACAGTTTCGACAAGCTGTTTTTGGGCGTGGACGGCTTCGACCTGCAGTTCGGCGTCACCACCCACCACGAAGCGGAAGCGAGCCTGAACCACAAGATGGTGGAACGGGCCAAGAAAATCATCGTCCTCACGGACGCCTCCAAGTTCGGCCGCGTCAGCCTGCACCGCATCGTGCAGCTGGACCGCGTCGATACCGTCATCACCGATGCCAGCATCAGCCAGGAATACCGCGAAGGGCTGCAAAAGCTGGGCATCGAACTTTTTATAGCGGAATAACACATGCTGAGCGGCAGAATCCTTACCCCATCTGGCTGGATCACGGGCACCATCACTTTTGACCAGCGTATCGTTCAGATACAAGAAGACCCTGCCGCCGACAGCGCGCTGACCATTTTGCCCGGCTTTATCGACCTGCACGTGCATGGCGCGGCCGGCGTCGACATCATGGAAGGGGGCGACGCGGGCGCCACCGTGGCGCAAGTGCATGCGCGCCACGGCACCACCGCCCTGCTGGGCACCACCCTGACGGCCAAGGAACCCTCGATCCTGCGCGCCCTGCAAGGTCTGGCCGGCGTCATCGCCGAGCGCCCGGCCAACGGCGCGCGCATGCTGGGCGTGCACCTGGAAGGACCTTTTTTAAACCTTCACCGCCTGGGCGCGCAGCCGCCCGACGTAGTGCAAGCCAGCCTGGCGCTGGTGCAGCGTTTTCACGCCATCGCCCCCATCAAGGTACTCACTATGGCGCCGGAAATCCCGGGCCACATGGAACTGATCCCGCAACTGGCGGCGATGGGCATCCGCGTGCAGATCGGCCATAGCGCCGGCACGTATGACGAAGGCGTGGCGGCCCTGAAAGCCGGCGTCGCCGGCTTTACCCACCTGTACAACGGCATGACGGGCATGAGCCATTACGACCCGGGCATGGTGGGCGCCGCGCTCGCGCATGCCGAGTACGCGGAAATCATCCCCGACCTGCAGCACGTGGCCAAGGGCGCCCTGCGCGCGGCCCTGCGCGCCATTCCGCGCCTGTACGGCGTGACGGACGCCACCTCGGCCACCGGCATGCCCGATGGCGAATATGGCCTGGGCACGCAGCGCGTCTACAAATGCCTGGGCTGCGTGCGCCTGGCCACGGGGTCGCTGGCAGGCAGCGTGCTGACCATGGACCAGGCCCTGCGCAATTTCGTCGAGCTGGGCCTCGACCTGGCCGACGCCTCGAACCGCCTGTCGCTGTACCCCGCCGATTACCTGGGCGAATCCGAACGGGGCCGGTTGGCGCCCGGCGCCTGGGCCGATATCGTTGTCCTCGATACCAACTTGCAGCCAGTGTCCGTCTTCGTCGAAGGCGCGGCCATCGATCTTTCCACCCGCTAGACCACCTCAACCTACCTCAACCCCGTCACGGAGTTTTCATGCACGACACGTTACACAAGGCCCCCGTGTGGGCCATGCGCTACCTGCTATTCATTGCCGGCATGGGGGGATTGCTGTACGGCATAGACATCGGCATCATCGCAGGCGCCCTGCCCTACCTGGAATCGACGGCCTCGGTGGCGTGGAAGCTGACGGCCCAGCAGCTGAGTTTTATCGTCGCCGCCGTGCTATTGGGTTCAGTCCTTTCTTCGCTGTTCGCCGGCGCCCTGGCCGATCTCCTCGGCAGGCGCTGGGTGATGTTCCTGGCCGGCGCCCTGTTCAGCGCCAGCATTCCCCTGATCGCCCTGGCCGATGGCTACACGCCACTGCTGCTGGGCCGTCTGCTGCAAGGCATCAGCGGCGGCTTGATCGGCGTCGTCGTGCCCCTGTACCTGGCCGAATGCCTGCCCGCGCAACAGCGCGGACGGGGCGCCGCCCTGTTCCAGCTGCTGCTGACCATCGGCCTGGTAGCCGCCGCCCTGATCGGCCTGCAGCAGGCGCAGACGGTGGAAACGGCCACGCAAGCGGCGCAAGCCTTGCCGGAAGCGGGCCGCATCGCCGCCATCTTCACGGCCAAGGACCACGCCTGGCGCAGCATCTTCTGGGTCTGCCTGACGCCGGGCCTGGTGTTTACCATCGGTGCCCTGCTGCTGGCCGAATCGCCGCGCTGGCTGGCGCAACGCGGCCGCATCGAACAGGCGCGCCAGTCGCTGCTGCGCACGCGCCTGCCCGCCGTTGCCGACCTGGAGCTGCGCGAAATGCTCGATACCCCCGAAAATGCGGCCAAGGCCAGCGGAAACGGCAAGGCGAAGGACCCGCTGCTGAGCCGCCGCTATGTGCTGCCCTTCCTGCTCGCTTGCCTGATCCTGGCCTGCACGCAGGCGACGGGCATCAATTCCATCCTCGCGTATGTTGTCAACATCCTCAACCAGGCGGGGCTGTCCGGCGCCTCGGCCAACATGGCGGACGTCCTGCTGAAAGTACTGAATGCCGTGATGACGGTGGTAGCCGTGCTGCTGGTGGACCGCAAGGGCCGCAAATTCCTGCTGATGCTGGGCACGGGCGGCATCGTCGTCTCTCTGCTGGCGGCCGGTTTGCTGTTCCGCGGCGCCGAAGCGCATCTGGTTGACGTGCGCCCCGCCATCGCCACCCAGGTGCAGAACGACGCCCTGGCCTTGCGCCTCGATGTGGCCACCTTGACCGCCCTGGGCGCGGCGGCCGACGGCACGCCGCAGCAGCTGACCATCGCCTACGCCTACGGCCCGTTCACGAATGTGAAAAGCCTGCGCAGCGATGATCCCGTGCTGCGCCAGGTCAGCATCGCCCGCGAAGACGCCGTACAGGCCGACAGCGTGATCGGCGTGTTCTTCCGCAAGCTGCACCTGAACCCGTTCGCCGACCCGGCCGCCGGCCGCGAAGCGCCGCTGCGCATCGAGAAGGCCAGCCTGGGTCCCGTGCCCTCGTCCACGCACGGCTGGCTGGTGGCGATCGCCATCTGCGTGTTTGTCTCCAGCTTTGCCGTGGGACCGGGCGTGTGCGTGTGGCTGGCCCTGTCCGAACTGATGCCGACCCGTATCCGCTCGAATGGCATGAGCATCGCCCTGCTGGTGAACCAGTTCGTCTCGACGGTGATCGCCGCCATCTTCCTGCCGACGGTGGGCTTGCACGGCTATTCGACACTGTTCTTCTTCGGCGCCGGCTGCACCGTGCTGTACTTCCTGGCGGCCGCGTTTTTGCTGCCCGAGACCAAGGGCAAGACTCTGGAAGAGATCGAAGCCCATTTTGCAAAATAGCAAAATAGATAAATAAAGTAGTCTCCTTTACAGCCCCGGTCCATCATCCCGGGGCTTTTTTTTGCCTGCCAGACAAGCTTGCAGGCGGGCAGGCACGGCACAGTACAGTTTTCCTTCTGGAATGCGCGCCGCCTGGGCTAGAATCTGGCTGCGTCGTGCTACTCACGAGGCGGCAATGGCGCCATGACAAAAACTACCAGGAGACACAGTGAGCTTATTTAGAACCAAGAATTTGGATGACATGATTGCCCACAGCAAGAAGCCGGGAGGACTGGCCAAGGTGCTTGGGCCCTTCGACCTGGTGCTCATGGGCATAGGCGCCATCGTCGGCACAGGCATTTTCGTGCTCACCGGCACGGGTGCGCTGACGGCCGGCCCCGCCCTCTCGCTGTCATTTGTCGTGGCCGCCGTCGCCTGCTGCTTCGCCGCCCTGTGCTATGCGGAATTCGCCTCCACCGTGCCCGTGGCCGGCTCCATCTACACCTATAGCTATGCGACTTTGGGCGAGCTGGCCGCCTGGATGATAGGCTGGGACTTGCTGCTCGAATACGGCCTGGCCGCGGCCGCCGTCTCCGTCGGCTGGTCCGGCTACTTCCAGTCGCTGCTGTCGGGCTTTGGCATCGCCCTGCCTGCGGCCCTGACGGCCGCGCCGGGCGCGCTGCCGGGCGTCACCACCTTCATCAACCTGCCGGCCCTGGTCATCATGCTGCTGCTGACGGCCATGCTGGGCTGGGGAGTACGCGAATCGGCGCGCCTGAACAACATCATGGTGGCCATCAAGGTGGGCGTGGTGCTGCTGTTCATCATTTTCGGTGCGCGCCACGTGCAGCCGGCCAACTGGCAGCCCTACATGCCGTTCGGCTACCACGGCATGCTGAGCGCCGCCGCGCTCGTGTTCTTCGCCTTCATCGGCTTTGACGCCGTCACCTCGGCCGCCGAGGAAGTCAAGAAACCATCGCGCGATTTGCCGATCGGCATTATCGGCTCCCTGGCAGTGTGCGCCGTGCTGTACGTGGTGGTCTCGGCCATCATGACGGGCATCGTGCCGTATCAAAAATTCCTCGGCGTCGACCATCCCGTCTCGCTGGCCCTGCAATACGCGGGCGAAAACTGGATCGCCGGCTTCGTCGACCTGGGCGCCATCCTTGGCATGACGACCGTCATCCTGGTGATGGCCTTCGGCCAGACGCGCATCATCTTCGCCATGTCACGCGACGGCTTGCTGCCAAAGCGCCTGTCGACCGTGCACCCGCGCTTCCACACGCCGTTCTTCGCCACCTGGCTGGTCGGCATCGTCTTCGGCCTGATCGCCGCCGTGATCCCGCTCAATATCCTCGCCGAGCTGATCAACATTGGTACTTTGGCCGCCTTCACCATGGTCTCCGTCGCCGTGGTGGTGCTGCGCAAGAAGCGTCCCGACCTGCCGCGCGCCTTCCGCTGCCCCGGCGTGCCCTATGTACCGGCGCTGGCCGTGATCCTGTGCGTGGGCCTGATGACCTTCCTCAGCTGGGTCACCTGGATGGCCTTCAGCATCTGGCTGGCGATCGGCCTGGTTATTTACTTCGGCTACGCGCGCCGGCGCTCGCTGCTGCACCCGCCGCAGTAAAAGTCCCTGCAGCGACATATTCTGTCGCTGTCCCAGTTAAGATGGCGGTCTCGCAGCAATACAGGCCGCCATCCATGCAACGTTCCCCCGACCTCATCAAACAACTGGACCAGAGCACGGACCAGCTCAAGCGCGCGCGCCTGCGCAGCATGCAGTGGCTGGCCGTCGGCTTGCTGCTGCTCGCAGCGCTGGTCTTCGCCGTGGCCCGTTCGCAGCGCGGCAGCCATCCCGCCTGGGGCTATGTGGAGGCATTCGCCGAAGCGTCTATGGTGGGTGCGATTGCCGACTGGTTCGCCGTGGTGGCCCTGTTCCGCCACCCGCTGGGCATCCCGCTGTGGCATACGGCCATCATCCCGAACAGCAAGGCGGACATCGGCCGCAGCCTGGGTGCCTTCGTGGAAAACCATTTCATTACCGAACAAGGCATCGCCGAACGCATCGTGCAGGTCGATCCTGCCGCACGCCTGGGCGCCTGGCTGGCCCAGCCTGCCCATGCGCAGCAGCTGGGCATGGCCAGCGCCGGCGTCGCCAGGCAACTGCTGGCAATGGCCGACCACGAAGCACTGGGCCGGCTGCTGCGTGTACAGGCCAGCAACTACCTGGGCCAATTGAATGTATCGGAGGTGGCGGCGGACTGTATCGACGCGCTGATCGCTGACGGCAAGCCGCAGGAACTGCTGGACTTCATGCTCGACCGCAGCGCCGCCTACCTGGACGACGAGCGCCACCACGCCGCCATCGGCGATTTCGTGCTGGGCGCCTTCCAGATCGAAAACACGCTGGTGAAAAAAGCCGTGAAAGCGTATGAGCCGCGCATGATCGCCTCGCTGCAAAAATTTGCCCTCGCCGTGCGCCTTGATCCGCAGCACCCGCTGCGCCAGCGCATCGCCGGCTGGATCGCCGACAGCGCCTTGCACCTGAAGGCCGACCCGCAGTGGCAAGAGACCGTGCGCCGCTACCAGCTGCAGCTGATCGCCAGCGATACGGTGCAAGCGATGCTGGGCGACGTCTGGAACAACCTCAGTACGCGCTTGCTGGCCGACCTGCACGCGGCCCAGCCTGTGATGGCGCAAGCCATCGCCAGCCTGGCGCGCAACACGGGCCAGGTGCTGGCCGCGGATACGGCTGCGCGGCAATGGCTGAACGACGCCATCGTCACCGGCAGCGGTGCGCTGGTGCGCCGCTACCGTGGCGAAGTGGGCGCCTTCATCGCCAGTCGGCTGGACCTGTGGAGCAAGGAAGAAATGAGCGAGCGCATCGAGCTGGCCATCGGGCGTGACCTGCAATTCATCCGCATCAACGGCACCATCGTGGGCGGCCTGGCCGGCTTGCTGATCTACGCCGCCAGCCAGGCGCTGTAAGCGCCACCTACCAGCCGTGCACGCTGCCAGCCGCGGCCGCGCACGACACCACGCCGCACACGGTGCTGAACAGCTTCGGCACGCCGGCGTGCCCCGTGGCGATGCAAGTCGCGGCCGGTATCACGGCCAGCAACAAGATCAGACAGGCGATCGCCTTCAGGCGCCGCGACGCTGAACGGGAGACGCCATCGCCCAGCCTGTGCCGATGGGGAGCGCTGCCGGATGCCGGCCCGCCCTTGTACACCACTGCCCTGCCCCTGACCGGCATCTTCGTACGCATGTCCATCTCCTCCATTTACAGTGACTGACCTGTATCCCTGGTATTTTGCTGCATAAATTTACCAAATACAATAAATATATACCCGAAAAATACAATTTCCTTTGCCGACAGGCAAACGAATACTGGGAAAATACAGCTGCCCGGAGAGTGAAATGACGACCGATACGCTGGCAAGGCGATCAAGAGCGGGATTTTGTCGCGTGCAAAAAAACCAAATAAAATCATGAAAATCAAAATATTTGTTGAAATCAATTTTATTTGATGTATGATGATTTCCAAGGAGAAATCAAAGTGGTGCAACAGCTATCGCAGCCTCGACCACCCGGCATCTCCGTATTCTTTGCAGGGGAGAAGTACATGAACCAAATCCTGGCCTTGCGCCTGCTCGACGTCGCCGACGATGCAGCCATCATCATCGATGCCGCTTCACGCATCCACTATGCCAATGATGCCATGTATGCGCTGAGCGGCTATGACGCAGGCAGCCTGCCGGGCCAGCAGATCGAAACGCTGCTGCCTAACGCCGTGCGCGAGCAGCATGGCGAGCAGATCGGCGCCTATCTGGCCGGCAGCTGCAAGAACCCCAAGGTGCTGGGCAACAAGCGCCATTTCGCCATTCGCCATCGCGATGGCACGATGCTGCCCATCATGCTCAAGGCCATGGATCTGGGCAAGCTGGATAATGAAAACTACATGGGCGCTTTCTTCATCGACCAGCGCCACGAACGCGCCATCGAACTGCAGAACGCGGCCCGCTGGCAGCAGTTGCAGCGCATCGCCCTGAGCGATCCCCTGACTCACCTGCCCAATCGCCGCGCCTTCGAGATAGACGCCGTGCGTTCGTCCACGCGGGCCAGGCGCGCGGGTAGTCCGATGACCATCGGCATCGCCGACATCGATTTCTTCAAGCTCGTCAACGACCGGCATGGCCACGCCGCCGGCGACGCCGTGCTGCAAGCCATCTCGGCCGTGCTCCAGAGCCAGGCGCGGGCATCCGATGTCGTCGCCCGCATGGGCGGCGAGGAATTTGGCCTGCTGTTTCTCCATACAGACATGGTCATGGCGCGCCAGGTGGCCGAACGCATCCGCCTTGCCGTGGCCGAAACGTGCGTCGACTTCGAGCACACGCCCATCACGGTGACGATCAGCATCGGCCTGGCGCCGCTGCCTGCAGACGGTGACTGGAAAGCCGGCTTCATGCAAGCCGACGCCGCCCTGTACCAGGCCAAGAGCAATGGCCGCAACCGCATCGAGCAGGTTTGAGCATCACCCGGTAACCCTCGCAGTTTCATGCATCACGCATCACCTGACAGGAGCAAGCACATGGAAACCACCACAACACATGCCGCGGCAGCAAGCCAGCTGGCGCAAGCGGGCGCCCGGGAATTGCTGGTCTTTGGCCTTGGCAATGAGGAATACGCCATCGACATCGGCCTGGTGCAGGAAATCCGCGGCTACGGCGCCGTGACCCGTATCGCCAATGCGCCCGCCTTCCTCAAGGGCTTCATCCACCTGCGCGGCAGCATCGTGCCGCTGATCGACCTGCGCATTGCACTGGGCCAGGCCGCGCCCGCATACGACGCCTCGACCGTGGTGATCATCCTCATCTTCGCGCATGGCGCCACCGGCATCGTGGTCGACCGCGTGGCCGATGTGGTGCCGTTGATGCCGGCACAGCTCAAGCCCCCGCCGCAGTTGCACGGCTCGGCGATGGCCGGCCATGTAACGGCCATCGGCAGCCTGGATGAACGGCTGCTGATCGTGCTCGACATGGACAGCCTGCTGTCAGGCTTGGGCATGCCCGCCACGGGCAAACTGGCTGCCTGAGGCAGCCATCGCCATCCCGGCCGCCACCTGACAGCCATCCTCCGGAGACAATATGAGCATCCTGATCGTCGATGACAACGACACCAACCTGAGCCTGCTATCGACCCTGGCGCGCAAGGCCAGCAGCATCGAGCCCGTCTGCATGAACGACCCCATCGATGCGCTGACCTGGTGCGAGTCGCATGTGCCGGACCTGGTCTTGCTCGACTACCGGATGCCCAGCCTGTCGGGCAATGAATTTCTCAGCATTTTCCGCAAGATGCAAGGCATGGCCGACATCCCCATCATCATGGTCACCACCGAGAACGACCGCGCCGTGCGCAAGCAGGCATTTTCGCTCGGTGTCACGGAGTTTCTCACCAAGCCCGTCGACACCATCGAGTTCAGCCTGCGCGTGCGCAATCTGCTGGCCCTGCGCACAGCGCAAACCATGCTGGCCGACCGTGCCAAGCTGCTCGAGCATGAAGTGAGCGAGGCCATCGCCAACGTCACGGCGCGCGAGATGGAACTGGTTACGCGCCTGGCGCGGGCGGCCGAATTCCGCGACCCTGAAACGGGCGCTCACATCATGCGCATGGCCCGCTACTCGGCGCTGATCGCCAGGAACCTGGGCATGGATGCGCAATGGCAGGAACTGCTGCTCAAGGCAGCCCCCATGCACGACGTGGGCAAGCTGGCCACGCCCGACCATATCCTGCTCAAGCCGGGGCGACTGAACCACGAGGAAATGGCCATCATGCGCCAGCACGCGGAAATCGGCGGCCAGATCCTCGCCGGCAGCGATGCGCCGCTGATCCGCCTGGCCGAGGAAATCGCCCGCAGCCACCATGAAAAATACGACGGCAGCGGCTATCCGGACGGCCTGGCGGGCGAACAAATACCACTGTCGGCGCGCATCGTCGCCGTGGCTGACGTCTTCGACGCGCTCAGTTCGGAACGCCCGTACAAGCCGGCCTGGCCAGTGGAGCAAGCGTACCTGTTCCTCCAACAGAATACGGGCAGTCATTTCTGCCCGCGCTGCATCGACGCCTTCCTGGGCGCCTGGGACGAGGTGCTCGATATCCGCAGCAGCCTGCCCGACCCCGTCCAGCATCACGCCCACCCACTGTAAGCGAGGACCCTGCCATGCGCGTGCAACAACTGATCCTGAAAAATCGTGCCGATATCGATGCCGCACTGGCACCCCTGGCCGCCATACAGCCGCAGCTGGTGCTTGTCTTTGGCGCCTGCGCCTATTTCTCCACCCCGGAGCTGACGGCGGCGCTGCGCCGCCAACTGCCCGGCGCCGTTATCGCCGGCTGCTCCACGGCCGGCGAGATCGCCGGCAAGCGCGTCTATGACGACAGCTGCGTCATCACCGCCATCGCCTTCGCGCACACGGCGGTGGCCATCGCCGACGCCATTATCTGCGACATGGCGGACTCGCACGATGCGGGCGAGCGCCTGGCGCAGGCGCTGCCGCAGGAAAACCTGACGGCGGTCTTCATGCTGGGCACGGGCGTGGCCATCAACGGCAGTGCCCTCATCGCTGGCCTGCAGGCGAATCTTCCCCCGGGCGTCACCATATCCGGCGGGCTGGCCGCCGACGGCGGCGCCTTCCGCCAGACCTGGACCCTGGGTCCACGCGGTACGGCCGACAATACCATCATCGCCGTCGGCCTGTACGGCGAGCATATCCGCCTCGGCTACGGCAGCCATGCGGGATGGGAAGCGTTCGGTCCGGCGCGCAAGGTGACGCGCTGCGTCGACAACGTGCTGTATGGGCTGGATGGCGCGCGGGCGCTGGACATCTACAAACTGTACCTGGGCGACTATGCGCGCGACCTGCCGGGTTCGGGCCTGCTGTTTCCGTTTGAAATGCTCACGGCGGCGCATGAAAAAAGCAATGTGTTTCGCACCATCCTCGCCGTCGATGAAGAACAGGGTTCGCTGACACTGGCCGGTGACATCCTCGCCGACGGCTACCTGAAATTAATGCATTCCAGTACCAACCGGCTGATAGACGGGGCCGAAACGGCCGCGCACAGCGTCCAGCTCCACGCCGATGCGGTGGGCGACCAGCTGGCCCTGCTGGTCAGCTGCGTGGGGCGCAAGCTGGTCATGGGCGACAGTGTCGAGGAAGAGGTCGAAGCGGTGGCCGACGTACTGGGCAGCGGTGCCACCTGTATCGCCGGTTTCTACTCGAACGGCGAAATCGGCATCACGCAGCCGCATGGCGCGTGCCAGCTGCATAACCAGACGATGACCGTGACCGTGCTGAGCGAAGCATGAACCGTACCCTTGCCCGCCAACTGAGCCGCGTCTGCAATATCGACTCGGAAAGCGCCTGCATCGCCTTGCTGGAACAGGCCCAGGCCTTAGGGGCGCAAGCCGGCACGCCCCCCGAACTGGCCGCTTTCCTGGCCGGCCTGCCGGCCCTGCTGCTGCGCATCGACAGCGCCTACGAACAGTCCGAACGCGACCTGGACTTGCGCTCGCGCAGCCTGGAGCTGAGTTCGACAGAACTGAGCATGACCAACGATCTGCTGCGCACGGAACTGGCCAGCCGCAACCGCGTCCTGCAATCGCTGCGCGTGGCAGCCGTGCACCTGCTCGACAACGACGATTCCGGCCAGCACCTGCCGCAGGAAGGCGATATCGAAGGCCTCTCGGTGCTGCTCGCCGAGCTGGTGTCGCAACAGGAACTGCGCCGCATCGAACTGCAGAACCAGCGCTTTGCGATGGACCAGCATGCCATTATCAGCATTACCGACACAGCCGGCGTCATCATTTACGTCAACGACAAGTTCTGCGCCATCAGCGGGTTCGTGCGCGAAGAGCTGATCGGCAAGACGCACCGCCTGATCAATTCGCGCACGCATCCTGACGCCTTCTTTGCGCAGATGTGGCAAACCATTACCGCCGGCCAGGTGTGGCACGGGGAAATCTGCAACCACGCCAAGGATGGCGGGCAATACTGGGTCGACGCCACCATCGTGCCCTTCCTCGATGCGGCCGGCAAGCCCTATCAGTACATCGCCATCCGCACGGAAATCAGCGAAAGCAAGCGCATGGCCGAAACCATCGCCAAAAGCGAGCGCGAATATCGCAACGTTGTCAACAGCCTCAATGAAGTGGTCTTCCGCACAGACCTGGACTGCGCCTGGACCTTCCTGAACCCCGCATGGCACACCATCACCGGCTTCAGCGCCGCCGACAGCATGGGCAAGAATGTCCTGCAATTCATCGATGCGCGCGACCGGGAGCGCGCCGGCATCGGCCTGGCACAGCTTCTGGCAGGCCAGGTGGACACGATGCGCCATGAAGCGCGCTACGTCACCAAGGACGGCAACGTGCGCTGGGTCGACGTGTGCGCACGCGCCGAACGCGATGGCCAGGGACGCCTGGCTGGCATCACCGGCAGCCTGACCGATATCACCGAACGGCGCCTGGCGGCGCGCGACCTGCAGCACAACCTCAACTTCGTCGATGCACTGATCGAGACCATCCCGATTCCCCTGTACCTGAAGGATGTGCAGGGCCGCTACCTGCGCGCCAACCGCGCCTTTTGCGCCTTCTTCGATCTCGCTCAAACGGACATCCTGGGCATGACGATGGCCGACATCCTGCCGCAGCAGGGGGCGCAGCAAGTGATTCTGCACGATTGCCACCTGCTGCAGGACCAGGGCAAGCAGACGTTTGAAGACCGCCTGACCATCGGCACGCGCCAGGTCGATGTCCTGTTCAGCAAGGCGGCCCTGCTGAAGTCGGACGGCAGCCTGCTCGGCCTGGTGGGCACCATAGTCGACATTTCCAGCCAAAAGGCGGCAGAGCGCGCGCTGTTGCTGGCCAAGGAAGTGGCCGAATCGGCCAGCCGCTCGAAGAGCGAATTCCTGGCCAACATGAGCCACGAAATCCGCACGCCGATGAATGGCATCCTGGGCATGACGGATCTGGTACTCGATTCCGAACTCGACGTGCACCAGCGCAAATACCTGGAAATCGTCAAGGCTTCGGCCGACGCCCTGCTGTGCATTATCAACGACATCCTCGATTTCTCGAAGATCGAGGCGGGCATGCTGACCCTGGAAAGCATTCCTTTCAATCTGCGCCAGCTGATGCAGGAAACCATGCGTGCCCAGGCCATGCGGGCCCAGGCCAGGGGCCTGGAACTGGTGCTCGACGTCGATCCCGCGCTGCCGCAAACCTTGCTCGGCGACCCTGGCCGGCTGCGCCAGGTGCTGACCAACCTGGCGGGCAACGCCATCAAGTTCACGCCGCGCGGCGAGGTGACTGTCAGTGCCCAGCTGCGCGCCTGCGCCGATGGCATGGCCCAGGTGCAGCTGTGCGTGCGCGACACCGGCATCGGCATCGCCGCCGACATGCAGGAGGCCGTCTTCGATGCCTTCCAGCAGGAAGACGGTTCGACCACGCGGCGCTTCGGCGGCACGGGACTGGGCTTGTCGATCACGCGCCGCCTGGTGACGATGATGGAAGGCAGCATCGGCCTGTCGAGCGAACTGGGCAAGGGTAGCAGCTTCACCGTGGATCTGGCCCTGCCCATCGGCGAGAATCAGCCGTGCCTGCCGCCGCCGGCTGCCTCGCTGGCGGGGCGGGCGATCCTGCTGGTCGACGACAATTCCAGCAGCCTGACCATCCTGCGCAAGATCTTCGAGCACAGCGGCGCCAGCGTCACCGCCTGCGAGTCGGGCGAGGCGGCGCTGGACCACTGCCGCACCGCCCTGCCGGCCGACTGCATCATCATGGACTTTGCCATGCCCGGCATGAATGGCTTCGACACGGCAGCGGCCCTCGCCGCCCTGCCCCACTGGAGCCAGGTGCCCATCGTCATGCTGTCCTCCAGCGGCAGCCTGGGCGACGCGGCGCGCTGCCGCGAACTGGGCATCCAGGGCTACCTGCTCAAGCCGGCCAGCCCCGAGGAATTGCTGGCCATCACCATGAGCGTGCTGGGCACCTGCCGCGGCATGCCCAGCGCTGCGCCCGTGGTGACGCGCCATTCCGTGCGCGAAGGCACGTCCAGCCTGGACATCCTGCTGGTCGAGGACAACGCCATGAACCGCGAACTGGCCACCGTACTGCTGTCCAATGCGGGCCACCGGGTCACGCATGCGGCGAACGGCCGCATCGCCCTCGATTGCCAGGCGGCAGCCCATTTCGACATGATCCTGATGGACCTGCAGATGCCGGAAATGGGCGGTTTCGAAGCCACCGCGCAGATACGCCAACGCGAAGCGCAAGGCATGCCGAAGAGCGTCATCATCGCCATGACGGCCAGCGTCTTCGAAGGCGACCGCGAACGCTGCATCGCCGGCGGCATGGACGATTACCTGTCCAAGCCTTTCCGCACCGCCGCCTTCCAAAGTCTGATCGAGCAGCATGTGTTGCAGATAAGCAAGTTTACGCTGCCGCCCGCCATGGCGCCGGAAGTGGCAGCGCCGGCCACCGGCAGCGCGCCGCGCTTCGACTACGCCGCCGCGCTGGCCAACGCCGACGCCGACGTGATCGGCATCATCGGCGCCTCCTTCCTGGCCGGCTTGCCGGAGCAGCTGACGGCCTTGCGCGCAGCCATGCTGGCGGGCGACCGGCCCACCGCGAGCCGGCAGGCACATACCCTGGCTGGCTTGCTGGCCAACTTCCATGCCCTCCCCGCCGTCGCCATCGTCGCAGCCATCGAGCGCGAAGCAGCCCAGGCCCCGCAAACGGCGTTGCTGGCGCGCCTCGATGCGCTGGAGGAACAGTTGCGGCTGTTTATGCAGGAAACGGGCGCGGCCATCGCGGCGACAGGCGGGACACTGCACGCATCCGGGCAAACTTGATGTAGATCATAATTTTTTGAACAAGCTCTTGCTATCCTGTAAAAAAATGACAGGAGTCCTGGATGAGCAAGACGCAGCCGAGCAATGCGGAGCAAAAAGTTGAACATGAGCGCCAGGGCAGCGCCTGGCAAGGCGTGCCGGCGCCCGACTATCCGGAGAGCGCACCGGAAGGTGCCACTCTCGACCTGCTGCTAAACGCCTGGCTGGGCAAGTTCACGGGCGGCATTTCGCCGGCCGCGCTGGGCAATGCTTATGCCGACTGGCTCAGCCACCTGGCACTGGCGCCATCGAAGCAGCTAACCTTGCTGCAGGAAGCGTGGAAGAAGATCGGCCGCTGGCAGCAGTACGCGCTGCAATCTGCGCTGCAATCGGCCCAGACCGGCAGCGCCAGTGAGCCGCCTTGCATCGCGCCGCTGCCGCAGGACCGGCGCTTCGAAGACCCGGCCTGGCAGCGCTGGCCCTACAACCTGGCCTACCAGGGCTTCTTGCTGCAGCAGCAGTGGTGGCACCGCGCCACCACTGGCGTGCGCGGCGTCTCGCCGCATCACGAAGATGTCGTCACGTTCACCGTGCGCCAGTGGCTCGACATGCTGGCGCCGTCGAACTTCATGCTGACCAATCCCGTGGTGCAGCAGGCAACCCTGGCGAGCGGCGGCGCCAACCTGGCGAATGGCGCACGGCACCTGGCCGACGACTGGCGCCGCGCCGCCATGGGCGCGCATGCGCCCGACCAGCGCAGCTACAAGGCAGGCGACAACGTGGCCGTCACGCCCGGCAAGGTGGTCTACCGCAATGACCTGATCGAGCTGCTGCAGTACGCGCCAGCGACAGCGACCGTGCATGCCACGCCCCTGCTGTTCGTGCCGGCCTGGATCATGAAATACTACATACTCGACCTGTCGCCGCACAATTCGCTGGTGCGCTACCTGGTGGAACAAGGCCACACGGTGTTCATGATTTCATGGAAAAATCCGCTCGAAGAAGACCGCGAGCTGTCGCTGGAAGACTACCGCCAGCTGGGGGTGATGGACGCGCTCGACGCCGTTGCCCGCATCACGGGCGCGCCGCAGGTGCATGCGGCCGGCTACTGCCTGGGCGGTACCCTGCTGGCGATTGCCGCAGCAAGCATGGCGCGCGACGGCGATGCGCGCCTGGCCAGCCTCACCATGCTGGCGTCGCAGGTGGACTTCAAGGAACCGGGCGAACTGTCGCTGTTCATCGACGAGAGCCAGGTGAGCTTCCTGGAGGCGGCCATGTGGAAGCAGGGTTACCTCGATACGCGGCAGATGGCGGGCGCCTTCCAGCTGCTGCGTTCGAACGATCTGATCTGGTCGCGCCGGCTGCGCCATTACCTGCTGGGGCTGGACGAGCAGGACAGCGACCTGATGGCCTGGAATGCGGACGCCACGCGCATGCCCTGCCGCATGCATGCGGAATACCTGCGCCGCCTTTTCCTGCACAACGACCTGGCCGAAGGCCGCTACCGCACGGCAGGCCGCCATATCGCCCTGCCGGACATCGACGCGCCCATCTTTGCCGTCGGCACGCTGACGGACCACGTGGCGCCATGGCGCTCTGTGTACAAGCTGCAGCTGCTGACCGACACGGACGTCACCTTTTTGCTCACCTCGGGCGGGCACAATGCAGGCGTGGTCTCGCCACCGGGACAGGCGCGCCGCAGCTACCAGCTGGCCACGCACGCCCACGACGCGCCCTACATCGACGCGGACAGCTGGCAGCGCGACACGACGCGTCACGACGGTTCATGGTGGCCTGCCTGGCAAGCCTGGCTGGCAGAGCGCTCGGGCGCGCAGGTGGCGCCGCCAGCGATGGGCCCAGACTTGGGCGACGCGCCGGGCAACTACGTGCTGCAGACTTGACAACCGACTTCAGACAACCGAGGAAAACGCCATGCCCTACACTACCCTGCTGGTCCACGTAGACAATTCCCGCCACTGTGCCCAGCGCATCCGCCTGGCCGTACGCCTGGCCGTCGCAGAAGGCGCCCACCTGATCGGTTCGGCCATGAGCGGCATCTCGCGCTATGCGTATGGCGGCGGCGTCAACGCGCTGCAATTTGCGCCGGCGCAGATGCAGGCGCTGCGCAGCCAGGCCAGCGAAGCCCTGCACGAATTCGAGCGCATCGCCCGCGAAGAAGGCCTGGGCACCTACGAAACGCGCTTCGTCGACGACGACGCGCAAGGCGCTCTGCTGCTGCAGGCGCGCTATTGCGACTTGCTGATCCTCGGCCAGACCGACGCGCAGGATACGCCGTCGCGCGTCATCGCCGGCACGCCCGAATACCTGATGCTCCATTGCGGCCGGCCCGTGCTGATGGTGCCGCACGCCCCGTCCGCCGCACTATCGGGCAGCGCGCAGCATCCCCTGCTGGCCTGGAACGGCAGCGCCGAAGCGCTGCGCGCCATCACGGACGCGCTGCCGCTGCTGCAACGCGCGCAGCAGGTCAGCCTGGCCGTCGTCAATTCGCACGCCCAGCCGGCCGCGCACGGCGAGCAGCCGGGTGCCGACCTGGCCCTGTACCTGGCGCGCCACGGCGTCAACGTCGAAGTGCTGCAGCATGACACGCCGCCTGGCCAGGACGTGGGCACGGCCCTGCTGGCGATGGCGGCGCAGCGGCGCTGCGACCTGGTGGTGATGGGCTGCTACGGCCACATGCGCCTGCGCGAGACGCTGCTGGGCGGCGTCACGCGCACGGTGTTACAGGAGATGACCTTGCCGGTGCTGGTATCACACTGACAGCATCACGCGACCGTGGCGCCGAACAGCGCCCCGATGCCCGATGCCGCCGCCATCGACAGCGCGCTCCAGAACACCACGCGCAGCACGCCCCGGCCCAAGCGCGCGCCGCCGGCCCTGGCCGCCAAGCCACCGAGCAGCGCCAGAAATAGCAGCGCGGAAGCAACGATGGCCGGCGCCAGCATGGGCATGGGCGCCAGCAGCACCACCAGCAGCGGCAACGCCGCGCCGACGGCAAAACTGAGCGCCGAGGCCAGCGCCGCCTGTAGCGGGCGCGCGCGCATGCTTTCGGTGATGCCCAGTTCATCGCGCGCATGCGCGCCGAGCGCGTCGTGCGCCGTCAGGGCCCTGGCCACTTGCGCGGCCAGCGCCGGTTCCAGGCCGCGCGCCACATAAATGTGCGTCAGCTCGTGCAGCTCCCCCTTGGGATCATCGAACAGTTCGCCGCCCTCGCGTTCCAGCGCCGCCTGTTCCGTATCGGCCTGCGACTGCACCGAGACATATTCGCCCGTGGCCATCGACATGGCGCCCGCCACCAGGCCAGCCACGCCGGCCACCAGGATGCTGTCGTGCGTGGCGTGCGCCGCCACCACGCCCAGCACCAGGCTGGCCGTCGAAACGATGCCGTCATTGGCGCCCAGCACGGCGGCGCGCAGCCAGCCCACGTTGTCCATCCGGTGAAACTCGCGGTGTCGCAATGGCATGGTCAGCCTCCTTTATTCATGAATGGGCGCGCCGGCGGGCGCGGGGAAGTGCACCGTCACCACCAGGCCCGCGCCATACGGTCCGGCGGCCAGCTGCACGCTGGCGCCATGCGTTTCGGCGATGCGCCGCACGATCGACAAGCCCAGGCCGCTGCCTGGCTGGTGCGCGCCGGCGGCGCGGAAAAAGCGTTCGAACACGCGCTCGCGCAACTGCTCGGCGATGCCGGGCCCCGTATCGCTCACGCGCAGCAGCACGCCATCAGCCTCGGTGCGGCAGGCCAGCATCAGCGTGCCGCCGGCCGGGGTATAGCGCATGGCATTGTCCATCAGGTTGCGCACCAGGATCAGGACATGGTCCAGCTGCAGGCGGCACGGCGCCGTGGCCAGGTCGGCCCGCAGTTGCAGATCCTGGCGCTGCGCCTGCGCCATCCAGCCAGGCAGCTGTTCGGCCAGCACGGCGGCCAGGTCCAGGACGGGCAGGTCGGGCGGCGGCTGCGACTGCGGGTCGAGCCGGGACAGGGTCAGCAACTGCCCCACCAGGCGCGTGGCACGGTCCACGCTCAAGCCCAGGCCCGTCACGGACTCGCTGCGTTCCGCATCGCTGCGCGCGCGCTGCAACACCTGCAGGTTGGTCTTGATGGCCGCCAGCGGCGTGCGCAATTCATGCGCGGCATCGGCCGTGAAGCGCTGCTCCTGCTCGCGCGTCTGGCGCACGCGCACGAACAGGCGGTTGATGGCCTGCAGCAGCGGCTGCACTTCCAGCGGCGCGCCCGTCACGCTGACACTGGCGAGATCGTCGGGCGTGCGCTGCGCCACTTCATCGGCGCTACGGCGCAGGGCGCGAAACACGCGGTTGATGCTCCACCAGATGGCCAGCGCCGCCAGGGCCGCCATCGGCAAGCCGATGGCCAGCAACTTCAGGGCGAAGCGGCTGCTGATTTCCTGGCGGTGGCTGGCCGGTTCCGCCACCTGGATCTGCAGCTGCGCGTCATGATTCCAGCTCGTGTAGATGCGCCACAGCTGGCCATCGTTGTCGTGCCAGCTGTAGCCGACATCGGCCGGCGCGGCGAACGCCTGGTCCGGCGCGCCGGCATTCTTGTACAACAGGCGCCGCTGCGCATCCCACACCTGAAACAGCAGATACTGGCGGTGGTTGCGGTTCTGCGCCACCGGCATCACCAGCGACGTGCTCGCGCCATGTTCCTGCACCTCGTGCTCGGCCAGGGAGAGCAGCAAATGCCCCGTCTCGGCCAGCGACTGGTCGAACAGTTCCTGGCTTTCGCGCCCCGCTTCCAGGTACACGATAGCGGCGCTGAAGCCCCATAAGGTGAACGTCAGTCCCAGCAACACGGCCAGCAGCGTGCGCCGCAGCGACCATGCGCCGGCGGCGCGCAGGGCGCGCGTCGTCATGGACACTCCTGGGTATCGGGTTTGTCGATGCTGTAGCCGATGGCATGCACGGTGCGGATCAGCGCCTTGCCCAGCTTGCGCCGCAAATGGTGGATATGTACCTGCAGCGCGTTGCTGTCGACTTCCTCGCCCCAGCTATAGACGCCTTCTTCCAGCTGCACGCGGCTCAGGATGCGCCCGCGCTGCTCGACAAGCATCAGCAGGATGCTGAACTCCTTGCCCGTCACTGGCACCGCCACGCCAGCCTGCCGCACCTGGCGGGCGGCGACATCGATGACGATATCGCCATGCACGAGTTCTTCGTGCGTGCGCCCGGCCGCGCGGCGGCAGGCGCTGCGCATGCGCGCCGCCAGCTCATCGAGGTCGAAGGGTTTGACGATGAAGTCGTCGGCGCCCGCATCCAGGCCCGTCACGCGGTCGGCGATCTGGTCGCGCGCCGTGACGATCAGGATCGCCCCGTCGTAACCGCCGCGGCGCAGGGTCGCCAGCGCCTGCATGCCATCCTCGCCCGGCAGGGACAGGTCGAGCAGCAAACAGCCATAGCGGTGCAGGCGCACGGCCATATGCGCGCTTTCAGCCGTCTGTACCCAGTCGACCGCATAGCCGGCCTGCTCCAGCCCCATCTGCGTGGCGCGCCCCAGCTGGGGGTCGTCTTCTGTCAGCAATATGCGCATCGTGGCTTGTCCTGTCTGGATGTCGTGTCCGGCTGTCGTGTCCGAATTTCATGCTGGCAGCGTAGGCGCCGGACATTAAGAACTTCTTAACATCTGCTGGCGACTATCCGTCCATCATCCACTTCCGGCTGCCTCCCATGCCCGCTTCTCCCCATCTTAACCGCTGCCAGCCTTGCTGGACAATACTGGCCCTGTTCGGCTGGCCGCTGCTATCGGCGGCCGCGCCACAGCAACTTCTGCTGAATCCGCAACAAATCAGCCGTGCCGGCATCGCCACCACGCCGGCGGTCGCCACGCTGGCCGGCGAAGGGACGCCGGCGGGCAACGACCTGGTCCTGTCGGGCACCGTGGTGGCGCCGCCCAGCTCGGGCGCCGTGGCCAGCGCCGTGCAGGACGGCGTGGTACAGCAGGTGCACGTGACGCCGCTGCAACAGGTGCGCGCCGGCATGCCGCTGCTGACCCTGTACAGCCAGGGCTGGCTGGAGTGGCAGCGCGCCTACCTGGAAAAGGCCAGTGCGGCGCGGCTGGCGCATGCCAGGCTGGCGCGCGACGAAGGACTGTACGGCGACGGCATCATCGCCCGTGCCCGTCTTGATGAAAGCCGCGATGCGGCGCAGCTGGCCACGCTGGCGGCCAGCGAACGCGAACAGGCGCTGCGCAGCGCCGGCCTCGATGGCGTGGCGCTGCGGCGCCTGCGCGAACAACGCACGCTGTCGCCCCTGCTGACGGTGCGCGCCAGCCGCGCCGGCAGCGTGCTGGCATTGCCTGTCGAGGAGGGGCAGCATGTCGAAGCGGGCGCGCTGCTGGCCCGCATGGCCGCCAGCGGCCCCCTGTGGGTGCAGCTGCAGGCGAGCCGTGTGCAACTGCCGCTGCTGCACGTGGGCGACCTGCTGCAGGTGGACGGCTGCGCAAGGCTGCGCGTGACGGCCATCTCTCCCGTCGTCGACGGCGCCACGCAAAGCGCGCAGCTGCGCGCACAGCAAGTGGGCCAGGATCCGTGCCTGAAGGTGAACGCCTTTGTCGAAGCGCGCCTGCTGCGCCCGGCGCAACGGGCGGGCGCGGTGGGCGGCGTGGCCGTACCGGCCGTGGCGCTGGTGCGCGGCATGGGCGAGGCGCGGCAAGACTATGTCTTTGTCGCCAACGCCAGAGGCTTCCTGGTCACCCCCGTGCAAGCCACGCCGGCCGGTGGCGGCATGGCCTGGGTGCGCGGCGCACTGGCCGCAGGCGACGCGGTGGCCGTAAGCGGCCTGGCGGCCCTCAAGGGCAGCTGGAGCGGCCTGGGACAAACTGCGGACGCGCCCGCCCAAGGAGGCAAGTGATGCTGGCCCGGCTGATCGCCCTGTCGCTGTCGCAGCGCCTGCTGGTACTGGTACTGGCCGCGCTGATGGCGGCGGCCGGCGTGCAAGCCTTCCGCGCGCTCCCCATCGACGCCTTTCCCGATGTCGCCGGCACCCAGGTCAAGCTGATCCTGAAAGCGCCCGGCATGACGCCGGAAGAAGTCGAGGCGCGCATCGTCGCCCCCATCGAGCAGGAACTGCTGGGCATACCGCGCCAGGCCGTGCTGCGCTCGCAGTCCAAGTATGCGATCGCCGACATCACACTGGACTTCCAGGAAGGCACGGACGTCTTCTGGGCGCGCCAGCAGGTGAGCGAGCGGCTGGCCGGCGTGCTGAAGGACTTGCCTGCCTCCGTCAGCGGCGGCCTGGCGCCCATCACCACGCCGCTGGGTGAAATCTTCATGTTCACCATCGAGGGGCCTTTGAGCCTGATGGAAAAACGCACCTTGCTCGAATGGACCATCCGTCCCCAGCTGCGCAACATCGCCGGCGTAGCCGACGTCAATTCGCTTGGCGGCATGGTGCGCAGCTTCGAAGTGGTGCCCGACCTGGCCGCCCTGGCCGCGCGCGGCCTGTCGCTGGCCCAGCTGCAGCAGGCACTGGAAGCGAACAACCGCAGCGATGGCGCGGGCCGCCTGGGCAGCGGCGAAGAGGCGCTGCTAATCCGCAGCGACGCGGGCATCCGCACGCTCGCTGACGTGCGCGCCATCGGCATCACGCGGCGCGGCGACATGGCGGTGAACGTGGGCCAGGTGGCCACGGTGCGCATCGGCCAGCTGACGCGCTACGGCGCCGTCACGCAGGATGGGCGCGGCGAAGCCGTGCAGGCGCTGGTGCTGGCCATGCGCGGCTCGAATGCACAGCAAGTGGTGCAGCAAGTGCGCGCCCGCCTCGATGCGCTGGGCCCCAGCCTGCCCAAAGGCACCCGCATCAGCACCTTCTACGACCGCGGCAAGCTGGTGGAGCGGGCCGTGGCCAGCGTCACGGGCGCCCTGGCCGAAGCCACCGTGCTGGTGATCGTGCTGCTGACTGTTTTTCTAGGCAACTTGCGCTCGGCGCTGGTGGTCGCCTGCATCCTGCCGCTGGCGGCGCTGGGCACCTTCCTGCTCATGCAGGCATATGGCCTGAGCGCCAACCTGATGTCGCTGGGCGGCCTGGCCATCGCCATCGGCATGCTGGTCGATGCGGCCGTCGTGGTGGTGGAAAACATCGAGGCCCATGGCGCCCATGCCCAGCCGGGCGTGCCGCGCCTGCACCGCATCTACCGGGCCGTGCGCGAGGTTGCCCTGCCCGTCAGCGCCGGCATGCTGGTGATCATGATCGTCTTCCTGCCCCTGCTGACCCTGCAGGGCCTGGAAGGCAAGCTGTTCGCCCCCGTGGCGCTGACCATCCTCTTCGCGCTGGCCGCCTCGCTGCTGCTGTCGCTGACCGTCATTCCCGTGCTCGCCTCGCTGCTGCTGTCCGAACGCCACGCGGGCACGCCGCGCCTGGTGCAGAAAATGGAAGCGGCCTACCTGGCTCTGCTCGGGCGCGCCCTGCGCCGCGAGCGCCTGGTCGGCGGCGTGGCCGTGGCGGCGCTGCTGCTGGCCGCCGGCGTCTTCCTGCACGTGGGCAAATCGTTCATGCCCACGCTGGACGAAGGCGACATCATCATGCAGATCGAAAAACTGCCCTCCGTGAACTTGCAGGAATCGGCGCGCCTGGACCAGGCCATCCAGCGCCGCATCCTGGAACAGGTGCCCGAGGTGCAGCGCATCGTGGCACGCCTGGGGTCGGACGAATTGGGACTCGATCCCATGGGCCTGAACGAAACGGACTCCTTCCTCGTGCTCAAGCCGCGCGCGCAATGGCGCAGCGCGGACAAGGAAGCGCTGGTCGATGCCTTGCGGGCGGCCACGGCAAGCTTTCCAGGCGTCAACATCAGCTTTACCCAGCCCATCGAAATGCGTACCTCGGAAATGCTGTCCGGCGTGCGCGGCGACGTGGCCGTCAAGATCTACGGCCCGGACAGCAAGGCGCTGGGCGCGCTGGCCGCGCGCATCGTGACGCAGCTGCAAACGCTGGCCGGCAGTGAAGATGTGCTGACGACGCAAAACTCGGGCGTGCAATACCTGCAAGTCGATATCGACCGCGTGGCGGCCGCCCGCCTGGGCCTCTCCGTGGAACAGATCCAAGGCGATTTGCGCACCCTTGTCGAAGGGCGCCAGGCGGGCATCGTCATCGAAGGCGGCAAGCGACTGCCCCTGCTGCTGCGCGGCGGCGAACAGCTGCAGCTGTCGGCCGACCTGTTCCAGCAGCTGCGCCTGCCCATGGCCGACGGCCCGGCCATCGCCTTGAGCCAGGTGGCCAGCCTGCGCACGGTCGACGGCCCCGTCAAGGTGGAACGGGAAAACGCCGCGCGCCTGGTGGTGGTGCGCGCCAATGTGCGCGGCCGCGACCTGGTCGGCTTTGTCGACGAGGCCAAGGCCCTGGTGGCGCGCCAGGTGCCGCTGCCGCCCGGCTACCACATTGCCTGGGGCGGCCAGTTCGAGAACCAGCAGCGCGCGGCAGCCCGCCTGGCGCTGGTCGTGCCTGTGGCGCTGGCACTGATCTTCCTGCTGCTGTTCTGTACCTTGCGCAGCATCCGGCAAACCCTGCTGGTGCTGGTCAACATCCCGTTCGCGCTGACGGGCGGCGTGTATGCGCTGGCCCTGACGGGCGAATACCTGTCCGTGCCCGCCTCGGTGGGCTTCATCGCGCTGATGGGCATCGCCGTGCTCAATGGCCTGGTGATGATCACCTGTTTCAACGATCTGCATGCGCGCGGCGCGGCCGTCGGCGACCTGGTCCTGCAAGGCGCCGTCCGGCGTTTTCGTCCCGTCATGATGACGGCCTGTATTACAGGCCTGGGCCTGGTGCCGCTGTTGCTGGCCACGGGGCCTGGCTCGGAAATCCAGAAGCCGCTGGCCATCGTCGTCATCGGTGGCCTGCTCAGCGCCACCGTGCTGACCCTCGTGCTGCTGCCCCTGCTGTTCCGCCGCTACGGCGTGGCGCGGCCATCTGTCCCTACCATTGCCCTGACTGGAGCCCACCATGCAGCACCCTGACCATTCCCCCTGCGACGCCATGCTGACGCTGGCCATGCCCGTAGCCCTCGAAGAGGACGTCCTCGATTTCCTGCTGCTGCACCCGGCTTGGGCGGCCGGTTTTTCCGTGCTCGATGCGCAAGGCATGGGACCGGGCGCCGCCTACCCCTCCAGCCTGGAGCAAGTACGGGGACGGGGACGGCGCAAGCTGGTCCTGATCGCCGGCGCCGATACCAACTTGCGCCTGCTCGTGCAGGCGCTGGCGGCACAGTTGCCCAAGCCCGACATCGCCTACTGGATCAGCCCCGTGCTGTGCCACGGGAGGCTGGCATGAAGGCGCGCGCCCTGGCGTTGCTGTTCCTCGCGGCGGGAGCACAGGCGGCGCCTGGCAACCCTTCCGCGCTGCCGCCCGAAGCCGAGGTGCGGCGCGTGCTGGCCAGCCTGCCTGCGCTGCGCCAGGGGATGCAAAACACCGCACTGGCCGGCGCGGAACGGGACAAACTGGCCGCCGGCCCCTATGAATGGACGGTGCGTGCCGGCGCCAGCCGGCGCACCGCCCCCGGCGCGGAACGCTACCTGGAGCAGGAAGTGGCGCTGGAACGGCCCCTGCGCTGGTTCGGCAAGGCCAGCCTGGACCAGGCGCTGGGCGAGCAAGGGCTGACTGTGGCGCGCGCGCTGCATGGCGACGCCTGGCACGAAGCGGGACGCACCCTGCTGCGCGACTGGTTCGACGCGCTGCGCGACCTGGCCGGCGTAGCGCGGCTGGAAGAGCAGCTGGCCGTGACGCAGCGCTTGCAATCGATTGCCGCGCGCCGCGTGCAGGCCGGCGACGGCGCCGCGCTCGACTTGCTGCAGGCCGACACGGAGCAGCGGCGCGTGCTGGCCCTGCTGCAACAGGCGCGCCAGCGCAGCGAACAGACGCTCACGCTGCTGGCCATCAGCTACCCCGGCTTGCCGCGTCCACTGGCCGACTCGCTGCCACTGCCGCAAGCCGGCAGCGAAGCCGTAGACGGCTTGACCGAGCGCATCGTGCACGACAACCACGAACTGCAGCTGGCCCAGGCGGAAGCGGACCTGTACGCCATGCGCGCCAGCCGGTTGGCCAGCGACGCCATGCCCGACCCGACGCTGGCACTGCGGGCCGCGCGCGAGCGCGACGGCCAGGAGCGGGTATTCGGCGTCAGCCTGTCGTTTCCCCTGCCCGGCGCCGGACGTGCAGCGGACAGGTCGGCGGCGGCCATCAAGGCTTCGATGGCGCGCGAACGGGTGGCGCAGACACAGCTGCGCGTCGCTTTGGCGGCCCGGCGTGCCGCCAGCGACAGCGTGCATAGCCACGCAATATGGACTACATTGCAAGAGGTACAACAACAAACCATCCGCCAGGCCGAACTGATGCAGCGCGCCTACCAGGCGGGCGAATGCACGCTGGCCGAAGCGCTGGCCGGCAGGCGGCAGGCGCTCGACGCGGCGCTGACGGCGCAGACGGCCCAGATCGAGGCGCTGGCGGCCCAGGCGCGCCTGCAGCTCGACGCGCACGCCATCTGGTCCATCGACTGATGCGGCGCTTACACGATTCATCCATGCGACTCACCGAAAAGGAAACACCATGAACACCGAGAAATGGACGACGCAAGACTGGCGCTATGCAGCTCCGGCACGCCTGCTGCACTGGCTGATGGCGGTACTGATCCCCGTTATGCTGGCCTTGGGCTGGTATATGATGGAGGTCGAAGACGATCCCGGCAGCGAGGTGTACTTCAATCTGCATAAATCGCTGGGCCTGCTGCTATTGCTGCTGCTCGCCGCGCGCGCCGCCTGGCGCCTGGGCCACAGGCCGGCAAGCCTGCCGCCGTCGGTGGCGCCGTTGCAGGCGCGCCTGTCGCGCCTGGGCCACGGCCTGCTGTATGCGGGCATGCTGCTGGTGCCTGCCGCTGGCCTGGCGGGGGCGCTGCTGAGCAAGAGTAGCGTAGCCTTCTTCGGTTTGGCGCTGCCGCGCTGGTTTGCGCCCAACCATGCGCTGGCCGAACAGTGGTTCGGCCTGCATGAACTGGGCGCTTGGACCCTGGCCGGTCTGATCGTGCTGCATGTACTGGCGGGCGTCAAACATCTGCTGCTGGACAAGGACGGCGTCTTCCAGCGCATGCTGTAGCGCGCACCGCCCTTCAGCCTGTCTTCATGCGGCGCTTAGCCGTTCTTCATGCACGGCGCCGATGTTCCCCCCCCCCCCACACCTGGGGTAGCACATGAGCAGAAGCGGCTGCGTCGATCCAGGAAGCGGCGCGGTGGCCTAAGAATCGGCCTGCTGCCTACAGCCAGCCCTCGCGCTTCAGGCGACGGTGCAGCCAGTAACAGCCGGCGATAATGACAACGATCACGGCCGGATAGCTGCCGCGCCACTTCAGCTCCGGCATGAATTCGAAGTTCATGCCGTACAGGCTGAAGACCATGGTGGGTACGGCCAGGATGGCGGCCCAGGCGGCCAGGCGTTTGACCACCTCGTTCTGGCGGATCGAAATTTGCCCCAGCGCCACCTGCATGGCCGAATTGACCAGTTCGCGCATCTGTCCCGCCGTGTGCGTGACCCGTTTGACGTGATCGAGAATGTCGCGGTAATAGATGCGGTTTTCCTTGGGCACGATATCGCCATGGAAACGGATCAGCTGAGTGCAAATGTCATGCAGGGGATTGACGGCCGCGTCCAGCTTCAGCAGCTCCGTCTTGAGCTGGTAGAAATCCTGCAGCTTGTCTTCGGAGAGACTGGGCTTGAACAGTTGCAGCTCATAGTGCTGGAAGCGGGACTGCAAATGGTCGATGCAGGGCTGGTACTGGTCGACGATGAAGTCGATGATGGAATACAGCACGTAGCCGGGGCCGCTCGCCAGTTTCTCGGGCACGCTTTCCTTGCGCTCACGCAACTTCGCATAGCCGGCCGAGGCGCCGTGGCGCACCGTGATGATGAAGCGGGGGCCGAGAAAGACGTGGGTTTCGCCGTAAACGATGGCGTCGCCGTCGAGGGTGGCCGTGTGCATCACCATGAACAGGGTGTCGCCGTATTCTTCCAGCTTGGGCCGCTCGTGCGCGCCCTGCGCATCCTCGACCGCCAGTTCATGCAAGCCGAAGGCCGATTGCAACGCCTGCATGGCCGTGACGTCGGGGCTGGCCATGCCGATCCAGACGAAACAATCGGAGTCGCCGAGGAAGTCGCCCACCTTGTCGATGTCGAAATGGGCGATTTTCTTGCCATCGCGATAGGCTTCGCAATTGACGACGGCGGCGTGGGTACTCAGGTCCATGGTGATTTTCTAAGAATGGCGGCAATATCGGGGGGCCAGTATAGCGGAAAGACCGTGATTGCCCTGCCAACGGAGCTTGCCGCATTGACATTCAGGCGCGCCAATGTAAAATGAGAACCATTCGCATTTAAGAAGGGCCTGCATGCGCCAGCGGCACGGGACTTCCGCGCCAACCTGGAGTGTGCCGTGACGTATGCCGTATCGCCTGCCGCCGATTCTTTAGCTCATCTGTATGTCCAGCACCACCCCTGGCTGCTGCGCTGGCTGCGCGGAAAATTGTCTTGCACGGATCACGCGGCCGACCTGGCGCAGGATACCTTCGTCAAGCTGCTGGCCACGCCCGGCGAACGCGCCGTCACCCTGCGCGAGCCGCGCGCCTACCTGACTACCGTGGCGCGCCGCCTGCTGATCGACCATTACCGTCGCCAGTCGCTGGAGCAGGCATGGCTGGCCACCCTGGCGCAGCTGCCCGCCCCCGTCACGCCGTCGGCGGAAGACCGCTTGCTGATCCTGGAAACCCTGCACCAGATCGACGCCATGCTCGACGGCCTGGGTGCGAAAGTGCGCACGGCCTTCCTGCTGTCGCAGCTGGAAGGCATGGCGTATGCGGACATCGCCGCGCGCCTGAGCGTCAGCGAGCGCACCGTCAAGCGCTACATGGTGCAGGCGTTCGAACGATGCATCCTGCTGCTGGCCTGACATGAGCGCAGCCATCGATGCGCGCGCCGCGCGCGAAGCGGCGCACTGGATGATGCGCCTGCAAGGCGGCGAACTGGACGCTGCCGCGCAACAGGGGCTGGCCCGCTGGCGCGCCGCTCACGCCGACCATGAAACGGCGTGGCAGCGGGCCGAGCAAGTGTGCCGCACCTTTGGCATGCTGCCCCCGCCGCTGGCCATGCCGTTGTCCAGGCAAGTGCTGGACCGCCCGGCCCGCGCCCAGCGCCGCGCCATCCTGAGAACCCTGGCCGTGCTGATCGTCGCCGGGCCAGCCGGCTGGGCCTTGCTGCGCGTGGCGCCATGGCAGGCATGGACGGCCGACCTGCACACGGCCACGGGAGAAATCCGCCATGTCCCCCTGGCCGATGGCAGCGCGCTGAGCCTGAATACGGCCAGTACCGCCGACATCGTCTTCGGCGCGTCCCTGCGCCTGGTCCACCTGCGTGCCGGCGAAATCCACGTGGCGACCAGCCCCGATCCCCTGCGGCGGCCCTTCCTCGTGCGCACCAGCAATGGCAGCATCCGCGCCATCGGCACGCGCTTCACGGTGCGCCATGAGGACCGCCTGCTGGGCGCGCATACCCACGTGGCCGTGTCACAGGGCGCCGTCGAAGTGCGGCCTGCCGATGGAAGGCCCGTCATCGTGCAGGCGGGCTGGCAAGCCAGTTTCGATGGAATGGCCGCCAGCGCGCCACGGCCGCTGGCACCGCATGCGGCCGCCTGGCTCAATGGCCTGCTGTACGCGGACGACACGCCGCTGGCCGACGTGCTGACGCAGCTGGCCCGCTACCGCCCCGGCGTGGTGCGCTGCGATCCGGTCGTGGCGCGGTTGCGCGTGTCGGGCGTGTACCAGTTGCGCGACACGGACGCCCTGCTGGCCCTGTTGCAGGCGTCGCTGCCCATCCGCGTACGGCGCCACAGCCGTTGGTGGATTTCTGTCGAGTCCGCATAAAGTTTTTGGAAAAGTATGTCCCTTTCGCGCATGTACCCCGTCAATCCACACAGGACCAACACATGAACGAAGGGAAACACCTGATGAAGCACCCCCGCCACACTACCATGACCCTGGCCCTGCTGGGCAGCCTGGCCTTGGTCGCGCCCGCATTCGCCCAGCAGCAACCGCAGCAGGCGCCCGCGCGCCTCTACCAGGTGGCGCCCGGCCCCCTCGGCACGGCCCTGTCCGCGTTTGCGGCCGACGCCGGCGTCAGCATTTCCGGCGCCGCCAGCCTGTATGCGGGCTTGCACAGCCGCGGTTTGAACGGCAACTACCAGGTGGCTGACGGTTTCGCCCGCCTGCTCGATGGCAGCGGCCTCATTGCCGTCGACCAGGGCGGCGGCCACTACGCCGTGCGCAGGCTGCCCTCGATAGCCGACGCGGCCACCCTGCCCGGCATCGCCGTGCGCGCCACGGCCGAACGCAGCACCAGCACGGAAGGCACGGGTTCGTACACGACGCCGGCCACGGCCAGCGCCACGGGACTGGTGCTGTCCTTGCGCGAGACACCGCAATCGGTCAGCGTCATCACGCGCCAGCGCATGGACGACCAGGACTTGCTGACAGTGCGCGACGTGCTGCGCAACACGCCCGGCATCGCCGTCAACCAGTTCGACACGGAACGCAGCACCTTTTCCGCGCGCGGCTTCGACGTCGACAATTTCCAGTACGACGGCGTGCCCACCACTTACAAGGTGCAGTATTCTGGCGGCGAGTCGGAAATGGACTCGCTGATCTACGACCGCGTGGAAGTGACGCGGGGCGCCACGGGCTTGCTGACGGGCGCCGGCTACCCGTCGGCCTCGATCAACCTGGTGCGCAAGCGCGCCAGCGCCAGGCAATTCGAAGGGCAATGGTCGCTGGCGGCCGGCTCGTGGAGCGATTACCGGGGCACGCTCGACCTGGCCACGCCGCTGAACGGGGACGGCTCCGTGCGCGGCCGGGTGGCGGGCGCTTGGCAGGACCGCAAATCGTTTACCGATGGCTATTCGAACCAGCGCCAGCTCGCCTACGCGACCGTCGAGGCGGACCTGGCTCCCGGCAGCGTGGCCATGGTGGGCGCCAGCTACCAGAAGAACGATCCGAAAGGCAGCAACTGGGGCGGCTTCCCCCTGTGGTACAGCGACGGCTCGCGCACCGATTTCGACCGTTCCGTCACGACGGCGCCCCGCTGGGCCGCCTGGGCCACGGAACAGACGAATGTGCACGCCACCCTGGAACACGCGCTGGGCCAGGGCTGGAAGGCGCAGGCGCAAGCCATGTACAGCAAGCACACGGAAGACACGCCGCTGGTGTTCCTGGCCGAGCGGCCGGACCGCATCACGGGCCTGGGCATGCTCGGCTACCCGAACCGCTACATCGGCGCGCGCGACCAGAGCAGCGCCGACGTGAAGCTGTCCGGCCCGCTTACCCTGGGCGGACGCCAGCATGAAGTCATCGTCGGCGCCAATTACACGCTGCAGCACGCCGAGTTCAGCGTCAAGGAAGCGCTCGACCCTGAACCGATCGGCAATTTCCTCGCCTGGGATGGCAGCTACCCGCAGCCGGCCTGGGGCGAACCCGTGCTGTCGGAAAAATATACCACCAAGCAATATGGCGCATATGGCGCCGCGCGCCTGAATCTGGCCGAGAACACCAAGCTGATCCTCGGTGGACGCTTGAGCCGCTGGGACAAGGAGCGCATCGGCTTTGACGGCAGCGCCCGCTTTGCCTTCGCCAAGAACAAGTTTGTTCCCTACGCGGGCGTGGTGGTGGACCTCAACGACACGTATTCGCTGTATGCCAGCTACACGGACATCTTCCGCCCTCAGGAAAACCAGGACCGCACGGGTGCCTGGCTGGACCCGCTGACAGGGCAAAGCATGGAAGTGGGCTTGAAGGGAGAACTGGCGGAGGGCAGGGCCAACGGTTCCATCGGCATCTTTGAAATCAAGCAGGACAAGCTGGCCCAGCCGGACGGCGCGCACCGCGTCCCCGGCACCACCACGCAAGCGTATTATGCGGCGCGGGGTGCCACCAGCTGCGGCATCGAGGGGGAATTGTCGGGCCGCGTGGCGCCGGGCTGGAATGTGACGGCCAGCGCCAGCCACTTCCGGGCCAGGGACCGCGAGCAGCAGGACATCAACACCCTGTCGCCCCGCTCGACGGCGCGATTGTTTACCACCTGGAAAGTCAAGCCCGGCCTCACCGTGGGCGGCGGCGTCAACTGGCAAAGCAAGTTCTACTTTGACGACGAAGGGCCGAACGGCAAGGAGCGCGTGACGCAGGAGGCCTACAGCACGGTGAGCCTGATGGCCACGTACCAGCTGTCGCGCCAGTTGACGGCCCAGCTGAACGTGGAAAACGTGCTGGATAAAAAATACATCAACATCAATACCTATGCGCAAGGCACGTATGGCGCGCCGCGCAGCGTGCGGGGAACCTTGACGTACCGGTTCTGAACCCCGGCACCGGAGCAGGCCAGGCGCGACGGCTCCGGTTTTTTACATTGCTAGAGAGCGATAGCGGTGGCGATGCCACCGCGCCATCGCGCATCGCGGCCATCAGCAGCGGTACATCGGACGGCAAGTGGAAGTGTGCAACGGGCTCGCAGGCCCTGGGACAGATCGCCGACGGCGCCGGCGATACCTTGCAGATATCTGGCCTCGCCCACTACCCGTATCTTGGGCATCGGCACACACGCTAATCTTAACCAGGGCATCATCACGGGTCCCGGTGCCGCGCATGATGGCAGCGCCGGCATCTATAGCACGCAAGATGCGCCAGTTGGACGGGGCCGGGAATTCCGCCTGAATGCCCGCATCAATCCCGCACATTTGAATATGACCGAAACGACTTGCACGGGAGCATAGTACGCCCCTCCCCGGCCGGCAACGCGGCAAGGCGCCGACGGCCTTGCTCCTCCCTGCATGGCATTACCCCATCGACATGACCGCGTTCAGCGCGCGCCGCAACTCCTTCAGCCGGGGCGGCTTGCCCAGCACGCAGTTGACGTGTTCGGGGAAATCGCTGTCGGCAGCCAGGCGCTGGCCCCAGCCCGTGAGCATGATGATGGGCGTGTCCGGCGAGCACTGGCGCACCGCGCTGGCCACCTTGCGCCCGTCCACGTGGGGCATGCCCAGGTCCGTGATGACCACCGCAAAGTGTTCGTGCCGGTCGCGCGCGGCCAGGAAGCAGTCGATGCCGGCCTGCCCCCCATCGGCGGACACCACTTCGTGGCCATCGATTTCCAGGATGTCGCGCAGGGACTTGAGCACCATCGGATCATCGTCCACCACGAGGATGCGCAGGCGCGGCGGCACGGCGTGGAACGTGTCGGGCGCTTCCTCCCCCTCGCCTGCCGCGCAGGCGGGAAAAGCCAGGCGCACCGCCGTGCCCTGCCCCGGCGCCGTGAGGATGTCGATGCTGGCGCCATGGCGCTCCATCATGCCGTACACCATGGCCAGGCCCAGGCCCGTTCCCCGCTCGCCCTTGGTGGTGAAAAACGGTTCCAGGCAGCGGCGGCGCGTATTCTCGTCCATGCCGATGCCTGTATCGCCCACCTCGATCTGCACCTGGCGCGCCGCCTGGCCGGGCACGCCGATGCAGCTGGTGCGCACAGTCAGGGTGCCGCCGTCTGGCATGGCGTCGACGGCGTTGAAGACCAGGTTGGTCAGCGCTTCGCGCAGTTCGCCCACGCTGCCGGGCAGCATGGGCAGCTCGTCCGCCAGCTCCGTGCGCAGGGCGATGACGATGCCGCGCTGCTGCGGCATGTCGCTCCAGCGCGCGCGCGTCAGGTCGAGCACCTGCTGCACCACCAGGTTGGCATTGATGGGCGACAGCGCCAGTTGCGGTTCGCGCTGGCGGTAGAATTCGCGCATGCGCGCCACCGTGGCGGCCACGTCGTCGATGGCGCGCTCGATCACTTCCAGGCAATGCCGGCCCTGTGGACTGAGGCTGGTTTCCGTCTCCAGCAGCGATTCCGTGTACAGGGCAACGGGGGAAATGGCGTTATTGATGTCGTGCGCGATGCCGCTGGCCATCTGCCCCAGCGCGCGCAGGCGTTCCTGCTGCATCACCGATTGCTGCGTCTGGCGCAAATCATCATACGCGCGCTGCAGTGCGCCGTAGAGCTGAGCCTGGTTGGCGGCCAGCGCCACGTGCTCGCTCAGCTGGCTGAGGAACTCGCATTCACCGCTGGTGAAGCTGTGCGCAGTGCGGCGCGCCACGATCAGGATACCGAAAACCGTGTTTTCGGCCAGCAGCGGCGCCATGACGAGGGCGCGCAAGCCCCCTTGCGCCAGCCGCTGTGGAAACGGAAACGCTACCTCGGCGATATCGGCTTCATACACGAGCTTGCCGCGCACGCAGCTCGACAGGCCATTCTCGTCGATGGGAATGTGCGCCTGTTCGCCCATCATGAAGGCGTGCGCCAGCGCTTCGCTGCGCACGCCCACGCACGTTACCTGTAGCGCGTGCTGGGACGGCTCGTACAGGCAGATGCAGCTGAAATCGATGGGCAGCTGGTCTTCCAGGCTGCGCACCACCACCTGGAAGATGCTGCGCAAGTCCTGCCGCTCGCCGATAGAGCGCGTGATCTGCTGCAGCAGGTTCAGGCGCTCGAGCTGCTCATGCACCTTGCGCTCGGCCAGCTGGCGCTCGGCGATCTGCGTTTCCAGGGCGGCATTCGTGTGCGCCAGCTCGTCGCGCGAGACGGTGGTGCGGCGCAGCTTTTCCGTCATGCCGTCGAAGGCGCGCGCCAGGTCGCCGATTTCATTTTTGGTGTGCACGCCCAGCGCAAAATCGAGCTTGCCTGCGCCGACGATCAAGGTCCCCTGGCGCAGCTTTTCCAGCGGTCCCGTGACGCTGGTCATGGTGAAGTAAATCAGGCCGGCCACCAGGGCGATGATCACGCCGCCAAACAACATCACGGCGACATTGGCCCGCTGCTGCGCATCGAGCACGCCTTGCCGGCTCAATTCGGACAGCCGCATCGCATCCGAGATCATGCCCTGCACCTTGCCCATGATCTGGCCGGACAGGCGCGACTCCAGTTCGCCCAGCACCTCGCGCCGCAGCGGGTCCTGCCCCAGCTCGCGGTGATTCGCCACAAACAGCTCGAACAGAGCGCCCACGCCGGCCAGGTCGGTCTGCAATTCGCGCAGCAGCGCGCGCTCCTCGCCGGTGCTGAAGGCGGGCGTAGCCAGCAAGCCCGTGGACAGCGATTCGCTGCGCAGCTGCCACTGGGCGCGCGTGCGCGCGCCATGGTGCAGCGCATATTCGATCGACAGGTAGCGCAGCGACGTGACGGCTTGCAGGATATCGCCCGCAGCCTTGTTCTTCGCCAGTTCGCGCTGCATCGCCATGGTGGTGGAGAACAGCATGGCGACGATGATGGCCACGAGCACCACGCAAAACAGTTCTGCCAGCTTGAAGCGCGTTACGATTTTCACGGTGGCTTTCTCAATGAATGACCGTCACGGCCGATGGTGCCACGGCTTCCAGGCCGTCCAGGTAGACGGCATCGAGGAAGTTCGGCATCTCGCCGCGTTCGGCCAGCCGGTTCTTGATGGCCCAGCGCGCCTCGTCTTCCAGCGCCAGCAGCAAGCCCTGGTCGAGCACGATGCCGAACTGATAACCGTGCCAGGCCGCTTGCAGGCGCGCCGCCTCGCTGGCCGACGCCGTGGTAAACAGGGCGCGCGCGGCGTCGGGTTCGTCGCGGCAAAAGCGCGCCCCGGCAAGCAGCGCGCGCAGCACCTTGCGCATCGTCGCCGGGTGACTGCGCACATAATCGCCCGTGCCGGCCACGTTGAACAGGCCCGCATACACGTCCTCGCCATAGAAGATGGCCGCGTTGCCCGCGATAGCATGCGTCATGCCCGTCAGGAACGGTTCCCAGCCGGCCGCCGCGTCGACATCGCCCCGGGCCAGCGCACCGGCCAGCTGGTCCGGCGTGTAGTTGCGCAAGGTGACTTCAGCGGGCAACAGTTTCTGGCGGTTCAAAAAGGCGTCCAGCGTGAAATGGCCGGAGGTGCCCAGGGTGACCCCGATGCGCTTGCCTTTCAGGCTGGCGGGCGTGGACACGCCGCGGTCCAGGCGCCCCACGATGCCGTGGTCGCGCTCGGCCTCGAAAATGCTGGCGATGATGACGACGGACTGGTTCTTCAGGCTGGCCAGCACCACGGGGATGTCGGAAACGGTGCCCAGGTCGGCCCTGCCCCCCAACACGGCTTCCATCGACGCCTTGCCCGAGGAATACGGTTGCAGCAGCGCGTCGATGCCTTCACGCGCAAAATAGCCCTGTGCGCGCGCGGCCAGCACGGGGCAGCTGCCCACGTATTCCGCATTCACGGCCACGCGCAACACTTCCACGGGGCCGGGCGGCGGGCCAGGACGGGCATTGAGCAGCCAGACGGCTGCAGCGGCCAGCGCCAGCAGGACTGCGGCCGCCAGCCAGATCGCCCGCCGCACCGGGGCCTCGCCAGTCATGCGCTGCGCTGCGCCGTGGCCGATTCCAGCGCACTGTTGATGGCCTCGGAAAACGCCACCACGTCGATCGGCTTGGTGAGATAGCGGTAGAAGCCCGCCGCCAGCCCCTGGCGTACATCGCCCGGCCCGGCCATGGCCGTCAGGGCGATGACGGGGATATGCGCGGTGCGGGCATCGGCGCGCAGCAGCTGCATGACTTGCGTGCCGCTGATGTCGGGCAGGTCGCTGTCCATCAGTATCAGTTGCGGCAGGTGGCGGCGCGCCAGCTCCAGGCCCGTCTGGCCGTCGCCGGCCGACAGCAGGTCAAGATCGGGGCGAAAATGGATCAGGCCCGCCACCAGGGCCAGATTCAGGGGATTGTCTTCCACATACAGCAGCGTCTTGCGGTCCGGCAGCCGTATCGTTTCTGCGGGTCGGGCAATGGCGGACAGGCGTGGGCTTTCCTGCAGCGGCTGGCGCGCCGGGCAACTGGCGATATCGAGCCAGAAGGTGGTGCCGCGTCCGGGCGTGCTGTCCACGCCCAGCCTGGCCTGCATGGCTTCGGCCAGGCGCTTGCTGACCACCAGCCCCAGGCCCGTGCCCTCTTCGTCGCGCGCATCGCGTCCCAGGCGGTTGTAGGGCTGGAACAGCGCCTCCAGCTGCGCGCTACTCATGCCACCGCCCGTGTCGCGCACGGAAAGGCGCAGTTGCCGCGCATCGACGGGCTGGCAATCAACGTGGATCTCGCCCTGTTCACGGTTGTACTTGACGGCGTTCGACAGCAGGTTGAGCAGCACCTGCTTGAGGCGCGTGCGGTCGGCCAGCACATGCATGCCGCCCGCATCGACGAACGTCAAGGTGATGCCGCGCTTGTGCGCCAGCGGTTCCATCATTTGCCAGCATTCATGGTAGATGCCGGCCAGTTCCACGGCTTCCATCGCCAGCGACATATTGCCCGACTCGATCCTGCCGATATCGAGGATATCGTTGATCAGGGTCAGCAAATGCCGGCCCGCGCCGAAAATGTGCGAGGCAAAGGTTTTCTTTTCCTGCGCCGTCGAGGGGATGGAATCGGACATCAGCATCTGCGAAAAGCCCAGGATGGCGTTGAGCGGCGTGCGCAGCTCGTGGCTCATGCTGGACAGGAAATTGGTCTTTTCCTGGTTCGCCCGCTCGGCCACTTCGCGGGCCAGCTGCAAATCCTTGTTCATGGCGTTGAGTTCGGCCGTGTGCTGGCGCAGCAGCAATTCCAGGCGCGCATTGGCGATGCGCAGCTGGCGCGTTTCCAGCGCCCGCGCCAGTATCAGCAGGATGCCCGATACCTTGAACGGCTTGACCACATAATCGAGCGCGCCCGCCTTCATGGCCTGCACGGCCGAGGCAATCGTGCCTTCGCCCGTCATAATGACGCAAGCCAGGTCCGGGTCGATCAGGCGCGCCGCTTCCACCACGGCGATGCCGTTCATGCCCGGCATCATCAGGTCGACCAGCAGCAGATCGAACGATTCGACGGCTAGCAGGGACAGCGCCGCCTCGCCCGAAGCCAGCCCCGTCGTGTCATACGCCTGCCCCCGCAAGGTATCGCACAGCGCGTACACATGCGCCAGCTCGTCATCGACGATGAGGATACGTGGCGGCATTGATGAGCTATTCATGCATTCTCCTGGCGGCATGACCTTGCGGACCGGGAACTTGCCCCGCAGCATGCGTTCCGAGCATAGCACTTGAAAATTACCAAAAATACACGCTTTGTCACGCGCATGGCGGCGTAACGGTGCTAGGTGACCTCGGGTAGCCCACGCAGCAGCTTGTCCAGGGTCAGCGGATAGTGGCGCACCCTCACCCCCGTGGCGTTATGCACGGCATTCGCGATGGCCGCCGCCACGCCGCAGATGCCCAGCTCGCCCACGCCCTTGGCTTTCATGGGCGAGGATATGGGGTCTGTTTCGTCCAGGAAAATGACGTCCTGGTGCGGGATATCGGCGTGCACGGGCACTTCGTAGCCGGCCAAGTCGTGGTTGACGAAAAAGCCGCGGCGCCGGTCGACCACCAGTTCTTCCATCAGGGCCGCACCCACGCCCATGGTCATGGCGCCGATCACCTGGCTGCGCGCCGCTTTCGGATTCAGGATGCGGCCGGCCGCGCAGACGGCCAGCATGCGGCGCACGCGCACTTCGCCCGTGTCGCTGTCCACGCCCACTTCCACGAAATGGGCGCCAAACGTGGATTGCTGGAATTTTTTGTCGAGGTCGCCGTATTCCATGTGGTCTTCCGCCACCACATCGCCATGGAAGGCAGCGGCAGCGAGCGGCACGCTGCGCTCGCCCTGACTTACTTGCCCATCGGAAAAGCGCGCTTGATTTTCGTCAAAGCCCAGCTTGCCTGCGATGGCCTGGCGCAAGCGCACGCAAGCCGCATACACGCCCGCCGTGGAACTATTGCCGCCCCATTGCCCGCCCGAACCGGCCGAGACGGGAAAATCCGAGTCGCCCAGGCGCACGACGACGCGGTTCAGGGTCACGCCCAGCATTTCCGCCGTTGTCTGGGCAATGATCGTGTAGCTGCCCGTGCCGATGTCCGTCATGTCCGTTTCCACCGTGATCATGCCCTTGCCGTCCAGGCGCACCCGGGCGGCGGACCGCATGACGAGATTATTGCGGAAGGCGGCCGCCACGCCCATGCCCACCAGCCAGCGGCCGTCGCGCCGCTTGCCGGGCTGTGCTTGCCGCTCCTTCCAGCCAAATTCCACGGCGCCCGTGCGCAGGCAATCGATCAGGCGGCGCTGGGAAAACGGGCGGCCCGGTTTTTCCGGGTCCACTTTCGTGTCGTTCAGGATGCGCAAGACGATGGGGTCCATGTTCAGCTTTTCCGCCATCTCGTCCATGGCGATTTCCAGCGCCATCAAGCCCGGCGCCTCGCCCGGCGCGCGCATGGAGTTACCTTCCGGCAAGTCGAGTACGGCCAGGCGCATGGCCGTCATGCGGTTTGGTCCCGCGTACAGCAGCCGCGTCTGCATCACGGCCGTTTCCGGCTGCCCGCCTTTGAGATCGCCCGACCACGATTCGTGGCCGATGGCCGTGATCTTGCCGTCGCGCGTGGCGCCGATGCGCAGGCGCTGGATGGTGGCGGGCCGGTGCGTGGTGTTGTTGAACATCAAGGGCCGCGTCAGGGCCACCTTTACGGGACGCTGTGCCGCGCGCGCGCCCAGGGCCGCCAGCAGCGCTTCGGCGCGCAAGAACAGCTTGCCGCCGAAACCGCCGCCGATATAGGGCGAGACGATGCGCACCTGGTCTTTTGCAATGCCAAGGGTGCGGGCCAGGTCGCCCCTGCTCCAGTCCACCATCTGGTTCGCCGTCCAGAGCGTCAGCTTGCCCCCCTCCCAGGCGGCAATCGAGGCGTGCGGCTCCATCATGGCATGTGACTGGTCAGGCGTCGTGTAGCTGGCGTCCAGGCGTACGGGGGCATGGGCAAAGGCGCCGGCGAAATTGCCAGCCTTGCTGTCGGGCTTGCCGTCCTTCGGCTTGGCCGCCGTGTTCTTCGCCTTGGCCAAGTCGAACGCGCCCGGCTGCTCGATATACTTTACGTCGAGTAACTGCGCGGCCGACCGTGCTTGTTCGAAGGTTTCCGCCACCACCAGCGCGATGGCCTGGTGATAATGCTCAATCTCCGGGCCGCCCAGCAGATGCGCCGTGTTCATCTTGCCTTTGCCCAGTTTTCCTGCGGATTCCGCCGTCACCACGGCCAGCACCCCCGGTGCGCGCCGCGCGGCGCTGGTGTTGATGGAGGCGATGCGCCCCTTGGCGATGGCCGCGCCGACGACATGGCCGTAGGCGGCATGCGGCGCCGCGGCGTGCTGTTCATACGCGTACGGCGCCGTGCCCGTGGTTTTCAGGGGGCCGTCGATGCGGTCCGTGGGGCGGCCCACGACTTTCAGCTGGTCGATGGGGTTGGTAGTGGCGGGTGTCGTGAATTTCATGGACTTAGCCTTTCATTACTGGTGTTTCCCTCAACACGGCTGCCACGGTACGCTGCGCCAGGATGAGCTTGTAGGCATTGTCGGCAGTCGGTTTGGCGCCGGCCAGCAGGCGTTCGTTCACGGCGGCGGCGCCAGCGGGCATCGCCTGCTCCGCGCCGGCAACCCGCCACGGCTGCGGCGCGACGCCGCCCAGAGCCAGCCTGCCCGTGCCATCGGGCAAGATAATCGCCGCCACGGACACCAGCGCGAACGCGTAAGAAGCGCGGTCGCGCACCTTGCGATAGACGTGCGTGCCGCCGACGGGCGGGGGCAAGGTCACGCTGGTGATCAGTTCGCCCGGCTGCAGCAGCGTTTCCAGCTGCGGCGTGGTGCCCGGCAAGCGGTAAAAATCGGCAATCGGGATGGTGCGCACGGCACCGTCGGCCCGCACGGTATCGATGCCGGCGTCGAGTACGCGCATGGCCACGGCCATGTCGCTGGGATGCGTGGCGATGCAGGTATCGCTGCCGCCCAGGATGGCCAGCGGCCGGCTGACCCCCCCGATGGCCGAGCAGCCGCTGCCCGGCACGCGCTTGTTGCAGGCCTGGTTGGTGTCATAAAAATACGGGCAGCGCGTGCGCTGCAGCAGGTTGCCCGCCGTCGTCGCCTTGTTGCGCAATTGTGCCGAAGCACCGGCCAGCAAGGCGCGCGACAATACGCCGTAATCGCGCCGCACCGTGGCGTGGGCGGCCAGCGCCGTGTTGCGTACCAGGGCGCCGATGCGCAAGCCGCCGTCCGCAGTCGTTTCAATGCGATCGAGCGCGAGGCCATTGACATCGATCAAATGCGTAGGCGTTTCGATCTCCAGCTTCATCAAATCGAGCAGATTCGTGCCGCCGGCTATAAAGCGGGCACCCGGCGTGTGCAAGGCGGCGGCCGCCGCTTCGGCCGGCGTGGCAGCCTTCTGGTAGCTGAACACTCTCATGCCGGCCTCCCCGCCACCTCGGAAATCGCCTCGATGATGTTGGAATAGGCGCCGCAGCGGCAGAGATTGCCGCTCATGCGTTCGCGCAACTCTTCCGGCGTCGCCTGCGGGGCAGCGTTCAAGTCCACGCTGACGTGGCTGGGGATGCCCTGGCGGATTTCTCCCAGTGCGGCGACGGCAGAGCAGATTTGCCCCGGTGTGCAATAGCCACATTGATAGCCATCATGCGCAATGAAGGCGGCCTGCATCGGGTGCAGCTTGTCGGGCGTGCCCAGTCCCTCGATGGTGGTGATGCGGGCGCCCTCGTGCATCACGGCCAGGCTCAGGCAGGCGTTGATGCGCTGGCCGTCCAGCATGACGGTGCAGGCGCCGCACTGGCCGTGGTCGCAGCCCTTTTTGGTTCCCGTCAGATACAGGTGTTCGCGCAAGGCGTCGAGCAAGGTGGTGCGCGTGTCGAGTTCCAGGCTATGGCGCTGGCCGTTGATATCCAGATTGACCTTCATCAGGACGGGCGGCGCCTGGCCGGCTTGGGCCGCAGCATGGGCAGCTTCAGCGGCCCCGGCCACGCCGGGCACAGCCACGGCCGTGGCCGACAGCGCGCCGGCGATCAGCAAGCCGCGCCGGCCGGCATTGATGTGATTACACTCTGTCATCTCGCGCTTCCTCCTGGCTGTTTACTGGCTGGGTGGGCGCATGCAGGCCCGAAGTGCCAGTCTGGCGGCAGGAATGTGACGCGTCTGTACGCGAACGAACGTTCAGCCTCAGGCTGCGCAGGGTCGTGCCGGCGCCGCCCAGCGCCGCATGGCCCGTGCGGGCCCTACCGCAATCAGGAAGCCCGGCAGCACCAGATATCCCCCAGCGCCAGCACATGGACGGATGCCGACCTGCCTGTTATATTGCTATCGCGTCGCTATTGCGTGAGGGTGGAACGGCGTGGAAATGGGGTAGTGCCGAGTAATAATTCTTGTGTCAGCTGCAATAGCCTACACAGCAAACATGACGGCTTCGTGACATGCTTGCCACCAATAAATTTCGCCATGCGGGACGTCTGGCGCAGCAACTATTTCGGCTACACTGGCTGTTACTTTCCCTTTCTGACGCCTGATGATCGAAAAGAATCTGCCCGAGCTGGTCATGCTGAAGCGTCTCATTGACGAAGGTGGCAGCCACCTGGAAGTGGCCGCGCCCTGCAGCATCGCCATGGATGGGCGCGACTTTCCCGTGTACTCCATCGCCTTGGGCAATCCCGGCCCCGACGTGCCCGTGCTGGGCTTTTTTGGCGGCATCCACGGCCTCGAACGCATCGGCACGCAAGTGCTTTTGTCCTTCCTCGAAAGCCTGATCGCGCGCCTGCGCTGGGATGCCACCCTGCACCAGCAGCTGGAAACCATGCGCCTCGTGTTCATGCCGCTGGTCAACCCGGGCGGCATGTGGCAAGCCACGCGCTGCAATCCGCGCGGCGTGGACCTGATGCGCAACGCACCGCTGAGCGCGCGCGAAAAAGTGCCGTTCATGCTGGGTGGACAGCGCTACAGCGCCCGACTGCCCTGGTACCGGGGCGCAGCCGATGCGCCCATGGAGCAGGAAAGCCAGGCCGTGTGCGACCTGGTCGAGCGCGAGCTGCTGTCGCGCCAGTTCAGCATCGCCCTCGATTGCCATTCCGGCTTCGGCTTGCGCGACCGCATCTGGTTTCCCCATGCGCATACCAAGGTGCCGATAGAGCACCTGGCCGAGATCGGCGCCCTGGAAGAACTGTTCAGCCAAAGCTACCCCAACCACAACTATGTGTTCGAGCCGCAAAGCCGGCAATACCGCACGCATGGCGACCTGTGGGACTATCTGTACCTGAACGGCACCAGCTACAGCGGGCGCGTGTTCCTGCCGCTGACCCTGGAAATGGGCTCGTGGCTGTGGGTCAAGAAAAACCCGCGCCAGCTGTTCAACCGGGTCAGCATCTTCAACCCCACGGCCGCGCACCGCCTGCAGCGGGTGTTGCGGCGGCACCTGGTGTGGTTCGATTTCCTCATGCGCGCCGCCAGCAGCCACGGCCGCTGGATGCCGGAAGGCTTGCTGCGCAAGGCGCAGCGCCGGCGCGCCCTGGCGCAATGGTATGAGTCATGACGCAGCCCACATGGATTTTATTGCGCGGCCTGATGCGCGAACAACGCCACTGGGGTGACTTCCCCGCCACCCTGGCGCGCGCCCTGCCCGGCGCCAGCATTGTCACGCCCGACTTGCCCGGCAATGGCAGGCGCCACGCGCAGGACAGCGCCACCCGTGTGGCAGATATGGTGGCAGCTTGCCGCCAGGACCTGTCGGCGCGGGGCATCGCTGCACCGTACCACTTGCTGGCCCTGTCGCTGGGCGGCATGGTGGCCGTCGAATGGGCTAGCCGCTACCCGCAGGAAATCGCCCGCTGCGTGCTGCTCAACACCAGCATGCGACCGTTCAATCCGTTTTACCGGCGCCTGCGCTGGCAAAACTACGGCGCCCTGCTGCGCCAACTGCTGCTGGGCGACCAACGCAGCCAGGAAGCGCTGATCTTGCGCCTGACCAGCCGCCGGCATGCACAGGGCAACGCCGCCCTGCTGGCCGACTGGTGTGCATATCAGCAAGAATATCCCGTCAGCCGCCGCAACGCGCTGCGCCAGCTACTGTCGGCCGCCCGCTACCGCGCCCCCCTCATCCGCCCCGCCATGCCCGTGCTGGTGATGGCCGGCGCGCAAGACCGGCTGGTCGACCACCGCTGCTCGCAGCGCCTGGCGCGCGCCTGGCAGGCCGACTGCCTGATCCACCGCGACGCCGGGCACGACTTGCCGCTGGATGAGGGGGAATGGGTGGCGCAATCGGTGGCGCGCTGGCTGGGGGTGGACGCGGCAGTGCATGACAAGACAATCACGACACAATCAATATGCCAATAGCAAACCTGACAGACCATACAGAACAGCTGACAGCGCTGGTGCAAGCCGGCGTCCAGGAACAGATTTTCCCGGGCGCGGCCTGGGCCATGGGCACCAGCGACCACGGCGTGGCGGGCGCGGCCGGGCGACTCACGCCCGAGCCCGGCAGTGCAGCGATGCAGGTCGACACCTTGTTCGACATCGCTTCGCTGACCAAGATCATCAGCGTCTGGTCGCTGACGGGCTGGCTGCTGCGCAAAAATCGCCTGCGCCTGGACAGCTGCCTGGCCGACGTGCTGCCCGGCACGCAGGGCCATGCGCTGGCGCCCGTCACGATTTTCCAGCTGCTTACCCATACCGCTGGCTTGCCGTTGCGCGCCCGCCTGCGCGCCAGCTATGGCGAGGTGTACGACGATATCGTGCGTGGCGTACTGCGCGAGCCGCTGGAAGGCACGCCGGGACTAGCCGTGGAATACACGGACCGCGCGGCCCTGATCCTCGGCCTGGTCATCGAGCGGCTGCTGGGTCTGCCCCTGGACCAGGCCCTGGCCGAGCATGTCCTGCGGCCGCTGGGCATGGCTGCCACGGGCTTCGGCCCGCTGGCAGCTGCGCATGGCAAGCAGGTCGCGCCGACTGAATATTGCGAGCAGGCGGGCGCACACCTTTCTGGCGTCACGCATGATTTCTCCACCCGCCTGCTGGGGGGCGTGTGCGGCATCTCCGGGCTGTTTTCGAACGTACCCGACCTGCAGCGCTTCCTGCAGGCGATGCTGGCGCAGGAGCTGCAGGGCGAGGTGCTGGACGCCAACTGGGTGCGCGCTTCGCTGACGGTGCAGACCGGTTCGCTGACTCCGTCGCGCGGCCTGTTCTGGCATCCGGCGGCAGGCACCGGGCCGGAAGACGACGTCTGGTGCCACCTGGGCTTCACCGGCACGGCCATGTGGATCAGCCCCAGGCGCGGCCGCTATGCGGTGCTGCTGACGAACAAGCTGTATTACACGCGCGATTTCACCAGGATCAACGCGCTGCGGAGCGACGTCATGCGCTGCGCGTTCGGTCTCTAAGTTTTACAACGCCTAACAAAACCGTAGCGAGCGGAAGGAAGGCTCGGCGCCCCCGTTGACTCGAGAAGCGCAACTGTACGAAGTACGGGGCCGCCGAGGCAGTGAGCATCGCAGGCCGCAAATTACGACGCGCAGCAGGTGTTGATAGGCGTTCTTACAGGCGCAAGCTCACGGCGATGGCCAGCAGCAGCGCGCCGGCCGCCGCCAATAGTGCACTATTAAAACTGTGCGACTGCGCATACAGGCTGGCCGCCAGCACGGGGCCGATGATCTGGCCGATGCCATACACCACCGTCATGATGGCCATCATGTTGGTGCCAAACTTGCCCACCTTGCCGGCGGCCCGCTGCGCGGCGGGCATGGCGATGGTCACCGTGCCGACAAACGTGCCGCCGACGAGGATGGCGCTGAGCAGATAAGCGGCGGCCGAAGGCGCCAGCACGGGCAAGGCCACGCCCAGCGCCTGCAGCAGCAAGTTCAGCCTGAGTGACTGGCGCGTGCCCAGACGCTCGTGCAGCCGGTGCCACAGGAAACACGACGGCGCCGCGCCCAGGCCGAACACGGCCCACACATGGGCGGAATTGAGTCCAGGCAAGGCCACGCCCACCAGCACGGGCAGATACGTGGCCGTGACGATGTAACCGAGCCCCGCCAGTCCGTAGATCAGCACCAGCGGCCACGGCGCCACGGGCGCCAAGGTCGATGCAGCGGCATGCGGCGGCGCATCCAGCGTCGGCTGGCCACTGGCGGCGATGGCGGGCGCAGCCGCCAGCCCCAGCAGCACGGTGACGCCGGCCAGCAGCAGCCACATGCCGGCGCTGTGCCAGCCCAGGTGCGATGCCAGCACCAGCAATTCGGCCGACACGGCGATGCCAGCGCCCACGCCCGCGTACAGCAGCGGCGCACCACGACCATGCCGGCGCTGTTCCAGCAGCCACAGCGAGGCGGCGACCATGGCCAGGGCGCTGAAGACGCCCGCCACGCCCCGCACCGTCACGATGAGCCAGACCGGCATAGTCAAGGCCAGCACGCCAAGGCATAGCGCCGTACCGGCCACCGACCACAGGCATAGCCGGTGCGCGCTGTGGGCCCGCGCGCGCATGGCCAGGATGGCGCCCAGCAAGTAACCGGCATAGTTGGCCGAAGCGGCCAAGCTGCCGTCGCGCAAGGTCAGCACGCCTTCCGCCACCATGTGCGGGTAGATGGCCGTGAAGGCGAAGCGGCCGAAGCCCATGCCGATGGCGAGGATGGCCGCTGCGGCGATGGCTGCACGCAGCCTGGCCGGCGCGCTCACGGCGCCACCTCGCCCAGCTGCGCCAGCAAGTGTTGAAAGGCGGGCACGTCGAATCCGGCGCGCCACACCAGCAAGGTGTCGGCTTGTCCAGCGGAAAGCGTCACCAAGGCGGCCGGCGCCTCGGACAGCGCCAGCACGCTGGCCGGCAGCAGGGTCACGCAGGCGCCGGCCGCCACGCAAGCGATCATGGTGTGATACGAACTCATTTCCTGCACCCGCCACTGCGTGCTGCCGGCCACGCACAGCAACTCTTCGGCGATGCCGCGGTAGGTGCAACCCTGCGGAAACGCCGCCAGCGAGCGCGTGCGCACGTCCGCGGCGCGGCGCGCCTGCGCTTCGCTGGCCGGCAGCAGCAAACACAGTTCCTCGCGCCACACGGCTGTCGCGGCCAGGCCCAGCTCCGCCAAGGCGGCGGCGCCGCCGAAGGATGGCGGCAAGGCGACAAAAGCACAGTCGAGCAAACCTGTGCGCACCTGCTCGATCAGGGGGCGCGACGGCCCCGTGCTCAGCGCCAGCCGCGTCGCCGGATAGCGGGCGTGATATGCGGCCAGCAGCGCCGGCAGACGGCTGGCCGCCGTGCTTTCCATGCTGCCGACGCGCAAGGTGCCGCCCTCGCGCCCGCCCGTGACGACATGCCTGGCCTCTTCCGCCAGCGCCAGCAGACGCTGCGCATACTCGAGAAAGCGCTCGCCGGCCGCCGTCAGGGCCATGCGCTTGTTCGTGCGCACGAACAGTTCGGCGCCTATATCGGCTTCCAGCTGCTGGATGCGCGTGGTGACGCTGGACGGCGCGCGGCCCAGCCTGGCTGCGGCCTGGGTGACGCTCAGTTCACTGGCCACGGCACAAAAAATCGTCAATGACTCCATGTCCATCATGTTCTCTCATTCGAAATGATTATGCTATTATATTCTCAAAATACGAATACGAATATGCGTACGACACAGCATCCTCAACTTCCTGAAGGAAACATTATGAGCTCGTCCCAGCGCTTCCTCGACCGCCTCGGCCTGCAATTGCCCATCATCCAGGCGCCAATGGCGGGCGTCTCCACGCCGCGCCTCGCCGCCGCCGTCTCGAATGCGGGCGGCCTCGGTTCGCTGGGCATTGGCGCCGGCAGCGTGGCGCAGGCGCGCCAGATGATCGAAGACACGCGCGCGCTGACGGACCGCCCCTTCAACATCAATGTGTTTTGCCATGCGCCTGCGGCAAGGGATGCGCGGCGCGAAGCGGCTTGGCTGGCCCATCTGGCGCCCCTGTTTGCGGAGCTGGGCGCGGCCGTGCCGGCAGGACTTGAAGAGATCTACCGGACGTTTATCGGCGATGCGGCGGCATTCGCCCTGTTGCTGGAGCAGCGCCCTGCCGTCGTCAGCTTTCATTTTGGCTTGCCGACGCAGCAGCAGATTGCCGCCCTGCGCCAGGCCGGCATCTACACGATGGCCACGGCCACCAGCGTGCGCGAAGCGATCCTGATCGAACAGGCAGGGGTCGACGCCATCGTGGCGCAGGGCGTGGAAGCGGGCGGGCATCGCGGCGTCTTCGATCCGCAAGCGCACGACGAGCGCCACAGCACCAGCGTGCTGCTGCGCCTGCTGGCGGGCCGCACTGCCCTGCCCCTCATCGCCGCCGGCGGCATCATGGATGGACAAGGCATCCGCGCCGCACTGGACCTGGGCGCCGCCGCCGTCCAACTGGGCACGGCATTCGTGCTATGCCCGGAATCGGCGGCCAACGCGGGCTACCGCGCCAACCTGAAAAGCGAACGGGCCGCCAGTACGCGATTGACGGCGACCTTGTCGGGCCGGCTGGCGCGCGGCATGGTGAACCGCTTGATCGAACATGGCGAAGCGCCAGGCAGCCCACCGCCGGCCGACTACCCGGTCGCCTACGATGCCGCAAAACAATTGAACGCAGCAGCCAGCCAGCACGGCAACAGTGAATTCGCCGCGCAATGGGCCGGCCAGGGCGCGCCGCTGGCGCGGGAAATGGGCGCGGAGGAATTGGTGTTGACTTTGGCTAGGGAAATGGCGCGCTGATTTCAGCATGCCGTTGACATGATTGCCGCCAGGACAGCTATGCCACAGGCCATGTGTTACCTGGAGATAAAAAGGTGGCCCGGCGCTACGGCTACACAGCGGTATCCGCTTTCGCCTTTGCGGACATCCAATCTTCAGAAGATGCACACCGGCACCTATCGCAAACTATTGAATGTCTAGTGAGTATACATTTTCTGAGCGCAATCATAAGGTACACACATACGGATTCTTAAAAATCTGCTCCTGAACGGTAGCGACCTCCTTTCAAGTCCGTACTTTTGGCGCCTTACCTGCAGCGGGCATACATCAGAGATGGCCGAGGTTCGTCAGCAAGATTTGGTAGAACCAGGTGTCGCGCAAGCTTGCTCTCAAGTACAAACCCGGACTTTTCCAATGTACGCGCAGATGCATAATTTTCTGTGTCACAGGTTGCCTGAATACGAAAACAGTGCGGCAGCGCCAAGGCTGCTTCACTCAAAGTATTTATTGCCTCGGACATGAGTTTCGCGCCCCAATACTTGCGTTGCAAAACGTATCCAATATCTATCATGTGATCATGCAAACTTGCTTCCAACATACCAATTGGTTCGTCGTCATTTTCCTCAAGGGCCAAAACATAAGGACGGCTACGACCACTATCCCACTCCTCGATACAATATGAAATGAAGGCTTCAGTCTCGGCCAATGTGCGGTGTGGACGCCATACCATGTAGCGTACTACTTCAACATCTTGGGCATATGCATCAAAAATAATCCGGACATCTGATTGACGCGGTTTACGCAATATCATTCTTTGCGTACGCAATACATCTGGAAGAGATAGAAACATTGAAAAATCCTTAACACAGTTCTGAAATTTACTTCATTCTACAGCGCAGATTTTACGTCAGCAATCGCCCCAAGGCAGTCGGTTGGGAGGAATAAAAAATAGACGCACAGGAAAGCGGCGGCCCTAATAATTTTTGATTCGTGTATTCACTGTCACCGTATAGGTCTTATATATGCACGGTGCCCGTAGCCCAGCGGGCCTCGTATATCGATTGAATTGTCTCAAATGCGTCGACGATCTGCACCAACAAAGATGCGGCCGTCGCCGCCCCATGGTTGAAGCTTCCGCTACTTTGGTAGCACTCACATTTGTCGATAATCAGATACCGATCATGAAACATGGAATGCCGCAACGCGATAGCAGTGTCGCTCTGTGCCGAGTACATTTCGACCGCAGCTTTAAGCGCCGTGATCCTATTGCTTTCGAGAAGACGAACCGCTACGCCCGGCTTAACAAATGGCAGGTAACGAGACACAAATTCCGCATCCATATATGGATCAATGAAAAAAACTTCCGTCGCCGCTGATTCAATATATTTCCGCACTTCATCGAAGTAAGCGAATGGTCGACGCGGTTCAAACGCTACAGCGAGTGGCCCAGACGATTTGAACCGCCATTCCATCTTGCACTGTTGCACCATAGAAACCAATAATTTCTCAGTCTCGCCCGGCATACGGTTCAAACCGTTATACAGCCTTGTCATTTCCATACTAAATGTCATTCCCCGAACATAATTCGTTGTCTGAACTAGGTGGGCAGCCAAACCCAACTATTCATGGTTTTCCTGGCTGTCGTGACATAGTGTAGCGATTGGAGGCATAGTCCTAACAAGCGCGTCAAAGTGGGCAGCGAACTCAGCTGGTGTTAGCCTTGTTGTCATTTTGCTTCCGAGAGTTACGTTGCGAAAATTTCACGCTGGCTTTCCGAGTCGAACGTCTGCAATTAGCCGACCTGCGACAAATTAAAAATCACTAAGTCTTTTCTTATCTTCTATCGGTGAGAAATTCCAAGGCGATTGGAGTAATGTAAGAAGCTCGTCGGAAAATACGTTGTTTATTGTACTCAGCTGATGAGGAAGTCGACTGAAGTCAGAAATAGCTGCGTCGATTAGCCAATTCGCTTCTTCACGCAAGTTAGCAGTGAAGTTCAAGTCATCAGACGGTTTGATGTCACGCCTCTTATCACCCGAATGCTTTAGTGAATTGTAGGTGAACCGATAATAGCCGATTCCCTTTCCAACGGCTTCATAAAGTTGTTTTGCTGTTAGTTTGGATATGTCAGTCCCATCCATCTGAACAGCTGCTTTCGCCAAACTTTCATGCATTGAATCGATGCCCAGCTCGCTCAGATACGGAGTGGTTATTAGACTGACTGCTCCAGCCAAAAGAATGCTTTTTGCATAGCCGACATCACTCTTTGCTTTCCGAAATTCATTCGCTGCTTCGACCAACAATTCTCCTGCTAGCAAGATTTTATTATATTCCTTTTGCATCTACTACTCTCCATATATATTGGCGACTGGCACCTTTTGGCAGCCGATTGCCGTCGTTGGCAGGTTACGCCCCATTGCATGCAATACTGACTGTTTGCAACTGTCGCCCCGCCAGAGCTTATGAGCAGTTCAGCAGTGTCTAGTGAACTCGTGGCGATTCACATTGGTTCTCGAATCGTCTATTTGAAGTGCTGCCGCCGACTTCGAAGCGCGGCTCCGGCTGAAGTGCGGGGTATTGAAAATCTAACATATTAACCATGAAAAAATTTCACGAGTTATCACACATTGAGAAAAATACTAAACATACAATGAATTCATCACATTTCTGAACTCCTTACAGGCGACGGTAGCTTTTTGTGGGGTGCCTGCTTCTGGACGAATCCTGTCTAAGTCGCTCAGACGTTAACGTTACGCCAAACTCGCAACCAAATATATTTGTTCTTCCATACGGTGATGTAAAAAATCGCTGAAAATGGTGACGCATTCGGCCCGCATTCAAGTATCACAGGCTCTGCAAGACGAACGTCAACCTCAAACTTTTGCGAATGACACCAATCGATTTGCATCTGCACGGTGTGCTTTCCGGGCTCGACATCGAAATCAACTTCCGAGCCATTCGAAACGCTGGCAATTTCGCTCCCATCCAGAAGAACAGTGTATTTCCGAGCTCTATCTTGCCAAATTGATTTCTTTCGTCGAACAATGATTTTTGTCATTATAAATTCCTTCATAATCTATTAAGTCGGTGGATTTGCCTGGCCATCACCGGCTCATGAGCATAACGAATTACCAAGTGCGAAAAGTCACGCATTGTCACGTCAAGCTGAATGGCTGCTCCTGGCCGATAGACGTCATGGTTCCAACAGAAAACGAGCAGGCCGCAATTCGATAATGCGGGACAGAACAGCGACGTGTTCATCGAACTTCAGCATTTCAATTTGAGCGGTGACGGCAGCCAAATCTTGCGCCGTCGCGTTACCTTGAAATCCAACTTCCAGATCAACAACGCCATGGGTAATGGTGGAGGCTACCTTCATGACGCGATCAAGCTTTTGCATACTGCTCATCATTGGATTCAGCACGTTTTTCTCCAGCGTCTCCGGGTCATTTTCTTGCACTGAATAATGTACCGAAACCACTGTTGCATGCATTTCTCCTGCAATAGCCCCAACGCTGATACTGAGTGCTGCGGCGCCCAGCAGAACAACACTTTTAATCGCCATGACGTCCTCCTTATACTGCAAAGTTTCGATGTTTTCTCTTGGCCAGTTGCCATCGTTGCCAGGTTCCGCCCAAAGCGGACCTACGTGGAATGCACGCGCAACTGGTTTTCCGGCTTCTGGAAAGCGCGAATCCGTTTTGAGCGTAGGCTAAGTATCCATAAGAGCTGGCACAAGCTCGAAGCGCACCGCGCCATTCAGGAAGCATGCGGGGCGACATCTTCGCCGACTACCGTCTGCGGGTGCCCCATGTTGTGCGCAATTACGGCATGCAGGCACGGGCGGAAGCACCGCCCCAATTCGCGCGCCGGCCACGCCTAGCATCAGGTCTTTGGCGTATCGAGCTTCGCCAGCGCCTGCTTGGCCTTGTCGAACGCGGGATCGAGCGCCAGCGACTGCATATAGCTCGCGCGCGCCATGGTCTTGTCGCCCAGCTGCTCGTAGGCCAAGCCTTTGCGCCACCAAGCACCAGCGGGAGGCGCCACCTGGACTGCGGCGTCGAAACGCAGGTAGCGGTCCAGCAGTGCTATCGCCTCGGTGGCTTCATAGCCGCCGTCGATGCGGGTCCTAGCAGCCTGGTACACCGACGGTGCGTGGCTCGGATTGCGGTCATACAGCTTGGCGGCGCCGCGCAGGTCGCCGCGCATCACCAGATCGAGCGCTAGCATCATGTCGGAATCGGCCTGCTCGGCCAGTTGCACTGGTTTGCCGTACAGGCGTGCCTCGATCTTTTCGGCAACGTCGCTTGCTCCCATGCCCGTGTTGGAAAGGACGATGACCGTATAGCCGCTGCCCTGGTAGCGGTGGAACACCGCACTGATGCCGGGCGCACCGCCAGTATGGCCGATGACGGTGTCGCCGAAAGCGCTCTTGCGCTGCCAGCCGAAGGCATATTCCTTGTCCGGTCCCACAGGGGCCCACATGGCCGCCTTGCTCGCTTCGGACAACAACGCCGTTTGCTTGAGCGCCTGATCGTAGCGCAGCATATCGCGCGTGGTCGTGCGCATGCCGCCATCGGAGGACGGCGGGGGAACTGACCTCACGTTGGCGCTTATGCTGCCGTCGCCGTTGCGGGTGTAGCCGATCGAGCGGTTAGGCAGTGGCTCGTCTTCGAGGGTGAGCGAACTGTCCGTCATGCCGGCAGGCTTGAAGATATGGTCGCGCAGATAGTCGCGGTAGGACTGGCCGCTGGCTTTTTCGACGACGGCGCCGAGCAACACCATGCCCGAGTTCGAATACTGGAAGCGGCTGCCGGCCGCAAAGCTGGGCGGCTGGTCGTAAATCAGAGGAAGGAAGGCGTCGATGGTGCGCAGCTTGCCCATGTTCGCGGCGAAGTCTTTGTGCGCCATGTAGTTGCCGGTGCCGGCCGAGTGGTTCAGCAAGTGGGCGACGGTGATCGTGTCCTTCTCCGCGTAAGGGATCTCGGGAAGGAAGCGCGAGATCGGGTCGCTTAGTTTGAGCTTGCCTGCTTCGGCCAGCTGCAAGATGGACACCGCGGTGAAGGTCTTGCCGATGGAGCCAATGTTAAAGCGCGTGTTGGCGCGGTTTGGCACATTGGTCTCGCGATTGGCCAGGCCCACGGCCGCTTCGTAGACGGTCTTTCCGTCATGCGCCACCAGCACCGTGCCGGCGAATATGCCGACCTTACCGTAGCTTTGTACGATGGCATCGAGGTCGCGCTCGATATTGTCCGCCTTTGCAGCGGTACCGACCATCAAGAGACAGGCAAGCAAAACTCGAAACATGTTGTTCTCCCTCTAACCGCCCACCGGGCGCATGAGTAAATTGCCGTAATTTCGCTCTAAAGTCCTTCCCGTTTGATATGCATACGCGCAATGCTTTCAAAAAAACGGAGTTCGCCCCCGTTTATCAGGGACTCGCCTTCGATTTTCTCGCGGTCTCGACGACCTGAAGCCGTGTCGAACGAGCATACTCTTCGCGGGTAAGGGGGACATAGGTCGCAAACGATTCTGTATCGAGAAAATATCGATCTTTTTGCTACTTCACCTGAAGGTCCGCTTCTGGCCGCTTGCTACCGTTGGCAGTCGCAGCCTTCAAGGCTGAATGGGTGCCCTTGCCTGTGCGCTGCGCATGAAATCCATAGTCCAGTTCGTTTCCCATGTTCTTCCCTGGTCCTTGGAAAAAGCCTGATCCCAGCGAGGATTCTTCCCAGGTGTTGCAGTCCAGGTAAAGCGCACTTTTATTGCTTGACCATCGAGTAGGTCATCGGCAAAAAATACGCCGACGTGATTGGAGAATTTTCCAACAACTGGGACATCGAGCGTTGTCGGCTTGCGTGCATCGAGCCACCAGATCGACCAGGTGTCGGATTTAATACAAAACGAGCGCAGTGCAAGGGCGCGGAAGCTGCCTTCCGGGAAGTAGAGTACGTTATCCTCCAGGTTTCCAAAGCCACCCAGTGTCTTGACGGTCGAAGATAGCCCGTCAAATTCCGTCCATTCCTTGCAATCGGTGAATCTGGAATTGAGCCGGCGATGTTTCACTAGCCAGTCACCGATGATGAAATCAAAATCCCGGGGGGCATTTTTATCGGCTGGCAGTTGCATTGACGGTTTCCTGGATTTGAATTGTTGCGATGCTCGGCCTGGCTTTTCATTGAAAACATGAGTCGAGAGCGGCCGTGAACGATAGCAAATTGCCGGTAAGAAAAATGCATACATTGTCACACCAGTGGAAATATCCACTGCTGGCCGCCCGCTGCCGTTATCTGCAGGCTCCCCCGTTACGGCAGCCGGTGCCGGAAAGTGGGCTCGATATTGCGCGCGTGCAGCCAGCGCACGATGTCTTCCAGGGTGGCGTCCTGCAGCAGCAAGCCTGGTTGTGTAACAGGCATAGGCGCTGGCAATGCGGCGGCGACGGGAGCGGGCACGGGCACGGAAGTTGACACGACATCAAGCAAGCCCGCATGTCTTTGCAACTTCGCCAGCGCCTGCGCGAACTGGGCCGGGTTGATGCTGCGCAAGCTTTCCAGGAAACCCAGTTGGGCGGCTGGCGGTGGCGGCATGTCCAGGCCCGGTTCGTCGACGAAGGCGGCCCCCATGCTGGGGTGGATGAAAGCTGCCCACTTGCCCGATGGCTGCAAACATGGCGGCAGCGCCACCTGTTCCACGTCGCCTGGCGGCGCGACGGCAAGGATGTCGGTCGAGGCGGGTAAAAAGGTCGAGCGCAGCAGCTGCACGAACTGGCGCGCCTGGGCGACGGGTACGGGCGTGGCCAGAGACAGCCATAACTGGAACGCCTTGCCCGAGATGCTGACGGCGGGCGCCGGCATGTCCAGCTCGTGCTGCACGGCATTGGCGATCGTGCACAGCGCACTCCAGTGCGCTTCGCCGCCGCCCTTGCCGCCAAACTCCAGCACCAGTGCGCGCGTCAGGCCGCCATGGCCCCGATCCTGTACCAGTTCTACGGCCACCGTCTGCTCGCCCGACAGATGGCGCGCCAGCACAGCCGGCGTCAGCGCTTGTGCGCCGCCATCCGCATCCAGATAGTGCTGCTGTTCCTCGAACAGGTACAGGCGGGTGAGTTCGGAAATCAGTTTATGCATGGGCAGCCTCGTAATGACGTTGAGCAACACTTGCCAACGTGCCCAGATTATAGCCTCCCCTGCTCCTGGATTTCAGCGCACCGGCTGCCCGGCTGCCTGCCGCGTCCGCCCGGCGCCAAATACCAGCCAGCTGGCCACGGCGAACAGGCAGGCGGCCACGCCGCCGTACAGCATCACGGCGCCAAAGCCTTGTGCCAGCGCAAGCTGCGCCATGCCGGCCGGCAGTGTGCCGGCCCCCTTGCCGGCAGACAAATCTTCCGCCATGGCGCGCAATGTGGCCGCGTCCAGTCCATTTGGCAGATGGGGCCGCAAGGCGGACTGTATGGCTTCGACGAGGATAAAGCCCATCAGCGCGATATTGATCGACAGGCTGACCATGCGCGCGCTGATGTCGATGCTGGAAGCCATGCCGGCCCGCTCGCCGGGCACGGCGCCCGTCGTCGTGTTGGTGACGGGTGTATTCGTCAAGCCCAGGCCCGTGCCGGCCAGCAGGCAGCCGGGCAAGATCGTCAGCCAGTTGGCGGCATCCACACTGCTGCCCCACAGCATCAGCAGAAAACCCAGGCCGATGGCCAGCAAGCCGGCAGGAATGACCGTATCGGCCTGGTAGCGCAGCGCCAGCCGTTCGGCCAGGGGCGGCACGAGCAAGGTGGGCAAGGTGTAGGCCAGCAAGGTCAGGCCCGTGCCCAGGCTGCTGTAGCCGAGGCCATGTTGCACGTACAGGGGAAGATAAATCATCAGCGGCCAGAAACTGCAGTTCATGCCCGCCGAACCGAGCAGTGCTCCCGAAAAACGGCGAATGCGAAATACGCTGAAGTCGATCATCGGTTCAGGCTGGCGCCGCTCGATCATGACAAAGAGCATCAGGCTGAGCAGCGCCACGGCCAGGCTGGCCACCGTGAGCGGGTCCGTGAAACCCAGCGCCGGCCCCTGCGTGAGGCACCATGCCAGGCTGAACACGGCCAGCGACAGGGTGGCGATACCCGCCACGTCCAGCTTGCGCTGCTGCGGATCGCGCGATTCGCTCACGCCCAGCGCCACCAGCAGCAGGGCCGCCAGCGCCAGCGGCCCGTGCACGAGAAATACCCATTGCCAGTTTGACAGCGCGACGATGGCCGCGCCTATGATAGGGCCAAAACCCAGGCCCAGGCCAAAGACGATGCCCCAGGCGCCAAACGCCCGGCCCCGCGCGGCGCCGGCCGGAAATTGCTGCGACAGTACGGCCACCTGGCAAATCAGCATGGCGCCACCGGCCATGCCCTGCAGCGCGCGCGCGGCGATCAGCAGGCCGGTGCTGCCGGCCCAGCCACATGCCAGCGAACTGAGGCCGAACAGTGCCAGGCTGGCGAGCAACAAGCGCTTGCGGCCATAACGGTCGGCCAGGGTGCCCGTTGCCATCAGCACCGTGGTGCAGGCCAGGGTGTAGGCGTTCATGATCCATTGCAAGTCCTTGAAGTCGCCGTGCAACACGGTTTCCAGGGTGGGCAGGATGACGGGTACGCTGGAAATTTCCAGGCCGAACATGAGCGAGGCCAGGCACACGGCGGCCAGGGTCAGTGCATTTTGTTGCGAAGTAGTCAGGTGCATCGAAGCCTTGATGTCGGTAGTCATGGAGGAGCGCGTGGTGCCGGCGCGCTGGAGCCACCATTCTAGAAAGCATCGACTCATGAGGGAAATGATAAAATTTTGTACAATTCATTCATTTTCATCATGAATCACAGGAGCCAGACACGATGGACTTCGATACCGCCCTGCTGCGCGCCTTCGTCGCCGTCCAGGACACAGGCGGCTTTACGCGCGCCGCCGAACGGCTGCACCTGAGCCAGTCCGCCATCAGCCACCAGATCCGCCGCCTGGAAGAGCAGGCGGGCGCCGCGCTGCTGGTACGCACGACGCGCAGCCTGCGCCTGACGGAAGATGGCGAGGATTTCCTGCGCCACGCGCGGCAGATCCTGGCGGCCCAGGATGCGCTGTCGCGGCGCTTCCAGCGTTCCTCGATCGCTGGCGCCGTGCGTTTTGGCGTACCGGAAAATTTCATGGGCGCGCGCCTGCCGGCCCTGCTGGCGCAGTTTGCGCACCTGTTTCCCGCCGTGCGCCTGGATGTGACAGTCGGCACGTATCTTGACTTGCAGAAACTGGTCGCCGCCGATGCGCTGGACCTGGCCGTCGTCATGGCGCTGGCCGGCGGGCAAGATGAGCCGGCCGTGCTGCGCCGCACGCGCTTCGTCTGGGCGGCGGCGCAGGATTTTCGCCATGACGGCCAGGCGCCGCTGCCGCTGGCGTTTTCACCGGCGCCGTGCATGCACCGGCAAGTGGGCGTCGACGCCCTCGACGGCGCCGGCCTCGACTGGCGCGTGGCGTTCACCTCGCCCAGCCAGCAGGGCTTGCGCGCCGCCGTGCTGGCGGGCCTGGCGATCACGGCCCTGCCACAGGGCGACCTGGAGCCGGGCATGGTGGTCATCGATGGCCAGCATGGCTTGCCCGCCCTGCCCGCCGCCCAGTTCCAGCTGCTCTGGCGTGCCGCGAGTACCACGGCGGCGGCCGAAGCGTTCGGGCAATTGCTGCGCGAGTGGTCAGCGGCTGCGGCGGCATGACAGCAGCATGCCATCACCGTAAGATGTACGCACTACCGTGAATAGGTGCTAAGTTCGGCACGAATTGATTAGCAGCGCGAATGCATTGCGTGAAACCAGGGTCAACGCAAATGTCGGCCGCAAACGGCGTGCGGTCCCAATAGCTGTCGCCAGGCGGCAGATGCAAAACCAGAGCGCCCCACAGCAACAGATCGCCCCATGCGATGACGCTGGCAAGGACAACACCCAGTAGCGAATCAAGAAAAGTTTTCGTCAGGCGATATTCCGGCTACATGGCGGGGACATGCTTGCAGAATAAGCGCACACGCAGCACGATGAATGACCGAAAGTTGACGATATGACACAAATCGCCTTCAACGACATTCGATGGCCTGGGCGTGGCCTGCATGGCCGAAGATATCGTCCTGCCCTACCTGGCCGATGGCCTGTCAATGCGCGTGCTGGACGACTGGTGCCCCACATATGCAGGCTACAAGCTGTATTACCCGAGCCGGCGCAATCCTGCACCGGGCAGTCATAGTCACCACGCGAACACGCGTTTACTGTGCGCCAGCACAGGACTATAGTGGCCTCTTTCCCACCTATTCAAGGATCGCCATGAAACTCTTTTACTCGCCGGGCGCCTGCTCCCAGGCACCGCACATCATCCTGCGCGAAACGGGCACACCATTCACTCTGGTCAAGGTCGACCTGGGCCAGCACCAGACGCAGGAAGGCGGCAATTACTACGAACTTAACCCAAAGGGGCAGGTGCCGCTGCTGGCGCTCGACAATGGGACGACATTGAGCGAAGGCCCCGTCATCGCCCAATACATCGCCGAACTGGCGGGCAGGCAGGACTTGCTGCCCCCTGTGGGCAACTTTGCCCGCTACAAGGTGCTGGAATGGCAGAACTACATCACGTCCGAGCTGCACAAATCGTTCAGTCCCCTGTTCGATCCCCGCTACGACGCCGCCACCAAGGCCTTATTCATTGAGCAACTTGGCAAGAAGTTCAAATGGGTGGACAGCCGCCTGGAAGGCCAGGCCTACCTGACGGGCGACACGTTCACCGTGGCCGATGCCTACCTGTTCGTCATCACGGGCTGGGCGCCGCGCGTGGGCGTCGATTTGTCGGGCCTGGCAAATATGCAGGCCTTCCTGGGCAGAATTGCCCAGCGCGACAGCGTCAAGGCGGCGCTGGCAGCGGAGGGCCTGGCAAAAGCCGCTTGAATCGCGTGCCGTGGTGTACGGTTCAGGTTTTTTCCGACTTGCCGTGCATCACCATGATGGTTTGCTGCATCAGCGCGCACAGCGATTCCCGGCCATCCTTGACGGCGAACACTTCGGCCTGCGTGACGATCAGGGTTCGGCCCGGGCGCACCACCTTGCCGCGCGCGATCAGTTTCTCGCCATCGGCGGGCGCCACCAGATTCATCTTGTATTCCACGGTCAGCACAGAAGCACCGTCCGGCACCATGCTCATGGCCGCGTAGCCGGCGGCCGAGTCCGCGATCATGCCCACCACGCCGCCATGCACAAAACCGTGCTGCTGCTCGATGCCGCTCCAGTGCGGCACGTGGATTTCCGTACTGCCATGCGCCACCACGGGCAGGCTGGCCTGAATCAGGGTCATGGCATTCTGCAAATCAAAACTGGCGCGGACTCTGTCGGCAAATTGCGGGTCGGGAAGACGGGACGTGCTCATGGGCTATACGCTTTCAGGGACGGAACGCTGTACTGTACCCGCTTATGCCTGTTCGCACCATGTTGCGGCGCTCGCCAGCTTGCATGGCAGATGCGGTAGTGACATCATGTCAATACCAGTTTCTTCGCTCCCACCTGCCCCCGCGAAAAGCAAGCCAGGCAGGAAAGGGAAAAACTGGTGGTGCAATCCATCGCGCGCCAGTTGGAAGAGCAATCGAGAAAGCTGGGCGAGGAATCGGAAGCCAAGCTGCGCCCGCACGAACGCCTGGCCATGGCCCTGACCTTCATCCAGATCGCCGTCGCGCTGGCCACCATCACGGTGCTGACGCGGCGCCGCTGGCTGCTGTGGGGCTCCGTGGGCGCGGCAGCGGCCGGCATACTGGCGGCCGGCAGCGCCTTCCTGCTGTAGACGCTGTCAGGCCGGTGGCACGACGCCGCTCCAGCCAGGCAGATAGCGCGCCAGCTGGCCGCGCGCCAGCTTCATCGCTTGCTCCAGTGCCTTGGGGAAATTCTTTTGCAGGCTTGCGGGCGCGATACGGCTGCGCAGGAAATCGGCCCACAGGAACTCGCTGAACGGCGTCACATCCTTGGCATAACCGCCTGCGCCGCGCAATTCGCCGGCCAGGCTGCGGTAAGGATCGTCGTGCAAGCCGCTCAGGTGCCGGGGAATGGCGGAAAAATCGCGGCGCAAGCCCTCGCTGTCGTAGGGGTGCACCCACTGGTGGTGGTCCATTACATGCCAGAAGTGCAGCGGCTCCAGCCAGGACAAATCCTTGAGTATCATCAGGCTGACGGTTTTCACGCCTTCCTGGTGCAGCGCGAGGCCGAAATGGTGATGGTCGACGATGTAGTGGCGTCCTTCCGGGCCGATGATGCTGGGAAACCAGTGATCGGCCAGCGCCGCCGTCCGCGCCTTCCTGCCCAGGCTGGCCCAGTGCGCGCGCTTGAGCGCCACCTCAGCCATGCCGACCGTGATTTGCGTGGGCAGCAGCTTGTTCAGCCTTGCCTTGACCAGTTGCGGTTTCGCGCTTGTCATGCCATCTCCCAAGGTGCATCGCCTGGCCGCCAGCCTAGCATAGTCGCCGCTAATGTTCAGGCGTGGCGCCGTCCAGCAGTCGCACGGCCTCGGCCACGCTCAACTCACTGAGCAGCAGTGCCGGCCCGGCTTGGACAGCCAGCATGTCGCGCAAGGCCAGTTGCAGCACGCTGCAGGCCGGCTCCTTCAGCCGCGCCAGCGCCAGCGCCAGCCCCTGCTGACGCACAAACGCGGCAAAGTCGCGCAAGGCTTCGACGCTGCTGCCATCGAGGTCGGGCGACTCTTCCAGACTGAGGATTACCTTGCGCAGCGGACCGGCCCGCTCTTCCAGCATGGCACGCGCCAGGTGCAGGCTGCGCTCGGCGTTAACAAAGAACAGGGGTTCATCGAGACGCAGTATCAGCAGCTCCGGCTGCGGCCGGGCATCGCGATGCAGCGCCAGCTTGACGTAGTCGTGGCTGTTGCCCAGCCGCCCCAGCACGGACATGCCCGGCCGCGACAGGCGGCGCAGCATCAGCAGAAGGCTGATGTCGATGGCCACCAGCAAGCCGTCGAGGACACCGAACAGCAGCACGCCGGCAATCGCCGCCAGCACCAGCAGGCGGTCGCGGCGCCAGACAAAGTATGGCTGCAAAGAAACAGGATTCAGGGTATGGCTGACCGCGTGGATGACCACGGCGGCCAGCACGGGTACGGGCGTGAACGCCACCAGCGGCAGCAGGGTCAGCACGATCAGGCCTACCACGGCGGCGGCCACCAGGCCCGCCAGGCGCGAGGTGGCGCCCGCCGCCTCGTTGGCGGAGGTGGCCGAATAGCCGGCGCCCACCGGCATGGCTTGCAGCAATCCCGCCAACACGTTCGCCGCGCCCAGCGCCAGCAAGTCGCGCTCGGGCGCCACAGGGTCGCCATGCTTCAAGGCAAAACTGCGGATGGCGCCATACGATTCGGCATACAGGATCAGCGCCAGTGCAAACGCCAGCTCGGCCAGGCGCGTCCATTCCTCTTGCGTCAGGCGCGGCAGGACGGGCATGACCAGGCTGACATCGATGGCGCCCACCAGGGCCACGCCGTGGCGAGGCAGATCCAGCCAGCGGCCTGCAATTATGCCCAGCGCAATGACGATCAGACCGGCGGGCCAGCGCCGCCGGCACCGCAGCAGGAACAGCAACAACAGGGCCGCCGCGCACAGGCCCGCGCCAACCCCGTTCCACTGCCCTGCCCGTGCCAGCAAGCCGGGCACCAGGTGCAGCATGTCGCCCTGCGGCGGCTGCACGCCCAGCACGCCGGGCAGCTGTTTCACGATGATGACGATGGCCAGGCCGAAGGAAAAGCCCCGCAATACCGGCTTGGCGATGAATTGCGTGACGCTGCCCAGCCGGGCCACCCAGGCCAGCAGGAAAAATCCCCCCGTCAACATCACCAATCCTGCCATCAGCATGAGCCGGTGCCCCGCCGTGCCGCCCGGCATGGACGCCATGGCGGCGGCGAGCACGGCGGCCGATGACGACGTGGCTGACACGATGGCAAAGCGGCTCGTGCCCAGCACGCCATAGCAGAGTAAACCGGCGAACAGGGCCAGGATACCCGCCTGGGGCGCCAGATTGCCGATGCTGGCATACGCCACCGCTTCAGGCAGCAGCAGGCCGGCGATCGACAGGCCGGCACTGACATCTTGCCAGCGGTTCAATTGCGTCGCAGCCGATGCGCTCATGGCGATGTTCCTGGTGGGTGGCACTGGTCCGCTCCATGATGCGGCAAAACCGCCGTTCCAGCCACATTTGCTTACATTTGAAACAAATATGCTGTGCACCAGCGGCCCCGGCGGCACGTTTGAGCAGGGTCACATCCCTGACCATCCACCTGGAGACTGCAATGAAAACCACCACTCTGTCCGCCATCCTCCTGATGACTCTTGCCTCGGCTACCGCCAGCAGCTTTGCCGCAGAAACGACCTGGCAGAAAAACCATCCGCGCCGCGAACAGGTGAACAACCGCCTCGCGCATCAAAACGCGCGCATCCACAAGGAAGTCAAGGAAGGCGACATCACCAAAGGGCAGGCGGCCGCCCTGCACCGCGAAGACCGCAGCATCCGCCGCGAAGAGCGCAGTATGGCCAAGCTCGATAACGGCCATATCACCAAGGCGGACCAGCGCGCCCTGAACCAGCAGGAAAATGTGGTCAGCAAACAAATCGGCAAATAGCCTTGCCGTCCGGCCCTATCGCCCCCCTTGTTGTAGGACGGGAACGGTCACCGCTATCACCTGCGCAGCAATGCGGTGGTGGCATAGGTGACGTTCCCGATCTGCTCATGGCGTCCCCTTTCCTGCAGCTTGGAGGCGCCGGACTGGGACGATAACGGGCGAAGGCTGGCCCCGGCGCGCCGGGCTGTGCGAAAATGCCCGCCTTCGCCATTGCCGGATTCTGCCCATGCCGCACGCTGTCATCGATACCCTTTGCGAGCGCGACGCCCGCCGCATCGCCCGCCATGCGCCGGCAGCCGACGCCGCCCGCTTTTTGCATCCGGCCCAGCAAGCCTTGCTGCACCGGCGCGGCTGGCTGACGATGCTGGCGCCGTGCAGCGCGGGCGGCGCCGAGCTGCCCTTGCCGCACGTGGTGCGCCTGGAAGAAGCAGTGGCCGCCGTCGACGGCAGCATGGGCTGGGTATTGACCCTGTGCGCGGGCGCGGGCTGGTTCGCGGGTTTTCTGGCCCCTGACATGGCGCGCAGCATCATCGGCACGCCCCGTGTCTGCCTGGGCGGCAGCGGAGCGGCCACGGGCTGCGCGGAAGAGGAAGGCGACGGCTACCGCATCACGGGCAGCTGGGATTACGCCAGCGGCGCGCCGATGGCCACGCATTTCACCCTGAACGCCCGGCTGCAGCGCGATGGCCAGCCCCTGCTCGATGTAGAAGGCAAGCCGCGCATCCGCGCCTTCCTGGTCCCTGCCGCGCTGGTGCAACTGGTGCCATCGTGGAACAGCATCGGCATGCGCGCCAGCGCCTCGCACAGCTACCGCATCGACGGCCAGTGGCTGAGCAAGGAACACGGTTTTACGATCAGCCCCGCAGCCGCGACGGCTGGCGGCCCCCTGTACCGCTACCCGTTTTACTCGCTAGCCTATGTGACCCTGGCCGCGAATATGGCCGGCATGGCCGGGCATTTCATGGAATTGGCCGAAGCATGCATGCGCCATCGCCGCCATGCGCGCGCCGGCTTGCCGCTGCTGGACGTGCCGGAAGTGGCCAACATGTTGCAGGACAGGAAAGATGCGTTCACCGCCGCCCGCACCCGCTACTACACCGTGCTGGACGACAGCTGGGCGCAAGTGGCTGCCGGCGCGGCGCTGGACGACGACGCCATGCAGGCCGTGCAAACCACTTCGCTGGCCCTGGTGGCCGTCTGCCGCGCGGCCGTCGACGCGTTGTATCCTTACTGCGGCCTGTACGCAGCCCGCGAAGACAGCACCATCAACCGCGTGTGGCGCGATTTTCATACGGCCAGCCAGCATACGCTGCTGCTGCCTTGACAGTGCTGGCCTGCGTCGCCTGGCGGCGCAAACGCGCCAGGGCTGCTCAGCTAGCCTGACGAATAGTTGCTTGTGTCACAGTTAAGGCTGGCGGGCGCCATGCGGGCCGGATTGCCTGATAAGATGGGGCATTGCTACTTCTCGCTCCCCCCTATCCATGCACGTCAACACGCTCAGCAGCCTGGCGCAACTTTTGGCCAGTGCCGAAACGGAAACCCTGGCCTTTCCCACCAGCATCAACACGGCCCTGCTCCTGCAAAAGGAACTGGCCAACCCGGATTGCCATTCGTCCGACATCAGCCGGCTGCTGCTGTGCGAACCGACCTTGTCGGCACGTGCCGTGGCGCTGGCCAATTCGGCCCTGTTCTCGCCGGGCCAGGCGCCCGCCATCACCAGCGTGCGCGCCGCCGTCGAACGGCTTGGCCACCGCAACCTGTATGCGCTGGCGACGGCGGCCGTGATCCGCCAGTTGAACGCCGGCATCCGCGACGAAGCCTTGCGCGCCCGCGCCACCCAGCTGTGGGCACACACCGTGCACGTGGCGGCGCTGGCGCATGCGCTGGCGGGCGCCGTCACGCACACGGATGCCGATACGGCCCTGTTCGCCGGCATCGTGCATGAAGTGGCCGGCTTTTACATGCTGGCCCAGGCCGACAAGACTCCGGGCCTGTACGCCCAGCTGGAAATCCAGATGGCATCCACCCTGGAAGTGATTGGCCGCGCGCTGATGCGCCAGCTGAGCGTGCCGCTGCCCGTCGCTGATGCCGTCAATGCCTTGCCCGGCTCGACCATCATGCTGCCGCCCGAAGGCTTGCGCGATACCCTGCTGCTGGCCAAGGCGCTCGCGCCCGTGCCCTCGCCGCTACCGCAGGCCAACGTCACCGTCAGCGCTCCGCTGCAAGCCTACCTGGAGCACGATCCCGTGCTGCAGGCGCTGCGCACCGAGCCGTCGGCCGAAGCAAAGGGCCTGATCGAGGTACTGCTCAGCTGATAGCCGATCTGCTATGATGGCGCAGGCCGGGATAGACCCGGCCCGCTTTCATTGACGTCCACTGGAAAACTGCCTTGACTACCTCCTTACGCATGCTCGGCCTGGCCGCAGCTTTGACCATGGCGTGCAACGCCAACGCCGACAGCTTCGTTTCTTCGGCCTCCAGCGCCGGTTCCCAGTCGAGCGGCAGCATTTCCGATTCGCTCAACGGTTCGAGCAACAGCTCCTCGCGCGACAACAAGGTGGCCAATGGCCCTTACCGCATCATCGACGTGGCCGCCATGCCGGGCCGCGACGGCATGACGCGCCTGACGATGCAGGCCGATGCCACGGCAACGCCGCTGGTGCTGGACTTGCCGCAAGCGGCGCTCGACAAGCAGCAGCTGGCGCAGGGCGACGTGGTGCATGCGCAAAACCGCGCCTACGGCATCGAATTCTCGCGCAACGACACGCGCGCCGCCTTCTTCCTCGTGCTGGCCGATGACTGGTACGGCGAACTGGCCACGCGTCCCGTCAGCCTTTGATCCCTCGTTTGACCTCGCGTCACCTGGCGCGGCTGCTGGCCTGCTGCGCCGCCCTGGTCCTGGCTGGCACCGCCCAGGCAGCTACTTCGCTCGCCTCATCGCGCTTTTGCGACCGCGCACAGGAACTCACGGCCACGGAGCAAGATCGCCTGTTGCGCTTTGCCGCCGTGGTGCGCGAGGAGCTGGCCGCCAGCGAAGGCAGCGTGGCCCTGATCAGCCGCTCCGGCCTGGACCTGGCCCGCTTCGGCATCCGCTATTCGCACGCTGCGCTGGCCTGGCGTCATGACGATGACAAGGGCTGGTCCGCGCGCCAGCTCTACTACGCCTGCGACGAAGGCCGCCCGCGCATCTTCGACCAGGGCACGGCCGGTTTCGCCATGGGCACGGACAATCCCTCACTCGGCTACATCTCTGTCGTGAAACTGCCTGCGGAAACCGTGCCGCCCCTGCGCCGCGCCCTGCTCGACCCGGTGCGCGTGCAGCAGTTGCTGGCTGGCCGCTACAGCGCCAACGCCTATGCGTTCAGCCTGAAATATCAGAATTGCAATCAATGGGTGGTGGAATTGCTGGCCGCCGCCTGGGGCGAGCTGGCCGAGGGCAGCGATTTGCGCGCGCGCGCCCAGGACTGGTTGCGCGCCGCGCCGTATGCGCCCGCCCCCGTCGACGTGGGCGCGCGCTGGCTGATGCTCGGTTCGATTTTCGTCCCCCTGGTACATATGGACGACCATCCGCCGGAGGCCATCGGCACGATGCAGCTGGCAGTGAGCCTGCCGGCCAGTCTGGAAGCGTTCGCGCGCCAGCGCCTGCCCGCCAGCGAACGCGTGGAAATCTGCCACGACGGCAAGCAGGTGGTGGTGCACCGGGGCTGGGAACCGATCGCCGACGGCTGCGTGCCCGGAGCAAACGACCGTATCATCGCCCTCGATTAGTTAGGTATCCGCGTCGAGCGCTTCGCCAATCGCGTAAAAGCGCCCGCCCGCGATATAGTGCAGGCTGCGCCAGGATGGATCGGCCTCCTCGAAATGCCAATGCCCGTCGCGAAACACGCGCGTATCGGCCCAGGCGCCCACCACCTCTCCGATGAACAGATCATACGCAGCCTGGTTGTGCGGCTCGGGAATCAAACGGCAGGCCAGCCAGGCTGAGCAGCCGGCGACGAACGGTAAATCAAAACCTTCCATGTGAAACAGCTGCACGCCGGCGCGCGCCAGCTTGTCGGGCTGCGCGTCGAGGCTGTGCGTGCCCACGGCATGCGTCAGTTGCAGCTGCGCCGCCGTCGGCACCTGGATGACAAACGTGCCACTGCCCTCGACCAGCGCGCGCGTGCGCGTGGCCTTGTCCAGCACCACGGTCAGTTTCGGTGGCGCAAAATCGAGGGCGCAAGCCCAGGCGGCGGCCATGACGTTGTCGATGCCAGCATGGCGGGCAGAGACGAGGATGGACGGGCCGTGGTTGAGCAGGCGATAGGCTTTTTCCAGTGGCACGGGGGCGATATGACCATGTTCAGGCTCCTCGTTTTTCAGGGACAAGTGCATATCCCACTGGTCGATGCCTGGCCCGAAGCCGTCCGGCGTCACTTTAACTGTCTCAAAACCGAAGCGCGCATAAAAACCCTGCGTGTGCTGGCTGGTATTCATGCTCACGCTGGCGACTCCCGGCACGGCACGGATGGCGTCCAGGCGCGCCTGCGTCAGCGCGCGGCCCAGTCCCTGCCCATGCAGATCCTGCGCCACCATGCCCCAGCACAGGCTGGCAACGGCGCCGCCCGCGTCCAGCGCATGGCCGCCGCAGGCGACGATGCGCGCGTCACCATCGACGATGCGCTCGATGACCAGATACGGGTTCGTCGACGTATCGAGCCAGGCGGCAAAGCCGGCGCGCTCCGAGAGGTCGAAAAAACGCGGCGTATTGCCATCGAAGAGGGCCAGGCAGTTATCGCGGTCACTGGCCCGGTAAGGACGTACTGTCTGCATTGTTATCCTTTCAAAAACAGGAATGGAAATTAGTCGGCTCCGCCCTTCACAGCAGATGTTCCGACGTCACCACATGCACGCCTGGCGCAGCGGCGATGGCCGCCTCCAGCAAGGCACGGGCGATGCGCGGTGCGGGATTGATGCGCCAGCGGCGCGGCAGCACGGGGCCCAGCACACGCAGGAGGCGCAAGGCGGCGCCCTCGCCCGCCCGGGCCACGTCGCGCTCGCCGCCGATCAGGCCGGGGCGCACATGCGTGAGGGAGGCAAAGCCCTGCGCTTCCAGGTCGCGTTCCAGCTCGCCCTTGACCCGGTTGTAGAAAAAGCGCGAAGCGGCGTTGGCGCCGGCGGCGGAGTTGAGCGCATACGTGCGCGTGCCGGCCGCCAGTGCCAGGCGCGCCACGGCCAGGGGATAGTCGTGGTCGACGCGCATGAACATCTGCCGCGTGCCGGCCACCTTCATGGTCGTGCCCAGGGTGCAGATGACGGCATCCGCCTGCCACCAGGGCGCGTCGGGCGGCAAGTGATCGAAGTCGACGACGGGCGCTTCCAGTTTTGGATGCGTCGGCAAAGCCTTGCGCGCTGGCGCCACAACCTTGCTGACGCGCGCATCCATCAGCGCCAGGCGCAGTACTTCGCGGCCCACCAGGCCGGTGGCGCCTATCAGTATCAGTTTCATTCCTTCTCCCCGCATGCTCGACGCCACACGATACAGCATCTGATGCCCCTGTACCCGCCTGTGCGTCAGGCGCCTGCGTGCGTGTGATAGATTTTGCTGACGATGCTCCACTCGCCTTGCACCTTGAGCAGGTTGAAAAAGTCGGTGAAGCGGAAACCCGAGATATCATCCGTGTCGACGCGCGCACTGGCGGCCGTGCCCACGATATCGACGCGCACGATAGCCGCCTGCGCCTGCGGCGATGGCCGGAAGGCACTGTCGATGATCTCGAACAGGCCCTCGATAGGCCCGCCCGTCAGTTTATCTTCGCCATCGACGCCGAAAATGGTGGCCTGGCTGCTGAAAGCCGGGCGCATGATGCTGCTGTCGGCCTGCGCGCCGCCCGCATTGTATCGATTCAGCACGGCGACAATCGCCTGGTAATCCTGTACATAAGTGGTGTTGTTCATGTTGCGCTCCCTAGTTGGGTGAAAAAGAAATCAGTACGGGCTTGCGAGCCAGTCGGTGTAGCCATGGGCGCCACCACCGTAATACGCCTCGCGCGGCGCCACGGCCAGCGCCACGCCATCGTCGTCCATGCGGCTGCGCGTCAGCGGCGCCATGACGATGCGGTTCGCCAGGGCCAACGCACCCAGTTTGACGGGAGAAAACAAATCGCTTTCATGCTGCTCGATCATCGTATTGCTTTCATGTTCTGTGAGAAAAAACCGACATAACTGACCGGTCGTCTAGTTTGTGATTAAAAAAAACGGCTACGACAGCAGCCGTTGCGTGGTCACCATCGCCGAGTCGAACGGCCCGCCGCTCCTGGCGACCTTGACCATCAGGGAAGCGCCCAGCCACAACTGGTAAAGGGACTCCGCCAGCATCCGCGCCGGCGTCGTCGTCGCCACGGAACCGTCGAGATGGCCCGCTTCCACGCACAGCGTCAGGCGTTCAAGGATGGCGCCCGTGCCTCGCTGCAGCACGGCGCCCATGTCCACCGACAAGTCGCACACTTCGGCACCCAGCTTGACCACCAGGCATTTGCCTTCCGGCGCGCTGCTTGCCTGGGTCGCGCTCCAGTTGTCAAAATAGGCCAGCAGGCGCTCACGGGCATTGCCAGGCCCCGCCAGCAAGGCGTCGACCGTCTGCAGATAGCTGCTGAAATAGTCATCGAGCAAGGCTTGCCCAAACTCTTCCTTCGACTTGAAATAATAGTAAAAGGAACCTTTCGGCACGCCGGCCGCCGCCACCAGTTCCGCCAGGCCCACGGCCGTGTAGCCCTTCTCTGCCATCAGTGCCTTGGCGATATTGATCAGGTGCTGGCGCATGTCAGCGGAGGATTTTTTGCTCATGCGGCCAGTATAGCAACAAATCTGACCGATCGTCTAGTAAACGATATTCGCCTCTGGCATCACGCCAGGCGCAGCGCCAATGCCGCCAGGGTCACCAGCAGCACGGGCACGGTCAGCACGATGCCGACACGGAAATAGTAGCCCCAGGAAATGTGGATATCCTTGCTGTCGAGCACATGCAGCCACAGCAAGGTAGCCAAGCTGCCGATAGGCGTGATCTTCGGCCCCAGGTCGCTGCCGATGACGTTCGCGTAGATCATTGCTTCGCGCACAGCTCCCTGCGCCGTCGTGGGGTCGATGGCCAGCGCGCCCACCAGCACCGTCGGCAGGTTGTTCATCACGGAAGATAATAACGCCGTGAGCACGCCCGTGCCCATGGCCGCGCCCCACACGCCGTACTGCGCAAAGTGATTCAGCATGCCCGTCAGGTAAGCCGTCAAGCCCGCATTGCGCAAGCCATACACGACCAGATACATGCCCAGCGAAAAGACAACGATATGCCACGGCGCATGGCGGATCACGTGGCGCGTGGAAATCACGTGGCCCTTGGCCGCCACGCCCAGCAGGAGCGCGGCGCCCGCGGCGGCGATCAGGCTGATCGGCACGCCGAGGTGTTCCTGGGAAAAAAAGCCCACCAGCAGCAGCGCCAGCACCACCCAGCCGGCGCGGAAGGTGGCCAGGTCGCGAATGGCGGCGTCCGGGCGTTTCAGCTGCGTCACTTCATAGTCGCGTGGAATATCCTGGCGGAAGAAGAGCAGCAAGGCCGCCAAGGTTGCCAGCACGGCGACGACGTTGACGGGCACCATCACAGACGCGTACTCGGCAAAGCCGATCTTGAAGAAATCGGCCGAGACGATATTCACCAGGTTCGACACCACCAGCGGCAAGCTGGCCGTGTCGGCGATGAAACCGGCCGCCATCACGTAGGCCAGCGTGGCCCTGGTGGAAAACTTCAGCGCCCGCAACATGGCGATGACGATGGGCGTCAGGATCAGCGCGGCCCCATCGTTGGCGAACACGGCGGACACGGCGGCGCCCAGCAAGACCAGCAAGACAAACAACTTGCGCCCGCTGCCGTCACCCCAGCGCGCCACGTGCAAGGCGGCCCATTCAAAGAAGCCGGCCGCGTCCAGCAGCAGGCTGATGATGATCACGGCGACGAAGGTGCCGGTGGCGTTCCACACGATATGCCAGACGACGGGGATGTCGCCCCAGTGGATCACGCCGGCCAGCAAGGCGACGCAAGCGCCGATGACGGCGCTCCAGCCGATACCCAGGCCGCGCGGTTGCCAGATGACGAGGATCAGGGTAGCGAGAAAGATGAGGAAAGCGGTCAGCATGCGGCTAGGGTCCCGTGCGATGCGGCATCGCGGGCACCATGCGCCGCAGCCTGTGAATGTCAACAATAATTCCATAATACTGGAATTATTGAATGGATGCAAAGGCTGCGGCGAAGCTGCCCTATTTCAGTGCGATGGCGATATCGCTCAATCCCACCGTCCCATTGCCGATAGCCGACAGGGCCGGCGTGGCCGCACCGCCGCTCAGCACCGCCGCCCCCGTCGCCAGGTCGATGCGGTACAGCGAGCTGGGGCCGCCGGCCGCCGTGCGCAGGACCGCCAGTGCCAGCCCGTTGGCGCCGCCCGCGATATCGAAGCCTACGTCGCCCGCCACGGCGACACCGAGCGCGCCCGGCAACCCCACATTGACCAGGGTGCCGTCATTCGGCGGGTTTTGCAGCGCGAGACTGGCGCTGGCCGTGTCGATATCGAACAGCATGGTCGTCACCGTGCCCGCAAAGCTGTTGGTATAGGCCGCTGCCGTAACGACAGGCGCCGTACCCGCCCGGTTGATGGCGCCATCGGTGGTGGTGGCGCCCGTATCGACATTGATGCGGAGGCTTTGCCCCGTGTTACCGATCACGCGCAGGCGGTCGGCGACAGGGTTGAAATCCACGCCAAAGGCAGTGCCGGCAATGGCCGTGTATGGCGCGCTGGCGTCCGCCGCGTCGGCCGCCAGCGTCGCCTTGACGGTGACGGCGCCCGTAGCCGGGTCGATGGTGACGATACGGCCCGTCGAGGATATCCCGTACAGCAGGCCATCCTTGGGACGAATGTCAAAGCCCAGCAGGCGCTCGCCCGCCGCCAGGCCCGTGACGGCCACGTTGGCATCGAGCGTGTTTGGCGTAGCCGTCTTGAAGGTAACGACGCGGCCATCGTCCGTCAAGCCGTAGGCGACGGGCGCCGCCAGCGGCGTCAAGGCGATGCCGCGCAGCTCTTCCGTCACGCCGATGGCCGCTACCAGGGTCGCCGGGGCGCTGGCCGCCGCCAGGTTGACGCTGTACAGATTGCGCGCACCGGCCACCGTCATGACGGCGTAGCCCGTGTTCGTGCGCGCATCGATGTCGAAACCGGCCACCGCCGTGGCGGTGACGCCCAGCGGCACGGCGCCGGCCAGGGTGCCGTTGTTCGGCGGATTTTGCGTGTACAGGGTGGCGTTGACCCCATCGATGACAAATAAAGTGGTGCTGGCCGTGCCGGCGAAACTGTTGGTATAGGCGGCGGCCGTGATGGCGGTGCTGGCCACGCCGCCATTAATGTTGCCATCCGTGGTGGTGGCGCCCGTATCGACATTGATGCGCAGGCTCTGGCCCGTGTTGCTGACGATGCGCAGGCGGTCGGCGACGGGGTTGAAATCGACGCCAAATTCCGTGCCGGCCAGCGCCGTGTAGGGCGCCGTAGTGTCGGCCGCATCGGCCGCCAGGCTGGCTTTCACGGTGGCGGCGCCCGTGCTGCCATTCAAGGTGTAGATGCGGCCCGTGCTGCCGACGCCATACAGCTGGCCATCGGCGGGCCGGAAATCGATGCCCAGCAGGTTTTCCCCCGCCTGCAAGCCTGTCACGGTGACCGCGCTGCGAATGGTGCCCGGCGCGGCGCGGTCGAACGACAACAGTTTATTGCTGGCCGTTAGCACAAACACGTCGCCCGTGACGACCGCTGGCGGCGGGGGCGGCGGGGGCGCGACGACGACATCATCGTGGCTGTCGCCGCCCCCGCAGGCGGACAAGGTGATGGCGACGGCCGAAGCGAGCAACAGCTTGGCAAATGGCAAGGATGGCAGTGTGGACATGAGCGTGACTCCGGTAAGTGAGTGAATGGAAGTGCCGCCCAAGCCGCTGTTGCAGCGAGCGCACCCCGGTACTACCCCCCATGCGCGCTTTTGGATGCAGCGGTGGAAAAAAAGTGTCTCCACCGCCGTTTTTGATTGTCGTTAAGCAACATAATCGATGTATAGTCGCAGGCACGATTGAAACAGGGGGCAGGACAGTGGCGCGCATCTTTCAGACCAACAACATGGCCGAAGCCGACTTGCGGGTGGCCATCGTGCCGCGCGGCAACGCCGACTTGTTCGTGCACCGCGTTGCCAGCCTGGGCCTGGCGCATGGCGACGCGCAGTGGTTCATCACCCGTGAGCGCCAGGATGCCACGGCCAGCGTGTATTTCACCTCGCAAGGCTTTGCGCAGCTGACCATCTGTTTTGTCGACCAGGCCAGCGAAGCAGGCTGGGCCAGGCCACATCGGTACAAGGGCTGCCTGTCGCACGGCGGCGCCTGACATCAGGCGGAGGAGCGCGTCATGGATTTGATTTTGCTGGAACCCGCCAACCCTGACCTCGTGTTCGGCAAGGCGCCGAACACGAGGTCAGCAGTGGCAACGATGCCATCTGGGGCGATGGCGCCACATTCCAGGATAGGACGAACTGCATGGAACTGGTTTCGCTGCACCAGGGCCAGGGCATACAGCAGCAGTGAACGACAGACGTCAGCAACGCGGCGCGCACACAGGGGCGCCCCGTCATCGCCATCGCCCTGCGCGACGCCCTGATCAGCGAAATCGAGTTGCAAACCCATCCCAATGACATGCCGAACGAGCAGTTCAAGCTGCGCTTGACGGAAAGCCTCTGGACCTACAGCCTGCACCAGGCGGACGGCCAGCCAGCAGCCAAACACACGACGGGCTGGAGCCTGGCGCGCAAGCGATCGATCGGGGCGTGTACGGGCCAGGCCCGCGCAGCGACTACTCTTCCAGCCCTCCCCCCAGCGCCTTGTACAGGGCCACGGCCGACTTGAACTGGTCGCGCCGCACGTCGAGCAAGGTTTGCTGGGCCGCATAGGACTGGCGCTGCGCATCCAGCAATTCCAGGCGACTGTCCTGGCCCGCGTCGTAGCGCAGCTGCGACAGGCGCTGGCGCTGCTGCGCCGCCACCACCACGCGCTGCTGCGCATCGATTTGTTGCGCATACGTGGCGCTGCCGGCCAGGCCGTCGCGCACGTCGCGAAACGCCGCCTGGATCGCTTGCTCGTACTGCAGCACGGCCACGTCCTTGCGCAGGCGCGACAGTTGCAGCTCCGCGCGCAGCTGGCCGCCCTGGAACAGGGGCTGGGTGATTTGCGGCGCGAACGACCAGCTGCGCGCGCTGCCACGGAACAGGTCACCGAGTTCCGGGCTGGCCATGCCCAGCGACGCCGTCAAGGATAGACGGGGGAAGAAGGCGGCGCGGGCGGCGCCGATTTCCGCATTTGCCGCCACCAGCGTGTACTCGGCTTGCAAAATATCGGGCCGGCGCACCAGCAAGTCCGACGGCAGCCCGGGCGGCAGCTGCGTCAGCACGGGCTGGCCGTCGAGTGCGCGGCCGGCCGGCAAATCTGCTGGCAGGGGCGCGCCCAGCAGCAGCTCCAGGTTGTTGCGCGCCAAGGCGCTGGCCCGCTCCCGGGCCTGCACATCCGCTTCCGCCGTGGCGGCCTGCCCTTCGGCCTGCGCCACGTCCAGGCCACTGCCCTGCTGCGCGCCGTGCAGGCGCTGCGTCAAGATCAAAGCCTGGCGCCAGTCGGCCAGGGTTTGCCGGGCCAGCGCCAGTTGCTCTTCCGCCAGCCGCTGTTCCAGGTAGGCATCGGCCACGGCCCCGATCAGGGCCATGTGCGCGGCGCGCTGGCCCTGCTGCGTGGCCAGGTAGCGGGCAAACGCGGCGTCCGACAGGGAACGCAGGCGGCCGAACAGGTCGATCTCGAACGCGCTCATGGCGATGCCCGAAGTGAACTGATTCTGTGTCACCGCATCGGTGCCGCGCTGGCGCACACCGCCCGCATTGGCGCCGATGGCCGGAGTGCGGCCCGCATCCTGGATCTGGTACTGGGCCCGCACGGCTTCCACGTTCAGCGAGGCCACGCGCAAGTCGCGGTTGTTTTCCAGTGCGATGTCGACCAGGCGCTGCAGGCGCGCATCGAGCAGCATCTGGCGCCAGCCCAGGTCGGCCGCAGTGTCAGCCATGCCTGGCGCCACTGGCGGCGTCGCCTCATAACTGGCGGGAATGGGCGGCGCCGGCTTGACCAGCGGCGGCGTCAAGGAACACGCCGACAAGGCCAGCGCAGCCAGCGGCGTAATAAAAAATAAACGCATTACAACTCTCCTTCCACCGCCTTGACGGCGATGCGATTACTGCGTTTGTTGAAGTACCTGCCCATCTTGTCCACGGCGCCCAGCACCACGACAAAGAACACGGGCACGAAGAACACGGCCAGCACGGTGGCGGTGATCATGCCGCCGAACACGCCCGTGCCGATTGCATGCTGCGTCTCGGCGCTGGCGCCCGTGGCCAGCATCAGCGGCACGACGCCCAGCGCGAACGCCAAAGACGTCATCAGAATCGGGCGCAGACGCAAGCGGGCCGCTTCCACCGTCGCTTCGACCAGCCCCTTGCCCTGCGCCTGCAACTGGCGCGCATATTCGACGATCAAAATGGCATTCTTCGCCGACAGGCCGATGATCGTGATCATGCCCACCTTGAAGAACACATCGTTCGGCATGCCGCGCACCATCACGGCCAGCACGGCGCCAAGCAATCCCAGCGGCACCACCAGCATCACGGAGACGGGAATCGACCAGCTTTCATACAGGGCCGCCAGCACGAGGAAGACCACCAGCATCGACAGCGCCATCAGCATGGGCGCCTGCGAGGCCGATTCCTTCTCTTGCAGCGACTGTCCCGTCCACGCCAGCGTGAAGCCGGGCGGCAGCTGTTTCACCAGACGTTCCATTTCCAGCATGGCGTCGCCGCTGGACACGCCGGGCGCCGCGCTGCCCGAAATGCGCGCCGCCGGATAACCCTGGTAGCGCACCAGTTGCAGCGGCGATTCGCTCCACACGGGGCGCACCAGCTCGCCCAAGGCCACCATGCCGCCCGCGTTGTTGCGGATGCGCAAGGCCAGCACGTCGTTCAACTGCATGCGCGCGGCAGCATCGGCCTGGATGATCACTTGCTGCATGCGGCCAGCATTCGGGAAATCATTGACATAGGTCGAGCCCATGGCCGCCGTCAGCATGTCGGCGATGGCTGTAAATGACACGCCCAATGCCTCGGCCTTGGTGCGGTCGATATTGAGGCGCACGCTGGCGCCGGGCGGCAAGCCGTCCGGATACACGCCCGCCACCTTGCTGCTTTGCGCGGCCAGGCCCAGCAACTGGTTCTGCGCCGTCTGCAAAGCGTTGATACCCTGGTTGGCGCGGTCTTGCAGGCGCAGGGAAAAGCCGGACGAGTTGCCCAGTTCATCGATGGCGGGCGGCATCAGGCTCATGATCACGCCCTCCTTCGCCTGCGACATGGCGGCCTGCGCCAGCGCCACTTCTTCCTGCGCCGTGGCGCCCTTGCGCTCTTTCCAGTCCTTCAGCATGGTGAACGCCAGGCCCGCATTTGGTCCCGCGCCGGAAAAGCTGAAGCCGAGGATCGATTGATTCACCTCAATGCCGGGTCGCGTGGCCACGTGCTGCTCATACAGTTTGACGACATCGAGCGTGCGCTCCATGGTGGCGTCGGACGGCAGCTGGATCGAGGTGATGAAATAGCCCTGGTCTTCCTCGGGCAAAAAGGCCGATGGCAGCTGCATGAAGGCCACGCCCAGCGCCGCGACGATGGCGCCATACAGCACCATCGAACGGCCGGCGCGTTTCAGCATCGCCACCACGCCCTTTTCATAGCGGGCCGTCATGCGCTCGAACTGGCGGTCGAACCACAGGAAGAATCCCTTTTTATCGTGGTCGTGCGGGCCGATCGGTTTCAGCATGGTGGCGCACAGGGCCGGCGTCAGGGTCAGCGCCAAAAACGCCGAAAACAGGATCGACACGGCCATGGCCAGCGTAAACTGGCGGTAGATGGCGCCCACGGAACCGCTGGCCAAGGCCATGGGGATGAACACGGCAGTCAGCACCAGAGTGATGCCGACCACGGCGCCCGTGATTTCGCGCATTGCTTTCGACGTCGCTTCCTTTGGCGACAAGCCTTCGGTGGCCATCAGGCGCTCCACCGCCTCCACGACCACGATGGCGTCATCGACGATGATGCCGATGGCCAGCACCATGCCGAACATGGTCAGTACGTTGACCGAATAGCCGGCCAGCAGCATCACCGTAAAAGTGCCCATCAGGGCAATCGGCGCGACGATGGCGGGAATCAGCGTGTAGCGTATCTTTTGCAGGAACAGGTACATGACAAGGAACACCAGCACCATCGCTTCCAGCAAGGTGACGATGACCTTTTCAATCGAGATTTTCACGAACGGCGCCGTGTCGAACGGCACCGAGTACTTGATCCCGGCAGGCATGGTGTGCGCCAGCTCGGCCATGCGCGCACGCACGGCCGCCGCCGTCTGCACGGCGTTGGCGCCCGGCGACAGCATGATGGCGGCACCAGACGCGGCTTGTCCGTTTTCGCGGATGCTGAAGTTGAAGCTTTGCGCCCCCAAGGACACGCGCGCCACGTCGCCAATCGTCACTTTCGAGCCATCCGCATTCGCGCGCAGCACGATGGCGGAAAATTCGGCCGGCGTTTGCAGCTGGCCCTGCACCGTCAGCGGAATGGTGACACGCTGGCCTTCGACGGCGGGCGAGTCGCCCAGGCGGCCGGGCGCAATCTGCGCATTTTGCTGCGCGATGGCGGCCGTCAGCTCGCCCATGGCGATGTTGTACGATACCAGTTTGGCCGGGTCCACCCAGATGCGCATGGCCCGCTCGGAGCCGAACAGCTGCACCTTGCCCACGCCGGGAATGCGGCGCAGTTCTTCCGTCACATTGCGCGCCAGGTAGTCGCCCAGCGCTACTTCATCGTGCTGGCCATTCTCGGAGATCAAACTGACGATCATCAAAAAGCCCGACGACGCAGATTCCACCGTCAGGCCATTTTGCCGCACGGCTTGCGGCAGGCGCGGTTCGATGGCTTTCAGGCGGTTTTGTACATCCACCTGCGCCATTTCCGGATCGGTGCCGGGCTGGAAAGTGACGGTGATCGAGGCCGAACCCGACGTATCGGTGGACGACTCGAAATACAGCAGGTGCTTGACGCCAGACAGCTCGCGTTCAATCAGGCCCACCACGGAATCGTTCATGGTTTGCGGCGTGGCGCCAGGGTAGTTGGCGCTGATGCTGACGCTAGGCGGCGCCACGGAAGGAAAGCGCGCAATCGGCAATTGCGGTATGGCGATCAGTCCGAACAGGACGATGAAGACCGCCACCACCCACGCAAAGACGGGGCGGTTGATGAAAAATTGAGGCATGTGATTAAACCACTTTCAGTAAGTACACTTTCAATGCGTACGGGTCAGCGCACGGCGCTGACGGGAGGTGCTTTGGCAACGGCGGCGGCGCGCTTCCACGGTTGGGGCGCGGCGGTGGCGCCTGGTTGCAAGCGTTCCTGGCCTTCGATGACGACGGTTTCACCTGCCTTCAATCCGCCGTTGACCACATACTGGTGCTCGACCACGTCGCCCACGGCAATCGGTTTCAGGCTGGCTTTGTGCGTGTCATCGAGCACCCAGGCCTGCGCCTGGCCATCGCTGCTGCGCAAGACGGCTTGCTGCGGCACGAGCACGCCATTTGCCTGCACGGCGCGGGCGATGCGGGCTCGCACGAACATGCCCGGCAAGAGCTGGCGCTGCGGATTGTCGACCAGCACGCGGATGACGGCGTCGCCCGTGCCCGCATCGACGCTGATGCCCGAGAACAGGATGCGCCCCGTCACGGGATGCGGCTGGCCGTCCGCGCCCAGGATCGTCACGGGCAGCTTGTCAGCGCCTCCGTTGCCTGAGGCTTGCAGCGCTGCCAGCGCGGCGGCTGGCTGGCGCACGTCGACATACACCTTGTCGATTTGCTGGATGCGCGCCATCGGCGTTGCATCGGCAAGGCCCACGAGCGCGCCTTCGGTCACCAGTTCGGAGCCGATGCGCCCGGCAATCGGTGCCTCGATACTGGCAAAGGCCAGGTCCAGGCGGCGGCGCGCGAGGCTGGCCCGCGCCTGCGCCACGGTGGCCACGGCTTGCTCGCGCTGGGCGACTGCATCGTCATATGCCTGGCGGCTGATGGCGTCCGCCTCCACCAGCGGTTTCAAACGGTCGGCCTGGCTGCTGGCGCGGTTCGCCGTGGCCACCGCATGCTGCAGGGCGGCGGCGGCCGAATCGACTTCCGCCTGGAACGGCGCGGGGTTGAGCTGGAACAGCTTCTGCCCCGCCCTCACTTCGGCGCCCTGCTCGAACTGGCGACGCAGCACGATGCCGCCCACCTGCGGGCGGATATCGGCCGTGCGGAAGGCGGCCACGCGGCCCGGCAATTCGTCGCTGAGGACCACGGGCGCCGCTTGCAGCTTGAGCACCGTCACGGCGGCGGGCGGTGCGGCGCCTTCTTCCGGCGCGGGTTTGGAACAGGCGGCAAGGCTGAGCAGTGCCGCGGCGATGAATATGTTTTTCCTGGCGAGGTACTTGACTGGCATGACTTTTCTCTATGGCGGATCCCAACCGGCGGTCCGGTCGACAGATAAGCGCAGCATAAAAGCCTTGCGTGGATGTTTCGTCAAAGAAATGTGGAGATTCGATGGAGAGCGCGAAGAATGCTAGACTATTTATATGAACTATCATCACAGCGCCACGCAGCCCTCGTTTCTTGCCACCACACCCCCTTCCGCCCTCGTCCTGATCGCTGAAGATGAACCGCAAATCGCCCGCATCCTCGCCGGTTATCTGGAGCGAGATGGCTACCGCACGGCCTTCGCCCTGGACGGCCAGGAAGCGCTGCAGCAGCACCTGGCGCTGGCGCCGGACCTGCTGCTGCTCGACGTGCAAATGCCCAAGGTCGATGGCTGGGGCGTGCTGACGGAAGTGCGGCGGCGCGGCGAAACGCCCGTCATCATGCTCACGGCGCGCGACCAGGATGCGGACAAGCTGGCCGCCCTGCGCGTGGGCGCCGACGACTACATCATCAAGCCCTTCAATCCAGCCGAAGTGGTGGCGCGCGTGGCGGCCGTGCTGCGCCGCTCGCGCGTGCGCCACCACCCGGTGGGCGGCCAGCGCCTGCGCTGCGGCCCCATCGAGATCGACCAGGAAACGTATGTGGCCAGCGTGCTGCGCGAAGGCGCGCCCCAGCCCCTCATGCTCAGCCTGACGCTGACGGAATTTCGCCTGCTGGCCCACCTGGCGCGCACGCCGCGGCGCGTCTGCAGCCGCCTGGAATTGCTGGAGTCGTGCATGCCCGAGAGCAATTCGCTGGAACGCACGGTGGACAGCCATGTCAGCAAGCTGCGCAAGAAGCTCGAGGAAGCGGGCGTCATGAACATGCCGGCCAGCCTGCGCGGCGTAGGTTACCGGCTGGAAAGCGACTGATGCGCTTCACAGGCTTGAACCGGCAGATCGTGCTGTCGATGTCCGTGCTGATGGTCAGCAGCATCCTGCTCATCTGGATGGGTTCATGGATCTTCTTTGCCGTCGCCTTCAAGATCGACCCCAACATGCTGTCCGAACCCGACGACTGGTCGCCCAGTACCGTCGAGTGGCTGTGGATCTTCGCCATCACCATCTTCGGCTTGCTGCTGGCCGCGTTTTTCGCCATCAAACTCGCTTCGCGCATCCTGAAACCCATCAATTCGGTGATGGACAGCGTGCGCCGCGTGGCGCATGGCGACCTGTCCGCGCGCGCCTTCGCGGGCGACCGCAGCCTGGGCGAGACGGCCATGCTGGTCGATGACTTCAACAGCATGGCCGAGCGCCTGCAGCGGGCGGCCAAGGAAAGCGAGACGTGGAATGCCGCCATCGCGCACGAACTGCGCACGCCCGTGACCATCCTGCGCGGCACCTTGCAGGGTGTGGTCGACGGCGTCTTCAAGCCCGAAGAAGTGCCGTTTTCCAGCCTGCTATCGCAAGTCGAGGACCTGGGCCGCCTGATCGAGGACTTGCGCACCCTGAGCCTGGCCGACAGCGGCTACATGCAGCTGCGCATGGCGTGGACGGACCTGACGCTGGAAATCGAGGAAGTGGGCCGCCTGCTGGCGCCGGACATGGAAGCGGCCGGCTTTTCCCTGCAGTTGCACCTGTCCGACCATCCCGTCTGCTGCGACGCCGCGCGCATCCGGCAAATCGTGCTGGCCCTGCTCGACAACGCGCGCCGCTATGCGCATCCGGGCCTGCTGCGCCTGCGCACCCGCGTACAGGCCGGCCAGTACTACCTGAGCGTCGAGGATGCGGGTCCCGGTATTGCCGAGGAACTGGCGCCGCACGTGTTCGAGGCGTTCCGCCGCGGCGACAGCGCGCGTGTCGACCTGAACGCGGGCAGCGGCCTGGGGCTGGCCGTGGTCGAAGCCATCGCCCGGGCCCATGGCGGCAGCGCGGTGTGCACGCGCGGCAAGGCGGGCGGCAGCCTGTTTACGATCAAGTGGCCGGTCGAGCATGGCGCGCCGCCGGCCACCGGCTGACTACACCGGCGGCGCACGCAGCATGTCGACAAAGGCGCGCAATACGGCCGGCATCTGCCGCCTGCTGGGGTAATACAGGAAGTAACGGGACGGCGGCGGCAAGCAGCGCTCCAGCACATTGACCAGGCGCCCCGCCGCGATATCGGCGCGCGCATCGGCCTCGTACACATACGCCAGTCCCGCGCCATCGCGGGCCGCGCGCAGCATCAGCTCATCATCGTCGAATACCAGCGGACCGCTGACGGCGATGCTGACGGCTTCCCCCTCCTGCCCGAACTCCCACGCATACTGGCGCCCGCTGGGAAAACGCCGACCGATACAGGCATGCTCCAGTAGCGCGTGCGGCGTGGCCGGTGCGCCATGCGCAGCCAGGTAGGCGGGCGACGCCACCACCAAGAACGGTTGCGGCGCGCCCACAGGCACGGCAATCATATCGGCCGCCACCTGCTCGCCGAAGCGGATGCCCGCGTCAAAACCGTCGCGCACGATATCGATCATGCCGTCATCGGTAACCAGTTCCACTTGCACGCGCGGATAGCGGGCCACAAAACAGCTCAGCATGGGCGCCAGCAGCAGCCGCGCGGCCGGACGGGGCACGTTCAGGCGCAGCTTGCCTGCAGGCACATCCTGCAAGGTGCTCAGGTCCAGCAAGGCATCATCGATTTCGCGCATGGCCGGCGCCAGGCGCGCCAGCAACTGCTGCCCCGCCTCGGTCGGCGTGACGCTGCGCGTGGTGCGGTTCAGCAGGCGCACGCCCAGGCGCTCTTCCAGCGTGCGCAGCGCATGGCTCAGGGCCGAGGCGGACACGCCCCGTTCGAGGGCCGCCTTGCGAAAGCTGCGCAGGCGGGCGACGGCGGCAAAGGCCGTCAATTCATTAAGGTCAGCCATGATGGAGGAAAAAGATTAATGAGCCATATTCAGTAATACATGTAGAATAAGTGATCTTATCGCATGCTGTTGCTTCGTCCATACTCATTGCATCTTTTTTGACGAGGAATGGAAATGGAATACAGAACATTGGGCAAGTCCGGCTTGCGCGTCGCCCCCATCGGCCTGGGCTGCATGGGCATGAGCTTTGCCTACGGCGGCGCCGACGAAGCCACCTCGCTGCGCGTGCTGCACCGCGCCGTGGAACTGGGCGTCACCCTGATCGATACGGCGGAAGTCTACGGCCCCTACGCCAACGAAGAGCTGGTGGGCCGCGCCCTGAAGCAGCTGCGCGGCAAAGTCAAGGTCAGTGTGGCCACCAAGTTCGGCTTCAAGATCTTGCCCCACGGCCAGGGTGTGGAACGCATGGCGGGCGTGGACAGCCGCCCCGAGCACATCGTCCGCGCCGTGGAAGCATCGCTGTCCAGGCTGGACATCGAGTGTATCGACCTGCTGTACCAGCACCGCGTGGACCCCGCCGTGCCCATCGAGGACGTCGTGGGCGCCATGGCCGATCTGGTGCGCGCGGGCAAGGTGCGCAACCTGGGGCTGTCGGAAGTATCGGCCGCCACCCTGCGCCGCGCCCACGCCGTGCACCCGATTGCGGCCGTACAATCCGAGTATTCGCTGTGGAGCCGCGACGTGGAAGCCGAAGTGCTGCCGGCCTGCCGCGCGCTGGGCGTCGGCTTCGTCCCCTACAGCCCGCTAGGCCGGGGCTTCCTGACGGGCCAGCTCACGTCCAGCGCCGCACTGGCGCCGGATGACTACCGCCACAGCCTGCCCCGTTTCCAGCCGCTGGCGATGGCGGCCAACGCGCACATGATTGCCGAGCTGCAGCGCCTGGCGGCGGCGCGCGGCGCCACAGCGGCCCAGCTGGCACTGGCCTGGCTGCTGGCCCAGGGCGCCGATCTCGTGCCCATTCCTGGCGCCCGCAGCGTGACGCACCTGGAAGAGAATGTGGCTGCTGCGCAGATCACCCTGAGCGAAACCGAACTGGCCGCCATCGGCGCCGCCTTTGCGCCCGCCAGCGTGCAGGGCGCGCGCTATCCACAGCATGAGCTTGCCATGCTTGGCCTGTAGACAACCCCGTTTGAGTGCGCTATACAAGTTCTTTGGCCCTTTGCACTTGAAATGCCTGAATCCGCTATCATTTCCAATCTGAACTATTCATTATGAAAGGGACTTACATGTCCGATTTGCTCGAAACACTGCAATGGCGCTACGCCACCAAGAAGATGGACCCGACGAAAACGGTGCCGCAAGACAAGGTCGAGCGCATTCTGGAAGCCGTGCGCCTGACAGCCAGCTCCAGCGGTCTGCACCCGTATGAAGTATTCGTCGTGACGAATCCGGCCCTGCGCGAGCAGATCAAGCCGCATGCATGGAACCAGTCGCAAGTGACAGACGCCTCGCACCTGCTGGTGTTTGCTGCCTGGGACAATTACACGGTTGAACGCATCAACAAGATGTTTGACCTGGTCAATACCGTGCGCGGCTTCAAGAACGAAGGCTGGGAAGCCTACCGCCAGCAAATCCTGGCCACGTATCCGCAGCGCGATGCGGAAACCAACTACCAGCACGCGGCGCGCCAGGCGTATATCGGCGTGGGCACGGCCCTGATCGCCGCGGCGCAGGAAAAAGTCGATTCGACGCCAATGGAAGGTTTTGATCCGGCCAAGGTCGATGAAATCCTGAATCTGCGCGAAAAAGGCCTGCGTTCCGTCGTCATGCTGCCGCTGGGCTACCGCGCCGACGAGGGCGACTGGCTGGTGGACCTGAAAAAAGTGCGCCCTGCGCGCGAGCAGTTCATCACCGAGCTGGCGTAAGCGCCTGGCCCGTGACTGAAAAGCGGATGCCCTCACCGGCAGCCGCTTTTTTTCATGGCAGCTCACCCGTGTCCAGTGATATTACCGCGGCAGCGCAGCGCGGGCACGTCGCTGCAAGAACACACTACCGGAACCGAATGTCAACGAAGTGAGATTTGGTGAGTAATTGTCTCTTTCCAATGTGTTAATGTCGTTCGATGAATGTCTCTATAGCAAATTGATTTGTAAAATAGATACGAAATTCATCGAATTCATTAACGGGGAAGTACGTGGAACAAGTAGAAGACCTGGCGGAACAGCCCGTCAAAGCAACATCTGAGTACGCAATTCGCATATCAAATGCCAGCAAGCTGAACCTGGCAGACTTCCAGAACTCCATTCCTCTGCTGCGTGAACTGGCCATTGTCAACGATGGTGGTGGCGAGATCACCGACTTGCGGTTGCGCCTAGAATCGTTTCCTCCGTTTTTGAAATCGAAAACCTGGTTGATCGATGCCTGTCAGGCAAAGTCCAACTACGACATCAAGGACTGCGATGTGCAGCTGGACGGCATCGTACTGGGCAAACTGACCGAAGCCGAGACCTCGACAATTACATTGACACTGGTTGGCAAGGCAGGCTCGGCCACGGAGCGCGTGCTAGCGACTGAAGAGCGCAAGGTCGAGCTGTTGCCGCGTAACCAGTGGGGGGGGCTGTCCCACCTGCCCGACCTCGTAGCGGCATTCGTGCAGCCAAATGAGCCGGCAATCGACCGGTTGCTCAAGCAGGCCGCCGAGGTATTGCGGCAGGCGGGAAAAAGCCCGGCGCTGGATGGTTATCAGGGTGGCGCAAAACGGGCATGGGAGCTGACCTCGGCACTGTGGACAGCCGTGGCAGGGCTGGGATTAGACTATGCACTGCCACCAGCAAGTTTCGAGCACCGGGGCCAGAAGGTACGCAGTGCAGCACAGGTGATGGACGCACGCATCGCCACCTGTCTCGACCTGACGCTGATGTTTTGCTCAGCGCTGGAACAGGCGGGCTTGAATCCCATTGTGATATTCACGAAGGGTCACGCATTCGCTGGCGTATGGCTACGCCAGGAAGAATTTTCCACAGTGGTTGTCGATGACGTGACGGCCATCCGCAAACGCATTAGGTTGAAAGAACTAACCCTGTTCGAAACGACACTGGTTACCTCGCGGCCGGCACCATCCTTTACGTATGCCACCGATCTGGCCGCCAGTCAGGTCGCCGAACAGGCCGAAGAACAATTCGAGCTGGTGGTTGATATCCGGCGTGCCCGCATGCAACGGATCAAACCGCTTGCCAGTGGTGCAAGCCAGGTCATCCTACCACCCGCCGATAGCACGATGAAAGCAACTGCCACCACGTTTGATGATGGCGCACCTGATTTGCCGGACTCCGGGATGACGACCGAGGCACCCGGTTTCGATCCGACGGACAGGCTGGCCCGATGGCAACGCAAGCTGCTTGATCTATCGCTGCGTAACAATCTCCTCAATTTCAAAAGCGGCAAGAAATCTCTCAGAATCGATGCACCGGAACCTGGCATGCAGGAGGATGTGCTGTCCGACGGTGCACCGATACGCCTGTTGCCGAGACCGGACCTGATGGATGGGCAGGATCCGCGCAACCAGGCAATACACGAACAGCGCGCACGTGAAGATGTACGTCGCGAACATGCCCTTGATGCACTGAAACGACGCGAGGTATTCGTCAGCGTGAACGAACAGGAGTTGGAGACCCGGCTCGTCGATCTTTACCGTAGTGCCCGCACGGTGTTGCAGGAAGGGGGAGCCAACACGCTGTTCCTGGCACTAGGTTTTTTGAACTGGACACGCGATGACAAAGCGGGACAGAAGTGCAAGGCGCCGTTGATCCTGATTCCAGTGTCGCTGCAGCGCAAGAGTGCGCGCTCCGGCTTTACCTTGTGCCTGCATGAAGACGAACCGCGCTTCAATCCAACGCTGATCGAGATGCTGCGGCAAGACTTCCATCTCAACCTGGGCGTCACTGATGGCAAGTTGCCGCAGGATGCAGCAGGACTTGACGTCGCGCTCATCTGGCGTACCGTCTCGCATGCCGTGCGGGACATCAAGGGCTGGGAAGTGTCAGACGAAGTGGTGCTAGCTTCGTTCTCGTTTGCCAAATACCTGATGTGGGTCGACCTAACGCAGCGCACGGATCAGTTGCGCCAGAGTCCGGTCGTGCGCCACCTGATCGACAGTCCGCGCGAGCCCTATCCGTCCACGGTAGCGTTTCCGCTGCCGAAAGAACTCGATGCGCAATTTTCTCCTGACAAGACTTTCTGTCCACTTCCTGCCGATTCATCGCAACTCTCGGCTGTCATGGCTGGAGCCAAGGGCAAGAATTTTGTACTAATCGGGCCACCGGGCACAGGCAAGAGCCAAACCATTGCCAACCTGATAGCCCAGTGCCTAGCCGAGGGAAAACGAGTGTTGTTTGTATCGGAGAAGATCGCCGCACTCGATGTCGTGTACCGGCGCTTGCGCGAGGTGGGTCTAGGCGAGTTCTGCCTCGAACTGCACTCGAGCAAGGCACGCAAGCTCGATGTGATCACCCAGCTCCAAAGGGCTTGGGAGGCCCAGGGCGCGGTTGATCCCGAAGAATGGCAAGCGCAGGCGGTCAAGTTGAAGCGGCTGCGCGACGAATTGAACCAGTATGTCGCTCGACTGCACCATCGACATCGTAATGGCCTGACAATTTACAAGGCGATCGGCATCGTGGTCGATGGCGAAGATGTACCTAAACTCGATCTTTCCTGGTCCGCAGCCGATACGCACGACCATACCCAGCTTGAGGCCATGCGCGAATTGACTACCCGATTGGAGGTCAATGCCGGGGCGGTTGGCGCCCACGAAATACTCAACGGGCCGCTGATGGCAGTCGGGCAAGCGGACTGGACACCTTCCTGGCAGCAGGCATTCATCAGCGCGACGAAAGCGGTGGCGCCAGCAGCTGAAGAACTACAATTGGCCATCACCAGTTTTGAGAATGCAACAAGTCTTGCGGGCTTGCCGACTGGCCGGCGCGCGCGCCTGGCAGTGGCCGATCTCGCGCAAGCGCTGCCCGATGCCTTTGGCCGTCAATGGGGCTTCGTGTTCCGGCCTGACGCACGCGAGCTGCTGACTCATCTGCGTGAAGGATACCAACTGCTTCTCCAGCATCGTAATCTGAGTGAGCACATCCGTCCTGCATGGACCGAATCCGTCGTCGCCCGAGGCAAAAAAGCGCTGGCGCTGCTCGACGAGCGTGACCGCGTGATGTCGTTGCTGGGCCAACCCTGGTCTGACGATATTCAAGCCGAGTTAGAGAAAGGATTGCAACTGCTCGACGATCTGGCCGCGAGTGTAAGCAGCCTATCCGTGCAATATGGCGAGCAGGTGGACGCACTGAACGTGCACCAGCTGCAACGTGGCTGGGTCGAAGCAGAACGCAGCGCATGGCCCTTGTCGTGGATGCGCAAGCGCCAGATCACCAAAGTACTGACCGATTGCGTGACCGGCGAGGGTGATGCCGATGTCGCGCGTGACCTGCCTTTGTTGGTTCGTATCCGTGAAGTGCGGTCCACAATCGACAAGGTGGAAATGGGTCCGGTGAGCGAAGGAATCTGGGCGGGATTGAAGACCCGCCATGACTTTGTTCAGGCGGCGCTGCGCTTGCAACATGTGCTGGGGCAGGCACGCCGGCAAGAAGCCTGGAATGACCAGGGATTTGACATCATCGAGAGCGGGCGTTGTGGCAAGTTACTTGCACTGGAGTTGGAGCGCTTGCGGCAACTGCGCGCGCTGAATACCGAGATCACGGATATGCAGCCGCTGGCAGCAGAGACAGACGGACTGTGGGATGGTCAGGCGACACGCCCGCATCTGCTGGCAGCAGCCATGCGCTTTGCACTTGCCTTGCGCGCTGTGCAGGACGCCGGCGCACTGCAAGGCGAGCATGACGAGGTCGCGGCGTCAGACTGTGGCCCGGCTCTGGCAGCTGACTACCAGCATGTGCGTCAACGCGCCATTCTTGAGGAAAAGCTACGCACATTTGATTATCTGCGCGCCTCGACCGGCGGCACTTGGGCAGGCCTACAGACACGCGCAGACGACATCGACTGCGTGACAACCTTCCATTCGGTGCTTACAGCTGCAATTGCCAACCTGGCCGAGACAGTCGAAGACGCTGGCGTGCTGCGTCAGGCATTTGAACAATTGGTGGTTGAAGGCAACGCATTACTAACACCGTCCGGTGTACTGGCCAGCACCGGCGCGCAGTATCGCGCCGCGCTTGACGCCTTGCAGTCCGTGCTCGCAAGTCTTGCCAACGTCGGCACATTCAGCGAAGGCGGCGCCATGCCGTTCAACGAGCTGCCATTGAACGAGTTGATCGCCTGCTGCAAGCATATCGTTGCCGCAGAACCACGCCTAAAGGCTTGGTGCGCGTGGCGCAAGGTACGCACTGAAGCGCTGTCGTTGTCGCTGACGTCGCTGGTCAACGCAATGGAGAACGGCAGTGTGCAGCCAGCAGAAGTGCTGCGTGCCTTTGAAACTAACTATAGCCGCTGGTGGCTCAATCAGGCTGTCGACAACGAAACCGTTATCCGCAACTTCGTTTCTGCCGAGCATGAAAAGCGGGTCGGAGACTTCCGCGCACTTGACCGGCAATTTACCGACGTCACGCGCGCGTGGGTGCGCGCCTCGCTGTGCGCCGGCATGCCACGCTCTGAGGACGTTACGCGCCAATCGGAATGGGGCGATCTGCGTCATGAAATCAACAAGAAGAAGCAGCACATGCCATTGCGCGAGCTGATACAAAAGATTCCCTCTGTGCTGGGCAAGCTGGCGCCATGTCTGTTAATGAGTCCGCTATCGATTGCCCAGTACCTGGCAGCCGATGCCAGTGCATTTGACCTGGTGGTGTTCGACGAAGCATCGCAGATTCCGGTATGGGATGCGATAGGTGCCATGGCGCGCGGCAAGCAGGTAGTGATGGTGGGAGATCCCAAGCAGTTGCCGCCGACCGCTTTTTTTGATCGCGCCGAATCGTCGGACGATGACGGGGATGTCGAAGGCGACCTGGAAAGCATCCTCGATGAATGCATGGGGGCGAACCTGCCGACAATGAATCTGGCCTGGCACTATCGCAGCCGCCACGAATCCCTAATCGCGTTTTCCAACCATCGTTACTATGGCGGCGGCCTGGTAACATTCCCATCACCGGTCGCCGATGACCGTGCCGTCAGTTTCCATCACGTGGATGGTGTGTATGAGAAAGGTGGCGCGCGCATTAACAAGCGCGAAGCGAAGGAGCTGGTGGCCGATATCGTTGCAAAGCTGCGCGCGCCGAACTTCAAGGATTCAAAACTGACGATTGGCGTCGTCACCTTCAATACCGAACAGATGAACCTGATCGAAGACTTGCTTGACGAAGAGCGCCGCAAGGACCCATCGCTGGAGCCATATTTTTCGGAGACTGAACTCGAACCTCTGTTTATCAAGAATCTGGAATCGGTGCAGGGTGACGAGCGCGATATCATCTACTTCTCGCTCACCTATGGCCCAGACCTGGCAGGTGCGGTTTCGATGAACTTTGGTCCGATGAACCGCGATGGCGGCGAGCGCCGGCTGAATGTCGCGATCACGCGCGCGCGCCAAGAGTTGCGAGTGTTTTCTAGTCTGAAGCCGGAGCAGTTCGACCTGTCTCGCACGCAAGCCGCTGGGGTGCGAGACCTCAAGCACTTTCTGGAGTTTGCCGAACGTGGCCCGCGCGCGCTGGCCGAGGTGACCAAAGGTAGCTTGGGTGGCTTCGACAGTCCATTTGAAGAAGCAGTGGCATCAGCGCTGGCCTCTCGTGGCTGGCTGGTGCATACCCAAATCGGCGCATCGTCATTCCGGGTGGACTTGGGCGTGGTGCATCCCGATGCGCCTGGCATCTATCTGTGCGGAGTCGAGTGCGACGGCGCTACCTACCATCGCTCGGCAACGGCGCGCGACCGGGACATGTTACGTGAACAGGTATTGCGAGGTTTAGGCTGGGAAATCGTGCGCATCTGGTCTACCGACTGGTGGATAGACCGGGCAGGTACACTTGAAAAGACACACGCGGCATTAGAGCGCTTGCTAGAATTGAGCCGGCAACGGCGCAGTAAGGTAGCGGAGCGAGAGGCGGCTGATGCTGAGGCAAAGGAAATCCTAGCCAAGGCGGAAGCAGAAACGACGGCGTCCACAGAAATGATAGAACTGACAAGACCCGTTCTTGAGATCCAATACGCCTCACGTGTTGTAACGGGTCAGGTTCTTGACTCGACGATCATCCCGCAATCTGACATGACTAGCCCTGCACCGGTAGGCAGCATGAACGCCGACGCTTTCTTTGATGCATCCTACGATGGCCATCTTCAACAGATGATTGAACAGATCGTTGATCTCGATGGACCATCACGCGACACCGTACTGGCGCGCCGGATCGCACGGGCCCACGGTTGGCAGCGTACGGGCACGCGCATTCAGGAGCGCGTCACCTCGATAGCGCTGTCATGTCTGAAATTCACGGAGGAGGACGTCGGCATGTTCTTCTGGACACGTGACCGAGAGCCTGAGCTACCTACTCTGTTCAGCCACGACGGAAAAGGTGGGCGCAGCGTGGACGAAATTTGCATGGCGGAACTCATATCCCTCGCCCAACTGGTCGCCAGAGAAGGTTGGGCTGGCGACGATGCGGTGACAGCGATGGCAAAACGACTTGGCATGCATCATGTTCGGGCCAGCGGCCGCAAGAGGCTAGAGACCGCGCTTGACAACGCTATCAGCTAGAGTAGGCACCTCATTTTAGCGTGTTGAGCGGTGATGTCATGTTGACCGGCATCCGCTTTTTTTACATTCATGCTGGCTGCGGAAAGCGCACCGTCACCTGCAGGCCCCGCCCCGCTTCCCCATCGGCCAGCGCGATATCGGCCCGGTGGTGCTCGGCGATATGGCGCACGATGGACAGGCCCAGGCCACAGCCCCAGGCGTCGTTGCCGTCGGGACGGAAGAAGCGGTCGAACAGGCGTGCATGGTGCTGGCGCGGCACGCCGGGGCCGTTGTCGGAGACGCGCAGCAGGGGCCGGCCCTCTTCCACCGCCGCCTGCAAGTCGACCCTTCCGCCCTGCTGCGTGTAGCGCAAGGCGTTGTCGATCAGGTTATTCAGCAACACTTGCAAACCATCGGGATCGGCCTGCACCAGCACCCTGGCCGGCAGGGTTTCCACCACGCCCAGGTCGATGGCACGGCTGTCGGCCAGCGCGCTGTGGTCGGCAACGGCCGCTTCCAGCAACTGCCCCAGGTCCACCGTGTGCAGCTGGCTGGCCGCCAGCGCCGTTTCGTGGCGCGCCAGACTGAGCAGTTGCCGCACCAGGTGCGTGCTGCGGTCCAGCCGTTCATGCAGACGCGCCAGCGCGACGCGGCGCTCTTCCTCGCTGCCGGCCCGCTCGGCCACCTGCAGCTGCAATTTCAGCGCCGTCAGCGGCGAACGCAATTCATGCGCGGCATCGGCAACGAAGGTGCGCTGCGCCGTCAGCGTCGCCTCGAACTGCCCCATCAATCCATTCAGCGCCAGCGCCACGGGCCGCAGCTCAGGCGGCATGTCGTCGGCCACCAGCGGCGTCAGGGTGTCCGGCGAACGGCCCGCCACCGATTCGGCCAGCCGGTGCAGGGGCGCCAGCGCGCGTCCCACCACGGCGACGATCAGCAACGCCAGGATCAGCGCGAACACCAGCAGGGGTGCGCCAGCGCGCATCGTCATCTGCCAGGCCAGCTGGTCGCGCACGGCCTGCGCCTGCGCCACCTGCACATAGCGGCCGCGCCGCGTCTCGCCGTACAGGCGCCAGTCCTCGCCGCGCAAGGTGACATCGGCAAAGCCGGCCAGCGCATAGCGTGGCAGTGCCGGCTGGTCCGGCAAGACGGACAGCGGCTGGCCGTCCTCGTCCCACGCCTGCAGCGCGAACGCTTCTTCCGGCTCTTGCGCGGCGGCCAGGCCCGTTTGCGGCTCGAACTCGTCGGGCAAGGCCACGGCCAGCTGGCGCAGCTGCAAATCGGCCAGTTCATTGGCTTCTTCCAGCAGCGAACGGAACAGCGAAATGCCCGCGCCGAGCACGCATAGCAAGGTGGCCGCCAGCAAACCCAGCAGCAACTGGCGGCGGATGGTCATCAAGCTGCTACCCGCATCTTGTAGCCCACGCCGCGCACGGTCTGGATGCTGTCCGCGCCCAGCTTCTTGCGCAGCTGGTAGACATACACGTCAACGGTATTGCTTTCCACTTCGCTATCCCAGCCGTACAGCTTTTCGCTCAGCTGGCGCTTCGACACCACCTTGCCCGGATGGTCAAGCAAAGCGCGCAGCACGGAAAACTCGCGCGGCGGCAGCTTGATCTGTGCACCTTCATAAGTGACGTCGTGGCTGGCCAGGTCCAGGGTCAGCGCGCCATGTTCAATGACGGAGCGCGAACGGCTGACCCTGCGGCGCAGCAGCGCGCGTATGCGCGCCAGCAATTCATCGAGGTCGAACGGTTTTATCAGGTAATCATCGGCGCCGCTGTCGAGTCCTTCGACGCGTGCCGGCGTGCCATCGCGCGCCGTGATAATCAGCACGGGCAACTCGGCGCCCCGGGCACGCATGGCGCGCAACACCTCCATGCCCTCCTTGCCGGGCAAGCCCAGGTCCAGCAGCATCAAATCGTAGGCGAAACCGGCCAGCGCCAGCTCCGCATCGTGGCCATCGCGCACCCAGTCAACGGCATAGCACTCACCGCGCAAGCCCTCGACCAGGCTTTCCCCGATCATCGGATCATCCTCCACCAGTAACACGCGCACGCAGGCACCTCATAGTCTTGAAAATACCGCTATCTTAACGTGGCTGGGGGAAGCCGGCTGGCGCCCGCCACGTCAGCAAGCAAGTGACCCGGTACGCAGGCATTGTCGCCCCTGCCCACTGACGCCGGCCGGGACCGGCGCCACGCCCTGCATCGTGGCCGAATGCGCATCGACATATTGCATGGCCCTATGGGCCTGGCGACGACGTAGCAGTTGCCGTCGAATTGGATATGGGGGTAGACGATAGATTTGGTGGTGTCAGGCACGCCCGTCAACACTTGCCAGGCATGGATCTGGCATTTGCTCTGCGGGTTCTGCGGTTTCAGGAAGACCAGCGCGGTCTTGTCCCGCATCTCTTCCGATACCACGTTGAAGCTGACCTGAATTGCAGTAGCTCAGACTTGAGCTGACACATCACGTCAGGCGACCGTCTGCACCCCAAAGCGGAAGCTCCCCTGACGCATATTCCCGCAGGAGCCACAGGGCCGGCCTTCTTGCTCCTTTTCTAATCGTATGCGCTATCCAACATATTCTCCAATATTTCTTCATCTATACGACCGATATCAACTGCAGCATCCCAATCTTGATCATAAGGTATTTCAGCAATATACAAATCGAGACCAATTTCATGAAATCCATGGATTAGTGCTCTAATTTCTTTGTCCCTAGTGACGTGATCATTAAGGAATAATTCAGTAGAATAAAATACTCCCTTTTCACCCATCGAAATCTTTTCTTTTGCCACACCAAGTGGCAACCCCGTTACCTTATGAATCAATTTCACAGCATCCAAATTATTACTTGGCATTGCGAGCGATATAGATATTTTTGACATCAATTCTTCCTTAAATAAACTAAGCGGACATTCAACAGGGGCGACAGGGTTAGCGAGCCTCTGCTTTTTAGCAGCTCGGCTCAAAGTAGCCTCGCAAAACGACCACTATCGCCCCGAATGGACATCTTGCTCTAAGGCCAACAGTTCTTTGGCACCGTCCACATCCTTACCGTTCTTTGGCAGTCGTGTGATCAAATATTTATCAATTTTCATGCAGTACTTAAGTCCGCTGTGGCTGGTTGCCATCGTTGCCAGGCTCCGCCTCGAAGCATACATAGAGACATAGTTCTGGCGCATTCGACATATGTCACCGCAGCCGATTAAGCGTCGTGATAAACAACGCCGTATGTGTCGAACATCGCTCCAGCTAGCTCGACCATGCTTAAGCCGCTGCGCTCCCAAAAAAACAGAAAGTATTCCAACTTGTCGTAAGGTGCTTCAGCGTCCATGCCGTGCAGCGCACAAATCGTGGTTCTGATACGCAACACCTCAGGGTCATCCGACATATCGCGTCCTCGGATGGTCTCCCAAAGCCTCACCCGGACAGCTATGGCCTCGCTATCCGTTGCCGCGCCCTCAAGATATCGTTTAGCAGCCAAAACAGAAGACTGCGCGGTAACGGGTAGACATTCGATCACCCGAGCCAGGGCGTTAACCATAAAGCGTTGAGCATCACCGTGCTCTACCGGATCATCCAGATCAACGGTGGATGAAATAACATCAAAAGGATCACGGTGAGACATGCTGACTTTCTGAGTAAAGTTTGATTGGTCAATTGCCGACTGTCCGCTCCTGGCCGGTCGCAGTCATCGGCAGGTTCCACCCCTTAGCGGACTTTGCAATATCAAAATGATCGCCTGAACATTATTCGAGCTTTGAGTCTCGGTCGCAAGCGTATTTAGGGTGCTGCGCTGGAGCGAGGAAAGTATCGATAGCGGATACAATTTTGGCCTTCAATTGTTCACTACCAGCATCTTGCATATCCTTGTGGCGCGAGCCTTTGATGTGGACCACGCATGTACCGTAGTAGCCGCGCTCTTTCTTATTCGGCAGTACACCGGGGTCGGCAGTGGTGTCACTGGCACGAATTGTCAGGACGTGGATACCAGCTGAGCGGGGCAACGCGACCCGACGGCTGTCGAGGCTGATAAAGCTGGATACGCGGCTCGGGTTGTCAGCGGAAAACTGAGCCGAACTGTCGCCACCAAGGGAGTGCCCGACGAGAAGCAAGTGTCGCCAATCGAACTGAGGATAGCGGACTGCGGTCCCGTCGATCACGGTGGAGATCGACCGTGAAGCTACGCGGGCCATCGCCTGTAGTTGCTTCCTAATCGGCGCGTCTCGATCTAACTCTATGCCGCCAGAGCTATCTTGCAACGCGACAACCAAGTAACCCATTCGGTTGAGATTTCGTGTGACGAATGAGTAGTCTGAACCGGAAAGCCCATATCCTGGGCTAAGGATTGCAACTGGACAGGGTTGCGCACGAGTGCACGCTTGTACATTAGGTGGAACGTGAATATTCACTGGTACGGCAGCAAAGGCCATAGGAGTGCAAAACATCAGGGGAATTAAGGTGACGAGACGGCGCATTGAATCCTTTCTTGCTACGTTTGGAGGATGCTGAATCTGGGGTTACTGATGATTATCTCTGAAGTCGAACAACGAACAATGAGAATTCGATGTAACGACTACATGACGAGTTAAGGCGTAGCCTCGCAATAGGTCTGCTCCTGGCCGATATTAGACTACGGCAGCGCTTACCCTTCAACATCCTGTCAGATTTATGTACGGCCGATAAGCATGCGCGCTAACAGCGTCCGGTCACTTCGCCAAAGATTGAAAAATACTACCGCTAGAGCGAACTCTGTGATGACCGCAGTCGCAATATCAATTCCTGCTGTGCCATTTTCATACTCATAGATTCCTAGCACGGCAAGAATCAGGCAAGATATCCTTCTTGAACTGCGCTTCCTGCTTGAGTTCGGCCACGTTATCGCGGTTGAGCACATTGAAACGGTTGGACGTCTGCAGGTGCACAATCAAAAACGTTTTCAACTGGCTGCCCAGACGGTCAATGCCATCGGAAAAGATGGCGCGCATGAAATTCTCGCGCTTGTCGAACTTGCCGGCAGCGATCAGGGTGTGTGGACCAACGTGAGGACAGCCAGGGCTTTTGACGACTCCGAAGCGCAGCCAGCCAACAATGCGCCAGGTTTGTTCTTGTTCATAGTGCCCTTATGCCATGGAGGATCAGGAGCAAGCTGCAAAATTAATTGCAAGAAAGTTAATTTTCTGCTTGCAATCAAATGGGATTGCGTGTTTCATAATCTTTTCCAAAAGTAAAGGCGGAAAGGATTGCCTTATTGCCAGTGCCATGCAGCTACGGCGCATGCTTGACTTCTCAAGCTCAATTCATTAACTTGGCAGTAAAAAACGGCGTACGGTGAGTGCCACCGCGACCGACAGACCTTGCACCGCGCCCAGCCCCGGCGCCAACTCCACCGCACGCTTTCCTCTAGATGGGTCACCAGGCCATGCCGTCACACGATCATTCCCCCTCCCATCCGCTGGCCACGGCGCTGGCACTCTCGCTGGGTGCCGCCGTGGCCCTGGGCCTGTCGCGTTTTTCCTATGGCTTGCTGCTGCCGCCCATGCGCGCCGACCTGGGCTGGTCCTACCTGCTGGCCGGCGCCATGAACACATTCAATGCGCTCGGCTATTTTCTCGGTGCCCTGGCCACGCCAGCGCTGATGCGCCGCCTGGGCGTGTGGCGCTTGCTGATCGCCGGCTCCGTGCTGGCCAGCATCTTCATGCTGATGTCGGGCCTCGTCAGCGATACGACTACCCTGTTCCTGCAGCGTGTGTGTGCGGGCGTGGCCAGCGCCTTCATGTTCATCGCCGGTGGCGTGCTGGCGGCGCGCCTCGGTTCCATGCACAGCCAGCGCGCCGGCTTCTATATCGGCCTGTACTACGGCGGCACGGGTTTCGGCATCGCGCTGTCGGCCTTGCTGGTGCCGGCCGCGTTGACATCTGCACAGGAGCATGGCGCCGCGCATGCCTGGCAATGGCCATGGCTGGCACTGGGCATCGCCTGCCTGGCCGCCACTGCCATCATGGCCCTGCCGGCGAAAGCCATCGGCGAAGCGCCGCGCACCCTCGACACGCCGCTGCGCTTCGCCTGGCGCGACTTTTTCCCCAGCCTGGCCGGCTACTTCATGTTCGGCGTCGGCTACATCGGCTACATGACCTTCGTCATCGCCCTGCTCAAGCAGCAAGGCATGCCGCCTGCCTTGATCACCGTGTTCTACACGGTATTGGGCCTGGCGGTGGTGGCGTCGTCGCGCATCTGGGCACGCATGCTGGACCGCTACAGGGGCGGCGAATCGCTGGCTATATTGAATGGCGTGCTGGGCGTGGTCACCATCCTGCCTGCGCTGACCAGCTTTGTCCCCGTCGTGTTCCTGTCCGGACTGGTCTTCGGCGCCGTGTTTCTGTCGGTGGTGGCGTCGACCACGGCCCTGGTGCGGCATAACCTGCCACAGCAATCCTGGACGGCCGGCATCAGCGCCTACACGACGGTATTCGCGCTGGGCCAGATCGTCGGCCCCATCGTGGTCGGCTGGATCGCCGACGGGCCCGCCGGCCTGGAGCGGGGGCTGATCGCCTCGGCCATCGCCCTTTTCATCGGCGCGGCGCTGGCCTCGCGGCAAAAGGCGCTGGCGCCAGCCACATAGTAGACTACAGGCATGACCCACCTTTGCGGAAAACATACGATGAACACCGATGCACGAAAAATCCCGGCAACGATGGATGCCGAAACGCTGGAATTCATCCAGGGCCTGTTCGCCCTGGTGCGCGAAGGCGACACGCAGCAACTGGGCGCCATGCTCGCCCACGGCGTGCCAGTGAACTTCCGCAACGAAAAAGGCGACAGCCTGATCATGCTGGCCAGCTACCTCGGCCACCTGGAAACGTCGCGCCTGCTGCTCGAAGCGGGCGCCGACGCCAACGTGCCCAACGACCAGGGCCAGACGCCACTGGCCGGCGTGGCCTACAAGGGCTATCTGGAGATCGCCGAACTGCTGCTGCAGCACGGCGCCAGCGTCGAAGGCGCCAGCCCGGACGGCAAGACACCGTTGATGATGGCCGCCATGTTCAACCGCCTGGCCATCTTCGACCTGCTGCTGCAGCACGGCGCGAGCATCGATGCCGTGGACAGCCGCGGCATGAATGCCGTTTCGTTGGCCAAGTCAATGAACGCACAGGAGACGCTGGCTCGCCTGGTCAGCCTGGGGCAGACGACAGAGTAGTCGATGCAGGTATCGCCGGCAGTTTTGCGACTGCCATTGGAGAGTTCAGGAAACGCTCTGCCCTAACATCGTTTCTCCAGAAGGGGAAGGCAAGCGTCTTGGCGCAACGCGCGCCGCACGCCCTGGCGTACGTCGTCCATGCCGATTTCCTCGCTGCCGCGTCGCAGGCAAGCCAACGCCGCGTAGCGCAGCACGTTGATGATGGCGCCGCCGCTCAGTTCAAATTCATCGGCCAGCACATCGAGCACGCAGTCCGGCGCCAGCCGGCACGGCGGCGCAAAGGCGTCCTGCCATAGCCGCAGGCGCTCGGCGCGGTCCGGCATCGGGAAATGCAGCATCGACTGGAAGCGCCGCGCGTAGGCCTCGTCGATATCGTCCTTGAGATTAGTCGCCAGAATGGCCACGCCTGGGTAATCCTCGATCCGCTGCAACAGGCGGGCAGCGTCCTCGCTGGCGTAGCGGCCGTTGACGCCGGAGCCGCCGCTGCGCTTGCCGAACAGTGCATCAGCCGCGTCGAAGAACAAGATCCAGTCTTGCTGCTCGGCCTGTTCAAACACGCGCGCCAGGTTTTTCTCCGTCTCGCCGACATATTTCGACACCACCATCGACAGGTCGATGCGGTACACCGGCAAGCCGCTCTGCTTGCCCAGCAGCGCGGCGGTGAGCGACTTGCCGGTGCCGGGCGGGCCATAAAACAGGCTGCGGAAGCCCGGCTGGATGCGCCACTCCAATCCCCAGCCACGCAGCAGCGTGTCGCGGTGTTCGATCCAGGCGCGGATTTCGTCCACCTGGTCCTGCAGCTGCGGCGCCAGCACCAGTTGGTCCCAGTCCAAGGTGGTACTGAGGCGCCGGGCCGGAAAGTCGCCGTCGTAGTCGGGCTGGCAAGACTCCCCGGTGACCAGCAACGACAGCGCATCGCGTCCCAGTGTCAGCGGGTGATCGAACAGGGCCCGGGGCGCAGCGCCGTCGGCTGGCCACTCATCCCAGGCCAGCAAGCCCAGCCTGCGCAGCGGCGCGCCGGCGCCGAACAGGCGCTGCGTGGCCACGCGTGCCGCCAGCCGGTCGCCGGCCAGCAGAAATGACGCGGTCTCGGCTGTCGGCCAGAAGCCCCGGTGGCTACCGCCCTGCCCGCCGAATTCGCTGAACGGCAAATCCAGGTTGGCGTTGCGAATCAGGAAACTGTCCAGCGCCTGCGGACGCACATGCGGCGCCAGCGCGAGTATCAGCACCAGCCGCTCCTCGGCACTCAGCCCCCATTTGTGCAACGCCAAGGCATACGGCGCGTGCGCCGGCAAGTTGGGCGGCTCCAGCAGCATGCAAGGAGCGTCGGCGTGCTGGAAATGATGCGCCATCGACGACGCGATGACGGCATCCAGCCAGGCCAGCTCGGCCTCCAGCGCCCTGGCGGCCGTGATCTCGCTGTCCCCGTCGGCGCTGAGGGGCAGCCTGGTCTTGCTGCACTGGGCCACGCCCTCCTTCGACATGGCTACCATCTTCGCATCCGAGTCGGTGATGGTGTTTGACTGGCCGTCATCATCCTGCACCAGCGTATGGCCGCCCGGCGTGCTGATGGTGGTGATCTTCCTGACATCCTCCGGCAATACCGTCAACCCGCCCTGGTCCGTCGCGTATGGCGTGCCCAGCCGTGCCCACACGCCTTTGTCTTCGGCGTCAAGCATGGGCAAGCTGACACGGACGCGCAGCTGGCCCTGGGGGGCGGCTTCGATCTGCAGCACGCTGCCAACCTGCAAGCCCAACACGGCCGGGGCATGCACCTGCGCGTCGTCACTGGCGAAGCAGCGCGGCGGCAGGCCGAAAGCGACCTCGGTCACCCAGTTACCTTGTTCCAGCGTGTGCTCCACACGGGTGATGTACACGTCGCCGTCGAAGCGCCCACCCAGTCCGGCAAGCTTGATGGTCTTGCCCGGCACCGCCAGTGCGTTGCCCTGGAAACTCACCGTACCGCGCACGCCTGCGCCGGGCACCTCGCCGGCACTTACCGCGCTGAGCTGGTTGCGCGCATCGATCTCGACATTGAGCGCGATCATCGACACGCCATAGGCGAGTAGCAGCCCGCAGCCGTTGTCGGCTTGCACCGGCGCACCGATGGCGACCTCGGTGTCGTCCACCAGCAGCACCAGGCCGCCAGCCTCGGCGCGGGCCAGCATGAAGTCCCAGTCGCTGCTGTCATAGCGCACCAGGTCCGACGGTTCTGCCACCGCACCCTCCCCTGTTCCGGCTGCCCCGCCCTGCACCAGCGTCAGCCCCTGCGCCTCCAGCAGTGCCCGCCAGATATCGGCCTCGAACTGGCCGCGATACACGGCGCTCTTGCGGCCCGCCGTCAGTTTGACGGCACTGTCGGTGCAGGTCAGTACCAGCTGCGAACGGCCCTGCTGGGCCATCCTCACGCCGTGCTTGACGATGATGCCCTTGAACACGGTGCTGGTGTTCTGGTGGTAGCCCATTCTGACCTCCACCATCACGCCGGGTGCCAGCGTGTCTGCCGTACTGAGCTTGAATCCCCCCATCGATGGATCGCCGTCGGCGAGCACGATGCGGGCCGTGCCCAGGCGATTGACCTCGCGCGTGACGTGCATGCATTCGACTACATAGTCATCTGGCATGGCATGCCCGTTCAGCATGACCGTCATCGACACCAGGTCAGTCTCGCCGTCCAGCGGCGAAACGTTCATGCGGCGCCCCCGGGTGGCGGCGGAACAGCAATGACCAGGCTCTCGTAGGCGATTTCCAGCGTCTCGATCGCCACCTCGTTGCCGTCGGCTTTCAGGTCGGTGCCGCTGACCTTGGTAGGCCAGGCATTCTGCAAGGTCCAGACCATGGTCGGGTTGCCCTTCTCGTCGAGCAGCCTGATCACCATCGTTACCCGCTTGATCAGGCTCATCGAGATTTGCGCGTACCAGGCGTAGAAGCTGTTGTCCCTGGCGAAAACGCCTTTCTTCAGCGTGACATGTCCGCATTTGGCGATGCCGGGCATCTTCACGCCGGAAAACTGCTTGCTGTTGCCGGCGCGGTACTCGATGATCTGCGCCTCCGCCTCCAATCCGCTCACTTCCTGGAACGCCAGGTCCTTCATGTCGCCGATGTCCACCGAAAAATGGAACTTCGGCAACGGCCATATGCCTGCGTCTTGCGCTTCACCTGCCATCATAATGACTCCTCAATAAGCGCTCAGGAAACCGGCTGTTGCTGCTGGAATGTCAGCACGATGAATTCGTCCGGATGGACCAATGCCACGCGTACCGACACGCGCATATAGCCGTTCAGGATATCGTCGCTGCTCATGGTGCTGTTCAGACCGACCTGGACGCTGAACGCATCCTGCGCCTTGGCGCCGGCCAGCGCACCCTGCGCCCACAAGTTGATCAGGAAGTTGGAAATCATGTTCTGCACCGCCACCCAGGTGGTAGCCACGTTGGGCGCGAAGATATAGGCGAGCATCGCGTTCTTGATCGATTGCTCCATCATGAGCAGCGTGCGCCGCACATTGATGTAGCGCCAGTCGTCGCTGTTGCCATCGAGCGTGCGGGCGCCCCACACCACCAGGCCACGCGTGGGAATGGTGCGGATCGCGTTGACCGCCCGTCCGTCGAGCGGCATGTTCAGATCCTCCTGCTCGTCCTGCGAGATATCCACCATCGGCGAGACCGCCCCCACGATGCTGGTGTTCGCCGGCGCCATCCACACGCCCCTGTTTGCATCCGTCTGTGCGTACACGCCAGCCATGGCGCAGGCAGGCGGCAGTTGGTTGGCCAGCGTCAGCATGTCGGCCGCCACGCGCTGGTACAGGGGACTCACCTACATGAGCTGTTGATGGCCGCGCGCGATCACCGCCGTGCGGCTTTCCGTGCCGGCTGGCAGCGCAACGGCGTCGGCAGGCAGCCGCTGTTGGATGGCTGCATACAGGGTGCTCATGCGGACTTGCATCTGCGCGGAGGGTTGCGGCTTCATCGCCGCCAGTTCGCCCTTGAGCGCGTCAGCCAGCACCGCCAGCCCTGCGTCTGTCAGGTTGTCGTAGCTAATGCTGCCTGCGTCAACCACATCAAAATTAAGCCACGGATAATAGGCTGCGCCGTAATTGAGGAAATTGCTGCCGATTTTCTCGCGAAAGCCATCGTTCTTGCCGGAAATAACATCACCGTCCGGGTCATGGCTACGCTTCGTGCCGCCGCCATGGATGTCGATCAGCGCCATGCGGCTTTGCATCGTGCTGCAATGCTGGAGCGCCGCCTGCCAGAACCTGTAGCAATCGTCTGCGCTATCGAGCAGGGTGCTGTCTGGCGCCACGATCAGCGTCACCTCCGGCACTTTTTCCAAGGCATCGAACGGTGCTACCCTATCAATAGCGGGATCAGGCTCCGGCATGAAATCCGAGGCCTGGATGCCATTAGCCTGGACGCTGGCAAAAGTTCCCAGCGATAGCACGTAGGCCGGTCCGCCGCCGTTCATGAAGTACAGCTTCACACCGTGATAAAGGAAAAACCGCTGCGCCAATGCGGCGGTGAGGGTCTCCTGGTCGACGCTGGGGGCCAGCGAAAACCTCGATACCGGTGGGCCGCCGAAGATACGCACATAGTCCAGCAGCGAGCCGATACAGGTGGGAATGCCTGCCTTGGGAACCGCTCCATCGACAGCCTTTTCGGTGTAGCCAAGAAACACCGGTATTGCCGTGGGCACCTCGATGACCGTATTGGGAAATGCATCCTGCTCGACGATATACACGCCGGGGGTCTTCAATTGCATCATCACTCCCTGTCCGGTACTGGGCTTGGAGGCTGTCGCGGCGGCCGCAAGCTGACTATCAACATACAAATAACAACGGCAAAAATCACCGTGTCAGTGATTCGTGACTAGCCAAGTTGGCACAGCCCTGGCAACCAAGTAGTAATTTTAATATGAAATTTTGCTTTTTAATAAATTAAAAGAATATTGCTGTATCCACAGTTAAAAAGAGACATTGCGCAAACAGAGCGTAGATCAACCGCCCCCTCGGCGCTTGTTCGCGTTGAGCACACCGCTTCCGGGCCGTGGGCGCCGGGTCAAGTCCCAGTGGATGGGCGTCGGAGCCGCTTCAGCAGTTCACACCACACGGCTCCCGTGGGGGCAGATCATGTCGTGTTCCGATGCGGCTCGCATGCTGCGGCGCGCCGCAGCAAGGCCTGGCGCAGCTGTTCCAGCAGCAACGCCAACGCTGCGGCGTCAAATTCGGGGCCGTTGGCGATCTCGATGACGTCAGCCGCTTCGTCCGGACGCAAGCCTTGCCCGGCGCAGCGCTCGATCTGGCCGGCGAGAACGGCCATGTCCGCATCGGATGGGTCCGTACCGGCTCGCGCACGGGAGGCCAGACGGGACGCCAGCACGGGCAGCGGCGCATCGACGTGCAGCAGCAGGAACGGCACCTGGCTGCGGCGCGCCAAGGCGCGAAAGGCCAGGCGCCGGCGGCGCTCCAGGAAAGTGGCGTCCACCACCATCACGAAGCCGGCCGCCAGCCCTTGCTGTGCGAGCTGCGCCAGCCGCCGGTAGGTCGCTGCGTTACCGGCCTGGTCATACATCCCCTGCGCAGGCGAAGCTGTGGTGCCGGTGGCGGCCGGCCCCGCAAACAGGCGCTTGCGCTCGACATCCGAGCGCATACGCACCGCCTCCAGCCCTTCGACCAGCGCATTGCACAGCCATGACTTGCCGCTGCCGGCCAGTCCGCAGGAGATCAGCAGCGCCGGCGAGGCCGGTGCGATGCACGCATGCGCGAAGGCCAGATAGCGCTGCGCCTGCAGCAACGCCGCAGAGCGTCCACGGCTGCCAGCCCGGGAGCGCAACAGGAACACCTTGCAGCGCACCAGTGCCCGCTGCACCCGGTAATACGGCAGCAGCGCCAGGCTGCCGTAGTCACCGCAACGCTCCAGATAATCGTTCAGCAAGCGGGCGGCCAGACCGCGGCGGCCCTGGCATTGCAAGTCCATCCAGGCAAACGCCAGGTCCTGCGCCACGTCGATCCAGCGCAATGCGGTGTTAAATTCAATGCCGTCAAACACGCGAACCTGTCCGGCCAGGGTCAGGATGTTGCTGCAATGCAAATCACCATGGCATTCGCGCACCCAGCCATCAGCCTTGCGGCGCGTAAACAGCGGCACCAGGGCCTGCTCCTGCCACGTCAACCAGGCAGCAATCTCGTCGAGCATGGCTCGCTGGCGCGTGTCGTCGAGTACGGCGGCAATGCCAGCCACATCCTCGTGGGTGCGGGCAACGATCAATGCACCGTTGCCCCAGGGCGACTGGCGTGTCGCCCGCGCAGCGCCCGCATGAAAATCCGCCAGCAACAACGCAAGAGCGCTGACTTCATCCACGCCTAGCTGGCCGGCATTCAAGCGCGCCTGCCACAGGGCGGACTGCTCAAAGCGACGCATGCGCACGGCGTACTCGATTACCGGGCCCTCGCCGTCGATGGCGGGACAGGCCCGCGTACCGGTAATGCTTGCCAAGCCCAGGTACAATTCCGGCGCCAGGCGCCGATTCAAGCGCAACTCTTCCTCGCATGCATACCGCCGCGCTGACAGGGTACTGTAATCGAGCACGTCGCGATGCAGGGCCGTCTTGAACTTGTAGGCCAGGTCGCCCACCAGCATGATGCGTGAAATATCGGTGACGATGACCTGCACCGGCGCACCTTCGCTGTCGAGGCGATGGGCCAGACGGCGCAATAGCCTGGTTTGCCGCAAAACCTCGTACTCCTCCACGTGGCTTTGCCTGCTATCCGGCCACTGCTGCTCGCTTTGCGGCATGTGCATCGGCCCCTGCGCGACGAGGGGCAGTACACCGGTCTGCCTGGCTACATTGTCGCCGAATCGCACAGCGTTGCCCTGCGCGGCCGGGTTTCGCCGGAGAGCATGGATGTCGCCATTGACATGGGAAGGCAGCCGTCTTTTCCATCGTATTTCACTGCAAGGGCCTGCGGGCGCCAGGGCAATGCGGTTCTCGACGCCGCGCACCCCGCACAAGGCATACACTGCTTCCTCGGCCCGCTTGCGCTGATAGTTCCAGCACAGCGTCCCTTCGAGCCGCAGCATGCCGTGCTGTGCCAGCACCGCGATGGCGTCGGCGGAGCTGGGAAATTGCGCCTTGACGGCCGCCACCGCCGCGCGCGCCAGGTCCGCATCCGGGCGCTTCTCGCCCAACAGCGCCACCTCGATGTTATTGAGCACGCCAGCCACCCCGGCCATGCCTGCGGCACAGCGCCCGGCCCGCATCTTGTCGGGAAAACAATGCACGCGTCCCGACAAGGCGACGACACCGTGATTGACGGACACCACGATGGAAGGCGGCCCTATACGGGCAACAAAGCTGAGTTCATGCTCTACATTCTGCTTGACTTCAGCATCGGTCAACATGCTTTCCTCCTGGGGCCAGACGCTGCGGGCAAACCGCCACTTCTTGCTGTGCATCAGCTTTCCGGCAGTGATCCTAGCATGGCCACTCCGCCAGAAAACATGATCCGGATCACTGCTTGCCCGGCGCCAGTTCCCAAAACCCATGAATTGATGGCTGGCTTGACCTGGATCAGTTGGCGCTCATTACAGGCAAGGCTGAAACACGTATCGTAAGTCTTTTCTGGAGGCCACCATGTACAAAACCATCCTGATGTATGCCGACCAGTTTTCCGGTTTCGAACGGCGCCTGCAAGTGGCGGCGGCACTCGCCAGCGAAGCCGACTCGCATTTGATAGGCACTGTGGCCAGCGGCGGGCCGCAACTCGATTACCTGGTCTACGGGGCGGTAACGCTGGCGCCGCCCCCGCCGATAGACTACGAGCCCTTGCGCGACGCGGCGCGGGAACAGCTGGCCCGCTTCCAGGAATGGGTGCTCGGCGGGACGACGCAAAGCCTGCTGAGCCAGTCACGCTCGCCGGTATTGCTGGGCCATTGAGCGGCGTCGCCGCCCGGCCGCTTGCGCACTGCTGATGCCGAGGCGCAGGCAGCAAGCGCCTTTTCATCCTCCAGGGAGCACACTCATGATCACCGACAACGACATCAAGGCGCAAGTCGAACAGGAATTACTGTGGGATGCACGCATTAATCCCAGCCACATCGGCGTCTCGGTCAACGACCGTGTCGTCACGCTGTCGGGCTTTGTGCATGCCTACAGCCACAAGCTGCACGCCGAGCGCGACGCGCAATGCCTCGCTGGCGTGCTGGGCGTGGCCAATGACATCGAGGTGCGCCCCCACTCGCGGCTGGACGCGGAAATTGCCCACGATGCCATCGCCGCCATCGCGCTGCAACTGCCCGTGTCGTCAAAAACGATCAAGGTCATCGTCGAGCATGGCCATGTCAGGCTGGAAGGCACGGTTGACTGGAACTACCAGCGCGAGCACGCCCAGCTGGCACTGCGCCATGTCCATGGCATACGCAGCATCAAGAGCGCCATCGATATCAGCCACAAGGCCATCCCGGCCGATATCAAGGCGCGCATCCAGGCAGCCCTCAAGCGCAGCGCCCTGATCGAGGCCAGCGGCATCAAGGTCGAGGCGGATGGCGATGCGGTCATCCTGAGCGGCAAGGTACGTTCCTGGACTGAACGCGACGAGGTCGAGCGCGCGGCCTGGATGGCGCCTGGCATCACTGCCGTCACGAACCAGCTTCAGGTTGGCAACTGAAGCGTCCGCCCATATGGGTGGGACACCGGCATCGAGGATTCGGCAGCCCTTCAGTGCGCATGGCGCTACGGTTTCCCGCTGCCGCCCATCGTGTCCCGGCTCCTGCTCCAGCTGCTCGATACGCGCCTGCCGTTTGCGATTACGCTGAGTCATGGCTGCCGCACCTTGATGTAGTTTGAGCAGCATGTTCGCGCTGCCACCCGTCCACTGTAGCGCGTCGCGATAACGTTGCCTTCCTGGTACTTTTAGACATATCACATTAACGCTACAAAGTCGCTGGCGTCTGCGGCACGCCGGCCGGGCAACATCGCAGGCACATGATCTGGCGCCTTGCCAAACACCGTGCAACTTACTACTATCAAAGTCCGGGCCCAGTGCGCCCACCGTGCATTGCGTCAAGGAGCCATCATGATGCCGCTGGACTCATCCCATCGCCAGTTCATTGCCGATGTACTCGCAGCCACGCCGGACATGGCCCTGGCCACCGTGCGTCCGGATGGCTATCCTCAGACGACGGTGGTCAGTTACGTGCACGACGACCTGACGCTGTATTGCAGCATCGGCCTGAACAGCCAGAAAGCGCATAATATCCGGCAGCACGACAAGGTTTCTCTGGCCATTACGCCCCCGTACCATGACTGGCAGCATATCCGCGGCCTTTCCATGGCGGGCACGGCAGCCCTGGTCGACAATGCCAGCGAAAACGAGCAGGTGGCCGACCTGATGCTGTTTCGCTTTCCCCAGCTGCGCGACGTCATGGGGGCCAGCACGGCCGCGCCGTGGCCTGGCCTCGTCTTCCTGCGCATCAAGCCAAGCGTCATTTCCTTGCTGAACTATGAACTGGGGTTCGGCCACACCGAATTATTTGCTGTCAGCTGATACATGGCGCGTCACCGGCTTTGCGCCTGGGGCATGGCAGATTAATGTCGCGCTTGATACGCATCAATTCACCGCCTTCCGCTGCGGATGCCGGCTACTACACTGACGTCATCACTGCGTTTCCCGCAGCAAACCCTGCGTGCCGCGACACGCCTACGCCGGAGAGCCAACATGCCCGACATCAACATCAACTTTGCCAAGCTGCTCACTTCGGGCAGCAGCAGCTTGCTCGATCACTACCATGCGATGGCGGAGCACACACTCGACAATGGCGCAGACGCCGCGCGCCTGACACTGCATTACCTGCAAGACTTGTCACAGGAAAACATGAACACGCTGCTCCAGCGCGTGCAAGAGAAAGGCGTCGCCCACCTGTACGAGTTCGATGCTGCCAGTTTACAAGCGCAATGCACACTGGGCGATGATTACCGCGTGAATCTGTTCGCCATCCTGCTGGACATGCAACGCACCTTGGTGGAAGGCGGCAGTTCGGCCCTCTATGACGGCTACAAGCAGTGGCAGAAAATCGGCTCGTCCTAGTCAGGTGCCGCATGCCCTCCCCAGCCGCCCCGACACTCAGGAGTAGCGCGGTGGCGCCGCGACAGCCAGCGGATGGCCAAGCGATTGCGCCAGCATCACGTGGTGTCCATCCGCCAAGCCCATGGCCGCGGCCAGCTCTCCCTGGTCGAACCAGCCACGCGATACCACCGCCAGGCCCTCGGCGGCGCAAAACAGGTACACGTTCTGGCTGATGTGACCGGCGTCGAGGGCGGCAAACAGCAACTGCCTGGCCTGCTCCTCGGGCGGCATCCGCGACAAATTGGCGACATACAGCAGGTTGACGGGCGCCGTCGCCACGAAATCCTGCTTCCCCGTCACGGCCCGGATATCGACAGTGCTCAGTTGCCGCAGTGATGGCGCCACCGGATCATATCGGTACAGGCCGCTGGACATGGCGACATAAATCTCAATTTCCTGCGCATTGCAAACGGATGGCGCCGTTCGATGGCCCGTGCTGGGGCGGTTGCAGCCATCGGCGGCCCACAGCAGGCGCGAGAGCCGGTACCAGGACAGCTCGTGCTCGCTGAATTCGCGCTGCGACTGGCGCAATTTCAACACCTCGATGAGGGCCATGCCCAGGGCACTGATATCGGCATCGAGTTCGAACGTACCCGGCCCCATCAACGGCAAAGGTTCGCTTGTCAGTGCATTTTTCTTCACTTCCCCTCCATTACCTGAAAATCGGCTGGCCAAGCTCCCGTCGCCGTATCGCCGGGCGTTCGCGGGCAGCGGCAACCGTGTACCCAAGCTCACTATAAAGGGTGAATTTCCACTTGTCTGTCCGAACAATGATCGATATCAAGAGCGACGGTAATCGGCAGACGCAGGCCTGGCCCGGGTGACAGCCATCGCGGATGGCACAGGGGCTGCACAACACTATTCAAGCGCGGTATTGATACAGATCATGGCAAGCGGTGGCTGCCTGCCTGTAGTGTGAAAGGCAGTTGCCCCCCTAAAACAGGAGTAAGGCCATGATTGCCCATATAAAACCGCTTGGCAGCGTGCTGTGCGGCATCCTGCTCGCTTGCGTTCCCATGCTCGCCCTAACCCAGCCGAAGGATGGACTTGCGTCCGACCAGGAAATCGCAAGAGTGCAGTTGCAAGCGACGGCAAATGAGCATGTCGACAACGCGCGCACTGCTGTGGCCTTGCTGGAAAAGGATACGCTGATGACGGAAGCGCTGCGCTGGTCGAAAGGGGTCTTCATACTGCCCTCCTGCCGCCGCGCCACGCTGGCCTTCGGCGCCAGCGGCGGCACCGGTGTACTGCTGCGCAAGCGGGAGAATGGCAGCTGGAGCGCTCCCGCCTTCTTCAAACTGGGCACAGGGCTGCAGACCGGCGTGGAAGCGGGGCCATTCGTGTCCCTGTCGCTCAACGACTGCGCAATGCCGGACCGCTAGCGGCGGGAGCATGAGGCGATGGTTTCCCTGACTATCTTAGTGCACAGGCGGCTGGTTCGCGCGCCCTGGCAAGCGAGGACGTAATGCACAATGACACTACACCTGCCGCTCGCGGGTTTCCCGATCACATCGCCGGTGGGCAGCGCCAGTGGATCAGGCGCAATACCAGCCTGTATCGTTCTGGAGATCGCGTCACCGATTGCGTGTTTTTCATACACGCCGGCAGTTTCAAGCACTATCGTACGGATGAGACGGGGGCAAGGAAAATCACCTGTTTCCCTGCCCGCGGGGATTTCCTTGCGCTCGACAGTATCGGGCTTGACTGGCATCCCTGTACCGCCGTGGCGCTGGAAGACAGCGAAGTGTATGTGATCAGCTACGCCATATTGCGCCAGCAGCAGACCATATTGCACCACCTGCTCGCATTGAGCATCCGGGAAATGCGCGCAGGCACAGTGCAAATGCATCAGGCCACGGCCGAGCAGCGACTGGCCGCTTTTCTGCTTGAGCGGGCCAGGCACACCCGCCAGGAGGGCACGCCGCCATGCTATCGCTTGCCCATGTCGCGTTGCGACATAGGCAACTACCTGCACCTGTCGCCGGAGAGCGTCAGCAGGGTTATGCATCACTTCAAGCAAGCCGGCCTCATTTTGCTGGAAAACCGCTATATCGCGCTCCTTGATGCCGGCGCAATGGAAACGATCGCCACTGCCGCGCACCCCGCTTCACCCCATGCTGCCCGCTCCCCCTTTGCCATCAGCCACTCTTCGACGAGCTAATCATGTACGAGACCTCCAGTTCCGCCAGCGATGCGGCCTCTCCTCTTCCATGCTCCGAGTGCAGCACGCGCGGCGTATGCTTGCCAGCAGACATGAACGACGCGGACTGCGGCAGGGTCAGTGGCCTGGTGCTGCAGCAGCATCACCTGGTGCGGGGCGATGCCTTGCAAGGTGTCAATGAACCGGTGCGCGGTCGCTGGTATGCCATTCGCAGTGGCCAGTTCAAGTCCTTTCAGGCAGACCAGCATGGAAAACCCTGTATTACCAGGTTCGCCAGTGAAGGAGACCTGCTGGGACTCGACAGTCTCGACCTCGATCGCTACACCGACTCAACGACGGCGCTCTGCGACAGCACAGTGTGCGAGTTTTCCTATCCCCAACTCATTGAAGCGGCGCGGCACTTTCCTGGACTTGCGCGTTCGCTGGAATGGCGGCTGAGCAAGCAATTGGGGCAACAGCAGGAGCTGGGCCTGCTGGTCCGGTGTGATTATGCGGAACAGAAATTCGCGCAGTTCCTGTCGCACCAGGCCTGGAAAGGCGGCGACCAGAACGATCACGTGCCTCAATTGCACCTTGCCTTGTCGCGCAAGGAGATTGCCGACTATCTTGACCTGACGCATGCCACCGTCACGCGCATGATCTCGCACCTGCAGGAGCTCGGCATCATCTCCGTCAGATATCGCCAGCTTCGCCTGCTCGACCGCCCTGCCCTGCATCAGATTGCCGCAGGGCAGCATCCTGCATCGAAAGGAAGTGCGAGTACGGCAAGCGACAATACCGACCATCACCCGGCATGGCAGCCCATGCCAGGCATACATTTGCTGTCGCCAGAATGATCAGGATCATGGTTACTCTGCATTATCAACGTCACACTGGACGCACCACAACAAGTTTGAGGAGAGCACCATGTTCAAGCACATACTGGTTCCAACGGATGGTTCGCCCGCCTCGAGGCCTGCGCTGCTGTCGGCCATCGCGCTGGCGCGCTCGTGCGGCGCGCGCATTACCGCGCTGCATGTGGTACCGGATTTTCACGTCCTCAGCCATGATACGGAGATGCTGGAGGCGACCCGCACAACTTATCTGGACGAAAGCATGGAGAACGGCAAGAGAGTGCTCGATTTCGTCTGCGGGCAGGCGCGCGAAGCCGGTGTCGAGTGTGGCACCTTCCTGACGCGCTCCGATCACCCCCACGAAAAAATACTCGAGACGGCCGAGGCAAACGGCTGCGACCTGATCGCCATGGGGACGCATAGCAAATTCGGCTTGAAAGGCGTGCTGCTGGGCAGCGAAACACACAAAGTCCTCGTGCACAGCCCTCTGCCGGTGCTGGTCTTTCGTGCCGCCTGAGCACGCGCGGAAGCCTGGTCCAGCGCCGGCCAGACCGGCGCCTACCCCGCCTCGCCGATCGTGACGAGATTATCCTGCGCCTGTGCATAGGCAAGCGCATACGCGAGTTCGCCGGGGGAGCCTGCGTGCAAGGTAAACAGCGGTTGCCCCACCGCCACCAGCGTACCTAGCGGCGCATGAAATACCATGCCTGCCGCCGGCGTCTTGGGTGCGCCGGCCCAGCCTGGCGGTCCGGGCCAGCAGTCGGTTGTCGATGGCCATGACCGTGCCGGCACCCTGGGACGCCTTGCCGGCGAGCTCCAGCAAGCCTGCGGCCAGCGCCCGCTGGCGCAAGTCATCCGGCCCACCGCTGTGATTCTGCAACACGGCCAGCACGTCGAGCGCTTCGCGCGCCGGACCGATGCCGCGTCTTCTGCCGAAGCGTCACTGCTTATACCCCTGGAACAGGCCGCAATCGACGAGAATCCGTTCACTCCCGCTGGTGAGCAGATATTGCGAACCAGTAACCGTCCCCGTCGCGCCCAAGAACGTCAGTTTCATCATTGCCCCCAAGTCAGCAGCACAACGTTCAGTCGTTACTGAACGTCCCGTCCCATGGCGCGCGTGTGACGCGGCTTCCCTGCCGACAGAGCCCTGAGTAGCCTACAGCATGCCAAGTTCCAGCGCATAGCGGGTCAAATCGGCGTTACATGCCATTTTCATCTTTTTCAGAACGCGTGCACGGTAACTGGTAACGGTATTCGGGCGCAAATTCAATGCGGTGCCGATCTGCACCAGCGACTGGCCAGCGGCGATGCGCTGGAACACTTGCAATTCGCGCTCGGACAGATTCTCGTGCGCACCCAGCGGCCCCTGCGCAACCAGCATTCCCAGCCGCTCCGCCATTGCCTCGCTGACATATTTCCCTCCAGATCCCACCTTGCGCACGGCCTGCACCAGCACGTCGGCTGAAACATCCTTGGTCAGGTAGCCCGCTGCTCCCAAATGCAGCGCCCGCAAGCCATAGACTTCCTCCGAGTAATGACTCAGTACCACCACTGGCATGCGCGGCCTGGTCAACCGCAGCATTTGCAATAGTTGCAAACCGCTCTTGCCTGGCATGGCAATGTCAACGAGGGCGACATCGAATTCCTCGGAAGCAATACGTTCGCTCGCGTCGTCAAAGGATGCCGCCTGGGCGGCAACGCAAATGTCCGTTGCCGTGCCCAGCATCAGCGACACGCCATTGCGCGCGATGGCATGGTCGTCAACCAAGAGCACCCGAATGTTTTTCGCTTCCATGACCGACGTCCTGAACATGCCTAGCCTAGCGTGAATCGATGATTTTCATGCATTTGATTCTGCGCCCAACGGCAAGCGGCGTCAACGCCAAGCTGAAACCGGCGTGCCTGCGCGGCAAACAAAGCCCATGCGTAGGGGGCCAAGGATGCTTGCAGGGATTCCCCTACTCTTCGATATGAGGAAATTGCTACGCGAGGCAGGGGTTAAGTCTTATATGCACGGTGCTTGTGTGCGCACATACTATTAAGCATGTAGCAAAAAATGTAATCAGAAATACAAGACGCTCAATGCAAACCATGAACAGCAATAAGAGGATCCCATGAACGTCCAACTCTCGACCTGTCAATCGTTGCCAGAGAAAAACTACGCGGCAAACAATACCTGCGCGAAATGCAGTTCGAAGCTGCGCTGCCTGCCATTTGGCCTGGACGAGCGCGGCGTCGCTCAGCTCGACAGAATTATCGGCAAACGCCACTGGGTGGAACGCAATGAGCTGCTGATACGGGTAGGCGAACCCTTTCATTGCCTGTACATTATTCACGGCGGCCAGTTCAAGACGTTCCGCGATAGCGCACATGGCAAGCAGCATGTCATGGGGTTTCACATGGCAGGCGAAATTCTGGGCATGAACGCCATCAGTAACGGCATTCATGACAGCAATGCGATGGCGTTCGAGGATAGCGAGGTCTGCGAAGTTCCCTTTGCCCAGCTGCAGATCCTGTGCGCCAGCATTCCAGCACTACAACAACATTTCCACCGCATCTTGAGTGAGGAAATCAATCGCGACCAGCGCGTCATGCGCTTCCTGGGCAGCTCGGCCGAGCAGCGCTTTGCCACTTTCCTGCTGGATCTGTCGAACCGTTTCGCGGCCCGGGGTTATTCGCGCTACGACTTCACGGTGCTGATGTCACGTGAAGACATCGGGAACTATATCGGCTTGACGATGGAAAGCGTCAGTCGCCTGATGTCGAAGTTCCGCCGCCAGGGCTGGATCAGCACGGACGGCAAAGACCTGCATATCCTCAATCATGCCGCCATCGCGGCGCTGGCCAACGGCGAAAGCATGGAAACAGTGGCAGGCATGGAATCGCTCACGGAGCACACCACGGCGATACTGGCCTCCATTTCAAGGACAGCGAAGCAGGCTTGAGCAGCGCCACATCGATGCAGTGCCGGATCCAGCGGCCTTGCATCGGTGCCGGCGCACAGGCTAAGCGCCGCCAAGAATCGGCGGACCGACGCCATGTTCGATGGCGAAGCGCGTCAGCTGCACATTGTTCTTGGCGCGCGTCTTTTCCAACAGGCGTGCCCGGTAAGTCCCCACGGTATTAATGCTCAAATGCAATATTTGCGCGATATCAGCCAGGTCTTCGCCGGCGGCAAGCAGGCGCAGGACTTCCAGCTCGCGGTCCGATAGTTTCTCGTGCCAGGCCATCCTGCTGCCACTGATCATGTCGGCGAGATCTTCCGTCACTGCCGAGCTGATGTACTTCCCTCCGGAGGCAGCCTTGTGTACCGCCCCGAGCAGTACGGACGCGTTGCAGTTCTTGGTCAGATAGCCGGCAGCGCCGTATTGCAGGGCCCGCACGGCGTACACCGTCTCGGCATACATGGAAAGCATCAGCACGGCAAGGCGTGGTTGCTCCCGGCGAAATTGCTTCAGCAATTGCAAACCGTTCTGATCGGGGAGTCCGATATCGACAATGGCAAGGTCAAATTGCTGAGACTGCAGCAGATACAATGCCGCACGCGCAGTTTCGGCCTCGGCCACAACTTCGATGCCATCATCCGTGCCCAGCATCAGCCGAATGCCGTTGCGGGCGACAACATGGTCGTCCACCAGCAGCACCCTGATTTTTCCGCTTCTCACGCGCCCCCCCGTATCGGCAACTGCAAAACCAGCAAGGTGCCACGCTCGACCGCCATGAAACGGATATCGCCACCAAAATGATGGGCGCGCTCCCGCATGCCCGCCAGCCCCCAGGAGTTGGCCGTCAACAGGCTTTCGCAATCCATGCCCCTGCCATCGTCTTCCACTTCCAGCCGGATCGATGCGTAGGCATGACTGACGCGCACGTCGACCCGCGTTGCCCCGGCATGGCGGACGACATTGGTGAGCGCTTCCTGCAAGATACGGAACAAGGCGGTACTGCGCTCGGGGTCGATCTCCAGCAGAACAGTTTCAGGATGAAGGCGGACATGGCAAATGAGTCCCGCCCTGGCACAGACCTCCTCCGCGTGCCAATCCAGCGCTGCCCAGACACCAAGCTGGTCGAGTACGCTGGGGCGCAGTTCGGTAATCACCCTGCGCACGGCAGCGGTCGCCGTATCGAGCAAGGCACAGGCATCGTCAAGGCGGGGTTGCAGCGTGCCGCCATTGCGCTGGTCATGTATCAGAGCAACGGAAAGGTGGGCCTTGACCCCAGTTAATACACTACCGAGTTCATCGTGCATTTCCCGGGCAATCCGTATACGCTCCCCTTCCTTCACGCGCTCCTGGTGGGCGATGAACTGGCGCAGTTTCTCATGCGATAGTTCCAGCGTTTCCAATGCCAGCTTGCGCACGCTGATATCTTCCACCAAACCCACGTACTGCCGGGTAAGCCCGGTGGCATCGCATACCGTCGTGGCGCTGAGCACGGTCCAGATGGCAGTGCCATCCTTGTGCACATAGCGTTTTTCGATGCGATAGCTGCCGATCTCGCCGCTGCACAGGCGCCGCCCGAACTGCACGCTATTGTCCACGTCGTCGGGGTGCGTCAGTTTCAGGTATCCCTTCGCCAGCAGTTCCGGCCCCGTGTAGCCCAGCATCTCGCACAGCGCCCGGTTTACATTGACCCAGCTGCCATGCATGTCAGCAATGATCATGCCCAGTGTGGCGTTTTCAAACACACCGCGAAAACGTTCCTCGCTGGCATGCAGCTGTGCCGCCGCCACGGTGCGCTCGGTAATATCATTGAGTACCAACAAAACGACGCCGGGCCCAAAATGTTCCTGGCTCAGCTTGGCCTCCACCATCGCTGAAAATGTGGCACCCTCGCCCTTTTTCATGCGCAGTACGGCCGAACACGATGCGGTGCCAGCGAGGAGGCGCTGGCGTAAAAAGTGAAAGATATCCTGGTCATCCGGCACAATGAAACGCGTGAACGGCTGGCCAGGCAGCATTTCCGGCGAAATGGCCAGCAAGGCCGAAGCGGTGAGATTCGACTGGATGATGATGCCGCGGGCATCCATGCTGACATAGCCGACGGGCGCCTGGTCGTACAGGCGGTTATACAATTCGCCAGTATTCTTCAATGCGGCCTGGGCGGCACGCAGTTCATCGTTCTGCATTTCCAGCTCGATCTCCCGCACGCTCATTTCTCGCCGCACTGCTTGCAGCGACGCGGGATAACGCTCATGAGAGAGACGCCTGGACGATCCCTGTTGTAATTTCAGCCGCTGCTCCGCATGCTGACGCAATGAGTGCCAATATTGCTCAGTCTGAAAGGGAGCGGCAAAATACTTTCTTCGCTTCGCGCACATAATTCGTTAACCATATCCATCGTTAGCAAGTTGTCCCCCTGCCGCATCACATCTTGGCAAGGTTCATGGATGGAATGTACTAACAAGCAATCTAATTTATATTAGCGCAATAGCGAGCTCAGTCATAGTCGCGAAAAAAATATGCCGTTTTTTTGCACAACATGCGGCCAGAATAACCCGCATGGATCGATGTGATCGCCCGGCGCCGTGGCTCGCCAGGCCGCTGTCCGTCACCAAGCGTTGGGCAGGTTTTCGCCCAGGGGCTTGACTGTTGCCCCCTGAACACAAAGTGGTGACAGCGCATTACCGGAATCGACCTGGAGGCAGCCCGATACGCAGGTGATCTTGACGATACCTTCGTCCGCCACCTCGACATAGGCGGCACCCTCGCCGTTCAAGGTGGAATGCAGGCGCAAATGGCCATGCAACAAGAGATAATCGCTACCGTTCCGAACTATCCAGATATCTGCATGCATGGAGAGCTTCCTATCGTTGTGCATATGCCCGCTGTGCTGGGCTCTGCCTTGGGTCGACCCAAGCCGTTGCTGGGGAAGGGTGAATGGGGTGCTTGCTGATGTGTACTGTATCGTTCCAAATAGGTACAGTCACGGCAGATGAATGATCTACATCAATGAGGCGAATAACTGAGCCTGACAACAACACAGTTATCAAAAATAGAATGTTATATTTTGGAATTTTCTCGCCCCGATGGACAAGCTGGTTCTCATGCCATTTGCGGATCTGCTTGGCAGCCGTCGCTAACGTTCCGAACGCACGTCTGCCTGTGCCACATATTCCTGGCACCAGTTCTCATTGATTTCAACGGCATTGCTGCGGAAGAACTTCTTTTCGCGCGAATCGCAGGTACATACATTATTGCGCCCCGAGGCCTTGGCCTTGTACAGGGCATGGTCGGCAGCATTTAGCAGGGTAATGGCCATCGTATCCATTTTAATCAGGGGGAACACCGCCACCCCGATACTTACCGTCACCTTGCACAGGGGACTGCCAAGATGGGAAATGCCTAAACTCTCTATGCCATGACGTATGGTTTCCGCAAGCGATACGGCTCCGGCGATATCCGATCCTGGCAATAACAACACCATTTCCTCGCCGCCATAGCGTGCCGCCATATCGCCCGCCCTGCGCATGCCTGTGGCGACCACGCAGGCAATTTTCTTCAAGCATTCATCACCGGCCACATGGCCATAAAGGTCATTATATTGCTTGAAAAAATCAACATCGATCATCATCAGGCCCAGGGAATTTCCCGCGCGCTGGGCACGACTGAACTCCACAGTCAATGCGTCATCAAAACTGCGTCGATTTGCCAAGCCCGTCAATCCATCCTGCAGGGCGAGGTGCGTCAGAAGCTGGTTGGATACTTTTAATTCATCGCTCGACTCCTTGAATTCCTCCTCGATGATCAGGCGCGAAGTCAGCTGCCTGATCATGCGGCAGCCCAAAAATCCGATGAGCAGGATCAGGGCGCTCAACGCCGCAATTTGCAGACAGCCATCATTACGCCACGCCCTCAAGGCTTCATCCTGTGACAAGGCAGTCAATACGACCAATGGATAGTCGGTGATTTTACGATAGCTGATGATCCTTGATTTCCCGTCTTGCCCCTGGCTGGCGCGCGTTTCCTTGAGCTTCACCGCCGCCAGGGCTTCCGAAAAGAAAGTCGATGGCCGTGTCTCAATTTCTGGCAGGTCACCATCAAATGGCCTTTTCAGCACGATACGGCCAGCAGCGCTTTGCATCAGGATCGCCCCTTGCTCGCCGATGGAAAACTCTTCGTAGAACTTCCTAAAATAGTCGAGGCGGAGGGTAGCCAGCACAACGCCGCCGAACCGCCCGTCGGGCAGATTGATTCGGCGCGACACTGCCATGATCCAGTCACCATTTGCCTGGTTTCCCACCCCCATTCCTATATACGGCTGCAAATCATTCTGCTGACGATGGTGGCCAAGATATTCATTGTCTGCGCTATCGAAATGGAGTGGCATACCCGTACCGGAACTGATCAGCGCCCTGCCGTCATCGGCAAACACGACGATTGCCTGCAATTGGGGAAGTTCGGCGACGCGGCTCCTCAACAACGCCTGCATGCGGGAACGATCGATGTCTGACGGCCCCAAAATGTCGCCGCGCTCGACCAATCCAAGCAACAGCGTATCGACCTCCTTGAGCGTGTCATAGGCATGCTGTGCGACCGCCTGGCTGACATTCGCAGCCGCGTCGCCCGCCTCGTGCAACCGCACTTCGCGCGCGCGCCATATGGTCGACAACTGGATCGCCAGGATAAAAAGGCATGCCAGCACTACACATCCAGCCGCCAACGCGACCAGAGAAAATTTCCGGAAAACAATCCACCCTGGATGGGTGGCAGAACGCACCGTAGCAGACATAGACTCGCCCTTTTCACTCGGCATACAGATGCAGCAAGACGGAAACGATGCGCAGTGAACGCGGCCCTGGCGTCACTGGAAGTGCCCGGTGGCTCGTCGCAGCCACATTGCCCACATGGGATGCAGCATGCGGCGCCCCCTCCCCCGGCAACGTTCCTGTTGCATCCCGGCATGCAGTTCCTACGCTGGCGCGCATGTCAGGACAGCCTCATACCCGCCGCGCAACAGTCCTAGCTGATCGGGATGTGCTGGCTTGCCTTGCCACTTTTTTTCGGCAAACTGAGGGTCAGCACGCCGTCGGCATAACTGGCGACCACCTTGGCATCGTCGATATCCTGCGCCAGCGTAAAACTGCGGCGCTGTTCGCCGTATGTACGCTCCGTACGCAGCAACTTGCCGGTTTCCACTTCGCTCTCGTGTTTCAATTCGGCCGTGATCGACACGACACCGCCCTCGACGTCCACCTTGATGTCCTCCTTCTTCACGCCGGGAATCTCCGCCTTCACGGTATCCGCCACATCCGTTTCCGACACATCGATCTTGATGCGCGGCTCCACATTCCAGTCGCGCAAGGAGGGTCGAAGCTGAAAATCGCGAAACCAGTCCTCGATGCCGTTCAGGGGTTCGAAGCGTGCGATGTCAGAAAATGGATCGAATCGAGTCAGACGATTAACCATGACAATGTTCCCTCCCTGTTGACCGGCACCCGGATAGATGCTTGAACTTATGATATTGATTTGCTACAGGAAAATGAATGATGCACATCAAACGGCGCAGGGATCCTTATGCCGGAAAGCGCGGCGGCGCCAGCCATTTCACCACGGAAAGCCGCTGTCTCACCCCGTTCCCTTTGCCAGGAGGGCCGGATCTGCCGCAGCTGACAACAGAACGCATTCCTGGCGCATGGTGCGCACCAGCCTGCTGATCACCATCGGTGACTGGCTGCGGTCAACCTCCACGCTGAAGCTGCACAGCTCGCCCATCGGGGTGATGACGGCCAGGTCGTCCACATCGGCGCCCGATACCATCCGGTGCCGGGCGAACGCCGGTCCATACTTGCGTGGAGGCAACTTTGTATCGATCAGCGCCTGGATCGCGCTGGCGCCGTGAACGTCGCCGAATGGAGACGCCGTCGACCACCACGCATCGGGATGCAGCAAGGCTGCCGCCTGCGCGCCGTCGCGCCGGTCCACGCAATCGAGAAATTGCATCAGCAGCAGGCGCCCGGAATTGCGCGCGGCATAGCTTGTGTGCAGCAGCGCGCGCGCCTGGACGGCATGGGGTTCCTGCAGCTCAGTGGCGTACCAGGTTTGCACGGCCCGGTTTTCATGTGCACTGCGCTGCGCTGCCTGCTCGTCGAGTGCGTAAATCGCCCGCATGCGCTTGTCCAGCACCAGGGGATCCATCGATTTGGGCTCGCCACCGCCGCCCAGGCAGCCCCCGACGCAGGCCATGACCTCGATGGCGACGAATTGATCGCGCCAGGCCTCTGTCTCCAGCAGATGCTGTGCCGCGGCGATGCCATTGCAGATGGCGACCGCCCCCAAGCCGGCGATCTGCGCTGTCCTGATCCCTGGCCCGATGCCGCGCAGTGGCAGCCACTCCAGCGCCAGCGGCTCTGGCCTGCCGAGCAAGTAGGCGGCGGTGCGCAGCATGGCCTCCATGACGCCGCCCGACGCGGCGAAAATCTGCGCGGCACCCGTGCTTTCCCCCAAGGGGTCGTCGAATGCGCCATCGTCGGCCAGCGCATGAAAGGCGATGCCGCGCGACTTGATCATCCTGGCCAGTTCCCGCGTGGTCAGGACATGGTCGACATCGCCGGACAGGCCGGGCCGGACCGCCTCGTCCTTCTTGGCCGTGCAGGGCATGACGCTGACCACGTAAGGCTCCTCCCTGCCCTCGGCAAAGGCGGGACCGAGCGTGCGCGCGAAGGCGCTGCGCTTCGTCAAGGCGCCATGCATTTGCTGCGGCGACCGGGTCGTGCTCAGGTGGTCCAGCAGGTCGGGCCGGTTGATTTCCACCCAGTTCACCCATCCCGGGCAACAGGAAGTCAACAGGGGCAAGGGCTGCGCGTTTCCTGCCTGCCCCTGTATACGCGCCAGCAACTCGCTGGCTTCTTCCATGATCGTCAGGTCGGCGCCGAAATTGGTGTCGAACACGTAGTCAAAACCAAGTTGTCGCAAGGCATTGATCATTTTTCCCGTACTGACCGTGCCGGCCAGCATGCCGAATTCTTCGCCGATGGCAACGCGGGTGGCGGGCGCAACTTGCACCACGGAGACGCGCTTGTGCGCATCCAGGGTGTGTAGCACCGCATGCCAGTGCGGCGTCTCGACGAGCGCCCCGACGGGACAGACCAGCGTACATTGACCGCAGGAAATACATTGAGTATTGGCCAGGGTATGGTCAAATACAGTCACCGGCAAGCGCCCCGAGCCGCGTTCGGCAAAGCCGATCACGTATTGCTTCTGTCCCGACGCGCCGCACGCTTCCACGCACAGGCCGCATTCGATGCATTTGGACAGGTCGCGCCAGATACTCGGCGAGGTATGATCGATCAAGCGGTGCTCGGGATGCGCCACCGAGCCGCGCGGCATCTTTTCCCAGCGCTCTACCCATTCATTTTCGCCGATCAGGCTTTGCAAGCGGCAAGACCCGTTGACTTCGCAGCGCAGGCAATCGTTCGGATGGCGCGCCAGCAGCCATTGTGCATCCATTGCGCGAAATGCTTGCAGGTCGCTCGATGCCGTCTCGACAACGTCGCCTGCTTTTGCCAGCGTGATGCAGGCCGGCTGCAGCTGCGGCTGGCCTGCGACATGCACGAGGCACATGCGGCACACGGCATGAGTGGGCAAGCGCGGATAGTAGCAAAGCGTGGGAATATGCACGCCTGGCTCCCTGGCGGCATCGAGGCAGGTCGCGCCTTCTTCGACGTCAACAGCCCGCCCATTGACCGTCAGCGAGATCATGCGAGCCATCCCCGGCGTGCCGCAAAGACGCCACTGCACCGCGTCAAGCCGCATGCGCGGCTACGGGTAGCGCTAGCCCATGTATTGGCCGCCATTGACATCAAAGGTTGCCCCCGTGATGAAGCCACTGGCGTCGTCGGCCAGGAATGCCACCAGGCGCGCGATGTCCTCGGGCGTGCCGAGCCGGCCAACGGGGATGCCGGCGATGATTTTTTGCAAGACATCGGGGGCGACCTCGGCCACCATGTCGGTATCACAATAGCCGGGAGCGACCGCGTTGACCGTGATTTTCTTGCGCGCACCCTCCAGCGCCAGCGCCCTGCTAAAGCCGAGAATACCGGCTTTGGCGGCGGCGTAGTTGGCCTGCCCAAGCTGGCCCTTCTCTCCATTGACCGAACTGATATTGACGATACGGCCGAACTCGCGCGCCCGCATGCCTTCCATGACATGACGGCACATATTGAACATCGAGCCGAGATTGGTATTGAGGACCTGCCACCACTGATCCGGGTCCATGCGGTGCAATAGCGCATCGCTGGTGATGCCGGCATTGTTGATCAGGATATCGATGGGTCCCAGTTGCTGTTCCACGGCGGCAATGCCGTCGCGACAGGCGTTGAAATCGCTGACATCCCATCGGAATACGGGAATCGCTGTGGCCTCGGAAAAGGTAGCGGCGGTGTCCGCATTGCTGTGGTAGACGGCGGCGACCCGATGACCGCCTGCTTGCAATGCGAGCGAAATGGCTTTGCCCAGGCCTCGGGTGCCACCAGTGACGAGTGCGGTTCGTTGCATGAAAATTACTCCCATGGTGGCAATCCGGTCGATATTGCGGCAGCTTAATGCCACACGCTCATGGCGGCAAGTGTCGCCACTACCGGCCAATGTACGCGACTGCGGGCAGTCACGTCACTGGCCCTTCATGACATAGATCAATCGCTGCGAGACTAAAGTGACACATTGCGGCCTGAGGCCAAAGGCAATGCGCGGCAGCAGCATGCGGCTCACGCAGGAACGGAAAACTCCTCGAACGCCGCCAGCGCATAGGCGCAATACATCGCCGACGGGCCGCCGCCCATGTAGATGGCCATGCCCAGGGTCTCTTCGAATTCGGCCCGGGTAGCGCCCAATTTGACGAGAGCCTGGACATGAAATCCGATGCAGGCATCGCAATGGGCCGCGATGCCCAGGGCCAGCGCGATGAACTCCTTGGTTTTCTTGTCCAGCGCACCATCGCGCGTTGCCGCGCGCGCCAGATCGCCAAAGCCTTTCATCACGTCGGGAATATCGGTGCGCAGGGTCGCCAATTGTTGTGACACCGACTGCGTCAATGCGCGATAGCCGCCAGCATGCATGATCATGTTTCAACCTCCCTTCCCAGTTTCATTTTTTCACCGCACAGGTACGGATGCCAAACGGCAGATACGCGGGACAGAAGCGGAAGATGCCTGTCGCCAGGGGAATGACGCCCAGCCAGCCCCAGACGCCGATGGCGCCAGCCAGGGTGGCGGTGATCAAGCCCAGCCCCAACAGTATCCGAATGGCACGATCGATATTGCCGACGTTCGCGTTCATGGTCTTGCTCCTCAATGGTTGATCGTCGCGATGACAACAAGAGACGCACGCCCTCATTCCCGGTACGCGTCCTGCTACATCTGTGCATATTTCATGCCAGCGTTACACGAGGTGAGGAATGGATAGAAAACAGGGACTTGGGACGATGTGGCAGGCAGCAGCGCGCTGCCATTCGACCGGCGGCACTGCCACGCTGGCAGCATGGCAGTGCCGCCAGGCCCCGGCCGGCCATCGCTCCCGGCTCCCGCTAGGCGATACCCAGCGCTTTCAGGCGGCGGTACAAGGTGCGCTCGCTGAGGCCGAGGTGGGCGGCCAGTTCCTTGCGCGTGCCGCCGAAGGTGGCGTGCACCTCGGCCAGCGGTATGCTGGCGCCGCGCAGCGCCATGCCTGACCAGGCGCCCTGCTCCACCGGTGCCGCCAGCAGCTGCTCGACGCGGATCACGCCATCATCGGCGAACAGGCTGGCCCTGTCCAGCACGTTGCGCAGTTCGCGGATATTGCCGGGCCATGGGCGCCGCTGCAGCTGCGCCATGGCATCGGCGTCTATCGTCAGGGGGCGTTTGCCCGCACCCGCGCGGCGCAGGAATGACTGCACCAGCAACGCGATATCGTCCGGCCGCTCGCGCAGCGGCGGCAAGGCAATGGGGAAGGCACTGATGCGGTAATACAAGTCCTGCCGGAACTCGCCCCGCGCCATCATGTGTTCCAGGGACTTGTGGGTGGCGGCGACCAGGCGGAAATTCGCATGCTGGGTCTCGACACTGCCCACGCGCCGGTAAGTGCCTGACTCAATCAGGCGCAGCAGCTTGACTTGCATGGAAAGGGGCACGTCGCCTATTTCGTCAAGAAACAAGGTGCCGCCTTGCGCCGTATCGACCAGCCCCGGTTTGCGCGAGGTCGCGCCGGTGAAGGCGCCCTTTTCGTGCCCGAACAATTCGCTTTCAAACAGCGTTTCGGTCAGTCCGGAGCAATCCACCACGACGAACGGTCCTGCGGCCCGCGTGCTGCTTTCATGCACGGCGCGCGCAAACAGTTCCTTGCCGGTGCCTGACTCGCCCAGCAGCAGCACCGACAGCATCGAGGGCGCCACCCGCTGCAATGCCGACAGCACCCGGTTAAATGGCGCGGAACGCCCAACCAGCCCTTCCTCGCTCGGCTTGGCCGAGGCGCTGCGCACCACTTCCAGCCGCTCGACATACGCGGTAATAGTGCCGCCGGCATCGAAGATCGGACGCAGTTCGACGGCGACGTGTTCGGGGCCCCGCGGCGTATGGTGGATGTGCAGCACACGGTCGGGTCCGCGCAATTCCCGCGCTTTCTTCATGGGGCAATGTTCACCGGCCTGGTCGCAAGGGGCATCGTAGTGATGCGAGATGCGGTAGCACTTGTGGCCGGTCACCGGCTGGCCGATGCTGCCAAATTGCCGCTGGTAAGCGACGTTCGCAGCCAGAATCGTGTAATTGGGGTCAAGCACGATCATCGGTTGGACCTCGTGTTCGAGAAACGAGATCAAGGACTGCACCATGGGCGCGCCGGGGGACGGCTCGATCTTGGTAACCGCTGGCGTTGGCATTGGCGTTGACATGCTGGCTCCTCATTGTGCAGCCATACTGTCGCAGCGCTGCCAATGCGTCAAGTGGCACTGCCACTGCCTGGGAGACTGGGGCCTGAGGCCTGGCACGAACGAGAACAGTGATGTAGATCATGGTCAATCGCCGGCGAGCGGCACTAGCATGAGCCTTGGCTATCTCGTCAACACAAACCGGCCCCAATCCAGACAAGGAGATGCCGCGGTGGCACGCCCAGGCGGTAAAATTCATGCTGGTGACCAGGCTGTCGCTGGAAAAGCGCGACCGTACCGTTCATCACTCCGCTGACAAGTGCGCGACAGCCGGTCATTCACGAACGCTGTCTATTGAAAGGCAAAATGTATGTCTGGCGACACCCATGTTTCTGAACGGATCAAAAACTGCCGCGAAAATCTGCGTATCTCGCAAGTGTTTCTTGCCGAACTGGCGGGCATCAATCCAACGCAGCTTTATCGCTACGAATCAGGAAAGGCCAAACTGCGGCCGGAAGCGGCAGAGAAGATCGCCGCAGCGCTCGGCGTCAGCACCGCCTGGCTCGTGCACGGGACGTTACCTGTTGCAAGAGGGACACAAATCGACCCTCCCGTGCCGGCCGGAGGGGGGCTGATCCTGAAATTCCTGGAACTTCCCCCCGCGCTTGCCTTCGTCGTAAAGCGACTGGCCATGCAAAATGGCAGCACCGTCGAGATGGAAGTGCTGGACCTGGTACATCTGGGCCTTGATGCCATGCGCCAGAAGGACCTGGCTTGCGCCGCATCCGCAGTCAAGCCAGCCCTGCCAGCTTCTGACGAGCATTCAACGACACCTTGAACACCCGTGTCGCTGCGGCTGAAGTGGACCGCCGATCCAGGTGCGCCGGCGACAGCATAGTCAGGTTCGGGAGATCCCGGGGGCTGCTGACAACAAACTGTCGGCGCATGCAGGTGTTCCCCTACATTAAATGCCATGTAATTGCCACACAGTACTGAGAGTTTACGCAGTACCTGGTGTACACATGCAAGCACATACTGTGTCCTACTAGAAACAATTGCAGGCGCCATGCACGGCAGAGTGTCGCATATGTCTGGCCTGTGGATTTCCTTCTGCACAGAGGTACTTTGATGAACAAAAATGTTCCTGACATCCGCCTCTCCTTTCCGCCAGACGAAAATCCGCACTATATTCGCGCCGTCACGCAAGTGGGCGACACGCAGGAAGTGATCGCCCATGCGGACATCTTCGAAAGCAATGGCATGAAGTTGGTTGCCAAGGGCACACGTATCGATAGCCGTCTGTTCAACCGGCTTACCCAGCACCGCCTCACGGCACCGCTGGACAGCATGCTCACGGCAAAGCATCCGGTCAATACGCACAGCCTCGTGATGGAGCTGGACAGTGTCGTCAAACATGAAGCTGTCTATCGGCGCATATTGACGCGGACGGGCGACCCGCACGCCATGAAACAAGCGCTCTCCAGCATGCAGCTCGCGCCGGAGGTCATGCTACGCCTGACGGTCATGCGCGAGCGCCGGCCCGAACTGTTCATGCATTCGATACATACAGCACTGATCGCCTTCGCCCTGGCGCAGAGCCTCGATCTGCCCGAGGGGCAACGGGCCGCCATCCTGCTGGGAGCACTTTGCCACGATTTCGGCGAGATGCATACCGACCCCGAAATACTTGTTGCAGAGCACGACATTACCCAAGACGAACGCCGGTACATCCATGTCCACCCCATCACGGGTCATGTACTGGTGCAAGGCTTGTCCGGTTTTTCAAACGATGCCACCCTGGCCATTTTGCAGCATCATGAACGACTCGACGGCAGCGGCTATCCCAACGCCCTGCAGGGCGACAGCATAGCGATGCCCGCACGAGTGCTGGCGGTCGCCGACGTCGCGGAGACCGCCATCCGGCGTTTTGACCTTCTGCGTGTGGAGATGCTGTTCAGGCTCGGTCAGAAGCGCTTTGACAGCAACATCGTCAATGCCTTGCGCGACCTGCTGCACATTACCACCACCGATGCACAGAATATGCGGCCGGCCCGCAATGCAACTGCCCAGGTGGAGCATATGACTGCATTGCTGGAAACGTGGATCACCTTGCGTGGCATCATCAGGCAGGAAGCTGCCCCTGCAAAGCCCGACACCACGGCACTGGAATTCCTGTTCGAACGCATGGCCACCATGCGCTCCTTGATTTTACAGGCAGGATTCGACCCGGAAAGCATGGCGAGCATGCTTGTCATTGCCCAGGATGACCCCGATATGTTGGCAGAATTACGCCACATGCTCGACGAACTGGAGTGGCTGGCATCCGACCTGGCCAATGAAATCGACCGGCGCTCCCCACAACTGAGCCCCCCGGCGCAAGGTGCGCTAAATGGATTGCTGGTGCAGTTACAACAGATGAAGTAGCGGCGCGTGCTTGAAATTCGAGCAAGATATCCGCAAGTTTCAACTCTCTCCTGCGTCGCGGCGGCACAGGCCAATCCTCGCTATGACTACGCAGCCTGTTCTCAAAGAATATGTGGAATTGCAAGAAATTATTCGCACAGGATCTGCGCCGTGACATCGGGGCCTTGCCAGCAACGCCCTGATGTGGCGGGCGCCATTTGTCGTGATGATTCCATTCCTTGAGCATGCGCAAACGCCCCTGCAAGTTCTGGCAGGCAAAGCCATAGACCCATTCGCACAGCGCCGATGGAATGAAGCGTTCGGCCTTGCCATCGATCTGATGGTCGACAAGACCAGGTAAAACGATGCCTGTCCAGTTCAGCGCATGTGCGCTGAGATGATCAAGCGAATGCACATCAAAAAAATGGCCCTGGATAATTCTCTTGGAATGATCCAGGGCCATATGTTTTTCACTTTAAGTCAATCGGTTAAAGCGAACTCGTCATTCCCATTCGATGGTCGCCGGCGGCTTGCCCGAAATGTCGTAGACGACACGGTTGATGCCGCGTACTTCATTGATGATGCGGTTCGACACCTTGCCCAGCAGACTGTGCGGCAGATGCGCCCAGTGGGCCGTCATGAAGTCTTGCGTCTGCACGGCGCGCAGGGCCACCACGTATTCATAGGTGCGGCCATCGCCCATCACGCCCACCGATTTGACGGGCAGGAAGACGGCGAAAGCCTGGCTGGTAGCCTCGTACCAGTTCGCTGGCAGCGCGTCCGGGTCGACGGCCTGGCCAGCGACGAATTCGTAGGGCGTGTTGCGCAGTTCTTCGATGAAGATGGCGTCGGCGCGGCGCAGCAGGTCGGCGTAGTCTTTCTTGACTTCACCGAGGATGCGCACGCCCAGGCCCGGGCCCGGGAATGGGTGACGGTAGACCATGTCATGCGGCAAGCCCAGGGCCACGCCCAGCTTACGCACTTCATCCTTGAACAATTCACGCAAGGGTTCGAGCAGCTTGAGCTTCATGGTGTCCGGCAAGCCGCCCACGTTGTGGTGGCTCTTGATGGTCTGGCCTTTCTTGCCCTTGCCGGCCGATTCGATGACGTCCGGGTAAATCGTGCCCTGCGCCAGCCATTTTGCGTTGACCAGCTTGCCCGATTCGACCTGGAACACTTCGACGAACTCGCGGCCGATGATCTTGCGCTTCTGCTCCGGGTCGGTGACGCCGGCCAGGTGGCCCATGAACTGGTCTTCCGCATCGACGCGGATGACCTTCACGCCCAGGTTCTTGGCGAACATGTCCATCACCATCTTGCCTTCGTCCAGGCGCAGCAGGCCGTGGTCGACGAAGACGCAGGTCAGCTGGTCGCCGATGGCGCGGTGGATCAGGGCAGCGGCCACGGAGGAATCGACGCCGCCCGACAGGCCCAGGATGACGTCGTCGGTGCCGACTTGCGCGCGGATTTTTTCCACCGCTTCGCTGATGTAGTCAGGCATGTTCCAGTCCGACTTGCAGCCGCAGATTTCATGCACGAAACGACCGATCATGGCCTTGCCCTGCACCGTGTGCGTCACTTCCGGGTGGAATTGCACACCGTAGAACTGGCGCTCTTCATCGGCCATGGCGGCGATCGGGCAGCTCGGGGTGTTGCCCATCAGCTTGAAGCCTGGCGGCATCTCCAGCACTTTGTCGCCGTGGCTCATCCACACTTTCAACATGCCGTGGCCTTCGTCGGTGACGAAGTCGGCAATACCGTTGAGCAACTTGGTGTGGCTGCGGGCGCGCACTTCGGCGTAGCCGAATTCGCGTACCAGGCCGTTTTCAACCTTGCCGCCCAGCTGGGCCGCCATGGTTTGCATGCCGTAGCAGATGCCCAGCACAGGCACGCCCAGCTCGAACACGGCTTGCGGCGCACGCGGCGAATCACCGTCCAGCGTGGAGTTGTGGCTGCCCGAGAGGATCACGCCGGCGGCGCCATAGTTGCGCACGAATTCGTCGCTGACGTCATACGGAAAGACTTCGGAAAACACGCCGGAATCGCGCACGCGGCGGGCGATCAACTGGGTGACTTGGGAACCGAAATCGAGAATGAGGATTTTAGAATGCATGATGGGGACTTTATCTGAGGTCATTACAAAACCGGCGCACTAGGCGCCGGTCTGGTCTGTCGCTAATTACTCTGAACGGTAGTTTGGCGCTTCTTTCGTGATCTGCACATCATGGACATGCGACTCGCGCATGCCGGCCGAGGTGATTTCCACAAATTCCGCTTTTTCGCGCAATTCGTCGATGGTTGCGCAACCGCAGTAACCCATCGATTGACGCACGCCGCCGACCAGCTGGAAGATGATCGCCAGCACACTGCCCTTGTAAGCGACGCGGCCTTCGATACCTTCAGGCACGAACTTGTCGGCCTTCATGGTGGCGTCCTGGAAATAACGGTCAGCCGAACCATCGGACATCGCGCCCAGCGAACCCATGCCGCGGTACGATTTGTAGCTGCGGCCCTGGTACAGGATCACTTCGCCCGGTGCTTCTTCCGTACCGGCAAACATGGAACCCATCATGACGGTCGAAGCGCCAGCGGCCAGCGCTTTCGAGATATCGCCCGAGAAGCGGATACCGCCGTCGGCGATACATGGCACGCCTGTGCCTTCCAGTGCTTCGGCAACGTTCGAGATGGCCGTGATTTGCGGCACGCCCACACCGGCGACGATACGCGTGGTGCAGATGGAGCCAGGACCGATACCGACCTTGACTGCATCGGCGCCGTATTCCACCAGCGCCTTGGCGGCAGCAGCAGTGGCGATATTGCCGCCAATCACTTCTACTTGCGGATACTTCGTCTTGATCCAGCGTACGCGGTCCAGGATGCCCTGCGAGTGGCCGTGGGCCGTGTCGACCACCAGCACGTCGACGCCAGCAGCGACCAGCAGGTCGATGCGCTCTTCATCCTTGGCGCCTACGCCGACGGCCGCGCCGACCAGCAGCTTGCCCTGACTGTCTTTCGACGCGAACGGGTGAGAAGTCGACTTCTGGATATCCTTGACGGTGATCAGGCCGCGCAATTCGAATGCGTCGTTGACGACCAGCACGCGCTCGAGGCGATGCTTGTTCATCAGGCGCTTGGCTTCGGCCGTATCGGCATCTTCATTGACGACCACGAGTTTTTCGCGCGGGGTCATCTTGGCGGAAGCTTCCGCGTCGAGTTCCTTTTCAAAGCGCAAATCGCGGTTGGTGATGATACCGACGACTTCCTTACCCTTGACGACAGGGAAACCGCTGATGCCGTATTGTTCCGTCAGCGCAATCACGTCGCGGATTTTCATGTCCGGCGGAATCGTGATCGGATCACGCAATACGCCAGCTTCGAAACGCTTTACGCGGGCCACTTCACGCGCCTGGTCCTTCGGATTCAAATTCTTGTGGATGATGCCGATGCCGCCTTCCTGGGCCATCGCGATCGCCAGGCGGGCTTCCGTCACCGTATCCATGGCTGCGGACAGCAAGGGAATATTCAGGGTGATATTGCGGGTCAGGCGAGTTTTGAGGGACGTATCGGCGGGCAGAACGTTGGAGTAGGCTGGGACGAGCAGCACGTCATCGAATGTGAGTGCTTTTTGAAGTAGACGCATAGCATTTCCTATTGGCGCAAAAGCAGATTATACAGAAATTCCTGCCTCTTGTCTTGAACATTCACAAACCTCGGTAGACATAGTGGGAATGCCGTTTTCGGCCCCATCGAAATGTCTGGAAATGTCCACGTTTTCGCCCAAATTTCGCCCCTGTTTTGGCGGCTTCTTCGTCTCTTTCTGATGCTGCCCAAGATCAGGTAGACAGGCACCCGACATAATCGAAGGCAGTGCCATCTGCAAACATAAGAAAATAGAAAGATTGCAATGAAGCACGCGCTGGGCGCCCTCCTCTGCTTGCACTGTGCCGTTGCAGATCAAACGGCATTGTTGAACGCCGCAGCGGCGATCTGATAGGGCTGGACAGCTTCGCCCTCGCCGCCCGCTACAGCGCGCCCGTCAGCTGTCAGCCCCCGGGCGAGCGCCTACAGCGCAATTACGGTGGAGAGGCGGCCGGGTTCCGGTAGCGTACGGGCCAATGCAAACCGCCAGGCCAAAACAACAGGCGGCCGCCCCGGTCCTTCGCCATGCCGCCCATCATAGGCATCAATAGGCCTTTTGGTGTGCGGCGCGAAATCGTCATTTGATGTCGCGCCACACCCGATAGCTCAGGCGAACGGAGACCTCAGGCAGCAGATCTCCGCACCGACGGCACGGCTAGGCGAAGAAATTCCAGTCCTGCACCGCCACCTTATGCCCGTTCATTTCCTCGGCGGCGATCATGTTCTGTGCCACCAATTCCAGGCTCATACCCTGCGCCAACTTGTCGCTCCAGTACGTCAATCCACCAGCATCGCTGTGGCGACTGAAGATCCCTTGGTACAGCAGTTCCAGGTCATGCGCGCTGTCACCGTTAAAAGGCGTGGACTGCAAGAGGTGGCCCTCTGACGCGCTGATCATGTCGAGCGCAATCTTGCCCATGCTGACGCCATTCTTTTCCGCCGTGGCCCAGTACTCGATGCCCAAGTAATCGGCCTGGCGCCCCAGGATATCCTGGTACAGGCCGGCAATCGACGTCAGCACCTCTCGATTTTCCACGGCCACCGTGGTATCGCTGAACTTCAGGTTCTCCGCGTTCAATACCAGCGCGTGCTGCGTCGGCTGCGTCTTGGCGGTTACAATCAGATAGCCTTCATGGGTCTCCACCGTATAGTCGGAACTGGCGCCGCTGAAAGCCACAGTATCGCTGCCCAGTCCACCGTGCAGGATAGTGGTCGTGTCAGCGCCGGCAGCAGCCCGCGCGGCCACTCCAGTGGCACCGGCCGGTGCGGCCGACGGCGAATTGAACAGCAGGGTATCGTTGCCGCCGCCCGAGAATACTGCGCCGCCACTGGCTGAAGAAACCGTGAATTGCTGGCTGGCGGCGTCGCCCGCCAAAACCTGCCCGCTGGTATTGGCGACCACGTTGGCGGCACCGACGATGGCGGCGAAATCCACAGCGTTTAGCACCAGCGAGCTGCCGGCGGCCAGATGGCTGGCGTCGATGACCAACGCCGTGTGTTGCGCGTCGGTGCTGGTGCCTGTCAGCGTCAGCGCGCCGCTCGGCGCCGTCGGCGTACTGGTCGGCACAATGGTCTGTACCAGCAGCGGCACGCTGGCGGCCAACTGGTTCAAAAACGCCAGGCCGTTGCCGGTCAGATGCCCCTGATCGCTGGCGGCATGGCCAGACGTGGCCGCCAGGATGGCTTGAAGCAGATGCTCGATCGAACTGCCGGCCGGTTGACTGGCTCCGCCGCTGGCCGTCAAGCCGAAGCCGGGGGACAGCTGCGCCAGCAGCAGGTTATTGACACCCGCCGTTACCAGTGGAATGTCGGCGACGCTGGCATTGCCGGTCGATTCGCTGCGGTCGGTGCTGACGATCGGAATCGTGGTCTGGGTACCTGTGCCGCCGCCCGGCAAGGCAACCGGCTGCTGCGTCACGTCCACGCCATCGATCGAGGTAACGGGTGTCGTCGGCAGCGACGGCGTTGGCAAGGCCTTGATCGTCAGCGCCAGCGATGCACTGGCCGACGACTCGTTGCCGGCCAGGTCGACCTGCCTGGCGCTCAGGGTATGCACGCCGACCGCCAACGTACTGCTCGTGATGCTCCAGTTGCCCGCGCCATCGGCGACGGCCGTGCCCAACACCGTCGTGCCGTCGGTATCGTACAGTTTGACGGTGGCGTTGGCCTCCGCGCTGCCCTTGATGACGGGTGCGGTGATATCGGTGATGTTGTCGCCCACGGTGCCGCTGTCGCTGGCGACTGCCAGCACAGGAACGGACGGCGCGGGCGGCGCCTGCGTATCGATGGTCAGCGCTAGGCCGGCGCTGATGGACGAAACGTTGCCTGCCAAGTCGACCTGCTTCACGCTCAGCGTATGACTGCCTTCGCTCAGGGGAGAAGAAACGAGGCTCCAGGCACCGCTGGCATCGGCCGTCGCAATACCCAGCACGGTCATGCCGTCGGTATCGTACAGCGTCACACTGGCATGGGCTTCGGCCGTGCCTGTGATGGTCGGCGTGGCATACTTGGTGATGCCGTCACCCGGCACGCCACCATCACTGGCAACGGCCAGCGTGGGTGCAGCCGGCGCTGCGGCGCTGGTGTCGATCACCGCCACCAATCCACCGCTGGCGCCCGAGGTGTTACCGGCGGCGTCGGTCTGCTTGGCCGTCAGCGTATGGCTGCCGTCGGTCAGCGTGCTGCTGGTGATGCTCCAGTTGCCGGAGCCGTCGGCGGTGGTCGAGCCCAGCAAGGTGGTGCCGTTGGTGTCGTACAGCTTGACGGTGGCGTTGGCCTCTGCGGTGCCGGTGAATTCCGGCATGGCATTGCTGGTGATGCCGTCGGTGTTGGAAGTGCCTGTGTCGGCGCCGGCCTTCATCACCGGAGTGGACGGCGCGGAGGAGGCCGTGTGGTCCAGCCCGAAGATCTGGCCCGCCGCGTAGCCGCCGATGATAGCGACCGACGAGCCGTTCTGGATGCCGGTGCCGCTACTGTTCAGGTCCAACCGCAGCGTGCCGTCACCGCTGACGCCATTGACGGTGACGGTGTAGGTGCTGCCACTGCCGACGACCCCGCTGATGGTGCCGGCGGCGTTGCCGGTGGCGGTCAGCGTAAAGTCGCCGGTGTCGACGCCGGTGACCGACTGGTCGAAGGTGACAGTGTAGTTCACCGAGGTGGCGCCGCTCGGCACGGTGAGCGAGGCCCCTGCGGTGCGCTCGATGGCGGTGACGCTGGGGGCGTTGACCACTTGGATGGCGAAAATCTGGTACGCGCCATTGCCGGAAGCGTCGGTGGCCTTCATGTAGATATGGTAAGTGCCGGCGGCCAGGCTCTGCGCCGCCACAAGTGATGTGCCGGAGACGGTGAATTTGCCGTTGTCGGCGTCGGTGGTGCCGTTGCCAACCGCGAAGCCGTAGGTGATGGCGGTGGCATCGGTGGCCGACAGCGTGGCGATGGTGGCGCCGTTGGTGGCGTTGGACATCGCCACCGAGGTCGAACTCAGCGCCATGCCGACGGGGCCGATGGTGTCGAGCATGTAGCTGAAGCCGCTGGAGGTACCGGAGACGTTGCCGGCGGCGTCGGTCTGCTTGGCCGTCAGCGTGTGCGCACCCTCGATCAGCGTGCTGCTGGTGATGCTCCAGTTGCCGGAGCCGTCGGCGGTGGTCGAGCCCAGCAAGGTGGTGCCGTTAGTGTCGTACAGGCGCACGGCGGCGTTGGCTTCGGCGTGGCCGGTGATGGTCGGTGTGCCGGCGTTGGTAATGCCGTCGCCCAGGCTGCCGCTGTCGCTGCCGTTCGACAACTGCAGGCTGCTCGGCGCGATCACCGTGGTGTCGATGGTCAGCGACAGTCCGGTGCTCAGCGGCGATGTTTTGTTGCCGCTGTCGGTCTGGGTCGTCTTAAGCGAGTGCGTACCCTCGGTCAGCGCGCTGCTGGTGATGCTCCAGTTGCCGGAACCATCGGCGGTGCTGCTACCCAGTAAGGTGGTGCCGTTGGTGTCGTACAGCTTGACGGTGGCATTAGCGGCGGCGGTTCCGGTCACCGTCGGCGTTGTGTCATTCGTGATGCCGTCGCCCAGTATGCCGCTGTCGCTGCCGCTGGAGAGCGCCGGCGTCGACGGTGCGGACGGGGGGGGACGGAAGCCGGAGACGATGGTGCCACTAATAAAATCGGGCGCATCGGCGCCGTCTACGCCCTGGATGGCATTAAGGTCGTTGCCGCCGCTCGGATCGTAGTACACGATATCGATGGAGTTGTTGGCGCTAAGCGGCGAGCCACTGAAGCTCAACGTGACGGTCTTGGCGACGCTATCGACTTGCACTCCGGTCACCGGGGTCGGGAATCCGTCGATATACACCTCGAAGGCCTCGATTGGCGGCGGATGTGCGGCGTCGAGCGCCACATCGAAATACATCGTGAGAAATTGCTCGCCGATATAGGCTTGGACATTGGAGATAAGGGGCTGAGGCATCTTTTTTCTTTATACTTTAGACAATATCCTCAGACTACTGGAGCTGAAGCTCATTGTCAATAAATGATAGCCGTAGGCAACACAGGGCGATTGCATGATGCTACTGACGCATGCCGTTCCGACTCACAAACGCCTGGCAAGTGCGCACTGTCGCGGCCACCTCTTCCGTCTGCAGGATCAAGGCTTGAATATCTCGCGCCACTGCGTCAGGAGGTAGCCCGCCGATGGGATCGGCCGCAACGCGGGCAGCGGCGCCACAGGAACCGGCCTACTATCACCGTGCACGGCTTCCGGTCGACGTTACGCGATTGGTGCTTGGAATCGGTTGCAAACTTTTTCCCGCGCGAAGTGTGCGAACATCGGCTGGCGCACAGCTTGCCTGACAAGGTGGAGGCGGCGTATCGCAGGGACGACTTGCTGGAAAAACGCATGCTGCTGCTGCATATCTGGTGGAACTACTGCAACGCCCCCCAAGTCGCTGTCAGCGCAACGCCACTCCGCGAGGCAGTAGCATAGAAATTCACGTCGAGGCCAATAGGGATGCCGGGTTTTACTGCGCCCTCACCTTGGGCAGTTCCATCCAATTCGTGGCATACCGCGGCGTGCGGTTTTCCTACAACATTGCCCATCGTCTGACCCTTGCGCAACGCAAGTTCCTTGGCTGCCTCATCCAGCGCCGCCCAGGCTGGTGCAACGGGCGTCCGCTGCGGCGATGCCGGCTTGGGAGTCGGCATTAGGCAGGCCGGTGCCAGATTCTATGATGATCACAATCACTTATGTTGTTTTTATAATAAAAAACTATAGGCGGAATACCCCACGGAAATTATCATATAATTAATTTTCGTACCTTTTAAACATCAATAATACGGGGGAAAAATGAACACACAAGCCGTTGCCAAAATTGTACTCAGCGCTCTCATTTGCTGCTCCTCTATCCATGCACAAGCCACGACCTATTCCAACGTCGGGACAATAGGTACGGCAATCTCCTCCCTCGGCGCTCCTGACACGACCAGTTATGGCGAAACTTTCACCTCACTCGGCGGAGTGCTTCAAGATTTCACCTTTTATGCGACTTCAGGGGCTAGAGGCAACGTAGGGCTGACAATTGCAGCCTGGGATGGCAGCAAAGCCATCGGGCCCGCCTTGTACACCAGTTCACCCATCGCGTACACCGGCGGCAGCCAGCTGCTCGGAGCAAATGGAATCAATTTGACATTAGAGGCCAATGCAAATTACATCGCATACTTAACAGTCGCGGGCATCACCAATCCCATTTCAAGCGTAACGATGCTAGGGTCGACCGGCGACGGTGGCTTGGCAGGTAATTTCGTGTATCTGAATTCTGGTGGCAAAAATCCCCTTGATTTGAATCAGGCGTGGGACACCTATTATGTAAGCAATCTGACCTATACAGCGAATATCACCGCCGCCGTGCCTGAGCCAGAAACCTACGGCATGCTCCTGGCGGGCCTGGGCCTCCTCGGCTTCGTGGCTCGTCGCAAGAACAAGTCCACTTGATCGAAGCCGGCGCCTGGCATGATGGCGCCGGTTTCATTGCCGGTCACGACTGGCTCGCTCAAACGCCCAGCAGCGCTTGCAGTTCAGCCTTGTTTGCTGCTGTGGGATAGTTGATGCCTTTGTGATCCAGCGTAGTCTGCAGTTGCTCCTTGCTCAGGCTGGCAACTTGCGAATTGGCGACAGCCCCAGCAGCCCGTGCTGCCGCTTCGTCGCGCAAACGCTGCGCTTCGATTTCGTTGGCGCGGGCTTGATCGACCAAGCGCCGCTCCAGGTCGGCTAAAAAACAACGGTTGGAAGAAGACCAGCTGCAGCGCGTCGTGCGTCAATTTCATCTGCGATCTCGCAAAAAACAAGGGAAAGGTTACTGCGCTCGTCGTCGAGCGAATTGCGCAGGCCCGCAATCGAGAACACTTGGCACGGCGTGCCGCCGCAGAAGACGTCCGGCGCAGGCAAGAAGCCGTCTCGGACCAGGACGGCGATCTTGGTCATGTCGCCCAGGTTCGATACGTCCGGATAGCAATGGCCCAGCACGGTGACGCGTGATGGGCAAGTCTCGGGAGGAACTGGAGACGCGCGCCGGCCGCCTGGTCGATCTGCGTAGCGGCGCCGTCAACGCGCTGCTTGCGCAGAAACTACATCGCCTCCTTGCTGGCGGCCTGGTGTTCCTTGATCCGGCTACCGGTCAGGGCTGGGACAACACGCAGCGCCTGACCCTCTTCTGGACGGCAATGATCGAGAAGGCCCAGGTCCGCTACCGAAATCCGTATCAAACAAGGCACACCTTCGCGTCGCCCCTGCTAACGACGGGCGCCAACGCGATGTACGTGGCAAAGCAAATGGGACATACCGATACGACCATAAGAACTTACGGCCACTGGCTTGAGCAGGAAGGAGGGGTCTTGCCCGATCACTACTGCGACTTGACGGATGGGCTTAAGGCAAGGGGCGCTTAGCTTTTTCGCCAATGTTTCGCCCATGCCTATTGCGGAATGGCTGGAACCCGCATGGATAATCGCTTGTGACGGATAAAAGCAACTTATCAAGGAAAAAGCGCCCTCCATCCTTGCAGCATAGAAAAGATACTTGAGAATGGCAAAAAATAGCGGTCGTCAGACGGTGCCGCCCTGGCGCCTCAGCCTTTGGCAGGCTTGCTGCTGGCGCGGCGCCGGCGCGCCTCCTTCGGGTCGGCCAGCAAGGGCCGGTACACTTCCACACGGTCATGCTCGTGCAATACGGTATCGAGCGGCTTCCTCTTGCCATAGATGCCAACCAAATTGATGGCCAGATCGATGCCCGGGATGGCCTGCTGCAAGCCGCTCTGCGTCACAGCCTGCCCGATGGTAGTGCCCACAGGCACGCTCAAGGAGCGCAGGAACGTGCTGTCCGGCATCGCGTAGCATACTTGTACCGTGATGTCTGCTTCAGCCATACACCGTCTCCGCGCGCTTGCAGAAGGAATCGACCATGCTGTTGGCGATCATGCCGAAGACGGGGCCGATGATCTGCTCGAGCACGCGGCTGGAGAACTCGTAGTGCAGATCCAGTTCGATCTTGCAGGCATCTTCGCGCAGGGCCTTGAAGGTCCACACGCCGTCGAGGGTCTTGAAAGGACCGTCCACCAGCTTCATCTTGATGGATGTCGGGGGCACGTTCTCGTTGGACGTGGTGAAGCTTTGGCGCACGCCGTGGTAATGTATGCCCACGCTGGCGACAACCGTGTTCTCGCTCCGCTCGCGAATCTCGACCGCACCACACCAGGGCAGGAATTTGGGATAATCTTCCACCGCCACCACCAGCGCGAACATTTGTTCGGCGCTATACCCGAGAAAAACTGATTTATGTACTACTGCCATTGAAGAACCATTTGCTATGATGTTGGATACATTTGATTTTATCGCGCTTGCGCGAGACAGTAGTTTAACCGACCCGCGCACATTTACCATCTCATGACCATAGCAGACAACAGAAAAGCCTTCCACGACTACTTTATCGAGGATCGCTACGAAGCCGGCATCGTGCTGGAAGGCTGGGAAGTCAAAGCCATCCGCGACGCCCGTGTACAAATCAAGGAAGCCTACGTCGTCGTCCGCGGCGACGAACTCTTCCTGTTCGGCGCGCATATCAGCGCCCTGCCGACCGCCTCCACCCATATTCATCCGGAAGCCGTACGCACGCGCAAGCTGCTGCTGCACCGCACGGAAATGGATAAACTGATCGGCAAGGTGGAGCGCTCCGGCTACACGCTGGTGCCGCTCAACCTGCACTACAAGGGCGGCCGCGTGAAATGCGAGATCGGCCTGGCCAAGGGCAAGAAACAGCACGACAAGCGGGCTGCAGAGCGCGACCGCGATGGCGCGCGCGAAGTGCAGGCGGCAATGAAGTCGCACCGCCGCTGATACGCCGCTGATACGCCGCTGCGCGCAGCGTGCTGACGCCATATCAACAAGCCCGGCTATATGCCGGGTTTTATTTTGCCGATTGCCTTCAGCAAACGGAAAAGAACTCAGCGCGACGGAAATAAAACGGGAGAGGAAGCAGGTAAGGCGGGGAAAAGACTGGTATTGGCGAAAATACCATTGAGATAAGCCTGTGTACATTAGCTTGGCCTGTCTGGCCAAAGACGATAAACCTGGAAAGTTCCGGATGCTTGCATGCTGCCGTGTACTACACCTGCACTACTCCACAGTACAAGCATCCGAATGAACGGTTTTTTAAACCTTCAGAATCAAACCTTCAGCAGATCACGCGACTTGCCCGAATCGGTCCATTCTTTGACCCATTTCGGTTGACGGCCACGGCCAGTCCATTGTTGTGTCGCATCATCCGGATTGCGATAGCGTACTGCAACCGTGCCGGTTTTAGCGCGGATACCCGTACCAACCAGATCTTTTACGGAAACGCCGACGCTCTGGGCAATCGCCAGGATTTGTTCGCGCGCCTTGGACAGATCGTCCTGTTCGCGCTTCTTCATTTGCTTCTTGATGTCGTCCTGCAAGGTGCGCAGCTCGGACAGGGATAAGCTCGACAGATCCATGATATTTCCTTGTGTGAGTTGAAAAATATAACTGAATAGTTAAATTCTATCCAATTGTAACGCGCCTAAGGTGATTTTTCTTAAGATTTGATTGTTTTTTACAATTCTCTGACCAAAAAACTGCATCCCGGGCGATCAAGCGATGTTGGTGTTCAATCACGGGAGCGAAAATCGGCCATGGACTGTCTGTGCAAGTACCCTGCCTTGTGCGGCTGCGATTCAATACAGCGCCATCGGCTATATTTATTCTGCAGCACTTTTTGTTTCATTGCAATTTATAACAACTATAAAATGCAATTCAAAATATACATGGGTCCGATACTATCGCCAATCGCACATCGCCTGCAAATGCTACCAGGGATCCTGCGCAGCAGATGGTACGCCAGTCAAAGAAATAAGCGCAACATGACAGCAAGTAATCCTGAATGTGCGCTTAGCATAGCATAAAGAAAATATTTTCAACGCAATTCATGTAGCCACCGATACGTCAGCCCTAACACCACCAGATAATAGGGAAAGCGCAAATGCAAACTGCCCGCTATACAGCGGGCAGTATTGATGAAACCTTGCTACAAGCTTGCTATTTACCCAGCCAGTCAGGCAATCAGGGCATAGCCACGCTGCCCTTCGGCTTCTGCGTCTTCACCACTTGCATCGCCGTGGCGATCAAACCACTCATATCGCCCAGATTGGCCGGCACGATAATCGAGTTATTCGTTTTCGCCAATTGCGCAAACGCGCCCACATACTGCTCGGCCACTTTCAAATTGACGGCATCCTCACCGCCCGGCTCGCGGATGGCGGCGCCTACCTGGCGCAGCGCTTCAGCACTGGCTTGCGCCAGCGCGACGATGGCCGTAGCCTGGCCTTCGGCGCGGTTGATAGATGCCTGCTTTTCGCCTTCCGAGCGGGCAATGTTCGCTTCGCGCTCGCCGCTGGCAATATTGATCTGCTCCTGCTTGCGCCCTTCCGAGGCGGCAATCAGTGCGCGCTTTTCACGCTCGGCCGTAATCTGCGCCTGCATCGCATGCAGAATCTCCTTGGGCGGCGTCAAATCCTTGATTTCATAACGCAACACCTTGACCCCCCAATTCGCTGCCGATTCATCGATGGCATTCACGATGGCGGTATTAATATGGTCGCGCTCTTCAAATGTCTTGTCGAGTTCCATTTTACCGATCACCGAACGCAAGGTCGTTTGCGCCAACTGCGTAATGGCGGCAATATAATTCGACGAACCATATGAAGCACGCATGGCGTCGGTAATCTGAAAATACAGAATGCCATCGACCTGTAATTGCGTATTGTCACGCGTAATGCATACCTGTGGCGGCACGTCGAGTGGAATTTCCTTGAGCACGTGCTTGTAAGCGATGCGGTCGACGAAGGGCACAACGATATTCAGGCCAGGACCCAATACCGCGTGGAACTTGCCCAGGCGCTCCACCACCCAGGCATGCTGCTGCGGCACCACATTGACCGTCTTGAAGACAAATACCAATGCCAGCAATAACAAGATCAGCGACATGCTTCCGATGCTTACTTCCATAATCTACTCTCCAGGTTATCCAACAATCAAACGGCTGCCACGTACGGCACGTATGGTGTAATGACCGGCCTGCGTATCGCTGCCGGCAATCAGTTCCACATCCCACAAGGCGCCGCGATACATGACGCGCGCAGCGCCATCGACCCAATGCGCGACCGCCACGCTTTGGCCAATATCCAGGTTCACATTCGGATCCTGTGCCGCATCGCGCCGCGCCGCCCTGCCAAAGCGGCTGCGCCGCAATAACAGCGTGGCCGCCACGCCGACTATGGCGGCGGTCGCGGCCTGCCAACTGCCATTGCCTCCCGCCAGCGCCACCAGTCCTCCGGCACCGATACCGATGGCGATCATCAGCAAATAAAACGTGCCCGTAAACAGTTCCAGGATCAATACCGCGCCAGCCGCAACAAACCAGCCTACCCATTCAGCCATGATGCCTCCATCCTTGCGAATCCAAAAATAAAAAAACCCCGCGGCCTATATAAGCGACGGGGTTTAATGCGCAGTGCTGCCTGATATTCCTCTTGCCAAACACCTATATACAAACAGTCTAACGCAATTCCTGATGGCGTCAATAGCCGGGGGCGAATTAGCGCCGCCGGCCCGGCTTTTATTCCTCGAGCAGACTGCGCAGCATCCACGCCGTCTTTTCATGCACATCGAGGCGCTGCGTGATCAGGTCGGCGGTCGGCTGGTCATTGGCTTTTTCCAGCAGCGGGAACAAGCGGCGCGCCGTGCGCGCGGTCGCTTCCTGTGCCGCCACCAGGTGGCTGACCATATCCAGCGCCGGCGGTACGCCGTCGATTTCCTTGATCGAGGCCAGTTTGACGAATTCCTTGTAGGTGCCCGGCGCCGGATAGCCAAGGGCGCGGATACGCTCGGCGATCAGGTCCAGCGCGGCCCACTGCTCCGTGTATTGCGTCATGAACATCAGGTGCAGGGTGTTGAACATCGGTCCCTTGACGTTCCAGTGAAAATTATGCGTCATCAGGTACAGGGTATAGCTGTCGGCCAGCAGGCCGGACAGGCCTTCCGCGATCTTCGCGCGGTCCGCCTCGGAAATACCGATGTCGATCTTTGCAGCTTTGCTCGGTTTCTTGCTTGCCATATGAACTCCCGTCTATGTGTTGGTGGAATCATTTTAGCTGATCTTGCGCCACCTCATCGTTCAGACGCGTGCGCCGACCGCGATGAACTTGATGGCAATGAACAAGGCATGAAAAAAACCCGCTGCCAGGTGAGCGGCAGCGGGTTTTCAGAGGGCGAAAAGATGCTTACGCTTTCAGCGCAGCGAGCTTCTGCCAGGTGTCGATCACCGAGTCGGGATTCAGGGACATCGACTCGATGCCCTGCTCCATCAGCCATACGGCGAAGTCAGGGTGATCCGAAGGACCCTGGCCGCAAATGCCGATGTACTTGCCGCGCGCCAGGCAAGCCTTGATAGCCAGCGACAGCAGCGCTTTCACGGCTGGATCGCGCTCGTCGAAGTCGGCGGCAAGCAATTCCATGCCGGAATCGCGGTCCAGACCCAGGGTCAGCTGGGTCAGATCGTTCGAACCGATCGAGAAGCCGTCGAAATGGTCGAGGAACTGGTCGGCCAAGATGGCGTTCGACGGTACTTCGCACATCATGATGACGCGCAAGTCGTTCTCGCCGCGCTTCAAGCCGTTTTTCGCCAGCAGGTCGATGACTTTCTCGGCCTGGCCCAGGGTGCGCACGAATGGCACCATGATTTCCACGTTCGTCAGGCCCATGTCATTGCGCACGCGCTTCATCGCTTCGCATTCCATGTTGAACGCTTCGGAGAAGTCGGCCGACAGGTAGCGCGCCGCGCCGCGGAAGCCCAGCATCGGGTTTTCCTCGTCCGGCTCGTAGCGCGAACCACCGATCAGCTTCTTGTACTCGTTCGACTTGAAGTCGGACAGGCGCACGATGACCTTTTTCGGCCAGAAGGCGGCGGCGATGGTGGCGATGCCTTCGGCCAGCTTGTCGATATAGAAGGCTTTCGGCGAAGCGTGGCCACGCGCCACCGATTCCACGGCCTTTTTCAGGTCGGCGTCGATGTTCGGGTATTCCAGGATCGCGCGCGGATGCACACCAATATTGTTATTGATGATGAATTCCAGGCGCGCCAGGCCCACGCCCGCATTCGGCACGGACTGGAAGTCGAACGCCAGCTGCGGATTGCCCACGTTGAGCATGATCTTGGTGTCAAGCTTCGGCAACTCGCCACGCGACACTTCCGACACTTCCGTTTCCAGCAAGCCATCGTAGATCTTGCCTTCATCGCCTTCCGAGCACACCACGGTGACAAAGGTGCCGTCTTTCAGCACGTCGGTGGCATTGCCGCAGCCGACGACAGCAGGCACGCCCAGTTCACGCGCAATAATTGCCGCGTGGCAAGTGCGGCCGCCACGGTTGGTGACGATGGCCGATGCACGCTTCATGACCGGTTCCCAGTTCGGGTCCGTCATGTCGGCAACGAGCACGTCGCCTGGCTGCACGCGTTCCATGTCGGCCGGATCGTGAATCACGCGCACAGGGCCGGCGCCGATCTTCTGGCCGATGGCACGGCCGGACGTCAGCACCGTGCCCGTGCTTTTCAGCTTGAAGCGTTCCTGCACGTCAGTCGCCTTTTGCTGCGACTTGACGGTTTCAGGACGCGCCTGCAGGATGTACAGTTTGCCGTCGCGGCCATCCTTGCCCCACTCGATGTCCATCGCACGGCCGTAGTGGTTTTCGATGATGACGGCGTACTTTGCCAGCTCCACCACTTCACTGTCGTTCAGCGAGTAGCGGTTGCGCATTTCGACGGGCACGTCGACGGTTTTCACGGAACGGCCAGCTTTCGCTTCGTTCGTAAATTCCATCTTCAGCAGCTTCGAACCGATATTGCGGCGGATCACAGGCGACTTGCCTTTTTCCAGCATCGGCTTGTGTACATAGAATTCGTCGGGATTGACGGCGCCCTGCACCACGGTCTCGCCCAGGCCATAGCTGGAGGTAACGAAAACCACGTCCTTGAAGCCCGATTCGGTATCGATGGTAAACATCACGCCGGCCGCGCCCAGGTCGGAACGCACCATGCGCTGCACGCCGGCCGACAAGGCTACTTCAGCATGCGTAAAGCCCTTGTGCACGCGATACGAGATGGCGCGGTCGTTATACAGCGACGCGAACACCTGTTTCATGGCGTCGAGCACGTTGTCGATGCCGACCACGTTCAGGAAGGTTTCTTGCTGACCAGCAAAAGACGCGTCCGGCAAGTCTTCCGCCGTTGCCGAGGAACGTACGGCAAACGACATTTCCGTGTCGGAATCGGCCACCAGCTTGGCATAGAACTGATCGATTTCGGCGGCCAGGCGCGGCTGGAACGGGGTTTCCACGATCCATTGACGGATCTCGGCGCCGGCTTGCGCCAGCGAGCGCACATCATCGATGTTCAGCCCTTCGAGGCGCTGGGCGATGCGTTCGGCCAGCGGCAAGCCGCCGTTGGCGCTGTACGACAGGAAATCGCGGAATGCCTGCGCCGTGGTGGCAAAGCCACCGGGCACGCGCACGCCGGCTTCCGCCAGCTGACTGATCATTTCGCCCAGGGAGGCGTTCTTGCCGCCGACGGATTCAACATCCGTCATGCGCAAATGCTCGAACGAGGCAACATACACCGCGTCCTTGTCTTCCTGCTGTTGCGATACTGCGTTGGTCATAATGACACCCTTACTGATGATAGAAATCTTTACGCGCGGCGCACGGACAGTCTTCTTGTTATTCTTGGCGTCGTGCAGCACAATCATACCGTTGCAGCCATTTTACCTTGTGCGGCGCAAATTGACGACGCACAATCTTGATCCGAAAACCCATGACACAAGATCCACGCCCCCCTCTGCCCTCTGCGGCCCGCACCGTCTTCTTCGTTTCCGACGGCACCGGCATTACCGCCGAGACCTTTGGCCACTCGGTGCTGACGCAGTTCGATCTGCGTTTCCGCCAGATCCGCCTGCCCTTCATCGATACCATGGACAAGGCCTACGAGGCGGCGCGCAAGATCAACGAAGCCTTTGTCACCGATGGCCAGCGCCCGATCATTTTCTCCACCCTGGTGAAGAACGACCTGTCGGCCGTGATCCGCAAGTCCAGCGGCATGCACATGGACCTGATCCAGACCTTTGTCGCTCCGCTGGAGCAGGAACTGGGCGTGATGTCGACCCATACCATCGGGCGTTCGCACAATATCGTGGACAGCGAGGAATACAAGAACCGCATCGAGGCGATCAACTATTCGCTGGCGCACGACGACGGCCAGTCGCACAAGAACCTGTCCTCGGCCGATGTCATTCTGGTGGGTGTTTCGCGCTCTGGCAAGACCCCGACCAGCCTGTATCTGGCCATGCAGTACGGTATCAAGGCGGCCAACTATCCGCTGATTCCCGACGATTTCGAGCGCGACAAACTGCCATCGGCCCTACTGGAATTTAAGAATAAAATTTTCGGATTGAGCATTACGCCCGAACGTTTGTCGGAAATACGCAACGAAAGACGCGCTGGAAGCAAGTATGCGGCCATCGAAAATTGCCGTTACGAGGTCAACGAGGCGGAAAAAATGATGAAACGCGAAGGTATTCGCTGGCTCTCCTCGACCACCAAGTCGATCGAAGAGATCTCCACGACGATCCTGCAGGAGATCAAGCCGAACCGCCGCGAGTACTAGAACGCTTGACCAAACCTGTCAGGCGTTCGCCTCGCTGGACAGCACTGTCAGCGCTGCGACCAGCTGATCAAGTTCGCTGGTCTGCGTCGTGACGGCCACCGTGGCGCGCACGATATCGGTATCACCGACATTGCGCTGCACGGTAAAGATCCCGAAACGGTGCAGCAAGGTCTGTTGCAGCGCGCGTGCGTCCATGCCATCGACAGCAAACGCCACCAGCGCCGTGCCGTGCGCCGCGTCCAGCGGCGACAGCAGGCGCACGCCAGGCAGTTGCGCGGCGCGGCTGACCCAGTAATTGCGCAAGCAGGCCAGGCGCTCCTTCTTGGCCGGCGTGCCGCCCAGGCGCTCATGAAAGTCGAACGCGGCAGGCGCGGCCAGGATGGCGCCGATTGGCGGCATGCCCATGTGCAGGCGGCTGCGGATATCGTCAAGCGGATAATCATCGTCGCCAAAATGCGGCTCGATCTTGTGCAACTGCGATGCGCGGATATACACGACGCCCAATCCCGCCGGCGCCCCCAGCCATTTGTGCAGATTGAAACCGGCGAAATCGACGCCCATGGCCTGCACGTCCACGTCGACCTGCCCCAGCGCATGGGCGCTGTCAAGCAGTACGTCGATGCCGTGTTCGCGCGCCAGCGCCATGATGTCCTTCACCGGCAGTTGCTGGCCATTGGCTGGCGCCACCTGCGACAGCAGCACCAATTTGGGCTTGACAGCCTGGCGCATGGCTTGCGCGTAACTGGCGATGATCTCGTCATCGCTGATGGGCAAGCGCAACGTGACTTGCGTGCTCGTGACGCCATGGCGCTGCGCCAGCCAGCGCATGGCCGTCCGCATGGCCGGATAGTCGAGATTACTCCACAGCACCGTATCACCGGGCGCCAGACCGTGGTATTGCGTGATCAGCACCTGCATGGACTCGGTGCCGCTGCGGGTAAGCAGGATCTCGTGCGGCTCCGCCCGGATCAGCGCGGCGACGCGCTGGCGCAGGATATCCACATGCGTGCGCGTGAACTCGCCGCGCACGAAAGGACTCAGCTGTTCATTCGTATAGCGCACGGCCTGCTCGAAGGCGGCTTGCACGGGCGCCGCCATGGCGCCGAAATAGCCATGCTCCAGATTGACGATGGCGTCCGGCGGCGCGGGATAAAAGGCGGCGGCCTGGCGCCACCAGGCCGCGTCACGTGCGGCGCCGTCGGCGAGCAAAGGCAGAACTGGATGATCAGGCATGGCGGGCTTTGCCTGGAAGGTGTCAGGACTGGCCCTGGCGCAGCTGCTCGAAGAAACAGACGGCGGCGCAGGCGGCCACGTTCAGCGATTCGATCTGGCCCAGGTGCGGAATGACCACCTGGTGTGTCGCCATCGACAGCAGATCGTCGGCCACGCCCTGCCCTTCATGGCCAAACAGCCAGGCGACGGGCTGACGCAGATCGACGTCGTACAATCGCTGGGTGGCGTAGCCGCTGGTGGCGAGTGTCGCCACTTTGGCGCCGGAAACAAGCGCCGCCAGGTCGACGTTTTCAAAGATGTCGAGCACGAAATGCGCTCCCATCGCCGCGCGCAGGACTTTCGGCGACCAGCAGAAAGCCGTGCCGGCGCTGCAGTACACCTGCGTGATGCCCGCAGCGGCCGCGCTGCGCAGGATGGAGCCCACGTTGCCCGGGTCTTGCAGGTTATCGAGCAGCACGGCCGACACGCTCAGAGGCTGCGTCACGGCGCGTTCCGGTGTCTCGATGAGGAACATCACGCCCACGCCGTGTTCGACCTGGCTGACCGCGTGGTACAGCGCATCGGGCAAGCCCAGCACGTGCGCGCGCTGGCTTTCCAGCTGGCCGACGATGTCCGCCACTTCCGGGTTACGCAAGGCGCTTTCGCTGACGATGCACTGCTCCGGCATGCCGCGCAGCTGCAAGTATGACTGGCACAAATGCACGCCGTCGAGCAAGGTACGGCCCGACTTGCGGCGCACCTGCGAACTGCCCGCCAGTTTCAACAAATCCTTGTATTGCGCGTTGTCGCGCGAGGTAATCGTCTTCATGCCACCACCTCTTGTCCACCGAACAGGGAGATCACATTGCGCACGGGCGCGAACGAGCGGCGGTGCACGGGCGAGGCGCCGTGCAAGTGCAAGCGCTCCAGGTGCAATTTGGTGCCATAGCCCTTGTGCTGGTCGAAGCAGTACTCCGGATAGGCCGCATGCAGGTGCACCAGGGCCGCGTCGCGCGCCGTCTTGGCCAGGATCGAGGCGGCGGAAATCGAATCGACCTTGTCGTCGCCGCCGATGATGGCCATGCCGCGTATCGGCATCACAGGGCAGCGGTTGCCGTCGATCAGGGCCAGCGTGGGTACGGTACTCAACGCCTCGACGGCGCGGCGCATGGCCAGCATCGACGCTTGCAAAATGTTCAGGCGGTCGATTTCCTCTTCCGACGCTTCGGCGATGGCCCAGGCCAGGGCCTTTGCCTTGATCTGTGGCGCCAGCAAGTCGCGCTTGGCTTCGGTGAGTTTTTTCGAATCGCGCAAGCCATCGATGGGCTGGTGCGGGTCGAGGATCACGGCAGCGGCGAAGACGGGGCCGGCCAGCGGACCGCGGCCTGCCTCGTCGACGCCACAGATGATTTCATCGAGCGAGAATGGCAAGTCGTCAAACAGGCCGGGATAGATATTTTTCACGTTGAATCTTTGGTTGGTACTGCGATTGAAGCGATGAACGGAGTTTACTTGCGGTGGGCGGCGATGACTTGCATGACGGCGTTGGCGCTCTCGCGCGCGCTGTCGCGCAGCAGGCTGTGGTGCATGTCCGTGAAGCGCTGCACCAGGCGCAAGCGCCCTGGCACGTCACTCAGCTGCTGCCACATGGCGTCGGCGAGCGCTTGCGGGCTGGCCGCGTTCTGCAGCAGCTCAGGCACCAGGTAGTCGCGCGCCAGGATATTTGGCAAACCAATCCACGGCTGGTAGCCCATATGGCGCATGATTTCCCACGATGCGCGCATCATCTTGTAGGCGATGACCATGGGCTTCTTGTACAGCGCCACTTCCAGCGACGCCGTGCCGGACGCCACCAGTACTGCATCGGCGGCGCAAATGGCCGTGTGCGAGCCGCCATCGGTGAGCAGTATCTCGACGTCCTGCAAGCCCGCTTCCGTAATCAGCTGTAAAAAGTACTGGCGCTGCTTTTCACCGGCCATGGGGGCGACGAAACGCAGCGAGCGGTCGCGCGCCAGCAGCAGCTTGCAGGCGGCCACAAAGGCCACCGCATTGTATTTGAGTTCACCCATGCGGCTGCCCGGCATCAGGGTCATCACGTTGGCATCTTCCGGCAAGCCCAGGGCGCGGCGCGCGGCCGCCTCGTCCGGCTGCAGGGGAATCATTTCAGCAAGTGGATGGCCGACATAGGTGACGGGCACACCCGCCTTGCGGTAGATCTCTTCCTCGAACGGGAAGATCACCAGCATGTGCGAGACAGCCTTGATGATTTTCTTGATGCGTCCACCGCGCCAGGCCCAGATCTGCGGCCCGATGTAGTGCACGGTGGGGATGCCGCCTTCCTTGAGCTGCTGCTCCAGCCCCAGGTTAAAGCCCGGATAGTCGGCGCCGATGAAGACGGCGGGACGCTCCGCCAGCAACTGGTCACGCAGCGCGTTCTGGATACCCTTGATTTCGCGGTAGCGGGGAATGATCTCGAACAGGCCGCGCACGGTCAGCTTGTCCAGCGGCCAGTCGGAAATGAAACCCTGTTTGGCCATGTGCTCGCCGCCGATGCCGTGGAAGCGGGCACCGGGCAACTGCGGCACGAGGCCGGACAGCAGCCGGCTGGCCAGCAGGTCGCCCGACACCTCGCCGGCGACGATGGCGACATTGGCGACCGACAGGTCGCTGGCCTGGTCAGCGGACGATGCCACGCGACGCCACGCCCAAAAATTCGCGCATGGCGCGAATGTGTTGCGCCACCTCAGGCGACGACGCCGCTTCTTCTTCGAACAGGGCTGCCTTGGATTCTTCCAGGGTCAGTCCCGCGCGGTAGATGAGTTTATACGCGGTGCGGATGCCGTTGATCTGCTCGCGCGTAAAGCCGCGGCGCTTCAAGCCCTCGATATTGACGCCATGTGCCTGCGCCGGATTGCCGTTCAGCAGTACGAAAGGCGGCACGTCCTGCGTCAGGCTGGTGCTCATGCCGACAAAGGCGTGGGCGCCGATCTTGCAGAACTGGTGCACATTGGCGAAGCCGCTCATGATGACCCAGTCGCCGATTTCCACGTGGCCCGCCAGCTGCGCGTTGTTCGAAAAAATCGTGTTGTTGCCAACCAGGCAGTCGTGCGCCAGGTGAACGTACGCCGAAATCCAGTTGTCATTGCCCAGGCGCGTCACGCCGCCACCCTGCACGGTGCCCGTGTTGAAGGTGCAAAATTCGCGGATGGTGTTGCGGTCGCCGATTTCCAGACGCGTCGCCTCACCCGCCCATTTTTTATCCTGCGGCTGCGCGCCGATGGAGGAAAACTGGAACAGGTGGTTGTCGCAGCCGATCGTCGTGTGGCCATCGATGACCACATGCGGGCCGACCTTGGTGCCAGCGCCGATACGCACGTGCGGACCGATGATGGTATACGGACCCACCTCGACCGAGCTGTCGAGCTCAGCCTTCGGGTCAATCACTGCCGTAGAGTGGATGGCCGCCATCACTGCCCCGCTGGCTGGCTCGCAGACTGGCTCGCATCCTGCGCGCTACGGATGGTGCACATCAATTCCGCTTCCAGCGCCACTTTGCCGTCGACCGAGCCGACTGCCTTGTATTTCCAGATGCCGCGCGAGACGCGCAGGATTTCCACATCCATCTTCAGCTGGTCGCCCGGTTCGACAGGACGCTTGAAACGCGCATTGTCGATGCCGACAAAGTACACCACCGAATTTTCGTCGGGCTTGACGCCCATCGACAGGAACGACAGCAAGGCCGCCGTTTGCGCCAGCGCTTCGATCATCAGCACGCCAGGCATGACCGGCTTGTGCGGGAAATGGCCCTGGAAGAACTCTTCGTTGACCGTCACGTTCTTGATGGCGGTGATGGTTTTGTTCGCTTCCCAGTCCAGCACGCGGTCAACCAGCAGCAGCGGATAGCGGTGCGGCAGCAGCGATTTGATGGCCAGGATGTCGAGGGTCTTTTTTTCAGTAGTCATTTTTCGTCTTGCGTGGTCAGTGTTTTAATTGTTTTTTCAAGCGTGCGGATCTTCTCGCGCATGCTTGACAGGTTGCGCACGATGGCGGCGCTCTTTTCCCAGTCGGCGTTCTTGGCCAGCGGATAAAAACCCGTGTACTGGCCCGGTTCCGCGATCGAGCGAGACACCATGCTGCCAGAGCCGACATGGACGCGGTCGGCGATTGTCAAATGGCCCAGCACCATGGCAGCGCCGCCAAAGGTGCAGTACTTGCCGATGACGGCGCTACCGGCCACGCCCACGCAGCCGGCCATGGCCGTATGCGCGCCGATATGGCAGTTATGGCCGATCTGGATCTGGTTATCGAGCTTGACACCATCTTCGATGATGGTGTCAGCCAGTGCGCCACGGTCGATGGTGGTATTGGCGCCGATATCGACATCGTCACCGATCACCACCCTGCCCGTTTGCGGAATCTTGATGTACACGCCGCCTTCGTTGGCAAAGCCGAATCCGTCGGTACCAATCACGGCGCCGGAATGGATGATGCCGCGCTGGCCGATCACGCAGCGCGCATGAAAGGTCACGTTGGCGAGCAATTGCGTGCCCGCGCCGATGACCGCATCGCGCCCCACCACGCAGCCAGGGCCGATGATGCAGCCGGCGCCGACAATGGCGCCGGCCTCGATCACCGCGTGTGCGCCGACAGAGGCGCTGGCATCGACCTGCGCGCCGGCATCGACAAAGGCGCTCGGATGGATGCCTGCCGGTGCCTTGATCTCATGCAGTGCGGCGAAATACTGCGCCGCGCGCGCGAAATAGACATAGGGATTCGGTGTGACGATGCGCGTGCCGGCGTATTCGGCGCCGATCAGCGCATCGTCGGCAGGCGTGAGGATCAGCGCGGCAGCTCCGCTTTGCGCCGCCTGTGCGCGAAATTTGCTATTGCTGAGAAAGCTGATGTGCGAAGCGCCGGCGTCGGCCAGCGGCGCGATCCCTGTGACTTCCAGGTTGGGATCGCCCGCCAATTGACCACCGAAGCGTTCGACCAAGTCTCCTAGTCGAGTGCCCATCTTTTACCCTTATAAGAACGCCTGACTACGCCTGCTGCGCGGCGCGAATTGCGGTCTCCGAAGCTCACTGCCTCGGGCGGCCCCGTGCATACGCACAGCTCCGCTTCTCAACCACAACTCACATCCGCTCGCTAAGGCACTGCCAGGCTTAAAACCGTTTCGATTACTTGTCCAGCGCCTTCAAGACCTTGTCGGTAATGTCGATGCGCGGACTGGCCCACAGGGCTTCCTGCAGCACGATGTCATATCCTTCGATATGCGCCATCTGCTGGATGATGGTGTTGGCTTTTTCCGCGATGGCGCTGCGCTCTTCGTTCGTGCGCTGGCTCAAGTCTTCGCGAAATTCGCGCTGGCGGCGTTGCAGCTCCTTGTCCAGCTCGAAAAACTCACGCTGGCGCTTGGCGCGCTCGGCCTCGCTCAAGGTGGGCATGTCCTTTTCCAGGGCTTCGTTGGCCACCTTGAAGCGGCTGGCCAGTTCCTGCACGGCTTTTTCGCGCGCGCGGAACTCTTCGGCCAGTTTGGCGCTGGCCGCTTTGGCCAGCCTTGACTCGTTATAAATACGTTCGCTGCTGATCCAGGCGATTTTCGACTCCTGAGCCTGCGCCTGCACCGGCAACAGCGAACTCCAGCACAATGCGATCACGGCAAGGGACTTGGGCAGGGTAGCGGATGCGGTGTTCATGATACTCCATGGTCAAAAGGTAAAAGCTGTCGCCCCGGTTCAGATGGCCGGTTAGAAACCGGTGCCCATCTGGAACTGGAAGCGCTCCAGGCGGTCAGTCGGCTTGGCGTTCAGCGGTTTGGCATAGCTCAGCTTGAGCGGGCCCACCGGTGAAATCCAGCTGATGCCCAAGCCAGCAGAATAGCGCAATTGCGAGATCCGCATTTTTTCGCCTTCCTGGTAGACCTGGCCGCCGTCAAGAAAACCGAACCAGCGCAGGCTGCGGTCATTGCCCGAACCGGGGAATGGCATCTGCAGCTCGGCATTACCGATCAGGCGCGAAGCGCCGCCCAGTGCATCGTTGGTGCTCGGTTCGACCGCGCCCAGCGAGGAACTCAGGTAGCCGCGCACCGAACCGATACCGCCGCCGTAGAAGTTCTTGAAGACCGGATACACGTGATTGCCGATGCCGTGGCCGTAATCGATCTCGCCTTTCAGCGCCAGGGTGACCTTGCTGAACAGCGGACGGAAATACTGGTGCTCATAGATGGCACGGAAGTACTTCTGGTCGCCGATCAGGTCAGCCTCCAGGTTGACGCGCTGGTAGCGGCCGATCGATGGCGTCAGGGCGCTGTCGCGGCTGTCGCGCTGCCATGCCGCCGTCAGCGGGATGGAATTCGTGGTGGCCGAACCGATACCGTCGGACGGGCCGCCATTGTCGATCACGTACTGCTTGAAGCGGATTGGGCTGGTGATGTCGGTTTCGATGCGCGAGCGCTCGGCGCCGATGCCGAAGAAGACAGTGTCGACTTCCGAGAATGGCACGCCGAAACTGACACGGCCACCGGTTTGCTTGATCTTGTAGCTGCCGATGTTCAGCGCCGGCGGTTCCGTTGTACGCAGGTAAACTTCAAAGCTGCGCGAAATGCCATCGTCCGTAAAGTACGGATTGGTTTGCGAAAACGCGATCGTGCGGCTGTAATGGCTGGTATTGAGTTCGATGCCAACGGTGTTGCCGCTACCGGCGAAGTTGGCCTGCGAAATCGATGCCGACAGGGTGAACTTCTCCGATTGCGAGAAGGCACCACCGATCAGGAAGTTACCCGTCGGTTTTTCCACCACCGTCACATTGACGTCGACCTGGTCGGTCGTGCCCTGTGCTTCCGGCGTGTCAATGGTCACGTCCTTGAAGTAGCCCAGGCGGTCGACCCTGTCGCGCGACAGCTTGATCTTGTTGCTGTCGTACCAGGACGATTCGAACTGGCGGAATTCACGGCGGATGACTTCATCGCGCGTGGTGGTGTTGCCGGCGATATTCATGTGGCGCACGTAGACGCGCTTGCCCGGATCGATGAAGAAAGTAAAACCCACTTCATGCTTCTCACGGTTGATTTCCGGATTGGCATTGACGTTGGCAAAGGCATAGCCGAACGTGGCCAGGCGGTCCTGGATGCGCTTGTTCGTGGCTGTCAGGCGCGCACCCGAGTAAATCTCGCCTTCGCGCATCAGGTTCAGGGCTTTCAGCTCTTCTTCGCGGCCGAACATCTCGCCTTCGAACTTGGTGCCGGCAATCTTGTACTTTTCACCTTCGGTGATATTGATTGTCAGGTAGATATCTTTTTTATCGGGCGTGATCGACACTTGCGTGGAGTCGACCTGCATCTCGATATAGCCGCGGTCCAGGTAGTAGGACTTCAGCGACTCGATGTCGCCCGTCAGCTTGGTCTTCGAATATTGATCCGCCTTGGTATACCAGCTGAACCAGCCGCCCGTGTTCAGGGCCAGCTGTTCGCGCAGTTCCTTGTCGGTGAAGGCCTTGTTGCCGACGATGTTGATCTGCTTGATGCGGGCCACGTCGCCCTCGTCGACGGCGAACACCACGTTGACGCGGTTACGCTCGATCGGCGTGACGGTGGTGGTGATCTTCACGCCGTACAGGCCATGCGACAGGTACTGGCGCTTGAGTTCCTGTTCAGCGCGGTCGACCGAGGCCTTGTCGAAAATCTTGGCTTCGCCGACGCCGATTTCCTTCAATGCCTTGACCAGCACATCTTTTTCAAATTCCTTGGTGCCCGTGAATTCCACGGCAGCGATGGCCGGGCGCTCCTCGACCAGCACCACCAGCACGTCGCCATCGACTTCCAGGCGCACGTCCTTGAAGAAACCCGTCGCGTACAGGGCTTTGATGGCGGCGATACTCTTCTCGTCGGAGAACGTTTCGCCGACGCGCACCGGCAGGTAGCTGAAAACAGTGCCCGCTTCAGTACGCTGGATCCCTTCGACCCGGATGTCCTTGACAGTAAATGGCTGGACGGCCAGCGCATGGCCGGCACAGAAGGCCATGACGGCGGCGCCGATCAGGCTGCGACGAAAGGAAGGCAAGGCAAAACGAGCAGAATGTAATTTCATTGGGGTTATTCAATGGGTAAATCAATGGACAACATACACAAAAGATTGCTTGTGCGACTCACGCAATGGCATCAACCACCGCCCTAATTAAGCAATCGCAACACGTCATTAAAGACGGCAAGCACCATCAAGGTCAGTAACAAACCGATCCCCAGGCGCTGGGCAATCTCGCCTACGCGCTCCGGCAAGGGGCGTCCGGTCAAAACTTCCAGCGAATAATACAGCAAATGCCCGCCATCCAGAACAGGAATGGGTAGCAAATTCATCACGCCCAGACTGATACTGATGAAGGCGATGAAGCTCAGGTAGCTTACCAGGCCGATGCGCGCCGTCTGGCCCGCGTAATCGGCGATGGTAATGGGCCCCGTCACATTCTTCAGCGAGACCTGGCCGGTGACCATTTTACCCAGCATTTTCAGGCTCATGACACTGGTATCCCAGACCTTGGCAGACGCCTTGCCCACGGCAGAGAACGGTCCGGAGGCCACGGTAATCATATCCGGCACCTGTCCCAGCTTTGCCTGGATCTTACCAACTGTTACAGCTCCCTCTGTCCCTGTGCCCGGCACGGCGTCCGGCGTAATGGGCAAGGTCAGGTCCTGGCCCTGGCGCAACAGTTGCAATTGCAAGGTCCGGCCAGGCGCCTGGCTCAGGGTGGCGATGACGGCCGCCACGTCGTGCACGGGCTGTTCGTCGATGGCCAGGATCTGGTCGTTTTTCTGCAGGCCGGCGCGCGCGGCGGCGCCATCGGGCATGATTTCCATCAGGGTGGGCGCGGAACGGGCCAGGGTCAGGCCCAGCTTGCCCAGCACGTCGCCTTCAAGGTCCGTCTCCGTCAGGCTGGCCGTCGGCAAGGTCGCTTCCTGCTGGCCACGGTCGGGGCGGCGCACTTCGATGCGGGCCGGCTGCTTGTCGAGGGTGGCCTGGATCAGCTCCCAGCGCAGTTCGGACCAGCTGGCCACGGCCTTGCCATTCACCGCTTCGACCGTATCGCCGCTGCGCAAGCCAGCCGCATAGGCAGCTGTCTGCTCGGCTACGGGGCCGAGCATGCTCGACGGCTCTTCGATGCCATGCATGAACAGGCCCGCGTACAGCACGATGGCGACGAGGAAATTGGCCAGCGGGCCGGCGGCCACGATGGCAATGCGGCGCCACACGCTCTGGCGCGTGAATTCGCGGCGCAATTCGCTTTCCGGCAAGTCGCTGAGGTCTTGCGCGCGGCTGTCGAGCATGCTGACATAGCCGCCCAGCGGCAGCGCGGAAATAGCCCATTCCGTCTGGTCCTTGCCAAACTTGCGCGAATACACCACTTTCCCCATACCGATCGAGAAGCGCAGCACTTTCACGCCGCACCAGCGCGCCACCAGGTAGTGACCCAGCTCGTGCAAGGTAATCAGCGAACCGAGCGCGACGATAAAAGCCAGCAAGGTGGTGATCAGCGTCATGCGGCCAGCCTTTGGGCGATATACGCGTGCGCGGCCACGCGGGCCAGGCGGTCCTGCTCCATCACGGCCTCGATGCTGGAGGCGGCGCCATGCGGCACAGTCTCGATCACGTGGGCGATGACGCGGTCGATCTGGCGGAAGCCGATCTGCTCGTCGAGGAAGGATTGCACGGCCACTTCATTGGCCGCATTGAGCAGGGCCGGCGCCGTGCCGCCCGCGCGCAAGGCGTCGAACGCCAGCGCCAGGCAAGGGAAACGACGGAAATCGGGACGTTCGAACTGCAGGGTTGCCACTTGCGCCAGGTCCAGCTGCGCCACGCCGGAAGCGATGCGCTGCGGATACGCCAACGCATGGGCGATCGGCGTGCGCATGTCCGGGTTACCCAACTGGGCCAGCACGGAACCGTCGATATACGACACCATCGAATGGATCACGCTTTGCGGGTGGATCAGCACTTCGATCTGCTCGGCAGGCGCGCCGAACAGCCAGTGCGCCTCGATTACCTCCAGCCCCTTGTTCATCATGGTGGCCGAATCGACGGAAATCTTGCGCCCCATGGCCCAGGTCGGATGCTTGCAGGCCTGGTCCGGCGTAACCTTGTCGAGCGTCTCGACGTCGCGCGTGAGGAAGGGACCGCCGGAAGCCGTCAGCACGATTTTTGCCACGCCAGCGGCGCCTGGCGCGCGACCATGGGCGTGCGGCATGCATTGGAAGATGGCGTTATGCTCACTGTCGATGGGCAACAGCACGGCGCCGTTATCGTGCACGGCATCGATGAACAGCTGGCCAGACATGACCAGCGCCTCCTTATTGGCCAACAATACTTTCTTGCCAGCACGTGCCGCCGCCAAGGTGGGAGCCAGGCCTGCTGCGCCAACGATGGCCGCCATCACGCCCGTCACCTGCGGCGCGCTGGCAATGGCGCACAGGGCCTCCACGCCGTACTCGACTTGCGTATCGACGCCCTGCCCGCGCAGCAAACGCGTCAGTTCAAGAGCGGCTTCAGCAGTGCCGACGACAGCGCGCTGCGGACGGAACTTCAGACACTGGGCGGCCAGTTCGGCCACGCGGCTGTGTGCACTCAGCGCATACACGCTGTATTGCTCGGGATGACGCGCGAGCACGTCCAGGGTAGACACGCCGATCGAGCCGGTCGCGCCAAGGATGGTGATGTATTGCATGAGTTTCCTTAAAGCCAACTGGCCACGAGGGCGGCAAATGGCAGGACCGGGATCAGCGCGTCGATACGGTCGAGTACACCGCCGTGGCCGGGCAGCAGGTTGCTGCTGTCCTTGATGCCGGCGCGGCGCTTCAGTTGGGATTCAAACAGGTCGCCGACGATGCTGGCAGCGACGACCAGCAGCAGCACCAGCAAGGCCACCAGCCAACCGCGGCGCAATTGCAGCTGCACGGCAAAGGTGTCTTGCAGCACTGGCAGCGATGGCGCGGCAACGATGGTGATGGCGGCGATGAGCAAGACGGCGATCCCGCCGCCGATGGCACCCTCCCAGGATTTCCCCGGGGAAATACTTGGCGCCAGCTTGCGCTTGCCGAAAGCCTTGCCCGAGAAATACGCGCCGATATCGGCGATCCACACGAGCGCCATGACGGACAGCAGGAACAAAGGGCTATGCAGGAACAAGGCAATGATGGCGACGAAGCAGCCGACGATGGTGACCGGATACACCAGACTGAGCAAGGTATTGCCCAAGCCTTCGGTGGGTGGCAAGCCCGTCGCCAGCGATGGCACGAAACGGATCAGCCAGATGGCCACGCACAGGGCGAACCAGAAATTGAGCTGCGCCATGCCGTTACCGACAAAAAACGTATACGCGAAGGCGGCAGTCCAGACGGCAGCAATCAGGAGCGCCTGGCGATTTTTGAAGATGCGGAAGCTTTCCCATACGGCGGCGCCGAAGAACGCCGTGGCGATCACGGCGAAGGCAGGGAAATAATTCAGATACAGAACCGGCAGCAAGACCGCCAACAGGACCAGGGCGGTGATTATCCGTGTTTTCAGCATCAGTTTGTCTTTTCAGTTAATTGCGCGCTAGTGCGGCCGAAGCGCCGTTCGCGCTGCTGGTAAGACGCGATTGCCGCGTCGAGGCATTCTTCGTTGAAGTCGGGCCAGAAAGTCTCGGTGAAAAACAGCTCAGTGTACGCCAGTTGCCACAGCAGGAAATTGGAAATGCGCTGCTCGCCGCCGGTGCGGATGAACAGGTCAGGCTCGGGCGCATAGGCCATGGCCAAGTGCGGCGCCAGTTGTTCTTCCGTGTAAGCCTGTCCGGCAGGCTGGCCCTTGGCTACAGCCTCGACCGTCATTTTGTTGACTGCCTGCATGATGTCCCATCGGCCGCCATAATTAGCGCAGATGGTCACCGTCAGACGCGTGTTGCGGGCCGTCTTGCGTTCCGCATCGGCGATCAGGGTTTGCAATTGGTCGTTGAAGCGGGACAAGTCACCCACCACTTTCAGGCGGATGTCATTGGCATGCATTTTGACCACTTCGCGTTCCAGCATGGTAACGAACAGGCGCATCAGCATCGACACCTCTTCTTCCGGGCGGCGCCAGTTTTCCGAACTGAAAGCAAACAGGGTCAGATACTCGACGCCCCGTTCCAGGCAGGTCTCGACGACACCGCGCACGGCGTCAGCGCCCTTTACGTGGCCAGCCACGCGCGGCAAGAAGCGTTTGGTTGCCCAGCGGCCATTGCCATCCATAATGATTGCCACATGGCGCGGCACCGTGCCAACCTCAGGTACTGCCGTTGTCGAACTCGAATAGATCATGAAAACACGAATACCAAAAAATAACAGATAACTATTATGCGCCAAATAGCACTGCCCGGAAAAGCCATGCTTTTCCGGGCAGCGTCAAAAGGACTGAAAACTAGACCGTCAGCACTTCTTTTTCTTTATCGACTACCATCTTGTCTATGTCGGCAATAAACTTGTCCGTCAGCTTCTGCACTTCTTCCGACGAGCGACGCTCATCGTCCTCGGAGCAGGCTTTTTCCTTGACCAGCTTCTTCAGCGACTCGTTCGCGTCGCGACGAATATTACGCACGGCAATCTTCGCGTCTTCCGCTTCGCTCTTGACCAGCTTGACCATTTCCTTGCGGCGCTCTTCCGTCAGCGGCGGCGTCGGGACGCGGATCAGGTCGCCCTGTGCCGATGGGTTCAAGCCCAGGTCGGCGTCGCGGATAGCTTTTTCAACGGTCGAAGCCATTTTCTTTTCGTACGGCTGCACACCGATGGTACGCGCGTCGATCAGGGTCACGTTGGCAACCTGGGTCAGCGCAGTGGGCGAACCGTAGTAATCGACCATCACGTGGTCCAGGATACCCGTATGGGCGCGACCGGTACGCACCTTGGCCAGGTCGGCCCGCAGTGTTTCCAGCGACTTCGTCATGCGTTCCTGGGCATTCTTTTTAACGTCAGCTAAGGACATGCTGCTCTCCAATCTTGATAATAATAAATATACTACTGTGCCAGGCTCAGGAAACAAGCCCGCGCAGTCGGGAGTCTGGAAACCATCCATGGCAACCATGGATGGCTTCCATATCTCCTTAAACGTGCACTAAGGTGCCTTCATCCTCGCCCATGATGACGCGCATCAGCGCGCCTGGCTTGGTGATCGAAAACACTTTAATTGGCAGTTTCTGGTCGCGGCACAGGGCGAATGCGGTGGCATCCATCACTTGCAGGTGCTTGGCGATGGCGTCGTCGAACGTAATCGTGTGGAACAGGGTGGCGTTCGGATCCTTCTTCGGATCGGCCGTGTAGACGCCGTCGACCTTGGTGGCCTTCAGGACGATCTCGGCACTGATCTCGGAACCGCGCAGGGCGGCCGCCGTGTCGGTAGTGAAGAACGGATTGCCGGTGCCGGCGGCGAAGACGACCACTTTGCCTTCTTCCAGGTATTGCAGGGCTTTCGGACGGACGTACGGCTCGACAACTTGTTCGATGCCGATGGCCGACATGACGCGTGCGGTGATCCCGACATGGCGCATGGCATCGGCCAGGGCCAGTGCATTCATCACGGTGGCGAGCATGCCCATGTAGTCGGCGGTGGCACGATCCATGCCTTGCGCACCAGGCGCAACGCCGCGGAAGATATTGCCGCCGCCAATCACGATTGCCAGTTCCACACCCAATTTCGCCACCTCGGCCACATCGGCCACCATGCGCTCGATCGTGGCGCGGTTGATGCCGTAGGGATCATCGCCCATCAGGGCTTCGCCGGACAACTTGAGGAGGACGCGCTTGTAGGCTGGTTTTGACATGAGCTGGGGCTCCATAAATGAGTTTATTCGAGTATGACATGGCGCAGCGCCTTGCAGCGCCGGACAGGCGCGCGGGGCTGCCCATGCCGCCGCCCGGCACGACAGGTGCGGGCGGGCCAAAAAAACGGGCCTCTCGGCCCGCTTTACTTACGCTCCCTGGGAGGCAGCCATCTGTGCTGCGACTTCTGCTGCGAAGTCGTCTTGCTTCTTCTCGATGCCCTCGCCTACCACGTACATGGCAAAACCCTTGACGCTGGTGTTAGCCGCCTTCAGCATTTGCTCAACCGACAGCTTGTCGTTTTTCACGAATGCCTGGTTCAGCAGCGATACTTCTTTCAGGAACTTCTGTACGGAACCTTCCAGGCGCTTGGCCAGGATTTCCGGCGATTGCGCTGGCTTGCCTTCGGCGGCCGCTTTGGCTGCGTCTTCTTCGGCTTTCAGTTGGGCAACCGAACGCTCTTTTTCGATCAGTTCCGCTGGAACTTCGTTCGAAGACAGCGACACTGGCTTCATGGCAGCGATGTGCATGGCCACGTCTTTGCCTACTTGCTCATCGGCACCGTCGAATTCGACGATCACGCCAATGCGCGAACCGTGCAGGTACGAAGCCAGCTTGTTGCTGGTTTCGAAACGCTGGAAGCGGCGGATGGTCATGTTTTCGCCAATTTTGCCGATCAGGGCAGCGCGCACTTCTTCCAGGGTCTTGCCATCGAGTGGCAGGGCCAGCAGGGCAGCTACGTCAGCCGGGTTGTGTTCTGCTACCAGACGGGCAGCGTTGTTGGCCAGTGCCAGGAAATCGTCGTTTTTCGCAACGAAGTCGGTTTCCGAGTTGACTTCAACCAGGGCGCCTACGCCATTGGCGATGTAGGTTGCCACGACGCCTTCAGCGGTGATACGTGCCGATGCTTTCGATGCCTTGCCGCCCAGTTTGACGCGCAGGATCTCTTCCGCACGAGCCATGTCGCCATCGGCTTCGGTCAGTGCTTTTTTGCATTCCATCATTGGTGCGTCGGTTTTGCCGCGCAATTCGCCTACCATCGCTGCTGTAATCGCTGCCATGTGTTTCTCCTGATTCGGTGAGTCGATAGTCGCGGCCGGGCAGGTATGCCTCGCCAGCGGTCACTATCGTTTTTTTGTTAAAAAAAAGGGGGAGCTGCTGCCACCCCTTTTCCCTTACTGCTGTGCTTACAAACGGCTATCTCGCGATAGCCTGGCTATTAAGCCTGTTCGTTCACTTCGACGAATTCGTCGCCAGCGGCTGCTTTAACCATTTCAACAACTTCGTTACCGGCAGCTGCACGGCCTTCGATGATTGCATCAGCAACACCGCGAGCGTACAACATGATGGCTTTCGAGGAGTCATCGTTACCTGGGATCACGAAGTTCACGCCTTCTGGGGAGTGGTTGGTATCGACAACGCCGATGACCGGGATACCCAGTTTAGCTGCTTCGGTGATCGCACCTTTGTGGTAGCCGACGTCCACAACGAAGATTGCGTCAGGAATGCCGCCCATATCCTTGATGCCGCCGATCGATTTTTGCAGCTTGATCATTTCGCGGGAGAACATCAGCGCTTCTTTTTTCGACAGCTTCTCGATCGAACCGTCTTCGACCATCACTTCCATGTCCTTCAGACGCTTGATCGAGGTTTTGATCGTTTTGAAGTTGGTCAGCATGCCGCCCAACCAACGTTGATCAACGAAAGGCACGCCAGCGCGTTGTGCTTCAGCAGCGATGATTTCGCGAGCTTGACGCTTGGTGCCGACCATCAGGATGGTGCCACGGTTTGCAGCCAGTTGACGCACGTGCTTCATTGCGTCCTGGTACATCGCCATGGTTTTTTCCAGGTTGATGATGTGGATCTTGTTGCGATGGCCGAAGATGAACGGTGCCATTTTTGGATTCCAAAAACGGGTTTGGTGACCAAAGTGGACACCGGCTTCCAGCATTTCGCGCATTGTTACGGACATTATTAACTCCAGGGTTGGGTCTGGAATCCGATCAGTCACCATACAGGCACCCTTGTCGACCGGATTCGCGTGTTTATTTAAAATTAAAGACACTATTTATTGCATTGCTCAAAAGTGAATTCAAGCAACCCGGGATTCTACACCAAAATGACCGCCGCATCAAGTCCGCACTGCAAATCGCCCGCCCGGCGGAAACGTCCTATGCACCACTATGGTGCAAGACATGGCCGCCGCGGCAGCACCTCTCCATTCCCCCCACAAATCGCCGCCCGGCCATAGGAAGGAGGCGGCGGATTCAGGGCGGCTCGTTTATAATTTCGACATATTTGCAGACTTTTTCCCCTACACAGGAATCGTCTGTGCTTTTCACCCGCGCTTTTCAGCCGAATATCTTGCAGATTGCGAATTACACCATGTCCACCATCCGTATTAATAGCGCCGCCGACATCGAAGGCATGCGCGTTGCCGGCAAGCTCGGCGCCGAAGTGCTCGACTACATCACCCCTTTCGTCAAGGTGGGCGTCACCACGGGCGAACTTGACCGCCTGTGCCACGAATACATGGTCAATGTGCAGGGCACCATTCCCGCCCCGCTGAACTACTGCCCGCCCGGCTATACGCCGTACCCGAAAGCCATCTGCACCTCCGTCAACGACGTCATCTGCCATGGCATTCCGGGCGACAAGGTCTTGAAGAGCGGCGACTCCGTCAACCTCGACATCACCGTCATCAAGGATGGCTATCACGGCGACAACAGCCGCATGTTCCTCGTCGGCACGCCCACCATCCTGGCCAAGCGCCTGTCGGAAATCACCTATGAATGCATGTGGCTGGGCATAGACCAGATCAAACCGGGCGCCCACCTGGGCGATATCGGGCACGCCATCCAGCAACACGCGGAAAAAGCAGGCTACAGCGTGGTGCGCGAATTCTGCGGCCACGGCATCGGCAAGGTCTTTCATGAAGAACCGCAAGTGCTGCACTACGGCAAACCAGGCACGCTGGAGCGCCTGGAGGCGGGCATGATTTTCACCGTGGAACCGATGATCAACTCGGGCCGCCGCGAGATCCGCGAAATGAACGATGGCTGGACCATCAAAACCAAGGACCGCAGCCTGTCGGCGCAGTGGGAACACACGGTGCTGGTGACGGAAACGGGCTATGAAGTGCTGACCGTCTCGCCTGGCATGCCGCCGCCGCCAGCCTTGATCCTGAACAAAGCCTGATTCTTCCATCCCACGCACCGCCACCCCAGGGCCCAGATGAAAAAGCAAGTTCGGGAACAGCTGAAACAGCAACTGAAAGCCGACCGCCAGGTCGTCATTGCGGCCTTCCAGGCCGATGGCAAGCCTGAAAAACTGCTGCGCGGCCTTCGCCACAGCGTCGATGGGGTGCTGGCGCGCGCCTGGCAGGAGGCGGGTTTGCCTCCCGGCACTGCCCTGGTGGGCGTGGGCGGCTACGGCCGCGGTGAACTGTTTCCGTATTCCGACGTCGATCTGCTGATCCTGCTGCAGCAGGCGCCGGACGCGGCGACACAGGAAAAGCTCGAGGAACTGGTGCAACTGCTGTGGGACCTGGGCCTGGAAATCGGCCACAGCATCCGTACGGTCGAGGAGTGCATGGTCGAATCGAAAGCCGACATCACCGTGCAAACGAGCCTGCTCGAAGCGCGCCTCGTGTGCGGCAACGCGGACTTGTTCGCGCAACTGCAGCAGCGCTACGAGGCCGCCATGGACCCACAGGCGTTTTTCCAGGCGAAAACGGCGGAAATGCGCCAGCGCCATGCCAAATACGAAGACACGGCCTTCAGCCTGGAGCCCAATTGCAAGGAAAGCCCGGGCGGCTTGCGCGACTTGCAGGTGATTTTGTGGGTGGCCAAGGCGGCCGGCCTGGCCAATTCCTGGCGCACCCTGGCCACGGGAGGCCTGATCACCCTGACGGAAGCGCGCCAGTTGATGGAAAAGGAGCGCGCCTTCAAGGATATCCGCGTGCGTTTGCACCTGCATGCGGGGCGGCGCGAAGACCGCCTGGTGTTCGACGTGCAGACGGCGATTGCCGAATCACTGGGCCTGCAAGCCACGGGCAGCGGGCCGCACATGCGCCGCGCCAGCGAATTTCTCATGCAGCGCTATTACTGGGCCGCCAAGACGGTGACCCAGCTCAACACGATTCTGCTGCAAAATATCGAGGCACGGCTGTTTCCCCAAGACGATGTGGCCGTGCCCATCAACGAACGCTTCAATGAAGTCAACAGCCTGATCGACATCAGCGCCGACGATACGTTCGAGCAATACCCGTCGGCCATGCTGGAAATATTTGTCCTGATGACGGAACGCCCCGCCCTGAAGGGCATGACGTCGCGCGCCACGCGGGCCCTGTGGCATGCGCGCTTCAAGATCGATGCCGCCTTCCGCCAGGATCCCGTCAACCGCGCCCTCTTCCTGCGCATCATGCGGGCGCCCGTGGGCATCATCCATGCGCTGCGGCGCATGAACGAGATGAGCATCCTGGGGCGCTACCTGCCGAATTTCCGCCGCATCGTGGGGCAGATGCAGCACGACCTGTTCCACGTGTACACGGTCGACCAGCACATTTTGATGGTGGTGCGCAACATGCGCCGCTTCACCATGAGCGAACATGCGCACGAATACCCGTTCTGCAGCCAGCTGATGGCCGATTTCTCGCAATCGTGGCTGCTGTACGTGGCGGCCCTGTTCCACGACATCGCCAAGGGCCGCGGCGGCGACCATTCCAAGCTGGGCGTGGCCGACGCCACCCAGTTCTGCCAGGACCACGGCATGTCGGCAGAGGACACGGAACTGGTGGCTTTCCTGGTGGAAAATCACCTGACCATGTCGCAAGTGGCGCAAAAGCAAGACCTGTCCGACCCCGACGTCATCGCCGCCTTTGCGAAAGTGGTCAAGGACGAGCGCCACCTGACGGGCCTGTACCTGCTGACGGTGGCCGACATCCGCGGCACCAGTCCGAAAGTGTGGAACGCATGGAAAGGCAAACTGCTGGAAGACCTGTACAAGATCACCCTGCGCGTGCTGGGCGGCGAACCGCATACGGCCGACCGCGAACTGAAGAACCGCCAGCAGGAAGCGCTGGCCACGCTGCGCCTGTACGGCCTGCCGCCCGATGCCCATCTGAAACTGTGGCAGCAGCTGGACGTGGCGTATTTCCTGCGCCACGACGCCTCCGACATCGCCTGGCAGACGCGCTCGCTGTATGACAAGCTCGACAGCAAGTTGCCGGTGGTAAAATGCCGTTTGGCCCCCATCGGCGAAGGCTTGCAGGTAGCCGTGTACGTGCCCGACCAGCCCGACCTGTTCGCGCGCATCTGCAGCTATTTCGACCGCAAGAATTTCAGCATCCTCGACGCGAAGATCCACACGACCAGGAATGGCTACGCGCTCGACACTTTCCTCGTCACGGAGCAGAACTTCGCCAAGAGCTACCGCGACATCATCAGCCTGATCGAGCACGAGCTGGGCGAACTGCTGCAGTCGCAAACGCCGCTGCCGCCGCCGGGCAAGGGACGGCTGTCGCGCCTGTCGCGCACTTTCCCCTTCCAGCCGACGGTGGATTTGCGGCCCGACGAAAGGGGACAGTACTACCTGCTGTCGGTGGCCGCCAACGACCGCACGGGCCTGCTGTATGCGATCGCCAATGTGCTGACCAAGTACCGCATCAACCTGCACACGGCCAAGATCATGACCCTGGGCGAACGGGTCGAAGACGTCTTCCTCGTCGACGGTCCCGCGCTCAACAATGCCCGCAACCAGATATTGCTGGAAACCGATTTACTCGATGCGCTGAAGGTGTAAACCTTGCGTGCAGCGCCTACCCTTACTGAAACTGAAACAACATGACCGAAGAATTATTACGCTTGTCCAAACGCATGTCCGAACTGGGCCTGTGCTCGCGCCGTGAAGCCGATGAATGGATCGCGCGCGGCTGGGTCCGCGTCGATGGCAAGGTGGTGTCCGAGCTGGGCAGCAAGGTCTATCCCAGCCAGCGCGTCACCGTGGAACGCCAGGCGGCAGCCGAGCAGTCGAAGCGCGTCACCGTATTGATCAACAAACCCGTCGGCTATGTCAGCGGCCAGGCCGAAGACGGCTACACGCCCGCCGTGGCGTTGATCAAGGCGGAAAACCGCTGGGCGGAAGACCGCAGCCCGGAACAGTTCCACCCGACCCAGCTGCGCAGCCTGGTTGCCGCCGGCCGCCTGGACATCGATTCCGTCGGCTTGCTGGTCTTGACGCAGGATGGGCGCGTGGCCAAACAGCTAATCGGCCACGATACCGATATCGACAAGGAATACCTGGTGCGCGTGAGCTACACCAAAGGCGATACCCTGCCCGACAGCGAGCTGAAAAGGCTCAACCATGGCTTGTGGCTCGACGGCAAACCGCTGCTGCCGGCCAAGGTGCGCTGGCAAAATGAAGACCAGCTGAGCTTTACCTTGCGCGAAGGCAAGAAACGCCAGATCCGCCGCATGTGCGAAGCCGTCGGCCTGAAAGTGCTGGGCCTGAAACGCGTGCGCATCGGCAAGGTCAAGCTGGGCGACTTGCCAACGGGCCAATGGCGCTACCTGAGCGCGGACGAACAGTTTTAAGCGACGGTATCGAGATGGCATGCGCCCCGGCATGCCATGCTACATAAGCAACAGGAATATAGTGATATAAAAACAATTATTGTGATTTACTTAGTAAATATTGCCTTAAACCTATACACTATTCCCCATTAGAACAAAAGAGATACGCTGTCGTGAACGATCCCATCCCCAATCCCCTGCGCAAAGGCGCGCCCAGCCTGGCCGATGTGGCCGAGCCTATGGAGCCAGGCACCAAGCCGCACCATATGAGCGATCCGTGGGATATCGGCGAAACCCTATGCAGCCTGGCTGATAACGGCGACGCCATTTCCATCTACCCGACAGGCGGCGAAGATGTCATCATGGCGCGCATATTGTCCGTCGACGATGACTTGCCGCAATTCGTGCTGGAACTGAATGAAGGCGCGACCCTGCCGCCTGGTGGCGCCACGTTTGTGTCGTGGGTGCAAAGCGCCAAGCTGCAATTTACCATCAATGGCGAATGGGAGGCCTATCCCGAGCGGCCGAACGTCTACCTGACGAACTTCCCCAGCCATTGCCTGGTGCTGGAACGGCGCGAATCGGCACGCCTGGAAACACCGCTGGGCGTGTACTACCTGGCCGCCTTTGTGCTGGAAGGACGGCCGTACGAATTGCAGCTGTATGACTTCTCGGCCGGCGGCATCGGCATGCGTGCCCACCCGCGCGATACGGTCGGCCTGTATGTGGGCCGCAAGCTGTCGCGCGTGCGCCTGGAACTGGGGCCGGACAAAGTCATGATCGCCGACCTGGAAATCCGCCTGTCGCGCACCTTCCGCTCCTTCCTGCTGGGCGAGCAAGTGCAGATCGGCTGCCGCTTCCTGAACCTGACGGATGCCATGCAAGATGAGCTGAAAGCCTTGCTCGACAACCTGGGCAGCAACCGCAAGGTGCGCTGAGCTGCACCACATGAAAAAATGGCCGCCCAGCTGATAGCTGCACGGCCATTTTTCATACTTACTCGGCACTGCGACTGACAACGTTCGGGGCCTGACCCGGCGGGTCAGCCCCCAGCTTAAGCGCCAATCAATCGTCGTCGTTCGGGTCCAGGTCGGGGAACATCACTTCCGTATAACCGAATTGCGTAAAATCAACGATACGCATCGGATACAAAATACCGTGCAAGTGATCCACTTCATGCTGCACCACGCGGGCATGGAAGCCGTCGCAGTCGCGGCTGATGGGCTGGCCAAACTGGTCCACGCCTTCATAGTGCAGTTCGCTCCAGCGCGGCACGCTGCCGCGCATACCCGGCACGGACAGGCAGCCTTCAAAGCCCTCTTCCTTGCGCTCCGACAAAGGCGTCAGCACAGGGTTGATCAACACGGTTTCCGGCACTTGCGGCGCATCGGGATAGCGCAGATTCTGCTTGAAGCCGTAAATCACCAGTTGCAGGTTGATGCCGATCTGCGGCGCCGCCAGGCCCGCGCCATTGGCGGCATGCATGGTGTCGAACATGTCGGCGATCAAGGCGTGTAATTCGGGCGTATCGAAGTCACGCACGGGCTCGGCCATGCGCAGCAAGCGTGGATCGCCCATCTTCAGAATCTCGCGTACCGTCATTTTTCGCCCAGTGTTGTTTGCAGTTCTTGCAAGTAGGCGCGGAAGGCAGCACCCGTTTCCGGATGCTTCATGCCCATCGCCGTCGTGGCCTTCAGATAACCAAGTTTGGAGCCGCAATCATAACGCTGCCCCTGGTAGCGGTAAGCCAGCACGCGCTCTTCGCGCATCAGGGCGGCGATGCCGTCCGTCAACTGGATTTCGCCGCCGGCGCCCGTGCCGATATTTTCCAGGTGGTTAAAGATACGGCTGGTCAGCACATAACGGCCCACCACGGCCAGGGTCGATGGCGCCTCTTCCGGCGCAGGCTTTTCCACAATCGCCGAGACCAGTTCCAGGTCGGGCTGATAATTCTTTGCCGATACGATACCGTATTGCTTGGTTTCCGCGCGCGGCACATCCTGCACCGCCAGCAGCGAGCAGTTTTCATACTGGAAGACATCGGTCATCTGCGCCAGCACGGGGCGCACGCCCTCTTCCACATCCATGAAATCGTCGGCCAGCAAGACAGCAAACGGTTCGTCGCCGATCACGGGACGGGCGCACAGCACGGCATGCCCCAGGCCCAGCGGCGCCGACTGGCGTATGTAAATGCAATTGACGTGCTTGGGAATGACATTTTGCACCATCTCGAGCAACTGGCGCTTGCCGGCCGCTTCCAGCTCCGACTCCAGCTCATAGGCAGTATCGAAATGGTCTTCAATGGCGCGCTTGTTGCGACCCGTGATGAAGATCATTTCCGTGATGCCGGCCGCCACCGCTTCTTCCACCGCGTACTGGATCAACGGCTTGTCGACGATGGGCAGCATTTCCTTCGGTTGTGCCTTGGTCGCAGGCAAGAAACGGCTGCCCAGGCCGGCGACGGGAAAGACTGCTTTTCTGATTTTTTTCATGGGTCTTCTATAATATTTTAATGATTAGTCTTGCGCGAGCAAGGCTAGCAAACCAGCTTCGTCGAGTATGGCCACGCCCAGTTCCTGCGCCTTGGCCAGCTTGCTGCCAGCGTCCGAACCGGTCACGACGTAAGCGGTTTTCTTTGACACGGAACCGCTGACTTTGCCACCGGCAGCCTCGATCAGCTCCGCAGCCTCGTCGCGGCTCATAGTGGGCAAGGTGCCCGTCAGGACGAAAGTCTTGCCGTCCAGCTTGCCACCAGCCGCTGGCATTTCAGGTAATTGTGACAGTAATTCATTTCGCAAGGCGTCCAGTTGAGCTAGCAGCCTGACATTGCTGTCATTGGCCAGCCATTGCGCCAGCGATTCAGCCACGGCGGCGGGCAAGCCCGCGTGGAAGCTCGCGCCCTGCGCCGCCAGACTGGCCAGGGTCACGCCCCGCTCCACCAGTTGCTTGCTGCGCGGTTCCGTCAGCTTTGGGATACCGATAGCGGCCAGCAGCGTGGTTTGCTCCAGTTGCGTGCGCAGCTTCGCACTGGGCGCGTGTTCACCCTGCGGCGTGACGCCAGCATCCAGCAATGCCTGCAGCGCCTGCTGGTTCTTTTCTTCGGCAAAGAAATCGGCAATCGACTCGGCCACCGTGCCGCCGATATCGGGCAGCACGCGCAGCAAGGCCGCCGGCGCCTGCCGCACATACGCCAGACTCCCCAGCCACTCGGCCAGGGTCTTGGCCGTCGACTCACCCACATGGCGGATGCCTAGCGCGAACAGGAAACGCTCGAGCGGCGGGCGCTTGCTCGCGTCTATGCCAGCCAGCAAGTTTTCCGCCCATTTGGTGGGAATCTTGCCTTGTTGCACTGTTTCTGGCGTCGAACCATCGCGCTCGTCGGCGCGCAGCTTCATTTCCAGCAGTTTGTCCAGGGTCAGGCTGTACAGGTCGGCCAGGCCATGCACGTATTCCAGTTCGACCAGGGTATCGATATAACGTTCGCCCAGGCCTTCGATATCCATCATGCGGCGGCCCGCGAAATGGCGGAATGCTTCCTTGCGCTGGGCCGAACAGAACAGGCCGCCCGAGCAGCGGGCGATCGCTTCGCCCACTTCGCGCACCACGTGGGAATCGCAAACAGGGCAGCGTTCCAGCATCTTGAAAGGCGGCGGCGCCGGTTCGGGGCGCTTGTCCAGCACCACGGACAGCACTTCAGGGATCACATCGCCGGCACGGCGCACGACAACGGTATCGCCCACGCGCACATCCTTGCGCAGCACTTCATCTTCATTATGCAAGGTGGCATTGGTCACCGTCACGCCGCCCACGGACACGGGCGCCAGGCGCGCCACGGGCGTCATGGCGCCCGTGCGGCCCACCTGGATATCGATACCCAGCACCACGGTCAAGGCTTCTTCGGCGGGGAACTTGTGCGCCAGCGCAAAACGAGGTGCGCGCGACACAAAGCCCAGCTCCTGCTGGTCTTGCGTCGCGTTCACCTTGTAGACCACGCCGTCGATTTCATAGGGCAAGGCGGGACGGCGCGCGCCGATATCGGCGTAGTATGCCAGCAAGCCCTTTGCGCCCTGCACCACACGGCGTTCCTTGGACACGGGAATGCCCAGGGTTGCGTACCAGTCCAGCAAGGCCGAATGCGACACCGGCATGGCGGCGCCACCGAGGGCGCCGATGCCGTAGGCATAAAAACGCAGCTTGCGCTGTGCAGTGATGCGCGAATCGAGCTGGCGCAGGCTGCCGGCTGCCGCATTGCGGGGATTGGCGAACTCCTTGTGTCCCGCCACACGCTGGCGTTCGTTCAGGCGGGCGAAATCGGCCTTGAACATCATCACTTCGCCGCGCACATCGAGCACGGAGGGAATCATGTCGCCCTGCAAGCGCAGCGGAATGCCAGCGATGGTGCGGATATTGGCCGTCACGTCCTCGCCCGTGGCGCCATCGCCGCGCGTGGCCGCCTGCACGAACAAACCGTTTTCATAGCGCAGGTTGATGGCCAGGCCATCGAATTTCACTTCGGCGGCATACTCGACTTCTGCACCATCAAGGTCCAGGCCTTCGCGCACGCGACGGTCGAAATTGACAATATCGTCATCGGTGAAACCATTGTTCAGCGACAACATCGGCACCGTATGCGTGACTTGCTCGAATTGCGGCAGGGGCGCCGCACCCACGCGCAAGGTGGGCGAATCGGGCGTGCGCAAGTCAGGATGGGCCGCTTCCAGCGCCTGCAGTTCGACGAACAGCTTGTCGTACTCGGCGTCGGGAATGGTGGGGTTGTCGAGCACGTGGTAGGCGTGCAGATGCCGGTTAAGTTCGGCAGTGAGTGCCAGGACGCGCCGGGCGGCGTCCTGGTTAGTCGGATCAGTCATTGTTGCGGGATTCTTCAGCTAAATAAACGCAGGGCGCGGGTGGAACCGGCCGGAATGTCGGCCGCGTCCATTTCCTGGTAAAACTCTTGCACCTGGCCGGCGATCTCGGCCAGGGCCGCATCGGACAAGGCCTGGTTGTAATCGTCGACGATGGTCGCGTCGAGGCGGCCCACCAGCGCTTTGGCGCAGGCAACCATGGAGCCGAAGCCGTCGCGCGCGGGCGCCACGCAAGGCACGTCCAGCAGCAGGGTCAGGCGGGGCGTGGTTTCCTCGGCCAGCGTGACATTCGTCGACAGCGAGAACAGATAGCTGCCGTCGCCATCAGGCATGACGAAACGGCCGTCCGGACGCACATCAAAGCCTTGCTTTTCCAAGGCGAAGAGCAAGGTGGAAATGGCCCATGGCGCGCCGTTCGTGTGCAGGTTGACGCCCAGCTGGGCATCGTGACCGGCAACAAAGCGGTACAGATTGCGCGCTTCGGCCATCACTTCCATCATGTCGGGCACTTCCGGTTCGGCGCCGATTTCGTCCGCCACACCGCGTAGCCGCGTAACCAGTTCCGAGTATTCCAGTTCATTCAAGGCCGTGCTGCGGCTGGCCAGCTGCACGCCACCCTGCATCTTGGTATAGACACCGCCATGCGTGATCGGTTCCCAGTCGCCATTCACGTGCAAGCCAATGAAGTGCACGGGCTTGTTGCCCACCAGGCGCAAGGTTTGCAGGACCGGCAGGATCTTGTCGCCCCGCACGGGCGCTTCCAGCGACAGGGGCAGCAGGCAATCGATCAGCGGGTCAACCAGGCTGGTCGCCTGTTCGCTGGCGGCGCTCACCTCTTGCACGGGCTCGGCAGCAGGTGCCTGGACCGGCTCGGCTGGGCTATCCCCCAGCGACGGTTCCGCATGCACAGGGGCGTCGGACACGGGTGCCGCCGGCGGCGCGCCGAACGACGGTTCGGCCTTGGCGGCAGGCGCGGCATCAAAGCGCGGTTCCTGGCGCAAGACAGGTTCCGGGACATCCGTCACGGGGGCGTCGCCCTCGCGCATCAGCACATCGTCGTGGTCGGTGGAAAAGGCCCGTTCCACGCTTTTCTTGGCCTTGTACTCCTGCCATTTGTTGTATGAGAAAACACCGACGATAAAGACGCCGCCGGCGCCGAACAAGGTAATTTGTAAGTCTGTCATGCTGCTTGTGCCTCGGTAGCAAAATTTGCGGCGGACTCCATGTCCACCGCCACGATGCGCGATACGCCCTGCTCCTGCATCGTCACACCGATCAATTGATGGGCCATTTCCATCGCAATCTTGTTATGCGAAATGAAAAGGAATTGGGTCTGGTCGGACATGCGCTTGACCATGCGGCAGAAGCGTTCCGTGTTCGAATCGTCCAGCGGTGCATCGACTTCGTCGAGCAGGCAGAACGGCGCCGGATTCAGGCGGAACATGGAAAACACCAATGCGGTCGCGGTCAGCGCCTTCTCTCCACCGGACAACAGGTGGATGGTGGCATTTTTCTTGCCGGGAGGCTGCGCCATGACTTGTACACCGGAATCGAGAATCTCGTCGCCCGTCATGGTCAGTTTCGCCTGGCCGCCGCCAAACAGAATCGGGAATAGCTCGGAAAAGTGATGGTTGACCTTGTCGAACGTGTCTTGCAACAGGTCGCGCGTCTCTTTGTCGATCTTGTGGATCGCGTCTTCCAAGGTGTTGATCGCTTCCGTCAGGTCGGCATTCTGGGCGTCGAGGAAGTTCTTGCGCTCGGAGGCCTGTGCCAGTTCATCCAGCGCGGCCAGGTTGACGGCGCCCAGGGACGTGATCGCATTCGTCAACCGCGTGACTTCGCCCTGCAGATACGATGGACGCATGTCCGGATGCAACTTTTCCGTCAAGGCCGCTTCATCGGCGCCCGATTCGAGCAATTGCTGGGCGAACTGCTCCTGGTTCAGGCGCGCGGCCTGTTCCTTGAGCTGCATTTCCATGATCTTGTCGCGCTGCGGCTGCAAGCTGCGCTCCGACTGCGTGCGCGCATCTTCGGACAGGCGCAGTTGCTGCGTGATCTGGTCCAGTTCGTGGCGCGCGTCCGCCAGCGCCCGCTCCTGCGTGGTGCGGCGCTCAAGCAAGTCCTGCAAGCCGTCGGCGGCCGCGCCGCTTTCCAGGTTGGCCAGCTCCAGTTCGCCCGCCTGCAGGCTGGCCGTCACTTGCTGCGCCTGCGTGCTGGCCGTGGCGATGTTGCGGCGCAATTCCTCGATCTTCGCGCGGTGGGCTTTTTCCGCGTATTCCGTATCCTTGGCGGCCCGCTCCAGGTCGCGCAAGGCTTCGCGCGCCTCGGCCAGACGCTGTTCCTTTTGCAAGAAGTCCGTATGGCCGTCTTCGTGCGCTTCCTGCAAGTTGCCCAGCTCCATGTCCAGCTGTTCGAATTTTTCTTCCGATTCCAGCTTGGTCTGCATCTGTTCCGCTTCCTGCGCGGCGATTTCGGCCAGGTCCGCGCCGATCTGCGTGCTGCGCTGGTTGAAGCGCGCTTCCACTTCCGACAGTTTCACCACGTCCAGTTGCAACGTATGCACGGACGAGGTCAGTTGCTGTATGCGCAGGCGCAAGTCGGACAGGTTGCGCGTCAGGGTAGCGACGGCCGCGTCGGCCCGCACGGAACGGGCGCGCGCCTCTTCGGCCAGCAATTGCTGTGCGCGCAACTGCTTGCCGATATTCTCGATTTCCTGCTGGCGGCCCAGCATGCCTTCCTGCTCCGAATCGGCCGCATAGAAACGCACGCTGGACGCTGTGACCACATGGCCGGCGCGCGTGACGAAATAGCCGCCTGGCGGTAACTTGCCCCGCTCGGCCAGCGCCTCGGCCGCGTCTTCCACGGCGTAGGCGTTGTACAGCCAATCCTGCAGCAAGCCGCGCAAGCCAGGATCGTTGAGTTTGAGCAAGTTCAGGAACGGTTTCAGGCCCGCCACTTCTGGCAGGGGCAGCGGCGCCACGGTGGACGGCGCATACAGGGCCAGCTTGGCTGGCGGCGCGTCGGCAAAGAAAGCCTTGGCCCAGTCGATATTCGACAGTTGCAGGGCCGACGTGCGCTCGCGCAGGATCGATTCCATGGCCGCTTCCCAGCCCGCTTCGATCTGCAGCTTTTGCCACAGGCGCGGCAAGGTGTCGAGTTCGTGCTTTTTCAGCCACGGCTGAACCTTGCCCTGCGTCTGTACTCGTTCCTGCAATTGTTTCAAAGCGGAAAGACGCGCTTCCAGCTGCGCGTTGGCAGCCGTCTCGGCATTGACCTGCGCCTGCGCCTCCATCCGCTCCTGCTCCAGCTTCGGCTGCTGCTCCAGCGCTTCTTCCAGGTAAAAACCCTGTTCTTCCAGCGTTTGCTGTTTTTCTTCCAGCTGCAGTTTCAGGTTTTCCAGATGGCTGCTGTCTGGCAGGCTCAGGCTGTTCTTTTCCTGCTGCAAGCGCTCGCGGCGCGTCAACAGGCTGGCCAGGATGTTGGAGGCATTGCGCTGGTGCGCCGATTCCAGTTCCAGTTGCTGCTGGGCCTGCATGATCCGCGCGCGCGATTCCGTGCTCTTGTTTTGCGCGGCGCGCCAGGCGGCGTCCAGCTCGGGCAATTGCTCGCCCTTCTGCTCGGCCATCATTTGCGATTGTTCCACCTTGGCGGCAAGTTCCTCGAGGTGGAATTCTGCCTCTTCGATCTGTTCCTGGTACTCGCTGCCTTGGCTGTTCCACTGGTCGCGCTGGGCTGTCAGGGTGGCCAGCTGGGCCTGCAGGCGGGCGCGCGATTCGATGACGAACTTGATCTGCGCTTCCAGGCTGCCGATTTCCGCATTCGTCTGGTACAGATGACCCTGCGCCGTATGCAAACGGTCGCCCACGGCGAAGTGCGCCTGGCGCATCTGCTCCAGGGTCAGTTCCACGTTGCGCAGCTTGGCCGTCTGTTCTTCCAGGTCCGTCTGCGCCTGTTCCACTTCACGGAAATAGCGCGTCTGCTCGTTCTGCGCCTCGTTCTTGCGTAGCAGCCACAACAACTTCTGCTTTTCTTCCTGGTCCGCCTGCAAGGCGTGGAAACGCGTGGCCACGGCCGCCTGCGCTTCCAGCTTTTCCAGATTGGCATTGAGTTCGCGCAAGATGTCTTCCACGCGCAGCAAATTCTCGCGCGTATCCTGCAGACGGTTTTCCGTCTCGCGGCGGCGTTCCTTGTATTTCGACACGCCGGCCGCTTCTTCCAGGAAGACGCGCAATTCTTCGGGGCGCGATTCGATGATGCGCGAAATCATGCCCTGGCCGATGATGGCGTAGGCACGCGGGCCGAGGCCCGTGCCGAGGAAAATATCCTGGATGTCGCGCCGGCGCACGGGCTGGCCATTGATGTAATAGGTGGACGTGCCGTCGCGCGTCAGGGTGCGCTTGACGGCGATCTCGGCGTACTGGCCCCACTGGCCGGACGCCTTGCCATCGTTATTGTCGAACACGAGTTCCACGGAAGCGCGCCCGGCAGGCTTGCGATGAGTGGAGCCGTTGAAAATGACGTCCTGCATCGACTCGCCGCGCAATTCAGACGCTTTCGATTCGCCCAGCACCCAGCGCACGGCGTCGATGATATTCGACTTGCCGCAGCCATTAGGCCCGACCACGCCCACGAGCTGGCCTGGCACCTGGAAATTGGTGGGATCGACGAAAGACTTAAATCCCGACAACTTGATGGAAGAGAGACGCACGTGTTTTAGAGTTCCTGGCCTATGCTGGCGGTTGAGATCGGCGAACCCGGTTCATATTCAGTTCAGATGCACCATTGCGACGGCAGCCTGGCTGCTCACCGCTGAAAAGTGGTTCATCATACCATTTCCTGATGCTTTTCTGGCCAAAAAACAGCAGCGCCAGGCAGCAGCGTGCCCCTTGTCACGGGGCTGGGCGGCCATCCTGCGCCAGCTTCCAGTCTTCGCGGGAAAAAACACGCTCATGGCCGGACAGCAACATGGCCAGTTTTTGCAGCCACTGCTCGGTCGGCATGGGCTCGGCCTTGAAGCTCAGCGCCACCATCAGCACCATGCTGGCCAGCGCCAGCGCATGACTGACGGCGAAATTGACGACGCCGCGGGCATTCCACATGAAGCCCAGCGCCAGCGCCAGGCCCAGCACGCAGCCGCTGACGGCTTCCGACACGCTGTGCGCCTGCACGACCACGCGGGAAATGGCGACCAGCACGGCAAACGCCACGCCGATCAAGACGCCGGCATTGCGCCAGCGCGGTTCAGCCCGCTGCAGCAGCACATACATCAGCACGGGAAACACGGCGCCGGCGCGCATGGCGTGGCCGCTGAAACCGGTAAAATCGAGCGCGCTGCTGCCCACGCCCCAGCTCATGAAGGCCAGTTTTGACAGCACCACGAGGGCCAGTCCGCCGCCGTACCACAAGCTCCAGCTGAGCACCAGGCGCCATTGGCGCGACACGAGCAGCCACAGGGCGATCGCCACACCAGCCGGCCCCATCACGGACATGTCAGCCGCAAAAGAAATCCCATTCCACCAAGTCATCGTGCTTGCACTTATTTCATGAACAACTCGCACTATGCCATGACTCGGCCCTGTTCCGCGCGGCTTTTGCTGTGCTGCAGCGAAGAATTACATTCGATTACAAAATTTCCACGCCCAACCATCCGCCTGACAGCGCCGGGCGCGCCTCAGATATTCGTCAGGCGTTTGCCCTTGGGCGGCGCAAAATCGCGGATCGATTCGATCATGCCCACTTCCAGCGCCTGGTCGGCCGTCAGGTGCAGGTCGGAATACGCATGCACCTGCCACTGCTCGTCCGTCAGCTTGACGTGGGCGCGCAGGATGCGCTCCGTACGCATGTCATCAGCGCGCAAGCCCTCGACGATGATGCTCAGCGCATCGGGCCGGGAACCGGGCGAGGCGGTTGCATGCGACTTGTGCACCATGAAACGGGCCGTGTCGCTGGCATGGCGGTGCCGCCCCGCCAGAAACAGGGTGACGGCGATGGACGCCACGGCGCCTGCGTTATAGGTAATGATGTCGAGCGGCAACTGACTGATGAAGTTGTACAAACAGATGCCATCACTGACATAGCCGCCGTTCGATTGAATCAGGATGTGCGCGGTAGTGAGCTTGTCTTCCGTGATGTCGGACACGGCGTTGAAGACGCGCCGCACCATGTCACTGTTGACGTCGCCCGAGAGGGTGAAGTAACCGTGCTGCTCGGTGTTGTTTTGTATCTCGTGTTGTATCTCGTATTGTATCCCGCTCTGTGTCGTGTTCATGGCAGCCACCCACAAGAAAGCCCGAACTTCATCATAGCCCATTCGCGCGGGGCCGGGCGCCCTTTTGCACTGGGTCAGCCCCCTCAACAGCCCCGCAAATCGGGGCTTTTACGGCAATTTGGCAACGCCTTTACAGATTGACAGAATACCCCTGCTGGCATATATTCCTCACACTTGATCGGGAGAGGGCAACCCAGCGTTGCCGCCGAAGGGGCACTACCCAAAAACTCTCAGGCAAAAGGACCGATCAGGCGGACTGAAGTTGTTGCTTTTGCGACACCTTTAGCTCAACTCTGGAGAGCGGCCGCGGCTATTGCCGGCGGCCCACCGAAGGGGCGCACGGGGCAAGCCCCCGTAATCTCTCAGGTACAAAGGACAGGGGGGTCAGTGATCACGCCGGAAAGCCGTGTTTGGCTCTGTGTGTTCTGTTAACTTCCCCCTTTACCTTCGTCCCGAGGAATCCATGACGCTCAAAGCGACCCCACTCAACAACGCCCACCGTGCCCTCGGCGCCCGCATGGTCGATTTCGGCGGCTGGGACATGCCCGTCAACTACGGCTCGCAAATCGAAGAACACAATGCCGTGCGTAGCGACGCCGGCATGTTCGACGTGTCCCATATGTGCGTGGTCGATATCGAAGGCCCGAACGTGCGCGCCTTTTTGCACGGCTTACTGGCCAACAACGTCGACAAGCTGCAAGTATCGGGCAAGGCGCTGTATTCGTGCATGTTGAATGCCGAAGGTACCGTCATCGATGACCTGATCGTCTACTTCTTCAGCGAAAACTGGTTCCGCCTGGTCGTCAATGCGGGCACGGCGGAAAAAGACGTGGCCTGGATGCAGCAGCAAAATACCAACACCAACAGCGGCCTGACGATTACCGAACGCCGCGACGGCAATGACGCCATGGCCCTGGTGGCCGTGCAAGGGCCGAACGCACGCGCCAAGGTGTGGCAAGTGCTGCCGGAGACGCAAGCCGCGTCCGAAGCCATCAAGCCCTTCAATGTCGTCATCGTCAAGGACACCGCGTTCGGCGAAGTCATGCTGGCGCGCACCGGCTACACGGGCGAAGACGGTTTTGAAATCGGCGTGGCCGCGACCCAGGTGGAAGCGTTGTGGAACGCCCTGATCGCCGCCGGCGTTAAGCCGGCCGGCCTGGGTGCGCGCGACACCCTGCGCCTGGAAGCGGGCATGAACCTGTACGGCCAGGACATGGATGAAACCGTCAACCCGCTTGACGCGGGCCTGGCGTGGACCATCGACCTGGTCAGCGAGCGTGACTTCATCGGCAAGGCCGCCCTGCTGGCAAAAGGCCAGAACGCGCAATTCGTCGGTCTGATCCTGCGTGAAAAAGGCGGCGTGCTGCGCGCCCACCAAAAAGTCATCATCGCCGGCAACGAAGCCACAGGCGAAATCACCAGCGGCACCTTCAGCCCGACCATGCAGGAAGCGATTGCCCTGGCGCGCGTACCGAATGGCGTGAACGTGGGCGACACCGTGCACGTGGAAATCCGCGGCAAACAACTGGCCGCCTCCGTCGTCAAGCTTCCTTTCGTGCGTAACGGTAAAATCCTGGCTGCGTAAGCGATTAGCGATAGAGAGCCACCGCCCGCAAGACCGAACAATCATAATCAATAACGAACACTTACCATCTGGAGCCACACATGAACATTCCTGCAGACCTGAAGTACACAGCCTCCCACGAATGGGTACGCCTTGAAGGCGACGGCACTATCACCGTCGGCATCACCGAGTACGCGCAGGACGCCCTGGGCGACATCGTCTTCGTCGAACTGCCAACCGTGGGCAATACCTATGGCGCCGGCGACGACGCCGCCGTGGTGGAATCGGTCAAGGCCGCGAGCGACATCTACGCGCCTATCGCCGGCGAAGTCGTGGCCGTCAACGACGACGTGGTCAATGCGCCTGAATCGATCAACACCGACGCCTACGCCAACTGGCTGTTCAAGATCAAGCCAGCCGACGTGTCGGCCCTGGACGGTTTGCTCGACGCTGCCGCCTATGGCGCCACCACCAGCGCGTAATCGCGTTTGACTCACGGGCCGCGCTTGCGGCCCGTTTGCTTTTTTCCAGCAGCGCCCGCGCGCCGCCTCCCGGTTTTTCAGTCTTTTTTGGCCTCTATATCATGACCCGCACCAGCCTGACCCAACTCGAAGCACGCGATGCCTTCATCGCCCGCCACATCGGCCCTTCCTCCACCGAACAGCAAGCCATGCTGGCGACCCTCGGCTATCCATCGCGCGCCGCGCTGATCGATGCCCTGGTACCGGCCAACATCCGCAACAAAGGCGCCCTGCCATTGGGCGCGTATTCGCAGCCGATGCCGGAACAGGAAGCTTTGTCGCGCCTGAAAGCCATCGCCGGCAAGAACCAGGTGCTCAAGTCGCTGATTGGCCAAGGCTATTACAACACGTTCACCCCTGGTGTGGTTTTACGCAACATCTTTGAAAATCCTGCCTGGTACACGGCCTACACGCCCTACCAGCCCGAGATTTCGCAAGGCCGCCTGGAAGCGATCCTGAACTTCCAGCAAGTGATCACCGACCTGACCGGCATGGGCATCTCGAATGCCTCGATGCTGGACGAAGGCACGGCCGCCGCCGAAGCGATGACGTTGATCCAGCGCGTGGGCAAGTCGAAATCGAACGTGCTGTATGTCGCCAATGACGTGCTGCCGCAAACGCTGGAAGTGGTGCAGACGCGCGCCCAGCCGATCGGCATCGAGGTGCGCACCTTCGACCCGGCGGAAATCGAGTCGCTGGACGCCTGCTTCGGCGTGCTGCTGCAATATCCTGGCGTGAACGGTGTCGTGCGCGACTACCGCGCCGGCGTGGAAAAACTGCACGCGCATGGCGCCATGGTCATCGTCGCAGCCGACCTGCTGGCCCTGACCATGCTCACGCCTCCAGGCGAATGGGGCGCCGACGTCGTCGTCGGCAACAGCCAGCGCTTTGGCGTGCCGCTCGGTTTCGGCGGCCCGCACGCTGGCTTCCTGTCCACGCGCGATGAATTCAAGCGCAATATGTCGGGCCGCCTGGTCGGCGTGACTGTCGATGCGCAAGGCAACAAGGCGTATCGCCTGGCCCTGCAAACGCGCGAACAGCATATCCGCCGCGAAAAAGCGACGTCCAACATCTGCACGGCGCAAGTGCTGCTGGCCGTGATGGCCTCGATGTACGCCGTCTACCACGGCCCTGCCGGCCTGCTGCAGATCGCCCAGCGCGTGCACCGTTACACGGGCGTGCTGGCCGCCAACCTGAAGACCCTGGGCTATGGCGTCGTCAATGCAAGCTACTTCGACACCCTGACCATCAACGTCGCCGATGCGGCGCAACTGCACGCGACGGCCATTCACCACGGCGTCAACCTGCGCAAGATCGACAATACCCACGTGGGCGTGTCGCTCGATGAAACCACCACGCGCGACGATATCGCGCTGCTGTGGAAAGTGTTCGCGCACGGCCTGGTCAACGCGCCTGCCGCGCCGGACCTGGACAGCGTGGAAGCGAATGTGACCAGCGCGCTGCCGGCCAACCTGGCGCGCGAGAGCGCCTACCTGACCCACCCCGTCTTCAACAGCTACCATTCGGAACACGAAATGCTGCGCTACCTGCGCAGCCTGGCCGACAAGGACCTGGCGCTGGACCGCACCATGATCCCGCTCGGCTCATGCACCATGAAGCTGAACGCGACGAGCGAAATGATTCCCGTGACCTGGCCGGAATTCTCGAACATCCACCCGTTCGCGCCCGATGCGCAAACCGTGGGCTACCGCGAAATGATTGCGCAGCTGGAAGAAATGCTGTGCGCGCTGACTGGCTATGCGGCCGTCTCGCTGCAGCCGAACGCCGGCTCGCAGGGCGAATATGCGGGCCTGCTGGTGATCAAGGCCTACCATGAGTCGCGCGGCGAAGGCCACCGCAACATCTGTTTGATTCCATCGTCGGCGCACGGCACCAATCCTGCCTCGGCCAACATGGTCGGTATGCAGGTGGTCGTCACCAGCTGCGACGCCAACGGCAACGTGGACCTGGCCGACCTGAAAGCGAAAGCGGAAAAGCACAGCGCCAACCTGGCTTGCGTGATGGTCACCTACCCATCCACCCACGGCGTGTTTGAAGAAGGCATCCAGGAACTGTGCGAGATTATCCACTCGCACGGCGGCCAGGTCTACATCGACGGCGCCAACATGAACGCGCTGGTCGGCGTGGCCGCTCCCGGCTCGTTTGGCGGCGACGTGTCCCACCTGAACCTGCACAAGACCTTCTGCATCCCGCACGGCGGCGGCGGACCAGGCGTCGGCCCGATCGGCGTGGGCGCCCACCTGGCGAAATTCCTGCCGAACCAGCGTTCGTCGGGCTACCAGCGCGATGCCGCCGGTATCGGCGCTGTCAGCGCCGCGCCATTCGGCTCGGCCAGCATCCTGCCGATTTCGTGGATGTACATCGCCATGATGGGCGCGGAAGGCTTGACGGCAGCGACCGAGACGGCGATTCTGGCGGCGAACTACATCGCGCGCCGCCTGGCGCCGCACTACCCTGTGCTGTACTCGGGCCACGACGGCCTGGTCGCGCACGAATGCATCCTGGACCTGCGCCCGATCACGGACGCCACCGGCATCAGCAACGAAGACGTGGCCAAGCGCCTGATGGACTTCGGTTTCCATGCGCCGACCATGAGCTTCCCCGTGCCGGGCACGCTGATGATCGAACCGACGGAAAGCGAATCGAAAGTGGAAATCGACCGCTTCATCGACGCCATGATCGCCATCCGCGCGGAAATCGCCAAGGTCGCCAGCGGTGAATTCGACCACGACGACAACCCCTTGAAGAACGCGCCGCACACGGCGCAGGTGTTGATGTCGGACAACTGGGAACGCAAGTACAGCCGTGAAATCGCGGCTTACCCAGTCGCGTCCCTGCGCCAGCGCAAATACTGGCCACCAGTCGGCCGCGCCGACAATGTGTACGGCGACCGCAACCTGTTCTGCGGCTGCGCACCTATCAGCTCGTACGAAGAAGAGTAAACGCCACGCGCCCGCTTCCGCGGGCGTGCCAGCGACAGGAAGGCAGGCCAGACGGCCTGCCTTTTTTCATGCCCGCAAGGGTACGTAGGTCGGATTAGGCCCGGAGGGCCGTAATCCGACAACATGGTTGGCGTGTGTGGTGAGGTCGGATTACGCTCCGCTAATCCGACCTACGCGACCTACAACGCCAGCAAGACCGCGCCCGGCAGCCCCAGCACGGTGCCCAGTATCGTCAGCAACATGACATCGCGCCGCTCGCAGCGGCTGCGGTGCGAACTCCAGGCGGCAAACAGCAACGCGACGGCCACCCCGCTGAGCGAAATTCCCACTTCCGTCATGCCAGTTCTCCCGTCATTGTTTCTTTCTTCATCGCTCTCATCCCTTTCACATTATTCAACAACCTACCTACCGGTAGGCAGTAAGTGTACAATAAAAAACACGGCGGCGTCCATGCTCCGATTTTTTGATGACACGAAGGAATCGCAATGCAGCAGCAAACCACTCTTCCCGCCGCCAGTCTTGGGCTGGCGGCTTCCCTGGCCCTGGTGGCCGTGCTCGGTCCGGCAGGCATCGACATGTACCTGGCCTCGATGCCTGCGATGGCGCGGGAACTGCACACCTCGTATGCAAATGTGCAGCTGAGCCTGACCGTTTTCCTGCTGGCCCTGGGCGGCGGACAATTGCTGTGTGGGCCGCTGACGGACATGCTGGGCCGGCGCTATCCGCTGCTGGCCGGCATCGCCGTCTACATCATGGCGGCCGTATGGGCGTCGCAGGCGGACCAGCTGTCCACCCTGCTGCTGGCGCGTTTGCTGCAGGGCCTGGGCGCGGCGCTGACCTTGGTCGTGGTGATGAGCATGGTGCGCGACGTGGCAGATGGGGTCAAAGCGGCGCAGCTGTTTGCCCTGTTGATGACCATCGTGGGCCTGGCGCCCGTGCTGGCGCCCGCCGTGGGCGGCTTGCTCGATGCCCAATACGGCTGGCGCGCCGTGATGCTGGCCTTGGCCGCGCTGGGCGCCTTGACCCTGCTCAATAGCGCACTGTTCTTGCCGGAAACTTTACCCATCGCCAAGCGGGTCTCGCCGCGCGGCCTGCACCGCACCTATGCGCGCATCGCGCTGGACCGCGCCTTCCTGCTACCCGCGCTGGCCCTGTCCGCCACTTTCTTTTTCCTGTTTGCCTATATCGGCGGGGCGTCTCTGGTGTACCAGCGCGATTTCGGCCTGTCCGCCGGCAGCTTCGGCCTGGTGTTCGGCGCCACGGGCGTGGCCGTTCTACTGGGCGCCATGGCCAGCGGCCGCCTGGTGGAACAGCACGGTGTGGCGCGCCTCTGCGTGGCGGGTAGCGCCGCCATGCTGGGCGGCGCCGTGCTGGCCCTGCTGGGTGCGTGGGCGGGCTTCGGCATTGTCGCCGTCGTGCCCGGCATGTTCGTGGCGCTGTTTGGCCTGGGCATCGCGGAAGCGGCACTGATGGCCATGGCCATGGGCTCACAACAGCGCGCGCTCGGTTCCACGGCGGCATTGCTGGGCGCCATCCAGATGACCTTGTCCTCGCTGGCCACGCCGCTGGCGGCCAGCCTGTCCGAATGGGGGCCGCTGCCCTGGCTGCTGTTCTTGACGGTGGCCGGCCTGCTGGTATCATGGCTGACCCTGGCCACTGCGCGCGTCCATCCGGCCCATGCCAGCAGCCTGGGAGCGCACTGACGCCTCACTCACTCTCACCCCAATGATGAAAAAGCGCTCGGCTTCGGCCGATAACATCTGTGCCGTCGCCGTCGTGCACTTTTCGGAACATGGCTACGATGCCTCGTCTCTCAGCGACATCGCCGCGCAAGCCGGCATGCGCAAGGCGTCGCTCTACTCCCATTTCGCCGGCAAGGACGCCCTGTTTCTGGACGTGTTTGCCGACGCGCTGGCCGAAGAGCAAGCCTTCATGGACGCCTGTTTCGCCGACGAGGCGGCGCTGGAGGCTGCCGACGGGCAACTGGCCGGCTCGCTGTACTGCGACCGCATGGCGCAGCGCTATGCGGATTCGGCCCATTTGCGCTTTTTGCTGCGCACGGCGTATTTACCGCCCGCTCCCCTGCGCATCGAAGTCGGTACGGGCTACGAAGCCTTGCTGGCGCAATTGCAGCAGTATTACGTGAAGAGCCTGGGCCGCATGGCGCCCGCCCTGGCGCCCCAGCGCCTCGACCTGTATTCGCAAGCCTACCTGGGCATCGTCGACAGCCTGCACGTGGAACTGATCTACGCGGGCGGCGCCGCCCTACAGCAGCGCCACGCGGCCTTGTGGCATATCCTCTCCGATTCGCTGGCGATGGCGGCGCCATCGTCCTGAAGCGTTATAGCTTGCAGGCACACTGTGTACCGACGAACAGGTCTGACACAGGCTGCCATCGACTCTTCGACAGCACCGGTTTGCCACATTCAAATGTGGTACGGCTTGCTGCCAGATTTTTCACATGCGAAGTTCCGCTTGCCCCCCAAAGTAGCCTTTCAAAAGCTGCGTTTTGCTTACGTCGAGTGTTCGTAACGAACATTGATGCGTTACATTCGAAGGGCATTGGCGGGACGGACCTTCATCGCGATCCACGCTTGTCGACTGGCTGCCGCCAATGCAACAACGCTGGTCACGACGAACGCGAGCAGTAAGGTCAAGTAACCGACTGGTGCCGTTTCGACCCAAGTAGACAGATAACGTGCGATGACCACTGCTGCAACCGGCAATCCAATTAACGCGGCTACCAACAGCATAGTTCCGACGCCGCGCAAGACCAGGAGGCCGATAGCAGAGTCACTTGCACCATGCAGCTTGCGCAAGACGATTTCGCGAGCGCGGCGCTGCACTGTATCGGCCGACAGAACGTAGGTTCCACATGCTGCAAGGGTTAGGGCGATACCTGTTGCCAGTGCGAGTAGGCTGGCCATGCGCGCATCGTCAGCATAATTGGCGGCAAGGACGCTCGACGCTGGCTGGATGGACGCAATGGCCGAGGGAAAATAACTTGGCCATATGGACCTGATGACATTAACCACCTTGGCGGGGTCGCCATCCGTGCGCACGCTCAAGGCACTACCGCCTGTGCTCAATTGGAACGCCATCGGCGTCGGTGCTTCGCGCAAGGACTGGAACCGCAGTGGTGGCGCGATCCCGATGACACGACCTGGGACCGGCTTGTTATCAAAACTTGTCGTGATGACGATTTGACCAAGTGCTGCTCGTGCGTCGGCAAAGCCGAGCTGGCGTGCTGCAAGTGCATTTAGAACCAGCGGCACGGAGTCGTCGTCATGGTCCAGGGTTCGATCGAACAAGCGCCCGGCTTCTGGCTTGATGGCGTAAAGCATAAAAAAATTGCGGCTAACTTGCTTGATTTCCATCGTGGCACTGGTGCCATCCGGACGTTTCAGGTCGCGGCGCCACGTGTCGTTATGACGGCCGATCGCGTCATCCGACACAGCTACGTCTTGTACCCCGGGCGCAGCCGCCAAAGCCGTCATCAGGCCGCGCGCTGGCGCGCTGTATTTGACCTGTTCAGGCATATCTACGATAAGTATGGAGGCCGGGTCGAATCCAGGCGAAGCGCGCATGGCGTAACTTGTCTGCCAGGCGATGGCTAAGGTCACACTGGCAAATCCAATCGCTGCCGTTAGCTGCGCCACGGTCATACTGCGCCGCAGGCGTGCAGTCGCACGCGATTCAGTTGCCGTGCGCCCGGCCAATGATTTTGCCGAAGGGACAGACCAAGCGATCCACGCCGGCCAGGCCGCCGTCAACAGCCCGAGCCCGACGACAAGGATACCGACCCAACCCAGGTCGCCAATTGTGAGCGCGTCGTTGAGTTGGCGGCCGACCAGGGTCGAAAACAGCGGCAGTGCCAGCCATGCCAGGAGTAGGCCGACAGCAGCCGCCAAGAACGTGATCAGCCATGCCTCCGCCAGCAATTCGAGCGCAATGCTCCAAGCTGAGGCGCCGAGCACTTTGCGCATGGCCAGTTCACGCTGGCGCCGCACTACCCGCACGGTCGCCAGGTTCACGAAATTGATCGAAGCCAGAACAAGAATGAGCACGGCGACAGCGGCAAGGCCGGCAACGACCACCGGATCGCCCCGCTGGCCCGCGCTGGCGATGAAATTACCCTTGATGCCCGTATCGAAATAGGCTGCGTCGAGCCGCGCTAGCGCAATGTCCATTACTGGGCGCCGGCCCAGGCGCGCCTTGATATCGGGGGTCTGCTGATGTAATGCTGGTGCACCGTCGACTGCGTCCTGCAGCTGTCGGACAAGCATCGGCACAGACGCGCTGGTGTGCACACGCACCAGGAGCTTGCCTGGCCAGCCTTTGAGGCCGGTTCGCATTTCATCGCGGACATCGGCCGCTAGCGTTGAATCGGTGCCTAGTAATGCTTCAAATGGCATGGTGGTATTCGCTGCCGGCGTACGCAGAACCGCGCCAACCCGTAACAATTTACCTTCCGCAAACAGACTGCGGCCCAGCGCCTGCTTGGTGCCAAACAAGCGCATTGCAGTTAATTCGGTGACCGCGATCTGATCCGGCGCTTCCAATGTGGTGGCAAGATCGCCCTGCACTGCCCTCAGGCCCAACATCTCGACAAACCCAGGCAAGACAGTCAGGCTTTTCAGGGCATGCAGCTTGCCGTCGACGTTGACCGTCAAGCCTGCTGTCTCGGGACGTGATGGCAAGTAGCCGGTGGCCGCAGCCACACCGGGCGCTGCCGCTGCAACAGAGCGCAGCAGCAGCGGCGCCTGGTCGTACCAGGGGCCCGTGGGATCGACATTGTCGCGTTGCTTCACGACGTAGACATGTTCCACATCGGGCACTTCGGCATTATATTGCCAGCAGTAACGCACTAAGCCGAGAATCAGTATGGCTGAGGCAATGCCGATAGCTAGGGTGACTATGACAATGGCAGCGTAGGCGGGTTCCCGCCGCAGTGCGCGTGCGCTGTGGCGCATCGTGGTCAATAACATGTTCGCTCTCCGGTCAGGCGGGCTGCAGGGCGTCGATCAGGATACGGCCGTCCAGCAGCCGTACCGTACGCGAAGCTTGCGCGGCGTGCGTCGGCGAGTGCGTCACCATGACGATGGTCGTGCCATCTGCATTGATCTGACGCAGAATGCGCATCACCTCGTCGCCGTGTGCTGTATCAAGATTGCCCGTCGGCTCATCAGCAAGCAGCAGCGCTGGACTGGCCACGAGCGCGCGCGCGATGGCTACACGCTGTTGCTGTCCGCCGGAAAGTTGCGACGGACGGTGACCGGCGCGGTGCGCCACGCCTAGTTGATCAAGCATCGCGGCGACGCGAACCTTTCGTTGCGTTGCAGGCACATCCAGGTAGTCAAGTGCCAATGCCACATTTTCGGCAACCGTCAATTCTTCGATTAGATTGAAATTCTGAAAAATGAAGCCGATACGTCCGCGCCGTAATCGGTTGAGCTGTGCCTCGCTCCAGCCCGCCACATTGCGACCGTCGAACCAGCATTCGCCACCGTCGGGCGTGTCCAGCAGTCCCAGCATAGCCAAGAGTGTTGACTTGCCACAGCCGGACGGCCCGGTGATCGCCACATATTCACCCGCGGCGATGGTGAGGTCAATCCGGTCAAGCGCCGTTGTCTGCACCTCGCCGCCACGATACGTTTTCGTTATGTTGACGAGCCTGAACATGCTTTCCTGTTGTGTGCGATTCAATTGCATGATGTTGTCATTTCCGTGAGAGACCTGTTAGTGGGTAAGCTGAAGATGCAGCGCCGTTCCATACGGCGTGTATGACGACACGATGACGCGCTCGCCGGCGACCAAGCCGTCGAGTACTTCGATCTGCGTGCTGTTGCGCCGGCCAAAACGCACGGCCCGGTGCTCCGCTTGTACGCCGTCAGCGCGCACGACGAATACCCAGCCGCCGCCGGTGTCATTGCTGAACGCATCATTTGGAAGAAGCAAGCTAGTCCGCGCAGCACCCAGCGTGATCAGGACGTCGACGCTCTGGCCTGGGCTGAGGGTAGCCGGCTGGCCATCAACGAACGTCAACTCAACCGTGAATTTGCCGTCGCTCACTTGCGGATATATGCGGCTGACAATCACGTGCTTGGTCTGGCCATCGATCACGGCTGTCGCCGGTCGGCCGGTGGCAAGGCGACGTAAATAGTATTCGTCGAGCTGGGCCGCCAAACAAAATTGCGCGATGTCGTCGATGCGTCCAAGGCGCTGTCCTGATCGGACTGTTTCCCCTACCTGCAATTTGAAATCTGCAAGGCGGCCGGCAACGGGCGCGCGCACGGCCAGTGCATCGACGCCGGCATTGACCAACTTCAGGCCATCTTCCAGCCTGGATACCGCCTGGGCAATCTGTCCGATAGCGTCGCGCCGGGCTGCCTCTTCGCTTTTCCCAGCAGCGTCTTCGCTGGCTAGCGCGTGGCGCTGCCGCGTCAGCTGGTCGGCTACTTCTTCCAGTGCAGAACCCGACACGAAACCCTGCTTGGCCAGTGCCGCGCTCCTCGCGAATTGCTTCTCAGCCTGAACGACTGCAAACGCGAGGTCGGCGCTGCGCCGCGCACTTTCCGCCCGGCTGGATTCACCCGCGAGGCGCAGGTTCAACAGGTTTGAAATCTGCTGCGCATGCTCAGCTTCGCGTGCAAGCACCTCAAGCCGGCGCTGTGGATTCGACAGCCGGAACAGTAATTCGCCTTGGCGTACCAGCGCGCCATCGCGCACCATCACCTCTTCGGCCCGACCATTTTCCACCACATCCAGCACGACCGAGTGCAGCGGCTGGGCCGTTGCACGCGCGGCCACGTCGTCGCGCAAGATGCCGCGCTCGACGACAGCGATGCGCACGCTGGCAGCGGGTACCTGTAGTCCGCTGGGCCAGAGCCACCACGCCAGTGCAGCAAGTCCAATTAAGATGAGCAAAATCGCTATTGCCATGCCCCAACGCCGGCCGCGCTGTCGCAGGACCGGTTGGTCCATAGCCGCACCCGTAGGGCGTGATGTATTTACGCTGTGGTCTTTTGTCATGATTTCTACTGTTGCAACATCCGTGCCACGCGGTTTCGGACGAATCGACCGGTATTTTTTTTCACTTGCCCGCTCATTCGTCCGCAAACGCACATGCAAACTGTCCACTTCCGGACACTTTGGGCAAAGTGATATCGCGCTGTGGAATCATGCAACGCATGCTGATAAACTCGAGTTCTGTTAATTCCTTTATTTCCAATGTCCGGCAAGCAAGCAAATGTACTGATCCTCGACGACGATGCAGACGTGGCGCTGGCAGCGCGTATGCTGCTGCGCCGGCACGTTGCGCAGGTCGCGACACTTGACCATCCTGGACAGTTACCCGCATGGCTCGCAAGCAATCGTCCTGACGTTGTTCTCCTCGATTTGAATTTTTCGGCGGGACGGACGGATGGTGGCGAAGGTATGCAAGTTTTGGCGCAATTGAGGGCGCTGCCCAACCCACCCGATATCATCGCGATGACCGCGTACGCTGATGTTCCTCTGGCCGTTGCGGCGATGCAGGGCGGCGTAAGCGATTTTCTGACAAAGCCGTGGGATAACGTTCGCCTAGTGCATGCTGTCGAGGCAGCCTTTGCGCGACAGGCCTTGCGTCAGCCTATTCATGCTAAAGCATCTGACGCGGCGCCAGCCGACGCCGATGGATTGCTCGGAAACTCGACTGCGATGGCTGCCTTGCGTGACATGATCGCCAGTGTGGGACCCACCGAGGCAAACGTCATGATCCTAGGAGAAAACGGCGTTGGCAAGGAACTGGTGGCGCGAGCCGTTCACAGGGCTTCACACCGGGCATCCCGGCAGTTTCTCGCAGTGGATATGGGGAGCCTGCCAGAGGCAACGCTGGAAAGCGAATTGTTCGGACACCGGCGCGGTGCGTTCACCGATGCACGCAATGACCGCGCGGGCCGCTTCCAGGCAGCGTGCGGTGGCACATTGTTTCTTGACGAAGTCAGCAATATGCCCTTGACAGCACAAGCGAAGCTGCTAACAGTGCTCGAACGACGCCAGGTGACGCCCTTGGGCGCGGACACTCCCGAGGGCGTTGACGTGCGCGTCATTAGTGCTACCAATCTCGAAGAAGAGCGGCTGCACGACGTTGCGCTTTTTCGCACAGACCTTCTGTTTCGCCTAAATACTATCGTCCTGCGCGTCCCGCCCTTACGCGAGCGCGCGGGTGACATTCCGGACTTGCTGCGCCATTATTTGGCCCACTACGAGCACCAATATAGCAAACCCGCGCGCGCCATAGCAGCGACTGCATTCGATGTACTGTGCTCGAATGCATGGCCAGGCAATGTTCGCTCCTTGCGCCATGCCTGTGAACGCGCTGTCATCCTAGGTCGGGAAAATGTCTATACCATCGCTGACTTTGGTATTTCAGCGAAGACAGCTGTGCCTGCATTATCGTCCCCGCTCACCATCGACGTCCCACGTGAACTGGGTACACTCGAACGTGCCGCCATCGCCGCGGCGCTGCTGGAAGTTAAGGGAAATATCAGCAAGGCTGCCAAGACGCTGGGTGTAAGCCGGGCAGCACTGTATCGCAAGCTGGACAAACATGGCTTATAGACAGGCTCGCGTCGCCCTCGGCGGGACACTGCTTGCTGCGGCTGGGTGGGTAGGAGGTACGCTAAATGAGAGCGTTGATGGCCTGGGAGCACGCGCCGCCGTTTTGCTCGTCCTGACAGTGGTGCTCGCTGCAGCGCTGATGTGGCATTCAATCGGACACGTTACGGCAATGACGCCAGAGAGACAGTTTCCACTCACGACTTTGCAAGCGCCTGAGACTGCCCGACTGCTATTGCTTGAAGCACGCCTTGAACATGCACCGGTCCCTCTGTTCAACATGACTCCGACCAGGATGGAACCATTGAATGCAAGCGCGCGGCGCCTTCTGGCGCCTGGACGTGTCACTGACACGGTTCCCCTAAATACGGCTTTAGCCGGCCTTTCCGTTGGCACGCGAACGCTGGTTCAGTTCGACAGTGAGCATGGCACTGAACGTGCCCTAGCCGTCCGCAATGCTTTGACCGTCGATGGTGCGCCGCAGTCCCTCGTTGCACTGCTGCCGCTGGAGGACGAACTATCCGCTGAAGCCATGCAAGCCTGGCGCAAGCTCGTCCACGTATTGACCCATGAGATCATGAATTCACTGACACCAGTGGCGTCCCTTTCGCAAACGTCGCGCACGCTGCTCGCTGAGGCAGCAGGTTCTCTTGCTCCCGACGTGGCCGCAGACCTTGACGTCGCGCTAGACGCAATAAGCCGTCGCGCTGAAAGTCTGGCTCATTTCGTCAGCCATTACCGCGTGTTGGCTAGCCTACCTACGCCTCTGCCGCAGCAATTTCTAATCAAAGACTTGTTTGCACGTTTATCGGCTTTGGTGGCACCGAGCTGGCAGGCCCGCGGAGGAAGCGCGACTTTCGTCGTCGCATCAAGCACGCTGGCATTACGGGCTGACTCTGGCCAGATCGAACAAGCTCTGGTTAACCTGCTCCAGAATGCGTTAGAAGCAACCACCGCGAGTCGGGTGCCACAAGTGGCCGTCGATGCGCGCCTCACGACAGGTGGCCGGTTGCGCATCGATGTGCGTGACAATGGACATGGCATTGCCGATGGGGTAGCGGGAGAAATGTTTACGCCATTTTTCTCGACCAAAAAACAGGGAAGCGGTATTGGCCTTGCAATGGTGCGGCAGCTAATTCAGTTGAACGGCGGTACTGTGCGCTACGCCCGCCCGGTCAACGATGGCGCTCACTTCATCATCACATTCTAGATCAAGGCAAATCTATTATTGTCAGTGAATAGCGCTGCCAGTCAGAGTCCTGCATCCGTCAGGCCTGACGGTGGGCGCAACATAATTCCATACACTTACATTTTTAGCGTCATGGAAGAATGTTGACTGGCCGCTTTTGGCTGCGGATTCAATCGGTGGTCGCAACACTCTAACCTAAACACCTAGGTTACAGGAGTGTTGGAGATGAAACAGAAACCACGTATTTATTACACCGAGACTCAGAAGGCCTTGATGTGGAAACGCTGGAAGCAAGGTGATTCCCTACAAATGATAGCCCAACTATTTGATCGGAATCACTCGTCGATACAGCGAATTCTGGCTGAGTCTGGTGGCATACGGCCAGCGCCGCGATGCCGTTCCAGAATGGCGCTGACGCTGGCCGAGCGCGAGGAGGTATCGCGCGCCATCGTTACCGACGTATCCATCCGCGCACTTGCCAGTCGCCCTGGACGAGCACCGTCGACCATCAGCAGGGAACTCAAGCGCAACGGTGGCCGCGAAGCATATCGCGCAACTCAAGCCGATCAGCATGCTTGGGATCAGACCCGCCGCCCCAAACCTTGTAAGCTGACGGAGAGCCACATGCTGGCCAACATGGTTGCCAGCAAGCTCCAATTGCAGTGGTCGCCGGAACAGATTGCTGGCTGGCTCAAGCAGCTGTTCACGCGCCACGAGCAGTATCACGTGTCGCACGAAACCATTTACCGCAGCCTCTATATCCAGGCACGAGGCGCCTTAAAGAAAGAGCTGCTGGAGCACTTACGCCGGACGCGCGCCATGCGCCGTTCACGTCATCACACCCAAAAGACGGACAACCACGGCAGAATTGTCGACGCCGTGTCGATCAGCGAGCGTCCAGCGACGGCAGCGGATCGAGCGGTGCCCGGGCATTGGGAGGGGGACCTGCTATGCGGCAGCCACAACAGCCAGATCGTGACCTTGGTCGAGCGCCAGACGCGCTGCGTCATGCTAGTGAAAGTTGCCGCCAAGGACACCGAGACGGTTGTCAATGCGCTGATCGACAATGCCCGCAGGCTGCCCCACGAACTGTATAAATCACTGACCTGGGACAGAGGCAAAGAGATGGCTGGCCACAAGAGTTTTACTTTGGCCACTGACATCCAGGTCTACTTCTGTGATCCACAGAATCCGTGGCAGCGCGGTTCAAATGAAAATACCAACGGCCTGTTGCGCCAGTATTTCCCCAAGGGGCTGGATATTTCCACGTATTCGCAAGAGCAACTCGATGCGGTAGCCAGAAGACTCAACGAGCGCCCCAGGAAGACGCTAGACTACCAAACACCAGCTCAACAATTTGAACAGTGTGTTGCGTTGATCGATTGAATCCGCACCCATAGCGGACGGTCACCAACCTTGCACAACGTCGTACTGAGCAGCTAATCTGCGTGGGGCGCTGTCTGGGTAATCCGCGTGCCCTTACGCGGCCGGCCATCGACAAAAGTAAGTGTCTGAATCTTGTCACTACCATTGCTATCGAAATGCAAGGTGACGTCCTTTTCACGAATAAAGTAATCGTAGTCGCCTGCCGAGATCAATTCCACTGACAGAGGCCCGACCGGCGGCCCAGTAATAAATAGATGACCATTGTCGTGGCTGATGCGCACCTTTGTGTTGGACACTGCGAAGTCGCCAGAAAATTGGCTAAATAGAGAAGTATTAGGTTTGACGCTTACGCGTTCCATTGGATGGTAGTCACCCCACGCATATTCGGCAGCAACGCTGCGCGCGATTTCTTCAATTAGAATCCATCCGTTATCCGAATTTGCGAGAATTACCACGCCTTGCCCGGTACGCTCATATGCAAACAACAGCGATTTGTAACCAGCATTCGAACCGCTGTGATGGAATACGGCCTCCTCCCCGGTATGATCGAGTTCGAATCCGAGGCCATAATGACCGCGCACTGGCGTCAGCATCGACCTTGCGTGTTGCTGAGTAATAAGGCGCGAATCCTGTCCGGATGCAGCGCGCTGAATGGCAACCGCAAAGAGAGCTAAGTCGTACGCAGTGCTCCATAAACCAGCGGGGGCTAACTCAGGATATTCGCGCCAGTTTCCCGCAACGATAGTGCCGTCCACTTCGTGGCCAAATGCTGCTCGTGAAGCTAGGGTTGGCGGAAGCGACTGCGCATATAGTGAGTCGTGCATCCTGAGCGGCTTAAATACCGTTTCACTGGCCAAAACGTCAAACGGCAGATCAGTAGCGTCATTTATGTACTGTTGCAGCACAACATAGCCCAAGCCAGAGTACGCATAGCGGTCGGTCAAAGAGTTCTTCACTGCGACTGGGGGATTGGTCGCGGGGACCAAGCCTTCTAATACCTGCAAAAGTGTAGGCTTTGGTTCATCGTTGCGGTAGCCCAGCAGTCCAAACTCTGGCATACCAGCCGTATGGCTTAGCAGTGCCCGAGCCGTAGTGGCCTGCTGCGCGACAGGCAAATGCCACTGACGAAGCCTTCGATTCACGTCTTCATCAAGATCAATCTTTCCACCGGCCACTAGCCTCATTGTCACAAAGGCGGTCACCGGTTTACTAATTGAGGCTACTTGAAAGAACGTGTTTGATGTGATGGGACGTCCCGTCTTCACGTCCGCAACACCGTAGGAACCAACCCATTCCACCATGCCGGCGTTGATCACGGCGATACTCACCCCCGGTACATGCAAGGCTTGCATTCGATCAATCAGCCGCATCTTACGTGTGGGCGCCCCACGTACAGCAACTGGCTCCAGCAATCCATTCTCAATTTTCTCAATGCGAGCCTTCAACTCGACGCTTTGGCCCTGCGCATGCGCAATAAAAGCCCATCCCATCAAAATCAGTGTAAACGCATGTCGAAACATCAAGACTCCAGTTTATTGAGGATCGGCGGCCCCATTTAGCAACATCACGCTAGAAGGACCGCTTCTGGCTGCGGACGTTGGCGTGAATACGGCCTGGCCGTCAGTTGCAGTTAATTCGAACCGGGATCGGCGTCAAATGCGAGCATGGTCGGTTTGAATTGCGTGCCGTTGCAACTACATCCTTAGCGTCTTTTAAAAGACTAACCCGGTTCTCCGTTCCGTTGTACCTTGAACCCCATACTAACGACGACCCAAGAAGCCTTTTACAAAACCGGCCAGGCTGCGCAGCGCGCGCGCCTCCAGCGCGAACAAGCGCGTCAGCCAAGTCGGTAACTTGACGTCGCTGGCCAGCTTTTCAGCGATTTCTTCAGGCGTTTTGTCAGACGCGAAAATTGCCTTATAAAAGTTAAACAAGATTCTGATCTCGATCAGTACAAGCACCACCATCGCCGTCGTGCGCAGCCAGCTGAGTGAACCGAGCACGTGCTGATGCTCAAGGGGAACAATGTGGCCAGTTGCCCAGATCCCGAGCGAAGCGAGACATACCGCGCGCACGATCGCCGCTGCTCCTCGGGAGCGGTAGCACCAAAGGTAGAGTAGCGGCAGAACAACCACCAAGTCGAATACCACTGCGGCTTCGAGCAGGCGAGGATCGCTCCAGTCCTGGACATAAAGCGCGCTTACGTCGCCAAGGACTACGGCACTTGCCAATGGGTAGAACTAGTTGTTGCGCAACCAGGCAAACGCCATGCGATCTTCTGGAAATAATCGACTCATTGCTTTCCCCTAATGAATAAATACTGAAGCCACCGTTTTGAGAAATACGCGACAGTCCGCGATTAGCCGAACTCAGTCGCGTCCTAAACGGCTACGCGTCCACTCGTCCGCAACCTCGCCCGTGTTTTTCGCATTGCCATTGCGCATCCACGCCATGAGTTCACGGTCGAATTTGAAATGTGGTCCACACTCATGGGCAAGAAACCGCCGAACGTTTTGCCTGTTGCGGTAGTCAACATCGATTGCCGTTGTGCGTGATATTTCTCCACCATGCCAATCGAATTTCATATGCAACATCTCAGATACTGGAAAACGTCCGGCTGCTATTGGCGGGTTGCCTCTTTGTTCCACTTCCAGATAAGCTGTTCGTTTGTCCCAGGAGGCAGTTAGCGCATCTCGAAGGCGCAGCATGAAATCCTGAGGTCGCTCGTTCATTGTCTCGAGCCATCTATATTCTTTCGCTAAAACATCATAAAATCGAACTGAGCTAAGTTCGCTTTGGTCAAATGCAGTCGGCTGCCCCTAGCATAGCATGTCACTAATCAAGCGTTAACAGTGATAGTTTCTAACTGACGGTGATGTTGGAAACTAAAAAATTTGACGTTGACTCCATTCACCACCAGGTAACTACCACTCATCCCCGATAAAGTGACATTCGTCGGATACTCCGCCGAATGCCAATGCCGTAGCTCCAAAGTAAGCGGATTGCCACATTCAAATGTGGTACGACTTGCTGCCAGATTTTTCGCATGCGAAGTTCCGCTTTCGCCCCATAGCGGACAATATCTACTATTGAGCCGTATGTATGAAGTATGGTTTCGGAAATGTATAGTGCTGTAAAGACGACATGTCATCTACTTCGCATCGTTTCATTTCCTATGTGAAAAGCAGTGACAAAAACCTCTGGCTAGAATTGTTATCAAGATGTATATTTATTTTCTGATGCGCAACAATGGAGTTGCGTGCAGTCTTTTAGAAAGCTTTCATGATTCGATTTACTGGTTTCCTCATAATGTTGGCGTGTTTGTCGCAAACGTCATATGCCAAAGACAAATTGGACGACGCCAAGGCTACCCAAGAGGTCGCCTTGTGCAAACCGGTTTGTGTTTCGACTCGCCAAGACTGCCGTACACAGGTTCAGCAAGCCACCGAAGGTGATACCAATCCAATGTTGTCGATGAATCAGAATACCAATCCGTATGCCACCGCGAGTAAGGAACTGCGCCCCCAGTCGCAGCAGTTGCGGCCCACCGAAGCCGAAGCTTTTCGCGCCCGTCGCTCTGAGCGTTTGCAGGCTTGTGAAGTGCAGTATCGCAGCTGTACTCGCGCCTGCAATTGAATGCCACTGTCGGCTCAGCAGCCGACAGTGGCTTAAAGTTCCACGATTTCACACGATACTGCCAAATCTCTCGGATGCGCTCGCAGGTCTGTTGCTCCAAGAAATCAGCAACGTCCGCTTCTGGCCGGCAGCAGGCGGTGTAGGTCAGGCTTCCAGACACGCCGCGTAATCCGACGCTACGGCGCCAACAATGGTGTCGGATTACGCTACGCTAATCCGACCTACGTGACTCGATACGTCGCAAGTTGGCCTGGAACAGGTCTTGCAATTGATCCTCGATGAACTGGTGGCCGTCGTCACCAGCCCCCGCCACGTGGCTTTCTACCGCCTCGTCGTCACGGGCGCCGCCGCCGTGCCGGCCGTGGGCCTGACCTGGTACGAGCACGGCCCGCAAGTGTGGCACGCCCTGATATTGCGCCTGCAGGAGCAGCAGCGCGCCCAGGGCCGCATCGCGCCCGATACCTCGTTTTCCAACCTGCCGCAGATCCTGTTCGACGCCGTCTTCTCGCACCTGACCACGCGCACCGTCATGCTGGGGCAGGGCGGCGATGCAGCCACGTTCCGGCCGTTGATTGCGGAGTTGATCGAACTTGTCGTGGCGAGGGTGGCGCGCAAGTAAGTCAAGGATGCCGGCCTGTTAAGTTTGAGCTGCTATACCTGATGCGACAATGCGGAAAGTTTATTGTAGGAATGACGAGTACACCGTCCACTCAGGGTCGTGCACAGCCATACATTGCACTTCGTGGGACATAATTTCCATTTTTAATTTTTCATGGATATCTGCGACTGAATCGCCATTCTCAATGTAAAAAACAAACTCTTTGAACGTTCCGGTTGTGATTGAAAGTACATGAATAGCCGGCCCAGAGGACTGGATATGTGAACGGATGGTGTCCTCTATCTGACCCACAGCAAAATTCTCGGCTGAATCAGGCAGGCCTTGTGGGTTCGGCTGATTAAGCGGTATCGCAAAACCCACGCGAATATTCAGTGATGGGTGCTGCGCCCAACGCTTGGCCGTTGTGTTAACTCTCACGAGCATCGGGGCGTCGTCCGTTGATGCATCAAAGAGGGACCATTTATCGGTATCGTCAGTCAAGTTCGAGATTTGCAGGCGTTTTTTAGAGGGCAACATAGATAAATGTTCCGAAAAGTTTTTCCGGAAGGAGTCTACACCATTTTTATGCTGGCACTATTGACGGATCGCTCCTTGCCGTCTTCTGTCATGATTTTCCCGGCAATTTCCATATATAAGCCCCGGCAAGTGCAATGGAGATGACTGCGATTGCGAAGAGTGTCCTGTCGAAAAGTGATTCCCGAATCCAGCCCCTGGAATTCGCCCCATGCTCAGAAAAATAGATCGGGAATATTCTTTCCTTCGATGGAGTATTGCCTTGCCTCAGTCTCGCCTGACTGCGGGTTCTGCATATGTTACTCTGAAACCATGATGTTGAGATTTCAGTTTAATGCATAATCCTTGATGGAAATTTTCTTGAGCTAAGTCGCTTGCAATGCAATGCAAGTTAAATCCTGGCGGTTGAACGATCAATGTCAGTTGATAACTCAGGATTTCTTCATTTTTTTCGGAGTGATATGTTTTCAAGACTTTGTCTTTTACATATACTCCGACTTTTCTTAGCGCCTCATCAATCAGATATATTATATTGTCATCCAGCGTCACATCCAAATTGTCTTGGCCATTGTATTTGTACAAGATTGAAAGCGGAAATTCCACCGCTATTTCAATTTGTTTTGCATAGTCGCAGTCTATTTTCATGGTTCTGCTGGTCAGTTGATTTTCTGGAAAATATCGTCTTCGGATCAACAACATGATAGCCGATAGCGGAAAATTCCCTCATTCATATCGATCCAGTATGGTAGGTGCCAAGATCCGATCCCGGGATCGAACGAACGCACGCCAATCCCGATCGGCGCTGACGCGCCTGAACCGGTCATGCGCACGAGACCCAAACCGCTGGCACGGCAACGTGCCTATTTGTATATCATGAAGTCAACGGCTGCTTGTGGCCGGTTGCCGCTGTTGGCAGGTGCCGCCCCATAGCGGACACAGCTCAACATTTTGCGTCGGCTTTTTCGCCGCTGTCGAGACTTTTCACCAATGCGTCTCGATTTTCGAAAAATCGCATATTTTTCATTGTAGCGATGCCCCCACAGCGGGTACAGGTGCATGTCTTCGTTTGCGTAAATGTGTTTTCCTCGCTAAGTGCCTGGCACATTTCGCAGCGCCATATCCACGGAAATCTTTCAGGTAGAGATACAGAACAGAGGAAAACGAATTGCTGAGCGACTGATTGGATGCACTCTTCGGGTTTATTTAGGTCAAGCGCTCCGTTAAATTTTATGTAGTCGGTTTGAGCTTTTGCTGGATCGAGGTCGTCGACGAGATCCAGCCAGATCCAGTGGATATAAGGCTCATTGTAATCGTCAGAAATTGTTAGCATTTCTTGCACGCATTCCCAAGGCAGAAGTTGGCCTTGAAGCATCTTTTGGCAAATGCTACTAGAATAAGTACGTAGAGCGCTGTACCAGTCACTCGGCAGTTCCAATCTTAGTTCGTTTATGCATGACTGAAATAATCGTTCAACTTGATCCGAATCGACGTAGTCGTCCCAGCGGCACACAGCGAGTTCCCAAATGCTTGGCGCATCACAACCGCCTTCCAGCAACTCATTTGCCCAATCGACGTAGTCGAGCGCCTTTATCCAGGATCCATCGATCCTCTTAAAAGCAAGTTCTGTAAAATCCAAGTGTTTCCTTGCAAGTCTTCGGTTTTAGAATAGAAATCGTATGACCGCTTCTGGCCGCTTGCCGTCGTTGGCAGGTACCGCCCCATTGGATGCTTTACTGACCCTTTGCAACTGTCGTCCAGCCAGTGCTTATGAGCAGTTCAGCAGTGTCTAGTGAACTCGTGGCAATTTAAACATCCAAGAACATCATCACAGCCGACAATACTAGCAACTGAAAAAAAGCGAGAAACAAAGCTCGTGGTGTCGGCGGCATGAACTTCCATTGCAAGCTCTTCGCCGGTGAAACCAAAGCAGATTTATTGCTCCCTACGCAAGCAAATAGTGCCGATAGCGCCAAGGAAAAAAACCTTACATGAGCCGGTAAAACTTCAGGAGCAAAGGCGCAGCCAAAGAACATTAACGAGAAAAAAAATAGAGAAATGCGGGAAATTTTCTGTCCCAACTGAAGTCGTATTTCATATTCCATAATTTTTATCATTGATTTTAGTTATTCAAGTTTCGCTTCAACGGCTGCTTCTGGCTGCGGATTCAATCGGTGGTCGCAACACTCTAACCTAAACGGCTAGGTTACAGGAGTGTTGAAGATGAAACAGAAACCACCGATTTATGCGCAGAGAACTTCCGAGCTGGCAAGCGTACAGCCACGCCCCTGCGACTTGGCTTTGTAGAGGGCGACGTCGGCACGCTCAAGCATATTCTCTATGGAGTCGGTATTGTGCATACGCATGGCGATGCCTCCGCTGTAAGAGAGTGCAAAACCCAGTTCGTTGAGCGAATGCAGCGCCAGCCACTGCCGCATGCGTTCGTCGTAAGCTATGATCGAGGCGAGGTCGGCACAGTTGAGTAGCACGCAGAATTCCTCGCCGCCGTAGCGGCAGAACAGATCTCCGGCACGGCTCACAGCCCGTAAGCCAGTGACGAAAACTTGCAACGCCCTGTCGCCACCGGCATGGCCGTGCTTGTCGTTGATTTGCTTGAAATAGTCGAGGTCAAGCATCAACACGCCGAGCGGCTGCTTGTATCGCAAACTTCTGGCCAGGTCGATTTCGGACTTTAGTATCCAGGCGCGGCGGTTCAAGGCGCCGGTCAGACCGTCTAGCGTAGCCAACCGTTCCAGTTCCCGGGCCGCCTCGTCGCGGTGCGCAAGGAGGATGGCCACCACCGACATCATCATCATCGAGTTCGATGACAAGGCAAACACCCGGTTGATCAGATACGGCCCAAAAAAATTCGGAAACTCAGCGGTGTAGAACGCACCCAGCACGGCGCGGCCGGCAAGTACCAGCATCTGAACTGTAAGACATATGATTAATAGCCAACGCCAGCGTCCAACTGCTACCTGTGGCGCACGGCACAGGGGAACTATGATGGTTGCAATCTGCAATGCCAGCAGGCCATTCGCCCAGCCTACCCTGAACGGATAGTCGGAAAAACCGATGCAGTAGCCTACTGTCATCAGTACGGCTATGGCGGCTGGAATGCGAGCACTCGCCTTACGGCCGTACCACAATTGAAAGGCCATGGCATTGAATACCATGCCGCCCGAGACGCTGCCCATTGCCATCGTTGACAATAGGTGGTCGGCCCAGCCGCCCCGTTCAAAAGTGCTTGACCACAGCAGGAAAATCCAACCTGCAGTTTGCAATACGATACCGGCTTGTGCATAGCGCGCAGCACGGTTCACCCGCCCCATAAAATAGGGCAACGCCACGGCCATGATCGAGAGGTTAAGTGTCATGCCGAAGAATAGGGTCGATACGTCCGTTATAGCCACTATCGCACTTTCAAAGTAATCCAAGGGGCCGTATTATCCCAACAAACCTGCATCCACATAAAAATCGGCAATTACTTACTTGAGGCAACTTTAGTTTGGCATCTTTCGTTTGGGGCTCAACCGAATTGGTGCTTAGCGTGCGTAAGCTGTTTCTCGTTGATAAAGCGACCGTATGCTCTTGGCCGAACGCTGACGTCACGTCAAGCGGGTGATATTTCTCGGCTGCGTCAACGTCGACTTTGTCGTTCATCGTTGATAGCGAACGCTCACCGCTTGCCTGGAGGTCTGAAACCATCCAAAATTGTTGCCTCTCGATCTTTTCAACACAATAGGCCGCAAGACATTCGTCGCTGCCAATAGTGCTCGCCGTAAAACAGTCATCTTCCCGTTTCCAGACATACTGAGCAGCAACATCCCAGAAGCTGGAAAGGAAGGAGATGTTTCTGGCAAGGCGCACCACGCCAGAAATGGGTCAGGCATATGCGTGCACCAGTAGAAAGCCAGCAAGCGGAACGACGGCAAACAGCACAACAACGCCAAGGCATCCTGATTTCGATCCAGATCTGGAACCGGCAGGAGAAGCGCTACGCGCACGCTCTCGTGGCGTCCTGGCATGCACCCATTTGATATGACAGGACTGGCAAAAAAAGGTGGTTTTGTTGTTACGCCAGGCTTCGATGGTTCGATCGGTATGGCGTGCAACCGTGCCGCAACGGGCACATTCGAAATGTGTTTCTTTGGGTAGTTTTTTAGAAAAGTACTTGCCGGCAAAGAGCATGACAACAAGTCCGGCTACTATTGCCCCCACGATCAATTCCATAGTCATTTGTTTTTCTGTATATGCATAGCGTTTACCATGGCTATTGCTAGCCCATCAGCGTACCCGAGCATAACGGATTGCCGGGCGGAAAAAATAACACATTGTCACATCAACGCGAATGGCCGCTTCTGGTCCCCACGAGCAAGTCCGCCTGCACTACTTCTATCAACCTTTATTATTTGGCATCTTGCTTTCATAATCGCCCACACCCACATTACACTTTGGAAACCTAAGATTTCTTCAGTTGACACCCTTGCAGCGCATCCATAAGATGCCCTCATTATTCATTTACGGAGTCCCACGTGGGTACTTGTTCTAGTGACAGTAGCCGATCTTGTATCGGTGATTGCCTCGGCAGCTAAGCAGCAAGCAACGCGGAATTCCGTTTCCTCCGTGCCTTGCTGAGCAAGGTGCGGTGTCTCGTGCGGCCAGTCTGGCCGCGCGTCTCTCCCCCCTCTTTCCGATCGCGACCGGCTACTGACCCGGATTGCCCGCCAGCGCCATGCTTCGACATGCCGCGTTGGCGGCACGCAAGTCTTGCCTGCGGCTGCGCCGCCCGTCAACACCTCGTCGTGAAAGGAAGAGCATGAATCTCTTCACCCGTTTGTTCGAATCGTTCCTGCGCAAGCGCCATACGGCCGGCCATTTCCGTCGCCGCGCCATGCCACTGGAAAACAGCACGGCCCGTCCCGTGCCCGACCACCTGGCGCGCCAGCTGCTGGGCGCCGCCCACGAAGATCTGAACAGTGCCCTGAACCGCCTGCATACGCGCGTGGAAGGCTTGCGCGATGCCGAGGCGCAAGTCATCGGCGCACAGACGGGTCCGAATGAAGTCGAGCATGAAAAGCCGCTGGCCTGGTACCAGCACCTGTGGCTTTGCTACAAGAATCCGTTCAACCTGCTGCTGACGGTGCTGGCCATCGTGTCCTACCTGACGGAAGACCCTAAGGCCACCATCGTCATCGGCACCATGGTGATTTTGTCGACCCTGCTGCGCTTCGTGCAGGAAGGCCGCTCGAACCGGGCCGCCGAGCGCCTGAAAGCCATGGTCAGCAATACCGCCACCGTGCTGCGCAATGGCCAGCAGATCGAGCTGCCCATCCGCCAGCTGGTGCAGGGGGACATCATCGTGCTGTCGGCCGGCGACATGATCCCCGCCGATTGCCGCTTGCTTTCCGCGAAAGACCTGTTCGTCAGCCAGGCTGCCATGACGGGTGAATCCTTGCCCGTGGAAAAGATGGCGGAACTGGCCGATGCCCATGGCAAAGACCCCATGGAGCTGGCCAATTTGCTGTTCATGGGCACGAATGTCATCTCGGGCGCCGCCACGGCGCTGGTCTTGGCCACGGGCAACCGCACCTATTTCGGCACCATCGCCACACGGGTGACGGCGACCGAGCGCACGCCGACGGCCTTCGAAGCGGGCGTGAATAGCGTCAGCTGGCTGCTAATCCGCTTCGCCCTCGTGATGGCGCCGCTGGTGTTCCTGATCAATGGCTGGACCAAGGGCGACTGGATGGAAGCATTCCTCTTCGCCCTCTCTGTCGCCGTGGGCCTGACCCCGGAAATGCTGCCCATGATTGTCACCAGCACCCTGGCCAAGGGCGCCGTGAAACTGTCGAAAAAGAAAGTCGTCGTGAAACGCCTGGATGCGATCCAGAACTTCGGCGCCATGGATGTGCTGTGCACGGACAAGACAGGCACCTTGACGCAGGACAAGATCGTGCTGGAGCGCCATACCGACGTATTCGGCCAGCAATCCGATGAGGTACTGCAATTTGCCTACCTGAACAGCCATTACCAGACAGGCCTCAAAAACCTGCTGGACCGGGCCGTGCTCGACCATGTTGAACTGCAAACGGAAATGCAGCTGGCGCGCGATTACGTCAAAGTCGATGAAATCCCCTTCGATTTCGTGCGCCGCCGCATGTCCGTTGTCGTTTCCGAAAAAAATGATCACCATGAACTGATTTGCAAGGGCGCCGTCGAAGAAATCCTCGCCGCCTGCAGCCATTTGCGCCTGAATGGCGTGAACGTGCCGCTCGATGCCGCCCTGCTGGCGAAAGTGCTGGAAACCACGCACGGCTTGAACGCGGAAGGCTTGCGCGTGGTGGCCGTGGCCGTCAAGGAAGTGCCGCCGCATAAAACCGTGTACGGCGTGGCCGATGAAACGGCACTGACCTTGATCGGCTACGTCGCCTTCCTTGATCCGCCGAAGGAATCGACGGCGCCCGCCCTGCGCGCGCTGGAGGAACATGGCGTCACCGTAAAAGTCTTGACAGGCGACAACCACCTGGTAACGGCGAAGATTTGCCGCGAAGTGGGCCTGGCCGTGCATGGCGTGCTGCAAGGCCCGCAACTGGACGACATGGACGACGCTACCCTGGCCAGGGCAGCCGAAGACAATACCGTGTTTGCCAAGCTCAGCCCGCTGCACAAGGAGCGCCTGGTGCGCGCCCTGCGCGGCAATGGCCATATCGTCGGTTTCATGGGCGACGGCATCAACGACGCGCCAGCCCTGCGCGCGGCCGACATCGGCATTTCCGTCGATTCGGCCGTCGATATCGCCAAGGAAGCGGCCGACATCATCCTCCTGGAAAAAAGCCTGATGGTGCTGGAAGAAGGCGTGCTGGAAGGCCGGCGCACCTTCAGCAACATGCTCAAATATATCCGCATGACGGCCAGCTCGAACTTCGGCAATGTATTTTCCGTGCTGGTGGCCAGCGCCTTTTTGCCGTTTTTGCCGATGCTGCCGCTGCACTTATTGGTGCAAAACCTGCTGTATGACGTGTCGCAGATCGCCATTCCCTTCGACAATGTCGACGCTGAACTGATCCAGAAGCCGCTGAGCTGGAACCCGCGCGACATTGGCCGCTTCATGGTGTTCTTCGGTCCCATCAGCTCAATCTTCGACATCAGCACCTTTATTTTGATGTGGCATGTGTTTGGCGCGAATACGCCAGAACAGCAGACCCTGTTCCAATCCGGCTGGTTCGTCGTCGGCTTGCTGACGCAAACCCTGATCGTGCACCTGATCCGCACGCCCAAGCTGCCCTTCATCGACAGCATCGCGTCCGTGCCCCTGCTGGTGGCCACCACTGCCATCATGGCCGTGGGCGTGTTCTTGCCGATGGGACCGCTGGCGACTTACTTCAAGCTGCAAGCCTTGCCACTGGGCTACTTTCCATGGCTGCTGGGCATCCTCGTCTGCTACACCGTGCTGACGACGTTCATGAAACGCGTGTATCTGCGCAAATTCGGCTGGCAATAGTATGATGAAAGGCTGTTTCCTCTACAAAAGGCGCGCATGAGCGGCTCCCCCCTTTCCAAACATCATCAGGCCCTGCTGCTGTCGGCGCTGGTATTTCCCGGCAGCGGGCATTTCCTGCTCGGACGCAAGACGCGTGGCTGCCTGTTCCTCGTGCCGGCGCTGATCGCCCTGTTGCTCATATTGCGCCAGATCATGGCACGCTTGGACCAGCTTATGGCACAGATCAACAGTGGCGCCCTGCCCCTCGATGTGCAGCTGATCATGGAAAAAGTGGAGCTGCTCTCCGCCAATGACGGCCCCGCCATGACGGTGGCCGTGGGCGTGCTGGTGGCGTGCTGGATAGGCAGCCTGATCGACACCTTGCTCATCAAGCCATGACGGCAGAATCACAGGCGCGCAAACAGCGCAAGGAAGCAAAGATGCAGGCGCGCCGCGCGCAGCTGGCGCTCAGGCGCCAGGACGACGGCGGCCCGCAGGCCTGGCGCGGCTGGTTCGATGGCTCCGCCCACCCGAACCCGGGCAAGCTGGGCATAGGCGCCCTGCTGCTGGGGCCGGATGGCGAGCGCATCGAAGTGAGCCAGGCGGCCGGCCATGGCAGCAGCAGCGAAGCGGAATATGCGGCACTGATAGCCGTGCTGCAGGCGGCCCAGGGCGTGCGCCCGCCGCCCGTGCAACTGCTGCTGTACGGCGACAGCCAGGTGGTGATCAACGATGTGCTGGGAACGACGCCGCAGGGCGCCAAGGGACTGGAAACGCACAGGGCCACCGTAGTGGCCCTGCTGGAACAATTCAATGATGTGAGCTTGCGCTGGCTGCCGCGCCACAGGAATGGCGAGGCGGACCGGCTATCGCAGCTGGCGATCGCCGGCTGGGTAGAGGATGCTGCATTGCCGGAAGATTAAGCGGCGCGGCCGATCTGCAACGTTTCTTTCTGTTCTTTTACAGCTGGGCGCTTCATCCCCTTCAAGCCACTGACACTGGCCTGCTGGCCATTCAGTTTGAATACGCTGACCACTTGCGCCAGATTGTGCGCCTGGTGCTGCATCGATTCGGCGGCGGCCGCCGACTCTTCCACCAGGGCGGCATTTTGTTGCGTCACGGCATCCATCTGGCCGATGGCCCGGTTGATCTCGTCAATGCCCACGCTTTGCTCGCTGCTGGCCGCCGTGATTTCCGTGATGATGTCGCTCACGCGCTGCACGCTGTCGACGATATCGTTCATCGTCGAACCGGCTTGCGCCACCAGCATGCTGCCCGCGTTGACTTGTTCCACCGAGGCGCCGATCAGGGTCTTGATCTCTTTTGCTGCAGAAGCCGAACGCTGCGCCAGGTTGCGCACTTCGGACGCCACCACGGCAAAGCCACGGCCCTGCTCGCCGGCGCGCGCCGCTTCCACGGCCGCGTTCAGGGCCAGGATATTCGTCTGGAAGGCAATGCCATCGATAACCGAAATGATGTCGACGATCTTGTTCGACGAAGCGTTGATCGATTCCATCGTGCCCACCACTTGCGCCACCACGGCGCCGCCCTTGACGGCCACCTGCGCGGCCGACGCTGCCAGTTGATTCGCCTGGCGCGCATTGTCCGCATTCTGTTTCACGGTACTGGTCAGCTCCTCCATCGAGGACGCTGTTTCTTCCAGCGAACCGGCCTGCTCTTCCGTACGGGAAGACAAGTCCTGGTTGCCGGCGGCAATTTGCGTCGATGACGTGGCGATGCTGTCCGTGCCGCTGCGCACTTCACTGACGATGTTGAGCAGGCTGGTGTTCATGTCCTTCAACGCTTGCAGCAACTGGCCCGTTTCATCCTTGGCGCTGGCATCGATCTGCGCCGTCAAGTCGCCATCGGCCACCTTGCGGGCAATCTCCACGGCCGTGCGCAGCGGACGCACGATGCCCATCGTCAAGACCCAGGCGCAGACGACGCCAAAAGCCAGCGCCAGCGCGGCCAGCGCCAGCAGCAGGTTGCGGCTGGTCTTGGCTACGGCATCGATCTCGCGCGCGGTGGCGTCGATGCTGGCGCGCTGGTGTTCCAGCATGTTCATGATGACTTTCTGGTACTTCGTCGAGCCAGGCACGAACACGGTCTGGAAGGCCTTCTCCGCTTCCTCCGTCTGGCCAGCCGCCTTCAGCTTCGATACTTGCTCACGGGAATCCAGATATACCTTGCGCATCTCACTGACCTGGCGGAACAGTTCTGTTTCTTGCGGGCCGGAAATCAGCGCTTCGATTTTCTTTTGCAATTCACTCGAGACAACGGACGACTGTTTCGCTTCTTCCGCAAAATACGGTCCCAGCGAGGTGTCGGCGCTACGCACGATGGCCGTGGTGCGGCGGATGCCGCTGTCGATCTTGCTGTACCAGTCGGAAATATAGCGTTCCTTCGCCAGCGGCTGCTCCATCATGGTGCGCGTAGCGGTGGCCACGTCGTGCAAACGCCAGACGCTGATGCCGGTAATGACCATGGAAAACAGCAAAATGACGGCAAAACCCAGGCCGAGACGCACACCAATACTGACGTTTCTTAACAAATTCATGTGAATATCCTAAAAAATCGGAACCAGACTATATAAAAGGAACTGAAGGCTGCGGCGGCACGGGGCGGCCGCAGCCTTCAGCGTGCGCCCAGGCGCAAGGCGGATTGTGGCGCTGCCGGGCGCTTCAGCGTGCTCGCGCCACTCACCTTGGCCTGCTGGCCATTGAGCTTGAACACGCTGACGACTTGCGCCAAGTTGTGCGCCTGGTGCTGCATCGATTCGGCGGCGGCCGCCGACTCTTCCACCAGGGCGGCATTTTGTTGTGTCACGGCATCCATCTGGCCGATGGCCCGGTTGATCTCGTCAATGCCCACGCTTTGCTCGCTGCTGGCAGCCGTGATTTCCGTGATGATGTCGCTCACGCGCTGCACGCTGTCGACGATATCGTTCATCGTCGAACCGGCTTGCGCCACCAGCATGCTGCCTGCGTTGACTTGTTCCACCGAGGCGCCGATCAGGGTCTTGATCTCTTTTGCTGCAGAAGCCGAACGCTGCGCCAGGTTGCGCACTTCGGACGCCACCACGGCAAAGCCGCGGCCCTGCTCGCCGGCGCGCGCCGCTTCCACGGCCGCGTTCAGGGCCAGGATATTCGTCTGGAAGGCAATGCCATCGATGACCGAAATGATGTCGACGATCTTGTTCGACGAAGCGTTGATCGATTCCATCGTGCCCACCACTTGCGCCACCACGGCGCCGCCCTTGACGGCCACCTGCGCGGCCGACGCTGCCAGTTGATTCGCCTGGCGCGCATTGTCCGCATTCTGTTTCACGGTACTGGTCAGCTCCTCCATCGAGGACGCTGTTTCTTCCAGCGAACCGGCCTGCTCTTCCGTACGGGAAGACAAGTCCTGGTTGCCGGCGGCAATTTGCGTCGATGACGTGGCGATGCTGTCCGTGCCGCTGCGCACTTCACTGACGATGTTGAGCAGGCTGGTGTTCATGTCCTTCAACGCTTGCAGCAACTGGCCCGTTTCATCCTTGGCGCTGGCATCGATCTGCGCCGTCAAGTCGCCATCGGCCACCTTGCGGGCAATCTCCACGGCCGTGCGCAGCGGACGTACGATACCCATCGTCAACAGCCAGGCACAGACGACGCCAAAGGCCAGTGCCAGCGTCGACATCAATAACAGCAAGTTGCGGCTGGTGCTGGCGATGTCATCAATCTGGCGCGCAGTGGCGTCTATGGTGGCGCGCTGGTGCTCCAGCAAGCCGTAAACCATCTTCTGGTACTTGGCTGCGGCGGGCACGAAGGTTTTTTCGAACACTTCGTTGGCGGCCTCCGCCTGGGCCCCGCCCTTGAGTTTGTAGACCTGGTCGCGCGAGCCGACGTAGACCTCGCGCAATTCCAGCAAGCTGGCGAACATGGCCTGCTCTTGCGGGTCCTTGAGCAGCGCCGCGATCTTCTTTTGCAGGACAGCCGAGCTGGCGGTAGACACTTTCGACTCTTCGGCGAAATAACCGCTCAGGGAGGTGTCGCTGCTGCGGGCGATGGCGATCGTGCGCCGCACGGCGCTGTCAATGCGTGTATACCAGTCGGAAATATAACGTTCCTTGGCCAGCGGTTCTTCCATCATCGTGCGCGTGGCGCTGGCCACGTCATGCAGACGCCAGACACTGATGCCGGTGATGATCATGGAAAACAGCAAAATGACGGCAAAGCCCAGTCCCAGACGGACCCCGATGCTGACGTTTCTTAACAAATTCATGTGAACTATCCTAATATCTCGAAGAGAGGCCCTGCAGCCAGCGCCTGGAACAGCATGGCGGACGCCGCCAAATCTGTCCCGCCAAGTAAACTGGCGCACGGTTCGGTTGAACCGTGCGCCAAGAAAATGCGCTAGCGTGCTCCCTGCGGAAACGATATGCAATACTTAATGTCAATAGTTTTTGACAATATGCAGGGCAATTCTCTTCACTGCGCCATTAAGCAGCCAGTTTCTCGATCAGGCCCATGTCGGCGCTGGACATCAGCTGGTCGATATCGACCAGGATCAGCATGCGCTCGTCGATGGTGCCCAGGCCAATCACGTATTCCGTGTTGATCGAGCGGCCCATGTCCGGCGCCGGCTTGATCTGTTCCGGCAGCAAGGTAGTGACGTCGGACACGCGGTCCACGACCATGCCGACCACGCGGTTGCCGATATTGAGGATGATGACGACGGTGAACTGGTCATAGCTGGGCGTGCCCAGGTTGAACTTGATGCGCATGTCGACGATCGGCACGATAATGCCGCGCAAGTTGACCACGCCCTTGACGAACTCGGGCGCGTTGGCGATGCGGGTCGGCGTTTCATAGCTGCGGATTTCGCTGACTTTCTGGATGTCGATGCCATACTCTTCCTGGCCCAGGGTAAAGGCCAGGTATTCGGCAGCCTTGGCAACGGTTGCGCCAGTATCGCTGGAAATGGTGTTCATGATAATCCTTTCGTTAACTCGCCTTGGGCGCAGGCCAAGACACGCTGCACGCGCGCCCTGGACGTGACAAGCCATTCACGATGCAATGAAATGGCTGCCACTTGTATGTTTTTGCAAATACTTTCCAGCAATTAGCTGATGTCTCTAATTTCCGTGCGGCAATGTTACCCCATGTAAATTTTACATGCACTAAAAAAGAGCGATTCCCGGACTGATGCTTTTCCAAAATGCACTTATGTAGCAAATACGGCACGCCAGCGCACCAAGCTCCCGGCCACATGCGGCGGCGTTTTATGCCACACTGGCGGCCCCTGCTTTTGACGACTTTGAACCATGCACTCTTTGCTTTCCCAATGGCAACCACGCCTGCTGGCACTGGCCATGGACGGCTTGGGCGACGACAGCGCCCACGATATCAACCATTTGCACCGCGTGTGGCGTAACGCCACCGTCCTGCTGCAGGAGCATGGGCAGGCCGATGCGCTCGTCGTGATGGCTGCTTGTTACCTGCACGACCTGGTCAACTTGCCGAAAAATCATCCTGAACGCCACCTGGCCTCGCGCCAGGCGGCCGTGCTGGCTTGCCACCAACTGGCCGAGCTGGATTTTCCTGCAGAAAAACTGGCAGGCGTAGCGCACGCCATCGAAACGCACAGCTTTTCCGCCAATCTGCCGCCGCACACCATCGAAGCGCAAATCGTGCAGGATGCCGACCGCATCGATGCGCTGGGGGCCGTGGGACTGGCACGCCTGTTCTATACGGCGGCGCGCATGGATAGCGCATTGGCGCATGGCAGCGATCCGCTGGCCGAACATCGCGCACTGGACGACAAGGCATACGCGCTCGACCATATCGTCACCAAGCTCGACAAGCTGCCCGGCAAGATGCAGACGGTGGCTGGGCGCGCCCTGGCCGCACAGCGCCTGGCCGTGCTGACGGATTTTCGCGCCGCTTTTGCCGACGAATGGGGAATGAGCGCATAAGCTTGGTGGCGATAGCCAGCAGCGCGCATGCTGTCTATAATGCAAGCCTCAGCTATCGCGCCGCGCGTCGGCAAAAACCTGTCACGCGCCGGTGCTTTGCCAACGCGCCGAAAGCATGCATGACCGATAAAGCCAGCCCCGACAGCCATTCCCCGTCCGCCCCCGCGCGCGCCGGCAACCTCAATTTCATCCTCGTCTGCGTCTTCATCGACATGCTGGGTATCGGCCTGGTGGTGCCAGTGCTGCCCATCCTGATCGGCGACTTTGTCAGCGGCAAGGAAGCGCAAGCATTCTGGTACGGCATCATGGCAGCCGTCTTCGGCTTGCTGCAGTTCATCTTCATGCCCATGCTGGGCGCCATCAGCGACCGCGTGGGACGCCGTCCCGTGCTGCTGTACTCGATGGCCGGCATGGGCATCAATTTTCTCGCCACGGGCTGGGCGCCCAACCTGGCCTGCCTGTTCATCGGGCGCATCATCGGCGGCGTCTCGTCGGCCAGCATGTCGGTCGCGTCCGCCTATGCCTCCGACATTTCCACGCACGACAACCGCGCCAAGAGCTTTGGCAAGATCGGCGCGGCCTTTGGCCTGGGCTTCATTTGCGGGCCCATGCTGGGAGGCCTGCTGGGCGAGATCAATCTGCACCTGCCGTTTTACGTGGCAGCGGGCCTGTCGGCGGCCAATTTCATCTACGGCTATTTCTTCGTGCCCGAATCGCTGCCGCCGGGTCCGCGCGCCCCATTTACTTTGGCGCGCATCAATCCGTTTGCCGCCCTGCTGAAACTGGTGCGCCGCGTGGACATCCGCGGCCTGGTGCTGGCCTTCGGCCTGATGACGTTTGCGCAAATGATGCTCAACACCACCTGGGTGCTGTACACGCATTTCCGCTTCGACTGGACGCCGCGCCAGAACGGCATCGCCCTGTTCTGCGTGGGCCTGTGCGCGGCCGTGGTGCAGGCGGGCTTGCTGGAGATACTCATACAGCGCTTTGGCGAAGTGCGCTTGTCGCTGCTGGGCATGGCCTCGGGCGCCCTCACCTACCTGCTGTACGGCCTGGCCACGCAAGGCTGGATGATGTATGCGTTGATTTTGTGCAACCTGCTGGCCTTTGCCGCCGGTCCGGCCCTGCAAGGCATCATCTCGAAGGCGTCCGCCGCCAGCGAACAGGGAGAGCTGATGGGCTCCCTGCAATCGATCAGCAGCCTTGGCATCATCATCATGCCCTTGCTCGGTAGCATGATCCTCGGCGAAGTGAGCCACTTGCCGCCGCAGGACTGGCGCATCGGCAGCACCTTCTATCTGTGCGCCATCATGCAAACCCTGGGCATCCTGGTGGCTTGGCGCTACTTCAAGGCACAACGCCAGGACAGACTTGTGGTTTCCACCACAAAGTAGTCGGCAAGATAATATTGCATTTGAGAAATTAATAGGCGAGAATGGGATAATCAAGCGGGCGTTGCCAACGCCCGCGATTCGATGGCAAGCAAGGATCGGTATGACTGACTTTTATTCCAGCGCCTGGCGCCGAACCGTGGCCCTGCTGGCGCTGGCGCTGCCGTCACTGGCGGGCGCGCAATGCTCGCGCGATATCCAGGTGCCCGTCTCGGCCATCGGCGCCAGCGTGGTGATCAATGGCGCCAGCATCGGCGGCATCTATCCCGACTTGCTGCGCAGCATGGGCGCCAAGCTCGGCTGCAACTTCATCTTCACGGCCGTGCCGCGCGCGCGCCTGGAAGCGATGTTCGAGGCGGGCAAGGCCGATATGCTGATTCCCGCCAGCAGCACGCCGCGGCGCGACCAGCACGGCCTGTTCATCCCCCTGATGGGCAACCGTCCCCTGCTGATCTCGCTGCAAAGCGCGCGCGCGCCCGTCAACACCATGCAGGAACTGATCGAGCGGCGCGAATTGCGCGTGGCGCTGGTGCGCGGCTACGATTATGGCGTGTCCTACCAGGCGCTGGCCAAGGAGCTGAGCAGCCAGGGCCGCCTGTTCTACGAAGTCGATGCACTCTCCGTGGCGCGCCTGATGCAAAGCGGCTTCATCGACGCCACCATCATGAGTCCCACCATCCTGGCCGGCGTGGCGCAAAACGACGCGCGCGTGTATGGCCTGGCCGACCGCCTGCGCCTGGAAGCCTTGCCGGAATTGCCGTGGGGCATGAGCGGCGTCTACCTGTCGCGCAAGTCGCTGACGGCGGAAGACCAGGCGACCCTGCGTGAACTGCTGGAAAAAGCGGGCCGCTCGGGCACCTTGATGGAAGGCTTCCAGCGCCATCACCGCCAGGAATTGCTGTCGCTCAGCATACGTCCGCGCTAAGGATATTCGCATGTCGGGCTTCGTTGTCGCCGTCGTTCTGTTTGCCGCCCTGCTGCATGCCAGCTGGAATGCCATCGTCAAGTCCGGCAAGGATACCTTTCTCAGCACCGTGCTCGTTTCCGTGGGCGCGGCCCTGATCTCGCTGGCGGTGCTACCCTTCGTCGATGCTCCCGCCTCCGCCAGCTGGCCCTACCTGGCCGCCTCGGCCGTGGCGCAACTGGCGTATTACTCTCTGCTGGCGGCGGCCTACAAGGCGGGCGACATGAGCCATGCCTACCCACTGATGCGCGGCAGCGCGCCCCTGCTCGTGGCGCTGGCCAGCTGGCCGCTGATAGGCGAACGTCTTTCTTCCATGCAAATGGCCGCCGTCGCCTGCATCTGCGCTGGCATCTTCGGCCTGTATTTTGCGGCGCGCCTGCCCGCCATTGACAGCCTGCCGAAAAACACGGGACGCGCCACCGCCTTTGCACTGGGCAACGCCTGCGTCATTGCCAGTTATACCTTGATCGATGGCGTCGGCGTACGGCTGTCCGGCGCGCCGGCCGCCTACACCATGTGGATTTTTGTCTTGAACGGCGCGGGACTGCTGCTGTGGACGGCAATGCGCCGCCCCGCCGACTTGCTGGCGTATGCGCAAACCCAATGGCGGCTGGCCGCCCTGGGCGGTTTCGGCACCCTCGCCTCGTATGGGCTGGCCCTGTGGGCCATGACCCAGGCGCCCGTGGCGGCCATTGCGGCACTGCGCGAAACGTCGATCCTGTTCGCCATCGCGATTGCCGCCCTGTTCCTGCGCGAAAAAATCAGCCGCCGCCGCTACCAGGCCATCGCCCTGATCGCGGCGGGAGCCATCCTGATGCGAATCGCCTAACGCGCGTCTAGCGGCGCTATCGGCAACTCGATCGCGCTGGCCGCGCCTGCCGCGTGGTAGACGCGCTGCGTGGCTTTCTTGTAATCGCCTGGCTGGGCCAGGAAGATGTTTGGCACGAAGGTTTGCGGATTGCGGTCGTACAGAGGGAACCAGCTCGACTGCACTTGCACGGCGATGCGGTGGCCAGGCAGGAAGACGTGGTTGGCGTTCGGCAAGGCGAAGCGATAGCGTTCCACCTTGCCGGCAGGAATGGCCTTCGGATGCTCGAGGCTGTCGCGATAGCGGCCACGGAAGATATCCATCGCCACCCCCAACTGGTAGCCGCCCATGGCCGGCTGCGACGGCACTTCGTCCGGATACACATCGATCAGTTTCACCACCCAGTCGGCATCCGTGCCGCTGGTGGCGGCGAACAGGTTGACCATCGGCGCGCCGGCGATGCGCACGGCCGTCTTCAACGGTTCGGAAACATAGCTGAGCACATCCGTGCGGTCGGCATAGCCGCGCTGGTCGCTGACCAGCCATGGTTTCCACTGGTCGGCATCACCGAGACGCACTGGACGCGCGACAAACGGCACGGGTTTCGCCGGGTCGGCCACGTACTCGTCATACGCGCCATTGGCGGAGTCAGCCGCCGCTTGCGCCGGCGCAAAGCCCAGCTTGTAGCCATCCTGCAGGTAGATCGGCGTCAGCTTGGTCTCGCAAGTCTCGCAAGCCAGCGGCCATTGCTGCAGGCGCTGCCACTGGTTCGTGCCGCTCTGGTAGGACACCACGGGCGCCGTGTTCGCGTCCGGTGCGCCATCCTTCAAGTATTGATTCAGGAATGGCTGCATGACTTTTTCGCGGAACTGGCGCGCCGTGTCGCCGTCAAACTTCAGGGCGCCCAGACTGGAACCGTCATAATTAACGCCGCTGTGACGCCACGGGCCAATGGCCAGATAATTGAGGTTGTTGCGCTTGTCTCGTCCCTCCAATGCCGTGTACGTGGCGTAGGGGCCGTAGATATCTTCCTGGTCCCACTGCCCCACCACGTGCATGGTGGGCACGATCAACGGGCGCTTCGCCAGTATCTTGTCGAGTGCCTGTTCCTGCCAGTAACTGTCGTAAGCCGGGTGTTCGAACAGCTTTTTCGTGTAGGTCAGCTTGTCGATGCCGAATTTCTTCGCGTAATCGCTGGCCGAGCCTATGCGCAGATACGCGTCGTAATCGTCGTAGACGCCCAGCACGGGCGCCTCGGCGCTGCCGCGCACGCTCGTCTGCCACGCCAGGTAAGACAGGCTCGGCATCCGGAAGGCGCCGTTGTGGAACCAGTCATCGCCGCGCCAGCCATCGACCATGGCGCTCATGGGTATGGCCACCTTCAGCGCCGGATGCGGGTCGACCAGGGCCATCAGCACCGTATGGCCCTCGTACGAGGAACCCAGCATGCCCACCTTGCCATTGCTCTCCGGAATATTCTTCGACAGCCAGTCGATGGTGTCCCACGCATCCGTGACGTTATCGACCTTGGTATTGTTCAGCGGGCCGCGCACAGGGCGCGTCATCACGTAGTCGCCTTCCGAGCCATGCTTGCCGCGCACGTCCTGGAACACGCGGATGTAGCCGTTTTCCACCAGGGTATCGTCACCCTGCGGCAAGGTGGCCAGCATGCTGGCGCTGGTCGCGCGCTGGGCGCGGCGGGCCGCGTTGTACGGCGTGCGCGTAAGCATGATAGGCGCTCTCTTGGCATCTTTCGGCACGACGATTACCGTGTACAGCTTGACGCCGTCGCGCATGGGGATCATCACCACGCGCTTGACGTAATCGTTCAGGTCGGGCATCACCAGCTTGGCACCGATATCGGGCGCCATGGGTGGCGTTTGCGCCAGAACGGGTGCAGCAAACAGGGAACCGAAGGTGGTACTCAATACCAGGGCCAGGCCGGTGAGCCGGACGGGGGACGACACGCGCATACTGTTCTCCAATAGATTCATGCCACGCAAAAGTGGCCGAACGGCAATAGTACCCGGAAAGCAAGTTCCGCAGTAGACCAAGCTCTGACGCGGCGCAGCAGATATATCGGCACGCAACTTGACAGAACGCGCACGAACTGCAACCATAACGCCATGAAATTTATCCCGTCACAACACGCCTGCTTGAATTGGTGGTCCCGCTCACTTTCGCGCGGCCACTGCATAGTGATGTGAATTTGATCCACGCCGCCTCGATCGGTGGCGTAACAGGTTACAGCCTGGATCATCCCCGATGCAGGCGGCTCAAAAGGAAACTTGATGAGCTTGCCTAATACTCCCGATACCCCCGACACCGATAACGCCCCAGCCGCACCGCTGTCCGCCGCCGCCATCGCCTCGCAATCCGTGATCCTGACGGGCGACCGCCCTACCGGCCCCTTGCACCTGGGCCACTTTGTCGGCAGCCTGCGCGACCGTGTTTCCTATCAAAACAACTACAAGCAATTCATCATGCTGGCCGACGCGCAAGCGCTGACGGACAATATGGATGACATCGACAAGGTGCACCGCAACGTCGTCGAAGTGGCGCTCGATTACCTGGCCGTCGGCATCGACCCGACCAAGACCACGGTATTCATCCAGTCGCAAATTCCGGAACTGGCCGAACTGACCTTTTACTACCTGAACATCGTCACCGTGGCGCGCCTCGAGCGCAACCCCACCGTCAAGGAAGAAATCCGCCTGCGCGGCTTCGAGCGCGACATCCCGGCCGGCTTTTTGACTTACCCGGCCAGCCAGGCGGCCGACATCACGGCCTTCAAGGCAGGCGTGGTTCCCGTGGGCGAAGACCAGATCCCCATGATCGAACAAACCAATGAAATCGTGCGCCGCTTCAACCGCATGTACAACCGTGAAGTGCTGATGGAATGCAAGGCGCTGGTGCCGGACATTGGCCGCCTGCCCGGCATCGACGGCAAGGCCAAGATGAGCAAGTCGCTGGGCAATACCATCAACCTGGGCGCCACATCGGCCGAAATCACGGCCGCCGTGAAAAAAGTCTACACGGACCCACTGCACCTGCGCGTGGAAGACCCGGGCCACCTCGAAGGCAATATCGCCTTCACTTACCTGGATGCGTTTGACCCGGAAAAAGCGGCGCTGGCCGACATGAAAGCCCATTATGTGCGTGGCGGCCTGGGCGACAGCATCGTCAAAAAGCGCCTGGACCTGGTCTTGCAGGAAATGCTGGCGCCGATCCGCGCCCGCCGCGAAGAGTTCGCCAAGGACAAGGGCCAAGTCATCCAGATGCTCAAGGAAGGTACCTTCAAGGCACGCGAAGTAGCGGCCCGCACGGCCGATGAAGTCAAGTCCGCACTGGGCCTGAACTACTTCTGATCACAGACAGTAACAGCAAACTGATGCGCCCAGGCGGAGTCGGGTAAAATCCCGCTTCCGCCTGGGCGCAATTCGTTTGTCACCGTGGCATCAGCAATCCGTAGAGAAGACAAAGCGCCATGACCGATACCACTGTCGAACAGCTGCTGCAGCAGCATTTTTCCATCGATGCGCTGCAACGCTCGCCCGCGCCCCTGCAGCAGGCGCTGCACATGCTGGGCGGCTGGCTGGCGGCAGACCGCGACACGCCGTATCCGCACACGCCGTACGCGGAACTGCTGACGCAACTGTCCGACACCTGCCTGCCCGCGCACGGCATGCCCGTGGCGGCATTCCTGCAAGAACTCGACGCCACCGTGCTGGCCAATACGGCCCAGCTGAACCACCCGCAATACATCGGCCACATGACCCAGGCCCTGCCCTGGATCAGCGTGCTGGCCGAAGCATTTACGGCCACCTTGAACCAGAACCAGGTGAAGATCGAGACGGCGTACGTCTCGACCCTGATCGAAAAACAGATCCTGGGCTGGCTGCACCGCCAGGTATACCAGCAGCCCGATAGCGTCTACACGCAGGCGATGGCCGCCACCAGCGGCGCGCTGGGCAATGTCGTCAATGGCGGCACCATGGGCAATTTGACGGCGCTGGCCGTGGCGCTGGAACAGCAGCTGCCCGGCACGCGCAAGCGGGGCCTGTTTGCCGCCATGCAGGAATCGGGCTATGCGGGGCTGGCCGTGATCGGCTCGGCCCGCAGCCATTATTCCGTGAAAAAGGCGCTGGCGACCCTGGGCCTGGGCGAAAACGCCCTGCACCTGGTGGCCGTCGACCGCGACAACCGCATTGATATCGCCGCACTGGAAGCGACGATTACCGAATTGAAGTCGCGCAAGATCAAGGTCATCGCCATGATCGGCATCGCCGGCACGACGGAAACGGGCGCCATCGATCCGCTGGCCGCCATGGCGGCAATTGCCGCCCGAGAAAGCATCTGGTTCCATGTGGACGCGGCCTGGGGCGGCGCCCTGCTGATCGCGGAACAGTACCGCGTGCTGTACGACGGCATAGCCCTGGCCGACTCCGTCGTCATCGACGGCCATAAGCTGCTGTGGGTACCGATGGCGCAAAGCATGGTGCTGTTCAAGGACAGCGCCAGCCTGAACTTGCTGAAACACAACGCCAACTACATCTTGCGCGACAACTCGGGCGACCTGGGCCAGACTTCGCTGGAAGGGTCGCGCCGCTTCGACGCCTTGAAACTGTGGACCTCGTTCAAGGTGCTGGGCGTGTCCGGCTACACGACCTTGCTGCAGCAGGCTGCCACACTGTCCGGCCAGTTGCAGGATTTATTGGCCGACCAGCAGGATTTCGAACTGCTTACGCGCTCCGACACCTTCATTCTGACCTACCGCTACGTGCCCGCACACTTGCGCCAGCGCATGGAAAGCTTGCTGGCCAGCGGCCAGGCGGAGGCGGCGACCGAGCTGAACAAGCAGCTGAACACGCTCAACGCCAAGCTGCAAAACAGGCAAAAGGCGCAGGGCCACAGCTTTGTGTCGCGCACGGTGCTCGAATCGACGCGCTACCCTGGCCCGACCAATGTGCTGCGCGTAGTCATGACAAATGTCAAGACGCGCCCCCACCACCTGCGCGCCATCCTGGCCGAACAGCGGGCCATCGGCCAGGCGCTGGTGGCCGAACTGGGCCTATAGGCAATCCCACCCATCAGCCCCGACTGGATGCCCGATGCACCGCCTGAGCGCCCTCACCGATCTGTTACGACATCTGTTGAAATGGCTGCTGCTTGCCTTCGTTGTGGCCGTGCTGGCAGGGACGGCCTCGGCAGGCTTCCTGTTTGCCCTGGACTGGGCGACGCGCACGCGCCTGGCGCACGCCTGGCTGATCTGGCTGCTTCCTGTGGCGGGCTTTGCCGTCGGCTGGCTGTACTTGCGCTTCGGCAGCAGTGTCGAAGGCGGCGCGAACCTGCTCATCGATGAAATCCACGACCCGAAAAAAATCATCCCGCTGCGCATGGCGCCGCTGGTGCTGGGCGGTACGGTGCTCTCGCATTTGTTTGGCGCCTCCGTCGGGCGCGAAGGCACGGCCGTGCAGATGGGTGGCGCGCTGGCCGACCAGCTGACCCGCATATTTCGTTTGAACAATGAAGACCGCCGCATCATCCTGATGGCCGGCATCAGCGCCGGCTTTGCCTCCGTCTTCGGCACGCCGCTGGCCGGCGCCATCTTCGGCCTGGAAGTACTGGCCATCGGCCGATTGCGCTACGAAGCCATGTTGCCCTGCCTGGCTGCTGCCGTCATCGCCGACCAGGTGGGCTTGCTGTGGGGCGTCCACCACACGCATTACGCCGTGCCTTTGCCCCACGCCCTCTCTGCCTGGACCTTGTGTGCCATGGTCATCGCGGGCGTGGTGTTCGGCGTGACGGGCAAAGTGTTTGCGCAAGCCACGCATGGCTTGAGCGGGTTGATGAAGCGCTGGATCAGCTACGCGCCACTGCGCCCGCTGGCCGGCGGCGTGGTCATCGCCGCTGCCGTCTGGCTGATCGGTACGGATCGCTACATCGGCCTGGGCATTCCCACCATCGTCGACGCCCTGAAGGAACCGCTGCCAGCCTGGGACTTTCTGGGCAAGATGGCGTTCACCATCGTTTCGCTGGGCACGGGCTTCAAGGGCGGCGAAGTGACGCCCCTGTTCTACATCGGCGCGACCCTGGGCAATGCGCTGGCCCCCCTGCTGCACCAGCCCGTCACCCTGCTGGCCGCCATCGGCTTTGTTGCCGTGTTTGCAGGCGCGGCCAACACGCCCATCGCCTCGACCCTGATGGCGATGGAACTGTTCGGCGCCGAGATCGGCGTGTATGCGGCCATCGCCTGCGTCGTGGCGTATCTGTTTTCCGGCCACGCGGGCATTTACCGGGCGCAGCGGGGCGGCCACGCCAAACGCATAGCCCAAAAGGATCAAGACACATGACACAGAATATCTACGACAACGACACTTTCTTCACGGCCTACAGCCAGCTGCCCCGCTCCGTCGGCGGCCTCGACAGCGCCCCCGAGTGGCCAGCCCTGCGCGCCATGCTGCCAGAGTTGCAAGGCAAAAGCGTACTGGATCTGGGCTGCGGCTATGGCTGGTTCTGCCGCTGGGCTGCCGATGCCGGCGCGGCACGGGTGCTGGGCGTCGACGTTTCGGAAAAGATGCTGGCGCAGGCGCGTGGCATGGGGAGCCATGCGGAGGTCGATTATGCCCGGATTGACCTGGAACAACTGGCCTTGCCGCACGCCAGCTACGATCTGATCTACAGCTCGCTGGCCTTCCACTACATCGAAGGTTTCGACGCCATGCTGGCCACCATCCGGCACGGCTTGAAACCGGGTGGCAAGCTGGTGTTTTCAGTCGAGCACCCGATCTTCATGGCGCCGCGCCAGCCCGGCTGGCTGACGGATGCGCAAGGCCGCAAGTGCTGGCCTGTCGACAGCTACCAGCAGCAAGGCCCGCGCGTGTCGGACTGGCTAGCGCCCGGCGTGATCAAGCAGCACCGCACCCTGGGCACCACCTTGAATGCCTTGCTACGCGCCGGGTTCCAGCTGGAACATGTAGAGGAATGGGGTCCCACCGACGCACAGCTCGCGCAGCAACCAGCCCTGGCCGAAGAGCGTGAGCGGCCGATGCTGTTGCTGGTGGGCTGCGCCCTGCGCTAGCCCCGGGTGCGCTCGAACAATTTGCCCGCAAGCTCTTCGATATCGCCGCGCATGGCCAGCGCATCCAGCCAGCACGGGGGAATCGCCTGGGCGCCATAATAGGCGCCGGCAAGCTGGCCGACGATGGCACCAGTCGTATCGGCATCCTCGCCCAGATTGACGGCGCGCAACACGGCCTCTTCCAGTGAGTCGGTATTGAAAAAGCACCAGAGCGCCGCTTCCAGCGACTCCACGCAATAGCCCGTGCCGCGTATCTGCCCTTCCGTCTTGACGATGAAACGGCCAGTGGCCATCTCCCTCAGCCTGGGTTCGGCAGGCCGATATGCAACACTGCCCATGAGCGCCTCTTTCGGCGTACCCGCCAGCGCGCTGCACAGCAAGGCAGCAAACAATTGACAGCTTTCGACCGCCTCCGGCGCCGCATGGGTCGTGCGCGAGCTATCGGCGGCGCAGGCCACGGCCGCCGTCACATCGGGATAAGCAAACAGCACCACCGGGGCCAGGCGCATGAGCGAACCATTGCCGGCCGAATCCGGCGCGGTAGAACCGCTCCAGGGATTGCCCGTTTCCTGGAACCTGGCCAGCGCGTCTCTTACCGTGCCACCGATATCGAAGCAGGTGCCGGTGGAGCTCAGATAGCCCCATTGCCACCAGTTCAGATACCGTGCCATCTGGTCTTCCGGGGCGAATGCCCCCTTGAGCACCAGGCTCTCGGCCAGGCATAGCGCCATCGAGGTATCGTCCGTCCATTGTCCCGGCTGCAGGCCGAACGGACCGCCGCCAGTCATGCCCGTCACGGGCGCGAAGCTGCCACGCGGAGAAAACTCCACGCTCGTGCCGATGGCATCGCCACAGGCCAGCGCCAGCATGGCGCCCAGATATCGGTTGTGCAAAGTTGATGTCATCATGGTTTCCATTGACTCCTAGCTGGCCACATTGCGCGTAAAGCGCAGGGTCGATACGCCGGCATTGACGTAGGCATACGCTTGCGCGCTGCTGAATACAAGAAAATCACCGGTGGCCAGCGTTCTCGTCCCGGCCGCCAGGACCAGTTGCAGCTCGCCTTCCAGCACGTAGAGCATTTCGCTGAATCCGGCCTGGTCGGCTTGCGCATCATAGCGCTCGCCCGGCGCCAGGGTCCACGACCACAGCTCCACCTGGCGGCTGGCGGGCGCGGCGCCCAGCAGCACTGCCCGGCTCGCTTGCGATGCGCTTTGCCACATCAGCACGCGCAGGCTGTCGTGCGGCTGCTGCGGCGGCTGCACCAGGTCGACAAAGGCCACGCCCAAGGCGGCGGCCACATGGTCGAGGTTGGCCAGGCTGATGTTGGTGCTGCCCGCCTCGACGCCGTTGACCATGCGCCGGCTGAGGCCAGACTGGCGCGCCAGCTCCTCCTGACTGAGGCCGGCGGCGAGGCGCAAGCGCCGCAGATTTTTGGCCAGGTGCTCCAGCACGCCACCGGCCTCGGCTTGACTGCGCAATATATTGCTCCTATTATGATGGGAAATATTTTGCTCATAGCATAGCCTCCCATGAAAACGCACGCAAGTCCCCCGCCCGCCTTCGGCCTGCCCGAACTGGCCCTGATCGCCATCACCTTCATCTGGGGCGGAACATTTCTCATCGTGCAGCATGCCGTGACGGTCAGCGGCCCACTGGCCTTTGTAGCCGCCCGCTTTGCCGTCGCCGCCAGCATAGGCGCCCTCGTTTGCCGGGGCCAGCTACGTCACTTGAGCAAGGCCGAGTTATTCACCGGCATGCTCATCGGCGTCAGCATCTTTGGCGGCTACGCACTGCAAACCTATGGCTTGATGCATATTTCCAGCAGCAAGTCGGCCTTCATCACGGCCTTCTATGTTCCCATTGTGCCGCTGGTGCAATGGCTGGTCTTCAAGCAGCGGCCCCGCCCCGCAGTGTGGGTGGCCGTCGTGCTGGCATTCGTCGGCTTGCTGCTGCTCACGGGCACGGATGGCCTGGGCCTGGGCCTGGGCAAAGGCGAGCTGATCACGGCGATAGGCGCCATCGCGATTGCCCTGGAAATCATCCTCATCAGCCGCGTCTCGCCGCAGCTGAACATCTTGCGCGTGACCATCGTGCAACTGGCAACGGCGTCGTTGATTGCCCTGCTGTTGATGCCCGTCATGGGCGAAGCGCCGCCGGCCCTGAGCAAAACTTTCATTCTCAGCGTCCTCGCGCTGGGCTGCGCCAGTGCGCTGATCCAGTATGTGATGAACTGGGCGCAAAAGCGCATCTCCGCCACCAAGGCCACGCTGATCTATGCGGGCGAGCCAGTCTGGGCTGGCGTGATCGGGCGCATCGCGGGCGAGCGCTTGCCCGGGTTGGCCATCGTCGGGGCCATCCTGATCATTGGCGCAGGCATCCTCAGCGAATGGCGGCCCAGGCGCTTGCGCGCCGATGGCAAGGCCATCGCGGCATCAGATTAAGCCGCGGTACGCCGCAGCGCCGCCCCGCCATGCAGTGCCAGCGGCATGGCCCTGGCCCAGCGGTTCGATGAGAGCGAAAACGTCAGCGCGCGCACCTGGTGATACCAGCCGGCGGGCACGTACAACATGTCGCCCGGTTCGACAAGGCATTCGATCATGCTGGCCTGGCGCGCCAGGGGAAAACGCTCGAAATCGGGCGCTTCCGGGTCAAACGGCGAGCCGAACAGGATGGCGTTCGCTTCGCTGGGATACAGGAATTCGTCGTGGTGCGGCGGGGATAAAATGATGCGCTTGCAGCCCCACACCTGGGCGAAGATATTGTCATCGTAATCGCAATGCAAAGGCGTTACCGTGCCAGCCGGCCCCACCCAGAAACGCGGCGGACCCATCTTGTCAAAATACGTGGGCCAGTGGCACAGGCGGTTCAATTCGCGCAATTCCAGATTGCCCAGATACGGCGGCAGCGCATACTTGCCCTCTGCCACCAGGTCCAGGTATTGCCCCATCGACATGTCCTGCATGGCGCGGTCGGCCGCAAATGCCGTGTTGATGTAGTCGCCCACCCGCGCGCGCACGGGCACGTGGCTGAACTGCTCGCGCAAGATTTCCGGACCCACTGCAGACAGGGGCCAGCGCTGCACCAGCCCGCGCATCAGGAAAGGCAAGCCCAGCGCGGCGCGCGCGCGGAAGGCGGCGGCGCCGAGCATGGCCAGGCGCGGCACGGCGCTGATGGTGGGCAAGTCGCGCGCCGCCTGCTTGATGGCCTCGCGCATGGCATCGATGGAGGTAACGCCGCGCACCTGCGCATCCTTGTCTTCGCGCGCCTGCTTGCGCGCGAGTGCCGCTTCGGGCGAACTGAATGCGGCTGGCGGCCTGGGCGGCAACGCGCGCGACGATAGGGGGGCGGCCGCAAGCGGGAGCGGCACTTCTTTTTCTACAGACATAAACCTTCTTTGCGATCAAGGCGTCGCACGGCATGACGCGACAGTGCGCCATTTTAAGCCAGCAAGGCCCGACTGCGCGCATCAGCGTGGCTGCAAGGCAGAGTGCAAGCCAGCAAAAAGAGTGATATCGCCCGCCAGGGTTACCCAGGAACGTATCGGCACCTGACAAAACCGTCGCGAGCGGAAGGTAGAGGTGGCCGCGAAGCGCAACCGTGCTAGAGCACGGTGAGCATCGCAAGCCGCCTATACCAACGCGCAGCAGGTTTGGTCAGGTGTCCTCAGACAGGGGTCTTGAAGATGGGATCGACGATGAACTGCTGCGCCTTGATACGCAAGGTGCGCTCCTCGTCCAGTTCGGCGCGCGTTTCGCCCAGCTCTTCGCGTTCCGCTTCCAGTTCCAGACGCGCGGCAGCCAGTTCCGTTTCCACGCGGGTCAGGCTTTCCAGCTTCAGCTGGGCCTGGATCAATTCGGCGCGCGCCGCTTCGGCCGCCTCTTCCAGGCGGGGGATGCCTTCGAGCTTGAATTGCGCCTTGGCCAGGTCCATGCGCGCCTGCTCGGCGGCCTCTTCCAGGCGCGGCAAGCCTTCCAGGCGCAGCTGCGCCTTGGCCAAGTCCGTGCGTGCCTGGTTGGCGACTTGCCGCTCGCGTTCGAGTTCCTCGCGCAAGGTTTCCAGCTCGCCCGCCTGCAGGTCAAGCAACTCTTGCTGGCGCTCGTTCTCGCTGGCCAGGTCCATCAATTCCTGTTGATTGTCGTTCATCTCGGCTTCATGCGCATTGTGGCTGGCGCTTAATTCCTGTCCTACATAATCGAGAATGGCTTGCTGCAGCACGGGCGACAGTTCGGCGGCGGCAGCGATCTGGCGCTGCGCGCCGGCCTTGCGGCGCTGCAAGAGCTTGCTGATAGTGCCCAGGCAGGCGCCATTGCCCAGCCGCTCGCGCAAGGCGCGCACCGTGATGGCCTGGCCTTCCCCCGCCATCGCTTCCATTGCCGCATTGATCTGTTCCGCGCTTACTTTTGCCATTATCGTGTGCTCTTGAATGTTGCTCAGGGCAATCTTGCCCAGGGGCATTATCTTATGCTAGCGGCGGCAAAGCGTAAAGTATTTCTCAATAGAAATTGCAATTGCACAACGGAAGCATGAGAAAACATGCGGCTTCCGCTAATTTACTCTTCGAGCAAACCATTTTCAGTGAGCATATCTTGCACCAGTTCCAGGCGCAGCACGGGATTGTCTTGGCTCAGCAGCAATTGCTTTTGCATGGCGCTCAGGGACAAGAGCTCGCACCAGCGGTTCGCCACCCAGCCGCATTCATCAAGGCGGTACGGCGGCTGCAGGGGCATCTGCTCTGGCGGAATCTTTTGCTCCTGCAAGGTGCGTATCAACGCGCCCAGCGCATCGGCCACGTTCTGTTGCTCTTGCGGGATGGGAATCGTTTTATCGGCCGGCAAGGTTTCAATCTGCGCCATCCACAAGCCGTACTTGAGCTGCTCGCTGGCCACGATGTGAAAGCGCTGCATGCCCATGCATTTGATTTGCAGCAAGCCCGACAGGGGCGCCGCCCAGTCGATGACGCGCGCCAGGGTGCCCACGGGCGCCAGAGTTTCCTGCTGGCCCGGCTTGCGCACTTCCGCGCCGTCCAGCAGCTGCACCACGCCAAACGGCTGCTCACCCATGATGCACTGACGTATCATGTCCAGGTAGCGTACCTCGAAGATCTGCAAGGGCAGATAGCCATCGGGATACAGCACCGTATTGAGCGGGAACAAAGGTATCGAGGTCATAGGCGCATGATGGCACGAATGGCATATCCGTGCTGCGCGCCTTGCCTCGCCAAGCTGACTGCGCCGCTTATTTGTAGAAGCGGCGCTTCTTGGCCCGCTCCGCCGCCTTCGGCGCCAGCACCTTGACGGCCTTCTTCTGGATGGTACCGCCGGCGGACGTGCCTGGCACGCGGTGTTCCGCCTCGAAACCGGGCTCCTCATTGCGTTTCAGCGTTTGCCGCGTCAGCGCTTCCACGGCCGACAGCAATTCCACTTCGTCGGCGCAGACCAGCGATATCGCTTCGCCCGAGGCGCCCGCGCGGCCCGTACGGCCGATGCGGTGGATATAGTCTTCCGCCACGGTGGGCAAGTCGAAATTGACGACGACGGGCAATTGATCGATATCCAGGCCGCGGGCGGCCACGTCGGTGGCCACCAGCACCTGCACCTCGGCCTCCTTGAAACGGGCCAGCGCGCGCAGGCGGTTCGGCTGCGTCTTGTCGCCGTGGATGGAGTCGGCGCGCACGCCCTGCTCCAGCAAGGTGTTCACCAGTAGCTCGACACCCTTGCGCGTCTTGACGAAGACCAATACCTGGCCCCAGCGCTTTTTCTTCAGCAGGTGCAAAAACAGTTCCGGCTTGCGTTTCTTGTCGCACACGATCACCGACTGCTTGACGGCCTTGACCGTGCTGTTGCGCGCGCTCACTTCCACCGAAACGGGATCCTTCAGCATGGTTTTCGCCATGGCGCGGATGGCATCCGAAAAGGTGGCCGAAAACAGCAGGGTCTGGCGCTGCTTGGGCATGGTCATCAGCAATATATCGAGCTCGCGCTCGAAGCCCAGGTCCAGCATGCGGTCCGCCTCGTCCAGTACCAACGTCTGCACTTGCTCGAACTTGACGGCGCCCTGCGTCTGCAAGTCCAGCAGGCGGCCTGGCGTGGCCACCAGCACGTCGAGGCCCTTGCGCAATTTGCTGATCTGCGGCTCGATCGGCACGCCGCCATAGGCAACAAAGCTGCGCAGAGGCAAGTTGCCGCCATAGCTGCGGAAGCTGGCATAGACTTGCTCGGCCAGTTCGCGCGTGGGCACCAGCACCAGCACGCGCACGCACTGGGGCGCCACCACGCCTTCCAGGGTCAGGCGCTGCAGCAGCGGCACGGCAAAGCCGGCCGTCTTGCCCGTGCCCGTCTGGGCGGCGGCCATCAGGTCGCGCCCGGCCAGTACGGCAGGAATCGCTTGCGCCTGCACCGGCGTGGGCTTGGCATAGCCGAGCTCATCAAGTTTGCGGACCAGGGGATCGATCAGGCCGAGGGAGGAAAACGTCATGGGGAAAGCAATCTTGGCAAAGGAAAAGGTGGCGCGCACGGACTGGCCGCGCGCGCAATTGCCGAGATTATAGGCCAGCGGGGATGCGGGCCGGGGATTTCAGTACGAGAACGTCACGATCAGAACTTCATTTCCAGGGTCGCGCGCGCCTGCGGCGAACTCGGCGAAATGCTGTTGCGCACTATCGTGCCGCTGGCGTCCGTATAGATGGTGTTGCTTTCAAAGTCTTGTGCCAGCAAATTCGACACGGCCAGGCGCAGCTGGTTCTTCGCATCAAATTTCCACAGCGCATAAATGTCGAGGTCGCGCCGCGGCGACGTGTAGGCGCTCTGGCGCTCGGTGATGCGCACGGGGCCGCCATTGCGGAAATTGAAGCTGCCACCCGTGGTCAGCACGCCGTCCGGCGTCTTGTAGTCGAGGCCAAAGTTGCCGCTGACGGGGGTTTGCTGGTCGAGCCGGTTGTCCGGCCCCGGCACCTGCTCCACCTGCGACCAGTTGCGGCTGACGCTGGCGCGCAAGTCGATGGCCGGCACGGGCGCGGACAGCACGGCGCGCAGCGGGAACTTCGCTTCCAGTTCCAGTGTCTGCGTATTGGCGCGGCCATCGTTGACGGGCGTCGATACCCAGCGGTCATCGATGAACAGCAAGCCCTGGCGCGTATAGCCGTCGATGCGGCGGGCCGAGGCGCGCGCGCTGAGCAAGGCGCCTTCGGCCCAGTAGTGCTCGTACGAGGCATCGATGCCCAGCGCCAGCTCCGGTTTCAGATACGGATTGCCTTCGCGGTCAGGGTCCGTCTGGCTGTTGTTGGTCGAGGTATTGCGGCGCGGAATCAGGCTGGACGTGGGCTGCGCCTTGTAGGTACGCGTCAGGGCCAGGCGCACCTGGTCGCCCTTGGTATCAGGCAACTTCCACAGGGTTTGCAGCAGCGGGCTCCACACGCTGGTGCGCTGATTCACTTCCTCATAGGTATCGCCCGCGCTGCGCGTATCGATGCCTTCCCATCGCACGCCCGCATACATGGACCAGCGCGGCGTAATTTCCCACTCATCCTGCACGTACAGGGCCAGGCGCTGGATCGTGGCGTCGAAACCTTCGTCGCTGTTGACGGGCGGGCGTGCACCCAACGCGCCCAGGGCCGCTTCGCGCTGGCGGCGGGTTTCCTCGCGCTCCGTGTAGGCACCATCCCAACCCATGGACAGGGCATGGCCCGGCAGCAAGGGCGAGGAATACTTGCCGGTGGAACTGACGCCGTTTTCCGTCGCCTTCACGCCCACCTTGCGCTCAAGCGCCAGGCCGCTGCCATCGATGAAGCCTTGCTGCAAGCTGTCGGACGTATTGCGGGCGGCAGAGGCGCCAATTTTCAGTTCCAGCTTGGCGCCGCCGGCCAGCTTGTGCATCCACGTCAGGTCGCTGCGGCCGAAGGCATTGTGGTTGCTGGAGCTGCCCGTGTTCGTGTCGTAGTCGGGGCGCAAGCCCTGTTCTGTTTCCGCACGGCTGATATTGCGATGGTTCGAGCGCCCGCCGTTGAAGAACAATTGCGCCGTCACATTGTCGCCATTGGCCAGCGCCCAATTCAGGCGGGGCGACAGATTGATGCCTTCCGGGCGGCCATCACCCGTGCCATTCGTGCGGCGCAGCAGGTTTTGCCGGCCATCGGGCGCGTAGCCCAGTTCCAGTCCGGGATTATCATAATGATAGTCATAGCGGAACAGCGAACCGGCCATCGAGTACGAGAAATTACCATCGCGGTCGGACAGTTGCACGTTGACACTGGGCGAAAAGCTCACGTCGCTGCCCTGCACGCCCAGCTTGATCTCGCGCTGCGCTGTCTTGACGGCCTTTTTCAGCACCACGTTGATGGTGCCGGCGATCGACTGCGTGCTGTACTCGGCGCTGGCCGCATGCAAAATCTCGATGCGCTCGATCACGTCGGGCGACAGGGTATCGAGCGAAAAACCGGCCGGCGCCCGCTCGCCGTTAAGCAGGATCTGCGTGTAGCCGCTGCCCAGTCCGCGCATGCGGATTTCGCCGCCCGAGCGCCCGGCCGCGCCGGAAACGGTAATGCCGGGCAAGCGCTTGAGCACATCGGTGACATTCGTGTCGCCATACTTGAGGATTTCCTCGCTGCCCACGACCATCTTGCTTGCCGTATCGTCGCGGCGCGGATCATAGCCGCTGCCCTTGACTTCGACGGTCTGCATGGCGGGCGCGGCAGGCTTTTCAGCCTTCAGCGGCGCGGCGGCAACGTCAGCGCCGACTGGCGCTTCGGATTGCTGCGCCTGGGCATTCCAGGCAAACAGGACAGCGGAACAAACAACGGTAAGGCGGAAGCAACGGCGTGGCATCATGACTTGGCTGAAAAAAGTTGGCTGAATAAAAATGGCTAAATGCTAAAAAACAGGCCGCTGTATTGTGCTGCAATTTTTTACGAGCGGCACAGTTTCCTGAAAATATTTCCTTTAGCAAATTAAATTTGGTGACAGCCTGCGATACGCACCCTTGCATACGGTGCATATCATTGCGCGCCACATCGCCGCTATAATGCGTTTTCATCATTATTCCCATCACCCCGTCAAAGGCTTCCCATCGTGTCTGACCGTCTTGCCGTCCTGCCTCAATATCTGCTTCCAAAAGGAGCGTTGACCAACTTTGCCGGCCGCATCGCCGGCGCCAAGGGCGGCGCCATGACGACGCGTTTGATCCGCTGGTTCGTCGGCCGCTACAACGTCAACATGGATGAGGCGCTGGACCCGGACATCACGCACTACACGAGCTTCAACGACTTTTTCACGCGCGCGCTGCGCCCGGACGCCCGCCCCTTGGCCAAGGCCGACTACGTCTGCCCCGTCGATGGCCGCATCAGCCAGTTCGGCAGCATCGACAAGGACCAGATTTTCCAGGCCAAGGGCCACAACTTCAGCACCACGGCCCTGGTGGGCGGCGATGCGACCCTGGCGGCCCGGTTCGATCACGGCAGCTTCGCCAACCTGTACCTGAGCCCGCGCGACTACCACCGCATCCACATGCCGTGCGATGGCCGCCTGACGCGCATGATTTATGTCCCTGGTGAACTGTTTTCCGTCAACCCGACGACGGCGCGCGGCATTCCCGGCCTGTTCGCCCGCAACGAGAGAGTCGTCTGCGTGTTCGACACGGCCAACGGTCCCTTCGTCATGACCCTGGTGGGCGCCACCATCGTCGGCAGCATGGCCACCGTCTGGCACGGCGTCGTCAACCCGCCCCGAACGGGCCAGGTTCGCGACTGGAGCTATGCGAATGACAATGTCGTGCTGAAACAGGGCGAAGAGCTGGGACGCTTCCTGCTGGGCTCCACCGTCGTCATGCTATTCCCGAAAGACACCGTGGCATTCAATGCCAACTGGCAACCTGCCGGCCCAGTGCAGCTTGGCGAAGTCATGGGCAATCTGCCCAGCTAAGCCAACGGGACGCGCGCCTACACGGGCGCGTCGGTTTGATACATTTCCTCCATCAGGTCCAGGAACGCGCGCGTCTTGGCCGGCATCAAGCGCCGGCCGGGAAACACGGCCCAGCCCGTGACCAGCGGGAAACTCCACTCCGGCAACACGCGCACCAATTCCCCCGTCGCCACATAGGCCCTGGCGAAGCGGTCCGTGCTGGCCGCGATCCCCACGCCCGTGCAGGCCATGCGCACCAGCAATTCCGGCGAGTTCGCCAGCAGGCGCACGGGCAAATCGCGCTCCCACGTCGTCTTGCCGCGGATCAAAGTCCAGTGCACGAGGCCATGCACGGCACGGGGCAAGCTGAGCAAATCATGGCCGTAGAGGTCGTCGGGATGCTCGGGCAGGCCGTGCACGCTCGTATATTGCGGTGAGGCATACAGGGACAGGGTGCTGAACGCCACCCGGCGCGCGGACAGGCTGGCATCATCGGGCAAGTTGCCCATGCGGATGGCCAGGTCAAAATTTTCTTCCAGCAAATCCACGCGCCGCGCCGACAAGTCCAGTTCCAGCGAAATGGCCGGGTAGCGGCGCACGAACTCGGCCAGCACCTGGCGCATCAGCGCATCGCCGAAATCGGCCGGCATGGAAATACGCAACAAGCCACTGGGGCCCGCCTGGCGGTGCTGGGCCAAGGCGCCGGCCGCTTCTGTTTCCTCGACTACCTTGCGCGCATGCTCGAGCAAACTGGCGCCAAATTCCGTCAGCGCCAGCTTGCGCGTGGTGCGCAGCAGCAGCCGTTCGCCCAGTTTGGCCTCCAGCAGTGAAATACGCCGCGACAGGGTCGACTTGGGCAAGTCCACGCGCTGGGCGGCGCGCGAGAAACTGCCGCATTCGACGACGCGAGCGAACAGCAGCAAATCTCCAGGATCGATATCCATATGTTCCAATTGTTCCATTAGTGGATTAATGTTATCCATTTTAACGGCTTCCGGATGGTTTTTGGAATTGCTATAGTTCATCCATCGCAAGACACCTCACACGGAGAAACAAGATGAACATCCTGCAAATCAATTCCAGCGCCCGCAGCACCGGTTCCGCCTCGACCCGTCTGGCTGACGCCATCGTTGCCCGCGTGCAAGCCAGCAACCCTGAAGCCACCCTGGTGCGCCGCGACCTGGCTGCCCAACCACACCCCGTGCTCGACGAGCCGACCCTGCAAGCGCTGTTCACGCCGGCGGACAAGCGCACGCCGGAGCAGGCGGCCCGCATCGCCCTGGACGACGCGCTGATTGCGCAAGTACAAGCAGCCGACGTCATCGTCATCGGCGCACCGATGTACAACTTCGGCATCACCGTGCAACTGAAAAGCTGGTTCGACGCAATTGCCCGCGCCAACGTCACTTTCAAGTACACGGAAAACGGCCCCGTTGGCCTGCTGACCGGCAAGAAAGTCTATGTGGGCCTGTCCCGCGGCGGCTTGCACCGCGACAGCGCCAACGATAGCCAGGTGCCTTACCTGAACACCATGTTCGGCTTCCTGGGCCTGACCGACGTGCAATACGTGTATTCGGAAGGCATGGGCATGGGCCCGGACGCCGTGGCCAAGGCACAGGCGCAAGCCGATGCCGAGATCAACGCCATTTTGGTGTAACGCACGTACCAAGCCGGGGTCAGACGGGGTCAGACCCGGCGGGTCTGACCCCAAACAGGAGAACACAATGAGCGACATCACCACCGTCAACAAAGCACGCGCCGTCGAGCGCGTGATCGCCGGCCAGGCTGTCATGGATGGCGCTGGCGTGAAGATCAACCGCGTGCTGACGCAGCAGCTGCAGCGCCGTCTCGACCCGTTTTTGATGCTCGACAATTTCGCCAGCGACAAGCCGAACGACTACATCGCCGGCTTCCCCGAGCATCCGCACCGGGGTTTTGAAACGGTCTCGTACATGATCACAGGACGCATGCGCCACAAGGACAGCGCGGGCCACGAAGGCTTGCTGAGCTCGGGCGGCGTGCAATGGATGACGGCCGGCAGCGGCGTGATCCATTCGGAGATGCCGGAACAGGAAGAAGGTGTGATGGAAGGTTTTCAGCTGTGGCTGAACCTGCCCGCGCGCGACAAGATGCGCACGCCGTGGTACCGCGATTTCACCAGCAGCGAAATCCCCCGCTACACGACGGACGCGGGCGTGGCCGTGCAAGTGATCGCCGGCGCGAGCCATGGCGTGACGGGCGCCGTGCAGCGCGAGCTGACGGAACCGCTGTACCTGGACATCGACTTGCCTGCCGGCAGCAGCTTCGAGCAGCCCTTGCCGCAAGGCAATAACGCTTTCCTCTACACCTTCCGTGGCGAAGTGCAGGTGGACGGCAAGGCCGTGCCCGCCCTGCGCATGGCGATCTTCGCCAACACGCCGGGCAGCGACGGCGTGCGCATCGAGGCGCCGCAAGGCGGACGCGTAATCCTCGTCGCCGGCCAGCCCTTGAACGAGCCCATCGCGCAGTACGGTCCGTTTGTCATGAATACCCAGGCAGAAGTGTTCCAGGCCGTGCAGGACTTCCGCGAGGGCAAGTTTGGCGAGACGGCCGCGCAGTAAAGTTGTCTGCTCCATCAAAAACCTGCGGCGCCTCGGGCCCTGCAGGTTTTTTTACGTGCCGACTGTCTTGTTGCTTTTCAATTACACTGACGGCAACCTCATTCCACAAAGCATTCCATGCAGCCGACGCACACCGAACACGACGCCACCCATTTGCACGCCCACCTGAAGGGCGACGCCCAGCACACCCACTCGTTCGAGGGGCGCAGCCAGAGCATCCTCGCGTGGGCGCTGGGGCTGACCCTGTCGTTTGCCGGCATCGAGGTCGTGGCCGGCTTCATGTCCAATTCGCTGGCCCTGATTTCCGACGCGGGCCACATGGTCACGGACGCGGCCGCGCTGGGCCTGGCCCTGCTGGCGCAGCTCATCGCGCGCCGCCCCCCGTCTCCACGCCACTCGTTCGGCTTTGGCCGCGCCGAGGCACTGGCCGCCCTCGTCAACGGCCTGGCCATGCTGTGCGTGGTGGGCTGGATCTGCTATGAAGCCGCGTTACGCTTTTCCGCCCCGCAACCCGTCAAGGGCGGCATGGTTTTCATCGTCGCCTTCATCGGCCTGGCGATCAACGTGGTGGTGGCGTGGGTATTATCGAAAGACAAGCAAAGCGTTAACACGCGTGCCGCCCTCGTGCATGTGATGGGCGATTTGCTCGGTTCGGTCGCCGCCATCATCGCCGGCGCCGTGATTTACTTTACGGGCTGGATGCAGATCGACCCGCTGCTGTCGGTGCTGGTGTCCCTGCTGATTTTAAAGTCGACATTTGGCGTGCTGCGCGAGTCCTATCACTTCCTGATGGAAGGCGTGCCCTTGCACATCGACTACATCGCCGTGGGCACGGACGTGGAACAGGTGGACGGCGTGATTGCCGTGCACGATTTGCATGTGTGGGACATGTCGCCGGGCCATCCGGCCCTGATCGGCCACGTGGAAATCGAACACCTCGACCATTGGCCCAAGGTATTGCGCGCGATCAAGAAGATGTTACTCAGCAAGCACGGTATCGATCACATCACTCTGCAGCCGGAGACGGCCGCGATGGCTGGGTTGCATGCGGGTGACCAGACCCACCAGCAAGGCCTGGGGTCAGACCCTCGGCCACGCTAGCTCAGCACTTTGCGTTAGCGGCCTTGGGGGTCTGCCCCCGGCAGTTCATTGCGTCAACTGCGCCTTGCCTCCAGGACACCACTCACGTCCTTGATGACATTCAATGCCTTCAATAGCTGCGCCGTCGAGCTGATCTCGGCCGTAAACGTCATGCGGGCCTGGCCCTTGGCGCTTTGGGTGTTGACGCCGATCACGTTGATCTTTTCGCGCGAAAAGATTTCGGAGATGTCGCGCAGCAAGCCCTGACGGTCGCCGGCCAGAATGAAAATATCGACCGGATACACGGTGTCTTGCCCGCCCGTGCTGCCCCACTCCGTGAAAATCACCCGTTCGGGCGACTTGGCGCGCATTTCCTCGAAATTCTTGCAGGTGGCGCGGTGGATAGAGACGCCCTTGCCGCGCGTCACGAAGCCCACGATGCTATCGGGCGGCGCCGGCTTGCAGCACTTGGCCAGCACCGTCATCAAGCCCTCCGTTCCCACCACCAGCACGCCGGACTTGGCACCCTGCTCCACACTGGAGGCGCGGCTCTTGCCGACCAGCACAGCGTCTTCCGGCACCACCACTTCGCCAGTGTCGTGCAGCGCCTGCTCTACGTGGCGCAGGCTGAATTCATCCTTGCCGACCGACAGGAACAGCTCGTCGACCTTGGCAAAGCCCAGCTTTTGCGCCAGCGCTTCCAGATTGACGGCCGTCTTGCCTTCGCGCTGCAGGGATTTCTCCACCAGCGCGCGGCCGTGGGCCAGGGTTTCCTGCATGTCGATGGCATGGAACCACGCGCGGATCTTCGAACGCGTGCGCGTGCTGACGGCGTAGCCGGCGCCCAACCAGTCGCGCGACGGCCCGGCCGTACCGGGCGCGCCCTTGGCCGTGATGATTTCGCAGGTCTGGCCGTTCTTTAATTGCGTATTCAGGGGCACCATGATGCCGTCGACCTTGGCGCCGCGGCAGCGGTGGCCCACATCCGTATGCAGGTGATACGCGAAATCGACGGGCGTGGCGCCCACAGGCAATTCCAGCACCCGCGCCTGCGGCGTCATGACGAAGATGCGGTCGTCCAGCGTGGCGGATTTCAACTTTTCCACCCATTCGCGCTGGATTTCTTCCTGGCCCACGACAGCATCGGCCACTTCCGTCTTCCACGCCAGCAACTGGCGCAGCCAGGCGATCTTTTCGTCGTATTTCTGGCCGGCAAAGTTCGAGCCGCCCTCTTCCTTGTAGCGCCAGTGCGCAGCCACGCCGTACTCGGCAAAGCTGTGCATTTCATTCGTGCGTATCTGCACTTCCAGCGGCCGGCCATCTTCGGCCGTCACCACCGTGTGCAACGACTGATAACCGTTAGGTTTTGGCCGCGAAATGTAATCGTCGAATTCCTTCGGGATGGGGGTCCAGATATTGTGGACTACGCCCAGTACCGTGTAGCAGGTTTTCACGTCGGCGACGATGACGCGGAAGGCGCGCACATCGTACAGTGCCGTAAAATCGAGTTCCTTGCCGCGCATCTTGTTCCAGATGCTGTAAATGTGTTTCGGGCGGCCAAATACTTCCGCCTGGATACCGGCCGAGGCCAGTTCCGTCTGCAGGCGCAAGATGGCCGAGGAAACAAAGCCCTCGCGCATCATGCGCTTTTCTTCCAGCATCTTGGCGATGCGTTTATACGCTTCCGGCTCGATGAAGCGGAACGACAAGTCTTCCAGTTCCCACTTCAGTTGCCAGATGCCGAGGCGGTTGGCCAGCGGCGCGTACAAATCCAGCGTTTCCTTGCCGTATTCACGCGTCATTTCGTTGAACAGCTTCAATTCGGCAAAATAGCGCAAGGTCGTCACGCATGCGGCCAGGCGCACCAGCACCACGCGCATGTCGGAGGCCATCGCCAGCAGCATCTTGCGCAAGGTTTCCACCTGGGCCACGGCTTGCTGCGCCGCGTTCTTGCCACGACCGGCAGCGCTGCCGTGCTGTGCCTGGGTCAGCGCGCGCAGGCGAATCAGCTGGCGCACGCCGGTGGCCAGGTCGCACACCTGCTTGCCGAAGCGCGGCTCGATGTCGGCCGCCGTATCCGGGTCCAGCATCGTCAGCTCGAACATCAGACCGGCAATGCGCGTTTCCGCATCGCTGCGCAGGAAAGCCAGGGTGGTGGCCACGCCGATGGCGAAGTCCAGCGCAGAACGGCCGGCAAAGGTCTGCTTGTCACCATACGCTTCGGTGGCATACGCGAGCGCGTCCAGCACGCGGGCGCTGTCCGGCGCACTCAAGCCCTCTACCAGTTGTTCCGATGTGACGCTATTCGGGGCCGAGATGGAAACCATGTAATGCCTTATAAACTTAAAAACTAAATAACTTAATAACCTAGCGCTCTGCAGCGATGATGACGATTTCAACCAGGCATGCCGGATTGGCCAGCTTCGCCTCCACCGTGGCGCGCGGCGGCGTGTGGCCGGACGCGACCCAGTCATCCCACACTTCATTCATGCCGGGGAAGTCTTTCATGTCGGCGATATAGATCTGGCACGACAGGATGCAGGTCTTGTCGCTGCCCGCTTCCATCAGCAGGCGGTCGACGTGACCGAGCACTTCGCGCGTCTGGCCGACGATATCTTGCGTCGTGTCTTCGGCAATCTGCCCAGCCAGGTAGATGGTGTTGTTGTGTATCGCTACTTCGGAGAGGCGTTTGCCTACGTGCAGTCGTGTAATTTCCATGCTTCTTCTTTCGGTTGTTTCAAAATCTGTACAGCGTTATCTCTTACCACTACTTACTTGCCCAGCAGAAACTTGCGCGCGATGGCGATCTGGTCGTCATGGACAAAAGTGGGCGCATGGCCCACGCCGGCAATTTCCACCAGCTCCGCCTTCGGACCACGGCCCAGCATACTTTGCGCCGTCGCGTGCGACAGCAAATCGGATTCCGAACCGCGCACCAGCAAGGTGGGACAGCGCACGGCATCATACGCGGCCCACAGCATGGCTTCGTCGCTGGCTGCCGATTCCGGTGTGGCCGAGCGGAACGGCATGGCCAGTCCCATGTCATAGTGACGGCGCCAATGGCCATCCTTATCCTGGCGCAATACATCCACGGCCAGTTTATGCCATTCCGCGTCCGTGTGCGGGCCGAAGCTGGCGGACACATCGCGCACAAACCTGGCACCCTGCTCGAACGTCTCGAAACGCAGATCCTGGCCGATGTAGTCGCCGATGCGCTGCAAGGCTTCCGGCGCCAGGGTCGGACCGATATCGTTCAGCACCAGCTTGCTGATCGGGCTGTTCGGCAACGATGCCAGACCCAGGCCGATCAAGCCGCCCATCGAAGTACCGAACCAGTCCACCGTCTGGCGCTCGCCATTGGCCAGCACGCGCGCCAGCAGGGTCACCATGTCGCTCACATATTGCGGTACGCGGTAAAACTGCGGGTTGGCCAGCCAGCCCGAGCGTCCTCGTCCCACCACATCGGGGCAGATGACGCGGTAATCGCTGGCCATGGCGCGCGCCAGGCTGTCGAAGTCGTCCGCCACGCGCGTCACGCCATGGGCGCAGACGAGCACGTTCGGATTGTCGGGCGCGCCCCACTCTTTATACGACATGCTGTGCAGGCCCGCCGGCGAGATGCATTGCACTGACTTGATGCTGGCTTCGATCATGCGATTTCCTTATTCGATATAAAAAGAGCACCGCTTCCTTCCTGCCATGGAGTATCCCGCGCGCGACGCTACGGCAGTGTAGCGCAGCGCGGGCAATGCTCCAAGCGCGCGCCTGAAATGCTGCGCCGCAGCACGCCAGCCATGGAGCAATACCCGATATAGCGAAAATGCATATCTGCGGTTATCCACAATTGAGCCAGCCTGGCAATGGGCGGATGATCGCAGCATCAACCCGCAAGAGGAGACCACTCGTGAAAAAACCATTCTATAAAATCCTGTATGTACAGGTCCTGTTCGCCATCGTGGCTGGCGTGCTGCTGGGGGTGTTCTACCCATCGAACGCCGTCGACATGAAACCGCTGGGTGACGGCTTTATCAAACTGATCAAGATGATCATCGCCCCGGTGATCTTCTGTACCGTGGTCTCCGGCATTGCCGGCATGCAGGACGTCAAGAAGATCGGCAGAGTGGGCGGCAAGGCACTGCTGTACTTCGAAGTGGTCTCCACTTTTGCGCTGGCCATCGGCTTGCTGGTTGCCAATATCCTGAAACCGGGCGCCGGCTTCAACGCCGACCCGGCTCACCTGGACGCCAAGTCGATCGCGCAATATACGCACGCCGAAGGCTTGACCACCGTCGACTTCCTGATGAATATCATCCCGAAGACCTTCGTCGACGCCTTCGCCAAGGGCGACATCCTGCAAGTGCTGTTGATCGCCATCCTGTTCGGCTTCTCGCTGTCCCTGCTGGGCGAGCGCGGCCGTCCGGTCACCAAGCTGATTGATGAACTGTCGCATGCCATCTTCGGCATGGTCAACATCATCATGAAAGTCGCTCCCATCGGTGCGTTCGGCGCGATGGCCTTCACCATCGGCAAATACGGCCTGGCTTCGCTGATCCCGCTGGCTAAACTGATGGGTTCGTTCTACCTGACCTGCTTCCTGTTCGTCTTCGTCGTGCTGGGACTGATCGCCAAGTACACGGGCTTTTCCATCGGCCGCTTCTTGTTGTACATCAAGGAAGAACTGCTGATCGTGCTGGGTACGAGCTCGTCGGAATCGGCCCTGCCGGCGCTGATGAAAAAACTCGAGCGCCTGGGCTGCTCGAAACCGGTGGTCGGCCTGGTCGTGCCTACCGGCTACTCGTTCAACCTGGACGGCACCAACATCTACATGACCATGGCCGCCCTGTTCGTGGCGCAAGCGACCAACACGGAACTGACCATCTGGCAGGAACTGACCATCCTGGGCGTAGCGATGCTGACCTCGAAAGGCGCCTCCGGCATCACCGGCGCCGGCTTCATTACCCTGGCCGCCACCCTGGCCGTGGTGCCGACGATTCCCGTGGCCGGCATGGCGCTGATCCTGGGCATCGACCGCTTCATGAGCGAATGCCGCGCGCTGACCAACTTCGTCGGCAACGGCGTGGCCACCATCGTCGTGTCGAAATGGGAAAAAGAACTGGACATGGACAAGCTGCACAGCGAGCTGGCTCATCCCACCCACCCGACCGACGATGCCTACATTGCACCAGCCGTGAATATCGTCAAGTAAGCTGACCTCTCCACTAGGAGCCCCGCAGAGCGATCTGCGGGGCTTTTTTCATGCGCGCACGTTTTATTGCATCATCAACACACAGTAAATCATGCATCAATATTTACCATAATGATCAATGAATCAAAAACTATTACAGTGCTGTCACCTGTTCGCCGCCAGGCTCGCGCATAATGACATTGCGTTAATACAAGCCTGACACAGAACCATCCACCTTTTTGAATGGAGTACGTCATGTCCCTCACGCCCGCCTTCTACGCCACCTGGAACCCACGCCTGCTGGGCCTGCTGCGCATCATCCTCGGTTTTCTCTTCCTGCAGCACGGCACTGCCAAGCTGTTCGGCGCACCGCACGTGGCCATGTTCGACGGCCTGCAACTGTTGTCCGTGATGGGCGCGGCCGGCGTCATCGAACTGGTGGGCGGCAGCTTGCTGCTGGTGGGCCTGTTCACGCGCCCCGTCGCCTTCATCCTGTCGGGCCAGATGGCGGCCGCTTACTTCATGGCACATGCACCTGCCGGCTTTCCGCCCATCCTGAACGGCGGCGAGATGGCCGTGATGTACTGCTTCACCTTCCTGTACTTTGCAGTTGCGGGCGCCGGCGCCTACAGCCTGGACGGCTTGCGCGGCAAGGCGGACGCATAAAAAAAGGGCGGACATCGCTGTCCGCCCTGTTATTGCCTGCAACGAGCCGTTTACACGGCGGAAACGTCCAGTTCCGCGCCCGTGGCCGCCTGCACTTGTTCCTTGGTGACGCCCGGCGCCAGTTCCACCAGCTTCAGTCCGTTTTCCGTCACGTCGATGACGCCCAGGTCGCTGATGATGACATCGACCACGCCCACGCCCGTCAGCGGCAAGTCGCACTGCTTGAGCAGCTTGTGCGACGTCGTGCCATCCTTGGCCGTGGCCACGTGTTCCATCAGCACGACGACACGCTTGACGCCAGCGACGAGGTCCATTGCGCCGCCCATACCCTTGACCATCTTGCCTGGAATCATCCAGTTTGCCAGGTCGCCCTTTTCCGACACTTGCATGGCACCCAGGATGGCCAGGTTGATCTTGCCGCCACGGATCATGCCAAAGGAGTCAGCCGAGCTGAAGTAGGCGGCGCCCGGCAAGGCCGTCACCGTCTGCTTGCCCGCGTTGATCAGGTCAGCATCGACTTCCGCGTCGGTGGGAAACGGGCCGATGCCCAGCAAGCCGTTTTCCGACTGCAGGAATACTTCGATGTTCTCCGGCACATAGTTCGCCACCAGGGTCGGCAAGCCGATGCCCAGGTTCACATAAAAGCCGTCTTGCAGCTCTTTCGCCGCGCGCGCGGCCATTTGATCTCTCGTCCAAGCCATATTAATCTCCGTATTCTTTTTTATGCTTCGGTGCGCACCGTGCGCTGCTCGATGCGTTTTTCCGGGTTCGCGTTGACCACGATGCGGTGCACGAAGATGCTCGGCGTATGCACCTGGTCCGGGTCGATCTCGCCCACTTCCACCAGTTTTTCCACTTCGACGATGGTAATCTTGCCCGCCATGGCCACGTTCGGGTTGAAATTGCGCGCCGTCTTGCGGTAAACCAAATTACCGGCGCGGTCGGCCATGTAGGCTTTCACCAGCGACACATCGGCCACCAGGCTGCGTTCCATCACATATTGTTCGCCGTCGAACTCGCGCAGTTCCTTGCCGTCGGCAACGATGGTGCCCACCCCCGTCTTGGTGAAGAAGGCGGGAATGCCTGCGCCGCCGGCGCGCAGTTTCTCGGCCAGGGTACCTTGCGGCGTGAATTCCAGTTCCAGTTCGCCGGCCAGGTACTGGCGCGCGAACTCCTTGTTTTCGCCCACGTAGGAGGCGATCATTTTCTTGATCTGGCGCGTGGTGAGCAGCTGGCCCAGGCCGAAGCCGTCCACGCCGGCATTGTTGGAAATGGCCGTCAGGCCCGTCACGCCCGAGTCGCGCAAGGCAGCGATCAGGGCTTCGGGAATGCCGCACAGGCCAAAGCCGCCAACGGCGATGGTCTGGCCATCTTGGACGATACCGGCCAGCGCCGAGGCGGCGTCAGGATAAACTTTATTCATGGGTGTCCCTCTATCTTTTGTTAAGCTTTGGTCTTGAGTCCATGACTCAGGCAGCGACTCAGCATAAAATACGCGAGTGGAAAGTACAATACCGTAGAACTACCGGCGCCGTGCCAGCCATCCCCCTGTGAGAGTGATACGTATCAGATGAACGCCGCGTCAGCCATCGATTATGAAAGCATCTTCCTGCACGCGCCCGTGGGCATGTGCATGTCGGAAAACCGCATCATGCGCAGTTGCAACGAGGCACTGGCGGCCATGTTCGGCTATGCACGCGCCCAGCTCGACAACCAGTCCTTCGAAGTACTCTACCCCACGCACGACGAATTCCTGCGCACGGGTGACCGCATCATCCCCATCATGAACACCAGGGGCCGCTATTCGGACGAGCGCATCATGCGCCGCAGCAATGGAGAATTGTTCTGGTGCCATGTGACGGGCCACGCCATGCTGCCGGGCCAGCCACTGGGGGCCGGCATCTGGACGTTCGAGGATGTCAGCGAGAAACGCCCCGTGACGGCGGAGCTGACCCCGCGCGAGCGCGAAATCGCCGCCCTGCTGGTGGAAGGCAAAACGAGCAAGGTCATCGCCCGCCAGATCGACCTCAGCCCCCGCACGGTGGAAATGCACCGCGCCAAGCTGATGCGTAAGTTCGCGGCCGCCACGTCATCCGAGCTGGTGCACAAGCTGGTGGGACTGCAGCTGTAGCGCTGACGCTGCAGCTGCCTGTTACTCTACACGGATTAAAAGGTGCTCATGCCGCCATCGGCCGAGATAATCGCGCCATTGATGAAGTGCGAATCCTCGCCCGCCAGCAACAACAGCAGGCCATCGAGGTCTTCCGGTTTCCCCGGACGTTTATTGGGCAGCATTTCGATCAGCTTCTTGCCCTGCTCGGTGGCGAAATAATCTTCGTTGATCTCGGTCGAGATGTAGCCGGGACAGATGGCGTTGGTGTTGATGCCGTATTTGCCCCACTCCACGGCCATGGCACGCGTCATGTGCACCATGCCCGCCTTGCTCATGCAATACACGCCGATCTGCGGCAGTACTTGCAAGCCCGCCATCGAGGCGATATTGATGATGCGGTGCTGTTTCTTCGGGTCGCCCTTGGCGCGCGCGATCATGCGCTTGGCCGTCTGCTGGGCCACGAAGAAGGAACCGCGCAGGTTGGTATCCATCACGAACGAATAATCTTCGGGCGTGACATCGACCAGGCGTTGCGTGGTGGAGACACCGGAATTGTTGACGAGTATATCGATGGGGCCCGCTTCCGTTTCCGCGTGCGCGATGGCCGACTTGATGCTGGCGAAGTCGGTCACGTCGAGCGACACCACGTGCGCGGCACCGCCGTCCGCTTCGATCTCGGCGCGCAATTCCTTCAGGCGTTCGGTGCGGCGCGACGCCAGCACGACCTGGGCACCGGCCTGGGCCAGCACTTTCGCAAAGCGCGCGCCGAGGCCGCTCGATGCGCCGGTAATCAGGGCAATCTTGCCCTCGAAATTAACTTCTATGCCCACGAGCTACTCCTGTTTTATTTTAGATAACACTTTACACCGTGCCACTGGCACAGGGGCAAAATACCCTGCGTCGCACTTGAGCAAAGGTAAACGCCATCATTACACAAAATGGCCGGATTTAGATTGCGGCGAGGGGCAATGTCACGCAAAATGGCGCCAAAGTTGCAATCCTCGCCAAAAACAAGCACACTCGTGCTTAAATTTATCCGAAGATTCCTCACCCACCCATTTAGTGACTAACAATCGAGACCATGACACAGCCTAATAACTTAGTTGAACAGTACGGACCGCGCGAGACCATGGAGTATGACGTGGTGATCGTCGGCGGTGGCCCCGCAGGCTTGGCGGCGGCAATCCGCCTGAAGCAGCTGGCCGCTGAAAAGAGCCAGGAAGTGTCCGTCTGCGTGCTGGAAAAAGGCGGCGAACTGGGCGCTCACATCCTGTCCGGCGCCATCATGGACCCGAAAGCGCTGACCGAACTGATTCCGAACTGGAAAGAACTGGGCGCGCCCCTGAACACGGCAGTGACGGAAGACCGCATCCTGTTCCTGACGGAAACCAAAGCGTACAAGACACCGAACTTCGCCGTGCCAGCATGCTTTGAAAACCACGGCAACTACATTGTCTCGCTGGGCAATGTGGTGCGCTGGATGGGCCAGCAGGCGGAAAACCTGGGCGTGGAAATCTTCCCGGGCTTCCCTGCCGCGGAAATCCTTTACAACGACGACGGCTCCGTCAAGGGCGTGGCAACTGGCAACATGGGTGTCAAGCGCGACGGTGAACCCGGTCCCGACTTCCAGCTGGGCATGGAATTGCACGCCAAGTACACCTTGTTCGCCGAAGGCGCGCGCGGCCACCTGGGCAAGCAGCTGATGGCCAAGTATGATTTGAACGCCGGCAAGGATCCCCAATCTTACGGTATCGGCATCAAGGAATTGTGGGAAATCGACCCGGCGCAGCACAAGCCGGGCCTGGTGATCCACTCGACGGGCTGGCCGCTGGACGCCAAAACCTATGGCGGCTCCTTCCTGTACCACCTGGAAAACAACCAGGTCATGGTCGGCTATGTGGTGGGCCTGGCCTACGAAAACCCGTATCTGTCGCCGTACGAGGAATTCCAGCGTTATAAAACACATCCGGAAATCCGCAAGTTCTTCGAAGGCGGCAAGCGCATCTCGTACGGCGCGCGCGCCATCACGGCCGGCGGCCTGCAATCGCTGCCGAAACTGGTGTTTGCCGGCGGCGCGCTGATCGGCTGCGATGCGGGCTTTTTGAACATGAGCCGCATCAAGGGCAGCCACGCAGCCATCAAGAGCGGCATGCTGGCGGCGGAAGCGGCCTTCGGCGCGCTGGGCGAACAACGCCAGCACGACGAACTGGCCAGCTACCCTGTTGCTTTTGAACAGTCATGGCTGCATGAAGAACTGCACGTGGCGCGCAACGTCAAGCCTTGGCTGTCGAAAGGCCTGTACCTGGGCAGCCTGATGACGGGCATCGACCAGATCCTCTTCCGTGGCAAGGCGCCGTGGACCCTGCACCATTCGCATGGCGACCACGAATGCCTGAAGCCTGCGGCCCAGTCGAAAAAGATCGTGTATCCGAAACCGGATGGCAAGCTGACTTTCGACAAGATGTCCTCCGTCTTCATCTCGAACACGAACCACGCGGAAGACCAGCCCATCCACTTGACCTTGAAGAACGCCAGCGTGCCCGTCGACGTCAACCTGGCCACGTATGCGGGCCCGGAAGCGCGTTACTGTCCCGCCGGCGTGTACGAATTCGTGAAGAACGACGACGGCGCCGAGCGCCTGCAGATCAATGCGCAGAACTGCGTGCACTGCAAGACCTGCGACATCAAGGACCCGACGCAGAACATCGTGTGGGTGACACCGGAGGGTGGTGGCGGGCCGAATTATCCGAATATGTAAGTTCCACCCTGCGCACATTGTATCTCCTGCCAAACAGCGCGCTCCCATTGGGTTGCGCGTTGTTTTTAACTATGCCAACGTCCAATTTGGGAATGCTCCCAGCGTTGCTCTCAATAATGGTTCTGGAGAACGGGTGCGCCCAGCGTCGAGTATCCGGCGCCTCCCAAGGTAATTCGGCAGATAGCGCGTGTCCACGCCGTGAAAGGGCCGTAGCCGGTCCCGCAAGCGGCTCTGATAAGAGTTGACGTTCGTCACCTGGACGGCGCCCTGCACACGAGTGCCGGCGCGCTAGTTAACGGACAGGTGGCTGAGGTCCGCCTCCCTGGAAAAAGTCCGGTAGGCCGCGTAGCCATCGGTCACCAGCAAAACATCGCTGTCGATGAATGGTAGCAGGCAAGTATGCAACTGCGCCTTGGTCAGTGCTCCTTTTCCGGTGACGAAACCGAGGGTTTGTCCCGTGCGGTCGTGCGCAATCTGGATGCAGACCTGTTCGTTGGAAATGCCGCGTGTGCGGGCATGGGCGCCATGGTGGCGCGCCCGACACGTTAGATGCCACGCGCCCTTTTCCAATTCCATCATATACAACAGTTCGTCCGCTTCGGCAATGCCATGCAGGCAATGGGCCGGTCCGTCTTTGCCAATGATAAAAACCGGTCCCACCATCGAAATATGGTGTTGCGCTGTACGCCCAACGGTAACGCCGCCTTACGCACGGATGCTGATGCCAGCAGGCAATCGGCGTAAGCGAGCCACAGCGCTTTATGGCGCAGGCGCGCCAGTGGCGTGCCGGTGAGCGCATTGGAGGTGCGGCCGCAGGGCACACAGCGGTAGCGTTGAAGTCTGTGCGCGTGGCCATGCCTGTGAGCATGGCTCCTGTTGAAGGCCGGACAGTGTAACCATGGGCTAGCCACGCTTTCTACCAATGCCACGATTACAGCTTGCCCTCCGCGCAGCAGGGCGATGCCCGCCAGACGCTGACGGCGGCTCAGGGCGACGAATTGGGCAATGAAGGTTCCCCAATGGGCTGGCTAGAAGGAAAACTTCTGTTTTGTATGCTATGCACAGTTCAGATAGCAGGAGCAGATAAAAATTCCTGGAATCTCCCCTACTTAATAAGGACAGAGCCTCTTTTTGTAAAAAATCAATATTTCACTGTACTCGGCATCTATCGTAACAACAAATCTTGCATTACAAAAAAATTCTGCACGGAAAGTTTCTCGTATGCATTTCTAACAGTTACAATTCCCGCTGACAACAATTTCCGTGTATTACAGCCCATGACCGCCATCGCTCCGCCCGTAGTGCCATTGGAATCCGAATTACAGCAAGCCATCGCCGAACATCAGGCGGGTCGCTATTTGCAGGCAGAGGAGCTGTATCTGGCCATCTTGAAGGTACAGCCGTATCATGCCGTCGCCAATCACAACCTGGGATTGCTGGCCGGTCAGGTAGGGCAATATGCCGCTGGCTTACCCTACCTGCGCAAAGCACTTTCGGTCGATCCGGACGAGGGTCAATTCTGGCTGTCGTACGCAAATGGTCTGCTGCAGGCAGACCAGCCTGCCGAAGCGCTCGACATCATCGATACTGCCATCGCACGCGGCCTCGACAATGAAACTTCGCAAGCCCTGCGCCAGCGTTCGCTGCAGGCACTGGCTGATGCGGCCTTGGCGCCTTCACAGGAAGAAACGCAGCATATTGTTGATCTATATCACAGAGGTGATTTTGTACAGATGGAAATGGCTTGCCACCATTTGCTGGAAAAATTCCCCGAATCGTCTTTTGGCTGGAGCGTACTGGGCACTGCCCTGCAAGTGCAGGGAAAAGATGCGCTGTGTGCCCTTCGCAAGACTGTCGAGCTCACACCGCACGATGCCCAGGCACATGGCAATCTGGGCAATGCTTGGCAGGATATCGGCAACATCAGCAACGCCATCGACAGCTATTTGCGTGCACTGGAAATCGATCCGGAATTTGCCGAGGCACACAGCAATCTGGGTAGCGCATTGCAGGCGCAGGGACGCCACCAAGAGGCAGCGGCCAGCTATCAACGCGCGCTGACCCTCCGCCCCGACTACGCCAAAGCTCATTTCAACCTGGCCAATACACTCAAAACCCAGGGCAAGCTGGTCCAGGCGAGCGATAGCTACCGCAGCGCGCTGGCCCTGACGCCGTACGATACCGAGGCACATTTTCAACTCGGCGAAATCGCGCATGCACTGGGCCAGTTCGACGAAGCCGCCGCAAGTTTCCGCAGTCAATTGCAGATGACGCCGCAAGATGCCAGGGCCCACGCGGGCCTGGGTGCTGCACTGCAGGGTGCCGGTCAGGTGGAAGATGCCGTCGCCAGCTACCGCCGCGCGGCGCAGATCGATCCACACCTCGACATGCTGCATCATAATATGGCGCTCGCCCTGCACTCGCTGCAGCAATATGACGCCGCCGTGGACGCTTACCGACTGGCCCTGGCCACCCAACCGCATTCCATCGCGCTGCTGACGCGCCTGGGCGACGCCCACCGCGCCCTCGGACAAGCCGATGCAGCTATCGACTGCTACCGCCAGGCACTGGAAATAGACGCTGACAATGGCCCCGTCATGCTGTCGCTGGCCATTGCGCTGAAGCATGCCGGACAGCCTGATGATGCATTGGCCGCTTACCGCGATGCCGCCAGCCTGAATCCGCACGATATCGACGTCCATTTCAGCCACGGCGCATGCCTGCAAAGCCTGGGCCGCGCCAAAGAAGCCGTGGCATGCTATTACCGGGCATTGGAGATCGATGCCGACTCCGTCATGACGCTGAACAATCTGGGGGCCGCCCTGCTGGGCCTGCGGCAGGTAGAGGAAGCCATCGCACATCAGCGGCATGCACTCACGCTCAGTCCCGATTCGGACGTTGCCCATTGCAACCTTGGTGCCTGCCTGCAGGCACTGGGACAATTTGATGAAGCCGAAGCGAGTTACCGCCAGGCCTTGACCCTGACGCCCGATTATCTGGTAGTGCATAACAATCTGTGTACCACCCTGCAGCACCTTGGACGGCACGAGGAAGCGCTGCAAGTCTGCCTCCGGATGCAGGAACTCGGTGAAGACGATGCACCGCTGCATTTCAATATAGCCAATTCGCTGCAGGCGCTCAGGCAGACAGAAGCGGCCAAAGGCCATTTTCAGGCGGCACTGGAGCGTGATCCCGATTATGCCGAAGCGCATGTCAACCTGGGCAGCTTGCTGCAACTCCAAGGACAGGGCGAACAGGGCATGCAGCACATCCGGCAAGCCTTGCAAGCCAAGGAAGGCCACTATGCGCTGGCACACAGCAATCTGCTGTTTAGCCTGAGCCACAGCAACACGGCGGACGCCGGCACGCTGTTCGCAGAGCACTGCCGTTTTGGCGAATTGCTGGACACCAGCGCAGGCGACAGTACCAGCCTGCCCTTTGCGAATACGCCGCAAGCGGAGCGGCGCTTGCGCATAGGCATGGTTTCCGGCGACTTCAACAACCACGCTATCGCCAGCTTCCTTGCTCCCGTGCTCGCATTGCTGAAGGGCAATCCGGATCTGGAACTGTACGCCTACTACAACAAGAGCAGCGAAGAAGTGCACACGCACATATTGCGCGGCTACATGGACCACTGGCGCAATGTGACGAGTCTGAGCGACACCGCCATGGAAACACTGATACGAGACGATACCATCGACATCCTGATCGACCTCTCCGGGCATTCTGCAGCCAACCGCTTGCCCGTCTTCGCGCGCAGACCAGCCCCCATCCAGGTCAGCTGGATGGGCTATCCGGGCACCACCGGTCTGCGGACGATGGATTATTTCCTGAGTGACAATAAAATATTGCCGGCGGGCCAGTTCGATCACCTGTTCCTGGAAAAAATCGTCCACCTGCCCATCAGCGCACCTTTCATTCCCTATGCGGAAGCGCCCGACGTCGGCCCCTTGCCGGCACTGGCCAATGGGCATGTCACTTTTGGCAGCTTCAACCGTGCCAACAAGCTCAATCGCAAGGTAATCGCCCTGTGGTCGCAAGTGCTGCGTGCGCTGCCAAACTCGGTCATGCTGCTCGCCGGCCTCGACGGCGACGAGCGCGACGATTATCTGCGCAACTGGTTTGCCGAAGAAGGCATCGACCATACGCGCCTGCATTTCCACGCACGCGCCAGCATGGCCGAGTACATGCAATTGCACCAGCAAGTCGATGTCTGCCTGAATACCTTCCCCTACACGGGTACCACGACGCTATGCCATGCGCTGTGGATGGGCGTGCCAACCCTGAGCCTCAGTGGCAGCACCATCCCGACCCGTTCCGCAGCCGCTTATCTTGGCCATGTGGGCCTGGACGCATTCGCGGCGCATGACGAAGCGGATTTCGTCAACAAGGGAATCTTCCTCTCCCGAAACATTGCAGCGCTTGCCCAGCTGCGTTCCACCCTGCGTGAACGCTTCCTACTCTCGCCAGTCGCCCAGCCCGCACTGGTAACGCAGGGGCTCAAACGCGCACTGCGCATCATGTGGCGCCGCTGGTGCGCCGAACTCCCCCCCATCGCCTTTGATGCCATGCATCACGAACAGCAACAGGCTTCAAACAAGGAATCCATGCCATGAGCACGCACGACAGCGAGCGCGAAAAAGACTACCCTGTACTCGACCATGACGAGTACGCGCGCAGCCGGCCAGCCGACGATTTCTGGGGCCAGATCAAGCGCACCGTCAATGGCAAGCCCGTCACGGAAGAACAGATCCAGCTGATCGTCACGACGATCAAGAACAACCTTGGCCTGCAGGAAGGAGACGTGTTGCTCGACCTGGCCTGTGGCAATGGCGCGCTGTCGACCCGCCTGTTTGATCGCTGTCAGGAATTTGTCGGGGTGGATTTGTCCGGCTATCTGATTTCAGTTGCCCGCCAACACTATGAGATCGCCCCGCGCTACACCTTTCTCGAGCAGAGCGCCGATAGCTATGTACAGTCCGACCCACGGCCCGAGCGATTTTCAAAAGTGCTTTGCTACGGCAGTTTCTCGTACTTTTCAGCAGCCGCGGCACGCACCGTGCTGGAATTGCTGTGCCAGCGCTTCAGCCACGTCAACAAGGTCTACATCGGCAACTTGCCAGACCGCGACAAGCTCGACCTGTTCTACAAGGAAAACCGTCCCAGCGAGGCCGAATTGTCCGACCATGCTTCGCGCATCGGCATCTGGCGCAGCAAGCGTGAATTCGAGGCGCTGGCCAAAGCGGCCGGCTGGCGCACGCAGTTTGTCGCCGCCGATCCACAGTTTTACGCGGCCCACTACCGCTACGACGTCCTCTTGAGCCGCTAACCACGCACCATCCTGCACATGAAAAATACCGTAGCCGATCTGGCGCTGTTTGGCGGCAACAGTCTCTTTGCCGTACCCAAATCCACTTCGAACCTGGTGCGCCCCGACATCGAAGGCTTCCTCGCCTACTCGAAGCAATTCTATGCCCAGCGCCAGTACACCAACAATGGGCCGCTGGTCAGGCAACTGGAAAAACGACTGGCCACCTTGCACCGGACCGAATACTGCGTCACCTTCTGCAGTGGATTCTGGGCACTGGTGCTGGCCATTTCCAAGCTGGCCCTCCAGGGAAAAAGCGAAATCGTCATGCCGTCGCTGACGTATCGCCGCATGGCCGATATCGCGGCCTGGAACCGGCTGCAGCCGCGCTTCTGCGAAGTCGACCCACACACCCTGGCAATGAGCGCGGCCACTGCAAAGGAATGCATCAATGACAATACCGCGCTGATATTATGCGTGCATCCGATCGTCAATTGCTGCGATAGCGAAGGTGTGGCGGCGCTTGCCCGCGAGCGCCAGATTCCCCTATTGTTCGATGCGGTGGAATCTGTCTACGAGACCCAGGCGGCCGGCAAGGTAGGGCAATTCGGCGACGCTGAAATCTTCTCCTTGCACGCAAGCAAACTGCTCAACGGGTATGAGGGCGGCTACCTGACTACAAACAACCGGCAACTGGCCGAAGATCTGTCGCTGATGCGCGGTTTTGGTTTCAAGCATGCCGACAATATTGCCGTGCCTGGCGGCATGAATGCGAAACTGAACGAAGTTCATGCGGCGATGGCCCTGGCCAGCCTCGATGACCTGGAACAGCAAGTCGCGCGCAACCGCGTACGCTATCGCCTGTATCAATGCCTGCTGCAATCGATTCCAGGCATGCAGTTGCTGGAATTTGATGAACACCACGCCACCAGCTACAAGAATATCGTCGTGCGCCTGGACGCCGACTGGCCACTCAGCCGTGCCGATACGCTGCGCATCCTGCATGCCGAAAAGATTGTTGCCCGCCCCTATTACTACCCTGCGCTGCACCAGAAATCCATGGCCTATCCGCATGTCGCCGCCGACTTGCCGGAAACCGATGTCCTGGCCGACCAATTCCTGCTGCTGCCGTGCGGCCACCATGTGGACGAACACGATATCGAACAGATTGCCGCATTGCTTGCCATGCTGGCGCAGCAGGCGACCGCAATCAAACACCAGCTGGAGGCTACATGAACACCCCCGCTTTTGCGCTGTTCGGCGCAGCGCCCGCCTTTGAAAGCCCGCTGCCTGTCGGACAACTATATTTCCCTTCATGGGAGCGCTATGAAAGCGCTTTTCGCGATATCTTCGAACGCCAGTACTACACGAACCAAGGGCCACTGACGGCTCAGCTGGAAGCCAGGCTGCAAGACTTCCTGGGGGTACGCCACGTCATTTGCGTCAGCAACGCCACCATCGGCCTGATGATGGCGGCCGAGGCCATGCAGTTGCGTGGCAAGGTAATTTTGCCCGCGTTCACCTTTGTGGCGTCGGCACAATCGCTGAGCTGGACCGGTCTTGAACCGGTCTTCTGCGATGCGGATGCAAGCACGGGCCAGATTGACCTGGCACAAATCGAAGCCCTGATCGACGATGAGGTCAGCGCCATCATGGGCGTGAACCTGTGGGGCGGCGCCTGTGATCCATTGGCCCTCGAAGCGCTGGCGCACAAACACGGCCTGCAGCTCTACTTCGACTCGGCGCACGCTTTCGGCTGCGCCTTGGACGACCGCAAGATCGGAAATTTCGGCCAGCTGGAAGTGTTTTCCTTCCATGCCACCAAGATCCTCAGCGCCAGCGAAGGCGGCTGCATCAGCACGAATGACGACGAACTGGCCGCGCGCCTGCGCAATATCCGTAGCAGTTATGGCGCTGGGCACACCGTGCCCGTGGTCAAAACCTCGAACGGGCGCATGTCCGAGGCACAGGCAGCCATTGCATTGATGAGCCTGGAAGACTTTCCCGCCAACCAGCAAAACAATGCCGCGCAATTCCAGGCATACGCGGAAGGCTTGCGCGACATTCCGGGCATTACCCTGACGCAACCGGGCGGCGTGAGCTTTTCCAATTATCAATACCTTGTATGCAGCATCGATAGCGAACGGTTCGGCCTGGAGCGCGACCGCCTCATGGAATTGCTGAAGGCAGAAAATGTGCTGGCGCGCCGCTATTTCTACCCTGGCATTCACCGCTGCATCCCCTATGCGGAGAAATTCCCCGCCTACCAGTCGCGCCTGCCACAAACGGACACGCTATGTGCCAGCAGCATGCAATTGCCCATAGGAGCACTGCTGACGCTGGAAGATATCGCGCGCATCTGCGAGCTGCTGGCGCGCGCGCAACGAGACGCCACCGCCATCGAACAGCATGCACGGGCGTGACATGGCGGAAAAAGTCACGCTTGGCATCATGCAGCCATACTTTTTTCCCTACCTCGGTTACTTCGACCTGATCAACCGTTGCGACCGCTGGATCGTTTTCGATGTCGTATCCTATGCGCCGAAGAGTTGGATGAACAGGAACCGCATCCTGCATCCGACACAAGGGTGGCAATATGTCAGCGTGCCGGTCGACCGGCATGCCGGTGTCGGCCTGATCAGCGACGTGACGCTGCTCGATCCGCAGGCGGCACATGACAAGATACAGGGCCAGATCGTGCATTACCGCGCGGCAGGCGCCCCTGGCTATGCAGCGGTCAGCTCAATGATCAGCGAAAGTTTTGCTGGTGCCCCCAGCGGCCTGCTACGTGACCTGAACGTCGCCTCGCTGGCGGCCATCTGCGCCTGCCTGGATATGCCATTTCAATATGATAATTTATCTGATCTGAACCTGACCTTGCCTGAAATACCGCACGCTGGTGCCTGGGCGCTGGAAATTGCCCATGCGCTTGGTGCGCAGGCCTACCTCAATCCGCCCGGCGGCAGGGAGATATTTCGGCCAGCCGAATGGCAAGAGCGCGGCATCGAACTGGACTTCACCAACCTGGTATCGTTCACCTACCCCACCCAGCGCTATGAATTTGTCGAGCACTTGTCCATCCTCGACGTACTGATGTGGAACCCGCCTGGCGTGGTAAAAGCCTACCTGGACAGCCGCAAGTTTTCCCCGCTGGCGCCAGCACTATCCTCACTGCGCGCATAAAGAAATAAAAAATTTCTCTAAAGCATTTAATAAGTGTCGGCGCTTAGTCGTCTTGTACTTGGGAGAGCACAGGGAACCGTTGCTCCAGAATGTATCCACCACCTTAGGAGCTACACCATGCTGAGCCTTCACACGAACAACGCTGCACTGTCGGCACAAAATTCGATCGCCAAAACCCAATCGCAACTGTCGACTTCGATGACCCGCCTGAGCACCGGCTACCGCATCAACTCGGCAATGGACGACGCTGCCGGCCTGCAAATCGCAACCCGTCTGAAAGCGCAAACCAGCGGTATGACCGTTGCCATGAGCAACACCCAAAACAGCACCTCGATGCTGCAAACGGCCGAAGGCGCGTTCAACGAAGTTACCAACATGCTGGTCCGCATGAAAGACCTGGCCACCCAGGCAGCCGACGCGTCGTCGAACACCGACGACAAGGAAGCCATGCAAGCCGAGTTCGACGCCCTGGGCAAAGAACTGTACAACGTCATGACCAAGACCACCTTCGGTGGCAGCAGCCTGCTGGTAGGCGGTACGCTGGCATCGAGCATGACGTTCCAGATCGGCGCCAGCGCCGGCGAAACGATGGCCCTGGACGTTTCGGCCAAAATGACGACCTTGGGCACCAACCTGGCCGCCGCCGTTAAAACCTACGCCAGCGCGCCACCTTCGACCCTGGGTACCGAAATCGGCACTGGCACGACCGCCAACACCAGCATCACCGCGCTGTCGACCCTGATCGACAACGTCGGCGAAATCCGTTCGGCACTGGGCGCCGCCGCCAACCGTCTGGACCACGTCAACAACAACCTGTCGAACATCTCGACCAACACCAAGGCCGCTACCGGCCGCATCATGGACGTCGACTTCGCCACCGAAAGCTCGAACATGACGTCGTCGCAAATGCTGCTGCAAGCCGGCACCGCGATGCTGAAACAAAGCAACAGCATGTCCTCGATGGTCATGTCCTTGCTGCAATAATCTTTGCCTGGCCGCCTGCGGCCAGCGAGACAAAGCCAGGCTGCTGCCTGGCTTTTTTCATGTCTACCCCCCGGTTTTGCCCACCTATATCGCTGCGCACATAAAGAAATGAAAAAATTTCTCCAAAGCATTTAATAAACTCTTCCGCTTAGTCGTCTTGTACTTGGGAGAGCACAAGAAACCGTTGCTCCAGAATGTATCCACCCCCTTAGGAGCTACACCATGCTGAGCCTTCACACGAACAACGCTGCACTGTCGGCACAAAATTCGATCGCTAAAACCCAATCGCAACTGTCGACTTCGATGACCCGCCTGAGCACCGGCTACCGCATCAACTCGGCAATGGATGACGCTGCCGGCCTGCAAATCGCAACCCGCCTGAAAGCGCAAACCAGCGGCATGACCGTTGCCATGAGCAACACCCAAAACAGCACCTCGATGCTGCAAACCGCCGAAGGCGCGTTCAATGAAGTGACCAACATGCTGGTCCGCATGAAAGACCTGGCCACCCAGGCAGCCGATGCGTCATCGAACACCGATGATAAGGATGCCATGCAAGCCGAGTTCGATGCCCTGGGCAAAGAACTGTACAACGTCATGACCAAGACCACGTTCGGCGGCAGCGACCTGCTGACCGGCGGCACCCTGGCTGCCAAAATGACGTTCCAGATCGGCGCCAGCGCCGGTGAAACGATGGATCTGGACGTATCCACCAAAATGAGCGCGCTGGCAAGCGCACTGGGTACCGCCATCGGCACCTACAAAGCATCCGCTCCAGCAGCAGCCGGTTCCGAAATCGCTACCGGCACGGCCGCTAACGGCGCCATCACCGCACTGTCGAATCTGATCGACAACGTCGGCGAAATCCGTTCGGCATTGGGCGCCGCCGCCAACCGTCTGGACCACGTCAACAACAACCTGTCGAACATCTCGACCAACACCAAGGCCGCTACCGGCCGCATCATGGACGTTGACTTCGCCACCGAAAGCTCGAACATGACATCGTCGCAAATGCTGCTGCAAGCCGGCACCGCGATGCTGAAACAAAGCAACAGCATGTCCTCGATGGTCATGTCCCTGCTGCAATAATCTATGCTTGGCCGCTTGCGGCCAGCAACGCAAAGCCAGGCTGCGGTCTGGCTTTTTTTATATGCGAAACGTATTAATTTGACTATATTGCCTTTCGATTTAACAATGCTGGCGCCACAGTCGCCTATACAAGATAGACCCGTTTCACCCTCACCGCCCACCGGAGCCGCCAAGTGCTGAGCATTCACACCAATATCGCCGCACTGTACGCACAACGCGCGATGGGATGGGCGCATAGCCAGTTATCCACATCGATGCAGCGCCTCTCCACCGGCTTTCGCATCAACTCGGCCATGGACGACGCAGCTGGCCTGCAAATCGCCACGCGCCTCAGTGCCCAGGTGAGCGGCATGACGGTGGCCATGCGCAATACGCAGAACAGTACCTCGATGCTGCAGACGGCCGAAGGCGCGTTTGGCGAAGTGACCAGCATGCTAGTACGCATGAAAGACCTGGCCACGCAGGCGGCCGACGCTTCCTCCAACCAGACAGACCGCGACGCCATGCAGTCCGAATACGATGCGCTGGGGCTGGAACTGTACAACGTCATGACGAATACCACCTACGGCGGCAGCCTGTTGCTGGGCAATGGTAGTCTTGGCAAGGGCACGCTGTCGGAGGCGATGACCTTCCAGATCGGCGCCAGCAGCAGCGAAACCATGAAGTTCGACGTGTCAGGCAAGATGGGCGGACTGGACACGGTTCTGAAAGCCATTTCGGCCAACTTTGCGCCAGGCGCCACGGCCGGCAGCGAAATCGCCACGAATGGCGGCGCCAACAGCATGATCGACCAGCTGGCGGCAGCGCTCGACCAGGTCGGCGGCGTGCGCTCGGCCCTGGGCGCGGCGGCCAACCGCCTCGGCCACGTGCACAACAACCTGGCCAACATGGTCACCAATACCAAGGCCGCCATCGGCCGCATCATGGATGTCGATTACGCGGCGGAAAGCGCCAACATGGTGTCAGCACAAATGTTGCTGCAGGCGAGCACGGCGATGCTCAAGCAAAGCCAGAGCATGCAGAAAATGATACTGTCACTGTTGCAGCCATGATGGCTGATACAGCCTGATTCACCAGCTCGTATAGACTCTCTTCCGGACATAGTGGCATGGCGATAGACCGCATTTCATCGGGTAACCCGGTTCCCCTGATTACCCAGCGCTTCGACGTCAGCCCCGCGACGCCGATGGTGCCGGGCGTGGTGCAGCCGCTGGTGCCTATCGGCCCCTACATGGCGCCCGCGCCGGACGCCGGCACCCTGCCCGCCCAGCTGCAACAGAAGGGACAGGACAGCCTGGCATCCCTCATCAAGCCCAATGCCGATGGTACGGGCGGCGCCATGCCGCGCGACAGCAGCGCCATGCAGGTCAATCAGCTGTTCTTCACGCGCCAACTGGTCTGGCAGCCGCCTGACGCGGCGCAGCTGGCCGCCTCGTGGCGCGTGATGGTCAAGACGTATGGCGAGCAATATGCGGCCCTGCAGGAACAGGCGCGCGGCCAGCACGTACCGGGCAACCTGTTCATGGCCGAGCAGCAACCGGCCCTGCTGCGCGAAGGCGCCCGTCCTCCACTAAGCGTCGACAGCGAAGCGTGGCGCTTTGCCGTGTATGGCTGGGGCGGCCAGCGCCTGCTGCTGCGCGTGCTGGCCAGCGACGAGGAAGACGATGCGGCACCCCGGCGGCGCGGCAAGGTGGCGCTGCGCGTCGAACTGATCATCATCGGCATCGGCCGGGTCGTGATCCAGATGGAACCGGCTGGCGACGGCGTGCTGCTGGAACTGGCTGCTGACGAAGAAGCTGCATTGCGCCATGTGCGCCTGGCCCTGCCCGAAATCGCCGACGCCGTGCGGCGCGCCGGCCTGCGCGTGGTGCGCTGCCGCCTGAACCGCCAGCTTCATGCGCAGCGCGTGCATGGCAATTACCCGATGCAGGCGGGCGCCGCGTCGCTGTCGCTGCCCCTGTTCCGCGCCATGGCCGAAGTGGCGCTGCTGCTGACGCAGCCGGAAGCGGAAGCGGCGGCCGATCCCGAGGCGCCCGCGGCTTCCCGGGGCGAAACTGAAGAGGAAACCATCATCACCTCGAAGGAAGTGGCGGCGCCGCTCGGATACGACTATGGCGATGAGGAAGAAATAGCGCAAGGCAGCACCGTGCTGCTGCTGGCCGACGGCCAGGAGCACGACCTGCTGCCGCCCATCGACGAGCAGGATTGATACAGCAAGATTGATACAACATAAAAAACGGCGCCCGAAGCGCCGTTTTTTTGTTTATTTCACCGTTTACCCCACCGTGCCGATAATGCTCACCTCGCGGTTCTCCGGGATTTCATTATACGACAGCACATGCAGGCCAGGCGCGAACAGGCGCGCGTAGCGGGCCAGCAACGGACGGATCTGCGGCAGCACCAGCAGCAGCGGCGGCGTAGCCTGCTGCTTCATCTGCTCGCGCGCCACCGGCATGTTCACCTGCAGCTGCGACAGCAGATGCGGGTCGATCGGGTAATTATCCAGCGTGACCTTGCCCGACTGGCGCGCCTGGTTCAGCGAACCGAGCAGCATGTTTTCCAGCTCGCCACCTAGGTTAAACGCCTGCATTTCCATCTTCTGGCCAAACAGGCCGCTGACGATCTGGCGCCGCAGCGCACAGCGCACTTCGGCCGCCAGCAGGATCGGGTCCTTGGTGGTTTCCGAACTGTCGAGCAAGGTGGTGGCGATGGGCACGATATCCTTCAGTGACACATTTTCTGCCAGCAAGACGCGAAACACGCGCAGCATCTGCGTGTGCGTGAGGGCCTTGTCGAGCGCGCCGGCCAGCTTGGGCGACAGGGCCGTCAGGCGCTCCATCATGTTCGAGACGTCTTCGTGGCGGAACAATTCCGGCAAGTACTCGCGCACCATCTTCGACAAGTGCGTGGCGATCACGCTTGGCGCCTCAATCACCTGGTAACCCAGGCCAAGCGCATGCGCCTTTTCACCGGGTTCGATCCAGGTGACGGGCATGCCGTAAGCCGGCTCAATGCCGGGAATGCCATCGAGCTGGCCATACACGTTCGGCGACGGGATCGCCATCAGGCGGTCGGCCTGCACTTCCGCCTGCGCCACCACGGTGCCCGACAACACGATGGCATATTGCGATGGCTTCAGAGCCAGGTCGTCGCGCACGCCGATGTTCGGCAGCAGCAAGCCCATCGATTCGGACAGGCTCTGGCGCACACCCTTGACACGCTTGTTTAGCGGTTCGCCTTGCGTTTTATCCACCATGCCCACCAGTTTATAGCCGAGCATCACCATCAGCGGTTGCACGGCGGGCAGTTGCTGCCACTCCAGCTCGGCAGGCTTGTCGTCGCGCAAGGCCGCCTCGATGGCCGCCATGCCGGCCGCATCGGGCCCCTTCACGCGCTTGGTCAGGCGCCATGCCACGAAGGCCAGCACACCGGCGAAGGTCATGAACATGAACCACGGCATGCCCGGGATCAATGCCAGCGCCACCATCATGCCGGACGCGCTGAAGATCACCGTTGGCGAAGTCAGTACCTGGCCCGCCACTTGCTGTTCGAAGTCGCCCGAATCGCTGATGCGGGTGACGAGAATGGCGGCCGCAGCCGACAGCAGCAGCGCGGGGATCTGCGCCACCAGGCCATCACCGATGGTCAGCAGTGCGTATTGACGGAAAGCATCGCCGAACGACAGGTCGTGCATCAGCGAGCCGATGGCCACGCCACCGACCATATTGATGATCAAAATCAGGATACTGGCGACGGCATCGCCGCGCACGAACTTCGACGCACCGTCCATGGCGCCATAGAAATCGGCTTCAGCGGCCACATCCTTGCGCCGGATCTGGGCTTTTTCCTGGTTGATCAGGCCGGCGTTCAGGTCGGCGTCGATGGCCATCTGCTTGCCCGGCAAGGCATCGAGGGTAAAGCGCGCGGACACTTCGGAAATACGTTCGGCGCCCTTGGTGACGACGGCGAAGTTGATGATCATCAAGATCACGAAGACCACGATACCGACGACGAAGTTACCACCGATCACCACATTACCGAAGGCTTCGATCACCTTACCGGCCGCGTCCGCGCCCGTATGCCCGTGCAGCAACACCACGCGCGTGGACGCCACGTTCAACGTCAGCCTGAGCATGGTGGTGGCCAGGATCACCGTCGGGAAGACGGAGAAATCAAGCGGCCGCTTGGCCGACACGCTGACCAGGATGACGATCAGAGCCAGCACGATATTGAAAGTGAACAAGATATCGAGCAGCACGGGCGGCAGCGGCAGGATGATCATCGCCAGGATCACCAGCAGGAACAGCGGCGTGGCGAACTTGTGGCGGCGCATTTCGGCAACCAACCGGTTCAGGAAATTCATGAAGGGACTACCTCGCTCAAATGAGATGGCACGGCCATCTCGGTGGGTAATACGGGCTGGGCAGCACGCTGCCCGGACCGGAATGCTTTCAGCTGCAATATGTAGTTGAGCACCTGCGACACGGCCTGGTACAGCTGCACGGGAATCTGCTGCTGTACCTGGCTGGTGTTGTAGATGGCGCGCGCCAGCGGCGGCAACTCCAGCGTTTCGATATTGTGTTCCTTCGCCACTTGCCGGATATACAGCGCCATCTCGTCGACGCCCTTGGCAACGACAAACGGCGCCTCGGCTCGGTCCTGGTCATACTTGAGCGCGACGGCGTAATGCTCGGGATTGACGATCACCACGTCGGCGTCGGGCACGGTCTTGCGCACGCTGCGCCGGCCGATCTGCTGCTGCAGCTGGCGGATGCGCTGGCGCACTTCGGGCCGGCCTTCGCTGCTCTTGTGCTCCTCCTTGACATCCTGCTTGCTCATGCGCTGGTTGCGGGCAAAGAAAAACGCCTGCGCCGGCACGTCGATGATGGCAAACAGGACGAAGACGGAAATGAGCGCCATCAAGCCGTCGAGCATCAGCGCCGAGCCATCGAGCATGGCCTGTTGCAGGGGCCGGTGCTGCAAGTCCACGTACTGCGTCAGGCTGGAGCGGCTCACATGCACGAGCACCATGCCCAGCACGGCGGCCTTGGCGATGGACAGGCCGAATTCAAAAGCATGCTTGGGCGCAATCAGACGACCGAGGTTCTTGGCCGGGCTCAGGCGCTCCATTTTCGGCATCCAGTTCTTCGAGCTGATGACCCAGCCGCCAGGGATCAATGAGCCCAGCACGACGAACAGGGGCACGCAGAACAGCGGTACGATCATCTTGATCAGCAAGCCCACCGACGTCGTAAACGCCATCGACATGGCATTTTCCAGCGCGCCCTTGCTATCGAGCGGCATGAAGGCCATGGCAAACAGCTCGCGAAAGCTTTGCAGGTAGCCCGGCAGCAGGTAAATAAAGACCTTCATGCTGATCAGGATGCCCAGCGCCGTCGACAGGTCGCGCGAGCGCACCACCTGCCCTTCCTGGCGCGACTTCTTCAGCTTTTGCTGTGAGGCCTTTTCTGTCTTGTCGCCGGTGCTGCTATCCGCCATGGGCCACCCGCATCTGTTCGGCGATCATGTCGAGCACCCGGTTCGTCATCGCTATATAGTGTTCCGGGATAAAGCGCACGATCTGCACCAGCATCAGCAGGCCGAACATGGTGATCATGGAAAAGCCAAGCGAAAACAGGTTCAGCGACGGCGCCACGCGGTTCAGGAAGCCAAAGCCCAGCTGCACCACCATGGTGGAAAAAACGATGGGCAAGGCCAGCAGCATGGCGGCGGCAAAGATCCACGCCACGTTGTAGGCCACCGTCTGCAGCAACAGCGGCCCGTAGCCCTGTCCCACGGGCCAGGCAGTAAAACTGGCGCCGATCACGCCCGTCAGCACGAGGTGGCCGTCGATGGCGAAAAACACGATCATGCACATGATGGTGAGCATCCCCGTAATCACGTCCGACGAGGTGCCATTGAGCGGATCGTTCATGACGGCCATGGAAAAGCCCACCTGGCTCGACACCAGGTAGCCGAGCACCGACATGACCGACATGGCAAAGTGGAAAGCCAGGCCGAGGACGAAGCCGATGATGGCCTGCTCCAGGGTGGCGACGACGGCGTGCAGGGAAAATGGATCGATTTTCAACAAGTCCTGCGAGATGCCCGACGCCTGCATCACGGGCAGCATCAGGATCGCCAGCACCAGCGACAGCAACACTCGCACGGGAACGGGCACCATGGCGTCACCGATGACGGGCGAAGCGCTGAGCATTGCCAGGATGCGGCAGAACGGCCACCACACGGCCAGCAGAAACGGCAGCACCTGATTGAAAATCTGATCCATGGGCGCGCGGCGCTATCCGACCAGGGTGGCCGCGCGCTGAAAAATGGACACGCAATAATCCATCAGGTAACCGGCCATCCAGCGTCCGGCCAGGATCAGCGCCAACAGGGTGACCAGCAGGCGCGGCAGGAAACTCATGGTCTGTTCATTGATCGAGGTGGCCGCCTGCACCAGCGCAACCAACAGGCCCATGAGCAGACCTGGCACGACCAGGATCACCACCAGCAGCATGACGACATGCAGCGCTTCGATGATCAGGTCGACGGCGACTTCAGGGGTAAACATCGTTCAATAGCCCTGTATGCTGGTAACCAAGGTGTTGACGGTCAGGGTCCAGCCGTCGACCAGCACGAACAGCAGCAGCTTGAACGGCAGCGAAATCACCAGCGGCGAGAGCATCATCATGCCCATCGCCATCAGCACCGACGCCACCACCAGATCGATGATGAGGAACGGGATGAACAGCATGCAGCCGATCTGGAACGCCGTCTTGAGTTCGGACAAGACAAACGCCGCCAACTTGACCGTGAAACTATGGTCTTGCGGACGCATGGTCGACGGCTCGCCTGCCAGATGGGCGATCTGCGCCAGCGCAGCCTTGCTCGTCTGCGCCAGCATGAAGCGCGAAATCGGCACTTCGGCGATCTTCAGGGCTTCCTGCATGCCGATCTGGTCACGGTCGTAGGGCACGAACGCATCCTTCCACACCTGGTCGCCGATGGGACGCATGACCAGCAGGGTGAGAATCAGGGCGATGCCCGTGACGATGCGGTTGGGCAAACCCTGCTGCAGGCCCAGGGCCTGGCGCAGCAGGGACAGCACGATGACGAAGCGGGTAAAGCTGGTCATCATCATGACCATCACGGGCAGCAGCCCGAGCAGGGTCATGACGACGAGGATCTGCATCTTCACCGACAGGTCAGTCTTCGCGCCAGGCACCACGCCGGACAACAAATCCTGCGCCCCGACGGCGCTGCAGCACAGCATCAAAACGGGGACAGCCAGCGCGGCAGCCAGCGCGCCGCGGCGCCGGCTCAGACCGGGTACCGCCAGCTTCATGCTGTCATCAGGTCGAGATTGAGGCCGTCGAGGTCGATGACTTTCAGGCCATAGTTCTCGCCGGCCACCACCACTTCGGCACGGCCGATCGGCGTGCCGTTGACCTTGATCACCAGCGGTTCGCCGGCCAGCATGTCGAGTTCGATCACGCTTTCCGGGCCGATGGCCATCAGTTCTTCCAGCGAAATGCGGGCCGAGCCCACTTCCAGGGTCAGCGTGACGGGAATCTTGCGCATCATCTGCGGAATGTCGCGCCGCGCGCGGGTGCTGGCCACGTCGGACACGTCGCCCTGGTCGATGATCATGTCATCACCCAGGTCTTCCAGCAGGGTTTCGCTCTGGTTGGTATCGGTCATATTCATATTATTCGACATCTTCAAAGGAGGTTAAACAGAGCTTGCCCTTGTGTTCGGAAACAGCAGCTGTAAAGAGACGGGAGTCGTCGAGCATGACGTCAGTACGGCTGAGGCTGACAGGAATCACGTCGCCCACGCGCAAGTCGAACAAGGCGCCCAGTTGCACCTGCTTGCTGACGAGCCGGCCTTCCAGCGTCACTTGCAGGCGCGAAGCGAGCGGGCGCACGCTGCGCAGCGCCTTCTTCGCCTGCGCGCGCTCGGGCAGCAAGCCGCGCAGCACGTCGGTCATCAGGCGCTTGTCCAGCGAGAACCAGAAGTGGCCGCTCTGCCCGGCTTCGACGTCGCTGAGCGCCACGGTGACAATCCAGCTGCCGCGCGACGGGTGCACGCCCGACTGCACGGCAAACTCGGCACTGGTGTCGATGTCGCTGCTTTTGCCCAATGTTTGCAGGTTTTTGTGGACGCGGGCGAACAAACTGTTCACCAACTGTTGTCCCAACACCACAGCGAGGCGCTCTTCCGTGGCCGTCACGCGCACCTGCGCCGGATCGGGCAGCACACCCTTGGCGCCGGCACTACCGTAGCGATAGTTCAGCACGCTCAAGAGTATCTGCCGTTCGAGCGTAAAGCCCGTCTGGCCGGCCGGCGTGGAAAAACTCAGCCAGCGATTCACGCTGTCCTCGTTTTCGGCGCGCGACAAGGTCACGGCGTCGACCTGGAAATTACCCCAGTAGCGACGGCTCATCGGTTGGCGCAGCGCCACGGCCAGGTCGTCGCGCAGCTGTGCGCCGAATACATGCAGCAAATGGACAGGACGTCCAAGCAGACAGGAATCGAGGACTTGATGGCGCACAGTTTGATCTGTCTTGGTAATGATTGTCATGTAGTGGTCATGTCGGTATTGCGGTGGCAGAACAAATTATACGGATCGCCCGAAATTAAATACAGCATCATCTTGGCCTTGCCGACAGGTGTGCAAGCAAACGATTGCGCATCGTATCGCATGCTAGATGACTACGGTGCTGAACAATACATGAAAAAGTCGAATATTGCCATGTATCAATATTCCTTGAGGCAATCCTCTCTTTACTTTATAGTTGCCCCGAGGTAAGCTTATAGCCACAAAATAGTGATTTGCAGTGCGCCATTCCGCTTACCTGATTCCGGTTTTTATGGCAATTCCAGTTCCTCTTATTGCCACTAGCAGAAACTTTTATCAGATAATTATTAGTTGTCATGGCCATGTAAATCATGTCGGCTTGTTTTTGCCGGGTTTGTTTGAATCTGCTTGAGCGGGTGGTGTGGCAACTGATAAAACTGATGGGCCTTGCGGATCGGGCCGGGCAGGAAGGCATTCATATGCACTTCCGCCGGATTGGCAACACCAGTAATTCTGATTGATACGTCACCGCATATTGAAAGTAGAGGGCACGATGAGCAACGAACTCGCAGGTTTGATCAAGGCCGATCTGGCAGCACTGAGCAATGATGCGCACGCCCTGGGCGCCAGCATCGCCCCGGCCGCCCAGTTCGGCGCACCGGAACAATCCGGCTTCTCCTTTGCGCAAAGCATGAAAGACGCCATCGGCAAGGTCAATGGCGACGACCGCATGGCCGCGCAGAAAATGAGCGACGTCGATAGCGGCAAGAGTGACGACATGGTCGGCGCCATGCTGGCCAGCCAGGAAGCGAGCCTGTCCTTCTCCATGTTGATGCAAGTGCGCAACAAGGTCATGGGCGCCGTCGACGAACTCATCAAACTGCCTCTGTAATCTTCACGTCCTGATCCACGCCCAGCCTCCCAGCGAAAGTTACCCCAAGTGATTACCCCCATGAAGTCCGCATTTGCGCGCTGGCGCCTTGGTGCCCAGCCCGCCATCCCGCCCGCCCTGCTGAAAAACCTGGTTCCCATCGTCGTGCTGGCCATCGGCATCACCGCCATGGTGACCATGTATGCCTGGCGCGACCAGGCCAACTACAAGCCGGTGTTTGGCGCGCGCGAAAAAGTGGCCGTGACGGACATGATGGCAACCCTGGACGCCGAGCATATCCCCTACCGTTTGCATCCGGACAGTGGCCAGGTGCTGGTGCCCGATGCAATGCTGGGCAAGGTGCGCATGCTGCTCGCCTCGAAGGGCGTGACGGCGCAACTGCCGGCAGGCCTGGAGCTGATGGACAAGAACGACCCGCTGGGCGTATCGCAATTCGTGCAGGACGTACGCTTCCGCCGCGGCCTGGAAGGCGAACTGGCACAAAGCATCATGACGATGGACGCGATCGCTTCGGCGCGCGTCCATCTGTCGATTGCGAAGTCGACGTCGTTCGTCGCCAGCGACGGCGACAAATCGTCCGCCTCGATCGTCGTGGCGCTGAAACCGGGCCGCACCCTGGCGCCGGAACAGATCGCCGCCGTCATCAACATGGTGGCCGGCAGCGTTGCCAGCCTGGCGCCTACGCGCGTGAGCCTGGTCGACCAGGGCGGCAACCTGCTGTCCTCGCACGTCGACCTGACGGACGGCTTCGATGCGTCGGCCGCCGGCAATGAAGGCGCGAAGCGTTTCCAGGATGAAATCCGCCGCAACGTCACGGGCTTGCTCGGTCCCGTTATCGGCGAAGACAACTTCAAGCTCAGCGTGACGGCCGCCGTGAACAACGACCGCGTGGACGAAACGCTGGAAAAATACGGCGAAGCCCCGAAAGTGACCAGCGAAGCGATGCGTGAAGAGCAGGAACGCAACCGCACCGTGGCCGGCATCCCGGGCAGCCTGTCGAACCGTCCGCCAGCGGCCGCCGTGCCGGCGCCGGCCGATGCAGCAGGCGCCGCGCCGGCCGACGGAGCACCGAGGCCGTCCGACGATGGCACGGCCCGCAAGAACGCCACCACGCGCCAGTACGCCTACGACCGCAGCATCACGCAGATCAAGCGCAGCCGTGGCCGCCTGGAAAAACTCAGCGTCGCCGTTGTCCTCAACAGCGCCGCCGCACCGAATCCGAAAACCGGCTGGACCCCTGCCGAACTGGGCAATATTGAAAAAATGCTGAGCAGCGGCCTGGGCATCAACGCCCAGCGCGGCGACAGCCTGAGCCTGACTGCGCTGACCTTCCCTGCCAAGCCGCCCGTGGCGCAGTGGTGGGAAGAGCGTGACACCGTTGTCGATTTCAGCAGCTGGCTGCTGTACGCCCTGGGCGCCGTGCTCGGCTACTTCCTGATCCTTCGTCCGCTGATGCGTTTGCTGACCACGCGCCTGGCGCCGCCGGCACTGAAACAGCTCGATCCTGCCCTGGCACTGGGCGGCAGCAGCGGCGCCGGCGCGAATGGCGTGGCCGCCGCTGGCGCGCCAGCCCTTGGCGTGAATGGCAGTCCGCTGGCGCTCGAAGGCGAGGCCAGCGCTGGCAACATGCCAGTCGTGCCCCTGCTGGAAAATTATGATTTGCCGCCACCAGGCTCGGCGGTCGACGTGATGGTCGATCACCTGAAAGTGCTGGCTGAAAAAGAACCCGAGCGTGTCGCCGAAGTCGTCAAACAATGGATGCAGAAAAATGGCCGAACTCAACAACAATAATCCCTCCGACGGCGCTGAGTACGAAAGCGTCAGCCTGAATCCCGTGGAACAGGCCGCCATCGTGCTGCTGAGCATAGGCGAAGAGCAGGCAGCCAACGTGCTGCGCTGCCTGTCGCGCGAAGAATTGCTGGAAGTCACGCAAGTGATGTCGCGCATGAGCGGTATCAAGGTCGAATCCGTGAAAACGGCCATGCAGACCTTCTTCGACGACTATCGCCAGCAAAGCGGCGTGCACGGCGCCTCGCGCAGCTACCTGAAGCGCTCGCTGGACATGGCGCTGGGCAGCGATATCGCAAACAGCGTGCTGAACAACATTTATGGCGACGCGATCCGTCCGAAAATGGCGCGCCTGCAGTGGGCTTCGCCAAAATGGCTGGCCGAATACATCGTCAACGAGCACGTGCAGATGCAAGCCGTGTTCCTGGCCTTTTTGCCGCCCGCGCTGGCAGGCCAGATCCTCGACGCCCTGCCCGTCGAAGGCCGCGACCTGGTTTTGCTGAACCTGGCGCGCCTGGACGAAATCGACCGCGACCTGCTGGTCGAGCTCGACGAACTGGTAGGCCGCTGCCTGGGCACGCTCGACACGCAAAGCACCAGCGTGGAAGGCATCCGCCAGGCCGCCGAAATCCTCAACCGCATGCCGGGCAACCGCGCCGCGCTGGTCGAACTGCTGCGCGCACACGACCCGGACGTCGTCTCGGAAATCGAACTGAGCATGTACGACTTCCTGATCCTGGCCACGCAAAGCGATGTCACGCTCACACGCATCCTGGAAGACGTGCCGATGGAACAGTGGGCCATCGCCCTCAAGGGCGCGGAACCGTCGATCCGCGACGCCGTGCTGAAAACCATGCCGCGTCGCCAGGCACAGAGCTTCGAAGACATGATGCGCCGCTCCGGCCCCGTGCCCCTCTCCCGTATCGAACAGACGCGCCAGGAAATCATGGCCACCGTCAAAGGCCTCGCCGATGCGGGCGAGATCGAAGTGCAACTGTTTGCTGAAGCGGTGATCGAATGAAACACTTCCGCTCGTATCGTTTCCCGCCCCTGTCGCAATTCATCGCCGCCGGCCAGCGCGCCTCCAACGAGGATACGGATGGCCAGTGGCAGGCGTCCGTCTCGGAAGGTTTCGAGCAGGGCCAGCGCGACGGCTACGAAGTGGGCCTGGTGCAAGGCCAGCAGGACGGCTACGACTCCGGGCGCAGCGATGGCATGGCGCAGGGCCGCGAAGAAGGCCGCAATGAAACCCTGGTGGCGCTGGACCGCCTGGCGCGCCCCGTCGACGCCATCTTGCGCGACCTGAAAAAAGTGCGCGCCGATTACCGCGAAGCACAGCGCAAGGAAGTGGTCGACCTGGTGGCCAAGGTGGCCCGCCAGGTGATCCGCGCGGAACTGGCGCTGCAACCGGTGCAATTACTGGCCCTGGTCGACGAGACCCTCGCCTCGATGCCGCCCACGCGAGAAGAAATCGACGTCTTCCTCAATCCGGAAGAACTCAAACGCATCAGCGAACTCGATCCGAAGCGCGCCAAGCGCTGGAACCTGATCGCCGATGCCCGCCTCGACGCGGGCGAATGCCGCATCAAGGCGGGCGACAATGAAGTCGACGCGGGCTGTCACCAGCGCCTGTCGGCCTGCATGGAACAGGTCAGCAGCCACCTGGCGCTGGCCGCCGAACACGCGGACCAGGGCGCGCCTGCATGATCGCCGACACGCTGCGCAGCTTCGAGATCGGCGACATTCCGGTCGCGACGCCCACCGGCCGCCTGGTCGGCGCGTCCGGCCTGCTGCTGGAAAGCGCCGGCTGCCGTCTGCACACGGGCCAGCGTTGTCAAATTGAAACTGTGAGCGGGGAGTGGCTCGATGCGCAAGTCGTCGGTTTCCGCGAAAAACTGTCCTACCTGATGCCCTTCAAGAAAGCCACGGGCCTGACCACGGGCGCCCGCGTGCTGCCCCTGCCCGACAAGGCCAGCCTGCAGATCGGCCCGTCGTGGCTGGGCCGCATGGTGAATGGACTGGGCGAGCCGATCGATGACCTGGGCCGCCTCGGTGGCGAACACATTCTGGAAGTCACGCCGCCGAAAATCAATCCCCTGAAGAAACAGCCCGTCATCGAACCGCTGGACGTGGGCGTGCGGGCGATTAACAGCATGCTGACCCTGGGCAAGGGACAGCGCGTGGGCCTGATGGCCGGTTCCGGCGTGGGCAAGAGCGTGCTGCTGGGCCTGATCACGCGCCAGACGGTGGCCGATGTCGTCGTCGTCGGCCTGATCGGCGAACGGGGCCGCGAAGTGCGCGAATTCGTGGAAAAATCGCTGGGCGCCGAAGGTTTGAAGAAAGCCGTGCTGGTGATCGCGCCGGCCGATGAATCGCCCTTGATGCGCATCATGGCTACCGAACTGTGCCATTCGATTGCCGCGCATTACCGCGACCAGGGCAAGCATGTGCTGCTGCTGGTCGATTCGTTGACGCGCTATGCGATGGCCTTGCGCGAAGTGGCGCTGGCCCTGGGCGAGCCGCCGGCCACGCGCGGCTATCCGCCGTCCGTCTTTTCGAACCTGCCGCAACTGGTGGAAAGCGCCGGCAATGGCGCCCACCCTGACGGCAGCATGAGCGCCATCTACACGGTGCTGGCCGAAGGCGACGACCAGCTAGACCCGGTGGTCGACACGGCGCGCGCGATTCTCGACGGCCACATCGTGCTCACGCGCGAACTGGCCGAGCGGGGCCACTACCCCGCCATCGACATCGCCGCCTCGATCAGCCGCTGCATGGCGCAGGTGATCACGCCCGAGCACATGCAGGCGGCGCGCGCGCTGAAAGCGTCGATGGCGCGCCATGCGCGCGTGCGCGACCTGATCCCACTGGGCGCCTACGTGCCGGGCGCCGATCCGATTACCGACCGCGCCGTACAGCTGCACGCCCCCATTGAAGCCTTCCTGTGCCAGGGCACCAAGGAAGAGGCGCCGATGGGACCGTGCATAGCCCAACTTGAACAGATCATGGCCTAGGAGCATATGTGAGCGACGCGCATACCATCCGCAACCTGACCACCCTGGTCGGCCTGCGCAGCACTGAAGTGGAACGCCTGCAGAGTGACATGGCGGCGCAGACGGCCGTGCGCGAGCGCTACCAGAAAAACCTGGAGCGCCTGACGGGCCTGTACACGGATAGCGGCCCCAGCGGCGCCCTGCCCCTGGCCCTGTCCGTCAACTGCGGCAACTTCAAGCAAGCCGTGATGCAGATGGCCGACCAGCACCGTACCGATTTGCACCTGCACGAAGCCAACATGGCCGTGTCGCAGCGCGCCCTGAATACGGCCTGGGCCAAACGCGAAGTGCTGGACCAGGTGCTGACGCAAAAACAAAAACATGTTGCAAATGAGCAACAGCGTGTCGATGCCAAGCGGCAAGATGAGCTGGCGACGCAATTCTGGTTCCGCGGGCAGGTAAAATGAGGTTTGTATAAGTTTCCTTCAGGAAAACTTCACAAAACGGGAATGGGGGTCGCCTTGTACCGGTATATCCCTTTATTCAGGAGTCTGGCATGGCAAACGTAATTACTGCACCCCAATACGATCCGATCCCAACGGCGGAGAAACTGGCGACCAAGGCAGTCGCAGGGCAGAAAGCTGCCCTGGCGGCGCAAACGGCGCTGGCCAATAACACCAGCACGGCGCTGGGTAACCTGAAGTCGGCCATCTCGACCTTCCAGAGCGCCATGTCGGCCATGACCGGCAGCAAATCGGTGCTGAGCCAGTCTGCCACCTTCCCGGCCGCTGGCTACGGCTCTGCCACGGCCGGCATCAATGCGACGCCGGGCACCTATTCCTTTTTTGTTGAGAAACTGGCCACGGCCAGCCAGATGTCGTATGGCGGCCTGAGCAGCGTCAATACCGCCGATGGCACGGGTACGCTGAAAGTGAAAATTGGCGATGGCGTGGGCGACAACACGCTCGACATCGACCTTGCCGCCGCCGACAAGGATGGCAACGGCACACTGACACCACAGGAAATCGCTGCCGCCATCAATGGCAACAGCAAGAACAATTCCCGCGTGACAGCCTCCATCGTCACCATCGGCGGCACCGCGCAAATGATCCTGACGTCGAATGCGACGGGCATCGCGAACGCTGCCACGCTCGACGCCAGTGGCGTGGCCAACGTCGCGCTGAAAGGCGCGCTGATTTCCCCGGCCAACATCAAGGAAGTCGTCAAGGCCGACGACGCCATCGTCTGGCTGGGCGGCAAACCCGGCGGCACCGCCATCACGCAAGCGTCGAATACCTTCACCAACGTGCAGGATGTGAAAATCACGTTCACCCGCGCCATGACGGCTGCCGAAGCGCCCGTGACGCTGACCGTCGCCACCGACAGCAGCGGCACCGCCGCCAACGTGCAAGCGTTCGTCGATGCCTACAACAAGCTGAAAACTTTGATGGATGGCCTGGCCAGTCCCGGCAACCCGGAAAAGAACATCGCTGCGGGCATCTTCGCCCATGATTCCGGTCTGAATGCCCTGCGCAGCAGCATGGGCGACGCCCTGCGCCTGAACGTCAATGGCGTATCGCTCGTGTCCTACGGCATTACGGCCCAGCGCGATGGCACAATCAGCCTCAATACCGCCAAGCTGACGGCCAAGCTGGCCGACAACCCGACGGGCCTCGATAAGCTTTTTGGCAACAACAGTCTGTCCGCCCCTGCCGGCGTGCTCGGTGGCCTGGACAAGGTACTGGGCCAGTGGAGCAATATCACCAAGGGCCAGATCACCCAGCGTCAGGCCGCCACGGACAAGCTGCAGAAAAGCTTGGTCAAGAGCGGAGAGCGCCTCACGGCCCAATATGACACGGCATACAAACGTTTCCTCGATCAATTTACACGCCTGCAAGTATTGCAGGAACAAATGAGCAAGACGTCCGACATGTTCGATGCCATGTTCAGCAACAATAAATCCTAAGGCGGATGCGCCTGCCGCGCCGCCGCACGTTAACATAGCGAGAAGAAATAATGTTAAACAATGAAGCTTACGGCAATTACCATGCTGTCAACCTGGATGCCCAGACCTCGCGCGCCTCGCCGGTGGAACTGGTACTGGTCCTGACCGATGGCTTGCTGGAAGAACTGGCGCGCGCGCGCGGGCATATCGTGGGCAAACGCTACGAACAGAAGGCCATCAGCCTGGATAAATGCACGCAGATCATCAACGGTCTGTCGAGCTCGCTCGATTTCGACAATGGCGGCGAGGTGGTGGTCAACCTGGCCCGCCTGTACGACTACTGCGTGGCGCGCCTGTACACGGCCGGCATCAAGCTCGACCCGACCCTGATCGATGAAGTAACGACCTTGATGACCACCATCAAGCGCGGCTGGATAGGCGTGCAGGCCAACAATGCCTAGGCGCGCTGCGCTGCAGCAGCTGAGCCGGCAATTGAGCGCGGCAATCGCGCAACCGGACTGGGATGCGATGGAAAAACTCTCGGCCGGCCTGGCGAAAAACATCCCGCTCTTGGCCGAACGGGGTGCATGGACTGCGCTGGAACACGCAGAATTGTTGCAATTGCGCAAAATTCACGCGCAAGCGGTTAAAATTTGCTCTGAGGAAAAAGAACGCCTGGGCTTACACCTGGGTGCATTACAGGCAAATAAAGAAGGTTGGGTCGCCTACGCCGCGCTCGGCGAATACGACTCTGAAGGGTATCAAGCATGATCATGAACTTCAACACGGCGGCCGCCGCTCCGGCACCGGCAGCCACAGCGGCAACTGCAGCAGCACCGGCGCCAGCGTCGGAGCAGGCTGCGGCCTTTCCCGGCACGCCAGGTGCGCCAGGCTATGCCGGCAATGGCGCCGCGGCCTCCGCCCTGCCCCTGTTTGCGCAGGTGCTCGATGTGACGGCCGTGGAAACGGCCGATGCCGGCACGCCCGCACCCACGCCCGCACCCGCCAAGGACAGCGACAGCGACAGCCAGGCCGACAGCGCCCTGCCAGCCATGGCCGCCCCCCTCATTGGCTTGCCGGTGGCGATGCTGCCGGTGACGATGCCGCCGACGGACGCGGCCGCAGCCGAGGCGCGTGCCGCTGCCCAGGCGCAAGTACAGACACCAGTGCAGGCGAATGTCGCGCAAGCCAACCCGGCACTCAACATCAGCGTGCATCCTGCGGCGATCACCCTCGCCGCACCGGCCACGGCGCCAGCGCCGGCATCAGGGCGCGACACGCGCGAGCCGCTGGCCGCCGCCAATCCGGCGACAGTTGCAAAAGGTAACGCGCCGGCACAGCCGTTCGAAGCGTTGCTGCAACAAGGCGCGCCGGCGACAGCCGTCGCCGCCCCTGCCTCACGCGAGGGCGAGCGTGGCGCCGCAACGCCGGCCCCAGCCACGCCCAACCTGGGCTTGTCGGGCACGGTCGGCAATACCGCCACGGCGGCCCCGGCTGGCGACACCATCAAGCTCAACGGCCCTGCTCAGCAATGGCAGGAACCGCTGCGCGAAGCGCTGGGCGAACGCCTGCAGACGCAGATCGGGCGCAACAGCGAACACGCGACGATCCGCCTCGATCCGCCCATGCTGGGCCGCATTGAAATTTCCATCCGCCACACGGCCGGCGCGCTGCAGGTGAACGTCACGGCGTCGAACTCGGAGGTGTTGCGCCAGTTGCAAGGCATAGGCGAAAACATGCGCAGCGACCTGGCACAGCGCCAGTTTACCGACGTGGCCGTGAATATCAGCGCGACTCCGCGCAGCCCCGCCGCACAGGCGTTTGCCGAAGGCGATGCGCGCGGCCAGCGTCAACCGGGACGCCAGCAGGACGACGCCGAGCCGGGCCGCGCCCTGTCCGACGGCACGCCGTCCGGCACTTCTTCCAGCACCACTTACGCCATGCACGAGCGAGAGAACGCCTGATGAATATGAAACTGAAACTGATAGTCGGCTTTGTCGCCGTGGCCGTGCTGGCCGCCTGCGCGGCTGGCGGCGCCATGTGGTATTTGGCCAAGCCGGTCGCCGGCCATGCCGAGGTTGCCGACGCAAAAGCCCCGCCACCGCCCGCCACGGGCAAGAAGGCCCGCAAGTTCCTCACGCTGGACAAGGTCATCGTGATGCTGCGCCGCGGACCTGGCGACACCGAAACGCATTATCTGTCGGCCGACCTGGTGATCGCCACCACCGAAGAAAAGGAAAAGCTGACCAAGGACCACTTGCCGCTGATGCGCTCGATCGCCGTCAGCACCCTGTCGAGCTTTCCGATGGACAAGGCACAGACCATGACGGTGGAGCAATATGCCGAGCAGATCAACAAGGCCTTCAATGTCAGCTATGAACGCGAGCAGATGGAAAAACCCTACACCGAAGTCATGGTCGGCAAGCTGATCATTGAATAAGCCAACACGCCAGCCGACCTAGTGGGAGACCCCGTGGCCTATGTAGAGCAGTACCAGGAAGCGTATGGCGCCGGTGAATATGCCGCCGCCAGCGCTTGCGCGGCCGTGCTCAGCGTTGCCGAAGAGCAACAACATCTGGTGGCGTATGCCCCTTTGGTGAAGCGTATCGTGCGCCAGCTCAATTCGCAGGTGTCGGGCGCCATCGACCGCGACGACATGGAACAGATCGGCCTGATGGGTTTGCTGGAGGCGCTGCGCCGCTACGGCGTGCCGGATCAGTCATTCGGCAGCTATGCCAGCCTGCGCATCCGCGGCGCCATCCTCGATGAACTGCGGCGCCAGGACTGGCGCCCGCGCGCAGTGCGGCAGGAAAGCCATCGCCTGCGCGACAGCGTGCGCGCCCTGACCCGGCGCCTGGGGCGCGAACCGCTGGATGCGGAAATCATGGCCGCCCTGAAGCTGACGCCGGAAGCTTTCCAGGAATACCAGCTGGCGGAAAACGCCGAGCTGATCGTCAGTTTCGACGAAGTGCTGCAGGAAAGCCTGGGCCAGGCCGACAGCGCACCGAGCCCGGAAGAGCAATTGATGGTGCGGCGCAGCCTGGAGCAAGCCCTGCGCGCGCTCGACGAACGCGAGCAGCGCGTGATCCAGATGTATTACGAATTCGAACTGAGCTATAAAGAAATTGCCGCCGTGCTGGACCTTAGCGACGCCCGCGTCTGCCAGTTGAACAAGACGGCGCTGGGCAAGATGAAAGCCATGCTGCAAGACGCATAGGTTTCAGCAAAAGTTTCAGAAGCACCAATCAAATTGACGTAGCACAATGACGCAGAAAGGCAGTTGACATGGTAATTATCGGTATCTTAATCGTGATGGGGTGTGTATTCGGAGGCTTCGCCCTGATGGGCGGCACCGTCCACGCGATCTGGCAACCGGTCGAGTTGATCATCATCATCGGCGCCGCCGTCGGCGCCCTGGTGCTGGGCAACCCGAAGCATGTACTCGGGGAAATGCTGCACCAGATGCGCAAGATCGTCACGCACAAGAAGCAAGGTTCGGAATTCCAGCGCCAGTTGCTGCTGCTGATGTATGAACTGCTGCAAACGGCCGCCGGCGGCCTGAAGGCGCTCGACGCCCACGTCGAAGCACCGCGCGAAAGCGCCCTGTTCCAGCGCTATCCGCTGGTGCTGGAAGAACCGAAGCTGCTGGCCTTCATCGTCGACAACTTCCGTTTGATGGCGATGGGCAAGATCAACGCGCATGAGCTCGAAGGTGTGCTGGAGCAGGAACTGGAGGCCATTCACGACGAACTGCTGCAACCGTCGAAGTCCCTGCACAAGATCGCCGAAGCCATGCCCGGTTTCGGTATTCTGGCCGCCGTTCTGGGTATTGTGATGGCCATGAATTCCGTGGCAGACGGCGCCGATGCGGCGGAAATTTCGGAAAAAGTGGGCGCCGCGATGGTGGGTACCTTCATCGGCATCTTCTTTTGCTACGGCGTGCTCGATCCGATGTGCAACATGATGAAACAGCTGGTGGGCGAGGAAGGTTCGACCATGGAATGCGTGAAGGTCGTGCTGGTCACGCACGTGGCGGGCAAGCCGCCCCTGCTGGCCATCGATGCAGGCCGCCGCTTGGTGCAGCTGAACATCAAGCCGAGCTTCGCCCAGCTGGAAAGCTGGATCAATGCGCTGGAAGATGGCGGCGCCGAGCAAGAGCAAGGCCAAGGCCGGGGAGGCCGCCGTGCTAAAGCCGCATGAGAAACATGAGCAGGCCATCATCAAGCGTGCCGGTCGCAAGCATGATGACGATGGCCATGGCGGCGCCTGGAAAGTAGCGTTCGCCGACTTTTGCCTGGCCCTGCTGTCGCTCTTCCTCGTGCTGTGGCTGATGGCCGCGCGCGAGCAGCAGGCGATGAAGGAAATCATGATGGACGCGTCGGCAGGCAGCCGCCAGGGCGAAGGCCAGGGCGTCATGCCGGAACAGAAAGGCGGCCCGCGCGGCAGCCTGATCGAGCGTTTCCCCATGCCCCGCAAGGGCACGGGCGACACGCGCACGGAAGGCAAGCAAACGCACGATGGCAAGGCCGGTGCCGCGCCGCAAAACCAGACCAAGGTCAGCTACCAGTCACCGGAAGACTTGCTGTCCCTGTCGCGCGCACTCGACAAGCTCAGCGACGAAGCGGGATTGAAAAGCAATCTGCAATCGGTGATCACGCCATATGGCTTGCGCGTCATGCTGCACGATACGGACAAGCAAGGCATGTTCGTGCGCGGCAGCGCCGTGCCGACCGACCGTTTCCGCAAGCTGCTGCGCCAGATGGGGCCCGTCTTCGCCCAGATGGACAACCAGATGCTGATCGTCGGCCACACGGATTCGATGCAATACGCCAATAACGGCTATGAAGGCTATTCGAACTGGACCCTGTCGGCCAACCGCGCCATGTCGGCGCGCGCGCAATTGTTGATTGGCAGCATGAGTCCGGACAGCGTGCTGCAAGTGGTGGGCATGGCCGACCGCGCGCCGCTGGACGTGAAAAATGCCAGCGCCGGCATCAACCGCCGCATCGAACTGTTAATATTGACGCGTGGCCAGGCCGACAGCATCGCCGCCATGTTTGGCATGGCGGGGCAAAAGGCGCAAGGCGAAGAGCTGCAAGTGGGTGAACCGGACTCGGGAACCTTGCAGCGCCTGCGCGAAAAACTGGGCCTGCCCGCAAAGAAGGAGCGCGATGAGCATGCAAATTAAGGGCAAGGGACAACGTATGAAAATCTCCTCCGGCAATACCGGCGCTGCCGTACGCAGCAGCGCCGTCGCGCCAGCCGAGGCGATCGCCGAGAACGCGGGCGCCGCAGGCGCCATGCACGGCTCGTCCGCCGGAGCGGAATTGCAGTCGGCCGTGCTGCAACCAGCCATGGCCGCCCTGCGCGCCATGCCCGAGATCGACCACGAGCGCGTGGCAATGCTGCGCGATGCGCTGGCCAAGGGCGAATTGCCATTCGATCCAGCAAAACTGGCAGGCTTGATCCAGCGTTTCCACGGTGGTGAGTCATGACCGCATCGCGCAAGGGCATCACGCGTCAGGAAGCCGTGCACCGCGTGCTGCAAGGCATGACGGACGACAGCGTCGGCTACGCCGCCCTGAAAACCTTGCTGGAAGAACAATTTCAGGCCACCTTGCACCACCAGAGCACCAGACTGACGGCGCTGGCCGACCAGGTCATCGCCGCGGTCGATCCCCTCGATGCACGCCGCCGTCAGCGCGTCAGCCTGGTCACTGCCCTGCTGGGCCCGCAAGGCGATATGCCGCAATTGTTTGCGTTGTTGCAAGAAGACGCGCGCAGCAAGGCGGAGGCCGACTGGGCAGCGCTGGAGCAGATGGTGCTGGAATGCAAGCGCCTGAATGCCCGCAACAGTGATTTATTAACAGAGCAGTACAGCATCATGCGGCGTGTGCTGCATGGCGAGGAAGATACCTATGCGCCAGGCTGATTTCCCCACCACCCGCGCCACGGCGGCGACGCCGTCGACGTTGGCCACCTCCGCCGTGCAGAGCAATATGCGCGCTACCCCTGCCACGGTGGCCGCTGGCAGTTTTGGCAGCGTTTTCCAGCAGGTACAGGGCGAAGTGGCCCGCTTCATCGAACAGGGTGGCGGCAACGCCACTAGCCTGAGCCCGCAAGGCCGCGCCTACCTGGAGCAGAGCCAGCCCGTGAATGTACTGGGCAGTATCAACCAGGGTGGCGAGATCGGAGAAGTGCAGCAGCAGTTCCTCGCCTCGATCAAGCCGTGGACGCAAGAAACGGGCGCGCGCCTGGGCGTGGCGCCGGAAATTGTCGCCGCCCACGCCGCGCTGGAATCGGGCTGGGGCCAGCGTCCGCTGCGCCAGGGCACGGGGGCAGACACGAATAATCTGTTCGGCATCAAGGCCGGCGGCAAATGGCAGGGCGATGTGGCCAGCAATGTCACCACCGAGTACGAAGCGGGCAGCGGCACGGCGCTGAAGAAAACCGAGCGCTTCCGCAGCTATCCGGACCAGGCCAGCGCCTTCCGCGACTATGCACAGGTGTTGCTCGACAATCCACGCTACCGCGCCGCCCTGAACACGGGTACCGACGCGGGCGCCTTCGCGCAAGGTCTGGCGCGCGGCGGCTATGCCACCGACCCCAACTATGCCGCCAAGCTCACGCAGCTGGCGACCCGCTTGCAGCGCACGGCCGCCGCAGACTGACCTTCCTTAACGGCCGCTAATGTCGGCCGGTTCCACCACGCCCGCATCGACCACCCTGGCACGTATCACCGTGCCGCTGGTGGCGTTGCGCACGCGGATCACCTCCCCCAGCGCGCCGGGATCCAGCGCTTCGCCGGCCATGCTCACTTCCACCTGCTCCTTGCGTGCCACGATATTGACCGCACTGCCCCGCTTGATCAGCATGGGCGCTGCCAGTTGTCCCTGGCGCAGCACTTCGCCGGCACGCAAGCTGCGCCGGCTCGACAGGCCGACTGCGCCCGGCAGGGAGGAAATACTGTCCGGCACCATCGTCACATCGCGTCGCGCCATCGTCACGTCGCCCGCCTGCAACGGCGTATTGGCCGTGACGGGCGCGCTGGTGACGGCGACTTGGGCCGTGATGCTGCCGCGCGCCAGCATTTCGTAACGCCAACCGTTGCTTCCAGGACACACTGCCACAAAGCGCATGCGCTGCGCCGAACGGCTGTCCGCCGTTTCCAGGGTAACAGGCGCCGCGCAAGCAGGCACGGGGCGCGTGCTTTTCACCACGGCCACCTGGAACTGCGGTTCCAGCAACCCCGCCTTGCCTGCCTGCTGCGCCAATTGCTCTCGCGCCAACTGTTCCACACGCGAAAATATATTGTCGGCTGGCAATTCTGCGCGACCTGCACTACTATATAGGCTGGTCAGTAAAAATAGGCCAGGAAGCAGTATATGAGGGAGTGGCACCTTGTTTCGGATCATCGTAATGCTGTTGAAATGAATCATTGCTAACCTTAATCAAAGATACTGAAGCGGCATGACCTTACCATGCGTCAACATGACCAGGCGGGGATTTTACCTCTGCACCACCTATTTTCTAGCCCGAACCGCAAAAAGCACGATCGAATTCAATACAAAGGATGACCATGGGGATTAATTTCAAGGATGCGCTGGGCGTGCACGCTGATGCACTCGCGCTGCGTGCCGACCGTACCCGCGTGCTGGCGGCCAATATTGCCAATGAAAATACGCCCGGCTTCCAGGCCATGGACATGGATTTCGGCAGCGCCCTGCAGCAATTGCAGGACAACGAGGCCGGCCTGCTGTCGACCGATGACGATGCCAGTGCCCTGTACCGCGTACCCTACCACCCCAGCCGCGACGGCAATACCGTCGAAATCGGCGTCGAGCAGGCGGCGTTCTCGCAGAATGCCACCGACTTCCAGACCAGCCTCACCTTCGTCAACATGAAACTGAAGGGTCTGTCCAAGGCCATTTCCGGACAATAAGGATCAGCATGAGCTTCCAGGATATTTCCAAGATCGCCGGTTCGGCGATGGCGGCGCAGACCGTGCGCCTCAATACCATCGCCAGCAACCTGGCCAATGCCGATTCCGTTGCCGGTTCCGAAGGCGAAACCTATCGCGCACGCAAGCCCGTGTTTGCAGCCGTGATGGATGGCCCCGGTGCCAGCGGCGCCGGTGGAAGAGTACAAGTGCTCGACGTGGTGCAAAGCGATGAGCCGCTGCGCAAGGTGTATGAACCGGGCCACCCGATGGCCAATGCCGATGGCATGGTGTTCTACCCCAACGTCAATCAGGTGGCAGAGATGACCGACATGATGTCGGCGTCGCGCGCGTTTGAAACAAATGTCGAAGTTCTGGGCCGCATCAAGTCGATGCAGCAATCGCTCCTCAAATTAGGTGAAGCATAATCCATGGAAACCAATCTCTTTACAAACAACACCAGCGGCAACGGCAGCAACAACAATGCCGTCAAGTCGCAAGGCAATGCCACCCAGGATATGTTCACCAAGTTGCTGGTCGCGCAGATCAAAAACCAGGACCCCCTCGCGCCGACCGACCCGAGCCAGTTCGTCAATCAATTGACGCAGCAGGCGCAAACAGAAGCGATGCAGAACCTGTCGGCGCTGACCAGCGCCAATGCCAGCGTGCTGCAATCGATGCAGGTGCTGGCATTGGGCGCGCAAGTGGGCTCAGAAGTCATGGTCAACAGCGAAACGGTGCAGCTCGACAAGAGCAAGGTCAGCGGCACCATCGCGCTGGCCGCCAGCACCACCAAGACCACCGTGACCCTGAAAGGGCTGGACGACAAGGAATACAAGATCGAACTGGGTGCCAAATCGCCCGGCACGGTGCCGTTCACCATCGATCCTGTGGCCTTGGGCTTGCCTGCCGGTACCTACAGCATGAAGGTCAGCACCAGCGGCACCGAAAAACCATCGGTCGATATTGCAGGCAAACTCAACAGCGTGCGCCTGTCGTCTGGTGGCAGCATGATATTGAGCGTGTCGAACCTGGGCGAAGTCAACCCTGGCGCGATCACCGGCTTCAACGGCAAGACGGCCTGATCCGCTCGCCCCTTCGTTTCCTGCACACTAATCTCGTCCTTCACTAAAGGAAGTCAACATGAGTTTCGACATCGCCCTGTCCGGTATCCAGTCCATCAACCAACAGTTGAACAGCACCAGTAACAATATCGCCAATGCCGGCACCTACGGCTTCAAGAGCAGCCGCGCCAACTTTTCGGCCATGTACGCCGGTTCGCGCGCAACGGGCACGGAAATCGGCTCGATCACGCAAAGCATGTCGCTCAATGGCGGCGTGCTGAACACGGGCCGCGCGCTCGACGCCGCCATCGATGGCCGCGGCTACTTCGTCGCGCGCGATGCGCAAAACACCATGAGCTACAGCCGCGTTGGCATCTTTTCGGCCAGCAATGACGGCAAGCTGATCGATTCGAACGGCCGCCTGGTACAGGGCTATGCCTCCGTCAAGGGCAGCACCACCCTGGGCACCATGGGCGACATGAACATTCCGACGGGCCAAATTCCTGCAGAAGCGTCGACCAAGCTGGCGTATGCCGCCAACATGTCGTCCGAGTGGCCTATCAAGACCCCGCCTTTCGACAAGACCAATGAACTGAGCTACAACAGCGCCAAGTCCTCGATCGTCTACGATTCGCTGGGTGCCAAGCACTCGCTGGGCCAGTACTTTGTCAAGACGGCAACGGGCGTGACCGTGCACTACACCCTCGACAACGCCGATCTGGCACCGGTGACAAACATGACCTTCGACACGTCCGGCAAGCTGCAGACCGGCACGGCGGTCACGCTGGCGCTGGGCACGCCGCCCGGCGCCGCGGCGCTGTCGATCGCCATCGACTACACGGGCACGACCCAGTTCGCGGGCGAAGCCACCACCTCGACCGACCGCGCCGATGGCTATGCCTCGGGCACCTACACGGGCGTGGAACTGGCCAATGACGGCTCCGTTGTAGCGAAATACACGAACGGCCAGAAGCAAAGCATCGGCGTGATCGCCCTGGCCACCTTCCCAGACGAAGGGGCGCTGACGGCCGTCAACGATACCAGCTGGGTCGCCTCGACCACGTCCGGCACCGCCATCTATGACCGTCCGGGCGTCGGCATGGCCGGCAAACTGGTGACGAGCTCGCTGGAACAGTCGAACGTCGACATCACCTCCGAACTGGTGGGCCTGATGACGTCGCAGCGCAATTACCAGGCGAATTCGAAGGTCATCTCGACCGAGAACGCCATGCTGCAATCGCTGATGCAAGCGTTGTAATCCACGATACGCGAAGGTAAAGAGCAATGGATGCGCTGATTTATACCGCCATGAGCGGGGCCGACCGTGCCCTGCGGGCACAGCAGGTACACGCCAACAACCTGGCCAACATCGAGACGGGCGGCTTTCGCGCCAATCTGGAAGTGTCCACTGCCCAGCCGCTACAAAACGGCTATGGCTACGACGACCGCCACATGACGCAGACGCAGTCGAGCGCCGTCGGCACGCGCACGGGCGCCATCAAGGAAACGGGACGCGAACTCGACGTGGCCGTCACGGGCAACGGTTTTCTCGCGGTACAGTGGCAAAACGGCGAAGCCTACACGCGCGCCGGGGCCATGGACCTCGATGAAACGGGCGCGCTGACCATCAACGGCCGCCCTGTGCTGGGCGAAGGTGGCCCGATCACGATTCCCGAGCACACCAGCCTGTCGATCGGCGGTGATGGCACGATCTCCATCCAGGTGCCGGGCACTGCGCAAATGCAGACTGTCGACAAACTCAAGCTGGTCAACGCCGAAGCGGGCGAACTGACCAAGAACGAGGCGGGCCTGATCGTCGCGCGCAGCGGCGAAGACTTGCAGGCTGACCCGACGGTGCGCCTGCGCGACCGCCATCTGGAAGGCAGCAACGTCTCGGCCGTCGAGGAAATGGTCGCCACCATGAGCCTGAACCGCAGTTTCGAGATGCAAATGAAAGTATTCAAGGCCAGCGATTCCATGACGGAATCCGGTAACCGCCTGCTGGGCGCTTAAGCCCAACGCCAAACTATTACTAGGAGCAACACATGAATCCAGCAATGTGGATCAGCAAGACCGGCGTGCAGGCACAAGATGCCAAACTGCAAGCCATCGCAAATAACCTGGCCAACGTCAACACCGTCGGTTTCAAGCGCGACCGCGTCGTGTTCGAAGACCTGTTTTACCAGGTCGAACAGCAACCGGGCACGCAGCGCGCCGACAATACACTCTCGCCATCGGGCGTACAGCTGGGTAACGGCACGCACATGGTGGGCACGCAAAAAGTGTTTACCACCGGCAGCCTGCAAACGACGAGCCGCGAATTCGACGTCGCCATCACCGGCAACGGCTTTTTGCAAGTGTTGCGCCCGAACGGCGAAGCAGCCTACACGCGCGCCGGCCAGCTGGGCATCAATGAAAACGGCGTGATGGTCAACGCCCAGGGCTTGCCGCTGGTGCCGCAGATCACCGTGCCAAACAATGCCACGGCGATCACCATCGGCGAAAACGGCATGGTCACGGCCACCGTGCCGGGCAATGTCAACGGCACCCAACTGGGCCAGCTGAACCTGACCAGCTTTATCAACCCGACGGGCCTGCTGGCACTGGGCGAAAACCTGTTCCAGGAAACGGCATCGAGCGGCACGCCGACCGAAGGCCGTCCCGGTGAAGGCGCCCTGGGCAAGCTGAAGCAGTTTGCGCTGGAAGGCTCGAACGTGCAGGTGGTCGAAGAGATGGTCGACATGATCGCTGCCCAGCGCACCTATGAAATGAACACCAAGGTGCTGTCGGCCGCCGACAATATGCTGCAATACCTGGCGCAAGCGGCACGCTGATGACAGGCGCCATGAAAGCCACGGCGGCCGCGCTGCTGGTGTTGATGGCCGGTTGTGCCAGCCAGCCCGCCGCGCCGGTGGCGCCCAGCTTTTCCGATACGCCGCTGCCCGTGGCGCCGCGCAGCGCTGCGCGCGGCGGCGTGGGAGGCGGCGTGTTCAATCCTGACGCGGGCCTGGACCTGATCTCGGACAGCCGCGCCTTCCGCGTGGGTGACGTCGTCACCGTGGCCCTGCAGGAAACCACGCAGGCCAGCAAGAAGGCCGGTACCTCCTTCAACAAGGGCTCGTCCGTCGGCGTGAAAGCGGCCAACATCCTCGGCAAGACTTTCCCCAAGACGGGCATAGACCTCTCTGCCGAACGCGACTTCGCCGGCGACTCGACCAGCACGCAGCAAAATGCGCTGTCCGGCGCCATCACCGTGATCGTGCAAGAAGTGCTGCCTAACGGCTTGCTGCGCGTGCAAGGCGAGAAGACGCTGACCCTGAACCAGGGCGAAGAATTCGTGCGCCTGCGCGGCTACCTGCGCGCAGCCGACATCGATTCCAACAACCAGGTATCGTCCTTGCGCATCGCCAATGCGCAAATCGCCTATTCCGGCCAGGGCACCCTGGCCGAAGCCAATACACCAGGCTGGCTGACGCGCTTCTTCGTCGGCCCATGGATGCCGTTTTAAGGTGAGCTCATGAAATTTCGTTCCGCCCTGCCCCTGGCAGCCATGCTGGCCGTGCTCTCCGGCCTGTCCCTGCCCGCCAGCGCCGCGCAAGTGCTGCGCAACCTGGTCAGCATCGAGGGCGTGCGCGACAACCCGCTGGTCGGCTATGGCCTCGTCGTGGGCCTGAACGGCAGCGGCGACACCACCCAGGTAAAATTTTCCAGCCAGTCCGTGGTCAACATGCTCAAGCAATTCGGCGTGAAGATGCCGGACGGTGCCGAAGCGAAAAGCAAGAACGTCGCCACCGTCATGGTCAGCGCCGTGTTTCCACCAGGATACCGCCGTGGCCAGGCCATCGACGTCACCGTCTCGTCCCTGGGCGATGCGAAAAGCTTGCGTGGCGGCACCTTGCTGCTGACGCAATTGCGCGCGGCCGACAATGAAACGTATGCGCTGGCGCAAGGCAACGTGGTCGTCGGCGGCTTGAACGCCACCGGCAAGAGCGGCTCGTCCGTCACCGTCAACACGCCCACCTCGGGCCGCATTCCCAACGGTGCCAACATCGAACGCGAGATTCTCAGCGACTTTTCCACCAGGCCTTCCGTCACCCTGAACTTGCGCCACCCGCATTTCGAGACGGCCATCAATATCGTCGAAGCCGTGAACCGCCGCTTCGGTGCCGTCGCCACCACGCGCGACGCCACCAGCGTGGACGTGCTGGCGCCGGAAAACCCGACCCAGCGCGTGGCTTTCATGGCCAAGCTGGAAGCCTTGAGCGTCGATGTGGGTGTCGACACCCCGAAAGTGGTCTTCAATTCGCGCACCGGCACCGTAGTCATCGCCGAAGGCTTGCGCGTGAAGGCGGCTGCCGTCACGCACGGCTCGCTCAAGGTCGTCATTTCCGAAAGCTCGGCAGTGAGCCAGCCGGCGCCGTTCGGCCGCGGCCAGACCACTGTCACACCGCAATCAAAAGTGTCCGTCGACCAGGGCAACGGCAATATGTTCAAATGGCCGGCCGGCGCCAAACTGCAGTCTATCATCGATGTGGTCAACAGCCTGGGCGCCTCGCCCGATGACATCATGGCAATTTTGCAAGCCCTCGACCAGGCTGGCGCCATCGAAGGCGAACTGGTGGTAATCTGATGCTTAATATCAATGACAGCAGCAGCGCCCTGCCTTCGGCGCTCGACGACCGCTCTCCTGCCGCGGCCACGCCGGCCGATCCCCGCTACGCGGCCAAGGCCACCGAGGCGGCCGTCAAGTTCGAAGCCTTCTTTATCTCGCACATGCTGCGCCAGATGCGTTCGGGCACGCGCGAGATGGCTGGCGAGGACAGCGTCTTCAAGGACCCCATCAACAACGACATGCTGGAAATGGCCGACAACCTGGTGGCCGACAAGATGGCCGGCCAGCGCGCCTTCGGCATCGCCGACGCCATCCTACGCCAGCTGCTGCCGGCGGCCGGCGCCCCCGTGGCTGCCAAAAGCCCTGTCAAGACCGACAATATTGCGGCGCCGCTTAATAAATCTGTCTGAAGCGTCGCCTGTACAAGGTAACAACGATTCAATGCCTGCCCACCCGCACGCGCCACACTCTTCACGAAAGAAACTTGCCCAATGAGCATCATCAGCAATGCATTGTCAGGCAGCATCGCCGCCCAGGCCGCACTCAATGCGGCCAGCCAGAACATCGCCAACCTGCAAACGGCGGGCTACACGCGCCAGGGCGTGCTGCTGTCATCGCTGGGCGCCACCGCCGGCGTGCGCTCGGCCGGCAATGGCGTGGAAGTGTCCGCCCTGCTGCGCTTTGCCGATGCGTATAAAAGCCAGCAAATGTGGCGCGCCGCGTCCGACCAGGGCGCCCGTTCGCAGACCCAGCCTTACCTGACCCAGCTCGAGCGCGTGATGGGCGACGATGCCTCCAGCATCAGCAACGGCATCGACGGCTTTTTCGCCGCCCTCAACGCGGCGGCCGTTGACCCGACCTCGACGCCACTGCGCCAGCAGATCATCACCTCCGCCGACGCCATGGCGCAGCGCTTCAACAGCATCAGCACCGTCATGGCCAACCAGTTGCTGTCGGTGCAGCAGCAACGCGCAGCGATCGTGCCACAAGCCAATACCACCCTGGCCAATATCGCCGCGCTGAACCAGCGCATCAGCACCTCCACGGCCTCGGGCACGAACGTGTCATCGCTGATGGATGCGCGCGACCAGCTGATCGACGGCCTGGCCTCGCAAATGGGCATCGACGTCCTCGACCAGCCGGACGGCTCGCGCAATATTTCGCTGAAGTCGGGCCAGCCGCTGGTCATCGGCAGCCTGGCCGGCACCTTGACCAGCGGCATGACGAACACGGGCCAGCAAACCCTGAGCCTCGATTTCGCCAAGTCCTCGTACAACCTCGATCTGTCAGCCATCGGCGGCCAGATGGGCGGCCTGGGCGAGTTCGAGCAAAACACCCTGAGACCGCTGCAACAGTCGCTGCAAGACATGGCCACCCAGTTGACCAGCCAGGTCAATGCGCAGCTGGCCCTGGGCAAGACCATGGCTGGCGCCGCCGGCGGCCCCCTGCTGGCCTACGCGAACGGCAAGCTGAGCATTACCCCCGGCTTCAACGCCAAGGACCTGGCCCTGTCGCTGACAGGTGCGGCAGGCGACAGCGGCAACTTGCAAAAATTGATCGATATCAAGAATCAATCGATCAATGTCAGCTGGGTGGGTTCCGTCCTGATGAGCGATGCGGATACGCAACTCGTCGGCAAGCTGGCTATCTACAGCCAGCAGAACCAGGCCCTGCTGAAGACGTCTAACACGGTGCGCGCGCAAGCCATCGACGACTGGAAGTCCACCAGCGGCGTGAACAAGGACGAGGAAGCGATGAATCTGGTCGAATTCCAGAATATGTACCAGGCAAACATGAAAGTCATTTCCGTGGCGAACACCTTGTTTGATGCCACTTTGCAAATGATGGGTTAAGGAGAAGACTATGCGTGTCGCCAGCAGCCAGTACCAATCGCTGATTAATATATCGCTTCAGCAAAATCAGGAACGCATCAATTACCTGACCCAGCAAATGTCTTCGGGCTTGCGCATCCAGCTGCCATCGGACGATCCAATCGGCAACGTGCGCATTTCGCGCCTGACGCGCGAGCAAGCCATGGTCACGCAATACCAGGACAATATCGCCACGGTGAAAGTGCGCCTGCTGAAGAACGAAAACTACCTGTCGAGCATGGTCACCGACATGGGCCAGGCGCGCGACCTGCTGGTGTGGGCTGCCGACGGCGGCAATGCGCCGGACGACCTAAATGCGATGACGCAGTCGCTGATCGCCATGCGCGACAGCGTACTGTACACGGCCAATCTGAAGGACCAGGAAGGCCGCTACATGTTTTCCGGCACCGCTACCGACCAACCCGCCATCAAATACGATCCGGCAGCAACTGCAGGTTCGCGCTACACCTACATCGGCAATACCGACACGCAGACCGTGGTGGTGGGCAATGGCGTCACACAGGCGGCCAACGTAGACGTGAAGAACCTGGAAGTATGGCTGAACAAGATCGACCAGGCCATCACCACCCTCGGTACGAAGGGCGTCAGCCCCAACGATCCGGCCGTGCGCAGCGTGGTGGTCGCCGCGCTCGATGGCACCGATGACGGCATGGATTTACTCTCTGGCAAGATCGCCATCTTCGGCGGCGCGCAAAACATCCTCACCACGCTCTCCGGCAACCTGGCCAATGTGTCGCTGTCGAACAATTCGGCCCTGCTGGACCTGAAAAAGACCGACATGGGTGCGGCAGCCATTGAACTGACCGGCTACCAGACGGCCCTGCAGGCAACCTATAAAGCCTACGCCAAGGTTGGGACTATTTCCCTGTTTGATCTTCTCTGACCATCATGCAAATCGTTCAGACCTCCTCCACTTCCGGCGTCAATGCCAAAGGCGCCGGCACAGCCCGCGTCGTCGATGACGCGTCCGCCGCTATCAGCGGCAGCGCCAGCGCGCGCAGCGAGGCGCCGGCGGCAAGGAGGTCGGCGGCGGGCCTGCAGCGCGGCCTGAGCAACTGGGATCACCAGTTGCAGGGGGAAATTTCTAACGCACAACAAACCCTGGACTACCTGGAACGCAGCAGCAGCCAGTTGCAGTCGCTGAAAAGCGAGCTGGCGGCCAAGCTGGCAGCGCGCTTGGGCCGCGAAGGGCAAGTCGAGGCAAGAGTACGCCAGTTCAGCAATACCTGGCGCCAGCGCGCCAGCGCCTCGGGCGGCACGCTGGACGCACAGCTCAGCTATACCAGCCCGCAGGCGTCACAGCAGAACTTCAGCATCCGCGGCCTGACCATGGCCAGTCTGCAGGAAGGCCCGCAGGAAGTGCTGGCCTTTTCCGTCGGCGGCGCGAACCAGGCCTTGCGCTCTGTGAATATCGAACCTGGCCTGAGCGAGAATGAAATCGTTTCCCGCTTCGACCGTGCACTGATGCCGTCCGGCATCGGCGTCAAACTGGGCGAGAATGGCGAACTGGTGTTCAGCACGTCGGAAGCGGCCTGGGCCAACGTGCGCGACAGCCTGTCGGTGCGCGGCAGCGGCATCCGCTACCCGACCGGCCAGATGAGCCGCGTGCGCACGGATGCGGAACCGGCCGCCATTACCCCGGAAGAATGGCATACCGGCGACATGGAAGCCCTGCGCGCCACCTTGCAGCAAGTGGTCCAGGCGCTGGCGCGGTTGCAGGCGGCGCGCAGTTCCGTCAGCCTGGCCCTGGCGCAGGCCACGGGACGGGTGGCACGGGCGCAACCGGTGCAAGTGAGCGTCAGCATGGATACGCTGGCCGAAAACTTCACGCAAAAGGCCAGCCAGCCTGGCTATGAGTCGCTGCTGGCGATCAGTTCGGCGCTGGTCGGCATCAGCCGCGAGCGCGTCGTCGCCCTGCTGGGCCTGGAGTAAGTCCCCCCCCCCGCGTGCGCTATCTTGGCGCACGCAGCAATAAACGGGGCACGCCCCCTAGCCCAGGATGGTGGAAATCCGTAAGATGCTGGTGTCGCTTGCTTATTAGCCAATACGCCAGCGCATCCTGCCATCCATTTCCGGAGTTCCCTTGATAAAAACCGCCGCCCGGCTGATCAGTTACGCCCTGCTGGGCAAATCCGACAAGCAGCCACTCGATATCGCCAAGGTGCGCAAGGTATTGATTTTGCGCAACGACAAGATCGGCGACATGATCGTGACCTCCGCACTGCTGCGCGAGCTGAAAAAGAACTATCCGCACTGGCAGATCGACGTGGCAGCCAGCAGCGCCAACCGCGACATCATCGCCGACAATCCGCATGTGAGCGACATCCTCATTTGGGACAAGCAGCCGCTGCTGCGCGATTTGCGCACCACCATCGCCGAGCTGCGCCGACGCCGCTACGACGTCATCTTCAACCCCTACAACCGTTTTTCGATTCCCTTGCTGCTGCGCATCAAATGGCTGGGCGCGCGCTATTTGACGGGCTTTGCCATTCCAAAATATGGCACCTCGACGGAAAATCTGGGCATGTTCGACCATACGGTGCCCTGCGACCGCAGCCGCCACATTCTGCACAGCTTTTTTGCCACGTTCGGGCAATTTGACCTGCGCGACATCGACATGCGCTATGAACTGTTCGGTGTCGATGCGCACGCGGCACAGGTCGACGCCGCCTGCGACACCCTGCTGCGTAGCTATGAAGGCTTGTTCTGCCTCAACTTCCAGGGCAGCAATGCGCAACGCACGGTCAGCGTGGCTGACGCCCAGCGCTGCTGCGCCACCCTGGCGGCACGCTATCCGCGCCATGCGCTGCTGGTGATCGCCGCGCCGGGCACCGAGGCGCGCGCCGCCGAAATCGTGGACGGTGCCGGCCATGCCAACGTGATGGCCGCACCACCCACCGGCCACATCCTCGAACTGGCGGCCCTGATCCGCCGCTGCGAACTGGTGCTGTCGCCCGACACCTCGGTGATCCACATCGCCTCGGCGTATGACAAGAAAATCGTCGGCTACTACATCCGCACCGATAACTACCGCTGGTTTTACCCGGCCAGCCGCCACTACCGTGTCATCCTGGCGCCTGGCCTGACCTTGGCCAAGGTCAGCGACGCCGACACCCTGGCCGCCGTGGAACAGCTGATGGAGGGCGAAGGGCAGGCGCAGGAAACCGTTCAGCCAGCCGCCTGAGCCGCCAGCAGGCGGTCCATTTGCCCTGCCGGCAGCGCGTGGGAGAAGAAATACCCCTGCGCATAATCGCAGCCGGCAGCGCGCAGCAGATCGCGCTGCGACGCCGTTTCCACCCCTTCGGCCACGACTTTCAGTCCCAGCCGCTGCGCCAGCGCAATGATCGATTCGCACAGGCCCAGCCCGGCATCGTCGCGTTCCAGTTCGCCGACCAGGGAACGGTCGATCTTGAGAAAGTCGATATCGGCTGTTTTCAGGCACGCGAGCGACACTTGCCCGCTGCCGAAATCGTCGAGCGCCAGCGCCAGGCCCATGGCGCGAAACTGGCGCAGCCGGTCGGCCACCTGGCATGCCTTGTCGAGCAGCACCGCTTCTGTTGTTTCGATAACGATGGCGCCCGACGCCAGGCCCTGCCGCGTCAGGTGCCCGCCCCAGTCCTGGTACAGCGCACCGTCGCAGCGAAATTCCACGGCCGACTTGTTGATACTGATCTGGAGCGCGGCACCATGCTCGTCTTGCCACTGCCGTGCCTGGCGCACGACCTGGCGAAACACCCACTCGCCGATATCGATGATCAGGCCGTTCGTCTCGGCAAAAGCGATGAAGTCGGCGGGCAGCAACAGGCCGCGCAGCGGATGGCGCCAGCGCAGCAGCGCCTCGGCCCGCTCGATGGCGCCATCGCGCAGGCGGATGATGGGCTGGTAATGCACTTCAAATTGCTCATGCGTCAGGGCCAGGCGCATCTCGCGCACCGTATGGCGGCGCACTTCGGCCGCCTGCTGCAACGCCGGCGTGAAATAGCTGTAGCCGTTGCGCCCCCCGTTCTTGGCCGCATACATGGCCTGATCGGCATGCCGCAGCAAGCTGTCCGGCGTATCGCCGTCAGCTGGATACAGCGCCACGCCCACGCTGGCCGACACGTGCACCGTATCGCCGTCAAGCACGAAAGGCTGGGTCAGCCCGGCCGTCAGTTCCTGCAGCACACGCTCGATGCCACCCAACTGCCCCACGCCGGCCAGGATGACGGTGAACTCGTCGCCGCCCAGGCGCGCTACCGTATCGGTGGCGCGCACGCGTTCGCTGATGCGCCGCGCCGCCTGGCGCAGCAGCATGTCGCCCTTCTCGTGGCCCAGACGGTCATTCACCTGCTTGAAATGGTCGAGGTCGATGAACAGCAGGGCCAGGCAAGTGCCTTCGCGCCTGGCGTGGTGCGCCTCGTGCTGCAGCCGGTCGAGAAACATGTGGCGGTTCGGCAAGCCCGTCAGCTCATCGAAATTGGCTTGCCGCCAGATGCGCTCGGATGCTGCGCGCTGCGCCGTGATGTCGCTGACCAGCGCCAGCGCACCCAGATAGGTGCCGCCGGAGTCGAAGATGGGATTGGTAGCCAAGGTGGCCCACAGGGTGCTGCCATCACGCCGCAGGAACTTGAATTCGTGGCGTTCGGCAATGCCAACCTGGCGCCGCGCAATATTGCGCTCCAGGATGGCGCGTCCCTCGTCATCCATGAAGGCCACCAGCGGTTGGCCCAGCATATCCTCGATCTGGCAGCCCAGCATGTGCGCCATCTTCGGATTGACAAAGCTGGTCAGCGCCTGCGCATCGATTTCCCAAATCCCCTCCTCGGCGCCGTGCACGATGCGCCGGAAGCGTTCTTCGCTGCGTTCAAGCGCCGCCAGTTTGCCCTCGGCCTGCTCCAGCACCAGGCGCAAGGCCTGGCCGTTCGGGTCGGCGCTGCCTAGCAGGCAGACGGGCAAGCCGGCCTCGCGCGCGCCGGGACGGGACTGCACCTGCAGCTGGATACGCTCGGGCTCGCTGCTATTGAGCACGCGCTGCACGAAGCGCTCGTAATCGTGACGAAACGCCTCGTGCACATAGGAGCGGAACAGCACGTGGCCGGGCCGTTCCCGGGGCAGGCCGAACAGCTCGGCCGCCACCAGGTTGACTTGCAGGATCACGCCATCGAGTCCCAGCACGAAATGGGCGACGGGCGCCAGCAGGTATAAATCGTTGAAATAGGCTTGCTCGCGTTCAGCCTCCACCCGTTCCGGGCTGAAGACGCCATCATCAAGCAGGGGCGCGGCATGCAGCGGCATGCCGTCGTGGCAGCGTGGAGAGAAATCCGGAACAGGTACCGCTTGCGGTGGCGTATCCATGGCTGTCCTTTGCACTGCCGCCCTGGCAAAAAGGTGGGTGCAGTACCGAGACTAGCATGTGCAAAGCGCAGTGTCGAGCAAAGCACGCAGGTAGGCCAATTTCACCACAAGCACGGGCCGTCAAGCCCCCTGCGCCGGCAGCACCGCGGTGCGCGAGCGGCCACGCGTAAGCGCATGCCAGCTGGCGCGCAGGGCAAGCAGGCAGGCATCGGCGAACATGGCGGCGCCCCCGTTGAGGCGCCGGCGCAATACGTGTGCCGCCATCCGGTAGCGGCCGGAGCCATACAGCTGCTTGACCAGCCTGCGCACGGCGGCCGCATGCATCATGGCATCGTCGCACATGAGCAGATAGTCGCGCAACGCCACGTCGTCCTGCACCCGGCCAAAGTTGAAAAAACCATGGAAACCAAAGGTGGGACCGGTGGGCACAACGCATTCGAAGGCAAAGCTGGAGGCCAGACTGGCATCGGCAAAGCGCACGCCAAAATCCTCGCGCAACTGGTCGCCATGCAACTCGCAGATCGCATAGTCCTCGGGATGGACTTGTGTGATGGCCAGCTGTGGCAAGACTTCGTACAGGCGCCGCGATCGCAGCGAAAAACCGCCATTGCCGACGGCCACGGGGCGATGCGACCACGGTGCGCCTATGTAATCACAGTCCAGGAAAGCGCTTTGCCATTGACGCGCATCCACGATGAAACTGTCCCACTGCACGATGAGCACATGCGTGCCCTTGAAATGGTCGCCCAGCTCATGCACCACGAATGCCGAATACGCCTCCACGCTCTCGATGGGGGCGATCAGCACCTGGCGCATATGCGGGGGCAAGTCATGCAGGCGGGAAGTGAAGAGCAGGCATTCCTTGAAATCGGCGCCGGCCAGGCAGCGCTCGATGGCAAAGCTGGCCAGCTCGGGATAACGCGTTTCCACGCACACCAGACTGATGTTGCGGAGGTCCAGCTTGTCATTATGCATCGCGGACTTCTCATCGGAGTGTACGGCGGAAGGCATGCCAGGCGCGGGCATGCCATATTTTTGCAACGCACGCGTCCTGCAGCGCAAACCGGAGCCATACAAGAGGCATGGCCGCCCCTCCCCACCGCCGTGCGAACGGTTCAGCGGCCCATGCTGCGCCGGCGCAAGCCAAAGTCATGGCCCACCACCAGCAAGGTGCTGGCCACCAGGCTGGACAGGCCCACGATCAGCTGGATCAGCTTGTCGTCAGGCAAGATCCACAGCGACGAGTCCGGCGCCTCGCAGCCCGTCGCCGCGCTGATCAGGGGAGAGACCCAGGCCGCGTCCGGCGTCACGTCCAGCACGACGGCGCCGTCGGCGCTGGTCTGCATATAGATATCGCCCCCTTCAGCCAGGGTAAAGCAGATGCCCACGCCCGTTTCCGTGGCACGGATATTGTCCTGCATGCTGCGGTTATGCTCCTCGATCCACACTTCCACGTCGTACGGCGTTTCCAGGTACTCCCAAGGACAGGGGCGAAAACGGGGACGTTCGTCCGGGCTGGCGGGGGTGTCGGGGATGTTGCTGTCTGCTACGCCTTGCATGCTCGTTGACCTTTTCTGCGGTGGTGCGACGGGACCGGTTGCCCGCCTGCCGCCATTATCCACCGTTCATGGCCAGCATGGTATTGCTGGCACACATTCATCAGATAAACTGATAGCTATCAACTTTTAACATCAGCATACCTGACTTAAAATACGCGCCATCTCTTCTTTACAGGCTTTACATGCAAGGCATCAAACGCAAAATCGTCTACGTCACCGCCTTTGAAATCATCGGCATGGCCATTTCCACGGCTTGGCTGACCCTGCTTTCGGGCGAATCGCCCACCAGCACGGGCCCGCTGGCGATCATGATCACCACCATTGCCGTGATCTGGAACCTGCTCTACAACACGGCTTTCGAATACTGGGAAATCCGCCAAGTGTCACGCACGCGCACCGTCTGGCGCCGCATCCTGCACGCGATCGGCTTCCAGATCACGCTGGTGATCTACCTGATCCCGCTGATCGCCTGGTGGCTGAACATCAGCCTGTGGCAAGCCTTCCTGCTGGACTTCGCCCTGATGCTGATTATCCCGTGCTACAGCTTCATCTTCAACTATTTCTTCGATGGCCTGTTCGGCGTGCCCCTGTCGGCGCAGCAGCCGAAGGAAGAAGCGACCGGACTTCAGGGTGCCACTGCCGGCACTTCGGTCAGCAACTGAAGAAAGGACCGCGCCGCCATGCCCAGCGGCCGGTCCTTCATCCACACCAGGTGGATGGGCACGACCAGGCCATTGCCCGTATTCTTGAACGCCACGCGGCGCACCCGCCCAGCCGCCAGCGAGTGGGCAATGGCCGAGGCGGCAAAGTTACCCCACCCCAGTCCCGCCTCCACCATCGCCAGCGCCATCGGCAAACTGTCGGTGCGCCAATAAGACAGTCCGACGACGGGGCGCGCATCGGCCAGGTCCAGTTCGCGGCTGGCCACGATGATCTGCCGCAAATTCACCAATTCCTCGATATACAGGGGCCGGCCCGCCGCGCTGGGCGGATGCTGGGTGGAAATAATTGCCAGCAAGGCATCACTACCCACCAACTGGAACTGTTCCTCGTGATTGATGCGCCCTCCAGCGAAGGCCATGCAGGCGCTGATGCGGCCGCGGTGCAGCATGTCAAGCACATCGTCCTGCGGCGCCGTCAGCACCTCGATGTCGAGCAGCGGATGGCGCTGCGACAGCGCGCGCACGGCGGCCAGGAAAGGTGCATGGTCGAGCTCGGCCGCGATGCCCAGCGAAATGCGGCTTTCCAGTCCCTGCGACAATTCCTGTACGTGCAGGTGCAACTGCTTCAACTGCTCGGCGATCAGGCGCGCGTGGGGCATCAGCGCCATCGCAGCCGGCGTGGGCACGGCTTCGCGCGCGCCGCGGTCAAACAGGGCGATGCCCAGTTCCGCCTCGATGTTGGCAATGGCCATGCTGACCGCCGATGGCGCCCGGCGCAAGGCGCGCGCGGCGGCCGAGAACGAACCGCCGTCGACGACGGCCAGGAACAGTTCGATGTTATGGCTGGACAGTTTCATGGGAAGCTGAAGTGGGAATTCACCGGGAACGCCCCATGAATTTTGAGGACATGGCGGCGCACCGGACACGATAGCGTGCCCGAACCGCCATATCACGATGACTGATCAAACAAACGCCTGACAAAACCGTCGCGAGCGGCAATGATTTGTGGCCGAGACGCGCAGCCGTACCAAGGTACGGCGAGCATCACAGGCCGCAAAGCGCGCCGCGCGAGGTTTAGTCAGGTGTTTAACCTTTCCAGGTGCGCTGCAAGCCAGTATCGGCATGAATCCAGCCGCCACGGGGGCCGGAGCGGTAATAAAAGCCCACGCCACCCTGTTTGAAACTGCGCACCAGGGAACCGAGCACTTCCGCGTTCAGGTTGGCGACGCGGATGTCTGCGGCGCGGCCCGAGATGTGCAGCGACTGGCGCGCGGCTGGCACGCCTGCTTCGCGCAGCCGGCTGTTCGACTCGGCCGTGCGGTAGCCCGACAGGATCTCCAGCGGCTGCTCGATACCGTAGCGGGCCACGAACGCTTGCGTGCCCCACAGGGTTTCCAGCAGTTTCGGGTCGATGGGCGCCGTCTTCTTGCCGTTCACGTCGCGCAGCAAATGGCACAGTTCCTGGTAGGCCGAATCGATGACTTCGCCATCTTTCCAGTACAGCAGCCTGGCCTTCTCATTGCTGGCAGGACGCACCACTTCCAGGGTGCGGGGCTTGAGCCAGAATTCCAGATCCAGCGCCTGCGCATCGAATATATCGGGAGGCGGTTCCATCTCCGTGATGGCCTGGCGCGACTGCGAAGTGATCGAACGGTCGACGCTGGCCAATTGCGTCGGCTGGGGTGGCACGCCCGTGCGCGGTGCGCGCGGCTTGGCGCTGGCAGAAGCCGAGGCGGGAGCGGCCGTGCGCGAGGCGCAGCCGATGAGAGGAGTGGCGACCAGGCCCAGCGCGGCCAAGCCCATACCGTGGTGTAAAAAATTTCTGCGCGATGCCATAGTCAGTCCAATTTAACGATGGGAATACTATAGCGTATTGTGCTGCGAAGAAAAACCCTCAATGCCTATCGTGTCGCCCTCATTTCAGCATCTGCCACCCTACGCGGCGACTGCGGTGGCCGCGACGTCCTGCTTTGCCTGCGCCAGTGCCGTCAGCGGTTTTTCCAGCAAATAGCCCTGCGCCACGATGGGCAAGCCCGTGATGGCGGCGACGCGCTGCAGCGAAGCCAGCGCCGCTGGCGTGTCGAGGCGTTTGAAGATGACGCGAATTTTCGCCGCATGGCACAGGGCGACGAAGCTGGCAACGGCCTGCTCGTCGCTGAGGTTGCCCGCGTCAAGCTTGAACGCATGCGGGTGCAAGCGCTCCAGCATGCCGCTTGCCTCGTGCACGCTGGCCACGTTGATGGCCAGGCGGAACCCGTTGCGCCGGTAATTGTCGGCCACGTAGTTGAGCAGCCAGCCCTGGTTCGGTGTCACTGCGGGCAATTGCAGCACGATGCGCTCGATGGGCAAGCCCAGCGCGTCGAGGATGCGCTGGAAGGCATGGCCATGATTGCTGCTGACGGCACTCAGCAGGCGGTCGTGCACGTTCAGGTACAAGTCTGACTGCTCTGCTTCGCTCTGGCGGAAAAAGTTAATCGCATGCAACATGCGGCACAGGCGGTCCAATTCCACGGATTCATCGTCGCTGGCCGCATGGTCGAGCAAACGCCACAACGACAAGCCCTCGTCCGCCTTCGACACGCTGCGCGCCAGTCCCTCGAACGCCACCAGCTTGCCGCTGCCCAGTTCGCGCAGCGGCTGGAAAGCGCTGGTCATGGTGCAATTGAAAAAGCGCCCCAGCGCCCTGCCCTCCCCGTCAAGCCAGACACTGGTGCCGGCCTGGGTTTGATGCGACAAGCGGGCCAGGTAATTTTGCAGGACGGGAAATGGCATGGATGCTCCTTCATCGGGCTGCGCCGGCATCCCTCGTGGGGAAGGCGGCGCCAAAGTGTGCAGAGTAAGGCAGCGCCAAGCAAAGGAGAACGAATGGTTTCGCCCTTTGATATGCGGCCAGCAAATAAGAACACCGCAATGGACAGCGCATAACGATAGTCGGAAACATTCCTTCCCGCCACAGACGCCCGCCTTTACTGTGGGCATGTACCAAGACCATCAGGAAGGGCCGCCATGTGCCAGTTACTCGCAATGAACAGCAGCAAGCCGGCCGCGCTGGGATTTTCCTTTGCCGGTTTTGCCGAGCGGGGAGGACGCACGGACGAGCACCGCGACGGCTGGGGCATCGCCTATCATTCCAGTAGCGGCTGCACCTTGCTGACGGATCACCTGGCCGCCGTCGATTCGCCGCTGGCTGCCGCCGTGCAGCAGCATCCCGTGAAGGCGAAAAACATCGTCGCGCACATCCGCAAGGCCACGCAGGGCCGCATCGCACCGGAAAACACCCATCCGTTCGCCCGCGAACTGTGGGGCAAGACCTGGTCCTTCGCCCACAATGGCGACTTGAAAACGTGGCGCCCGCCCGCCAATGCCTACTACCGTGCCAGCGGCGACACGGACAGCGAACAAGCCTTTTGCCACCTGCTGGCCCACTTGCGCACGCAGTTTCCCCTGGGCGTACCGACGCGCGCCGCCCTGCGCGCGGCTATCGCCGAGGTCGCCACGGACATCGCCGCACACGGCAGCTTCAACTTCATCCTGTCGGACGGCGAACTGCTGTTTGCCCACTGCTCCACGCATTTGCACTATGTGATACGCGAGTACCCATTTTCCGTAGCGCAACTGATCGACTGCGAGCGCAGCATCGACTTTCGCCAGCACAACCACCTGGACGACCGCATCGCCGTGATCGCCACGCATCCCCTGACGCAAAACGAAGACTGGCTGGCGTTCGCGCCCGGCGAACTGAAAATGTTTGCCGGAGGCACCTTGCTGCCGGCAAACGATAGCGCGCAACAAGGCGTGTATATCCAGATCAGTTACTGAAGGGAAATATTCAAAGAGGGGGAAGGCCCGCCGCCGGATGGGCGGGCTGAGGCGCCAACGGTAAGTCAGGCCGAATTGCAGTTGCAAAAGCGCTTGCGCTTGGGGTCACCGCTGGAGAGGCCTGCGGGGTCAATCTGTTTCCAGCAAAAAATCGTTTCCACGCCATACGGCGAACGCACATTGCCCGCCTCGATATATCCCTGCTTGACGAAAAAGGCCTGGCTGCTGGCCGTGCTGTGCAATTGCAGGGCCTTGATGCCCCACTCGCGCGCCTGCGCTTCCAGCTGTTCCACCAGCGCCTTGCCCGCGCCCCGGCCTTGCGCCTCGGGCAGCAGGTAGCACAGGGCCAGCTTGCCGGCGCGCGTCAGCAAACCGACGCCGACGACGGCGCCATGCTCGATTGCGACCAGCGAAAAATTGGTAGGCGACGCAAACCAGCACGCCACCATCTGCGGTGTTTTATTGCCCAGCCAGGCTTCCAGGATGACCGGATCGTCCCGATGATCGAGGCTGCAGCATTCGACGATGGAGCGTCGTAATACGTTGCACGCCTCGAAAGCGTCGGTCGATGTTGCAATACGAATTTCAAGACTCATGTACGCTCACAAAATATTCCAGTTGCCGATGCAGACGGTTTTGCCCCTGTATCGCGCCGTTCGACTATACACCAAGCGGCGCGATCGGGTTTTTTCGCGCCACGCCACGGGACGGATTTGCCTATGACGGACCTCTTGCAGGCTAAGCCTTGACTGTCGTCTTGCCCACGAATCATTTCAAAAATCGATATCTGTTTTTCAGCGCAAACGGGAATCGGATCTAAGCATATTACGAAAAATTCGTTTCTTTTCCGGCCGGAATTTTAGACTATGACTGTCTATTCTCACAATAAGAGTTCAACATGACCCATTCCAACGCCGTATCGACTGCCGCAGCGACACTCACCCAACGCTCGCGCCGCTGGTTCCTGGCCAGCGCCCTGGCAGCTTCCGCTGCCGCCATGAGCCTGCCGATGGCCGCCAGCGCCGCCGAACCCGTGGTCTTGCTGAACGCCTCGTACGACGTGATGCGCGAACTGTTCAAGGATGTGAATCCTGCATTTATTGCTGATTGGAAAGCCAAAACGGGCGAAACCATCACCATCAAGCAGTCGCACGGCGGCTCGAGCAAGCAGGCGCGCTCCGTTGCCGATGGCCTGGAAGCGTCCGTCGTGACCATGAACCAGGCGAATGACATCGATATCCTCGTCGACCGTGGCCTGGTGGTGGCCGACTGGGCCAAGAAGTTCCCGAACAATGCGGCGCCGTTCTATTCCACCATGGTGTATCTGGTGCGCAAAGGCAACCCGAAACACATCAAGGATTGGGACGACCTGGCCAAGCCCGGCATCAAGGTCATCGTGCCGAACCCGAAAACCTCGGGCAACGGCCGCTACACCTATCTGGCAGCCTGGGGCTATGCCGTGAAAAAAGGTGGCAGCGAAGCGCAGGCGCGCGAGCTGGTGACCAAGCTGTTCAAGAACGTGCCCGTGCTCGACGGCGGCGGCCGCGGCGCCACCACCACCTTCACGCAGCGTGAAATCGGCGACGTGCTGGTGACGTTTGAAAACGAAGTACAACTGGTGCGCGCCGAATTCGGCGACAACTTCGAAGTGGTCTATCCGAGCATCTCCATCCTGGCCGAGTCGCCAGTGGCCGTCGTCGACAAGGTGGTCGACCGCCGTGGCATCCGCAAGGAAGCCACGGCCTACCTGCAATACCTGTACTCGGAACCGGGCCAGGAACTGGTCGCCAAGCACTACCTGCGTCCCCGTTCGGCAGCCGTCGCGAAGAAATATGCGGCCAGCTTCAAGCCGATCTCCCTGTTTACCATCGATGACGTCTTTGGCGGCTGGAAACAAGCGCAAAAGAAACATTTTGACGATGGCGGCGAATTCGACAAGATTTATCAAAAGTAAGCTTGCGCTGTATCAACAAAAACCGGGACTTGTCCCGGTTTTTTCATGTCCGCCCGGTTTGCGCATATCGATATGCGCATCGATTCGTGGTCAAAAGCGTGCGCGCGCCGTACTCTGGCCATGTCGCGCCGCACGGCGTATTACGGGCACAAAGGAAAAATCATGGCTATCTCGGAAGTGAATGTACGCAACCAGTTTCGCGGCAAGATCAAGGAAATCATCTTTGGCCCCGTGGTCTCGGAAGTGGACGTGGAAACGCCGCACGGCATCGTCACTTCGGTGATCACCTCGCGCTCGATCAAGGACCTGGACCTGAAAGTGGGCAGCGAAGTCATCGCCCTGGTGAAATCGACGGAAGTGTCGATCGCCAAGATCCAGTAAGCACAGCAGCGCCGCTGATCGCCCCGCCCCGCCAAGTGCGGGGCGTTTGCATTACAGGCTAATCGCGAAACAAATACGTGAATGTGCGGCTGACGGGCAACTTTTCCGTGCTGCCGCGCACCAGTACCTGCATGCGCTCGGCGTCGATACGTTCGGCCGCCTCGATGGCTTTCACGTTGACCATGGTGCCGCGGTGGATTTGCCAGAACTGGTCGGGATCAAGACCGCCCAGCAAATCCTTCAGCGGCGTGCGCACGAGCGCTTCCGAGCCGGCCAGCACCACGCGCGTGTACTTGGTGTCGGCCTGAAAAAACAGCACGTCGTCGATGTCGATCAAACGGATCTGCTTGCCCACGCTGGCCTTGATCCATTTCAACTTGTCGCGCGGAGCGGCCGGCAGCGCCGCGCGCAGCGACTGCAATAAATTGGCCATGTCGGCCGGCTGGGCCCCGAGCTTGTCGCGCAAACGCGCCAGCGCCCGCTGCAGTCGCCCAGCCTGCACGGGTTTCAACAGGTAGTCGACGGCGTCCGCGTCGAACGCATCAACGGCGTACTGGTCATAGGCCGTGACAAACACCACGTGGGCGCGCTTGCCGATGCGCTCGGCCACTTCCAGGCCCGACAGGCCAGGCATGCGGATATCGAGAAAGACCACGTCCGGCTCGTGCTCGAGGAAGCCGTCCCAGGCATCGTTGCCGTTTTCCGCCGCCAGTACGATGCGCGCCTCGGGCCAGGCCAGCGCCAGCATCGTTTGCAGGCGCTCGCGCATCAAAGGTTCGTCTTCGGCGATCAGGATGGTGGTGTTCATGCGGCGGCTTCTTTCAGGCTGGATGCAATTTTGATGGACAGCAATATTTCAGCGATCACGCCGCCCTCTTCGCCGTCGCGCACGATCAGGCTGGCGGACGGATCGGACAGCAACAGCCGGCTGCGCACGTTTTCCAGGCCCAGACCACTTTCCTGCGCGCTCTCCGCGCCGCTTTCTGGCAAACCCATGCCCGTATCCTGCACGCGCAGGCGCAGCATGCCATCCACCAGCAGCGCCGACAGGCGGATCTCGCCGCCGCGCAAGGAGGGTTCAATACCGTGCTTGATGGCATTTTCCGCCAAGGTCAGCAAGATCATACTGGGTATCGTCGCGTGCGCAAACTCGGCCGGCAAATCCAGTGTGTAGCGCAGACGGGCGCCCATGCGCGCCTGCATCACACGCAAATACGCGGCCACCATATCGAATTCGCTATGCAGCGGCACTTGCTCGCTGCGCATCTCCGCCAGGCTGGCGCGCAAAAATGCGATCAGGTCGGCTGTCAACGCTGCGGCCTTGCCGGCGCCTTGCTCACCCTGCTCGGCCAGCTGCTGCACCGCACCCAGGGTATTGAACAGGAAATGCGGTTCGATCTGGGCACGCAACAGCCGCAGCTGCGACTCGCTCAGTTCGCGCGCCAGGCGGTCGCGCTCGGCACCTTGCTGCAGTTGCAGAGTCAGTGCTTCGTACTGGCGGTTGCGCCACATGGCGACTATTCCCAGCGGCACGAAGTAAAGCAGGCTCACCACCAGCAGGGCGATACCCAGGTTGCGCGCGAGCTTCTCCGGCGAGAGCAGCATGGGCCGGTCGCTGAAGATGGTCGCCGCGCCCATACCGACAGCCAGGCCGCCCATGCACGCCAGCAAAATGCGCAGCAAGGGCTTGAATGACCTGTTTGCCACCAGCATGCGGTAGTTGAACCAGACGCCCATCAGGCCACAAGCGAGCGAAAAGCCGATCAGGTTGCTCAACACCAGCGATACAAGCCAGCTCAGCTTTTCCGGCCACAGCAGTTGCTGCAGCACGCCTACCGCAGTGAAGGGAATGAGCAGTTTGGCGGCCGCCTTGTAGAAGCGGGCGCAGCGGTATTTCAACAGGAACTCACGGAATTGCTGACGTTCTATCCATGACATGGTGGCCAGCCGCTCGCCGATATAGCGCCGGTAGCCGGCCGGCAAGGTAGCAGCGGCGTCGGGCGATTCCAGCACCAGGATGGCGTCGTCGTCCATTTGCTGGTGCAATTGCTTGATTTTTCCCCACATATTGCGTTCTCCTCGATAAGTTCAGCATGCATGAACGCAGTTTGGGAGCGGGATGGGCAGGCGCACAGGGGGAAATGACCAGGCACGATTTTGCGGGTACCAGCGACGATGGCGACCTGCCTTATATGATGCGCAGCAAGATTGCAGAAAGAATATTAGATTTCTTAAATGAAATCAATAATACGGCGACAATTTTCAGTGAGGCAATAGTTACATGCCGGATCGCGATTATTTTCACGTTTCGCGCCGCAAAGCGGCTTGCGCGGCCAGTGTGCCGTAGACATCGCAATATTTTTAATGGTATTGTCTACTCTTGGCAAATATTGCCTCCGAGATACACGCCGCGTTCCCGCGCAGGTCTGTCCCGGATTTGCGCGCAGCGCCCTCGATGGCGCCCCAAAACTGCTTCCCATTACAATCCCATGCTCAAAAAAATGTTCGCCGCGGTGCTGATGACGCTTTCGACAGCGGCCATCGCCGTGCCCTTCGGTTCCCAGTCGATCCTGGTGGTCGAAGATGGCACAGGCAAAGTCTTGCTTGAAAAAAATTCCAACGTGGTGGTGCCCATCGCCTCGCTGACCAAGCTCATGACGGCCATGGTCGTGCTCGACTCCAAGGCCAATATGCAGGAAGAGATCAGCATCGATCGCGAAGATGTCGACACCTTGAAACACAGCACTTCGCGCGTGCCCGTGGGTGCCACCCTGAGCCGCCACGACGTGCTGCAGCTGGCGCTGATGTCGTCCGACAACCGCGCCGCCGCCTCGCTGGCGCGCACCTTCCCCGGCGGCCCGACGGCGTTTGCCGTGGCCGTCAACGCCAAGATCAAGGCCCTGGGCATGCGCCAGACCGTCATCGAAGAGCCGACGGGTTTGTCGCCGAACAACCAGTCGACGGCAGCGGACCTGGTCAAGATGGCCGTGGCCGCCTCACGCTACCCGGAAATCAGCCGCATCACCACCGATTCGAAGGACGTGATCCAGATCAAGGGACGCGACGTGGAATACCACAACACGAACCGCCTGGTGGGCGCCAAGGGCTGGGATATCGGCCTGTCGAAAACGGGCTACACGAATGAAGCGGGCCGCTGCCTGATCATGCGCATCAAGTCGGCCGGCAAGTTTGCCACCATGATCTTGCTCAACGCGCGCGCCAATTCCGTGCGCGCCATGGACGCCGTCAACATCCGCCGCATGCTGGCGGCCGAGAACGGCATCGAAGAGCCGAAAGTGATGCGCGCTTCCGTCAGCCGCCACAAGAAGGCGCCGGCAAAACCGAGCAAGCGCCGCCGCGCAAAGTAACTATTTCGCTTGCCGGTTGGTCATCACCACGCCGGCAATCGTCACCGCGCCGCCCACCAGCATCGAGGCCAGCACCGGCTCGCCCAAGAGCCCCGCCGCCAGCACGATACCGAACACGGGCACGAGGTTGTTGAACACGGCCGTGCGCGACGGCCCCAGCGCTTTCACGCCCTCGTAATACCAGACAAAGCCGATCACCGTGCCGAACACGCCCAAATAGGCGATGGCGGCCCACACTTGCCAGCCGAAGCTGTGCCACGGCACGCTCGGGAATTCCACCACTGCCCCCACCAGCAGGAAAGCCAGGCCCCACATCGACGCATACGTGGTGGCGGCAATCGGGCTCAGGCCCTTCAGCGCCACCCGGCCGATCAGGGTATAGGCGGCCCAGCTGGAAATACCGCAAAACATGAACACTTCGCCCATGCCGATGCCGCCGCCCGTACCGTGCAGCACGCCAGCGAGGTCGCCGCGCGTGATGACGATGGCCGTGCCGCAAAATGCCAGCATGATGCCCAGCCATTTGAAGGAACCGAGGCGTTCGCGAAACAGCATGGCCGAGGCGAGCGCCGTGACGATGGGGTTCAAGGCCACGAACAGGGCCGTGCGCCCCGCCGGCATGCGCGACAGGGCTGCCAGGAAACACAGGTTGTAGAGAAAAATGCCCGTCAGGCCCAGCGCCGCCGTCGTCGCCAGCTGCTTGCGGTCCAGACGTGGCAAGCCCCCTTCCAGTTTCCACGCCAGCACGACGAGCAGCAGCACGGCCACGCCGAAGCGCCCGCTGGCGGCCGTCATGGGCGGCATCTGCTGCGCCAGCACGCGCCCGGCGATAAAAGTGCCGCCCCAGAACAGGGCGACGAAAATCAGTTTGATATAGACGAGCGGCGATTGCACGGAGGGCAAGGCGGCTGAGGGTACGGCGGAAGTACGCATGGAAAGTCCTATGATGTCGCTTGTACAGCGGACGCTGTACGTGCGGTATACTTATATATTAATACTAATATCAGCTCATGAAATAATGAGTAAATACTCATAACACAAAGAAACCACACCATGACCTTCACGCAACTGGAAATTTTTACCCTGGTGGCCGAACTGCATGGCTTTTCCGCCGCCGCCGCGCAGCTGGGCATCAGCCAGTCGGCCGTCTCGCACGCCTTGAAGGCATTGGAAAAGGAGATGGGCGTGGACCTCATCGTGCGCCACCAGGCCTCGGCTGAACTGACGGACGTGGGGCGCCAGCTGCTGGTGCGCGCGCGTGAAATCCTCGGCTTGTCGGAAGCCATGCGCCAGGAAGCGGCCGATGTGCTGGGCCAGCGCCAGGGCAGCTTGCGCATCGGTTCCTTCGGCCCCACCTCGTCATTAAACCTGCTGCCGGCCATCACGGCGCAGTTCCGCCTGCGCTATCCGGGCATAGCCCTGCGCATCGACGAAGGCGCCGACCATGAGGTGGTGCAATGGATACGCGAACGCCGCGTGGATGTGGGTTTCGTCGTGCTGCCCGACGAGCGCTTCGACACGGCGCCGCTGGTGGAAGACCAGATGATGGCGCTGGTGCCGCGCAGCCATCCGCTGTCCAGCGAAAGCACCATCACCCTGGCCCAATTGTGCGAAGGGCCATTCATCATGTCCGAGGCAGGCTGCGCCTGCCTGATCGAACCGCTGTTCGCCAACGCGGGCTTGCAGCCAAATGTTCCTTACCGCATCAGCCAGGTGATCACCATCCTCGACATGGTCAGCCGCGGCGACGGCCTGTCCATCGTGGCTGAACTGGCCCTGCCGCAGCGCCTGCGCGAGCAGTATCCGGACTTGCTGGCCCTGCCCTTGAACCCGCCCGTCAGCCGCAAGGTGGGCCTGGCCGTGCGCGACAGGCGCCAGAACACGCCAGCCACCGATGCCTTCTTCGAGGTGGCCCGGCAGATGGCACCAACCCTGGCGCCCCGGCGCGCTTAAACGCTGACTTAAACGGACGTAAACTGCCTTAAAACGTTTCCCACTCCTCGCTGCGCTCGGGCTTGGCGACAGCCCTCGCTGCGGGGCGGCTGGCGATGCGCGGCGCGATGGGTGCGCGCACCACGGGCCTGGCTGGCTGCGCCACGGCAACCTGTGCTTCATCGAGCTTGAACACGCCCACCACCTGCGACAGGGTGCTGGCCTGATCCTGCAGGCTTTCCGCGGCGGCCGCCGCCTCTTCCACCAGGGCCGCATTTTGCTGCGTCACCTGGTCCATTTGCGCAATCGCCTGGTTCACCTGTTCGATGCCCGAACTTTGTTCGACGCTGGCGGCCGTGATTTCCCCCATGATGTCGGTCACACGGCGCACGCTGTCGACGATTTCCTGCATCGTCGCGCCAGCCTCGTCGACCAGGCGCGCGCCGGAATCGACCTTGTCCACCGAATCGTCGATCAGCAGCTTGATTTCCTTGGCCGCCTGGCTGGAGCGCTGCGCCAGGCTGCGCACCTCCGTCGCCACCACGGCAAAGCCCCGTCCCTGCTCGCCTGCGCGCGCCGCTTCCACTGCCGCGTTCAAGGCCAGGATATTCGTCTGAAAGGCGATGCCGTCGATGACGCTGATGATGTCGACGATCTTCTTCGACGAATCGTTGATCGACGCCATGGTATCGACCACCTGCGCCACCACTTGCCCGCCCTTGCTGGCCACGCCGGACGCCGATTGCGCCATCTGGTTAGCCTGGCGCGCATTGTCGGCATTTTGCTTGACGGTGCTGGTCAGCTCCTCCATCGAGGCGGCCGTTTCTTCCAGCGAGCTCGCTTGCTGTTCCGTGCGCGACGACAGGTCCTGGTTGCCGGCGGCGATTTCCATCGACGAGACCTTCACCGATTCGCTGGCCGTGCGGATTTTCACCAGCACGGCGGCGATCTTGTCGATGAAGCGGTTAAAGGCGCCGGCAATCTGCGCCAGCTCATCCACGCCGGAAGCGTCGAGGCGGCGCGTCAGGTCGCCTTCGCCGGAGGCGATATCGTCGAGCGCGTCGCGCACCAGTTCCAGGCGCTTGAGCATTTTGAACACCAGCAGCGACAAGAGCAGCGCCGCCAGTCCGGTCAGCAGCGCCGCTGTGACGGTGGCCGCCGTCAGCATCGTCTGCAAGGCTTGCATGGCTTCCTGCTGATCCAGTACCACGGCCAGCAGCCAGTCGGTGCCCGCCACGCGTGTGACATACAATTTGCCATCGCGGTCGTTCAGGCGCACGGCATCGCTCGTGCGCGTGTTTTCCAGCCGGTTGACCTGCGCGGCCGACAGCGTGGCATCGAGTTTCGCCACCGGCTGCAGGCTCAGGTCCTTGTTGGCATGAGCGATGATGGTGCCGCTCTGGTCGACCAGGAAGGCAAAACTGTGCGGTGTTGGCTTGATCGCCACCACGTTGGCGATCACCGTGTCGAGCAACACGTCCGCGCCCGCCACGCCCACCAGTGCCCCTTTCGAGCCGACGGGCGCCGTGAACGACACCACCAGCTTGTGGCTGGCCGCGTCCACATACGGCGGCGTGAGCATCGGCACGCCTGCCTTGACGGTGTCCGTGTACCAGGCGCGCGCGGTGGGATCGAAATCGGCCGGGCGGCCCGGATGGGTAAACACGGAGCGCTTGTCCGCATAGCCGATGAACACTTCCGCAAAATCGCCGGCCTTTTCCGCGATCTGGAAGGCGCGCATCGGATCAGGCGTCTCGGCCGACATGACGACGGATGCCATGACCTTTTTCTTGCCATCGACCCATTGGGCCAGCACGGCCGACTGGCTTTGAAGCAACTGCTGCATCTGCTGGTCGGACGACGCCAGCATGCTGTTGCGCGTGGTGAGGTAATTGGCGAGCGACAAGGCCAGCATGGACAGCACGACGATGGCCACACAGATGAGCACCAACCGCGTGCGTAGGGAAGACAACATGATGGACTCCTGGTTTTTGAGTTTGATGGTATGACACAGCGCTTTCGCCCGTCACCCCGTTTTTGTATTTTTACACAAAAATTGGAACATTATTATTCAATATTCGGAATAATAAACGTTTATTACATCAATGCAACACCATCAATCATTAATGCTCTACCATGATTGCCTCATAATCAATTTTTCCAAGGAGCTTCCATGCGTTTGCACCACGTCTTCCTGGCCTGCGCCAGCTTCGCCGCCGCCAGCGCCATAGCCTCGCCACAAGCTCCCGTGCAGGGCGCCGATTATCTGGTGCTGGCCACGCCGCAGCCCGTGCAGGCGGCGCCGGGCAAGGTGGAAGTGATCGAATTTTTCATGTACCACTGCCCCGCCTGCAACGCGCTGGAGCCGGGCCTGGCGCGCTGGGTCAAGGAGAATGCCGCCAGCGTGTCGTTCCGCCGCATCCATTTACCGCACACGCCGGAAAATGATCCGGAAGCGCATCTGTTCCTGACCCTGGAAGCGCTGAAGAAGGAAGAGGCGCTGCACGCGCAAGTCATGCACACCTGGCATGTGGAGCGCAAGCGCCTGGCCAGCGACAGGGACAACCTCGATTGGGCGCTGAAAAATGGCCTGGACAAAGCCGCCTTCGAAGGCGCCTACCAGTCGTTTGGCGTGCAGACCAAGCTGAAAAACCTGCCCCGCCTGGCCGCCGGCTACCAGGTCGACAGCACGCCCACCCTGATCGTGGGCGGGCGCTACCTGACCAATCCATCGATGGTCGCCGGCGCCAACACGGGCTTGCCGCGCCAGGGCGTGGAGCAAGCGACCCTGCAAGTGGTGCAGGCGCTGGTGGCGAAGGCGAAGCTGGCGAAGTAAATCAGCCGATCAAGCCCCGCAGCCCGCTGGCGCGCTGCGTGCGCCGCAAGATCGCGTCGAAGAGCACGGCCTGCGTGGGCGAGACAAGGGTAAAGAAGTCGCGCGCGCGCGTGATGCCCGTGTAGACCAGTTCGCGCGCCAGCATGGCGCCGCCTTCCTGCGGCAGCACCAGGACCGTGTGGCGAAACTCCGAGCCCTGCGATTTATGCACCGTCATGGCGAACGCCGTTTCCACATGGCGCAAGCGCGTGGCCAGCACGCTGCGCACATTCTCGCCTTCCAAAAAATACACGCGCAGGGAACCGGGCCGCGCAGGGTCGCGCAAGGTCAGGCCGATGTCGCCGTTGAACACGCCCGTGCCATAGTCGTTGCGTGTGACCATCACGGGGCGGCCCACATACCACTCGCTGCGGCGGATCAGACCTTCCTTTTCCAGGCGCAGCTCGATGGCCGTGTTCAAGCCCGCCACGCCCCACTCGCCTTCGCGCACGGCGCACAGGATGCGGAACGCTTCAAAAGCGTGCAGCACGGCGCGCACCCAGTCGTCATGCTGCGCGTACGCCGCTTCACCGGCATTCACCAGTGCCAGGTAAGGCTGGTAGCCGCCCGGCGCGTCGACTCTGCCGCGCAAGGCCAGGCGCAGTACGTCCTCCTGCTGCGCCGGCACCGTCCACGCCAGCTGGCCGCCGCTGTCGCCAGCGAAGCAGGCCTTGGCGAGATCGGGCCTGCCGCCATTCACGGCCAGCGCCAGTTCGCCAATCGGGCCGCTGAAACGGTGGCTGTGGCGCAGCATCACCGTCTGCTGCGCCAGCGCGCCCGCCGCTCCCGCGAAGGCGGGCGGAATGGCGACGCCGCTGGCCGCCTGCGCATACGCGATGGTAGACGGCGTGTAACCGCCCGCCTGCGCATCGTGGCACAAGTCGCCCAGCACGGCGCCCGCTTCCACCGATGCCAGCTGGTCCTTGTCGCCCAGCAGTATCAAGATGGCCGTCGCCGGCAAGGCATCGAGCACCGAGGCCATCATTTCCAGGTGCACCATCGACGCTTCATCGACGATCAGCACATCGACGTCGAGCGGATTGCCCGCGTGGTGGGCAAAGGCGCGCGTATCGGGCCGCGCGCCCAGCAAACTATGCAGGGTACGCGCCGCGCCCATGCGCCGCGCCAGTTCCAGCAAGGGCAGCGCATCGCCCGCCTTCGCCGCCAGCCCTTCGAGGGCCTTGTCGATCGACTGTTTCAACCGCGCCGCCGCCTTGCCCGTGGGTGCGGCCAGCGCGATGCGCAGCTGCTCCGGCTGCGGCGAAACGGCAAACAGCAAGGTCAACAGGCTCGCCACCGTATAGGTTTTGCCCGTTCCGGGGCCACCCGTGATGATGGCCACCTTGCCGCGCAGGGCGATGGCGCACGCCACCTTTTGCCAGTCCGGGCCACCATCCTGCGTCGGCTGGTCGAACAGGATATCGAGCCATTGCCGCACCTGCGCCAGCGGCGGATTGCCCAAATCCTGCGCGCGCACGGCGATTTTCTCGCCCACCAGGGTCTCGTCGCGCCAGTAGCGGCGCAGGTACAGGCGGTCGCCGTCGAGCACCAGCGGCTGGCGCACATCTGGCGCACCCACTTGCCACACCTGCGGCGCGCCGGCCAGCAGCGCACGCCAGCCCTCGAGCGATGCGGGCAGCGGGCCGGAAACGGCCAGCACGCCATGCCACAGCTCCTCGCTCCAGCCCAGCAGTTGCGACGGTTCGCCGGCCAGGTCAGACAGCATCAGACAGCTGTGCCCCCGCCCTTCCAGCTCGGACAGCACCACGCAGGCCACGGCCACGGCGGGTGCATCCGATGCATGGTCGTCCAGGCTGGCGATAAAGCGCGCGAAGGCGGCGCTCAGGCGGCGCAGATGACCCGCCCCGGCGATGCCGTCGACATGGCTGAACAAGGCATTCATTTGCAAGGCATCCATCTGCTCATTATGCTGCATGGTGTTCCGTTTCTTCTAACAGTTGATCGAGGCCGTCCAGCAGTTCCAGCTGCGGCGCCAGCCAGTAGCAGCCATGCGTATCCGCATTCGCGATGCCGCGCAAGAACAGGAAGATCGCGCCGCCCAGGTGCTCGGCAGGATCGTAGGCATCACCGAGCCGGCTTTTCAGCAGCCGGTGCAGGGCCAGCATATAGATGGCGCCCTGGATATCGTAGCGGTGCTGCGCCATGCCGGACGCCAGCGCTTGCGTGTGGTAGGCGGCATCGTTGGCGCCCAGCGCATTCGACTTGTAGTCGAGCACCCAGTAGCGCCCATCGCGTTCGATGACCAGGTCGGCAAAGCCTTTCAACATGCCGTTCAGCTGGCGCCGAGGCAGCACGGGGCGCGGCGCGCCATCGAGCAGCAAACGCGTGCACAACTGGTCGAGCGCGCCGGTGGACAAATGCTCGCTGGGGAACCAGAACTCCATCTCGGACAGTGTGCTATCGAGCTGCGACAGCGACGCGTCGAGCAGGGGCAGCGGCGTGATGGCGATTTCCCGGAGCCAGGCGATGGCATCTTCCTGGCGGTGTCCCCAGCCCGCCCGCTCGCATCGCGCGGCCAGGCGCGTATTGAAATTGTCGTCGTGGACGCTATCAAAGCCTTCGCCGCCCATCCATTCCAGCTGCTCGTGCAGGAAATTGCCGGGTACGGAACCGCGCGGGAAGCGGTGCCACGGGGCGTCGCCCGCCTGCAGCGGCGATACGGCCGCCACGCTGGCGCCGTCTTCCAGCAAGGTCTCTTCCAATGCCCGCTGCGGCACGTGGGGGGCAGCCACGGCGCCGATCTGGCGCGTCAGCGACGTAAAGCTGCCCACCGACCAGTCGCGCTCGAATTCGCCCGCGAACACGGGCGCGGGCCGCAACTCGGGGCGCCGCTCGACGCGGTCCAGCACCGTGCAGGCATCGGGCTGCGCCAGCGAAGTGACATAAATGGCGTCGCAATCGCCCGCCACCTGCTGCCAGCGCAGCAGCAGTTGCCCGGACGGCAGCTTGTCGCCCCCCGTCAGCAGGTAGCCAAGCGCCGATTCGTGCAAGGTATTCTCGCCAGCCTTGCGCGCCGCCTGGGCGGCCACGCCCAGCCACAGGAAATGGCGCGCGCGCGTCAGGGCCACGTACAGCAGGCGCAGGTCTTCCTCGATGCGCGCCTCTTCGACCGCTGCCATCGCCTCGTCGGACAGCGACAGGTCGAGGCGGCGCTCGCCGTCTTCGCCCGCATACTCGAAGAAGCTGCGGTTGCGCTTATCCACCTTGCGCGCCGTGACGGCGAACGGCAAATAGACCAGCGGGTATTCGAGGCCCTTGGATTTGTGCACGGTGATGACCTTCACCAGCTCAGCATCGCTTTCCAGGCGCAGCACGCGCTCGTCGCCGCCCTCGCCTTCGCCGGCAATCTGCTCGGCAAGCCAGCGTATCAGCGCCTGTTCGCCATCGAGCTGGCGGCTGGCCGATTGCAGCAGTTCGGCCAGGTGCAGCAGATTCGTCAAGCGCCGCTCGCCGCCCGTCTGCTGCAGCAGCATGGCGGGCAGCTGCAGTTCGTGGATGAAGCGGCGCAGCATGGCCAGCACGCCCTGGCGCTGCCAGATCAGGTGCAAGGCCTTCAGTTGCTCGACCCGGCGCTCCCATTCCAGTTCGTCGCTGGACAGGCGCGCCAGCTCTCCCAGCGACAGGCCGATGGTGCGCGTGGCAAACGCGGCGCGCGCCAGCGCCCCGTCGAGGGGATTGGCCAGCGCCGCCAGCCAGCGCAGCACGTCTTGCGCCTCCTCGCTGTCGACGACGGAATCCTTGTCGGAAAGGTAGACGCTGGCGACCCGGCGGCGCGCCAGCGCGCGGCGGATGGCCGCCGCTTCCTTGCGGTCGCGCACGAGAACGGCGACATCGGCCGGCTGCAGCCGCACGAAGCCGTCAGGGCCAGCGAAACCGGCTTGCGCATCGGCCAGCATGGCGACGATGTGCTCCGCGCAATGCTGTGCGAAATACTCGCGGTAGCTCTCGCCGCGCAGCCCTTCATCGCTGGCGCAGGCCGCCAGCAGCGCCGGCAGCGGGCCGCCGGCGTTCACCAGGTGCTCGGCGCGGCCCTTGGCATCGACGGCTTCGAACGGCAGCGGATTGTCGCCATTTCTACGATAGCGAAAAGCGCCGGCCGGCACTTCGGCGCGCTCGGCATGCAGGAATAGCTGGTTGACAGCCGCCACCAGGGGCGCCGTCGAGCGATAGTTGGTGCCCAGCTGGTAGTGGCGCCCAGCGGTGGCGCGCCGCGCCGCCAGGTAGCTCTGGATATCGGCGCCACGAAAGCCGTAGATCGACTGTTTCGGGTCGCCGATCAGGAACAGCCCCAGGGCCGGATCGTTGTCGGCGATGCGGTACAGCAGGTTAAAAATCTGGTACTGCGCCGGCGCCGTGTCCTGGAATTCATCGACCATCGCCAGCGGATACTGGTCGACGATGCGCTGGCGCAGGGCCGCGCCATTCTCGCCAGCGAGCGCGTCATGCAGGCGCTGCAGCATGTCGGCAAAGCCGAACTGGCGTGACTGGCGCTTCAATTGGTCCATGCGCCGCGCGATGGCCGCCGCCGCATGCAGGTGCAGTTTGTGCGCCAGCGGCGTCAAAGCCGCCAGGGCGATCCCCAGCGCCTCGGTATGTTCGAAGCACTCCGGCACTTGCGCCGTGAAACTCTTGGCAAACGCATCCTCGATGCCGAAGGGCGTCAAGCGCTCCCACGCCTTGGCCGTGATGGCCGGCTGCAGCGACAGGGGATCTTGCGCCCAGCGCCGCAAGCCGTCGAACCACTTCGCCAGGTTGTCCGGCTTCATCTTGACGCCGTTAAAACACTTGGGATTGGCGGCGCGCTGGTCGTTGATCCACGCGGCCATCCGGTCCACGCGCTCGATCCAGCCAGCCTTCAGGGTGGCCAGCTGCGCGGCCAGCGCACGCTGTTCGCGCATGATCAGTGCCGATACCGGTTCTTCGTCCGCCATACCCATGATATCCGCGCGGCGCGCCAGATCGCGCGCGCCTTTCTTCAGCGCCCCCACGTCGGGCCAGCAGGCCAGCAGCACGTCGAGCGCCTGCGGCGGCAAGGGATAGACTTGCTGGCGCCAGTAATCATGGGCCGCATCCTCGAACAGGGCTTGCTCGTCGCTCACCAGTTCTTCATCGAACAGGCTGCCGCTGTCGAACGCATGCTCGCGCAGCATGCGCTGGCACCACGCGTCGATGGTGAAAATGGCCGCTTCATCCATCGTCTCGGCGGCCAGCATCAGCCGGTGCGCGGCCTTTTGCCGCTCGCTCTCGTCCGGATACGACTCGAGCAAGGCATCGAGAAAGGGATCGCTGCCGCCGGACTCGTGACGGAACTCATTGCGAAAATAAGCGGCCGCCTCGATCAGGCGCTCGCGCACGCGGTTCGACAATTCGCGCGTGGCGGCGCGGGTAAACGTCATCACGAGGATATCGGCCGGCAGCAGCGGACGGGTAAAGCGGCTGTCGTCGTCGCCATGGCCCAGAACGAGGCGCACGTACAGCGCAGCGATGGTCCAGGTTTTACCGGTGCCGGCCGAGGCTTCTATCAGGCGTGAGCCGTGCAGCGGGAATGCCAGGGGGTTGAGCAAATGGCTCGTCATTGTTCTTCTCCGGCGCCGTCATAGGGCGCGCTGATCGGGTCCATCGTGATCGGGTCAATCGTAATATGTTGCTGCAGCCAGTCGGCCAGCGGGCCATACAGCTCGCGTGTGCAGTCTTCCCATGCCTCCTCGGCGGCCAGCGCGGAAAACTCGGGCCACAGGCGCGCCAGGCACAGTTCATCGCGCTCGCCCGACATGTCAAAGCCGCCGTCGTACACGGCGCGCGGGTCACCCTGCTGCACCAGCGCCAGGCCCGTTTTGCATGCCGTGGGCAAGGGATGGTTCATGCCTTCGCGCCATAGCGCCAGCAAAGTGGCCAGGGCTTCGCGCGACGTGGCCGGATCGAGCGGCGCCATGCTGACGATGGCGTCGCGCGCCACCAGGTAGCCGGTGACGGGAAAGCCGAGGGCGGCGGCGGCCAGCTGGCGCAGCCACATGAGCATCAGCTTGTCGCCGCGCGCCTGGCCGCCCTTGTCCGTCACCTTAGAGGAAATCTGCATCAGCCAGGCCGTTTCCTGCCCGTTGCTGCACAATTTATCGAGCCAGTCGTCGATCTGCAGCTCGCCAAACGGCAGGTTGATGGCGCGCTTGTCGGCCGCCATCGGGAACGAGGCGCGCAAGGACAGCCACGCGCTGCGCACGGGCACCAGCGCCTCGACCAATTGCGCCTGTACTTGCTGGCCGATCAGGCCGATGGGCAGCACCCCTTCGCGCGCCAGTTTCCCTGCGCGCGCTTCCAGGCTCGCGCGCACGTCATCGAGCGCTTCGACGGCGCCGCCGTCGTCCAGCATGGTGTCTTCCAGCAGATAGCGCTCGAGCGCATTCAGGCCAAACGGCTCTTCATCCTCGCCCAGCATGGCCGCGTCGGCAAAGTGCACACTCAAGCGGCGGCGGAAAAAATATTTGACGGGCTGGCGCAGGAAGCTGGCCAGCTCGCCCAGTTTCAAGCGCGTGCCGGGATCGAGCTCGTAAGGCCCCAGCGGCAGCACGGCGGCCTGTGCATCCGCATCGACCGTATCGGCATCGGCATGGGCCACGCGCCATTCGCGCGCATACGTGAGCAGGCCGTCCGCCTCGAAGTAGCGGCGGCTGAATGGCTGCAGCGCATGCTCGGTGGTGAGCGACGCCAGGTGCCGGTCCAGCGACCAGCCGGCGGCCAGGTAATCGCGCAGCTGCGACACCAGCACGGACGGCGGCTGCTCGGAATTGTCGCGCACATTGCGCCCCACCCAGCTTAGGTACAGTTTGTCGCGCGCGGCCAGCAAGGCTTCCAGCATCAGGTAGCGGTCATCGTCGCGGCGCGAGCGGTCGCCCGGGCGGGCCATACCGGGCAGCGCCAGCAAGTCGAAATCCGCCTTTTGGGCACGGCGCGGAAAGTCGCCATCGTTCATGCCCAGCAGGCACACGACGCGGAACGGCACGGCGCGCATCGGCATCAGGGTACAGAAGGTTACCCCGCCGGAGACAAACTGGTGGTTCAGGGTCGGCTCGTCCAGCGCGCCCAGCCACGCCACGCGCAGCACGGACAGCGGCACCTGCTCGACAAAGCCCGCATGCTCGCAGGTTTCCAGCCAGCCCTGCAAGGCGCCTTCCAGCTGCGCCAGGGTCAAACGGTCGCCTTCGTCGTCGGCATCGAAAAAAGCGGCCAGCAGCGCGCGCGCCTGCACGCCCCACTCGGCTGGCGTGCAGGCGCTGGCCAGCACGGTGCGCCAGTGCAGCAGCGCCTCGACCAGCTGCGCCAGCGATCCGGCCAGCGCCGCATCGAGACCGCCCACCTCCGCATACGGTTCGATGCCGCCAAAGCTGGCGCCACTGCCGCTGGCATAGCCGAGCAGCATGCGCCGCACGCCGAAGATCCACGCATTTTGTTCTCCGGCCGCGCCCAGACCGAGGCCGGCGCGGTGCGCCTGATCCAGGCCCCAGCGCACGCCCGCCCCTTCGATCCAGGCGCCCAGGGTGGCCAGGTCGTCCGGCTGCAGGCCGAAACGGGCCGCCAGCGCGGGCACGTCGAGCAGGTCGCGCACCTCGCTCTGGCGGCAGCGCTGCTGCGGCAGTTGCAACAGCCACTCGAGCGCGACGAGCAGCGGGTTGACGCTGCGGTCCTTCACGTCGCCGATCTCGAACGGGATGAAACGCTCGTCATTGCGCCGGTATTGGCCGAAAACGGCGTGGATGGCGGCCGTGAAGGTATCGATATCGGGCACCATCACCACCACGTCGCGCGGACGCAAGCCCGTCTCGGCGCTGTGCGCAAACATGGCCAGCAGCTGGTCGTGCAGCACTTCCACTTCGCGCTGCACGCTGTGCGCCACGTGAAATTCGATTGAGCGGTCGCCGGCGTCGGGCGGCGTTTGCTCGTGCTCGGCCAGCGGGCGCAGTTCGCGGATGGCCACCTGCACCTGCTGCAGCAGAGTCTCGCCCGTTTCCTCGCCAAACAGGTCGATGCGCAGGCTGTCGTCGCGCCCCTCGGCTTGCGCATGTTCGTCGAATTCGTCGAGCATGCGGATGAAATCGCGCCCTTGCCTGCCCCAGCTGGCCAGCAACGGATGGCTGTGCGCATGCAGCGCTTCGAGCGGAATTTGCGCCAGATCGGTGCCGTTGCGCTGCCGCTGGCGCTTGTTTTCCGCGCGCAGCAAGTCGCGCCCGTCGATGATGTCGCCCCAGTAGAACTGGCACGGGTTGGGCACGGCCAGCACCACCTGCGTGTGGCGCGCCAGCGCGGCCAGCGCCTGCAAGGTCTGGTACGGCAAGGCCGACACGCCAAACAGCACCACCCGGCGCGGCAGCTTGCCGGCAGGCGGCTCGCCGGCGGCGATCGCCGCCAGGAAGGCGTCGTGAATGTCGGCGCGGCCCGTGTCGCGCTCGAAGGCCTCGACGTCAGCCGACACGGCACGCCACAACTGCGCCTGCCAGCGCTGGTCTTCCTTCAATGGGATAGATTCGCCGCGCGCCGTGCGCAACTGGTCGCGTCCGCCCGCCCAATCAGCCAGCCAGTCGGCGCGGTACACCTGGTACTGGTCGAACAAGTCGGCCAGGCGCTCGGCCAGCTGCAGCCGGCGTTCGCAATCGCCATCGGCAAGGAAGTAGCGCAGCGGCGCAAACACCGGGTCGGGCAGCAGGGAGGGCAACAGGCGCATCAAACGCCAGGTCAGCGGGGATTTATCGAATGGCGACACGCGCGGGACGCGCTCGCGCCCCAACATGCCACGGTAGCTTTCCCACAGCAAGCGCGCCGGCAGCGCGATGCGCGTGGCGGCGCAGACTCCCATCTCCTCCGCCAGGGCGATCTTCAGCCACTCGGCCACGCCGTTCGACTGCACCAGGAAGATATCCGTTTCCAGGGGCGCCAGCGGATGCTGGCGCAGCCACTGGAAGACGGCGGCGCGCAGCTGTTCCAGCTGGTTGCCATGCAGGATGAGGAGGCCGGGTGTGACGGGAGTATGCATGCTGATCCGATGGGTTGCCGCGTCTCCGGCCGGGTGGCCAGAAACGTCAAAGGCATATTATCGCCGCTGCCTGCGTCAGGGGGAGTCGCTGGCGACAAATTCCAGTGAAATTTGTTCTGCCACCTGCGCCAGAGCCGGCTCCAGCGCCGTCAGCAGGGCGCGCGCCTGCGGCAGGTCGCCGCCCAGGCGCAAGCCTTCGATCGACGTGCACAGGCTGGCGAAAGCATGGGCGCCCACGGCCAGCGCCGACGATTTGCTGCGGTGTCCCAGGTCGGCCAGGCGGCCCAGGTCTTCCAGCGCCATGGCCTGCTCCATTTCGGCGATGCCGTCGCGCGCCGTATCGAGAAACAGCTGGGTGTATTTGCGCATCTTCACGGCGTCATTGCTGAATGTGAGCGCCAGGGTGGCCAGGTCAAGGATGGCCGTATCGCGCAATTCCAGCGATGCGGCCGATCGCGGCGCTTTCGGCACTGCCGCCAGCCTGTCGCCCGCGCGCGCATGACCGATGCTGCCGATGCCACCGCGCAGGCGGAACCATTTCGCCAACAGGTGAAACAGCAGATTCGGGGCGATCGGCTTGGTCACGAATTCATCCATGCCGGCCGCCAGGCAGCGGGCACGGTCTTCGCTGCCCGCATTGGCCGTCATGGCGATCACCAAGAGGCCGCTGAGCCTGGGGTCGGCGCGGATGCGGCGCGTCGCCTCGAAGCCGTCCATCTCCGGCATTTGCACGTCCATCAGCACGCAGTCGTAGCGCTGGTGTGCCAGCAATTCCAGCGCTTCGCGGCCATTGCAGGCAACGCAGACAGTGGCGCCGGCATCTTCCAGCAATTCGCAACCCACCTGCTGGCTGAAGACGTTATCCTCCACCAGTAGGATGGATGCGCCGCGGATCACGCCCAATACTTCGGGCTCCACCTCGGCGATGCGCTCGTCGCCCGCCTGCGCGCTTTTCTCCAGGCGCGCCGTGAACCAGAAGGTGCTACCCAGGCCCGGCTGGCTGTACACGCCCACCTTGCCGCCCATGAGTTCAACCAGCTGTTTGCTGATCACCAGCCCCAGGCCGCTGCCGCCATACTTGCGCGTGGTCGACGGGTCGGCCTGGTGGAAGGATCGGAACAGCTGGGCCACCTCTTCCTGCTTCATGCCGATGCCCCGGTCCTGTACCTCGAAGCGCAGCATGGCGTGGCTGCCGCGCTCCTCGGACTGGCGCACGCGCACGAAGATGCTGCCATTGTCCGAAAACTTGATGGCGTTGCTGGTCAGGTTCAGCAAGACCTGCTCCAGGCGCAGCAGATCGCCACGCCAGCGCTGCGGCAGCTCGGGTGCGATATCGAACTGCAGCGTCAATCCCTTGACGGCGGCCGCATCGCCGAGCTGGCTGGCGATGTTTGCCAGCAGGGTGTCGAGCCGGAGGTCCAGCACTTCCAGTTCCAGCTTGCCTGCCTCGATCTTGGAAAAATCGAGGATATCGTTGATCAGGCCCAGCAAGTGCTGGCCCGAATGGAATATTTTTTGCAGATAGTCGCGCTGGCGCGCGTCAGCCACGGATTTCAGCGCCAGGTGCGCCATGCCGATGATGCTGTTCATCGGCGTGCGGATTTCATGGCTCATGTTCGACAGGAAGTCGCTCTTGGCCTGGCTGGCCGCGTCGGCCTGCTCTTTCAGACGATGCAGTTCCGTCACGTCGGTGGACAGGCCGATCAGGCCAGTGACGGGACCGGGCAATCCCAGCGGCACCTTCACGCTCCACAAGTGATGCACCTGCCCCTGCGCATCGACGAAGCGCTCCTCGCCGACGAACTTGGTGCCGCTGTCGAACACCTGGCGTTCGGTCAGCTGTGCGGCCGCCGCCGCATCGCCGAGCATCAACTCGCCATCCTGACGACCTATCAGCTGCTCCGCCGAACGGCCCAGTATCTTCGCCGTGCGCGCATTCACGTAGCGGTAGCGCAGGTCGGCATCCTTCATGTAGACGTAGGCGTCGACGCTGTCGAGTACCGTATCGAGCAGGGTGCGCTGCGCCACCGCGTTGCGTCGCGAACGGTACAGGGTAAAAATATAGCCGTAAATGAGCAGGGTGCCGGCCACACCGACGGCCAGCGCCAGCCATGGAAAATAGCGGTCAAAGCCGCTGTACATCTCCACCTTGCGCACGCGGAAATGGGCTTTCCACAGCCCCCCCTGATATACGATGGGTAGGACTTGGTCAAAATAAGTGGCATCGCTGCCCGCTTGCGGCGGCGGTATCGCCAGATCGCCGTCATCGTTGAACAGCAGACGATCCTGCGGCGTGATGCGCAGGACGCCTTGGGCCGGCAGAGGTTCGACCGCGCTGTACAGGGTCAGGTGCAGCGGTTCCAGTGCGCTGCGTTCGAGCGCGCTGTGCACCAGCTGCGCCACGCCAAAACCGATGCCCACTGACCCCTGGTAAGCGGCGCGGCGCTCGGCCATGCTGCCTTGCGGCATGCCATTGCGGTACACAGGCAAGCGCATGCCCAGGCCCACATGCGCGGGCGGGCCCTTGATCATGATCACCTGTCCCGATGCGCTGAGCTCGCCGCTGTCGCGCGCCTGCGCCAGGGCCTGCGCCACCAGCGGGTTGGCGCCGATATCGACGCCCATGCGTTCTGGCAGCAGGGAATCGGGCTCCAGGTAAGTGAGCACGGTGTATTCCGGCCGCTCGCCGGGCGGGCGAATGGTGAATGCCGGATAGCCGCGCGGCGACAGGCTGGAGTCGCGGCGCACCTCGGCGACATAGGCCGCGCGCTGTGCCTGCGTCAGCGCCACCGCATAATTGACCGATTCGATGGCGGGGAACTGGCGCGCGATATCGAGGCCGGCCACGTAATCGTGGAACTGGCGGCGCGTCAGATGCTCGCTGGTGCGGAACAGGGCTTCGAGGCCGCGCAGCAGGTCGGCATAGCTTTTCACCCGCGTGGCCAGGCTATGCTGGGCGTCATGCGTGAGATTGTCGAAACGCTGTTCGGCGTCGTCATTGACCGTGCGCGCCGCGCCAGCGTACAGGGCGCCGCCCACCGCCAACGCCAGCAGCAGGCCGCCTGCCCATATCCTGATGCCTGATCCCGCCCCGCCCTTGCTCAAAGTGTGCATTGTCAATCGCTTATTCCGGTTCCTCGAATGGGCCGTGCAGGCAGCCCAGCAAGTACGAGGATACTATCAAAGCCCCTGCACGACGCGCTTGTGGACGAAAAAAAGCGTGCGCGATGGTTGCCCTGGAAAACACCGCGTCCCTATGCCGTCTGCAGCACCCCCGCCAGGAAGTCGCAAAAGGCGCGCACCTTTTCCTGCACATGGCGTCCGTCGGGCGTCAAGGCATACACGCCGCGCCTGGCCATGCCGTGCGACGGCAGCACGCGCACCAGGGCGCCGCTGGCCAGCAGCGGCGCGGCGACGAACGATGGCAGCGCGCCCACGCCGATGCCCGCCACCAGCATGTCGGCCAGCAGCAGGCTGCTGTCGGCGGAAAAACGCACGGGCAGCACGATGCTGCTCGCCCCTTCCGGGCCATCGAGCTGCCAGACGCCGGGGCTGTCGGCCAGGCGGTAGGCCAGGCAATCGTGGTCATGCAGATCCAGCGCCCGCAGCGGCGTGCCGCGCCGCGCCAGGTAATCGGGCGCCGCGCAAATCATCTGCTCGACGTCCCCCAGGCGGCGCGCCACCAAGGACGAATCGGCCAGCGCGGCGCGGATGCGCAGCGACACGTCATAGCCCTCGCCCACCACATCGCGCAGGCGGTCGTCCAGCGTCAGTTCGAGCTTGACTTCCGGATAGCGGGCCATGAAATCCGGCAGCAGCGGCGACAGCACTTTCAAGCCAAACGACAGCGGCGCATTCACGCGCAGCCGCCCCGCCACCTTGCCAGCGCTGCCGCGCGTAGCCAGTTCCAGCGCATCGACCTCGTCAAGCAGGCGGCAGCATTCCACATAGTAGGCGCGCCCGCCGTCCGACAAGCTCATGCGCCGCGTGGTGCGCACCAGCAGCACGATGCCCAAGCGCGCCTCCAACTGGCGCACTTGCTTGCTGATGGCCGCCGCCGACTGGCTCAGGTCCAGCGCCGCCTTGCTGAAGCTGTCACGCTCGACCACCTTGCGAAACACGCGCATGTGCGCGAGGACATCCATCATTCTTTCCTTGCAGTTGAATATCTTATTATTTTATCGCTGATTATCATGCAAATGAAAAACAATATGATGCTGGCTTCTTTCTTCACCTGACACAAGGAGCACCCCATGTTCACCGTCCCTTCCCCGTTAACAACCGTGCCCCTGCTGCTGGCCCTCCTGGCCGGCACAGCACAGGCAACGCCGGCCACCGCCGCCCTGCCTGAAGTGGGCATCAGCCCCTGGGGGCCGAAAGACGAAATCGGCCGCCTGAACCTGATGACGCCGGCCTCGCGCACCGCCATCCTGGCGCGCATCGATGGCGGCAAGAGCTATGACCTGGCCGTCGATTTCCATATCGGCATGCCCAGCTGGCAGGCGGCCGGCGATCCACCCTACCAGATGTGGATGACGCACACGCCGAAAGGCAATGTGGTGGCCGACTCGATGCGAGTGGGCGAACAGATGAACCGCCACGTCAGTTACACGGGCTCGGCCGTGTCCATGTATGCGCACATGGGCACGCATATCGACGCGCTCAACCACTTCGGCCTGAACGGCAAGATCTGGAATGGTTTTACGGAAGCGCAATACCTGGGTGACCGGGGCTGGACGGTGACAGGCGCTGAAAAGCTGCCGCCCATCGTCGCACGCGGTGTGCTGATCGACGTGGCCGTGGCCAAGGGATTGCAACAACTGCCCGACAATTACCGGGTGACGCGGCAGGACCTGCGCGCGGCGCTGGCGCATCAGAAGGTCACGCTGGAAAAGGGCGACGTGGTGCTGATACGCACGGGCCGCATGCAGCACTATGAGCAGGCGCAAGCGTACATGGCGAATCCCCCCGGCCTGTCGCTCGATGCGGCGAAATTCCTCGTGGAAGATGGCGGCGCCATGGTGGTGGGGGCGGACAACCTCAGTTTCGAAGCGTTCCCCTCCGAAGTGGCGGGCAATTACCTGCCCGTGCACACCTATTTGCTGGCGCAGCAGGGCACGCCCATCATGGAACTGGTCGACCTGGAAGCGCTGTCGCGCGACAAGGTCTACCAGTTTGCCTTCATCGGCGCCTCGCTGAAATTTCGCGGCGGCGACGCGGCACCCATCCGCCCAGTGGCACTGCCGATCCGCTAGGGTCAGACGGCAGCGGCCTGCAAGGTAGCGGCGCCGTGGTCATCCCAGGCATCGGCGCAGCGCACCACGTCGCCCACGACGATGATGCTGGGGCTGCCCAGGCCGCTCGCCAGCAAGTCGTGCGGCAAGGCGTGCAAGGTACTCAGCAACTGGCGCTGCGCCGGCAAGCTGGCCGACTGCACCACGGCTACCGGCGTGCCCGGCGCCATGCCGCCTGCCAGCAAGCCCGCCTGGATGGCCGCCACCCGCGCCACGCCCATGTAGATGACCAGGGTCAGGCCGCTTTGTGCCAATGCCGCCCAGTTCGGTTCGGAGGCGCTATCCTTGCCGTGGCCCGTGACGAAAATCGCGCCCTGGCTCCAGCTGCGGTGCGTCAGCGGCACGCCGATGGCCGATGGCGCGGCCAGGCCGCTGCTGATACCGGGTATGACCTCGACGGCCACGCCGTGGCTGTGCAGGTAGGCGCGCTCTTCGCCGCCGCGCCCGAACAGATAGGGGTCGCCCCCTTTCAAGCGCACCACATGCAGTCCGGCGCGGGCTTCGGCCAGCATCAGGCGCTCGATGAAGGCTTGCGGCGTGGACGCGCAGCCGCCCCGCTTGCCCACCTCGACCACGCGCACGCCAGGTGCCGCATGCGCGAGGATGGCCGGGTTGACGAGGTCGTCGATCAGCACCACGTCGGCCCGTGCAATGGCCTTCACGGCCTTGATCGTCAGCAAGTCCGGATCGCCTGGCCCCGCGCCGACAAGTGTCACGCTACCCTGTTGTGCCATGATGCACTCTCCAATCAGAAAAAATGGCCGATGGCAAACGATGCCGCGTACGCTTCCGGCGCGCTGCCATCCCACACCACGCCGTCGCACAGGGTAGAGCTGCGCAGGGCAGATGGCGGCAAGGGCGTGGCCGTCATTTCCGCCGCCTGGCGATACAGGTCGATGCGGTTCACCTGCCTTGCCACCGACAGGTAATCGGGCTCGTCGCGCAGCAAGCCCCAGCGCCGGTGCTGGGTCATGAACCACATGCCGTCGGACAGGTAGGGGAAATTGACGGCGCCGCCCTGATAAAACTTCACACAGTGCGCCTCGTCCCAGGTCTTGCCCAGGCCATCCTGATAATGGCCCAGCATGCGCGGTACCAGCATTTCCTGCGGTGTATTCAAGTAAGCGGGCTCGGCCAGGGTGGCCGCCATGGCCAGCCGGTTGGCATCGCTGGCGTCGATCCAGCGCCCCGCCTCGAGCACGGCGGCGATCAGGGCGCGGCAGCTGTTCGGATGCGCCTGCGCAAATGCGGCGCTGGTGCCCAGCACCTTGCCCGGATGGTCGGGCCAGATGGCGCCGCTGGTGGCGGCCGTCACGCCCACGCCGTCGACGATGGCCTTGTAGCCCCACGGTTCGCCCGCGCAAAAACCGTCCATCTGGCCCGCGCGCAGGGACGCCACCATTTGCGATGGCGGCACCGTCATCACGCGCGCGTCGCGCAGCGGGTCGATGCCATGCGCGGCCAGCCAGTATTGCAGCAGCATCGCGTGGTTGCCGGTCGGAAAAGTATGCGCAAACGCAAAAGGCCGCGCCACGGTGCGCATATGCCGCGCCAAAGTGGGACCTTCGTGGGCACCCTCGCGCGCCAGCGCCGCAGACAATGTCACGGCCTGGCCGCTATGATTGAGGTTCATCAATACGGCCATGTCGCGCTGCTGCCCACCGATGCCCATCTGCACGCCATATGCGAGTCCGTACAATACGTGGGCGGCGTCGAGTTCACCGTTGTTCAATTTGTCGCGCACGCCGGCCCACGACATCTCGCGTCTCAGTTCGATCTTGATGCCATATTTCTCGTCCAGGCCGAGCTTCGAGGCCATCACCAGCGAGGCACAATCGGTCAGCGGCAGATAGCCGATGCGTAGCGTCTGTTTTTCCGGCGGCAGGGTCCGCATCACCTGAGAGCCATGCCCTGCCTCTTTGCCCACTTGCGCCGTCATACTATTCCTTGATGATAAATACTGTTTTTCCGCGCCACCATGGGCAAGGCTCTCCCCGTCCAGCAGCAAGGACCGTGCCTAGACTGAGCCAAATATACGCCCTGTTCAGAAAGGCTGGCAACGCACCGCGATGGTGCACTGCACCAGCATGTGTCAGGAAATGGACGGGTCATCCCAGCAAATCCTCCACGTCGAGGATGCGCTGGGCAATGTCCGCCAGCTTCAGTTTCTTGTTCATGGCCATGCTGCGCAAGCGCTGGTATGCCTGCTCTTCCGTCAAGCCCTGATGCGTCATCAACAGGCCCTTGGCCCGTTCGATCACCTTGCGTTCCAGCAGCTTGTGCCGCGTGTCGAGCAATTCGGCGCGCAATTTTTCTTCCTGGCGGAAGCGCGCCAGCGCCACGTTCAGCACGGGCAAGATGCGCTCGGCATGCAAGCCGGCCACGATATAGGCGGACACGCCGGCCGCCATGGCCGCGTCGATGCTGGCCGTGGCGCCGTCTTCCGTAAACAGGACGATGGGGCGGCGCTCGTCGCGCGTGGCGATGACGATGTGCTCGAGCACATCGCGCGCATCCGATTCGGCATCGATGATGATGAGGTCAGGCTGCAGCTGCGCAATGCGCTCAGGAAGGTAGAGGTCGGCTGGCAGAGAGGCGACGATGTCAAAGCCCGATTCCAGCAAGCCGATACGCAAGGCATTGCCGCGCTGCACCTGGGCAGCCAATGCCGCATCCGCGTGCACGCCGTGCTCGACGATGGTGTTGACGACAACGATGCGCAAAGGCTGGGTACGGCTGGACGTCATGGGAGCATTCTGCAATGGCTAAACAATTAACCATTGCAGTAAGCAAGAAGCGAACCAGATGGCGCTCTATGCCTTACTTCAGGGTCGGCATGGCAAATTCGGCACCGGCGGCCGTGGAGGCTGGCCAGCGCTGCGTCACAGCCTTCTGCTTCGTATAGAAGCGCACCGATTCCGGGCCATGCGCGTGGTGGTCGCCGAACAGGCTGCGCTTCCAGCCGCCGAAGCTGTGGAAGGCCATCGGCACGGGAATCGGCACGTTGACGCCGACCATCCCGACTTGCACCCTGTGCGTGTATTCGCGCGCCGTGTTGCCGTCGCGCGTGTAGATCGCCGTGCCATTGCCGTATTCATGCGCATTGACGAGATCGAGCGCCGTGGCGAAATCGGGCACGCGCACGATGCACAGCACGGGGCCGAAGATTTCCTCTTTATAGATGGTCATTTCCGGCGTGACATGGTCGAACAGGCTGCCGCCGAGGAAAAAGCCATTTTCATGGCCCGGCAGCACGAAGCCGCGCCCGTCGGCCACCAGCCTGGCGCCTTCCTTGACGCCCGTGGCGATGTAGCCGGCGATCTTTTCCTTGTGCACTTGCGTGACGACAGGACCCATTTCCGCTTGTAAATCCATGCCCTGCGTGATTTTCAAGGCCGCGATGCGCGGCACCAGCGCTTCGACCAGCTGATCGGCGACATTGCCCACCGCTACGACGACAGAAATGGCCATGCAGCGCTCGCCCGCCGAACCGAAGGCGGCGCCCATCAGGGCGTCTATCGTTTGCGGGATATCCGCGTCGGGCATGACGACCATGTGATTTTTCGCGCCACCCAAGGCTTGCACACGCTTGCCCTGCGCGCAGCCGGTGGCATAGATATACTCGGCAATCGGCGTGGAACCGACAAAACTGACGGCGCGCACGTCCGGGTGGTGCAGCAAGCCGTCCACCGCTTCCTTATCTCCCTGCACCACGTTGAAAACGCCGTCCGGCAAGCCCGCGTCTGTCAACAGCTGGGCCAGCAGCAGGCTCGCCGACGGGTCCCGCTCGGACGGTTTCAAGACAAAGGTATTGCCGCAGGCAATCGCCATGGGGAACATCCACATCGGCACCATGACAGGGAAGTTGAAGGGCGTGATGCCGACGCAGACGCCCAGCGCCTGGCGGATGGACCAGGCATCGATGCCGCCAGCCACCTGTTCCGAGTACTCTCCCTTCATCATTTGCGGAATGCCGCAGGCAAATTCCACTACTTCGATGCCGCGCGTCACTTCCCCTTTGGCATCCGTAAACACCTTGCCGTGCTCGGCCGTGATCAGGGCGGCCAATTGATCCGCATGTTCTTCCAGCAATTCCTTGAATTTGAACATGACCCGCGCGCGGCGCAAGGGCGAGGTTTGCGACCAGGCGGGAAAGGCCGCGTGGGCAGCGGCCACGGCCGCGTTCAGCTCGGCGGCAGTCGCCAGCGACACCTTGGCCGTGACGGCGCCCGTGGCGGGATTGAAGACGTCGCTCGTACGCTCGGAGCGCGAAGCCATGGGGTTGCCACCAATAAAGTGGCCGATCTGTTGCGTTGTCATAGCAGGATCCTCGATTATTTGGTATTCATCAGCCACTCATGGGCCGGGTCGTTTTTAAAATGCCACACGCGTTTCGGGCCGGCCATCACGTTCAGGTAATAGCCGTCGTAGCCATACGGCACGGTCACGGGGTGGTAACCCCTGGGCACCATCACCACGTCGTGGTTTTCCACTGCCATGGCCTCGTCGATGGAGCGGTCATCCGTGTAGACTCTTTGGTACGCAAAGCCCTGCTCGGGATTGAGGCGGTGGTAATACGTTTCTTCCAGTGAACTTTCCAGCGGGACGTTGTCGCTGTCATGTTTATGGGGCGGATAGCTGGACGAGTGGCCGGACGGCGTGAGCACCTCCACCACCAGCAAGCCATCGGCCTCTGCCGTCTGCGGCAGGATGTCGCACACATAGCGGGTATTGGCGCCCTTGCCGCGCACGGAGCGCGTCATGGTGGCCGGTTCGATCAGGCGTGCCGGGCGGTGCGTTGTGGCTGGCGCGCTGCACAAGGCCACTTCGGCGGCGTCCACCGCCGTGATGTTGACCTTCGCCTCCAGGGGGACATACACGGCATATGGCGAGCGGTCCTCGAAGACGCTGGCGCGCCCGCCGATGGCCTCCCAGCTCTGCTCTCCCGCCTGGACGGTGACCGTGCCCGTCAATACGACGATGCACAGTTCGCGGCTGCCCGTGTCCAGATTCAACTGTTCCCCTGCAGCCAGGCGGTGCGCGGCAAAGCCCACATGCGTCCAGCCTGCCGACTCGGGCGTGACCTCGACGATGGTGGCGCCAGGCCGCGCCTTGACCAGCAGCGGGCTCATGCTGCCTCCCGGCCCAGGCGGGGAATGGCGCCGACGAGCTGGGCCAGGTAATCGTGGCCCATCTTGGCGTACTGGTAACTGGGCGCGACGGCCGGGTCTTGCTCCGCCTCCACGACCAGCCAGCCCTCGTAGCCGTGCAGATACAAACGCCTCAGGATCGCCGGAAAGTCGATGCAGCCGTCGCCAGGCACGCTGAAGGCGCCATTGATGACAGCCTGCAGGAAACTCCAGTGGCCATTGCGGGCCAGTTTCACCACGTTGGGGCGCACATCCTTGCAATGCACGTGGCAGATGCGATCGATATGCTTGTTTAACACCGCCACCGCGTCGCCGCCGGCAAACGTGATATGACCCGTATCAAACAACAAGCCCACTTCCGGCCCCGTCAAGGCCATCAGTTGATCCACGTCGGCCGGGGTTTCCACGTAGGCACCCATGTGATGATGGTAGGCCAGCCGCACGCCATGCGCCAGCAGGTGGGCGGCAAAGGCCGTCAGTTTGTCCGCATATGCCTGCCATTGCTGCTGCGTCTGGAAACGTGGACGTTTATACAGGGGGCGGGCTTCGCCCTGGATAGCGTCGGCCACTTCGCCGTAGACCATGACGCTGGCGCCGCTGTCGGCAAGCAAGCGTAAATGCGAGGCTACGGAAGCGATCTCTTCTTCCACCGAGCGGTGCGCCAGCCGGCCCGAATACCAGCCGGACACGCACGCCAGGCCATACTTGCCCAGCACGGCATTCAGCGCGGGGGCATCCTTGGGAAACTTGTTGCCCAGCTCGAAACCCACGTAGCCAATCTCGGCGCCCTCTTTCAGCGCTGTCTCCAGGGGCGTTTCGCCGCCCAGGCTTGGCAAATCGTCGTTCATCCACGAGATCGGGTTGATGCCGATCTTGACATTCCAAGTGTTCATCTCAATTCCTTTGTTTCAGGCGGTCAAGTTCATAACGGGCGCGCGCAGCTTGCACGCCTGGCTGGGTGGACACCTCGGGCACGGCCACTTCCCACCAGCAACCACCCTCTTCTGTCGTGCGCGTATCGTCCGTCTTAATGCAAATCAGGTAGGTGCGCGAGGCGGCGCGGGCGCGCAGCATGGCCTGTTCCAGTTCAGCAATCGAGTCCACGTGTTCGCTCATGGCGCCCAGCGATTGTGCATGCAGGGCGAAGTCGACCACGGGTGCGCTGTCGGGCAACATATTGTTGAACGAGGCATTGCCGCACGCCTGCTGCAATCGGTTGATACAGCCATAGCCGCGGTTATCCAGCACGACGATGATGAGCTTTTTATCCAGCATGACGGAGGTGGCGATTTCCGAATTCATCATCAGATAGCTGCCATCGCCCACCATGACGATCACCTCGGCATCCGGCTTGGCCATCTTGACGCCGAGGCCGCCGGCGATTTCATAGCCCATGCACGAATAGCCGTATTCCATGTGGTAGCCGCCCGGCGTACTGGTACGCCACAGCTTGTGCAGCTCGGCCGGCAAGGTGCCTGCCGCGCAGACGACGATGTCGCGGGTGGTGGAATCCCTGGATGAACGCTGCACGGCACCGATGACTTCACCGTCGTACGGCAAGCCGGCGACTTCCCGCTGGCCGGTGATGCCTGCAACTGTCGCGCGCCAGGCATTGCCCGCCTGCTGCGCCCGGTCCAGCCAGTGGCCCGCGCTGTTCCAGCTGCCCAGCAGCCGCGACAGTCCCTGCAAGCCCAGCGTCGCGTCCGCCTGCAAGCCCAGGCCACGGCGTTTCAGCGCGTCAAAACTGTTGACGTTCAGGCTGAGCAACTGCGCCTGCGCAAACAGGGAGTGCGAGCCGGTCGTGAAATCCTGCAGGCGCGTGCCGATGGCCAGCACCACGTCCGCGTCCGCCGCCAGCGCGTTCGCGGCGGGCGAGCCCGTCACGCCGATGGCGCCCAGCTGCAAAGGGTGGTCCCACGGCAAGGAACTTTTACCCGCCTGGGTTTCCGCCACGGGAATGCCGTGGCGCTCGGCGAACGCCTGCAAGGCGGCGCTGGCCTTGCCGTACAGCACGCCGCCACCGGCCACGATTAGCGGCTGTTTCGCATTTTTCAATAGCAGCGCCGCTTCTTCCAGTTCGGATTCCACCGGCGGCACCGCGCGGAAACGCACGACTCTCGGCTCGAAAAAGTCGACCGGATAGTCATACGCCATCGTTTGCACGTCTTGCGGCAGAGACAAAGTCACGGGGCCGCAGGCGGCCGGATCCGTCAAGGCGGCAATGGCGCGTGGCAAGGCCGTGAGCAACTGTTCCGGATACACGATGCGGTCAAAATAGCGCGACAGCGGTTTGAAGGCATCGTTCACCGACACGCTGCCATCCGTGGCATCTTCCAGCTGCTGCAGCACCGGGTCCGGTGCGCGAGAGACGAACCCGTCGCCTGGCAGCAAGAGCACGGGCAAGCGGTTCACATGCGCCAGGGCGGCGGCCGTCAACAGATTCGTGGCGCCCGGGCCGATGGAGCTGGTGACGGCCATCATGCGCCGGCGCATGTGGGCTTTCGCATACGCAATAGCCGAGTGCGCCATCGCCTGTTCGTTGTGGGCGCGGTAAGTGGGAAAGCTGTCGCGATACTGGTACAGCGCTTCGCCCAGGCCAGCGACATTGCCGTGGCCAAAGATGGCGAAGGCGCCGCCAAATAATGGTTCGCCCCCTTCCACCCGCAAGGCAGCCAGGTAGCGCACCAGCGCCTGCGCCATGGTCAATCTGATCGTGGCGCTCATGCTGCACGCTCCAGGTGCTTGCGCGTACGCTGCCACAGGCCAATAAGCTGTTCGAAGTTGGCGCGCACGGCGGCAATCAGGCCCGCATCGTCGAGTTCGCCTGCCAGCCAGCGGCGGCTCGGTTCCTGGAAGATGGTGCGTCCTACCATGAAGCCGCGGCACGTCGTGCTGGCACTGGCTTGGTCAAAACTGGCGGCAAGTTTTTCGATCGGAGCATTCAAGCCCAGCAAGACGACGCCACGGCAATAGGGATCGCGCTCGTGCACCAAGGCATCGATGGCTTGCCATTGCCGGGCCGACATGCTTTCCAGCTTCCACCATTCGGGGTAAATGCCCAGGTTATACAGGCGCTTGACGGCACGCAAGACGGTATCGTCACTCTGCGGCAAGGCGTCCGACGGTATCACTTCCAGCAACAGTTCGTGACCGCTCACTTGCGCCGCGTCATACAGGGCCTTGATCTGCGCTTCCTGTTCCAGCCGGTTTTCCACGGCATCATCGGGGTGCAGCTGCACCAGGCATTTGATCACGTGTTCCTTTGGCCAGCTGAGCAGGTGCGAACCGATGGAACGGCCCCAGTCAAATTGCAGCGGGTTAGATCCCGGCAATTCCACGGGACGGCCTATCCACCAGCCCCGCCCCGTCGCATCGTTGAGCGCATCGACACCATAGCGGCCATCGATCAGTACGCCCGTCTTGCCAGCCAGCTGCAAGGCCGTTTCCGTCTGGGCCACGGCTTGCACCATCAATTGCTTCAAAGCCGAGATACGCGATTCGGCTGCGCCCGTTTGTTGTGCCAGCTCAAAGAACTGCGTGCGATGATCAAACGCAAACACGCACAACTCATCCCATTGCTTGCGCGCTACAGTCGTGCGGTGCAGGCGCGACAGGGTCGCATCCTGGTCCGGCTGCGTCAGTGTCGCCGCATGGGCCAGGAAATAGTCGAGCTCGACTGGCGACGGCATGGCCGGCGCGCAACCGTGGCGCGACACGACGAGGGCGCCGCAGCCATTCGCATAGCGGCAGCACGCCTCGTAATCCTCGCCGCGCAGCCAGCCTTTCAAGAAGCCGGAAAGAAAAGCGTCGCCGGCGCCCAGCACGTTCAGCACTTCCACGCGCACGCCACGGTAGTTGTATGCCTCGTCGAGACTGTGCGGAATGGTCGTGTCGATGACAGCGCTGCCCAGCGGGCCCCGCTTGACCACCAGTGTGGCCAGGGTGGCGGCCCGCACGGCGCGCAAGCTGGCCATGATATCGGCACCGCCGCCGGCGATCATGAATTCCTCTTCCGTGCCGACGATCAGGTCGAACTGCGGCAGAATCGCCTGCAGGTGGCGGGTCACGCCTTCGTTGGAAACGAAACGCGTTTCGCCGTCGGCCTTTCCCGACAAGCCCCACAGCACGGGCCGGTAATCGATGTCGAGTACGGTACGCACGTTGTTGGCACGCGCCAGCTTGAGCGCCTGCGTGCTGACGGCGTGCATGGCGCTCGTAGAAAAATGCGTGCCGGTGATCAGGAGCGCTTTGCTCGACGCAATGAAGGCCGCATCCACCGACGACGCGTCGATGGCCATGTCGGCGCAATTTTCCCTGTAGAAGATCAGGGGGAAGGTGTTTTTATCCTTGATGCCCAGCATGACGAGGGCCGTCAGGCGGTCGCGGTCGATGCCCACATGGCTGACGTCGCAGCCTTCCTTCGACAAAGTATCGGTGAGGAAACGTCCCATGTGGTCGTCGCCCACTTTCGACAGCATGGCGGACTGCAAGCCCAGCCTGGCCGTGCCGAAGGCGATATTCGCCGACGAGCCGCCCAGGTACTTGGCGAAACTCGTCACGTCTTCCAGGGTGCTGCCGATCTGCTGCGCATACAGGTCCACCGCCAGGCGGCCCAGGCAAATCACGTCCAGCGCGCGGCCCTGGGCAAATTGTGTCGGGTTATTCATGGTTATCCTTAAATCGTGACACCGTCGAGTTCAGCCATCAGCGTTTGCATTTCCGCACCGCCCGCCATCATGTCGAGTACTTCGTCCTTGGAAACGGTTTCCTTGGTGTAGGTACCCAGCGACCTGCCCCGGTTCAAGAGGGTGAACGAGTCGCCCACGGGATAGGCATGATGCACATTGTGGGTAATAAAGATCACGGACAAGCCCCGTTCGCGCGCCTTGTAGATCAGTTTCAGCACATTGAACGACTGCTTCACGCCCAGCGCGGCCGTCGGCTCGTCGAGGATCAGCACGCGCGCGCCGAAGTGAATGGCGCGGGCAATGGCCAGGCATTGCCGCTCGCCGCCCGACATGGTGCCCACGGCCTGGTGCGGGTCGCGCACCATGATGCCCATGTCGGCCAGCTTGTCGCGCGCCGTGGTGGCGGCGTACTCCATATCCATCACGGGCAGCACGCCGAACATTTTCCTGATCGGCTCGCGCCCCATGAAGAAATTGCGCGCCACGGACAGCAATGGCACCAGCGCCAGGTCCTGGTAGACGGTAGCCACGCCCAGGTCCAGCGCCTCTTTCGGCGAATTGAAGCTGACGCTCTTGCCGTCGACCAGGTAGTCGCCGCTGGTGGGCCGGTGCACGCCGGCCAGGGTCTTGATCAGGGTCGACTTGCCGGCGCCGTTGTCGCCCAGCAGGCAATGCACCTCGCCCGGTTTCAAACGCAGGGTGACGTTTTGCAGGGCGATGACGGAGCCGAAACGTTTGCTGATATTTTCCAGCGCAAGGATGTATTCGCTCATGGTTTATCTCGCTTCCGTGACGCGGGCACGGACAAAGTTGTTGAACAGTACCGCGATCAGCAACATGACGCCGAGGAAGACGCGGAACCAGTCCGAATTGATGTTGGTATAAGTAATGCCGATCTGCACCACGCCGAAAATCAGCGCGCCGAAGCAGGCGCCGACGACGGAACCGTAGCCGCCCGTCAGCAAGGCGCCGCCGATGACGGCCGCGATGATGGCTTCAAATTCCTTCTGCATGCCGCGGTCGGCGGCAGCCGATCCCACGTCAAATACTTGCAGCGTGGCAAACAAACAGGCGCAGAAAGCGGTGAAGACAAACAGCGATACCTTGATTGTTTTCACGGGCACGCCCACATTCTTGGCAGCGTTGGCGTCGCCGCCGACGGCGAAAATCCAGTTGCCGATGCGGGTACGCGCCAGGACGAAGCCGGACACCAGCGCCAGGCCGGCCCACCAGACGATGACCTTGGGTATGCCCTTGACCAATGGCGCGCCATTGTCGAGCGCCGTGATCCAGCCCGCCTTGGCCATCCAGGCGAACAAGGAGGTGCCCACTTCGCCATGGAACAGCGTCAGGGCCAGCCAGTCGTCGGCGGCCAGCGCGCCGATGCCGCTGACGATGGTGCGGTTGGCAAACATGATGGACAGGGCCAGGGTCAGGCCGCGCAGGATGAACAAAAAGGCCAGGGTGACGATAAACGACGGCAAGCGCGTCTTGATGACCAGGTAGCCGTTGAGCCAGCCCAGCGCCATCGAACCGGCAAAGGCGAACAGGATGGCGGCCCACACGGGCCAGTGGAAGTAGACGGAAGGGATGGCGATCATCATGCCGGCAAAGCCGATCATGGAGCCGATCGACAGGTCGAATTCGCCGGCGATCATCAATACGCAGGCGCCGATGGCGATGATGCCCAGGTAGGCGGCCACTTGCGCCCAGTTGATCACGCCGTCGAGGTTGAACATGCCAGAGTCGCCGGCCGTCAGGATGAAGAAGGCGAACACCAGGATGGCGCCCGAGATCGAGGCGAATTCCGGGCGGCTGAACAGCCGCTTGAGCCAGCTGACCTGCCCCACGCGTTCATCGGCGCCCTGCTTTTGCGGCGGCGTGCCCGAGGCGGCCATGCCACCCTGCTTCACGCTTAATTTCACGGTACTCATGCTATGTCTCCCTTGTTTTATAGCAACCTGCCAGCCTAAACAACCATTCCAGGGCGGCAGGACCCGCGCGCCGGCAAGCATGGCCTGCGCGCGGGGACAACGACTAAGGTATTGGTGGAATTGAAAAGCGGGGGCTTAACGGAACTGGCCGGCGTATTTCTCCACCTTGCCGATATTGTCCTTGGTGACATAACCAGGACCGGAACCGATATGGCGCGGGCCATACGATGGTGCCAGGCCATATTCGGCCAGGCGCGCCTTGAACTTGGCGTTATTGATCAGCTTTTCGCGTACCTTGGCCAGGTCCGTGGTCTTGTCCTGCTTCATGATGGCCAGCACGGCAACGGGGATATAGCCTTGCAGGTAGGGTTGCTGGTCGATGGCGAACTGGATGCTGCCATCCTTGATGCCTTTCGAGATTTCATCGGACAGGTCGAAGGTGGCGAACCACATCTTGCCCTTCAAGCCCATTTTTTCCAATGCTTTCAACGAAGCGTGGGCCGAGGTGGGCCCCAGCGCCAGCACGGCCTGGGTTTTCGGGTTGTTGCGCAGATAGGCGCTCAACTTGCTTTCGATGGTGGTGGGATCTTCGCCCGCATCCAGGGTGGCGGCCTTGAAATCGACGCCGATGGCCTCGGCAAAGCCGCGGCAACGCTCGAACGACGATGGATTCGTCGCATAGTGGTTAACACAGACGAAGGACTTGATGCCGGCCGCCTTGGCTTTTTCGCCGGCACCCTTGCCAGCCTCGTACTCAGGCTGGCCCACGTGCATCACGGCGCCCAGCTGCTCGCTTTGCGCCAGGGTGCCGGAATTAATCGTGACAAACGGAATCTTCTTGGCGGCGACAAGGCCCAGCGGTTTTTGCAGCACGCTGAAGTCGGCGATGCTGACGATCACGCCGTCGTAGTTGCGGGCTGCCGATTGCTCGACCAGGCGCGCCATGTCGGCCAGGTCGCCATTCGGCGGGTTGCGGTAGTCGACGGTGACATTGAAGTCTTCACCTGCTTGCTTGACGGAATTTTTGATCGTGTTCCACCAGGAATCGGAATCAGGCGCATGGCTGATCAACACGAATTTCTCGCCCGCCGCGTGGCTGGCGCTCATGCCCAGACCCAGTCCCAGGCCGAGGCCCAGCATGGCCAGGCTCTTCAGAAATCCCTTACGCTTATTGCTTTGCATGAATGTCTCCTTGAAGGATTAATTTTTATAGTTGCCAGCTTTTGTCGCGTGTCAGCGGGGAACCGGAAAACCGGCAAGACCCGATGCACTGCGCACAGCTTAGGCCACAAAAAAGACAAATGCAATAAAATTTTCAAAATATATTTAAATAGAAAATCATTTCTATTTTCTGCATTCACTCCTATAATTCTCGCCAGAACCAGCCGCGTGCATCGACCATCGCGGCCCAGTCAGTACATAGAGCACAAAGGAAACAACATGGCAGCCACCGCCCCCATCGAACAGCTGATGCAGCACATTGCCGCCGAGTACGACAATCTGTCGCGCCAGTTGAAAGTCATCGCCCAATACATCGAAAAGCACCGCGCCAGCCTGATGCTTGAGCGCATCAGCGATATCGCCACCGCCTGCGACGTGCAGCCATCGGCCATCGTGCGTTTCGCGCAGCGCTTCGGTTACACGGGTTTCAGTGAAATGCAAGATGTGTTCCGCCAGGCATACACAGACCAGGCCGGCGCCACGCCCGACTACCAGCAGCGCATCCGCAAGCTCATTTCCACGCGCGACGCCGCGCTCAGCGCAGGCGACCTGACGCGCGAATTCGTCGGCGCCAGCCGTGCCGGCCTCGACGACCTGGCCGCCGGCCTCGACGACGCGCAGCTGGAAGCGGCCGTCAACCTGCTGCTCAAGGCTGAAAATATTTATGTGATCGGCGTACGCCGGTCGTTTCCGATCGCCTCCTACATCGCCTACGCGCTGGAACACACGGACAAGCGCGTGCACCTGATTAGCGGACTGGGCGGCATGCACCGCGAGCAGATGCGCAGCGTGCGCGAACGCGATGTGGCGATCGCCATCAGTTTCTCGCCTTACGGCAAGGAAACCCAGCAGTGCATCAAGGCAGCGCAAGACAAGGGCGCCAAGGTACTGGTGATTACCGACAGCAAGCTGGCGCCGCTCGCACGGGCCGCCGACGCGCTGTTGACCGTCACCGAGGGCAGCGCCTTCGCTTTCCGCTCGCTGACCAGCACCATCTGCCTGTGCCAGGCGCTATTCATCGCGCTGGCATACAAATTAGAACTCGACATCGAAGAAATCCACACCCCAGGAGAACATGATGATTGAAGTAGCGTTGTTCGGCGCCGGACGCATCGGCAAAATCCACGCGGCCAACCTGGCCGCCCAACCCGGCGTGCAGTTCAAATACGTGGTTGACGTCAACCAGGAAGCGGCCGCCGCGCTGGCCGGCCTGCACGGCGGCAGCAGTGCCACCGTGGAAGCGGCACTGGCCGACCCGGCCGTCAAGGCCGTCGTCATCGCTTCCAGCACGGACACGCACGCGGACCTGATACTGCGCTCGGCCGCTGCTGGCAAGGCCATCTTTTGCGAAAAGCCCGTCGACCTGACGCTAGACCGGGCACGCGCCTGCGCCGCCGCCGTCAAGGAAGCCAAGGTCATGTGCATGCTGGGCTTCCAGCGCCGCTATGATCCCACCTTCAATGCCGTCAAGACACGTATCGAAGCGGGCGAAATCGGCACGCCGGAGCTGCTCATTGTTACCAGCCGCGATCCGGGCCCGCCACCCGTGAGCTACATCAAGGTCTCGGGCGGCATCTTCAAGGATATGCTGATCCACGATTTCGACATCTTCCGCTGGATACTCGACGATGAAGCCGTCAGCGTGCACGCGACGGGCAGCTGCCTGGTCGACCCGGCCATCGGCGAGGCGGGCGACCTGGACACCGCCGTCGTCACCATCCGCACGGCAAAAGGACGCTTGTGCCAGATCAATGCCTCGCGCCGCGCCGCGTATGGCTACGACCAGCGCTTCGAAGTGCTGGGCAGTGCCGGCATGCTGCAGGCGGGCAACCACAAGCCGACGGAAGTGACGGCGTACGGTGCTGTCAACGTCAGCGTGGACAAGCCGGAAGATTTTTTCCTGGAACGTTATCGCGTGGCGTACGCGCAGGAAATGGCGCATTTCTTTGACGCCCTCAGCCACGGCACGCCGCTGCGCACCACCGTCCATGATGGCTTGAAGGCTCTGGAACTGGCCGAGGCGGCCACGCTGTCGTGGCGCGAACAGCGCGTAGTCAATTTATAAACCAATAATAAAAATATCTGGAGACACCATGTCATCCCCAACATTAAAAGTCGGCATCGTCGGCCTGGGCCGACTGGGCCAGCGTCACGCCATCAACCTGGCGCAGCGCGTGCCCAACGCCGAAGTGGTGGCCGCCTGCAGCCCCGTGCCGGCCGAACTCGACTGGGCGGCCAGCCAGCTGGGCGTCACCACCGGCTATGCCGACTATGATGCCCTGCTGGCCCACCCTGGCCTGGACGCCGTGTTCCTCGTCACGCCCACCTCGCTGCATGCGGAGCAGATCATCGCCGCCCTGCGCGCAGGCAAGCACGTGTTTTGCGAAAAGCCGCTGTCGCTGGACCTGGGCGACTGCCTGAAAGTAGAGGCGGAAGCGGCGCGCCATCCGCAGTTAATCATCATGATCGGCTTCGTGCGCCGTTTCGACGCCAGCTACCATGACGCGCAGCAAAAGATCGCCCAGGGCCTGATCGGCAAGCCCTATCTTGTGCGTTCGCAAACCTGCGACCAGAACGACCCCAGCGGCGCCTTCATGCGCTTCGCCCCCACCAGCGGCGGCATCTTTCTCGATTGCAGCGTGCACGATATCGACCTGGCGCGCTGGCTGCTGGGCAACCCCGTGCCCAAACGCGTGTATGCGAGCGGCACCAACGCCATCCACACGGGCTTGCAGGCGTACGGCGACGTCGACAATGGCCTGGCAACGGTCGAGTTTGCCGATGGCAGCATGGCCAGCTTCATGGCGTCGCGCACCATGGCGCATGGCCATGAAACCCTGACGGAAGTGTTCGGCACGGGCGGCCGCCTGGCCGTAGGCAGTAATCCGCGCCTGAACCGCGTGGAAATCTCGGATGCGCATGGCGTACGCAATGAATGCACGCCAGACTTCTATGCCCGCTTCGCTGACGCTTTTCTGATCGAGGCGCAGGAGTTTACGGATGCGGCGCTGGGCCGGCGCATCCTGTCATTGACCTTGCACGACGCGACAGAGGCGACGCGCATCGGCCTGGCCATGACGCAAGCGATGCGCGCAGGACGCCCGGTCGAGTTCTAGGAGGCCGCCAGCGGACATGGTTGCACGGGCTGCACCGCCAGGCGCAGCCCATCAGTGAAACCGCCCCCTGGCATTGCGCTATACAATAAGCGCCTGACCATTTCCGCCCCTGCCGCGCCGCCATGACGATCAACGACAGCCATTCCCCCATTCTTGCCCACGTGGCCGAACGCTACGTCAAGCTGGTCCTGGCCATGGGCCAGCACGATGCCTCGTATGTCGACGCCTATTACGGCCCGCCCGTTTGGCAGGCTGAAGCGGTCGAACAGCAACAGGGTTTGAGCGACATCAAGGCTGCTGCGCATGAAGCGCTGGCCCTGCTGGCTGACGGACACTGCCTGCGCGCCCTCAACCTGCGCAAGCAGTTGCAAGCCGTACTGGCCAAGGTGGACATGCTGCAAGGCGCACGCCTCGATTTCGATACGGAAAGCACGCGCCTGTACGACGCTGTCTCGCCGCACCACGACCGTGCCTGGTACGAACAGCTGGTGGCGCAGATCGATGCCCTGCTGCCCGGCGACGGCACGGTGTGCGACAGGGTCAACGCCTTGCGCGCGCAACTCGTCATTCCCGCAGACAAGCTGCGCGCCGTCATGGATGCGGCCATCCGCGCGGGCCGCGAGCGCACCTTGCAGTACATCGCCCTGCCCGAAGGCGAAGATTTCGTGCTGGAATTTGTGACAGATAAACCCTGGAGCGGCTACAACTGGTACAAGGGCAATTACCAGAGCGTGATCCAGATCAATACGGACTTGCCCGTGTATATAGACCGTGCGGTCGACCTCGGTTGCCACGAGGCTTATCCGGGCCACCATGTCTACAATGTGCTGCTGGAGCGCGACCTGGTACGCGGCAAGGGCTGGATGGAGTACTGCATTTATCCGCTGTATTCGCCGCAATCCTTGATCGCCGAAGGCACGGCCAATTACGGCATCGAACTGAGTTTTACGGAGACGGAACGACTGAATTTCGAGCAGCAGGTGCTATACCCGCTGGCCGGCCTGGACCCTGCGCTGGCGCCCCGCTATGCGCAACTCAATGCGCTGCTGGCCAAACTCGGCTACGCCGACAACGACATCGCGCGCCAGTACCTCGAAGGTAGCATCACGCGCGAAGAAGCACTGGAATGGCTGGTCAATGTGCGCCTGTATCCGGCCGAAAAATCCGCGCAACGCCTGCAGTTCTACGATGCCATGGGTGCTTATGTCATCAATTACAACCTGGGCCAGGACATGGCGAAAGCCTATGTCGAGCGCCAGGGCGCCACGCGTGCCGAGCACTGGGCCGCCTTTCGTGACCTGATGTCTTCGCCGCGCGTGCCCAGCGCGCTGCTGGAATGAGGCGCAAACGATAATGGAGAGTCGCATGCACACGACGCACACTGCCAGCGCCCTGCTGCTGGCCCTGTCCTTCAGCAATGTGGCGTGGGCCAGGGATGCGGCCGTCGCCACGGCAGCGGCGCTCAGTGCCCGCCAGCAGGCGCTGATGGCCACCGTGGTGGGCAGCGCAGCGCATCCGCGCATTCTGCAGGTGCGCCTCGATGAACTGCATCCCACCCAGCTGGCCATCGGCTACGACCAGGTGTATTACAAGCTGGGACGCTATGCCGCCGAAGAAAAGCACATCGCCGACATCGCCAAACCAAAGAAGTTCGCCGACCTGTGTGTAGCCAATGGCCAGGGCGACGTCTTGCCCAACACGGCCAATGTGGCCGGCGCCACCCTGGCCGCGCCACCGGCCGCCTACCGCTGCAAGGCGGCCGTGGGAAGCCGTCCGCATGACATGAAGACTGTCGTGATCGGCCCGAACGGCACCCTGTACCTGACCGATGGCCACCACACGTTTTCCACTTTCTGGGATGCAGACAATGGCCAGAACCATCAGCTGAAAGTGTGGGTCAAGGTGACGGACAATTTCAGCAAGCTCAATGAAGACGATTTCTGGACGCAGATGAAGAAGGCAAACAAGGTCTGGCTGAAAGATGGCAGCAACAAGGCCATCAATACCAGCCAGCTGCCGGCCTCCATCGGCTTGAAAGCCCTGGGGGATGACCCATACCGCTCGCTCGTCTACTTCACGCGCGACGCCGGCTACGTGGTGCCATCGACGGCCACGGAATTCCTCGAATTCTACTGGGCAGACTGGCTGCGCAAGCAGGCCGGCATTGACCTGGCAAAGACCGACATGCGCGATGCCAGCAGCTACATGGGCACCATCAGGAGCGCATCGATGGCGATGGCGGGCCTGAAGGCGAACGATATCGTCAGCGGCGGCATGACGGCGCAAACGCTGGGCTGGACGGGTGTGTTCAAGCAGGGGGCGCTGGACGAGCTGGTCACGCCGACGGGCAAGCTGCGCTACGCCATCGCGTACAAGCAATCGCTGGCCAAATAGGCGCGCCGGCGTAAACAACAACGGCCCGCCTGTCAGCTGACAGGCGGGCCGTTATCTATGCAGATACTGCTTACGCGATGCGTTCGCCATTGGCCGGATCAAACATGGCCGCCTTCGACAGGTTGAACGACAGTTGCATGGTCTGCCCCGGCAGCACGGCTTCGCGCGGATGCGTGCGGCAAGTCACGGCAGCACCGTTCAGGCGCGTCGTCAGCAAGGTATCGGGGCCGGTTGGCTCGACCAGGTCGATCAGGCAGCCCAGTTCCTGGCCCACGTCGCCGTGCGCACTGCTCATGTCCGTGATCTGCTCCGGGCGCACGCCCAGGATCACGTCGCGGCCCGCATAGCTGCGCAGCTTGTCGGCGGCAAATGGCAGGGCCAGGCGCATGCTCTTGCCCGCATTCTCGATGGCGACAAACACCTCGTTGCCCTCGATGACAGGCTTGACGGTGATGAAGTTCATCGATGGCGAGCCGATGAAACCGGCCACGAACAGGTTGGCCGGATTGTCATAGATCTCCTGCGGCGTGCCCAGTTGCTGCACCACCCCATCCTTCATGACGGCGATCAGGTCGCCCATGGTCATCGCCTCGATCTGGTCATGCGTGACGTAGACGATGGTGGCCTTCAGGCGCTGGTGCAGCAGCTTGATCTCGGCGCGCATTTCCACGCGCAGCTTGGCGTCCAGGTTCGACAGCGGTTCGTCGAACAGGAACAGCGAGGGCTTGCGCGAAATGGCGCGCCCCATGGCGACCCTCTGCCGCTGGCCGCCCGACAGCTGCGCCGGACGGCGGTCGAGCAAGTGTGTGATCTGCAGGGTTTCGGCGACACGGGCGACGATTTCTTCCTGCTCGGCCTTCGGCACTTTTTTCACGTTCAAACCAAACGCGATGTTTTCGCGCACCGTCATGGACGGATACAGTGCATAGGACTGGAACACCATGGCGATGTCGCGGTCCTTTGGCGGCAGGTCGTTGACGACCTTGCCGTCGATGAGGATTTCGCCCGAGGTGACGCTTTCCAGGCCGGCCACCATGTTGAGCAAGGTCGATTTGCCGGAGCCGGAGCCGCCGACGAGGATCAGGAACTGGCCATCCTTGATCTCGATGTCGATGCCCTTGAGGACTTCGACGCCATTCGTGTACACCTTGCGGATACCGCGTATCGATAAACTGGACATATTATTTCCTTAACCTTTGACTGCGCCTGCGGTCAGACCGCGCACAAAATAACGGCCTGCGACCAGATAGACCAGCAGGGTCGGCAGCGCGGCAATCACCGCGGCGGCCATGTTGACGTTGTATTCCTTCACGCCCGTGGACGTGTTGACCAGGTTGTTCAAGCCCACCGTGATCGGCTGCGAATCGCCGCTGGCGAAAACGATACCGAACAGGAAGTCGTTCCAGATCTGCGTGAACTGCCAGATGATGCAGACGACGAAAATCGGACCCGAAATCGGCAGCACGATCTTGCGGAAGATCAGGAAGAAGCCGGCGCCGTCGATGCGCGCTGCCTTGATCAGTTCTTCCGGTACGCCGATATAGTAGTTACGGAAGAACAGGGTCGTGAAGGCCGTGCCGTACACCACATGCACGAAAACGAGGCCCGTGGTGGTATTGGCCAGGCCAAATTCACCCAGCAGGCGCGCCATCGGCAGGATCACCACCTGGAACGGAATGAAGCAGCCCACCAGCAAGGCGGCAAACAGGATTTCCGAACCACGGAAGCGCCAGTGCGCGAACACATAGCCATTGAAGGCGCCCAGGAAGGTCGAAATCAGCACGGCGGGAATCACCATCTTGATCGAGTTCCAGAAGAACGGCTGCATGCCGTCGCAGGTGACGCCCGTGCAGGCCGAAGACCAGGCCTTGGACCAGGACTCGAACTGCCACACGTGCGGCAAGGCCAGCAGGTTGCCGCTGCGGATCTCGTCGAGCGACTTGAACGACGTCGACAGGGTCACGTACAGGGGCACGATGTAGTACACCGCAAACAGAATCAGCAGCAGGTATACAACCACCCGTCCGAGGGTGAGGCGATTATTACGTGTAGGTGTCATCTCATCGCCTTTGCGCTGCGCGTTTCCAGGTACATCAGCGGCACGAGCACGGCCACGATGGTGGCCAGCATCATCATTGCCGATGCCGAGCCCAGGCCCAGCTGGCCGCGGGTGAAGGAAAACTGGTACATGAAGATGGCCGGCACGGACGACGAATTGCCAGGTCCGCCGGCGGTCAAAGCGATGACCAGGTCGAAGCTCTTGATGGCGATATGCGCGAGGATCAGCAGCACGCTGAAGAACACGGGACGCATGGCGGGAATCACGATGCGCCAGTAGATCGTCGGCAAGGACGCGCCATCGACTTGCGCCGCCTTGATGATTTCATCATCGATGCCGCGCAGGCCGGCCAGGAACAGGGCCATGACAAAGCCCGACGATTGCCATACGCCGGCGATCACCACCGTGTAGATGGCCATGTCGGAGTTCACCAGCCAGTCGAAGGTAAACGACGTCCAGCCCCAGTCGTGCATGACTTTTTCCAGGCCCAGGCTGGGATTGAGCATCCATTTCCAGGCCGTGCCGGTGACGATGAAGGACAGCGCCATCGGATACAGGTAGATGGCGCGCAGCGCGCCTTCGGCGCGGATTTTCTGGTCCAGCAGGATCGCCAGGAACAGGCCGATGGCGATGCTGCAACCGATGAACAGGACACCAAAGATACCGAGGTTCTTGAGCGAGGTCCACCAGCGCTCATTGTCGAACAGCTCGACGTATTGCACCAGGCCGGCGAACTCGTAGTTCGGCATCAGCCGCGATTCGGTCAGCGACAGCCAACCGGTCAAAAAGATAAAACCATAGACAAATACCAAGCTGGCGATGAGCGTGGGGCCCAGCACCATCTGCGGTATCCATCGGTCGAATTGCTTGCGTATGGACATAGGACAGCCGTAGAAGTAAAACTGCGTGTGGCGCCGGCCTGGACGAACGCCAGGGCGGGCGCCTGCGATGCATGCGATACTGCGGGCGCCGGCGGGAGTGCCGGCGCCGGCGTGATTACTTCACTTTTGCCGCTTTGGCCAGGGCTGCAACCGCGTCTTTCGAGCTCATGTTGGTATTCATGAACTTGGCGATGACGTCGGTCACGGCGCCTTGGGTGGCCGATGGCAGCGCCATGCCGTGGGCGAACGATGGCACCAGGCCGCCGGTCTTGTTGGTGGCATCCATGTCTTCCATTGATTTCAGGGCGCAAGCGTCAAACTTGTCCTTGGAAACGCCGGAACGCACGGGGATGGAACCCTTGTTCAGGTTGAAGATCGACTGGAACTTCGGATTCATGATGGCGTTGGCCAGGGCGATCTGCCCTTTCTTCGCATTCGCATCCTTTTGCGTGAACATGGCAAACGAATCGATGTTGAAGGTATAGGCCTTGTCCGTGCCAGGCGCTGCCACGCACAGGTAATCCTTGCCCGGCACCTTGCCGGCAGCCGTAAACTCGCCCTTGGCCCAGTCACCCATGAACTGGAAGCCAGCCTTGTTGTTGATGACCATGGCAGTGGCCAGGTTCCAGTCGCGGCCGGCCGCATCCTTGTCGATGTAGGTCTTTACCTTGCCCAGGGTGTCGAACACCTTGAGCATGGTCGGGCCGGTCAATTCCTTCTGGTCCAGCTTGAGGATGGCCTTCTTGTAGAATTCGGTGCCGCCCACGCCCAGCGCGACGGATTCAAACACGGTGGCGTCCTGCCATGGCTGGCCGCCGTGGGCAATCGCGATGCCGCCCGATTTCTTGATTTTCTCGGCCGCGTCGAAGAACGCATCCCAGGTCGTCGGGGTGGTGGTCACGCCGGCCTTTTTCAGCACTTCCGGATTCACCCACATCCAGTTGACGCGGTGGACGTTGACAGGGGCGGCAACGTAATGGCCCTTGTATTTCATGATGTCGGCGACAACTTTCGGCAGCACGGCATCCCATTTGCCTGGAATGGCTGCATCATCGATATTGGCCAGCACGCCTTCCGCGCCCCATTCCTGGATCGATGGTCCCTTGATCTGAGCGGCCGTTGGCGGGTTGCCGGAAATGACGCGGGTTTTCAGCGCGGTCGCGGCGTTTTCGCCAGCGCCACCAGCCACGGCGAAGTCTTTCCAGCCAAAGCCGCTTTCCTTCACGATTTGCTGCAACTGGCCCACGGACTTCGCTTCGCCGCCGGAGGTCCAGTAGTGCAACACTTCCACGTCGGTTGCAAAAGCGCTGCCGGCAAATGCCAGGGTGGTCAGTGCGGCCAGTTGGGTAATCTTGAATTTCAGTTTCATCTCCACATTCCTTTTTTGATCAAGCTTTTAGGGGGCTTCGGCATACGGTGGCCGAAAAAGGTGATAGTGCGCCTGTACCGGCGCTCTTGTGCTCAGACCCGCTTGCAAACGGGCATCATCATCAGTGAAAAGACGGCGCCGTGATCCATGACATGCTTACATTGTATTTATATCACGGGGCGGCGCCAAAAACACATCCGCGAAGGATGCGCCAGGTTGATCTGAACTTACAAACATCAACGCTGAACAAAACCGTCGCGCGCGGCACTCATGTGTGGCCGAAAAGCGCGCCGCGCAACAGGTTTGGTTCGGTGTTTAGAACCAGGTTTCTACCTGGAAGCCATACGACGTGCCGCTGGTATTGTTGTTATAGATCGGGCCGCCGTTGTTCGATGCATTGACCGACGCGGTGGCCGCATCGTTCCATTTGCCGTAGGTGACGAAAGCGCGCAGTTCAGGACGCGACCACAGGCCAGGGCCGGCGGAGATCGTCGGTGCGATGGTCAGCTTGGTCAAACGCTTGGCTGGCAGGCCGCCCGCTTGCGTTACGCGGTCCGTGCCCAGTTCGCCCACCAGCTTGAAGTTGTCGGTGAACGCGTACACGGGACGCACGCCAACCGAGGTCCAGGTCGAGGAACCGGTGGCATTCGACTCGTCTTTTTGCCACAGGGCGACGAATTCCATGCCGAAGTTGGCCATCGGCTGGATCGCCATGTCATTGAAGATGCGCGTGCGTTTCACGTCCGAACCGAAATTGGTGTCGCCCGAAGCGCCGAACTGCGCGCCCTTGCCGGTGCCAGGACCGACGCCGTATTGCACGCCGAAGGTATTGCCGCCGCCAAATACTTTACCTTGACGGTGGAATGCCGACAACTGCCAGCCATTGTGTTTCTGGCCAAAAGCGTCGTTGTCCTTGCCTTCACCGATGATGTAGGTCGCAGCCAGGTCCAGCGTGCCGTTTTCATTGACGGGAATTTCGCCGAAAATGAAGTTCTGGCGCACGGCAGACTTGGTGCTCACGACGCCGGTCGGCGACACGGTATTGATATCGTTGTCCTTGAAGAAGGCATACGAGAATTTACCCGGGCCTGCAGGAATGCGGTCCAGGCCGGCGCCTGTGCCGTTCATGTTGATGTATTGCAGATCCAGCATGTGGATGTCAGGACGGTAGTAGAAGCGCTTACCGATCCAGGCCGTGCCGCCGTTCAGGAAATCGAGTCCCTGCGCTTCGACATAGGCCTTGACGATGCCCAGCTTGTTGTCGCCGAAATCGGAATTTGGCGCGTAGGCATTGACCCAGATGGTGGCCAGGTAGTTCACGCCGCCGGACTTGGCGACGGACTTGGTGTAGCCGAATTCCGTGTAGGCGTCGCACTCATTGCCCAGACGGTATTTCATGGTATTGCCACCAAGGCCGAAGCAGCCTTGCGAACCGCCGTCGCCCGATGTATTGCTGCCGGCGCCAGCGCGCAGGTAGCCATGGAAGCCTTCGGAATCACTTGGGTACATTGGGTCGGCGGCAGCGGAACCGCTGGCGATGGCTAAGACGATGGCAGCTGGCAGCGTTTTCAACACGGCCTTCAACATGGTGCTATGCAGCATGGTAAGTCTCCTCAGTAGTTATTTTTTATCTAGTCATTCGTGGCCGAATGTACTGGCCAGAATTCTTTCCAGCAGGGACATAGTAACTATACTACGAACAAATATCAACATATTATGTTGTAATCCTACGACTACTCTGCGACACTTTATTTGCGTACTGATGTGCGGCTTGACTGCCCTGTTTTTTCCACTGCCGCCCACCTATCTGGCACAGTGGACAGGCATTTGCGCAGGCCCCCTGCATTTTTCGGCACGCGGCACGTATACGAATTAAAATCCTTGGTTTTTGCCCATAACGATAGTGCGCCGCCACGACCGCGCACGCAGACGAGACAAAGCACCGCCATGAAAATTGATGAAAAAATGGAAGTAGCAGGCAGCGATCCGGCGGAGCGTTTCAGTGAAGGGCCACGCCTGCTGGCCGACATCGGCGGCACCAATGCCCGCTTCGTGCTCGAAACCCGCCAGGGCCACCTGGAAGCGGTAGCCGTGCTGCCCTGCGACGACTATGCTTCGCTGCTCGACGCCATCACCGCCTATATGGATAGCAGCGAGGCGCGCGCCGCCGGTTCGGCACGCGTGCGCCATGCGGCCATTGCCATCGCCAATCCCATCGACGACGACAATATCCGCATGATGAACCATCACTGGTTCTTCTCGATCGAGGCCATGCGCGCCGCGCTGGGCCTCGATACTTTGCTGGTGGTGAATGACTTCACGGCGCTGGCCATGGCCCTGCCCTATCTTCGGCCCGACCAGCGCCTGCAGATCGGTGGCGGCATGGCGCGCGCCGACAGCGTCATCGGCCTGCTCGGTTCGGGCACGGGCCTGGGCGTATCGGGCATGATTCCGGCCGAAGACCGCTGGATCGCGCTGGGCAGCGAAGGCGGCCACGTCAGCTTCGCGCCCTGCGACCAGCGCGAGATGGACGTGCTGTCCTTTGCCTGGCGCGAGCTGTCGCACGTCTCGGCCGAGCGTCTCGCCTCCGGGCGCGGGCTGGAACTGATCTACCGCGCCCTGTCAGAGCGCGCCGGCAAGCCCGATGCCCTACCGCTGCTGGCGGCCGACATCACCAGCCGTGCCCTGAACAATGAATGCGACATCTGCATCGAAGCGGTGGACTGCTTTTGCGCCATCCTTGGCTCCATCGCCGGCAACGTGGCCATGACCCTCGGTGCGCTGGGCGGTATCTATATAGGCGGCGGCATCGTGCCGCGCCTGGGGCCCCTGTTCGAACAGTCGCAGTTCCGTGCCCGCTTCGAGCAAAAGGGCCGCCTGAACGAATACCTGGCGCAGATCCCCACTTTCTTGATCACAGCCGAACTGCCGACCTTTCTGGGCATCGCCGCCATCCTGGCGCAAAAGCTCAAGCGCGCCCATTCCGGCGCACCCGTGCTTGAATCCGTACGCCAGGCGCGCGGGCGCATGAGCCCCTCGGAATGCAAGGTGGCCGACTGGGTGCTGAAGGAGCCAAACGCCATGCTGACCCTGCCGATCGCCGAGATCGCCCAAAGGGTCGGCGTCAGCCAGCCGACCGTGATGCGCTTTTGCCGCTCGATCGGCGTGCAGGGCCTGGCCGACTTCAAATTGAAGCTCGCTTCCGGCCTTACGGGCGGCGCCATCACGGTGGCCCACTGCCATGTGGAGATTTCGGACTCCGACGCCGAACTGGCGCGCAAGGTGCTGGGCAATAACGCCTCGGCCGCGCTGGCACTGCGCGACATGCTCGACGTGAAGGCGCTGACGGCTGCCATCGAACTGCTGCGCGGCGCGCAGCGCGTGGAATTGCTGGCCGTGGGCAGCGCCCGCGTGGTGGCCGATGACATGCAGCAGAAGCTGCTCAACCTGGGCATCATCAGCAGCTTCTTTGCCGATCCGCAGGCGCAGGAAATGAGCGCCGCCATGCTCAAGCCCGGCGACGTGGCGCTGGTCATTTCCCGCTCGGGCGCCCTGCCCGAGCTGCTGCGCACCGTCAAGGTGGCGCAGGGCTGCGGCGCGCGCGTGCTGGCCATTACCGCCAGCGGTTCGCCGCTGGCCAAGCTGGCCGACGTGCTGCTGACCCTGAACCACCCGGAGGGCAACCTCAATTTCGTGCCCATGATCGTGCGGCTGCTGCAGCTGATGATGCTCGATATCCTGTCGGTGGGACTGGCGCGGCGCGACACGGCGCAGCGCACCAGCGCCGCCGAACTGGAAGAGGGACAATTGCACGGCATGCGCATCAGCGGCAAGCTGAAATTCGGTGGCCACCTCGAATAAGGCGGCGCACGCCGCCCCCGATACCGCCAGCGGCGCGACCGTGCATGACGTGGCGCGCGTGGCAGGCGTGTCGGCCATGACGGTATCGCGCGTCATCAACGGACGCGCCAGCGTCAGCACGGCCACGCGGGACAAGGTCGAGGCGGCGATCGCCAGCCTGCACTATCAACCCAACCTGGCGGCCAGGGCGGCCCGCACAGGCACCCTGCGCATCGGCTTGCTATACAGCAACCCCAGCGCCGCCTTCCTCAGTGAATTCCTGGTCGGCGCCATGGATCAATGCCGTCAGGGCGGCGGCCAGCTGCTGCTCGAGCGCTGCGAAGACCTGGACAGCCAGCGCGCCGGCATCGCCTGCCTGGTGGCGGCCGGCGTGGATGGCATCCTGGTGCCGCCGCCCCTGTGCGATTCGCCCGCAGTGCTGGCGCAGCTGAATCAGATGGGTATCCCCGCCATCGCCGTTGCCACGGCGCGCCCCTCTCCCGATGTGTCGGCCGTGCGCATCGACGACTACGAAGGCGCGCTGGCCATGACGCGCCATCTGCTCGCGCTGGGCCACCGCGACATAGGCTTCATCGAAGGCGATCCGGCGCATACGCCCGCCCTGCTACGCCGCCAGGCCTTCGAGGACGCCATGCGGGAAGCGGGCTTGCAGGTGCCGCCGCACAGGGTGGCGCAAGGTTACTTTACCTATCGTTCGGGTCTCGACGCGGCACGCCAGTTGCTGGCGCAACAACCGTACCCCAGCGCCATCTTCGCCAGCAACGACGACATGGCCGCCGCCACCCTGGCCGTGGCGCACGGCATGGGCTTGCAGGTACCGGCGCAATTGAGCGTGTGCGGCTTCGACGACACACCCGTCGCCAGCACCGTCTGGCCCGAGCTGACCACCATCCACCAGCCCATTGCCGATATGGCGCGCGCCGCCGTCAATCTCGTCATCGAAGAGATACGCCAGCGCCGCGCGGGGGAAACCGTGCCGGCCACGCATCGCTTGATGGAATTTACCCTGGTAGAGCGGGCATCGTCGGGTAGATTTGCGCCGCCGGCGGAAAAAGGCCAGCGCAGGCCTTGACGCTGCCAGAACAGGCGATGCCAGTCACTCGCCTTGCCGGCGCACCCGCCCCTACAGCGCCTCGGTCAAGGCGAGGCTGCCGACCGAAGTGATGGCATAACCGTTGCGGCCAGCGCTTTTTGCCTTGTAGAGCGCCGTATCGGCCGCCGTCAATAAAGCCTCTTCCGTCGTATCGCCCCGGGCGCAGAACGCCAGGCCGACACTGGTGGCGACATGCAGACCGATACCGCTGCAATCAAAGCGCACAACCATCTCTTGCACGATTTTCTTGCCCAGTATCGCGAGTTCGGACTGATCCGTCAGTTGTTCAAAAATGATCACAAACTCATCGCCTGCAAGGCGTGCCACCGTGTCCGAGGCCCGGATGCAAGCTTTGAGCCGTTTGGCAAATTCAATCAATACCAGGTCGCCGATGCCATGCCCATATGTGTCATTTATTGATTTAAAATAATCGATATCCAGATAAGCCAGCGCCAGGCCCATACCAGCGCGCCGGGCACGCGTCAATGCCGCAGCCAGCGCCTCGTCAAACATGCGCCTGTTGTGCAGGCCGGTCAGCATGTCAGTGCGCGCCAAAGCAGCGAGGTTGCTCTCCGCAGCCTCCCTCTGCAGCGACAGCGCATAGAATGCACGGCTCAGCTTTCCGAATTCGTCTTTGCGGGCGATATCAAAAACCTCAATATCGGCATTGCCTGAGCGTATGTTCGCAACATGTCGGCCCAGATCGCCCAAGGGGCGCAAGAGCAGCAGCACCGCGAACCAGCCGGCACAACTGGCCAGCAAGGCGACGCCTGACGAAGCAATGATGACTTTGGCATAAATATCGGTGATCGGCGTGAATGCCTCGCTTTCAGGGTAGACGGCGCCGATGATCCAATCTGCCGCGCGCAAATGCTTGTACGTGATAATTGCCTGCACGCCCAGCTTGGTTTTACCCTGCATCCAGCCGTCGAATCCACGCAATGCAGCCACGGTGGAAGGCGTCGCCCCACCCTTTTCCTCACTCACCCGCTTCAGGACGCGCGCCGGGTCAGGATGGTGGAGGATCGTGCCGTCGTGGGTCAACATGAACAGATAGCCGCTCTTGCCCGGCTTGAGCTGCTCCCACTGGCCGAAAAATGTGGGGCTTTGCAAATTGATACCGGCAGCGATGATATACCGCAATTGACCGGCTTCGTCATAGATCGGTTCGGTTACCAGCACGATGGGCTTGCCCGACAGCATGCTCCTGAATGGACGCGATATCACGCCCTCCCTGAATTTGACGGTATCGATAAAGTAGTCACGCGTGGCGAAATTGAGCTTGCCGACTACGCTCCGGTCATTCATGCTGGCAATCAATTTTCCCGTAGCATCAAAGGCGACGAGATTGAAAAATTCCTCGCGCAGGCTTGGATGATGTTCAATAAATGCCTGCATGCGCTGCGGATGTTCAAGCACGTCTGCGGGTAGCCCTTCCGCCAGCACCCTGAGCAGTGCTTTCTTCGCATTCAAATCGTCGTCGATATATGCGGCCGCGCTGGCCAGCAAGGCATATTGCTGATTGCCGATGACGGATGCCATCTGCCCTTGCGCGACAGAGAGCGATGTGAGCGCAACAGAACCTGTCGCGCACAGCACCAGCACGCCCACGAGCACAGCCATCTTGAATTTGAAGCTCCTGGGATTGAAAAATTTCCGGACCTTATGCATGCGGACTTCCTTCTCAGCGCCCATGCTCTGTAAAGCGCACAGATCCGGCCAGGTAGCGCCATGCATGGCACTGGGAGGAACGGCATATTTTTCAGCCCATGACTTGCAGCCTGTCCCCGCAGATGAATGCACTCCAGGGACAGGCTCTTGACATGGCAAGAAAGCAAATCTTACGCCTTTTATTGCAAGAAGGGCGCACTGGCGCTGCTGAATACACACACCATGCCCACATCATCCCAATATAGTGCGCTCCAGCAAGGATTCCACCAATTGCACGGAGGGCGGCGAGCCGCCAGCGGCCAGGCAGGCGCCCGCACCGGCCGCGACGGCGAAGCGCAAGTGCTGGCCACCATCGGCATCGGGCCGGTACATCAGGCTATACAGCAAGCCGCCGATGCTGGCGTCGCCCGCCCCCACCGAGTCGACCACCTCGATGACGGGCGGCGCCGCCTGCCATGTCTGTTCGCCCTGGTACAGGGCGGCGCCCTGCGCGCCACGCGTATACAGATACGTGGCTTGCGGATTCCAGCCGCGCAGCACGGCAAACGCGCCATCGATATCATCGTGGCGAAACAGGCCCGCCAGGTCTTCGTCCGACACTTTGACGACGTCAGCCAGTTCCACCATGCGGCGCAGGGTGGCGTCGTAGCGCTCATCCATCATGACGCGGAAATTCGGGTCATAGCTGATTTTCACGCCAGCCGCCTTGAGTTCCTGCGCCAGCGCCACCAGCTTGCCCGCCAGCGGTTCGCGCGCCAGGCTGATGCCGCCAAAATGCACCCATTGCGCCCCCTGCATCCAGCCGGCCGGCAAGAGCGCCGCGTCGAAATGCAGGTCGGCGCTGTCGTCGCCGATGAAGTAATACGTGGGTGGATGCAGTTCGTGCACGATGGCCAGCAGCGGCGACTTCGCACAGCGCTGCAAGAAGCGCATGTCCAGACCCGACGCTTTGGTGGCCGCTGCCAGCGCATCGCCGAAGACGTCGAGGCTGACGGCGCCGGCAAAGGCACTGGGCACGCCCAGGCGCGCCATCACGCGCGCCACGTTCCAGGTCGAGCCGCCCACCTGGCTGCTCCAGGTATCCGCGCCCGTGCGCAGCATATCCGTCAGCGCTTCGCCGGCTGAAACAAAAGGAGGGAAAGTGGCGTTCATGCGGCACCACCAATCACGTTCAGCACTTCATGGCAGGCGCCCATGGTGTGGTAATCGACCTTGCCGGCCGGGCTTTTCTCGTCGCTGATCTTGCGATTTTCCGGAGTCAAAATGCGGTACCAGGCGCCGTGTTCATGGTCGACAAAATGCGTCCAGCTGTAGTCCCAGATCTTGTCGTAGCTGCGCCAGTAGGCGTCGTCGCCCGTGCGCGCGGCCAGCACGGCGGCGGCCGCAAAGCTTTCCGCCTGCACCCAGAAGTATTTGTCGCCATCGCAGATTTCATCGTGCGGGCCGAAGCCGTAGTGGATGCCGCCATGCACGCCATCCCAGGCCTTGGCCAGCGCCGTGTCGTACAGGGCGCGCGCGCGCGGCAGCAGCCAGTCGGACGGGCCAGCCATGAACTTGGCGTGGCGCTCCATGATCAGCAGCAGCTTGGCCCATTCCGTGAAGTGGCCGGGCTGGTAGCCCCAAGGGCGGAAGATATTGCTCTTGTCGTGCAGGTTGTAGTCCCAGTCGATCGACCAGTCGGACTTGTAGTGCTCCCAGATCATGCCATTGGCCAGGCCGGCCTGGCGCACGGTGATATTGTGTGCCAGGGTTTCGGCGCGATGCAGGTAGCGCGCTTCGCCCGTCGCCTCGAACGCGGCCAGCATGGCTTCGCAGGCGTGCATATTGGCGTTCTGGCCCCGGTAGCCGTCCAGGGTGGCCCAGTCGGCGCTGGCCACGTCCGCATACAGGCCGTGTTCGGGCAGCCAGAAGCGCTGCTCCATCAGTTCGAACGTCTCGTCCAGATACGCGCGTGCTTCCTGCATACCCGCTTGCAAGGCGTGCGCATACGCGAGCAGCACGAAGGCCAGGCCGTAGCAGTGGTTGGCGCCGTCTTCCACCGTCTTGCCGCCGTCTTGCCATTTCAGTTGCCAAGCATAGCCGCCCGTGACCGGATCGCGGTGCACGTCGCGCAAAAAGGCCACGCCGTGGCGCAGGGCCGCCTGGTAATCGTCGTCGCCGAAACGGCGGTAAGCCATGGCGTAATTGAAGATGAAGCGCGTACTGCTGACCAGGTGGCGCGTGCTGGCGTCATACACCGTGCCGTCATCGCGGAAGAAGTGATAAAAGCCGCCGCTCGCATCGATGGCGCGCGGGTGATAAAAGTGCATTGTGTGCAGGATATGCTTTTCGAGCATTTCCCTGGAGCGGAAATCGGGATTCATGAATGTCTCTTCATATTGTTATCGATAACAATGATGATAGCATGCCGCCCCCACTCCGTCATGCCCAGTCAGGGGGTCTTGGCCAGTCTGAGCTTTTCACGCCACAGCGCCGCCTGCGCGGGATCGGCCAGCTGTCCCAGTTCACCCTTAGCGTACACCTGGACCAGCCGTTCCATGGCTTCCACATCGCCCTGCTTCGCGGCCAGCAGGTACAGCGTGAACGGCGCTGGCGCCGGCCCCTGCCGGGTGGGTCCGCCACGGCCCTGCTCCAGCAGGCGCGCGAAGCCCGTCTGGCCCGGTGGACTTTTCGCGATGGCAGCCATTTCGTACCAGCCCAAAGCCGCCTCGTCGCTCTGCGGCACGCCCTGCCCCACTTCGTACGAGTAGGCCACATTGTTCAAGCCGGGCGGGTCGAGCACCTTGGCCGCCTGCATGTACCAGCCAAATGCTTCCTTGCGTTGCGCGTCATCGTGCGCCGTCATCATCAGCCGGTAGCCGATTTCATTGTAGGCGGGGATGAAGCCCTTTTCGGCGTAAAACTTCAGCCAGTGCAGCGCGTGCGCCTGTTCTTCCACGCTGCTGCGGATGTTTTCGAAGTGCATGGCCAGCGTGAAATTGGCCAGCTCCACGCCTTGCGCTGCACCCTTGCGCGACCAGTATTCGCCCAGCTTGCGGTCGATTGCCATGCCCTGGCCCAGCGTGTACGCCACGCCCAGGAAAGCCTGCGCCGGACCATAACCGCCTTCCGCCGATTTCTGCATCCACGCCAGACCCAGGTCGCGGTCGCGCGGCGTGCCCTCGCCTTCGTGCAGCAGTTGCGCCAGGTCCAGCTGGGCGACCGTGTCGCCCCCTTCGGCAGCGATACGCGCCTTCTCGAAGGCGGCGACCTTGTCCGGCGACAGGTCGGCCGGGCGGTTGATCACGGCCTGCACGCGCGCGCGCATGTCATCGAGGCCGGACATATCGAATTCGGCCAGCGCCGGATGCTGGCGCGGTGCTTTGCTGGACGCCTGCTGCGCCAGCACGGGCTGCGCCAGCGTCAGGCCCAAGATGAACAGGATAGTCTTCATTTCTTTTCCTTCTCAGCCAGCTTGCCTCGCCATTCGGCGGCCTCTTCGGCATTCGCCTGTTGTCCCAGTTCGCCTTTGACATACACGTCAATCATGCGCCGCATGGCGGGCAGGTCGCCGCTCCATCCGGCCCGTTCATACCAGATCAGCGCCCACTTGTCCGACTGTTTCACACCCAGGCCCAGCTCGTGCGCGCGGGCCAGGTTGCGCATGCCCGCCGGATCCGTTTCACGCGCCGACTTGTCATACCAGGCGAAGGCCTCGCCACGTTGCTGCTCATCGGTAGCGGTGCGCATCAAGTGCTCGCCCAGCGCATTGTAGGCGGGTACAAAGTGCTGTTCGTTCGCCGCCGCCTTCAGCCAGATGATGGCCAGCGCCTGTTCTTCGGCACTGCTGCCGCCGTCGATGAATTCCAGCGCCAAAATGGTTTGCGCCAGTACGTCGCCTTGCGCCACGCCCTTGCGCAGCCAGTACTCGCCCTGCACGCGGTCGATGGGCACCTTGCCGCCTACGGTATAGGCCAGTCCCATGTCTCCTTGTGCCGGCGCATAGCCGCCTTCGGCCGACTTGCGCAGCCAGGCCATCGACTGCGCCGTGCTTTGCGGCGCACCGACGCCCAGCTGCAGCTTGCGTGCCAGTTCCAGCTGCGCCACCACATCGCCCGCTTCGGCAGCACGCCGTGTCTCGGCAAATGCGGCGATATTGGCCGGGTCCCTGGCCGGCGCATCGGCACGCGCTTCGATGGCCAGCAACTGCAGGTCGAGCAAAGTGGGGGAAGTTTGCGCCAGGACTGCCAGCGGCAGCAACAGCGCCAGCGGAATCAAATTCTTGTGCATGCGAGGGAGTCGGGAGGAAGAAAATACGCATGGTAGCCGATGCCCCGCACGGGAGGCGCGCACTGCACGGGAAGTTTGACAGGGTACGCCGGCAGGCTTACATTGCATCAACTAAACCAACCTGCCCAGGAACGCCATGAATCGCCTATCGAAAACCGCCTTGACCTTGCTCGTCGCCCTCGTCGCCAGCGCCAGCGCCAGCACCACTGCCAGCGCCGCCGACACCCAACTGACGGGCTGCGCCGCCAAGCGCGAAAGCATCCGCAGCGAATTGCGCCAGGCGCAGGAACAGGGCTTGTCCGACAAGGTCGCGGGCCTCACGCGCGCGCTCGACGAAGTCAACGCCCACTGCCGCGACAACATGCTGGTCGAACGTCACAACAAGAAGGTGCTGAAGGCGCAGGCGAAGGTGAACCAGACGGAGCGTTCGCTGCGCCTGGCCCAGGAAGCGAACAAGCAGCCGAAAAAGATCGCCAAGCTGGAAGGCAAGCTGGAAAAAGCCAGGGCGGATCTGGCCGCCCTGCAGGCACAACAGCCTTAAGCTTTCTCCCCCAGCAGTTGATAAATGCTGGAAAAATCCAGCGCGCCCGCTCCCGCCTTGCTGTGCACACTATATAAATTGCGCGACAAGGCGCCCAGCGGCACGCTCGCACCGCTGGCCAGCGCGCTTTCCACGGCCAGGCCCAGGTCTTTCAGCATCAGGTCGACGCCAAAGCCGCCCGTGTAGCCACGCGACGCGGGCACGTTCTCCGCCACGCCGGGGCACGGGTTGTACACTTCCAGGGTCCAGTTGCGGCCCGAGCTTTTCGCCATCACGTCCGACACCACCTTCGGGTCCAGGCCATTGGCCACGCCCAGGCGTATCGCTTCGCTGGTGCCGATCATGAGTATGCCCAACAGCATGTTGTTGCAGATCTTGACCGTCTGGCCGCAACCCGAGCCGCCCGCGTGGAAAATCGCCTTGCCCATGATCTCCAGGTAGGGTCGCGCCGCCGCCAGCGCGGACTCTTCGCCGCCCACCATGAAGGTCAGGGTGCCGTTGGTGGCGCCCGCCGTGCCGCCCGAGACGGGCGCATCCAGCATGGGCATGCCCTTCTCCTGCGCAGCGCGGCCCACCTGGCGCGCCGCTTCGGTGGAAATCGTCGAACAGTCGATCAGCAGGGTGCCGGGCCGCGCCTGCGCCAGGATGCCAGTCCCACCCAAAGGGTTACCCAAATAAGCACCCAGCACGTGGCGGCTGGCAGGCAACATGGTAATGACGATGTCGGCCGCCTGGATCGCCGCCGCCTGGTCATCAGACACCAGGCCGCCGCCATCGGCAAACTGCCGTACGCTGGCCGGCAGCAAGTCAAAGCCCGTCACGGCATGGCCGGCCCGCACCAGGTTCTGCGCCATGGGCAGCCCCATGTTTCCGAGGCCGATAAAAACGATGTTTGCGCTCATCACCGCCCCTTATTTCATCGAAATGGTGGTATTGACGCCGCTGCCGCCGTCGTCCGGGGCGAACCAGCGCGCCGTGACGGTCTTGGTCTGCGTCCAGAAGTACAAGGCTTGCTTGCCGTTCGGGCCCAGGTCGCCCAGTTTCGACGCGCGCGACCCCGTAAAACTGAAATAGGCGACAGGGACGGGTATGGCCACGTTGATACCCACCTGCCCCACGTCGATCTCGTTCTGGAATTTGCGCCCTGCCCAGCCGGACGAGGTGAAGATCGAGGTGCCGTTGCCGTTCGGGTTCGCGTTGATGAAGGCGATGGCCTGGTCCAGGGTTTCCGTCTCGACGACGCACATGGCGGGGCCGAAGATTTCCTGCGTGTAGACGGAATTCGATGCTGCCACCTTCGAGAAAATCGTCGGCCCCATGAAGTTGCCGCCCTCGTAGCCGGCCACCTTGAGGCCACGGCCGTCCAGCAGCAATTCCGCGCCTTCGTCCACGCCCGCCTGTATCAGCTTTTCGGCGCGCTGCATGGCCGCTTTCGAGACCATCGGCCCCAGGTCCGCCGTGCGGTCGCTGCCCGGCCCCACTTTCAACGCTTGCGAGCGGGCGACGATTTCCGGCAGCCAGGAACGCGCCTCGCCCACCAGCACCACCACGGAATTGGCCATGCAGCGCTGGCCGGCCGCGCCGAAGGCGGCGCCGATCAGGTTATTGATCGCCTGTTCCTTGTTAGCGTCGGCCAGCACCACGCAATGGTTTTTCGCCCCCATCATCGATTGCGCGCGCTTGCCAGATTCGCTGGCGCGGCGGTACACATGCGTGCCCACGTGGGTGGAGCCGATGAAGGACACGGCCTTGATGTCGGGATGGTCGCACAGCATGTTGACGACGTCGGCACCGCCATGCACGACGTTCAGCACGCCGGCCGGCAAGCCCGCCTGGTACATCAGTTCGACCAGGTACATGGTCGACGACGGATCCTGCTCCGACGGTTTCAGGACAAAAGTATTGCCGCAGGCGATAGCGATGGGGAACATGAAGCACGGCAGCATGACGGGGAAGTTGAAGGCCGTGATGCCGGCACCCACGCCCAGCGGCTGGTAGATATTGTAGACATCGACGCCGGTGGCCGCGTTTTCAGCAATTTCTCCCAGCTGCAGGGTGGCGATCGAGCACGCGTGCTCCACCACTTCCAGGCCGCGCATGACTTCCCCTTCCGCGTCGGGCAGGGTCTTGCCGTGCTCACGCGTGATCAGTGCGGCCAGAGTGCCGATATTTTCGCGGATCAGGTGCTGGTACTTGAGCATGATGCGCATGCGCGCGGCCAGCGGGGTATGCCGCCACGTCTTGAATGCTTCCTTGGCCGTGGCGACGGCCAGCTTGACTTCGTCCGGCGTGGAAAACGGCACCTTGGCGACGATTTCCTGCGTGGCCGGGTTGACGACGTCGCGCCACTCGGTGCTGATTGAAGCGTGGTGCTTGCCGCCGATATGCAGGGGGATGCTTGGGACTTGGGTGAGTGCTTGGTTCATGGTTTGCTCCGGGTGTGCGATATTCATAGGGTGCGGCTGAGCAAATGAGTACTGGGGTCAGGCCCGCCGGGGGAATTTCCCCCAGTGGGGGAAATTCCGATTCCGAAGGAACTGACCCCGGCCCTCTGCTGCTCAGCCGAAAATTATTTCTTGACCAGGTTGCACGCGGCCGCATCCATAGGCTTGAAGGCCTGGTCGGCGGGGATGGTAGACAGCACCTTCAGGTAATCCCACGCGCCTTTCGATTCGGCCGGGGTTTTCACCTGCACCAGATACATGTCGTGGATGACGCGGCCATCGGGACGGATGGAGGCGTTGTTCATGACGGCATCCTTGATGGGCAGTTCGCGCATTTTCTGGGCGACGATCTTCGAGTCGTCACTCTTGGCGGCCGCCACCGATTTCAGGTAGTGGTAGACGCTGGAATACACGCCCGCCTGCACCATGGTTGGCTTGGCGCCCTTGTTGAGCGCCTCGAAACGCTTGGCGAAGGCGCGGCTGCGGTCATCAAAATCCCAGTAAAAACCGTCCGCGTAGACCAGGCCCTGGGCCGTTTCCAGCCCCAGCGCGTGCACGTCGGAGAGGAATACGAGCAAGGCGGCCAGCCGTTGGTCCTTGCCGCTGCCGATGCGGAATTCGCGCGCCTGCTTGATGGCGGATACCGTGTCGGCGCCGCCATTGGCCAGGCCGATCACCTGCGCTTTCGAGCCTTGCGCCTGCACCAGGAAGGACGAGAAATCGGACGCGTTGAGCGGATGACGCACGGCACCCAGCACCGTGCCGCCATTGCGCTTGACGACTTCGCTGGCATCCTTTTCCAGCGAATGGCCGAACGCATAATCGACGGTGACGAAATACCACGATTTCTGCCCTAATTTAGTCAGTGCCGCCGCCGTGCCGGCCGCCTGCGAATAGGTATCGAACATCCAGTGGAAGCCGTTCGGCGAGCAATCCTCGTTCGTCAGGCGCCCGGTGGCAGGGCCGCTGAACATGGCGATGCCGCCCTTCTCTTTCATCAGCTTTTGCACGGACAGGGCCACCGAGGAGTTGGTGAGATCGGCGATGGCGTCGACCTTGTCGCGGTCTATCCATTCGCGCGCCTTGGAGGCGGCGATGTCCGCCTTGTTCAAGTGGTCGGCCGAGAGGATTTCGATCTTCATGCCCTTGCATTCGGCTTTCAGGCAATCTTCGACGGCCATCTGGCTGGCGACGACGGAGCCGCGCCCGCCCATGGCCGAATACGGGCCGGACATGTCGGTCAGGATGCCGACCTTGACGACGCCATCGGAAATCTGCGCCTGCGCGCCGCCAAAGGAAAGGGAAAGCGCCAGCGCGCCCATGGCCAGTACGGTTTTTTTCATGCGTGTCTCCAGGTGGATGGGTTTTCTTATATGTTTAGATGCATTCTGCATGTGTAAAAATATGCACTCAAGTGAAATTAATGCATAATTCCTTTGCAAAAATGCACAGAGAGGGATTGCCATGCTCGATTGGGACAATGTACGGGTCTTCCTGGAACTGACGCGCAGCGCTGGCCTGGTGGATGCGGCGAAAAAGCTGGGCATCGACCATTCCACCGTGTCGCGGCGCATGCGCAAGTTCGAGGAGCAGGTGGGCACGCAGCTCTTCGACCGCAACTACGTGGGCTACCAGCTGACGCCCGAGGGCCACCGGCTGATGGAATACGCGGAAACGATGGAAAGCACGGTGTTTGCCGCCACCGAGGAACTGGGCGAACATAACCGCCTGCTGTCGGGCCAGGTGCGCCTGGGCGCTACCGAGGGCTTCGGCGCCATCGTGCTGGCGCCCCACCTGGCGCAGTTTTGCGGGAAATACCCGCACATCAGCGTGGATCTGATCGCCGTACCCCGTTTCGTCAGCCTGTCCAAGCGCGAGGCGGACGTGGCCATTTCCATCGAGCGCCCCCTCTCTGGCCCGTATGTCGTGACGAAGCTGTCCGACTACCGCTTGAAACTGTATGCCACGCCGGCCTACCTGGCGCGCCACGCGCCCATTACCAGCGTGGCGCAGCTGGCGCAGCACCCCATCATCGGCTACGTGGACGACCTGGTTTTCAGCGCGGAGCTGCGCTACATGGACAATGTGGCGCCCGATTCGCTGCGCGCGTTTCGCAGCACCAGCGTGATCGCCCAGTACCACGCGGCGCGCGCGGGCCAGGCGCTGGCGATCCTGCCCTGCTTCGTGGCCCAGCAGTCGAACGAACTGGTACCCGTGCTCGAGGGCGAGATCGATTTGCTGCGCGCCTTCTGGATGATTTCACCGAGCGAACGGCGCAATATCGCCAGGGTCAGCGCCCTGTGGAATTACCTGCGTACCGCCATCGACCTCAATCACGCCTACCTGATGGGAGACGCGGCCAGCCCCAGCTGGCCCGCTTAAGCAAGCTGCGGCGCGCTACACTGTCGCCACTTACCGCGTAAATAAAGGAGAATGCCATGCTGATGGATGCGAACCAGGCTGTTTTGGTCATTGTCGACCTGCAAGGGCGCTTGATGCCGGCCATCCACGATGCGGGCCTGGTGCTGGCGCAGAACCTGCGCCTGGCAAAGATCGCCCGCCTGCTCGACGTGCCCGTGCTGGGCACGGAACAGAACCGCCAGGGACTGGGACCGAACGTGGAAGAAATCGCCGCCCTGTGCGAACAGACCTTGCACAAGACGCATTTCGGCGCCTGTGCCGACGGCTTGCAAGCCATCCTGCCACCAGGACGCAAACAGATCCTCGTCACGGGTTGCGAAGCCCATGTGTGCATGCTGCAGACGGCCATCGGCCTGCTGGAGCTGGGGTATGAGGTGATCATCGCCATCGATGCCGTCGGTTCGCGTCAGGGCGCCAGCCGCGATGCGGCACTGGCCCGCCTGGGCAAGCTGGGCGCCCATCTGGTGACGGTGGAAATGCTGGCCTTTGAATGGCTGCGCGACTGCAAGCACCCGCGTTTCCGCGAGGTGCTGGCGCTGATCAAATAGCCATTCTCACGCAATAGACTAGCCTAGAAATAACGCACCCACGCCTGCTTCGACGTGCGCTTGTAATTAGCAAACGCGCGGCAGGGAAAGTACAGCAAGGGCATCAGGGACAGCGCGATCAGCCACACTTGCCAGATATGTTCGACGCCATAGCGGGCACCATGATTGGCGCCCAGCACCGCCGTCAAGGTGATGCCGATGGCCAGCAGCAGATACAGGTGCAGCAAATAATAAAACATGGGCGCGCCGCCAAAGGTGGCGCAAGCCCGTGTAAACCAGTTGTCGACGCTTTCCAGCCAGGCCAGGCCCAGCAAGCCCAGGCCCAGGGTAAACAGCAAAAAGTCCAGCGAAGGCGGATACTTGGTGAAGTTCAGCACGCTCATGGCCGTGCGCACGGCCGTCTCGTCCGCCACCCACGGCAGGGTTTCGCCATACAGATTGAAGCCGCGCAGCACGGCCAGCAGCAGCAAGCTGCCACCGCCCAGCGCCAGCAGCAGGCGTCTTCTCCCCTCCGGCGAACGGCTGCGCGCATACAGGGGTCCGGCCGCATAACCAAGCACGATCACGCCTATCCACGGCAGCAGCGGATAGCTGACCTTGATTTTCATGGCGCCATCGGTCACCAGATAACCGCGTTGCAGCAGTACCGTCAACAGATAGTGGCCAAGGCTCCCCTCCTCCGCGCGCAGTCCTGTGAACAGATGCTGGCCCGCGATGATCGCCACGCCCAGCAGCGCCAGCACTTTCAATGGCAACCTGTGCAGCACGGCCAGCGCCATCATGGCCAGGCCGATGACCCAGATCACCTGCAAATACAGCACGGCGGGCGGAAACGCCCCGCTCCAGGCGAAGTTGACGAACACCAGTTCCAGCACGACCAGCAGCAAGCCCCGCTTGAACAAAAAGCCGGCCGCGCTGCGGGGGCCGGCGGCCGGATGCGCATACAGCCAGGCCGACAAGCCCGTCAGGAAGACGAACATGGGCGCGCAAAAGTGCGCGGCCAGGCGCGTGAAGAACAGGGCCGGATCGACGCTGGCCACATCCATCGGGTCGCCGACCTGGTGGTGCAGGAAGACCGTTTCGCGCACATGGTCGAACAGCATGATCAGCATGACGAGGCCGCGCATGACGTCGATCACGGCGATGCGGGTGCGCAGGGTGACGGGGGAATTTAGGGATGTGGAAACAGTCATTAGTTTATGTCTATGTATTGGTGCCTTGGTGCGTTGGAGTGTCGTAGGCGTCACTTGCCGCACAGGCAAAAATCCGGGGTCAGACCCGTCGGCTCTGACCCCAGCTTTATGCTGCTGGTTCTAAACAATGCCCCGGCATTTTGCAAATCAAAACCTGTAATGCGCATTCAGGGTCGCCGTGCGTTCGGCCCCCGGCGCCACCCACAGCTGGCTATAGGAACTCGCATAGTAGCTGCGGCTGAACAGGTTTTCCACGCTCAAAGCCAGGCGCAGCTTCGCAGTCGGCGAATAGGAAGCAAGCAGCCTGGCCGTCGTATAGGCCGGCAGGGTAAAGCTGCTGCTGACGGCCACGTCGCCCAGGCGCTCGCCCACGTACTGCACCCCGCCGCCCACGCTGGCCGTGCCCGTGCCCAGCGCGAATTGCTGCGTGGCCAGCAGGTTGGCGCTGTGGCGCGGCACGTTGGCGAAGCGGCTGCCCGTCAAAATCGTATTGTCGCCGCGCGTGACGGTGGCGTCCGTGTACGCATAGGCGCCCGAGACACGCAAGCGGCGCGCCACTTCGCCCGACACGTCCAGCTCCAGGCCCCGGCTGCCCACCTCGCCCGCCGCAATGGCGAAGTCCGTGTTGGCGGGATTCGTCGTCAGCACATTGCTCTTGCGGATGTCGTACACGGCCACGGTGCCCGTCAGTTTGCCCGTATCCAGCTTCGCGCCCAGCTCATACGAGCGGCTGCGCTCTGCAGGGAAGGCCTGGTTGTCTATGCTGATGCCGCTGTTGGGACGGAAGCCCTTGGCCGCGCTCGCATACAGCGACCACATTTTTGACGGCTGGTAGACGAGGCCCGCGCGGGGGCTGGTGGCCGACAGCGACTGGCGGTTGCTCACGTTCAGGCGATTGTTCGTGACGTCCTGCGTGTATGTATCGCGGCGCACGCCGACCAGCGCCTTCCACTGCGCGCCCAGGTCCAGTTGATCTTGCACATACAGGCCGCGTGCCTGTTGCCCTTCCTGCGTGTCGATGGACAGGGCCAGCGGAGCGGCCTTGCCGCCATACACGGGTGCAAAAATATCGATGGCATACGCATACGCGGCGGTGGGATTGCGCCGCAGCTGCACCCGGTGGTCGTCGAAGTGATAGGCGTCGACACCGGCCAGCACCTCGTGCGCCAGCGCGCCCGTTTTGAACTTGCCCAGTAATTCAACGCGGGCCGACACGTCGATGGCAGAAAAATCGCGGTGGCGGCGCTGGCGGTTCAGGGTGCGGCCATCGGCCAACAGCTTGTTCGCCTCAGTCGAATAGCCGTTCAATGCACTGTCGCGGTAAGAGGCACCTGCCTGCAACGTCCAGTCGTCGGACAGCGCATGGTGGATAAATAACTGCTGCCCCAGCGACTTGACCGTCATGGGGCCGTCGTCCGGTTCGCCCAGGAAGCGCGACACGGGCACGGCGCCCAGCTTGCCATTCACAGCCACCACGCCCCGGTCGAACGGCGCGCGCTGCCGCACCGCTTCGATTTCGTAGGACACGGTCGTGTGCTCGCCCACCAGCCAGAGGAAGGAGGGAGAAAACAGGCTGCGCTCGACGTGCAGCGTATCGCGGAAGCTGTGCCCTTCTTCATGCGCCGCGTTCAGGCGGTAAGCAAAGCTGTCGCTCAAGGGCCCCGTCAAGTCCAGCGCGGCGCGGCGCGTCTGGAAACTGCCGAAGGACACATCGGCGCTGTATTCGGGCGCGAACTTCGGCTTTTTCGTCGTGATATTAACGGTACCGCCCGGCTCGCCCCGGCCGTACAGGGCCGAAGCGGGGCCTTTCAGCACTTCCACGTTCTGCGTGTTGCCGGCGTCGCGCATGCCGTTGTAGCCCCGGCTGGAACTGAAACCGTTGACCATGTAGTCGGAACCGAAATTCGGGTCACCCGTGAAGCCGCGCATGGCGTAGCTGTCCCACAGGCCGCCCAGCGGGCTTTGCTTCGCGATGCCGCTGGCCAGGTCCAGCGCACCGGCCAGTGTCGTCACGCCCGCGTCGCGCAGCAGGTCGCTGTTCAGCACGCGCACGCTTTGCGGCAAATCCATCAGCAAGGCATCCGTCTTGGTGGCGCCCGTGGCGGACAGGCTGCGGTAATGCTGGCGCTCCGCACTGACCGTGACGACGTCCTGCACAGCGGGTCCGTCCGCCAGGGCCAGCGGACTGGCAGCGACCAGCAGCAGCGCCATCGGGCGCTGTAAAAAGAGGGGCATGGGAAATCCTGAAAGAGAATTAAATGCAAATGAATTGCATTATAAATGATAATCAACTCTCAATAAAGATCTAAGCTCCCAAATGCCATCCCCGTGCCTGGCCCGCCTGGCGCTGCATGCCGCTGTACACGCCACCCTGCCGCAGCAATTGCGCATGCGTGCCCCGTTCGACGATGCGCCCCGATTGCATCACCAGAATCTGGTCTGCCTGTGCGGCAATCGCCAGACGGTGCGTGGCGACCACCACGGCATGGGTACGCGCCAGGTCGGCCAGGGTGGCGATAGCGCGCCGTTCGCTGATGGCGTCAAGCGCCGACAGCGGTTCGTCGAACAGCATCAGCGGCGCGGGTTTCAACAACGCGCGGGCGAACGCCAGCCGCTGGCGCTCCCCGCCCGACAAGGTCCAGCCGCCTTCGCCTACCACAGTGTCCAAGCCCTGCGGCAAGGACTGCGCCAGCGATGCCAGACCGGCCGCCGACAGGGCCGCCAGCATATCCTGCGCCACAATCTGCCGGCCCAGGCTCAGATTGTCGCGCAAGCTGGCCGGCAGCAGCCAGGTATGCTGGAACATCGGTGTCGCCAGTTTTGCCAGCGCGGCGTCGTCATTGGTGCGCATATCGATGCCGCCGGCCAGCAGCACGCCGCTATCGGGATCCAGCTGGCGGCACAGCAATTGCAGCAAGGTCGTCTTGCCCGAGCCGGAAGCGCCCACCAGCACCGTCAGGGAACACTGACCAATCTCCAGCGAGACGGCATCGACGATGGGGCGTCCGTCGCGCCGCACGCAGACATCGCGCGCCTCGACGGCTGGCGCGTCCTGTTCCGGCACACGGCCGGGCAACGCCAGCACGGGCAATTCCCGCTCCGCCAGCAAGCCATCAAACTGGCGCAAGGTGTGGGCTACCTGTTGCAGGGCGGCGCCCGTATGCACGACGGCGGCCATCGCCTCGGCCAGCACGGTGGCGACGATCAATGTCGCCAGCAGCGCCGGCACATCAAGGGTGCCGGCCAACACCTGGCGCAAGCCGATGGCCAGCAAGAGTGCATACGCCAACTGCGCCGCCACGGTAAAACCGAGGGCGGCGGGGAACAGCAAATGCTGGGAGCGCCGTTCCGCCTGGCGCTGCTCCATGAGCGACTGTTCCAGCATGGCGCTGCCCAGCTCGGAGCGGCCCGTGGCGCGCAGCACGGGTTGCGCCGCGATATATTCCAGCACGCGGCCATTCGTTTCGGCGCTGCTGGCCGCCAGCGCCGTCTCGGCCCGGCTGCCGCAGGCCAGCGCCCAGCGATACACGAACAACAAGGGCGGCATGGCCAGCAGCAGCACCGCACCCAGGTGCCAGTCGATGGCCAGCCAGAGCAGTCCTACCACCAGCGGTGCCAGCACGGCATCGAACAGGGGCTGCAGCAAGTGCGCGGGCGCGCCCATCACGGCCATCACGCCGCCAGAGGCCAGCTGGCGCATATCGCCGGCGCGGCGCGGCGTGCACCAGGCCAGCGGCAGGCGCACGATTTTATCGGCCAGGCGCCGATGCAGCGCATGCGCGCAGTGGGCGCCGGCGGCATAGCCTTTCAATCGCGTGACATGGCGCAGCGCGGCGCTGGCCGTTGCCGACAGCAGAAACAGTACCAGCCATGCACCTTCCGCTTGCCCCGGCTGCGGCGCCAGCCAGGCGCGCAGCAGCGGCAGCAGCATGCACAGGGCCAGCGCACCCAGGATACTGTTGGCCGCCATCAGCGCCAGCGCAAGGCGCAACTTGCCGGCGGCCGCGCCATCAAGCATGCGCAACAGCAAACGCACGGTGGCGATCATGCCGCCACCTCGTCAACCAGGCTTTGCGCCGCCCACAGGGCCGCATACGCGCCCCGCGCGGCCAGCAGCTGCGCATGCGTGCCCCGCTCGCATAGGCGTCCGCCATCGAGCAGTGCTATCTGGTCGGCATGCACGATAGTTTGCAGCCGGTGCGCCACCACCAGCACCGTGCGTCCCGCCAGCAAGGCCGACAGGCCGGCCTGCACCTGCGCTTCCGACTCGGGGTCGAGGGCCGCCATCGCCTCGTCCAGCACGACGATACGGGGATCGGCCAGCAGGGTGCGGGCGATCGCCAGGCGCTGCGCCTCGCCGCCCGACAGCGCCAGGCCTTCGCCCAGCAAGGTGTCATACCCTTGCGGCAAGGCCGTGATGCGAGCATGGATGTGCGCGACGCGCGCCGCCGCTTCCACCTGGGCGTCGCTCGCATCCGGCCGCCCCAGGCGGATGTTGTCGCGCGCGGACAGGCGCAGCACTTGCGTGTGCTGCAAGACAAAACCCACACGCGCATACAGCACGGCGGGATCGATCTGGCGCACATCGACGCCGCCGATGCGCACGGCGCCTGCCGTCACGTCCCACAGGCGCGGCAACAACATGGCCAGGGTCGACTTGCCGCCGCCCGACGGCCCCACCAGGGCTGTCACGCTGCCCGCAGGCAGGCATAAATCGATGCCATGCAAAACATCGATACCGCCCGGATAGGCAAAACGCACCTGTTCATAACGCACATCGTCGCCAGCCGGCAGCAACGGCGTCTGCGCCTGCGGCATGGGCGCCTCGGCCAGCAAGGCGCCGATCCTGCGCGCCGCCGCCAAACCTCCCTTCAAGTCATCGGCGCCGTGCCCCAGCGCGGCGACAGGCGCGCACAAGGCCATGCCCAGCAAGGCAAACGGCAGCATCTGCGCGGGCGACATCGCCCGGGTTTGCGCGCCCAGCCAGGCACCACTCACGACAAAAGCCAGCACGACGGGCGGCGACAGCAGCACATCGACCAGCGCAGCCATGCCGCCCCAGCGCCGCACCCAGGCCAAAAACTGCCGCGCATAGCGTCCGGCCACGGCATGGAAGCGTGCTTGCGGCAGCGTCTCCTGCGCATACGTCTTGAAGACGGCCATGCCCTGCACCAGTTCCACCATCGCTGCCGCCAGTTCGCCGCCAGTGCGCTGCAACTGTGCCTGTCCCTCGCGGAAGGCTGCTGCGTCCATGCCCCGATAGCGCCACCAGGCCAGGGCTGGCGCGACCAGGGTAACGGCCGTCATGCGCCAGTCCGTCTGCAGCAGCCAGGCCAGGCATGCCACGGGCGCGACGACCACGGCGGCCAGGTCGGACGGCGCATGCGCCACCAGGCGGTGCAGCGCAGCCACGTCACGCTGCACGATTTCGTTGACCTTGGCCGCATTGCTGCCCGCGTACCAGCCCAGCGGCACTCTGGACAACTGCCGCGCCAGCCGCAGGCGCAACTGGCACTGCAAGTCCGCATCGGCCAGATGCGTCAAGTGCAGGCCCAGCGCCGTCGTCAGTTGACGCAGGCACAGCGCAGCCAGTGCCAGCCACAGCACATTCCAGGCCTGGCCAGCATCGACATCCGATGCCAATAGCAAGGCGCCCAACTGCGCCATGGCGATATATGGCAGTACGCCGCACAGGGCGGCCAGCGCCTGCAGCGCACCAGCGCCCAGCAAGCGGCTCCGAACGGGGGCCAGCAAGGCCGACAAATCGCGCCAGTCGCTCACAATGTCCCCTCCACGCAGACGACGGCACCCGTATCGAGCTGGCGCACCTTGGCTCGTACACGGTAGACGCGCGCGATCAGGGCGGTGTCAATCACGGCATGCGGTGCGCCCGACGCCGCCAGCACGCCATCGTGCAGCACCATCACCTGGTCGGCGCAGCCCAGCGCCAGGTTGATGTCGTGCAGGACGATGACGGTAATCAAAGCATGTTCGCGCGTGGCGCGCCCTATCGCCTCGATCACCTGGAACTGGTGATACAGGTCCAGCGCGCTGGTGGGCTCGTCCAGCAGCAGCACCTTGGGCTGGCGCACCAGCGCCTGGGCCAGGCCCACCAGTTGGCGCTGGCCGCCCGACAGCGCCTCGACCTGGCGACTGGCCAGGGGCAGCAAGTCGAGGCGCGCCAGCACGGCCTCCACCCTGGCCACGGCCGCCGCATCGACCCTGGCGCCCAGCCAGCCTTCGCTGCGCCCCGCCATCGCGGCGCTGAGCACAGCCTCGAACACGCCCAGCCGCGTGCGCGAGGGCAGACTTTGCGGCAGATACACCATGCTTTGCGCGCGCAGGGCTTGCGGCCCGCAGGCCAGGTCCACGCCATCGAGCAGCAGGGCGCCCTGCATCGATTGCAAGCCGGCGATGCCGCGCAACAGGGTCGACTTGCCGGCCCCGTTCGGGCCGATCAGGGCAGTCACGCTGCCCGGCAACAAGGGCGGCAGGCTGGCGCCGCGCAGCACGTCGCGCCGTCCATACGCCACGCAGGCATTGCGCACCAGCAGGCCGCTCATGCCGCACCTCCCCGCTGGCGCATGACGATGGCCATGAAAAACGGGATGCCGACCAGCGCCGTGACGATGCCGACGGGGATCAGCACGCCGTCGATCAGCGATTTGCTGCAGATCGAGGCCAGCGACAGGATCAGCGCGCCGGCCAGCGCGGACGCGGGCAACAGCAGGCGATGATCCTCGCCCACCAGCAGGCGCGCGATATGCGGCGCCACCAGGCCGATGAAACCGATGGTGCCGACAAAGGACACGGCCAGCGCCGACAGCAGGCTGATACGCAGCAGGGACAGCATGCGCAAGCGGCGCACATCGACGCCGAAGCTGCGCGCGCGGTCCTCGCCCATGGTCAGCGCCGTCATGGCCCAGCTGTCGCGCACGGCCCATGGCGCGATCACGGCCAGCGTCGCGGCCAGGATGGCGATCTTGTCCCAGGAGGAGCGCGACAGGCTGCCCATGGTCCAGAACACCAGTTGCTGCAAGCTATCCTGGCTGGCGACAAACTGCAGCAGCGCCACCAGCGCATTAAAGGCAAACACCAGCGCAATGCCGAACAGCACCAGGCTTTCCACGCCGAAGCCGCGCCAGCGCGTCAGCAGGTGCAGCAAGCCGACGGACGCAAACGCGAACAGGAAGGCATTCGCCGACACCACGTACTGGGGCGGCACCCCGGGCAAGCTCCAGTTCAGGACGATGGCCAGCGCAGCGCCGAACGAGGCGGCGGCCGACACGCCGAGGGTGAACGGGCTGGCCAGCGGATTGACGAGGATGGTCTGCATCTCGGCACCCGCCAGCGCCAGCGCAGCGCCCACCAGCACGGCCATCAGCGCATATGGCAGACGCACATCCCACACGATGACCTGCTCCATGCGCGGCACGCCATCGGGCTGCAGCAGTACCTGGAACAAACGGGACATGCCCATGCCGGACGGCCCCGTGGCGATATCGGCCGCCAGCGAGACGGCCAGCGCGCACAGCAGCGCACCCACCAGCATGACGCGGCGCACATGGCGCTGGCGGTACGCCCTGCCCGCCGCCATGGCAGGCAGCTCTTGTGTCAGCACGGCGCTCAAGGCAGCATGTCCACGAACAGCACGCCCATGGCGGGAATCGGCATGAAACGGCGATACATTTCAAGGCGCGTGCGGGCCGGGTCCAGGTCCGCAAACAGCGCCGGATGCAGCCACTTGGCCAGCGCCTGCACTGCCACCAGGTGTTCGGGCGAGTCGTAGAACACATGCCACAGACCATGCGAGCGCCTGCCATTTTTTTCGCGCACGGCGCTCAGTTGGGCCGTTTCCGTGCGCGAGGCCACGGCGCGCAGGCTGCTGCGCGCCTGCGCCAAGGTGGCCTGGTAACCGAGGGTCACGCCCCCCTGCCCGCTGGCGAACACGCCCGTCGCCACATACACGTCGGGATCGCGCGACAGAATGTATTCCGGGTTCAGGGTGCCTATGGGGCCGGGGATCTTGCCGGCGCCGATATTCTCGCCACCGGCCAGGGCAATCATCTCGCCGAAATTGCCCGTGCCGGGAGAACCGCAACAGCCTTGCAAGCCCGCCAGCATGTCGACAAAGATGCTGGGGCGGCGAAAGCCGGGCCTGGCCTGCGCCGCTTGCACGGCGCGCGCAACTTTACCCACCTGCTCTTCGTAAAAGGCGATGAAGGCGGCGGCCTGCGCCTGGCGGTCCAGTGCCTTGCCCATCAGGCGCATGCTGGGCACGGTATTTGCCAGCGGATGGTTGCTGAAGTCGACAAAGATCACGGGCACGCCGGCCGCTTCCAGCTGGCGCACGGCGTCACTGCCCGGCGCGGGGCCGTGACCGCCCGACAGGGCCAGGATGGCCAAGTCGGGCCGCAAGGACAGGGCTTTTTCCACGCTGAAACTGTCGGCCGAGGTGGCGCCCACCAGGGGCACCTGCTCCGCTTGCGGGAAGACCTTGCGGTAGGCCGCGTAGCCCTGCACATCCAGGTGGCGGAAATCGCCCTGCCAGCCCACCAGGCGAGCAAAGGGATTTTTTCCTTCCAACATGGACAAGGTGTAGATCAGGCGGCCTTCGCCCAGCACGATGCGCTGCACCTGGTCGGGTACGTTCACCGTGCGTCCCGCCAGGTCGGTGACGGTGACGGCCTCAACTGACAAACTGATGCAGGACAGCAGCGCGGCGGCCAGCATGGACAAGATTTTTCTCATGGCATCACCACGCATGCTTGACGGTCAGCAGCAGGCGGCGCGCATCGCCCGTGCTGCAATTGCTCGATGAACAACTGTCGTAGTAATGCTTGTTGCTCAGATTTGTCACGTTCAGCGCCAGCTGCGTGCCCCGCAGAGACGGCGACAGCCGCAGCAGATCCAGGTCCAGCGCCAGGTCCGTCAGCAGGTAGGACGGCACGTCGATGCGGTTGGCGGAGTCGGCCTTGGTGGCGCCCGTGTAGCGCAAGCCCAGGCCGATGCCCAGTCCCGCCAGCGGGCCTTGCACCAGTTTGTACTTGCCCCATACGCTGGCCATGGTCTCCGGCATGCCGACGGGACGCTTGCCCACTTCATTGACGTTATTGCTTTTACTCACTTCCAGGCGGTTCCACGTGACATTGGCCGCCAAGTTGAAATTGCGCGTGAGATTGGCCAGCGCATCGAGTTCCACGCCATGCGATTTGATTTCGCCCGTCTGCAAACGATTCAGCGAATTGTTCGGATCCAGGGTCTGCACGTTTTCCTGGCGCAGGTCAAACACGGATGCCGTGAAAAATCCGTCGAAACCGGGCGGCTGGTATTTCACGCCCACTTCCGCCTGCTTGCCCTTGGTGGGGTCGTAGGATTTGCCATAGAAATCGTTGCCCAGCACGGGGTTGAACGAGGTCATCAGGCTGACGTAAGGTGCCAGGCCGTTCTCGGCAAGATAGACGGCGCCAGCCTTCCACGTCAGCGCATCATCCTTTTGCGACGGCGGCGTGACGCCGTCCAGGCGGTCGCGCGTGGACGTGTCCGACCAATCCTTGCGTATGCCCGCGCTGAGCACCCATTGCCGCGCCAGCTTGATCTGTTGCTGCGCGTACAGGCCGTACTGGTCCGAGCTTTGCACGGTGCTCGCATAGCGCTCGGGCGTGGGCAGCATATGGCCCAGGTAGACGGGCTGGTACATATCAATCTCGGCGCCGGCCGGACCGCCATTGAGCACATAATCTTCTTTCGTGTGACGGTAATCGAGGCCCACCAGAGTCTCGAATTCGGCGCCGCCGCTGCGCCAACTGGCCTTAGCATTGTTATCCAGCGACCAGCTCTCGCCATCGATATCGAAGAAATAGGGCGTGCGGCGCAAGGTGCGCTGGTCGGCCAGCAGGCGGCCCTGGATGGTTTCCGTGATCAGGTTGACCCGCCCATAGCGGGACTTGGAATGGACGCTCCACACGTCATCGATGCGGTGTTCCAGCAGATAGGCCAGCGAATATTGCACGCGGTGATTGTCCAGGCCCTTTTCGTTGAGCATCTGGTTGTAGGGAAGGCGGCCATGGCGGTTCGGCAACAGGGTGCCCTGGATGGGCGCCACCACGGCGGGCGGACCGAACTTGTCGCGCGTGTAGTCGGCCAGCAAGGTCAGGCTGGTGGCCGCGCTGGGGCGCCAGCTCAGGGCGGGCGCGATATACACCTTGTCGTCCGGCACGCCTGTGAATTGGGAATCGCTATCGCGCAGCAAGCCCGTCATGCGGTAAGCCCAGTCGCTACCCTCGCCCACGGGGCCACTCACATCGCCCTGCACCTGCTTGCGGTGGAAGTTGCCCATCTGCAATTGCAGCTCTCGGTATGGCTGAAACAGGGGCTGTTTGCTGATCTGGTTGACGATGCCGCCCGGCGAATTCTGGCCATACAGCACGGAACTGGGGCCCCGCAACACTTCCACCGCTTCCAGGCCATACGGCTCGACCTTGGGCCAGGCTTGCACCGTGGTGCCGCGCAAGCCGTCGCGCAGCATGCCGTTGCTGCCCACGTCGAAGCCGCGGATCTTGACGTTATCGAAACGATCATAGCGCTGCGAAGCAGCCATCGACGGACTGGCCAGCACGCCGGCCGAATACCGCAGCGCCTCGCCGACGGACTGGATGCTCTGCGCATCCATCTGGTCGCGCGTGATGACGGAAACGGAAGCGGGCGTTTCGATCAGCGCCGTATCGGTCTTGCTCGATGTCGTGCTTTGCGTGGCGATTTTCAAGCGCTGCGCTTCGATCGTCACACCCTGCATGGCTTGCGGCGCATCAGGCGCTTCGGCAGCATAGGCGGCGCGGCAAGCCAGGACCAGCACAAGGGGAATGGGAACGGCGCGCACAAGGCGCGGCAAACGGTGGGGCTGCGAGCGTGACATACGGTGAATCCTTCCAGGCTTTAAATGAGAATGAATATCATTCATCATAGAATCCGGAAGCATCGGCTGCTTTCGTTATCGGGCCTTCGCCTTACGAAAAACGGAAAAGATGCAGCCAGCTATGCGCGCGCCAGCTGGCTGGGCGGCATGCCGAAACGCTTGCGAAACAAGGTGGAAAAATGGGGAATGGCATAGCCGACAAAACACGCCACCTGCGTCACCGTATAGCCGCCCGCGCTGAGCATGCGATAGGCTTCCTGCAGACGGTAATCCTGCACATACTCGAACACGCTGACGCCAAACAGCTGGCGAAAGCCGGCCGTCAGCTTCTTTACGTTCAAGCCGCTTAATCTGGCTATTTCAGGCAAACCCAGCGGTTGCTGGAAATGCTGCTCGGCCAGCTCGCGCGCCTGCTGCAAGCGCTCAATCTCGAAGGCGCTCAAGTCCGCGCCGCTAGCGCCGCCCCGCGACCGTCCCAGTACCCGGTCGCTGGCCACGGCCGCCATCTCCAGCGCCTTGCCCGCCATGTACATGTCGCGCACGGCGCCGTCGAAGGGGCACATCAGGATCTGCGTGGCGATGGCCCGCAGGGCCGGCGTCAACACCTGGCGCATCACCAGCACGCCATCACGGTGCAGCTGCTGGCCGCCCGTGACGGCCAGGCGTTCCAGGTCGAAACCGCTGCGCTGCGCATGGCCGGCGTCGAGTCCCACTTTCACGTAGCGCTGCAAGGTATTCGCTTCAAAGCGGTCGCAGCCTTCGTGGCGGCCCCGCGCCAGCACCAGGTAGACGCCCGCATCGGTAATGGGGAACGGCGCGTGGCCATCCACGCTGCCGCTCAACTTGCCATTCAGCGAGACGATGACTTGCAAGCCCTCGAACACGGGCGTATTGACGGTGATGGGAGTGGGCGACAGCACGGAACCGGCCGACAAGGTCAGTTCGGAAGACAGTTGCCGCGTCCAGGCAGTCGATACCACGCCATGCTCCATATGAGAATAATTCTCATTTATATTATCATAATGCGGCCTGGATGGCGTGCTGGCCGCGAAAAACCTGCGCCAGAAAGTCCACAAACACTTGCACCTTGGCCGCGCGCAACTGGCGCGGGTGGAACAGCGCCCACACGTCGGGGCCAGCCGTGCGAAATGGCTGCAGCACGGGCACCAGGCTGCCGTCGCGCAAAGGCTGCAACACGGAAACGGACAGCGCCTGGACGATGCCGCAACCGGCCTGGGCGGCGGCGATCATCGATTCGATATGGTCGAAGGCCAGGGTGGCCGCAGGCGTGTGGGCATACGGTTCACCCGCGCCCCCGTCCTGGAACAGCCAGGGCCGCACCTGGCGCGATTTCGGGTACAGGAAATGCAGACAGGAAAACTGATCCAGTTCCTGTGGCGACCGCGGCATGCCATGCCGGGCGACAAAGGCGGGCGAGGCGCAGCACAGATAATCCATTGCCAGCAGGCTGCGCGCCACCAGCGATGAATCCTGCGGCTCGCCGATGCGCAGCATGACGTCGACGCCCTCTTCCACCATGTCGACCAGGCGGTCGCTGACCGTCAGGCGCAGGGCGATGTCGGGATAGGCGGCGATAAAGCGGGGCAAGGCGGGCGCCACCAGGTTGCGGCTGATGCTGCTGGGCATATCCACGCGCAAGCTGCCCGATGGCCGCTCGGCCGCCTGCAGCAGGCTCGTTTCCAGCGCCGCCATGTCGGCCAGCATCTGGCGCGCCTGCGCATGGCACTGCAGGCCTTCAGCCGTGAGCGACATGCTGCGCGTGGTGCGCTGCAAGAGCCGTACGCCGAAGTGCTTTTCCAGCGCCGCCACCTGGTTCGTCACGGACGAGGTCGAGATGCCCAGGCGCTGCGCTGCCTTGCTGAAGCCGCCCGCCTCGACCACCGCGCAAAACACCTGCATCGCTTCCAGCCTGTCCATGTCTGTCTCCCTGTGAACTCCTTGATGCCGGCGATTATCCACGATACTGAAATAGTGCATCGGGCCGCGCCCCGTTTTTCTTTGTGCCGTCGCCGCCTAGACTGGGGCATCAACCACAGGAGAACCCCATGCAAGCCCTCGTCCTCACCAGCTTTGCCGCCCCCATGACCATAGCAAACCTGCCCGTGCCACAGCCCGGCCCCGGGCAAGTCCTCGTGCGCATCGCCGCCAGCGGCGTCAATCCGCTGGACACGAAAATCGCCGCCAGCGCCGCCCCGCACGCCCGGCCCCGCCTGCCCGCCATCCTCGGCATCGACGTGGCCGGCACGGTGGCGGCCGTGGGCGAGGGCGTGACGACTTTTCACGTTGGCGCAACAGTCTATGGCATGGCGGGCGGCATAGCCGGCGTACAGGGTTCACTGGCCGAGTATGGCGTCTTCGACGCTGCCCTGCTCGCGCCCGTGCCGCCAGCACTGAGCATGCGCGAAGCGGCCGCCCTGCCCCTCGTTTTCATCACGGCCTGGGAAGGGCTGGTCGACCGCGCCCATGTGAAGGCGGGCGACACCGTACTGGTGCATGGCGGCGCCGGCGGCGTTGGGCACATGGCCGTGCAGCTCGCGCTCACCTTTGGCGCCACGGTGTATGCCACGGGCAGCGCCGCCAGCCGCGCTGCCATCGAGGCGCTGGGCGCGCGCTTCATCGATTACCGCACCAGCACGGTGGATGACTACGTGGCCGAACACACGGGCGGCGCCGGCTTCGACATCGTCTACGATACGGTGGGCGGCGCCACCCTGGACGCCAGTTTCCGGGCAGCGAAGGTTTATGGTGGCCATGTCGTCAGTTGCCTGGGCTGGGGCACGTTCGCCCTGAGCCCGCTGACGGCGCGCGCGGCCAGCTACTCGGGCGTGTTCACCTTATTGCCCCTGTTGAGCGGCGAGGGCCATGCGCGCCATGGCGCGATCTTGCGCGAAGCTAACAAGCTGATCGACGCGGGCAAGCTGCGGGTGCGGCTTGATCCACGCCGCTTTAGCTTGCGCACGGTGCACGATGCGCATGTAGCCCAAATCGATGGCAGCGCGCGCGGCAAGCTGGTGGTGGATGTGGCCAATTGAACGCCGGCTTGTTACTTGCAGGCCGAAGCGTTAATATGCAAGAATATACTTGCATATCAAGATGAGGCCGGGAATGCGTGAAAAGCTGGAAAAACTGCTGGCGCAGGGACGCGACAGCGCCCTGCTGCGCTTCGGCCTGGGCGACGCCTGTCTGAAAGAGCATGACGCCGGGCAAGCAGCCCTGCACTTGGCGCAGGCGACGCAACAGCAAGCGGGCTATTCCGCCGCCTGGAAACTGCTGGGCAAGGCCTTGCAGCAGCTGGGCCGGCTGGACGAAGCGCAGGCCGCCTGGACGACGGGCGTGACTGTGGCCCAGCAGAAAGGCGACCTGCAAGCCGTCAAGGAAATGACGGTGTTCCTGAAACGCCTGCAAAAACAGCAGCAGGCGGCAGAGTAAAACGATTAATGCGCGTGCGCGGCGTCTTTGGCTTCGGCTGGTAACGCAACGCCCCGTTCTTTCGCCAGGCGCTTGGCCAGCATGCCGCCCGCTTCGGCTGCATAGGCGCGGCAGGCGTTGGCGTCGATCAGGGGATTGTTCGTGCCGCTGCGCTTGGCGGCCTTGCCCAGCACGTCCGTCGTGCCCGGATGCACGGGGATGATGATGTCGCATGGCAAGGCAGCCACCTTGGCGATGCTCGCTTCGAACGAGGCCGAAACGTCAGGTGAGCCACCCTTGCCCGCGCCTTTGCCCGTATAGCGGAAATCGCCGCTGGCATACGGGTTCAGGCTATCCGCATACACCACATCCAGGCAGCGCTGGCCTTCGCACGACGTCCAGGTCCATGTCGTGCCGCCGGGCGTGTGGCCCGGCGTCATGTGGGCCGTCAAGGTCAAAGGGCCCACCTTGACGGTATCGCCCTCGCCCACCAGGCTGACCTTGCTTATCTTGGCAACGTGCACGACGGGATCGGCCTGGTACTGCGGATCATCTTTGCCATTGGTGCCGCTTTGCAACACCGGGGCCGCCGCTGCGCTGGCCATGACGGTGGCGCCACTGGCCCGCTGCAGCGCGGCGATGCCGCCCGCATGATCCCAATGGGCATGCGAATTGAGGATGTATTTCACGTCCTCGATGCGAAAACCCAGCGCCTTGATGCTGGCGATGATCAGGGGTGCCGATTGCGGCAGCGCGCCGTCGAGCAGGATATGGCCCTGCGGACTCGTCACCAGCACGGCGGACAGGCCGGCCGTGCCCACATACCAGCTGTTGCCATGGATATTGAACGGCTTGACGGGCGCATTCCATTCTTTGCAATTATCGCAATTGACCGGTTTATCCTGCACCGGTGCCGGCGTCTTCGCCTGCACCGTACCTGCCGCCATGGTCGCAACCGTAGCCAGCATCAACTTCGCCAATAGTGTCATCTTCATCTCCAGAGTGTAAAAAGAAGGGCGCCCGCACTGGCGCCCGGGGGGGGGGGGTATCACTACATGCGGCCAGTCCTGTCGGCCAGGGTGTCGCGGATGTGTCCGGCGTCGAGCGAGCGCCGCTGCGCGCCATCGGCGTCCAGCAGCACCACGGTGACGTGCTTGCCGCCGCTGCGCATGCGCATGGTCAGGCAGCTGCCCGCCTCGTGGCTGCTGCCCGTCTTGGACAGCAAAATGTCCCAGCCCTTGCCGCCTACCAGCGGATTCGTGTTGTGCAGGGTGCGCGTCTTGCCATTGACGGCCACGCTGGCCTGCGGGTGGCTAGTGATGCGGGCAATGTCCGGATAGCGCGCGGCCGCCGCCACGATCTTGGCCACCTCGCTGGCCGTGGAAGTATTCGCGGGAGAACTGCCGACCGGGTCTGTCAGGGTGGTGCGCACCAGGCCCAGGCTGTGGATCTTTGCCTGCAGTGCCTGATGAAACGCCGCACTGCCACCGGGATAGGTGCGCGCCAGCGCGGCGGCGGCGCGGTTTTCGGACGGCAGCAGCGCCAGTTGCAACAGCGCGCCGCGCGACACGGCCACGCCGTCGGCAAGCAGGCTGTGGCGCTGCAGCGAAGAGTCGCCATCGGCGCGCACGATGCGCAGCTGTTCATCCGGATCCAGCCCCGCGTCCAGCACCACCATGGCCGTCATCAGCTTGGTGATCGAGGCGATGGGCACGACGGCGTCCGCATCTTTCGCCATCAATACCTTGCCGCTGGCGTCGTCGAACACCAGCATATGTTTCGCGCTGACGGGCAAGGCCAGCATGCCGGCGGCGGCCTCGGCCAGGGTCGCCCCGCTGACGGCAGGCTTGCCCTGCACCTGCAGCAGCAAGGTGGCGCAGGCCAGCAGCAAGGCGGGCACGGCCAGTTTCCAGCCGGCCGTGTCGGGGCCGGGCGCCATCAGGCGTTCGATGCGCGTCAGCAGCGCTCCGCCCCGGGCCGACATCAGCAAGCCGGGCTGGCTCGGCGTGGCAGCGTGCAAGGACAGCGCATGCAGCGCCGTGGCCAGCTGCTGCGGGTCTTGCAGTGCCTGTGCAGCCAGAGCGTCGGCCACCTGTTCGCGCTCGGCCCGCATGCACGCCGACAGCCACCAGACGACTGGATGGAAGAACAGCAGCGCCTCGGCCACGCTTTGCAGCAGATTGACCAGGTAATCCCAGCGCCGCACGTGCGCCAGCTCATGCGCCAGCAGCGCTTCGAGCAGGGCGACGGGCATGCCGCTTAGCAAGGCGGCTGGCAGCAGGATGACGGGGCGCCAGAAACCCACGGTCACGGGGCTGGACAGTCCCGCGTGCAGCTTCAGCGGCACTTGCTGACTGCCGCGCAAGCCCATGCGCAGCGCCAGCGCATCGAGGCGCGTCTGCCAGATGGCCGGCGCGGCCACTGCCTGGCGGCGCAGCTTGCCGACCCATGCCAGGCCCAGGCATAGGCGCAAGCTCATCAGCCCAACGCCCGCGCTCCAGGCCAGCACCAGGGCCGGCATCCACGCTTGCAGCGCGGCGCGCCAGGCGGGCGGCGCGGCCATCGGCAACTGGGCCAGCGATGTGCCAGACAGGAGAGTAAGCAGATGAAGCAAGGGAATACACAGGCATAGCAGCAGCGCCAGCGCGCAGACCGCATAGCGCCAGCGCGCGCTGGCGTGGCGCAGCAGCCAGAGCAGGACAGCGGACACGGCGCCGACGATCACGCCCTGCCAGACAAAGTACAGCAAGACCCAGCCCAGCGCCGGGACAAGGTTGCCCAAATCTATGCCCAAGCGCATGTCCAGGTTCATGGCGCCTTGCCATCCTTGCTGCGCAGTACCTTTTCAATTTCCAGGCGTTCCGCGTCGCTCACGTGTTCACGCAGCGCCGTCAGCACCAGCGCCTTGCCGGAACCGGAAAACACCTTGCCGATCAAATCCTTGAGCAAACTGGTTTGCAACTTTTCCTGCGCGTCGACGGCGGCATACAACTGCGGCCGCTGGCTTTCATCGCGGCTCAAGAGTCCCTTGCCATGCATCAATTGCAGCTGGCGCAGCACGGTGGCGTAACTGGCGTCGGCACGCTCTGCAGCCAGGGCGTCGTACACGGCCCGGGCGTCGGAAGGACCGCGTTGCCACAAGATGCGCAGCAAGTCCAGTTCGGCGGCCGTGGGATGGGGAGTGGAAGTATTTTTTAACATGCAGCCAGAATACCCATTCTAGAATCGATTGTCTAGAACTTTTTTTCTAGAGTGCGAAAGGAGCTAAAAATCGCGCAAATGGTCGAACAACTCCAGCAAGGCCGCTTCGTCGACGAGCGCAGCACCCTGCTCTCCCAGCTGCTGTACCAGCTGAGCCAGCAACGCCACCAGCACCACGTAAATTTCCTCGCGTTCCACCGTCTCGATGATGCCAGAGCGCCGGTCCATCTTGTTGAAGGCGTCCACATAGGCGGCGACCATGGCCTCCAGCGCCGCAGTGGCGGCCGTTGCCTCCATGGCGGCATCGATGCTGCGCGTCACGGCCAGCATGTTCTTGTAGGCCAGTGCCGCCTTTTTCGCATACGCGGGAGAAATATGCTCGCGGCCATCCCAGTCGCGGAAGGGGTTGAGCAGGTTTTCAGCCAGCCATTCCGGCTTGCGCGCCTTGGTCACCGATAAGTCCAGTCCCAGCGCCGCCGCTTTCTTGTAACCGGCCTTGATGACCTTGGCCGCATCCGCGGGCAAGCTGGTCATCCTCAGGGTTGCCAGCTTCGGCAATTGTGTGGCAAGAGGAAAGTCCTCCGCCTTGAAACCGAACAGATCATAGGTGGTAAACATTTGCAGCTGGGTCAGCTGCGCAAGGCTGCTCATATGCGACGCCAGCCCCGGCTTGCCCCAGATCCGCAAGGCCGTCAGATGAGGAAAGCGCTGTGCCACTTGTGCCAAATCAACTTCTTTCATGCTCACCAGCGACAGGCCACCCAGCCGGTCGAGACCGTGGAACGGCGGCAGCGCGTGCGTACACTGGAGTGTCAGATGGCGGCCATCCGCGCCATCGTCGATGCGCAACGACGGCGACGGCGCGCTGCGCAGCGCGAGAAGGCTCAAGCCTTTGTTCAAGACCAGGCTGGTGACGCCATCTGGCTGCAGGATCAGGCGTTCCAGGCCGCTGCCGCTGAAATCGAGCACATGCACTGTCGATGATTGCCAGTGCAGTTCATTGATGAAGGGATTGCCCTGGATAAACTCCATCAATGCCTGCGTGCCGTCACCAGTCTCGATCGACATCAGGCAAGGCAGTTGCTCCAGCTCGGACATGTCGCCCAGCGCCTGCAAGACGCTGTCATTGATTTTCGTCGCATCCTGCCGGAAGGCCTGGCCGCCGAGCGTCACTTCATGCTCGCGCGACGCTGCCTTGAACTGCTGGCGCCGCACCGGATCGATGCGCTCCCAGCGGCGTTGGCGTACAACGCTGTCCCCCACGTTCCAGCCGCTGCGGTAGCTATTGACTTCCACATCGACCAGCGGCGCGATATTGCCAACGAGGGTATGTCCAGGCGGCACATTCGCCGTGGCATAGCAGTGATCGTGGCGCTTATTCCAGAAGAAATAGTCGCACACAAGCGGCTGCATGGCTTGCACGGCCGCCGCATCGGGCAAGGCGTCACCGCTCCAGTCCAGCTCCAGCACGGCAGCGAGCGGCCTGGACGAGGACGCATCCTTGATGCGGGTGACCTGGCAAGCCACATATTGCTGCAGCTCGGACGAAAACACACAGTAAACATCTCCAACATTCGGTAGCACGCATTTTCCTTTTCAGAACACCTGACGGTCGAATGCCGGAAGATAGCAAAAATGTTGCCCCCCCTGTCGTCCCGCTCAGTGCGCGTGCAGCTTGTGGTGCATGCGCCGCAGCCCCAGCCAGACGCCGGCCGCCACGAAGGGCACCAGGGCGCCGACGAGGATTTCAGGGTTCACGGGCAAGCCCATCACCTTGGCCGCCTTGCCCGTGTAGCTGAACAGGCCTATCACGTAATACGAGATTGCCGCCACGGAGAGGCCTTCCACCGCTTGCTGCAGCTGCAGCTGCTGCGCCGCGCGGGCGTTCATCGATTGCAGGATTTGCCGGTTTTGCAATTCCTGCACGATGCCCACGCGCGTGCGCAGCAAATCATTCGTGTTGGCGATACGCTGCGCCATCGCTTCCTGTCGGCTGGCCATCGCTTCGCAGGTATTCATGGCGGGCGTCAAGCGGCGATCCATGAATTCCTCGACCGTGGGAATACCCTCGATGCGCACTTCGCGCAATTCCTCGATGCGCGCCTTGACTAGGCCCATGTAGGCTTTCGAGGCAGAAAAACGGTAGCTATTGTCAAGTGACAGCTTTTCAATGCGGGCCGCCAGGCGCGTGATGCGGTCAAGCAAGGCTTGCTCCGCAAGGCCCTCGTCGCCCTTGGCCAGGCCCGGCGCGTCATCCGTGTCGACCATGGCGGCGGCCAAGGTCGCCAGTTCGTTCTCGATGGCGTTCAAGGATGGCGCCGCCTGCATGGCGTAGGGCAAACCCAGCAAGGCCATCATGCGGTAGGTTTCGATTTCCAGCACGCGCTGCACCAAACGGCCCGACTGCTGCGAGCGCATGCCCGCATCGCGGATGACGAAACGGCTGAAGCCGTCTGACTGGATGGTGAAGTCCGTCCACAATTCGCCCCCCTGCAACACCTTGCTGCCGGCCAAGGTATTGCCCTCGAATACGCGTGACAAATCCTGCATGAAAATCTCGGCGGGCTCCGTCGCCTGCTCCAGCACCACGTGCGCGGCCACCATCAGCTTGCCCTTCAAGCCCGCCAGCCATTGCTGCGGCAACTGTTCCAACGGCATGCGCTCGAACGCCTGCTCCAGTGGCAAGGCGGCGCCCCCATGTTCGGCGAAGGTAAACGTGGCAAATTCCGTGTGGCATTCCCATTTCAGGCGGAAACGGCCAAAGTCGTAATAAAAATACTTGGCTTCGGTGGTCGGGGGCGTGACGCCGAAATGCGTGCACAGGGCAGCCAAAGTGGCGTGCTGGGCCGCCATATTCGACGCGCCCGGTGCCGCGCTGTCATCCTTGTAGACGGCCAGATGGGTGATCAGCTCGGGGGCATCGAGCTGCAAAAACGGCCGCGAGTGGATTTCCGCAGCCAGCGGCACGCGCAAGGCGTGGTTCAAACTGGAGTTAATCAAGTGCATGATAGCCAAAGGTAAAGTTGCAAAACTGCTTAGACCCGCGCGCGTGCTTTGGCGCCCGCAGCACGGGTCTGATTGTCACAGTGTAACAAAGCAGGAAGCATGCCACTATTTTCCAAGGCCTATCATATTGTTTTAATAATGGCAGATGCGCCCTGCCCCGCCGCCTGGCGGCTGCCCAGCCACCAGAACACGGCGGCCAGCGCCACGGCCGAAGCCTGTCCCAGCGCCAGCTTGAAGGCACTGTCGAACAGCAAGGGTGCGACAAAACCGGACACCAGCGCAAACACCAGCATTTGCACGAAGTTTTGCAAGGAGGCGGCCAGGCCCCGCATCTGCGGGAAAATGTCGAGCGTGGACATGGTCATGCCCGGCAAGGCCAGCGACATGCCGAAGGCGTATAGCATCACCGGCACGACGGCAAAGGGGATGCTGGCGCTAAACCAGTGGTTGTAGCCTATGTTGATCGCCCCCGTGGCGGCCATGGCCAGCAAGCCCCAGCGCACCAGCACGGTGCTTTTCACAGCATGGGCCAGCTTGCCCGACAGCGCCGAGCCCAGCACCAAACCGGCCACCATGGGGATGAACATCCAGCCAAACGCCGTTTCCGGCAGGCGCAGCAATTCCAGGATGAAATGCGGCGCGGACGCGATGTACAGGGCGAAACCGCCGAAGGCGAAGGCCACGGCCAGCGAACGCAAGAGAAATGCCCGGTGGCGCAACGCCAGCCAGTAATTGCGCGCGATGTTGCCTGGATGGAAAGGCTGGCGTTGCTCGACGGATAAACTTTCCGGCAAGCCTTTCAGGCAAGCGAACGCCAGCAGCACCGTGACGGAAAAGGTGAACACGAACGTTGATTGCCAGCCATAGGCCACGTGCAGCCAGCCGCCGATGATGGGGGCGATGGCGGGCGCGATGCCGAACACCATCATGATATTGGCCAGCATCTTTTGCGCGGCCGCGCCCGACAGGGTGTCGCGCACGATGGCTTGCCCGACTACCCTGCCCGCTCCCGCCGAGGCGCCCTGCATGCCACGGAAGAACAGCAGCCAGCCAAAGCTGGGCGCAAACGCGGCGCCGATGGAGCCGACGGCAAAGATCAGCAGGGAAGCGAGGATCACGGGACGGCGGCCGAAGGAGTCGGACAAGGTGCCGTAGAACAAGGTCATGAAGGCATAGGCGGCCAGGTAGACGCTCAGGGTTTGCTGCACCAGCACGCTGCCGACGTCGAAATGCATGCCGATCGCGGGAAATGATGGCAAAAATGTATCGGTGGCGAACGGGCCCAGCATGGCCAGGCCGGCCAGCACCAGGGTCAGGTTGCGGGCCTTCATGCGCCCGCCTGCGCATCGTCACACTGGCGGCGCAAGCCAGCCAGGGCCGCCAGCGAGAATTGCGACACATGGCGCGCGATGCTGGCGATGCCCGCCTCGTCATACGTCATTTCCGGCACCACCAGTTCATGCACGATGCGCGAACGGGCATAGAACACGGCCTGGCCGATCACGCTGAACACGCATTTCTGCACCACGTCCGCCGGCATGGAAGGCCCCACCACGCCACGGATCAAACCCGTGAACAAGGCATGCTGCGGGCGCACATTACGTTCGGCCAGCTTGTGGATGGCGGCCGTCGGTTCGATCAGTTCGCGCGCCACCAGGCGGCTGAAGAGCGACGCCGACCCCGAGCGCAGCATATCGGACACCAACGCCTCGATGGCCAGGCGCAACTGTTCCACAGGCGGCAGCTGCGCCCTCGCGCTGGCGGCCGCCACGTCGGCGGCCGAGGCCCGCGCCAGCTCGCGCGCATGGTCGAAGGCGGCCAGGTGCAGCTCTTCCTTGCTATGAAAATAGTAATTGACCATCGCCACATTGACCCTCGCCGCCTCGCATATCCTGCGCACGGACGCGGCCTTGTAGCCCTCCTCGGCAAACAGGTCCGCCGCCGCCTGCAGGATACGCGCACGCGCCGGTTCGCCGACCTTATCGTTTTCCATCTGTTCCGTCATGCCATTCCCATTATTTAAACAGCTGTTTAATATTGCCCTCCATTGTATCAAACAGCCGTTTAACTTTCAAATGGACGCAAAAAAGCCCGGCGCACCGGGCTTTTCAAGCGCATTGCGGCAGAGTTAGTGTTTCATCGCGGGCATCGCGGGTGAAGTCGAGGTCGCACCCAGCGGACGTGCCACGGCATTGACTTCGATGGTTTCGCGGTGCTTGTCCTCGCCCTCAAGCACCAGGGTCAGCGGGATCTTGTCGCCCGCCTTTACTTGCCCTTTGAGTTCCAGCAGCATCACGTGGTAGCCGCCCGGCTTCAGTTCGACGGCTTTGCCGGCCGGCAAGGCGATTTCCTTGACCTGGCGCATGCGCATCATATTGTCCGTCATGCTCATTTCATGGATTTCCGCCACGCCGGCCACGGGCGAGCGCACTTCCAGCAATCGCATGGCTTTCGGCGCCGTGATCTGCATGAAGGCGCCCGTGGCTTTTTGCTGCGGCACGGTGGCGCGCACCCACGGGTCGGTAATCTGCACACTGTTTTGTGCGACGGCGGAGAAAGACAGCACGGTCAGGGCCGTGGCCAGCAGGGTTTTCAAATGGGTCATGATTATTTCCTCGGTGTTGTTATAAGGTGTATTTCGATTTCATCAGGGTCTTGATGTCTTGCACGCACTCGTCGCCCGTCAGCTGGTGTTTCAAGCCCAGGCGCATGCGTCCCTCGGTATCGAGCACATAGCTGATGGCCGTGTGGTCCATCGTGTACGAGCTGCCGCTGGGAACGCGGCGGTAGAAGACCTTGTAGTTGAAGGCCGTCTGCGCCGTCGCCTGCGGGTCCGTGCGCAAGCCCAGGAAGCTGGGGTCGAAGGCGCGCATGTATTCGCCCAGCAACTCGGGCGTGTCGCGCTCGGGATCGATGCTGATGAAGATCACTTGCAGTTTATCCCCATCGGCGCCCAGTTTCTGGCGGATTTCCAGCGCGCGCGACAGGGCAGTCGGGCACACGTCCGGGCATTGCGTGAAGCCAAAGAAGACCATCACATACTTGCCCTTGAAATCGGCCAGGGTGTAGACCTTGCCATCGGGGCCGCTCAATTTGAAGTCGGGCTTGTAATCGCCTCCCGTCAAGTCCAGACCGTTGTAATGGGGTTTCGGTGCTTGTTCGCAAGCGGCAAGCGTGAGCAATCCCGCCGTGCCGGCGAGAAGGAAAAGACGACGTTTCATGGTAATTCCAGCCCAATGGGCGTAGTGAATACAAATTAAGGATAGATGCCCTGCCGCAGTGCGGCAGGTAGAACAGCGATGCTCAGGCCAGCGCGGGCGGGCCGCGCGGGCGGGCGCCCAGCCACGCAAACTGGGGCCGGGGCGCCTGGTAGAACAGGGGCGGATAGTGGTCGTGGCCCGTGATGACGGCCAGCGGCGATGATGACGGTGGCAGGCCCACACTACCCGCATGGCTCATGCAGAACGGGCAGTGCTCGATGTGGTGCAGTACGGAGTCGGTGGTGGATTTGACGGCTGGCGCCAGGTCCGCCTGTGTGTAGACGGCGCCACTGGCCGAGCAAATCTCGACGGCGGCATTGTTCGTGTTCGCGTGCAGCGAGGCAAACGCATATGACAGGGACGGCGACAGCGCATTGAGCAGTATCGCCAGGCAGGCGAACCACAGATGCCATTGTTTGCGCTTCAATAAAGATCCCATGCCGCCGATTATAGCGGAGTATGGCTTTCGCGTTGCGCAAGCGCGCCCGCCTGTCCCCGCAGGAACAGGCTGGGGCGCACGCCCGCTACGTCCACGCAGGCGTCGCAAAACGCGGGGATCGAGGCGAAACCGGAACCGGCCGCCACTTGCGCCAGGTCGCGCTCGCCGCCTTCGCCATCGGCGCCCGCTTGCGCCGCCGTATGCAGCGCGTGCGCCAGGCGCTGTTCGCGCACCAGGCTGAGCAAAGCCTCACCCTCGGCAAACAGGCGCGCCCTGGCCTTGTGCGGCGTCACTTGCCACAGGGCCGCCAGACGCGCCGCAGTCCATTTGCCTTGCGGCGTATCAAAGATGTGCTGCGCCAGCGCCTGGCTCCAGCGCTTGCCGCCGCCGTGGCTGCCTTCCGGCGCGTCGCCTTCCAGCGCCAGGGTGAACACGGCCGGCTTGCCTCGCCCCGGCATCACGTCGCAGGCAAAGCGCAAGAAAGCGGGCACGACAAAGCTGTCGCCGCTGCCCAGTTTTTTGGTGGTGATTTCATTGTGCAAGGTTACAAAACCCTGGCGCACGGTCACGCGCAGCCTGAGCGGAAAGCGCAAGCCCAGCAAGTGCAAGGGATGATCGGAAACGAGGGCCATGCGTCAGGTCAATCTGGTGAACAAGCCATCAGCATGCCACACATCGCGCAAGCAGTCTGTCATCACAGCGACGCCACGCCGTAGCGGCGCAAGCCGTCCAGGTCCACCACGCGGATGGATTGGTAGGCAATGCTGATCAGCTTCAATTCGGCAAGACGGCCCAGGGCCAGGTTCACCCTCTGGCGCGAAATGCCGGTCAGCAAACCGATTTCTTCCTGCGACAGCTCAAGCACGCTGGAGGTGCGCGGGTATAGCATGGGGTGGAACAGCTGCGCGATCGCTTGCGCCACTTGCGCGTCGACGGCCAGCAGGCGCTGGTTCTGGATGGTGGCGATGAATTGGCCCATGCGTTCGTTCAGCTGGCGGATGACGAAGGCATTGAACGACAAGCTTTCGGCCAGCAGAAGATGAAACAGCTCCACCGGCACCAGGATGATGTTCGCGGCGCGCACGGCCACCACGTCATAGCGGCGCAGTTCGCGCTTGAGCACGCTGCCCTCGCCGCACCAGCCGCCCGCCGGCACGCCGGAAAACGTGGCGCCGCGCCCATCGGCGTTGTAGACGGCCAGCTTGATCAAACCCGTGTGCACGCCTATCCAGTGCGCCGACGGTTCGCCGCGCCGCGTGATGAAGGCGCCCGCCTCGTAATGCCGGAGCACGCTGCCGGCGCGCAACAGAGCCTGATGCCGCGTATCGAGGGCCTTGAACCAATCGTGGCTATCGAGTTCTGGCACCGCACGGTCTACACTATCGTTGCTATCCATTCCATCTTTCAGACCTGTCACTAAGATGACAGTGATTTCCAAGTGCCGGTGCTATGCTAGCCGGTATCAATCCCGAAACAGGGAGCTACAGAATTCCAGTGCCAATATTATTTACCAGGAGACAAGCATGACACCTGATTTCAACACCGGCCTCGGCAAAAACAGCGCCAACTACGCCGCCCTCACCCCGCTCGACTATATCGCCAGGGCAGCCGCAGTATATGGCAATCGCCTGGCAATTGCACATGGCGCCGTGCGCCAGACCTGGCGCACAACGTATGCGCGCACGCGCCGCCTGGCCTCCGGCCTCATCAAGCTGGGCGTGGGCACGGGCGACACGGTGGCAGTGATGCTGCCGAACACGCCCGCCATGGTGGAAGCGAGCTTTGGCGTGCCCATGGCCGGCGCCGTCCTCAACGCACTGAATATCCGCCTCGACCTGGCCTCCTTGACCTTCATGCTGCGCCACGGCCAGGCGAAAGTCTTGCTGGCCGACACGGAGTTTGCCGAGCTGGCGCGCCAGATGGCGGCGCAGATCCCGGGTCTGCGCGTGATCCAGGTCAATGACGTGCTGGGACCGGAAGTGGAGGCTTTTTCCGACCTCGACTACGAAAGCTTGCTGGCCAGCGGCGACCCCGATTACGACTGGCAGCCGCCAGCAGATGAGTGGGATGCCATCGCCCTCAACTACACGTCCGGCACCACGGGCGACCCCAAAGGCGTGGTCTACCATCACCGGGGCGCGGCCCTGAATGCCCTGTCAAACATATTAGAGTGGGACATGCCCAAGCATGCCGTCTACCTGTGGACCTTGCCCATGTTCCACTGCAATGGCTGGTGCTTCCCGTGGACCATCGCCGCGCGCGCCGGCGTCAACGTGTGCCTGCGCAAGTTCGAGCCGAAACTGGTGTTCGACCTGATGCGCGAATTGCGCATCACCCACTATTGCGCGGCGCCCATCGTGCACGCAGCCCTGGCCAACGCGCCCGCCAACTGGCGCGAAGGAATCGACTGGTCAGTGCGCGGCATGGTGGCCGGCGCGCCGCCGCCAGCGGCCATGGTGGCAAAGATCGAAGCCATGGGCTTTGATCTGATCCACTCGTATGGCTTGACGGAAGTATATGGCCCGGCCGCCATCTGCGCCGAGCAGGACGAATGGGCGGCTTTGAGCCAGGAAGAGCGGGCGGTATTAAAGTCGCGCCAGGGCGTGCGCTACCATTTGCAAAGCGCGGTCGCCGTGATTGACCCGGAAACCATGCAGCACGTGGCGGCCGACGGCGAGCAGATCGGCGAAATCATGTTCCGAGGCAACATCTGCATGAAGGGTTACCTGAAGAATGAAAGGGCGACGCAGGAAGCATTCGCCGGTGGCTGGTTCCACACGGGCGATCTGGGCGTCATGTATCCGGACGGCTATATCAAGCTGAAGGACCGCAGCAAGGACATTATCATTTCCGGAGGCGAGAATATTTCCAGCGTGGAAGTGGAAGATGCGCTGTACCACCACCCGCAAGTGCTGGCCGCCGCAGTCATCGCCCAGCCGGACGAGAAATGGGGCGAGACGCCATGCGCCTTCGTCGAACTGCGCGAAGGCGGCACCGTGACGGAAGCGGAATTGATCGCCTTTTGCAAGAACAACCTGGCCGGTTTCAAGGTGCCGAAGGCCATTTATTTTGGCCCCCTGCCCCGCACCTCGACGGGCAAGATCCAGAAGTTCGAGTTGCGCAAGCGCATGCAGTCAGACAAGGCCATCGACGTCTGACCCACCCCCGTCAGTCGCGCCTGCCTTGCGGCCATGCCGGCTGCGCCACCACCAGGCGCGAAAAGCTGGCGATGCTGGCCACGGCGGCGAATCCTGCCGCCAGGCACAGCGCATAGGTCGTGCCCTTGGCGGCGGAAACAGTAAAACAATACGCGACCAGCGCCGCGCCCGTGGCCTGTCCGATCAGGCGCGACGTGGCTACCACGCCGCTGGCGCCGCCAGCCCGTTCGGGCGGCGCGCTGCCCATGATGGCTTTCAAATTGGGCGCCTGGAAAAAGCCGAAACCGATGCCGCACAAGGCCATGCGCCAGCCGATGTCAAAAGCGCTCGGATGGGCCGGTATCCACACCAATGTCAGCAAGCCGCCGGCCAGCGCAGCAAGGCCGATGCCGCCCAGCACGCCCGGTGAATAACGGTCGCTCAAACGCCCGGCCACGGGCGCCATCACGGCTACCAGCACGGCCCAAGGCGTCATCAAAAAACCCGTCTCGACGGGTGAGCGGCCCAGTGTCACTTCAAAATAGAATGGCAGCGAGACGAAGGCTAGTCCTTGCGCGGCAAACGTGCAGATGGCCGTCAGCGATGACAGCAGGAACAGGGGGCGGCGAAACAGGTCGATGGGCAGCATAGGCGCCACGTGCCCCGCCTGGCGGCGCAGCAGCAAGACAAAGAACACGGCCACGGCCACCAGTTCCGGCAGCAGGACGGCGCTGGACGCGTGATGGGCGGCATCGCCAAACAGCAAAATGAGCAAGCCGAAGGCGCCCACGTTGTACAGCGCCGTACGCGCATCGAGCGTGTGCCCTGATAGTTTTGTCGCCGGCAGCATGCGGCTGGCGAGGAAGAAGCCGATCACGCCCAACGGCACATTGATGGCGAACAGCCACGGCCACGACGCCGTCGCCAGGATCAGCGAGGCGGCCGTGGGCCCGATGGCGAACGCGACAGCCACCACCAGCGCATTGTTGCCGAACGCGCGGCCCAGCAAATTTTTAGGGTACAGGGCGCGCAGCAGCGCCGTATTGACGCTCATCATGGCGCTGGCGCCGACGCCTTGAAAAAACCTTGCTACCACCAGCGACGGCAAGGACCAGGCCAGTGCGCAAGCGAGCGATGCCAGGGTAAATAAAAACATGCCGGAGATAAACACGCGACGGTAGCCGGCGATCTCGCCCAGGGCGGAAAACGGCAGCAGGGTCGCCACCATGGCCAACTGGTACACATTCACGATCCAGACGGAAGCGGCCGGCGTCGCGTGCAGCTCGCTGGCGATGGCCGGCAAGGCCGTGTTGGCGATCGCCGTATCGAGCGAGGCCATGCCCACGCCAATGGCCAGCGCCAGCATGGCCCATAACCGGGCATCGGGCGGCAAGCCGTCCTCGCCCACGAGGAAGGGCTGCGCCCCGTTTTTCTGCTTCATCATGTTGCCTGTTCGTCATGCCTAGCGTGCGCGGCAACTCGCCGCAGGCAAGACACTAGCATGGATGGATGGACTCTGCCGGGCAGGCCCGCCGATTCCCCTGCATCACTTCTGGCAGTCGATGACCTTGTAGTCTTTCGAATAACAAATGCGCAACTCGCCCGAGTGCTTTTCATAGCCCAGCCAGCGGCCCTTCAGTTGCGGGTTGTGCTGCTTCATCCACTGGAACAGCTCATTCTTTGGCATGGTGCTGTCCGGCAATTTCAAGGCCTGGAACAATTCACGTTCTTTCTCGAAATATTCCTTGGCCGTAGCGAAATCGCAGGCGCCATGCTTCTCCCATTCGCCCTGCAGCAAGGCTTCACCGGGCTGCATGCACATGTAGGGCAAGATCTCGGACGGCGCCAGCTTCGGCAGATTGCCCTTGCAGTAACGCGGATGCAGCTCCGTCTTGCGCGGCGGCGTCACGGAAATATCCTCGCAGGTGGCCGGATTGGCCGACTGCGCCCACAGGCCATGCACGATCCAGCCGAAGTGGTTGCTCTCGGCGCACTGGAAGGCGGCTTTTTTCGACACTTCGCCTCGGCGGCGCTGGCTGTCGCAAAAACCGGGCGACCACGACAGCGCCAGGATGAAGGAATCCGTGGGCACGTTCGTGCTTTGCTTGTAGCAGGCGTTTTTCTCGTCCGACGGCTTGACGTCGTAATCGTAGTAGCTGACGTTGCGGGGAATGGCGCAGGTGGCGTCGGCCGCGTGGACGGCACCGGCCGACAGGCTGAGGAAAATGGCGGCCAGCGCGGGCAAGACAGAGCGAATTTTCATCGTATTTCCTTCAAGATGTAAAAACGCCGACAACAAAGTGCCGGCGGGGTCAAAACGAACAACATCAGTCACGACACCTGACAAAACCGTAGCGAGCGTCAGTGATTTGTGGCCGAGAAGTGCAACCGTACTCTAGTACGGTGAGCATCGCCGGCCGCAAAGCGCGACGCGCAGTAGGTTTGGTCAGGTGACATCTACTAGCAAACGGTGTGCATCCAGCCATGCGTATCAGGAGCCGTGCCATGCTGCAAGCCCAGCAGCGCTTCGCGCAGGGCCAGGGTGACGGCGCCATTTTCATTGTTGTTGATGGTCATTTCAAAGCCATTGGCCTTGGCCACGCCCACGGGCGTGATGACGGCGGCCGTGCCGCAGGCGAACACTTCCGTCATGCGGCCCGAGGCGATATCGTCGCGCCATTGCTGGACGGACAATTTACGCTCTTCCGTGGCATAGCCGAGGTCTTTTGCCATTTCCAGCAGGCTGCGGCGAGTAATGCCTGGCAGCAAGGTGCCCGTCAGTTCCGGCGTCACGACGGTGATTTTCTCGCCATCCTTGTAGACGAAGAACAAATTCATGCCGCCCATTTCTTCGATGAATTCACGGTGCACGGCGTCCAGCCACACGACCTGGTCGCAGCCCTTCTCTTGTGCTTGCGACTGGGCCATCAGGCTGGCCGCGTAGTTGCCTGCACACTTGGCTTCACCGGTGCCGCCCGGCGCGGCGCGCACGAAGTCTTCGCTGATCCACACGGTGACGGGCTTCACGCCTTTCGGGAAATAGGCGCCGGCCGGCGAGGCGAACAGCACGAACAGGTATTCTTCCGATGGACGCACGCCCAGGTAAGGATCGGTGGCGATCATCAGCGGACGCATGTACAGGCTCTCGCCCGTGTTCTTCGGCACCCAGTTGCGATCCTGGGAAATGAGCGCGTCGCCCGCTTCCAGGAACAGCTCGGCAGGGATGGCCGGCATGGCCAGGCGCGCGGCGCTACGGTTGAAACGCGCGGCATTTTGCTCTGGACGGAAAGTCTTGATGCTGCCATCGGGCTGGGCAAACGCTTTATAGCCTTCGAAAATGGCCTGGCCATAGTGCAGGGACGAGGCGGACGGGTCCAGCATCAGCGGGCCGTAAGCCTTCAGTTCGCCCTGCTGCCACTTGCCGTCACGGTAAGGAATTACCACCATGTGGTCCGTGAAGATGCGGCCGAAGGCGGGACTGACCATGCGCGCGGCGCGCTCGGCGTCGGACAAGGGGTGGGCGGATGGAGTGACGACGAGATTCGGTGTGGAAGTGGTCATGGCAGCAATGGTAACTAGTGAACAGTATCCCTATTGTAGCGCCTCTGGCGCCCGATCAGGCAAACGAGAATGGCCAGGAGGATGGCCAGACAGGGATGGGCAAGACGACGGCCCCGCCCCGCGAAAATGCACACCATCATTTGCGAATGATTCTCGTTTGCGTTAATATGTCAGCCTTCCTTCTTCCCTGCCATGCCTGACGCCCCGCATGGCAGCGCTATCGAAAGCCGCCATGACGACCTCCGCCCTTCCACAACCCCAGCTGCGCGCCAGCGCTGACGCTGCTTCGGATACCCGCCAGCAGCGCCCGCTTGCCGCCGCGCCGCAACAAAGGCGCTGGCACTGGAGCTGGAAGCAGGTCTGGTTTCAACTGCACTGGTTCATCGGCATCACGGCCGGCACGGTGCTGGTGATCATCGGCCTGAGCGGGGCCACCCTGGCCTTCAAGGAGGAATTGCTCGATATCATGAATCCCGGCGTGCGCCATGTGGCCGTGGAAACCCGCGCGCCGCTGACGCCCGCCCAGCTGAGCAGCATTGCCGCAGCCGAACACGGCCAGCGCGTGGCGTCCATCACCGTGTATGCGCAGGCAGGCGCCGCGCCGCGCCTGTTCTTCATGCCGAAGAATGGCCAGCGGCGTGGCGAGTCCATCTATGTACATCCGTACACGGGCGCCACCCAGCCGGCGCTGGCGGGCGCGGGCTTTTTCGAGTGGACGGAGTCATTGCACCGCTGGCTGCTGCTGCCCCGCGATCCGGGCCGGCAAGTGGCGGGCGCGCTGGCGCTGTGCCTGCTGGGCCTGGCGCTGTCCGGCCTGTACCTGCGCTGGCCGCGCCGCCCGCTGGACTGGCGCACCTGGCTGACCGTCGACCCGGCCTTGAAAGGCCGCTCCTTCCTGTGGAACTTGCACGCCGTGGCCGGCACCTGGTGCCTGCTCGTCTACGTGGCACTGACCCTGACGGGCATTTACTGGAGCTATGACGTGGTGCGCGACAACATCGACGCCTGGGCAGGCAAGCCCCCACGGGTGGCGCAAGCACCAGGCAAGAAAGGCGCGCCCAAGGAGCAATCGCCCGCCGTCGACATCGGCCTGGCCTGGAGCAGCTTCCAGCAGCACGCCCCCGGCTGGACCCTGGCTACGGTGCGCCTGCCCACCCGTTCCGGAGAAGCCGTGCAATTCACGTGGCTGGCCAGCGATGTGCCGCACGAGCGGGCGCGCAGCCGCATGAGTATTCTGCCGGCCGATGGCACGGTCACGGAAAACGACCCGTACAGCCAGCAGGCGCTGGGAGCGCGCCTCGTCAACATCATTTATCCGTTGCACATGGGCACGTATTTCGGCCTGCCGGGCCGCATCATCGTCACCGTGGCCAGCCTGGGCCTGCCCCTGTTCGCCATCACGGGCTGGATGCTGTACCTGGGCCGCGGCAAGGCAAAACGGGCTGTGCAGGCGCAGCGGGCCATGCTGGGCGCCGGCGCGACGGGCAAGAAAAATACTGGATTGGTCACCCTGGTGGCCTACGCCAGCCAGTCGGGCCAGGCCGAGCGCCTGGCACTGGAAAGCGCGCGCGCCCTGCAGCAGGCGGGCGTGGCCGTCGATGTGCAATCGCTGGACCGCTTTGATCCCGCACAATTGCGCCAGTACGAACGGGCCCTGATCGTCGCCAGCACCTTTGGCGAAGGCGAGGCGCCGGACGGCACGCGCCGCTTCGCGCGCCTGTTGCAGCAAACATCGGGCACGCCGCTGGCTGGCTTGCAAGTGGGTGTGCTGGCCCTGGGCGACCGCCATTACAGCGCCTTCTGCGGCTTTGGCCATGCGTTGGCGCAACAGTTGCAAACGCTGGGCGCAACGCCATTGTTCCCCCTGATCGAAGTCGACAAACACGACGCGAACGCGCTGGCCGACTGGTCGCAAGCGCTGGCCCGCTGCAGCGGCAGCGCCATCGACGCCATCGGCGTGCAGGAAGACGCGTCATATGACGAGTGGCGTTTGCTGCGCCGCGTGCTGCTCAACCCGGGCAGCCTGGGCGGCGAACTGCATGAAATCACCTTGACAGGCCCGGCCGAAGCCACCTGGGAAGCGGGTGCGCTGGCCGAAATCATCGGGTGCAACGCGGACGGCAGCGAGGGCGACGCACATTTTGCACAATATGCGCCGCGCAGCTATTCGCTCGCTTCGCTGCCATCGGATGGCGAACTGCAGTTGCTGGTGCGCCAGGAACGCCATGCGGGCATTGACAACCAGGGCTTTGGCCTCTGTTCCGGCTGGCTGACGCGCTTCGCGCCGCCGGGCGCCACCATCCGCCTGCGCCTGCAAGCCAATCCCGCCTTCGCGCCCGCCCTGGTCGACGTGCCCTGCATCTATATTGGCAACGGTTCCGGCCTGGCGGGCCTGCGGGCGCACCTGCGCGCACGCCGGCGGGCGGGGCTGGCACGCAACTGGCTGCTGTTCGGCGAGCGCCAGCAAGCTTTTGACAGCGTCTGCGGCGAAGAGTTGCAAGGCTGGCTCGACACTGGCCACCTGGCACGCCTGGACCGCGTCTTTTCGCGCGATGGCAAGGAAGGTGGCAAACGTGAATATGTGCAGGACCGCCTGCGCGCCTGCGCGGATGAACTGCGTGACTGGCTTGCGCAAGGCGCCATCGTCTACGTGTGCGGCAGCCTGCAAGGCATGGCGGCTGGCATCGATGCTGTACTGCAAGAAGTGCTGGGCCAGGAAGGTCTCGACGCCCTGCTGGCGGCCGGACGCTACCGCCGCGACGTGTATTGATCTGCCTCAGCACATTGCCGGCGCCGCCCGGCTATGTGGGCGGGCGCACAGTCAGCGCCAGCCATCGGATTAGAGTAGGGACATCGCGGCACAAGCGCCGCCCCACCCACTTTCTGCGAGACTAGCCATGAAGAACCCCTGGATGAGCATGTACCTGAGCGCCGCTAACCGCATCGCCAGCACGGCACGCGGCCATGCCACGGCCGCCGTCAAGCGTGAAGCGGCGAAAAATACGCAGCAGTTGACGCAGGTGTGGTTCGATTCCTTTCTTCCGCCAACAGACAAGCCGCGGCGCCGCCGCAAGGCAAAATAAGACCCTGGCAATAGGCGAACTGGTGCGGTGCATCACAGCAATAAGTTGAAATTACAATCAGATGAACTAAACTGCAAGCATGGTAGTACATAAGGAAGTGACCGGCAGGCGCCGCATCCCCGCGCCGCCACCGGGACACCGGGAGACGACCATGTTGACGCTTAAAGTGCTGGCCTGCCTTGCCCTGTCGGCCTTGATGCTCGCCCCCCTCGTGTTGAGGGATACCATGCAGTTGTCGGCCGGGCAGCAATTGCAGGTGCCGAATGTCGATGCGCAGGCCCTGTGGGCCCACTGGCCCAAGCACTAAGTAATACGCGGGCCTGAGAAAGCGCTGCTGACGGCGTTTTTCAGCGGCGCTCGCTAGTGGCATGCACGTTCCAAAAGCGCCTTGTAGCACGTGGGAATTTGTTCCCCACTTTTTGTTTAAATTGATCAGTAGCCCACACTTTCTCCACTTCGCCATACTTTTGATCCAGATCATGGATTTCCACCTTTGCTGCGCCCACACTGGAACAGTCCGCTCCACATCGCGACGGACTTAACCGGGAGCATCGGCATGGGTATATCGGGTTGGAAGGATGAGATGGCGCTGGGCGTTCCCGCCATTGACGAAGCGCATGAGGCGCTGTTTCAAGAACTTGCGCGGCTGGGGCAGTTGAGCGACCAGCATTTCAGCATGGCGTTTCGCGACCTGATTGCGGCCGTCGAACGCGATTTCCGCGAAGAGGAGGATTTGATGGAGCAAATCGCCTTTCCCTCGCTGGCCAACCACCGCGAACAGCATGCGCGCGTGCTCAGCGGATTGCACCATGCGTGGGCCGCCGTCGATGAAGGCGACCTGGAACAGGGGCGCCATGCGCTATCGCTCTTGCCGCAATGGCTGATCTTTCATCAGGCCACCATGGACCTGGCCCTGGCGGCGGCCCTGGAGCTGGTACAGCGCCAGCCGAACTAGACACTACAGCAGCAGCACCGTGGCTTGCTCGGGCAAGACCACGCGGTAGTGTCCCGGGTATTTGTCTTCGCCGTCGAAAATCTTGCAAAACACGGGCTGGTTGATGTCGTTGACGGCCGGCTCGTGCATGGGCAAGGTAGCGATTAGCTGTTCACCATCCATCAACTGCAAGGCGCTGCCCCGCTCGGCCGCGCAAAACGCCAGCGATTGCACATCGCTGGCGAACGGCCGCTTGTACCACGGCGTGATGGCCCGCACGGCGCGCCGCGCGTCGCGCAGGACTTGCCCCACGCGCGTGACATTCCACGCATCGCGCGCCACGGACGGCTGCAGCACGATATTTGCCGTCAGTTCGCCCCTGCCCTTGTTCACCAGGAACGTGCCATCCTGCGCGGCAATGTCCTCATTGAGCGGCACGACAAACACGCCGCCGTCGGACACCTTGATCGGCACAGGGGCGCCATTGCCTTGCAGGGCCACGCGCACATCGTCGATGGTGGCGCTCAGCTTGGCCGGAATCAGGCGCAGGGCCATGACCACACTGCCGCTCGACACTTGCCACACTTTCCTGGCCGTCAGATAACTCTCGCGGTACGCCGTGAAACGGACGCGCGGCGCCTTGGCGTCGCTGTTGGCCGTGATCGTCACCGTTTGCGAGGGCAAGGCGTCTTCTGCGGGCGCCGGCACCGTCGGCAGCGTCGGCGCAGCAGATGTGGCAGGCATGGCATCAATGGCGGGCGGCATGCTGGCGCTCTGCAGCGGCGCGGGAACAGCTGGCGGCGGCGCGTGCTCCTGGGCCTGGCCCAGCGACACGACACACAACCATCCGGCACAAGCGATCCATGTACGCATGCATTTCTTTCAATAAGGAAAATATTTTATCAGCCCCACATTATCGCAGAAGGCCAGCCAATGCGCCGCTCCTGGCCTGCCTGCACTCTTTTGGTGCGCTCGCTTGATTATTTAGCAAATATCATCTATATTGATAATGATTCCTATTCGCAATGCGACGGAAATCGCGCGCCCTTCTTTTCCACTACCCGTTCGCGCCGGGCCTTGCGGTGGAACTGCTATCCAAGCCAGACCACGGGCCAGCGTCATGCCACCCCCCAGCTACTGCGCACTTCGCCAGACGAGATAGGAAAACACGACTAAAAATATGCCAGGAAAATAATGCAATCGACTACCGAACTCTCTACTTCGCGCCAGCCCGCCTTGCGCCCCCTGCCCCGTTTATTACACATCAGCCTGCTCAGTCTTGCCGCCGGCGTGGCCCTGCCGGCACAGGCCACCGACGCCGCTGCGACCGATGTGACCATGCCGGCCGTCACCGTCCTGGGCCAGTCGACGGCGACTACGGAAGGCACGCAATCGTACACGGCAGGCGAAGCGCGCAGCGCCACGCGCATGGACCTGTCCCTGCGCGAAACGCCGCAATCGGTCAGCATCATCACACGCCAGTTGCTCGACGACCTGGGCGCTGTGCGCCTGGACCAGGCACTGGCGCAGACGACGGGCATTCAGGTAGGCCAGAACGACACGGAGCGCACGACGTTTTATGCGCGCGGCTTCGGCATCAACAATCTCCAGATCGACGGCATGGCGCGCGGCGGCAATGCGCCGCTGCAAGACACCATCCTGTATGACCGCATCGAAGTCGTGCGCGGCGCCACCGGCCTGATGGGCGGCACGGGCGATCCGTCGGCCACCATCAACATGATACGCAAGCGGCCGACGAAGGAATTCCAGGCCAGCGCCGGACTCATCATGGGACGCTGGGATGACCAGCGCTTCGAGGCCGACCTGTCCACGCCGCTGAACGCCGAAGGCAGCGTGCGCGCACGCACGGCCCTGGCCTGGCAAAAACGCGATTCCTACCTGGATATGTATCACGAGCGCAAGACAGTCGGCATGCTCATCGTCGAGGCGGACTTGCGTCCCGGCACCCTGCTGACGGCCGGCGTCGACTTCCAGGACAACAAGCCGACAGGCGCCACCTGGGGTGCCGTGCCCTATTGGAATGCGGATGGCAGCCTGGCCAACTTGCCGCGCAACACCAGTTTCACGACGCCATGGAGCACCTGGGCCAACAAGCAGCATACGCTGTTCACGTCGCTGGACCAGCGCCTGCCCGGCAACTGGAATATGCACCTCGGTTATGCGCGCACGGAAAGCACGAACCGCACCACCGTCGCCTACGCGGGCGCGGGTTACCCCGACCCGGCCACCGGTGCAGGCATGCGCCTGTGGACGGGCGCCTGGGGCGCGGGCAAGAATACCAGCGACAATTTCGACGTCTACGCCAGCGGACCGTTCACCTTGCTGGGACGCAAGCATACGGCCATCGCCGGCTGGAACGGCGGCAACCAGCGCGCCCGCTCGCTGGGCGGCGAGGCGGAAATCAATTACCCGGCCTTTATCCCCGATTACCGCAGCTGGACGGGCAACATCCCCCGCCCCGTCTTCCACCCGGACGGCGCGCACACGGAAACCGTGACGCGCCTGGCGGGCGGCTATGTGGCCACGCGTTTGAGCCTGGCCGACCCGCTGCACGTGATCATCGGCGCGCGCAGCAGCACTTACCGCACGGATACGCGCAACTACAATACGCAAGGCGTGTACACGGGCAGCGGCGACTTTACGGAAACGCGCAATGAAGTCACGCCGTATGTGGGCGCCGTGTTCGATATCAACAAGCAATATTCGGCCTACGCCAGCTTCACGCAGCTGTTCAACCCGCAATCGAGCAAGGACCGCAACAACCAGTTCCTGGCGCCGGAAACGGGCGACAATGCGGAACTGGGCATCAAGGGCGAATTCTATGAAGGCAAGCTGAACGCGTCGGCCGCCGTGTTTCACACGAAGAAAAAGAATCTAGCGGAACTCGACCGCAGCGTGCCGCCAGGATTTTTGCTGCCCGACGGTGGCCAGGCCATGGTGGCCAATGGCGCCGGCATCACGGCCAAGGGCGTGGAATTCGACGTCTCCGGCCAGATCACGCCCGCCTGGGAAGCGAGCGGCGGCTACACCTATCTGCACGCGGCCGAGGCCGATGGCCGCCGCGCCGCCACCACGCAACCGCGCCATTTGCTGCGCCTGGCCACCAGCTTCCGCTTCGACGGCCGCCTGGCTGGCCTGAAAGCAGGCGCCAGCATGACGGCGCAAAGCGCCACCTACAGCGAATCGTGGTACGGCCGCCCGCCATCAGGAACCATCACCAACATCCCGCAAGCGGGCTATGCGCTGGTCAACGCCATGGCCAGCTACGCGCTCAACAGCCACGCCAGCGTGCAGCTGAACGTGAATAACTTGCTCGATAAAAAGTACTACCGCAACGTGGGCTTCTTCGACGGCGTGTTCTGGGGCGAGCCGCGCAACATCAGCCTGTCCGTGCGCACGGTATTTTAGGAGCCTATCCCGGTAGGGAGCGTCTTCTGCTGGCAATTCCTCAGGAGCGCGGACAAGGCGTGAGGAGGAAGCGTGGCGAGCCACGCGACGACGATCAACGCAGTCCCCGCTTCCGAGGGGCGCCAGCAGGAGATATATTCATCTACTGGGATAGGCTCTAAGCACGCCAGTGGGCGGGTGCGGGCAAGGTAAATCCTTCCAGCAAGGGTCCGCCCACGGGCGCCAGCACGACGGCGCTCAGCTGCTCGAAGGCGCGCTGGCCGGCCGGCAAGTCGCTGGCAACCAGGCGCAGGGCACCATCGAGCTGGGCGGCGACATCGGCGTCGAATGCCTGCAGGCGGCGGAACAGGTGCTTGCCGCCGCCGCTCCATTCGCCGGCCGCGCGCAGGTGCAGGTCGGCCAGCGCTTGATACAGCTGGCAAGCCACGGCCAGCGCCTCGCCCGGGTGCCGACTGTCGACCAGGTCTTCCAGCCCGGTGGTGATGGCGTAGCGGCGCCGCTGCACATTGTCCACCTCGAGCACGGGCGGCCCGGCCACGACGATGCCTTGCGCCAGCGCGTGCAGCCGGGCGTAGGCATCGCTGCCAGTGAGGATATTTTCCCCTTCCACCACCATCATCGCCAGCGGCACCGTGCCGCCCGGTGCATCCATTTCCTGGCAAAAGTACGTGAACGTGCCCTGGTCATGCCCGAACAGTTCCACCGTGCGTCCCTCGGCGACAAGGGTGTCGCGCCAGGCGCAATCGACGTGCTCGAACAGCAGCAGCAAGTCGATATCGGAAGTGGGCGTCTGCCGGCCCGTGGCGAACGAGCCGCCGATGATGGCCGCCACGGCCGTGGGGTAGTGTTCCTGCACCAGCCGCAAGGCAATCGCGCGGATGGCGTCATAAGTGGCAATGTTTGTCACAGCAAGTGCTCCGTGCCGAAAAACGCCATCCTACACGCAATACGCGGCATGCCGCCATCCTGCTACACTGGCGCCATCTGATCCAAGGAAGAAACATGGAATACGACTGCCTCGTGGTGCCCTCGCCCGTGGGCGAGCTGACCCTGGTGGCGCGCGGGGCGGCGCTGGCCGCCATCCTGTGGGAAAACGACACGCCGAACCGCGTGCGCCTGGGCCAGATGCGCGTCGATGACGGTTGCACCGTGCTGCAGGAAACGGCACGCCAGCTGCGCGCCTATTTTGCCGGCACGCTGCAATGCTTTGATGTGCCGCTCGATTTTTCCGGTACGCCATTCCAGCAAGAAGTCTGGCGCGCGCTGCTGACGATACCGTATGGCCAAACCCGCAGCTATGGCGAGATCGCGCGCCAGATCGGCCGCCCCGCCGCCGTGCGCGCCGTGGGCGCCGCCAACGGCAAGAACCCCATTTCCATCATCGCCCCCTGCCACCGCGTCATCGGCGCCACGGGCGAACTGACGGGTTTTGCGGGCGGCCTGCATGCCAAGGCAACCCTGTTGGCACTGGAAGGCATTTCCTTGTCCAGCGAGCGCGAAGCGCTGAAGACGGGCCACGCCAGGCGCCGCGCCGTGCATGTGGATACGGCACAAGGCTGTTTGTTTTAGGCGGCAATATCGCTCCCCGTGTGGGATACTCACGCCCTCCGCTCAAGTCTGCACATCCTATGCCCTACTTTGTCATCCTGTTCTTTGTCGCTCTGTATTTACTGGCCACGTTCTTTTTCCACATTCCCGCCCTGGTCGCCCTCGTGTATGGCGTGCTGAGCCTGAGCTGCTTCGTTGCCTATGCGATCGACAAGTCGGCTGCCAAACAGGGCCGCTGGCGCACCTCGGAACGCACCTTGCTACTGCTGGGACTGCTATGCGGCTGGCCGGGGGCCGTGCTGGCCCAGCAATGGCTGCGCCACAAGTCCAGCAAGCGCTCGTTCCGCATCCTGTTCTGGATCACGGTCGCCCTCAATATCGGCGCTTTCGTGTATTTCAGCATGCATTACGCGGCACCCGACATCGGCACCGAGGTGGCGCCCATCGAGCTGTAAGCTCACTCGCCCAGCAGGCGCAGCGATTCCAGCCAGTCCGCCTTCCATTCGCGCAGCAAGGGCTGCGTGGCGAACGCCTTCTTCAGGTGCGCCATCGGCACCCGATGCACATCGTGCAAGCCGAATGCCAACGTCACCGGATGCCACAGGTGGCTGTTCTTGCCGCCCCGCGAATTCTTGCGCACGCGCGCGCCATCGTCGCCAAAGATGCCTACGCCACTGGCCAGCCCCTGGTCCAGATTGACCTTGCCCACGCCGGCAAAGGCAATCAAAATCTGTTCGCGTCCCAGGCCCTTCAAGGCGCTGGGCAAGACCACCGGCGCCTTGTCAATCTCGGCCTCTGCCGGCTGCGGATGCTGCAAGTCCTTGAGCAAACGCAGCAGATCGCGTTCCTGGAAATGCAAGCCATCTACCGGCACGCGCAAGCCCGGTGCCTTCAGTTCGATGGCGATATTGCCGGAGTCGCGCGTAAAGCGCAGCCACACATCGTCTGCACCCGAGGCCAGGTGCTCCTTGTCGCCGATGAACACGACGGGCGCCGCGTAGCGCGTCACGCCGTCATGGAAAAGTTCGGCCCACTCGTCGCTGTAATCGAGCCAGACGTATGGCAAGCCGCCCTGCTCCAGCAGGCGCGCCAGGGTCCACGGGGTGCCCGTCTGTTGCGCCAGCCAGGCACAGGCGTCAAAGGCGGTGGCGCGGTACGGCAGGGAGTTCGAAGTCATGGCAGTTCCGTCGATAAATGTGGAGCGCAGTGTAGCAGACGCCGTCATCCTTCCCTTCCGCAGGCGCAGCGGGCGCGCTCTTTTTGCGCGATGTGCTAGGCTGGAAACATCAGCATGCGCCATGGTCATCCCGGCCGCGAGGCGCACCACCGCAAGGGGATTACCATGCATTCGAGCACCAACGCCGCCACCACGCCCACCCCGCCACCAGAACGCGATTCGCCCACGCCGGCCAGCGAAAGCCATGCCGAACAAGCGCTCGATGAAGCACTGAAAGAAAGCTTTCCGGCCAGCGACCCGATCGCCATTGCCACCCCCAAACCGGCCAGCAAGGCGCCAGCCTGAGAGCACACCCGACCAGCCACCCTTGCGGTGGCTTTTTTGCCTGAACTGAATCCAGACGCCCCGCCCCCGCGTACATGGCTATGCCATGAGCAAACGAAGTTACCACGCGGAAAGGAATTGCCATGCAGCATTACAGCAAAAAGACGGATCCCATGAACCAGCGCCTGTACCTGGCCCAACGCATCGACCAGGCCGATGCGCGCTTGCAGCGCTTGCACGATGCGGCGGAGCGGCAACGCTGCGCGCAATGGATCACGGCCTGGGCCGTGGCGGCGGGCGCCGACGCCCCGCGCGGCATGAAGCTGCGCATCCGCGGCGAATTCATTTTGCTTTAATAGAAAGCAAAAGCCCCGCCGCGCACGCTTGCGCCAGGCGGGGCCAGTCAAGCCGACACGCGCCTATTTGGGCGTGTCGCGGTACTGCTCGGGCGTCGTGTCGCCATCGGCAACTTCATACCACATCGCATTGAGCACGGCGAACGTCGCCGCCAGCGGAAGACCCAGTATCCAGGCGAAATACCACATAATTATTTCCTTTTCGTTAATTCTTAGTAAGCGTGACCGGTTTCGTCTTCGATGGCTTTGCCGTCAACCTTACCCCACAGCACTCTATATACCCAGGTCGTGTAAGCCACGATGAGGGGAATGAAGACGGCCGTTACGACCAGCATGATGAACAGGGTCATGTGGCTGGACGATGAATCCCACACCGTCAGGCTGGCGCGCGGATCGATCGACGATGGCAGGATGAACGGGAACATGGCCGCACCCACGCTGAGGATGATGCCGGCGATGCTGGCCGCGCTGGCCAGCAAGGCAGGCACTTCGCGGCGCGCGCGCAGGAAGGCGAAGGCCAGCAAGGGGCCCAGCAGGCCCACCGCAGGGGCGATCCAGGTCCACGGATGAGCGGCAAAGTTGAGGAACCAGGCGCCCACGTGCACTTCCGCCGTTTTCAGCATGGGGTTCGACGGGCCATCGACGACGACGGCGCTGGTGACGCGGTAGCCATCGACCCACAGCCACAGGGCCACGCCGGCCAGTGCATACAGTGCGACGGTCGCAATCGCCGCCACGCTGCCGTAGCGGCGCGAACGGTCAGACACGGCACCGTCCGTTTTCACTTGCAGCCAGGTGGCGCCGTGCATCACCAGCATGGCTACCGAAACGAGGCCGCACAGCAAGGCGAACGGGTTGAGCAGCGCAAAGAACGTGCCGTCATAGAAGATGTGCATGTCTGGCGAGAAACGGAACGGCACGCCCTGCAGCACATTGCCTATCGCCACGCCGCAGATCAGGGCCGGTACGAAGCCGCCCACGAACAGGGCCGCGTCCCAGCGGGCACGCCAACGCGGGTCTTCGCGCTTGCTGCGGAATTTGAAGGCCACGGGACGCACGATCAGCGCCACTAGGATGACGAACATGGCCAGGTAAAAACCCGAGAACGAGACGGCGTACAGCTGCGGCCAGGCGGCAAAGATGGCGCCGCCGCCGAGGATCAGCCACACCTGGTTGCCTTCCCATACGGGGCCGATACTGTTGATGATGACCCGGCGTTCCAGGTCCGTCTTGCCGGCGAAGGGTAGCAAGATGCCCGTGCCCAGGTCGAAGCCGTCCGTGATGGCAAAGCCCACCAGCAAGATGCCGATCAGCAGCCACCAGATCAGGCGCAGGGTTTCGTAAGAAATCATTTCATGCAAAATCATGGTCTGGCCCTCCTTAGGCGCGTTGAGTATGAATGGCTGCGGCCGCTGGCACGGGGGCCGGCGCCTTCTCTTCCGGCCCCTTGCGGATGGCCTTGAGCATGAGCTTCATTTCAATAACCAAGAGCACGGTGTAGATGGCGGCAAAGCCGGCAATCGTGATCAAGAGGGTCGAAGCGCCCAGGTTAGAGACAGCCACGGCCGTTGGCAGCACGCCTTCGATCACCCACGGCTGGCGGCCCACTTCGGCCACGATCCAGCCCGCTTCAATCGCCACCCACGGCAGCGGGATGGCGAATACGGCCAGCTTCAGCAGCCAGCGGTGCTTGTCCAGGGTGCGGCGCGTCGACAGGATGAAGAACGTGCCAGTGAGCAAGATAAAGAACATGCCCAGGCCAACCATCACGCGGAAGGACCAGAACAATGGCGCCACGGGCGGCACGGTGTCGAGCGCGGCCTTGCGGATCTGCTCGGGCGTGGCCTGGCGCGGATCATCGACATAGCGTTTCAGCAACAGGGCATAACCCATGGACTGGCCTTTCGACTCGAACATGTCCTTCGCCTCTTGCGGCACGGGGCTGCCTGGCGCCACGCTGCGGATGGTTTGCAGCGCGTCATACGCCTTGATGCCATCCTGGATCAGCAGCTCGCCGCGATCGACCAATTGCTCGATGCCGGGGATTTCCGTCGTCAGCGAACGCGTGCCGATCAAGCCCATCACCATCGGAATATGCACGGCGTAATGCGTCTCGCGCGCTTTCGCGTCAGGGAAGCCGAAGGCCGTGAAGGCGGCAGGCGCCGGCTCCGTGGTCCACATGGCTTCGATGGCGGCCAGCTTCATCTTTTGATGTTCGGACGACAGGTAGCCGCTTTCATCGCCGAGCACCACCACCGACAGCGCGGCGGCCAGGCCGAACGAGGCAGCCACCGTCATCGAGCGCTTGGCCAGCTGCACGTGGCGGCCTTTCAGCAAATACCAGGCGGAAATACCCAGCACGAAAATCGCCGCAGCCGTATAGCCAGCCGACACGGTGTGCACGAATTTCGCCTGTGCTACAGGATTTGTCAGCACGGCGCCGAAGTCCGTCACTTCCATGCGCATAGTCTGTGGATTGAAGGCCGCGCCGACGGGATTTTGCATCCAGCCGTTGGCGATCAGTATCCACAGGGCGGAAAAGTTCGAGCCGATGGCCACCAGCCAGGTCGTGACCAGGTGGCCGCGCTTCGACAGCTTGTCCCAGCCGAAGAAGAACAGGCCGACGAAGGTCGCTTCCAGGAAGAAGGCCATCAAGCCCTCGATGGCCAGCGGCGCGCCGAAAATGTCGCCCACATAATGGCTGTAATAGCTCCAGTTCATGCCGAACTGGAATTCCATGACGATGCCCGTCGCCACGCCCATGGCGAAGTTAATGCCGAACAAGACACCCCAGAACTTGGTCATGTCGCGCCAGATGGGGCGGTTCGTCATCACATACACCGTCTCCATGATGGCGAGGATCACTGACAGGCCTATCGTCAGCGGAACGAATATAAAGTGGTACAGAGCTGTCAGCGCAAACTGCAGTCTGGATAAAGCGACAATATCGAAGTCCATATGATTTCCTTGGTGTGTCCCTACTGTGATTGTAAACTTGGCATCTATCTGCTGTAGTCCGCTTGGCGCCGGTGTTGTAAAATTGTCAGTCAGCGCCGCCTGTGGCTCCCCTATTCTTCTTCAATCGCCGCGCAAGCCGGCCAGCGCCGCCTCGAAGGCTTGCGTGCCACGGTGCGCGTCAGCCACGACGCGGCCATCGCGCAGGCTGACCAGCCGGTCCGCCAGCGCCGCTTCGCGCCGCAAGTGGGTGGCGATCAGCAAGGTACGTCCGTCGCTGCGCGCGCGCAGGCGCTGCAGGACATCGATTGCCACCTGCGCATTGAGCGCCTCGGTGGCTTCGTCCAGCAGCCACAAGGTCGATTCGTGCAGGAACAATCGCGCCAGTGCCAATCGCCGCGCCTGCCCGCCAGACAAGCCCAGGCCGCCTTCGCCCAGCAAGGTATCGAGGCCGCCCGCGAAAGCCCGCACTTCCTCGTCCAGGCCGGCAGATTGCAGCGCAGCCCACAGCTGCGCATCGCTGGCGGACGGGTCGGCCAGGCGCAGGTTATCGCGCAGGCTGTCCTGGAACAGTTCCGTTTTCTGGGTAAACAGGCAGGCGCGCGGCGCGCTCACCTTGCCCGACAACGGCGCCAGCTCGCGCGCGGCGATGGCCAGCAAGGTGGACTTGCCCGCGCCGCTGGGACCGATCAAGGCCACTCTTTCGCCATCCGCGATGTGCAGCGATACGTCATGCAAAATGGCGACATTGCTGCCCGCATGCGCGGCGCTCACATGTTCCAGGCGCAAGCCCGGCGCGCTGTCAACCGGCAGAGCGGCGATCTCTTGAGCATCGAGCCGCGGCGCCAGGCGGCGCATGGCCAGCAGCATGCGGCCCGCTTCCAGGGCGCCACGGCGCAGTCCCGCAAACGGCTCCACGGCCGTCAGGGCGATCAGCAGGGCCAGGGCTGCCAGCGGCACGTTCAGCGCCTGCTGCTGCACCAGCGCGGCCACGGCCAGCAGCACGCCGGCCAGGGTCACGCTGCCGGCCACGCCGTAAGCGGCGCCAGCTGCGGTCTCCAGGCGCTGCAGGGCGAAATCGGCTTGCGCCAGCGAGCGATCAATCTGCCCCAGCGCGGCGCACTGGGCGTCGATGCGCCCCGCCATGACCAGGTCCGTCTGGCCCGCCACCAGGTCGATGGTGCCGGAACGCAGTTTTTCGATGGCGCGCGAGCGCACGATGGCTGGGCGGCGGGCAGCGCGCGCGACCAGCCAGCTGATGCCCCCGCCGGCGGCCAGCAGCCACGCGGCCAGGCCCAGGCCCAGCTGCCACTGCATTGCGCCCAGCGCCACGCCCGCCAGCAAGGCCGCGCACAGTGCCGTGAAAGCTGGCACCAGCAGGCGCAGGTACAGCGCTTCGAGCGCATCGATATCGGCCGTCAGGCGGAACAGCAGTTTGGCCGGCTGGCGCAGCAAGCGGCTGGCCGCTTCCGGGCGCGACCAGCCACGGAACAGCTGCACGCGGATGCTGGCCAGCGCGGCGAATGTGGCGTCATGCGTGACGAGGCGCTCCGCATAGCGCGAACCCGTGCGGCCGATGGCCAGCAGGCGGATGCCGGCCGAAGGACCGAACACATCGAACAGCAAGGCCGTCGAAGCGTGCAAGCCAGCGATAGAGGTGGCCGTAATGAACCAGCCGGACAGGCCCAGCAATGCCATGCCGGCCACCGCCGTCAGGGCCGCCAGCATGGCGCCACCGATCAGTTTGCCCGGCTGGGCCAGCAGCAATTGCCGCAGGACAGGGTTCGCTACAAGTGAATTTTTCATGCGCGCGCTTCTTCCTTATGCTCCTGCACTTGCGCCTGCGCATCGACCTGCACCGTGCGCTGCAAACGGCCAGCCAGCACGGGGTCATGCGTGGCGACAATCATCGTCTTGCCCTTGGCCAATTCCAGCAAGGCATCGGTCACGCGTGCCGCCGTTTCGCTGTCCAGGTGGGCCGTCGGTTCATCGACCAGCAGCAAATCGGCGTGCGGATGCAGGGCCACGCGGGCCAGCGCCAGGCGCACGGCTTCGCCGCCGGACAAGCCCTGGCCGCCATCGCTGAGAATGACGGCCGGCTGCGCCTGCGCCACGGCGGCCAGATCGGCCAGGTGCAGCGCCTGCGTCACGTGCGCGGCATTTGCGCCAACGCGGCCCAGGGTCACGTTCTGGCTGACGGAAGCGGCAAACACGTGCGGACGCTGGCCCATCCAGGCCATGCGCTGGCGCAAGGTATTGACGGTGCTGTCATTCAGCCGGACGCCGCCGATGCGGATCTCGCCGCCGCTGACGGGCAGCAAGCCGGCCAGCAAAGACAGCAAGGTGGTCTTGCCGGCACCGCTGGCGCCCACCAGCGCCACGTGCTCGCCGGCGCGCACAGTCAGCTTGAACTGCTCGAACACGGGCGCTTCGCCAGGGTGGGCAAAGCGCAGTTGATGGATCTCGACGGCGGGAGGTGGCGCCACCGCCATGGCGGCGGCAGAAACGGCAGCAACTGCCACCCCGGCGCCAGGCAAGGGCACGCCCTCCCCCGCCAAGTCGTGCAAGCCGGCCAAGCCCGCTTCGCCGGCCGCCTTGTCGTGCCAGACGGCGGCCAGTTCGCGCAGCGGCTCGAAGAATGCGGGCGCCAGCAGCAAGATGAACAAGCCCTGCCCCAGACTCAGTTCCCGACCCCAGGTACCGAAATTGATGCTGCCCAACAAGGAGAAACCGATGAACGCCGCCACCATGGCCACGCCCAGCGCGGAAAACAATTCCAGCACGGCGGACGACAGGAAGGCGATGCGCAGCACCACCATCGTGCGCCGGCGCACGGATTGCGACGAGACATCCAGCCTTGCGGCCGTGGCGTCGACGGCATCGAGCGCGCGCAAGGTGGCCAGACCGCGCAGGCGGTCCAGCAGAAAGGCGTTCATGCTGCCCATTTCCACCATCTGCGCGCGGCTGGCCGCTTGCGCGCCCATGCCCACCAGGGCCATGAAGACGGGAATCAGGGGCGCGGCGATGAGCAGGATCAAGGCGGCAATCCATGACAGCGGCGTCACCACGGCGAGGATCACGAGGGGCACAAGCATCACCTTCCAGCGCGCGGGCTTGTAGCGCACCAGATACGGCACGATGGCTTCGGCCTGCTCGGCGATGACGCTGGCCGCCTGGCCCGACTGCGCGCGCTGGCGGTCAAGCGGCGAACGGCGCGCCAGCGCCTGCGCCACTTGCCCGCGCAGGCTGGACAGGTGCTCGCGCGCCGCAGCATACATGCGCCGCGCGCCCCACGCTTCACAGCCGGCGCGCAGTACGCCCAGCAGCAGCACGCCAGCGGCCGGCAGCAGGGCCGCGCGCCAAGGCGCACCGTCGAGCATGTCTTGCACGGCCCAGGCCAGCAAGGCCGCTTGCGGCAGCCACAGCAAGGCGGCACCACCTTGCGCCAGGCTGGCAACACGGGGAAGAATAAAGCGGGGCAAGGATAGTGGCGTGGAAGGCATCTCTAAACTTTTTGAGTTTTCAGAATTTTCTGTAAATTCGATTTTTTGTATAATACTGCGAAACATGACATAAATCAATTGACCCTGCGGGTGTGGCGTGAAAAAATTCAGATAATTATGAAAACTCAAAATATCCACATGACGCCGCTGATCCTGACCTTTGTCAGCCATTTCGGCGAGATGGGCAGCCGCTGGGGCTTTAACCGTACGGTGGGACAAGTGTACGCCTTGTTGTTTGTCTCGGAGCTTCCTTTGCACGCGGACGAAATCGCGGAACACCTGAGTTTTTCACGCTCGAACGTCAGCATCGGTTTGAAGGAATTGCAAGGTTGGGGCTTGATTCGCCAGTCGCGCATCCCCGGCGACCGGCGCGAATATTTTTCCTCGCTGGGCGATGTGTGGCAAATCTTCCGCGTGGTGGCCGCCGAACGCCGCCGCCGCGAAGTGGCGCCCACCCTGACAGTGCTGCGCGAATCGCTGCTGGCGCCGGCCACGGAACCCGTGGACCAGTATGCGCAAGAGCGCATGCGCGAAATGTATGAACTGGTCGACCTGGCCAACACCTGGTTCGACGACTTGCAGCGCCTGTCGCCGGAATCGATGGCGCAACTGATGAAAATGGGCGCCAAGGTGCAAAAGCTGCTTAATGCCAAGGACCGCCTGTTTGGCAAGAGTCCCGACGACAGCGAGAAATAAGCGCAGCGTTTACACGCCGCATACACGCGGCGCCCGACTCTTTACACCGTCTTTATGCCTCTCTCGCTATGCTGGCTGGCACCACCGCCACCCTTGCGAAGGAGCTTCCATGCATGAATCCCCATTCCAGCCACGCGCGCGCGACCTGATCCGCCAGCATTTGCCTGCGCGTGAAAGGCTGCGCCTGGCACGCCTGGCGAGCAAGAAAGTATTGTCCGTATTGTCTGCGCTGCTGTGCGCGGTGCCGCTGCTGTATTTGCTGAGCGTGGTGCTGTTTGCGCAGCCATAAGGCCGCGTGCGTATAGACAGGAAGAGAGAAGGATGCCACCGCATGGCGCAAGCCGTGGCCAGTATGAAACTGGTCCGCCCAGAGGGAATCGAACCCCCATTCACGGTTTAGAAGACCGTTGTCCTATCCGTTGAACGATGGGCGGAGAGGTGCAGTATTTTAATCCATGCGCGCTAGCAATGAAATGCCTGCGCGGAATAGAAAACGGGCTGTCATTTCTGACAGCCCGCTTATGACTTTGGTCGGAGTACAAGGATTCGAACCTTGGACCCCCTGGTCCCAAACCAGGTGCGCTACCGGGCTGCGCCACACTCCGAAGACAAGATAATAACGCCCCCACCCAATTTCGTCAATTGCCATAGACGAATTAGATGGAAATAACTATCGGTTCTTGCCTATCACGCGGCGACTTTATCGGCAATGCGGCGCGCCATGCTCTCGGCCTGCACTTTATCTTTCGCCTCGACCATCACGCGGATCAGCGGTTCGGTGCCCGAAGCGCGGATCAGCACGCGGCCTGTGTCGCCCAGTTCAGCCTCGACCAATGCTTTCTCGGCCACCATGGCGGCATTTTGTTGCCAGTCGAAACCGGGCGCCACGCGCAGGTTGATCAGGGTTTGCGGAAACAGCACCAGTTCGGCCAGGCATTGCTGCAGGCTCTGGCCGCTGCGTTTGAGCGCGGACAAGACTTGCAGCGCGGAGACGATACCGTCTCCCGTCGTGTGGCGGTCCAGGCACAGCAAATGGCCGGAGCCCTCGCCGCCCAGTATCCAGCCCTTTTCCTTCATGACTTCCAGCACATAGCGGTCGCCCACCTTGGCGCGCGCAAAGCCGATGCCCTGCTGCTTGAACAGCACTTCCAGCGCCATATTGGTCATCAACGTTCCTACGGCGCCGGCCACGGGGCCCGTCGCCAGGCGGTCCTTGACCATGATATACAACAACTCGTCACCGTTATACAGCCGCCCCGTGGCGTCGCACATGATCAGCCGGTCGGCGTCGCCATCGAGGGCGATGCCGAGATCGGCACCGTGCTCGACAACGGCTTCGGCCATGGCCTTGGTTGCCGTGGCGCCAAAGCCCGCATTGATGTTGAAGCCATCGGGCTTGTTGCCGATGGCGATGACTTCCGCGCCCAGCTCATGGAACACGTGCGGCGCGATATGGTAGGCGGCGCCATGCGCGCAATCGACGACGATCTTCAGGCCGCGCAAGTCCAGTTCGTTCGGGAAGGTGCTCTTGCAAAATTCGATGTAGCGGCCCTGGGCATCGTCCAGGCGCTTGGCGCGGCCCAGCTTGTCGGATGGCACGCAGGCCATGGGCTCGTCGAGCGCCGCTTCGATTTCCAGTTCCACGCTGTCGGGCAGCTTGGTGCCCTGGCCGGAAAAGAACTTGATACCGTTGTCGTGATACGGATTGTGCGACGCGGAAATGACCACCCCGGCAGACAGGCGCAGCGCCCGCGTCAGGTAGGCGATCGCCGGCGTCGGCATGGGGCCGGCCAGCATCACGTCCACGCCGGCCGCCGACAGGCCAGCTTCCAGCGCCGCTTCCAGCATGTAGCCGGAAATGCGCGTGTCCTTGCCGATCAGCACAGTCGGGCGCGCCTTGCCGCCCTGCGACTTGGCCAGCACCATGCCGGCCGCATAACCGAGGCGCATGACGAAATCGGGGGTGATCGGGGCCGTGCCCACCAGGCCGCGAATACCATCGGTGCCAAAATATTTACGCGTCATATATTTCTCTTTTTGTTGTTTATAATGAATCTTACAGCTTCAGTGCGCCATGCGCCAGACCTTCAGCGCATCGACGGTTTCAGCAACATCATGCACGCGGATAATTTCCGCACCTTGCGCTACCGCAGCAAGCGCACCGGCAACGCTGCCCGCCAGGCGCTGCTCGACGGGACGCCCCGTCACGGCGCCTATCATCGATTTGCGCGACAGGCCGGCCAGCACGGGCAGGTCCAGCTCGCTTCGCAACTGGCGCGTGGCGCGCAGCAAGGCATAGTTCTGCTCCACCGTCTTGCCGAAGCCAAAGCCGGGATCGACGCACAGGCGCTCGCGGTCTATGCCGGCGGCCGTCATCGTCGCTATGCGCTCGCGCAGGAAGTCGATGACTTCACGCACCACATCCTCATATTGGGGCTGGGCTTGCATGGTTACTGGCACGTTTTGCATGTGCATGATGCACAGCGCGCAATCGCTATCCTGCACGGCCGCTATGGCGCCCGGCGCGCGGAAACCGTTGATGTCGTTGATCATGTCGGCACCCGCCAGAATGGCTTCGCGCATCACTTCGGGTTTATATGTGTCGACGGACAAGGGCTTGCCGCAGTCGCGCAAGGCGTACAGCACCGGCATGACGCGCTGCAGCTCGTCCTGCAGCGGCAGCGGCAGCGCGCCGGGACGGCTCGATTCGCCGCCAATATCGATGATGTCGACGCCGTCGACTATCATCTGCTCCGCGCGCGAGAGGGCAAATTCCAGGTGTTGGTACTGGCCGGCATCGGAAAAAGAATCGGGCGTGATATTCAGGATACCCATCACCAGCGCCTGAGTACCCTGCAGGTTGAAACCGAAACGGCCGAATTGCAAATAGTGTCGCATGTGAATCTTTGTAGTCGTCGGGAAAAAACTGCTGCGGCAACGAAAAAGGGCAAGGATTGCTCCTTACCCTTTTATTTCACGCACCGATCAAGCAGTGGTCGCTATCAGGCTGGCGCCGTCACGTTAGGCGAAATGCCGCCTGTGCCGCTATCACCGCCCGCATTGCGGCGTGGTGGAATGACTTTCGGTGGACGCGGCTCCAGGCCGGCCATGATGTCATTGATTTGCTCTGCATCAATGGTTTCCCATTCCAGCAAGGCCTTGGTCATCATTTCGACCTTGTCGCGATTGCTTTCCAGCAAGGTACGCGCCAAAGCATATTGCTTGTCGAGAATGTTGCGGATTTCAGCATCGACCTTTTGCTGGGTCGCTTCCGAAATCGTTTTGGTGGCACCACCGAAGAAACCTTCGTTTTCGCTGTCTTCGTAGACCATCACGCCCATGCTGTCGGACATGCCGAAACGGGTCACCATGGAACGGGCCAGCTTGGTGGCGCGTGAGAAGTCGTTCGACGCGCCGGTGGACATTTGTCCCACGAAAATCTCTTCGGCGATACGGCCACCGAACAGGATGGAAATTTCTTCCAGCATCTTGTCCTTGTAGGCGGACAAGTTGTCGTGTTCCGGCAACTGCCAGGTCAGGCCCAGGGCCCAGCCGCGCGGCATGATCGTCACTTTATGCACGGGATCGGCTTTCGGCAGCAGCTTGGCGACGACGGCGTGACCGGACTCATGGTAAGCCGTATTGCGACGCTCTTCCTCGCGGATGATCATCGATTTACGCTCAGGACCCATGTAGATCTTGTCTTTTGCATCTTCGAAGTCAGCCATTTCCACCAGGCGCTTGCTGCGGCGGGCGGCAAACAGGGCTGCCTCGTTGACCAGGTTGGCCAGGTCGGCGCCCGAGAAACCGGGGGTGCCGCGGGCCAGAATATCGGCTTTCACGTCAGTACTGATAGGCACTTTACGCATGTGCACGTTCAAGATCTGCTCGCGGCCGCGGATATCGGGCAAGCCGACCGAGACCTGGCGGTCGAAACGGCCCGGACGCAGCAAGGCTTTGTCGAGCACGTCGGCACGGTTGGTGGCGGCCACGACGATCACGCCGGAGTTCGCTTCAAAACCGTCCATCTCGACCAGCAACTGGTTCAAGGTCTGTTCACGCTCGTCATTGCCGCCGCCCATGCCGGCACCGCGGTGACGACCGACAGCGTCGATCTCATCGATGAAGATGATGCATGGCGAATGCTTTTTCGCGTTTTCGAACATGTCGCGGACACGGCTAGCACCCACGCCGACGAACATTTCCACGAAGTCAGAACCGGAAATCGAGAAGAACGGTACCTTGGCTTCGCCGGCGATGGCGCGCGCCAGCAGGGTTTTACCCGTGCCCGGAGGACCGACCATCAGCACGCCGCGGGGAATGCGGCCGCCCAGTTTCTGGAATTTGCTCGGATCCTTGAGGAAGTCGACCACTTCATTGACTTCTTCTTTCGCTTCGTCGCAACCGGCGACATCGGCGAAGGTGACGGTGTTGCTGGCTTCATCCATCATGCGCGCCTTCGACTTGCCGAACGAGAATGCCCCGCCCTTGCCGCCGCCTTGCATCTGACGCATGAAGAACACCCAGACGCCGATCAACAGCAGCATGGGGAACCAGGATACAAAAATAGTTTGCAGGAACGACGCTTCCTCAGGCGGACGCACATCGAAATGCACGCCATTGTCGCGCAGGTCGCCGATCAGGCCCTTGTCGAGGCTGGTGGCGGTGGTACGCACCTTGGTGTCGTCCATCAGCTTGGCGGTGATCGACGAACCTTCGATCACGACATCCTTGACGCGCTTGGCTTTGACTTCATCCAGCAAATCGGAATAAGCGATGGCCTTGCTGCCGCCTGTGGCGCCATGACTGTCGAATTGCTTGAACAGCATGAACAACAGCAGCAATACGACTACCCAGATGGCAGATTTGGAAAACATGTTATTCACGAAGACTCCTTGGATGCAGTGCGCATCTCTTTACCAATAGCTAGAAACACGATTTTACTCGCAATAAGCGGGCCGTGCCAAAGCCCGCCGATCCGTGCGCGCGAAAAAACCGCGTTCACGCAAAAAAAATGCAGTATAAACAATTTAGGCTTTTATGCCATCAGACGCTACTGCACTTCTCGTTCCCATGTGCGGATTCCCTCTTAAATATCAAGGGCGGAATCATCTTCTTGCACGGCATTTTTCAGGGGATTCTTGATTCCACGGCCCATCAGGAAGATTTCCGACGATTTATCGCGGCTAGCCTTGGGCTTTTTCTGCACCACGACCTTGAATTCAGCGCGGAATTTTTCCACGATCTGGCTGAAACCCATGTCTTTGAAGCATTTCACCAGCAAGACGCCCGATGGTTTCAAATGCAATTGCGAAAATTCGATGGCCAGGTCGATCAGGTGTTCCATGCGCGCGGCGTCCGCCGTGGCGATGCCCGACAGGTTCGGCGCCATGTCCGAGAGGACCACGTCAACCTTGCGCCCTTGCAACACCACTTCCAGTTGGCGCAGCACGCGCGCCTCGCGGAAGTCGCCCTGAATGAAGTGGAAGTCGGCGATCGGCTCCATTTCCAGCATGTCCAGGCCAATCAGGGTACCATTGACCCCGCCGCCGTCCTTGCCAGCCAGCTTGCGCCGCGTGTACTGGGCCCAGCTGCCTGGAGTACAACCAAGGTCGACAATCACCTGGCCAGGTTTGATCAGTTTTTCGTCTTCATCGATTTCTTTGAGCTTGTATGCTGCCCGGGCGCGGTAGCCCTCTTTTTGCGCCAACTTCACATAAGGATCATTTATGTGGTCGTGCAACCAGTTTTTGTTTAATTTCTTCTTTGCCATTCGCGTAGAATACTGCTTTTAAGGGAATTACTAAATATTATTATGCTAAAACTTACACCCGTAGAGCGCAGCGCACTGCGCGCCGAAGCACACGCGCTGAAGCCTATCGTCATCATTGGCGAAGCGGGCTTGACACCTGCTGTCCTCAAAGAGATCGACCTTGGCCTGGATTCGCACGGTCTGATTAAAGTCCGCGTGTTCGGCGACGACCGCGAAGCCCGCGTCGGAATGTACGATACGATTTGCGGCAATCTCGGCGCCGCCCCGGTACAACATATTGGCAAACTGCTGGTAATCTACCGTCCGAAAAAAGAAGTGGTTAAGGAGAAGGTCAGCGCCGGCAAAGGCATGCGCGAAGTGACCATCGTCAAGGCCAGCGCCAGCGGCACCAAGCGCCCCAGCGTGACGAAAGTCATGATCAAGGGCAATGAGCGCGTTACCGAAGGCGGTTCCATCAAGCGTGCCAAGCCACGTCAGAAAAGCGCCAAGAAAAGCGCACTGGGCAGCAAGTAAGCCTGTTCACCCGGCAACCGCAAGGCTGCCGGGCTTGAAACAAGAAGCGGAGCACGGGATATCCCCTGCTCCGCTTTTTTATTGCCGCTGCGGCGTCGGATGACGCGTGGCCTACGGCCTCGCTAGTCCGACCTACGTATTGTCATGTAGGTCGGATTAGCGCGCAGCGCGTAATCCGACAAGCACGGCAGCGATTACTGCTGTTTCCAGATCAGCACGCCCGCCAGCAAGCTTTGCACGGCAAAGATCAGGGTCGACACGCCATGCAGCATGCCGAAGCGGCTGCGCATGGCTTCGTCCATGATGCCAGACGGGGCTTGCGCCTTGAGTTCAGCCATCAGGGGCGAGATGCCGAAATGGCTGAGCAGCGCGCACACCAGCATGGACAGCACCAGCGCGGCCAGCAGGCGCCGGCGTTTCAGCTCCAGCGCGCCCGCGCCCCATTGCAGCAAGGCCAGAAACACCAAGGCACAGGCGATGGACAGCCAGGCCTCGGCGCGGAACATGCTGCCGGCGATATTGCCAGCCAGCACGCGGTCGCTCAAGGTGCCAAACAGGGTCGGCGCCACGATGAAGCCGATGGTCCACAGGCTGCCCGCCCACAGGGTGGCAACGAGGAGGCGCACGCGGTTCAGCATCAAATGTACAGTACTTCCAGGATTTCGTATTCGCGCGGGCCGGACGGCGCCTGCACTTCCACCACGTCGCCGGCGTATTTGCCGATCAGCGCGCGGGCGATCGGGGACGTCACGGACACTTTGTTCTTTTTCAGGTCGGCTTCATCGAGGCCCACGATCTGGTAAGTGACTTTCTGACCCGATTCCAGGTCTTCCAGGTTCACGGTGGAGGCAAACACCACGCGGCCCTCCGCGTCGAGCGCGGTCGGGTCGATGATTTGCGCTGCGCCCAGCTTGCCTTCGAGCTCGGCGATACGGCCTTCGACGAAGGCCTGACGTTCCTTGGCGGCATCGTACTCGGCGTTTTCCGACAAATCTCCGTGCGAGCGCGCTTCGGCGATCGCATCGATGACGATGCGGCGTTCCTTGGTCTTCAAATGATGCAGCTCTTCCTTCAGAAGTTCTGCGCCGTATTTGGTCAATGGGACTGAGGTCATGTTATCTCTACTATCTGCTAGTTATCGGCGCCGTTGCAGCGTTTTGTCGCGCTTAACGGACTTACCAAGTGAAAACCACAGAGGCCGCGCGCTGCTCTGCACGGAACTCTGTGGTTGATAAGTATGCAGTGTACCGCCTAACGGCGGCCACTGCAAATGACACGCGGACTATTCAGCTTGCTGCAGGGTCTTGTGCAGGCCTTGCAAATCGTACACACGCAACTCATCGAGGTGACGGATGCCTTCGACGGCCGCTTCCGCACCGGCGATGGTCGTGTAGGTCGTTACGCGCGAGGCCAGGGCCGAGGTGCGGATGGCCCGCGAATCGACGATGGCGCTGCGCTTTTCTTCCACGGTGTTGATCACCAGCACGATTTCATGGTTCTTGATCATGTCGACGATGTGCGGACGACCTTCGATCACCTTGTTCACTGGCGTGACGGCGATGCCGGCAGCAGCGATCACGGCGGCGGTACCCTTGGTGGCGACCACGGTGAAACCGGACTCGACCAGATCGCGCGCCACTTGCACGGCGCGCGGCTTGTCTGATGCTTTCACGCTGATGAAGACCTTGCCCGATTTTGGCAGGTTCACGCCGGCGCCCAGTTGCGATTTCACGAACGCTTCGCCGAACGTCAGGCCCACGCCCATGACTTCGCCCGTCGATTTCATTTCAGGGCCCAGGATGGTGTCCACGCCAGGGAACTTGACGAACGGGAACACGGCTTCCTTGACACTGAAGTATGGCGGCACGACTTCCTGCGTGATGCCTTGCGAAGCCAGCGACTGACCGACCATGCAGCGGGCGGCGATCTTCGCCAGCTGCAAACCGGTGGCTTTCGACACGAAAGGCACGGTACGCGAAGCGCGTGGATTGACTTCCAGCACGAAGACGACGTCTTTCATTTCGCCATCGATCTCTTGTTTCTGGATCGCAAATTGCACGTTCATCAGGCCGACCACGTTCAAGCCCTTGGCCATCAGCGCCGTCTGGCGTTTCAGCTCATCAATGGTTTCTTGCGACAGCGAGTACGGTGGCAAGGAGCAAGCCGAGTCGCCCGAGTGCACGCCAGCCTGTTCGATGTGTTCCATCACGCCGCCGATGAAGGTGGTTTCGCCGTCGGAGATGCAATCGACGTCGCACTCGATGGCGTCGTTCAGGAAGCGGTCCAGCAACACGGGCGAATCGTGCGATACCTTGACGGCTTCGCGCATGTAGCGCTCGAGGTCGCGTTGCTCATGGACGATTTCCATGGCGCGGCCGCCCAGCACGTACGATGGACGCACGACCAGCGGGTAGCCGATTTCCTGCGCCAGCGCCAGAGCGTCGGCTTCCGTGCGCGCGGTGCGGTTAGGCGGCTGGCGCAGTTCCAGCTTGTGCAGCATTTGCTGGAAACGCTCGCGGTCTTCGGCCGCATCGATCATGTCGGGCGAAGTGCCGATGATAGGCACGCCATTCGCTTCCAGATCCAGCGCCAGTTTCAATGGCGTCTGGCCGCCGTACTGCACGATCACGCCCACCGGTTTTTCGATGGCGACGATTTCCAGCACGTCTTCCAGGGTCAGGGACTCGAAGTACAGACGGTCCGAGGTATCGTAGTCGGTCGAAACCGTTTCTGGGTTGCAATTGACCATGATGGTTTCATAGCCGTCTTCGCGCATGGCGAGGGCAGCGTGGACGCAGCAATAGTCAAACTCGATACCCTGGCCGATACGGTTCGGGCCACCGCCCAGCACCATGATCTTTTTCTTGTCGGTCGGATTCGATTCGCACTCTTCGTCGTACGTGGAATACATGTACGCCGTGTCGGTCGAAAATTCCGCCGCGCAGGTGTCAACGCGCTTGTAGACGGGACGGATACCCAACTCGTGACGCTTGGCGCGGATGGCAGTGTCCGATGTCTGCAGCAGGAAGCCCAGGCGACGGTCCGAGAAGCCCTTCTGTTTCAACTTGTACAAGGTGTTCTTGTCCAGGTTGTCCAGCTTCTGCGTGTCCAGCCACAGTTCCAGGTCGACGATTTCCTTGATCTGTATCAGGAACCATGGGTCGATCTTGGTCAGGTTGTGCACTTCTTCCAAGGTGAAACCCTGGGCAAACGCATCGCCCACATACCAGATGCGCTCAGGACCGGGCTCGCCCAGTTCTTCTTCGATCTTTTCGCGGTCCTTGGTCTTTTCATTCATGCCGTCCACGCCCACTTCCAGGCCGCGCAAGGCTTTCTGGAACGATTCCTGGAAGGTACGGCCTATGGCCATCACTTCGCCGACGGATTTCATCTGCGTCGTCAGGTGGTGGTCGGCGGTCGGGAATTTCTCGAACGTGAAACGGGGGATCTTCGTGACGACGTAATCGATCGACGGCTCGAACGAGGCCGGCGTGGCGCCGCCCGTGATTTCATTGCGCAGCTCGTCCAGGGTGAAACCGACGGCCAGCTTGGCGGCGATTTTCGCGATCGGGAAACCCGTCGCTTTCGATGCCAGGGCCGACGAACGCGATACGCGCGGGTTCATCTCGATGACGATCATGCGGCCATCGACAGGGTTGATCGAGAATTGCACGTTCGAGCCACCCGTGTCGACGCCGATCTCGCGCAGCACTGCCAGAGAGGCATTGCGCATGATCTGGTATTCCTTGTCCGTCAGGGTTTGCGCAGGAGCCACCGTGATGGAGTCGCCCGTGTGCACGCCCATCGGATCAAGGTTTTCGATCGAGCAAATGATGATGCAGTTGTCCGCCTTGTCGCGCACCACTTCCATCTCGTACTCTTTCCAGCCCAGCAACGATTCTTCGATCAGCAGCTCTTTCGTCGGAGAGGCTTCCAGGCCGCGCTTGCAGATGGTTTCGAATTCTTCTTCGTTATAGGCGATGCCGCCGCCGGAACCGCCCATGGTGAACGATGGACGGATGATGGTCGGGAAGCCCAGCGTGCGCTGCACGGCCCACGATTCTTCCATCGAGTGCGCCACGCCGGAACGGGCCGAGCCGAGGCCGATCTTGGTCATCGCGTCCTTGAACTTGGAACGGTCTTCGGCCTTGTCGATGGCTTCCGGCGACGCGCCGATCAGCTCGACGTTGTATTTTGCCAGCACGCCATTGTTGAACAGGTCCAGCGCGCAATTGAGCGCCGTCTGGCCGCCCATCGTCGGCAGGATGGCGTCAGGACGCTCCTTGGCGATGATGCGCTCAACGACCGACCAGGTGATCGGTTCGATATAGGTCACGTCGGCCATTTCCGGGTCCGTCATGATGGTCGCAGGATTGCTGTTGACCAGGATGACTTTATAGCCCTCTTCGCGCAGGGCCTTGCACGCTTGCGCGCCGGAATAATCGAATTCGCAGGCCTGGCCGATCACGATCGGGCCAGCGCCAATAATCAGAATACTTTTAATATCTAAACGTTTAGGCATTTTTCTTTTTCTCCTCCGCAGCCATCAAGTTGATGAAGCGGTCAAACAGGTAAGCAACATCCATCGGGCCCGGCGACGCTTCAGGGTGGCCCTGGAAGCAGAAGGCCGGCTTGTCCGTGCGGGCAAAGCCCTGCAGGGAGCCGTCGAACAGCGATTCATGGGTCACGCGGCAATTTGCGGGCAAGGTTGCCGCATCGACTGCGAAACCGTGGTTTTGCGAGGTAATCAAGACTTGCTTGGTTTCCAGGTCTTGTACCGGGTGGTTGGCGCCGTGGTGGCCGAACTTCATCTTCAGCGTTTTCGCGCCGGAAGCGATCGCCATGATCTGGTGGCCGAGGCAGATGCCGAAGGTCGGGATACCCTTCTCGATCAATTCCTTGGTCGCCGCAATGGCGTAATCGCACGGTTCCGGGTCGCCGGGGCCGTTCGACAGGAAGATGCCGTCCGGGTTCAAAGCCAGGGCGTCGGCAGCGCTCGCCTGCGCCGGCAGCACGGTGACTTTGCAGCCGCGTGCCGTCAGCATGCGCAAGATGTTGCGCTTGACGCCGTAGTCGAAGGCGACCACGTGGTATTTCGCGTCGGCGTCCGCCAGCTGGCCGTAGCCTGCACCCAGGGCCCATTCCGTTTCGCGGTATTCATAGGCAGTCTTGCTTGATACCACCTTGGCCAGGTCCATGCCGGCCAGGCCAGGGAAGGAACGGGCCAGTTCCAGCGCTTGCGCGGCGGATGGCTCGTTGCCTTGCGTACCGACCAGGATAGCGCCGCCCTGCGCACCTTTTTCACGCAGGATGCGCGTGAGCTTGCGTGTATCGATGCCGGCGATGGCGACGATATTTTCAGCTTTCAGGTAATCGGACAGGGAGAGGGTGGAACGGAAATTGGATGCCAGCAATGGCAGATCGCGGATGATGAGGCCAGCGGCGTGTACCTTGGAAGACTCGACATCTTCCGGATTCACGCCCGTATTGCCGATATGCGGATAGGTCAGGGTGACCATCTGGCGGCAATAGCTTGGGTCGGTAAGGATTTCCTGATACCCGGTCATGGAGGTGTTGAAAACAACCTCGCCCGTGGTATGACCGGCGGCACCGATCGAAAAACCTTTAAAGATCGTTCCATCAGCAAGCGCTAATATGGCTGGAACGGCAGGGCCAGAAAAAAATGGCGGCAAGGGCAACTCCTGATAAAGTTACCGTAGCTGCGCCACGTCAGACCGACCGCCTAGATACCCGAGCCAGATGCACTCAGGGTGTTTCAACGGTCATTTTGAATGAGGGGATGGGTAGTCGCTACGGTATATGTGTGATTGGCTAAACCTTTGAATTATAACCAAAAGGAAGCTTTTCCACAAGGAAGAAAATGTGGAATGGCCGGCATTTTTTTGCACAGCAGCATAAACCCACCGCCCCATGAAAAAAGCCGCCCGGCTTGCGCGGGGCGGCTTGCAAGGCCATGGCCCTTATTAATTACACTAACGCAGCAATACCGGCTTTCGCGATTTGCGCGTCTTCCGCCGACTTGACGCCCGAGACGCCAACGGCGCCCACGTAGTGACCATCAAACACGATGGGCACGCCGCCTTCGAGCAAGCCGTCGATTTCCGGCGCGCTCAGGAATGATACTCGGCCGCCATTGATCATCTCTTCATAGATGCGCGACTCGCGGCGGCCCAGTGCCGCCGTCTTGGCTTTCGATGGAGCAATGTGCGACGAGATCGGCGCCACGCCATCCATGCGCTGCAGCCACAGCAGGTGGCCGCCGTCATCGACGATGGCGATCGTGACCGCCCAGTTATTCTTGACCGCTTCCGCTTCGGCGGCGGCAGCGATTTTCTTTACGTCGTCCAGGGTCAAAATCGGTTTCGATTGCATGGTGCATCCTTGTTATGTTGAATCAAAATTGTATACGAAATGCGCAGCAGCGCTATCGCTTACTGCTCGCGTTTGGCTTTCAGCTTTTGCTTGAGCTGCGCCATGACGGCAAACGTCGCCTGCTCACCCGCCAGAATGGCCTGGTTGCGGCTGTTAAAATCGTTGCCCTTCATGGTGCCCAGGCTTGGCTGGATCACCACGTCCGCATCCTTGAGCTCGAACTGGTTGATGCGCTGGCCCATGATGGCAAACGTCTGCATGATCACTTCCATCGAACTGATGGCCTTTTGCGTATCCGTTTGCGACGAGATATTCACGGCGATAATGAAATCGGCGCCCATGTCGCGCGCAAAGCGCACGGGCACGGGAGCGACCAGGCCGCCATCGACATAGGTGTGGCCGGCTATCGTCACGGGCTGGAACACACCGGGCACTGCCGACGAGGCGCGCACGGCCATGCCGGTGTTGCCACGCTGGAACAGGATCGGCTGGCCGTTTTTCAGGTCGGTCGCCACCACGCCAAACGGAATCTTCAGCTTTTCCAGGGGCAAGCCGCCGACAGCCTTGTTGACATAGCCTTGCAGCGCTTCGCCTTTGAGTACGCCGGACGACTTGCCGAACAGGGGCAAGGCCCAGTCCGAAATGGCCGCCTCGTCCATGTCAAAGGCCATCTTTTGCAAGGCAAAGCCGGAGTTGCCTGCCGCATACAAGGCGCCCACGACGCTGCCGGCGCTGGTGCCGGTGACAATGTCGGCATGGATGCCCTGCGATTCGAGCGCCTTGATCACCCCGATATGCGCAAAGCCGCGTGCCGCGCCGCCACCCAGCGCCAGGCCGATCTTGATCTTGCGCGGTACCACGACGATGGGCTCGGGTGGCGTCAATACTTGTACGGGTTTCGGGGCGGTGGTATCGCAACCGGCCAGCACAAAGGCGGCCAGGGCAAGCAGGGTCAGGCGTTTAGGAAACATAATGGCAGAAGAGAACTGCGCGCGGCAGTGGCAACAAAGGAGTTCCGATTGTAGCGCAAGCGGGGTTGCCCGCACTGAAGGCTGTCTTAAATGATTGCGGTGACAATGTTTCCGTGCGCGCTGCCCCGGCTGTTAGACTGGCCGTTGGCTCCCCACCCTTCGATGACATGTCCGACGAATATCAATTTTCCGACAGCCGCGCCCTGAGCGCCCCATTTGCACAACAGTTATCCAGCTATCCTCCCGATGGCGCCCTCGCCTGGCTGACCGCCATCCTCGCCACGCAGGCGCCCGCGCTGCGTTCGTCGAACGCCATCTTGCTGGCCTACACGGGCAATCCAGCCGCCCTGGCCTGGATCGACGACTATGTCGGCTCGCCCGTGGCGGGGCAATGGGGCGTGGCGGCGGCGCTGCTGGGCACGCCTTGGCCGCGCATCGCTGGCTGGCTGCAGCGCGGTGGCCCGCACCGGCTGATGGCGCTCGATACCCTGCATGCCTACCGCAGACCAGCCGCCAACATGTCGCCGCTGGAACAGATTGCCGCGCCTGTGCTGCCGCAAGCGCCCACGCGCGCCCACCTCGATGCCGCGCTGGCCGCCTGCCTGGCCGCGTCAGCGACGCCGCGCATCCAGGCGGCCGTCAACTCGATCAACAAGCATGTGGACGACATCCTGCGCGGCGGATCCCGCGGCGTGGCCGTGGCCGACTTGCCGCGCCTGTACCTCGACCCGGCACCGTTCAACGATGCTTCCTCCATCCTGGAGCGGCACGAAACAGTGGTGGGTGGCATGCGGCAAAACCTGCAGAACCTGCTCAAGGGCATACTGTGAACAGGCCAGCCCATATCAGCATCGACTTGAGCGATATCAACACCGCGCGCCAGCTGCATGCCACCCTGGCAGCCGCGCTGGCCTTTCCTGCCAATTACGGCATGAACTGGGATGCCTTCTGGGATGCCATCACTGGCCTGGTGGATATGCCGCAACAGTTACAATTCATGGGGTGGCAAGTGCTGGAAGAGCGGCTGCCGCGCGATGCGGCCCTCCTGCAGCGCATCCTGGCGCGCATGGCGCACGATGCACCGGACGGGGCGACGCAGGTACATTACATGTAGCACGGAAACGCTTGACAGCCGCGCCCAACTTCCCGTACATTAAGTGCATGTCCTCCTTCAAACATTCCTCCCCTTCCCTGCTGTCGCTATCGCGACTACACCTAGCACGCGCATAAGTTTGCCGCATTGCTTCGCCTGGCCACACGCCGGCGTGTTTCAAAAACCCTGGAAGGTTTGATGATGTTTGCACCATCCCCCGCTACACCCGTAACTTCTGACGCGACCGCCACCGCTGGCGCCGTTGCCCTGCTTTGCCTGCTAAAACTACCGACCGCTTGCCTGGCCTAGTGTTGCGTGGCCGCCCGGCAAGCTTGCGCCACAACCATTGATTTCCCCCTATCTTCAGGAGTACCCGATCATGATGTTGCAAAACCCAGCTTCCAAATACCGCGCCTTTCCTCCCGTCAAATTGACCGACCGTCAATGGCCAAACCAGATCATCAGCAAACCGCCTATCTGGATGAGCACCGACTTGCGAGACGGCAACCAATCCTTGATCGAGCCCATGAGCGCGGAAAAGAAGCTGCGGTTCTTCGAGATGCTGATCGCCATCGGCCTGAAGGAAATCGAGGTGGGCTTCCCATCGGCATCGCAGACGGATTTCGACTTCGTGCGCAAACTCGTCGATGAAGGCCGCATCCCGGACGACGTCACCATCATCGTGCTGACCCAGTCGCGCGAAGAATTGATACGCCGCACGGTGGAATCGGTCGTCGGCGCCAAGCGCGCCATCGTCCACCTGTACAACTCGGTGGCGCCCGTGTTTCGCAAGGTCGTGTTCGGCATGTCGCGCGAAGAAATCACGAATATCGCCACCACCGGCACCACCTTGGTAAAACAGTTGGTAGCCCAGCATCCGGAAACGGAATGGGGCTTTGAATACACGCCGGAATCGTTTTCCACCACCGAGCTCGATTTCTCCAAGCATATCTGCGACGCCGTCAGCGCCATCTGGAAGCCGACGCCGGCCAACAAGATGATCATCAACTTGCCATCGACCGTGGAATGCAGCACGCCGAACGTGTATGCGGACCAGATCGAATGGATGTCGCGCAAACTGGCGCGCCGCGACTCCATCATCATCAGCGTGCACCCGCACAACGACCGCGGCACGGCCGTCGCGTCGGCCGAACTGGCCGTGATGGCGGGCGCCGACCGCGTCGAAGGCTGCTTGTTCGGCAATGGCGAGCGCACCGGCAACGTCGACCTGGTCACCCTGGCGATGAATTTGTACACGCAGGGCGTGCACCCGGGTCTGGATTTCTCCGACATCGACACCGTGCGCAAGTGCGTGGAGGAGTGCAATCAGTTGCCCGTCCACCCGCGCCACCCGTATGCGGGCGACCTGGTCTTCACGGCGTTTTCCGGCTCGCACCAGGATGCCATCAAGAAAGGTTTTGCCAAGCAACAACCGGACAGCATCTGGGAAGTACCGTACTTGCCGATCGACCCGGCCGACCTGGGCCGCAGCTACGACGCCGTGATCCGCGTCAACAGCCAGTCCGGCAAGGGCGGCATGGCGTATTTGCTGGAACAGGAATACGGCCTGGTCTTGCCGCGCCGCCTGCAGATCGAATTCTCGCGCGCCGTGCAAGCCGTGGCCGATGCCACGGGCCGCGAAATCGCCGCACAGGATATCCATGAAATTTTCCAGAAGGAATACCTGGAGCAGACGGCGCCGTACGCCTACGCCTCGCACCGCATGGTGGAAGACACGAACAGCGATGAATCCGTGCAGATCGACATCAGCCTGTCGCACCGCCAGACCCCGCTGGCCCTGCAAGGCGGCGGCAACGGCCCCATCGATGCCTTCGTCAATGCGCTGGGCCTGGACATCAAATTGATGGATTACCATGAGCATTCGATCGGCTCAGGCGCCAACGCGCAAGCGGCTTGCTACGTGGAACTGCGCCTCGACAACGGCCCGACCCTGTTCGGCGCCGCCATCGACAGCAATATCGTCACCGCCTCGTTCAAGGCCGTGCTGTCGGCCGTGAACCGCCGCATCGGGCAGACGGAAGCCGAAAAAACAACAGCGGCCGACTTGGCGGCCAGCGCCGCCTGAGCGCGACTCGGGCATCCCTCATAGGGAGAAAAAGCGGTACGGCTTGATCGCCGTGCCGCTTTTTCATTTCTATTGAGCAATTAATAGTGCAAATCAGGTATCGCCGACCGTATAATCGTTTCATAAGAAGACCACCGGAGACAGATCATTAGCTACCGAGGGAATCAGTATGAAATTGACGGATATGAAGATAGGCGTACGCCTGGGTGCCGGTTTTGGCGTGGTGCTGTTGCTGATGGCAGTGCTGGTAAGCACGGGCCTTTTCCGACTGGACAAGATCGGCGCGCTCAGCGAAGCGATCATTGAGAAAGACTGGGCCAAGGCCGATGCCATTGCCACCATCCGCAGCACCACGCGGTCGAACGCGGCGCTCGTGCTGGAGCTGTTCATCCATGAAGATCCGGCCCGCGCCAACGCCATCCACGGCGAAATCGACGCGAACAAGGCCACCATCAGCGATGCGCTGGCCATCCTCGACCGCCTGATCGTGCTGCCTGAAGGCAAGGAACTGCTGGCCACACTGAAGCAGCAGCGCAAGGCCTATGTCGTCTCGTTCAGCCAGGCCGACAAGCTGCTGATGGCGGGACAGCGTTCGGAAGCAGCCGTGCATGTGCGCGACGATACCCTGCCCGCCCTGAACCGCTTGCAAAAAACGGTCAACCAACTGAACGAGCTGCAGCGCCAAGTGGTCGTGCATGGCGGCCAGCAAATCCAGCAGAATATTTCCGCGGCAAATGTGCTGATGGCCTGCCTGGGCACAGCCGCCCTGCTGCTGGGCGTGCTCTTCGCCTGGAGGGTCACGCGCTCGATCACCACACCCATCGCGTATGCCTTGCGCGTGGCGCAAGCCGTGGCCGCAGGCGACCTGAGCAGTAAAATCGCGGCCGATGGCAAGGATGAAACGGGCCAGCTGCTGCAGGCACTGCGCGACATGAATACCAACCTGGCCACCCTGGTAGGACAGGTGCGCGGCGGCACGGGCACCATCGCCGTGGCGTCGAGCCAGATTGCCAGCGGCAATGCCGACCTGTCGGCCCGCACGGAAGCGCAGGCCAGCGCGCTGGAAGAAACGGCCTCGTCGATGATCGAACTGACGGGTACCGTGCGCAGCAACAGCGACAATGCGCGCCAGGCGGACAGCCTGGCCCGCTCGGCGTCGGCCATCGCGCAGCGCGGCGGCACGGCCATGGCGGAAGTGATCGGCACCATGGATGCCATCAATGCTTCCTCGCGCAAGATCGTCGACATCATCGCCGTCATCGACGGCATCGCCTTCCAAACGAATATCCTGGCCCTGAACGCGGCAGTCGAGGCGGCCAGGGCCGGCGAGCAAGGCCGTGGCTTTGCCGTGGTGGCGTCCGAAGTGCGCAACCTGGCGCAGAGGTCAAGCCAGGCCGCCAAGGAAATCAAGGAACTCATTGCCGACTCCGTCACCCGCGTAGGACAGGGCGCGCAGCTGGTCAGTCAGGCGGGTGCCACGATGGAAGAAGTGGTGGCCAGCGTGGGCCGGGTCAGCGCCATCGTCGGTGAAATCAGCGTCGCCAACCACGAGCAGAGCGAAGGTATCGAGCAGATCAATGCCGCCATCATGCAGATGGATCAGACGACGCAACAGAACGCGGCCCTGGTCGAGGAGGCGGCAGCAGCGGCGGCAGCGATGCATGAACAGGCAGGCGAACTGGAGACCCTCGTCAGCCAGTTCAAGCTGGAGCAAAACGCCGACCGCAAGGCGCCACCCCGCCCTGCCCCGTCCGTTCCGCGCTTGCAGTAAGCAAGCTATTCCACCTGGCGCGCCAGGCGGATGCCGGAAAATTGCCAGCGCGCACCAGCCGGGAAGAAATTGCGGTAGCTGGCGCGTGCATGGCCGACCGGCGTGGCGCACGACGAGCCGCGCAGCACATACTGGTTCAACATGAACTTGCCGTTGTACTCGCCCAGCGCCCCCGGCGCCGTGCGGTAGCCGGGATACGGCGCGTAGCTGCTGCTGGTCCACTGCCAGCAGTGGCCGAACATTTGCCGCAAGCCTGCGCCCAAGGTGGCCGGGGCCGGATGCAGCTGGCCCACTTCCACGGCGACGCCTTGCGCCGCCACTTCCCACTCCCCTTCCGTCGGCAGGCGCGCGCCGGCCCAGTGCGCATACGCATCCGCCTCGAACAGCGACAGGTGGGTAGCCGGCGCGTGCGGGTCCAGCGGGCGCAAGCCAAACAAGGTGAATTCCTGCCAGTGGCCCGCCTCGTCGCGCTGCCAGTACAGCGGGCATACGAGCTGCTGGCTGCGCACCCAGTCCCAGCCTTCGGCCAGCCACAAGTGCGCCATGCGGTAGCCGCCCGCCTCGATGAAGGCGAGAAATTCGCCATTCGTCACCAGCGCGCTGGCCAGTTCGAACGGCGCCACGTACTGCGGATGGCGCGGCAATTCATTGTCGAAGCAAAAACCATCGCCCGCATGGCCGATCTGCGCCAGGCCGCCGTCAAACGGGAGCCAGACCGTGGGCTGCGCATGTTCTTGCGCTGGCGCAAGCGCGCTGTCCAGGTAAGCGGGAAAGAGGGCGCTCTGCGCCAGCAAGTGTTTCACGTCCGTCAGCAGTAACTCCTGGTGCTGCTGCTCGTGTTCAAGGCCCAGCGCCAGCAGCATGGTCAGGCGTTCGCGCTCGGGTCGCGCCAGTTCGCCCGCCAGCAAACGGGCGATGCGCGCATCGACATCCATCCGGTAGGCGCGTACTTGCGCCATGCCAGGGCGCGTCAGCAAGCCCCGTTGCGCGCGCGGATGCTTCTCGCCCACGCCGTTGTAGTAGGAATTGAACAGCACGCGAAAGGCGGGGTGGAATGGCGCGAACGCCGCTTCCATGCTTTCCAGGATAAACGTTTCAAAAAACCAGGTGGTATGCGCCAGATGCCATTTCACGGGACTGGCGTCCGACATCGACTGGGCGCCGCAATCTTCGTCGGACAGGGGTTCGGCCAGCCGCAGCGAGTGCTGGCGCACCTTGTTGTAATGATCGATCAGCATCTTTTCCTTCTCAATCCCGGATCACGCGCGCGTAAATGACGGCAAACCACTGCTGCGGATCCGTCCAGACTTGCACTGTGGAAAACCCCGCCTGCTCCAGCAAGCCGACGAAGGTCGCGCGCGTGTATTTGTAGCTGTCTTCTGTATGGATACGCTCGCCTTTCGCGAAACGCCGCTGACCACCTTTCCAATGGACAACTTGCTCGCTGCGTGCTTCCAGGTGCATCTCGACACGGCGCTCGTCGGCGTTGAAAAAGCCATGATGCTGCCAGGCGCGCACATCGAAGTCCGCACCAATCAGGCCGTTCACGTGGCGCAACATGTTCAGGTTGAAGGCGGCCGTGACGCCCAGCGCATCGTCATAGGCGGCGTCGAGGACGGCATCATCCTTGATCAGATCGACGCCGATCAACAGGCCGCCATCGCCGTCCGCATTCGCGCGCAGGCGGCGCAGGAAGGCGGTCGCTTGCTCGGGAGCAAAATTGCCGATCGACGAACCAGGATAGAAGAACAATCGCCGCGCCTCGCGCACGCTGTCGGGCAAGTCCAGGCGGCTGGAAAAATCCAGGCCCAGGCCCGTCATCTCGATGTGCGGAAAGCGCTGCTGCAGGCGGCTCAGCGATTCGCTAAGGAAATCATAGGAAATATCCACGGCCACATACTGGGCCGGGTGCAGCAGGGGGAACAGGCTGGCGGCCTTGGCGCAATTGCCCGCACCGAGGTCGATCAGGGTGCTGCCGGGCCCTACGGCGTGCGCGATCTCGGCGCCGTGACGGGCAAAGATGGCGGCCTCCGTGCGCGTGGGATAGTACTCGGGCAAGGCGCAAATGGCTTCGAACAGTTTCGAGCCCAAGGCGTCGTACAGGTACTTGGACGAGGTCCAGGCATCGCGCGCCAGCAGGCCGCTGCTGATCTCGACTATTGTGGCAGGAGTGGCGCTGGCCACCCGGACGTTGTTGGGGTGATACAACTCTGACTGGTGTTGGGCGAATGGCATGGTCATGGGCTGGCGTCGTTTATCAAGGTTCACAATGGACTTGCACGGTCAGCCACCGGGCGCCGCCCCTGCCACAGCGGTTTGCGGGCGCCTTTGCCGATGACTTTTTCCCATCATAGCGGAATCCGCACAAGCCGGCCGTGCGACAGGTAACTTAAGGTCAAACTAACAGTGTGCAAACAAAATTGGTATTAGCCAGCAAAAATGATAAGCCTGTCGTATACTACACATTGCCGGCCAAACAATCCGCGCCCCTTTGCAGTTCCCAGGCCCCCCTCTCCCCCGCGTGCCACCCTTTACGATAGCCGTTAACACCATGCTCGAATTGCGCCATCTGTCGAAGTCCTATGCCCATGCCCGTCCCGTGCTGGCCAACATTTCCTGCCGCTTCAAGGCCGGGGAATTCATCGCCATCATGGGTGACTCGGGCGTCGGCAAGTCGACCTTGCTGAACCTGATCGCCGGCCTCGATACGCCCGATGCGGGTACCGAAGCGCATCCTATCCTGGTGGACGGCATAGCCATGTCCAGCCTCGATGACGCCGCCGCCACCCGGCTGCGTCGCGCCCGCATGGGCTTTATTTTCCAGGCCTTCCACGTCTTGCCGCACCTGACCCTGCTGCAAAACGTGGCCCTGCCGCTGCTGCTCAACGGACTGCCCCAGGAGCGTGCCACCAGCATGCTCGAAGCGGTCGGCCTGGGCGGACGCGGCGGCGACTTTCCGCAGCAACTGTCGGGCGGCGAAATGCAGCGCGTGGCCATTGCCCGCGCGCTCGTGCACAAGCCGGCATTGGTGCTGGCCGATGAGCCTACCGGCAACCTCGATCCGGATACGGCGCACAGCATCCTGCAATTGCTACGCGCCGAAATCAAGGCCAACGGCAGTTGCGCGATCATGGTCACGCATTCGCTGGCCGCCGCCGAAATGGCGGACAGAACCATGATCCTGACGAAAAACGGCTTACAAAATACAACAACCGTCAACCAAATTGATCAAACAATCAGTTAATTTAACTGACCATCTGTCACAAGTTTTGTTATCGTAGTATTATTGAAAACACTTGCCTGGTTATCAATGTTTTAACGCGAATGTTGTCACGTCACCCAGACAGCCGTACTGCGATGACGAACTTTAGCCGGGGCCGCATCAGTGTGGTCCCGTCCCTTGCATAACCTGAAGGAGGAGTAAATGAACGTTCGGCAAAAGAAGCTGGAAATGATTGAAGCGATGAACCGGGCGCGGGCGCTCGAGCCATCGAGTTTTGTGCCCAACAAGCTGCTCGATACCCTGATCGAGAAGATGAACCTGAAAAATGATGCGGAACTGTGCCGTGTTCTGGAAGTCCAGCCCCCCATCATCAGCAAGATTCGTCACGGCAAACTGTCGGTCGGTGCAACGATTTTATTGCGCATGCATGAAAAATCGGACATCACCATCCGCGAACTGAAGGAACTGTCCGCCACGCCAGTCCATTGAGTCACCCGCTGTTGTAATGCCATGCCAGGCACCCAGGTCCCCGGCGCCATGAACTTTTGCCATGAAATTCGCGTAGTTCGCTCACAGTACAACATCCGAGCACGATAGCGAAGAGACCCAGCCCAAACCATGCTGACCGTTTCTCTGCCCACCCGCTCCAGCGCCATCCCCCCCCTCGCATTCACTCCGCATTGCCCTCTGCCAGCCAGCATGAGCACTCACCTTTGATCTGACACAACACGCATAGTCCCCGCAGGCATCAAGGTCAGCTTTTAACCAGCGATCTCAAGCGCAGCCCGGCGACGCTCCTGGGCGACATGCGCCCCGACGTCATCGCGCCATCCTCGCCACGGCCTTCATTGAAATGGGCTCGCAAGCGGCCATCGCGGCGCGCAGGTGAAATTGGCGCGCCGGTGAAATTGGCGCGCCGGCGCAGCGCGCCATGACCGATGCCTGGCTGGCCGCGCTGGAAGTAGCGAAGCTGGCCTCACTGCCCGGCATTCGCCTCGGCAGCCTTAACCAGGCACCACCCCGTAATGGCGTGCATAGCGCTCGTCCAGATTCGCCAGCGGCATCATCATGAACATGTCGGCGCTTTCGAAATCAGGATCCCACGCCGGTTCGCCGCAAATCCAGGCGCCCGAACGCAGGTAGCCCTTGATCAGCGGCGGCACTTGCGGCTTGTGCGCAGCTTCCACCTGGTGGATGGGGAAAGGCAGGTGCGGCGTGACGCGGTATTCCGCCGGCGCCATGTGCTTTTCCGCCAGCGCCTGGTACACGGCGACGGCGTTATGCCCGCCATCGGCCAGGCTGATGCTGGCGCAGCCGACCAGGTAGTCGCAGCGCTCGCGGCGCATGTACTCGGCCAGGCCCGACCACAGCAGCATGATCACGCTGCCGCCCCGGTATTTCGGGTGGATGCAGGCGCGGCCCGCTTCGACCATGCGTCCGCGCAGGTTCTTCAGGCGGCTCAGGTCGAACTCGTTTTCCGAATACAGCCGGCCAATCTTGGCCGCCTTGGCCGCGCTCAGCACGCGGTAAGTGCCCACCACTTTCAGGGTATCGGCGTCGCGCACGATCAGATGATCGCAGTGCGCGTCGAATTCATCGCTGTCGAGGCCATCGGCGTTGGCCAGCGACGTCAGGCCCATGGTCTCGATAAACACCTTGTAACGCAAACGCTGGACTTCGCGCAATTCCGCCGCTGTAGTGGCCTGGCTCAGCACCAGTTGAACCGGCCGGGCCTTGGCTTCGTTTGATGCGATTATGTTTTGCATGGTTTCATCCCTGTGATCAAGACGACTCCAGCGTACTTGCCTAATATGTCAGGAAAATGACAGCCGAATGTCATTTCCATGACGCTAGTCAATGTCATTCGGGGATCGTGCATAATTACCACACGCCCCTTCCGGAAAGCCACCATGGACGAACACGAAGCGCCCCACATCACGCCCTATGCCAAGCCGGCCGCCGGCTGGGATGCATTGAAACACGTGGTCATCAGCCTGCGCCAGGAACGGGTCACGCCCGGCAATCTGAAAGCCTTGCTGGCGCAAAACCAGCCGGACGGCTTCGACTGCCCCGGCTGCGCCTGGCCGGACCGCAACCACGCTTCCACGTTTGCCTTTTGCGAAAACGGCGCCAAGGCCGTCGCCGCCGAAGCGACCAGCCGCCGCGCCGGCCCGGAGCTGTTTGCCAGCCATACCGTCACCCAGTTGCTGGAACAGTCGGACTACGCGCTGGAGCAGCACGGCCGCCTGACCGAACCGATGGTGTACGACCCTGCCAGCGACCGCTACGTGCCCATCACCTGGGAAGACGCCTGCGCCCTCGTGGGCCGCCACCTGCGCGCCCTGCCCGACCCGAACCAGGCCGCGTTTTATACGTCGGGCCGCGCCAGCAACGAAGCGGCCTTTTTGTACCAGCTGATGGCGCGCCTGTACGGCACGAACAACTTCCCCGACTGCTCCAACATGTGCCACGAGGCGACCAGCCGCGGCTTGCCGGCCACCGTGGGCATCGGCAAGGGCACGGTGACCTTGGCCGACTTCGAACTGGCCGACACCATCCTCATCTTCGGCCAGAATCCCGCCACCAACCATCCGCGCATGCTGGGCGAACTGCGCGATTGCGCGCGCCGCGGCGGCTCAATCGCTTCCATCAATCCCCTGCGCGAACGGGGCTTGCAGCGCTTCATGGACCCGCAAAGCGCGCTGGAAATGGCGACCCTGGGCAGCACGCGCCTGGCCGGCCTCTTCGTGCAACCCACCCTGGGCGGCGACTTCGCCCTGATCAAGGCTGTCGCCAAGCGCGTCGTCGAGCATGACGATGCGGCGCAGGCCAGCGGCGAGCCCGCCGTCATCGACCATGCGTTCATCGATGAACACTGTAGCGGTTTCGAGGCCTTCCGCGACGACCTGCGCGCAGAAAGTTGGGAACTGCTGGTACGGGAGTCGGGCGTGGCGCGCGCGCAGATCGGGGCGCTGACGGACATCTTCATCAAGGGCCAGCGCATTATCGCCACCTGGGGCATGGGCCTGACGCAGCACAAGCACAGTGTGGCAGCCATCCGCATGTTGTCGAACCTGATGATGCTGCGCGGCCAGATCGGCAAGCCGGGCGCGGGCCTATGCCCCGTGCGCGGCCACTCGAACGTGCAGGGCGACCGTACCATGGGCATCGAGGAAAAGCCCACCAACGCCTTCCTCGACCGCCTGGGCCAGGTGTATGGCTTCGCGCCGCCGCGCGCGCACGGCCACGACGTCGTGGCCACCATCGAAGCCATGCAGCGCGGCGACGTCAAGGTATTCATTGCGCTGGGTGGCAATTTCGCGGCCGCCACGCCCGACACGCCGCTGACCTTTGCCGCGTTGCGCCAGTGCGCGCTGACGGTGCAAGTGGCCACCAAGCTCAATCGCAGCCACCTGGTCATCGGCAAGGAAGCCTTGCTGCTGCCTACCCTTGGGCGCACGGAGATCGACCTGCAGCACGGCGTGGCGCAGGGCGTGACGGTGGAAGACTCGATGAGCATGGTGCATATCTCGTACGGCCGCAATGCGCCCGCCTCGCCACAACTGCGCTCGGAAGTGGCCATCGTGGCCGGCATGGCCGAAGCGACGCTGGGCAACGGCCTGGTGGACTGGCGCGCGTATGCGGCCGACTATGCACGTATCCGTGACGACATCGAGAAAGTGTTTGACGACTTTTATGACTACAACGCCAGGGTGGCCCAGCCGGGCGGCTTTCATCTGACGGTGGCCTCGCGCGAACGCGTATGGAAGACGGCCAGCGGCAAGGCCAGCTTCCTCGTCGCCCCGCTGGACCTCGACACGCCGTTGCATCGCGCCCGCGCGCGCCACGGCGAGCGCCTGATGGTCTTGATGAGCACGCGCTCGCACGACCAGTACAACACCACCATCTATGGCATGGATGACCGCTACCGCGGCGTGTACGGCACGCGCAAGGTGGTCTTCGCCAACAAGGACGATATCGCCATGCTGGGCTTTTCCGATGGCGACCTGGTGGACTTGATCGGCGCCTGGGACGATGGCGTGGCGCGCCGTGCCGATGGTTTCCGGCTGGTGGACTACGACATCCCGCGCGGCTGCCTGGGCGCGTATTACCCGGAGACGAACGCGCTGGTGCCGCTCGCCAGCACGGCGGACGGCGCCGGCACGCCGACGTCGAAATCTGTCCCCGTGCTGCTGGAACGCAGCGGAACTTACAAGGTGATCCCGGGCGTGTAATCGACGTACGCATCCTGGCGGCAGAAGCCGACCAGCTTCATGCCCGCCTGCGTGGCAATGGCAATGGCCAGCGAACTGGGGGCGGAGATCGTCGCCAGCAGCGGGATCCGCATGCGCGCCGCCTTGCGCGCCAGCTCGTAGCTGCCGCGGCTGGACAGGAATACGAAGCCGCGCCGCATGTCAGTGCCGCTCAGTGCCAAATGGCCTATCAGTTTATCGAGGCCGTTATGCCGGCCCACATCCTCGAACACGTGGACGATATCGCCTTCGGGCGTGCACCACGCGGCCGCGTGCACGCCACCCGTTGCCCGCATCAGCGCCTGGTGTTCGTGCAAGCCGCCCGACGCGCGCGCCAGCGCGGCCGGCAAGTCGACGTGGATCAGAGGCGGCGGCAGCGCTTCGGGCTGCAAATCGAGCATGTCGATGCTGTCGATGCCGCACACGCCGCAGCCCGTGCGGCCCGTCAGCTGGCGGCGCCGGTCCTTCAGGCGCACGAAATCCTCCTGGGCAATGCTCAAAGCCACTTCGGCGGAGTCAGGGCGCAGGACCACTTCGCAATCGAAAATAGCGCCGGCGGAAGCGACCACGCCTTCCGTCAGCGCGAAGCCGTAGGCAAATGCTTCCAGGTCGCGCGGGGTGGCCATCATGACGACGTGGGAAATGCCATTGAAGACCAGCGCGACGGGGATTTCCTCGGCGACATGGTCGATGGCATCAATGGACTGGTGCGCGCGGTGGCGGATGATGGCGCGCTCGACGAAGCCGGCGCGTTCAATACTGGTTTCTTCTGACATGGCAACCACGGGGGAACTATCACAGCCCCCATGGTAAACCAGAACGGGCAAGCGGGGGGCGGCCCCTCCGCTCGCGTCATCAATCCTTCTTCGGACGGCCCGTTTTCAGCTGCGGCAAGCCGGCCAGCACGTTTTGCAGGGTCGCCAGGTCGATCTGGCTGATCAGCGCCACGCCGATGCGCAGCAATTCGCTTTTCTTGATCTCGAAACCGGCCTTCAGGCAAGCTTTTTTGACCTGGCCCAAAACTTCATATTCCGCTTCCGGCATGGTGAAGCTGTCGCGCACCAGTTTCGGCTTGCGGGCTTTTTCCTTGACGGCGGCGACCTTGGCGAGCGGCGCTTTTTTCGCTGGTGCAGGCTTGGCGGCAGCTTTGGCCACCGGTTTGACGGCAGTTTTCGCTGCCGGCTTGACCGCAGCCTTGGCGGCGGGTTTCGCAGCAACCTTGGCCGCAACCTTGGCGGCCGGCTTGGCAGCGGCTTTGGCGACTGGCTTGGCCACAACTGGTTTGGCGACGACGGCCTTGGCCGCCGGCTTGGCGGCGGGCGCCTTGGCAACGGCAGGCTTGGCGGCAACAGGCTTCGCTGCGGCGGCCTTGGCGGCCACTGGCTTGACTGCGGCTTTTGCCACCGGCTTGGCAGCTGGCTTCACGACAGGCTTGGCGGCCGGTGCGCTCTTTGCCGCTGCCGCATTGATCGAGGCGCTGGTGGGGAACATCGATACGGGCGCGCCCTCGGCTTTTTTCACTGGGGTGGATTTGGTCATGGATTTTCCAATTTAACAAATAATATAAACAATATATACTGTTTTTTAAAATCTTGCATGCTACACATCAAGTCATGCGCACGGCATGACCTCCTAGGCGCTGGCGCGGATGGTGAAATCGACCCCGACCTCATCCCAGAATTCCTGCTCCTTCTCGATCCAGAACGACACGGTGGGATGGTGCGCCACCCAGCCGCGCTTGATGTCGAGCTCGATGCGGCTCTTCATGCGCAGGCGCAGTTCGCTGAAATCGGCTTCGATGCGCGCATGCATGAGCAGAATCGACAGGCGCAGCGCCAGCACGGCCTTGGCGAAATCGGGATCGGACAGCACTTCGCCGATCTTGCGCAAGTTGCCCTTCTGCGCCAGGATCAAGCGGCTCATGGTCTTCTGTTCGCGCGTGGTAAAACCGGGCAAGTCTGCATTTTCCACGATATAGGATGCGTGCTTGTGGTAACCCGTCTGCGACACGGCCAGGCCCACTTCGTGCAGCAGGCTGCTCCAGCGCAGGCATTTCACCAGGGCGTCGGACGTGGGCTTGAGCTGCGCGTACATGGCCAGTGCCTGCTCGGCCACCCGGCCGGCGCGCTGCTGGTCGATATGAAATTTCTCCATGCAGCCCTGCACCGACTGTTCGCGGCGGTCGCGCTTGGTCGAACGCAGGTACAAATCCCACATCACGCCCATGCGCAGGCCCGCCTCGATTGGCGTCATGACGGGAATGGCCAGTTCGCGGAACAGGCCGATCAAAATGGCCAGGCCGCCGACGATGGTGCTGGCGCGGTCGGGGCGCAAGCCGGGCATGTCGATGCGGCTGGTGTGGCCCAGTTCGATGAAACGGCGCGCCAGCGCATCGAGGCTGGTGCCGGACAGCAAGCCATCACCGAGCTTGTTGCGGGCGATGATGTCGGCGATCGTGCGGATGGTGCCGGAAGAGCCGTAGGCCGTCTTCCAGTGCTGCGGGCGGTACGGCGGCGCGGCATCCTCGAAATGGCTGCGCGCCGACAGGATGGCCGCCTCGAACGACGGTGCGTCGATGCGCCCGCCGATGAAGAACGACAGGCTTTGCTTGACGGTGCCCAGGCTGAAGGACTCGACCCGTTCGATATCGTTGCCACGCCCCAGTATCAGTTCGGTCGAACCGCCGCCGATATCCATCACCAGCCGGCGTTCGCCAGGAATGGCCAGCGCATTGGCCACGCCCATGTAGATCAAGCGCCCCTCTTCTTCGCCCGAGATGATCTCGATCGGGTAGCCTATGGCTTGCTCGGCCAGCGGCAGGAAGACGGCGCCATTGCGCGCCACGCGCATGGCCGACGTGGCCACGACGCGCACGGCATCGAGTTCGAAGCCTGCGAGGATGGCGCGAAAGCGCTGCAGGCAGGCCAGCGCCCCCTGCATGGCCGCCTCGGTCAGGTCGCCATTGGCGTCCAGGCCGGCGGCCAGGCGTATCGGGTCGCGCACGCTCTTGACTACGCGTATGGTGTCTCCATCATGCTTGCCGACGTGTAAACGAAAACTGTTGGACCCTAGGTCCACCGCTGCATACATACTGGCCTCTTGTCTTGTCATTGCTGTGCCAACCGGAAAAGTTGGCAAACTCAGTTGCTAAACTATATAAATCATTTAAACGATTTAAAAATCCTACCACACTACCCCCATCGTATGACAGCGGCGTGACAGGATTGTGACAAGAAGTCGCGCGGCGACGACGTTTAAGGCACGATGGTGGTAAACAAATAGACAGCAAAAATCACCAGGTGCACCGTGCCCTGCATGACCGTGGTGCGGCCCGTGCCCAGCGACAGTGTGGCGACCATCAGCGACAGCAGCAACAGCACTGTCGACTTGATATCGAGTCCCAGGGTGATCGTCAGGCCAGTCGCCAGCGATACCACCACCACGGCGGGAATCGTCAGGCCGATGCTGGCCAGGGCGGAGCCGAGCGCCAGGTTCAAGCTCGTTTGCAAACGGTTGGCGCGCGCCGCGCGCACGGCGGCCAGGCCTTCGGGGAGCAGCACGATGGCGGCGATGACGATGCCGACCAGGGTTTTCGGCGCCCCCATGGCGGCAATCGCCGTTTCCAGCGCGGGCGCCAGCGACTTGGCCAGCAACACCACGGCGCCCAGGCACACCAGCAGCGCACCGGCGCTGACCCAGGCGACGGTGGGCGTGGGCGGCGCAGCATGCACCTCTTCGTCGCCGACGGCTTCCTTGGGCAGGAAGTAGTCCCGGTGGCGCACCGTCTGCACCAGCACGAAAGTGCCGTACAGGACCAGCGAGATGACGGCAATGAAAATGAGCTGGCTGGAGTTGTAATATGGTCCGGCGGCGCTGGAGGTGTAATTCGGCAGCACCAGTGTCAGGATCGCGATGGCCGCCAGGGTCGCCAGCGACGCGCTCACGCCGAGCAGGCCGAAGGTCTGTTCCCTGTGGCGCCCGGCGCCCAGCAACAAACAGATGCCGACGATGCCGTTTAAAATGATCATGATGGCGGCAAACACGGTGTCGCGCGCCAGTCCCGTCGTTTCCGGCCCGCCGGCCAGCATCAGCGAAACGATCAGCGCCACCTCGATCAGGGTCACGGCCAGCGCCAGCACCAGGGTGCCATACGGTTCGCCGATGCGGTGCGCCACCACTTCCGCATGGTACACGGCGGCCAGCACGCTGCCGATCAAGCCAGCCACCAGCAGGATCTGGTAAGCGCCGCCGACATTGAACGTGGAACCGAACAGGAACAGCCAGCCGGCAAGGGGGGCGGCAAGCGGCCAAACAGGCAGGGATTTAAGCATTTTCATTATGGGCCTGGCAAGAGTAAAAAAGGGGAACTGCGGTGCGGACGACAAGAGGGGCCTAGCGTGCACCCCACAGCATAACTTGCTTAGCTTAAATGAAAGTTAGGGAATACACACGTCCGCATGCCGGCGCCCCGCGCCTCGCTCACCTTGCTGCAGTGCACCTGCTTGCTACCCATAACTATAGTCCCTTTGGTAACATGCCGTTGCAATTCCTTGTCTTTTTGCTTGCAGATTCCGTCATACTGCAGGGCAGACCCTCCCGCTACCGACCAAGGACAGACCATGAATCGATCAAGCAGCGCAGCCATGCGCACCGTATTATTCGTCTTCGCCAGCGTCCTGTGTGCCGCCGCACAGGCAAGCACGCAGGCGCCGCGCGAGGACGCGAGCAAACCACAGGCCCGCGAAGTGCAGGTTGATGCAAACTGGGCCACCCCACCTGCGCCTGCCGCCGCGCCAAGGTGGCAAGACAGCCTGCCGCCCGCGCCGCCGGTGGCGTCACGCGAAGAAAAGATCCTGCCCAGGAGTGAATGGTTCAGCGTGGAGCCCATGAAGGCGCCCGACAGGCGCTGCGATCCTGGCCTCGACGCCTTGTTCCTGAGCAAGGAATGCGGCAAAGAACCCAGCTGGCTGGGGTCGCCCAAGAAATAGGGGCGCTACACGTCCAGCGTGCACGCGCCCTGCGCTTCAACCACCCTGTTGCGGCCCGCCTGTTTAGCAGCCTGCAGCGCCTCGTCGGCCCGCTTGAACAGGCTGACGGTGCTGTCCTCGGCACGGATGGTGGTCACGCCCAGGCTGGCCGTCAGTTGCAGCACGGCGCGCTCCGTCTTGACGGGCAGCACTTCGACGGCGGCGCGGATGCGCTCGGCCACCATCAGCGCATCGGCCAGGGTCGTGCGCGGCAGCTGGATGGCAAATTCGGCGCCGCCCAGGCGGCCCATCAGGTCGCTGTCGCGCAGTTGCTGGCGGCAAGTATCGACGATGGTTTTCAGCACTGCGTCACCCACCGGATGGCCGTAGCTGTCGTTGACGCGCTTGAAATGGTCGATATTGAGCACCACCAGCGCCGTCGGCAGGCCGGGCCGGCGCGCCAGCGCCATCCACGGCGCCAGCGCCTGGTAAAAGCCGCGCCGGTTCGGCACGCCCGTGGCCGCGTCGAGCACTTCCAGGCGCGCCAGTTCGCCGCCCAGTTTTTCACGCGACAACAGCAGATAGCCGAAGGCGTTCGTCAGCATCATCAGGTACAGGGCGCCAAAACCGGCCAGCTGCAGCGGCTCGGCGTCAACATACGGCATGGCGGCAGCGAGCACGCCGCGCGCGGCGATCAGCAGCGACAGCATACCCATGCTGACGACGAGAAAACGGCGCAGCATGCTCGCCTCCCGCCATTTGAGGCACAACGCGGCCACGCCGGCAATGAAAAAACCGGCCACGATCAGCGAACCGCCGGCGCTGCGCAGCAGCGGCGCCACGTCAAACAGGTAGCAGGCGGCAAACAGCGCCACCGACAGGCCCAGCGCCGGCAGCATGGTGCGGCGCCAGCCGCTGCGGCCGGCCGCCTGCCACAGCGCGCCCGCGTCCAGCGCCATGCCGGCAAACAGCAGGCTGTTGCCAAGCAGGATGGACAGCACATCGGGCAAGACGCCACGGAAATACAGCAAACACCAGGCCACGGCCTGGCATTGCTTGGCCACCGCCCAGGTGGACATGCTGAGCGACTTCTTGCGCTCGTACTCGAAGAAGAACAGGGCCGCGCACAGGCTCAGGTTGCCGAGCGCCAGGGCCAGTACCAGGGTCTTGATATCCATGGGCTACGCTATCGATGCGCAGGCGCGGTGCGCCAGGTCAGATTTCGTGTTCGACATTCGTGCTGCCGTCGCCCACCTTGCTGGCCCACGCCTGCACGAAATACTGCTTTTCCACTTCGTTGGGCGCCTCATGCCAGAACACGATGAGGGTACCCTTGTGATCGTGGATCTGGGCCACTTTTTCAATGAATCCGACATTGGCGGCCACGTCGGCCAGCGCCGCTGCGTAACCATATACGCGCGTCAGCCGCTCGATGCGGTCAGGCTCGGTAAAACTATTCGTCGCGGTAATGATGGGGTGATCCAAAAACATGCTTGTCTCCATGGTGCCCGACTGCGCGGCCGTGGCGCCGCGTGCCGTAGACTGCCTTGCGCTGCGCCACACCGCACGTCGGACGGCAAGTGGCGAGCCCGCCTCTGCCATATACGGACGCTCGGTGCGGATTAATCGGGTATGCTCACGGGAGCTTATCAGATTTCTCTGAATGCAACAAAGCATCTCCCCCAGTCCACTCAGCGAAGTCGTCCTATGTCGGATAGCAAATTACCTGCCGTACGCGCGCCCCAGGTGCATACCTGCGGCGACCGGCGCCGCCTGGAATTCCAGCCAGGCATGATCCAGAGCGAAATGCTGCTGTCTCGCCCTGACCACCTGCTGCTGCGCTATGCGCGCGCCATGATGTGCTTCACCTTGTTCGTGCCGCGTCCCCGGCACATCCTGATGGTGGGACTGGGCGGCGGTTCGCTGCTGAAATTCTGCCACCGCCACCTGCCCGAAGCGCGCATCACCGTGCTGGAATTGCGCGCCGACGTGATCGCCCTGCGCGAGCAGTTCATGCTGCCGCCCGACGACGCGCGCCTGCGCATCATCGAAACGGACGCCGTCAGCTATATCCGCCAGCATCCGGGCTGCGCCGACGTGCTGCTGCTCGATGGCTATGATGAAACAGGCCTGCCGCCCGCACTGGGCAGCGCGCGCTTCTATACGGACTGCCTGCGCGCCCTGCTGCCCGGCGGCGTGCTGGTGGCAAACCTGTTCAGTTATGACGAACACTATCCCGCCATGCTCGCGCGCCTGATGCTCACCTTCCGCGGCGCCGTCTGCCACTTCGACGGCATCGCGGGCAATAACCGCATCGTCTTCGCCGCCAGGCCAGACAAGCTAGGCGCGGGCCGTGCACTGCGCGTCGTGCGCCTGGTGCGCTGGCGGCGGGTGTGCGGCATGGCTTTCCTGAACCGCTGGCTGCCGGCATGGCAGTTGTGGCGTATGCGCCGGCAGTCAGGCGCGGGCAGAGACTGACTGCCGTCTTCCCCCGCCATGGACATGGATGTTGTTGCTTATTAGCAGTAATTTGGTGCAAAATCTGCATGATGAATGTGGTTTATGACAAACTACGGCCAGCGCGGGGCCGGCAGGCGCCGCCCAATTCAAGTGTCCATGAAGTGAGATAGGAAAAACCATGCTGCGTGGCCGCCTGCCATTGTCGATTTCTGCCGCGGCTGCGCTGACCTTTGCCAGCGGCGTCGGCATCACCGCCATGCTGTTCGCCGCCATCAGCCAGCTCGAATACGACAAGATGAGCCTGAGCTTGCAGCAGCGCGCCGGCGCGCGCGTGGCCGCCATCGAGCAGGGACTCGATGACGCGGTCGAGGTACTGACCACGACGAACCAGCTGTTTGCCGCCGTCGTGCCCGTCTCACGCGAGCAGTTCCACGCCTTCACCACGCCGCTGCTGCAGCGCCACCCTTTCATCCAGGCTTTCAACTTCCACCGCATCGTGCCGCATGCCCAGCGCGCGGCCTTCGAGGCCGAGCTGCGACGCATCACCCCCGATTACGCCATGACGGAAATGCGCGATGGCGTCATCGTGCCCGCCACGAAGCGCGCCAGCTACCTGGTGGTGGACTATCTCGAACCGCTGCAGGGCAACCGTCCCGCCTTCGGCCTGAACGTGCGCCCTGACGGCTTGCTGGCCGGCGCGCTGGAACAGGCCATCATCAGCGGCCAGACCACTGCCACTGGCCTGCTGGCCCTGGCGCAGGGACCGCAGCAGGGTTTCGTCATCCTGCGCCCCGTGTACCGCCACGGCGTGCCCTTGCAAACGGTGCAGCAGCGGCGCGCGGCGCTGATCGGCGATACCGCGGTCGTCGTCCGCGCCGGGGAACTGGTGCAGAAGATCCTCGCCGGCGCCGACCTGCTGGGCGACCCGCAGCTCGAACTCAGCGTTTACGCCGACGCCGGCGCCGATCCGCAGCAGCTGATCTTCCGGCATGGCCAGGCGCCTGCCAACGAAGCGGGCGACGCCTGGAAGTCGCTGCCACGCTGGCTGCAATTTGCCTATCACAGCCATTATGACCGGGCCTTTTCCTCCGCCGGCCGGCCTTGGCATGTGCGCGTGGTGGCCCTTCCGCGCCCCTTCCTGGCCGACCACCTGGGCTCATTGCTCACCCTGATCACGGGTTTGCTGTTCAGCGTGCTGACGGCGGCCTTCGTGCAGACACTGACGCAGCGCTCGCGCCGCGTACAGCTGCTGGTGGAACAGCGCACGGCCGACCTCAAGCGCAGCAATGAACTGCTCAGCGCCGACGTGCGGGCGCGCCAGCGCACGGAGCGCGCCTTGCAGGAAAGCGAAAAGCGCTTCCGCCGCCTGCTGGCCCTGTCCTCGGACTGGTACTGGGAACAGGATGCCAACTTCTGCTTCACCCACATCACCAGCGGTTTCACGGACAAGTCGAACATGCCGCTGGAACGCTTCATCGGCATGACGCGCTGGGAAAACAACCCGGAGATGCGCAACTCGCGCTGGGGCAAGCAGCATATCGCCAATCTGGAAGCGCACCTGCCCTTTTCCAACCTCGAATATGCGATGAAAGACCGCGATGGCCAGTTGCGCTGGTTCAGCATCAATGGCGAACCGCTGTTCAACGAACTGGGCGAATTTCGCGGCTACCGGGGTACGGGGTCCGAAATCACGGAACGCAAGCTGGTCGAACAGCAAATCCAGCACATCGCCCACCACGACGTGCTGACGGGCTTGCCCAACCGCGCCCTGCTGCGCGACCGCCTGGCCCAGGCGATGGCCCTGTCGCGCCGCAAGAACCGCGCATTGTGGGTACTGTTGATCGACCTCGACCGTTTCAAGTTCGTCAATGACAGCCTCGGTCACAAGGCCGGCGACCTGCTGCTGAAAACCATCGCCACGCGCTTGCAGGCCAGCCTGCGCGAAAGCGATACGGTGGCGCGCCTGTCGGGCGATGAATTCGTCGCCATCCTGTGCGAACAGGCCGACGAAGTGCTCAGCGGCGCCATCGTGCAGCGCGTGATGGATGCCGTGGCGCAGCCGGTATTGTTAGATGGGAAGGAATTTTTCGTCACCTGCAGCATCGGCGTGGCCGTCTACGACATGTCGCGCTACGACGCCCCGGGCGACGTGACCTTGAATGGCGAGACGCAGAACCTGATCGAGCAAGCCGACATCGCCATGTACTGCGCCAAGAAACAGGGCCGCAACAACATCAAGTTCTACACGACGGCCATGAACCAGGCCACCCTGGAGCGCCTGCGCATCGAGACGGCGCTGCGCAACGCGCTGGAGCGCGAGCAGTTCGTGCTGTATTACCAGCCGCAAGTGGACCTGGCCAGCGGACGCATTGTCGGCGTGGAAGCGCTGCTGCGCTGGCAGCACCCGGACCTGGGCATGGTGGCGCCGCAGCGCTTCATCGCGCTGGCAGAGGATACGGGCCTGATCGTGCCGATCGGTGCCTGGGTCATGCGCCAGGCCTGCGCGCAGGTGAAAAGCTGGCACGCGGCGGGACTGGACAAGCTGCGTCTGGCCGTCAACCTGTCGGCACGCCAGTTCAACGAGCCGAACCTGGTCGCCTCGATCTCCGAAGTGCTGCTTGCAACGGGCCTGCCGCCCGCCTGCCTGGAACTGGAACTGACGGAAAGCCTGTTCATGCACGACGTGGCGCTGGCCGTCAGCCAGCTGCACGACATGAAGGCGCTGGGGGTGCAGCTGTCGATCGACGACTTCGGCACCGGCTATTCCAGCTTCGCCTACCTGCGCACCTTCCCCATCGACGTGCTGAAGATCGACCGCAGTTTCGTCGGTGACGTGGCGCGCGACGCGGACGATGCTGCCATCGTCGTCTCCATCATCGCCCTGGCGCACAATTTAAAGTTGCGCGTGGTAGCCGAAGGCGTGGAAACGGCTGCGCAGCTCGATTACCTGCGCCAGCACGGCTGCGACGAAGCGCAAGGCTATTACTTCAGCCACCCGCTGCCGGCGCACGAAGTCGAAGCTCTGCTGCGGGCGGAAGAAACGCACGTCATGCACTAGGGGGCGGCGGCACCCTGGCACCCAATTACAGCTCTTGCCAATCGGGTTCGAGACCCGCTTGCGCCAAAAACAACTCCACATCTGATGCACGGGCCGGATCGATATCCTGTTGTGGATGCGCCCACAGCAAATCGCACTCTGTGCAAACGATCACCGCCTGCCCCGTTTTCTTGACCGTTGCGTGCAGCAGGTCGCCATACTCGCCGCAAGTCGGACATTGCATGCCTCGCTCCATCATGCCTACAGCTTGTGCTGCAAAAATTCGAGGAAGCAGCTGATGCGCTGCGCCAGCTGCGTGTTGCGGTAATACACGGCGTGGATCTGCTGGCGGTAGCCCGTATAGAACGGCTGCAGCACCTGCACCAGGCGGCCGGCAGCGATGTCGTCCTTCGTCATGAAGTCGGACAGGCAGACGATGCCCTGGTCATGCAGCGCCAGCTGGCGCAGGGTCTCTCCGCTGGAGGCCGCCAGCGCGGGCACGATCTGCAGGCTGTTGCCGGCGTCGTGGCGCAGCGGCCAGTGATTGCCCAGTTCATATTGCGCAAAACCCAGCAGCGCATGGCCGGACAGCGCTTCCGGCGTTTCTGGCACGCCGTGGCGCGCCAGGTAGGCGGGCGTGGCCAGCACGTGCAGCGGGCTGGCACTGAGCGGGCGCGCATGCAGGGTCGAGTCGACCAGGGCGCCGATGCGGATGGCGATATCGGTACGGTGCTCGAGCAGGTCGGCGATCTGGTCGTTGCTGGTCAGCTCCAGGCGGATGTCCGGGTACATGGCGCGAAACTCGGCCACATGGGGCACCACGCAATGCAGCATGAAGGGCGAGGCGGCATCCACGGACAAGCGCCCGGCCGGCTTCTGGCGGCGGATGCGGATCGACTCCTCCACATCTTCCATCGAGGCGAGGATGGCGCGCGCCTTGTCCAGGAACAACTGCCCTTCTTCCGTCAGCTCCATGCGCCGCGTGGTGCGCGTCAGCAGCGAGGTGGCCAACTTGTCTTCCAGGCGCGACAGGGCGCGGCTGACCCCCGAGGTGGTTTGTCCCAGATGCACGGCGGCCGCGCTCAGGGTGCCGCTGTCGATGACGGTGACGAAGATTTTCAAGTCGTCCGAATTGATATCCATTGCTGCCTTATTATTGCCCGTGTTTCACATATTGCGCCATTATAAAGGAATCGCAGCAACAGTGATGGCGACAGGCAACGTCAGGCAACGTAGAACAAAATGGCGATAAAGTGACAGCTACTGCCGGCCAGCACGAACAGGTGCCAGATGCCGTGCCCATGGCGCAGTTTGTGATCGGTGGCGTAGAAAACGATGCCGCCCGTGTAGCACAGCCCGCCTGCCACCAGCCACAGGAAGCCGTTCCATTCCAGCGCCGCCAGCAGCGGCTTGATGCCGATGACGACCAGCCAGCCCATGGCCACGTAAATTACCAGCGACAGGATGCGCGCGCCTTTCGCGTACATATATTCCTGCACGATGCCAAGCAGCGCCAGGCCCCAGACGACGCCAAACAGCGACCAGCCCCACGGCCCGCGCAGGGTCACCAGCATGAAGGGCGTGTAGGTTCCCGCGATGAGCAGGTAGATGGCGCAGTGGTCGAGCCGCTGCAGCACGGCCTTGGCTTTGCCACGCACGCTGTGATACAGGGTGGAAGTGAGGTACAAGGTCAGCAGCATGGCAGCATACACGCTGCAGCTGACGATTTTCCAGGGGTCGCCCGTGCGGGCCGCCGCGACGATCAGGATGACGCCGCCGATGGCCGCCAGCGCGGCGCCCACCGTATGGGAAATGCTGTTGAACCGTTCACCGTGATACATGGACTAATGCCGCTTTGCCAAGACGCAGCAAAATTCCGGGGTCAGACCCGCCGGGTCTGCCCCCAGTTCTTGCGTTGGGGTTTCAATCAAGCCGCTTCCGCCTTCTTGCGCGCGGGACGGCGTGCCGGCGTCTTGCGCGGCGCCTTGGCCGGCTTGTCTTCCGCCACGACGGCCGCTTCCGCCGGCGCCGCTTCAACGACAGGCACCGCTTCCACCTCGACGTCGACCGCCTTCTTGGCCGGCTTTTTGGCTGCTGCGGTCTTGCGCGCCGGCGTGCGCGGCTTGGCCTTAGTCTTCGCTTCGGCGACGGCTTCCACGATCACTTCGGCTACAGGTTCAGGCACTGGCGCAGGCATGGCTTCCACCGACGCCACCTCGACCGCTTCGGCGCGCGCTTCACGGGCGCCATCGCTATTCTTGCGGCCACCACGGCCATTGCGGCGCGAACCGCGCTTGGCGTTGCCTTCTTCGGCCACCACCTCGGCCACCGCTTCGGCTACCTCGTGCTGCACTTCCGGCTGCGGCGTCGGCGCATACTGCTCGACGACGACTGCTTCGGCGTCGGCCACCGGCACGAAGGCCTGTGGCGCTTCGCCGCGGCGATGCTCGTTCTGCTTGCGGCCGCCACGGCCATTGCGGCGCGAATCGCGGCGGTTGCCGCCTTCGCGGCTGTTGCCCTCTTCCGCCGTCACGCCGGTCTCGCCATTGCCGCTTGCCTCGCCGGCTGCATCCGCGTTCACGGCGGCCGGCACGGCCACCAGGCCGCTGCTGCGGTAGACATAGGCGCCCGATTTTTCATCGCGGCCAAATTCCAGCAAGCCGCGCGCCTGCGCTTCTTCCAGCAGGTTGCCGAAGGTGCGGAAACCGTAGTAGGACTCGCTGAAGTCCGGCTTGCGGCGCTTGATCGCTTCTTTCAGCATCGAGGCCCAGATCTTGCCGCTGTCGCCGCGCTCCGAAACCAGCGCGTCGAAAGTTTCGACGGCCATCTCGATCGCTTCCGTCTTGCGCGACTCGTATTTTTCCTTGCGGCGCACTTCTTCGTCGGGCGAGCGCTTGGTGGCCGCAGCCGGGCTTTCGCGCGCGTCGCGCTTGGCGGCCGTGCGGCGGCTCTCGCGCACCAGGTCGTCGTAGAAAATGAATTCATCGCAATTGGCCACCAGCAGGTCGGAGGTCGACTGCTTGACGCCCACGCCGATCACCTGCTTGGCGTTTTCACGCAGTTTCGACACCAGCGGCGAAAAGTCGGAATCGCCGCTGATGATGACGAAGGTGTTGACGTGGGCCTTGGTGTAGCACAGGTCCAGGGCATCGACCACCAGGCGGATGTCGGCCGAATTCTTGCCGGACTGGCGCACGTGGGGAATTTCGATCAGTTCGAAGTTCGCCTCATGCATGGTGCCCTTGAAACTTTTATAACGGTCCCAATCGCAATATGCCTTCTTGACAACAATACTGCCCTTGAGCAGCAAGCGTTCAAGGATGGGCTTGATATCGAATTTTTCGTAATTTGCATCTCGCACGCCGAGCGCGACGTTCTCGAAGTCGCAAAACACGGCCATGCTGAGGTTTTCTGGGGATGACGCCATAAGGGTGAATTCTCGCTGGATGATAAGGGCGGACGGGAAGCGCTACGCCTCCCTTTTCGCCTAGTATATTCGCCCATCCCCCGTTTCGGCGACAACTATCGTGCGCGGTGCGCCTATTGCGCATCGGCGGCGGTACTCGCGCTGGTGCCGGCGCCTGGCCAAGCAACGCTTTCATCGACCGAATACAGCTGGCACGGCATGCTGCTGCGCCGCTGGCCGACACAAGTTGAGCAGCACACCTCCGGAGAATGAAACGATGCATGCAGGAAATGGCGGACTCGGCGGAAGACTACCGTGCCACTCCAGGCAGTGAAATGCCACAGGAGAATATGAAAAATCACCTCATGCACCTCCTTTTCCGGCAAGTACCGCCAGGAAAAATTGTTGCCTTGCACCACCACACTTTTCCCGCTGGCAGGAGTAAACTAGGTGCATTCTGAAGGAGCTGCCATGTCCATATCCGCCCTCACCACCGGCACCTCGGGGCTGACCGCCAACCAGCGCGCGCTGGATGTGGCCGCCAACAATATCGCCAATGCGAATACGCCGGGCTTCCAGCCACAGTCGGCCAACTTCCAGGAAGCCAGCCCGGCCGGCACGGGCGTCACCCTCTCCGTCGAAGGGCGCAAGCTGGCCGCCGGCGAAAGCGTCAGCGGCGCCAATGCGACTGCGGCCAAGACGGCTGACAGCCGGCCGAACGGCGTGGGCCTCGCTTCTGAACTGACGGATAACCTGGTCTACAAGGCAGGTTTCAACCTGTCGGCCAATGTCGTCAAGGCAGCCGACCAGGCCCTGGGTAGCCTGATCGACGTCAAAACCTGAACCCTGTGACTATTTACATCATAGCCAGCGCCAGCGGCGCCATGGCAGGCTGAATCAGCGCCAGCAGCCGTTCGGCGGGAATGCCGTCGCGCGCCTGCACCGACAGGCCGTGCAGCAAGGCCGCATAGTAATCGCCCAGCGCCTGCACATCCGCTTCCTTTTTTAATTCTCCCGCCAGCTGCGCCGCGCGCAAGCGCTCGATGACGGCTTGCGTGCGCGCGCGGCGGTGTTGCGCCAGCCAGTCTGCGATGCCGGCGTTTTCCGCACTCGTATTCGTGGCGGCCGTGACCACCATGCAGCCTTGCGGCTGGCCGCTGCGCGTGTACAGCAGCACGGCTTCTTCCAGCATGCGCGCCACCGCGTCGCGCACATTCAAGCTGGCGGCCAAGGCATGCACGGCAAACGCGCCCTCACCCGACTCGTACAGCTCCACGGCTTCGCGGAACAGCTGCTCTTTCGAACCAAACGCCGCATAGATGCGCGCCGAGGCGATGCCCAGCGCCGCCACCAGGTCGGCCATCGACACACCCTCGTAGCCGCGCGTCCAGAATGCGTCGCGCGCTTTTGCCAGCGCCAGCGCGCGGTCAAATTCCCTCGGTCTTCCTGCCATTTTCATCCTCTGCTTGCAAACTGGCGGCCAGTATAACGCCTGACATGCAAGCCGCCTTCGTGATTTATTTTGCAGTTGCACCTTGACCGCGCAAAAAATTTCACCTATTCTTTGTCGATCGACAAACAATAGGAGCCGATATGAAAACCATCCAAGGACCCAGCCTACACCTGGCACAATTCGCCGCCGATACGGCGCCCTTCAACACCCTGCCTGCCATCGCCGAGTGGGCGGCCGGCATGGGCTTCAAGGCCCTGCAGATTCCCGCCTGGGATGCGCGCCTGTTCGACGTGGCGCAAGCCGCCCACAGCCAGCAATACTGCGACGAACTGGTCGCCATGCTGGCCAGCCACGGCCTGGTCATTAGCGAACTGACAACGCACATCCTCGGCCAGCTGGTGGCCGTACATCCGGCCTACGACGCGCTGTGCGACAGCTTCGCGCCGGAACACCTGCGTGGCCAGCCGGCGGCACGCACGGCATGGGCCATCGAGCAGGTCAAGCTGGCGGCCATGGCCTCGAAGCGCCTGGGCCTGACGGAAATGGGCACATTTTCCGGCTCATTCGCCTGGCCATATCTGTTCCCGTTCCCGCAGCGCCCACCCGGCCTGATCGAAACGGCCTTCGACGAACTGGCGCGCCGCTGGCTGCCTATCCTCGACGTGTGCGAGGAACAGGGCGTCAACCTGTGCTACGAAATCCACCCCAGCGAAGACCTGCATGACGGCATCAGCTTCGAGATGTTTTACGAGCGCGTGGGACGCCACCCGCGCTGCAAGATGCTGTTCGACCCCAGCCACTTCGTGCTGCAGCAGCTGAACTACCTGGAATTCATCGATATTTACAAAGACCACATCCGCATGTTCCATGTGAAGGATGCGGAGTTCAATCCGACGGGACGGCAAGGCATTTACGGCGGCTACCAGTCGTGGGAAAACCGCGCCGGGCGCTTCCGCTCGCTGGGCGATGGCCAGGTCGACTTCAAGGCGATCTTTTCGAAGATGGCGCAAAACGATTACGCGGGCTGGGCCACCCTGGAATGGGAATGCTGCCTGAAGGACCAGGAAGTGGGTGCGCGCGAGGGCGTGGCTTTCATCAATGCCCACATCATTCCCGTGACGGGCAAGATCTTCGACGACTTCGCCGGCGCCCCCGTCAGCGCGCAACAAATCAACACCCTGCTCGGCATCGAGCATAACTAAACAAGGAAACCCCGTGAACGATTTTACCCACGAATTTACACATGATTACGTCCGCATCGACGGCCAGCGCCTGCATTGCGTGATTGCCGGCGAAGGCAAACCCGTGCTGCTGATTCCCGGCTGGCCGCAGACCTGGTATGCCTGGCGCCACGTGATGGCGGCCCTGGCGGCCAATGGCTACCAGGCCATCGCCATCGACCCGCCAGGCAGCGGCCACTCCAGCCGCCCGGCTGATGGCTACGATACGGGCACCGTGGCGGCCACCCTGCACCGCGCCATGCTGGCCCTGGGCCACGCGCACTACGATGTGGTCGGTCACGACATCGGCATGTGGGTGGGCTATGCACTGGCCAGCGACTTCCCGCAGGCCGTGACGAAACTGGCGCTGACGGAAGCCGTGATTCCCGGCCTCGCGCCGGCGCCGCCCATCTTCGTGGCGCCGTCCGACAACATCTTCCTGTGGCATTTCATGTTCAACCAGGTACTGGACTTGCCGGAAATGCTCACGGCGGGCAAGGAGCGCGAATACATCCGCTTCATTTTCGACCGCTGGTCGTACCGCCGCGACAAGGTGGCCGTCGACGTGTATGCGGATGCCTACGCCACGCCGGGCGCCCTGCGCGCGGGCTTCGCCTACTACCGGGCCATACCCGAAACCATCCGGCAAAACCTGGAACGGGCGAAAAAGAGCCTGGCCATGCCCGTGCTGGCCATCGGCGCCGACCACGCGACGAATGACGCGCCCCTGCTGACCATGCAGGGCAAGGCCGACATTTTACAAGGCGCCATCGTCGCCGAATGCGGGCACTTCATCATGGAAGAACAGCCGCAAGCGTTCATCGCCCACCTGCTGCCCTTCCTGGCGGGAGCGCCGGCATGAGCCTGGACCCGCAAGTAGCGGCCTTCCTGGCACAGGCAAACGATGCGCCGCCGCCCGCCTCGCTGGCAGACCTGCGCGCCGCCACGGAAACGGGGCTGCGCCAGTTGCACGGGCCATTGGAAGACGTCGCCTCGATCAAGGATTACGTGCTGCCGGGCGAACATGCGCTGACCGTGCGCGCCTACGTGCCGGCCGGCGCGGATACGGGAAAGCCTCTGCCCGCCATCGTCTTCGCGCATGGCGGCGGCTGGTGCCTGTGTTCGCTGGACCTGTACGACAATCCGTGCCGCGCGCTTGCCAACGCCACCGGCTGCGTGATTTTTTCCGTCGACTACCGGCTGGCGCCAGAGCACAAGTTCCCCGTACCGCTGAACGACTTTTACGGGGCGCTGTGCTGGGTCGCCGAGCATGGCGCGGCGCTGGGCATCGACGTGAAGCGCCTGGCCGTGGGCGGCGACAGTGCGGGCGGCAACCTGGCCGCGGCAGCGGCACTGATGGCACGCGACCAGGCCGGTCCCGCGCTGGCGCACCAGCTGCTGCTGTACCCGGCGCTCGATTTCGCTTTCGACACGCCGTCCTACCAGCGCTATGCGGAGGGCCATTCGCTGACGCGCGAAGCGATGCGTTTTTGCTGGTCGGCGTACCTGAACGAGCCGGCCGATGGCGCGCATCCCTACGCGGCGCCCCTGCGGGCCGCCTCGCTGAAGGACTTGCCGCCGGCGACCGTGCTGGTGTGCGAATTTGATCCGCTGCATGACGAAGGCGCGGCGTATGCACGGCGCTTGCAAGACGAAGGCGTCGCGGCGCAATGCGTGCAGCTCGACGGCATGATCCACGCGGCTATGCACATGCTGGGCTTGACGCCAGCGGCGCGGGGATTGTTTGACGTGGCGGGCCAGGCGATGCGAACAGCGCTGGGAAGGTAAGCAGCGACGGTAAAAAATACGCCGCCGGGGAAGGCTCCACGGCGGCGTTTCTCATTACTCCACCAGCTTGCGCACCTCGATGCCGTTCAACCATTTCACATGGCGCGGCCCCGTGCGAATGTCTTTCGCCGAGATGAGGGCGATTTCACCATCGTTGTCGTCGAGCGCCTTGCCGTTTTTTTCGTAGTAGACGATCACGCCCTCGCCGGCCGGTGCGTTATACAGCTCGCCCCAGGAAAACACCACCGCATAGCCATCGGTCGCCGTGGCGATGATGGCGATCTTCTTGACGTCGTTATGGCCCGGCGCATCGAGCACCGCCTTGTCGAGGATGTCGCGCAGGCGCACACCCTGATAGCTGGTGATGGTCTCGGCCTTGTCGCCATTATGGCGTGTGACGGCGATTTCCCCGCCATTCGCGGGCGGCATCTGGCGCAGGTCAGCCACCTTCAGAATCAAAGGTGTTTCCACCATGCCCGTCACGGCAAGCGCGTGGCTCATGTTGTCGCGCGCGCCAGCGGGTGCCGACCACGCGGCCGGTGCCGACGCCAGCAACGACGCCGCTGTACAAGCAGCAAATATTTTCTTGAACATGCTGAGTCCTTTCATTGAACAGTCAAAAATCAGAACTGGTACTGCGCATTGGCCAGCCAAGTGCGCCCGGCGCTGGGGAAGCCGTCGGACAGCGCGTAATTGCGGTCACCCAGGTTCGCCACGCCCGCTTCCAGGGTCAAGTCCGTCAAGGGGCGGTAGACGGCCTTCAGGTTCAGCGTCGTAAAACCACCGAGTGCCAAAGTGTTCGAAACCCAGCGCCCGCTGTTCGATTCCGCGACGGCCACCACGTCGACCTGGCGCGCAGCATGCAGCACGGCGTGCGCCGTCAGCTTGTGGCGCGGCACGTCCGTCAGGCGGATGGCGCGGTCGCTGACATTCTTCATGTCCGTATACGTGTAGTTGCCGCCGACATCCAGCCAGGCGCCGGCGCGGCCGCGCAAGCCCAGTTCCACGCCGCTGATGTGCGCCCTGCCCGCGTTGCGCATCTGCGCGCGCACACCCGAGACATTCGCCACGCTCTGGATCTTGTCCTTCACGTCGCTGTAGAACAGCGCAACTTCCACCTTGGCGCCCTGCGAGTTTCCTTGATACCCCAGCTCATAATTCATCGCCTCTTCCGCGCGCAGGGCCGGGTTTTCGATATACGTGCCCAGGCGCTGCGAGTAGCGGTCCTTCAAGGTCGGCAGGCGCGACTTGCGCGCCACGGTGGCATACACGCGCGCCTCTGCGCCAATCTTGTGGAACAGGCCCGCCTGCAGGTCGGTGGCCGATTGATTGCTCGGCAAGGTATACGCATTGCCGGCGCTGTAGACGGTGTCCGGGCGCAGTGCATTGCGCGACACGCCCAGCGACAGCTCCGTCGCCGCATTGAGGGCGATGCTGTCTTCCGCACCCAGGGTCCACAGGACATCCTTGTACCAGGTATTGCGCACGCCCCTGGCGTCCAGTTCCTGGTGTTCGTCGGCCTTGACGCTGGCGACGAAACGCAGGCTGTGCGTGGCGAGGCGGAACGATTCGAGCTCCACTGCGCCGCCGTTCGTGCGGTCGTTATAGATGCTGCGCCCGCCGCTGACGCTGCCCTGGCCGCTGGTCTTCAGCGTCGCGTAGCTGCCGTTCGTGTAGGACGTGATTTCATTGTCGTAGCTGTCGTGGTACAGCCGCAATTTCAGGCGCTCGACCTCGCCCAGGCGCGTCTGCGAGACGAAATACAGGCTTTCCTTGTTCCAGTACGGCCATTGCCAGTAGCGCGCGCCGACGGGATTAGTCGATGGCGGCTGGCCCTTTTCGCCATGCTGCTTGTAGTAGCTGAGCGCATACTCGTCGCCGCCCCCGGGCGTGTAGCCCATTTTGAACGACAGTTTATGGTCCTTGCGGTAGGCGTTGTTGCGCATGCCGCCGTCTTCCGTGGCCGTGGGACGGAAGTCGGACGACAGGGGGAAACCGTCGCTGTCGATGTAAGACACACCCGCCTGCAGATACCACAGGCCCTGGTTGGTGCCCACGTTGGCCGACACCTGGCGCTCGCTGCCCGAGCCGAAACCGATGGAGGTATCGCCCTCAAGGCGCGCTGCGGGTTTGCGCGAAATCAGATTGATGGCGCCGCCCAGGGTGTTGGCGCCATACGCCACGGAGCTGAAGCCCTTGGCTACCTGGATGGCGGCCAGGTCGGCCGTCGTGAAGCGGTTGAAATCGACATAGCCGTCATAGGGCACGTAGACGGGGATGCCATCGATGTACAGCGGCACCTGGCGCGCATCGAAGCCACGGATGGCGACGGTTTTTTCGTTGCGTGAATTGGTCGACAGCGACACGCCCGACAGCAAATTGAGGGCGTCGCCCACGTTGTCGCGGTTAAAGCGGCGCATTTCGGCGCGGCTCACTCGCGAACCCACTTGCTGCTCACCCGGCTGCGCCACCTGCCCCGGTTGGTCGCGCTGGCCGATCACCGTCACCGTGCCCAGCACGAACGGCGCCGCCTCATCCTTGCTTGCTGTTTGCTGCGCCTGCGCCATCTGTGCCAGCGCAAGCATCACGGCGCCTGTCATTAGCTGTTTCAACATCGTCTTACTCTTTCCATTCTCGTTACATGCGTTATATACCGTCTTATATAGCGATATACAAAAAAATACAAAAAAAGCGGCCACACATACAGCGGCCGTCACCCAACAGCGCAATATACAGAGGTATATAGCGTTGCTCAAGCGACAGGACTGGAAACACTTGCGCAGGTCAAATTTCACGCCTTTTTCATGCAGCGCAGCATTTCGCTGTGCGAACGAATGTTTCACAAAACGATTGACATGCGAGATTCGGCTAGGCAAACTGATTTGCAGGGAGTCAGAAAATGAAAGCAAATATGACAAATACTCAGGCCGCAGCCGATCCGGAACTCATCGTTTTCAGCGATGACGAGGAAGGCAAGGACCGCCAGTTCGTCAACGCGCTGGCGCGGGGCCTGGAAGTGCTGCGCTGCTTCCGACCCGGCGAAGTATTCCTGTCGAACGCGGACATGGCCAAGCGCACGGCCATCCCGAAACCCACGATTTCGCGCCTCACCTACACACTCACCAAACTGGGCTACCTGAATTACTCGGACAGTCTGGGCAAGTACCAGCTGGGCGCCGGCGTACTGGCCCTCGGCTACCGCATGCTGTCGAACCTCGACGTGCGCAAGATGGCGCGCCCGCTGATGGAAGAACTGGCCGAACATGCACAGGCCTCCGTTTCTCTGGGCACGCGCGACCGTCTCAGCATGGTCTACGTGGAAACCTGCCGCAGCAGCGCCAATGTCACCCTGCGCCTCGACGTCGGCTCGCGCATTCCCTTGATGACGACGGCCATGGGCAAGGCCCTGCTGTGCATCCTGCCGCAGGCAGAACGCGACTACCTGATGGACCATGCGCGCGTGCACGAGACGGAACGCTGGCCGCGCATCAAGGCCGGCATCGAGCAAGGCTTCAAGGATTACCAGGACCGGGGCTTTTGCATCTCGGCCGGCGAGTGGCAGAACGACGTGCATGCAGTGGGCGTGCCCATGCAGGGCTTTGACGGCGAACAGGTGATGGCCTTCAATTGCGGTGGCCCCGCCTTCCTGCTATCGCGTGAAAAACTCGAATCGGACTTGGGACCACGCCTGGTCGCCCTGGTCAAGACAGTGGAAAAAAACCTGGGCCGCGGTTAGACTGCGCGCCCCCTCTCAACATCGCCTCCGAGGACCCCGATGATACGCGACGAAGAAACCCTGAACATCCTGCTCGATAGCATCGCCCGTTTCGTGCGCGAAGTGCTGGTGCCGAACGAGGCGCTGGTGGCCGACACGGATACGATACCGCCCGCCATCGTGGCACAGATGCGCGAACTGGGCCTGTTCGGCCTGTCCATCCCGGAAGCCTACGGCGGCCTGGAACTGAGCATGGAAGAGGAAGTCAGGGTCGCGTTTGAAATCGCCCGCACTTCGCCCGCCTTCCGCTCGCTGATCGGCACGAACAACGGCATCGGCTCGCAAGGCATTGTCATCGACGGCACGGAAGCGCAGAAACAGCATTACTTGCCGAAACTGGCGGCCGGCGAGATCATCGGCTCGTTCGCCCTGACGGAAGCCGGTTCCGGCTCCGATGCGGCATCGCTGCGCACGAGCGCCGTGCGCGACGGCGACTTCTATATCCTCAATGGCAGCAAACGCTATATCACCAACGCACCCGAAGCGAGCATTTTTACCGTCATGGCGCGCACGGACCCCGTCAAGCGGGGCGCCTCTGCCATCTCCGCCTTCATCGTGGAAAGGGACACGCCGGGCCTCTCGCTGGGAAAAATCGATAAAAAGATGGGCCAGCAAGGCGCGCACACCTGTGACGTGATCTTTGAAAACTGCCGCGTGCCAGCCGCGAACATCATCGGTGGCAAGGAAGGCGTGGGTTTCAAGACAGCCATGAAGGTGCTCGACAAGGGCCGCCTGCACATCGCCGCCGTCTGCGTGGGCGCGGCCGAACGCATGCTGGCTGACGCGCTGGCGTATGCGATGGAGCGCCAGCAGTTCGGCCAGCCCATTGCGGAATTCCAGCTGATCCAGGCCATGCTGGCCGACAGCAAGGCCGAGATTTACGCGGCACGCAGCATGGTGCTCGACGCCGCGCGCCGGCGCGACAACAAGGAAGACATTTCGACGGAAGCGTCGTGCTGCAAGCTGTTCGCCTCCGAAATGTGCGGCCGCGTGGCCGACCGCTCCGTGCAAATCCACGGCGGCGCCGGCTACATCAGCGAATACGCGGCCGAACGCTTCTACCGCGACGTGCGCCTGTTCCGCATCTACGAAGGCACGACACAGATCCAGCAGATCGTCATCGCCCGCAACATGATCAAGGCAGCGCAAAAGTGAAGGAGGCAGCGATGGATATTCCAGCCTTGCTGGCCGCTCTTCCGGCCCGCCTCTCGGCCATCCCCGCCCACTGGGCAGCACGCGCGCCCGGCGCGCCGGCATTGCATGAAGGCGGACGGCACTGGACCTACGCGCAGCTGCAGCACAGCGTGGCAAGCGCCGCGCAACTGCTGCGCCAGCTGGACGTGCGCGCCGGCGACCGCCTGATGGTGGTGGGCGAGAACAGCGCGCTGCAGGTGGCGCTGATCTTCGCGGCCGCCAGCATCGATGCGTGGATCGTCAATGTCAACGCCCGCCTGTCGGCGCGCGAGATCGACACCATCGCGGCGCACAGTTCCGCACGGCGGGTGCTGTTCCTGGCCGGCGCCTCGCCGGAAGCGGCAGCGCATGCGGCACGTCTGGGCGCGGCCAGCGCCACGGTCGACGGCATGGGCGAGCTGCTGGCGGGCGAATTGAACAGCGCAGCTATCGCGGAAGCCTGCGTACCCGGCAACGAACAGGTGGCCGCGCTGATCTACACCACGGGCACGACGGGACAATCGAAGGGCGTCATGCTGACGCACCGCAATCTGCTGTTCATTGCCGCCGTCTCCAGCACCTTGAGGGGATTGACGCGCAGCGACCGCGCCTACGGCGTGCTGCCGATTTCTCACGTGTACGGCCTGGCCTCGGTTGCCCTTGGCACCCTGTATGCGGGCGCCGCTCTGTATCTGGTGCCGCGCTTTTCCGTCGATGGCCTGCTGGCCGCGCTGAAAGACGATGAATTGACCATCGTGCAGGGCGTGCCCGCCATGTACGCCAAGCTGCTGCAAACCCTGGGCGGCACCGATACGCTGCTGCCCACGCGGCTGCGCTTTGCGTATGCGGGCGGCTCGCCGCTGGCGCCATCGCTCAAGCGCGACGTGGAAAAGCTGCTGGGCACCGCGCTGCACAACGGCTACGGCATGACGGAAAGCGCGCCCACCATTAGCCAGACGCGGCTCGATGCGCCGCGCCATGACAGTTCCGTCGGCACGCCGATCCCCGGCGTGGAGGTGCGCGTGGTGGACCTGGCCGGCGCGGACGTGGCGCCGGGCGATGCGGGCGAACTGTGGATACGCGGGCCGAATGTCATGGCCGGCTACTACCGCGAACCGGACATGACGGCAGCCACCATGCGCGACGGCGGCTGGCTCAATACAGGCGACATGGCGCGCCAGGAGCCAGATGGCGCGCTGTTCATCGTGGGCCGCACCAAGGAACTGATCATCCGCTCCGGCTTCAATGTGTATCCGCTGGAGGTGGAAACGGCGCTGAACGCCCACGCTTCCGTGGTGCAATCGGCCGTGGTGGGACGCACCCTGGACGATGGCAACGAGGACGTCATCGCCTATGTAGAGCTGGACCCGCAGCACCCCGTGACGGTGCAGGCCTTGCTGGACTACCTGGCGCAGACCCTGTCGCCTTACAAATGTCCATCAGCCATCATCGTCATGGAAGCGCTGCCGGCGGCCGCCACAGGCAAGATTTTAAAGGGGCAGCTGCGGCAGATGGCGCAAAACAGGCAGTAAAAACAGGCAGTAAATTCACCATTGCAGTTGCTTTCAATACACCCGACAATAAAACCCAGGCGGGTGGTTTTGCCGGTGCCGATCCTGGCGCCGGCAAACCGAGTCACATCACCGGAGGAGACACGATGAAACGCACATACACACGCATCGCCATGGCAGCGCTGGTTGCCAGCGCCTGGATGGCGCAGGCCAGCGCCGACGAATTCCTGGTCGGGGCCGAAATCCCCTTGACGGGCAACCTGGCCAGGGTCGGCGCCGGCATGCAGGAAGGGATCATGGTGGCAGCCGAGGTATTCAACAAGACCAACGGCAAGCACACCGTCAAGATCGTCACCGTCGACGACGAATCGGCACCCGCCAAGGCCATCGCCGCCGTGGAAAAACTGGCCAGCCAGGGCGTGGTGGCCATCACGGGCGGCTATGGCTCGAACAATATCTCGCCCGCCTCGGACACGGCGAACAAACTGGGCCTGGTCTACATCACCTCGGGCGGCGTGGACGACAGCCTGGTGGCCAGCGGACGCAAGAATTTTTTCCGCATCAATAACACGGCCGGCTACGAAAAAGCCATGCTGGGGCTGCTGCAGGACGTGGGCGCCAAGTCCGTCTCCATCGTGTATTCGACCAAGGATGCCACCACCGGTCTGGCGAAGGACGTGGAAAAGGCCCTGGCCGCCAAGGGTGTCAAGGTGACGACGCACTCTTTCGATCCGGCCATTACCGACTTCAAGCCCATCATCAACAAGATCAAGCTGCAGGATAAATCGGAAGTGGTGGCCATGGTCGGCTATGAAAACGACTATGTTGGCATCATCCGCGCCGCCCGCGTACTGAAGCCGAAGATCAAGGCCATGGTGGGCGTGTGGTCGCTGGCCACGCCGAAAATGGCGGCCGACTTCCCCGACCTGATGCCGAATGTCTTTGGCACGGCCCTGCTGCCCTTCCCCACCGAATTCAAGACGGCCGACGGCAAAGCCTTCAGCGATGCCTACAAGCAGCTGTACAAGAAGGAGCCGGATTACCTGGGCCAGTTCGGCTACGTGCAATCGATGCTGCTGTTCGAGGCGATTGCGCGCGCGGCCGACAAGGGCACGATCAAGAAAGGCGGCGTGGCAGAGGAAATGCGCAAGACGGACCGGGAAACCCTGATCGGCCGGGTGCAATTCTCCGCCAATGGTGACAACCAGAACTTCGTGCACCGCATGGCGCAGCACCAGGACAAGAAGGTGGTAATCGTCTGGCCGAAGGAACACGCTACGGGCAAGCTGGCCTATCCTGCCCTGCCCTGGTAACAGCAGCCTCCCCTGCGCACACGCGCGCGCCCGCCAGGGCGCGCACCGATGAACGGCAGTTCTGGCCCTCGCCAGGGCTGCCTGACGGGATGACGACATGACAGAATTAATCTTGCAAGCCCTGTATTCAGGCTTGCTGCAGGGCGGCTCCTACGCCCTGATCGCACTGGGACTGGCGCTGGTCTTCGGCACCATGAAAGTGATCAACCTGGCGCACGGCGAACTGGTGCTGCTGGCCGCCTATATCGCCTACAGCGTGGAGTCAGGCCTGGGACTCGGTCCCATGTTCGCCATTCCCATCGCACTGGTGATCGTCAGCCTCACATCCGTGGGCGTGTACCTGATCGTCAGCCGCATCAAGAAAGACCGCGAAATCAATTCGCTGATCCTCACCTACGGCATCGGCGTCATTCTCACCAATTTCATCCTGCTGGTGTGGAAGGCGGACATTCGCTCGACCTCATCGAGCTGGCTGCAGGAAGGCATCGAGATTGGCCCCTTCTTCAGCATGCGCAGCGAAGTGATTTTCTTCGGCGTCAGCCTGGTGCTGATGGCGGCCCTGTGGCGCTGGCTGGCCACCAGCTGGTATGGCCGCGCCGTGCGCGCCGTCTCCAGCAACCGCGACGCGGCCAAGCTGATGGGCATCGACCCGGGCCGCACGGAGCTGGTCTCGTTTTTAGTCGCCGGCATCCTGGCCGCCTTCGCCGGCGTGGCCCTGTTCAGCTATGGCGTGATCCAGCCCGCCTACGGCGGCGCGCTGACGGTGAAAGCCTTCATCATCACCGTATTGGCTGGCATTGGTTCGATCCCTGGCGTGCTGCTCGCTGCCGTACTGCTGGGCGTCGCCGAGGCGCTGACCGTCACCCTGGCCAGCTCCGCACTGCAGGAATTGTCCGGCATGGTGCTGTTCCTGCTGGTGCTGTTCATCATGCCAAACGGCCTGTTTGGCGCACAACGGAGGCGCGGATGAAGCGCTCGACACTGATATCCACGACGGGCCTTCTGCTGGCCGCGTATGTCGCCGTGCCGCTGGCCCTTGGCGGCAACCAGTATGTGATGAGCATGGTGGTGGCGGCCCTGATCATCGGCGGCGTGGCCATGTCCTGGGCCCTGCTGGGCAACCTGGGCGGCATGGTCAGCTTCGGCCATGCGGCGTTCTTCGGCGTGGGCGCTTATGTCTCCGCGCTGACCACCGTGAAACTGGGCTTGCCCGTGTTTGCCGCCATGCTGCTGGGCGGCGTCGGTGCTGCGGCGGCAGCCGTCATCATGCTGCCCGTACTGCGCCTGCGCGGGCCGTATTTTGCGCTGGCCATCCTCTCCTACGCCCACATCTTCCGCATCCTGGCCACGGAATGGAGTGCGCTGACGGGCGGCGCCGGCGGCGTCAACAATATTCCCACCCTGCCCACCGTCTTCGGCTTTGATTTGGCCAGCAAGACGGGCGCCTACCTGGTGGTGCTGACCCTCGTCGTGGCCTGCGCGCTGGCGTACAGTCGCATCCGTTCCAGCCATTACGGCATCGCCCTGCGCGCCATGCACGACAGCGAAGACGCTACGCGCGTCGTCGGCGTCAACAGCACCCTGTTGAAAGGCATGATGCTGCTCGTGTCGGCCTTCATGGCCGGCCTGTTCGGCGCCTTCAACGCCCACTACATCAACTTCCTGGAACCGGACTACGCCTTCAACAGCCTGTGGGTCACCTTGCCCATCGTGGCGGCCATCTTCGGCGGCTACCGCACGATACTCGGCCCCGTGCTGGGCGCCGTGGTGGTCTACCTGGTAGACCAGCTCATTTTCAAGTCGCTGATACCCACCGGGCACCAGCTGGTGCTGGGCGTGCTGCTGGTGGCGATGATTGTCTTCAGTCCGAACGGCCTGCTGCCGCTGCTGCGAAAATGGCTGAAAAAAGCGATGATCAAGGAGAAATCCCATGCTTGAACTCGATAATGTCTCCGTGCGCTTCGGCGGCCTGACGGCCGTCGATGCCGTCACCCTGAACGTGGGCAGCCACGACGTGATCGGCCTCGTCGGCGCCAACGGTGCCGGCAAGACCACCCTGTTCAATGCGATTTCCGGCCTGGTGCGCCCCACCAGTGGCCACATCCGCTTCGACGGGCGCGACATCATGGCCACGCCCATGTACCAGCGCGCCCGGCTTGGGCTGGGCCGCACCTTCCAGATTCCGCAGCCCATGCATGAACTGACGGTGCGCGAAAACCTCATCGTGGCGCAGCGCTTCGGCACCGGCAAGGTGGACCAGCGCAAGATCGATGAAATCCTCGATTTCACCAGCCTGGCGGACAAGGCCGGGCGCGACGCTGCCAGCGAACTGGCGCTGACGGAACTGAAAGCGCTGGAAGTGGCCAAGGCGCTGGCCACCAATCCGAAACTGCTGCTGCTCGATGAAGTGCTGGCCGGCCTGGAAACGAACGGCAAGCGCCGCTTCATGGGCATGCTCAAGGACTTGCATGCCGCCTTTGGCGTGGGCATCGTCATGATCGAGCACGATATCGAAACCATCAGCAATCTGTGCCAGCGCGTGGCCGTGCTCAATTTTGGCCAGCTGATCGCCGACGGCACGACGGACGCCGTGTTCCGCAATCCAGCCGTCATCCAAAGCTATACGGGAGCAGTTCATGCCTGAAACGATGCTTGAAATTAGTCAACTGCGCGCCGGCTATGGCGCCATCAATGTGCTGTGGGATGTGTCGCTGTCCATCCAGAAAGGCAGGCTGACCACCATCATCGGCCCGAACGGGGCCGGCAAAACCACCCTGCTGCGCGCCATCATGGGTTTGCTGCCCGTGGGCGCGGGCAGCATCGCACTCGATGGCGTGGGCATCAATGGCACACCGACTTGGAAGATGAGCGACGCGAGGGTCACCATGATACCCGAGGGGCGCATGACCTTCCGTGACATGAGTGTGGAAGAAAACCTGATCATGGGCGCCTTCCCGAAAGAGCACCGCAGCCACATGCCGGCGCGCCTGGCCGAAGCCTACGCCATGTTCCCGCGCCTGCACGAGCGCCGCAAGCAGCTGGCCGGGTCATTATCGGGTGGCGAGGCGCAGATGCTGGCGATGGCGCGGGGCTTGATGTCCGACCCGTCGCTGCTGATCATCGACGAACCTTCGCTGGGCCTGGCGCCGCTGGTGGTCAACGAGCTGTTCGAGATCCTCGCGCGCCTGAACGATGGCCGGCGCACCATCATCCTCGTCGAGCAAAACACGGCGCGCGCCGTGGGCGTGGCCGATCACGTCTACCTGATGCAGAGCGGCAAAGTGGCGCTGTCGCAGGCCGCTTCCGAGGTCGATCTCGAGCATCTGCACGAACTCTATTTTGCGCGCTGAGTGATATCCGCTGCATGCAGCTGGCATCACTCCTCGTCGTCCTCGTCCTCGTCGGCCAGCTTGTCGAACACCAGCAGCTGACTCTTTCCGAGTCCGGCCATCACGAAGGGATCGTCGGCAGGAAAGCGGCCCGTATCGACCAGCATGCGCAGCTTGCTCAAGCGATCGCCCAGCGCCAGCGCTTGCGCCTGCGGATCGGCATCGGCGTGGGCATCGACGCCGGCATGCTCGATCGCATTGGTCACGGACTCGGGAAACTCCCATAATTCGGCGATCCGTACCGACAAGATACGCGCTTGCGCAAACACCTGGGCAATGAAGGCGTCCGATTGCGGGAAGGCATCGGGCGCATGCATCTGGTCGATCAGCCGGAACGCCACCACCAGGCCGACATTGGCCATCAGTCCCGCCAGATAGGCGTCGAAGGCGTTTGCCTGCATGGCCGGCGCGAGCAGGTTGGCCGCCAGCGCGCATTTCTCGGACTGGCGCCAGATCAGGGGCGCCGTGCGTATGGTCAACCCGCCGCTTTGCATGCTGACGATGGGGCGGAAGGCAACGCGGGCGAGCAGCATGCGCATGCCGTTTTGCCCGAGCAGCATGATGGCGCCTTCCATGTTGTTGATCGACGGGCTGGCGTTGTAGCGAGAATGGTAGCGCGGCCGGTTCGCTTCGCGGTAGACCTCGGCGACCAGCAATACGTCCTGGGCCAGCTGGCGCGACAGCTCGGCTGCGCTCATGTTTTCATTTTGCAAGGTACGCATCAACTGCGGGATGATGGCCGGAATGCGCGGCACCAGCGCGGCGCCAGCGATCGGTTCACGGGCCAGGCGCATCAATTCGTCCAGAATCTGTTGTTCGGCCTGCTCGGGAGCCTGCGCCGAACCGGCGGCGGCCAGCCAGCGGTAGTAGATGGCATCGATTTCGGTGATGGTGGCTGGCTGCCGCGTCATCTCGGGCGCCGCCGCTGCCGTGACCGGCGCAGCCTTGTTTTTTTCATCGCCGCCGTTCAGTAATTTTCCTATCCAACCCATTTTGCTATCCAAACCTTATATGCATCACTATCGCGAAATCCGCTGCGCGATTTTACTTGATGACAGCAGTACTGGGGCGGCCGGCGTGACCGGCTGGGTCCACCTGGCGCAAAGTGCTACAGTGGCGCTCTCGCAGCCTCCCCTGCCTTGCAAGGTACATCATGAACAATCCACTGGCCCGTTACGTCACCGGCCAGGCGTATAACAACGCCTGGGCCAACCACCGCTTGCTGAAGGCTTGCGGGCAGCTGACCCAGGCCGAGTTCCAGGCCACGCGCGTCAGCTTTTTCCCCACCATCCAGTTCACCCTGAACCACATACTGACGTGCGACTGGTTCTATCTCGACGCACTCGAACGCGAGCTGCGCGGCGAAAAGCCTCATTCCGACTGCTATGTCTTTTTTGCACAGGACGAACCGTACACCGATGGCGCGGCCCTGCACGCGGCGCAGCGCGCATCGGACCTGCGCCTGATCGCCCATTGCCGCAGCCTGTGCGATGCGGACCTGGCGCGGCCCGTGACGATCCTGCGCGACACCCCGCAAGTCGACACGCGCCAGCGCATGCTGGCGCATTTGTTCCAGCACCAGATCCACCACCGTGGGCAAGTGCACGCCATGCTGGCCGGCACGCGCATCGAAGCGCCCCAGCTCGACGAGTTCTATTGCGCAGGTGAAGCGGACGAGCGGGCGCAGGATTTCCTGGAACTGGGCTGGACGGAAGACGACGTGTGGGGAGAGCGCTGAATCATTCTTCGCCGTGGCAGCAGACGCACAACTTGTTGCCATCGAGGTCGCGGAAATAAGCGCCATAGTAATTGGGATGGTAATGGGGCCGCAAGCCGGGTAGCCCTTCGCACACGGCGCCCAGCGCCAGCACGGCCTGGTGGCAACGGTCCACCTGCAAGCGGCTGGCCGCCAGCAAGGCCGTCATCTGGCCATTGCCGGGAGTGGCCGGCAAGCCGTCATGCGGCGCCGTCAGCACGAACAGGGGGCGCGGCGCCCCCCGCGCCATCCAGCCCGCCCAGGGCTGGGCCGGATCGTGAAATTTCTCGATCAAGTCGAGTTCTCCCATCAGTGCCGTGTAAAAGGCGTAGGCGCGGGGAAAGTCGTTGGTGCCGAGGCAAATATGGGACAGCATGCTGCTCCTTCATGAATTCAAGCATGTGCGGCGAAATGCGCCAGCTGATTATAATGGCGCATCGCTTTCCGACACGATCCCATGCCAGACCTCGACCGCCTTCAATTGCTCCCCCCCTCCAGCGCCGACCTTCCCGCCTTGCTGGCCTTTGAACTGGAAAACCGCGCCTATTTTGAATCCTGGGTCACGGCGCGCGCACCGTCCTATTACCACCATGAAGCCATCGCCGCCGCCATCGAGCAGGCGCAGCGCGAACGTGAGAAAGACAGCGCATACCAGTACCTGGCCAAGCTGGACGGGCAGATCATCGGCAGAGTCAACCTGACTGCCGTCACGCGCCCGTATTTCAACAAGGCGACGCTCGGCTATCGCATCGGCGAACGGTTTGGCGGACGCGGCTACGCCACGCGCGTGGTCGCCCTGTTGCTGGAAGAAGCGTTCGGTGCACTGGAACTGTGGCGCCTGGAAGCGACGGCGCGGCCGCAAAACCTGGGTTCGATCGCCGTCATGCAACGCAACGGTTTTCGCCAATATGGCCGTTCGGAAAAAGCCATGCGCTTCCAGGATGCCTGGTCGGATTTGCTGTACTTTGAACGGCGCAAGGAACACGCCAGCGCCTGAAAAAACCGAACGAACGCTCTATTTATCTGCCGATTCTCCCCTGATGTTGTAAAATAGGCAAATATGGCGCGGCATCAGCCGTGCCGCTTGCCAGCCTTTCGCGCATGCAGATGCACTCACACTCAGGGGAAAACCATGCCTAATACAGACAAAAAAGCCTACCTCGTCGGCGGCGGCATCGGCTCGCTGGCCGCAGCCGCATTCATGATACGCGACGGCGGCATGCAAGGTTGCAACATTACCGTCTTCGAAGCGTCGCCCGTGACCGGGGGCAGCCTCGATGGCGGCGGCAATGCAGAGGATGGCTACACCTTGCGCGGCGGGCGCATGCTGACCACCGATAATTACGAGTGCACCTGGGACCTGTTCAAGAGCATACCCTCGCTCGAACATGCGGGCCAGAGCGTCTACGATGAAACCATCGCCTTCAACGAACAGCACCTTCCCCACTCGCGCGCGCGCTTGGTCGACCGCAACCGCTTCAAGGTCGATGTCAGCAGCATGGGCTTTTCCATGCAGGACAGGCTGGAACTGCTGAAGCTGACGGAAGCCGACGAAGACACCTTGGGCAGCAGCGCCATCACGGACTGGCTCTCACCCGAATTCTTCGACACCAAGTTCTGGACCATGTGGGCCACCACGTTTGCCTTCCAGCCCTGGCATAGCGCCGTCGAGTTCAAGCGCTACCTGCACCGCTTCATGATGGAGTTTTCGCGCATCGAAACCCTGGCCGGCGTCAAGCGCACCGTCTACAACCAGTACGATTCGCTGGTACGCCCCCTGGTCGCCTGGCTGCAGGAGCAAGGCGTGAACATCATCATGGATTGCACGGTGAGCGATATCGAGGTGCAGGAGAGCGACGGCCGCCTGAGCGCCACCGCCATCGCCTGCCAGCGGCACGGCCTGGCCGACGTGATCCCCGTGGCCGCCGGCGACCTGGTCTTTTTCCAGAACGCCTCGATGACGGATGCCTCCAGCTATGGCAGCATGCACAGCGCGCCGGCCCAGCGCACGAAAAACGACAGCCAGGGCTGGCGCCTGTGGGAAAAGCTGGCCGAGGGCCGCCCGGAACTGGGACGCCCCGCCGCCTTCAACAGCAGCATCCCCGAATCGTACTGGGCCTCGTACACGGTCACCCTGAAAGACAGCGCCTTCTTTGACAGGATGGAGCAATTCACCGGCAACAGCGCGGGCACGGGCGGCCTCGTCACCTTCAAGGACAGCAACTGGTTCATGTCCATCGTGCTGGCGCACCAACCCCATTTCGCCGGCCAGCCCGAGGGCGTGCAAGTATTCTGGGGCTATGCGCTGCACCCTGACCGCATCGGCAACTTCGTCGCCAAGCCCATGTCCGAATGCAGCGGCGCGGATATCCTGCGCGAGTTGTGCGGCCACCTGAACTTCGACCTCGACATCATGGCCACGGCCAACTGCATTCCCTGCCGCATGCCCTACATCACCAGCATGTTCATGCCCCGCGCAAAGAGCGACCGTCCCCTGCCCGTGCCGGCCAACTCCGTCAACCTGGCCTTCGTCAGCCAGTTCGTGGAAATCGCCGACGATGTCGTCTTCACCGTGGAATACTCGGTACGCGCAGCGCAGACGGCCGTCTACCAGCTGCTCGGCGTACAGCGCGAAGTGCCGGCCATCCACGCGCACGACAAATCGCTGAAGGTCAAGCTCGATGCCGTCATCAAGGCCTTCAAATAGCCGCGTTGCTGACGCTTGCACGCAACAAAGGCCGCACTGCCGGCCGTGCATGCACCTGATTTAAGACTGGCTTCAGCCTCGCCGTGCATCGTGGATAGGGCGCCAGCAGACATGGCGCCTCTCCTCACCATCACGGGCACGGCCCAGCGAAAGAGCCAATATGAAAACATGGATGCGCGCCAACAAAGGTTTTTTGATGTTCCTGCTGCTGTTCGGCGTCTTCCGCACGGCCGTGGCGGACTGGAATCCGATACCGTCGGCATCCATGCGCCCCAACCTGCTCGAAGGCGACGTCGTCTTCGTCAACCGCCTGGCCTTCAACCTGAAAGTGCCGCTCACCGATATCGTGCTGCAACGCCTGGGCGACCCGCAGCGGGGCGATATCGTCACCTTTTCCTCGCCGAAAGATGGCACGCGCTTGATCAAGCGCATCATCGCCCTGCCCGGCGACACGGTGGAAATGCGCAATGAACAGCTGATCATCAATGGCCAGCCCGCCCGGTACACGGCGCTCGACACGGCGCCTGAAACCATCGCCCACCTGGGCCAGCTGACAGCGCAGCGCATCAGCGAGCGCAACCAGACCGAGCAGCACCGCATCCAGGTCTTGCCGCAAATCGCGGGCGCGGCGCGCAGCTTTGCCCCCGTGACGGTGCCGGCCGACCATTTCCTCATGCTGGGCGATAACCGCGACAACAGCGCCGACTCGCGCTATTTCGGCTTCGTGCCACGGGCATTGCTGATTGGCAAGGCCGAGCGCATCCTCGTCTCGGCCAATATCGAAGAGCATTGGCAGCCGCGGCTGCAGCGTTTCGGCATGAAGCTGGAATAAACCTTCCCCTTGCAACGGCGTCGTGCTTTTCGGTTAGCATGGCGCATCATGCAAAACTTTCCCTCCGCCAGCCAGCAGAGCGCCAGCGACGATCCCGCCCTGGAGCAGCTGGCGCAGTTCCTGCAGCGCCATCCCGAGGTGCTGCTGCTGACGGGCGCCGGCATCAGCACGGCGTCCGGCATTCCCGCTTACCGCGATACGGAAGGCGTGCGGCGCGGCAATGCCCCAGTGCAAGGTCCCGACTTTCGCCGCGAGGAAGCCGTGCGCCGCCGCTACTGGGCCCGCAGCATGGTAGGCTGGCCCACCCTGGCGCGCGCCACACCGAATCCCGGCCATCTGGCCATCGCGCATTTGGCGCAGCGCCAGCACATCGGCGGCCTGGTCACGCAAAACGTGGATGGCCTGCATCAGCAGGCAGGCAGCGCCACCGTCACGGAGTTGCACGGCAGCATACATGGCGTGGTATGCCTCGATTGCCAGGCCCGCCACACGCGCCGCCTGATCCAGGACATGCTGGAACGCGACAATCCGCAGTTGCTGGGCGCCACGGCCACGCCGGCGCCCGATGGCGACGCCTTGCTGGAGCCGTCGCAACTGGCTACCTTCCACCTTCCCGTCTGTCCCCGCTGCGGCGGCACCCTGCAGCCCGACGTGGTGTTCTTTGGCGATGGCGTACCCTCCGCCTGCGCGGCCGAGGCCGAGCGCAAGCTGATGGAGGCCAGCGCCCTGCTGGTAGTCGGCTCGTCCGTGATGGTGTATTCCAGCTTTCGCCTGTGCCGCATGGCGGCCGAGACGGGCAAGCCCGTGGCCGCCATCAACATGGGCAAGACGCGCGCCGACCATTTGCTGGCATTCAAGACCGATGCGCCGGCACAGGACATCTTGCCAGCATTAGCGGCCATGCTGGACTGATCCGGGCTCAGCGGTGCGCCGCTCTCGCTATACTATGGCATTGACGAGGAGAATTCATGCTGGAACTGTTGAGTGAACACGCCTGTTTTGGCGGTGTACAACGCTTTTATCGCCACGACGCGCAAGCCATCGGCTTGCCCATGCGTTTTTCGGCCTTCATTCCCGACACGGCGCCAGGCGACACCGTCAGCATCAAGCGCCCCGCCCTGTTTTACCTGGCTGGCCTGACGTGCACGGAAGAAACGTTCATGATCAAGAGTGGCGCGCAGCGCGTGGCGGCCGAAGAAGGCCTGATCCTGATCGCGCCCGACACCAGCCCCCGTGGCGCCAACATCGCGGGCGAGACGGATGCCTGGGATTTCGGCGCGGGCGCCGGCTTTTACGTCGATGCCACCGAAGCGCCGTGGAGCAGCCACTACCGCATGTACAGCTACCTCCTGGAACTGCGCGCGCTGCTGGAACAGGAACTGGCGATCGATGCGCAACGCACGGGTATTTTCGGCCACTCGATGGGCGGCCACGGCGCGCTGGTGCTGGCCTTGCGCAACCCGGAACTGTTCCGCTCAGTGTCCGCCTTCGCGCCCATCGCCGCACCGAGCCAGTGTCCGTGGGGCAAAAAGGCTTTTACAGGCTACCTGGGCAGCGATGCAGCCAGCTGGCAGCAATACGACGCCAGCGCCCTGATGCACGGCTTGCAAGGCAAGCCGGCACTATTTCCTGGCGGCATCTTGATCGACCAGGGCCTGGCCGACAAGTTCTTGACCGAGCAACTGTATCCCGAGGTGTTCGAAGCGGCGTGCCGCGACGCCGGCCAGCCCCTGCAGCTGCGCCGCCATGCCGGCTATGACCACGGCTATTATTTCATCGCCAGCTTCATGGAAGAGCATCTGCGCTTCCATGCACAAAACCTGCGCGCCACAGACTGACTGGCGCCTATTGCGCCGTGCTGGTATGCCCGTTGAAATGGCGCATGTACCAGTCAGTGGCCAGCAAGGCCGCCTGATGCCGCGTGTCGGGAGCACCGGGTGCGGCGATCTGTTCCAGTTGTTTGTCGCAGCGCAAGGTGGCGAAGGCCATGCGGTTCAGGCCAGCCACATCGGGGTCGCGCCCGCCCACGATCAGCAGCGAAGGCACACGCACATTTTCCAGCGCCGCCTTGCCCGCCATTTCCACCTGGCCATCACAGACAGCCAGCGCGGCGATTTCCGCGCTGCGCCAGGCCGCCAGCTGCATCACCACGGCGGCGCTGGTGCCATAGCCATACAGGCCGCAAGGCAAGCGCCGCGTGGCTGGATCGACTTGCAGCCAGCCCAGGGCTTTTTCCAGTTGACGCGCCAGCAGCACGATGTCGCTGCGCACAAAATAAGAGTGGCCATTGCTGCCGCCGCCGGGCCCGACGCCGCCCTGGTCGAAACGCAGGGTGGCGATGCCCGCCCGCAGAAAATCCTGGGAAGTGGCGTGGCTTGAGGCGCCCAGATAGTCGCTATCGGCGCCTGCACCGTGGGCAAACAGGACGATGCCGACCGGTCGCTCGGGCATTTCAAGCACGCCGTCCATTTGAAGTTCATCGGCCGTGATGCTGACAAATTGTTCTTGCATGGCTGCCTCCGCTATCGAGCTGGAATCGAGCTGACATCAAGCTGAAATCACACTGCTGCGCTGATTTTGCCGAACCGGGCGCCGCCTGCGCGCCCTGCGCTGCAATCCTCAGTGTACCAGCCTGCGTCCGTTCACGCGCGGCGCACGTCATTTTGCCGCGCGTCCGCATCAAACGGCGCCGTGCCGGTCCAGCCCCTTCAGCACGGCTTCCGGGCGGATCGGCAAATGCCGCACGCGCGACGCCACGGCGGCGAAGATGGCGTTGCCGATGGCGGGCGCCACGGCCGTCGTGGGCGGCTCGCCCATGCCCGTCGAAGTTGCCGTGCTGGCCACGAATTCGATGTCGAGCTCGGGCACATCGGCCATGCGCAGGGGCGTGTAGGTATTCAGGTTGGTATCCTTCACTTCGCCATTCAGGAAAGCCGTGCCTTCATGCAAGGCCATGCTCACGCCCCACAGGGCGCCCCCTTCCGCCTGCGCCAGCGCGCCATCAGGATCGACGATGCTGCCCGCATCAATGACCATGAACAACTTTTCGACTTTCACCATGCAAGTGCTGCGGTCTACTTTCACCCGGGCAACGCAGGCCGTCCAGGTGGGCATGTCGCGTTCCTGGCCGAACGTGGCGGCGATGCCCAGGCCCGTGTCGGGCGGCATGGCCGTGCCCCAGCCCGCCTTGTCCGCCACCCGCTGCAGCACATGGGCCAGGCGCGCAGCGCCGCCGACGGCGTTCGGTGCGCTGCCCGCATTGCGCCCCGTCGCCTGCAGCAACGACAAACGGAAGGCCAGCGGATCGACCTTGGCCGCCTGCGCCGCCTCGTCCATAAAACTTTCCACTGCCCAATTCGTCCAGCCTGGTCCCACGGAACGCAGCCAGCCGGGGCGGAAACTGCTGTTGGCCAGGTCGTTCGACACGGCCCGCACGCGCTGCGCGCCCACCGCGTACCAGTGGTCGGCGCCGGCGATGGCGAACGGGTCATATGGATGACCCTGCGTATCCTTGGCCAGGAAGGCGGGTATCATCGCTTGCGTGGGCCAGCCCGCGCTCGCTTCGTGCACCATTGCCGACACCTCGCCGGCGTCGTCGAACGCCATGCGCACATGCTGCACGGATGGCGAGCGGGGCGAATCGAAACGGGCATCGTCGGCCCGCGTGCAAATCATCTTGACGGGGCGTCCCACGGCTTGTGCCGCCAGCGCGGCCGGCACGCAATAATCGCCATTCAGGCGTCGACCGAAGCCGCCGCCCAGCAGATAGGTATGCAGCATCACCTTGCTTTCCGGCACCTTCAACGCCTGCGCCAGCACGGGCAGGATCAACGATTGCCACTGGTTGCCCGCATGGATATGCCAGACGCCGTCGATTTCCTGCGCCAGCGCATTCACCGGTTCGAGCTGGAAATGCAGCACGGTACTGGTCGTGTAGTGGCGTTCCAGTTGCAGGCTGGCATCCTTGAACGCCTGCTCCACACCATCATCATCGACCACGCGGGCGCCCAGGCTGGCATCGGCCAGTTGCTTGGTGGCGTAGTTGAGGATATCCTGCTCCGCCACGTGGGCTGCCGCGCCGGCCCGCCATTTCACTTGCACCAGGTCGGCCGCGCGCATGGCGGCCGCATACGTGTCGGCCACCACCATGACCCAACCGGGCACCGTGCCGCTTTGGTCCTGCAAGGCAACCGAGCGCAAGTAGCCCTTGACCTTTTTTGCGGCCGAGTCGTCGATAGAGACCACCTTGGCACCGTAGCGCGTGGGCGGGATCTTCGGGCGCGCATACAGCATGCCCTCCACCTGCGCATCGATGCCATACACGGCCGTGCCATCCGTTTTTGCCGGAATATCGAGCGCCTGCACATGCTGGCCGATCAGGCTGCGCTGCTGCGGCGACTTGAGCACGATGGCTTTCAGTTGCTCGGGCGTATACTGGCGCGCCAGCTTGCCACGACGCACGATGTCGCCATAGCTGATGGACCGCCCCCGGCCATGCACGACGCCCAGCTTGGCGTGGCAGGCCGACACGGGCAAGCGCAGCAGGCGCGCGCCCTCTTCGACCAACGCGAGGCGGCCGGCCGCGCCAGCGCGGCTGAGCGGATCGAAATTCAGCCAGACGGACCAGCTACCGCCCGTCACCATCAAGCCCCATTTCGGGTCCGTGTCCACGTAATGCAGGCGCACCTTGTCCCAGTCCGCCTCCAGTTCCTCGACCACGATGCGCGCCAGTGCCGTACCGATATGCTGGCCCATTTCCGCCTTGGCGATATTCACGGTGACGATGCCGTCGCGGCCGATCTGGAACCAGATGCTGGGATCGAACACAGGCGCAGCGTCTTGTCTTGGCGGCGCGGTCGCCACCTTTCCGGCGGCCAATGAGCTGTCGGCACGCAAGAAGGCCAGGGAAAAACCCGTACCGGCGGCGGCGATCAGGAAACCGCGCCGTCCCAGTGCAGGGGGACGGGCAGCTGAATTTTCTTTCGGTAACTTAAACACCGGGCGCCTCCTGCATGCCGGCCGCCAGCTTGATGGCCTTGCGGATGCGCACGTACGCCATGCAACGGCACAGGTTACCGCTCATGACGGCATCAATATTCGCATCCGTCGGCTGCGGATAGTCGCGCAGCAAGGTCGCCGCCTGCATGATCTGGCCCGACTGGCAATAACCGCACTGAGGTGCCTGCGTGGCGACCCAAGCCCGCTGCAGAGGATGCGTGCCGTCCGCCGACAAGCCTTCGATGGTGGTGATGGCGCAGCCCGTCACGGCGGCGATGGGCGTGATACAGGAACGCATGGCGCGGCCGTCCACATGCACGGTGCAGGCGCCGCACATGCCAATGCCGCAGCCAAACTTGGTGCCTTTCAAATGGGCTTCGTCGCGCAGCACCCACAGCAGGGGCGTCTCGGCGTCGGCCTCGGTGCCGAAGGGCTGGCCATTCACGGTAATGTTATACATAAGTGTTGTAGATAAGAAACTTTCAAGAATTACTTGCCGGCGCGCGTGCGTGCCACCACCGCTTCCAGATTGGTCCAGGCCGGCTGGTGGCTGCGACTGCGGCGCAGATAGGCGGCCAGCTGGGCCACGTCGTTGTCCGTCAGCGAGGCGGCAAAGCCGGGCATCAGCACGCCGGGCATGGCCTCATCCCTGGACAAACCGTGCAGGATGACCTGGATCAGGTTGGCGGGATCAGGCGCGCTGACGGCGCTGTTCAGGCTTAGTTCCGGACGCAATGCCACAGGCTGGCCGTCGCTGTTCGAGTGGCACGAGGCGCAGGCGGCCACGTACAGGCTGGCGCCACGGTCGTTGTCGACCAGGCTGACGCGCTGCGAACGGGCGATGCCGGTCTTTATCACTGCATCCACATCCACCTTGCGCCCGGCAGCACCGGAAACACCGGCAAAATACATGGACAGCGCGCGGATATCGCTATCGGGCGAGGCGCCCATGCCTTCGTGCACGACGTCCGACATGGGCCCGGCCGCCACGCCGTGCAGAGCCGTCGCTCCCGTGCGCAGGAAGGCATACAGCTCATCCTGCGTCCACGGCAATGGTGCCGTATTGGCGCTGGTCAGGGCCGGTGCATACCAGTGATCGATGGACGCACCCAGATACGACGACCCGGCAAGCTCGGCGCCCAGCGCATTGCGCGGCGTGTGGCAGGCCGCGCAATGGGCCAGGCCTTCGGCCAGATAGCGGCCCCGGTTCCAGTCCAGTCCTTGCGCGGCATCAAGCTGATAGCTGGCCGGCTTAAAGAACAGCAACTTCCAGCCCGCCTGCAAGGGGCGCAGGTTCAAAGGAAAAGGCACGCTGTTCGGGGGCGCCACCGCATACACGGGCGGGCGCGTCATGAAATACGCGTACAAGGCCGTCAGGTCGGCGTCCGAGACGAGGTTGAAGTGGGTGTACGGAAAGACGGGAAACAAATGGGCGCCATCGCGGCCCACGCCTTCGCGCATGGCCCGCTGGAAGGCGGCCAGCGACCAGCGGCCGATGCCCGTTTGCGTGTCCGGCGTGATATTCGTCGCGTAGATCGTGCCGAACGGCGTGGCCAGGCCGTGGCCACCCGCATAATCGGCACCGCCCTTGGCCGTATGGCAGGCCGCGCAATTGCCCATGCCAGCCAGGACGCGGCCCTTTTCCACCACTTGCGGGGAAAATGCCGTGGCGGCAGGCGGATTGACGGGCGCCAGCGCGGGGCGCCAGTAATACAAGTAGGCAGCCAGGGCGGCCACGATGAGCAGCGCCAGCAATAGCAGCAGGCCGGTGAAAATCTTTTTGAGCAAAACAGGAGTCCGATAAAAGGCTGAGCACGCGCCTGCCGCGCACGGACGGCAGCAACAGGGCAAATGTTGACAATGATAGGGACAATCTTACCGCGATTGTGACTTGTTGTATGTACGCAATGACACGCAGGCAACGCTGCGGGCGGGCTGCACCTTATAATCAGCGTTTCAGCACGCCGCCGCTCCTTCATGCATACCGTTACCATCATCCTCATCCTTGTCCTGAGCGTCGTCCTGTGCGGCTTCATCGCCCGCTCGCGCTGGGTCAAACTGCCGTTGCCACTGATCCAGATCGCCGGCGGCACGGGATTGGCCCTGTTTGGCGTGCAAGTGCCGCTCGATCCCGATATTTTCTTCCTGCTCTTCATTCCGCCGCTGCTGTTTCTCGATGGCTGGCGCATTCCCAAGGGCGCCTTCTTTTCCGATGCGCGCTCGATCCTGATGCTGGCCATCGGCCTGGTGCTGTTTACCGTGCTGGGCATGGGCTTTTTCATCGACTGGCTGATCCCCAGCGTGCCGCTGGCCGTCGCCTTCGCGCTGGGCGCCATCCTGTCGCCGACGGACCCCGTGGCCGTGTCGGCGATCGCGGCCGGCAATCCCATCCCGCCGCGCCTGATGCACATCCTGGAAGGCGAATCCCTGCTGAACGACGCCTCGGGCCTGGTCTGCTTCACGTTTGCCGTGGGCGCCATGATGACGGGCGGCTTTTCCATCGGCGCCGCCTCGCTGAGTTTCCTGCAGGAAGCGGGCGGCGGCATCGTCATCGGCCTGGCCATCTCCTGGGGCGTGGGCCTGGCGAATAAATGGCTGGTGAGCAAGGTCGGCGAAGAGCCGGGCCTGCAAATCCTCATCAGCATCCTGATCCCGTTCGCCGCCTACCTGGGCGCCGAGCAAATCCACGGCTCAGGCATCCTGGCGGCCGCCACGGCGGGCGTGTCCATGCATTACGCCGACCTGATCGGCCGCCCGCTGGCCGCCACGCGCACCCAGCGCAAGGCCGTGTGGGATACCGTGCAACTGGTCTTGAATGGCGTGATCTTCGTCATGCTGGGCGCGCAGCTGCCCACCACCGTGGCCGGCTTGCCCGCCGCGTCCATGGAAGTGGGCGCCGGCAGCGCCTGGAAACTGCCCCTGTTCGTCATCGCCATCACGGTGGGGCTGACCTTCATGCGCTTCATCTGGGTCTTCATTTCCATGAAACTGACCTTGTTCAAGCACCACAAGAAAATGCCGGGCGAATCGAAGGAAGCGGCGCTGCTGGCCCGTCCCAGCCTGCGCCTGCTGCTGGTTGCCTCGTTTGCGGGCGTGCGCGGCGCGCTGACCCTGGCCGGCATTTTGACCCTGCCTTTGTTCTTGCCTGATGGAAATCGTTTCCCCGCGCGCGACCTCGTCATCTTCCTGGCCATGGGGGTGATTCTGCTGTCGCTGTTGCTGGCCAGCGTCACCTTGCCCCTGCTGACCAAGGGCCTGGTGTTCGCGCCGCCCGCGCGCCGCTCGACGGAAGAGCGCAATGCCCGCGCCGCTGCCGCCGAAGCGGCTATTGCGCGGCTGGAAAAAGTGTGCGAAGGCATCGACAAGAATGACAAGCAGCAAGTCGTCACCGAGGCGGCCAACCGCCTGATCGAAGCCTACCGGCGCCGCCTGGCATACGGCGAAAGCAGCAACGACGAGGCGATGCGGCTGCAAGAGCTGGCCAAGGCTGAACGCGCGCTGCGCCTGGAAGCGCTGAATGCGGAGCGGGACGAACTGTTCCGCCGCCGCATCTCGGGCGAACTGGACGATACCATCCATTTGCGCCTGCTGCGCGAAATCGACTTGCTGGAAGCAACACTGGAAGAATAGCAACACTCTGGCGCGCAAAGACAGTGTTAATAAGTAATTTTCATGGCAAGGAATGCAAGTTTTAACATTCGTGTTTATAATGCAAGGTTTATGGCCTAGTGCCGTGATTTACTTTCAGCATGGACTTCCGTAGAGTGTGTGTTGCTGAGTAGCAATTTGAGTAACCACCCGACCTGCATAAAGACACCCGACGCCGTGCCCACTTTCGCTCTCCATCGGCAGCGCTCCGCGCCGCCCGCCCTGCTCGCCGTGCTGCTGGCTTCGCTGCTCGCCTGCATTGTGCTGGCGCCGTGCGTGGCGCGGGCGCAAACGGGCGCGACTGCCGAAGCCAAGCGGCCGGCCGAGGTGGCCCAGGTCCTGTTTGGCATCATCAGTTATGTGCGCTGGCCCGTGGCGCGCCCGGAAGTGCGCGTCTGCATGTTAGGCGCGCCCCGCTATGGCGCGGCCATTGTCGACACGCCCGCCTCCAGCCTGGGCCAGCGCATCCGCGTGAAAATCCCGGCGGCGGCAGCCGCTGTCAACGAATGCGACGTCGTCTACCTGGGCAGCCTGCCCGAGGGCGAACGCGAGCATCTGCTGGCGCAGATCATCGGCAAGCCAATTTTATCGGTCGCCGAACCCGGCACGTCCTGTACCGTGGGCACCATGTTCTGCCTGCGCCTAAACGAGGCGCAGATCGGTTTTGACGTCAACCTCGACGCCATCGCCCGCAGCGGCCTGCGCGTGCATCCGAACGCCTTGCAAATTGCACGTCGCAAGGCACCGCCGCCATGAGCGCCAGCATGCCTTCCCGGTTGGCGCGCAAGCCCCGCCCCACGCTCGACAGCGTGCTGCGGCGCGCCCACCTGAGCGTGTCGCTGATCGCCGTGCTGGCGGCCGGCCTGACCCTGACGGCCGTGGCGCTGCTGGCCCTGCGCGTGTATTCGGACCAGAACCTGCGCCTGGTGGCCCGCTCGATGAGCTACACGGTGGAAGGGGCCGTCGTCTTTGGCGACTCCATGGCCGCCAAGGAAGCGCTGGCCTTGATCGGCATCAATGAAGATGTCGACCAGGCGCAAGTGAGCGACAAGACGGGCAAGGTGCTGGCCCGCTGGGAACGGGGCCAGCATGGCACGCGCTACTACATCGAACGCGCGCTGACGGGCTGGATACTGCCCGATTCGCTGACGTTTCCCATCATGCGCAATGACCAGGCCATCGGCAACATCAAGCTGGTGCCGCACAGCCGCAGCCTGCTGCCCTTCCTGCTGAGCGGCCTATCCTGTTTGCTCGCTTGTCTCGTGCTAAGCCTGGTCGTCGCCGTGCGCCTGTCGCGCCGCATGGAAGCCGAGATCACGTCGCCCCTGCGCCATCTGGCGGAAACGGCCCACCGCGTGCGGCGCGACCGCTCGTTCGAATTGCGCGTGCCGCCCGCCAACATCGCCGAACTGAACCAGATCAATGACGACTTCAACGCCCTGCTCGACGAACTGGAGGAGTGGCAAAGCCATCTGCAAAAGGAACACGCCTCGCTGTCGCACCGCGCCAACCACGACAGCCTGACGGGCTTGTCGAACCGCGCCTTCATGGAAGCGGAACTGGAACGGGCCATCCTCGAAGCGCGCATCGGCAACGGCAAGGTGGCCGTGCTGTTCCTTGACAGCGACCGTTTCAAGTACATCAACGATACCTTCGGCCATGCCTCGGGCGACCGCGTGCTGGTGACGATCGCTGCGCGCATCAAGCAGCAATTGCGCGAAGGCGACCTGGTGGCGCGCCTGGGCGGCGACGAATTCGCCATTTTGCTCAAGCCGCTGCGCAACAGTAGCGACGCCATGCACATCGCCGACAACATCATCGCCGCCATGGCGCAAGCCATTGAACTACCCACTGGCAACAGCATCGTCAGCTCGCTGACCATCGGCGTGGCCGTCTTCCCCGATCACGCCATCGACGCCGCCTCGCTGGTCGGTGCAGCGGACGAAGCCATGTACCGCGCCAAGCAGGCGCAGCGCGGCACGCGCCAGGTGGCGCGCCTGCCCCAACCCCACACTCACCCCTGAACCAAGGAGCAACACCATGCACTTTATCTACAAGCAATTATGCCGCGGCTTCCTCGGCCTGTTCATGCTGGGCCTGCTGGCCGCCTGCCAGAGTACGCCAGAGGCCAAACCGCTGTTCAGTGGCGAGCAAGTCGCCACCTTGAAGGAACAGGGCTTCAACCAGACGGACGAAGGCTGGGAACTGAGCTTTACCGACAAGCTGCTGTTCGAATTCGACGCCGCCAAGCTGACGCCGCCGAGCCGCAACGCCATCCAGAAAATCAGCGCCGCCCTGCTGAAAGTGGGCATCACCCACATGCGCGTGGAAGGCCATACGGATAACGAAGGCACGGAAGCGTACAACAACAGGCTGTCGCTGGCGCGCGCCAACGTGGTGGCCGACGCCATGAGCGCATCGGGCATTCCGCGCGACAACATCACCGTCAAGGGCCTGGGCATGAGCAAACCTGTGGCCTCCAACGCCAGCAAGACGGGCAAGGCGGAAAACCGCCGCGTCACCGTCATCGTCTCGGCGCCTTGAACGTGGGCGTGCCCGCCGTGCGCTGGGTCGTGATGGGCGTATCCGGCTGCGGCAAGAGCGCCGTCGGCAGCCTGCTGGCCGAAGCCTTGCACCTGCCCTACGTGGAGGGCGACGACGTGCATTCCCCGGAAAACGTGGCCAAGATGGCGGCCGGCATCGCGCTCGATGATGCCGACCGGGCCGGCTGGCTGGCCGCCCTGAGCGAGCGGATCGCCATGGCCCGCGCGCAAGGCAGTGGCCTGGTGGTATCCTGCTCGGCCCTGAAACGCGCCTACCGCGACGTGCTGCGCGAGGGCGACCCGGCCCTGCGCTTTGCCCACCTGGACGGTCCGCGCGAGGTACTGGAGCGCCGCATGCAGCGTCCTGGCCATTTCATGCCATCCAGCCTGCTCGCCAGCCAGCTGGCCACCCTGCAGCCACTACAGCAGGACGAAGCCGGCATCGTGCTCGATATCCGCCAGCCTCTGGCCGTGCTGGTCGCACAGATCCTGCAAGCGCCCTGACAGACGCGCGGCTGGACAGCCTGCGGCCCCCTGTGTAGACTGGCGCGCACTTTCATGAAGGATGTTTATGACCACACCAACGACAAAACCAGCACCGGGCCCGGAATTCTGGGAACGCGCCGACCAGGTCATCGCCCTGGCCAACGAACAATGCATGCACAGCGGCGGCAATGAAGTGGCCACCTCGCTGCTGTACGCGGCCGCCCGCTTCAATGCCTTCCTCGTCGCCAGCAAGAGCAAGGACGTGGCGAAGATGCAGGAAGAGAAGGAAGGCGCCGTGGCCTTCTTCACGGAACAGTACAAACGCATGCTGACCGACAACTTCAACGACTACATCACCAACTTCGACAAGTACACGCAACCGTCGTCTGCCCCCAAAGGCTGATGCCTACGGCCAGCCTGGACAGCCACCGCGCTCGCGCCACCCACGCCGACAGCGTGCTTGACGGCACGGTGCGCCATGCACCAGTGCAATCGCTGTGGCTGACGGCCATGCTGGCCGGCGCCGTGAATGGCGCCCTGTTCTTCTTCAGCTGGACGGGCCTGCTGCTGTTTGTGAGCAGCACGGCCATCGTCCTGCTCTTCGGCCATTCCCTGGGCAGCCATCGCAAACTGATCCACGACAGCTACCGCTGCCCCCGCTGGCTGGAATACCTGCTCGTGTACCTGGGCGTGCTGGTGGGACTCAGCGGCCCGCTGGGCCTGCTGCGCCAGCACGAGCTGCGCGACTATGCCCAGCGCCTGCCCGACTGCCACCCTTACCTGCGCCACGGCGCCGGCTTCTGGCGCGATGCCTGGTGGCAACTCCACTGCAGCTTGCAGCTTGTCCATCCGCCGCACATCGCTATCGAGCCGCGCATCGCGCACGACCGCTTTTATCGTTTTCTGGAAGCAACATGGATGTTGCAGCAACTGCCGTGGGCCCTGCTCTTCTTCGCCTGGGGCGGCTGGGGCCTGGTCTGCTGGGGTGTCTGCGCCCGAGTCAGCGCCGGCGTGCTGGGCCACTGGCTGATCGGCTACTTTGCCCACAACCATGGGCAAATGCATTTTCATGTCGATGGCGCCGCCGTGCAAGGAAGAAATATCCGCCTGGTCTCGCTGCTGACCATGGGAGAATGCTGGCACAACAACCATCACGCCTATCCGGGCTCGGCCAGGCTGGGCCTGCTGCCGGGCGAATGGGATCCGGGCTGGTGGATGTTGCTGCTCTTGCGGCGCCTGGGCCTCGTGTCCGCCCTGCGCCTACCGCAAGACCTGGCGCCGCGGCCGGAATTGCGCCGCCTTGGCCACGCGGACTATCAGGCCCCGCCCTCACCGGCCAGGTAATTGTTCTTTACGCGCACATAGTGCTCGGCCGAATAGCGCAGGTAGGCAATCTCCGCTGCGCTTAAGGGGCGCACCTTGGCGGCGGGGCGACCCACGTACAGATGCCCGCTTTCCAGGACCTTGCCTGGCGACACCAGACTACCCGCGCCCAGCATGACGTGTTTTTCCACCACCACGTCATCCATGACGATGCTGCCCATGCCGATCAGGCATTCGTCGCCGATGGTGCAGCCATGCAAGATCACGGAGTGGCCGATGGTCACGTACTTGCCGATGGTCAAGGGAGAACCGTCGGGTTTGGCCGCATTCTTGTGCGACACATGACCCATGGAAAAGTCCTGGATATTGCTGCCCTCGCCGATGACGATGCGATTCACGTCGCCGCGCAGCACGCTGTTGCACCAGATGGAACAGTCGTCGCCGATCTGCACATCGCCAATCACTTGCGCCGTGTCATGCAGGTAGATTCTTTCGCCCAGCACGGGGCGGGTATTCAGGTAGGAACTGACAGGCATCGCTCTCTCTCTTCATCAAATTAAACAACAGGCATCACACCCAGCCGGCGGCCAGTGCAAAAATGGCAAGGCCATGCGCCAGGGACGCGCCCAGCAAGCCGGCACGGCAATATACCAGCCCAGCCACCACGCCTTCGATCACGGTAAATACGACGATGGGCGCCCCCACCTGCGTCACGGTGGTGGCAAGGAAGGCGTGGCACAGGCCAAACAGCAAGCCCGACACCAGCGCCGCGCGCCAGGCCGGCAGCCAGGCGAGCAATTGCTGCTGCAGCAAGCCGCGGAACAGCAATTCCTCGTAACAGTTGGCCGCCAGCGCAAAGCCCAGCAGCAAGGGCAGCATGGATGGCGCGACGGGCGCCAGGGATGGCAGGCCGAACAGGGCTTTCAAGCCCGTCGCCAGCGCGATGATCAGGGCGGCGCCCGCCACGCCCAGCAGCAGGGACAGGGCCGGCCGCAGGCCGAACCAGCGGATCTGGCGGCGCGCCTCGCTTTCCAGCCAGCAAGTACTTGCCACCAGCCCCAGTGACACGGCGCCCAGCGCCAGCAAGACCAGCGGCGGCGCCGTGAAGCGCAAGCCGCCGGCCGCCACCTGCCAGTAACCGTGCGTGGTCATCGCATCGCGTGCCAGCACGAAAAAGACAATGTGCACGAGCACGCGCAGCAGTGGCACCGAGCCTGGCACAGTCCGTGGCAACACCAGCAGCAAGGCGGCGCAGACGAGGAAGGCAGGCGTGATCGCCAGCAGGTACTGCGCCAGGGAAGTCAGCTCGGGCATCGTTCAGATCGTTCAGTCACATGGTGCCAACGGGCACGGGCGGCAGCAATTGTATGCGGCGGCAAGGAAAACGGGCAAAAAATCGCCCATGCGTCCCAATCAAGCCGCCACGGGCTTGCGCCAGCCATGCATCAGCCCATGCGCCGCCAGTCCGGCCGCCAGGCCCCACAGGGCGCCGCCCACGCCCAGCAGGGTCACGTTCGCGGCCGTCGCCAGGAAAGTGATCAGCGCCGTTTCGCGCATGCGCACGTCCGCCATCGCCTGCGCCAGGCTGTTGCCGATGGCGCCCAGCAGGGCCAGGCCAGCCAGCGCCGTGATGAAGGGGCGCGGCAAGACCATGAACAGGCTGGCCAGGGTGACGCCGAAGACGCCCACCAGGATGTACAGCACGCCGCAAGCGAGCCCGGCGACATAGCGCTTCGACGGGTCCGCATGCGCATCCTTGCCCGTGCAAATGGCAGCCGTGATGGCGGCCACGTTGAAGGCATGCGCGCCAAACGGCGCCATCAGCAGCGAACCGAGGCCCGTCACCGTGAGAATTGGATTGGCGCTGACGCCGTAACCGTCATTGCGCAGCACCAGCATGCCGGGCATGTATTGCCCCGTCAGGGTGATCAGGAACAGGGGCAGCGCCACGCCCAAGAGCGACGCCACGGAAAAGCGCGGCATCTCGAACACGGGCGCCGCCAGGGCCAGTTCGATGCCTTGCGCATCGATGCGTCCCTGCGCCAGCAACAGGCCCAGGCCGATCAGCATGATGCCCACCACGGCAAAGCGGGCCGTGAAACGGCGCAGCACGGCATACGGCAGCAGCAGCACCACGACCAGCAGCGGGTCGGCGCTGGCGCCACCGAAGGCATTCACGCCAAATTGCAGCAAGATTCCGGCCAGCAAGCCGGCAGCGATGCCGCCAGGAATCAGGCGCACCAGGCGCTCGAAGGCGCCGGACATGCCCAGCACAATGAAGGCGAGCGCGGACACCATGTACGCGCCGATCACTTCCGCGTACGGCGTGTGCGGCATGACGGTGGCCAGGAAGGCCACGCCAGGCGTGGACCAGGCCGTGATGACAGGCGCGCGGTAGCGGTAGCTGAGCCAGATGCCCGTCACACCCACGCCGATGCTCAGCGACCAGACCCAGGACGCCGTCTGTGCCGCGCTCAGCTGGGCCAACTGGGCCGCCTGGAATACCAGCACGAAGGTTCCGCCATAGTTGACGAGGACGGAAATGCAGGCCGCCAACGTGGGAGAAGCAAGATCGCGCCATCGCAGCCGGCTGGCCATGGCGGCGGTTGTTGTGCTTGTTGTGCTTGTTGTGGTTGCGCTTGTCGTCATGTATATGCCCCGCCATTAAAAGGGAGCATCTTAATGGCCGCATGGACTGCCAAAGCAGGCCAATTCATCCGACAACAGCAGACCACTTTAGCGTGTTTATCCGAGAGCGCGCGCCAGACGGACGATGCCGCTATCGATCTCGTGCGGGGTCAACGCGGCAAAGCCCAGCAGCCAGCCGCCCCGCTCCGGCGGCGTCGCATACAGCCGGCTCAAGCCCGGCAGCACGATGCCCGCCTGCGCCGCCAGCCGTATCGTTTCCAGCTCATCCCTGCCCTCGTGCAGCAGACACGGCAGTTGCAAGCCGCCCGGCGGCAGCTGCGCCGTGACCACCTGCGGCAAGTGCCGGCGCACGGCCTGCGCCATCGCGTCGCGGCGCACGGCATAGACCTTCCGCATGGCGCGCACATGGGCCGCGAAATGGCCGTCGGCGATGAAACGAGCCAGTGTCAGTTGATCCAGTTGCGGCGTGTGGCCGTCGAGGATGCTGCGCGCATGCGTCATCGGCTTGACGAGGGCGGGCGGCAGCACCATGTAGCCGATGCGCAAGCCCGGATACAGCGACTTGGCGAAGGTGCCCAGGTAAATCGTGCGCTGCTGCGTATCTAGCCCCTGCACGCAAGCCGTCGGCAAGCCGGCGTAGTGAAACTGGCTGTCGTAATCGTCCTCGATGATCCAGCCCTGCCGCTCGGCAGCCCAGGCGTTCAGCGCCAGGCGGCGCTCGAGCGTCAGGGTGACGCCCGTCGGGTACTGGTGCGACGGCGTGACGTAGATCGTATTGGCCCTGCTGCGGTCCGCCCGCAGGTGTTCGATGGACAGTCCATGCGCATCGACGGGCACGGGCAGCACCCGCAACTGCGCCATCTCGAACGCCTTGCGCGCGCCGAAATAGCCGGGATCTTCCATCAATATCGGGCCATGCGCATCGGCCAGCACCTGCGCACACAGGTACAGGGCCTGGCGCGTGCTGCTTAGCACAAGCACCTGGCTGGCCGTGGCCCGCGCGCCCCGCTCCAGGTTGACATAGTCGGCGATCGCTTGCCGCAGCGGTGCGGCGCCTTGCGGGTCGCCGTGCAGCAGCACATGGTGTTCGCTACTGGCCGCCTGGCGCCGCAAGCGCTCCCACACGTCGTGGGGGAAGGCCCGCGTTTCCGGCAAGCCCGTGGCAAACGCCTTCACGCTCTGCTGGTCGACAACGCCGCCGCTGGCGAGGATGTGCGCGCCCCTGGCGCTGAGCGCCACCGGCTGCGCCGGCAAGTGAAGCAACGGCGCGCTCTGGCACGTGCCCAGCAAGCTGGCGCCTATCGACTGCGACACGAAACTGCCCGATCCGGCCTGCCGCTGGATATACCCGTCCAGTCGCAGCTGCGCGTACGCCATTTCCACCGTGTCGCGCGACACGCCCAGCGATTGCGCCAGCGCGCGCGTGGCCGGCAGGCGCAGGCCAGGCGCCAGCACGCCATCGAGTATCAGCTGGCGCAGCGCGCGCTGCACGCGCACGCGCAGGTCGAGCGCCGCCAGTTCAGGAGCGGCGATGCGGATCTTCAGGGTGTCGAGTTCGAACTGCGCCGTCATGGCGCCTTCCGCGCGGCGCGGGCAGCATCCACGGCGGCCGTGCTGCTGGCCGGCGAAAAGCCATGCTGCTGCAGTACCGCCACCAGCTGTTCGCCGGTGCAGCCCAAACGCAGATTTTCCGCTACCCAGTCCTGCCACGCGGCGCCGATCTCCGGCATGGGCTCGGGCGCCAAAGTGAGACCGAGTATGCATGCTGCCAGCAAGCCGTTGAGGCGCTTGGTGTCGATCAGGTGCTGCACCACCGCGTGCCCCGAATGGGGAAACGGGTGCAGGGTGCAGCGGCCGAAGGCGGCCAGGCGCTGCGCATGCATGGCGTCGAGGTTCACCGATTCGCTGGCGCTGGCACTGCCTCCCGCGCTGGCCACGTCCGGCCGGACCGCGTCTGGCCGCGTGCCGAACACCAGGTGCAGATGCGTTCGCTCCGACGCCCTGGCGCGGCACAGGGCCGCCAGGTCGTAATAGCCCGAGGGTGGCGGGTCTTGCGCCAGCGACTCCATCACGGGCAGCCAGCGCAGCTCGTGGTACAGGCGTGCCTGCTGCACATCGAGGAAGGACAATGGCCCAAAGGCGACGATCTGCTGCGCCTCAATCAGCAAGCCAAACATGACGGCCGCATACGCGCCCATGGACTGGCCGATGGTGGTGATGCTAGCGGGCGCAATGCTGCGCACCAGCTCCCGAAGGGCTTGCGCCGTTTCATCCACGTGATTACCCAGGCCCGCGATCTGGCGGTGATACCAGGCGTTGCCGGAGTCGCGCACCAGGATTTTGTTCAGCGGCTGGCCGCTGACCTGTTCCAGTTTTCTCAACCGCCCGTAAAAATCAAAGGCGGGGCGCGTGGTCCACGCGACGAAGCCAAAAGCGATTACCAGCGGGGCGCCGGGCACGATGCGGTCGACCAGCACGTCGTCGCCGGTGGTGGCGACCAGTCGATTATCCAGCGCTTGTGCATGCAGCATCGGCCCGGCTCCCCGATAAAGTGAAAACAGCAGAAAGCATGAGTGTAATGCCAAGGCTGGCAAAATGAAAACAATCGCTGCTGCCGTACGCTGGGTGGCGCGAAAAATCTGCTAGTCTGCACGCATTTTCCCTCTCACAGGAGCGTCCCATGCTGCATAGCCTGAAATACCTGCCACTCGCCGCCGCCATCGCCATGGCCGGCGGTTGCACCACCACGTCAGACAGCGCCAAGCCGGACGCCGGCCTGACGCCCAGTTACAGCCTGACAAATACCTACTGGAAGCTGACAGAACTCGATGGTGCCCCAGTCACGATGGCGCCGGAGCAGGAGCGCGAAGTGCGCATCACCCTCACCGACGATGGCAAGGTCCATGGTTTTACGGGCTGCAACCAGGTCATGGGTGGCTACACGGTGGCTGGCACGGCCCTGCGCTTCACGCAGCTAGCAGGCACGCGCATGGCATGCCCGCCTCCACTGATGCAGCTGGAAAGCGCCGTGCTGGCCAATTTGAACAGCGTGACGGGCTACCGCTTCGATGGCGAATACCTGATCCTGCTCAAGGATGGCGCACCCGTGGCCCGCTTTGAATCGGTCTACCTGTGAAATAAAAATCGACTGCCGTTACAATGGCTTCCAGCCCATCATCCGGAAGGAAGCCATGTCCGCACTGCCCTCGCCGTCTTCATCCCCGACACCATCGGCCGCCGGCCGCTACCGGGCTTTTCTCTTTGACATGGACGGCACCGTCATCAATTCCATCGCCGCCGCCGAACGCATCTGGGGCACCTGGGCGCAGCGCAAGGGCCTCGACGTGGCGGCCTTTTTGCCCACCATCCACGGCGCCCGCTCGGTAGACACCATCGCCAAGCTGGCCTTGCCCGGCGTCGACGCGCAGCGCGAGTCGCAGGGCATCACGGATGCGGAAATCATCGATGTGGAAGGAATTATTGAAATTGCGGGCGCGCTGCGCTTCCTGCAGTCGCTGCCGCCGGCGCAATGGGCCATCGTCACCTCGGCGCCGCGCGCGCTGGCGACGGCCCGCCTGAAGGCGGCCGGCATGCCCATTCCCGCCATCATGGTGACGGCGGAAGACGTCAAGGCGGGCAAGCCGAAACCCGATTGCTACCTGCTGGCGGCGGAAAAACTGGGCGTGGCGCCTGTTGATTGCCTGGTGTTTGAAGACGCGTCCGTCGGCATCGAGGCGGGCGAAGCCGCTGGTGCGAAAATCATCGTCGTCACCGCCACGCACGCACACCCACTGGCCACGCGCCACCCCACCATCGACAGCTACGAGGGCATCATGGCGACGGTCGATGGCGACGGTTTCATCGTGCTGGCGCAGCTATCTGACCCTGCGGTTGCAGCACCCGCGACAAGATAGCCTGCTCCAGTGCGGCGAAAGCCGCATGGCCGCGCTGGCGGGGGCGCGGCAAGTCCACCTGCATGTCCAGGGTGATCCGCCCATCCTCGATCAGCAGCACCCGGTCGGCCAGGGCAACTGCTTCGGCCACGTCGTGCGTCACCAGCACGGCCGTGAAACCGCGCGCCAGCCAGAGCGACTCGATCAGTTGCTGCATCTCGATGCGCGTGAGGGCGTCGAGCGCACCCAATGGCTCGTCGAGCAGCAGCAATTGCGGCTCGTGCACGAGGGCGCGCGCCAGCGCCACGCGCTGCTTCTGGCCACCCGACAGGGAAGCCGGCCAGTCGTCGGCCCGCTCGGCCAGACCCACCGTCCACAGCGAGGCGGCCGCCGCGCCGACGGCGCGGGGCAAGCCCAGAGCAACGTTGGCTAGCACCGTCTTCCACGGCAGCAAACGCGATTCCTGGAACATGATGCGGATATCGGGCGCGCCCACGCCGCTGCCGATGGCAATCTTGCCTTCATCGATGCTTTCCAGCCCCGCGATCGAGCGCAGCAAAGTACTCTTGCCGCATCCGCTGCGCCCCACGATGGCGACGAACTCGCCCGCTTCCAGCTGCAGGTCGACATTGTTCAGGACGGGGCGTTCGCCATAGGCCTTGCTCAATTGCGTCAATGCCAGCGGCACACCACGGCGCGCCAAAGGGACCTGCGGGGCGACCTTCGCTTGCGGCGGCGCGCCGGCCGGGTCGTATTGGACGAAGTGCGACAAAAAATCCGTTTCAATCTGGATGGGGGCGAGCAGCATGGTTTTATCTTTCCTCATTTCGTCACTATCGGTAGGCGGGATTCCAGCGCAGGCAGTGGCGCTCCAGCCCCCGCGAAAACAAATCGGCCAGCTTGCCCAGCAAGGCGTACAGCAGTATCCCCACCAGCACCACGTCCGTTTGCAGGAATTCGCGCGCATTCATGGTCATGTAGCCGATGCCCGCCTGCGCCGAGATGGTTTCGGCGACGATCAGCAGCACCCACACGAGTCCCAGCGAAAAGCGTACGCCGACCAGAATGGAAGGCATGGCGGCAGGCAGGATCACGTCGCGGTATAGCGGCCAGCCGGACAGGCCATAGCTTTTAGCCATTTCGATCAAACCCTGGTCGGCCGAGCGGATGCCGTGGAAGGTGTTCAGGTAGACGGGAAAGAAGACGCCGACGGCCAGCAGAAACAGCTTGGCCGTCTCGTCGATGCCGAACCACAGTATCACCAGCGGGATCAGGGCCAGGGCCGGGATGTTGCGCACCATTTGCAATGTCGTGTCGAGCAGGGTTTCCGCATGGCGGAAGCTGCCCGTCAAGAGTCCCAGCAGCAGACCCAGTCCCGCGCCGATGACGAAGCCGACAGTGGCACGCCACAAGCTCGTTTTCAGGTGCAGCCACAATTCGCCCGACACGGCCAGCTGCCAGAAAGCTTTTGCCACGGCCCACGGCTCGGGCAGGATGCGGCTCGACAGCCAGCCCCACTGCGCCGCCAGTTGCCAGGCCAGCAGCAGCGCCACGGGTAAGGCCCACGGCGCCAGCGCATGACGCCAGAGAGTGCCGCGCAGATGCTTGGTGGAGAAAGTGGGGCCGGCGCCCATCTCAGGCCGCCTTTTTCTGCGGCGCGGCCGGCACGATATTGCTGGCCATGACTTCGCCGAAAGGGCCGCTCAAGGACTGCTCACCCAAGGCCTTGCCCTTGCCCAGCAGTGGGAACACCAGTTCGGCGAAACGGTACGACTCTTCCAGGTGCGGGTAGCCCGAGAAAATGAAGGTATCGATGCCCAGGTCAGCGTATTCCTGCATGCGCGCCACCACTGTGGGCGCATCGCCCACCAGGGCCGTGCCCGCACCGCCGCGTACCAGGCCCACGCCGGCCCACAGGTTGGGCGACACTTCGAGCTTGTCGCGCCGCCCGCCGTGCAAGGCCGCCATGCGCTGCTGGCCCACGGAATCCATCTTGCCGAAGGCCGCCTGCGCTTTGGCGATGATGTCGTCGTCCAGGTGGCTGATCAGTTCATCGGCCGCGCGCCATGCCGCCTCGTTGGTCTCGCGCACGATCACGTGCAATCGGATGCCAAACCGGACTGTGCGGCCTTTTTTTGCCGCACGCGAGCGGATGTCGGCGATCTTTTCCGCCACGGCGGCGGGTGGTTCGCCCCAGGTCAGGTACACGTCCATCTGCTCGGCCGCCAGTTCATGCGCCGGCTCCGACGAGCCGCCGAAGTACAGCGGTGGGTATGGTTTCTGCACGGGCGGGTACAGGGTTTTCGCGCCCTTGACCTGGATATGCTTGCCCTCGAAATCATAGCCGGCCGCGCCGCCCTCGCCCGCCAGCGTCGCACGCCAGACCTTGATGAATTCATCGGAGATCTCGTAACGCTTGGCATGGTCAGCAAACAGGCCATCCGCTTCCAGTTCGCCCTGATCGCCCCCGGTGACGACATTGATCAGGAGGCGCCCGTTCGACAGCCGGTCAAACGTGGATGCCATGCGCACGGCCAGGCCCGGCGTGGACAGGCCTGGCCGCACGGCTACTAAAAATTTGAGTTTCTGCGTCACGCTGATTAGCGATGACGCCACCACCCACGCATCTTCGCAAGAGCGGCCCGTGGGCAGCAGCACGCCGTCGTAGCCCAGCGTATCGGCGGCTACGGCCACCTGGCGCAAATAATCGGCATCGACGGGCCGCGCGCCCTGCGACGTGCCCAGGTAGCGGCTGTCGCCGTGGGTGGGGATGAACCAGAATATATTCAATGACATGGTGTTCTCTCTTTATTATTTGCTACTGGTGGCCAGCTGGCGCGCCGGCAGCAGCGCATCCTTGACAACGATGGGCTTTGGAATCAACTTCAGGCTGGAAAATGCATCCGCCACCCTTTGCTGCGACGCGATGACATCGACCGAGACGGGTTTGACGCCGTAGGCATAGCGCGAGGCGGCCAGCGCCACCACTTCCGTGCTCAAGCCCGTCTGCGCGGCGAGGATCGTCGCCACTTCGTCCGGGTGCTTTCGGCCCCAGTCATCGACCTTGGCCACTTCATCGAGCACGATGCGCAGGATCTCGGGATTTTTTTCCGCATACGTGCGCGAGGCCAGGTAAAACTGGTAGTTCGCCACCAGGCCCTTGCCGTCGGCCAGCACGCGGGCGCCCAACTGCTTTTCGGCGGCCGCCAGGAACGGATCCCAGATAGCCCAGGCATCCACGCTACCCCGCTCAAAGGCGGCGCGTGCATCGGCCGGCGGCAGGAACACGGGCTGGATCTCGGCGTACGCGACACCGGCCTTTTCCAGCGCTTTCAATAACAGGTAGTGCACGTTGGAGCCCTTGTTCAGGGCGATTTTCTTGCCCTTCAAGTCGGCCAGGGTGCGCAGGCCGGAGCCCTTGGGCACGACGATGGCTTCGCTGGCCGGCGACGCCGGCTCATTGCCGACATACACCAGGTTGGCGCCGGCCGCCTGCGCAAAAATCGGCGGCGCTTCGCCCACGGTGCCGAAATCGATGCTGCCCACATTCAAGCCTTCGAGCAGCACGGGCCCGGCCGGGAACTCCGTCCATTTCACGCCCACGCCCTGTTCGGCCAGGCGTTTTTCCAGCGTGCCGCGCCCTTTCAGCAGCGTCAGGGTGCCATATTTCTGATAACCGATGCGGACCTCCCCCTTGGCCTGCGCGAGCGCCGCGGCCGGCATGCCGGCCGCCATCACGCCGGCGGCGGCTGCAAACAGCAAGCCCAGAGTGGTACGGCGCGAGAGTCGTTGTACGTGGCGGTGTGTCATGGAGCTTCCTTGGTCGGTGAATAATCAGGCGGCTTGATAGTGGGCAGCGTAAGGCTGGTCTCGCAGCGAGCGCCCTGGCACGGAAGCATCCGCCGCCGCGGCAGGCGCTGGTGCTGGCGGGCGCTGCCCCTGCAGCACGAACAGGCCGGTGGAGAGTTCCTCGATGCCGGCCTGCACGCGTGCGGCAATCGGCGCATCCAGGCTCAGGCCCCGCCCTTCGTGCCACTCCAGTTGCTGTGCATTGGCATAGATGCTGGTGAAGACCTGCTTGGCGCCCAGCGCATGCAGCACGGGCCGCAGCGCATAGTCCAGCGCCAGGGTATGGGCATGGCCGCCGCCCGTGGCTAGCGGCAGCACCAGCTTGCCGGCCAGGCCATCTTGCGGTAACAGGTCGAGGAAGGCTTTCAGCAGCCCCGTATAGGACGCCTTGTAGATGGGCGTCGCGATCACGATGGCGTCGGCATCGGCCACGGCGCGCACGGCGTGGGCAATCGTCACATCGTCGTAGTCGGCCTGCAGCAGGGCACGCGCCGGCAGGTCGCGCACATGCAGCTCGGCGTAGCTGTGGCCCTGCAGCGCCAGTTGCTCTCCGATATGCAGCAGGAGGCGACTGGAACTCGATGGGAGTTGCGGGCTACCGCCCAATAACAAGATGCTCATGTGATGCCCGTCCCTGTAGGTTATCGAAGTGGATTTGCTCGGATGCTTGCAGCCTATCGCCATCAGCAGCCTGGTAAAACGAATGCTTTCGCGCTTCGATATGCGTTTTTTGACTATCCGGGCCTGACGCCCCGCAAGCGAAGGCACCGCTCCCCGCGCGGCTTTTTTCGCATATCCATGCGCGGTTTTCTTCGTGTACGGCGCGCGCCTGGCGGTGCAATATCGGCGTCATCGTCTTTCTGGAATCTGCCCCATGCCTAGCGCTTTTCTCCATGCCACCCGTCCCGCCGCCCCCGCAGCGGAACCGCTGCAGGACGCCATCAGCGTCGCCGCCGCGCTGGCCGCGCGCCTGGCCGAAACGGCCAATGCCCGCGACCAGGCCGGCGGACATGCCGCGCAGGAGCGCGAATGGCTGCGCGAATCAGGCTTGCTGACCTTGTCGATTCCCGTGGAATTCGGCGGCCAGGGCGCGTCGTGGCCCCTCGTGTACCAGGTGATCCGCATCCTGGCGCGCGCCGACAGCGCCCTGGCGCATGTCTTTGGCTTCCACCATTTGCAGCTGGCGGGCCTGCAGCTGTATGGCAGCGCGCAGCAGCAGCGCCGCCTGCTTGCCTTGACCGTCAACGAGCGCCTGTTCTGGGGCAATGCCCTGAATCCCCTCGACAAACGGGTCACGGCAACCGACAGTGACGACGGATTCATCCTCGATGGCATCAAGAGCTTTTCTTCCGGCTCCGTCGGTTCCGACTGGCTGACCGTCTCGGCCTGGCACGCCCCCACGCAAACGGCGCTGATCGCCGCCCTGCCCACGCGCCAGGATGGCGTGACCGTGCAGGCGGACTGGGATGCCTTCGGCCAGCGCCAGACGGACAGCGGCAATGTGCATTTCAAGGCGGTAGCCCTGCCGCAGGAACTGGTGCTGCAGGCGCCCGCGCAGGCCGCCACGCCGCAAGCCACCGTGCGCTCGCAGATCGCACAACTGATCATGGCAAATTTATACCTGGGCATCGCCGAAGGCGCGTTCGAGGCGGCGCGCCGCTACACGGGCGAGCAGGCGAAAGCCTGGTTTGCCTCGGGCGTGGCGCAGGCGACGGACGACCCGCTGGTGCAGCACCGCTACGGCCAGCTGTGGCTGCTGCTGCGCCCCGCGCAAGTGCTGGCCGACGCGGCGGCGCAGGCACTGGAAACCGTGTTCCGCAGGGGACCGCTGGTCACGGCGCACGAACGGGGCTTGCTGGCCGTCTCCGTGGCCGAAGCCAAGTGCCTGGCGCACAAGGCGGGGCTGGAGATCAGCAGCCAGATGTTCGAACTGACGGGCGCCCGATCCACCTCGGCCCAGTATGGCTTCGACCGCTACTGGCGCAACGTGCGCGTGCATACCCTGCACGACCCCATCGACTACAAGCTGCGCGACCTGGGACGCTTTGCCTTGAATGGCACGGTGCCCGAGCCGACCGCGTATTCGTAAAAACGGGCCTGGGCACATCGATACATTTGCGCCGCAGGCTATTTAGCGGACTTCCGGGGTCAGACCCGGCGGGTCTGACCCCAGTTCTTCACTAAGCAGGAGTTAACATGACCATCGCCCGCCGCAGCATCCTCCTCACCGCCCTGACCCTGGCTCTGGCCAGCGGTTTCGTCCACGCGAAAGGGCCGAAAGACATCACCATCGGCACCAGCGCCGGCCCGTACGCGGACCAGATCAAGCTGGGCATCAAGCCTATCCTGGAAAAACAGGGCTACAAGGTCAAGCTGGTGGAATTCAATGACTACATCCAGCCGAACTTCGCGCTGGCCGAAGGTTCGCTGGACGCCAACGTGTTCCAGCACATCGTCTACCTGAAGAAATTCGCGCTGGAACACAAGCTGGCCCTGACCGACCTGATCACGATACCCACGGCGCCGATCGCCATCTACAGCAAGAAGCACAAGAGCCTGGACGAGGTGAAGGAAGGCACGACGGTGGGCTTGCCGAACGATCCGACCAACCAGGCGCGCGCGCTGGTGCTGCTTGACCAGTTGGGCTGGATCAAGTTACGCGCCAGCTTCGACCCCGTGCGCGCCTCGGAAAAGGATATCGCCGTCAACACGAAGAAAATCAAGCTGCTGCCGCTGGAAGCGGCGCAGCTGCCACGCTCCCTGGGCGACACCGATTACTCCTTCATCAACGGTAATTACGCACTGGCGTCGGGACTGAAGCTGACGGACGCGCTGGTGGCCGAGAAAATCTCGCCCAACTACATCAACCTGGTGGCCGTGCGCACGGCGGACAAGGACAAGCAGTTCGCGAAAGACCTGGCGGCCGCCTACCGTTCGCGCGAATTCCTTGACATCACCAACAAGCACTTTGCCGGCTACTCGAAACCCGATTACCAGCAAGCCTTGCAGACGGCCGCGAAATAAGCCATGGCCAAGTCGATACGCTTCAACGCCTTCCAGATGAACACGGTGGGCCACCAGTCGCCGGGACTGTGGACGCATGCGCGCGACCGCAGCCACCGCTATACCGACCCGCAGCACTGGACGGAACTGGCGCGGCTGCTGGAAGCGGGCCTGTTCGACGCGGTATTCCTGGCCGACGTGCTGGGCGTGTATGACGTGTACCGGGGCAGCCTCGATGCGGCCCTGGAACACGGCGTGCAGGTGCCGCTGAACGATCCGCTGGCGCTCGTACCCATCATGGCGCAGGCCACCACGCACCTGGGTTTCGGCGTCACCTGCGCCCTCACCTACGAACATCCGTACACGTTCGCGCGGCGCATCTCCACCCTGGATCATCTGACGGGCGGGCGCATCGGCTGGAATATCGTCACCGGCTATCTCGATAGCGCGGCGCGCAACCTGGGCTTGAGCCAGCAACTGGGCCACGACGAACGCTACGACCTGGCCGATGAATACCTCGAGGTCGTCTACAAGCTGTGGGAAAAAAGCTGGGACGACGATGCCGTCGTCAACGACAAGGTGCGCGGCATCTACGCCGATCCGGCCCGAGTACATCCGATCAACCATGCCGGGCGCCACTACCAGGTGCCCGGCATCCATCTGTGCGAACCGTCGCCGCAACGCACGCCGCTGCTGTACCAGGCGGGCACCTCGCCGCGCGGCACGCGCTTCGCGGCGCGCCATGCGGAGGCCACCTTTGTCAGTGGCCCCAGCAAGACGGTAGTGAAGCGCTACGCCGACGACTTGCGCGCCGCCGTGCGACTGGCGGGACGCGATGGCGATGCGCTGCTGATCTACGCGCAAGCGCTAATCATCACGGGCGCCACGGAAGAAGAAGCGCGCACCAAGCACGCCGAATATCTGCGCCATATCAATATCGAGGCGGCGCTGGTACTGCTGTCCGGCTGGACGGGCGTCGATTTCAGCCGCTATCCGCTCGACGCCACTATCGACTACATCGATTCCCCGGCCGGCCGCTCGGCGCTGGCCTCGTTCAGCCAGGCCGACCCGGATCGCACGTGGACGGTGCGCGAGGCTGCCGAATACATCGGCCTCGGCGGGCGCGGTCCGGTGCTGGTGGGCGATGCGCGCCAGGTGGCCGACCAGCTGGAAAGCTGGTTGGACGAGACGGGCATCGACGGCTTCAATCTGGCCTTTGCCGTGGCCCATGACAGCATGGCCGACGTGGTGCGCCACATCGTGCCGGAGCTGCAGCGGCGCGACCGCTACCGCACGCAATATGAGGAAGGCAGCTTGCGCCACAAGGTCTTCGGCCAGGGTCCGCGCCTGCCCGCTGCTCATGCGGGCCGCCAGGTCAGCATCGTCCCCGCGTCCGCGCCCGCCTCTGCACTGGCGGCCTGACCCTTCTCCCCAACATCCAAGGACACCATGAAACGCAGAACCATCTTGCAACTGGCAGCCAGCGGCACCGCCCTCGCCGCCTTGCCCAGCTTCACCCGCGCAGCCACGCAAGCGCCCCTGAAGGAGTTGCGCCTCGACTATGCCTATTATTCGCCCACCAGCCTGGTGCTGCGCCGCTTCGGCTGGCTGGAAGAAGCATTCAAGCCGGATGGCACCAGCATCAAGTGGGTGCTCAGCGCGGGCAGCAACCGCGCGCTCGAATACCTGAACGCCAACAGCATCGACATCGGCTCGAGCGCCGGCCTGGCCGCCCTGCTGGCGCGCGCCAATGGCAACCCTATCCGCGCGCCGTACATTTTTTCGCGCCCAGAATGGACGGCGCTGGTGGTGCGCAAGGATAGCCCCATCCGCAGCGTCGCCGACTTGAAGGGCAAGAAGGTGGCCGCCACCAAGGGCACCGACCCATATCTGTTCCTGCTGCGGTCATTGAAGACTGCGGGCCTGAAACGCAGCGATATAGAACAGGTCAGCCTGCAGCATGCCGATGGCCGCGCGGCGCTGGAGCAAGGCAAGGTCGATGCCTGGGCCGGCCTCGATCCGCACATGGCCGCCAGCGAACTGGAAGCTGGCTCGCGTCTGATCTACCGTAACGTGGCCTTCAACACCTACGGTTTCCTGAACGTGCGGGAGGACTTCCTGGCCAGCCGTCCCGCCGAAGTCGGCAAGGTGATACAGGCCTACGAACGGGCCCGCGCCTGGATACGCGAAAATCCGGCCGAAGCGGCGAAAATCCTGTCGGAAGAAGCCAAGGTCAGCCTTCCGGTGGCGCTGCTGCAGGTAAAACTGCGCAGTGACTTCAGCAATCCGCAGCCATCGAACGAACACGTCAAGGCCCTGCTGGTGGCCGCGCCCATCCTCGTCGACGAAGCGCTGATCAAGCCAGGTGCCGACTTGAACCGCGCCATCGCAGAGCTGGTCGACACGCGCTTTGCCCAGCCGTTCATCCGCAAGGCGTAAGCGATCATGGCCAGAAACACGCTCGCCGCTCCAGCATCGGCCCACGACACCGGCGTCCGGCGCAGGCTCTTTCGCCAGCCCTTGCCGCGCACGGCGCTTGGCCTGCTGCTGCCCGCGCTGGCACTGCTGGCGGCGGAAGTGGGCGTACGCACGGGCGCCATCCCTGCCAACCTGCTGCCGGCGCCGAGCGACATCGCCGCCACCATCGCCGAGCTGGTGCGCCAGGGCCTGGCCGGCCACGTGCTGGCCAGTACCGTACGCGTGGCAATCGGCTTTGCCGGCGGCGCGCTGCTGGCCATTGTCATTGGTGCGGCCGTGGGCCTGAACCGCACAATGGAGGCGCTGCTGGACCCCACTTTCCAGGCCCTGCGTGCCATTCCTTCGCTGGCCTGGGTGCCCTTGCTGCTGCTGTGGCTAGGCATCGATGAAGCGCCGAAACTGGTGCTGATCGGCGTCGGCGCCTTCTTCCCCGTCTACATGGGCGTGGCGTCGGGGATACGCGACGTGGACCGCAAGCTGATCGACGCGGCCCGCATGTACCGTTTGAGCCGCCCTGCGCTGGCGTGGCGCGTGCTGCTGCCGGCCGCGCTGCCAGCCATCTTCACGGGGCTGCGCAACGGTTTGAGCCTGGCCTGGATGTTCATGGTGGCGGCCGAACTGATCGCCGCCAGCCAGGGCCTCGGCTACCTGCTCAGCGACGGGCGCGAAACGAGCCGTGCCGACATCGTGCTTGCTGCCATCGTGCTGCTGGCCGTGCTGGGCAAGTCCAGCGACAGCCTGATGCAGCGCCTGGAAACCCGCTTGCTCGCGTGGCGCGACAGCTATGCCACTCCCTGACGAAAGCACCCACGCATGACTGCCCTGCTTGACATTGCCATCCGTGACAAATCCTATGGCGCGCGGCGCGTGCTGCACAATCTGCAATTGCAGCTGCGCCAGGGCGAAATCGTCAGCCTGATCGGCGCCAGCGGCTGCGGCAAGAGCAGCCTGCTATCGATCGTAGCCGGTCTCGATACGGACTATCACGGCGCCCTGCGCCTCGACGGCAAGCTGCTGGCGGGGGTTCAAGCTGACATCGGCCTGATCTTCCAGGAACCGCGATTGTTTCCCTGGCTGACAGTGGCGCAAAACATCGCCTTCGGCCTCAGTGCTGGTGGCGAACACGATCCCAGGGTCGCGCAATTGCTGGAGGAAGTGGGCTTGCAAGGCCACGCACACTGCCTGCCCAAGCAGCTGTCGGGCGGCCAGGCGCAGCGGGCGGCGATTGCCCGCGGCCTGTTTGGCCAACCCCGCATCCTGCTGCTGGACGAACCGTTTTCCGCCGTCGACGCATTTACCCGCATGAAGCTGCAAGACCTGCTGGCCACCGTCGCAGCGCGCCATGGTTTGAGCGTGCTGCTGGTGACGCACGATATCGATGAAGCGCTGTACCTGAGCGACCGCATCGTCATGCTCGACACCCACGCCGGACCGCCACGCGCCCGTTACGACGTGGCCGCGCCACGGCCGCGCCTGCGCACGCCGGCGGCGCAAGCCCCATTGAAGGAAGCCATCCTCGGCGAACTGCACGCCGCGCATGCGATCTGAAGCTTGCGCACCGCCGCCAGTGACAAGCCTTGTCATTCATGTTAGCTTGCCATGTTATAAACAAACAGGCGACTACGTGCACCTTCCTTTCCTTCCCATCCTCGCCATCCTGGCGGCCAGTCACATCGCGGCGCACGCCGACACGCAGGCGGATACCCCAGCCGAAGCGCCGGCCGACACCAGCCAGTCCATCCACATCAACAGCATCCGCAATCCGGAGCTGAAATCGTACCGCGTGATGGCGGCTGGCCTCGATGCCTTCGACGAACACCATGCGCTGGCGCCGACAGCGCGCGAAGTGCGCTTCAAGCTGGTCGCGGGCAGCCGCGCCCCGGCCGACGCCATGCGGGACCTGGCCTTGCGCATCGCCGGCAACGAAACCTCGATTGCAGTGCCCCTGTCAGCCGACGGCAGCTTTACCTTGCCGCGCAGCGCGCAGGCCGACAGCGAGGACGCGGACCTGATCACCAACAAGAAAAAGGGACAGTATCGCTGGCAGCCAGCCATCCAGAGCGACGGCGTGCCGGCCGGCATGCGCCGCCTGGGCGACCTGCGACTGCAATGCCAGGTGATGATCGCCATCGCCAAGAAAGAGATCCCGTTCTGGGTACGCACCCTGGTCGGCACCTTGCTGCGCACCACCGACTGGTGCTCCGCCGAACAGCTCAAGATGGGCACCCGCAGCGATGCGCCGCTCGCCAGCGCCACCCTGCTCGCTGGCGAGCAACGCATCGCCCTGAAGGTGGAAAAAGAGGGGCGCTCCTTTCTCGCTCCCATCGGCGACACCCGCTATGCGGACGATACCCTGATCGAACTGGTCTACCAGCAGGATGCCGCCGGCACCCCGCCAGCCTCCCCGTGAGCGTTTGCGTCCAGCCCCGTTCCATGTCAGCATAGGCCACCTTGGCAATACGGATAAGGATCGCAATGTCCCTCACACCACCACGCGCGCTGGTCCTGGCCCTGCTGCTGGCCAGCCCCGGCACCCAGGCGCAAACACCGGCTCCAGCCACGCCGCCAACGCCGGGCTGCGAAGTCTGCGCCACCTGGAATGCCGACCAGGCACCGTTCCGCCTCTTCGGCAATACCTATTACGTGGGCGTGAAAGGCCTCAGTTCCGTGCTGGTGACGTCGCCGCAGGGCCATGTGCTGATCGATGGCGGCTTGCCGGAATCGGCGCCCAAGATCATCGCCAATATCGGCGCGCTGGGCTTTCGCATAGAGGACGTCAAGCTGATCCTCAATTCGCACGGCCATATCGACCATGCGGGCGGCCTGGCCGAACTGCAGCGGCGCAGCAATGCGCTGGTGGCGGCCAGCCCGTCGGCCGCGCTGGACCTGGCGTCGGGCGAAGTGGGCCCGGACGACCCGCAATACCATGCGCTGCCCAAATATCCGCCCGTCAAGGACATGCGCCTGGCGCGCGACGGCAGCCAGTTCAATGTCGGCCCCGTCTACCTGACGGCGCATGCCACGCCAGGGCACACGCCCGGTGGCCTGAGCTGGACGTGGCAATCGTGCGACGGCCCCCGCTGCCTGAACATGGTCTACGCGGACAGCATCAACGCCGTCTCGCGCCCCGGTTTCAAGTTCAGCGCCAGCAGTGAGTATCCGAACGCCCTGGCGGACTTGCGCCACAGCTTCGAGACCCTGGGAAAACTGCCCTGCGACGTGCTCATTTCGGCGCATCCGGAGGCGTCGCAATTGTGGGAACGACTGGAAGCGAGCGCCACGGGCGGCAGTGATGCCTTCGTCGATCCGCAGGCCTGCCGCGCCTACGTGGCGGCGGCGCGCACCTTGCTCGACTCTCGTCTGGACCAGGAAAAACAGCAGTAAGCTTGCCATTGAACTTGTCAACCGTGCACGCTGGCGTGCCGCCAATCTGCTACGCTGGCGCCATTCACATCAAGAAGGAAATGCCATGTTCAAACTCGCCAGACTGATCCCCCTCGCCGCCATCGTCGCCATCACCGCCGGCTGCGCGCAAACGCCCGTGCGCAGCGACGCTGCCGCCGCCGCGCCAGGCGCCACCTCGCCTGCCAAGCCGGCACCGAAGCTGACGGGCACGCAATGGAAGCTGAAGGAATTGAAGGGCAAGCAAGTGGTCCGCAAGGCGCCCGAGCAGCGCGAGGTGACCCTGCAGCTGGCCGAAGGCCGCGCCAGTGGCCACAGCGGCTGCAACCAGATGATGGGCGGCTACACCAGCGATGGCGTCAGCACCCTGGCCTTCTCGCAGCTGGCCGGCACCATGATGATGTGCCAGCCGCAGGACATGGACCTCGAGCGCCTGCTCTTGACCACCCTGGGCGAAGTCAATGGCTACCGCTACGCCGACCAGGAACTGCTGCTGCTGAAGGATGGCGCGGCCGTGGCACGCTATGAAGCGCTGACGGTGAAGTAAAACTGTGGGGTCAGACCCGCCGGGTCTGACCCCAGCCTTGACTATGGGCTTTTTCCGGTCCGCAGTACCTAGTCGTTGCGCATCTGCGCCTGCGATACGTTACTCTCAGGCGGTACGCTTTGCGTCAGCCACACATTCCCCCCGATGGTCGATCCCGCGCCGATGGTGATGCGCCCCAGCACGGTCGCGCCCGCGTAAATGACCACGTCGTCCTCGACGATGGGGTGGCGCGGCGTACCCTTGATCAGCGCACCGCTGGCATCCGCAGGAAAACGCTTGGCGCCCAGGGTGACGGCCTGGTACAGACGCACGCGCTGGCCGATGATGGCCGTCTCGCCGATCACCACGCCCGTGCCATGGTCAATGAAGAAGGACGCGCCGATGTGCGCGCCCGGATGGATGTCGATGCCCGTCAAAGTGTGCGCGATGTCGGCGATCAGGCGTGCCAGGAACGGCGCACCCAGGGCGTGCAGGCGGTGCGCGAGGCGGTGGTACAGGATGGCGATAGTGCCCGGATAGCACAGCATGATTTCAGCTACCGAGGTGGCGGCCGGGTCGCCCGCGTAAGCGGCCTGCACGTCCGACACCAGCAGGGCGCGGATATCGGGCAGGCTGGCGGCAAAGGCGCGTGTGATGTCGCGCGCCTGCTGCGCCAGCGCCGCATCGTCGCTGGCACCACCCTCTTCATCGCCAGCCGGGACGGAGAACAGCAGGCCGCGCCGCACCTGTTCGCTGAGGCGGTTCAGGGTGGTGTTGAGCGTGTCGCCGACAAAATAGTCGATGCTTTCATCCGTCAGGTTGGGCCGCCCGTAATGCGTGGGGAACAGGGCCGCCGACAGGCCGTTGACGATGGTGGTCAAAGCTTCACGCGACGGCAGTTCGCGCACCCTGCCGTTATGGCGGATCTTGTGCTTGTCTTCGCGCGAGGTGCGCAGCGCCTGGATCACGGGCCCCAGATTCCACTGGGCCGTGTCGTCAGCGGGCGCTGCGGGATAAATACTGTGCATGGCGTATCACTTCCAGAAAACGGCAAACAAGCCGGGTCGCCCAAGCTTAGCGGCCAGGCATCACGATTCAAACGAAGAATTTCAAGATTCCATATGCGAAAAACGCATAAGGATGGCAAACAGCGGCGGCGCCAAACCCGATTGTTGCCACTAGCGTAAAATGTCGGGCTAACAAAAACACTCTTTAACATGACTAAATTATTAACATGGATTTTGGCGGGCCTGGCGATGGTCGGACCGCTTGCAATTGACACCTATCTGCCGTCGTTCCCCGCCATCGTGCACGATTTCAATGCCAGCCCCCTGCTGGTGCAGCAAACCCTGAGCTTTTTCCTGTTCACGTTCGCCTTCATGATGCTGTTTTACGGTACGCTGTCCGATTCGTTCGGCCGCCGTCCCGTGATCCTCGTGTCGCTGGTGCTGTATGTGATCGCCTCCGTGGGCGCCGCGCTGGCGCCGTCGCTGGGCTGGCTGCTGGCCTGGCGCGTGCTGCAGGGCCTGTCCGCAGGCGCCGGTTCCGTCATCGGCCGCGCCATCGTGCAAGACCGCTATTCGGGCGCCGCCGCGCAAAAAATCCTCTCGCACATCATGATGGTGTTCGCGCTGGCACCGGCCATCGCCCCCGTGCTGGGCGGCTGGCTGCAGGTGGGCCTGGGCTGGCGCTGGATCTTCTGGTTCCTCACGGCCTTCGGCGTGCTGATGTTCGTCGTCGTCTGGCGCGCGCTGCCGGAAAGCCTGCCGAAGGAGCAGCGCCACGCCTTCCATCTGGGCGACATCGCCGTCAATTACTGGAAAGTGCTGTGCCACCGCCAGTTCCTGCTGCTGTCCACGGCCATCGGCGCCGCCTTTGGCGGCTTCGCCCTGTACATCGGCTCGGCCGCCTACTTCATCATCAACATCCTGCACCTGCCGGAAACGGCATTCGCCTGGCTGTTCATTCCCCTGATCAGCGGCATGGTGTTCGGCTCGGCCCTGTCGGCGAAAATCGCCCACCGCTACAGCCAGCGCCAGATGATCTGGGCCGGCTTCATATTGATGCTGGTGGCCGCACTGGCCAACATCGGCTACAACTACTTCTTTGCCGCCGAAGTACCATGGGCCGTGCTGCCCCTGTTCTTCTACTCGTTCGCCCTGTCCATCGCCATGCCGCCGATGACACTGATGGCCCTGAACCACTTCCCCAACAATAGCGGCCTGGCGTCGTCGATGCAGTCGTTCATCCAGATGCTGCTGTTTGCGCTGGTCTCGGGCCTGGTGGCGCCGCTGCTGTTCGACAGCGCGCTCAATCTGGCGTATGGCGTGATGGCGGGACTGCTGGTGAGTTTGCTGTGCTGGGTCTTTGCGCAGGGTAAGGCTGAAGCGTAGGTCGGATTAGCGCAAGCGCGTAATCCGACATCACCCGCCAACCACGTTGTCGGATTACGGCCCTTCGGTCCTAATCCAACCTACGGCCACGGTGCTGGCGTCACATCCAGATATTGCGCCCCGCCCTGCTCCGGGGCCGGCTCGGCCGCATCGCGCGCGGCCGGCTGGTTCAACGGCCCGGCCGGCGAACGCAAACTCAAGATTTCCTTGCGCGATTCGACGAAATCGGCGGAACTCAAAGGATGTTGCTGGTCCGGCCAGTGGCTGACGGCCCATTCCTGCAAAGTTTCAAAGCGCCGCCATAGTTCAGTAATGAATTCACGGCGCACCTCTTCCAGTGCTACTTCCTGCTGCCCCGGCGTCTTCTCGACGCCTTCTCCGATATGTACCTGCATGGCTGCTCCCTGGCTGATCAATCATCTTGCCAGACTACGCAAAGACATGCCAGGCGTCTGTTCGCGAACGAACACAGAGTTATTCGGGCATCTTGCGGAAACCCACGGCCAGGCGGTTCCAGGTATTGATGGCGCCGATGGCCAGGGTGACGTTGACCATTTCCGCCGGCGTCAATTGCTCCGCCAGCGCCGCATAGTCTTCGTCCGACGCATGATTCTGCGGCAGCAAGGTCAGCGCTTCCGTCCAGGCCAGCACGGCACGCTCGCGCGGCGTGAAGAACGGCGTTTCGCGCCAGACGGACACGGCATACAGGCGGCGCTCCGTTTCGCCCGCCTTGCGCGCGTCGCTCGTGTGCATGTCCACACAAAAGGCGCAGCCATTGATTTGCGAGGCGCGCAGGCGGATCAGCTCGACCAGCGAGTGTTCCACGCCCAGCTTGGCAATCGCCGCTTCCAGCGCGTACATGGCCTTGACGGCGTCTGGCGAAGCTTGTGTAAAATCGAGTCGTTGCTGTGTCATGATGCATTCCTTGATAATGAAAGATGCGCCATTGTAGAAGCGCACCAACAGCGCGCGGCAGGCCAATCCTGCCGAAAAACGGCAGACCACCCACAGATACCCCATGGAATTACATATCCTGATCGACGGCACGCGCGACCTGGGCGGCCAGCTGTATCGCCAGCTCAGCGAAGCCATCCGCTCGGGCCGCCTGGCCGACGGCCAGCAATTGCCGCCTTCGCGCCTGCTGGCAAGCCAGCTGGGACTGTCCCGCAAGACGGTGTCCGACGTGTATGAAAAGCTGGGCTATGAGAAGCTGCTCATAGGAAAAGTGGGCGTGGGCAGCTTCGTGCAGACGCCGCGTGCCTCGCCGCAGCGCCGCCACGCCAGCACGCCGCTGGCCAGCGCGCAGCGCATCGCCCACTGGGAAGCGACGCCCACACCCTTGCGCCACGCCAGCCAGGAAACGCCCGCCCGCTACGCCTTCATCGGCGGGCGCGCCACGCCCGCGCACTTCCCGCAAGATGAATGGCGCGCCTGCATGCTGCACGCGCTGCGCCAGGATGGACAGGCGCGCGGCCGCTACGGTCCAGTGGAAGGCTTGCCCGCCTTGCGCACGGCGATTGCCGGCCATGCCGCCTTCAGCCGCGGCATCCATTGCACCGAGGAACAGGTACTCGTCACCAGCGGCGCGCAGCAGGCTTTGCAGCTGCTGGCGCAAACTCTGCTGGAGGCGGGCGACACGGTTGTCGTGGAAGAACCCGGCTACCCCGTGGCGCGCACCGTGTTCGCCAGCCAGGGCGCGCGCGTGGTGGGCGTCGACGTGGACGAGGATGGCCTCATCGTCGCGCAAATCCCGGACGGCACGCGCTTGATCTATGTCACACCCGCGCATCAATTTCCACTCGGCATGCCGATGAGCATGGCGCGCCGCCATGCCTTGCTCGAGCGTGCCCGGCAGTTGGGGGCCATCATCATCGAGGACGATTACGACAGCGCCTTCCGCTATGAAGGCCGGCCCGAGGATTCCCTGCAAAGCATGGACCGCTACGGCGTCGTCGCGCATGTAGGCAGCTTTTCCAAGATCATGCTGCCGGAATTGCGCCTGGGCTATGTGGTGCTGCCGCAAGCCATCGTGGCTGCCATGCAGACAGTGAAGTACCTGAGCGACTGCCATACTGCCAGCCTGGGCCAGCATGCGCTGGCCAAGTTCATCCTGGACGGCCATTTGCTGCGCCACATACGCCGCTGCCACGACATTTATGCAGGGCGGCGCGAACGGCTGCAGCACTGGTTCAACGGTCCGTTGTCGCCATGGTTCCGCCTGGTGCCGGCCAGCGCCGGCTTCCATGTGGCGGCGCTGGCGCAGGCGCCGCTCGATATCGCCGAATTGCTGCGCCGCGCGCGCCTGGCCGACATCAGCTTGTATGCGCTATCCGGCTTTTACGATGGCCCCGCCCGCCATGAAGGCCTGTTCCTCGGCTATGGCGCCATCGACAGGCTCGATATCGACACGGCGCTGGCCAAGGTGCTGGCGATCCTGCAAGAGATGGCACCGCTGCCCCTCAGCGGGCTTGCAAGCCGGGTTGCCAACGATAATGCCCCGTGATGGGATAACTGAACAAGATATTTTCCTCGCGCGCGCCCTCGCCGATGTTGTGGATGATGAGCGGCACGCCACTCCATGACTGCTTGTCGCTGACGATGCCGATATGCGTGAGGTTGCGCGGCAGGCGCCATGTGACGATGTCGCCCGCGCGGTAAGCGTTCGCTTCCTTGGCTGGACGCAGGCTGGTGCCGTGGCGCGTAAGGAACGTGCCCAGGTTCGGCACGCGGCGGTGGTCAATATTGCGGTCCGGCCCCTTCATCTGCCAGCGCCCCTGCTGCTGGTACACCTGCCAGGCCTTGCGCATGTCCTCATGCACCAGCACCTGCAAATCCTGGCCCAGCTTGCGGTAGGCGCGCACGATCACATCCGTGCATACGCCCCGCTCGAGCGGCACGTCGCCGCCCGGGTAGGCGAGACGTTCGTAGCGCGGGTCGTACTGCAGGGTCACGCCCACCTGGCTGCGGGCAGCGGCGACGAGGGCTTGCGGGGTGGCAGCAGGGGCTGCCGAGGCCAGCATGGGCGCCAGCGCAAGAAGCAGAAGGGAGAGCAGTTTGGTTGGCATCAACGTCGATGGTCGGATGGAAATGCCAACTTTACCGCAGCGGCAAGAAAAACGTCGGACGCTTAGGCGGCCAGCTGCGCCAGGTGGCCAGGAAAATCCACGGCCGGGCCAGCCGCATTGACGGTGTCGAAATAATCATGCCAGCCCGTGGCGGCGATGCCGGCCAGCAAAGCGTCCAGCGCCGCCTCGTCCGGGAAGCGCCAGACGGCATAAAATTGCTGGGCAGCGGCATGCAGCTTGCCGCCGTCGATGGCGCCCATGGCGAGCGCTTCGGCGCCAGTGCCGGACAAGGCCGCCATGCCGGCGCCCACCGTGTCGAAATACGCCTGGCGCGCGGCGCCATCGAGGACCAGCCAGGCGGGTTTCGGGCTGTACAGCTCTAACAAATAATGCATGCTTTCTCCTTGGGTAATCAATTGTCAAGCCAGCGAGCGCTGGGCCCGCTTGCAGATGCGTTGCGTGGCGGCGTCGGGACTTTCCTGCAACCATTGCGCGCACAGGCTGCGCACCCATTCCGGCTGGCTCTTGGCCGCATCGTTGAGCCAGTTGGCCACGGAATCCTGCACGTAGACGGCCGGGTCGGCGCGCAGGGGCAGCAACAGGGGCAAGGCAAGCTGCGGCTCTTCTTTTAGCTGTGCAATATGCGCACACCACACGCCGCGCGGGCGCAGCGCTTCGCAGGCAAAACGGCGCACTCTTTCCGACGGGTCCGCCGTCCAGGGCGCCAGCTGGCCAATGGCGTCATCAAGACTCGCCGCCAGATGGGGCCGCAGCGCCAGCCAGGCCCATTCACGCACGCCGAAGTGGCCATCGTCGGCCAGCGGCCGCATGGCCGCCAGTTGTTGCGGCAAGGACCATTGCGCCTGGGCGGCGATGGCAAAGCAGGCCCAGCCCCGCACCGTGTCGGAGGCATGGCCTTGCAATTTCGCCAGGTCAACGTTGGCCTCCAGCAGCAATTGCGCCGCCAAGGCCATGCGCCGGGTGATGCCCTCAGCGGCCTGCGCGCGCATCCGGTCCAGGCGGATGGCGCCGATAGCGGGTACGGCAGCAGCCAGCAACTGGGCAAAATCGATGGCCAGCCCTTCCGTCAGGGTGGCGCTGGCCACGCTTCCCCCGTTCAGCAGGGCCAGGCGCTCCGCAGTCACATCGGCGACGCCGCGGCTCATGATGCACCCTGCATTTCACCTTTATCCGTCTTGCGCCAGGCTTTTTCCAACAGCGAACTCAACAATTGCATTTCCTCGGCCGAGAAATCGGCAAACAGACTGGCGATCCATTGCGCGTGCTCATCGACCAGGGTGGAGGCGGCAGCTTCCCCCTTGGTGCTCAGGCGCACCAGCAGCTTGCGCCGGTCAAACTGGTCCGCGTGGCGCGCCAGAAAACCGTCGCGCTCCAGGCCGTCGAGCAAGCCCGTGATGGTGCCGCGCGTCACGCCAGCCTGCTCGGCCAGTGCGTGCGGCGAGAGTCCTTCGGGCACGTCACGCAGCAGGGACAGCAGCACGAACTTGCCTTCTGACAAGCCATGCCGCCCCAGGCGCGTGGCGCAATCGCCATCGATGGCCGATGCCAGGCCCAGCACTTCAAAGCACAGGCGCAGGCGCGCCGTGGACTGCGTCATGTCGAGACCGCTGGCGCGGCGCTGCACGTCGCCCAGCAGGGCCGTGTATTTCTGTTCGAGCTTTATCATATGGCGCAATATAATATGGCGCCATACTAAATGTCAAATGGAAAACCATGATGGTTTGCCTAGCGGCTCAAAGGCGGGCTTTATCCCTCGCCCAGGCGATGATGGCTTGCGCATCGATGGCGCCCGGCTGGCGCGCCACTTCCACGCCACGCGAGAACAGGGCCAGGGTGGGAATGCTGCGGATATTGAACCGGCTGCCCAGATCCGGCGACGCTTCCGTATTCACCTTGACGACGCGAAACGCGGGCTCCAGTGTCTTGGCGGCCTGGACATAGAATGGCGCCATGCTGCGGCACGGGCCGCACCAGGGCGCCCAGAAATCCACCAGCACGGGAATGTCGCTGCGCTCGATATGCTTGAGAAAACGGGCGCTGGCCAGATCCACGGGCTGGCCTGTAAATAAATCTTTCTGGCATTTTCCGCAGCTAGGCTGCTCGTTGAGCCGGGCGGGCGGCAGGCGGTTGACGGCGTCGCAATGGGGGCAAACGATGTGCAGGGAGTCTGGCGTGGTCGAGGTCATGGCATTCCTGGAAAGGGTGGCGTACAGTTGCCGAACATTTTACGGTGTATCGTGCAGCGCCGTCGGCACGCTGGCGGCGCATTTGCCAATACTCCACTATAGTGCGCTGGAACGGCGCGCACATTGCCCGGCCAGCCAAGGAAAACAATGCCCGATGTCGCAGAAAACATGGATTTGAGCAGCAAGCCAGCTCACGCAGAACTCGCCGCCGCCCTGGCCTTGCAGCATGCAGCCTACCTGGCCCGCCCCGTGCCCACGCTTGCCGAGCGCAAGCGCGACTTGCAAACATTGCAGCGCTTCATCCAGGACCATAAAGAGGCGCTGTGCGAGGCGATCAGCGCCGATTATGGCAACCGCTCCCGGCACGAAACCTTGCTGGCGGAGATCTTTCCCGCCATCGACGGCATCGCCCATGTCCTGAAACAGTTGAAAAAATGGATGAAACCGCAGCGCCGTGGCGTGGACTGGCGCAATTTCCTGGGCGCCCGCAACCGCGTGCTTCCCCAGCCGCTGGGCGTGGTGGGCGTCATCGTGCCGTGGAATTTTCCTGTGAACCTGAGCCTGGTTCCCCTGACCTACATCTTTGCCGCTGGCAACCGTGCCATGGTCAAGATGAGCGAAAACTCGCGCCACCTGGCCCGGCTGCTGATCGAGAAGATGCCAGCCTACTTCCCGCCGGAAAAATTGCAGTTTTTTGAAGAGACAGGCGGCGTGGGCATGGCTTTTTCACAGCTGCCGTTCGACCACCTGCTGTTCACGGGGTCCGGCCAGACGGGCCGCGCCGTCATGGCGGCAGCCGCGCGCAATCTGTGCCCCGTCACCCTGGAACTGGGCGGCAAGGCGCCGGCCATCGTCTGCGCAGACTTTCCCCTGCGCACGGCCGCCGAGCGCATCCTGTTTGTCAAATACCTGAACGCGGGGCAAATCTGCACCAGCGTCGACCACGCCTGGCTGCCCGAAGCGAGCATCGCCGCCTTCGTCGAACACGCGCGCCAGATCATGCCCACGCGCTACCCGCGGCTGGATACGCCCGATTACACCTCCATCATCGACGAGGCCGCCTTTGAGCGCCTGCTGCAGGCGCTGGACGAAGCGCGGGAACAGGGCGCACAAGTGATTCCCTTGCTGCCAGGGCCTGCCTACGACCGGGCCACGCGCAAGATCGCGCCGCACATCGTGCTCGATGCGCCCGAGGACAGCGTGCTGCTGACGCGCGAAATCTTCGGCCCCATCCTGCCGCTGCGCGGCTATGCGACCCTAGACACGGTGATCGACAGCATCAACGCGGGGCCGCGCCCGCTGGCCATCTATCCATTCAGCAATCAGGCAGATACCGTGCAACTGCTGATCGACACGGTGATGTCGGGCGGCGTATCCGTCAACGATGCCCTGTACCACGTGGGCCAGCACGATTTGCCCTTCGGCGGCGTGGGCGAGTCCGGCATGGGCCACTACCATGGCGTGGAAGGTTTCCACACCTTCAGCAAGCTGCGGCCCGTGTTCTACCAGGCCCGCTACAGCGCGCTGAAACTGCTGTGGCCGCCGTATGGCCAGCTGGCCAGCCGCGTGCTGGCCTTCCTGACGCGTTGATGCCTTACAAGAACAGCGAGGCAGCGATGGCCCACATCACGAGGGCGATGATGCCGTCGAGCACGCGCCACGCCATGGGCTTGGCAAACACGGGCGCCAGGTAGCGGGCGCCAAAGCCCAGCAGGAAGAACCACAGGGCCGAAGCCATGATGGCGCCGCCGGCGAAGTAGAAGCGTCCTACGCCTTCATGCTGGCCGCCGATGGAACCGAGCAGGATGACCGTGTCGAGGAAGGCGTGGGGGTTCAGCAGACTGAACGCCAGCGCAGCGCCGATCACGGCCCAGTAGCCTTCGGGCGCCTTGGCAGCCGACACTGTCATGGCCGTTGGACGCCAGGCCGACTTTGCAGCGCGCAAGCCATACGCAATCAGGAACGTGGCGCCGCCGGCCTTGGCCCACAGCAGGAAATTAGGGTTATCGGCAATGAACCTGCCCATGCCAGCCACGCCAGCCGTGATCAGGATGGCGTCGCACAGCAAGCACACCAGGATGCAGGTGAGCACGTAATGGCGCTTTAGCCCCTGCTTGAGCAAGAATGCGTTTTGCGTGCCGATGGCCACGATCAGGCTCGCTCCGAGCCCCATGCCTTTCAAGAAAATTGCGCTGTCCATATCGATTCCTTTCCATTGCTTTCCATCACGCGCACGGCCGCCCACGCTCTGCCGGCAACGGCAAAGTCATCAGAGGTAGGTGGAGGGTGTAGCGGAACCAGGAGGACCGCGCGGGAGAGTGGAGTTGTTACCCTATTTCAACAGTGTAAAGAAAAAGTAAATATAAGTATAATGAATGATTCTAACCATATATAAGAGAAACTTATGCGCGTCGTCGATTACCGTGGATTGGCCGCCCTCGACGCCGTAATCGGCCTGGGCAGCTTTGAAAAGGCCGCGCAGGCGCTGGCGATCAGCCAGCCAGCCGTGTCGCAGCGCATACGCACCCTGGAAAACCTGGAAGGCACCCTGTTGATCATCCGCAGCCACCCGCCCTTGCCCACGGAAGCGGGCCAGCGCCTGATCGCCCACTACCGGCAAGTCAAGCTGCTCGAGGCGGCGCTCGACGCCCAGCCCGGCCCCACCACGCAATTGCCGGCGCTGGCCATCGCCGTCAACGCCGACAGCGCCGCCACCTGGATACCGGAAGCGCTGGGGCCGCTGCTGTCGCCACCGTCCTGCCTGCTCGACATCCGTCTCGACGACCAGGACCACACCCTGAGCCAGCTGCGCGAAGGACGCGTGTTTGCCTGCGTCACCAGCGCCAACGACCTGGTGGCCGGCACCACGGCCACGCCGCTGGGCGGCATGCGCTACCTGTGCGTGGCGTCGCCCGCATTTGCGCAGCAATGGTTCCCCCATGGTTTTACAGTGGAGGCCGTCAGCCAGGCGCCCGCCATTACGTTTGGCAGCAAGGATGCCCTGCACGAGCGCTATTTGCAGCACCGCCTCGGCTACACGGGCCGCTATCCGCACCATGTGCTCGGTTCGGCGCGCGACTTCGTGCGCTTCATCGAAGCGGGCTATGCTTATGGCATGGTGCCTTTGCTGCAGGCGGAAACGGCGCTGGCCGCCGGCAGGCTCGTCGACGTGGCGGCGGGGCAAGCGCTCGACGTGCCCCTGACCTGGCATGCCTGGGATATCCAGACGCCGCTCACGCGCACCTTGTCGGACGCCGTCATCGCCACGGCGCGCAAATGGCTGCTGCAGGATTGATTGTCGCATGCAACAGTTATCTATGACGGACAGCAACTTCCCCATGCGCGCCCTGCCCTGCCTGGTCTACACTGCAAGCATCACCCACAAGTATCAGGAGCCAGCATGACGATCCTGCGCACTACATTGCTCGGTTTGCTGGCGGCCATCCCGCTGGCCACAGGCCTGGCTGCCTGCTCCCCCTTGACCGCCATCAATGCCTTGTCGTCCGGCAGCGCCTCGCAAGTGACGCGGGGCCTGGCCTACGGCCCCCTGCCACGGCAAAAACTCGATGTGTATGTCCCAAAAATCCGCACAGGACCCGTGCCCGTGGTGGTGTTCTTCTATGGCGGCAACTGGACGGCGGGCGAGCGCGCAGACTATGCCTTCGTTGGCCACGCGCTCGCTGCGCGCGGCTACATGGCCGTGATCGCCGACTACCGGCTATATCCGGAGGTGCACTACCCCGAGATCTTGCAAGATGCGGCCCGCGCCGTGGCCTGGGCCGCGATGGAGTCCAGCCGCCATGGCGGCGACCCCGCCCGCCTGTTCGTCATGGGCCATAGCGCCGGCGCTTACAATGCGGCGATGGTGGCGCTCGACGCCAGCCTGCTGGCACGCCACGGCATGCACCCGCACGACTTGCGGGGCTGGATAGGCCTGGCCGGTCCCTATGATTTCTTGCCGATTGAAAACACCACCACCCGGCCCGTCTTCTTTTACCCGGACACGCCCGCCTCTTCGCAGCCTATCCATCACGTAACCGCCGAAGCCCCGCCCGCCCTGCTGATAGCCCCCCTGCCCGGGCAGGACAAGCTGGTCAATCCGCAGCGCAACACGGGTGGCCTTGCCAATGCCTTGCGAACGCTGGCCAGGCCCGTGACGGAAACGTATTTCGACAAGGTCAGCCATACCACCCTGGTCGCTTCGCTGGCCAGCCCCTTGCGCATGCTGGCCCCCACGCTGGACGCCGTGAGCGCCTTTATCGACGCCAACAGCAAGGTCGATACCACGCTGACACGTAATATGGGCGCGGCCACGGACGGGCGGGAAATCCCCGCCACGCTGCCACGTCCGGCAAAGGCGCAGAGCGCCGTCACGCAGGCTGGCGCCGCGCGCGCCCACGACAAAACGCCCGCCCCCTGAAGAACGGGCGTTCTGCCCGGACCACGACGCACGATGCTGCGCCAGCTAAGCGCATCCCAAGGCTAGCCCCTCGCGATGCGTATTCAGCTGTCATCGGCTAACAGCAGCAGCCCGCTTACTCTTTACGGCTTGCACCGCTGGTTTTGCTTTGTGCCGAACCCGCTTGCGATGCGCTGCCACTGGCGGAGCTTTCGCTGCCGGCCGACTGCTGACTACCTTGCTGGCTGGCGCTTTGCAGGCTTTGACCCTCACGGTTGTGCGCACCGCGCTGCTGGTCGCGGTTGGCGCCGTTTTGATGGTTGGCCTGAAATGGTTCGGCGACGCGCTGCATGACTTCCTGCTGCTTGCGCACGTTTTTCTGCGCTTCTTCCGAAGCCGTGCGGGCCACTTCTTCGGCCAGGGCCTTGGCAGTGCGGCTCGCTTCAGTCACATGCCGCTCTGCCACATTGGCCAGTTCGACCTGCGTATCGGCTGCCAGGCGCGATACCTGTTCCTGGTACTTGCGCAGTTGCTCGGCGGCTGGCTGGCCCACAGCGGCAGCCACCTGGAACACATCTTCAGCGCGCTCGACCGTCAGTAGCTTCTGGCTGGAGACAGTGGCTTCTTCCAGCAAGCCTTGCGCCAGCTGCATGTTCAGGTCATTGAAGTGCTGCACCGACTGGAACAAGGACTTCGACAGGCTATTGAAAAAAGCCAGTTGCGCTTCCAGGTGGTTTTTGACGGCAGGGGTAACACTACGGGGATATGGATACATGAAATTCCTCATTCAATAGCGGTTGGGTAGACACAAGGCGACACCACCGGCTGTCGAACGGTGAAGCAGACGACCGGGCTACGCCACGAAACGCGAAAAAACATATCCGATTGGTGGGAAGATGCTTTGCAACGCGAGTCCCAAGGCTACGCGAGCACCGCAGGTGAGGGATGATCTGGATCAAACGTGCGTTAAGCTGCGCAGAAAGTTTTGGCTGGACGGCTTGCCCTGGCAAAACGTCAGTGAGGGGAAAGAAAATCTGTGCCAGGCACGCTCAACGGACAGTGCCCGTGGCCGGCACGACGGGCTTGTAACCATGGCTGCGCAGCGAGGCTTCCAGCCAGCGGTTGCCATACCAGCCACGCGCCAGCAGGTAACTGAGTTCCGCGGCGGCCATCAGCAGCATCATCGGACCAATGCGCAGTTCGGTGGCCAAATGGCTGCCAAACCACAGGCACGCATCCATCGCCAGCATGAGCAGCAATAGCCACCAGCGGCGCTTGGCCACGGCCCAGAACGAGCCCAGCAACAGGGCCGGCCAGGAAAAACCCGCTTTCACATAGGCATAGCGGCCGGCATCGTCGGCAAACAGGGTGGCGCTGTGCTTCATGCTGCTCTCTTTGGTAATGAACGGTGTCAGGGTTCGGGATGGTGGCAGACGGCTTCGACATTGTGACCGTCCGGCCCCAGGACGAAGGCGCCGTAGTAATTCGGGTGATAGATGGCGCGGATGCCTGGGGCGCCGTTATCCTTGCCGCCTGCTTCCAGCGCGGCCTTGTAAAACGCGTCCACCTGAGCACGGTTGTCCGCCGCGAAGGCAAGATGCATGCCGGCATGCGGCGCACCGCCCACGCCGAACCAGAAATCGGGCTTGCCGTCCTTGCCCAGGCCGACCCAGCCCTGCACTTCCATCACCACCGACACGCCCAGGGGCGCCAGGGCGGCCGAAAAAAAGGCCTTGCTGGCCTGTGCATCGCTGACATTCAAACCGATGTGATCAAGAATCATGGTGGCGCTCCTTGCAGGTAAGGGGACAGGAAGCACAGTATGCGCCAATATTGCTTTTTAGGCAATCAAAACAACAACTCCTGCGCGGGCGGAGTATACCCGCGCAGGCGCCCCGGTACGATGACCGTGCAGCTGCCTCGCCTAGCGCAGGTTGCCCGTATGGCCCAGCGAATAGCGGCCCGGCTGAGGCCACACGGTCAGGCCATGCGGTTCCTGGCCGACTTTCACCTTGGACACGTCGCCGCTGTTCGTATCGATGCGATACACCACATCGTCGAAGCGGCCGGACAGCCAAAGATACTTGCCATCGGCGCTGACATTGCCCATATCGGGGCTGCCCCCACCGGGAATCGGCCACTGCGTCACCACTTTTTCGGTGGCGAAATCGATCACGCTGACGCTGCCCTTGCCCTTCGGTTTGCCGTGGATGCGGTGCGTGCCGCGGTTGGCCACGTACAGTTTCTTGCCATCGCGGCTAGGGTACAGGCCGTGCGCGCCCACGCCCGTCTGGATGAAGCCGATTTCCTTCAGGGTGGCGCCATCGACGATGTGCACACCGTCGGCGTCCATGTCGGCGATATAGAATTTCTTGCCGTCCGGCGAGATGCGTATATCTTGTGGCATGCCCTTCTTGACGCTGCAGATTTCATTCGCAGGGCCACCCACGGGACCGGACTCGGCAAAGCGCTTGGCCGGCATCTGCAATTTCAGGTAGCCGTCGACCTTGCGCCCAACCAGGTCGATCTTGGCGATGGTGCCGTCGAACTCGCAGGTGAACATGGCGTAGCGTCCATCATTCGAGAAATCCGCATGGTTGATGCCGCCGCACTGGGGCGTGTCGATCGAATACTGCACCGCCATGGTCTTCGGATCGCGGAAATCGAGGCGGTGGCGCGCTTCGGCCACGACGATGGCCGACTTGCCATCCGGCGTAAAGTACATATTGTAGGGATCATCCACGGGCACTTCCTTGCCCGGCTTGCCGCTCAAAGGGTCGACCGGGGTCAGACTGCCCTTGTCCGTGCGTTCGGCGTTGTTCGCCACCCACAAGGTGCGCAAGTCCCACGAGGGCACCACGTGCTGCGGACCGCTGCCGACCTTGAACTTGTCGACCACTTTCAGGCTGTCCTGGTCGATCACGTAAACATCGTTCGAGCGCAGGTTGGGCACGTAGACGCGGCGCAAGTGATCCTTGACGACGGGACTCATATTGCTGCTGGCAATGCTGCCATACACGTTTTTCGGATCGACCAGCGGCGGCATGCCCGGCAGCGGAGAATAGGCGGCAGCCGGCGCCGCAGCGGCAGTGGCCGGCGTGCTGGCGCCAATGACCTGGCTGGCCATGCCCAGGCCTGCCAGCGCGGCAGCCAGGGCGGACAAGGTGACGAGAGTGCGTCGTTGAGTTTTTTTCATGTTATTTCGCGTCTTTTCGTTGCAAAAGCCAGAAGTTAAGCACTTCCGGCGGAGAATTTACTTGTTACGTTGTAGCAGTTGTTTGATGGCGGCCACCGAGGTGTCCACCTGCAGCTTGATGCCGATCTGGCCCAATTCAGCCGTAGCGCGGGTGGCGTCGCCGCGCACGCCGTCCGCCACGCCGGGCTTGGGTCCGTGGGCCATGGCTTCGCTGCGCACCAGCGACGGGTCCGTCGCCAGCATCAGTGCCGCGTCCGCCAAGCCCGCATGCAGGCCGATCTCGGCGCTGCTGTAGCCGCGCTTTTGCAGATCGGCAATATATTGCGATTGCGTAATGTCATAGTAGTCGAGCAAGGCATACGCACGGGCATCTTTGGCAGCAGAAGCTTTCCCCCAGGCACGGTTGAGTTTATTCGCCACATTCTGCTCGTTCTTCTGATACCCACCGTGATCACCGAGGAATATGATGTCGCGAAAACCATGCTGGCGCAGGCTGGCGGCCGTACCTTCCAGCACGGCTTCGAAGGCGGCTGGCGGTATCGAGATCGTGCCGGCAAAGCGCATGTGGCCGGCCGGCGGAGAAATCGCGCCTTCCGGCACGTAGGAAACGACGGGTGCGACGATGGTGTTGCCCAGCTTTTGCGCAATCTGGCGCGCCAGCAGCCCGGCGCGCACATTGTGCTTGCCCAGCGCGATATACGGCCCGCTCTGCTCGACGCCGCCAATCGGCACCAGCACTGTCGTGGCACCGTGGTCGATACGACTGCGCAACTCCGAGCTGGTCAGTTCTTCCAGCATGACGCTGTTGCTGGCAGGCGCGGCCGCCAAAGCGGACGCTGCGGGAATCAGGCAGAACAGGGTAAGGGTAAGCAGAGAGCCGAATGGCTGAAACAAAATCGAGGGCGCGCGCGGCGCAGGGGGCACATTCGGCAGGGGGAACTGCAGAGTCATAAGCAAACATCTTTCCAAGGTCAAAGCGTGACGCCGTGCCCGGCCTTGCCAGGCACGCTGGCTGCCACGCAGGAATTGTATTCCATCATGACGGGAAGGGCACGTTAATTTGACGCGGCACTTTGCAAGGAATTGACGAGGGGAAACTATCTATCAGGCTGTTGTCACCCTGGCCTCGCCCACCTCGCCATCATGGAGAGTCTCGTTGCGCTTCTCGGCATAGGCCTTGAGTGAGCGCATCGTTTTGGGAAGCCCTTGCCGAACTTGCTTGGCAACGCCAGGCCCGAACAGAAAGGCAAGCGCTCCAGTGAACCACACGCGGTGAACGACTTCCGATCCGCCGTCTACGGCAATAACCGTGTGCTCGAAGTGGATACGGAACAGCGGGATATAGCCCTCGACGGTGAACGAGCGGCCTGCGGAGCGCTCGGTAACCACCATCGGAATACCCATCCCTTTATTGGGAACTATCCTGCCATGTGTCCCAGCCGCAAATGGCCCATTGAGTCGCGCTTGCTTTGTGTCCGGATCCCACAGATGCCATCGGTCGACTTCGCTCCAAATTTGGTCGATGACCGTGGGCGCGACTGCAATGTGGATGCTTTCTTCGATATGCCTCAATTTGGAATCTCCGTTTCATTCTAATGAAAGTAACTGGGTCTGCTATCCGGCATCGCACCGTATCTGGATATTGGTCGGCAGCATGGAATTCATCATGCAGCATCGCCAGGATAACTGCGACTATCAAAGGATCTTCCTCCTGCCGGAAAAACACAGCTGCTTTTCCTTTGCATCGACAAAAATGTACCTGCCGGGATTGAAGGATACACTGTTTTTTTATCATATAAGTATAATTAGATTCTGTTTATACTTGTCGCAGTCAGAATCGGGCCATGACGAACTCCTTGTTTGGAGCCAGGCTTAAGCGGTATGCCAGTGCGCAGGCGCACGCTGGGCAAGACAAATAACGAGACAGGTATTTCAAACACTGGCACGATACCATCCTGAAAGCGTTGGCCGGGTTCGACGACAGAATTCTACCCGTCATGGCGGTGAGCATATTGGATTTTGAGAGATGATGAACACAACACATTGGAGGATTCAGGAGCTGGAGCATCACTCCGCGAATATCGCCTGGCTGAATGCCGAGAGTGCGCGCCGTGCATATGATTTAGTGGGCCTTCATGACTCGAAGACGCATCTCGGCTTGAACGTTAACACCGTTGGCTCAATCGAACGAATCGAATTTGGAGATGATGCGGCCATCGCAACCAAGTGGTTACGTGCGCGTGTGCCTGAAATTCAGCAGGTCGTAGTTGTGTTTGGAGAAAACGACTGTTTCCTATGCAGCAGCGTGTTCCTGGTCGAAAACTGGTCGGATATTTTTATCCCTTCACGTGACGATGCAATGGTCTATTCGAACGACACGCCGCTCATCTTGTTTTATTGCCATGAGAATGAATTCGAGGTGGGACAGCGCATTTTCTCTGATTAACGCTCGGGTTCAGCCAAAAGCGGATGGATTACTGGAAAGCAGCTATTATCTCAACTGTAGTGGAGGCAAGAATTCAAAGCTATATATTCGCATCGTCAAACGAAGCAAGTGCAACCGCATAACTGTGAATCTCCCTGGACTAATCCAAAATGGGTTGAGACGCATTCAATGTGGCGGACTGTTAGACGGCTTACCATATAAAATTACAGCGCTTCGCGCTCATCAATTGAAGCCATTATTGGAAGGTCGTCAAGCAGCTCTTTTTTGCCACGGCATTGGAACGCGTATCGGTAGGGAAGTGTCTTTCGCTCTCGTCGAGTCAGCGGACTATGACATTGAGGCGAGATACGAAGATGGCGGCGTTACGAAAATGGTGCCGGTTCAATTGAAAGAACTTCCGGCGCGACAATTCGATAGCTTCTCGCATGAACAAGAAGCGCCCCCTGCTCTGAACCGAGTACGGCCAATACCAGACGGTCCGTGATTGATGGGAAGAATGGCGCTCACTCGACTGACGCGAAGCCCTCGCATAGAATCATTACTCTGATTCACTTAAAAGGTAGCAATGTCAATCCGTAAAGCTCTTCCCTGGAACTCGAGACTTGGGGCGACATGGGGGCTGCGGTTCACCTGTATGAGTCTTTGGGATGGGTTCGTGGCCCGGACCCAAAACCAGAAAGTGGAGCGGATCGCTTTTACTGCTTGGCACTAGTCAGGTAAAACCCGATTTAATGAGCGCCTCCCGCAGCAGTCGACTACTAGCAAACTGAATGACTGCACTGGGGCGGAAGCAGACGGAGCCGATTGGCGCGCTTCATCGCCGACAGCAGCTTGTACTCTCCTGATCCATAGTTCTTGAATGATGAAAAACCGATAGATTGTAAGTTACCAACGATTGGTGCGTGATGACGAGCAGCGCATGGACGAATCAGAGACCATGAATTACTTGGCAATGGCTTCGCTGCGACTGCATCACCTACATCTCCGCCAAGTTATAAACTGTCTCTAAGACCACGATTTTCAGCGCGGGAATTTATACCGTACCAGCAGCGTCGGTCCCTTGCCGCTGGGTGGCGTCAGCAGTATCTCGTCACCCGGCTGCATCTCTTCATACATCACCGTGCAACAGGTCGGCATCGAATGGCCGCGCGCCGGATACACGCCAACGTCGGTGTGCAGGGTCGCAGCGCGCACGTCCACACTGGTCTCGCCGGCCTTTCCTGCTTCTTGCAGCAGTTTGCGCAGTGCGGTGACGAAGTCCCCTTTGCTGAGCCTGGCAGGGGCTTGACTTGCTTTCGGGCGGGCGCTTGCGTCGTTTTTCATGGCAGTTTCTTTCAGTGTATACATTCCCGCTACTATATCATTCGCCCCTAGCGGCATCACGCCAAAATAGACGCTAGCCCCACCCACCTGCACTTTCCTGCCCCATAGTTCTTGGAATATGTCGTAGCTGCCTGATCCAACAACGAGGGATGACATACGCGAACAGCTTGCTGCGCTAGCAGATGCGACAATGTCTCTGACGTTTGTCCGGACGGGCCGGCCTGTCTCGCCGCTGTAGCAGTCGTTCGATTGATACAGCATGTGCTTGTATGCGGCGCCTTGTGTCTTGTCTCTGCCGTGCCGCGCTTCTAGACTGGGGCCTTCTCCACGCTGCGACTGCATACCATGACCGAACTCCTGCCCCTGATGAGCTATTGCTTTGTAATGTCCGCCACGCCCGGGCCAAACAACGTCATGCTGGCCACCACCGGCGCCAATTTCGGTTATCGCGGTGCGCTGCCGGTGATCCTCGGCATACAGGTCGGCATCTTTGTGCAGACCATGCTCATGTGCGTGGGGCTGGGCAGTGTCTTCGTCGCGTACCCGATGGCGCAGCAGGGACTGCGGATCGCGGGCGCGCTGTACCTGATGTTTTTGGCCTGGAAGCTTGCCGGCGCCTCGGTGGCGGGAAGCAGCGCACCAAAGGCCGTGTCGTTTGCGCAGGCGGCGCTGTTTCAGGCGTTGAATCCCAAGAGCTGGCTCAAGGCGATCACCATGGCGTCGGTCTTCATGCCTTCGCAAAGCAACATGCTCGCCAACGCGCTGCTGGTGTCCGTGATCGGCACCGTGGTAGGCATGCCGTGCAACACCATGTGGGCGCTGTTCGGCGTCTCGATTCGCAGCGTACTGAAAGCGCCCCGCAACCAGCGCATATTCAATCTGGCGATGGGTGCTATTCTGCTGGTTCTCGCCGTGATGTTTTTACGCTAGACTTCTACCCATGTTCGCCATCGACCGCTCCTCACCCATCGCCCTGTTCAAGCAGATCGAGGCCGCATTGCGCCAGCAGATCGCGCAACGCGTCCTGCCTGGCGGGACCAAGCTGCCGTCGATCCGCCAGCTCGCCACGCAGCTCGCGGTGAGCACCAACACCGTGGTGGTGGCTTATGACAGGCTGGTGGCCGCAGGCGTCATCGATACGCACGGCACGGCGGGCTTCTTCGTCTGCGCACCAACTGATGCCAGCCACGCCATTCCCGACGAGGTGGCGCTGGAAGCGGGCCAGGAGCAGGAACCCGTTTGGCTAAGCCAGCAAGTGAACGACCAGCGGCCGGGCGTGCTGCTGGCCAGCAGCGGCGCCTTGCCGCCCACTTGGCTGCAGGATGCGCTGCCGGCGGCCGCCGTGCAACGTGGCCTGGCGCGCAGCGCAGCCGGCATGGCCTCGCGCTGTCCGCCACAAGGGCTGGCCGAACTGCGCGAACAGATCGCGCTGCTGTTGCGCGGCATCGGTATCGCTGCGGACGCCAGCCACATCCTCACCACTTTCGGCGGCACCCATGCAATCGATCTGATCTGCCGCACCTTCCTGCAGCCTGGCGATACGGTGATGGTGGAAGACCCCGGATACTTCCTGATGTTCGGCAGGCTGCGCCAGGACGGCGTGCGCCTGGTGCCGATCAAGCGCCGCCCCGATGGCCTCGACCTGGATGAACTGGAAGCCGCCTGCCGCGCGCACCGTCCGCGCCTGCTGTTCGTGCAGACGGCTTTGCACAATCCTACCGGGTGGAGTAGCAGCGCCGCCAACCTGCACAAGGTGCTGATCATGGCGCAGCAACATGGCTTCCTGATCGCCGAAGACGACGTGCACGGCCATTTCCAGCAGGCCCACAGCACGCGGCTGGCATCGCTGTCCGGATTGGACGGCGTGATCTACTACTCCAGCCTGTGCAAGGCGCTGAGCCCGGCCCTGCGCATGGGCTACCTGGCCGCAGCGCCTGCCCTGCTCAAACTGCTGATGCGAACCAAGATCCACGCCATCATGACGTTGCCTGCGCTGAACGAATACGTTCTGCTGGAAGTGCTCAAGGCCGGCAACCTGCGCAAGCACCTGGAGCGGCTGCAACGCAAGATCATGGTGGCACGCAACGCCAGCACGCAGCAACTGAGCGCGGCCGGCGTGCTGTTCGAGCGGCCCGGCGATGCAGGAATTTTCCTGTGGGGCAGCATGCCCGAAGGGCTGGACGTGGACTTGCTGGTGCAGGATGCCTACCGCAACAAGATCCTGCTGATGCGCGGCGCGGCGTTCTCGGCCAACGACACGCCCAACCAGCACATCCGCTTCAACGTCGCCTTCAGCCAGCATCCCCGCGTGAGCGCTTATCTTGAAGAGCGCCTGCGCGCGGTGGCTGGCGCGCGCTCAAGCCTGGCGCGCGCCAGCGGCGCCGCCAGCAGCGCGGGCAAGTCCTGAGTATCGGCTGCGCCCTCCTTCCTTTGCACTTCATCGTGACAGCCAAAGTATTCAGTCCGAGGCGGCTACTGCCTGGTTGAGATATGCGATGACTCTGAAATTCACCTAGAGAACGGAAAATCATCGGGGTAATCCGCCCATTTCCAGAGCGCGCTAAAAGTAGAGGTTAAGCGGCCAAGGCAAGCTTCTGTTTTGGCGTGATGCCGCCAAGTGCCATGTTGGGCCGGTCGTGATCGTAATTCCACAGCCAGCGGCTTGCGAAATCCTGGATATCCTCGAACGTTTCAAACAAGTGATGGGCCAACCAATCATAGCGCACCGTGCGGTTGTAACGCTCGACATCAGCGTTCTGCCGCAGCTGGCCAGGCTGGATAAAAACGATGCGTATGCCGCGCCTGGCGCCCCAGGCCGGCGTCACGGCGCTGATGTACTCCGGGCCGTTATCGCAGCGAATGGCCTGGGGTTTGCTACGCCATTCGATGATACTGTCAAGGGACCGGATGACCCGTTCGGACGGCAATGAGAAATCAAGCTCGATGCCGAGTCCCTCACGGTTGGAATCGTCAATCACGTTGAACAAGCGGATGCTACGGCCATCAGCCCGTTGGTCGTGCATGAAGTCCATCGACCAGCTCTCGTTGATTTGTACAGCCACGGCCAGCGGCAGCGGTTTTTCGCGCACCGGCCGATGGCGTGGCTTGATCCGCAAATTCAGTTCCAGTTCGAGATAGATCCGGTAGACGACGCGCTTGCGGTTCCATTTAAAGCCCTTCACGTTGCGCAAAGACAGGAAGCACAGGCCGAAGCCCCAGTTGCGCTGCTCGCTGGTCAGGCGTCGCAGCCAGTCAGCCACGACAGCGTTTTCCGCATCGAGCTTGGCGCGTTAGCGATTGCAGGCCTGGATAGTGCTTGGCAGGCCATTCTTATGGTGGCTGAACGCTGGGCCACGGCCCATTGCGCCATCTCCGGCCGCTGAGATGGCGCTACCATTTTTTTGTCAGGGCCTCGTCGACGATCTCGGCTTTTAAGCGCTCTTCGGCATACATCTTCTTCAGGCGCCGGTTTTCGTCCTCCAGCTTCAAACGCGATCATTTGCTGGGAGGGATTACCCTGCTGGATTGTTCCAGTATTTTTTAAAGACTCCAAGGAAGGTGACTTTTGTATGTTGGCCTTCCAACTGGGCTAATCGTCGTAATTTTCATGCAGGTAAACCTGCCAAATTTGGCACGCGCAATCGGTTGCGATGGCCATTTTCATCAACCCTGCATTGCCAGGAGCAGCCATTCGCGTTGACGTAACAATGTGTGAGTTTCCCCATTTGGTAATTTGCTATCCTCTGAGGCCGTTGACAATTGGAGGCAGAGTTTGCTGATTTGGGACTGGGTAGCATCCGGCAACTACCGGTCAGCAGCGGATTGCTGAATTCACTCTTGCTGCAGCCCGCCAATGAAGGAGTTGATGCTTACTATTTTCGGAACTCTTATCGTGCAAACAGGCTCCTCATGAGCATGGGAGCATTTCATCTTGGTGCTGAAGGAAAACGCTGGCCAGAAGCCGGCGTCCGTGGAGTCGAAGGTGTTTTCCGCAAAGGAGCGCAACGATCGAACTTGTGCACCTGACCGGACTATAACCATGCAGCGTCTTTTAATGAAAGGTCGTAATGAACTTCCTTGCAACATGCCGGCATTTTTTCTCAATTGCGCCCATCTTTTTCAGCGCTGCAGCGATGGCCGACGTGAACAACACCTTGCAAAAAGCCGAACTTGCACGCCGTGTGGATGCCTTGTTTTCGGCCTATGCCGCCGACAGTCCGGGCTGCGCACTCGGCGTGATCCTAAACGGCGAGCTTGTGTACAAAAAGGGATACGGAAACGCCAGTCTTGAATTTGGCGTACCTATTGATCCAGAAAAAACACTGTTTGCCATTGGATCGACCTCCAAGCAATTCACGGCTGCGGCCATTCTGTTGCTCGTGCAGGATGGAAAAATCTCTCTGAATGATGATATTCGCAAGCATCTACCTGAGATGCACAATTACGGCACGGCGATTTCAGTCGATCAAATGCTGTCGCATACTAGCGGCTTGCGGGACTATACGGTTCTTATGACGATGGGGACTGGTGTGCGTGAAGTTGACTATTCGTCAGATGCGGATGCGATGGCGGTCATTCTGCGGCAGAGGTCGTTGAATTTCGCACCGGGATCGCATTACATGTACAGCAATACGAATTACTTCTTACTGGCAAAGATTGTCGAACGAGTCAGCCATAGGAATTTCGGCAAATTCCTGCAGGACCGTATTTTTCAACCGCTGGGCATGCACCACACTCGTCTTCGTGACAAGTACGACGTCGTGGTAGCGCAGCGTGCAATGGGCTATGCACCAGTGGGGGGCGGCGGATTCAGCATGAAGGACGTCAACTGGGAGCAGGTAGGCAATACGGGCGTGCTGACCACCGTGTCGGACCTAGCGAAATGGGACCAGAATTTCTACGAATCACGCGTTGGTGGCGAATGGCTGGTCAAGCAGATGCAAGAGAATGCTGTTCGAAGCGACGGTGTCGCCTTGAGCTATGCACGTGGACTGATCGTCGATGGTGCTTATCGCGGAATGAGGTCGGTACACCACGCTGGAGATACCGCAGGTTTCCACGCGCAGTTGTTGCGGCTGCCCGACGAGAGATTTTCTGCAATGGTTTTATGTAATGTCGACGGCGTAGACCAGACTCTGCTCAGCTTTAAAGTGGCCGATCTTTTCCTGGCCGAGGAGATCAAGAAACGCGGCGCGACTTCCTCGAATCAAACTGCGAAGGATGCTGTCATTGCGCCCGCTCGAAAGACGATGTCTTCGGAATCCGAGCTCGCGAGCTACACCGGCGTTTATCTTGACCGTTACGCTCAGTCGCTCCATACCATTGAGCTCAAGGACGGTCAACTTTGGTATATTGCGCCGCAGCGGGAACGTGTTGCCCTGGAGCAGAGCGGCGAACAGCGTTTCCGATTACCGCGAAAAACGGAGAATACCTTTCAGTTTTCGAAGCAGGATAAGCGTCAGCTCTTGAATATCGTATATCAGTCTGGGGAACCGGTCGAACTGGATCGAGTACGCCCTATTCAAACAGATTACATACACTTGGAAGACTATACCGGAACTTATTTTAGTCCGGAAATCAACGTGCATTGGACCATCGTTGCGAAAGACGGCAAGCTATTCAAGCAAGTGCAGCGCGAGGCGACTAAACCGATGAATCCGGTTTTCGAGGACGCGTTCACTGTGACCGTCGATGATCAAGACCTATTGCGTTTCACCCGTGACAGCCGTCAGCGGATCACCGGATTCATCGTCGACAACCCGCGGGTGCTCAATGTCGTCTTTTCTAGAGAGCGTAGCGGTGTCCAAATCGACTAAAGCGGCGGCCTGCGCCTGAGTGATGGGCGAGCATGTTGAGACCAGTTAAAAGGAAAAACCTCTGACTGTCCGCTGTAAGGTGCGGAAGCGGACGATGCCATTGCAGCAAAACGCCATCGGTAGCTTAGAATCTCCTCATCCATGGTTCTCGGACGATGAAAACACGATGGATCGTGTTTGGAGCCTCGGTGTCCTGCCACACTCCTGGTGTGCGATCTCATCGCTGCCGGATCCAACGACGAGATCGGATATCCCCTACCCCTGGCGATCCCTTGGCACGTTGCAAGACAGTGCCGCCAATCCATAAGCGAGAAAGATAATCATGTTGGATAAGAAATGGTGGCATAACGCCGTCGTGTATCAGATCTACCCACGTAGTTTTCAAGACAGCAATCACGATGGGGTCGGTGATCTGGCCGGCATCATCGGCAGACTGGACTACCTGCAACATCTGGGAATCAACCTGATCTGGCTGTCGCCGGTGTACCGGTCGCCGATGGACGATAACGGCTATGACATCTCCGACTATCAGGATATCGCCGCTGAATTCGGCACATTGGCCGAGATGGAGCAGTTGATCGCAGAGGCGGCCAAGCGCGACATCCGTATTTTGATGGATCTTGTGGTCAACCACACCTCTGACGAGCATGCTTGGTTCGTCGAGGCGAAGAAATCCAAGGATAGCCCCTACCGTGACTATTACATCTGGCGCAATGCAGGCGCCGATGGCTCCCCGCCCGACCAGCAACGTTCGTATTTTGGCGGGAGTGCATGGGAATACGATGCCGCCAGCGGTGAGTATTACTTCCATCTGTTCTCGAGACGACAGCCGGACCTGAACTGGGAAAATCCCCAGGTGCAGGAAGAGGTGCACCGCATGATGAACTGGTGGTTGGACAAGGGCATCGGCGGCTTCCGCATGGATGTGATCGATCTCATCGGCAAACAGGTCGACCAGCAGATTATCGCCAACGGCGCCCAACTGCACCCGCTGCTGCAGCAAATGCACCAAGCGACCTTGGCGGCACGTAATGTATTGTCGGTGGGCGAGACTTGGAGCGCCACCCCGGAGACCGCCAAGCTGTATTCCGACCCGGCGCGCCAGGAGCTGTCGATGGTCTTCCAGTTTGAGCACATCACAATGACCCACGATACCAAGGAAGGGAAATGGAAGTCGCGGCCGTTCGATCTGATCGAATTCAAGCAGATCATCAGTAAGTGGCAGACCGAGCTGGCCGATGCCGGCTGGAACTCGCTGTTCTGGAATAACCACGACCTGCCGCGCGCCGTATCCAAATACGGCGACCCCGGCCGTTACCGGGTCGAGTCGGCCAAGATGCTGGCCACCGCGCTACATTTTCTCAAGGGCACCCCCTACGTCTATCAAGGCGAGGAAATAGGCATGACCAATGTACGTTTCGATTCCATCGACGACTATCGCGACATCGAATCGCTCAACCTCTACCGCGAACGCACGGCCGCCGGCGTTTCACCGGAGACGATGATGGCCGGCATCCACGCCAACGGGCGGGACAATGCACGCACCCCAATGCAGTGGAACAGCACACACAACGCCGGTTTCAGTAGTGGCACGCCATGGCTAAAGCTGAATCCAAACTACCGTGAGATCAACGTCGCGGCCGCGCTGGAACAACCCAATTCGGTCTTCTTCCACTACCAGAAGCTGATCGAACTGCGCAAGCACTGGGACGTCATGGTTTACGGACAATACCTGCCATTGCTGGAGCAGCACCCGCAGGTATTCGCCTACCGGCGCAGCTTGGGGAGCCAACAGCTGGTTGTCGTCAACAACTTCTCCGGCGAACATGTCGAACTGGATCTGCCGGCAATGCTGCACGGCATTGCCGGGCAAGGCTTGATCAGCAACTATGCCCAGCGTGATAGCTGGACCGACCACCTCAGCCTGCAGCCATACGAATCGTTTGCTATTGCTTATGTGTGTGAGGCAGGGCTCGGGTAAAGCGTTGTTGTGCAATCACATCGAGTCGCGCGATCGCCTGGGAAAATGGCGCTGGGATGAGTGAGAACTTCCTGGTGGTCGCATCGGGATTGGCGAGACTCCTGCAGAATGCGTAGAGCGCGAGGTATATGAGGAATTGAGCTTATCCTTGTCCGCTCAAGAGTTACTTGACTATTATCTCTTCGAGGTCGCTACTTAGGCACTGATAACCTGCTATTAAAAAATACAGATCCGAGACCTGAAGGTACTCGTTTGACTTGTTAGGAGAAGTAAGGTGCAATACTATATTCTTCGGCATGAAGATCCAGATGGTGGGTTTATTGATGGTGATGTGGAGTTTTTCCCGGCACTTCCTGAGCACTATCAGCTAGGTGAAAAAATTCTCTTGCGTGAGACTAAGGTTAGCCTTGTTTTAGATAAGCGCATAAAAAAACTCAAAGCCGATTTTTTTCTTACAACATGCGGCGCCTTCTTTATTTCTGAACAAATGAAAGAAATTATAGATGAACATAATACCTCCTTGGAATTTTTTCCAGTGGACGCCAGTTATTTCAATGGGAAAGCCACAGAGGGAAGGTATTTCCTAATTCATGCCAATGATAAAGTTTTATGTTTTGATTATATCAATTCGGAGTATGCGGGAAAGCCTATGGTTTTAGGCAAGCTTGCCAGTGGTGAGCTTTCACCTGATTATAAGGTCAGGGGGATAAAAAATCTTTGTATAGAACAGCCTGAAGGTGAGAAGCTAGATTTTTTCTTTGTCGATAAAATCATATGAATTGATCCATTGCTTTCTGAGGAAATTGTGCGTGCTGCGAAGAGTAGAGGGCTCCGGTTGAATATTGAAAAAGCCGGCTAAAAAGCTTTTGAGCTACAACAGTTTCCGATGAGGCACTGATTTATTCATCTGGTACCGTTCCCTGCGGCTGTCCGACCTGAGACAATATCGGTATCACCACCGTCCGCCATCGACCAAAAAAAGAGCTTTTCCGACCTTGAATATGTTCACCAATGGCTGGGCGCACATGACAGCATTGCGAAGGTCTGCTTCGGGACGAAAGCGGAATCACGCGCACGAAAGTCAGGCTGATACCCTGTGCAGAACCAGGCGGTGCCTCCCACCATCCCTTCCGCCCTGCCAGCCCGGGCAACTTTACCGCCGCCCGCCACAGGTGCAGCACGTCAACGCTTACGCACTGGATGGCTCCACCGCAAAAAAAAACCCCGGCGTACCGGGGTAATCACAAGGGTCAAGCGCTGACGCTTCGGCCGGGCAGCGCCAGGCGCCGGCCAGAGGCTGGTGTAGCACGGGCTGGCAAGCCGCCCGCCACCTTCAACGATTTGGCCTGGGCATCGCCACGCAGGCGGAACACGGCCACCACGTCGACCAGTTCCACGGCGCGCTCTTGCAGCGAGGAAGCGGCGGCGGCCGCCTCTTCCACGAGGGCCGCGTTTTGCTGGGTGACCTGGTCCATTTGCGAAATGGCCTGGTTCACTTGCTCGATGCCGGCGCTTTGCTCGTGGCTGGCGTCGGCGATGTCGCCCATGATGTCCGTCACGCGACGGATGCTGGCGACGATTTCTTCCATCGTCGCGCCCGCCTGATCGACCAGCGCGCTGCCCGTGTTGACTTTATCCACGGAATCCTCGATCAAGCCCTTGATTTCCTTGGCCGCCGCCGCCGAGCGCTGCGCCAGGTTGCGCACTTCGGTGGCCACCACGGCGAAGCCGCGGCCCTGCTCGCCCGCACGGGCCGCTTCCACCGCTGCATTCAGCGCCAAAATATTGGTTTGGAAGGCGATGCCGTCGATCACGCCGATAATGTCGGCAATCTTCTTCGCCGATTCATTGATGGAACCCATCGTGCCCACCACTTGCGCCACCACGGCGCCGCCCTTGCGGGCCACGTCCGAGGCGGACACGGCCAGGGTATTGGCCTGACGCGCATTGTCCGTATTCTGGCGCACGGCCGAAGTCAGCTCTTCCAGACTGGACGCCGTTTCTTCCAGGGAAGACGCCTGTTGCTCCGTGCGTACGGACAAGTCCGCGTTGCCGGCGGAAATCTGCGCGGCCGCCACGCTGACCGTATCAGCCGAAGTGCGCACGGTGGCGATCACGTCGACGATACGTTCGAGGAATTTGTTGAAGGCGGTGGCCGTACGGCCCACTTCATCCATCCGCTCGACGGGCATGGCGGCGGAAAGGTCCAGCGAGGCGCTGACACGTTCAAGAGTATGCTCGATATCGCCCAGGCCGCCGCTGATGGTGCGGTAGATATGCCAGGCCAGCGCGCCCGTCAGCAGCACGGCCACGCCCAGCACGGCCAGCATGGTGTTGAAGGCCGTATCGTAGGCGGCCAGGCTTTCGGCCTTTACGTCATCGACCAGCTTGTTGTTATAGGCGATATGGTCATCCATGCTTTTTTTCGCGGCGGCGGCCGTGATGGCCAGCGGCGTGCCGGCCAGCAAGGTGGCGCGCACGCCATCCATGTCGCCCGCGTAGGCGGCGGCAAAGAATGGTACCAGCGCGCGGCGGTAGGCTTCCATGGCGGCCTGGTCAGCGTCGAGCATCTTGCTGTCCGTGGCGTCGTACAGGCGCTCGGCGCGATACGTGGCGATGACCTTGTCGAAATTCGTGTTGGCGTCAGCCACGGCCTTGTCCAGCGCCGTCTTGTCTGCCAGGTTGGAGAACACGGACAGGCGGTAGCCGGCCAGGCGCGAATCGGCCAGGAAGCCCTTGGCAGCATTCAAGCCCTGGATGCTGGGGATGATGCGGTTTTGCACGGTGTCAAAACGCTCCTGGGCGCGCTGCAGCTGGATGGCGCCGCCGGCGCCCAGCACCAGCAGGGCCAGCAAGGCGATGGTGAGGGTCAGAATTAATTGCTTGGTGATATTCATGGTGTTTCACAGTCAAAAAAACAGCCTGGCGAGGCCAGGCAGGATGAGTAGCTGCCGATCAGGTGGCCGGAGAACGGTGCTAGGCCGCCAGCGGGGAAGCGTCAGGCGTGCGGCGCAGCAAGTCGCCATGCTGGCGGCAAAACGCCAGGCCCGCCTTGTGGCCCACGTCGAACAGCAGCTGCATGTTCGAACTGGACCAGTCCAGGGTATCGGGCCAGTGCTGCTCCGGGATGCCGCCCATCAGGTCGAGTTTCAGCAGGCGCCGCTTGGGCTGGCCCGTGCGCGCGTCCGTGTTGTGCTCGAGCTCGAACAGGCGCAGCTCGCTCTTGGAAATTTTTACCAGCGGCGTGATGATGGAGCGTACCCAGGCGTCGTACAGATTGCGCGGCTTGCGCAGCAATCGCTCATCGCCGAGGATGTCGAGGATGACCAGGGTATCGGCGTCATGGTGTTCGCCCTTGCCTTCGATAAACGGCTCGAAATTGAGCGTATCGAGCGCCGCGCCTTCGATGTAGTCGTCGCCATCGATGGTCGTCGGCGCATACAGGAAGGGGAACGACAGGGCCGCGCGCACGTGGATCGGTGCGATCTCGTGCTTGCCCCAGATTTGCATGCGGTGCTCGCTGAGGTTGTAGGCATTGATGTAAAAATCGGGGCGCATGCGCGCCACGCCCGAGAAATCCACGGCTTTTTCCAGGAAGGGCAAGTGCGCGCACAGGCCCAGGCTTTTCGCCGACAGGTCCGATGGCGACAGCGACGACACCATCAATTTCCCCCAGTCCGACCAGGCCGTGGGCACGCCCGCAAACGTTTGCTGGAACGCCTGGAAAAAAGGATTGTTGGCCGGCGGCTGGAAGGCGTCGCGAAATGTGCTGGCATGCATGCCCGGCTTCTGGAACACCTTGTAGTTGATCGGAATCATCTTGTAGATACTGTCGGCTACGCCCGTGTCGGCCCAGCTTTGCAAGGCCTGGCGCGGCGTGGCCTCATGCGGCGTCGTATAAAGCAAACCCATCAGCACACCGGCGCCGGAGGCCGAAATGACATCGAATTCGATGCCTTCGTCGAGAAACGCGGCCAGCGCGCCCGCGATCAAGGTGGAGTTTGGTGCACCGCCCCCAAGCAGCAAGCCCGTCTTGCGGGCAGGTGTCGCGGCTGGCGCCGGATGTGGCGGCGTCGTGCTTACTGTCTTCATGCACACTCCCTGAACGGAACCGGGCTCACGCCCTAATTGTTGGTTACTACACGCTTATTACGCTGATTCATGCCCATGTTCCAGCAACAGGAAACTATTGCAATATTGCAGAAACAGATATGAAATTAACATAAATAAATTCCTTATGGCAATTTAATTAACGCATGATGGGTATTCAGAAAGGGTATAAGCTGACAATATGCGGCGTAGCGTGGTGCATCGCAGCAAATAAATATTCTGCAATGTTAGGAAAAATCTCTTTGGGGTAGGAATATTCCTCAACTGGCCGCCATGGCGGCCGCCAGGCTGGTCAGAGGGAGGAAGGGGGCGCGGAAAAATGCAGGTGGGTACACAAATGGTCAACAAAAACGCGAATTTTGGGCGACAGATGGCGGCTCGACGGCCACAGCACCCAGAACTTGCTCGAGTACAGCAGGTACTCGCCCAGCACGGCTTGCAACTCGCCCCGTGCGATGGCGTCACGCACGATAAAGTCAGGCAAATAGGCGAGGCCCACGCCCTGCGTGGCGGCGCCGATCAAGGCCTCGATATTGTTGCAGGTCAAGGCCGTCGGCAAGCGCAGTTCGCCACCGCCGTCGCCGTCGCCGTCGGCGCGCTGCAGCGCCCATTCCTGTAATTTCCCCGTGGTGGGGAATTTATAGCGTACGCAGGCGTGCCCTTCCAGCGCGCGTGGCGTGGCCGGCACGCCATGGCGGGCGAAATACGCGGGAGCGCCAACGATGGCAAAGGCAAACGGCCCCAGCTCGCGCGCCATCAGCCGCGAATCGGTCAAGGTGCCGCTGCGCACGGCCACATCAATGCCTTCGGCCACCACGTCGACCAGGCGGTCGTTGAAATCGAGGTCGAGTTCGATCTCCGGGTACCGCCTTGTAAACTCGGCCAGCAGGGGCAGGATGATGCGGTAGCCGATCACGGGCAGGCTGACCTTGAGCTTGCCGCGTGGCGCCACGGCCAGGTGCGACAGTTCCGCCTCGGCATCGCCGAGGTCGGCAAGGATGCGCTGGCAACGCTCGTAGAACAGCGCGCCCTCATTGCTCAGGCTGATGCGCCGCGTGCTGCGGTTCAACAGTCGCACGCCCAGCTTTTCTTCCAGCCGCGCCACGCTCTTGCCCACGGCAGAAGCCGACACGCCGAGCAGGCGCCCGGCCGCCACATAGCTGCGCGTTTCCGCCGCGCGCACGAAAGCGGAGATGCCGTTCAGATTATCCATGTCATCTCGATTAGGGAAAAAATGTCCGCTATGAGTGGAATTTCAGCCACTTTTTCATAGATTGCGTCCATATTATCATCGGATTCCCTCTTTCTGGAATCATTCCCATGGATACGAATCACCGTATGAAGCCTGCCTCCCCGGCCCGGCGCGCCTTCGTGCTGGCCGCCGTCTGCCTGGCAGCCCTGTGCATGCCGCTCAGTTTTACGGGCCCCGCCATCGCCATCCCCGCCATCGCCGCCGACCTGCACGGCACGCCGCTGGCGCTGGCGTGGATCACGAATGCCTTCATGCTCATCTTTGGCGGCTGCCTGATGGTGGCCGGCGCGCTGGCCGACCGCTATGGCCGCAAACGCGTGTTCCTGTTGGGCATGAGCGTGTTTTCCGCCGCCGCGCTGGCATTGTCAGCCGCGCCCGGCATCCTGTGGCTCGATGTGCTGCGCGCCGTCCAGGGCCTGGGCTGCGCCATGGCCCTGTCGAGCGGACTGGCGGCCCTGGCGCAGGAATTCGACGGCCAGTCCCGCGCGCGCGCCTTCAGCCTGATCGGCACGGCCTTCGGCGTGGGCCTGGCCTTCGGCCCCTTCATGGCAGGCACCTTGATCACGCACACGGGCTGGCGCGCCATCTTCATCGCTACGGCCGTAGCCGGCCTGGCCGCCCTGCTGGCCGCCGCGCGCGCCATGCGCGAATCGCGCGACCCGCAGGCGCAGGGCGTGGACTGGCCCGGCGCCCTGACGTTTACCGGCGCGCTCTCCTTGTTTACGTATGGCTTGCTGCAGGCGCCCAATAGTGGCTGGGGCAGCGCCGCCAGCATGGGGCTGCTCGGTGGCGCGGCCTTGCTGCTGGCCGCTTTCATCCGCGTGGAGCGGCGCGCCGCGCAACCCATGCTGGATCTGTCGCTATTCCGCCTGCCCGCCTTTGCCGGCGTGCAACTGCTGGCGGCCGCGCCCGCGTTTTCCTTTGTCGTGCTGCTGGTGCTGCTGCCGGCCCGCTTCATCGGTATCGAAGGCTACAGCGCGCTGGAAGCGGGACGCATGATGATCGCCCTGTCCGCGCCCATGCTGGTGCTTCCGGTCCTGGCTGGCATGGCGGCGCAGCGCATTGACGCCGCGCACATCTGCGCCTGCGGCTTGCTGCTGGCGGCGGGCGGCCTGCTGTGGCTATCGAGCTGCGCGCCGGGACAGTCACCCGCCAGCTTGCTGGGACCGCTGCTGCTGATCGGTTGCGGCATCAGCCTGCCCTGGGGCTTGATGGATGGCCTGGCCATCAGCGTCGTGCCGGTCGAGCGGGCGGGCATGGCGGCCGGCATCTTCAATACGACGCGCGTGGCGGGCGAAGGCCTGGCGCTGGCCATCGTCAGCGCGCTGCTGGGCACCTTCACGGTGGCAGCGCTGGGCGGCGCCGGCATTGCCGGCGTCGGCACGGCACAGGCGGCGCACGCCGGGCCGTTCCTGGCGCTGGGTGAGCTGCGCCATGCGGCTACCCTGCTGCCGCAGGCAGGAACCGCCGAGCTGGCGCAAGCGTATGGCAATGCCTTCCGCCACTTGCTGTATGTGCTGGCCAGCATTACGACGGCCTCAGCCCTTCTGATCCTGGCTTTTTTGCGTCATCCGGCCCCTGCGGCAACGGACACGGCCGCCCTGCCCGCCTGCGACGCTCCATCCTGATTCCCTCTTGCCGTACACGGCGGCGCCCATGCGCCGCCGCCCGCCTTTGATGTTTCTCTGCAACATCTGCCAAGTTTCCAAAGGATGTGAAGAATAAAACGAGTTTACTTATCAAAGCGCTTTGAACTATACTCAAAGCGCTTTGAAATATAGTTAAAGCGCTTTGGTTGTGCAAAATGATGCGCGCCGATCCCACACCTATAAAAAACCTGGAGACACAATGAACAAAATTTTCTTGAAAGCGTTGCCAGCGGCAGTGCTCATGGCCCTGAGCGCATCGGCCCAGGCTGCCTTGCCGATCGACTTCGGCGGCTACATCCGCTCGGGCTTCGGCACCAGCAGCGAAGGCGGCAAGGAAGCCTGCTTCGGACTGGCCGGCGCCTCGTCCAAGTATCGTCTGGGCAATGAGTGCGAAACCTACGGCGAGCTGAAATTCGGCGGCGAAGCGTTCAAGGCAGCCAACGGCACCACCTTCCGCATCAATACCCTGGTGGCGTTTTCCGTCAACCAAAACCAGGACTGGGAACAATCGGACCCGTCGTGGCGTGAAATGAACGTGGTGGCTGACAAGATCGGCACGGGCGCCTTCGCCGAAGCGCGCGCCTGGGTCGGCAAGCGCTACTACGACCGCCAGGACGTGCACATCACCGATTACTACTTCTGGAACAACAGCGGCCCTGGCGCCGGCCTGGAAAACATCGACCTGGGCGCCGCCAAGCTGGCCTACGCCATCGTACGCACGGCCGACGACAAGGACAGCAAGCGCATGGGCCTGTCCCACGACTTGCGCTTTTCCGGCATCAAGGTCAACCCGGACGGTGAACTGACGCTGGGCCTGCAATTCAATCAGAAACGCAATGCGCAAGGCGCGGCCCCCATCGCCAGCGGCCACTTGTTGACCATCATGCATACGCAAGGCAATCTGCTGGGCGGCTTCAACAAAGTAGCATTGCAGTTCGGCAAAGGTAGCGCGGCCAACACGGGCGGCTTCAGCCTGGGCGCCGACAAGGACGACAAGGTCACGCGCCTGACGGAACAAATCATGATCCAGCCCAAAGGTTCCTGGTCCGGCATGGGCACCTTCGTCTACGAAGACAAGCAAACGGCCGGCGTCAGCAGCAAATGGACCTCGATCGGCGCGCGTCCCATCTACCACTTCACGGACAACTACAGCCTGGCCGTGGAACTGGGCCACGACATCGTCAAGCCGGAAGGTGGCGAGAGCCGCAACCTGACCAAGCTGACCTTCGCGCCGCAATTGTCGGCTGGCAACAGCTTCTGGTCGCGCCCTGTGCTGCGCGCCTTCTACACCTACGCCAAATGGAACAAGGCAGCCCAGTCGGCCGCCGCAGCGGAAACCGCGCTGTCGTCGACGGGCGTGTTTGGTGGAAAAACAAACGGCAGCTCCATGGGTTTCCAAGTGGAATCCTGGTGGTAAGAGCATCCAACACTGGCTGATGCCGCAAGGCGCCAGCCACTGGCAGCAACACCGCCCGCCTTCCTGGGGGCATGCTTTACCCGGACCCACCATTTCGCCGCTGCACGCGATGGCCGGCAGCTTCAATGTAGTGATTCAGCAGTATCCTCTTTTAGCGCGGGCGCCCCTGGGTTTGCCCGCGTATTTTTTTGGGCGCTGCCGCCGCTGGTCATGACCCTGATCATTCCGGCATTTATCAGATAAACTACTCCTAATCGCATTGCACTGCACCGCTCCCGCCCAACGGCAGGACGCCGGCAGCGGCAAGACCCACTCAAGATAGCCCCCGACTGCAGCATCCATGAACCTCAAAAATCTCGCCAAAACGCTAGGAATATCCGAAACCACCGTCAGCCGCGCCTTGAATGGCTATCCGGAAGTGAGTGAACGCACGCGTGAGCGGGTGCTGGCCGCCGCGCAGGCGGCCGGCTACCGTCCCAATCCCATGGCGCGCAGCCTGGCCGTCGGGCGCACGAATATCGTCGGCATCATCTACCCGCTGATGCCGAACGACCTGGCCGACCCCATGTTCATCGAGATCGTGGGCGGCATGTCGGAAGCGCTGGAAGCGCAGCAGATGGACATGATGATCGCGCCCGCGTCGGCCACCAATGAATTCCACACCTATGAACGTATGGTCAAGGGACGCCGCATCGACGGACTGGTGGTCGGACGGACAAAACCGTTCGACGAGCGCATCGCCTACCTGGCGCAGCAGGGCATGCCCTTTGTCGCCCATGGCCGCACGCAGCTGAACCAGCCGCACGCCTGGTTCGACTACGACAATGAGGCGGGCATGCGCCTGGCCGTCGAACGCCTGGCACAGCTGGGCCACCAGCGCATCGGCCTGATCAGCGCCACGCCGGACCTGAACTTCGTGCGCCAGCGCGTCGAGAGTTTCCAGCACGCCATGCAGGCGGGCGGCCTTGCCGTCGACCCGGACAACCTGGTCGACAATGCGCACGACCGCCGCGCCGGCTACCAGGCCATGCAGCGCCTGCTGGCCCGCTCGCCCCGCCCTACTGCCGTCATCGTCGACAATCACATGTCGGGCGTGGGCGCGGTGTGCGCCCTGCTCGACGCGGGCATCGCCATCGGCAGCGAGATGTCCCTGATCGTCTGGGGCGTGATGGAAGACTCCCTGGCCGGCCACAACGTCACCACCGTCGTGCAGCCCGACCCGCGTGGCGCCGGCGCGAAGATGATCCACATGCTGCTGGCCCTGATGGACGGCACGCCCGTCACCGAACTGCAGGAACTGTGGCCGTGCGAGCTGCTGCCGGGCGAGTCGGCCGGACCGGCAATACCCTCCTGATTCAGCCTCTCGCCGCACAAGCCGTAAAATACCAGGGTCAGTCACGGCGTGAGGGGATTGCGTCCCACTGGGACGCAATCCCCCGGCGGGTCTGACCCCGGCTCTCCCGCCTCGCCGTCCTGAATTACCCTCATAAAAAAATCGTATGTCTGGTGCGTGTATCGCTTTACTTTTCAAAGCGCTTTGAACTATACTCATTTCATACCCAAAGCGCTTTGAATTTTAAAATAAGACGTTCGCCTACCAACCATCAGCGCCACCCTGATAGCCACGGCTACAGGCAACTTTTAAGAAATCATTCATGCCGACCATCCAGAACAATCTCGCCAACCTGCCCGCCGACTGGTGGCGCAGCGCCGTCATCTACCAGGTATATCCACGCAGCTTCCTCGACAGCAATGGCGACGGCATCGGCGACTTGCCCGGCATCACCTCCAAGCTCGCATACATCGCCGCCCTGGGCGCCGACATCGTGTGGATCTCGCCCTTCTTCACGTCGCCGATGAAAGACTTCGGCTACGACGTGGCCGACTTCTGCGACGTCGACCCCATGTTTGGCAGCCTGGCCGATTTCGACCGCCTGGTGGCGCGCGCCCACGAACTGGGCTTGAAAGTGATGATCGACCAGGTGCTGTCGCACTCGTCCGACCTTCACCCGTGGTTCGTGGAAAGCCGCTCCAGCCGCGACAATGCCAAGGCCGACTGGTATGTGTGGGCCGACCAGAAACCGGACGGCACGGCGCCAAACAACTGGCTGTCCGTGTTTGGCGGTTCCGCCTGGCAATGGGAGCCGCGCCGCGGCCAGTACTACCTGCACGATTTCCTCGCCAGCCAGCCCGACCTGAATTTCCACAATCCGGCCGTTCAGCAGGCCCAGCTGGATAACCTGCGGTTCTGGCTGGAACGCGGCGTCGATGGCTTCCGCTTCGATTCCTGCAACTTCCCGTATCACGACCAGTTGCTGCGCGATAATCCGCCAGCCGCGCAGCGCGACGCGAGCAGCGTGTCGGCCATCAACCCGTATGGCATGCAAGCGCACGTGTATGACAAGACGCAGCCGGAAAACATCGCCTACCTGCAGCGCGTGCGCGCCGTGCTTGACGAATATCAAGCCATTTCCATCGGCGAAGTGGGCGACGACAATGCGCTGGACACCATGGCCGCCTACACCACGGGCGGCGACAAGCTGCATATGGCTTACAGTTTCAACTTGCTGACGGCGGAGTTTTCAGCCGCGCACATCCGCACGCAGGTGGAAGAATTCGAAGCCAAAGTGACCGACGGCTGGGCTTCCTGGTCCGTAGGCAACCACGACAGCGTGCGCGTCATGACGCGCTGGGGCGGCGAGAATCCATCGCCATCTCTGGCCAAGGTGGTGCTGGCCGTGCAGGCGGCGCTGAAAGGCACACCGTGCCTGTACCAGGGCGACGAGCTGGCCCTGACGGAAGCGGACATTCCTTTCGAGGCGCTGCAGGACCCGTACGGCATCCCGTTCTGGCCCCAGTTCAAGGGCCGCGACGGCTGCCGCACGCCGATGCCGTGGGTGGCCGACGCGCCGCACGGCGGCTTCAGCAATGCAAAACCCTGGCTGCCCGTGCCACCCGAGCATCTTGCGCGTGCCGTTGACGTCGAAGAGCGCGACGCCGCCTCGCCTTTGCAGTTTGCGCAGAACATCCTCGCCTGGCGCCGCACCCTGCCGCAATTGCTGCGTGGCGACATCGTTTTCTTCGATGCGCCGGAACCCGTGCTGGCCCTGCGCCGCGACTTGCCCGGCCAACCTGCTGTATTAGCCGCCTTCAACCTGGGCACGGAAGCCGTGACGTTCACCTGGCCCGATGCGGCGCCAGCGGCCGACCTGGCCGGTCATGGCTTACCGGGCAGCAAAGTTGACCAACAGATCAGTCTGCCTCCGCATGGCGGCTGGTTCGGCACCTTGGCGTAAATCGCAGGCTTTGGCGGCCATGCCGCCATTTACAATAACGAGCCCCGCGCATCAGCGGGGCCAAATTGAGAGAACGAGGACGACATGGCTGGACTGAAGTTAACAGGCCTGAAAAAGGCATACGGCGACGTGCAAACCCTGCACGGCATCGACCTGGAGATCGCCGACGGCGAATTCATGGTGTTCGTGGGACCGTCGGGCTGCGGCAAGTCCACCTTGCTGCGCAGCATCTGCGGCCTGGAAGAAATCAGCGGCGGCGACTTGTATATTGGCAAGACGCGCATGAACGACGTGCCGCCCGCCAAGCGCGGCATCGCCATGGTATTCCAGAGCTACGCCCTGTATCCGCACATGAGCGTGGCGCAAAACATGGCCTTTGGCCTGAAACTGGCCGGCATGAGTAAGGTACAAATTGCTGACGCCGTGCAGCGCGCCGCGCAAATCCTGCGCATCGAACCTTTGCTGGAACGCAAGCCAAAAGACTTGTCAGGCGGCCAGCGCCAGCGCGTGGCCATCGGCCGCGCCATCGTCCGCAAACCCGACGTCTTCCTGTTCGACGAACCGCTGTCGAATCTCGACGCCTCGCTGCGCGTGCAGATGCGCATCGAACTGGCGAATTTGCACCGCGAATTGCGCTCGACCATGATTTACGTCACGCATGATCAAGTCGAAGCGATGACCCTGGCCGACCGCATCGTCGTGCTCAACGCGGGCCGCATCGAACAAGTGGGCGCACCGCTGGAGCTATACCACCATCCCGCCAACCTGTTCGTGGCCGGCTTCCTCGGTTCGCCCCGCATGAACTTCCTCAAAGGCAAGATCCACAGCTACGCAGACGGCGTGGCCACCATTGCCACGAATGCAGGCGGCTTGCTGCAGGCGGCACTCCAGCAGCCGCTGGCCAGCGGCACCCCCGTCACCATCGGCGCCCGCCCTGAACACGTGCAGGCGTGCGCGCCCGGCGCCGCGGCCGCCATCACGGCCAGCGTGCAGGCGGTGGAAAAACTGGGCGACATCAGCTATCTGTATGTGCAGGTGCCGGGCGGCGACGAGCCGCTGGTGGTGCGCGCCGATGCAGACACTGACTGGGCCATCGGCCAGTCCGTGGCGCTGCAAGTGGCGCCCGCCCGCGTCCACGTGTTCGACGAGCACGGCCAGACCCGTAACTGATTCCGAATTTAAGGGGCCAGGCGCTACAGGCGCCGCCTGGCCTGGTTGCATCGTTTCAGCCTTGATACTTCACATAAAAAAAGACACTGGAGATTGACATGTCCTTCACACACCCGAAACGCAGCTTCATCAAAACCACCCTGATCGCCGCCGCCCTGGCCGGCATTGGCAACCTGGCCGCCGTCAGCATGGCGCACGCGGCCGAAGCAGGTACCCTCTTGATCTGGATCAATGGCGACAAGGGCTACAAGGGCCTGGCCAAGGTCGGCGAAGAATTCACCAAGAAGACGGGCATCAAGGTCGTCGTCGAGCACCCGGAAGATGCACCGAACAAATTCCAGCAGGCGGCGGCCGCCGGCAAGGGCCCGGACATCTGGATCTGGCCGCATGACCGTATCGGCGGCTGGATTGACGCCGGCTTGCTGCAACCAGTGACGCCAAGCAAAGAAGCGCGCGCCGCCATCCTGCCGCTGGCCTGGAACGCCTTCACCGTTAGCGGCAAGACCTGGGGCTACCCGATCTCCATCGAAGCCGTGGCCCTCGTCTACAACAAGGACCTGGTGCCGACGCCGCCAAAAACCTTCGAGGAAATCGCCGCGCTGGACAAAAAACTGTCTGCGCAAGGCAAGAAAGCCATCCTGTGGGATTACACGAATACCTATTTCACCTGGCCTTTGCTGGGCGCGGGCGGCGGTTTCCCGTTTGAAGTCAAGGCTGATGGGCGCTACGATGCGGCCAAGACGGGTGTCAACAATGCCGGTTCGCAAGCTGGCGTGAATGCGCTGATGACCTTGATCAACAGTGGCGCCATGCCGAAGGGCGCGGGCTACGCGGAAATGGAAGCCGGCTTTAACCAGGGCAAGATCGCCATGATGATCAACGGCCCATGGTCGTGGGACAATGCGCGCAAATCGAAGATCAATTACGGCGTGGCAACGATTCCTACCGTGGCAGGCAAGACGGCCACCCCATTCGTGGGCGTGCTGGGCGCAATGATTTCCAAGGCGAGCCCGAACAAGGACCTGGCGACGGAATTCCTGGAAAACCAGATGCTGCAGCTCAATGGCCTGAAAACCATCAACGCCGACGTCCCGCTGGGCACGCCAGCCAACAAAGTGCTGTTCGCGGAATTGAAAGCCAATCCGAACATCCAGGCGACGATGGAAAGCGCCCAAGCGGGCCGCCCGATGCCGAACAACCCGGAAATGGGCCGCTTCTGGTCGTCGATGCAATCGGCGCTGGAAAACATCACGCAAGGCCGCCAGACCACCAAGGATGGCCTGGATGCGGCGGCGAAGCGGATTACGACCGCCAATTAAGCAGGTCAAGGCGTAGGTCGGATTAGGCCCGAAGGGCCGTAATCCGACACCAGCAGCCAACAGTGTTGTCGGATTACGCGCAAGCGTTAATCCGACCTACGCCACCTCGTATCATTCCATCTTCACAGGTATCCATCGTGCGCAAGTTTATCGGCCCTACGGTATTGACCATCAGCATGGCGCTGGGTCTGTATCTGCTCTTCATGTTGTACATTTCCGGCCAGACCATGCTGGCCGCCATTTTCCTCGGCTTGCTGACCCTGACGACGTTTGTCTTCACGTCGCCGCGCGCCTATGCCTACCGTTACCTGTTTCCCGGCATCACGGCAGTCATCGTCTTCGTGCTGCTGCCGATGGTGTACACGGTGTCGATCGGCTTTACCAATTTCAGTTCGCGCAACCTGCTCACCTATGAGCGGGCCACGCAATACCTGCTCGACGAGACACAGCGCGTGGAAAGCACGGGCTACGCACTGACCGTGCACCCGGACAACAAGGAATACCGCTTGCGCCTGGAAAGCCCGGACACGGGCGAAGTGCTGCTGACACAGCCGCTGGCCCTGAAGCGCGCCGTCCCCCTGAACGTGGAGGTGGCGCCGCCGGATCCCGTGCAGGCACCCGTGCTGGCCCCGCCGCTGCCCATCAAGGACATCATCGCCCTGCAAAAGGATTTGAAGCTGCTGACACTCATCCTGCCTAACAGGATCGAGCTGCGCATGGTGGGCTTGCGTGAATTCGGCCCCGTTGCGCATGTCTACAAGCAACTCCCCGACAAGACGCTGAAGAAGATCGCCACGGGCGAACTCGTGACACCGAATTTCAAGACAGGATTTTATGAAATGCCGGACGGCACGAAACTGGAACCGGGCTTCAAGGTCAACGTCGGTTTCGCCAACTTCGTGAAGATTTTCTCCGACGAAGCGTTTCGCGGCCCCTTCCTGCGCATTTTCGTCTGGACCATCGTCTTCGCCCTGATCAGCGTGGCCACCACGACGGGCCTGGGCATGGCGCTGGCCGTGCTGCTGAACTGGGATGCGCTGCGCTTCCGCGGCCTGTACCGCACCCTGCTGTTCCTGCCGTATGCCGTGCCCGGATTCATTTCCATCCTCGTCTTCAAGGGCTTGTTCAACAATAACTTTGGCGAAATCAACCTGGTGCTCGATGCGCTCTTCGGCATCAAGCCCGCCTGGTTCTCGGACACCACGCTGGCCAAGGCCATGATCCTGATCGTCAACACCTGGCTCGGCTACCCCTACATGATGGTGGTGTGCATGGGCCTGATCAAGGCGATCCCGTCGGACCTGTACGAAGCGTCGGCCCTGGCCGGCGCGGGACCGCTGACGAATTTCTTCAAGATCACCCTGCCACTGATCATCAAGCCGCTCACGCCGCTGATGGTGGCCAGCCTTGGCTTCAATTTCAACAACTTCGTGCTGATCAGCTTGCTGACGGGCGGGCGTCCCGATTTCCTCGACACGACCTTGCCGGCCGGCACGACGGACTTGCTGGTGTCCTACACCTACCGCATCGCGTTCGAGGATTCCGGCCAGAACTTTGGCCTGGCCGCTGCCATCTCGACCCTGATCTTCTTCCTCGTGGCCGCGATTTCGCTGGTCAACATGCGCCTGACGCGCATGAACAAAGCATAAAGGACAGTTCATGGCTATCGTTGTCGACCGTTCCAACCGCTGGCGCATCCTGGCGGCCCATGTCGCCGTGATCGCGCTGATCGCGCTGGTGATGTTTCCCTTCCTGATGATTCTGTCGATCTCCCTGCGGCCCGGCAACTTCGCTTCGGGCAGTTTGATACCGCCCGAGATCAGCTTCGAGCACTGGCGATTGGCGCTGGGCATGTCTTACCAGGCGCCCAACGGCACCCTGGTCGAGCCGGACTTTCCCGTGCTGCTGTGGCTGTGGAATTCCATCAAGGTGGCCAGCATGAGCGCCACCGTCACCGTGCTGCTGTCGACCACCTGTGCGTATGCATTCGCGCGCATGCAGTTCCGCTTCAAGTCGCAGACCCTGTCCGCGCTGATGCTGCTGCAAATGTTCCCCGCCGTGCTGGCCCTGGTGGCCATCTACGCCATCTTCGATGTGCTGGGCAGCTACGTGCCATGGCTGGGCATCGACCACCACGGCAGCCTGGTGCTGGCTTACACGGGCGGCATCGCCCTGCATATCTGGACCATCAAGGGATACTATCAAACCATCCCCATCGAGATCGAAGAAGCGGCCAAGGTCGATGGCGCCACGCAGTGGCAAGCGTTTGTCTACGTGCTGCTGCCGATGACGGTGCCCATCCTCATGGTGGTATTCCTGCTGTCGTTCATCGGCGCCATCATCGAGTATCCGATCGCTTCCGTGCTGCTGCATGAACAGAACAACCTGACCCTGGCAGTCGGCTCGAAACTGTTCCTGTACGAGCAAAAATACCTGTGGGGCGACTTCGCCGCGGCGGCCATCTTGTCCGGCTTGCCCATCACGGCAGTGTTCCTGCTGGCGCAGAAGTGGATGATCTCCGGCCTGACGGCTGGCGGCGTGAAGGGCTGACATGAAGACCATGCTGACCGCCCTCGCCGCTTTGCTCTTCTGCGCACCGGCGCAGGCGGGCAGTTTCGCGGACAACCCCATCGTCTACTTTGCCGTGACAGATCGCTACGCCAACGGCAATCCCGGCAACGACCATAGTTATGGCCGCGCGGCCGACCCGCAAGGCGGCGATGTGGGCAGCTTTCACGGCGGCGACATCGCCGGCATCACGCAGCAGCTGAAAACCGGCTATTTTCAAGACCTGGGCGTCAACGCCTTGTGGATCACGGCGCCGTATGAACAGATCCACGGCTGGGTAGTGGGCGGCAAGCAGCAATTCCAGCACTACGCCTACCACGGCTACTGGGCGCTCGACTACACCACCATGGACGCCAACATGGGCACGCGCGAAGAACTGCGCGAGATGATCAACACGGCCCACACGCAGGGTATCCGCGTGCTGTTCGACGTGGTGCTGAACCATCCCGGCTACGCGGACTTGCGCACCCTGGCACAGTACAAGGTGCCCGTGCTGTGGCCCGGCCATGAAAAAGCCACCCTGCGCGACTATCATAGCTTCATCGACTACAACAACTTCGAATTCAAGCAGTGGTGGGGCCCGGACTGGGTGCGCGCGGGCTTGCCCGGCTATCCCGACGGCGGCCAGGATGATTTCACCATGCAGCTAGCCTTCCTGCCCGACTTCCGCACGGAAAGCGGCAAGGCCGTGGGCTTGCCGCCTATCCTGCAGCGCAAGTCCGACACGCGCGCCGTCGCCCTGCCCGACACCACCGTGCGCGCTTACCTGGTCCACTGGCTGGCCGACTGGGTGCGCGAATTCGGCGTCGACGGTTTCAGGGCGGACACCGTCAAGCACGTGGAGCCGGCCAGTTGGCTGGCCCTGCGCGCTGCCGCCACGGAAGCATTGAAGGACTGGAAAACGCGCCATCCCGAACAGAAAATCGACGATGCCCCGTTCTGGATGACGGGCGAAGCGTGGGGCCATGGTCCAGAGCGCAGCAGCTGGCATGACGCGGGCTTCGACTCGATGATCAATTTCGACTTTCAACACCGCGCTGGCGGCGACTGGAAAAGCATCGATGGCGTCTACCGCCAGTACGCGGGCTTGCTGGGCAAGCGCATTGGCAAGGAGCCCCGCTACGACATCCTGTCGTATATCTCTTCGCACGATACCAGCCTGTTCCCGCGCAAGGAGCTGAAACATGGATTGTCCGCCCTGCTGCTGGCACCCGGTGGCGTGCAGCTGTTCTACGGCGATGAAAGCGGCCGCCAGCCTGGCGCGGCACCCATCGGCGACGAACAGCAGGCCACCCGCTCCGACATGAACTGGGACTCGCTGGACGCTGCCACCCTGGCGCATGCGCGCAAGCTGGGCCAGTTCCGTTTGCGCCACCCTGCCCTGGCGCGCGGCGAGCATCGCCTGATCGACGAGAAACCGTATGCGTTTGCCCGCGTGGCGCAGGATGACGCCATCATCGCCGTGCCCGAGGCGCAGGGGATCATCACATTGAAGATACACGGCGTTTTCGCCGATGGCAGCAAGCTGCGCGACGCCTATACGCATCAAACCTATATCGTCAAAGATGGCGCCGTCGCCGTGAACGCGGCCGGCACCGTCCTGCTGGAGAAAGCTGCACCATGAGTACCTATGACGTATTAGTAGTCGGCGGCGCCGGCATCGACACCATCGTGCGCGTCCCCGACCTGCAATTGCCCGCCGCCGATTCCGTACACGTGCCACCCATCCACGACTACGTGGCGCACACGGGCAATGGCGTGGCGCTCGGCTGCCATGCGCTGGGCTTGCGCTGCAAGTTCATCGACTTCATCGGCGACGATGCGCAAGGCGCGGCCATCCTGCAGCGTTATAAAGCGGCAAAGCTCGATTTTTCACACATCGTCGAACCGTCCGGCACGCGGCGCAGCGTCAACCTGGTCGACCCGCAAGGACGCAGACTGTCGCTGTACGATGGCCGCCACCCGGAAGACGTGCGCATGCCGCCCAATTTCTACCTGCCCTACCTGGGCCCGGCCCGCCATGCGCACTTTTCCATCATGGGCTGGGTGGCGGCGCTGTTTGACGACGCGCAAGTGTGCGGCACCACGGTGTCGACCGATTTGCACGACTGGGATGGCATCAACCCGCACCACAAGATGTTCGCGCTGCGGGCCGACCTGGTCTTCCTCAGCACGGCCGCGCTGGCCGAGCGCACGGAATCCGTCATGCGCACGATAGTCGCGGAAGGCCGCGCACAGGCCGTGATCGCCATGGCCGGCGCGCAGGGCGCGTATGTGCTGGAACGGGGCAGCGCGTCCGTGCGGCACACTCCGGCGGCAGGCCTGAAGTTGCCCGTGGTGGACACGAATGGCGCGGGCGATTCCTTTGTCGCCGCCTTCCTGCACGCCTGGCTGGGTGATGCAGGCCTGGACACTGCCATGCGCTGCGGCGCCATCGCCGGCGCGTTTGCCTGCGCGCAGAATGGCACACATGAACGGTTCATCGGGCTGCCACAGCTGCATGACTTATATCAAGACAGCACTAGCTTATAGCTTAATATTCTATTAAGCGTAGCATCGAGCTAACGGGCGCATGGCACAATGGCTGCGGATTTGACCACCGCATACCACCGATACCGGAGACCACATGAGAATCGAAACCCTGGCCGTACACGCCGGCTACACCCCCGACCCGACCACCAAGGCCGCCGCCGTCCCCATTTACCAGACGGTGGCCTACGCCTTCGATAATGCGCAACATGGCGCCGACCTGTTCGACCTCAAGGTCGCCGGCAATATCTACACGCGCATCATGAATCCCACGCAGGACGTGCTGGAAAAGCGCGTCGCGGCGCTGGAAGGCGGCGTAGCTGCGCTGGCCGTGGCATCGGGCATGGCGGCCATCACCTACGCGATCCAGACCATCACCGAAGCGGGCGACAATTTCATCTCCGCCAGCCAGCTGTACGGCGGCACCTACAACCTGTTTGCCCACACCCTGCCGCAGATCGGCATCGAAGTGCGCTTTGCCGACGCGCGCCAGCCCGAAACCTTCGCCGCCCTGATCGACAGCCGCACCAAGGCCATCTTTTGCGAATCGATCGGCAACCCGCTGGGCAATGTGACGGACGTGGCAAAACTGGCCGAAATCGCGCATGCGCACGGCATCCCGCTGATCGTCGACAACACGGTACCCAGCCCCTATCTGTTCCGCCCCATCGAGCATGGCGCCGACATCGTCGTCCATTCGCTGACCAAATACCTGGGCGGCCACGGCACCACCGTGGGCGGCGCCATCGTCGACAGCGGCAAATTTCCGTGGGCCGAACACAAGGAACGCTTCAAGCGCCTGAATGAACCGGACGTGTCGTATCACGGCGTCGTCTACACGGAAGCCTTTGGGCCCGCCGCCTTCATCGGCCGCGCGCGCGTCGTCCCGCTGCGCAATATGGGCGCCGCCATCTCGCCCTTGAGCGCTTTCCAGCTGATCCAGGGCATCGAAACCCTGGCCCTGCGCATGGACCGCATCTGCGACAATACCCTGGCCCTGGCCAAGCACCTGAAAAACCATCCGAAAGTCGCGTGGGTCAATTACGCGGGCCTGGAAGACCATCCGGACCACGCCCTGGTGAAAAAATACATGAATGGCCGCGCCTCGGGCATTTTGTCCTTCGGCCTGAAACTGGCTGCTGGTGAAGACCCGCGCGCGGCCGGCGCCCGCGTGCTCGACGCCCTGCAGCTGTTCACGCGCCTGGTCAACATCGGCGACGCCAAGTCGCTGGCCACCCACCCGGCGTCCACCACGCACCGCCAGCTCAATGCCACGGAACTGGCCAAGGCGGGCGTATCGGAAGACATGCTGCGCCTGTCGGTCGGCATCGAGCATATCGACGACTTGCGCGAAGACCTGGAACAGGCACTCAATGCCGCTTAATCGCTGCCTTTGACGCCATAGCGCGATGCCGGCTTGCCGCGCATCGCGCCCGCGAACAAGGCCAGACGGGCAGCGTCAAACTGCTCCCACAAGGCCTGGTCTTCGACGGACGGCAAGGTCACCAACTCGCCTTGGTCCAGGCCCGCCAGCGCCGCATCGACGCAGTCTTCCGCGCGCATAATGGTGGCCTGGTCCAGCTGCGCCAGCGGCACGCCGCTCAATTCCCAGATTTCCGTCGCCGTCGATGCGGGCAGAACCAGCTGCACCACGATGCCCGTACCAGCCAATTCCTGTTGCAAGCCCCGCGTGAAATTCATCACATAGCCCTTGGTGGCGCTATAGATCGTGCTGACTGGCAGGATGTGAAAGGACAGCACGGAACCGATATTGATGATGGTGCCCCGGTTGCGCTGCTTGAATTGCGGCAGCACGGCGTAGGTCAGCTCGGCCAGCGCCGTCACATTGACCTGGTCCATCGCGGTGATGCCCTCGCGGGGCGCGTCCGCTACGGCACCCAGGGTCGATACACCCGCATTATTCACCAGCATGGTGATGGCCGCGTTCGACGACAGTTCGCCGGCCACGCGCCGCAAATCGTCCGCATCGGCCAGATCGGCCGCCATGGCGCGCACGGCCACGCCATACTTTTCCGCCAGCGAGGCGGCCAGCGTGCCCAGGCGCTCGACCCTGCGCGCTACCAGGATCAAATCAAAGCCGCGCGCGGCCAGGCGGTCCGCATATACGGCGCCCAGGCCGGAGGAGGCGCCGGTGACGAGGGCCGTGCCTTGGGTAGTGACTGCATTCATGATCATTCCTTCTTCAACTATAGGGGTGGATAGGCGCCGTCAAACATGACAGCTATCATGCTTCAACACATTAAACATGACGATCATCATGTTTAATGTGTTGAAGCATGACGAACATCATGTATGATGTCAACTATTATTTTTAAGCCGCGATCAGGAGCCTGCCATGCGTTATCCCGCCGAAGAAACCGCCGAAAAGCACCAGCGCATCCTGACCCAAGCGGCGCGGCTGTTCCGTGAAAAGGGCTACGACGGCGTCAGCGTGGGAGAGATCATGCAGGCGACGGGGCTCACGCATGGCCCCTTCTACAACCACTTCGCTTCGAAGGAAGCGCTGATGGCCGAAAGCACCCTGCACGGCTCGGAGCGCTCGCGCGTGGCGCTTGACGCGGCCATGGCCAGTCCTGAAACGATGCGCCAGTATGTGCGTGATTACGTGAGCGCCGGCCACCGCGACGTGCCCGGCAATGGCTGCCTGCTGGCCGCGCTGGCCGGCGATGCGCGCAAACAGCCGGCCGTGCGCCCCGCATTCACCTTCCACCTAAAAGCCATCATCGGCAAGCTGGCCACGCATTTTCCGTGGCAGAAAAAGCGCAAGCCACGACAGGAAGCCATCGTCATGCTGTCGGCCATGGTGGGCGCCGTGGCGCTCGCGCGCGCCGTCGACGATGCGGCGTTTTCCGATGAGATCCTGGCGGCGGTCAGTGCCACGTTTGCCCCTATGGCGCCGCCAACACCTGCGCCACCTGCCTGACCCTGTCATCCACCGTGCCGGAGACATCGACAAAGGCGATCCCCCGCCGCGCCAGCTCTGCCTGATACCACGCATGCTGGCGCGCGCGGAAATCCCCGTCGCGGCGGGTGCCGTCCTGGATGAAGGGGAAATCGGGCGCGCACAGCAACACCAGGTCGTAGCGATGCTCGGCCAGTTGCGCCAGCTCCAGCTCGGCCTTGCCGAACATCTCGACACAGTAAAAATAGGTGGTCAGGGGCGATGTATCGCAAAACAGCCAGCGCCGCGCAGCCAATAGCATCTGCGCTTCGCGGCGCAGCTGTTCCCGGCCGATCTTCAGCAAATCATCATAGGCCAGCACGCCATCCTGGCTTTCCCACAGCTCGCGGCCATATTCGGCCACCCATTCCGTCTCGAAATGCCGCGCCAGCGCCTGCGCCAAGGTCGTCTTGCCGCTCGATTCGCCACCGAGCACGCACACGCGCGTGACGAAATCGGCGCGCACGATGGGTGACAGGAAGGCGCTGTGCGCCTGCGGGTCTTGCCGCACCAAGGTCCCGGACACGGGCACCAGCGCTCTTGCCTGATCCACGCTGACATGCGCTACCGCTCCCATCGCGTAATGCCGTTCCAGCACGCCCGCAAAGCCGGGACCATAGTCTTCGCTGCTGAACACGGCATCGACGGGCAGCGCCAGCAGCGTCCAGCACAGCCAGCCCATGAAGTGGCGATGCTCGTCGCCCTCGTCGTCATTGTGCGGCAGCGAACGCGCAGGCACGCCGCGCACCGCGCACAGGGCGGCCAGGCGCGCATCGTCCAGCACGACGATCACAGCCTGGGGAAATTGCGCCCGCAGCCACCCTTCCCGGCGCGCCGGGTCCAGGCCGGGAAATTCGGGTTTGGTGTAGCTAACCACCAGCAGCTCTTCGCAGGCCCCCTGCGCACGATTGATCAACAGTTCGTGGCCCTTGTGCAGCGGGCAGAATTTGCCCACCACGAGGCCGCGTTTATAAAGGTTCATGCCACTGCTTCCTGCAAATCCGAGGTGTATTGAATGATCTTGTCTTCCGCCTGCAAAGTCTCGACCGTAATGGCGCCGAAAAAGGGGGCGAGCAAGGCGCGCGCCCGGTCGGCTTGCGGCATGGCGCCCGGCGCCAGGCGCAGTACGACACTGCCGTCACCATGCTGGTGCACGCCGAACAGGGCGATGGCCAGCGGCTTCAGGGCGTGCGTGATGTCGATATTGTTGATCCATTCGCCGTTGATCATCCTGTAGCGCAAGGGGCTGCGCCCCGCCAGGCCCACCAGCACGGGACCGTGCGGTCCATGCGTCAGCGACGCGTAATCGCCCGTGCGGTAGCGCACCAGGGGCAGGCAAAAGTTAAAACCGCCCGTCACGGTGATTTCGCCGCGCTCCCCGTCGGCCACGGGCCGCCCTTCCCTGTCGAGGATTTCCACGTACAGCCGGTGCTGCAGCAGCACGTGGCCGCCCGCCTGTTCGTCGTAGACGGCCACGGGACCCACTTCATTGAGCGAATAGATGTCGAGCACGGGGCAGCCGAAACGTTCTTCGAGGCGCGCCCGCATGCCGGGCAACAGCATCATCGACACGGACAGCAGCGCGGCCGGCCTGTGCGTCATGGACAAGGTCAGCAGCTCGGCAAACGAGATGGGGTCGCCCGCGATCAATTCGGGCGCCATGGCGTCCAGGTAGCGCGCGCGGTCATCCGGCTCGCGCCAGTCGTCCACGTGCAGGTTGATCTTCGCCAGGCCCGATTCGCCCATCGTGGGCGTGACGGAGACATAGGTGAAGCAGCGGCGCTGATGCCCCAGCAGCATGACGCCCACCTGTCCCGCGCCATGGCGTAAAGTCACGCCAAAACGCCGCAGCGAGCGCTTGTGGAAGGCCAGGTAGCGCCCCGCCACCAGCGGGTGCGAAGCGATCAGCAACGGGTGCCCCGTGGTGCCCGTGGTCTGGAAATTGATCATGCGCGCCAAGTCCGCATCGTCGGGCACGAAGGCGGCGATATCGTGCGCCAGTTCGGCGCGGCTGATGGGCGTTGCATCGATGAGACGCGCCGGTGGCGAACCGCAGGCACGATAGTAGGGCACCGTGGCATAAGTCGCCCTGAGAAAATCCGGCAGCCAGGATGGCGGCGCGGCGCGGCTCCAGCAGATCGCCGCATCCATGACTTCCTGCTCATAGACACGCAGGGCAGCCACTTCCGCCGCCAGCAGCTTGTTGCCGCTGCGGTTGCGGTACTGGGGGGCGGCCGGATGGCTGCGCAGTCTTTCCAGCATGCGCGCACCTGCTTGCGTCAGCGTGGGACAGTAGTGGCGGTCCGATTCCCAGGCGCCGCCCGGCAGATTGACATCAGGTTTGCCAGCGAGCGTCATTCGCGCGACCACTTGTCGGCCGATTCCTCGGCCGCCTTCTTCGCCAGCGCCTCGCGGATCTCCCGCGCGCGCTGTTCGGCCAGCCGGCTCGCTTCGAGCAGGCGGCGGCGCTCCGTGCCGCTGATGGCGGACAATCTGTCCGTCGCCTGCGCCACGCTTTCGTCACGGGGCCGAAAGGCCAGGCGCGCCAGCACGATGCGCGCCAGCTCCTCGCGCCGCTCCGGGTCGTGCGTGAACTGGTGGGCTGGCGTGGCGGCGGCCAGTTCGCGCGCCGTCTCGCCCAGCACCTGCAGCAAATCCTGCTGCCGCAATTGCTGGCCGATGAACCACTCGTCGGCCAGCAGCCAGCACAAGATCATGGCCAGCGCCAGGCGATTGCGGTCCGCCTTCACTTGCGCGCCGATAAAACCCTGCAGTGACGCGGCCGGCGCGCGGGTGCCATGCAGCAGCAAAATGTCGTTGACCAGTGCGGCAACCGCCACCGCCTGCGCGTTGGCGACGCCGGCGATGCGGGGCTCGGCGAGGAACTCGACGGGGGCGTCGGCCAGGCGGTGGGTCAGTGTTTCGAGGTGGGGACCGATTTGCATCATGATGTCATTACCTCAACCCAACGGCAAATGCTGGGGTCAGACCCGCCGGGTCTGACCCCGGAATTCTGCTGCGCATATTCATCTTATTTAACTCTTCACATAATGCCTGCGGCTGAACGCCCGCGCAAAGTCCAGCAAGTCTTCGTAGCGCTCGACGGCGTGGATATCCCAGCCCTGCTCGCGGCGCGCCCGTTTCAGATCGTCATAGGTTTGCTGCAGCCACTTGTTGGCCGCCACGCCATCCCAGCCGCGCTCCAGGTTCAGGGCCATGGTGCCACCCGCACCGCCCTGCGCCAGCGCCTTGGCGGAAATATCCCAGCCGCTGTTGCCCAGTTCATCGTCGTCGAACATGGTGGTGATGCCATCGTCGGAAATCATCAGGATGTGTACGGGCCGTTCGCGCTTGCCCGCAAAGGTCTTGCGCAGGCAATGGATGGGGAAACAGGTGCCGCTGCCAAAAAAATCCGTCAGCACGCCCAGGATCATGTCTTCATCGCGCACGAAACCTGGCGTCTGCATCACCTCATTCTTGCCGCTCCACAGGGTCACCTGCACTTTCGCGCCAGCGCGCAGGGCGGACAAGGCGATGACGGCGCCAGCCAGGGTCAGGAACGAGGTGTGTGCCTGAGGGTTGGGCATGGAGCCGGAACTGTCCACGTACATGTCCAGGTCGACGGGCACGGCGTCGATGGCGCGCGCCGGTTCGCGGCCAACCACGCGGCGCATGGTGGTCACGCCGGGCACGGGGCGCGGCGACTGCATCACGGATTGCAGCCAGTCGATGTCTTCCAAAGGGTCACCGATCTCCCACGCTTCCAGCCCTTCCATCTGCGGCTCCTGCGACTCGGGCGCGGGGCGGCTGGGAAACGCCACCAGGTGCGGCAAGGCGCGTTCGCGGTAGTAGCGGATAGCGATCTCATGGTCGCTCAGGTTGATGCCCGAGGCCTTCAAAATGTCGCCCAGCTCGAACGGCTCGCGCAACTGGCCGCCACCCGCCCTGGCCGGCGCCTCGGCTTGCGACTCTTCACCGTCGAGGCCGGAGATGCGCTTGTCGTGCACGGGATGGATGGCGCCACCCTCTTCGTCATCCTCGATCTGCTGCGCGCCATACGTCTGGCAGCCACGGGCCGCGTCGCGCGTGTCCTGCAGGTAGCGGCTTGGGTCAAGACTGCCACCCAGGGCATCCGTGTCGTCCACCAGGTAAGGCAACAGCAAGGTGGCGAAGCGCCCCGCCGCCAGCATCCAGTCGTTCGCGTAGACGCGGATCAGGCGCGCACCCAGCCAGGCATCCGTGTCCAGGCGCTCGTCGGCCTGGCCGCCGCCCAGTTCACCCTTTTCCAGCTGCCACAGGTTTTCATAGATGCGCATGTACAGGGTCCACACGCCGCCGCTGGCCCTGGCCTTGCCGTCCGGCGAAGGCTCGCGGCCCTGCTGCAGCTTGCGATAAATGTCGGCCATGCGCAAATTCGCCTGGCGCTGCAGCCGGTCGTTGATGAACAGGTCCGTATACAGGTTGGCCACCATGGGTGCGTGCTGCTCCAGGGTGGGCAAGGCACGGCGCATGCGCGCCAGCAAGCGGAACTGGTCGCTGGCACTGCCTGGCGCGAGGATGTGGTGGCCGATTTCATGCGCGAGGATTTCCAGCGCATAGTCATCCAGCCCCAGCTCCGTCACCAGCGGCAAGTCGACCACGACGCTCTGGTCCAGCAGGCGGATCATGGCAAAGCTGCCGGACAGCCCCTTCTTGCTGGCCTGGACGTGGCTGGTGCACAGGCTCGGGTCGCGCAGGCGCGTAAATTTGCTCCACACGGCAAGGGCCTCGGGCCAGGCAGCCTGCCAGGCGTCGATCAGGGCGGGTTCGGCGTCCTTTTTCATGCGAGCGGCAGCAAGCGGATCGCGTGCGTCCACGGCGACGTAATGGCAACTGTATGCGCATTGGCGGCGATAGCGATGTCGCCGGGCGGCACATCGAGCACGATGCTGCGCGCGCCGATATGCAGGCTCGCACCATCGACGCGCACGGACGATGGCTGCTCGTTTGGCGCCTGCTCGAACTCCTGCGCCGTGGCGCTGTGCAGCACGGCGCCGCAGGCATCGGCCACCAGCAGGTAGTGGAGCTCGGCGCTGCGCACGACAAAACCGTCCTTTGTCGCGCGCACTTGCGGCGGCGTGCCGAAAGCGCCACCGAGGCCGCTGAAGCTGCCAAACTCCCTGCCCTCGGCATTGCCGCGCCAGGGATTCGCCAGCAACTGCGCATGCACCTGCGGCCAGTGCGCAGCCGGTTCGCCAAAGGCGGCCAGCGCCAGCGCAGGCGGCAAGGTATCGGCGGCGGCCAGCGCGCCCAGGCGGAAATGCGCGACACCGGCGCGCCAGGCCAGGACCTGGCCCACGGCGCGCAGCTGCGCCACCGTGGCGATCTGCGCTGCCAGGGCAGCCAGCTCGCGCTGCCACTGCGCGGGACGCGCGCCCGCCACGGAGGCTATGTGGATGGCGGCGTTGCTGAGCATGCCCAGCACCTCGACGGGCGCCGTCGCCAGCAACGGCGCAAACGATGGCGCCAGTTCGCGCCAGACGCTATTGAGGAGGGGATTTTTCGCCGCCGGACCTGCCAGGCCGTGGCCCACCAGCTCCAGGGCCATGTCGTAGGCGGCCAAGGTGACGCCGCCTGCGCGCTCAGGCGCAACGTCGGCCACGGCCACTACCAGCGGATCGACGCCATCGTGCAGGAAAGCGCCGAAGGCGGCCATGTCCAGCGATGGAAAACGCCGGCGCGCTTCCGCAGCGCGGCCGTTGAACTGGGCGCGGCCGCTGGCAAGTATCGAGGCAAAAGCAGGAGAGATCATCGCCGCTCCTCAATCGCTGTGCGAGAAGTGCAGCAAATAACGTTCATCCCCCAGTTCGAACGCGATCTCGTCCCAGTGGATGGCGTACCAGAAACCAGGCGGCGGCGCCATCTTCACGACATGCACTGTGAATCCGGCCAGCGACATGTCCAGCGCTTCGAGGAATGCGTCGACGAGGCAGGTGCGAAAACGGCCCGGCGGCGCCGTCTGCATGTGGTCCGACGAGAAGAACCAGCGCTGGCATACCTGCTCCAGCTGTGCGCGCCCGCACGGCGCTACCTTGAGGTGCCACAGGGGCGCCGGCAAGTCGCGCGCGGGCTCGATGCCGTGCAAGGCATGGTCTTCCACGCGCATGCCCAGCGCCGTGAGCAGGTCGGGCGCGTCCGGCAGGCGCTGCAGCTCGTAGCTTGCGCACAGGTCGCTGGCCTCGCTGTTCAGCCTCTCAAGCGCGCCGAGAAAACCTCGGCAGTGATCCATAGTCAGAGCGTAATTCATTACGAACGCAGCCAGCTGCGGTAATTGGTATAGCGCTGGTGCAGGTATTTGAGCTTGAGCAGATCGTCGTACAGGGGACCATACAGTTTGCGCCCCTTGGTGCGTTCGCCGATCAGCTTTTCAATGCGGTTCAGGCGTGCCAGGGTTTCGCGCTCGCTGACGCCATCGAGGCCCAGGTCGAATTCGGCCGACAGCACGCCCACCGGATCATCGCGGTCCAGGTCCAGGCGGTTGAATTCATCGTTCGACAAATCGAACAGGCGGCGCAGCCAGCCCAATCTATCGCTGCGGTAGGCGGCGTTTTCCGGCAGCGCGAAAAATGGCGCGTCCGGGTCCGGCTGCAGCTTGTTATGCAGGACGAAGGGCAGCACCTGGCGCAAGTCTTCCAGCTCCACCTCGCCGTTACCGCGGAAGTAGGCCATGGCCTTGGCGTAGATCAGCAGCGCCATCAGGGTGCGCACGGAGATGCCGTTCAGGGTCTGGCAGCCCAGGTCCTTCAAACGGTCGCGCCCATTGTCGGCCGCCTGCGCGGCGCCACGGTCGGCGCCGGCCAGGCGGGCCGTATCCTTGGTCATGTATTCGAACTGGCCGCCCGCCGTCTCGAACAGCTCGAACTGGCTGGCGAAAAATTCCAGGCGGCGCCGCACGGCGTCGGGTATGCCCACCTGGCGGATGGATACGCCAATTTGATCCACCTCCCCTTCCGTGAAGATGATCTCGGGCGGTACCAGTTCTTCGGGGCGCACGTTTTCTTCCACGCGCAGCAGCAGTTCATTCAGGAAGCGCGGATTGAAAGCCAGCGCCTGCACCGTCACGTCGACCCGGTCGCGCAGCGCTTCGATCACCTGATACGTACCGCCGCCCTGGTCGTCGTTGGCCGTCAAATACCAGGCCGCTTCCGGGCATTCGTAAATATGGTTCAGCACTTCCGCGTAATTGTCGCCCATGACGGTGAGCAGCGCGCTCTGCGTGCGCGTGGGGATGCGATTGTATTCATCGACGATTTTGACGCGCATGCCCAGCCAGGCGCGCCAGGCGATGCGGATATCGTCCATGCTTTGCGCGTTCACCAGGTCGGCAGGCAGCGGATTGCCCAGCAAGTCGGCCACCGTCATCTGCGGGTGGCCATGCTGCATGGCGCGTTTGACTTCCTTGACGGAGGAACCGGCCAGCACGCCCATCAGCAGCGCGCTGGCCGTCTTGCCCCGCCCCGGCCCGCCGACGAACAGACATTTGCGGCGCGTGGCAAAGGTCAGCAGGGGCAGCAAAATAAAACTGGAATAGCTTTGCGCCGACGGCAAGTTCAGGGTGCGGCGGCTGTCGCCCACCGAATACGTCTGCGACGGGCCATCGTTGTACTCGATGTCGTAATGGGGGCTGATGATGGCGTGGTTGACGATCCAGAAATAGGCCTGGCGCAGTTTTTCATCGAAAGGTCGCGCTTGCGCCTCGCCTTCTGCTCCCAGCGCGATGGGCCCCTGGTACAGGTCCGCCACGTCGAACTGCCGCGCGGCAGGCGCGGCCTTGGGCTTGGTGGGGGCTTGGGACAGGCGCTGGAACAAATTGAAGGCGGACATGGTTCGTTTACTTTAAATGGGGTCAGACCCGGCGGGTCTGACCCCGGGTACGAAATTATTGCATATCGTTCCCATTACGCCTTGTTCAAATCAACAACCGTTTCATCCATCCTGCGCCAGCGCCACCAGCCCAGCGCCACGCAGGCCACCAGCAAGGCCAGCAAACCCGCCACTTCATGGCGGATTTCATACAGCGAGGCGCCCATCTGGTTGAGCGCGACAAAGCCCTGGATGCCGGCCGTGGATGGCAGCAGCCAGCGCAGCCATTGCAGCACGACGGGCATGGACGACACGGGCCAGGTCAGGCCAGCGAGGAACAGCACGGGCATCGAGGTGGCGATCATCAGCTGCGTGCCCCGTTCGCGCGTGCGGAACAGCATGCCCAGCAGCATGCCGAAAGCCGCTTCCGCCAGAGAGAACAGCACCAGCAGCAAGAGCATGCCGCCGAAGTTGCCGCCACGGGGGTAATCCTGGAACCAGAAGACGAAACCGAAGAAATAGCAGCAGTTGATGAATGCCACGCTGGCAAACGCCAGCAGCATGCCCGCATAACCGCCCGCCCTGCGCCGGCCCGCCAGGGGAAAACGCTTGCGCTGATACCAGGTGCCGAACAGCATGGTCACGCCAATCAGCAAGGTCTGCTGCACAATGAGAGTCGCCACTCCTGGCACAACATACGCGCCATAGCCTTCCTTGACGTTAAACAGGGGCACGGCGGTGAAGGCGATGGGCGAGCGCTGCTGGTTGGCCTGGATGGTGGACGGCGTACCCGCGCCCAAACGCTTGAGCTCAATACCACCCGACACGGTGCCCACCACTTCGGCCAGGCCATTCAGGGCCACCTTGTTGAGCATCAGATACAAGCCATTGCCCGCCACCTGCGCGTGGGCGGCGCGGCCGGCCAGCACATCTGTCTGCAAGCCGTCGGGGAGGATCAGCACACCCATGACCTTGTCGCGCCACAATAAATCTTGTGCGACGGGCAAGTCCGGCGTGACGGCGATCACGTCCAGCGACGGATGGGCCATGGCAAAGCGCGTCAACTGGCGCGACATGGCGCTGCGGTCCTGGTCGACGACCGCCACGGGCACGCGCTGGACGATTTCCGTCGAGTATGGCAAAGGATAAAAGAAGGAATAAATGATGCCGCCGATGAACAGCAAGGTCAGCGCGCCCTTGTCTGTCAGCATGGCGCGCCAGGTGGCAATAAAGGCGGACCAGCAGCTATTCATGTGCGCCCCCAGGCATCCGGGGCATTCGCGCGGCGCGCCAGCAGGAATACGCCCACGGTGCCACAGCCGATGGCAAAGCCAGCCAGTATCAACATTTCCTGCACGCCATAGCGCCACGGCGCGCCGGCCAGCCAGTATTTGGTTTGCAACTGCAAATAGTGCGTGAGCGGCAAGGCTTCCGCCCAGGCGCGGGCCGGCGCCGGCATGGCCATCAAGGGAAAGGCCTGGCCCGCAAACGCGAACGCCGGCGCCGTAATAAATGCCGCGCCCGACAGGGCCAGGCGCAAGGACAGGGTAGCGGCTATCAACAAAGTGGCCAGACCGCAGTAGGCGAGCACCAGCAGCAACATGCTCAGCAGCAAGGCCGGCAAGCTGCCCGCCACGGCCCAGTCCCGCGCCAGGCTGAAAAACAAGAGATACAGCAGCGCCAGCGCACTGTAGGCGATGAGGGGAAACAACAGCTTGGCGCCGACAGCGCGCAGCCAGCTACCATTGGCCGAGGCCAGCCATTGCGGCACCGTGCCGTCGCGCAACTCGCGTCCGATGGAGGTGACCACGGCGACGACGATGAAAATCTGCAGCATGGCCGGCATCAGGGCCAAGGTCAAAAACGCTTCATAGCTGATGTTTTCATTATACAAACTGTTCAAGGTCGTGCGTATCGGTTCGAACTGGGCCGCCGCCTGCACGCCCGACATGCCCTTTTTCATCCTCGCCGTCATCTCGATGCCGGCCGACAAGGTCGTGCTGACCGTCCGCACATCACGCAGCAAGGCGCCCGCATGCGAGGAAAACTGCGCGTTGTACAACCACTGTACGGTGGCTTGGCGGCCACCCAGCAATTTCTGTTCAAAATCATTCGGGATCAGCAGATAGCCAAACGCCGTGCGTTCGCGCAAGCGATGCAGGGCTTCGTCGCTGGACGCCACTTTCGCCGTGACCTCGATACCAGGTGAGGCGTCGAGCCAGCGCGTCAGCTGGCGCGACAGGGTGGAGTTATCGTTATCGATGACGACGATGGGCAAGTCGCGCGCGATGCCGGCAGAAAACACCAGCCACAACATGCCGCACAGCACGATGGGAATCCAGCTGAGCATGCCGAAGTCCCAAAAATCGCCGCGCAGCCGCGCCCACTCGCGCGCCAGCGTAGAGACCGGCCCTTTATCCGCTTCGTTCATCGGCTATCAGAGCGGTGGAAACACGACCGACATGCCCGGACGCAAGCCCTCGACCTTGATGGCGGGGCGCAAACGGATTTCGAAGGTGCGCAAATCCGTGCCGCCCGGACGGGCCGCGCGCCACGTGGCGAAGTCCGGCAGGACGGCCACCGAACTGACCTTGAAGCTCACTTGCTGTTTCAGCGCTGGCACGTTGGCCGCATGCGTGCTGCCCATGCCAAACGCCGCCATGTCATCTTCGCGCACTTGCAGCACGGCCCAGGCATCATCGAGGTTCACCAGGGTGATCACGGGAAAACCTTGCGGCGCCAGTTCGCCCGGCTGTATCTGGATCTTGCTGACCTGGCCCGCCACCGGCGCGGCGATCTTCGTTTCCGCCAGGGCGATCTGCGCTTCCGTCAACACGGCGCCCACCTGGCGCGCCTGGGCGGCGGCGGCTGTCTTGTCTTCCGGACGGGCGCCCGTTTGCGCCATGTCATACTGCGCGCGGGCAGCTTGCGCCAGCTGGTCGGCGGCGCGCCATTGCGCTTGCGCCTCGTCACGTTTCTGTTGCGCAATCACGCCTTGCTCGAACATATTGTTGACGCGGGTATAAGTGGTTTTGGCAATATTCGCCCCCGTTTGCGCCCGCTCCCAGTTGGCTTTGGCGGCACGTACTTCCTCGGGCCGTGCGCCCGCTTGCGCCTTCTTTGCCACGGCATCGGCCGCCTGCGTGGCGGCCGTCGCTTGCGCTATCTTCGCATCGACTTCCGGACTCGTCAGCTGGAACAGCAAGTGGCCTTTCGGCACCGTCTGGCCCAGCTTGACGTACAGTTCGCCCACCCTGCCCGGCACTTTCGACGACACATTGACTTCCTGCGCATCCATCTGTCCCTGCAAAGGCAGGCGCTGCGGCTGAAATGCCTGGTACAGGCCCCAGCCCACGAAGGCCAGAACAATGAGGGCGGCGCCGATGGCCAATGGTTTTTTGGAGGTACTCATTATTATTTGTCCACAGGTAATTGGATATCGGCCGCAGCGGCCAGGCTGCCCAGGCGCTGCGTCTCGCCTGTCGCTTCCAGCAATTGCGCCAGCCCCATCACATAGTTATAGGCAGTCTGCGCTCGCTGCGTTTCCACCTTGGCCAGGTTCAGGCGCGCGTCGACGACTTCCAGCGAGGTCACTTGCCCTTGCTGGAAGGCCACCGTTTGCAAACGGATATTTTCGCGCGCCAGCTCCACCGACGACGCCGTGGACAGATACTGGATGCGGGCGTTTTCCAGCGCGCGCCAGTTCTTTTCGATCAGAGTGGGAATGTCTCGCTCAGCCTGGCGCGCCACCACTTCCACCCGCTCCTGGTCGAGCTTGGCGGCGGCGATCATCTTGCCTGTATTGATGCGGTGCACCAGCGGCACGGACACGACCAGGCCGACTGCCCAGTTTGAGCGCACGAGTTTTTCGTTGCCGCGATTCAAATTGTAGTTACCGATGGCAAACACGGTGGGCGCGTATTCCTTGCCATGCAACTTCAAGGCTTGCTCGGCCTGCACGCGCTTGCTGTCGATCTTTTTCCAGTTGGCATTTTCCCGCATACCCGTGCTGATGAACGATTGCAAGGTGCCAACGGGCAAGCTATTGACGAACAGCGGCGTGCTGGGCCGCACTTGCGTGTTGACGGCAAGCAAACGGTCGAGCGCCACTTGCGCGATTTCCTCATCGCTGCGCGCCTGCGCTTCCTCGCTGCGGGCGCTATCCAGGGCCACGTCGGCGCGCAAGCGTTCCGCGCGCGAAATCAGGCCGCCCTTTTCCAGCTTGGCCGCGTCGCGCTGGTGCTGCGTCACGCCGACCGTCACTTCGGCCCGCACGGCCACCACACGCTTGGCCAGCAACAACTGGAAATAGCGCTGCGCCACCAGGGTAGCCAGTTGCTCTTCCGCTTCCGTGCGCTCCGCCTGTGCGGCCAGGGTCAGGCTGGAAGCGAGTCCTTTGACGGCGTCCAGGCGCCCGCCCGTGTAGATGGGCCACATGCCCAGCAAGCCGAACGAGGTCAAATCCGTCACCACTTCGCGGTTCAGGGAATTGGGGATGTGCGGCGTGGGCAAGCCGGGGATGGGCGGCAGCACTGATTCGATACCGCCCACCACGCCCGACAAACCGCTCGTATCGATACTCAAGTCCGTCGACAGACGGCCGCGAAACGCCGTCAAGTCCACGGAAGGTCCGTCGATATTCGACAAGGCTTCCGCTTTGAGTGTTTTTGCGCGCACGTCGAGCGCGGCGCCCTGCACGGCGCCCGAAGCCTTTGCCGCTTGCTGCAGCGCTTCGCTGAAGGTCAGCGGCGCACCGCCCGGCATCTGCGCCAGGGCGGGCAGGGCCGCGCCTAGCGCGCTCGCCAGCAATACTGATAAGTGTCCTTGCAATCTGCCCATGTAGCGTCCAGTCAATGAATGAGGGGAAAGCACGGGGTTGCCATGTTTATACTTTCACAATAGCAATTATATCTACGGATGTCTATTCCAGCCTGCACTATTGGTTACGGTAGCTGCCATGTCAAAACGGGCGCCTCTTGCGGGGTGCCCGCTTGACTTGGAGCAAGCAGCTACCCACTTGCTGCTTCGCCTACTTGACGCCCGTTTCCTCGGCCAGGCGGAACGCCGCGTCGTTCGGCTTCATCCCGTTCAGCCGCCCCTGCGAAAACTCCGCGCCATGCATTTGCGCGGCCAGCGCTTCATCGACTACTTGTACTTTTGCTCTTCATTCATCGGGGAGAACAGAAAGAACAGGATCCTCTGCGCCTGCAAGGGCGTGACTAGTAATGGTTTGGACGATACCAGAGTGCCTTGCGCGCCAGCGGCGTCTCCTCGGGTAAGTCAGGATTGGCCAGTTCCAGCACGTACCGATGGGACAGCTTCAAGCCATCTGCGAGACGACCAAAATGCCGCTGGAACAGCTGCGCGAAACTGCCATCGGCGAGCATGGTTTCCAGCCCGATTTCAATGTGACGTACCAGTTCCGGCCGGTGCTTGCCGACAAAAAAATACAGCGCCGCCGGGTAGCGGATGACCAGATGGGCATCGAGTGCCAGCGGCAATTGCGCATGGCTGGCAAACTCGCTTTGCACCTCGATGACGGAACGGGGAAAGTAATCGATGCGCCCTGCCGCCAGTTGCTGGAACAGGCCTTCGTAGGTGCTCGAGGTATCGAGGCGCAAGCCGTTCGCCTGCAGGATGGCGGAGTCGGGCCAGTCGCGCATCTGGCCGGCAGACAGCCGCGCCAGGGCGGTGATGCTGCGTACGGACCGCAGCAGCTGCGGCTGGCGCGCCTGGATCAGCGCCACGCGCCAGCCGATCAGGCCCCGGTCGATGGGGATGCGCACCGGCAACAATTGCGTTTCGCGCGCGCGGCTCGTCATGGCCCAGACGACATCGACGCTGCCCGACGCCGTGGCGATTTCCTGCATGGCACGCGTCTGCACCATGCGCAGTTCCGAACGGCGCAATGCATACGCCTGGCCCGAACGCGCCAGCGCCATTTGCAGCAAGGCCGTCACGTAACCTTGCTGCGGATCATTGAGCGCCTGGTGGCGCGGATATACGAGCGGTAGCGGCGGCAGCCGCGCATTGACGGCGGCGGCGCCCAACGGCCACAGGCCGGCAAGCATGAGCAGGGGGCGGCGCTGCATGGCCCCTCCTTTCCAGCGCTTTCATAGCGTTCTTATCAGAATGACAGTATCGCGCAGCATGCTGTGCTTGTCGACTGGAATAGGCAGACTATGTAAACAAAAACAACAACTTCGGACCAAGCAAGAGGGGTGGGAGTTAATCCAGATCAATAAACTCGTAAATAAAAAAATAAATCTTGCGTGCCGCTCTGGACGGCATGCACGCCCCTCGCCTACGCTGTTTTTTATTTGAAAAACAAGAGGAACCCATGCAAACAGCGCGCTTGAATATTATCGGGATGGATCACGAAGGCTGCGCCGACAGGCTCACGGGCGCGCTCGAAGCCGTCACCGGCGTGGCCACCGTGTGCGTCTCTCTGGCGCGCCACGGCGCCACGGTGCAATTTGACGAACGGCTGGCCACGCAGGAACGCCTGCTGGCCGCCGTCAATGACGCCGGCTTCATGGGCGAGACGACGGCGGTAGAACAGCTGGCCTCGTGCAGCGGCGCCTGCGGCCACTGCCGCCACTGAACGCCTGCTGCCGCCAGCTCCCCGCTCACCCTCCCCGCGCACCCCGGTCGCGCAGATGCGCCAGCACGCGGCGCGGCCCCAGCGCCTGCAGGTCGAATGGCGGCAGCTCGATGGCGTCTAGCGTATTCTTGAACAGCAAGCCCAGCTCCGTATCGCCTTCCAGGCTCAGGCGGCGGCTGAAGAACAGCGTGTCCGGATCTTCCTGGCGCCGCGCCATCAGCATCAAATCGTGCACGCTGGCGGCGATGCACAGGTCCGGCACGTCCACATAACGCTCGGCCACGAACACGGTGCCCTGCCACTCGAAATCGAAGGCGATGCCCGCGTCCAACAGGCGCAAGCGCAGGCTGCGTCCTTCCAGGCTGCAGCGCACATCGTCGGGCAATTGCGGCGCCAGCAAGCGATTCAAGCCTTGCACGAACAGCCAGGAGGCGGGATACGGCGGCAGCTTGGACAGCAATTCGGCCAGCGGCTCGGGCAGCCGGTACGATATGGCGGGCTTGCTCATGGGAGGCTTGGCAGGGACGGCCAGTCTTTCCAGTTGATCTTGCATGGTGCTTCCTTTCAATGCGTTCAATGGGCGGCGTGCTGTTCCATGCCGGGCTGGCCATGCCAGTAGCCGTCGCAGGCGCCGGCGGGCTGGCAGGCCGCCAGCTGGGCCTGGGCGCCCACGCCGCTGACCTGGCCGCGGCGGGCGCGGTCAAAGATGGCGATGACTTGTTCCGTATGCATGGCCTGCGGGCTGATACGCGCCACCGCCACGCCCATGTCGCGCATGGCGTCGAGTTCGCGCACCAGGTTATAGACTAGTGCCGACTGCGTCTGCGTGCCATTCAGTACGAGGAAGGGCACCTCGTCGCGCGTGCGCAGCAGCAGGCCGTCCGGCTCTTCCAGGCAGCTATAGCCGCAATCGTCCTTCGGCAGGTTGCGGTTGCGCGCCGTGAAACAGCGGGCGGAAAACGCCAGCGGCATGCGGCCGTAGGCAAAGACTTCCGTCTCCAGCCCTTCCGGTTTCTGGCGCTGCATTTCGGCCAGCGCCGCCTGCCCCATTTCCAGCGGCATCACCCAGCGCCGCGCGCCCAGGCGCGCCAGCAGTTGCAGGCTGGGGCCATTGAACAAGTTCAGATGGGGGCCGGCGACAAAGGGCGCGCCCTTTTCCATGCAGTGCACGGCGCCCATGTCGTTGGCCTCGACCGTATAGCGGCCATTGCCCGTGATGCGGCGCAGGGTCGCCAGTTCGGCGCCCGCCTCGATCAGCGCCTGCGTCGACAGCACCACCTCCTTGCCGGCAGCGGCCAGCAGGTCGGCGATATCGAGCCAGTCGGCCAGGCGCAGCTCATGCCGACGCGAGCAGACGGTTTCGCCCAGATACACGATATCGACGGCGGTGCCGGCAATCTGCTGATAAAACTCGAAGACCGTGGCGCGCGGCCAGTAGTACAGCAAAGGACCCAAAGAAAGCTTCAGCATGTTCATCCTCTATTTCCAAGATCTATGATAAGCGCCCAAGGTGTGCTGCTGACCTTCTGCCAGCTTGTCCATGGCCGCCATCCAGCCCGGCTTGACGGCATAGCGTGGATTGCCTTCGCGGCAGGCGTCGATCGCTTCGCGCCACACGCGCGTGACCTGGGCCACGTAGGCGGGACTGCGTTGGCGCCCTTCGATTTTCACGGCGCGCACGCCCATGGCGATCAGTTGCGGCAGCAGCGCCAGGGTATTCAGGCTGGCCGGTTCCTCGATCGCGTAATATTCTTCGTCATTGACTTCGAAACGCCCCTTGCACAGGGTGGGATAGCTGGCGTTTTCGCCTGGCGCATAGCGGTCGATCAGCACGCCGTTCAGGCGCGATTCCAGACCGTTCGGCGTTTCCAGCCAGCGCACGGATTTCGCCGGCGAGCACACGCCGTGCGTATTCGGCGCCTCGCCCGTCGCATACGACGATAGCGCACAGCGCCCTTCGACCATCACGCACAGGCTGCCGAAGCCGAATACTTCGATCTCCACCGCCGTCTTGCTGATCAATTGCTCAACCTGCGCCATCGACAGCACGCGCGGCAGCACGGCGCGGGCGATGCCGAAGTGCTCGTGATAGAAGTTGATCGCTTCATAATTCGTGGCCGAGCCCTGCACAGACAAATGCAGGCGCAGCTGCGGCTGGTGCTGGGCCGCGTAGGCCATCAGGCCCGGGTCGGCGACGATCATGGCGTCGATGCCCGCCGCGGCGGCGCGGTCGATGGCGCTGCGCCACACGGCCCAGCTGTGCGGCTGCGGATAGGTATTCAGTGCCAGCAGCACCTTGCGTCCATACTGGTGGGCATAGCGCACGCCTTCGGCGATTGCCTTCTCGTCGAAATTGAGGCCGGCGAAATTACGCGCATTGGTGGCGTCGCGAAAGCCCAGGTAAACGGTATCGGCGCCATTGTCGACAGCCGCTTTCAAGGCAGGCAGGCTGCCGGCGGGGCAGACCAGTTCCAGCGGTCCGGCCACGCGGGTGGCGGTGGTTGATTCAAGCATCATGATGTTCACAGTCCTGTATCGGCTCAGGGTGCAGACTATAGCCCCGCCCATGCTGCCCAGTCCTTGACGCAGGTGAAGGAATGCATGCATGGCTGGCGCACCTTCAACTTGCTTGACCTGGCTGTAAAATGCCCATCTTTCCTCCTGTTTCAGTTCCCACCATGACCCGCAAACCGCTGCTGATTTTCCTTCTGACCCTGTTCCTCACCGCGCTGCAAGTGCAGTGGGCCGGCCCGACCGATGGCTATGACGCAGGGACCATCTCCGTGCTGTCGCCGGAAGTACTGGGCGCCTATCCGGGCGTGCTGCTGCTGTTCCTGCTGGCCGTGTTCGCGCGCCGTCAAATGCCGCTGCTGCGTCAGGCCGCCATCTGCACGGGCCTGCTGGCCATCTACTGGCTGCTGGCGAACTACGCCACCTTCGACGCGCGCGTGGCCAGCTGGAGCACCTATACGCCGCTGGAAATCTGGACCCACGTGCTGCCCGCCTCCGTCGCCAGCATCGCCGCCTGCGGCGCCGCGTTCTTTTGCGCGAGCTGGCTGATCCTGCGCGAAACACGCTGGAACAAAACCGGCTGAGGTGGTTTTTTCACCTGGATCAAGGATATGCGAATCGCTTGCACGCCACCTTTGACCGCACTACATTTAGTGGATAACCTTCATAAAAACACCGCATGTTGTGTTTATTGGAGGTTTCATGACGACGAATGCAGTTTCCCCCACACGCGGCCAGGTCGATGTCGCCGCGTCCATCAATGAATACCTGGAACGGCGCGACTGGCGCGTGAACGCCAATGCCAACCAGGGGTATTCCCTGGGTGGACTGATCCTCAATGTGTCGGGCAAGGTCATCGCCAACTACTGGCTGGACCAGGTGTATCCGCCGGCAGTGGGCGCGGCGCACCGCGAAGCGGCGCTGCACATCCACGACCTCGACATGCTGGCCGGCTATTGCGCCGGCTGGTCGCTGCGCACCCTGCTGCATGAAGGCTTGAATGGCGTGCCGGGCAAGATCGAATCGGGTCCGCCGAAACACATGTCGAGCGCCATCGGCCAGATCGTCAATTTTCTGGGCACCCTGCAAAATGAATGGGCCGGCGCCCAGGCGTTCAGCTCCTTCGACACCTACATGGCACCCTACATCCGCAAGGACAGCCTGCGCTACGAAGACGTGCGCCAGCATATGCAGGAGCTGATCTTCAACCTCAACGTGCCATCGCGCTGGGGCACGCAGACGCCGTTTACCAACCTCACCTTCGACTGGGTCTGCCCGGACGACCTGCGCGAGCAGATTCCCGTCATCGCCGGCCAGGAGATGGACTTCAGCTATGGCGAGCTGCAGGCGGAGATGGACATGATCAACCGCGCCTACATCGAGATCATGATGGCGGGCGACGCCAAAGGCCGCGTCTTCACCTTCCCCATCCCCACCTATAACATCACCGAGGATTTCGACTGGCATAGCGAAAATGCCGAACGCCTGTTCGAGATGACAGCCCGCTACGGCCTGCCCTACTTCCAGAATTTCATCAATTCGGAACTCAAGCCGAACATGATCCGCTCCATGTGCTGCCGATTGCAACTGGACTTGCGCGAACTGCTGAAACGGGGCAATGGCCTGTTCGGTTCCGCCGAGCAGACGGGCTCCCTGGGCGTGGTGACCATCAACTGCGCGCGCCTGGGCCATTTGTGGCGCGGCGACGAAGCGGCGTTGATGGCGGACCTGGACCGCCTGCTGGAACTGGGCAAGACCAGCCTGGAAATCAAGCGCAGCACCATCGAGGAATTGATGCAGCAAGGCCTGTTTCCCTACACGAAGCGTTACCTGGGTACCCTGCGCAATCACTTTTCCACTCTGGGCGTGAACGGCATCAATGAAATGATCCGCAATTTCAGCGGCGACGCTTACGACATCACGGCACCGGAAGGCCATGCGCTGGCCGTGCGCCTGCTCGACCACGTGCGCGCCCGCATGGTGCAATTCCAGGAAGAAACGGGCCATATGTATAACCTAGAAGCGACGCCGGCCGAGGGCACCACCTACCGCTTTGCCCGCGAAGACCGCAAGCGCTATCCCGCCATCCTGCAGGCCGGCACCGTCGACAACCCGTATTACACGAACTCGTCGCAGCTGCCCGTGGGCCACACGGACGACCCGTTCGAGGCGCTGGAATTGCAGGACGCGCTGCAGCGCAAGTACACGGGCGGCACGGTGCTGCACCTGTACATGACGGAAGCGCTGTCGGACGCGAATGCCTGCCGCGAACTGGTGAAACGCGCCCTGAGCCGCTTTTCGCTGCCCTACATCACGGTCACGCCCACGTTTTCCATCTGTCCGCGCCATGGCTACCTGGCCGGCAAACATGAATTCTGCCCCACCTGCGACGCGGAACTGATCGCCCGCAAGCAAGCCCACCCTGCTCCATCACTTGAGGAAACGCCATGAATACACGTCCCGACTTCACTCCCGCCCTCACCCTGCTCGACACCGAACGCCAGCGCTGCGAAATCTGGACCCGCGTGATGGGCTACCACCGTCCTGTCGCCTCGTTCAACATCGGCAAGCAGGGCGAATTCCACGAGCGCCAGTATTTTACGGAAGCGAGCGCCCGGGTTGGCCAGCCCGCCTGCCATGGCTGAGTTGAAAGTGGGCGGCCTGACGCCCTTTTCCGCCACCGACTACCCGGGCAAACTGGCCGCCGTGGTCTTCGTGCAGGGCTGCCCCTGGCGTTGCGGCTATTGCCACAATCCCCATCTGCAGACGCGCACGCCGCAGGGCACCATGCCCTGGCAGGACGTACTGACCTGGCTGCGCCGCCGCGTGGGCCTGGTCGACGCCGTCGTCTTCAGCGGCGGCGAGGCGTGCATGGACCCGGCGCTGGCGCGCGCCATGCAGGACGTCAGGGAACTGGGGTTCGGCGTCGGCCTGCACACGGCTTGCATCTATCCGCAGCGCCTGCAGGAAGTGCTGCCCCTGGTCGATTGGGTGGGCTTCGACATCAAGGCGCCGTTTGCCGACTATCGTCATGTGACCCGCGTGGCCGGCAGCGGCGACCCGGCGCGCGCCTGCCTGGACGCCATCCTCGCCAGCGGCGTCGCCTACGAATGCCGCACCACCACCCACCCGGACTTGCTGCCGGACGAACAGCTGCTGGCCCTGGCCACCACCCTGGCCGCCAAAGGCGTCGACAACTACGTGCTGCAGCAGTTCCGCGCCGAAGGCTGCCTGGATAAGGCGCTGGCCGGGCGCCCCCTGCACGGCTATCCTGCGGCGCGCACCGTGGCGCAAATCGGCGCCATGTTTCCCCGTTTTACATTCCGTAATCATGGCAAATGAGCTAGTCGCCACATAATTGCTGAAAGCCCCACAAAATTACCCGTTCTGCAACGCTGAAAAGTCTTGCGTGCTGTAATGTATCAACTGTGTTGCGCACCACGTGCAGCCCGTCAGATTCCTCACACAGCATTACAGATAAGCGTCATCCATGAACGATTTCACCGCAGTCAGCCCAGGCATCCCTTCCACCCACGCCGATATCCTGTACGGCCCGCCGCGACCGGATCTGCTGCGCGAGGAAGTGCTGGCCGACCTGCTCGAAGCGACCGCCCGCCGCTGCCCTGGACAGATCGCCCTGATCGATGGCGAGCGCCGCATCACGTATGCGGAACTCGATGCCCAGGCGGGTCTGGCCGCGTCGCGCCTGGTGGCGGCCGGCGTCAAGCCCGGCGACATCGTGGGCCTGTGGCTGCCGCGCGGGGCCCCTCTGCTGCTGATGCAGGCGGCGATTGCCAAGGCGGGTGCCGCCTGGCTGCCCGTCGATGAAGACACGCCCGTCGAGCGCCTGCAGGTGTGCCTCGATGACGCCAATGGCGCTGGCGTCGTCAGCTGTACGCAGTTCGCGCCGCGCCTGTCTGATGCTGGCATTAAACGCCCCGTATGGACGGCGGAAAGCCTGCTGGCCCCCGCCGCACCGGGCGAACACTTGCCCGCGCGCGGCGCCGTGCTGCCCGAACACCCGGCGTATGTAATCTACACCTCCGGCTCCACGGGCAAGCCCAAGGGCATATTGATCAATCAGCGCAGCATCTGCCACTTCCTGCGCAGCGAAAACGCCGTGCTGGAAGTGACGCAAGCCGACACCGTCTACCAGGGCTTTTCCGTCGCCTTCGACATGTCGTTCGAAGAAATCTGGATCGCCTACCTGGTGGGCGCCACCCTGTGGCTGGGACCCAAGGATATCTCGGGTGACCCGGAAGCCTTGCCGCGCGCGCTGGCCGAGAACAAGGTAACTGTTCTCCATGCGGTGCCGACCTTGCTGGCCCTGTTCGCCGAAGAGGTGCCCAGTCTGCGCCTGATAAACCTGGGCGGCGAGATGTGCCCGGAATCGCTGGTCGAGCGCTGGTCGCGCCCTGGCCGCGCCATGTTCAACACCTATGGCCCCACCGAGGCGACAGTGTCATGCAGCCTGGCGCGCCTGCGGCCCGGTGAACCTGTCACCATCGGCACGCCGCTACCCAACTATGGCTTGCTGGTGCTGCAGGTGGCCGAGCCGGGAGAAAACCGCCCCCTGGCCCTGCTGCCACGCGGCGAAACGGGGGAATTGTGCATCATCGGTCCCGGCCTGGCCGAGGGTTATCTGGGCCGGCCCGACCTGACAGTGGAAAAATTCCTGCCCAACCCGTGGGCGACAAACGAAGATGATGCGCGCCTGTACCGCACGGGCGACCTGGCCCGCATCGATGCCGACGGCCAGGTGCTGTGCCTGGGCCGCGCCGACGACCAGGTGAAGATCCGCGGCTTTCGCGTGGAACTGGGCGAGATTGAGGCCGTGCTGGCGCAGCAGCCCGGCGTGGGAACGGTGGCCGTATTGTTGCGCAAGGATGACGGTATCGACCAGCTGGTAGCCTACATCGTCGCCAGCGACGATGCACCCGACGATGCACTGACGGCGAAAACCCTGCGCAGCGCATTGAACCTGCATTTGCCGCCATATATGGTGCCTGGCCGCTTCGAGCTCCTGCCGCTGATGCCGCGCCTGACTTCGGGAAAAATCGACAGGAAGGCCCTGAAGGCCATGCCGCTGTCCGCACCACCGGCTGGCGAAGCGGGTGAATCGGACGTGCCGGAAACCCCCGCCGAAGCGGCCCTGTTCGCGGCGCTGGCGACACTCTTCCCTGGCCAGCCGATACGGCGCCAGCTGGACTTCTTCAGCGACCTTGGAGGCCATTCCTTCCTGGCCGCGCGCCTGGCCTCCGCCCTGCGCGCAAATCCGGCTTACGCCCACATGACGGTGCGCGATATTTATCACAATCGCCAGATCGGCAAGATCGCCGCCGTGCTGAACGAAGCGCCCGCGCTTGCCACGCCGGAAGCGGAGTGGACACCGCCGTCGACCCTGAAACGCTGGATCTGCGGCGCGGCGCAGGCGGCAGCCGTGCCGGGCCTCGTCACCTTGCGCATGGCGCAATGGATGGCGCCGTTTTTCACCTACCACTTCTTCACGGGCGACACGGGCGATACCGTGCCGCGCGCCATCGCCGCCTCCATCGGCGTATTCCTGCTGGCGACCCTGGCCGAATTTGCCATCGCGATTGCCGGCAAGTGGCTGATCGCGGGGCGTTTGAAGCCGGGCAGCTATCCGCTGTGGGGCATCACCTATTACCGCTGGTGGCTGGCCGACCGACTGGTCGAATCGGCGCCCGCGTATCTGCTCAGCGGCTCGTCCCTGAACAGCTGGTGGCTGCGCGCGCTGGGCGCGAAAGTGGGCAAGGAAGTGGTCATCGGCTCGATGACCCTGCGCGCGCCCGACCTGCTGTCCATCGGCGACAACGTCAGTGTGGGCAATGCCGTCAACTTTGAAAACGCCAGGGTCGAGCGGGGCCGTTTGCTGCTGGGCCGCATCAGCATCGGCGACGATGCCTGCATCAGTTCCTATGCGATTTTGGAAGGCAATACCAGGGTGGGCGCCTTCGGCCACCTGGAGGGTCAGTCGGCGCTGGCCGACGGCGCCTTCGTGCCGGACGGCCGCGTCTATACGGGTTCGCCCGCGCGCGACATCGGCCCTTACGATCCTGCCAGCCAGCCGCCCCGCCCCGCCGTCTCGCGCCTGCGCCTGACGGGCGAAACCCTGTTCTTCTGCTTTGGCATGGTCCTCATCGCCGTGCTGTTCTTCATGCCCGTCTTCCCCAGCTTCGTGCTGATTGACTGGTTCGACGAACGCGAAATGATGCCGTGGCTGCAGGGGCGCGACGTGACGACCCAGCTGGCTCGCTACTTCCTGCTGGCCTTCCCCGCCAGCGCCGTGCTGATCGTGCTGACGGCCCTGCTGTCGGCCGCCATCCGCTGGAGCGCGCTGCCCCGTTTGAAGCCGGGCAGCTCGCCCGTGCACAGCAATATCTATTGCGCCAAGTGGCTGGTCAGCCATATCCAGGAATCGAGCCTGAACGTCCTGCACGGCATCTACGCCACCGTGTACGCACCATACTGGTACCGCCTGCTCGGCGCCAAGGTGGGCAAGGGCGCCGAGATTTCCACGGCCCTGGGCGTGGTGCCCGACATGCTGACCCTGGGCGACGACACCTTTATCGCCGACGCCGTCATGCTGGGCGACGAGCAGATCGACGGCGGCTGGATGACCATGCGCCCCACCGTCATCTCGCACCGCAGCTTTGTCGGCAACGGCAGCTATATCCCGGACGGCACCGTGCTGCCCGAGCACGTGCTGATCGGCGTGCACACGCATGCGCCGCGCAATGAGCAGATGCACAGTGGCGATACCTGGCTCGGTTCTCCGCCCATGCACCTGCCTGCGCGCGAACAGGTCAGCGGTTTTGCGGAACACCTGACCTTCAAGCCATCCATCCTGCGCCGCCTGGGCCGCAGCCTGATCGAAGCCTTCCGCATCGTCGCGCCGCACGCGGTGGTGATTGCCGTCGGCTACACCCTGGTGCTGGACGTGATGCCGATCGCGGGCGCCGGGCGCTGGGGCGAAGTGGTGGGCGACCTGGCCATCGCCGGCATCGCCTACGGTATCGGCAATTTTTTGGTGGTCGTGCTGTTCAAGTGGCTGCTGCTGGGACGCTACCGCAAGCATGCGGCGCCCATGTGGACGCCGTTCGTGTGGATTTCGGAAGGCGTGACCAATCTGTATGAAGGCATCGCCGTGCCCAACTTCATGCGCTACCTGCGCGGCACGCCGTGGCTGCCACTGGCCTTCCGCCTGTTCGGCTGCAAGATCGGCCGCGGCGTCTACATGGACACGACGGACATTACGGAATTCGACTGCGTGCATATCGGCGACTACAGCGAATTGAATGCGCTGACCTGCCCGCAAACGCATTTGTTTGAAGACCGCGTGATGAAGATCGACCACGTGGAGATCGGCCAGCGCGTCTACATGGGCCCGCGCAGCTCCGTGCTGTACAGCGCCAAGGTGGGCGACAATGCGCGCCTGGGTCCCTTGACCCTGGTGATGAAGGGCGAACACATCCCAGCTGGCAGCAACTGGGCCGGTTGCCCGGCGGCGCCACTGCGCAGCTGATGGATTCAACGGTGCTCTGGTCGGGCGACGGCGTGCTGGTGATCGGCATCGCCGCCGTCCTGCCGCGCGCCGAAGCCCGCCTGCGCATCCGCGCCGCCGTGCGGGAAGCGGCGGCGCAGTGGCTGAAGTTGAACAGCGAGGCAGTTTCGCTGGAGTCGACGCCGGGCGCTCCTCCCCGCCTGCTGCTGGCCGGCCGCACAGCAGGTTTGTCATTGACCCATGACGAGGGAATGTCGCTGGCCGCCATCCACCTGCATGGCGCTGTCGGCATCGACGTGATGCGCGTGCAGGACATTGCCGACTGGGCGAATCTGGCGCGCGATTACCTGGGGTCGCAGGTAGCGCAGGAACTGGCCGCCGGCCCCGCCTCCCTGCGCCCCGCAGCGCTGGCACGGGCGTGGACGGCGCGCGAAGCGGCGCTCAAGTGCGCGGGTTTACAATTGACGGAGTGGGACGGGATAGCATTGAATTGTCATTTGCAAGCCGTGGAGACGCCGCAAAATTTCGTGGCTATGTTAGCGACAATCCGGGGTCAGACCCGACGGGGGAATACGGTCTGATAGACCGTATTCCGATTCCGAAGGAACTGACCCCGGCTTTACGCCGTTGGGTTGATTCCCTCTCAATCCTCCCTACCATCATCAGCTCCACCGATCTGGACGAAAATCAGTTTTGCGATAATACTGACGAGCAAACCCAGCACCCCGATCAATTCCAGCATGGTCTTTCCTTTGCAGTGACAGCAGAGCAATCCACTGTAACCTGAACGCCGGGGCAAGGCTAATATCAAATCAGGCAGTCAGCGATCTCGAAAAGGCATACGATTGATTTCCATCAGACAGTTCCGCTATTTTGTCGAAATCGTCGATGCGGGCAGCTACTCGCGTGCGGCGGAAAAGCTGTATATCGCGCAGTCGGCCCTGAGCCGGCAGATCAAGGAGCTGGAAGGCGAGGTGCAAGCGCTGCTGCTGACGCGCGACGCGCGCCACATCGAACTGACGCCGGCGGGCCAGGTATTTTATGAACGCGCCAAACGCATCCTCGAAGACATCGACGAAACCGTGCGCCAGACCCGCCATGTAGGGCAAGGCGCGCAAGGCATCATCCGCCTGCTGCATTCAAGTTCCGTCACCCTCACGCCCGCCATCGGCGCGGTGCTGAACCGCCTGCTGGCGCTGTTTCCAGGCGTTTCGCTGGATATATCAAAGGGATCGTCGGAAAACCAGGCAGCCGATATCGAGGAAGGCCGCGCCGACCTGGGCCTGGTGCGCCTGCCCACCTTGCGCAAGCACGCCAATATCGTCGTACACGAACTGTTTGCGGAAAAACTGGTGGTGGCCGTGTCGTCGGCCTCGCCACTGGCCGCGCTGGAGCGCACGACGATTGCCGCCCTGCGCGACGAAGCGTTCGTCTCGATCCCGCACAAGGACCGCGGTGGCCTGAGCTACCTGGTGGCGGGCCTTTGCCTGGCGCAGGGCTTCTTTCCGAAGGCGGCGCGCGCCCTGTCGCGCAAGACCTCGCAGCTGAACCTGATCGAGGCCAACATGGGCATCGCCATCGTCCCCGACAGCATGCGCCTGGTGGCGCCGCCCGGCGTGTGTTTTATAGCGCTGCCGGACGAAGAATCACATTCCATCGTGGGCCTGATCTCGCCACGCGCCGCCAGCGGCATGGTGGCCGCGTTTACAGAAGCGTTCGTGCGCGAGATGAACGCCTTGGCAACGGCCGATTAACCTTCCGCATACAGCGCCGCATCCACATCGCGCACGGCCCCCATCAGCAAGGCCAGCTTCATCACATCGAGCTTGCCGTCGGTGCGCACGCGCGTGCACAGGTCAATGCCGTAGGGGCGTACCTGGCGCAGCGCGTCGGCCACGTTGGTGTCGTCCAGCCCACCGGCCAGGAAGACGGGGCGGGGGCTGGCGCGCACGAAGCGCGCGCTGACGGACCAGTCGTGCGGGCGGCCCGTGCCGCCCAATTCTGGCACGGCAGCGCCAGGGCGGCCCGAGTCGAGCAAGAAGGCATGCACATGGGGCGCGTAGGCGGGAATCAGCGCCAAAGCCTCAGGCCCTTCCACGTGGATCACCTGCACGCGCCGCACGTGCGGCAGCAGGCGCGCCAGCTGCGCCGCTTCGCCTGGGTCGATATGCCCGACGATCTGCACGGTGGACGGCTGCGTGGCGCGCACATGTTCCACAATGCGCTGCGCCGTCGTTTCGGACGTCAGCAAGAACGTGGCGACAGGCGGCGGAGTCCAGGCGGCGATCTGCGCGATGCGCGCGTCGGGAATCGCGCCGGGGCCGGACGGCATGGCGGCCACCAGGCCCAGCGCATCGGCGCCGGCGGCAATCGCCAGTTGCGCTTCGTCGATGGAAGCGATGCAGCAAATCTTGATACGGGTTCTCATGGCCTTGCGCGCTCAATCGGGATGATCAACATTACAACACAGGGTAGCGCGCACGCCAAGACACGCGGTCAAGGCCGCGCACGATTGTGTGCCAAAATGGGGGCCACCCACTTCCCGAGTAATCCATGGCCGACTACAAGAACCCCAGCTACGTGGCCCGCTCCATGCACCCACGCTTCGATGAACTGACCTCGCCCGGCGAAGCCGTGCCGTATTCGGGCATCTATCGCTGCGATGGCTGCGCGCATGAAATTGTGTCCACGGAAGGCCACGTCATGCCGCCGCAAAACCATCACCAGCACAGCAGCGAGCAAGGTGCCATCCGCTGGCGCCTGATCGTCAGCCCGCGCTGATTGACACGCGCCAGGTGGCGGACGATACTTGATTCATCCGGGATCGCCATTGGAATACCAGCATGCGCATCGTCGATTTTGAAGTCCGCAAGGAGTGCCCGCCGCAGCTGTGCGACTGCGAGCGCGAGCGGCTGCTGCACGATCCGCAGGCAGACGTTACCATCCTGCGACTGAACCTGACGGAAGAAAAGCGCCTGCTGGCCCACATCGAAGGCATCGCCACGCATGCGCAGCTGCAGAAGCTGCAGCTGCTGCTGAAGAAGAACCTGGGCGTGGAACTGCAGATCGCGCCGGGCGGCGGCGAAGTGCGCACCGTGCGCGGCTTCCAGATACGCCTGGTGGAGCAACCCGGCCTGTGCCGCAAGACGCGCGCCGCCATTCCGGCCGCCGTGCGGCGCTGCCTGGCCGCGCATCCCGAGATCGCGTTTGCAATCCTGAATGAAAACGATTTGCTGGGTGGGGTGTGAGCCGAGTAGGTCGGATTAGCGGAGCGTCATCCTACACCATTGTTGGCCTCGCAATGTCGGATTACGCGGTTCCCGCTAATCCGACCTACGCCGCTACGCCGCTGACCCCGGTTCTACGCTACGTGTATCTCGATCACTTTCTTGCCCTTTGCTGCGCGTGCACGCAACTGCCCGCAGCCGCCCTCCACATCCTGCCCGGCCGAATCGCGCAATTTGGTCAGCACCCCCCGCTCGTGCAGGGCGGCGGCAATGGTGCGCGCCTTTTCCCAGCTGGGGCGCTTGAACGGCAAGTCATCGATGGTATTGTACGGGATCATGTTAAGCACGGCGTACTTGCCCTTCAGGAGCGCCACGATGCCGTCCATCTCGTCATCGCCATCGTTCACGCCTTCCATCAGGGTCCATTGATATTGCACCGGGTAGCTGGTGAGGCGCGCATACGATTCGCCGAAGTCCACCAGTGCGCGCGGCGACAACTTTGGCGCGCGCGGCAGCAGCTGTTCGCGCAGATCCGGCTTGGTCGTATGCAGGGACAGGGCCAGCGCCGGCTTGACGCGCCCTTGCGGCAGGCGCTCGAAGGCGCGCGGGTCGCCCACCGTGGAAAACACCAGGTTCTTGTGGCCGATATTGCCCTCGGTGCCCAGCAGTTCGATCGCTTCCATCACATTGTTCAGGTTATGCGCCGGTTCACCCATGCCCATGAAGACGACTTTTTTCACGGGGCGCAGGGTGCGCGCCAGTACCACCTGTGCCACGATCTCGCCGCTGGTCACCTGGCGGATCAAGCCGTCGCGGCCCGTCATGCAGAACTGGCAGCCGACAGCGCAACCGACCTGGCTCGATACGCACAGGCCGTCGCGCGGCAGCAGCACGCTTTCCACCGTCTGGCCGTCGTGCAGCCCCACCAGCAGGCGCGCGGACCCGTCGGCGCCCGGATGGGTGCTGAGCAACTTTAGCATGCCCTGTAATTCGAGGTCGAGCGCAGGCAAAGCCTCGCGCACGGGCAGCGGCAAAAAGTCTTCGGCGCGGCGCCGGCCCTGGTCGTGCGGCTGACCCTGTATCCAGTCGCGCAGCACGCGCTGTTCGTGCAGGGGCTTGGCGCCCAGCGCGCGCAGGCGCTGGCGGAGATGATCGATTTGCATGGATTCTGAATAAAAAAACGGCGCGCAGGAATGAAGCCAGCGCGCCGTGTTACGGGTAAAAGCGTTACACCTTCTTGACGAATTCCGTCTTCAGGCTCATGGAACCGAAGCCGTCGATCTTGCAGTCAATATCGTGGTCGCTGTCGACCAGGCGGATGTTCTTGACCTTGGTGCCCATCTTGACGACACCGCCGCCACCCTTCAATTTCAAGTCCTTGATGACGCTGACCGTGTCGCCATCCTGCAGGATGTTGCCGGCCGAATCGCGGTACACCCTGGCGCCCTCTTCCGCCGCTTCGCCTGCCGTGGCCGACCATTCATGCGCGCATTCAGGGCAGATCAACTGGCTGCCGTCTTCATACGTGAATTCGGATTTGCATTGCGGGCATGGTGGTAATGTGCTCATTTTCTTCTCTGTCTGGTGAACAGCGTGTGCTGTAAAAGCCGACAGTATAGTGCCTACGCCCCGTATCAGCGCGCTTTTTTCGCCATCATTGTCAAGCTCGACGAATAATCTCGATGGTGCTGTGGACAATTTCCTCGTGGATGCCGATGCGCGCGCGCAGCTTGGCACCTGTCAGCGAGGGATCGCGGCTGACGACGGACAAGGCGCACGAGTACAGCTGCCTGCCGACTCTCCAGACGTGCAGGTCGACGATGCGCGGCGTGTCGCCGGCGTTTTCCACTTCTACCGCCTCGCGGATTTCCTCCACCACGGGGTGATCCATCTCGCGGTCCAGCAGGACCTTGCCCGTCTCGTGCATCAGCTTTTTCGCCCACAGGGCCACCAGTACGGCACCGACGATGCCCATCACGGGATCGAGCCAGCGCCAGCCGTAAGCCCACGCGCCGCCCAGCGCAAGGATGGCCAGCACGGAGGTGGCGGCGTCGGCCAGCACGTGGATGTACGCGGCCTTCATGTTCAGGTCTTCGCCATGGCCATGGTGGTCGTGATGGCCGTGGTGATCATGATGCTCGTGGCCGTGACCATGGTGATGCTCGTGGTCGTGGTGCCCGCCGAGGATCAGCGCGCACACCAGATTCACCAGCAGGCCGAAGGCCGCCACCGCCATCGCCTGCGGATAGTGGATGGGCTGCGGCGAGAACAGGCGCTCGACGGAAGCGGCCACCATCAACACGGCCACGCCCAGCAGCAGGATGGCGCTGGTGTAGCCGGCCAGCACTTCGATCTTCCACGTGCCGAAAGCAAAGCGGGGATCGCGCGCATAGCGGCGCGCGGCCGCATACGCAAAGGCGGCCAGGCCGATGGCCAGCGCGTGCGAACTCATATGCCAGCCATCGGCCAGCAGGGCCATGGAGTTGTACCACCAGCCGGCGACGATTTCCAGCGCCATGGTGGCCAGGGTGATCCACATGACGATGCGCGCGCGGCGTTCCGCCTTGTCGCTGGCCCCGCCAAAGACGTGTTCGTGCTGCCAGGCAGAGAGGTCTTCCTCGATATGTTGCAGTTTCATGCTGGTCTCTCCGAGGATTATTTGAGGTAGGTGCGCAGGATGCCCGCGATGTCGTCGGCGCCCCTGGCACGCTCGTCGCTGGCCAGATCGGGGCTGGCCACGTGCTCGCGCAAGTGCTCTTCGATGACTTCGGCCATCAGGCCATTCACGGCGCCGCGCACGGCGGCGATCAGCTGCAGCACTTCGCCGCAGTCGCGGCCCTCTTCCAGACCCCGCTCCAGGCCTTCCACCTGGCCGCGGATGCGCTTCACGCGATTGAGCAGCTTGGTCTTGTTGTGCGCTGTGTGTCCCATGATTCTATCTCGATAAATACTATAGGGGGGTATACTATCAGAGAGAGCCAGGCAGCTGCAAGGCGTAAAAAAAGCCGCGCATCCTCACGGATGAGCGGCTGAATCAGGACGCGAGGCGCCTTACGGCGCAGGCGCGGCGATTTTCTGCAGCTTGCTGGCCAGCGAGGCATCGGACAGTTCGCCCAGGTGGGTATCGACCAGGCGCCCCTGCGCGTCATAAAACAGGGTGGTGGGCAAGGCCGAGGAACCGGCCGCCTTGCCCATTGCCGCCTCGCTGTCGAGCACCACATTGCGCAGGGTCACGCCGCTACTGTCCAGGAAAGCGCTGGCGGCCGCCGCCTCTTCGCGCTGGTTGGCATACACGAAGACGATATCGGCGCGCGCCTGCTGCGCGGCTGCCAGAACGGGCATTTCGCGCCGGCATGGCGGGCACCAGCTGGCCCACAGGTTGACGACCATGGGCTTGCCGCCGGCCAACGCCGCCAGAGTCGTTGGCGCGCCGGCCAGCGTATGCAGGGCCACGGCCGGCAAGGCTGTCGGCTTGTCATAGGCCAGCCCCACGCCCGCGCTCAACACACCCCAGGCCAGTGCGCCGGACGCCACGCTGATGGCCAGGGGCCGGCGCATGGCCACCATGGCGGGACGCCGGCAGCGCCACGCGGCGATGGCCAGCGCGGCAGCAATGCCGGCCGGCGCCATGAAGCCGCCGTCGCGGATATTCAGGATGGACCAGGGCGCAGCCAGATACTGTTCATGCCAGCGCAAGACAAACGCCAGCCGGGCCGCCAGTAGGCCGGCGATCAGCAGGTCGGAAACAAGGGGGCCGGCGTCCGGCAACTGGCGGTACCGCCGCAGCCACCACGCGACGCCGTAAGCGACGCACAGGGAAACGAACAGCAGGACCAGGCCCGTAGGCAGGGCCAGGGGGCCGATTTGCAGGGACAGCATGGGCACTCTCTATCACGTCGAATGGATGGCCATTGTGACCCATGCGGATTAAGCCGGCGTTAAGCGGCACGAAAGTCAGGTGACCAGCGCCTCCTTGCGCACAAAATGCATGGCTTGCGGCTGGTCCACCAGCACGCACTGCTTGCCCGTGCGCCGGCAGTGGTCATGCACGCGCCAATAGGCATCGTGGCTGACGCAGCCCGTCTGGCAAATCACCAGGTCGGCCGCCACCAGGCCCGCTTCCAGCGCCGCCGCATCGTCGGCGCCGGCGTCGCCGCCAGCGTGGTGCAGGAAGCGTCCACCAGCCTGCTCGACGGCCTGCTGCGCCATGTGCGCACCGTGCGCAACCTGGCCAGCATCCTGGGTAAAATAGCTGCCCACATACAGCACGGCTTTCTCACGTACGTCGGCCTGCAAGCCTGGCACGGGCAGCCACTGCAAGCGCAGCAACTCGCGCATCAATTCCTGCACGCGCTCACCGAGCCACTCGACCCGGCGGGCCAGCCGCGCACGCGTAGGCAAGCCCGGCACGCTGGCCGCCAGTTCAGCCAGCTCGTCGCGTGCCAGCGCCAGCTGCGTATCACGGATCACGACTTGCGCCCGCGCGCGCATCAATTCCGAATCCAGCTGCGCGATACGGGCCGCCTGCGCGGCCAGCAACGCACTGCAACGCGCCTGCGCGCGGCCATATTCGACCATCAGTACGCGATGCTCATGCGCGATCACGTCCTCCTTGCCATACACACTGCCCATCATGCCCTCCTTCACCGAGCGTGGCGCCGGGGCGCCAACCCATCACTACCTCATGGATCTGCATTATAAATGAGAATCATTACTATTTGTGCGCATGCGGGATATGCGAACGCCGTCACATCATGCGGCGGGCGGGCAAGACAGCAGGCGCTGCCAGACATCGTCCTGCAGCGAAACGCCCATGCGTTCCTGCAATTCGACCGCGCAGGCCTCGCCCTTGACGCCGTCGATACGGCAGCGCCCTGCCCTGCATCAGCAGGTCGGCCTGGCGATAGGCAGGCTGGACGCAATTGGCGTACTGATAGCTGAACACATCGAGGAACGGCGGTACGGCCTGGGCAGACGCCGCCATGGCGGGCGACAGGCCGGCGCACAGGACGACGATCGCAGTGCGATACCGTGCATTCATGTTGCTTCCATATGAGTAAGCGGCACGCAGGCAAGAGCATTGCGACATTGACAGGCGCGGCACTGTACCGCCTACGGCGCTGTCGCATGGCCCGTGCGCAAGGGGCGTCTGCCAATACATCACGCGCCGGCAAGGCAATGCCCGGCCATCGATTCAGGGCCAGGATATTCGACTGGAAAGCGATGCCGTCGATCACATCGACAATATCGACGATTTTGCGCGAGCTGGCATTGATGACGCCCATCGTATCGACCACGCGCCCGACCTCCTGCCCGCCCTGCACGGCAAATTCCGACGCGGATACCAGTAACTGATTGGCCTGCGCCTGCATGCCCGACGACAGATCGAAATTGCCGGCCGCGATTTCGCGCTAAGCGACGGTGATGCTTCACCAGAACGAAGTTTCTGCGCAGCTTTTGCAGATTATGCAACCGTCAAAGGGATGGGGGCGATGAGGAGGATAGAATGGATACGTGCGGCTGGGCCGGCGTATGTGCTGTGGACAGCGGCGTATGTGCTGGCTGCCAGTGCCTGAAGTGAGGGGACGGCGTTGGCCGCTGTGCGGCCAACGGCCGCGCACAGCGCGGCAGAATGGCGATTCGGAAAGGGCTGGGCCAGTACGGCCCAGCCCTTCGAATCCCGCCGTTCCGTCCAGACAAACAAAAAAGCCTCCCGCAGGGGAGGCTTTTTTGTTTGATTCTGGCGGAGACGGTGGGATTCGAACCCACGATACAGGTATAAGCCGTATGCATCCTTAGCAGGGATGTGCCTTCGGCCACTCGGCCACGTCTCCTAGCTGATTACTCAACTATGTCTCTGTAGCTAACTGCGCTGCAGCGACGAACGTCATAATATCGATTGCCCCCCCTTTGGTCAAGGGCGTGGGGCAATATTTTTAGATATTTAAGCTTTTTCCAGCTCGAACGCTTTATGCAGCGCGCGTACGGCCAGTTCCATGTACTTTTCATCGATCAGCACGGAGATCTTGATTTCGGAAGTGGAGATCATCATGATGTTGATGCCCTCTTCCGACAGCGTACGGAACATTTGCGATGCCACGCCGACATGGCTGCGCATGCCCACGCCGACGACGGACAGTTTCGACACTTTGGCGTCGCCCGTGATGCTGGCCGCGCCCAGCGATTCGCGGTTCGCTTCCAGCACGGCCAGCGCGCGCGTGTATTCGCCGCGCGAGACGGTGAAGGTGAAGTCCGTTTTACCGTCGACCGACTGATTCTGTATGATCATGTCGACTTCGATATTCGCGTCCGCCACCGGTCCCAGGATGTGGTAGGCCACGCCTGGGCGGTCGGGCACGCCGAGCACGGTGATTTTGGCTTCATCGCGGTTGAAGGCGATGCCGGAGATGACTGCTTGTTCCATGTTTGTATCTTCCTCAAACGAAATCAGGGTGCCTGAATTGGCTTCTATTTCCAGCGGCAACATCGGGTCGGTCAGCGACGACAGCACGCGCGTGGGAACGCGGTAGTTACCGGCAAATTCCACCGAACGCGTTTGCAGCACTTTGGAGCCCAGCGAAGCCAGTTCCAGCATTTCTTCAAAGGTGATGGTCTTCAGGCGGCGCGCCTCGGAGACCACGCGCGGATCGGTCGTGTAGACGCCGTCGACGTCCGTGAAGATCAGGCATTCGGCCGCCTTCATGGCGGCGGCAATCGCCACGGCCGACGTATCGGAACCGCCGCGGCCCAAAGTCGCGATGTTGTCGTGTTCGTCAACGCCCTGAAAACCGGTAATGATGACAATCTTGCCCGCATCGAGGTCGCGTTTGACTTTTTCGTCATCGATCGACTGGATGCGTGCCTTGGTAAAGGCGGAATCGGTCTTGATCGCGACTTGCCAGCCAGCATAGGATACGGCTTGTTTGCCGATCGCCAGCAGTGCCATCGACAGTAGGCCGACGGACACTTGTTCGCCTGTCGAGGCGATCATGTCAAGTTCACGGGGATCGGGTTGATCCATGATTTCCTTGGCCAGTCCAATCAGGCGGTTGGTTTCGCCCGACATGGCCGATGGCACCACCACGATTTGATGCCCAGCGTCGTGCCACTTGGCAACGCGCTTGGCGACATTCTTGATACGGTCAGTCGAGCCCATCGACGTACCGCCATATTTGTGGACGATTAAAGCCATAAGAGTGAAGTTTCCGCTCAAGAAGAATAAAAAAGGAGGGCTTTACTCTACATGCCGCAATGCAAAATAACAAGCTAAAAAGCGCATTAGCTCATACCGATTGCGCATATGGAAATAACCAATCCATGCAGTCCGGCGCGCATGGGCAGCCACTTGCCGGCCACCCCGAGAGTGGCCGTAGGGGCTGCGCTTACGCTCAGCAGGAGACCCAGCGCAAGGCGACGCGGGGACGATCCAGCAGGCTCATGCAATGACAATCGAGGCCAATACCGGCCGCATACAGCAATTGTTGCGCCGCACAGACAAGTGGCAGGCGTTCGCGCTCCCAGGCGGGCACGTCAAACGCCTGATAGTGGTATTTCAAGCTCTTGGTGGGACGGTTCAGGGCCAGTTTCAGGCGCTCGCCACCCTGGCGGAAATCGATCGTCAAGGTTTGAGATTTCAACCAGGCAATATCGATACCTTGCCCGCCCTCTTCCACCGCATCGAAATGCAGCACGCCGCCATACGCGGGGAAGGCCAGGCTGGCTTCGCCGCGCCACGCAAATTGCTGGCCAGCCTTTTCCAGGCCGGGAATGCCAGCGTCACTCTTGTCGCGCATGCCAGCCAGGTCATCGAGCTTGGGCGTCAGGTACAACCGGTCGCGGTGGCGCCGCACATGGCATTCGGGATGCGTCACCAGTAGTTGCGCATCGGGCCGCGCTTCCAGCAATTGCGCCAGCATTTCCGCCAGCCACGCCGTCGACGGCATGCGCAAGCCGCGCGTGCTGAACCAGTGACGCAGCAAGTTGTAGCAGCGGTCCGTGCTTAACTCACGCAATTTCGCCAGTTCGATGCAATCGCCGTCGAGGCAAGCGGCCAGATCCTGCGTCGCCAGTTCCGTCAGCAGGCGCTGCGCCGATTGCGCATGCTGGGCGCTGCGGGCGAAACGCTCCTGGAAACCGGGAAATGCCTGCGCCAGCACGGGCATCACCTGGTGCCGCAAGGCATTGCGGGCAAAGTGAGGATCGTCGTTCGATTCATCGTGGATATGCGCTATCGCATGCTTCGCCACGTACGCTTCGAGCTGCTTGCGCGACACGGGCAGCAAGGGACGCGCCATCACCAGGTCCGGGTTGCCCAGCAGCTCGGGCGCGCTGTTGGCACCATCCATGCCGGACAAGCCCGCCGTGCCGGAGCCGCGCAGCAATTGCAGCAGCACCGTCTCGGCCTGGTCATCCTGGTGATGGGCCGTCAGCAGCAAGCGCACGCCGTGCGTGGCGCACAGCTCGCCCAGGGCGGCATAACGGCGCTTGCGGGCGGCTTCTTCCGTGCCCGTCTTCGCCTTCTTTTCCAGGATCACCTTGCGCGCTTCGAAGGCGATGCCCATGGCGGCGCACAACTGCTCGCAATGCGCCAGCCAGGCATCCGCATTCGGGCTCAGACCGTGGTGCACGTGAAACGCGTGCAGGGCCACGCCGTGTTCTTGCGCCCAAGCATGCGCCAGGTGCAGCAGGGCCGAGGAATCGAGGCCGCCGCTGAGGGCGATACCCACCCCGCTGCCGGATGGCGGCGCACAGGCGTCCAGCGCGCTGGCAAAGATATCGGCGACGGTGGCGGTTTGTTGCTTTTTCAATGTGGACTCCGGGAATGCAAAGAGGGACAGGCGGCTAAACGGATGGTGTCGTTTAGCGGACTGTCCCTGGAAATACTTATTCATTGCAGGCGAAAATCAGGGGCCAGACCCGACGGGACTCAGCGTCCCCGTCTAACCCCAGCATTTTGCTGCGTAGCCAATAACGCTTACTCGCTCGGGGTGGTTTCCTTGAACTTGCCGTAGCTCAGCAGTTTTTCATGACGTGCGGCCAGCAGATCCTTGGTTTTCATGCCATGGAACTGGCGCAGGGTGTCGGCCAAGGCGCGCTTGAGCAAGGTGGCCATCTGTTTCGGATCGCGGTGGGCGCCGCCCAGCGGCTCATTGATGATCTTGTCGATCAGGCCCATGGCTTTCAGGCGGTGGGCAGTCAGACCCAGCGCCTCGGCCGCGTCGGAGGCGCGCTCGGCGCTCTTCCACAGGATGGAGGCGCAGCCTTCCGGCGAAATCACGGCATAGGTCGAGTATTGCAGCATCAGCACGGCATCGCCCACGGCAATGGCCAGCGCGCCGCCGGAACCGCCTTCACCGATGATGGTGGCGATCAGCGGCACTTTCAGTTCAGCCATCACGTACAGGTTGTGGCCGATGGCTTCCGACTGGCCGCGCTCTTCCGCATCGATACCGGGGAAGGCGCCTGGCGTGTCGACGAAGGTGAAGATGGGCAAGTTGAACTTTTCAGCCACTTTCATCAGGCGCATGGCCTTGCGGTAGCCTTCCGGTTTCGGCATGCCGAAATTGCGCATGGCGCGCTCTTTCGTGTCGCGGCCCTTCTGATGGCCGATGACCATGCACGGCTGGCCGTTGAAGCGGGCCAGGCCGCCCACGACGGACAGATCGTCGGCGTAGCTGCGGTCGCCATGCAATTCGTGGAAATCGGTAAAGATTTCATTCACGTAATCCATGGTGTAGGGCCGCTGGGGGTGGCGCGCGATCTGCGCCACTTGCCAAGGCGTCAGCTTGGCGTAGATATCCTTGGTCAGTTGCTGGCTCTTCTTGGCCAGGCGGTCGATCTCTTCCGAGATGTCGACGGCCGAATCGTCTTGCACGAAGCGCAATTCTTCAATCTTGGAATCGAGTTCCGCGATCGGCTGTTCAAAATTGAGGAAAGTCGTTTTAGTCATTGTACCTCCAGGTTTTACCGGCCACGGCGCCAGGGCGCGCGGCGTCATCTATGTTTATTTTACCGTACCGGCTGCTGCGCCGGGGACTGCATCGGGTGAGGCAGGGGCAGCTGCAGGGTCGAGACTGCGCCACAAATACCACGTCGCCACGGTGCGCCACGGTTCCCAATTGGCGGAAACTTCGCGCGCATCGCTGCGAGAAACGGGTTCGCCGGAGAAATAATTGACGCTGATACCCTGGATCAAACCGGGGTCGTCGAGCGGCAAGACATTCGGCCGTAGCAGATTAAATATCAGAAACATCTCGGCTGTCCAGCGGCCGATGCCGCGGATTTGCACCAGTTCGGCGATGACGGCTTCGTCATCCATCTGGTCCCACTGGCTGGCGTGCACACGCTTGGCCTTGAAATGGTCGGCCAGGTCGAGGATGTACTCGGTCTTGCGTTTGGACAAGCCGCAGGCGGACAGTTGCTCGGCGCCCGCCTTCAATACTTGTGAAGGCGTGCATTTCGGGCAAGCCAGCAGCAGCTTTTTCCAGGCAGCATCCGCCGCCTTGGGCGTGATCTGCTGGCCCACCAGCGAACGGGCCAGGGTGGTAAACGGGTCGCTGTGGCCGACCAGGTGCAGGTCGCCAAATTGCGGGATGAGCTTTTTCATGATGCGGTCGCGCTTCATCAGCTCGATCTTCGCCTCTTCCCAGTAGGCCGGCACCTGGATCACTGCTGCCGTGGCCGTCATGCTGGTGGCTTCCCCGTTTTCCCTGGACGTTGGCATCATGCCCGGCGCCAGTTCGTCGAGCCGTCAGGCTTGTCTTCGAGAATAATGCCTGCCGCCAACAGTTCAGCCCGGATCTTGTCGGACTGAGCAAAGTCGCGCGCCTTTTTCGCCGCGCTGCGCGCCGCGATGGCCGCTTCGATGCCAGCCGCCTCATCCTGGCCGCCGGCGGCAGCGCCAACGGTTGCCTGCAGGAATTGCTGCGGCGTGCGTTCGAGCAAGCCGAATACGCCCGCCAGGCCCTTCAATTGACGCGCCAGGGCCGGCGACTTGCTCTTGTTGACTTCCGTCGCCAGGTCAAACAGGGCGGCCACGGCCAGCGGTGTGTTGAAATCGTCATCCATGGCTTCGGCCACGCGGGCGGCATGCGCTTCGCTCCAGTCGATGGCGCCCTCTTCCACCACCACGTCGGCCAGCGCCGTGTACAAGCGCGTGAGCGACAGGCGAGCATCATCGAGGTGCACGTCCGAATAATTGAGGGGGCTGCGGTAGTGCGCGCGCAGGATAAAGAAGCGGATCACTTCGGCATCGAACTTTTGCAGCACTTCGCGGATGGTAAAGAAATTGCCCAAGGACTTGGACATTTTTTCATTGTCCAGGCGCACGAAGCCATTATGGATCCAGTAATTCACGCTGGTGTGGCCGAACGCGCCTTCGGATTGGGCGATCTCGTTTTCGTGGTGCGGAAATTGCAAGTCCGCGCCACCGCCGTGGATGTCGAACTGTTCACCGAGCAAGGCGCACGACATGGCCGAGCACTCGATATGCCAGCCCGGGCGGCCCTTGCCCCACTTCGTATCCCATTTGACTTCGTCCGGCTCGGACTCTTTCGACGACTTCCACAGCACGAAGTCGAGCGGATCGCGCTTGCCCGTGTTCACGTCGACGCGCTCGCCCGCACGCAGGTCGTCGAGCGACTTGCCCGATAGCTTGCCGTAGCTGGGGAAGTTGCGCACGGCGTAATTGACGTCGCCATCGGCGCCCTGGTAAGCCAGGCCCTTCGCTTCCAGCTGCTCGATCAGGCGCACCATCTGTGGCACGTATTCAGTGGCGCGCGGCGTGTGATCGGGCGTCAAAATGCCCAGCGCGGCCGTGTCTTCATCCATGTACTGGGTGAAACGCGATGTCAGCTGGGAAATCGTTTCGCCGTTTTCCACTGCGCGGCGGATGATCTTGTCGTCGATGTCCGTAATATTGCGCACATAGGTGACGTCGAAACCGGAGGCTTTCAGCCAGCGGTAGATGACGTCGAACGCCATCATCATGCGCGCATGGCCGATATGGCAATAATCGTAGATGGTCATGCCGCAAACGTACATGCGTACCTTGCCCGCTTCCATCGGGACGAATACCTGCTTCTCGCGAGCCAGGGTGTTGTAAATCTTTAGATTGCTCATCGTACTTTGCAAGTGGAGCGGCCGCCAGCCTGGCAAAACGACAGACAGGCGCGGACACCGGGGGTGCCGCGCCACTGAACTGCCGTGTGCGCCAAGGCTGGTCGAGCCGCTATAGTGTTGTTCTTGTTTGTTAGAATTAGGGCGTTAGCGGTCAAGTATAACATTGATAAAAACCATACTGGCCCGATATGAATCAGGTTTTTACGATGTTCAACCGAATTTTCAGTTCTTTACAATTAAAGCAAGTTTAGAGAAAAATAACGATCAAGGACAACTTCATGCAAGAAATCAAATCGAAACGCCTGTCTTTCCTGGCCCGCTTTTGCACCCTGTTTGCCGGTCTCACCCTGGGCAGCGCCGTCGTGGCAGCCGCGCCAGCCAGCCCTGCGGCTACCCTCGACCCCACGCCGCACGTGGCCCTGAAAACCAGCCTGGGCGAGATCGTGCTGGAACTGGACCAGGAAAAAGCGCCCCAAAGCGTGGCCAATTTCTTGCGGTATGTCAAAAGCGGTTACTACAAGGGCACCGTGTTTCACCGCGTGATCGATGGCTTCATGATACAAGGCGGCGGCTTCGACAAGAACATGAAGCAGAAAGCGACAAAAGCGCCGATCAAGAATGAAGCGCAAAACGGCTTGCAGAACGTGACCTACAGCATCGCCATGGCGCGCACGGGCGACCCGCATTCGGCCACGTCGCAGTTCTTCATCAACGTGAACAATAACGGCGCGCTCGACTACCCTGGCCGCGACGGCTTCGGCTACACGGTGTTCGGCAAAGTCGTCAGCGGCATGGACGTGGTCGACAAGATCAAGGCCGTGCCCGTTGCCGACAAGGGACCGCACCAGAACGTGCCGGTCACTCCCGTGGTGATCGAATCGGCGACTTTACTCAAATCAGCGCCCGCAAAACTGTAAAATAGCGTTTTTGCGGCCCTGAACCACGGGGGCCGTCGAATCATTCTTCATCTAATTTATTAAGGATCATCATGACCTCCGTCATCATCACCACCAATCTGGGCAAGATCACCGCTGAACTGGACGCCGAAAAAGCGCCGAAAACGGTTGCCAACTTCCTGGCCTACATGAAAGCCGGTCACTACGACAACACGATTTTCCACCGCGTCATCGACGGCTTCATGATTCAGGGCGGCGGTTTCGAGCCAGGCATGAAACAAAAGCCTGCCGATACCACCGTGGAAAACGAAGCCAAGAACGGCTTGAAAAACGATACCTACACCCTGGCCATGGCCCGCACGTCGGACCCGCACTCGGCATCGGCCCAGTTCTTTATCAACATCAAGAACAACAGCTTCCTCGACTACCCAGGCCAGGACGGCTGGGGCTACGCCGTGTTCGGTAAAGTTACCGATGGCAAAGAAGTCGTCGACGCCATCCGCGCCGTGAAAACCTCGCGCGCCGGCATGTTCGCCGACGTGCCAGTGACCGATGTCATCATCGAAAAAGTCGAAGCCGCTTAATCAGGCTCTGGCATCATGAACAACAGGCATTGCAGCGTTTGCGCCTCTCCATGCACTTCACTTTTTGGGAGCGTTGAACGATGACAATGCCTGCCGCACTCTTTATTTCCGACCTGCATCTGCAGAGCTCGCACCCGCGCACCAGCGCGGCGTTTCTTTCTTTCCTGGAACACCATGCGCAATATGCGCAAGCGCTGTATCTATTAGGCGACCTATTCGAATACTGGGCCGGCGACGATGACCTGGAAGACCCGTTCAATGCACGCATGACGGCTGCCATCCGCGCGGTCAGCGATGCTGGCGTGCACGTCTACTGGATCGCCGGCAACCGCGATTTTCTCGTCGGCTCCGGCTTTGCCGCCGCCGCCGGCGCCACCCTGCTCAGCGAACCGCACGTGGCGGCGATTGCCGACCAGCGCATCGTCTTGCTGCATGGCGACGCCGAATGCACGAACGATGTCAAATACATGGAGTTTCGCGCCATGGTGCGCCAGCCCGCCTGGCAAAGACAGTTCCTGTCCATGCCGCTGGCGCAGCGCAAGGCCATCATAGCCGGTTTGCGCAAAAGCAGCCGCGAGCACAATGGCGCAAAAGCCATGGACATCATGGATGTCACACCCGACGCGGTAGCGCAAGTATTTGCCGAACATGCCAGTGCCGTGATGATCCACGGCCATACGCACCGCCCTGCCGTGCATAAAGTCGGCCAGACCTTGCGCTATGTCCTGCCCGACTGGGAATGCGACGTGACGCCGCCGGAACAGCCGCGCGGCGGCTGGATCGCCATCGATGCGCGCGGCAACATCACGCGCCACGATCTCAGCGGCAACATCATCGACTAGCCCTGCGCCGACCGCCCCACGGGCGTTTGTCTGACAGCTGCGCCCGCCAAGCTTTGCTGTAATGGTGGCATGACCACGCCCTTTTCCACGCCCTTGATCGGCACGGCCGGCTGGAGCATTTCCAGCGCCGCTGCCAGCCACTTCCCCCTTGATGGCAGTCATCTGCAGCGCTACGCCCAGGTGCTGGACTGCGTCGAAATCAATAGTTCCTTTTACCGCCCGCACCAGCCCGCCACTTACGCGCGCTGGGCCGCCAGCGTGCCTGAGCATTTCCGCTTCAGCGTGAAATTGCCGCGCAGCATCACGCACGAACGGCGTTTGCGCGATAGCGCGGCCGAGCTGGATCGCTTTGCTGGGGAAGCCTTGCAACTGGGAACAAAACTGGGCTGCGTGCTGGTGCAGTTGCCGCCCAGCCTGCATTTCGAGGCAGAGGTGGCCGCCGTATTTTTCCATGCGCTGCGCCAGCGCTTCGACGGCATGCTCGCGTGCGAAGCGCGCCACGCCAGCTGGTTCGACGCGCAGGCCACCGAACTACTGATACAACAAAGCATCACGCGCGTGCGCGCCGATCCGCCAGCCGGCCAGGCGGGCCCGCATGTACCGACCACGGACCTGGCGTACCTGCGTCTGCATGGCAGCCCGAAAATCTACTGCTCGGACTACACCGCCGAGTATCTGGCCAGCCTGGCCATCTCCTTGCGCACGCAGGCACAGGCCGATAGCTGGTGCATCTTCGACAACACGGCAGCAAATGCCGCCCTGTTCAATGCGCTGGACCTGCGGCGGCGGCTTGCCTGAAAGAATGCTTGCATTCCCTACTCTTAGTGTTATAGTTAACTACAACACCGAATCAACAAAACACCAAGGAGTCACTATGCCCTCAGCACTACTCTCGCGCCGCGTCGCCCTGTCTCTATCGGAGCGCATCCCATGAGCGCGGAATGGAATGACAATAGCCCCATCTACCGCCAGCTCAAGGCCAGGGTGGTGGGCATGATGCTCGATGGCGTGCTGCAGTCCGGCGACGCCCTGCCTTCGGTGCGCCAGGTGGCGGCCGACTATCAATTGAATCCCATCACGGTCTCGCGCGCCTATCAGGAACTGGTCGACGATGCCCTGGTGGAAAAACGCAGAGGACTCGGTATGTATGTCTTGGAAGGCGCCCGCGACAAATTGCTGGCCAGTGAACGCGAACGCTTCATGCGCGAAGAATGGCCGGCGATGCTGGAACGCATCACGCAACTGGGCCTGAACCTCGATCAACTGCTGCAAGCGAGCCGCGACAGTGGCGCACACGGAGAGAGCGCATGAATGCATTGAACAACGATAGCGTCATCAGCGCTCGGGGCCTGCGCAAGCAGTATGGCAAACAGGTGGCCATTGATGGCATCAGCTTTGACATCGCGCCGGGGCGCATCGTCGGCTTGATCGGGCCTAACGGTTCCGGCAAGACCACCACGCTGAAAGCCATCCTCGGCCTGACGGGCTTCGACGGTGAGTTGTCGGTGCTGGGGCGCGATCCTCGCGTGCAGCGCGACGCGCTGATGGACGATGTGTGTTTCATCGCCGACGTGGCCATCCTGCCGGGCTGGCTGCGCGTGGCCGACGCCATCGATTTCGTTGCCGGCGTGCATCCACGTTTTGATCGCAGCAAGGCCGAACGCTACCTGGCCCACACCAAGCTGGCGCCGAAGATGAAGGTCAAGGCCATGTCGAAGGGCATGGTGGTGCAGCTGCACCTGGCGCTGGTGATGGCCATCGACGCCAAACTGCTGGTGCTCGACGAGCCCACCCTGGGCCTCGACATCCTGTACCGCAAGCAGTTTTACCAGAACCTGCTGGAAGACTATTTCGACGAAAACAAGACCATCGTCATCACCACGCACCAGATCGAGGAAGTGGAACATATCCTCAGCGACCTGATGTTCATTCGCGACGGCAAGATTGTGCTGGCTTCGACCATGGAAGAGGTGGGCGAGCGCTACATCGAGGTGATGGTGGGCCCGCAACACCTCAATCCAGCGCGCGCCCTGCAGCCGATCAGCGAACGCAGCGTGTTTGGCAAGTCGGTGATGCTGTTCGACGGCGTCGCTCGCACCCAGCTGGCTGCCCTGGGCGAAGTACGCACGCCCAGCCTGGCTGACCTGTTTGTCGCGACCATGAAAGGATCGTACCAATGAGCATTTCCCCTGCAAACAAGATGCAATGGCTGCTCCGGCGTGAATTGTGGGAACACAAGGGCATGCTGGTGTGGACGCCGGCCCTGATCGGCATCGTCATGACGCTGCTGGGCGCCCTGATGGCGGCCGCGACCGTTGCAAAGAGCAAAATGCACACGGCGCTCATCGTCAATGGCGAAGAAATTTCCTGGAGCACCGTCTTCAATACCCGCACCTTCGGCCCGCGCCGTACGGAAATCATCGATGCCGTCGCCAACAACTATACATATGCGGCCGCGCCGCTGTTCCTGGCGCTGGGCTTCCTGGTATTTTTCTATTGCCTGAGCGCCCTGCATGACGACCGCCGCGACCGAAGCGTACTGTTCTGGAAATCGCTGCCCGTCTCGGATGCGCAAACGGTGCTGTCGAAAGCGGCCATCGCCCTGCTGGTCGCGCCGCTCATCGTGGCGGCCGCCGCCAGCCTGACTTCGCTGGCCCTGATCCTGATCCTGAGCGGCGTGCTGGCGGCCAACGGCATCCACGTGTTTGTCGATTTGCTTGGTTCTCCCGGGCTATACCTGGGACCGCTGCGCGTGTTCGGCTTGCTGCCCGTGTATTGCCTGTGGGCCTTGCCGACGGTGGGCTGGCTGCTGATGGTATCGAGCTGGGCCAAGTCGAAAGTCTTCCTGTGGGCAGTCGGCGTGCCCTTGCTGCTGCTCATCCTGACGGTCTGGGCCGGCAAGCTGACGCAGACGGAAAGCGACGTCAACTGGATACAGATGAATGTCATCGGACGCGCGCTGCTGGGCACTCTCCCCGGCAGCTGGTATCTGTTCGAACCGGAACTGCTGCCGCGCATGCACGCCCTGGCAGAGGGGGGGTCGCACATGACACGCATCGATGTGTTCAGCAATTCCTGGTCCAGCCTGGCCATGCCAGCCGTCTGGCTGGGCGCAGCGGCAGGCGCGGCGCTGATATACGCTGCCATCCGGTTGCGCCGCTGGCGCGAAGAAGACTGACAAGCACACGATCCCTGCCTCATCAAAAAACGCCCCGCCCGTCGGGGCGTTTTCCATTTTTTGCCCCATTCGGCCACCTGAAATAATAACTATTCTCCTGATAGTTATTATCAGACCATCTCCGCATCAAATAAAGGCTACTCAATCGATAGCACCAAATAGATATAATAATTGCAAAAAATTATTTATATAGAATCGTATTAGCCATCACATTACATCAACAAAAAACAAAAAAACCACAACTAGCAATTCGATAGCGAGACGGCTTTTTGGATGAAAGGCGCAGAAATACTGGAAAACGGCAGCAGATTCAGCCGGAACAGCCTATTTCGTGACAATTCGTGACTATTCCCTCCTGCAAAGCTAGGCAGAATAAAGCCATATTGAGTGATCAAAATGGAATTTATAGTTTCAAAATTGAAACTATCCTCAGAGTGACAGCAGGTCTTACCTTCATGTAAAGACCGCGTCCTGACAGTAGATATCGCCCGAAGGACCCATTCGAGGCGAAAAAATACGCGCAAACGTAGCCACAAAAAAACAAATGCAAAAATAACATTTTTCATATTACTGAAGAGCGCCAGCGATTTTTTTCCAGTTATGTTTTACTTGCCACTATCAACAACGGCGACACCAAAGTTCAACCACGGCCCAAGCCATGCCGGAGTAAGTAAGGAAACGAATTACATTATTAATTTTTTAATATTTTAAAAAATTGAACGAATATATGCCAACTTCCGGAGACATTAAAATGGCCACCACCCAAAATCCAGCTCCAGCTCCCGTCAATGCCGAAGGCGCTGCCACCAAGATCGCGACGCCTGCAAAAAAAGCCGCCAATCCGAAAAACGGCGACCGCAAGCAGTATGACGACGACGAACTCATACAAGGAGCCGATGCCAGCCAGACCATGCCGCCTGAAAATGTCGTCGAAGTCACGGGAAGCGCCGATAGCGGCAATGCCGGCGCCCTGGGCGCGGCAGCTGCGGTGGCTGCAGCCGCCTTGGCTGCAGGTAGCGGTGGCGCGGCCGCAGGCCAGGCCGGTAACGCCAGCGCCGATCCCGGCACGCAGCAAAGCGATAACAACGGTGGCGCTGCAGGCGCCACGGGCGCGGGTGCAGGCGCCGCCGGGATTCCCAGCGGCAGTGTCGTGGATGTCGCCGGCGCCTCGGCTGGTGCGGGTGCCGGAGCAGGTGCCGGCGCTGCGGGTGGCCTGGGCGGCCTTGGCGTGCTGGGTGCGCTCGGCGGCCTTGGTCTGGTTGGCGCTGCGGCAGGCGGTGGCGGCGGAGGCGGCGCCGCGGCCGGCGGTTCGGGCACGGGCGGCACAGGCACGGGCGGCACTGGCACAGGTGGCACAGGTGGCACAGGTGGTACTGGCACGGGCGGCACGGGGACGGGTGGATCGACCGGCGGCCAGGGTACGGGCGGTACCGGTGGCACGGGCGGTACCGATGGCACAGGCGGCACAGGCGGCACAGGCGGCACCGGTGGTACGGGCGGCACCGGTGGCACCGGTGGCACGGGCAACCAATCCACCACCATCATCGTCACCGACGCGGCAATATTGGCCGCCGCGGCGGCCGCAGCAGCCACGGCCAATGCCCTGGCCGATGACGCCAGCGCCGCCGCGGCAGCGGCTACGGCAGCAGCTTCTCTGGCAGCGGCGAATGCCGCCCTCCTGGCCGACCAGCTGGCGGCACAGGCCGCAGCAGCAGCGGCAGCAGCCTTGCTCGCTGCAAATAACGCCACCAACGACGATACGCTGGCGGCCAGCACGGCCGCCGCCGTACCCGGCGCGCAAGCGGCCGCTACCGCCGCCACGAATGACGACAACGCGGCCGCTGCGGCTGCCGCTACCGCCGCCATCTCCCAGGCCGCCACCACGTCGGCGCAAAACGACGATGCGGCTGCCGTCACGGCCGCCGCCGCCGCCGCCGCCGCGCACGCCGCTGCCGATGCGGCACAAACGCAAGCGGACCAGACCAACGCTCCGGCATTGCAAGCCATCGCCGATGCAGCCGACGTGGTCGCGACCGCAGCCGACACCCAGGCAGCGCTGACCGATGCGGCGGCGCTGGCTGTCAACTCAGCCAATGACGCCGCCGCAGCTGCCGCCGCCACGGCGCTGGCCAATGCCACGGACGCCGCCGCGCTGGACCTGGCGGCAACGGCCGCCGCCAACGCCGCCGTCGCGGCCGGCATCCAGGCCGGCCTGACCGATGCCGCCGCCCTGGCCATCATTTCCGATGCGGATGCCGCCAATGCCGCCGCAGCCGCCAGCGTGGCCGCCACCACCGATGCCGCCGCCCTGACCGCCGCCTCGAATGCGGCCGCTACCGCGGCAGCGAATGCAGCGGCAGCCGCCAATGCCAGCGACGCCGCGGCACTGGGCATCGCCGCCACCGCCGCAGCGAATGCCGCCGCCGCGGCCAGTACGCAAGCGGGTCTGACCGATGCCGTCGCCTTGACCATGGCAGCGGACGCCGCTGCCGGCGTTGCCGCCCAGGACGCTGCCATCGCCAACGCCACCGACGCCGTCGCCCTGCAGGCTGCCGCCGACGCGGCCGCGACGAACGCCGCTAATGCACAGACACAGGCGAACATGACGGACGCGCCCACCCTGGGCCTGATCGCCGACGCAGCCACCCTGGCGTCGGATGCGGCACAGGCACAGGCCAACCTGACCGATGCGGCTGCGCTGGCCCTGATTTCCGATGCCGACGCTGCTGCTGCGGCAGCCGCCGCCTTGGCCGCCAGTAGCGATGCCGCCGCGCTCGACGCCGCAGCAGCCCTTGCCGCCACCGTGGCGGCGAATGCCGTCGTCACCGCCAACCTGAGCGACGCTGCCGCCCTGCAAATCACGGCCGATGCGGCTGCCAGCACATCCGTGAGCGCCGCCGCGCAAGCGGCATTGACGGACGCCGCCGCCCTGCAATTGATTTCCGACGCCGATGCCGCCGCCGCGCTGGCAGCGCAAACGACGGCTAACCAGACGGATGCGGCCGCCTTGGCCGCTGCCGACGCAGCCGCCGCCAGCGATGCCGCCAATGCCCAGATAGTTGCCGACCAGACCGATGTCGTTGCCCTGCAGCAAGCAGCCGACCAGGCGGATGCCGATGCGGCTGCCGCCAATACACAAGCCAGCCTGCTGGACGTTAATGTTGCCCTGAATGCATTCAATCTGGCCAACCTCGCCGCCCTTGCCGCCAACGTCACGGCCGGCCAGACCAGCGTCATCGCCCTGACGGCTACCGTCAATGCCTTGCAGCTCGGTGCCGATGGCGCCGATGCCGATGCCGCCCTGTTCGATGCCACCATCCTTGCCGGGATCTCCACCGCCGATGCATTGACGGCGGCCGGCCTGCAAACCATCGCCGGTGCGACTGATGCCGTCGCGCTCGCCGCCGCCGCCGCTGCCGCCGTCTCGGCGGCGGAAACGGCCGCCCTGCTGGGCGGCAACGACATCTCGGCCGTCAGCGCCGCAGCCGCGGCACAGGCCGCAGCTACTGCCGCCGCTGCCACAGCCGCACTGACCGATGCCGGTGCGCTGGGCATCATCTCCACTGCCGACGCCGCCGCTCAAATTGCCGCCCAGACGGCTGTCGCCAGCTTGACGGCCGCCAATACGCTGGCGCAAAACGCGCTGACGACGGCACAATTAGTTGCCAACCAGACCGATGCCGTGGCCCTGGGCCTGGTGTCGTCGGCCGCCGACGCGGCTGCGGCTGCGGCCGTCACGAACGCTGGCCAGACCGACGCCATCGCGCTGAGCCTCATCTCGAATGCCGATGCGCTGGTCGCGACCTCCGCCGCCAACCTGGCGGCGTTGACGGATGCCACAGCGCTGGGACTCATTTCCACGGCCGACGCGACCGACGCAAACGTATTGCAGGCAACGGCCAACCTGACGGATGCCGCCGCCCTGGGCCTGCTCGCCACGGCCGCTGCCACCGCCGCCAATACAGCGACGAACGTTGCCAACCTGACCGATGCGGTGGCCCTGGGCACGCTCTCGGCAGCCGCAAACACCGCTGCCAATACGGCCGCCGCCACGGCAGCGCTGACAGACGCGACGGCATTGGGCCTGGTTGCCACGGCCGACGCGACAGCCGCTGCCGCCCTGCAAACGACGGCCAACCTGACCGACGCCGTGGCACTGGGCCTCGTGTCGACGGCGGCCAACACGGCCGCCAGCACCGCTGCCGCCGTCGCCAACCTGACGGATGCCGTGGCCCTGGGCACCGTCTCGACAGCCGCCACGGCCGCCGCCAACACAGCCGCCGCCACGGCCGCCCTGACGGACGCCGTGGCCCTGGGCTTGACGGCCACCGTCGATGCAGCTGCCGCCACCGCCGCACAGACGACGGCCAACCTGACGGACGCCGTCGCCCTGGGCCTGGCAGCGACCGCGAATGCCACCGCCGCCACGGCGGCGGCCACCGTTGCAGGCCTCACCGATGCCGTCCTGCTGGGCACCGCCCACACGCTCGACGTCACGGCCGCCACCGTGGCAGCCACCAAGGCCGCCTTGACGGATGCCGCCGCCCTGACCACCATCGCCAACAACGACGCCGCCAATGCGGCCGCCCTGGCTGCCTATTCCACGGCCCATCCGCTCGACTTGGTGGCGGCGCTGGCGGCTACCGTCGCCGCCACCACGGCCGGCTTGTCGAACACCGCTGCCCTGGCGGCGCAAGCGGACGACGCGGCGGCCGCCTCGACAGCCGCCACGGCTGCTGCATCCCTGACCGCCCTGAACAATGCGCTCGCGGCCGACAATGCCGCCACCGCCGCCGCCACCCTGGCCCTTACGTCCCAGGCAGCAGCCACGGCGGCGCAGCTGGACGACACGCTCGCGGCAACTGCCGCTGGCGTGGCTGCCACCTCGCTGGCAGCGGCCCAGGCGGCGCAGGCAGCCGATACAGCCGCCGCCGCGACGGCAGCGACGGCGGCCAATGCCCTGGCAGCCCTGAATGCGGCCTTGCAGGCGGACGCGAATGCGGCCGCCACGGCCGCCGCCGCCGTGACGGCGAGCGCAGCCACTGCCGCCGCCGTCGCCGACGATCTGGCGGCTGCGACGGCCGCCACCGTCGCCAACGTCTCGCACGCGGCCGCTCAAGCGGCGCAACTGGCCGACAGTGCCGCCGCCAGCGCCGCCACCATCGCCGCCAACGCGCTAACCTCCCTGAATGCGGCCCTGGCCGACGATGCGGCGGCCGCTGCGGCTGTACTGAACTCCACCAATGCAACGGCGGCCGCCGTCGCCGCTACCGCCGCCGACACCGCCGCCGCGGCAGCCGCCGCCGTGGCCGCCATTTCGGCCGCCGCCACGCAGCACGCGCAAGCGGATGATATCGCCGCTGCCGCCGCCGCCCTGACGGCATCCATCTCGCTGGCAGCCACCCAGGCCGCCCAGGCCGCCGATCTCGCCGTCGGCACGACCGCGGCAGCGGCGGCGAGCGCGCTGGCGGCGCTGAACCAGGCCCTGGCCGACGACAGCGCTGCCGCGGCAGCCAGCACGGCGGCCAGCAACGCACAAGCGGCCCTGAATGCCGCCACGGCAACACTCAATGCGGCAATCTTGACTGCCAGCGCCTCGCTCGCCGCCACCAATGCCGCCCTGGGTGCCGACGCCACGGCGGCCAGCACGGCGGCCGCTGCAGCCGCCGCACAAGTCCTTGCCGATGCCGCGCTGGCGGCCGATGCAGGGCTGGCCGCGCTCGCGACGGCAGCCAACAATGCACTGGCAGCAGCCAGCGCGGCGCTGGCCGCCGACGATGCCGCCGCCAATGCCGCGCACACGGCCGCGCTCTCGGCGGCCGCGACGCTGGCGGCACAACTGGCCGACACGGCTGCCCTCAATGCCCATGCCGCGCTGAACGCGGCCATCGCCAACCTGAACGCCGCCGTGACGGCCGATACCAACGCCACGGATGCCGACAATGACAAAACGCTGAAACTGAATCTCCTCCTCGCCGCCCAGGGATCGGCCGATGACGCTGCCCAGGCCAATGCCAATGCGGCGGCCGCCCATGCGGCGCTGGCTGCAGCCCAGGCAGACGATGCGGCGGCGGCCACCGCTGCCGCGAACGCGATCGCAGCACATACTGCGGCGGTCGCGGCGCAAAATGCCGATGCAGCAGCGGCAGCGGCAGCGGCGCAAGCGGCAACTTCGCTGGCCGCCACGCTCAATGCCCAGGCAGACGATGCCACGGCGGCCGCGGCCGCCACGGCTGCGGCAAATGCGCAACTGGCGCTGGACGCAGCCCTGGCAGCCGACGCCAACGTCGCCGCCACCGCCGCTGCGGCAGCCGCCGCCCAACTGGCGGCGCAAAACGCGCATGACGCCGATGCAGCGGCAGCGGCAGCGGCCGTCGCGGCAGCAATTACCCTGGCAGCCACGCAAGCGGCGCAGGCCGATGACGCGGCAGCCGCGCTGGCAGCGGCCAACGCCGCCAACGCTCAGGCTGCGCACGACGCCGCCGTCGCCGACGACCAGGCCGCAGCGGATGCGGCCGCCACCGCAGCGCTGGCGCAAACGGCTGCCACGGCAGCGGCAGCCGCCGATGCCGCCGCCACAGCCAGCGCCGCCGCAGCGGCAGCGTCACTGCTGGCCGCCCAGGCGGCGCAGGCCGACGACACGGCCGCCAACCAGGCAGCGGCCAATGCCGCCTCCGCCACCGCCGCGCACACGGCCGCCATCGCCGCCGACGCCCTGGCCGTCAGCACGGCGGCAACGGCTGCCAGCGCCCTGGCAGCGGCCACCGCTGCACAGAACGACGACGATGCCGCCGCAGCTGCGGCGGCCACTGCCGCCATCTCGCTGGCACTCACGCAGGCGGCTCAGGCGGACGATACGGCTGCAGCGGCAGCCACCCTCAACGCCAACAACGCGGCGGCGGCCGCGCTGGCCGCCCATGCCGCCGATGCGGCCGCACCGCTGGCGCAGGCGCAGGCAGCCGCTTCCCTGCTGGCCCTGCAAGCAGCCCAAGCCGATGACGCCGCCGCCGCCAGCGCAGCGGCAGCAGCGGCGCAGGCGCATGCCAATGCCAACGCAGCGCAGGCGGACGACGCGGCGGCGGCCCAGGCCAATGCCGATGCGCAGGCGGCCGACATCGCCCTGGCGCAGGCAAACGCACTCGCCGCGCAAACCGACGCCAGCGCCCTGGCGCTTATATCGAATGCGGACGCGGCCCACGCCGCCGCCGTGCAAGCCATCGCAGACCAGACCGATGCCGTGGCCCTCACCCAGGCCGCCGATGCGGCAGCGGCAGCGGCGCTGGCAGCGGCGCAGACGGCCGCCCAGACCGACGCCAACGCCCTGCACCTGGCCGCCGATGCGGCGGCGGCCGCCGCCGCATCGGCGCAAGCGCAGGCGAACCTGACGGACGCCAGTGCGCTGACGGTAGCGGCGAATGCCGATGCCGCCGCAGCGGCGGCATCCCAGGCGCAGGCCGACCTGACGGACGCCAACCAGCTGTTCGTACTGAGCCAGAATGCCCTGCACAACCCGCTGACGGTAGCCGACTTCCACACCGGATTGCCAGCGGCGGGCGGCGACGTGATCGACATGTCGGCCATCGCCGACCTGACGGCAGCGGTGGCCGTGGGCGTCAATCTGAGCACGGACTTTGGCAACGACAACCTGTTCATCTTCGACGGCACATCCGTGTCGATCGGCGCGGCGGCCAGCGCCATCGCGGCCGACAGCAGCGTCTTGTCGGGCCAGGGCTACATCGTCATCGCCGATGCGCAAAACAGCGGCGCCGTGACGGTGTATCACTCAAGCGACCTGAGCAACGCCAACGCCATCGACACGGCGCTGGTACTGCTGAGCGGGGTGAACATCACGCAACTGACGGCGGCCAACTTCGTCGTCTGAGGCAGGGCACCCACGCCAGGCGTCGCGCCTGGCACGGCAGCGGGAGCGCAAAACAGCGCGCTCCCGCCACACCTTGAAATGCGTCAGGCCTAGTGCCGGAAAAATACGGGATGAGATTACGCGGTTTCCCAGCAATATCCTCACTGCCAGGCATCGCGGCCTTGCTGGCGGCCGTGGCCATGGCATCGGTATCCTCTTTCGCCAGCGCCCAGGGTGCCACCGCCTGGACCTTCGACCAGATCTTGCAGCAAGCGTTGCAAAGCCATCCGGCCGTCCAGGGCAAGCGCTCCGCACAGGCGGCTGCACGGGCCGAGCTCGATGGCGCGCAATGGCAGCGCTTTCCCAGCCTGTCGGCCGAAGTGCCCACCGGTTCGCAGGAAACAGGCGGCGTGGTACGCATCGAGCAGCCCCTGTGGAGCGGTGGCCGCATTGACGCCGGCATCGATGCCGCCGGCAGCCGGGTCGACGCAGCTGGGGCGGCCATCGAGGAAGAACGCCTGACCCTCTCCCTGCGCGTGATTGCCGCCTATACCGAGGCGCTGCGCCAGACGGCGCGCGTACGCTCGGCCGAAGAGGGCTTGGCGGAGCACCAGCGCCTGCTGGACATGATCAAACGCCGCGTGGTGCAGTCGGTCAGTTCGCAAACGGACCAGCGCCTGGCCGAATCGCGCAGCTACCAGGCGGCCAACGACGTGTCGAATGCACGCCAGGCGCTGGAAAACGCCCTGGCGCAGCTGTCGCAACTGGCCGGCAAGCCCGTGCGCCTCGTCAGCAGCACCGGCATCGGCGTGGGCGAACCGCGGCCCGACGCCAGCCTGGAACGGGTCATGCGCCAGGCCATAGCCTACTCCCCTACCCTGCAACGCCTCGATTTCGAGGCGCAGGCAGCCGATTCCGACATCACCCTGCAGCGCTCGGCCTACATGCCGAAAGTCGTGCTGCGCATGGAAAAGCCCACGGGCGGCATCAATGCCGACAATCGTACGCGCGCCATGCTGGTGCTGCAGGCGCAGCCGGGCGCCGGCCTGTCGGCCAAGGCTGGCGTGGACGCAGCCGTCGCCAAACGCGAAGGCGCGCGCGCCGCGCACGATGCGGCCGAACGCGACGTGCGCGAGCGTTTTACGCTGGACTGGAACGAGGCCGAGGCCAGCCGCCAGCGCCTGGGCAATGCGGGCGAGGCCAGCACCACATCGACGCAGGTGTTCGAATCGTATGCGCGCCAGTACGTGATCGGGCGCAAGACCTGGAACGATGTGCTCAACGCAGTGCGCGAAGCGACCCAGGCGCAGTTTTCACTGGAAGACACGCGCGCGCAGGCGATTGCCGCCAGCCTGCGCCTGGCCGCGCAAACGGGCACGCTGGCCGGGCGCACGGCGCCGGCAGGCCTGGCACGCCCGAATTGACACCGAATTGACACCGACATGATGCCAACAGGAGACAGCGTGGATACCTCCATCAAACATGGCTTGCTGACACTCATCGAACGCGCCGCGCGCCTGACGGGCCAGCACCTGCCTGCCGCCCGCCTGGCCGACCTGCAGCGCCAGCTCGATGACATCGATGGCAATGGCGCCCCTGGCGTAGTGCTCACCACCGCGTGGCAGGCGGGGGGGCTGGAAGGCGCGGCGCGCCTGCTGCACGAACCGACGCCGGGCGAGCTGCCATTCGCCGTCTACAGTGCCAGCACGGGCTGGGGCTTGCTGCAGTCGCGCGGTGCCGACGGCGCCTGGCGCGGCGAAGGCGTCGATGGCCGCGCCTTGCAATTGGCCTCGCTGGCCGGCCTGGCCTGCGTGGGCCTGCCCCGCCGCAGCGAGAAAAACGGTGCCCGCCCCGGTGCACTCGGCCTGGTGCGCAATGCCCTGTGGCTGAAAAAGAGCGTATTTGTCGACGCCGTGCTGGCCACGGCGCTGGTGACCCTGCTGACCATGGCCACCTCGCTGTTCTCCATGCAGGTGTACGACCGCGTCATCCCGAACCAGAGCTTCAGCACCCTGTGGGTGCTGGTGGTGGGCGTAGCCCTGTCGATCGGCCTGGAATTCATCCTCAAGCAGGTGCGCAGCCGCATCGTCGACCATTCGTGCAACGATGTCGACCATGAACTGTCCGAGTGGTTTTTCCAGCGCATGCTGGGCATCCGCATGGAGGCGCGTCCCGCTTCCGTCGGCACCCTGGCGGCGCAAGTGAAAGGCTTCGAGATGGTGCGCGGCGTGCTCACCTCGACGTCCCTGTTCGTGCTGACGGACGTGCCCTTCGCGCTGATTTTCCTGGCCATGATCACCATCATCGGCGGCTCGCTGGTGGTGGTGCCGCTGGTGGCCCTGCCGCTGGCCCTCGTGTGCGGACTGATGTTCCAGCGCGCCATCCAGGCCCACACGCGCAAGAACCTCAATGCCAGCAACCGCAAGGCGGGCTTGCTGGTGGAAGCCGTCGATGGCGTGGAAACGCTCAAGGGCAGCAGCGCCGAATGGATGATGCAGGCGCGCTGGGCCGAACTGGTGGCCGAGACCAGCCACGCGGAGCAGAATATCCGCGACTATGCGGCCCTGTCGCAAAACATCACGGCCGCCTTCCAGCAACTGACCAACGTGGCGCTGATCTCCATGGGCGCGTGGTTCGTGGCGGAAAACCAGATGACCATGGGCGCGCTGATGGCCTGCACCATCATCAGCAACCGCGCCCTGATGCCCATCGTGCAACTGCCAGCCGTGATGGTGCAGTGGGCGCATGCGCGCGCCTCGATCGACGGCCTGGAACAGGTCATCAGCCTGCCCAACGAGGCCGACAATGCGCAATTCGCGCTGACGCCGCGCAGCCTCGATACGGGCTTGCGCTTCGAACGCATCCGCTTTACGTATGGCGGCGCGCAAAAGGTGGCGCTGGAAGTGGAAAGCCTGGCTATCCGCCCCGGCGAGCGCGTCGGCCTGGTGGGCGCCATCGGCTCGGGCAAGAGCACCCTGCTGAAACTGGCCTCGGGCCTGTACCAGCCGGCCGAAGGTAAAGCCTACCTGGGCGACGTCGACATGGCCCTGCTGGCGCCGGCCGTGGTGCGCGAAATGATCGGCTACCTGCCGCAGGAAACGCGGCTGTTCAGCGGCAGCCTGCGCGACAACCTGCTGCTGGGACTGGCCGACCCGGGCGAAGAAGCGATCCTGGCTGCGGCAAAACGCACGGGCCTGATCGAACTGATACTGGGCCAGCCGCGGGGACTGGCACTGGCCATTACCGAAGGCGGACGGGGCGTCTCGGGCGGCCAGCGCCAGCTGATCGCCGTCACGCGCCTGCTGCTGGCCAAGCCGCGCATCTGGCTGCTCGACGAACCCACTGGCGCCATGGATGCGAAGACGGAATCGCGCATCGTCGGGCTGCTCGGTGAACTGGCAGCCGAAGGCGTGACCATGGTCGCCACCACGCACAAGAACGCCCTCTTGCCCCTGCTCGACCGCCTGGTGGTGCTGCAGGCGGGCCGAGTGCTGCTCGACGGGCCGCGCGATGCCGTGCTGGCCAAGCTGTCGGGCAAGCCGCAGGCGGTGCCCACGCCGGTAGCCGCCACTGCGCCAATGACGCAAGGGGCCGTGGCATGAAACTCGCCAAAGTGGAAACGCGGGAAGAAGCCAAACGGGGCCGGGTGCTGATCTGGAGCTGCACGGCGGCGCTGGCTTGTGTCATCGCCTGGGCTTCGTGGGCGGAGCTGGACCAGGTCACGCGCGCCAACGGCCAGGTGATCGCCAGTTCGCGCAACCAGATCATCCAGGTGGCCGATGGCGGGGTGCTGGCAGAACTGCGCGTGCATGAAGGCAGCGTGGTGAAAAAGGGAGAACTACTGGCGCGCTTCGACCGCACGCGGGCCGAGACGAGCTACCTGGAAAGCACGGCCAAGGCGGCAGGACTGAAGGCGACCGTGGCGCGCCTGCAGGCGGAAGTGTTTGGCGGCGCGCCCAGGTTCCCGCCAGAACTGCAGGCTTATCCCGATTTCCGCACCAACCAGTTGGCCCTGTTCAGCAAGCGCCAGGGCGCCGTGCAGGCCGAAGTGGGCGCGCTGGACAGCGCCATGAAGCTGATCAGGGAGGAGCTGGAAATGAATCTGCCGCTGCTGGAAACGGGGGACGTCAGCCGCGCCGAAGTACTGAAACTGCGGCGGCAGGTGGTCGACATCCAGGCGCAGATCACCAACCGGCGCAACAAATACCTGCAGGACAGCCAGACGGACCTGGTGAAAGCCCAGGAAGACCTGGCCGGCGTGCTGCAGACGGTGACGCAGCGCAAGGAGCAGCTGGGCTCGACGGACATTTACGCGCCCACCGACGGCATCGTGCGCAATGTGCGGCTCACCACCCTGGGCGGCGTGGCCAAGCCGGGCGAGGAAATCCTCCAGATCGTGCCCACAGACGACGACCTGATCATCGAGGCAAAAGTAAAACCGGCCGACATCGCCTTCATCAAGCCCGGCCTGCCCACGGCCGTCAAGCTCGACGCCTACGACTACGGCATCTACGGTCGCCTGCGCGGCACCGTCAGCTACATCAGCGCCGATACCTTGAGCGAGGACAACAAGGGCAACGAACAGCCCTACTACCGCGTGCAGATCAAGACCAGCGGGCGCAAGCTGATGGGCAAGAATGGCGAGCCGATCCTGATCCAGCCGGGCATGACGGCTACCGTGGAAATCAATACGGGACGCAAAACTGTCTTGCGCTATCTGACGAAACCGATCACCAAGACGTTTTCGGAATCGATGGGGGAGCGGTGATGTAAAGCGCGATCGGCTACTTCAAGTGGCCCGCTTCAACTGGCCGGTTTCAATTGACCAATGACGCTGGCCACCTTGGCGGTAATCATGTCGACCGCGGGGCCATTGGCACCATGCGGCAAAATGACATCGGCATTGCGCTTGGTGGGCTCGATGAATTGCTTGTGCATCGGGCGTACGGTTTCCAGATACTGCTCGATGACGCTCTCCACCGAGCGCCCGCGTTCAGTAATATCCCTTTGCATGCGGCGAATGAAGCGCACGTCGGAGGCGGTGTCGACAAAGATCTTCAGCGACATCATGTCGCGCAAGTCCGCGTCATACAAGGCAAACAGGCCCTCGATCACGATCACCGGGGCCGGCTTGACCAGAATGGTCCTGCTGGAGCGATTGTGCAGCGTGAAGTCGTACTCCGGCATCTCGATGGCTTTGCCGTTGCGCAATGCCTGGATGTGCTGGACCAGCAATGGCCATTCGAACGCCTGCGGATGGTCGTAATTCTGCTGGCGGCGGACTTCAGGGGACAGGTGCGTCTGGTCGCAGTAGTAATCGTCCTGTATCACGACGGAGACCATGTCGGCACCAAACGACGCCAGCACTTGCTGGGATACGGTGGACTTGCCACTGCCGCTTCCGCCAGCGACACCAATAACAAACGGTTGGAAGGAAATATTATTCATGCCGAATGATACCGGAAACGGGGCCGAACTGACAGGGAGCGGCTAAGAAGCCGGGCCTGTCACGCGCCATGCACCAGCAGCGCATACAGCTCGGCCACGCGCTCGGCCGTGATGCCGTCGCGCTGTTCCACCGCCAGCGGGTGCTGCGTCGGTTCCAGCTCGAGGAATGGACGCAGGCCATCGTCGCGCAGGTGCACGCGGGTTTTCAAGTTCATGGTAGCCGGATACCAGGGCAGCTGCGTGCTGAGCCAGCCGAAGAAGGGACCGATATGCGCCCGTTTAGCATCGTGGAAGCAGGCGTCCCAGGCGTCGAAGCTCTCGCCGCTCAGCGACACCCACACGCCCCAGCTGAACGGCTCATCCGAGCCATGCACGGGGATGTCGATGGTGGCGCGCACGAAGCAGTGCGCTTCATCGACGATGCAGGCGTCGCTGTCGAGCTGGCAGCGCGCTTCGCGCTCGGCGGGTGCCATCTGCTCATACAGCCACGGCGCATCGGCGCCGAAACTGGGCATGCCCGTATGGGTCTCGCCGCAGGAGCGGCACAGGAAGGAAAAAGTCATGCGTGCAGTGACGTTATTCGAACTGCTTGCGGAATGCCTCGAACTGCGCCGCCAGGCCATCGAAGTCGCTGCGCAATTGCAGCACTTCCTGTTCCAGCTGGGCGACACGGCTGCCCTGCTGCGGCGCGCTGACGGCGCCGGCAAAACCGGCCGCCGTCTCGATCTGCGCCAGTGCTTCTTCGCCGCCCAGCAAGTGGCCGTAGCGCGGCTCCTTGGCGCCGGGAGCGACGGCCAGCTTGGCCACCAGCGGCGGGTATTTGTCGATCAGGAATTGCAGGCCGGACTCCACTTCCGCCACCGACTTGAATTCATGCACGCGGCCACTGCGGCTGCGGATCTCGCCAGCCGTCTGCAGGCCGCGCAGCATCAATATCGTCAGGATGGCCAGTTTGTCCTGTTCCAGCGACCACTTGATACGCATGCGGTGCTCGTACTTGGCAACGCGCGCGCCGGCCTGCGTGATACCGTTGACGAATTTGCGCTGCATCAGGCGCTGCAGCACGTCGTAGACGGTTTCCTCGGACAGGGCCATGACGGGGTCGCGGCTGGACAATTGGTTGCAGCCGTTCGTCAGCGCGTTGAGCGACAGCGGATAGCTGTCCGGCGTCAGCGCTTCCTTTTCGGCCAGCACGGCCAGCACGCGGATCTCGAAGGGGTCGAGCAAATTCGGATTGTCGGTGTTCATTTCTGCTGCGTTTACGTCTGTAGTCATGCCTGTATCCTTAATCGACCAGCTTGTTCATTTGCTCGGAATCAAATTTATCACACTCGGGCACGGCCTGGCAGCATATACCCGCCGCCTTCAGGGTGGCGAGGATGGTTTCGATGCGCTCTTCCTGTGCCACCGCATGCGTGATCAGTCCCTGCAGGGCTTTCGACAGCGGATCGTCGCCGTTGGGCGTCACGCCATACGCGGCAAACAAATGCGCCGTACTGCCCTCGCGCAAGGCGCTGACATCCTTCTGCACGATGTGCGCCGGGTTGCCGACAGCCGTGGCGCCGGACGGCACGGGCTTCAACAGCACGGCGTTCGAGCCCACCTTGGCGTACTCGCCCACCGTAAAACTGCCCAGCACCTGGGCGCCGGCGCCGACAATGACACCCCGCTCCAGGGTCGGATGGCGCTTGGCGCCGCTGTGCAGCGAGGTGCCGCCCAGGGTCACGCCCTGGTAGATGGTGCAGTCGTCGCCGACGATGGCCGTCTCGCCGATCACCACGCCGAAGCCGTGATCGATGAAGACGCGCCTGCCGATGACCGCGCCCGGATGGATTTCAATGCCCGTGATGATGCGGGCGATATACGAAATGAAGCGCCCCACCCACTTCATGTGCCGCATCCAGCACCAGTGCGCCCAGCCATGCATGACGATGGCGTGCAAGCCAGGATAACAGGTCAGCACCTCCCAGCCATTGCGGGCGGCGGGGTCACGTTCAATGATGCTGTTGATATCTTCGCGCAGGTGGTGGAACATAAGGCGGATTTCTGAATAGGTAAGAGACAAGACGCAAATGGTAGCGTATTCGGCGGGGGAATGCTGGAGGGGCTGGCGTTGAGAGGCTCCTCAACGGCAAGCTGGGGTCAGACCCGACGGGTCTGACCCCAAATGACGCTAACTTATACTTCTAAAGCAATCCGCTGGCGGCGGGCTTCGTACAGACACACGCCGGAAGCGACTGACACGTTCAGACTCTCGACGGAGCCGAACATCGGGATGCTGACAAGGATGTCGCAGGTGTCGCGCGTCAAACGGCGCATGCCTTCGCCTTCGGAACCCATGACGAGGGCCGTCGGGCCCGTGAAATCGGCTTCGTACAAGCCTTTTTCGCCGTCATCCGAAGTACCGATCAGCCAGATGCCGCGCTCTTTCAGTTCACGCATGGTGCGCGCCAGATTCGTCACGGTAATGTACGGCACGGTTTCGGCGGCGCCGCTGGCGACCTTGGCGGCGGTGGCGTTCAAGCCCACGGCGCGGTCCTTCGGCACGATCACGGCATGTGCGCCGACGCCGTCGGCCACACGCAGACAGGCGCCCAGGTTGTGCGGGTCGGTGATGCCGTCGAGAATCAGCAGCAGCGGCGGGCCGTCGATGGCGTCCAGCAGCTCATCGAGATTGCGCGCCAGCGACAGCTGCGACGCGAAGGCGATCACGCCCTGGTGGCGGCGCGTGCCGACGATCTTGTCCAGACGCGACGAGTCGACGGGCATGACGCGCACGTTGGCAGCCTTGGCGGCGGCGATCATGTCCTTCATGCGGCCGTCAACGCGGCTGGCATCGACGAAAATTTCTTCCACGGACGACGCTTCGTGACGCAGGCGCGAGGTGACGGCGTGGAAGCCGAAAATCATTTTATTCTTCATGTGTTATCGCTTCTTTTATCGCTTGCTTTTGCTTGTTTTTGATACAGTTTTTGCTGCACGTGGTGCCGCCGCAGCTGGTGCCGCGGCAGCTTTCTTGCTGCGCTTGGGCGCGGCGGCCTTGGGGGCTGCCGCCTTAGGGGCTTCCTTCAGGGCTGCCTTGGCTGCAGGCTTGGCTTGCGCCTGGGCGCCATTGGAACGGCCACCGGAACCATTGCCGGCCTTGGCGCTGGTCTTGATTTCGTGGCGCTGCTCGGTCGCTGGACCAGGCTTGACCATGGATTTCTTCTCGCCCTTGCGCTTGCCGCCGCCATTGGGCTTGGCCGGCGCTTCTTCGCCCGCCAGTTCCGCGTCGGTCACCAGGCGCAGGTCGATCTTGCGTGTTTCCAGGTCGACTCTTGCCACTTGCACCGTCAGGCGGTCCGTCAGCTGGTAGCGCTTGCCCGTGCGTTCGCCGCGCAATTCATGACGCGCATCGTCGTACTGGAAATAGTCGGTACCCAGCTCGGTGACGTGCACCAGGCCTTCGACAAACAGGGTGTCGAGCTGCACGAACACGCCGAACGTGGTCACGCCCGTAATGGTGCCGGTGAATTCCTCGCCCAGTTTGTCTTGCATGAAGTAGCACTTCAGCCAGGCTTCCACGTCGCGCGACGCTTCGTCGGCGCGGCGCTCGTTGGCCGAGCAATGCACGCCCAGCGCATCCCAGATCGTCAGGTCCGTCTTCTTCGGCTTGCCGTCGGCCTTGTCCTTCGCCTGCTGCTTGCGCGTGGCGTTCGACACGTTGGTGTTCAGCACGGTCTTTTCGGACAGCTTAGGCTCGTATTTCTTGCCTTGCAAAATGGCCTTGATGGCGCGGTGCGTCAGCAGGTCGGGATAGCGGCGGATCGGGCTGGTGAAGTGGGCATACGCCTCGTAAGCCAGGCCGAAGTGGCCGATATTGTCCGGGCTGTAGACAGCTTGCTGCATCGAGCGCAGCAGCATCGTTTGCAGCAGGGCCGCGTCGGGACGCGCCTTGATCTGCTGCATCAGAGTCTGGTAATCCGATGCCGATGGCGTGTCGCCGCCCGTCAGGTTCAGGCCGACTTGCTTGAGGAAGGTGCGCACTTGCGTGAGCTTTTCCTTGGTCGGGCTGGCGTGGATGCGGTAGGTGCCTGGATGCTTGTTGCGCAGCAACAAATCGGCCGCGCAGACGTTGGCCGCCAGCATGCACTCTTCGATGATCTTGTGCGCTTCGTTACGCGTGCGGGGGATGATCTTTTCGATCTTGCCCGCGCTATTGCAGACGATATACGTTTCCGTCGTCTCGAAATCGATGGCACCCCGCTCCGTGCGCGCTTTCAGCAAGGCGCGGTAGACGGCTTCCAGGTTTTGCAGGTGCGGCAGGATGTCCGCGCGGCGTGCCGCTTCAGGTCCCTTGGTGTTGCCCAGCACGGCAGCGACTTCGTCATACGTGAGGCGCGCGGCCGAATGGATCACGGCCGGGTAGAACTGGTAGGCCTTGAGTTCGCCCTTGTCGCTGACGACGGCGTCGCAGACGAGGGTCAGACGATCGACGGCCGGGTTCAGCGAACACAGGCCATTCGACAGTTTTTCCGGCAGCATCGGGATCACGCGGCGCGGGAAGTATACGGATGTGCTGCGTTCGAGCGCATCGATATCGAGCGCGTCGTTCGGCTTCACGTAATGGCTGACGTCGGCAATCGCCACGATCAGGCGGAAGCAGTTGGTGCGGCCAATCTTGACGGGCTCGCAATATACGGCATCGTCGAAATCGCGCGCATCTTCGCCATCGATAGTCACCAATGGCACGTCGCGCAGGTCGACACGGTCTTTCAAGTCGGCGTCGCGCACGTCGAACGGCAGTTTTTCCGCCTGTTTCAGGGCGGCAGCGGAAAAGATGTGCGGCACGTTGAATTTACGTACGGCAATTTCAATTTCCATGCCAGGATCATCGAGCGCACCGAGCACTTCGACGATCTTGCCGACCGGCTGCTTGAAGCGCATCGGTTGCTCGGTCAGCTCGACGCTGACGATCTGGCCGGCTTTCGCCTTGCCCACCGAACCGGTGACCAGGATGTCCTGGCCTATGCGCTGGTCTTCCGGCGCCACCACCCAGTTGCCGTTTTCCTGGATCAGGCGGCCGATGACGTGGGTATTGGCGCGGTAGGTGACTTCGACGATCGTGCCTTCAGGGCGGCCGCGGCGGTCCGTGCCGACGATGCGGGCCATGACCTTGTCGCCATGCAGTACTTTCTGCATTTCTTTCTCAGGCAGGAACAGGTCGGCGCTGGCGTCGTCGGGGATGACGAAACCGAAGCCATCGCGGTGGCTGGTGACGCGACCGGCGACAAGCGCGCTCTGGTCGGCCAGGCTGAAAACACCGCTGGCATCAGACTTGAGCTGGCCGTCGCGCTCCATCGCCTTCAGGCGACGGACCAGGACATCCATGGAATCGGCATGCACTTGCAGCGATTTCCCGAGAGACTGCGGGTCGAGAGGCGCGTTGACGCTGCGGAATATGCCGAGAATGTCCTCCCGGCTGGGGATGGTGTGGGTATTTTGGCTCAAAAGTATTTCTATAGTTGTTATTGACAGTGATCAAACGGAAGACAAAGACCGATGACATCACCGTCAATATTGACACGGTGATGTCCGGTAGTGTACCGGAGGACGCCTTGGTTTGCCTAACGGACAGCGTAGCGGAAACCGAACAAGTGCCCCGCCGATGAAAAAAAGGAGAAAAGCTGCGCAATGCATTTGACTTCGGCAAATATTGCTCTATAATCTTGGTCTCTTGCAGCAACAAACCTTCACGGGAATGCAGTTGCAGGAAAGCGGTACAGGGTTGATGTGCAGTATGGAGCGAAAGCTCATCTGGCGCAAAACTCTTCAAGTCGCTATAATAGCAGAATTGCTGTAAAGTTATTTTACAACAAGTACTCGAGCAGTAAAAAGTAGTAAGTCACAGCAGCATCAGTGCCCACGTGGCGGAATTGGTAGACGCGCATGGTTCAGGTCCATGTGCCTTCGGGTGTAGGGGTTCGAGTCCCTTCGTGGGCACCATTACCTAATTCGCAAAAAAGCCGCAAACTTTCACAAGTTTGCGGCTTTTTTCATTTCCGGGACGAAAACCCTCCCCCGCCAGCCGGCCGCACTGCGGCGGCCTGGCAGCGCGGCACACCCAAGGACAGAAACAGGCGGGAAGTCGCTGAAAAAAGAGGCAGATTTGGGCTTTTTTCATAGGGAAAAGCCCTTTTCTGGCGAAAAAACATGTTTCTTGAAGAAAAGTGCAAAATGTTGATTGACCGAATGCCCGCCAGCCCTTATGATTTTGTCCTCGCTGCAGAACACGCAGCGACAAGCAGCAAGCAGTAACAATGCCCACGTGGCGGAATTGGTAGACGCGCATGGTTCAGGTCCATGTGCCTTCGGGTGTAGGGGTTCGAGTCCCTTCGTGGGCACCACCAGCAACAAGTTGTTGATTGTTGTGATCCGCAGTAAAGTAGTAGCCAGTAGTAACAAGCAGCACAATGCCCACGTGGCGGAATTGGTAGACGCGCATGGTTCAGGTCCATGTGCCTTCGGGTGTAGGGGTTCGAGTCCCTTCGTGGGCACCACCAGCAACGAGTCGTTTTCGTTGTAGTCCGCAGTAAAGTAGTGAGATAGCAGTATCAGCAGCAAGCAGTATCAGTGCCCACGTGGCGGAATTGGTAGACGCGCATGGTTCAGGTCCATGTGCCTTCGGGTGTAGGGGTTCGAGTCCCTTCGTGGGCACCATTACCTAATTCGCAAAAAAGCCGCAAACTTTCACGAGTTTGCGGCTTTTTTCATTCCAGAATGCCGCGTAGTCTTCCCGACCCGCGGCCCCCTCCTCTTATTTGGCCAGCGCCGCCTTGACGGCGTCAAACAGGCTCGTCGTCGGACGGCCAATCAGCGCGCTCAATTGCTTGCCCTTGTCTTCCAGGCCACCCTTGGCCGCGCCCGCATCGGAATCGGCCAACAAGTCGGCAAAGCCTTCCGGCACACCCACGCTCACCAGCGCCGCCTTGAAGTCCGCCTGCGGCAAGTCTTGGTACACAATCGCCTCGCCCGACTGGCGCGCCACTTCGGCCGCGTACTCGGCCAGGGTAAAGCCCTGGTCGCCAGCCAGTTCATACACGGCGTGCGGCTGGGCCGACGTCAGCACGGCGGCGGCGGCGGCTGCGTAGTCAAGTCGCGCGGCGGACGAGAAACGGCCGTTTTGCGCCGCGCCCAGCACCATGCCATGCTCGAGCACGGGCGCCAGGTGTTCCGTATGGTTTTCCAGATACCAGCCGTTGCGCAGGAAGGCGTATGGCAGGCCGGAGGCGCGAATAGCCGCTTCCGTGATGACATGTTCGGCGGCCAGGCCCAGCGGCGACGTGTCGGCGCGCAAGACACTGGTGTAGGCCAGCAGGGCCACGCCAGCGCGCCTGGCCGCATCGATGACGTTCTGGTGCTGCTGCGCGCGCTGGCCCACTTCGCTCGACGAAATCAGCAAAATCTTTGTTGCCCCCTTGAAGGCCACGTCGAGGCTGGCGCCATCGTTGTAGTCGGCCTGGCGCACTTGCACGCCCAGTGCGGCCAGCTTGGCCGCCTTGGCCGGATTGCGCACGGCAGCGATGATGGTGGCTGCGGGGACGGATTCGAGCAGGCTGGCGATGACGTGCTGGCCCAGATTACCTGTGGCGCCGGTGATGACGATCATGATTTTTCCTTGGAGGGTGGTGGGTAAAACCCTATAATAGGACTATTACTTACTTATTGTAAGTACGCACCTTTTGGTAAGTATGAATCAACACTCAAATTGAAGGCCAACTATCATGTCCACAGACACTCCCGGCGCCAGCCTGCGCACCGCCCTCGCCCGGCAAAACCAGGGAGCGCACCTGCTGGCGGCCGCCTGTCCGTCACGCGCCGTGCTCAGCCACCTGACCAGCCGCTGGGCCGTGCTGGTGCTGGTACTACTGCTGAGCGGCACACGGCGCTTCAGTGAACTGCGCCGCGAAGTAGGCGGGGTCAGCGAAAAAATGCTGGCACAAACCCTGGAGGCGCTGGCGGGCGACGGTTTCGTCCTGCGCCAGGCGTACCTGGTGATACCACCCAAGGTGGAATACAGCCTCACGCCGCTGGGACGCGAAGCGGCCGAACGCCTGGCCGTGCTGGTCGACTGGATCGAGGATAATTACCCGCGCATCGAACTGGCGCGCGCCGAACTGGCGCCACGGACTACGCAAACCGCAGCGTAAAACAGCACGCAAACGCATTGCTTTTGGTCACCAAGAATTATCGTTTACTCCTACTTGCCTTGATGTAATACTAGCCTCACAAAACGCGTAAGGACGCGACACCATGAATCAGTTGATTTCTACCATCGCCGACCGGGCCAAAGTGCTACTGGTGAGCAATTCACCTAACGATGTGCGCGAACTGCTGTATGTACTGGATCGGCATAACCTGGGGACGGGACTGGCGGGCGATATCGACGAAGGCGTGGAACTGGCGGCCGGCGGCACAGACCTGATCCTGCTCGACGCGGCCCTGGCAGGCACGAATATCGGCGCCACCTGCATGCGGCTGCGCAATGCGGGAGGAAGCCATGGCGTGCCGCTGCTGCTGATGTCAGCCAGCCCCAGCGCCGAGGAACAGGGCCGTAGCGTGGGCGCCGGCGCCAGCGACTACATCAAGATGCCCTTCAATGCGCGCGACGTGGCGGAAAAAATCCTCATGGAACTGGCGCTGCACAAGGCGGTAACGCCCGCTGCCCGCCCCGCCGCCACCCCTGCCGCGCCACTGCGGCCCCTGCATCCGCAAACACTGGAAGTCAATTACCATTCCATCCTGGCCGGCTCGCCCGACGCCGTGCTGCTGTTCGATATCGACAACCGTCTGCTGATCGATGCCAACCACCTGGCCGAAGAATTGTTCGGCATGCCGCTGGCCGAGCTGCTGCAAGGCGGCATGGAACCGCTGTTCCCCAGGCAGCAGGACGATGGCCGCGCCTCGCAGCAATTACTGGAAGAAAAGATCCGCGATACCTTGCAAGGCAAGATCGTCGTCTTTCGCGCCAGCTGCTGTCACCGCGACAGCCACCCGATCGCCTGCGAAATCCGTTTGATGCGATTGTCCGTGCCGGGCCGCCAGCTCGTGCATGCGCGCATCATCGACTTGACCGAACGCAACCTCGCCGAAGCGATGCGCGCGGGTCAGAGCGCCTTGCTGGAAATGGTCGCCAAGGGTGCGCCCCTGAGCCCCACCCTGAACCAGCTGCTGCTCCTGATCGAAGGCCAGTCGCGCGGCGTACTCTGTTCCATCATGCTGCTCGACGATGACGGCATTCACATGCACAGCGCCGCCGGCCCCAGCCTGCCGCCCGAGTACATGGCCCTGCTCGAAGGCGTGGCCATCGGCCCCGATGTGGGCTCCTGCGGCACGGCCATGTTCCTGCGCGAAGCGGTGGTGGTCAGCGACATCATGCGCGATCCCCTGTGGGCACCCTACCGCGAGCTGGCGGCGCCGTTCGGCTTGCGCGCCTGCTGGTCACGCCCCATCTTCGGCCAGGATGGCGCCGTGCTCGGCTCGTTCGCCATGTATTACCGCGAAGTGCGCAAGCCCGATGCGCGCGACCTCGAGCTGATCGACACGGCCACCGACCTGGCCGGCATCGCCATCGGCCGCATGCGCCATGAACGCGAGCTGCAGCGTCACCGCACCCACCTGGAAGAGCTGGTGGACGAACGCACGGCTGCCCTGACGCAGGCCAAGGAACACTCCGAACAGGCGAACCGCGAACTGGCAGCAGCGCTGGAAAACCTGTCCATCACGCAGGAAGAACTGGTGCGCCGCGACAAGCTGGCCGCGCTCGGTGCGCTGGTAGCCGGCATCGCGCATGAACTCAATACGCCGATCGGCAACGGCCTGGTGGTCGCCACCACCATGGCCGAGCGCACGCGAGAAATTCAGGCCAGCTTCCAGGGCGGCCTGCGCCGCTCCGAACTGGGCGCCTACCTGGCCCAGGCCAGCGAGGCCGATGCCATTATGTTGCGCAACCTGCAGCGCGCCGCCGACCTGGTCTCCAGCTTCAAGCAGATCGCCGTTGACCGCGCCAGTTCGCAGCGCCGGCACTTCCTGCTGCGCCAGTTCGTCGCCGAACTGATGCTGCCCATGTCCACGCCCCTCAAGGCCGCCGGCCTGAGCCTGACGCAAGACGTGCCGGACGGCCTGGCCATGGACAGCTACCCAGGTCCGCTGGGCCAGGTGCTCAGCAACCTGCTGGAGAACTGCCTGCGCCATGCCTTCGAGGGCCGCAGCGGCGGCAGTATCGCCATCACCGCGCGCGGCAGCGACGACGGGCAGACGATCACCCTGTCCATCGCCGACACGGGCGTGGGCATCGCCGCCGACGACCTGGTGCATGTCTACGACCCCTTCTTCACGACCAAGCTCGGTTCCGGTGGCTCGGGCCTGGGCCTGCATGTGGCGCACAACATCGTCACGGGCGTGCTGGGCGGCCATATCGACGCCATCAGCAGCACGGGAGCCGGCAGCGGAACCACCTTCACCCTGCAACTGCCCGCCGCCGCGCCGCAATCGCACGCCCCCTGAATGGCAAGCGCGCTACAATGCCCATAGGCATTAATTTCGGAGCACTTATGAAATACCTGATCGCCACGGCCCTGCTGGCAGCGTGCGCCTGCGCAATGGCCGGACCGGCCCCCTGGTACCAGTGGCGCAGCAAGGTCGACGGCACCCTGTCGTGCGCCCAGTCCACCCTGGGATTTGGCTGGGAACTGGCTTCAGGACCTTACAAAGATAGCCGTTGCGAAAAACCTGCGCTTGTTAAATAATGGGGCCATGACCACACGGGGCACCGGCTTGAGAGCAAGCGATGGCAATGCGGCGTCGAAAGAGTATGGAACGATAAGAACGTATCTATTCAAACCGAGGAGACCACATGTTTACGAATCCCGAACAATTCGCATCGGCCACCAAGGCCCTGTTTGAATTCCAGCTGATGACCTTCAACACGCTCACCTCCAAAGCCGTGCAAGGCGTGGAACAGGTACTGGCGCTGAACATGGCCACCGCCAAGTCCGGCATCGAAGATGGCCTTGCCGCCAGCAAGGAAATCAGCCAGGCCAAGGATCCGAAGGCCGCCATGGCCGCCGCCGCCGCCCAGCTGCAACCAGGTGTGGCCGGTGCAAAAGCCTATAAACAACAACTCGACGACATCATCAAGGAAATCCACACGGAATTCACCACGGCCGCAGAAGCCCATGTGGCGGAAGCGAAAAGCAATCTGAGCGCCCTGATCTACGACGTCACGAAAAACGTGCCGCCGGGCTCGGAAAACGCCGTGGCCATCGTCAAGGCCGCCATCGACAATGCCTTCCTCGGCTACGAGCAAGTGACCAAGGCCACCAAGCAAGCTGTGAAGACCGTGGAAGATCAAATTGCCAAGGCCAGCGCGCAGGTGGCGCAGGCCACGGAAAAAGCCACGGCGGGCGCACAAGCCGCGGCTGACAAGGCGGCGCCTGCCGCCAAGCCGAAAGCTGCCAAGAAGTAAGTTGACTCAATGTGGGGTCAGACCCGCCGGGTCTGACCCCAGCCTTTCAGCTTTTTGCAGGGTTCACCTCACCGGCATGATCCGATACACGCAGCGCCTCCCCCCGTCCAGCAGATATTCACTGCGCTCCACTTTGCAATCGTCCCCTAACACCCGCTGAAAGATGGCCAGCTCCGAGCGGCAGAAATTCTGGCATGCCGTGGCCGCCGCGCAGATCGGGCAATGGTTTTCCACCAGTAAGACACTGCCATCGTCCTGCGGCTCGGCATGGGCCATGTACCCCTCGCCATCGCGCGCCCGCGCCAGGCTATCGACTCGTTGCGCCAACTCAAGCCGCAAGTCGACCAGTCTGGCGTAGGCGTCTTCGCTGCTGCGCTCGCGCGCAACGATCAACTTATCCAGCCCCTCGTCGCCGAACAGGGTTTTGACTTGCGCAATCAATTCCAGGGTCAGGTCGGCATGGCGGTCAGGATAGCGCGCGTGGCCCTCCCGCGTCAGCGCCCAGCGCCGCGACGGGCGCCCCACCTTGTCGGCCAGGTCCTCGAAGGCCACCAGGCCCCTGCCCTGCGCCGCTTCCAGCTGGCGTCGCGCGCCCATGGACGTGATATCGAGCAAGGCCGCCAATTGCTGCGCCGTTTGCGGCCCGCGCATCTTCAGCAGGAACAAGGTCTGCTCGGACGTACTCGCGCTCATGCCACCGCCTTGGCGTCCACGGCGCCGTCCAGCTGCCGGCGCCAGGCCGCCATGCGCCAGGCGGCCCAGGCGGCGGACAAGGCGCCCGCGACAAGGATCAGCCGCGTGTCGATCAAGGTCAGCACGGAACCGCTGAGGGCCACGACGATGTTGGCGATGCAAAAAGTGGTGGCCAGCAAGCCCATCACGGCGCCCTGCCCGTGCGCGCTGAAGCGCTCGGCGCACCAGCCCTGGATCACCGTGTTGTACAGCGCATTCGGAATGCCGAACAGCACGATGGCGGCGATGCCTACCCAGATATTGCCTAGCGCCAAGATCCCTACGGCCAGCGCCACGCCGCAGGCATACCAGCTGGCCCGCAGCAGCGGCGCATGGCGGCTGGGACCGCCCGCCAGCAGCGAAGTGATGGTCATCGTGCCGCACAGGCCCACATTCACCCAGGCAATTTCCTGCGCATGGTAACTGGCCGTCTCGACCAGCCACAGCGGATAAAACTCATAAAAGCTTGCCACGCCGCAGGTGAGTGCCAGTTGCACGATGAACAGGGTGCGCAGCTCCGCATGGCGCAACAGGTTCAGAGAATGGCGGTCGCGCGCCACCTGCCACCACGACGTCGTCAGCAAGGACGGCGTTTCGCACGGCAAGCCGGCGGCCACCAGTACGGCGACGAGCATCAGGGCGGCGGCGGCAATCCAGAACGGCACCGTCACGCCCCAATGCAGAGTCGCGCCCGCCAGGATGGGTCCCACCAGCCAGCCCAGGTAAAAGGCGCCATTCAGCCAGGACATGGCGCGCAGGCGTAGCGGCCCTGTCAGCTGGTCGGCCAGCATGGCGCGCGCCACGGCGCCGTTTCCCTCCAGCAAACCCGTGATGAAACGGGCCACAATGAACAGCGGGTAGGACTGTATCACCAGCGCCCAGGCCGTGATGGCGTGGCCGATGGCGGCGCCCACGGCCGTGCGCATCAGCAAGGGACGGCGGCCGTAGCGGTCCGACAAGGGTCCCAGCAAAGCCGAGCCGATCAGCAAACCCAGCGGATTGATGGTCAGCGCCAGGCCGAACAGCAGTTTCGACGGCAAGCCCAGGAAATTGTTGAAGGCGTTCGGCGCCTCGGCGGCAAACAAAGGCGGCAGGATAGGATATGGCAGGGAGGCGCCGATGGTCGACAGCAGCGCCAGCAAACAGGCGGCGGAAATCAGGATAATGTTTTTCATGCAGGCTCGAAGTATATTTTCTGGCAAGACTACGTGAGCATGCCACATAAGTAAACCAAAATGTTTATTAATTATCCAGGCGTTGCCGCCATGATGCGCACCGTGCGCACCATCGCCTCGGCTATCATGCGCCCATGAATCACGTTTAACAGGGCAAACATGACACTGTCAGAAATTGAACACAAACACGGCTTCAGCTATCCTGCACTGTACCGCCAGCTGGAGCGCGACGGCATGCTGGACGTGGGTGAATATGGCCCCGACTGGTACAAGCTGGTCTATCCCACATTAAAAGATAAACCCACCCTGCTGCTGCATGCCGATGATTTCGAATTGTTCAATATCGAGGCCGTTGCCGAAGCAGCGGACACCTTGCGCGACGCGGACGATTACCGGCAGATCGACCCCGCCTTCCGCTTCATCCCGTTCGCGCAAACGGGCGCGGGCGACCACTACTGCTTTTTCGCATCCAGCCTGCACGAGGGCGACATACCCATCGTGCTGCTGTGGCACGACCAGAATGAAGCCCAGTACCTGGCGAAAAACCTGCAAGACTTCGTGTTTCACATGTTGTTGATCAGCATGGCGGACCAGGATACGTACAACGAGGTCGGCGACGAGGAATTCAGGGAGCAACTGGCAAAGACCCTGGGCACGCATGCACGCTACCTGACGCCGGAACAGGCGCAGGTCCTGCAAACGCTGCTGGCCAGGGACATCATCGATTACGAGGTGGTGCTGCCGAAAGGACGCAAGGAAGCGCATCGGGGCTTGCTGACCGATACCGAACTGACCAGCCTGCGCGAGGGAATGATTCCCTACGCAAAGTTCGACAACTGTTTTGCCTACAGCACGGCTGGCTGAACATAATTCGCTGGGCAAGCGGCGGCCGAAGGTTTAAACTGTATATAAACACAGTAAAAACCTTCACCTTGCAACTTGCCCTATTGCCATCCCCATGCTGAGAGTCCTGGAAAATCCCCTGTACTATCTGGATAATTTCCAGGATGTGCTGAGTTGGATCAGCGCGCGTTACGCCGATCTGCTGAGTGCTGAAGAAATGCAGTTCATCGCCGCATTCGGCGCACTGCCGCAGCCGTCGCGCGCCCTGTTCGTGCGCCTCGTCATGCGCAAGGGCTGCCTGTTTCGCGCCAGCAAGCTCAATTATCCGGAAATCGGCGACACGCGCGCGGCCGCCCTGCCCTTGCTGGCCTTGGCATGGGTGGAAGCCGATCCCCTCATCTCGCTCGATGAGCTGTTCGACTTGCTGCTAAAAGCTGAGATCGCCCAGGCCTTTCACCTCGGCGCGCCCCTGAAAGCGGCACGCAAGGCCGAGCAGCTCGACGCCTTGCGCGAACAGCATGCAGAAAATAAACCGTTTTCCACCTGGCATCCGGCCTGCAACGACGTGCTGTACCGCATCGGCCTGCAAGCGCTGTGCGACCGCCTGCGCCTGATTTACTTTGGCAACTATCACCAGGACTGGTCGGAATTCGTGCTGTCCGATCTCGGCGTGTACCAGTACGAAAAAGTGGAATTCTCGCCGCAATCGCGCGGCTTTCGCACGCGCCAGGATATCGAGTACTACGAAGTGCTGCACCAGTGCCGCGAACGCTACAACGACAGTGCGCCGGCGAACGAAGTGCTGCAGGAACTGGCGGCGTTACCCTTGTCGCAGGACAATACCTGGCTGGCCAGCCGGCGCGACAAGCTGCGTTTCCAGATCGCCCAGCATCTGGAGAAATGCCAGGACTGGCCTGCCGCCTACCGCGCCTACGCCGATTGCCGCTATCCGGGCGCGCGGGGCCGCGCCATCCGCGTGCTGGAAAAAGATGAACAGCCGCAAGCGGCCTACGAGCGCTTGACAATCGCGCTGGCAGCGCCCGAAAGCGAGGCGGAGCTGCAATTATTATTGCGCATGGCGCCCCGTTTGCGGCGCAAGCTGGGCCATGCGAAGCAGGCGGCCAACGCCCCCACCGCCGTCGAGCGCATCGACCTGCTGCTGCCCTATCCAGGCGTAGCGTGCTACGTGGAGGGCGTGGTGCAGCAACACCTGATGCAGGACGACGCGCCCGTGTACTACGTGGAAAACACCCTGATCAACTCGCTGTTCGGCCTGCTGTGCTGGCCCGCCATCTTCAAGCCCATGCCAGGTGCCTTCTTCCACCCGTTCCACCGTGGCCCGGCCGACTTGCACAGCGCCGATTTTTACCAGCGCCGCAGCCTGGACTTTGCCGCCTGCCTGGCGCAACTGGACGACGGCACATATCAGGCGACGATACGCGCCGCACATGCCGCCAAGCACGGCATCGTCTCGCCCTTTGTCAGCTGGGAAGTGCTGGACGGCGGCTTGCTGGACCTGGCGCTGGCCTGCATCCCGTCCACCCACCTGAAGAAAGCGTTCGAGCGCATCTTGCTCGATATCAAAAGCAACCGCAGCGGCTTGCCTGATTTAATCCAGTTCTGGCCGGCAGAGCAGCGCTACCGCATGATCGAAGTCAAGGGTCCGGGCGACCGCCTGCAAGACAACCAGCTGCGCTGGATTGCGTATTGCGCCGAACACGCCATGCCCGTCAGCGTGTGCTACCTGCAGTGGGAGGTGGCCACATGAGCGCCAGCAGGTACACGATCGCCGTGCGCGCCCTGTGCGAATTCACTGCCAAGGTGGGCGACCTGGACTTGCGTTTTACGCCATCGCCCACGGCGCAGGAAGGCATGGCCGGCCACGCCACCGTCACGGGCCGGCGCGACGACGATTACCAACGCGAAATCAGCCTGTCCGGCGACTTCGGACCCCTGCACGTGCGGGGCCGCGCGGATGGCTACGACCCGGCCCGGCGGCAGCTGGAAGAGATCAAGACTTACCGGGGCGAGCTCGATGCCATGCCGGCCAACCATCGCCAGCTGCACTGGGCGCAGGCGCGCATCTACGGCCATTTGCAGTGCCAGCAGCTGAATTTGCCCATGCTGCGGGTGGCGCTCGTGTATTTCGACATCGCCAGCCAGAAGGAAACCGTGATGCACGAGGAATGCACGGCAGAGGCGCTGCGCATTTTCTTTGAGCAGCATTGCGCACTGTTCCTCGACTGGGCCGAGCAGGAGCTGGCGCACAGGGCCAGCCGCGATGCGCAGCTGACCAGCATGGCCTTCCCTCATGCCGACTTCCGTCCGGGCCAGCGCCATCTGGCGGAAGCCATGTACAAGGCCAGCAGCCGCGGCTGCGGCTTGCTGGCCCAGGCTCCCACAGGCATCGGCAAGACCGTGGGCAGCCTGTTTCCCATGTTAAAAGCCACGGCAGCGCATGGCCTCGACAAGCTGTTTTTCCTGGCCGCCAAGGTGCCGGGGCGGCAAATGGCGCTCGACGCCTGTGCCATCCTCAAGGACAGCGCACCCCTGCTGCCCCTGCGCGTGCTGGAACTGAGCGCCAAGACCAGCGCCTGCGAGCATCCTGACAAAGCCTGTCATGGCGAATCATGCCCGCTGGCCAAGGGTTTTTACGACCGCTTGCCGCTGGCGCGCGAAGTGGCGCTGGCCAGCGGCCTGATTTTGGACAAGGAAGCCGTGCGCGCCATCGCCTTGCAGCAAGGTATTTGCCCCTACTACCTGGGCATGGAATTGGCGCGCTGGAGCGATGTCGTCATCGGCGACTACAATTATTACTTCGACCTCAGCGCCATGCTGTACGGCATGACCCTGGCCCACGACTGGAAGGTCAATGTGCTGGTCGACGAGGCGCACAATATGGTGTCGCGCGCGCGCAGCATGTATTCGGCGGAGCTGGCGCAAATCAACCTGAAAATGCTGCGCAAGTTTGCGCCCGAGGGGCTGAAAAAGCCGCTGGACCGCCTTTCGCGCCAATGGACGGCCCTGCTCAAGGAGCAGGATGGCGACTACCACGTGCATCCAGCCTTGCCGGAGAAATTCTTTGGCGCCCTGCAAGGGGTGGCGACGGCCATCGGCGATTACCTGGCCGAACATGTGGCGGCGCTCGATGAAGACTTGCAGCGCTTTTATTTCGACGTGCTGCTGATCAACCGCCTGGCGGAGAGTTTCGGCGAGCATTCGCTGTTCGATGTCAGCAAGACAAATACGGGATCCACTGCTGGCTCCACCGTCTGCATCCGCAACATCGTGCCGGCGCCCTTCCTCAAGGAACGCTTCGCGGCCAGCCACAGCACGGCCCTGTTTTCCGCCACCCTGAGCCCGTGGAATTACTATAGCGACACCCTGGGCATGCCAGCCGACACGGCCTGGGTCGACGTGGAATCGCCATTCCAGGCAGAACAATTGTGCGTGCGCGTGGCCGACAGTATTTCCACGCGCTACCAGCATCGCGCCGCGTCCTTGCTGCCCATTGCCCAGCTGATGGCGCGCCAGTATGCACAAACGCCTGGCAACTACCTGGCCTTTTTCAGCAGTTTTGATTACATGGAAAAGACGGCCACCCTGTTTGCCCAGCATTATCCCGACGTGCCCATCTGGCAGCAGCCGCGCCGCATGGACGATAGTGCCCGCACACAATTCCTGGGCCGCTTCGGTCTGGATACGCGCGGCATCGGCTTTGCCGTACTGGGCGGCGCCTTCGGCGAAGGCATCGACTTGCCCGGCGCGCGCCTGATCGGCGCCTTCATCGCCACCCTGGGTTTGCCGCAGATCAATCCCGTCAACGAACAGATCCGCCAGCGCATGGGCGACATCTTCGGCGCCGGTTACGACTACACGTATCTGTATCCGGGCATGCAAAAGGTGGTGCAGGCGGCCGGCAGGGTCATCCGCACGCAGTCGGACAAGGGCGTCGTGTATTTGATCGACGACCGCTTTTCCCGGCCGGAAATCCGCCAGTTGCTGCCGTCCTGGTGGGACGTGCAGCTAGCCGACCAGTAATCTGAGCTTCTGGTAGCCCGCCTTGCTCACGGGTATCCTCGTGTCGTCGCGCAGGATGGCCACGTGGCTGTCCTTGGTGGCCGCCTCGATGCGGCGGATACCGTCGATATTGAGCAGATACGACCTGTGCACGCGCAGGAACTTGGCAGGGTCGAGCTGGGCTTCCAGCTCCGCCAAGGTCTGGCTTTTCAGGTAGGACTTGCCCTCGGAACGGATGCTGATGTAATCGTCTTGCGCTTCGACATAGTCGATGCGCGCGCTGGCGATGACGTGGACCTTGGCGCCGTCACGTATCAGCACGCGGTCCAGGGGCGCTGCGCGCGTGGCCGCCTCGCGCGCCACCGTCAGCACAGTCGCGGGCGTGCTGCGCTTGGCGCGCGCATGGGCCAGCGCCTGCTCGAAGCGCTGTTCGCTGAACGGCTTCAGCAGATAGTCCAGGGCATGGCATTCGAACGCTTTCAAGGCGTACTGGTCGTAGGCCGTGACAAAGATCAGCTTTGTCTTCGCGCCGGTCAGTTCCGCCACTTCAAAACCGTCCAGGCGCGGCATCTGGATGTCGAGAAACACCAGTTCCGGTTCCAGTTCCGCGATAGCCTTGACGGCCTCGAAGCCATTGCTGCACTCGGCCACGATGTCGATATCGTCATGGCGCGCCAGGTATTCGCGCAGCACGCTGCGCGCCAGCAATTCATCATCGACGATGGCCACCCGCATTCTTTCCTGCATTATGCTTCCTCCGTGTCGCCGGTCTGCGCCGGCATCGATAGCGTCACTTCAAACGTCGCACCGCGCCGCGCCCAGTGCACGCCCGCCTCATGCCCATAGGCGCTGGCCAGGCGCTGGCGCACATTCTCCAGCCCCATGCCCTTGCCGCGGGCAGGTCCTTGATCCGCATCAACAGCATTGCGCACGGCAATCTGCAGCAGGCTGCCCGCGCGACGTACCTCGATCTCGATCAATCCGCCCTCCGTCAAGCCACAGATACCATGCTTGACGGCATTTTCCACCAGTGGCTGTATCAGCATGGGCGGCAGCAAGCACGCCAGCGCGGCGGTGTCGATGCTTTCCGACACTTGCAAGCGTTCGCCAAAACGCACCTGTTCGATGGCAAGGAAATGGCGGATCAGTACCAGTTCCTGCTCCAAGGTAATGTGCTTGTGCGCCTCCAAGCTCAGGCTCTGGCGAAAGAAACTGGCCAGCTGCACCGTCATCTGGCGCGCTCCCGCCGCATTGATAGACGTCAAGGCGCTGATGGAGTTCAAGCTGTTGAACAGGAAATGCGGGTCGATCTGCGTGCGCAGCATGCGCAATTGCGCTTCCTGCGCCATCAGCTGCGCTTCCAGGCCCCGCTGCTCGGCCATCCTGGCGCGTACGAATTCCAGCAGCAGATAATGCACGGCGACAGCGAGGCAATACAGCAGCAAGCCCAGGCCGAAAAACAGGGCCAGCAGCGATTGCGTCAGGTTCACGCCCAGCCAGCGCAGTTCCAGCAACAGGCTGACGCTGTTCAGAAATTGCAGCAAGGTGGCCCACAACAAGCCGGCGAACAGGGCCGCTACGCCCATCACGCCGGCAATGGCGAGCGGATGGCCCGCGTGCAAGGGGTAGGCGCGGCACAGGTAAAACGCGGAAAAACCGGATCCTATCGCATACACGAGCGTGGCGGGCACCACCAGCAGGACGGCGTTGAGCCTGGGCGCATGGGCCACCCTGGCCAGCACGAACGCCAAGGCCAGGCCCAGCGCCAGGCAAACCACCACCACGGCCACGGCACCGCGCCGCTTCGACAAGGTCCCGGACATGCGCGCCTAGTTGCGAATTTCCAGGCCGCCCATGATGGCGTAGCCCGTCACGTACAAACGCTTGTTCTGGTTCGGCGGCACGATGGTCTTTTCTTCGAAACCGCCGAGGATGGGCGTGCCCTGCAGCACCACGCTCCAGTCAGGCGGAATCTTGATGGTGACGCCGCCGCACAGGGCGAACACGTTGAGCACGGCTTCGCCTTCGATCGAGGCCTGGCGCAAGTCGATTTCGCAGCCGGCCATGATGACATTGATATCGCCGCCCCTGAAGCGCCGGGACGACACGCGCCGCACATAGCCGCCCAGGATGGCCGTCACTTCGATGATGCTGTCATCGTCCGCCTGCCCGCTGGCGCCGGGCGCTGCCGCTGCGGCGTCCTTGTCCAGCGACAAGGCGCCATTGCGGGCCTGGCCGAAAGAGTCAGGCGCTGCCGTGCTGTCCTGCTGCGCGGCAAAGCGCCGGCGCCGCTGGCGCTGTTGCGCGCCGGGCAAGGACTTCGACACGACGGCCACCCCCAGGCCGATGATCAGCAAGGGCCACAACAAGTCCCAGTTCATGTAGAAAATGCCCATGTGCTTGAGGGTCCATACCACACCCAGCAGCACCAGCATGCCGCCCAGCAAATAGCCGTTCGCACTGCGGCTTTGCGACAGTTTCAGCAAGCCAAACACGATCAGCACCGTGGGCCAGAAGCGGAAGGTGTAGCGCACATTGATGAAGCCGAGGTTATCGAGCAGGAACAACAAGCCCAGGCCGATGACAATGACGCCCAGCACGATCTGCGATGGCGAGTGCAGCGGCGGTTTATTTTTCATGCTCGGACTCCCGGTAGGCAATAAAATGTTTGTTCAACAGCGGTTCCAGCACGAGGCCCACACCCCAGGCGATCAGCAAGGCTGGCCAGCTATTGTAGAAATTCAAATTCCACAGTTCTTCGTACGACACATACCACCAGGCAGCGAAAAAGATCAGCCACAGGCCACTCAGTACCTGCTTCGCGGACACGGGCGTGAGCAGTTTGTTCAGGCCGAAGACGACCAGTATCAGCGGCCAATAATGCCATAGTGCATAGTAATCGTGGAGATAGATCACATCGAGCCGGTCCAGCAGGATGATGGCGCCGATGGCGATCAGCAGCACGCCCCACAGCAGCTGGGTACGGCGGCAATAAGCTGGTTCAGATTTCACGGTCACCCCTGGTAGTTGGTTGATCGTAAAGATACGCGGATTTCGGGCGCGCGAAAACACCGCTTCGGCGAATGGCGGACAGATGGCGGTGAATGGCGCAGCGGCAGGAACGAGAGGCAAAAAAAGACCGGCTGGCGCCGGCCTTGAAGGGGTTCGCAGTACACACCGCGACCTGGAGTTACAGTGAACAGCCGCGTGGCGCCAACGCGCCGGCAGCGGAAATCTGGTGCCGATCCTTGAGGCGACCGGCTGACCTGCTGGAAGATCGAACATGCCGCCAACTTCACGGCAGTGCGTCTCAACCAAGCAAAGCCATCATACTCCTGATCGCCACAAAGCACCGTTCGCTAGCGCACACAGATGGCGTTTTGCTGAGCTGCATCAAGCGGCGATGGCATGCGGCGGCTGCAGCATGTCGTTCTCGATCCACTCCAGTACGGTCGGTCCCTGCGGCTGCCAGCCCAGCACGGTGCGTGCCCGTGCACCGCGCACGCGGCTGTTGGAACCAAGGCCGTAGGAAGCCATCTCGTAGCCCCATTCGGCAATCGCCTCGGGCAGTGGCCAATCCTGCGCAGGCCCCAGGTCCAGTGCCTTGGCGATGGCGGCCGTCATGTCGCGGAAGGCCGCTTCGCCCGACTCGACAAAGTAAAACGTACCAGCGGGCGACTTTTCCAGCGCCAGCAGATACAGGCTGACGACGTCGTCGATATGCACGTTGGACCAGATGTTGCGGCCCGGCCCCACGTGGCGCACGATGCCGCTCTTGCGCGCCTGCCTGAGCAAACGGGGCAACTGCACGCTGTCGCGCGGCAAGGCGCCATGGCCGTAGATCAGGGTATTGCACAGCACGCTGGCACGGATACCCTGACTGGCGCTGGCCAATACCAGGTCGTCGATGGCGACCCGGGCCGCCTTGTCGGCCGCAGGCGCGGGCAGCTTGTCTTCATCATAAATCTGCTCGGTACCCTCGCCGCCCGAAGCGTCGCCGACGATGGACGAGCCGCTCGTGTGCAGGAACACTTTGTTCGTGCCGGCCAGTGCGTCGAGGATGGCTTCGACGGCGCCCCGGTGGTCGCTGCTGGCCGCATTGATGACGGCATCCGCCGCCTTCGCCTGCTCGATGAGCAATTCGCGGTCGTTCAGTGTGCCGACGACGCCGTGCACGCCCAGGGTGGCCAACTCGGCCAGCTGTTCCGGTTTGCGCACGAGGCCCGTGACCTGATGGCCGGCGCGCACGAGGCCCGCCGCGATGGAACTGCCGATGAAGCCAGCTGCGCCCGTCAAAAATACTCGCATCATTACTCCTTTGTTGGTTCAGATTGCAATCAATCACACCAACAAAGTATGCGCCGTTTCCCCTTTCGCAAAAAGTAGCTGTCCAGCAAAAGATCTATGACTTGGACGCAACAATCTTCTGTTTGAGCTGCAGGGCGGCAATGTAACGGCTCCGGTAGCCGGGGTCTTGCGGCGTGATTAAGGTGAGCCTGTCGCGCGCGCGCGTGGCGGCCACATAAAAACGGTTTTCCTCTTCCAGCGGGTCAGTCTTGCTGCGCGGGAATTCATCGACGGCAAGGTAAGGCAAGATGACGTGGTTGTATTCGAGGCCCTTGATCTGGTCGATGCAGGCGATCACCAGCCTGGCCTTGCCGCTGGTCACGGCAACGGCCTCCTCCATCTCGCCCAGCCAGCCGGCAAAGCCGCCCAGCGACACGCCCGCTTCGCTGCACACGGCAATGAAGCCATGCAGGGAACGGGCGACGACCCGCGCCTGCGCCGGATCGACATAGATGCGGCGCGCCGTCTGTTCCAGCTGCATCAGGCCAAAGATGTGCTGCAGGGCGTCGCCCGCCAAAGCGTCGGGTGGCAGCGCGCGCAGGTAATCGACGGCGGCCAGGGTCAGGGCCGCCTTGTCCTGGTTGTGCGACTTGGCCAGCTGGTTCGTCAGGAAGCCTTCCAGCAAGTCCGGGTAATTGGCCACGTCGGCCTTGGCTTGCTGTAACTCCGTGCGGGTAAACGGGATTTCCGCAAAGGCCACCAGGGCTTCGAGAATTTCGCCGCGGCGCGGGCCGCTCTTGATCGCGTGCAAGTCCTTGCGGGCGATGGCGACCATGCCGCGCAGCATCAGCACTTCCAGGCTCAGCAGATAGCTGTTCATGTCCACCAGGCCATACGCAATGCCGCTCTGGAACAGCGCCGTTTCCACGCGGATAGCCTGGTCGCGGTCACGCAGCAAAATGGCCGTCGTGCCCGCATGCGCGTGTTCGAGCGCGGCGATCAGCTGGGCGCTGCACGCTTGCGGCTGCGCATGATCGTACTCGAGCACGTCGATGTGGGTGGCGCGCGAAAGGGCCGACACGCTGGCCTTGTTCTTCAGCACGCCCACGGCCTGCGCCAGCTGCGTGCCATAGCGGTAGGATGCCGTCAGCGGCAGGCGCTGCAAGGCAGGAAACTCCTGCTCGAAGCGCTGGCGCAGGAAGCGGTGGTCGGCGCCCGACCAGGTGTAAATCACTTGATCCTTGTCACCGGCGCCGCAGAAAAAGGCGTTGCCGCGGCGTATCAGCATGGTCAGCAGGCGGAACGACGCTTCGTTCAGATCGTGCAATTCATCGGCCACGATGATCTGGAAGGCCGGCAATTGCTGGCGCAGCGGCTCGTCGCCGTCGAGCATGCGCACCAGATCGTAGGTGGCGTCGAACGGTGCGCGGAACTGGATATCACCCGTGTCGGCGCCGCGCAAGCCTTCGTATTCGCGCAGCCACAGATAATGCGTGCGCGACATGCCCAGCAGCTCCAGATTGTCATCCAGGGAATTGCTCTCGAAGTCAGGATTTTGAAAATCCAGGCGGGCCTTGGTGCGCAATTGCAGTTTCAAAAACTCGGCAATCGCCCCGTTCGTCGTATTGATTTCCAGCGGATAACGGTGGGCGTACTTTTCCGACACGACTTCCAGTGCTTCCCAGGCCACGGGGCGCAGCTCTTCATCGCTGCGCATGAACGCCACCTGCATGTTTTCCAGCTGCAGCAACACCTTGGCGGCAAAAGCGTCGAAGGTGTCGATAGTCAGGCGCTTGACGACGCCCAGCGGCACGCCCACTTCCAGCAGGCGCTGGCGCAGGGCCACGCGCGCCGCCTCGGTGAACACGAGAGCCAGCATGCGTTCGGGCGCGCGCCCCCGGTGCAAGGCCTCGGCCAGGCGCAGGGCCAGAGTCGTCGTCTTGGCCGCGCCGGCATTGGCGTCGATCAAGACCACTTTCTTTTGCGCTGTCTGGACGGCGACCTGCTCCGGCGTGGGCGTGATGCGTTTGGGAATGAACTGCGGGGCGTTATCTGTACTCAAAAGTATTCCTGAAAAGGGTAGCAACTGCAACTGGCTGTCTCGGACTTACCAGGCGCAGGTGCGCAGGCCGGCAAAGATGTCGCCGCGCTCGGGCGCGTGGAAGGCGCGCATGCGGGCCGAATGCAGGCGTGGCGGCGTGGCGAAGGCGGCGCCGCGCAGCACCTGGTGCTGCATGAAATACGGCGCTGAGTATTCGCGCCAGGCATCAGCCGCAAAGCCCGGATACGGTTCGAACGGCGTCGCCGTCCACTCCCACACCTGGCCCCAATGAAAGCGCGGATGGCCGGACAGCGCAGCATACTCCCATTCCGCCTCGGTCGCCAGGCGGCGGCCTGCCCAGGCGCAGTACGCTTGCGCTTCATACAGATTGATGTGGCGTACGGCTTCATTCGGCGGCAAGGTCGTGCGCCGGCCGAAACGCATGGTGCGCCACTGCGTCGCTTCGCGCAGCCAGTACAGGGGCGACGAGCGCTCCTGCTGCATCAGCCAGGCGCTGCCGGCCGCGCTCCAGAACTGGCGGTTCTGGTAGCCGCCATCGGCGACGAAATCGGAAAACTGGGCGTTTGATACGGCGCAAGCATCGATGGAAAACGGCGGCACATAGCAGCGATAGGGCGGTGATTCATTGTCGAAGGCAAAACCGGCATCGCGCGGCGAGCCCATTTCAATGCTTCCGCCAGGAAACGCAATCTCCCCCGCCCCGGGCGGCAAGGCCGGGCTGGCAGACAGGGGTTCCGGTGCTTCCAGGCCCAGCCATTGCAAGCCGGCCAGCATTTCCTCGCCGCACAAGTCTTCTTGCGCCAGCGCCAGCCGGTACGGCGCCAGGGCACTGTCGACGTTGGGTTCACGCGACAGCTTGTCCAACACCCTGTCGAGCACTTCGTGGCAATACGTTTTCACGGCGCCCGGGCTGGGCAGTTCCAGCTTCCAGCGCGCACGGTGCTCCACCATATTGGCGTCGAACAAATCGTCGCCGCGCGTCAGCAGTGAATTGTAGATGGCGTCGGCCGGATGGCTGGAAGCGGCTTCGCGCAAGATGAACCACTCGGCGAACCAGGCGATATGCGCGAGTTGCCACAAGGGCGGATTGAGGCGCGGATGGCGGGGCAGGCCCGCCACCACGTCCAGCCCGGCATTGACATAACAGTCGAACAGGGAAAGAGTGTCCTGGCGCGCAGCCTGCAGCGACTGGGCCAGTTGCTGCGCGCCGGCGTGGCGAAAAGAGGTGTTGATTAAAGTCATGACCTGATTGTAACGACTTATGCCAACAATGCACCAGCCGCCAGGGGGAAACAGGGGCGACTGTCGCCCCCTGCGAACTACTTGACCAGCAATTCGCCCTGCAGCGGCGTGACGACGGACTTGGGCATGCTGACGATGAAGCTGCTGCCCTTGTCAACCACGGACTGGATGGCCAAAGTCCCCCCGTGGCGCAGCAGCACATGCTTGACGATGGCCAGACCCAGGCCCGTGCCTTGGGTTTCGCGCGAGCGGCTCTTGTCGACGCGGTAGAAACGTTCCGTCAGGCGCGAAATATGTTCCTGGCTGATGCCGATGCCCGTGTCTTGCGCGATGAATTGCGGTCCTGCCGTGCCATCTTGCCAGCGAAGCATGATGCTGCCGCCTGCCGGCGTATAGCGCACGGCGTTCGAGGCCAGGTTGCCGAAGGCGCTATACAGTTCGTCGTAGCTGCCCAGCACATCGGGGCCATTGCATTCCATCGTCACTTCATGCTTGCCGGCCGACAAGCCCTTGGCGTCGCGCAAGACTTGCTGCATGAGTTTCTTGACATCCACGGGCTCGGGACGCAGCGGATAGTCGACCGATTCCAGGCGCGACAGGGTCAGCATGTCCTCGATCAAATGCTGCATGCGGTGGCCCTGCTCCGTCATCAGCTTGAGGTGGGCGGCGCGCGTGGTGGCATCGAGGTCCAGCTCGGCGGAAGCGATTTCCAGGAAACCCACGATGACCGTCAGCGGCGTGCGCAGTTCGTGCGAGGCGTTGGCGATGAAGTCGCGGCGCATCATTTCGATGCGCTCCGTCTCCGTCACATCGTGGGTGACGAGGATCTGGCGGCGGTTTTCAAACGGAATGATCTGCACGATCAGCTTGCGGTTGCGGAAGGTGATCGTCAGCGGCTGGTCGTAGCGGCCCAGGATGATGTAATCCATGAACTCGGGGCTGCGGATCAGGTTGGTGACGCGCATGCCCTTGTCGCGCTCGTGCGTCAGGCCCAGATGCTTCTCGGCGGCGGGATTGCACCATTCGAGGAACAGCACGTCGTCCATGATGACGACGCCATCGGGCAACAGGTGCATGGCCTGCCGGAAGCGCGCCAGCCATTCCGTCAGCTCGGCCTGGTTTTTCTCGTCGTCGCGGCGCATGCGGTACAGGCGCGCGAAGATGCTGGTCCAGGCGCCCCAGCCGTCGGGCAACTTGGCGCTTTGCGGATTGTCCAGCCAGTTACTCAGCTGGAACAGATACGACAGCTGCACGAACACCATCATGGCCATCAGCACGAAGGCGATGCCCAGCGCATACGTGGCGCCAAACAGATACCAGACGACGGTCACGCCCAGCAGCGCCAGCACCATGCGCAAGGCGGCCGGTACCCAGAACAGCAATTTCGGATTCATAAGAGACAGGCTTTACTTTTCAGACAACATGTAGCCGACGCTGCGCACGGTCTTGATCAGGCTTTCCGCCTCTTTCAAGGCTTTGCGCAAGCGCAATACGTGGACATCAACCGTGCGTTCCTCGATCACCACATGGTCGCCCCACACCTTGTCGAGCAACTGGCTGCGCGAAAACACGCGCTCCGGATGGGCCAGCAGGAATTTCAACAGTTTGTATTCGGCATGGCCGATATCGATCTTCTGCTCATCCATCATCACGGTGCAGCTGACAGGGTCCAAGGCCACGTTGCCGGCGCGCATGGGCGCCTGCGCGTGTTCCGGACTCTTGCGTCGCAGCAAAGCTTTGGCGCGCGCCAGCAGTTCGCGCGGCGAGAACGGCTTGGTGACGTAATCGTCGGCCCCGCTGTTCAGGCCCGCAAGCTTGTCTTCTTCCATGCTCTTGGCGGTGAGCATGATGACGGGGATGGCGGCGAAATTGCGGTCGGCGCGGATGCGCGACAGCAGGCGCAAGCCCGTCTGGTCCGGCAGCATCCAGTCCAGCAAGATCAGGTGCGGCGTGCGGTGCTGGATGAAATCCCAGGCATCGGCAACGTTTTGCACGGAACAGCAATTCCAGCCGGATTCGCGCAGCGAATAAGTCACCAATTCAACGATGGCCGGCTCATCTTCAACAATCAATACCGTGGTTTTATCAGATGCCATAAAGCTTACTCAGGGAGCTCCTCGGAAATGGCGGGAGCAGCCACCTTGGTGTGGCGGATGTCCTTGCCTTCAACCACGTAAATCACGTATTCGGCGATGTTTTTCGCATGGTCGCCGATGCGTTCGATGGCCTTGGCCACCCACAGGGTATCGAGCGCTGCCGAAATCGTGCGCGGGTCTTCCATCATAAAGGTGATCAAGTTGCGCATGATAGACCGAAACTCATGGTCAATGATGGCATCTTGTGCAATTAATTGTAAGGCCTGCTTGCCATCGTTGCGTGCGAATGCATCGAGCGCGTCGTGCAGCATGTCGGTGGCCGTGTTGGCAATGCCGCGCACCATCTCGTAATGGTTGACGACGCCGTTGCCGCGCTTGTGCAGATTCTTCGCCACGCGGGCGATTTTGGTCGCTTCGTCGCCTACACGCTCGAGGTCGGTAATCACCTTGATGGTGGCCATGATGGTGCGCAAATCGTTGGCGGCCGGCTGGCGGCGCACGATCAAATGGCTGCAGGCGTCGTCCAGCGACACTTCCAGCTGGTTGACGACGTCGTCCTCCCGCATCACGCGGTCGGCGCGTTCCGGATTGCCGATGCGAAAGCACGTCATCGCGTCGAGGAACTGGGTTTCAACGATGCCGCCCATCAGGAGCACTTTCGAGCGGATCGCTTCGAGTTCGTTGTCGTATTGCTTGGATGAATGTTCGCCTAACATGCTGTCTCTCCGTATTCAGTTGTCTTGTATGTCGTTATTCTGGGCAGATCAGCCAAAGCGGCCCGTGATGTAATCCTGCGTTTCCTTGCGGGCCGGATTCATGAAAATCTGGTCCGTTTCGCCGAATTCCACCAGTTCGCCCAGATACATATAGGCCGTGTAATCGGAGCAGCGCGCCGCCTGCTGCATATTGTGCGTCACGATGGCGATCGTGTAATCCTGTTTCAGTTCGCTGATCAGCTCTTCCACTTTCGACGTCGAAATCGGGTCCAGTGCCGAGGTCGGCTCATCGAGCAGCAACACGTCCGGCTTCACGGCCACGCCGCGCGCGATGCACAAACGCTGCTGCTGGCCGCCAGACAGCGACAGGCCGCTTTTGTTCAGCTTATCCTTGACCTCGCCCCACAGCGCCGCTTTTTTCAGGGCCCACTCGACGCGCTCGTCCATCTCGCCCTTCGATAGGTCTTCATACAGGCGCACGCCGAAGGCAATGTTGTCATACACGGACATGGGGAACGGCGTGGGCTTCTGGAACACCATGCCGACCTTGGCGCGCAGCATGTTGACGTCCTGGTCGGCGTCGAGCACGTTGCGGCCGCGGTACAGGATGGAACCTTCCGCGCGCTGGCCCGGGTACAGGTCGTACATGCGGTTCAGGGTGCGCAGCAGGGTCGATTTGCCGCAACCGGACGGGCCGATGAAAGCGGTAACCTTCTTCTCGTGAATGTCCAGGTTGACGTTATGCAAGCTTTGCGTCTTGCCGTAAAAGAAGTTCAGGCCCGAGATTTCGATGGTTTTTTTCTTTGGTGCCAGGTCTTGTGCTGGATTCATTTGCGTATTCATGTGGGTTCGCTTCGCTCGATATCTGTTTAATTAGGGACTTTTTGGCTGAACACGGTGCGCGACAGGATATTCAAGGCCAGCACGCTGAAGGTGATCAGCAGTGCGCCACCCCAGGCCAGCGAGCGCCAGTTATCGTACGGGCTCATCGCAAACGATGCGATGACGGACGGCAAGTTGGCCATCGGCGCATTCATGTTAAAGCTTTGGAACTGGTTATTCAGGGCCGTGAACAGCAGCGGCGCCGTTTCGCCTGCGATGCGGGCCAATGCCAGCAGTACGCCGGTGATCACGCCAGCCTTGACGGCGCGCAAGCGCACCAGGGTGGCGACCTTCCAGCGCGGCGCACCGAGGGCAAACGCGGCTTCCAGCAGGCTGTTCGGCACCAGGCGCAGCATATTGTCCGTCGTGCGCACCACCACCGGCACGGCGATCAGCGACAGCGCGATGGCGCCCGCGTAACCGGAGAAGTGCTTGACATGCGCCACGTACAGCGCATACACGAACAGGCCGATGACGATCGATGGCGCCGACAGCATGATGTCCGTCACAAAACGCGTCACTTGCGCCAGCCTGTTTTCTTCGCCGTATTCGGCCAGGTAGATGCCGGCCAGGATGCCGATCGGGGTGCTGACGACGGTAGCCAGGCCCACCATCAGGGCGCTGCCGACGATGGCATTGATCAGGCCGCCGCCTTCGCTGCCGGGGGCCGGCGTCGTTTGCGTGAACAGGTCGATCGACAGGGCGCCGAAACCCTTGATCACCAGCGTGAACAAAATCCATACCAGCACGGCCAGGCCCAGGGCCATGGCCGCCACCGACAGGGCGATGCCGATGCGGTGCATCAGCAGGCGCTTGCGGTAGACGGGATTCATGGCCGGCTTGGCCGGAACGTCGAGGGTGCTCACTTGGCTCATTTCGTGCCTTCCTTGCGGGACATGCCAGCCAGCATCAGCTTGGCGGCGGATAAGACGATAAAGGTGATGACAAACAGGATCAGGGCCAGCGAGAACAGCGAGGACACGTGCAGCGCCGATTGCGCTTCGCCGAATTCATTGGCCAGCAAGGAGGTGATGCTGTTACCGGCGGCAAACAGCGACCACGACAGCTTGTTGGCGTTGCCGATGACGAAGGTCACCGCCATGGTTTCACCGAGTGCGCGGCCCAGGCCCAGCATGACGCCGCCGACGACGCCGGTCTTGGTGTAAGGCAAGACGATCTTGCGCACCACTTCCCAGCGTGTGCAGCCCAGGCCGTAGGCGGACTCCTTCAGCACGGCAGGGACGATTTCAAACACGTCGCGCATCACCGAGGCGATGAAAGGGATGATCATGATGGCCAGCACCAGACCTGCCGTCAGCAAGCCGATGCCCATCATGGGGCCGCTGAACAGCTGGCCGATGACGGGCACGTTGCCCAGCGTGGCCTTCAGGATAGGCTGGACGTGGTCGGCAAACAGGGGCGCGAAGACAAACAGGCCCCAGATGCCGTAGATAATCGATGGCACGCCGGCCAGCAGCTCGACAGCAGTGCCCAGCGGGCGGCGCAGCCAGGCCGGGCAGATTTCCGTGAGGAACAGCGCGATGCCGAAGCTGACGGGAAAAGCGATCAGCAGGGCGATGACGGACGTCACCAGGGTGCCGATGATGGGGATCAGGGCGCCGTACTGGTCATTGACGGGGTCCCATTCTGCCGACACGATGAAATGCAGGCCGAAGGTCTTGAAGGCCGGTATCGATTCCATGATCAGCGAAATGATGATGCCGACCAGGACGATCAGCACCGACAGGGCGAACAGCATCGTCACCTTGTGGAACAGGAAATCCTGGATGCGCTGCTTGCGCATGGTGGAAAGCATTTGCGCGTGACTGATGGAGTCGGTCATGGTGCCGCCTGGCATGGGGATCGTGGAGGAGGTTGATTGTGCGCTCATATTGTGCCAGATGTGGGTGGTACTGCCGGTATTGCTTGTTTTGAACTCATGTTTTATTTTTAGCCAGGATCGCCTGCAAGGGCTTGCGGGCGGTCCTGGCTAACTCCCTGCCCCGCCGTGCTGCTGGCGGGGACAAGGATCGGTACTTATTTGGTCAAGCTATCGAATTAATAGATCGCTTTGCCCGATGCATCTTTCAGATTGGCTTTCCACGATTCCTGCACCAGTTTCACGACCGATGCTGGCATAGGCACGTAGTCCAGTTCAACAGCAGCTGCGCCGCCGTTCTTGTAGGCCCAGTCGAAGAATTTCAGGACTTCTTTTGCCTTGGCTGCGTCAGGCTGGACTTTGTGCATCAGGATGAACGACACGCCCGTGATAGGCCAGCTGTTCTTGCCAGCCTGGTCGGTCAGGACCACGCCGAAGCCTGGGGTTTGCGTCCAAGGTGCCGAAGCGGCTGCCGCCTTGAAGTTGTCGTCGTCAGGCTGCAGGAAGTTGCCGTCCTTGTTTTGCAGCTGGGTGTGCGACATATTGTTTTTCTTGGCGTAAGCCCACTCGACGTAACCGATCGAACCCTTGATACGCTGTACGTTAGCGGCAACGCCTTCGTTACCCTTGCCGCCCACGCCCACGGCCCATTTCACAGCCGAGCCAGCGCCGATTTTCGATTTGAATTCCGGGTTGGTTTTCGACAGGAAGTCGGTGAACAGGAAAGAGGTACCCGAACCGTCGGCGCGGTGCACCACGGTGATTTCCGTGTCTGGCAGCTTGACGCCCGTGTTCAGTGCGGCGATCTCAGGAGCACTCCACTTGGTGATCTTGCCCAGGTAAATGTCGGCAACGACCTTGCCCGTCATTTTCAGCTGGCCTGGCTTCACGCCGTCCAGGTTGACGATGGTGACCACGCCGCCCATGATGGCAGGGAACTGCATCAGGCCTGCTTCTTCCAGCTCTTCTGCCTTCAAAGGCATGTCCGAGGCGCCGAATTCAACAGTCTTGGCCTTGATTTGCTTGATGCCAGCGCCGGAACCGACGGACTGGTAGTTCAGGCCGTTGCCGGTGTTGGCTTTGTAAGTCTCAGCCCATTTGGCGTAGATAGGGTATGGGAAGGTAGCACCAGCACCTGTCATATCTGCCGCCATGACGGAAGCGGAAGAAAATGCCATCGCTGCCGAAGCACCCACGACGATAAATTTGAACATTTGCTTCATTTGCATATCAAGTCCTCAGGGTTGTTAGGGCTCAAAGTCCCGGTTGAATGCTGCGCAGTCTAGCAAGCGAATATGACAGCTTTATGACATGTGCAAAATTTCATGAAATATTTGCCTACGCCCCGGGGAACGCCATTTCCGGCACGAAAAATGACAGAATGGGCGACGCTTTATGACAGCTTATGTCACGCTTACGTCATATTTCATGATTACACTCACAGCGCGTCATACATGATGAAATACGGCTAGAATTAACTATCTGCAAAGACAAAAGAATATGAAACCTGAACTGCACACGGAAGTGACCAAATCGGGCATCTTGCTTGACCGCGAACTGTCGCAACTGACTTTCAACCGGCGCGTGATGGCCCAGGCGGAAGACCCGAACATTCCACTGCTCGAGCGCCTGCGCTACCTGTGCATCGTCAGCAGTAACATGGATGAGTTCTTCGAGGTGCGCGTGGCCAGCTTGCTGGCGGCCGGCAGCATCGGCGGTTCACTGGCGGGCCACCCTGTCCTGGCGGCCAATCTGGAACGCATCGGCAAGGAATGCCATGCGCTGGTGGAACGCCAGTACGAGATATTAAATAGCGACGTCTTGCCAGCCCTGCGCGAAGCGGGCGTGCATTTGCTGCGCGACAGCGACCGCAACGAGGCGCAGCGCGCGTGGGTGAAGCAGTATTTTGACCGCGAAGTGCGCCCCCTGCTCACACCTATCGGCCTGGACCCGGCCCATCCTTTCCCGCAAGTGGTGAATAAAAGCCTCAATTTCATCGTTTCGCTGAGCGGCAAGGATGCCTTCGGGCGCGGCACGGCGATCGCCATCGTCAAGGCGCCCCGTGTCTTGCCGCGCGTCATCAAGCTGCCGGACGAGATATCCGGTGATGGCGTGTCCTTCTGTTTATTGTCCTCCGTCATCCATGCACACATCTCGGACCTGTTCGCCGGACGCGAAGTGATTGCCTATTCGCAATTTCGGGTCACGCGCGACAGCGACCTGTGGGTGGACGAAGACGAAGTCAAGAATCTGCGCCAGGCCCTGAAGGGCGAACTGGTGGGACGCCAGTTCGGCACCTCCGTGCGCCTGGAAGTGGCGCGCAATTGTCCACCGGAGTTGTCACAATTCCTGCTCGACCAGTTCAGCCTTGATCAAAGCCGTCTATACCGCGTCAATGGCCCCGTGAACCTGGTGCGCCTGTCGGAGATGATCGACCACGTCAAGCAAGCCGAGCTGCGCTTCCCGCCCTTCTTCCCGGGCCTGGCGCATAAAGCCATCGGCAGCGACATCTTTGCCGCGCTCAACAAGCATGACATCCTGCTGCACCATCCCTACCAGTCGTTCCAGACAGTCATCGATTTCATCCGCAGCGCCGCCTACGATCCGTCCGTTGTGGCCATCAAGCAGACGATCTACCGCACGGGCATGAATTCGGACTTGATGGAGTCACTCATTGCGGCCGCGAAGATGGGCAAGGAAGTGACAGTCATCGTGGAATTGATGGCGCGTTTCGACGAAGAAGCCAATATCAACTGGGCCGACAAGCTGGAACAGGCGGGCGCGCAAGTCGTGTACGGCGTGGTGGGCCTGAAAACCCACGCCAAGGTGGCGCTCGTCATCCGCCGCGAAGAAGGCGCGCTGCGCTTCTACGCTCACTTGGGCACAGGCAACTATCACCCCACCACCACCAAGTTGTACACGGATTTTGGCTTGCTGACGGCCAACCAGGACCTGGCAGTGGAAGTGAACGAAGTCTTCATCCACCTGACCAGCCTGACCAAGCCGCACAACCTGAACCATTTATGGCTGGCGCCGTTCGGCCTCCAGAGCGAAATCATCAAGGCCATCCGCAACGAGGCGAAGATCGCCCGCTCCGGCCGGCGCGGGCGCATCATCGTGAAAGTCAACGCGCTGGTCGATGAATCCGTGATCCGCGCCCTGTATGCGGCGTCGACCGATGGCGTGAAGATCGACCTGATCGTGCGCGGCGCCTGCACTCTGAAACCGGGCGTGCCTGGCCTGTCGGAAAACATCAAGGTGCGCTCCGTGATCGGCCGCTTCCTCGAACACAGCCGCATTTACTACTTCCGCAACGACCTGGCGCACGATGTCTACCTGGCAAGCGCCGACTGGATGAGCCGCAACCTGTTCCGCCGCGTGGAAGTGGCATTCCCCGTGCTGGACCGGGCGCTGAAGCGGCGTGTGATCGCCGAGGGCCTGAATCCGTATTTGAAGGATAATACGAATGCATGGGAACTGGAGCCGACAGGCCACTATGCGCGCCGCAAGCCACGCGGCAAGCAAACGCCATTCAGCGCCCAGCAGTATCTGATGCATACACTGGGCACGCCGGGCGCGGAGGTCGGCGAATAGGCAATTCTACACAGAGGAGCACAGCATGGATCTCATCTTGTGGCGACACGCAGAAGCCGAGCCGGGCCTGCCCGACCTCGAACGCGCCCTGACCGTCAAAGGTCAGAAACAGGCGCGCCGCATGGGCGAATGGCTGGCCTCGCAACTACCGGAAAATTGCCGCATCCTCGTCAGCCCCGCCCTGCGCACCTTGCAAACGGCGGAAGCGCTGGGGCGCAAGTTCAAGCTGATGCCGGAACTGGCGCCAGGTGCCGAGGCGGAAGACATTCTGAAGGCTGCCAACTGGCCCGGCGGCAAGGAAACCGTGCTCATCGTCGGCCACCAGCCCACCCTGGGCCAGGCCGCCGCCCTGCTGCTGACGGGCGAGGAGCAGGAATGGGAGATGCGCAAGGCCAGCGCCTGGTGGTTCTCGCAGCGAGAATTGGGCGACCCGATCAGCGTCTACTTGAAAGCTGTGATGGCGCATGACCTGGTGGTGAAATAAGGGGGCGGTGAAACAGCTTAATGCACAAAAAGTGCGCTGGGACAAATACTAGTAGGAATTGCAACTCGGCAGCCTTGCAAAGCGCTGCCGATCTGCTAGAGTTTAATTGCATCAACGACGTGTTGGAGCAATGCTCTGGCACCTTGAGCAACCCAGCGGACAGCCGTCCAACGGCGGCTGAAAGACCATGTTAACCTTCCTCGTTTTTCTCTTCATCGCCATCTTCGCCGCCATCATCGGCTTCGTCGCCTTTGAACTGATCGAAGAAATGCGCGGCAGCCACCACAAGCTGATGGACCGCTACCACGAGTAGTGTTCACCTCGGCAATATCGCATGGCGCCAGTGACGGCCTACAGGCCCGTCCCTCGCGCCATCCTTGTATTTACACTCCCGTTTTGAACTTCGTATAGATGCGCGTCATCAATCGGCGGATATCGGCCGTGGTCGCTTCCGGTGCGGCCATGCGCTGCTTGTCGGTGTCCGACAGGAAGATGGCCTTGTTCTCGCCGATGTCCTTGCGTACATACTTGATGCTGGCCGGATTCGGATTCGCGTAAAACACCTTGTTGCTCAGGCTGGCATGCACTTGCGGGCGCAGGATGTAGTTGATGAACAGGTGCGCATTGTTCGGATGGGGCGCGTCGGCGGGGATGGCCATGGTGTCGAACATCAGGGCGGCCGTCTTCGGCACCAGTACCTGGATCACATTGCCGTTTTTCGCATCGATGGCACGCTGGCGCGCGATATTGATATCGCCCGACCAGCCCAGCGCGACGCAGACGGAGCCGTTGGCCATGTCATTGATGTAGCCAGACGAGCTGAACAGGGTCACGTAGGGGCGGATCGCTTGCAGCACCTTGCCCGCTTCCTGGTAGTCGCCAGCCGTTTTCGAGTAGGCCGGCTTGCCCAGGTATTGCAGGGCAGCCGGCAGCACTTCCGATGGCGAGTCGAGGAAGGACACGCCGCACGATTTCAGCTTCGACGCGTATTTCGGGTCGAAAACCAGGTCCCAGGCATTGTCGGGCATGGGCATGGCGCCCAGCGCGGCCTTGACCTTGTTGACGTTGATGCCCACCGTCGTATAGCCCCACAGCCAGTCGACCAGGTAATCGTTGTTCGGGTCGATCTTCGCCAGCTTCGCCTGCAAGTTCTGGTCCAGGTTGCCCAGGTTCGTCAGCTTGCTCTTGTCGAGCTTACGCAGCAGGCCCGCGTCGATCTGCAGGCGTGCCCACTGGGCCGTGGGTACGACGATGTCGTAGCCGGACTTGCCCGCCACCAGTTTCGCGTTGAGGATTTCGTTGTTATCGAAAACGTCGTAGCGTACCTTGATGCCCGTTTCCTTTTCAAAATTCTTGATCGTATCGTCGCCGATATAGTCCGACCAGTTATAGATGTTCAGCACTTTCTCTTCCTGGGCCTGAGCTTGGGCAGGCAAAGCCAGCACGGCTGCCGCCAAGGTCAATCCCGCTCCAATGCGCCGTCCTGCTTGCCATGTGTTTGCCATCGTGTCGCCTCCAGAAGTATCAGAAAATAGTGACGATGATAGCAAGAAGGGCGCGATCAGGTCTACCCTGATCGCGCCCTGCTTTAGATTATGCCGATGTTAGCTTGCGCCAACACCCCACAGCGCAAAACTGGGGTCAGACCCGACGGGGGAATTTGCCCCAATGGGGCAAATTCCAATCCCGCAGGGACTGACCGGCCAGATTAAACCTTGTCCAGCCCCACTTGCGCACCCGAAAACACCAGGTTGCCGTTCTGGGCATCGATGCGGATTTCGTCTTTCGGGCCAAACTTGCCTTCCAGGATCAGCTTCGACAGCGGATTTTCGATCTGCTGCTGGATCGCCCGCTTCAAAGGACGTGCTCCATACACCGGATCGTAGCCCGCTTCGGCGATTTGCTGCAGTGCCGCGTCCGTCAAGCTCAGTTGCATGTCCATGCGCGCCAGGCGTTCTTCGAGTATCTTCAGCTGGATCTTTGCGATCGCGCCGATGTTTTTCTCGTCGAGGCCATGGAACACCACGATTTCGTCGATACGGTTGACGAATTCGGGACGGAAGTGCGAGCGTACCTCGGCCATCACGGCCAGCTTTACGACACCGGGATCATCGCTTTCCATGGCCTGTATCTTGTGCGAGCCCAGGTTCGAGGTCATGATGATGACGGTATTCTTGAAGTCCACCGTGCGGCCCTGGCCGTCCGTCATGCGCCCATCGTCGAGCACTTGCAGCAACACGTTGAAGACGTCGGCATGCGCCTTTTCCACTTCGTCGAGCAAAATCACGCTATACGGCTTGCGGCGCACGGCTTCCGTCAGGTAGCCGCCCTCGTCGTAGCCCACATAGCCGGGCGGTGCGCCGATCAAACGGGCCACGGAATGCTTCTCCATGAACTCGCTCATGTCGATGCGTATCATCGATTCTTCCGTATCGAACAGGAAGGTCGCCAACGCCTTGCTCAGCTCGGTCTTGCCCACGCCCGTCGGCCCCAGGAACATGAAGGAACCATAGGGACGGTTCGGATCGCTCAAGCCCGCGCGCGAGCGGCGGATAGCATCAGCCACGGCCGTGATCGCTTCATCCTGGCCCACGACACGCTCATGCAGCTTTTCTTCGATATGCAGCAGCTTGTCGCGCTCGCCCTGCATCATGCGCGATACGGGAATACCCGTCGCACGCGACACTACTTCGGCGATTTCCTCGGCGCCCACTTCGGTGCGCAGCAATTTTGGCTGGTCGGGATCGCGTTTCGGGATGCCGCTGTCAGCCTGCTTGAGCTGGGCCTCCAGTTGCGGCAACTTGCCGTATTGCAATTCCGATACTTTCTGCCAGTTGCTTTCACGCGTGGCCTGCTCCATCTGCAGCTTGACGTTCTCGATCTCTTCCTTGATGTGCGTGCTGCCTTGCACCACGGCTTTTTCCGCCTTCAGGATTTCCTCGAAGTCGTTGTATTCGCGCTGCAGCTTGACGATCTCTTCCTCGATCAAGGCCAGGCGGCGCAACGATGCCTCGTCCTTTTCCTTCTTGACGGCTTCGCGCTCGATCTTGAGCTGGATCAGGCGGCGTTCCAGCTTGTCCATCACTTCCGGCTTCGAGTCGATCTCGATCTTGATCTTCGCCGCCGCTTCATCGATCAGGTCGATCGCCTTGTCGGGCAGGAAACGGTCCGTGATGTAGCGGTGCGACAACTCGGCGGCGGCGATGATGGCCGCGTCCGTGATTTCCACCTTGTGGTGCAGCGCGTATTTATCCTGCAAGCCGCGCAGGATGGCGATGGTCGCTTCCACGGTCGGCTCGTCGACCAGCACTTTCTGGAAGCGGCGTTCCAGCGCGGCATCCTTCTCGATGTACTTGCGGTACTCGTCGAGGGTGGTCGCGCCCACGCAATGGAGCTCCCCGCGCGCCAGCGCCGGTTTCAGCATATTGCCGGCATCCATCGCACCTTCGGCCTTGCCCGCACCCACCATGGTGTGCATCTCGTCGATGAAGACGATGGTTTGCCCTTCATCCATGGCCAGTTCCTTCAGCACGGATTTCAGGCGTTCCTCGAATTCGCCGCGGAATTTCGCGCCGGCAAGCAGGGCGGCCATGTCCAGCGAGAGTACGCGCTTGCCCTTCAGCGATTCGGGCACTTCGCCATTGACGATACGCTGCGCCAGGCCTTCGACGATGGCCGTCTTGCCCACGCCCGGTTCGCCGATCAGCACGGGATTGTTCTTGCTGCGGCGCTGCAGGATCTGGATGGTGCGGCGGATTTCATCGTCACGGCCGATTACAGGGTCGAGCTTGCCTTTGCGCGCCCGCTCCGTCAGGTCCAGGGTGTATTTTTTCAAGGCTTCGCGCTGGCCTTCGGCCTCTTGCGAGTCCACCTTATTGCCGCCGCGCACGGCCTCGATGGCCGATGCCAAGGCCTTGCGGGTCAGGCCGTTTTCGCGCGCCAGCTTGCCGCAGTCGGACTTGTCGTCCGTCATGGCCAGCAAGACCATTTCGCTGGACACAAACTGGTCGCCCGCCTTTTGCGATTCCTTGTCGGCCAGGTTCAACAGGGCCACGAATTCGCGGCTGACCTGCACGTCGCCTCCCGTGCCAGAGACTTTCGGCAGGCGTTCGATCGAGGCGCCCAGGGCCTTGGACAAGCCGCCCACGTTGACGCCGGCTCGCTGCAAGAGCGAGCGGGCACCGCCGTCGTCCTGGTTCAACAGGGCCGTCAGCAGATGGACTGGTTCGATATAGGGGTTGTCGTTGCCCACGGCCAAGCTTTGCGCATCGGCCAGGGCTTCCTGTAATTTGGTAGTGAGTTTGTCTTGTCGCATGAAAAGCGCTCCCGGTTAATTAGTTGTTAACCAAATTGGGGTGAGGCAGTGCTTTTCAAGCATACACAAAGCAGAAAACTGATGCATTCTTGCAAATGCTAACGTGCGCGGCGGATACGCCTCAAATGGCGCTTGCTTTTGCCGTCCATTTGTCCAGCGCCGTCTCGTCACTGTCACGCGCATCGACCCAGCGCGCCCCTTCGGGCGTGTCTTCCTTCTTCCAGAACGGCGCTTCCGTCTTCAGGTAATCGATGATGAACTCGCATGCGGCGAAGGCCTCGCCCCGGTGGGCGGACGAGACGGCCACCAGCACGATCTGTTCCTGCGGCTGCAGGGGCCCTACACGGTGGATCACCAGCGCGCCGGACAGGGGCCAGCGACCCCGCGCCTGCTCGACGATGGCCTCGATCGACTTTTCCGTCATGCCAGGATAGTGCTCGAGCTCCATGGCGGCCACGTCCAGCCCCTCGTTCATGTCGCGCACCGTGCCGACGAAGCCGACGACGGCGCCTACCTTGGGGTTGCCTGCACGCAATTGTGCAATTTCTTGACCGAGGTCAAAATCAGCTTGCTGGACGCGGACGGAAGTGCTCATTTGGCGTGGCCTCCGATGCGGCGCAGCAAGGTTTCGATACGGCTGGCCGTGCGCGCATCGGTGGCAGCGGCAATCGCACACAGCTGCATCAGCTGCGATACTTGCGTGAGCGGCTTCTGGCCTGACTTGAGCGACGATTGCAGCACTTCCACCTGCATTTTCAGGCGGTCGCGGGCAAATTCGGCGCCGCTGTCGACGCCGGCGACGATTTCCAGGCGTAGCACTTCGTCACGCAGGCGATCCTGGTTAGCCTGCAATTGCTGCACGTAGGCGGCAGCGCCCTCGCCCAGCGCGGCCTGGGCAGCGGCAAAGCGCTGTTGCAGGCTGCGTTCGTACTGGGCGTCGAGTGGCGGCAAGGCGCTCCAGCGCTGAACCCAAGGCGCCGCATCCGCGCCGGCATCACCTTCGACCAAGGCCGTTTCCAATGCCTGCGTCAGGCGCAGCTTGTCGCGCAAGGCGTTGGCCTGGGCCGCACCGGCGCGCTCGGCGATGGCATCCGCTTGCGCTTGCACGCCGGCAACAGCCGCCTGGTAGCGCTGTTCGATCTTCGCTTCGCTGGCGCGCGGCACGGGGCCGGTGGCGTTCCAGGCGGCACGCGTCTCGCGCAACAAGTGATGGATGAAGGCGCTGCGGGCCTTGTCGTCACCCTCGGGCACGACGGCCGTTTCCAGGCTGGCGCACAGGGCTACGCGCGCATGCAGGTGTTCGCGGCGTTCATGGTCGGCAGCGTGCGCCGTTTCCTTGCGCTTGGCAAAGATATCATCGCAAGCGGCGCGGAAGCGCTGCCACAGCGCCTGTTCCGCGCGGCGCTCCAGCGGCAGGGCTTTCGCCAGTTCCTGCCATTTATCCTGCAAGGCTTTCAACATGTCGACCGTGTTGCGCTCGGATGGTTTGAGCAAGCCCACTTCGACGATCAATTGTTCGCGGCGCGCCGTCTCGATCTGGCGCTGCGTGTCCAGCGGCTTCGACAAGGCGTCCAGTGCGGCGCCAAATTCCGTATCCAGGCGTTTCTTTTCCTTGCGGTCGATGGTGCCCAGGCGCGTCCACGCCTGACGCAAGCGCTGCGAGGCGGAGGCGACGTGTTTCCAGTCGGTACTTTCTTCGGCTGCCAGGGCCGCCGTTTCCGCGATCAATTCCTGGGCCTTGGCCGCATTGCCGTGGCGCTCTTCGGCCAGTTGCTTGAAATGCTGGGCCGCCGGCGCGTACGCCAGGCTGCAGGCGGCATCGAAACGCTCCCACAGGGATTTTGGCGCGGGGCCGGACAAGGTGTCGAGCGACTTCCAGCGCTCGCGCAGGCTGCCCACTTTCTTGGCCAGCTCGGCCATCGGCAATTCTTGTGCCGGCAATTCCTCGCCCGCCTTGACCAGTTCCTCGCGCGACACGTTGCCGCCCCAGCGTGCCCAGTCGGCCAGGCGCTTGAACTCCCCGCGCACATGGGCCAGGCGATCCGCTTGCGCAGGCGTCAAGCGCCCGTGCTTGCTATCGCGCAACGTTTTGTCATGCTCGGAAGCCACGTGCAACAAGCCATCCTGCAGCGCCGCTTCCATGGCGTCGAGCGTCTTGAAGAACTGCTCCGTCGCTTCTTTCGACACGGCAGCGAGCTCCTGGCGCGGCTTGCGCGGCGCCGCTTCGGCATGCACTGGCGTGGCCACGACCGCGGCAGTGACGGCAGGCGCAGGGGCGCTGGCCAGCACGGCTGCAAATTGCTGCTGCAGGCTGTCGGACAGCGGCGACTCAGGCAGGCGCGGCAAGGCTTGCCAGGCGCGTTTCAGGGTATCCACATCGAGGGTGGCGGCGTCCTGCGCCTGCCATTCGGCCAGCGCGGCCTGGCGCGCGTCGAACACGGCCTGGTGCTGCTGCAGGGCTTGCAAAGCGGACTGCGCCTGTTCGCGCGCCTGGATAAAATCGTTTTCCAGGTGTTTCGGCAGCGAACCGCATTCGGGCGATTGCGCATGCCGCGCATGTTCCGCATCCAGGCGGGCCAGCGCCTGCGCCAGTTCGTCGGCGGACTGACCATTGCTGGCCAGTGCGCGCGCGGCGGCGACGGCGTCGATCACGGCGCGTTGCAATACCACTTGCGCTTCCAGGCGGGCTGCCAGCGCGGCACGCGCGGCGGCAAAGGCCGCCGCCAGTTCGGGCGTGGCCTTGATGACTTGCCATTGGCGGTCCAGCTCGGCTACCTGATTGGGACTGAGCTTGTCATCGTTCAACAGGCGCTGGGCCGTAGCTATGCTGGCCTGGGCGCGCTGGGTTTCCGCCGCCTGATGGCGGATCAGGTCGATGCGGCCCTGCATCAGCTTGGCGACGCGGCGGTCCGTGTTACGCATGGCCTGGTGGACTTTTTCCAGCAGTGGCAAGGTATGGACGTGTTCAGCCGCGATCAGGCGGGCATCGGCAAATTCGCTGGAAACAATAAAATCGGCGGCAGCGACTTCGTCGCCCGCCACGGCGTGGGCACGCGCAACCTGTTCGGCGCGGCGCGATGCGCTCTGCGCCGTAGCGGCGGCCTGCTCTGCCACGACAGGGTCTGGTGCGGAAGACTTGCTGGCAGAACGCTTGAAAAGAAATTCGAACATGACGGGTTTCGCGTGAATCAAAACCATCATCATAACAAAGCCCGGGGTATTGCATCGGACAGGTCTGTACAAGTTACCAAATGAGTAACACAACATTTCTCCCCAGCTGGCGCCAGCGCAAAATCAGGGGCGCGGAGCCGGCGCAAACGGGCGGACGGGGTGGGCGCTTGCTACCCGTTCAAGCCTGCGCAAGCAGGGACGGTGGCATGCCAGGCAAGGCATCCTCCGCCGAGGTGCCGGCCATACCCGTGGTTGCAATGGCACCGCCGGGCGTACCCGATGCCGGCACAGGCACGGGCAAAATAAAGGGCAGCACTTGCGCCCTGCCACGACGTGCTTCCCGCACCTGCGCATCGTGGGCAAGGAACTGGTAGGCGATGGCAAACCACGCTTCGCCCACGATGACCTTGCGCGCCAGCGCGAACAGTTCGCGCTCTTCTTTTTCCAGGCGCTGCAACAAGGCCGTGCAAAAGGCATCGATGGCCGCACACAGCTGCTCGGTTTGCTGCTCGGAGCAGTCGAGGGTGGCTCCTGCGCGCTGCTGCACGACGTTGATGCTCTCCAGCGCCGCGTGGTTCAGGCCGTTGAGTTCATCGAGCAGACCATTGAGCAAGCCATCCGCATGCGGTGTGGCCTGGCGCATGGCGGGGATCAGATACATCTCCACCTTGCGCCAGTAGCCGCCCTGATACAGCCGGTTCAGCCAGTCGCCCGTGTACTGCAGCTGCGCCAGACTCAGCCGGCTCTGCTGGCGCAGTTGCACCTGCATGTATTTTTGAAATGCCAACAAACTCATGCGGATACTGGCCTGTTCCACCGACAGGGAAACCAATATATATGTTGCCGTAAGCATGCACTCACTCCCGAAAATGCGCTGGATGTCTCATCCTGGAAGTGAAAGTGTAAAGACTACCGACAGGGGCGGGATTGATCCTGCACAAACCCGCACCGGCTTTTTTCAGGGCGCGCGCAAGCCGATATGCAGGTTGACCACGCCCGGCTCTTCCGATGGCGTGACTTCGCCGCCAAAACTTTTCACCAGCCGCTGCATGCCCTTGTTGCGCGCCATCGCCTCGCCCACCAGCGCTTCCGTGCCGCGGCTGCGGAAGTAGTCGACCAGCTTTTCAAACAGGATGTGGCCCAGGCCCTTGGCCTTCAGGGCCGAGCGCACGGCGATGGCGAAATCGGCGTGGATATTGTCCGGGTCGGCCACGGCGCGCACCACGCCCAGGGTTTCCGGCTTGCCGTCCGGGCCCGTGTGCGTGGCGATGAAGGCCATGGCGCGGTCGTAATCGATCTGCGTCAGGCGCGCCAGCTGCGACACAGGCAGCTCGCGCATGGAGGTAAAGAAGCGCAGGCGCACGTCGTCCGGGTCCAGCGCATTGAACAGGTCCAGGTGCTGCGGCGCGTCCTCGGGGCGGATAGGGCGCAGCAAAATGGATTGCCCCATCCACGTCACCTGCTCTTCCAGCTCCTGCGGATACGGGCGGATGGCCAAGCGGTCGCTCTTCTGGCCCGGTTCCAGACGGATGCGCGCGTCGAGGGCGATCACGCCGTCGGCGTCGGCCACCAGCGGGTTGATGTCGAGTTCGGCCAGCTCGCCGATATCGGCCACCAGTTCGGCCACCTGGATCAGGGTGTAGCAGATGGCATCGATGTCGGCCGGCGGCTGGTTGCGGTAGCCAGCCAGCAGTTTCGACACGCGCGTGCGGGCCAGCATGTCGCGCGCCAGCACCATGTTCAGCGGCGGCAGACCGATGGAATGGTCGGCCGTCACTTCCACTGCGATGCCGCCCTGCCCCACCAGGATGACGGGGCCGAAGGCGGCGTCCGTGGTGACGCCGACGATCAGTTCATGCGATTGCGGCCGGCGCGCCATCTGCTGCACCGTAAAGCCGTCGATCAGCGCATCGGGGCGCATGCGGCGCACGCGCTTGAGCATGGCGGCGGCGGCCGTGCGCAGGATGTCGGGCGTGTCGAGGTCAAGCGCCACGCCGCCCACGTCGGATTTGTGGGCGATGTCGGGCGAATGAATTTTCAGCGCCACCGGGTAGCCGATGTCCGCGGCCACGGCCAGCGCCTCTTCCACGTCGGCCGCCATGCGCGTCATCGCCACCGGAATGCCGTAGGCAGCCAGGATTTCCTTCGAGCGGCATTCGCCCAGCACCGTCTGGCCGGCGGCCAGCGCGGCGGCGACGATTTCGCGCACGCGCGCGCGGCGCGGCGTGGCCGACATGGGCAGCTGCGCCGGCACCTGCATCAGGGTTTCCTGGTTGCGCCGGTACTGCACGATCTGCATGAAACCATGCACGGCCTTTTCCGGCGTGTCGTAGGTGGGAATGCCGGCCCGGTTGAAGACCTGGCGCGCAGGCGCCACCGTGGTGCCGCCCAGCAGGCACGACAGCACCGTGCGCGAGGTGGCCTTGATCAGCGGCGTGACGGCTTCGGCGATGTCGATCGACGAGACCATGGCCGTGGGCGCGTGCAGCAGCAACAAGGCGTCCGCCTGCGGCTCGTCGAGCAGGGGCTTGATGGCGTCGACATAGCGCTGCACGGGCGCGTCGCCGGGCAAGCCCACGGGATTGTCGTGCGACCAGCCCCGTGGCAGGGCCTTTTCCAGTGCGATCACGGTATCGGGCGACAAATCGGCCAGCTTGCCGCCGCTGCCCACCAGCGCATCGGTGGCCATCACGCCCAGGCCGCCGCCATTGCATAAAATCGCCAGGCGCTCGCCGCGCTGGGCGCGGATATGCGTGAGGGTTTCCACGGCATCGAAGAGTTCCTCGGCCGAATACACGCGCAGCATGCCGGCGCGGCGGATGGCCGCGTCATACACGGCGTCGGAGCCGGCCAGCGCGCCCGTATGCCAGGCTGCCACGGCCGCGCCTTCCGCCTCGCGTCCCGCCTTCAAGACGATGACGGGCTTGCTGCGCGCGGCCGCCCGCGCCGCCGACATGAATTTGCGCGCCGCCTGGATGTCTTCCATGTACAACAGGATGGCAGCCGTGTCGATGTCGCCGGCGAGGTAGTCGAGCAGATCGCCGAAATCGATGTCATAGCTGCCACCGAGCGAAATGAACTTGGAAAAGCCCACGCCGTGCGCGTTGGCCCAATCGAGCACGCCCGACACCAGCGCGCCCGACTGCGACACGAAGGCGATCTTGCCGCTGGTCGCACCCAGGTGGGCGAAGCTGGCATTCAAGCCCAGCTTCGGCACGAGCAGCCCCATGCTGTTGGGGCCGAGGATGCGCAGCAGATGCGGCTTGGCCGCTTTCAGCATGGCCAGGCGCAGGGACTGCTCGCGCACCGGATCGAGGCCGGAAGTCATGACGATGGCTGCGCGCGTGCCCAGCGCACCCAGGTCACGGATCAGGCCGGTAATCGTGGCGGGCGGCGTGCAGATGATGGCCAGGTCCGGCGCCTTGGGCAACTGGGACAGCTTGCGGTAGCATTTCAGGCCCATCAACTCGTCATACTTGGGATTGACGGGCCAGATATCACCTCTGTACTGCGCCCCTTTGTCCTGCGCACCCTGCCCCTCCCCGCCCAGCAGGTTGGCCAGGGCGATGGCGCCCAGCTTGTGTTCGCGCGCCGTGGCGCCGATCAGGGCCACTGAGGCCGGCTTGAACAGCTTGTCGAGATTACGGATACTCATGTTCTGGCCTCATGGATTGCCGGAGCGGCTACGCGCCAGTGTATAGGATGCGCTGCCAAAAAAACTTGACCTTGTAGCGCGTTTCGCAAAAAAACCGCGCGTGCCTACCAGCGCGAGCGGTGGCTTTCCGTCACGCCCGCCAGATGCGCCACGATGCGCTTGGGAGATTGCGCGCTGGTGCGTACCCAGCCGCTGAAAGTACCGATGGGCTGGATGTAGCGGCTGGCGGCGATCCACAGGTTCTTGTCCTCGCGCCGCGCGCCTTCAGGCTTGAAGTGCAGGTCCAGTAAATCGTCGTCCGTCCACACGTGCCAGGGCGCCAGCGGGTTGTCGGGATTGAAGTCAAAATGCGCGCGGCCCAGCGCATACAGCTGGCCATCGAGCCACAGCGCATTTTCATGCGCGCCGAAATAGCCGGCCTGCAGATTGAAACCCAGGTCCAGGCTGTGCGCCGAAGCCCAGCGCCATTCCGTCTCGCGCGCCAGCAAGCCGTTCGAATAGTCGAAACTGGCCACGCCGTCATCGAGGCTGTAGCCCATGGCGCCGCAGCGCACCGTGCCCCACAAAGGCAGGCCGCCCGATTTTTGCGTCGCATGCACACTGCCGCCTTCGGCCACCGGCCCGATAGCCAGCAGGGTCGGCGCCACGGGCGGGCCGAATTCCGCATCGATGCCGAAATGGCCGCAATCGAGCTGCAAACGGTAGCGCTGCTGCGGCTGGGACTCGATGACGATGGTGTGCGACAGGAAGCGGAAACGGCTGCTGGCAGCGGCGTGCGGCGCCACGGCAGCGGACAGGCCAGGAATGCCATCCTGCGAAAAGCTGGCCACGATCTTGCCCTTGTGACGGTCGAAGGCATACGCGAACGCCGTGCTGGTCCAGCCGAGGTCGACGATGGCCACGCCGCAAAACAGGGTGGGCGTGGACAGGGCCACGTAATGCCAGCGCTTGTGGTGGAACAAACGCCAGAAGGCGCCGCGCGCATGCGGCGGCGACAACGCGGCCCAGTCGAAGGCATTCAACTGCCCCGTGTAGCGGCCGAAACGGGGCTGGCCCTCGGCGTCCAGCAGTTCGGGCGGGGCTGGTGGCAGCATCATGCGACCCGCCTTGCCGCTTCGCTGCCATTCTGCAGGGCGGCAGCCAGCTGCGCGCCAAAGGCTGCCGGCTGCGCTCGCGCCATATCAATCGCGGGGCACGCATGCCAGTGCGCCAGGCGCTGCACGGCGCCGGCCACGTCCTGCACCAGGCGGGCACTGAGACGCACGCCGTCTTCCAGCGCCAGCGACTTGATCTCGAAGCGCCCCTGCGCGCGGTGCGCCTTGGCGTCCAGGCGCCCCACCAGCGCACCGCGGCGCAGGATAGGTAAAGTGAAGTAGCCGTGGCGGCGCTTCTCGGCCGGCGTATAGCATTCAAGCCGGTAGTCAAAGCCGAACAATTCCAGCGCGCGGCGCCGGTCCCAGACGACGGGGTCGAACGGCGACAATATCGTCGTCAGGGTGGGCGAGAGCTTGCCGGCCGCCGCCGCGCGCATCCATTCGCCATGCTCGGCATGCACGTAGACGGCATCATCCCAGCCGGCTACTGCGCAGCGCAGCAGCACTCCCTCGTCCACCAGCGCCTGCAAATCCTGCGCCAGACTGGCGCGCGACTGTTTCGTGCGGAAATAGTCGCTGATCCAGCTGGCCCGCGCCAGGCCCAGCGCCTTCACGCTGGCCAGCAGCAGGTGGCGGCGCACCTGCTCTTCAGGCAGCAGCAAGCCATCGTGCCAGCCGGGCAGCACTCTTTCGGCCAGGTCGTAATAGCGCTGGAAATGATGGCGTTTCGCGATCATCAGCACGCCCGACGTAAACAGCACTTCCAGCGAGCGTTTCTCCGGCTTCCAGCTCCACCAACCGCCCGCCTGGCCATCCGTGCGTTCAAAGTCAGCCGAGCGCGCGGGGCCGTTGGCACGGATGTGCTCCAGCACGGCGGCCACGGCATCGCCCTGCTCGGCCATCCATTTGACCGAGTATTTCCAGCCCATGGCGGCCGGGTCGAGCATGCGGTGGCGATACAAGCCATAGTCTTCGATGGGCACGAAGCAGGCTTCATGCGCCCAGTATTCGAACAGCGCGCCCTCGGCCAGCAATTGCTCCAGCCACGGCTGCGGATAATCGCCCAGCCGGCTCCACAGCACCAGGTACGGGCTGCGCGCCACCACATGGATGGTGTCGATCTGCAGCACGCCCATCTGGCGGATGGCGGCCAGCACGTCGGCCTTCACGGCCTTCTTGCGGCGCGCTTGCAGCAATCCCTGCGCGGCCAGGTGCAAGGCGCGCGCGGCAGCCAGCGATAAAGGGGGGAGGTCGGGAGAAATGTGCTTGTCTGGGCTGTGCATAGCTGAAAGATACCGCATTCCGCGTGACCCTTGCACGTTTTATCGCTATCGGCTTGCCCGGCAACGGCAGGCAGCCCAGGCGCACGACGCCGCAGCCGCCGACGAGAACACAGCGCCGTGCATTCCCGGCCAGCTTGTTAAGAATCTCTTAAGAACTTCTGCGCATGATCCGGAGCCAAATATTTTTTGGGAAGCCAGGTCAGTAATTGTAAATGATTCTTATTGCTTTCATGATTCCCATTACCCAAAAAATACAGACCAATTACGAATCAACCCTCCAGGAGTTTGCATGTCCAACAGCACCCGCCGCGCGCGCCTGCCGCGTCCCACCACCCTGGCCCTGGCCTTGGCCGCCCTGTCCTGCCTGCCCGCTCACGCCCAGACGGGCACGCCTGCCAGCATGCCCGAAGTGGTGGTTTCCGCCTCAGGTTTTGAGCAGGATATCAAACAGGCGCCCGCCTCGATCACCGTGCTGACGCGCGAGGAGCTGTCGAAAGAGCGCTTCGGCAACCTGACGCAGGCGCTGGAAAGCGTGGAAGGCATCGACGTCGGTGCGGCGGGCGACAAGACGGGTGGCATGAACATCAGCATCCGCGGCATGCCCAGCGACTACACGTTGGTGCTGATCGACGGGCGCCGCCAGAACGCGGCCGGCAATGTCACGCCGAACGGCTTCGGCGGCACGCAAACGAGCTTCATGCCGCCGCTGGCCGCCATCGAGCGCATCGAGATCATCCGCGGCCCCATGTCGACCCTGTACGGCTCGGACGCCATGGGCGGCGTGATCAACATCATCACGCGCAAGGTGGCCAAGCAATGGATGGGTTCTATCTCGGCCGACTACACCTTGCAGCAGGAATCGGACTTTGGCGACGTGAAAAACGGCCGCTACTACCTGAGCGGCCCCATCGCCGCCGACCTGCTGGGCCTGTCCCTGCGCGGCAGCAAGCAGCGCCGCGATGCGGCCGATATCCGCTACAACGGCGCGGCCGGTCCGGGAACCGCGCCGAACATGGGCGCCAACCCCGTGCGCGCGGACATTGAAAACGTTGGCGCGCGCCTGGCCTTTACGCCAAACCGCTACCACACCGTCATCCTCGACGCCGACGCGGGCCGCCAGACCTACGACAATTCGAAACAGCAGCTGGGCACCTTGGGCTTGCAGGGCGGCTACGGTCCCGAGCAGAAATACAAGCGCGACCAGTGGACCCTGTCGCACACGGGCCGCTTCGGCTTCGGCACGCTCGACAGTAGCTACATGGTGAACAAGACGGAAACTCTGGGCCGCACGATTCCGCCAGGCACGCCGGGCGCCGTCGCCGGCAGCGCGCGCACGCTGGAAGTGGAAAGCCAGGTGTTTGACACGAAATTGGTCATGCCTTTGGGCAAACACATGGCTACCGTCGGCGCGCAATGGTGGAAAGCGGACATGACGGACGGCGTGGCGCCAAAGAAATTCGAATTCACGCAAAAAGCCCTGTACGTGGAAGACGAATGGCAGGTGCTGGAGCATGTCGCGCTGACCTTCGGCGCCCGCCATGACAATCACAGCATCTTTGGCGGCCAGACCAGCCCGCGTGCCTACGCCGTGTGGAATGCGACGCCGAACTGGACCATCAAGGGCGGCGTCAGCAAGGGTTACAAGACGCCGCGCGTGGAGCAATTGTCGCCTGGCATCAACGGTTTCGGCGGCCAGGGCACGATTCCTCTCGTCGGCAGCCCGAACCTGAAGCCGGAAACGAGCACGACGACGGAAATCGGCGCGTATTTCGACAACCTGGCGGGCTGGACCGCCAGCGGCTCCCTGTTCAACAACGCATTCAAGGACAAGATCACCACGGGCACAGGCCTCGTCAACTGCGATTACCGTCCCGCGCCGAACCGTCCCGGCTGCGTCAGCTTCGGCAACTGGCCCAACGTCGATGCGTTTGGCCAGTCGGTCAACGTGGATGAGGCCGTCACGCGCGGCGTCGAGCTGAACACGCGCTTCCCGCTGGGCAAGACCTTGTCGGCCAGCGCCAACTACACCTACACGGAAAGCGAACAGAAGAGCGGCAGCAACGCCGGCAAGGCCCTGAGCGACACGCCCAAGCACGCCGTCAATGCGCGCCTGTCGTGGGATATCTCGCGCGAGTGGAACGGCTGGCTGCGCGCCGAGTACCGCAGCGAACGCTTCCGCGATCCGGGCACCTCGGCTTCCACGCGCGCCGCCAAGGCCGCGCTGGGCGACTACCAGGGTTACACCATGTTGCACCTGGGCAGCAGCTACCAGCTGAACCAGCGCGTCACCCTCAACGCGGCCGTGTACAACTTGCTCAACAAGGACTTCGTCGACTACCAGCCTTACCGCGCTCCGACGTTGACCTACGCCAACCGCTACGTCAACAGCCTGGACGGACGCCGTCTGTGGCTGTCAGCAACCGTCGATTTCTGATCAAGCGGGCGGCCTGCGGGCCGCCCGTTTTTTCGTCAAGCCGCTTTAGGCTTGTCGATGCAGTAACCGATCGCATGCACGGTGCGTATCAAATCCCGCCCCAGCTTCTTGCGCAGGTGGTGGATATGCACTTGCACGGCATTGCTTTCCACTTCATCGCCCCAGCTGTACAGGTTTTTCTCCAGCTGTTCCCGGCTCAGCACCCGGCCGCCGTGTTCCAGCAGCAGTTGCAGGATGCGAAATTCCTTCACCGTCAACATCACGGGCATTCCCCCTTGCGTCACCTGCCGGTCCGCGATATCGAGCACCAGGTCGCCGTGCACGAGGTTTTCGCGCAGGCGGCCGGCGGCGCGGCGGCAAGCGCTGCGAATGCGCGCGGCCAGCTCATCGAGGTCGAACGGTTTCACGATAAAGTCATCGGCGCCCGCATCGAGTCCGGCGATGCGCTCGCCCACCTGGTCGCGCGCCGTGACGACCAGCACGGCGCCGCTATAGCCGTTGTCGCGCAGCACGCCCAGCGCCTGCATGCCGTCCTGCCCCGGCAAGCCCAGGTCGAGCAGGATGCAGCCATAGTCGTGCAGGCGCACGGCCGTGTGCGCGTGTTCGGCGCTCGTGACCCAGTCGACGGCATAGCCGCCCTGTTCCAGACCGATCTGCGTGGCGCGGCCCAGCTGCGGGTCGTCTTCGGTCAGCAAGATGCGCATGGGATCAAGGCCGGATGGCCCGCTCAGTCCTTTTTCTTGATCAGGCCAGCGAGCGCGGCGAAGGGATTGTGCGTGGCGGGCGCCACCTCGGCCGATAGCAGGCCGGCGCCACGGTCCGCTTCCAGATAACGCGAGTGCTCATTGTCGTGGCAATACAGGCACAGCAGTTCCCAGTTGCTGCCATCGGGCGGATTGTTGTCGTGGTTATGGTCGCGGTGGTGCACCGTCAGTTGCTGCACGTTGGCGCGCGTAAATTCGCGCATGCAGCGGCCGCATACCCACGGATACATCTTCAGCGAGCGCTCGCGGTAGCCGCTCTCGCGCTGGTCGGCGGCGCGGCGCGCTTCGGCCACGATCTTGTCCAGTCTTGCCGCGTCGGGCTTTTTACTCTGCATGACAACTTTCGATATGGGAGGGAGAAGCACTCATTTTAATGAGGATGGAGGCGCAATTGTACTTTTTCTGCCACGCCGCCAGCCCGTATCGCCGCCGGCGTGCTTTTTTTAGCGTGCGCGGCACCACGAATATTTGATTTAACGCAAAATAAGCCTAGCGACAGACCGCGAACAGACGATGGGAGCGGCGGCAACAGGGTTACGCGCAAGGCAGCCGGATCGGCTATCATGCGCGCCACGCCGCCCCTCCCCTTTTCCATGAATATAGCCTGCAAGCGCCCGTGATAGCGATAACAAGACCCCTGCAACGCCTTGCCCGCCGCCTGTACCGTTTCAGCCTGGTGCCCCTGTTCGCGCTCATCTTGCTGCTGGCGCTGTGGGCGGCCGTCTTTTATCAGGTGGGACAGGAGCGAGCCAGCGCCGTGCGCGACGCCGTGGCCGTCAGCCAGTCACTGGCGCGTACTCTGGCCGACCATACCAGTTTCACTCTGCGTCAGACCGATCACGCCACGCAATTGTTCAAGCTCAAATACGAGGAAACGGACGGCGGCCTGCGCCTGAATGAATTCACGCGCCGCCAGGGCCTGCTCGACAGCGTGCTGCCATCAAAACTGGCACTGCCGATCGCGCTGGTCGACGCGCGGGGCAATGTGCTCGACAGCACTAACGCCTATTTGCCGGAAAACCTGGCCAAGCAGGCATTTTTCAGGGCGCTGGCCGCCAATGCTTCCGACACGGCCCTGGTCGACACGCCCATGCTCGACGCGGGCAGCAAGCACTGGACCATCCGCCTGGCGCGCCGCCTGAACGATGGTCAGGGCCGCTTTGCCGGCGCCATCATCATCCACGTCGACCCCACCTATTTTGTCGACGATTACGATCGCCTGAACCTCGATGAACAGGGAGCGCTGATGCTGGTGGCACGCGACAGCGGCCTGACGGTGGGACGCATCGGCGAGCAATTGATTCTCAGCGACCGCATCGACTTCCGCATGCCTGGGCCGCCCCAGCATGCCGCCGAAGAATTGCTGATCGAGCCGCCCGTCGACAAGACGGCGCGCATCTACAGCTACCGCGAACTGCCGCGCTACCCGCTGCTGGCCGTGGTGGGAGTGAGCCGCGCCACCGCCCTGACGCGCTTCGAACACCGCCGCCTGGCGTATGTCGGCGCGCTGCTCGCCGCCAGCGTGCTCATTGCCGGCTTTACGGCCCTGCTGATGCGCCAGAGCGCGCGCCTGCGCCGCAGCATCCGCCAGGCAAAGGAAACGCAAGCGCTGCTGCGCGCGGCGCACCAGGGCAGCCTCGATGCCGTGCTGCTGCTGAAGGCCTGGCGCCCAGCGCCGGGCAAGCCGGTGGAAGACTTCATCTTCGCCGACGTCAACGAGCGGGCCGCCGACATGCTGGGCAAGCCACGCTCCGAACTGCTGGGCCAGCGCGTGCTGCCGCGAGTGCCGCTGCTGCGCGACGAGCGCTTTTTCAAGCGCTTCGTGCTGGTGATGGAAACGGGCCGGCCGCTGGAAGATGAATTCGAGCTGCCGCTGGCCTCGGGCGGCACACGCTGGCTGCGCCATCAGGTGGTGCCGATCACCGACGGCGTGGCCGTCACTTCGCGCGACATCAGCGCCCGCAAGCACGACGAACTGGCGCTGCAGGACAACCGCAGCTTCCTGCAGTCATTGATCGACCATTTGCCGGTGCTGGTCTACGTGAAAAGCGCGCGCCCGGAAAATTTCGGCCAGATGGAAGTGTGGAACAAGGCGGCCGAGGATATCACCGGCCACCTGGCCGCCGACGTCATCGGCAAGACAGATTGCCAGGCATTCCCGCCCGACTTCGGCCTGCACGACGCCGCGGACGACCGCGCCATCCTGGCAGAACGTGGCGTCATCGACCATACGGAAAAACCGCTGCGCCTGCATGATGGCAGCCTGCGCTACCTGCGCGCCGTCTCCGTGCCCGTGTTCGATGAGCGCCAGCAGATCGAACATATCCTGTGCATCGCCGAAGATATCTCACAGCGTCGCCAGCAGGAACTGGAACTGCGCCAGAAACAGGCCGAACTGGCCGCCGTCAACGACGCCTCGCCGCTCGGGCTGGTGCGCCTGGACCGCCAGCGCCGCTGCACTTACGTCAACCGCACCTTCGAATCGATCACGGGCCTGCCGCGCGCCGCCGCCCTGGCCGCCGGCTGGACCAGCGCCCTGCACCCGGACGACTATCCGCTGATGCACGTGGCGCTGGAGCAGCTCACGCGCAGCCATGCGCCGTTCCAGTCCACCCTGCGCTGCCTGCAGCGCGACGGCAGGCTGGTCTGGGTCTCCGTGAAGATCGCCCCCATCCTCATCGACGGCCAGATCGAAGGCTATGTGGGCAGCCTGGACGACATCACCACCCTGCGCGAATCGGAAGTGGCGCTACGGGAAAGCGAAGCGCGCCTGCGCACCATCGCCGACTCCCTGCCGGCCATGATCGCGTATATCGACGCCGACCAGGTCTACCGCTTCCTGAACATCGCCTATGAGCGCGAATTCGGCTTGACGGGCCGGCAGGCGCTGGGCAAGAGCGTGCGCGAGACCGTCGGCGAGGCGCGCTACCGCACGATGGCGCCATATATCGAAAGAGTGCTTGCCGGTGAAACCCTGAGCTTCGAGGAAGAAGACGAAAAAGAAGGCATCGAGCGTTGCATGGAAGTGATCTACATCCCGCAGATAGGCGAAGACAGGCTGCAGGTGGCGGGCTTTCACGTGATGCGCCAGGATATCACCGTGCAAAAGCGCGAAAAACAGCGCTTGCTGAAGCTGGCCCAGGTCGATGCCCTGACCGGCTTGTCGAACCGCGCCGGCTTCCAGCAAAAACTCAGCGACGCCATGCACGCCAGCCGCCGGCAGCGGCACCTGATGGCCGTCATGTACATGGATATCGACCGCTTCAAGCCCGTCAACGACACGCACGGCCACGGCACCGGCGACGCCCTGCTGCGCGCCTTTGCGCAGCGCCTGACGCAGACCATGCGCGCCACCGACATCATCGCCCGCCTGGGCGGCGACGAATTCACCATCATCATGGAACAGATCACCCGGCCCGACGACGCGGCCGTCCTGGCGGAAAAGATCGTCGCCGCCATGCAGCAGCCGTTCGAACTCGATGGCATCATCGTGCGCATTTCCGCCAGCATCGGCCTGGCCTTCTACCGCGACGAAGACATCCCCCCTGCCGTACTGCTGCAGCGGGCCGACGTGCTGCTGTACCAGGCCAAGCAGGATGGCAGGAACACGTATCGCGCGGGTGCTGCAGTAGTTTGATCCAGCCAATGGCGCCTGGCGCCATTCCTGCTATATTGGCGCCTGTCTTCCCTACCCTTGCCCCACCATGCGCCTGCTGCACACTTCCGACTGGCATCTGGGCCAGACCCTGCACAACTACGAACGGGGCTACGAACATCAGCGCTTCCTCGACTGGCTGCTTGACACAGTCGTGGCCGAACGCGTCGACGTGCTGCTGGTGGCCGGCGACGTGTTCGACAACGCCAACCCGTCGGCCGCCTCGCAAAAGCAGCTGTACATGTTCCTGCAGCAGGCGCGCGCGCGCCTGCCCGCGCTACAGCTGGTGGTCGTCGCCGGCAACCACGATTCGGCCGGTCGGCTGGAAGCGCCCGGCCCTCTGCTGGCCGCGCACGGCACCCACGTGATCGGCCATGTGCTGCGCGGCGAAGATGGCGATATCGACCTGGAACGCCTGCTGCTGCCCTTGTCGGGCGCCGATGGGCAGGTGCAGGCATGGTGCCTGGCCGTGCCCTTCTTGCGTCCCGGCGACGTGCCGAAGCTGCCCGCCGGCGACACCCAGGATGCCTACCTGGGCGGCATCGCCCTGCTGTACCGCCAACTGGCGGACCTGGCGCTGGCGCGCCGCCAGCCCGGGCAAGCCATCCTTGCCATGGGCCACTGCCACATGGTGGGCGGCGAAATGTCGAACGATTCCGAACGGCGCATCGTCATCGGCGGCACCGAGATGCTGCCGTCGGGAATCTTCGATGCCGCCATCGCCTACGCGGCGCTGGGCCACCTGCACAAGGCGCAGGCCGTCGGCGGGCAAGAACACATCCGCTATTGCGGCAGCCCGATTCCCCTGTCCTTCGCGGAAGTGAACTACCGCCACCAGGTGCTGTGCCTCGATATCGAAGGCGAGCAATTACGCGAAGTACGCGTCATCGAGGTGCCGCGCGCCGTGCCCCTGCTGCGCGTGCCAAGCACGCCTGCGCCCATAGCCGAAGTGCTGGCGCAGCTGGCTGCCCTCGACGTGCCCGCTGCGCCACCGGAAGCGCAGCCCTTCCTGGAAGTGCGCGTGCGACTCGACGCGCCCGAGCCGGGCCTGCGCACGCGCATCGAGACGGCGCTCGACGGCAAGAGCGTGCGCCTGGCAAAGATCGAGACGTCGAGCGCCGCGCGCAGCAGCGCACCCGAGAACATGACGCTCGACCAATTGGGCCAGCTGCAGCCGGACGACATCTTCCGCCGCTTGTACCTGCAAAAATACGCCAAGGAAGCACCACCCGAACTCCTCTCGGCCCTGGCCGAACTGCTGCTGCCCGGCGCCTGAGCGCACCTGAGAACCATGAAAATCCTGAAAATCAGCGGTAAGAACCTGGCTTCGCTGGCCGGCGAATTTGAAGTCGACTTCCAGCAGGAGCCGCTGGCGTCCGCCGGCCTGTTTGCCATCAGCGGCCCCACGGGCGCGGGCAAGAGCACCCTGCTCGACGCGCTATGCCTGGCGCTGTACGACGCTACGCCGCGCCTGTTGAAGGTACTGGGCAGGGGCAGCGCCCTGCCTGACGTGGGCAAGGAAACCGTCAACGCCCAGGATACGCGCACCCTGCTGCGCCGCGGTACGCCGGACGGTTACGCGCAAGTCGATTTCGTCGGCAACGACGGCGCTCACTACCGCGCGCGCTGGAGCGTGCGCCGCTCGCGCACCCGGGCCGAAGGGGCGCTGCAGGCGACCGCCATGAGCTTGCACCAGCTGCCAGCGCTGCAGCCCATCGGCGGCACCAAGACGGAAGTGAAGGACGAGATCGAGAAACGCATCGGTCTGACGTTCGACCAGTTCACCCGCGCCGTGCTGCTGGCGCAGAACGAGTTTTCCACCTTCCTCAAGACAGAAGACAATGAACGGGGAGAATTGCTGGAAACCCTGACGGGCAGCAGCATCTATACCGATATTTCCGTGCGCGCCTTCGAGCGGGCGAAGAAGGAAAAGCAGGTCCTCGAACGCCTGGGCGAAAAACTGGCCGACCAGCGGCCCTTGTCGCCGCAAGAGCGCACCGACGCCGAGGCGCTGTGCGGCGCGGCCGAAAGCACCCTGCAACACCTCGACCTGCGCAAGGCGGTGCTGGAACTGCAGCAGCGCTGGCACCAGGAGACGCACAAGCTGCACGCCCAGGTAAGCGCCGCGCAAGAAGCGCTGGGCAGCGCCGATGCCGAACGGGCCGCCGCAGAAGAGCGCCGCAGAGCGCTGGCGCAGTGGGAATTGCTACAGCCGGCGCGGCCCCTCATCGACGACGTGGCGCGCCTCGCCAGCGAGATCGCCAGCACCGGCGCGGCACTGGAAGCGTCGCGCGTACAGGCGGCGCACGCCGTGGCCAGCGAAGCGCAACTGGCGCAAGCCTTGCAGCTGGCTGCAGCGGCCTTGCTTGCCAGGGAAGGGGCGCAACGCGATGCGGCGCCCCTGCTCGATGCCGCCAAGGCGCTCGATGCCGGCATTGCAGCCCACTTGCCGGCGCACCGCCAGGCGCAAGATGGCGCCCTGGCCGCCGACCAGGCCAACGAGAGCGCGCGCAGCGCGCTGCACGATCTGCAGCAGCGCCAGCACGCCATGCAGGCGGAGCAGGAAACGGGCCGCCTGTGGCTGGCGTCGCACCAGCAGTGGCAAGCGCTGGCCACGTCGTGGCAATTGTCGGACCAGCTGTTCGCCCAGGCCGGCCAGGCCGCCGCGCAAGCCGATGCGGCCGATGCCAAGGTTGCCGAAGCGGCGCAGCTGGTGCGCGCGGCAGGCAACGCGGGCCACGAAGCACAAGCGGCGTTGACGGCCGCCGCCGCCACGCTCGCCGCGCACGACGCGCAGCGGCGCGAGGCGCTGTCCGCCGTGCAGGCCATCGACGGGCAGCTGCTGCAGGAACAGCGCGGCCAGCTGGAAGACCATGCGCACCAGTTGAATGCGGCGGAAAAGACGTGGATGGAGCTGGCGCGCCAGCAGCAGGCGCTGGCGCACGGGCAAGCGAGGGCCGCACAACTGGCGCAAGCCACGCAAACGGAACACACGGCGCTGGCGGCGGCAGCGGCACAAACGGCATTGCTGGAAGCGCGCCTGGCGCAGGCGGAAAAGTCCTTGAAAGGCGCGGAAGCGGCATGCGCGGCCAGCGTCGAACAGCTGCGTGCGACCTTGCAGGATGAACAGCCCTGCCCCGTCTGCGGCGCGCTGGAGCACCCGTACACTCACGCCGACCATAGCAACCACGCCTTGAAGGCAATGCTGTCCAGCTTGCAGGATGACGTGCTGGCCTGCCGCGCGCAGGCGCGCGGCAATCTGGAGCAGCTGGCCACGCACAAGGCGGCGCTGGCCGGCTATGCGCGCGAACAGGCGCAAATAGCGCCCGAACTGGCGGCCCTGCCGTCCGCCATCGCCGCCCTGGAGGCGCAGTGGCTGCCGCATGCCGCTACCCTGCAATTGCCGCCCGAAGACCAGCGCGCGGACTGGTTCACGCAGCAACTGGCGGCCAATGCGGCCGGCTTGCAGGCGCTGGCGCAGCAGGAGACGGCGCTGCGCCAGGCCAGCGCGCGGCGTGAGCAAGCGCAGGCGGCGCACGAACTGGCAGGCGCGGAACACGGGCGCCTGACGGCCGCCGTCGCCGAAACGCAAACACGGCTGGCGCAGTTGCAGGCGCAGCTGGCGGCCAGCCATGACAAGGCGGAGACGTCGCGCAGCATGCTTGACGGCTTGTTGGCGCAGCTCGATGCCGCGTTTGACGACGTGGAAGGCGCCGAAGGCTGGAAAGATGGCTGGCGCGCCGGCCCCGCCGCCTTCCGCGCGGCGCGCGACACGGAAAGCCGGCAATGGCTGAAGCAGCAGGCGGACCAGGATAGCCGTCTCCACGCGCTGGCGACCCTGGCCGCGCAACTGGACGCGGCCAATGCTGCCGCGCGCACGACGCAGCAGCTGGCACTGGAGGCGCATGCGGCATACGCCGCCCTGGACGCGCAGCTGAAAGCGCTGCAAGCGCAGCGCGCGGCGCTGTGGAATGGCCAGGCCGTGGCCGAGGTGGAAGGTGCGCTGGCAGGCGCCGTCGCGCGCGCAAAAGACCATCTGGCGCAGCAGCAAGCGGCGGCGCAAGCGGCCAGCCAGGCGCGCGCGCGGCTGGACGAAGCATGCACGCAAGCGGCACTGCGCCTCGATACCTTGCGCCAGCAAGACAGCGATGCCGCGGCAGCGCTGGAGGACTGGCTGCACCGGTTCCAGCTTGCCCATCCGGCCCATGCGCCAGCCGACATGGCAGCCTTGCGTGCGCATCTGGCCATCGCGCCGGAAGCCATGCGCGCGGAAAGGGACGCCCTGCAAGTGATCGCCGACCGCCATACGGCGGCGCTCTCCGTGCTGGCGGAGCGCCGGCAGCAACTGGCGGCCCACCTGGAGCGGCCACCGGAAGCACTGGAAACGGACGTGGCGGCGCTGCAGGCCGCGCTCGACGCGCTTGGCGCGGAACGCAAGGCAGCCAATCAGGAAGCGACGCGCCTGCGCCTGGCCATCGCGCAGGACGATGCGCGGCGCCACAGCGCGCAATCGATGCTGGCGCAGATCGAGGCGCAGGCGGCCATCGAGCGGCGCTGGGCCAGCCTGAATGAATTGATCGGCTCGGCCGACGGCAAGAAATTTCGCAACTATGCGCAGCAATTCACACTGGAAGTGCTGCTCGGCTATGCCAACGCACACCTGAATCACCTGGCGCGTCGCTATCAGCTGGAACGCATCGACAATCCGAACAATCCGTCGCTGGGCCTGATGGTGCGCGACCAGGACATGGGCGGCGAACTGCGCTCCGTGCACTCGCTGTCGGGCGGCGAATCGTTCCTCGTCTCGCTGGCCCTGGCGCTGGGCCTGGCTTCGCTATCCTCGAACCGCGTGCGCGTGGAATCGCTGTTCATCGACGAGGGCTTTGGCAGCCTCGATACGGAAACCCTGCGCGTGGCCATGGATGCGCTCGACGGCTTGCAGGCGATGGGGCGCAAGGTGGGCGTCATCTCGCACGTGCAGGAAATGACGGAGCGCATCGCCACCCGCATCCTTGTGCAGCCGGGGTCCGGCGGCAAGAGCGTGGTGACGGTGCGCTAGCGGAGTGGCAAGGACGTCAGCGAAGCAGGGGTTCCCGTTCCAGCCTGAGCAAATCCCAGCCCAGTTCGCGGCGGATTTGCTCGGGGTCGGGCGGGGGCCGGCGCTGTTCCAACTCCGCTTTCAACCACTTCCTGACCAGCTCCTTGGCGGGCTGTACTGGCTTTTCCTTGTCATGCTTTTCCATGGTGCTACCTCTTCAATGGCGGTCAGCTGACCTCCTGTATACGTTCAACGTCATGGCGCGGATTCAGTTGACGTGCGCGTGGCGCAGATGCAACAACGTGTAACGGTGGCCGGAGTGCGTTAAAATCGCCGCCTTCGCGCAGGCACCGCCTACGCCCCGCAACAGTTCAAGGAAACCCATGAAAGCCGCCCGCAGCCTCACCTTCAAGTGCGTAAAATGTCACAAATCCATGCAGGTCTACCTGCAAAAAGTCTCTGCCTGCTCGCATATCCAGCCGTATCAGGGCATTTGCGCATGCGGCGAACTCAAGCGCCACGCCACGGGCCAGGCCGATGCCGTCAAGTCTTACCTGGAGTCGGCAGACGGTAGCTGGTCGCACCACCACTAATGGTTAAAGAATGGGGAGATACTGCCGTTAATTCGCATATCCTCCCCATTTGAACCGACCATGTCCCAGCTTCCCGCCCTCGTTTCCGGCTCGCGCCAGCCTGCTGCCAATACCCTGGCCGGGCAAGCGCCGCAAAAGGCGGGCACCGGTGTGGCTAGCCTGGGCGCTTCACCCCTGATGCAGCGCACGGCGCAAGACGTGGTGGCCCTGTCGAAGAATGGCCTGGACCTGTCGGCCAGGGGACTCTCGCAACGGACCGATGCGCTGGGCAACGCCACCGTCGACGTGGCGCAGGATTTTCTGACCAACATGACACGCCAGCTGTTCGGCGACGGCGCCACGATCGCCTTCGATTCAGTCGACCTGCAAGCCGGTTCCAGCTTCAGCAGCGGCAATGCCAGCGTCTCGGGCGCCGGCAGCAGCAGTCGCGCCGCCGCCTTCAGCCTCGATGAAAATGCCCATTTTATCGGCAAGGGCAAGATCACCACGGCCGATGGCCAGACGTTCGACTTCGAACTGGAAGTGCAGTATCAATCGAACATCAGCGCAGGTGCATTTGCGCAAACGCAAGATGATGCACAGGAAGTTCCGCCATCCGATGACGCCGCCCTGCCCGCCAAAGAGTTGCCCGCAACTTCCTTCGCCGGCAATCTGCACGATCTGTTCAAGCTGCTGGGCCAACAATTGCAAAGCAATCTCCATCAGAGCGCGTCCGACGGCGCCAGCGCCAGCGGCAAGGATGGCGACCTGGCGGGCAGCCTGAGCTTGCGCTTGCTCAAGCTGGTGCAGCCAGACAATGCCGCCGAGACCGCAAAAAAAGCCGTGGCAACGGCGCCCGAAGACCAGGCGCGCGCCCGTGCGCTGGCACTCGCCTATGGCACGGACACCGCTGACAGTACGTCCAGCGACGTATAATGGAAGACGGCCTGCGCAGGCGACCATGCCGCGCGCCCCCTTCTATCGATTGAATCCCATGTCCGACACCTCTTCACCTACCGTTCATCCGCAGATCCACTGGAGCGAAAACGGCGCCGAGCATTCGGCCCGCTGGCGCTCGGAAAGCGGCATGCCGCCACCCAAGCGCGTCGTCATCGCGGATGACCGCACGACGGCCGACCAGGCCTACCGTCTGGCCTGCGAAGGCACGGCCATGCTGTGGCGCGGCGACTTCCAGAACGCGCGCCAGCTGCTGCAGGCGCTGGCGCGGCGCGCCGACCACAAAAACGACAAACCCAGCAAGAAGGCCAAGGCCGCCAAGCTGGCAAAACCGGAACCGTCCGCCACGGAAGCCTTCCATCTGCACCGCCAGGCCCAATCGCAACGCGCCCGCACCCTGGCCATGCTGCTGCTGCCTTTTGACGCCGACTACACGATTCCGCTGCGCCGCGCGCCGGACGTGAAACTGGCATGCAATGAGGCATATGGCCGCGGCGACGAGACCTTCGTCGCCTCGCTGCGCGAGCTGCTGGGCCTGATCGGCGCGCACGAATGGCGCCGCACGGGCGTGGAACTGCCGGCCCTGGGCCAGCGCATCCACCCCCATTACGGCGTGTTCGCGCCCATCCGCGGCGAATACGTGGGTCTGGTGGCCGACGCGCCCCTGCCCCCGCGCGCCAGACTGGCCTTCGACATCGGCACGGGCACGGGCGTGCTGGCCGCCGTGCTGGCGCAGCGCGGCATCGACCACATCGTCGCCACCGACCAGGACCCGCGCGCCCTGTCCTGCGCGCGCGAAAACCTGGCCCGCCTCGATTTGCAAGGCAAGGTCGACGTGGTACAGGCCGACCTGTTCCCTGCTGGACGCGCGCCGCTGGTCGTGTGCAATCCGCCATGGCTGCCGGCCCGTCCAAGCTCGCCCATCGAATACGCCGTCTACGATCCGGACAGCCGCATGCTGCGCGGTTTCCTCGCCGGCCTGGCCGATCATCTGGAGCCGGCTGGCGAAGGCTGGCTGATCTTATCGGACCTGGCCGAGCACCTGGGCCTGCGCCCCCGCGCACAATTGCTCGAGTGGATAGCGCAAGCGGGTTTGAAAGTGCTCGACCGCCTGGACGTGAAACCCACGCACCCGCGCGCGCAGGACGCCACGGACAGCCTGCACGCGGCCCGCTCGAAGGAAATCACGTCGCTGTGGCGCCTGGCAGCTGCCTGATAACAGATCTGCTGCAAGGCCATTGCGCATTGCAGCAAACCCCGCTATAATTCGCCTGCGGGGTGGAGCAGTCTGGCAGCTCGTCGGGCTCATAACCCGAAGGTCACAGGTTCAAATCCTGTCCCCGCAACCAGATACATGAAAGCCGCTGATTCTTGCAAAGGGATCAGCGGCTTTTTCATGCCTGTAATGCTTAGGCGTCGCGCGGCGCGTAATGAGCGACGCCATGGCCGAACGACCAGTTTTCGGGCGCTACTTCGACGAGGTTGATAAAAATGTCTTCGGGACGCAGACCGGGACTGCTGGACAGGCGCTCGGCGATCCGGCCATAGAGCGCCTTTTTCTGCGCTATCGTCCGGGTCTTGCTGATCGTGATCTGGATCATGACGAGATCGTCGCTGCGCGCGATGCCAAGATACGACTTGCCGTAGTTGAAATCGTCTTCGTCGTGTTCGCTGATCGTCATGAAGCGGTCATCGTCCGGCACGTCAAACGTTTCGCGCATGGCCAGATACAAGCCATCCAGTATGGCCTGGCGATAGGTGGCGGGCTTGCCCCGCCGCAGAGATACGCGTGTCATCGGCATGAGTGACTCCTTCCTGATGGTTGATTGAGATAGCTAACGATAGGCGCTATTGACCATAATGAAAACACATGGCACCATATTTCAATGATTCGCTTTTTAAATGATTGCCCATGAAGACGCTCGATATCGAGGCCGTGCAAGCCTTCGTTCTGGCAGCGGAACTGAAAAGCTTCACGCGCGCGGCCGAGGCGCTCGACACCACCCAGTCGGCCGTCAGCCTGAAGATCAAGCGACTGGAAAAGATGCTCGGCCGGCATTTGCTGGACCGTACGCCGCGCCTGGTGGGCCTGTCTGCGGATGGACACCAGTTCATGGTCGCAGCGCGCAAGCTGGTAGCGGCCCATCAAGGCGCACTTGCCGCGTTCAGCGCCAGCAAGCGGCGACTGGTGATCGGCATCAGCCACCACATCGTCGGCGCGGAACTGCCACTCTTGCTGAAACACATGCACGACGCCGAGCCGGATCTGGTGCTGGAAGTACGCATCGCCTCATCGCACGAAGTGCTCGGCTGCTTTGATCGCGGCACGCTTGATGCCGCCATCGTGCTGGGGCATGACCATCTGCGCAAAGGTGGCGACGTGATACTCGAAGAACGCTTCGGCTGGATGGCCGCCCCCGGCTTCGCATACCACCCGGACGAGCCCTTGCGTCTCGCGGCGCAATCCGAGTCTTGCCGGGTAAGAAGCATTGCACTCGCCGCGCTCAAGGAGCACGGCATCGCTTGGACCGAGGTTTTCGTCGGCGGCGGCATCACCACCATCGGCGCCGCCATTACGGCAGGTTTCGCCATTGCGGCGCTGGGGTGCCGGGTGGCGCCCGCAGGAACGATGGACGCGGGGCCAACGTTCGGACTACCGGCCCTGCCCACGCTGGACGTGCTGCTGTATTCCAATGCCGCCGATCCACAGACGCGGGACTCACTGCGCCGCCTGGCCGCCGCCATCCGCTCGACGGCGGCATAAATCACGATGATGCCTGCGCCACAATGGCGTTGCCGTGCCGCCGCCTTGCGCCCTATCCTGCGCAATTACCCTGGCCATTGCGCATTGCAGCAAACCCCGCTATAATTCGCCTGCGGGGTGGAGCAGTCTGGCAGCTCGTCGGGCTCATAACCCGAAGGTCACAGGTTCAAATCCTGTCCCCGCAACCAATACATGAAAGCCGCTGATACCCGCAAGGGTATCAGCGGCTTTTTCATTCCAGGCCTGGCCCGTGCTCAGGCTGCGACGCTGGCCCTGATCTGCCTGGCTGCAGCATGCAGGCTGGCCGCCACCCGTTCCAGCTTGTCGGCGCCCGCCGTTTCAGCCAGCGCGGCAAAGGCGCTGATATGAAACGTGGCCACCATCGCTGGCGACACGTCGAGCTCAAGCGCGGTCTTGCTCAATTCCGTCGACGCCTCGAGATAAGGCTCGCTGCCCGCCTCGAACGCCTGCTTCGTTTCCAGCAATTCCTGGCCGCCTTCCGCCTTGGCCAGGCATTCGTCGACCTTTTGCTGGAAGACCGGCAAGGTATCGCGCGCGGGTCCGGGTTCAGGCGCCGGCTCCGGTTCCGCCGGGGTGGCTGGCGCAGGCCTGTCCGCCTTCGGCATGTCGCGCAGGGTAAGCCAGCGTTCGACGGCGAGAAAATCGGCAAACGGCTCCTCCACCTTGGGATTCATCAACCAGACCTCGCCCGTGCGCCAGTCGATCCGGGCGCCGCGCTCATTTCTCGCCAACAAAATATCCTTGCCGCCATCAGCATTCGACACCCGGCCGATGTCGAGCCAGTTCATCAGCTCCGCCTGGCGTGACATCGCGTTGACCCGATGAAAAAAGGCCAACCATAAAAATCTGGCGACCAAAAGAATCAGGGCACCGCCAACCATCCACATCATTTTTCGCTCCGCACCACATCGACAGCCCGCATTTTCTCACATGAAAGCTTGCGCCAAGGAAACTTTTACATCTACCGTGCAGCAGCGCAAATCCACCACCGTGCGCGGCCCGGGCGCGCAGTCGCATTTCAACAACGCCGCGTTTTCCTGATTGCCTGGCGCGCACTGCCAGGTTATTATGAGAACAATTCTCATTTAGATTAAGGCGTCCTGTACGCATGCTGTCCACCACCTCACCTCCGCCCGATTTCCAGGCCCTGTATGCCGAGCACCACTCCTGGCTGCTGCACCGGCTGAAGCGCCGCCTGCACGATGCGGGGCTGGCCGGCGATCTGGCGCAAGATACCTTCGTCAAAATCTTCGTTGCGCGCAGCAGTGCCGGCATCGTGCAGCCGCGGCCTTTCCTGGCCACCATCGCCAAGCGCCTGCTGGCCAATCACTGCCGGCGCGAAGAACTCGAACGGGCCTACCTCGACGCGCTGCAGCAGCAGCCGCAAGCCTGCGCACCCTCACCGGAAGCGATGTCCCTCCTGCTCGAATCACTGCAACTGATCGACCGCGCGCTGGATCAGCTCTCCGCCAAGGCCAAGGCTGCCTTCCTGCTGGCCCACCTGGACGGCATGAGCTACGCCGAGATCGCCGCCGAACTGGGCACCACCACGCACTCCGTCAAAAAATACCTGAGCAAGGCCAATTTGCTGTGCTTTTTTGCCGTACCCGATTTTGCCAGCCACTGACATGCGCGGCGCCACCGTCTACGCACAGGGCCAGCCCATCGACCTGGCCATCGCCATGCAGGCAGCCGAATGGCTGGCCACCCTGATGAGTGGCGCCACCACGCCGGCGGAAAAAACGGCCTGGCACCAGTGGCGCCAGGCGCACCCCGACCATGAGCGGGCGTGGAAACACATCGAAAGCGCCAGCGGCGGCTTGCGGGAACTCGATGCGCAAGCGTGCCGCACGGCCCTGGCACGGCGTCCTGCGGCACCCGTCTCGCGCCGCAACAGCCTGCAACTGCTGGCGTGGATATCGACCATCGGCATCACGGGCTGGTTCGGCGCGCGCTCGCCCTACGCACCCGACATGGCCCGTGCCGCACTGGCCGACATTGCCACGGGCATCAACGAGCGCCGCGAGCTGACCCTGCCCGACGGCAGCCGTTTGCACCTGAATGGCGGCAGTGCCGTGAACATCCGCTTCAGCGGCACGCAACGGCTGCTGCAACTGGTGCGGGGCGAAGTGTTCATCGCCACCGCCCGCGACACGGGCCGGCCCTACCGCCCCTTCATCGTCGACACCGCGCAAGGCCAGGCGCAGGCGCTGGGCACGCGCTACTCGGTACGCCAGGCGGACGGCAACACCCTGGTCGCCGTCGAGGAAGGCGCCGTGCGGCTGACGCCGCGCCATGGCGATGCCAAGCTGGTGATTCAGGCGGGCCAGGGCGGCGGCATGACGGCGCAACAGCTCTTGCCCACGCATGCCGTCTCGCCCGACATCTGGGCCTGGCGCCATGGCTTGCTGCTGGCCGACGCCATGCCGCTGCGCGACTTCCTCAATGAGCTGAGCCGCTACCGCCACGGCTTGCTGGGCTGTGACGATGACGTCGCCGCGCTGCGCATTTCCGGGGTCTTCCCGCTGGCCAACCTGGACGCCGTGCTGCTGTCGCTGCCCGAGTCCCTGCCCGTCGACGTGCGCCTGCGCACGCGCTACTGGGTGCAGGTGGAAGCGCGCCGGCACGCCAAGCATTTATTTTGAGTCCACCGCATAAAAACCTTACCCGTTTGCGATTCTCGCGTGACCTGTGTAGGCAACGTTCTTTTTGACGACTACACCACAAGGTAACCATGTCTCCAGTTATGTCTTCCAGGTCCCGGTCACGGCCGCACATCAAACGCATGGCGCATGCCATCCAACTCGTCTTCATCGGTTCGGCCCTGCTGCTGAACGCCCTGGCGCCAGCCCTGGCGCAGGAAAGCGCGGCAGCGCCAGCGGCCAGCCAGGACTTCCAGGTGCCTGCCGGCGACCTCGCAGCGGCGCTGCGCCAGGTTGCCAGCCAGTCCAGGGTCATCCTCAGCTTCACGCCGGAACAGACGCGCGGCAAGACGTCTTCTGGCCTCACGGGCCGCCACGAGGTGCTGGCCGCCCTGAACGGCGTGCTGCGCGGCACGGGCCTGAAGGCCGAGCGCAGCGCCAACGGCAGCTATGTACTGCGCCCGGCCGATATCGCTGCGGGCGGCGAGGCGCTGTCCATGATGCCGGAAGTGTCGGTGAAAGCGCAGCAGGATGCGACGGAAGGGTCGGGCGCGTATGTTTCCACCCTGCCCATCGCCACGGCCACGCCGCTGGGCCTGTCGATCCGGGAAACGCCGCAGTCGGTCAGCGTCATCACGCAGCAGCGCATGCAGGACCAGGGCTTGAGCACCATCGCGCAAGTAATGGCGCAAACGCCGGGCATCACCCTCTTCTCGCTGGGCAGCGAGCGCACGGGCTTTACTTCGCGCGGCTATTCGATCACCAATTACCAGCTCGATGGCGTCAGCACGCATTCGGAAAACCTGGGCCTCAACGCGATACCGTCGCAAAGCCTGGCCGACATGGCGCTATATGACCGCATCGAAGTGCTGCGCGGCGCCTCGGGCCTGATGACGGGCGCGGGCGATGCCTCGGGTGCCATCAACATGGTGCGTAAAAAGCCGACGCCACAGTTTCAGGCCTCCGTCGAGGGCGAGCTGGCCTCCTACAATGAGCGGCGCGTCCTGGCCGACATTGCCGGCCCGCTCAACGAAGCGCGCACGGTGCGCGGCCGCCTGGTGACGGTGTACGAGGAAGGCGACAGCATCATCGACGGCTACAGCCGCGACAAGAAAGTGGTCTACGGCGTGGTCGAGGCGGACCTGTCCGCCGACACGAAACTGACAGCCGGCGTCACGCACCAGCGCAAGCGCTCGAATGGATCCCTGTCCTACCTGGGCTTTCCCCTGTTCTACAGCAATGGCGCCATGACGGACCTGCCCCGCTCCTTCAGTCCGGCGGCCACGTCGAATCGCTTCGGCACCAATTCGACCGACCTCTTCGTCACAGTGGAACACGCACTGGCCAGCGACTGGAAGCTGAAAATCTCGGCCGACCGCGTGCAGTCGTCGCAGGAAGAGCGCGCCGTCTACCTGAACGTGAGCGATGGCTTCCCCGATCAGGCCACGGGCGATGGCCTGCGCTTGAGCGCCGATTACCGCGATTACCAGCTCCAGGTCAACAGCGTGGACATCAATGTGCGCGGCCCCTTCAGCGCGTTCGGCCGCCAGCACGAACTGGTGCTGGGCATGGACTACAGCGAATTTCAAAGCACGACGGATGGCCGCTTCGACAAGCGTATCCAGACCACGCCCGCCAACCTGTACCGCTGGAATCGCATGGCAACGCCCGTGTTTGGCGACACCTTTGTCACCTACGACAGCACGCGCCGCCAGGCCAGCGCGTATGCCGCCACGCGCCTCAATCTCTCCGAGCGCCTGAAACTGATCGCCGGCGCCAAGGTGCTGCGCTACAGCGAGAATTACATCTCGGATGCGCCTTCCGTGCCCTTCTACAGCGCGTCCCCAGCCTCGGAGAGCCGCGTCGTCACGCCGTATGGCGGCCTGGTATTTGACATCGACGGCACGCACAGCGCCTACGCCAGTTATTCCACCATCTACCAGCCGCAAGCCCAGCAAGACCGCTACGGCAAGCTGCTGGCCCCACGCGAAGGCAAGACCTTTGAAGCGGGCATCAAGAGCGGCTGGCTCGATGGCCGCCTGAACACGGCTGCCGCGCTGTACCAGATCCGCCAGAGCAACCTGGCCGAATCGGACCCGGGCTACACCGTTCCTGGTACAAACAATCCCGCCAACCGCACCATCAAGGGCGCCAAGACCCAGGGCGTGGACCTGGAAGCGACGGGCGCCCTGACCCCAAGCTGGAACATCTCGGCCTCGTGGTCTTACAGCCAGACGGAAAACAATGCCGGCAAAGCGATCCTGACCACCTTCCCGCGCCACCTGGTGAAGCTGTGGACCACTTATCGGCTGCCTGGCGAGCTGAATCGCCTGACGCTTGGCGGCGGCATGAACTGGCAAAGCCGCGTGTATTCGGAGGTCGACGCTTGGCAGATCGACCGCACCCTGCACTGGGAGCAAAAGGCGTATTCGGTGGCCAGCCTGATGGCGCGCTACGACGTCAACGACAAGCTGTCGGCCACCGTCAACGTGGCCAACCTGTTCGACAAGCAGTACACGGCTTCCGTGTCGGACTGGTGGTACTCGGGCATGTATGGTCCGGCGCGCAAGGTGGCACTGAAGGTGCGTTATCAGTTCTAGGGCTGGCTGAATAGTTCACGCCGGCGCAGGGCCGGTGATACAATTTTCCCGCTTCACGAGTGTCGATGGCCCGCGCCACCGGTACTCGTGCCCACAGAGACACCCAAGGAGAATGTGTGAAGGACCTCGCCCCCGCCCTGCCAGCCGATCCGGCCGACCAACCCGCCAATCCCTCGCGCCGGCGCATTTTTCAGGCCGCTTCCGCAGTCGGCCTGGCCGCCAGCCTGCCGGCGCTGGCCGACGCCGCGCCAGCCAAAAAGACCATCGCCAAGGGTTCGCTCGACGCGAAACTCAAGGCCCACGTCAAGAACGTGGTCGTGATCTACCTGGAAAACCGCAGTTTCAACAACCTGTTCGCCAACTTCCCCGGCACCAGCGCGCCCTTGTCCGCCGTCACGGCCGAACAGGCGCGGCAGCTGGACCGCGACGGCAAGCCGCTGGCCACCCTGCCGAAAATCTGGGGCGGCCTGGTGCCGAACCAGCAAAATATCGGCGGCATCGATTACCTGATCAAGGAAGACCAGATTTCCGGCCTGCCCAACGCTCCCTACAAATTGAGCGACGCGGCCGGCAAGCCCCTGCCCGAGAGCATCATCACGCGCGACCTGGTGCACCGCTTCTATAACAACCAGATGCAGATCAACGGCGGCAAGAACGACGGCTTTGCCGCGTGGGCCGACAGCGGCGGCCTGGTGATGGGCCATTACGGCGAAACGTCGAAAAACCTGAACCTGTGGCAGATCGCCGAGCAGTACACGCTGTGCGACAACTTCTTCATGGCGGCCTTCGGCGGCTCTTACATGAACCACCAGTTCCTGGTGACGGGCCGCGCCAACGAATATTTCAATGCTGCCGAGACGGCAGCGAAGAAAAAAATCGCCGTGCTGTCCGACGGCCCGCAAGGCGTGCGCCTGGCGATCTCCCCCGAGTGCCCCGCCTCGGCGCTCGATGGCAAGCCGAAGTACGTGAACGACGGCGCCCTCACGCCGGACGGCTATGCCGTCAACACCATGGCGCCGCCATATCAACCGAGTTACGTCCGCCCCGCCTTTGACGGCGATCCGCTGCATGCCGACCCGGCTGACGCGAACACCTTGCCGCCGCAAACCTATGACACCATCGGCGACCTGCTGTCGCGCAAGGGCGTCAGCTGGGCATGGTATGGCGGCGGCTGGCAAGCAGCGCTCGACCAGAAGGGCGGCGGCAGCAAGCCGAATTTCCAGTTCCACCACCAGCCGCTGAACTACTTCAAGCAGTTCGCGCCTGGCACGGCGGCGCGCGCCGAGCACCTGCGCGACGGCGGCACTGGCGACAGCCCGATCTCGAACAAATTCCTGGCCGCCGCCGTGGCAGGCAAGCTGCCCGCCGTGACCTTCTACAAGCCGCAGGGCAATCTGAACCTGCACGCCGGTTATTCAGATATCGAATCGGGCGACCAGCACGTGGCCAACGTCATCCAGCATCTGAAGGAATCGCCGCAGTGGAAAGACATGATCGTGGTGATCACGTTCGATGAAAACGGCGGCTGGTGGGATCACGTGGCGCCGCCGAAGGGCGACCGCTGGGGTCCGGGCACGCGCATTCCCGCCATCGTCGTCTCGCCCTACGCGAAGAAAGGCGCCGTCGACCACAGTTTCTATGACACGACCTCGATCCTGCGACTGATCACGCGCCTGCATGATTTGCCGCTGCTCGAAGGCCTGAAAGTGCGCAACGATGCCTTCGCGGCCCGTGGCGCGCTGCCGCCGGGCGACTTGACGGGCGCCCTGAGCTTCCGCTGATAAAGCATCGGTACATCGCGGCGCCTCCCACAGTGCGGCACGCCTGTGATACACTGCGTGCCGCACTTAAATCCGCAGGGCAGGTATTCCTGACGGTTGTTCCAACAATGAGCCCGACTCCAGTAGCCGGGCTTTTGTTTTGTGGACGAGACGCACAGAGTATTCACACAGCGGACAGCTTTTTTGCCCGCTCCCCGGCGCCATTTTTCGCGGCCAGGGACCAGAGGTTCAGAAATGAGAGATAAAAAAGACAACGCCACCATCGACCTGCCCGGCTTCGGCCCGCTGCCAGCGCACGAGGCGCCAGAGCCGGCGCCGGAACCGCAGCGCCGCACGCGCGTGCGCAAGGTGGCGCTGAAGCAGGTACAGCTCGAATTGCTGGAGCCGACGGACGCCACTGGCTTGCCCGTGTGGACACGCGACGCCGGACTCGATCTGACCGGTTTGCCCATCTGGGCACCCGATAATTAACACCCCATGCGGGCGGCCGTTTGCCGCCGGCTTCCACACCACCGCACAAGGGCGTAAGCCTGTAGACTGTGCCCATCCACCCGCTTTTTACCGGCTCCGCCCCTATGAACACGACCACCGCCAACACCAATTCTTTTTCCAGCCTGCCGCTGACGCCCGCCTTTTTGGCCAATCTGGACTCGCTCGGCTACCACGAGATGACCACCATCCAGGCGCAAAGCCTGCCGGCGGTGCTCGATGGCCGCGACTTGATCGCCCAGGCGAAAACGGGCAGCGGCAAGACCGCTGCCTTCGGTATCGGCATCCTGCACAAGCTCAATCCAGCCTGGTTTGCCGTGCAGGGCCTGGTGCTGTGCCCCACGCGCGAACTGGCAGACCAGGTGGCCAATGAGCTGCGCCGTCTGGCCCGCGCGGCCGGCAACATCAAGATCCTGACCCTGACGGGCGGCGCACCGATGCGCCCGCAAATCGCCTCGCTGGAACATGGCGCCCACATCGTCGTCGGCACGCCGGGCCGCATGCGCGACCACCTGGGTCGCGGCACCATCAACCTGAACCACGTACAGACCCTGGTGCTCGATGAAGCGGACCGCATGACGGACATGGGCTTTTACGAGGAAATCGCCGGCATCGTCAGCGCCTGCCCGGCACGCCGCCAGACCCTGCTGTTCTCGGCCACGTATCCGGAAGACATTCGCCGCGCCACGGCATCGTTCCTCGTCAATCCGCTGGAAGTGACGGTCGAGGCACAGCACGACAACGACAAGATCGAGCAGCGCTTCTATGAAATCGGCTTCGACGAACGCAATAGCGCCGTTGGCAAGCTGTTGAAACACTTCAAGCCGGAATCGACCCTGGCCTTCTGCAACACCAAGGTCCATTGCCGCGAACTGGCCGAAGAACTGCGCCAGCAAGGCTTTTCCGCGCTGGCCCTGTACGGCGAGCTGGAACAGCGCGAGCGCGATGAAATCCTGGTGCTGTTCGCCAACCGCAGCTGCTCCGTGCTGGTGGCCACCGACGTTGCCGCGCGCGGCCTCGATATTTCCGACCTGGGCGCCGTGATCAACGTCGACGTCTCGAAAGACACGGAAGTGCACATCCACCGCATCGGCCGCACGGGCCGCGGCAGCAAAAAGGGCCTGGCCCTGTCACTGTGCGCGCCAAACGAGAAAAAATGGGTCAAGCTGATCGAGCAGTACCAGAACAGCGCCGCCGAATGGCACGACCTGAAGGAACTGGCTGAAGATGACGGGATCGAGGCGCTGCCGGCGCCCATGGTCACCCTGTGCATCATGGGCGGCAAGAAGGACAAGCTGCGCCCGGGCGACTTGCTGGGCGCACTGACGGGCGACGCTGGCCTGACCAAGGAGCAAGTGGGCAAGATCAACGTATTCGAGTTCATGACCTACGTGGCGCTGGACCGCAAAGTGGCCGAAGCGGCCTTCAAGCGCCTGAACGCGGGCAATACGCTGGGCCGCGACTTTGGCAACATCAAGGGCCGCAGCTTCAAGATGCGCTTTATCGAAGCGTAAGCGCCTGCAAGGCACGCAGGGCCGCCATGGCCCTGCTTCCCGGATACGCTTTCCACACGGGATATTGCCAACGATAGTAGCAGTTCCAGTAGCTGACGGCGCGCCTCTCCAGCGTCGCCACATACGCGGGATTCTCCCGCAGATAGCGCGCCAGCGCTTCCGCATTCCAGGCTGGCAGCGCCACCTCAATTGCCTCGACAATCTCCAGCACATATTCGCCGCACAGGTGCACGACGAACGGCGCCATCCACGCCCGCTCCTGCAGCAGCAACTGTCGCAAACAGGCTTCCCGCAAATGGCCGTCATGGTGGCGCGTGCCCAGGCACAGGGCGAGCACGCCCGCGTCGCCTGCCAGCTGCGTACAGGCCAGCAGCTGCTCGCGCTGGTAATAGGTGCGCACGGGAATGCGCAGCAGCCTGCCATCCTGATGCACGTCAAACGGTGCCGACGGCGCGTGAAGCTGGCCTGTGGACAGCGCGGGCAACAGCCCCGCCAAGGTGCCGGACAATGCCGCCGGAAAGGCGTCGGCTTCAGTCATCGGCAGCATCCTGGCAGACTTTGCGCACGCCCAGCGCGGGCTTGTCCATTTTTTCAAAGATCACATTCGAATACCATGCGGCGGAATCGCCATCGGTGGGCTTGCCCAGCGAGATATAGTAGCCGCCATGCGCAAACAGGGCCGTGGTTTCCTTGCCCGCCCTGGCGGCCTGCAGGAAGGGTGGATAAGCCGCCTTGTCGACCTGGCTGAAATGCGCGGCCAGCAGCGCCAGCAAGCGCGCGTGCGAGGCGGGCGCATACGGGAACAGATACAAGTACTCGACCAGTTCATCGCCCTCCGCCAGGCGCGTGACGGCGGCTGTCGCGGCATCGACCTCGCCGCCAAAGCGGCACAAGGTCCCGCCGCTGTAGGCGAAATCGATGACGGTCGCCGGCGCGCACGCCTGCAGCTCACGGTCAATGCCGACGGGCGGCTGCGCGCGCAGCTGCGCCAGCAGCGCCTCGCCCGACGTAGCCAGGGCGGGAAAGCCGGGACATTCACTGGCCGCCTGGGCGGACGAGAAGGCAAAACAAGAACTCAATAACAGCACGCTACGCTTCACGGCATCTCCCGCGTTCATCAGGCGGACATTATGCCCCGCCGGCACGCATAAGGCACTCACAAGGCGCGCGCCTGCTGGCCCTGCGGCGTATCCTCGATGTCGTAGCCGGCCGCACGCGCCAGTGCGCGCAAGCGGTCAGCCTCGGCCCACAGGCGCTGAGCGCGGGCGAGCGCCCTTTCTGCCATCCACGCCTGCACCGGCTGCGGCACGTCCACCTGCGCCGGCTGCCAGCGCAGCAAGTCCAGACCCAACGCCTCGTCGAAGCGCAGCAAGGTCGCTTTTTTGGCGCTATCGGGTACATCACTTTTCAGCAGTTCCCAGGCCACGGCCAGCGCGCGCGGATAATTCAAGTCATCGTTGATGCAGATCGTAAAACGCGCCAGCCACGCGGGGTCGGCTTCACCGCCCGCATCACCCAGGCCATGCACGGCCACGCGCAGGCGCGCCAGGCCGCTGGCGGCAGCACGCAGGGCGTCGTCCGTGAAATTGAGGCTGCTGCGGTAATGGGCGCCCAGGCACAGGTAGCGGTAGGCGAGCGGATCGACTCCCTGCTCCACCAGGCTTTGCAGGCGCAGGAAGTCACCCGACGATTTCGACATCTTCGCCTCCTGCGTCTTGAGGAAAGCGCCGTGCAGCCAGTAGTTGGCCAGGCGCGTGCCGTGGCGCGCCTGCGTCTGCGCGATTTCGTTGCTGTGGTGGACGGCCACATGGTCTTCGCCGCCGCAATGGATGTCGAAATACGCGCCCAGGTGCTTTTCGGCCATGGCCGAGCATTCGATGTGCCAGCCCGGGAAACCCAGGCCCCAGGGGCTGTCCCACTCCATCTGGCGCTGTCCCGGCACGCCACTGAACTTCCACAGCGCGAAGTCGCAGATATCGCGCTTCTCTCCCAGCTCCACCCGCTTGCCCGCCTGCAGGCCATCGCGCTTCAGGCGCGCCAGCTTGCCATAATCGTCCTGGCGCGTCGTGTCGAAGTAAATGCCGTCGGCGGTGCGGTAGGTATAGCCCTTCGCTTCCAGGTCGGCGATGAACGCGATCTGTTCCGCGATGTGGTCCGTGGCGCGGCACCAGACGGTAGGCGGCAGGATATTCAACTGGCGCAGATCGCCCTCGAATGCGCGGGTAAATTCAGAGGCGATGTCCCAGGCGGACTTGCCGCTGCGAGCGCTGCGCGCTTCGACCTTGTCGTCGCCACTGTCCGCATCCGACGTCAAATGACCCACGTCCGTGATATTCATCACGTGGCGGACCTGCAAGCCGTTGAACGCGAGCGCGCGGCGCAAGCCGTCGACGAACAGATAGGTGCGCAAGTTGCCGATGTGCGCGTAATCGTAGACGGTGGGACCGCAGGCGTACAGGCCCGCCTGGCCCGGAGCGATGGGTTCAAACGGGCGCAGGCTGCGGCTATACGTGTCGTACAGATGGAGTGTCATGCGTGTCCTTCCAGAGTGGCGCGGAAAAAGAAAATGGCCACAGGTTTTTCAACACTGTGGCCATCGGAATGAGGAGTAAAAAGTTTAACGGCGCCGGGCCGCATCCTCACGAAGCCAGGTACACGGACACAGCGCAGCAGCGGCGCGGTATGCAAGAACTGGAGGGAGGATGAAGATGATCATAGAACAAATATCGCATGCGCGCGGGCGGGCCGTCAAGCCCGCCCGCGACATTGGCCTATTTTTTCGCCTGCTCGATATGCGGCAGCAGCACCGTCAATATGCCCAGCAGCGGCAGGTAGGAGCAGATTTTATACACATAAGCGATGCCCGACACGTCGGCCAGGTGGCCCATGGCGGCGGCGGCAATGCCGGACACGCCGAACATCAGGCCAAAGAATATCCCCGCGATCATGCCCACCTTGCCCGGCACCAATTCTTGTGCGAAAACAACGATGGCGGAAAACGCGGACGAAATCACGAAACCGATGATGACCGTCAATACGGCCGTCCAGAACAGGTCGACATACGGCAGCAGCAGGGTAAACGGCGCCGCGCCCAGGATGGAAATCCAGATCACGCGCTTGCGGCCGATCCGGTCGCCGATGGGACCGCCCATGAAGGTGCCGGCCGCCACGGCCGCGAGGAAGAGGAACAGGTATAGCTGGGCATCGCCTAGCGACAGGTGGAATTTGTCGATCAGGTAGAAGGTGTAATAGCTCGACAGGCTGGCCATGTAGATGTACTTCGAGAACACCAGCAGGGCCAGCACGCCCAGCGCGCCCATCACCTTGTTGCGCGACAAGTTCGGCCCATGCCCGCCCGCCTTCGGCTTGAAGCTGGCCAGGTGGCCGCTGTACCAATGGCTGACCTTGTACAGCACGCCGATGGCCAGCACTGCCAGCAGGCCGAACCAGGCGATATTGCCGTGGCCACGGTTCACGATGACGGCCGCCGCCAGCAGCGGCCCCAGGGCGGAGCCCACATTGCCGCCTACCTGGAACAGCGACTGGGCAAAGCCGTAGCGCCCGCCCGAGGCCATGCGCGCCACGCGCGACGCTTCCGGGTGGAAGGTCGACGAGCCGACACCGATCAGGCCCGAGGCGAGCAACAGGGTCGGGAAAGTCGAGACGATGGACAGCATCAGCACGCCGGCCAGGGTAAAGCACATGCCGATGGGCAACAGGAATGGCAGCGGACGGCGGTCCGTGTACAAGCCGATCCAGGGCTGCAGCAACGATGCCGTGCACTGGAACGTCAGGGTTATAAGGCCGACCTGGGTAAAACTGAGTGAAAACTCGGCTTTCAGCATCGGGTAAATCGACGGCAACAAGGCCTGGATCAAGTCATTGAGCAAATGCACGAAGGCAACGGCGCCCAGGATGTGCATGGCCAGACCGGATTGTTGTTCGGAACGATGAAGCGAGGGGGCCGCCGGCATGGACTTGGCCAATGCTGGGGCAGGTGGTGTTGTGTGCATGTGTCTTCCGCAATGATCGGGCACGACGGGCGGCCCGGCAAAGAAGCCAGTATAGTATGGTCATCGAACTGATAACTTCCAATAATCGTCGCTTAAGTGACAACTGAGTGACAATTAAGTGAGAATCCAACGGCCCACATGTACACCCAGCAACCCGCCCAGACCCACCCCGACGGCGTGCCCTTCAGCCGCAGCACCAGCTCGCACGATTACCAGCACGTACCGCGGCCAGTGACGGCCATGTCCAGGCAATATGCAGTGGGCGACTATACGGCGCCGCACAGCCATGTGCGGGCGCAACTGCTGTATGCAACGGAAGGCGTGATGCGCGTCTCCACCGAGCACGGCGTATGGATCCTGCCGCCCCGGCGCGCCCTGCTGATCCCCGTGGGCGTCGTGCATGAAGTCCATATCTTGAGTGAACTGAGCATGCGCACCGTGTACATCGATGCGCAGGTGGCGGCCCCGTACGGCGCCGATTGCAAGGTGCTGGAAGTAAGCCGGCTGCTGCGCGAGCTGATCCTGGCCTTGCTGGCCGAACCGATCGAATATGCGCTGGCGGGGCGCGGCGACTGGCTCGCGCACCTGATCCTGTCGGAACTGACGGCGGCCGATACCGTGCCCATCGCCATACCGTGGCCCCGCGACCGCCGCCTGGTGGCCGTCTGCTCGGCCATCATGAGCGCGCCGGGCAGCCGGCGCAGCATCGAAGACTGGGCGCAGGATGCGGGCGCCAGTGCGCGCACCCTGATCCGTCTATTCCCCAAGGAAACGGGCTTGCACTACCGCCAATGGCTGCAGCAAGTCCATCTGGCCGAGGCATTTTGCCGCCTGGACCGGGGCGAAGGCGTGGCGGCCATCGCCTATGCGCTGGGCTATGCCAGCCCCAGCGCCTTCAGCGCCATGTTCCGCCGCATCCTGGGCCGCACTCCGCAGCACTACCTCAGCGAGTGGCGCGCCGCGTAAGTCGACAAGCTACGCTGTCGGCATTGTCGGCTACTTCTTCTCGCCGGCGATCAAGCGGTAAGCCAGCGCGCCCAGCAAGGCACCGATGATGGGAGCGAGCCAGAACAGCCACAGCTGGCTGGTGGCCCAGTCGCCCACGTACAAGGCCACGCCCGTGCTGCGGGCCGGGTTGACGGAGGTATTCGTCACGGGGATACTGATCAGGTGAATCAGGGTCAGCGCCAAGCCGATAGGCAGTGGGGCAAAGCCGGCCGGCGCCCGCTTGTCGGTGGCACCCAGGATGACGATCAGGAAGAACATCGTCAGCACGATTTCAATCACCAGCGCCGACAGCATCGAATAGCCGCCCGGCGAATGGGCCCCATAACCATTCGAGGCAAAGCCCTTGCTGACATCGAAGCCGGCCTGCCCGCTGGCGATCACGTACAGCACGCCGCCGGCCACGATGGCGCCCAGCACTTGGGCGATAATGTATGGCAACAATTGATTGGCGGGAAAGCGGCCACCGGCCCACAGACCGATCGACACGGCTGGATTCAAATGGCAACCCGAGATGTGGCCGATGGCGTAGGCCATGGTCAGCACCGTCAGACCAAACGCCAGCGCCACGCCGGCAAAACCGATGCCCAGACCGGGAAAGCCAGCGGCAAGTACGGCGCTGCCGCAACCGCCCAGCACCAGCCAGAACGTGCCGAGGAACTCGGCTCCATATTGTTTCATGATGTATTCCTTTAAAGTAACGAGAAAACGTGCCAGGGACGACCAATCGGACCGCTCACCAACATTGCCCGCGCCCGAAGGCGACGACAAAGCACAGCACCAGCAACGCACTGCACGCTGCAGAGCGCGAATAATGACATGACGTCATTATCAATGCAACATTATTCAGTACAATAATGCTAATAGTTTTCTTGCCAATAAAAGGTTTTTTTGATAATTTCTACGGCGCGGGGCGGCGCATGTATTGTTGCGGTGCCTCCAGTGGCGCAAAACCAAAGCCCGCATACAGACCATGCGCATCATCGGTCCCCAGCATCCAGGCGACATCGCGCAGGCGTGCATCGCCGAGCACGGCGGCCACCATCTGCTTGCCATATCCCCGCCCCTGAAAAGCGGGCAGCACAAACACATCGCGCAGATAGGCAAAATCCGTGTAGTCGGTGATTACCCTGGCGAAAGCCACTTGCTGGCCATCGACATAGCCGCCAAAACACAGGGCGTTGGCGATCCCCTTGCCCACCGTTTCAATCGCCACGCCGCGCTTCCAATACGACTGTTCGCTCAGGTAGCGGTGGATCATGGGGATGTCAAGTTCGTCGCGCTCGCTGGAAATGCGCAGTGGCGCGTGCATCAGTTCTTGAACAACAAGTCAGCTTCGGCGATGCTGGGCTCGCCGAAGTACACGGTGCGCAAGCCGCCCTTGGCATCGCTGCCCATATACACGCCAGTCATGCTGCGCTCGACGGGATCGTACAGGATGGTGTAGTGGTGGCCGCAATTGTGCGGTTCGCAAACACTGCTCAGCAGGCGTGCCTTGCCATCGATCTCGACAGGCTTGAGCGGACTGGCCACGCCGTCCGGCACCCAGCGCTGTCGCTTCAGGCCGGCTTTTTTCAAGCCCACATTGAAGGCCTTGCGAAAGGCGTAGTCCGCCTTGTAGACGTCGGGGAAATACGGACAGGTGTGGCCACCGTCGCAGCTTTGCGCTTGCTCAACGAGCGACAGCTTGGGCGTTCGCGCTTGTGCCGGCATGGCGGCCAGCGCTACGGCGGCGCCCAGAAACAAGGGGAACAGCATACGTGCGGACATGACATCTCCTAAAAGCATCGTGTAATGCGGGCAGCATAGCAGAATGCCATGCTTGCACAACGGCATCAAGGAGAGCAGCGGATGCCGACGACCCCGTTAACCTTGCCTTCGGGCCAGCCCGTCTCGCGCCAGCGGTACACGCCGGGCGCGACGATGATCAACTGCCATTCCACCAGCTTGCCAGCGGCATTGAGGCGGGTCTCATTGTCATAGCGCAAAGTCAGGCTGCGCTCCGTTTCCGCCACCACGGTCGCGGCAAAGCGATTGGTTTCACCGAGCTTGCTCTTCCAGGTGCGGTCGTTGAAGATCGCCAGCCGCTGATGGTCGTCAGACAGCTGCATGCGCGTAAAGTGTCGCGCTTCTTCGCAAACACTATTGGTATTCACGCTGTCGGACCAGCTACCAGACAGTTGCGCGGCATCAAAAGGAGTCGGGGTGGCGGCCACGGCCACACTCAGCAGCAAGGTTGCAAGCATAGTTTAGCGATAGAAAGCGAAAAGTATCATCATGGTCAACGCAGCGCCTGCATGATGCTGGACGGCAATGCGGGTGTGCGCCGGTGCAAGGTCGCCTGCTCGTAGGCATATGCCATCGCAATGAGCGGCATTTCGCCATGGGCAGGGCCGATGAAGGACAAACCGATGGGCAAGCCCCCTGCCAGGCCGGCAGGCACCGTAATGTGCGGCAAGGCAGACTGCGCCTGCGATACCCCATGACACGTGGGTCCCACCAGCGCATCGAGCCCATGCGAGCACAGCAACGCTGCGATGCCGCCGGGCTCGGACGCGGGCGGCGGCTCGATCAGCTCCGCACCCTGTTCGCGAAGCACCAGCAGTGCCTGCTCGATCACGGCATCGGTCCCGGTACACTGGCCGAACAGGTGGCGCGCCACGCCGATGCGGCGCCCATGCAAGCCGGCGACATCGAGCACCATGCCATCGGCCAGGCGCTCGCCATTCAGAGCAGCGAGCAGCCAGGCCGCCTCGCGCACGCTGGGTGCCATCGGCCCCGCCGTGGCTGGCTCGCCGCCCTGCCCGCTGGCAGGCCTGCCCGTGGGCTTGATGGCAACCAGGCCGCACGTCGATGCGGGCGCGACGATGGAACCGTCCGCCGCGCTGTCCACGGCCAGGATGGTCAGACCGGCCCAGCTGGCACTGGCATGCGGCACGCTGACGGCGGCCCACTGGCGCAAATTGCTTTTGCCGATGATGACGGCACCGGCCGCGCGCAAGCGCGCCGCGACAAAGGAATCACAGCTGGCATGCGTGGCCAGCGGCGCCTGCGTACGCGTCTTCATGCGGTCGCCCGTGGCGATATTGTCGCGCAAAACGATGGGGATGCCATGCAAGGGGCCGCGCACCTTGTGCCCTTGCCGCTCACGGTCCATTTCCAGGGCAATTTTCAGCGCATCGGGATTGATTTCAATGCCGGGATAGGCACGCGCGCCGATGCTGCACAGGGAGCGGATACGGGCCAGGTACTGCGACGTCAGCGCATGAGAACTGAGCTTGCCTGCCTGCATCATCTGCTGTTGCGGCAACACGCCCGCATCGAGCAGATGGGCCATGGGGCTGGCGGGCGCTGTGGCACGGGGCAGCACGGGGCGCGACACGCGTGCTGGCACGGCCGCTGCGACAGGCTTCGCGTCCCGATATGCGCCGTTGCGCACCATATGACTACGCTGCATGGTATCTCCAGGAAACTTAAGTGTTTCTAACGCAATAATGCACTATCCATAGCATAGCAGTCCTTGCAACTCAATTGTTGTCGACGGGCATTAATTTTTAAGCAAAAAAAACGCCGCCCGAAGGCAGCGTTTCTTGATGGTCGAACACTGGAGCAAGCCAGGCCGGCGTTTGCCGGGCCCTGCGAGCAGCGCAGCGTGACGAGCTATCAGTTGCGTACGACACGCTTGTATTCGTTGGTACGGGTGTCGATTTCGATGACGTCGTCCTGTGCCACGAACAGCGGTACTTGCACGATGTGGCGATGTGCGTCGATGGCGTTTTCGATCTTGGCTTCTTTCAGGACGTTGCCCGAAGTGTTGCCCTTGACTGCAGGCTCCGAGTACACCACTTGACGTGCGATGGTCGTAGGCAGTTCAACGGAGATAGCCTTGCCGTCGTAGAAAATGGCTTCGCATTCCATGCCGTCCTTCAGGTAATGCAGTGCATCGCCCAGGTTTTCTTCTTCGATTTCGTACTGGTTGTACTCGGTGTCCATGAAGACGAACAGCGGGTCGGCGAAGTACGAATACGTCACTGGTTTTTTATCCAGAACAACAACGTCAAACTTGTCGTCGCCGCGGAACACGTTTTCCATCGGGGTGTTCGTCAGAAGATTTTTCATCTTCCATTTGTAGGTGAAGCCCGTGCGGCTCGAACCGTTGACATCAGAACGCAACACGATCATTGGCTTGCTGTCGACCATGATGATATTGCCAACACGAATTTCTTTTGCGGGTTTCATAGGAATGTACGTAAAAAGTGGGTTGCATGAAGACCATCTGCCGCCTGTGCGCCATCAGCGCCGCAAGCTTGCGTTTGATCGGTTAAAAATACGTTAGAAATAACCGGGCATTTTACCTTAATTTTTGGCAAGCGCCTATCTCGTCGCGCCGGCGAACGCCAGCAAGTTACTTGCCAGATCGCCATTGGACTGCATCTGCAGCTGCCAGGCCTGCGCGCGCGCCCGGATGCGCGCCAGGTCGGCCTGCAAGGCAGGCCACAGCAGCGTCCACGGCAAGGCATCCGCGCTGGCGCCATTCCAGGCCAGCGCCGCCTGCACCAGGCTGTCGATGGCACCGTCCGCATCCACCGCATGGCGCTGCAGGAAGGCGCGCAATTTCACGTGGTGCAAGTTTTCATCCTGCAGGTAGATATGCCAGAGAAAAGGCTGGCCGGCCCACTGGGCGCGCACAAAGGAATCCTCGCCGCGCACGAGATTGACGTCGCAAGCCCACAGCAGGCGGTCGTAATCGTCTTGCGACACGAACGGCAGCACGCGCACGGTGAGCGCGCCGCGTGTACGCGCCGCACCGGCTGCGGCGGCATCGTCGCCGATAAACGCTTGAACAGCATCGAATGCGACGCCTTCCGGCACCAGGCACGTCACGGGTTCGCTGCCCGCCTGCCAAACGCCAAACAGCTCGGCGACCGGGGCGGACGGATAGCAAAACAGCGACACTTTCAAAGCAGACATTTCCGCCTGGCTCACACCGAATTGCCCCAGGAATGCCGCCATGGCGCCGGCATCAGCCTGGAATACCAGCCTTTTTTCGTCGAGCGCCGCTTCGCGCAGCAGGCCGCCCGTTTTATTGGTAAAACCGGGAAAGAAGAAATGCTTGATCATGCCATGGCGCGGCGACGTCAGCGCATGGCAGCCCTCGACCCACTCTTCCGCCGTCAAGCCTTCCAGGTTCAGCCACACCGGCTGCGGCGCGCATTGCGCCATGGCCGCGATGTAGCCGGGCGGAATGTCGCAGGCAAAAAACTCGATGACGATGTCGGCAACATCGGCAGGCGCAAACACGCCATCCTGATCGCGCCAGTGGCGCACCGTCACGCCGCTGGCCTGCTGCATTTCCGCCGCCACGTCGATGCCGGGGCAGATGCGCTGGAAGCTTACAAGATCGTCAACCCACAAGGTGACGGCAACGCCATGCTCCCCGCTCAACTGCCGCGCCAGGCGCCAGCAAATACCGATATCGCCGTAGTTGTCGACGACTTTGCAGAAGATGGCCAGGGATGGTGCGCGATCGCTAGGTAGTGACATGAGCAGGCAAAATGATGGGAAAACGTTGGCATGCCGGCAAACAACAAAAAAGCCGCGCTGTTACCAGGCGGCTTTTTTGTTGGCTGATTCAGCCGGTCTGGCGTCCCCAAGGGGATTCGAACCCCTGTACTCACCGTGAAAGGGTGATGTCCTAGGCCTCTAGACGATGGGGACAGAAAATCTGTCCTGGATGCGCTACCCTGCATCCCGACCTCTTGCTACTTGCGAATCTGGCGTCCCCAAGGGGATTCGAACCCCTGTACTCACCGTGAAAGGGTGATGTCCTAGGCCTCTAGACGATGGGGACAGAAATCTGTCCTGAATGCAGTACTCCGCATCCTGACCCGGTACTGCAGCAATGTTGCAGAAACAAAAAAAGCCTGACTTGTCAGGCCCGTTCAGCACTGCGCTATTACCTTACAACTAAATCCTGGCGTCCCCAAGGGGATTCGAACCCCTGTACTCACCGTGAAAGGGTGATGTCCTAGGCCTCTAGACGATGGGGACCTGTGCTGGCTTTACTCTCAGCGGACTCTTCGTTGAAGGCTTTGCTTAGCCCCTCAAAAAAGCGTGCGCGAAGTTTAACACGAAGCGATTCACGAAATCAACTGCTGGCCTCTTATTTTCCATCTTATTGCACTTCCCGCCCCCATGGAAACGCGATGATGGCAGGAAGGCAAGCAAACGGGCGATCAGTCTGCCTGGCGCAGGACAGCATCCGTGCCAGCGATGCGAACGTCATGCATCTGGTTCAAATAGGCTTCCAGGTATGCCTTGTGCGACGCCCCCACTACCACCAGGACGCGCATGCCCGGCCGCGCCATCATGACTTCGCGGATATTCGATGCCATGCGCAAATTGCGCGTCTCCCAGTAGGCCACGTAATTGCGGCCGAAATGCTGTGGCGACGGCTCTTCCAGCGCCGCACCGAAATCGCTGCGGAAGATCAGCTCGGCCTGGCCAGGCTCGTTATAGGCACGGTACATGGCCAGCACGCCTGCCGGCGTCGCCAATGCCGCTTCCAGCGCTGCACTGCTACGCTTGCGCTGCGCCGTATGCGGATTGTCCCACGCCTTCATGATCGCCTCGCCGGAAGCCTTTTCCTCCCGCGCATTGTCGGCGGGCGCGTCCGACGTATGGTCGTCCATGGCATACACCTGCTCATGACCGCTCTTCGCCGCCACCACGGCTGCGATCAGCACATCCTCGCCGCCCCGCTGCAGCCGGTCATTGAGCATGGTCACCAGCCTGACATCAAGCCCGTCGCCCGCCCGTCGCTCCGCCTCCGGCAGACGCAACCATTGCACCAGCGCGGATGCCCGCTCGCCGCCAGCCAGGAACAGCGACGCCAGGGTGCGCCGCTGCGCGGCGGATGGTGCCGCCGGCCATGCGGCCAGCAACCGCTGCGCCTGCACGGTGGCCGCCACCACATCCAGGCCGGTCGCCGCATGCGCGGCGGCAGGATCCCAACAATAGGACTTGATCGTGTCCGCATAGCGTTGCGGGTAGCTGCGCAGGTACGCACACTGCAGACCGGACAAGGCCTCGATGGCAATGGCTTGCGGCTTCCAGCTCAGCAAGCGCGCGTTCAAGGTGCTCAGATGCGCGGGATCAAACGACTTCGGCAACTGCGACAGGTGCGGCGTGCCCAGCACCATCACCTCATTGATACGCCCCGATTGCAACTTGTAGGCAGCGGGATCGAAGGGAGCAGCAGGTGCCGCGGCAACGAAAGCCGGAGCGGAAAAGAAAGCGGCAAACAAAATGCTGACAAGCAAACGGGACATTCCACCTCCGGAGTTAAGTAATTCCATGAATACTGACAGGCGCAAAAACTGCCGCATACGCAGACCTGACTATCGGCAGCTTCAACGCCAGAAATCTTAAACACCCGGCACTACAATCTCCACCCCAAAGCGATGAATGGTAAAAATGGCATTCCGAAACGCAAATGATGCGGATATGCCGCGCGCGAGCAACAAGGAAAGCAGAAAGTAAAGGCGAAAAAAGCCGCTCGAGGCGACTTTGATTTATTCACTAGCTGTTTCTGCGCTGTTGGTGAAGGTAAGCGGGAGCTAAGCACTGACCGCTTGCATGCCATGCAAGTGCGCTAACAGCTTAGCCATATTCCCCCGAGCGAAGAAATCGCTGACGCAAATAAAAAAAGCCGCTCGAGGCGACTTTGATTTATTCACTAGCTGTTTCTGCGCTGTTGGTGAAGGTAAGCGGGAGCTAAGCACTGACCTCTTGCAGGCCATGCAAGCGCGCTAACAGCTTAGCCATATTCCCCCGAGCGAAGAAATCGCTGACGCAAATAAAAAAAGCCGCTCGAGGCGACTTTGATTTATTCACTAGCTGTTTCTGCGCTGTTGGTGGAGGTAAGCGGGATCGAACCGCTGACCTCTTGCATGCCACGCAAGCGCGCTAACAGCTTAGCCATACCCCCCCCAGCGAAGAAATCGCTGACGCAAATAAAAAAAGCCGCTCGAGGCGACTTTGATTTATTCACTAGCTGTTTCTGCGCTGCTGGTGGAGGTTTACGGGAGCTAAGCGCTGACCTCTTGCATGCCATGCAAGCGCGCTAACAGCTTAGCCATATTCCCCCGAGCGAAGAAATCGCTGACGCAAATAAAAAAAGCCGCTCGAGGCGACTTTGATTTATTCACTAGCTGTTTCTGCGCTGTTGGTGGAGGTAAGCGGGATCGAACCGCTGACCTCTTGCATGCCATGCAAGCGCTCTCCCAGCTGAGCTATACCCCCCGGGCGCAGAAACACTGCTACTTCTTCACTACCAAAACACCAGACTGAACTGGCGTCCCCAAGGGGATTCGAACCCCTGTACTCACCGTGAAAGGGTGATGTCCTAGGCCTCTAGACGATGGGGACCACGGAACGACGTTTGCTACCTTACTTCTGCGCTGTTGGTGGAGGTAAGCGGGATCGAACCGCTGACCTCTTGCATGCCATGCAAGCGCTCTCCCAGCTGAGCTATACCCCCCGGGCGCAGAAATAATAAAAGCCGCACTTGGCGACTTTGTTCCACTACTTGCTTTCCATCCAGAACCCGTTTTTTACCGGCCTGAACTTACAACAATCAGTACAAACAACTGCCACTACTATACCACAACTACTTGGCGTCCCCAAGGGGATTCGAACCCCTGTACTCACCGTGAAAGGGTGATGTCCTAGGCCTCTAGACGATGGGGACCGCGGAACTTCCAAACAACATCTGCACCACTTCAACGACTAACAAAACCTGACTGCGATTTTGCTGCTGGTGGAGGTAAGCGGGATCGAACCGCTGACCTCTTGCATGCCATGCAAGCGCTCTCCCAGCTGAGCTATACCCCCGTTGGTGCAGAAACAAGAGTATAGCAAAGAAGTTTCACTCTGCAAATACCCTTTTACGCCTATGAGCAACTTTTCATAGGAGAGGTTTCCGCGCCCTGTTTTTGCGGTTCTTTCGTCGCGATGCTTACAGCCACTTTGCCAGGCGCGCCAGCACGGTCTCGCGACCGAACATCACCACCACCTGGTCGATGGCCGGCGTCTGCAGCTGGCCCGTCAAGATCAGGCGCAAGGGCATGGCCAGCAGCGGCATCTTGATGGTGTTGGCAGCCAGCACTTCCTTGATCATGGCGGCCACGGCTTCCTTGCTCCACTCCACCGCGGCGATGCGCTCGGCAAACTGCACCAGCACGGGCTTGATGGCATCCGTGATGTGCTGCGCCACCAGTTCCGCTTCCGGCTGCGGCTCGCGGAAGAACAGCATCGAGGCGGCAGCCAGTTCATTGACCGTATTGGCGCGCTCTTTCATCATGCCCAGCACTTGCGCCAGATCAGGCGCGCCTTCGAAGACGGCGCCGGCGGCCAGCATTTGCGGGCGGGCCAGGTCGGCCAGACGGGTGTTGTCGGCCTGCTTGATATAGTGGTTGTTCAGCCAGGCCAGTTTTTCATTGTTGAACTGGGCCGCCGATTTCGACAGGTGATTCAGGTTGAACCACTCGCAGAACTGCTCGGTCGAGAACACCTCATCATCGCCATGGCTCCAGCCCAGGCGCGCCAGGTAGTTCAGCATCGCTTCCGGCAGGAAGCCTTGCGCCGGGTAATCCATCACGCTGACGGCGCCGTGACGCTTCGACAGCTTTTCGCCGTCCGCACCCAAAATCATCGGCAGGTGACCATACAGGGGCAGCGGTGCACCGATGGCGCGCAGGATATTGATCTGGCGCGGGGTGTTGTTGACATGGTCGTCGCCGCGGATCACGTGGGTGATCTGCATGTCCCAGTCATCGACTGCCACGCAGAAATTATATGTCGGCGTGCCGTCCGGGCGCGCGATCACCAGGTCGTCCAGCTCGCGGTTGGAAATCGTGATCGTGCCCTTGACCACGTCGTCCCACGTCACGTCGCCATCGAGCGGGTTCTTGAAGCGCACGACGGGCTTGCGATCAAAGGGGACGGCCGGCAGGGTCTTGCCCGGCTCCGGGCGCCAGGTGCCGTCGTAGCGTGGCTTTTCGCCAGCGGCGCGCATGCGCTCGCGCATCGCTTCGACTTCTTCCGGCGACGAGTAGCAATGATAAGCCGTGCCCTCGGCCAGCATCTGCGCCACCACTTCGCGGTAGCGGTCCATGCGCTGCATCTGGTAGAACGGGCCTTCGTCGTGGTCCAGGCCCAGCCACTTCATGCCTTCGATGATGGCTTGCACGGCTTCCGGCGTGGAGCGCTCCACGTCCGTGTCTTCGATGCGCAGCACGAAAGTGCCGCCGAAGTGACGGGCATACGCCCAGCTGTACAAGGCGGTGCGGGCGCCGCCCAGGTGCAGATAGCCGGTCGGGCTGGGAGCGAAACGGGTACGAACGGGAGTAGCGGTTGTGGTCATCGAAGTAATCAGGCTTTGAAGAAAAACACCATTTTACTCTGTTGACCGCCGCCGCTCCATAAGCGACATCACAGCTGCATCAGCCGACTTTTCACCTCGTCCGCCTGGGCATGCAGCGCCAGCTCGAACAGGGCGACCAATTGCGACAGGGGCCGATGCAGGGGCTTGACCAGATTCACGGTGAACGGCAAGGACACGGCGAAGCGGCGGACTTGCAAGCCCTGCCCCGCGTAATCGAGGGCCGTGAGCGGATTGACGATGGCCAGCCCCACGCCTTCGCGCACCATGGCACAGACGGAGGCGGCGCTATGCGTATCAAGCGCCATGCGCCGCTCCACGCCAGCCTGCGCGAAAATGGCGTCGATCTGCTGGCGGTAAGGGTCGACGGCGGCCAGGCTGATGAAAGGCTGGCCAGCAAAGTCTTCCGGAGCCAAGGTCATCTTGCCGGCCAAAGGATGGCCGTCGGGCAGCACGCACACTTCATCGACGGACATCAGGGTATCGAGTACGGTACCCGGCGGCGCATTGCCCACTTCCGTCAGGCCGATATCGTGGCGCTGCGCCGACAGCCACTCTTCCAGCAGCGGCGACTCCTGCGGCGTGATGCTGATGCTCACCTTCGAAAAATCAGCCACGAAGCGCTTGCACGCCTGCGGCAGCAGCGACTGGGAAAACACGGGCAGGCAGGCGATCGACAACTGCCCCTGGTCGAACTGGCGCAGGGCCGCCGCCGTGCTGACGATGCGCTCCAGGCCGAAATACGCGCGCTGTACTTCCTCGAACAACTGCAGCGCCTGGGCCGTGGGGCGCAGCCGCCCCCGCTCGCGCTCGAACAGGGTCAGGCCCGTCAAGTGCTCGAGGCGCGCCAGCTCGCGGCTGACGGTGGGCTGCGAGGTGTGCAGCATGGCGGCGGCGGCCGTCACGCTGCCCGTCGTCATGATGGCGCGGAAGACCTCGATATGGCGCAAGGAGATAGTCATGGTCATATCATAAATGAATAAGGTAGGCCCAAATGGATATTTTATAGTCGAAGCGCAATCGGCCATCATGCAGTCATCTCCCCATTCCCCCGAAAGCACCCGATGAAGCCCGTCAACGACCAGACCCTCGCCCAACTCGCCCAGGAACACGGCACGCCACTATGGGTGTATGACGCGGCCACCATCCGCGCCCGCGTGGCGCAGCTGGCGCAGTTCGATACCGTGCGCTTCGCGCAAAAGGCCAATTCGAACATCCATCTGCTCACCCTGATGCGCGAAGCTGGCGTGCACGTGGACGCCGTGTCGCTGGGCGAAATCGAACGCGCGCTGCAGGCAGGCTTTACGCCGGCGCAGACCAACGGCGCCGCCGGCGTGGTATTTACCTGCGACCTGTTCGACCGCGCCACACTGGCGCGCGTGGCGGCGGCGAAGATCGAAGTCAATTGCGGCTCCGTCGACATGCTGCGCCAGCTGGGCCCAGTGTCTCCCGGCCACCGCGTCTGGCTGCGCATCAATCCCGGCTATGGCCATGGCCACAGTAACAAGACCAATACCGGCGGCGAAAACAGCAAGCACGGTATCTGGCATGAAGAGCTGCCAAAGGCGCTGGCCGTCATCCGCGCACATGGACTGCACCTTGTGGGCCTGCACATGCACATCGGCTCCGGCGTTGACTACAGCCACCTGGAAACCGTCTGCGGCACCATGGTCGATCTGGTCAAAAACATGGGTCATGACCTGGAAGCCATTTCCACGGGCGGCGGCCTGTCCGTGCCCTACCGCGAAGGCGAACAGCCCGTCGACACTGACCACTACTTCCAGCTGTGGGATGCGGCGCGCAAGCAGATCGAGGCGCACCTGGGCCACGCCGTGCACCTGGAGATCGAACCGGGCCGCTTCCTGGTGGCCGACGCGGGCCTGCTGGTGGCCGAAGTGCGCGCCACCAAGCAAATGGGCGGCAACCACTTCACCTTGCTGGATACGGGCTTCAATGAACTGATGCGCCCCGCCATGTACGGCAGCTACCATGAAATGTCGGTGATTGCGCATGACGGCCGCGCTCTCGATGCCAACCCGGCATGCCCCACCGTGGTCGGCGGCCCCCTGTGCGAATCGGGCGACGTCTTTACCCAGCGCGATGGCGGCGTGGTGGAAACCCGCTTGTTGCCCGCAGCGCAGGTGGGCGACTACGTCGTCTTCGAAGGCGCAGGCGCGTATGGCGCGTCGATGTCGTCGAACTACAACAGCCGCCCGCATGCGGCCGAATACCTGGTCGATGGCGAGGCTTCGCGGCTGATCCGCCGCCGCCAGACAGTGGCAGAACTGATCGCGCTGGAACAGTTCTAAGCGGTTTCCGATACCCGCCCCGTGCGGGCATGCGCATCTGCTAACATCGGGGCAACTCGATGAAAGCCCGCCATGCCCGCCACCACCCTTGCCCGCTGCAGCACCCGTTTCCTGCTGCCCCTGCTGCTGTCCGCCGTCCTTGCCGGCTGCGCCGCGCTGCCCTCGCTGGACGGACGCAGCGCCTCCACCGTCATCACCGATACGGCGCACACCCAGCTGGCCACGGCCATAGCGCCCATGGTGGCGCAGCATCCCGGCGTGTCCGGCATTTACCCGCTGGTCGATGGCCGCGACGCCTTTGCCGCGCGCGCCCTGCTGGCCGCCGCCGCCCAGCGCAGCCTGGACGTGCAGTACTACATCTGGCACAAGGACATCACCGGCACCCTGCTGTTCGACGCCCTGCGCCAGGCGGCCGAACGGGGCGTGCGCGTGCGCCTGCTGCTCGACGATAACAACACGACGGGCCTGGACCAGACCCTGACCATGCTGGGCAAGCAGCAGAATCTGGAAATTCGCCTGTTCAATCCCTTCGTGCCCCGTGCGCCGCGCGCGCTGGCCTTTGTCGCCGATTTTTCACGCCTCAACCGGCGCATGCACAATAAATCGTTCACGGCCGATAACCAGGCCACCATCGTGGGCGGGCGCAATGTGGGCGATGAATATTTTGGCGCGGCCGGCGATGTCCTGTTTGCCGACCTTGACGTACTGGCCGTCGGCCCCGTCGTCAACGAGGTCTCGCAGGAATTCGACCGCTACTGGAACAGCGCCTCGGCCTACCCGGCCAGTCTGCTGCTGACCAGCCCCGTCGATGGCGACGCTGCCACCATCGCCGCCGAAGCGGAGCACATCGACGACACCAGGGCAGCCGGGGAATACGTGCAGGCGCTGCGCACCTCGCCCTTCGTCAAGCAGATGATGGAACGCACCCTGCCCTTCGAATGGGCGCGCACGCGCATGGTCAGCGACGACCCGGCGAAAGTGCTGGACAAGGCCCGGCCAGGCACGGGCGTGGCGGAAAACCTGCGAACCCTGCTGGGCGTGCCGGACAAGGAAGTGGACCTGGTGTCGCCGTATTTCGTTCCCGGCAAATCCGGCACCCAGGCCTTTGCCGATCTGGCAAAACAGGGCGTGGGCGTGCGCATCCTGACGAATGCGCTGGAAGCAACCGACGTGGCGGCCGTGCATGCGGGCTATGCGAAGTGGAGGAAACCGCTGCTGGAAGCGGGCGTGCTGCTATATGAATCGCGCCGTTCGTGGGAAGCAGGCGATGCGCGCGCGCAGCCGGGTCACCTGGGCAGCTCCGCATCGAGCCTGCACGCAAAAACCTTTGCCGTCGACGACCAGCGCATCTTCGTGGGCTCGTTCAACTTCGATCCGCGCTCGATCGCATTGAACACGGAAATGGGCCTCGTCATCGACAGTCCCGCACTGGCCAGCCAGCTGGGGAAAGCCATGCGCACCACCATCCCGCAGCGCGCCTACCAGGTGCTGCTTGGCGACGATGGCGCGCTGTACTGGCTCGCCCGCGACGCCAACGGCGGTGTCACGCGCTACGACACGGAGCCGGGCACCAGCGTGTGGAAGCGCATGGGAGTGGCGATTCTGTCGGTGCTACCGATCGATTGGCTGCTGTAAGCTGTTTTGCCAACACTGTTGTCGGATTACGCGGGGCTTTGCCCCGCTAATCCGACCTACGCTCTTCGCAAGGTCATCGTAGGTCGGGTTAGCGCAAAGCGCGTAACCCGACAAGCACGTAGCCCCCTCTTTTACCGCACCGCTTCCGTCAACACCCGCCCTTCCGACGCGGACGGCTGGCGTATGCGCAGCAAATGGGCCAGGGTCGGGGCGATGTCGACCACTTCCGCGTACTGGCCATAGGCGCCCGGCTTGATCCAGCGGGGACCGAATACCATCAGCGGCACATTGGTGTCATATGTGTACGGCGTGCCGTGCGAGGTGCCTCCAACGCCCTTGCCGAAGTACCAGGCCGGTTTCGTCACCAGCATCAGGTCGCCCGACAGCTGGCGGTTCCAGGCACGGCGCATCAGAGTATCCATGCGCGTGGCCACCGCCCCCGATTCCATCTGCGTGCGCGTGTAGACTTGCGCCAGGCCGTCCTGCTGCAGCAGGAAGCGGGCTGCCGCGTCTTCCAGGGCAGCGCGATTGACGCCGCTCTTTTCCGCCAGCGCGTAATCGAGGTAGATATTCGGCAGCGACGACGACGTCACCAGCTTGTCCGCGCCCAAGGTCGTGGCCAGGTGCTGGTTTAATGCCGCCACCAGCTTGTCGCCGTCGATGCGCTTGGCGGAAAAGCCGCCGCGCGCTTCCGTAAATTCAGGCACGTTGGCAAAACCATGGTCGGCCGTCAGCACCACCAGCACGTTGTCCATGCCGACTTTTTTATCGAGGTCGGCAAAGAAACCGGCCAGCATGCGGTCCAGGCGCTGCAGGTGGTCATGCGACATCTTGCTTTCCGGACCGTAGGCGTGGTTCACATAATCGTGCGCGGACAGGCTCACGCCCAGGATATCGGGCACGCCGGCCGGGTTGCGGCCCAGGTTCTCGCCATCGACGGCGGCGCGGGCAAATTCCAGGGTCAGCTCGTCGAGGAAGGGACCGGACTTCAGCCGGCTGTAGTACTCGCCATCGAGCTTGCCGCTGTCGCTGTAGTAGGCGAACGGGAAGGTGTTGCGCGTGCCCGGCTTGGCCGGCACCAGATCATCACGGGCGTCCCGCGCATAGGCCGAATCGGCCAGCAGCGGTGTCCAGCTCTTGCCGTAATAACGGTCCTGCGGCCTGGCCGCCTGGTAGCGCTGCACCCATTGCGGATGCTGCTGCATGTAATAGGTGCTGCTGGCGAAGTTACCCGTCTTTTCCATGTACATGTAGGCCGTGCCCGTTTTCCCCGCCAGCAGGATGGCGCCACGGTCCTTGCCCGAGACGGTGACGACCTTGGCCTTGTCGCCCGTGGAATAGCGCAGCTCGTCGCCCAGGGTGCTCACGCGCAGCTTGGTCGGCGCCGTTCCATCGTCGGGCTTCGTCTCTTCGCCGATGTAATGGAAATTGCCATCCTCGGTGCAATATACGGATTTTTTCGTGACGGGATCGATCCAGTTATTGCCGATCACGCCATGCTGGTACGGGTAGGCGCCCGACAGCACGGCCGAGTGGCCGATGGCGGTCACCGTGATGCCATGCGCCTGGTGCGCATCGCTGAACCACGCGCCCTGCTCCAGCAGGCGGCGGAAGCCACCCTGGCCGAACTGGTCGCGGTAGCGCGTCACCTGCTCCTGCGGCAAGCCGTCCACCACCAGCACCACCACCAGCTTCGGCTGCGCCGCCGTGGCAGCAGCAGCAGCAGCAGCAGCAGCTGGAACGGCCTTGGCCGCGTGCGCCTGGCACGCCGCCACGCTGGCCACCAGCAGCAAGGCCTGCGCCAGTTGTCGGGAAAGGGAGAAATTCTTGCTCATATGCACTCATCCAAAGTTAGGCCACCGGCCAGCATACGCCGACTATATGACACAATAATGACAAGAGGCAACAATATAAAAAAGGCCAGGTTCCATCGCAGGAACCCGGCCTTTGCCGAAACAGATGAATAGGTCTGACTTACTTGACCGTCACCTTGATGCTTTTGCTCAACTCCGGCCCATACGACTGGTGCGCGCCATTGGCGAACTGCATCGTCAAGGTGTACTGGCCCGGCGGCAAGGTGACGTCCGTTTCCGTTTGCCCTTTGCCGAAATGCAAATGTTTGTCATCCATGGGTATCATCTCGCCCGCCTTCATCGGCCCCACATTGATGAGCAAATGATGATGGCCCGTCTTGGCCGTCATGTCGCCGGCCGGCTTGACGTCCATGCCGCTGACGGCAAACCTGACCTTGAACGGACTGGTCACTGTCGCACCATCAACCGGCTCGACAAATGAAACGGACTGGGCAAACGCGCTGGCGGCCAACAGGCTGCCAGCAATCAGGACTGCAGCCTGGCGCAGGAATACGGTGGTCAATTGCATGATGTCTCCTCTTGTTTAATAACAACACGGACTGCATGAAACCATCCCCCGCTGACACTGGCGCATGGGAGCGCCAAGCCCAACGTTTAATCGTTCTTGATCACGATGCTAGGGAACTTGCTCGTCATATCCTTCGCCTTTTCCGCCACCTTGATGGCGATGGTGCGGGCGATCTGCTTGTAGATCACGGCGACGGGGCCATCCGGCTCAGCCACGACGGTGGGCGTGCCCGAATCCGTCTGCTGGCGGATCGCCATGGTCAGTGGCAAGGCGCCGAGGAATTCCACACCAAAGTCAGCGCACATCTTCGCACCGCCGCCGGCGCCAAAGATTTCTTCCGCATGGCCGCAGTTCGAGCAGATATGCGTGCTCATGTTTTCCACCACGCCGAGGATCGGGATGCCGACTTTCTCGAACATTTTCAAGCCTTTGCGCGCGTCCAGCAGCGCGATGTCCTGCGGCGTCGTGACGATGACGGCACCCGTGACCGGCACTTTCTGCGACAGCGTCAATTGAATGTCGCCCGTGCCTGGCGGCATGTCGACGATCAGGTAGTCGAGATCGCGCCAGTTCGTCTGATCCAGCAGTTGCTGCAAGGCTTGCGTGACCATGGGGCCGCGCCACACCATGGGCTCGTCCGGATCGATCATGAAGCCGATCGACGACACTTGCAGGCCATGGTTTTCCATTGGCTCCATGCTCTTGCCATCGAGGGTCTTCGGCTGGCCACTGATGCCCAGCATCATCGGCTGCGACGGGCCATAGATATCGGCGTCCAGCATGCCGACGGTGGCGCCTTCGGCGGCCAGGGCCAGGGCCAGGTTGACGGCCGTGGTGGATTTACCAACACCACCCTTGCCGGAAGCCACCGCAATGATGTTTTTCACGTTGCTCATCGGCTTCAAGCCGCGCTGCACCGTGTGCGAAATGATTTTCGACGACACGCCCACGCTGACGTTGCCCACGCCCGGCAGCACGCGCAGGGCGGCCAGCACGGATTTGCGGATCAGATCGATCTGGCTTTTGGCGGGGTAGCCCAGCTCGATGTCGAGCGAAATATCATTGCCATCGACTTTCAGATTCTTGACGGTTTTGCTGGAAACGAAATCTTTATGTGTATTTGGATCAATAACCTGGGCCAGCGCGGCCTTGACGTCTTCTACTGTGATGCTCATGTAAATCTCCGTGTGTACTACATATGTGCAATACGCGCAGTCTAGCGCAAATTTGCATGGCGCGATGGCGGCAAAAGCATCACTTGCCGGCGCTGCATCTGCTCTTATTGCCTTTCCGCTGTTAAAATGACCTATTATCCATCCCAAAAGTGCATCAATCATGACTCGCAAGCTGTTCGTCACCACTGCCCTGCCTTACGCAAACGCCGCTTTTCACATTGGCCACATCATGGAATACATCCAGGCTGATATCTGGGTCCGGTTCCAGCGAATGCAACGCGATGGCGCAGCCGGCCGTGAAGTGCACTTTGTGGGCGCCGACGATACGCATGGCACGCCCATCATGATCGCCGCCGAAAAGGAAGGCATCACGCCGCAGCAATTCGTCGCCAACATCGCCGCCGGTCGCGCCCAGTACCTCGATGGCTTCCATATCGCCTTCGATAACTGGTATTCGACCGATTCGCCGGAAAACGTCGACCTGTCGCAATCGATCTACCGCAAGCTGCGCGATACGGGCCTGATCGTCACGAAAACCGTCGACCGCTTCTTCGACCCGGTAAAAGGCATGTTCCTGGCCGACCGCAACATCAAGGGCGAATGCCCGAAATGCGGCGCCAAGAACCAGTACGGCGACAATTGCGAAGTGTGCGGCGCCGCCTACCAGCCGACCGACCTGGTCAACCCGTTCTCCGTGTTTACCAACGCGACGCCCGTGATGAAGCCGTCGGAACAGTATTTCTTCAAACTATCCGACCCGCGCTGCTTCGAATTCCTCAAGGAATGGCTCAATACGCCAGGCCGCTTGCAGCCGGAAATGGTCAACAAGGTCAGCGAATGGCTGGGCGAAGCGGGCGAAAAGCTGGCCGACTGGGATATCTCGCGCGATGCGCCCTACTTCGGCATCCCGATTCCCGATGCGCCGGGCAAGTTCTTCTACGTATGGATGGACGCGCCCGTCGGCTACCTGGCCAGCCTGAAAAACTATTGCGACAAGAAAGGCATCGATTTCGACGCCTTTTTGAATGACCCGACAACCGAACAGATCCACTTCATTGGCAAGGACATCGTTTCCTTCCACCTGCTGTTCTGGCCTGCCATGCTGAAATTTGCCAATCACCCGGTGATCGACAAACTGAAAGTCAACGTCCACGGCTTCCTGACGGTCAACAACGAAAAAATGTCGAAGTCGCGTGGCACGGGTATTTCGCCGCTGCGCTACCTGGACCTGGGCATGAACCCGGAATGGCTGCGCTACTACATCGCCTTCAAGCTGAACTCCAAAGTGGAAGACCTGGACTTCAACGGTGAAGACTTTGTGGCCCGCGTGAACAGCGACCTGATCGGCAAGTACGTGAACATCGCCAGCCGCTGCGCCGGCTTCATCGCCAAGCGTTTCGACGGCAAGCTGGCATCAATGCTGTCGGAAGGCGCGCAAAGCTGGATCAACCGCGCACTGACGGTGGACGTAAACGGCGTCATCGTCGAGCGCCAGGCCAGCATCGCCGCGCACTTCGAGAACCGCGAATTCGGCAAGGCCTTGCGCGAAATCATGGAAATCGCCGACATCACCAACCAGTATGTCGATGAAAACAAACCGTGGATCCTGGCCAAGGACGTCGAAAAAACGGCCGAGCTGCACGACGTGTGCACCACGGCCCTGATCCTGTTCCGCCAGCTGACGATCTTGCTGTCGCCGGTCCTGCCGGGCGTGGCGAAGAACGTGGCGTCCTTCCTCAACGACGAACAATTTACCTGGGCCGACACGCAAGTGTTTGGCGACGCCGTGTCGAACAGCATGCTGGGCCGCACCATCGGCGCCTACAGCCACTTGATGACGCGCATGGATGCAAAGATGATCGAAGCGCTGTTCGACGCGCCGCAAGCGGCCGCCGCTATTGCCGCGCCCGCCGGCGACGCCGCCAATGACGCCGCCGCGCCAGCCGCTACCACAGCAGCAGCCGCCATCGAGGAACTGGCGCCCGAGATCAAGATCGACGACTTCCTCAAGGTCGACCTGCGCATCGCCAAAATCGTCAACTGCGAACTGGTGGACGGCTCGGACAAGCTGCTGCGCCTGACCCTGGACGCGGGCGAAGGCCGTTTGCGCAATGTGTTCTCCGGCATCCGCTCGGCTTACCAGCCGGAAGAACTGATCGGCAAGCTGACGGTGCTGGTAGCCAATCTGGCGCCGCGCAAGATGAAGTTCGGCATTTCCGAAGGCATGGTCATGGCAGCGTCCGCCGCCGATGAAAAGGCGAATCCGGGCATCTACATCCTGAACCCGTGGCCGGGCGCCGAACCTGGCATGCGCATCCGCTAAGGACCAATGATGAATATCGTGGTGCGCGAAGCAACAAATGCCGATGCACAACTGATGGCCGAGCTGACCCGCGCTGCGTGGGCCGGCAAGGTGGCGGCCTCGTCCAGTGGACACCACGAGACGGCACGGCAGGTGGAAGAGCAACTGCGCCACGGCGGCGGCTTTGTGTTGCTGATCGACGACATTCCAGCCGGCTCGCTGCGCTGGATGCCGCTCGACAGCGACCCCGCCATCTGGAAGATTTCACGCATGGGCGTGCTGCCCGCTTACCGGGGCAGCCATGTCTCGCAGCACTTGCTGGAAGCCATCATTCATCACGGCCTGTCGTGCCAGGCCGAGGAATTGCGCCTCGCCGTGCGGCGCGACCAGCGCAAACTGATCGATTTTTATGCGGCCTTTGAATTCGAACTGGCCGAAGAACTGGAATATTCGCACGCCAACCCCGCCGAACCGGCGCCGATGGTGATGCGGCGTTTGTTGCGTTATTGATTTTTAGCAATTTCGCCCCCGGACTTGCCGATACAACAACCCGCCAAGCGACATGGCGCGGTAAAATACGGCCGGCTGACCTTACTTATAAGACACTCAGAAGAGAATATGAAACTGCCTGCAAAACACAACAACTACGTATCCGACCACACTTTGTTCATCGCCGAACTGAAGGCCAAGAATCCTGGCATGGAAGCGGGCCAGCAAGCGGGCCGCGCCCTGCTGTGGGACAAGCCGGCCGTCAGCATCGATGAGCAGGAACGCCAGCTGGCATCGGCCGTCAAGCAACAGGCTTACGTTTACCAGAACAAGAACTAAGACCTGGATCCGGCACGATGTTGCCTGAAGAGTCTGCAGTCACGCCGGAAGCCGACGCCTCCGGTGCCGGCGCAGTCATCGAGTTGCCCGAAACCGTCGCTGGCGGCGATGGCGGCGGCGACCCTGCAACTTCTGCAACAGCGGTGACGGATGCGGCGCCCGCCGCCGATCCCCTGGGCATCGCCCGCCTGTATGGCGAGCCCATGCTACGCATGCCGACGGATTTGTACATTCCGCCGGACGCGCTGGAAATCTTCCTCGAAGCCTTCGAAGGCCCGCTCGACTTGCTGCTCTACCTGATCCGCAAGCAAAACTTCAACATTCTCGATATTCCGATGGCGCAGGTGACCCTGCAATATCTGAAATATGTGGACCAGATCCGCGTGCGCAACCTGGAACTGGCCGCCGAATACCTGCTGATGGCCGCCATGTTGATCGAGATCAAGTCGCGCATGCTCTTGCCATCGCGCAAGAGCGACGTTGAGGAAGATGGCGGCGACCCACGGGCTGAACTGGTGCGCCGCCTGCTCGAGTACGAGCAGATCAAGCTGGCCGCCTACGACCTGAACGCCATTCCCCAGTTCGAGCGCGATTTCGTGCGCACGCAGATTTTCATCGAGCAAAGCCTGACGCCCACCTGGCCCGACGTGGAACCGGTGGACTTGCAGCAGGCGTGGCTCGATGTGCTGAAACGCGCCAAGCTGACCCAGCACCACCGCATCAGCCGCCAGGAACTGTCCGTGCGCGAGCACATGTCGAGCATCCTGCGCCATTTGCAATCATCGCGCTTCGTCGAGTTCAGCGAGCTGTTCGACATTGCCGGCGGCGTGCCCGTGGTGGTGGTCAACTTCGTGGCCCTGCTGGAACTGGCCAAGGAAACCCTGATCGAAATCACGCAGGCAGAACCGTTTGCCCCCATCTACGTCCGGCTGGCGTATTCGCCCGCCTGATCCCTTCCCTTTGTCACTGACCACCGTACAACGGGGTTTTAGCGAAAGCAATCCATGAAAATTATTTCCGACATCGAAGAATTGCGCGACCAGCTCAGCGGACAGCTGCGCACGGCGTTCGTCCCCACCATGGGCAACCTGCATGAAGGCCATCTGTCATTGATGCGCCTGGCGCGCAAGCATGGCGACCCCGTCGTCGCCTCGATCTTCGTGAACCGCCTGCAATTCGGCCCGAACGAAGACTTCGAAAAATACCCGCGCACCATGGCGGCCGATATCGCCAAGCTGGAAAAGGAAGGCGTGTACGTGCTGTTCGCCCCGACGGAAAAGGAACTGTACCCAGAACCGCAGGAATACCGCGTGCGCCCGCCCGATGACCTGGGCAATACCCTGGAAGGGGAATTCCGCCCCGGCTTCTTCGAGGGCGTGTGCACGGTCGTCACCAAGCTGTTTTCCTGCGTGGGTCCGCGAGTGGCCGTGTTCGGCAAGAAGGATTACCAGCAGTTGATGATCATCCGCAACATGGCGCGCCAGTTCGCGCTGCCGACGGAAATCATTGCCGCCGAAACGTACCGGGCCGACGATGGCCTGGCTTTGTCGTCGCGCAATATGTATCTGTCGGAAAGTGAACGCGCCGAGGCCCCGGAACTGTTCAAGGGACTCAATTTTGTGGCCGAGGAAGTGCGCAAGGGCAATCTGGCTGTCGCTGAACTGGAACAGGCCAGCATGCAGCTACTGAACAGCCGTGGCTGGAAGTCGGACTATATCGCCGTGCGCAAGCGCGCCAACCTGCAGGCGCCGAGCGCCGCCGAACTGGCCGCCGGTGAACCGCTGGTGGTGCTGGCTGCCGCCAAGCTTGGGCAGACGCGCCTGATCGACAACCTGGAAATTTAAGCGCAGTCACAGCGGGGCCGTTCGGCCCCGTTTCTTTTTCTTACTTCTCCATCCCTACCAGCTTGAGCTCGGCAAACAGCGGCTTGTTGTGGCCGCGTGCCGCCTGCAGCATGTCATAACTGGCCGCATCGAGCACGATTTCCTCTCCCGACCATAGCTTGCGCTGGTTCGCAGGCAACCTCAGGCTGCGCAGGATGGCCCTGGCCTGGGCCGGATCGGCCGCCAGCAGGCGGATGGCGTGCGCACCGCGCTTCGCCCCCGTGAGGATCGGCAAGCCGCCCTGCGGGCCATTCTGGCTCAGGCTGACGTAATCGTGGCCGCCCAGGCGGTGCAGATAGGCATGCCGGCCATCGCCTTCGGCAGGCAATTGCGCGGCCGGCTCCTGGACATCGCCGGGCTGCGCCTCGACGATGGCCGGTGCGACGCTGGTTTGTTCAAGGCTCACGCCGCAAGCAGCCAGCAAGGCCGTGCTCAGGGCAAAGAATAATACGGGTGCTCGGCGCATATTGCGCTCCTTCTTGTCGGGGGCGGGGACAAAGGTGGAATAGTGCTGCGATCATGAGCCACTTTAGTTGACGTGTAAAGTTAACTTTCGGAAATATTTAATTCCATACCGCAACTGGCTGCGTGACCGCATTTGCCAGACCGGCAGCGCAGCGGATTGAACAGGATTGTTAATCTGGATTGCACACTTAAACTATTCCAGCCATCTTTATCCACACAACAATAAAGATCACAATCGCCATACGGGCTCGCAACGACTTTCCACAGGCTTGCCACCACGACAGGAGAAACACCATGAATACAGCATCCACCCCGGCCAAGGTCGCCATCGTCACGGGCGCCTCGCGCGGCATCGGCGCGGCCATCGCCCGCCGCCTGGCGCGCGACGGCATGCAGGTCGTCGTCAATTACGCGAGCGGCAAGGAGGCGGCAGACGAGCTGGTGGCAACCATTCTTGCCGACGGCGGCAGCGCCATCGCGGTCAAGGCCAACGTGGCCAATGCGGACGAGGTGCAGGCGCTGTTCGCCGCGGCTGAAGCGGCCTTCGGCGGCGTTGACGTGCTGGTCAACAACGCCGGCATCATGCCACCCGCGCTGCCTGCCCTGGCAGACACGGATGACGCCACCTTCGACAGCCTGTTCGCCGTCAACGTCAAGGGCAGCTTCAACACCATGCGCCAGGCGGCGACGTGCTTGCGCCACGGCGGCAGCGTCATCAACTTCTCGAGCAGCGTGATTGGCCTGGCCCTGCCCGGCTATTCTATCTACGGCGCCAGCAAGGCCGCCATCGAGACGATGACGACCATCTTCGCCAAGGAATTGCGCGGCAAGAACATCACCGTCAATGCCATCGCCCCCGGCCCCACGGCCACGGCCCTGTTCTTGAACGGCAAGACGACAGAAGCGATACAGCGCATGAGCAAGATGGCCCCCCTGGAACGCCTGGGCACGCCGGACGACATCGCCGCCGCCGTCGCCTTCCTGGCTGGCCCCGACGGCCGCTGGGTCAATGGCCAGACCCTGCGCGCCAACGGCGGCCTGGTGTAAGCAAGGTGCAGGCCGACGAAAAAAAACGCTGCCAGTTCGCACTGGCAGCGTTTTTTCTGAAGCGGTTCAAACCGTGATCAGGCGCCGGCTTTTTCCAGCTTCTCGAAAATCTTGTTCAGCTTTTCATCGAGGGTTGCGGCCGTGAACGGCTTGACAACATAACCGCTGGCACCAGCTTGCGCGGCGGCGATGATGTTCTCTTTTTTCGCCTCGGCGGTCACCATCAGCACGGGCAACTTGGCCAGTGCGGGATCGGCGCGGATATGCTGCAGCATCGTCAGGCCGTCCATGTTAGGCATGTTCCAGTCCGAGACGACGAAATCGTAGGATTCCGCGCGCAGCTTGGCCAGGCCCATCACGCCGTCTTCCGCCTCATCGACGTTGGCATAACCCAGTTCCTTCAACAGATTCCGGACAATGCGGCGCATCGTCGAAAAATCGTCAACGACTAAAAATTTCATCTTTGGATCAGCCATGAATAACTCCGTTGTTTCTGTAGCGGTTTGTTAATAATATCGACATGAATGCCGACATTATGGTCGACACTACGGCAGCAAGCTGTAGGATAGCATTTTCGTTGCTTTTAGGCGAACAAACTTGCCCCAGATCATATAAAACGTGGCTTACACGCGCAAAGCACGCATGCCATGCGCAGCCAGGTGTCCCAGCACCATGCCGGGCAGCGCCGTCAGAGCGCCGACCTCATGCGTAGCACCGATGGCGATCGCCTCGCGCGGCATGCCGAACACCACGCAACTGGCTTCATCCTGCGCAAAATTATACGCTCCTGCGGCCTTCATCTCCAACATGCCTTGTGCGCCATCCTTGCCCATGCCGGTCAGGATCACGCCGACGGCATTTTTGCCGGCCGATTGCGCGGCCGAACGGAACAACACGTCGACCGAGGGGCGGTGACGGTTGACCGGTTCACCCTGGTCGATCTTGGTCATGTAATTGGCGCCACTACGCGTCAAGGTCAGGTGCGAATGACCGGGCGCGATGTAGGCGTGGCCGGGTAGCACGCGTTCGCCGCCTGCAGCTTCCTGCACCGAGATCTTGCACAGCGAATCGAGGCGGCGCGCAAACGAACGCGTAAAGCCTTCCGGCATGTGCTGCGTGATCAGGATGCCGGGGCAATCGGACGGCATCTGCATGAGGAATTCGCGGATCGCTTCCGTGCCGCCCGTGGAGGCACCCACGATGATCAGCTTTTCGCTCGACGTCAAGGGGCTGCGCAGCGCAGGCAACGGTGCGGCGACCCTGTCGCCGGCCGACGGCAGGGTGCGCGCGCGGATGCGCGCCTTCGCGGCGGCACGGATCTTGTCGGCAATCATGTCGGTGTACTCGCGCATGCCGCTCTGGATGGAAATCTTTGGCTTGGTGACAAAATCGACAGCGCCCAGCTCCAGCGCGCGCATGGTGATTTCCGAACCGCGCTCGGTCAGCGACGACACCATCAGCACCGGCATCGGACGCAAACGCATGAGTTTTTCCAGGAAATCGAGGCCATCCATCTTCGGCATCTCGACGTCCAGGGTCAGCACATCGGGGTTGGTCTGCTTGATCATCTCGCGCGCCACCAAAGGATCGGGCGCCGCCCCCACCACTTCCATGTCGGGCTGGCTATTCACGATTTCCGTCATGACGCTGCGGATCAGCGCCGAATCATCCACGATCAATACTTTGATCTTCATACAATACCCTTCCAGACCTTGCGGCCCTTATTCTTAATCGGTAAAAACGCCAGACACAACCGTAGCGAGCGGCAGTGATTTGTGGCCAAGAAGCGCAACCGTGCTGAAGCACGGTGAGCATCGCAGGCCGCAAAGCACGACGCGCAGCAGGTTGGGCCTGGTGTTACTAGAACAGCTCGATCTCGCCACCCACGGGCGCAACCTTGAGACGGCTTGCGTAATCGAGTTCGCGGCGCACCAAGGTATCGTTATGCGTCTGCATCAGCTTTTTCACCAGCACCTTGCCGCTGCGGGGGAAAAAATACACCTTGCGCGGGTGGATGTCATTCAAGTCCTCGGCCACCACGCGCATCTTTTCCGCCTTCAGGTAATTGATAACGAAGGCCGCATTGCGTTCGCCGACGTTAATCGCCGTGAAGCCGCGCAGCACGGCGCCGCCGCCAAATACTTTCGCTTCCATGTTCTCGCGCCGCGCACCGGCCTTCAGCAGATCGTTGATCAATATCTCCATGGCGTAGGTGCCATAGCGCATCGACGCTGAAATCGGGCTATTCGGATCGCTGCCGCCGTCGGGCAGCATGAAATGGTTCATGCCGCCCAGACCGGTGACACGATCACGGATGCAGGCCGAGACGCAGGAGCCGAGCACGGTGACGATCAGCATGTCCTTGTTGGTAAAGTAATACTCACCAGGCAAGATCTTGGCGGCGTCACAATTGAACGTCCTGTCGTAATAGACGTTAGTGGCAAATTGCTCTTTGGATTCCAGGCTCATATTTCACTCTCATGTACGATGCGACGATGCCTTGGGTGCGGCGCCCCGCGGCTGGTCGAGCTCATAGACTGTTTTACCGCGCAGCTTCAATGAATCCGACACGTACAGAAAATTCTCCGAGTGGCCCGCAAACAGCAGGGCATCGGACTTCATCAACGGCACAAAGCGCGACAGAATCTTGCGCTGCGTCGCCTTGTCAAAATAAATCATCACGTTACGGCAGAAGATGACGTCGAACTGTCCCGTCAGGGGCCAGCTGTCGGCCAGCAGGTTGAGCGGCTTGAAGGTGATCATCTGGCGCAGTTCCGGGCGCACCCGCACCTGCCCCTCGCGATCACCCTTGCCGCGCAAGAAAAAGCGCCGCGCACGGTCGGCCGGCATCTTGTCGAGCCGGTCCAGGTTGTAGACGCCATTGGCGGCCGTAGCCAGCACATTCGTGTCGATATCTGTGGCGATGATGGTGACCGGCGGCGTGAGCGTATTGAACGCCTCGCACACCGTCATGGCGATCGAGTATGGCTCCTCGCCGGTGGAACTGGCCGAACACCAGATGGTGATCGGCCCGCTCAGTTTTTTCACATGCTCGGCCAGCAACGGGAAGTGATGCGCCTCGCGGAAAAACGACGTCAGGTTGGTCGTCAGCGCATTCGTGAACGCTTCCCACTCGTCGCCCATGCGGCCCGCTTCCAGGTCGTCCAGGTAGCGGACGAACGAGGAGATGCCGGTCGCCCGCAGGCGCCTGGCCAGGCGGCTGTAGACCATCTCCTGCTTGCTGTCGGCCAGCGCGATGCCGGCCCGCTTGTAAATCATGGCGCGGACCCGCTCGAAGTCCTTGCCAGTGAAATCAAATTCCTTGACCGAATCCGTTTTAGTTTGCGGCATTTGTTTTTACCTCTCTATGACTACTCTGACCAATGCCTTTGCAAGTATAACTAGCGGGACCGGGTTGGCGTCAGAACTCTTCCCAATCGTCGCCGCCGGCCGCCGCCAGCTTTTTCGCAGGCGGTGGCGTGCCGGCCTGCGCCGCCTTTGCCACCCGCCGTGTATTTGCCGCCACACTCGGTGCCGGCCGTGCCACCGCCTTCACGGGCGCCGGCATGGACGCCAGCGCCGCGCTCTCGCCGCCCAGCTTGAAGATGCTGACGGCGTCGGCCAGTTTCTGCGCCTGGTCCTGCATGCTTTCGGCGGCGGCCGCCGCTTCCTCGACCAGCGCCGCATTCTGCTGCGTCATCTGGTCCATCTGCGCGATGGCCTGGTTCACTTCCTCGATGCCATGGCTCTGTTCCTGCGTTGCCGCCGTAATCTCGCCCATGATGTCGGCCACCTGCCGGATCGACGTGACGATCAGACCCATGGTCTGCCCCGCCTCGTCCACCAGGCGGCTACCGGCATCGACCTTGTCGACCGAGTCGCCGATCAGTCCCTTGATCTCTTTGGCTGCGCCAGCGGATCTTTGGGCAAGATTGCGCACTTCGGACGCCACCACCGCAAAGCCACGTCCCTGCTCGCCTGCACGCGCCGCCTCGACGGCCGCATTCAGCGCCAGGATATTCGTCTGGAACGCAATGCCGTCAATGACGCCGATAATATCGACAATCTTGCGCGAACTGTCCTTGATGGAACCCATGGTATCGACCACTTGCGCCACCACCTTGCCGCCCTGCTCCGCCACCGACGATGCCGACACGGCCAGCTGGTTGGCCTGACGCGCGTTGTCCGCGTTCTGCTTCACGGTCGACGTCAGCTCTTCCATCGACGACGCCGTTTCTTCGAGCGAACTGGCCTGCGTTTCCGTGCGCGCCGACAGGTCCGCATTGCCGCTGGCGATCTCGCGCGACGCCACGGTGATGGTGTCCGTCCCATTGCGCACGTCGCTGACCGTCTGTACCAGGCTTTCGTTCATGTCCTTGAGCGCCTGCTGCAGCGCGCTCGTTTCATCCTTGCCCTCGACCACCACGTGCGATGTCAGCTCGCCCGCTGCCACCTTCTGCGCCACCGCCAGGGCACCGGACAAGGGCACCGTGATCGAGCGCGTGATGAAGATGGCGCACCAGGCGCCGATCACCACCGCCGCCCCACCCAGGATGAACAGTACCGTCATCAGGCGCGCGTCAGCCGCCAGCGAGTCGTCCATGAAGCTTTGCTGGGCCACATGCTGCAAGGCGAGCAGCTTGTTGATATCGGCCAGGGTCGTCTTGTTCAAAGGGTCGATGCGGGTGGCAATCACCTTGGCCGCGCCCTCGCTGTTAAACGCCAGCACCTGCCCCATCGCCTCCTTGAAGGCGGCATCGACTTCGCCGTCGACCTTGGCGATATTGGCCAGCAGCGTCTTCTCACCATCGGACAGGCCCAGGCTGGACAGCTTGCCGCGTGCGCCGTCATACAGCTTGCGCTGCTCGCGCACCTTGCCCTCCTCCACCTGCATCAGGCCAACATCGCCCTGCAGGCCGATATTGCGCATGGCGATACCGGTTTCCAGCATCGCGCTTTTCATCAACGACGCCTGCGTATTTTTTTCGCTTGCCAGCTCCAGGCCCGTGAGCAACTGGGCCTTGTTACGATAATTCAGTGCATTCGCCGAAACGATCACCACCACCAGGATGGCGAGGATGCTGCCAAAACCTATCCCCAGCCGGGTGCCTATCTTGAAATCGCGCAAACTCATTACAGTCTCCAATATTTATGTGAACGGCGCCCGTTCAACCGGACGGCGCCGTGTTGTGGCCTGGTCTCTGTCGGACCTTGCAGCCTGCCGGCGCGCCTCTAGATGCTGCTCGCGCCGGTACATGCATATCTGTAGTGATTCTTTGCGTGCCAAAACGGCGGCGCACCTGGCGCCGCCTTGCTGCCATGCGGCTGCTTACGCCGCCAGCTTGTCGATCAGGCCCATCTCGCTGCTCGACATCAGCTTGTCGATGTCGACCAGGATCAGCATGCGCTCGTCGATGGTACCCAGGCCAATCATGTAGTCGGTCGAGAAGGCGGTGCCCATTTCCGGCGCCGGTTTCACTTGCTCCGGCGTCAGGGTGGTCACGTCGGAAACGCTGTCGACCACCATGCCGACGATGCGTCCGCCGATGTTCAGGATGATCACCACCGTGAACTGGTCGTATACGGGCGTGCCCAGGTTGAACTTGATGCGCATGTCGACCACGGGAATGATGATGCCGCGCAGGTTGATCACGCCCTTGATGAATTCAGGCGCGTTGGCGATGCGGGTGACCGCTTCGTAACCACGGATTTCCTGGACCTTCAGGATATCGATGCCGTACTCTTCGGAGCCCAGGGTGAAGGCCAGGAATTCACGTCCGGCGATGTCCTTGCCGTCGCCCGTATTGCTTCCGGATGTTTGTTGAGTATCTGACATGGTGCGTTTTCCTATCTTTTATCTATCGGTATTACGAAAAAATGGACTCGTCGGCTAGCTGGCGAGAGGAGCGGATCAGGGCGGCGACATCAAGAATCAGCGACACGCCGCCATCGCCCAGGATGGTGGCGCCGGAAATGCCGACCACCTTGCGGTAATTCGATTCGAGGTTTTTCACCACGACCTGCTGCTGTCCCACCAGGTCGTCGACAAACAGGGCTGCCTTGCGCCCTTCCGTCTCGAGAATCACGCAGATGCCTTCCGATGGACTGGTAAAGCGCGGTGCGATGTCGAACATCTGGTACAGGGGGATCAACGGCAGGTATTCGCCGCGTACTTTCACCACTTGCCCCTTGCCACTGATGTCCTTGATATCCTCAACGGCTGGCTGCAGTGATTCGATGACAAAGCCCAACGGTAAAATATACACTTCATCGCCGACACGGATCGACATGCCGTCCAGGATGGCAAGGGTCAGCGGCAGCGAGATGGAAATCGTCGTACCAAAACCCTTCGCCGAACGAATGTCGACCACGCCGCCCATGGCGCTGATATTGCGCTTGACGACATCCATGCCCACGCCGCGGCCCGACACGTCGGTGACCGCTTCGGCAGTGGAAAAGCCGGGCGCGAATATCAGCTGCCACACGTCGGCGTCGCTCATCGTCTCGGACACGTCCAGTCCCTGCTGCTGCGCCTTGGCCAGGATGCGCTCGCGGTTCAGTCCCGCGCCATCATCGGATACTTCGATGATGATGTTGCCGCCCTGGTGGCTGGCCGAGAGGAACAAACGGCCGGCCTCGGTCTTGCCGGCGGCCACGCGGGCGGCCGGCATTTCCACACCGTGGTCGATGCTGTTGCGCACCAGGTGCGTCAGCGGATCGACGATGCGTTCGATGAGACCTTTGTCCAGTTCCGTGGCGGCGCCATTGGTGATGAAGTCGACCTTCTTGCCCAACTTGGTCGCCAGGTCGCGCACCATGCGCGGGAAGCGCGAAAAGACGAAATCCATCGGCATCATGCGGATAGACATCACCGCTTCCTGCAAGTCGCGCGTATTGCGCGTCAGGTGGCTGACGCTGTCGAGCAGTTTTTCATGCAGCATCGGGTCGAGCGCGCTGGCGCGCTGCTCGATCATCGCCTGCGTGATCACCAGTTCGCCCACCAGGTTGATCAGCTGGTCGACTTTTTCGATCGAGACGCGGATCGACGACGATTCGGCACCAGCCTTGTCGCCCTCTTTCTTGGCCGGTTTCTTTTCCTGCTCTACCTCGGTCGCGGCGCTCGCCACGGCCGGCACGGCGGCAGCGCCGGCGTTGCCCGCCTTGGCGGCATCGGCACGGATCTGGGCCAAAGGCTGGAAAAAACCGTAGCCCTGTTCGGCCTCGCTCTGCACACCGGCGGCGGCGCGGATATCCTCGAGCGGCTGGAAGAAGCCATAGCCGGGATCCGCCGCGCCCTGAGCGGCAGGCGCCCCTGGCAGCGGGTCGAAGAAACCATAGCCCTGGGCCTTTTCCTGCGCCGCGCGGGCCGCTTCGGCTTCGCCTGGCGCCAATGGCGGTGCCTGCGTGATCACCATGTCGTCGGGATTGAGCACGAACGAGCAGATGGCCAGGATATCGTCCAGGCTTTCATGCGTCGTCACTTCCAGCACCTTGCGTGCGTCGGCCAGGGTGGACATGGCGACGTCGCCCAGCAAGCCCAGCTCGGCCGCCAGTGCCTCGACTTCGCGCTCCTCCATCTTCGGCAGCTCCAGGCGGTAGCGCTGGCCACCGGCGTGGCTGACGGCTGCTTTTTCCGCCGTATGGAAGGCTGGCGCGACGGGCGTGAGCGCGGCCACGGGCACGTCCTGCGAGAACGACTGCAGCATCATGCGCACATTGGCCACGGCATCCTGGTCGACGGCGCTGCCAAGACGATGGCCGTCGAGCTGCATCTTGAGGATGTCCTTGGCGGCCAGAAAAGCGTCGACGTGTTCCGCCGTCAGGGCCATCTGGCCCTGGCGGATGCGGTCGAGCAGCGACTCGAGGATGTGCGTCACCTCGCTCATGTCACTCAGGCCGAACGTCGATGCGCCGCCCTTGATCGAATGGGCCGTGCGGAAAATGGCATTCAGGTCTTCGGCGTCGGGCGCCGCAATATCGACGGCCAGCAACAGCCGTTCTTTTTCAGCCAGCAGTTCTTCGGCCTCATCGAAAAAGACCTGAAAAAACTGGCTAATATCGATGGTCATAGGGTGACTCCGTCATTTGCATCGTTGCGCTGCGCGGCTGGCATCAGCCGATTACCTTCTTGACCACTTCGATCAGGCGTTGCGGATCGAAGGGCTTGACCAGCCAGCCATTGGCGCCGGCAGCACGTCCTTTCGACTTCATTTCGTCCGACGACTCCGTCGTCAGCATCAGAATGGGCACCTTCTGGTACGTCGGCAGTTCTCGCAGCAACTTGATCAGCTCCAGGCCATCCATGCGCGGCATGTTCTGGTCCGTCAATACCAGGTCCACGGTTTGCAGCTTGGCTTTTTCCAGTCCGTCCTGGCCGTCGACGGCCTCCACCACCTGGTAACCGGCGGCTTTCAGACTGAACGCCACCATCTGGCGCAATGAGCTGGAATCGTCCACTGCAAGTATCGTTTTGGCCATCTTTGCTCCCACTTATTCCGGACATCCTGCCCGAGTATTTGATTAATCAATCCATGCAACCGCAAGTGTTCCGCACTGGCATGCTAGAACAGCTCGATGTCGCCACTTTCCAAATGCTGCTGACTGACAGCCTTGCGCAGCACGCTGCGCAACTCCAGGCTTTGAATCGCCAGCGCCATGCTGACACGCCCCAGCAAAGCGACAATTTCTTCATTGTCGCTTTCCGGCAACATCTCCGCGCCATGCGAGCCCAAGGTACCGAGGAACTCGCGCAAGCCCGTCACGCGCTTCAAGGTGCGCTCGATCAGCTGACTGGTCATGTCCTGGAACTGCAGGCTGGTGATGGCGGCATTCACGTACCCCCCAACTTCGTCCTGCAATGCCAGCAGTTTTTCCCGCTGCTGCTCGGCCGGAATACCGCCTTCGAGCAGCATGGCGATGGTATCTTGCTGCGCAGCGACGGCTGCGTGTATCGCCATGAAATTGAAGGACAGCTTCTCGATCGCCTCTTCCAGCAAGATGCCGGTCTGCACCAGGTCGGTTTCCACCTCCGTCAAGTGCTTGCGGCCATGGTCCGATACGCCAGACAGCAGGCGCTTTACATGCGAGCCAAGTATTTTCTTTCTTGTCATAAAGGTCTCATTGTTTCAATACACCACGCGTTGACATCCATGCGTGTTATTTTTTCGCCGCTGCCGGGCCGGGAGCTGGTGCCGCCGCAGGCGGCGCACCGGCCGCCAGCCCCGAAGCGACAGCAGCGGAAGCGGCATCGGTCACCGGCAGCTCTATCGCCGATCCATCGCGCAGGACATTTTCTTCCGTGCGTTTGTTCATGACGATGATGCTGATGCGCCGGTTGATCGGGTTGAAGGGGTCAAGCTTGTCCAGGTGGGCGGCCGAGCCCAGTCCCACCACGCGCAATACTTTCTCTTCCTTCATGCCGCCAATCACCAGTTCGCGCCGCGACGCATTCGCGCGGTCGGCCGACAATTCCCAGTTGCTGTAGCCGGCATCGCTCATGTAGGGCGTCGAATCCGTATGCCCGGACAGGCCGATGCGGTTCGGCACTTCATTGAGCACGGAGCCAATGGCATGCAGAATTTCCTTGGTGTACGGTTGCAGATTCGCATTGGCGAGCGCAAACATCGGACGGTTCTGCTCGTCGACGATCTGGATGCGCAAGCCTTCGCTGGTGATATCGAGCAGCAACTGGTTCTTGTATTTTTTCAGCAGGGGATTGGCATCGATGGTCGCTTCGATGCGCGCCTTGAGCGCCTGCAGGCGCTTGCCTTCCTCGCGTTCGAGCGCGGCCTTGGCGGAATTGAGGTCGAACGACTTGCGCTGCTGCTCTTCCTGCGCCTTGCGCACTTGCCCATCCTGGCGCGACAGGTCCTGGCCGCCGCCCTGGATCACGGAATTGCTCTCGCCGCTGCCGGAGCCGCCCGCCATCGCCACTTTCAGGGGTGTCTTGAAAAATTCCGATATGCCGTTCAAGTCGCCCTTCGAAGTGGAGCCAAGCAGCCACATCAGCAGGAAGAAGGCCATCATGGCCGTGACAAAGTCGGCGTAGGCGATTTTCCACGCCCCGCCATGGTGCCCACCGGCCGTTTTCTTGATGCGCTTGACAATAATCGGGCGCATGCCTTCATCGGCCATGGCGTCCCCCTTCCGTGTGCTGCAAATGACTCATGGTGTTCAGGCGTATGTTCACTGCTTACTTCGTTTTCGATTTCTTGATGTGGTCTTCCAGCTCGTTGAACGTCGGGCGCTCGGTCGAGAACAGGACCTTGCGGCCGAACTCCACGGCCAGCGCCGGCGCATAACCGTTCAGGCTGGCCAGCAGGGTTACTTTCACGCACTGAAACATCTTGCTCGACTCTTCCAGCTTCTGCTCCAGCAGGCTGGCCAGTGGGCCCACGAAACCATAGGCCAGCAAGATGCCGAGGAAGGTGCCGACCAGCGCGTGCGCGATCAGCATGCCAAGCTCGGCTGGGGGTATGCCCACCGATTCCATCGTGTGCACCACGCCCATGACGGCGGCGACGATACCGAAAGCGGGCAAGCCATCGCCCACCTTGGCAATCACGTGGGCTGGCACAGCGCCTTCGTGATGGTGCGTCTCGATTTCGTTGTCCATCAAGTTTTCGATCTGGAAGGCATCCATATTGCCCGATACCATCAGGCGCAGGTAATCGGTCATGAATTCGACGATGTGGTGATCGGCCAGCACGGCCGGATACTTGGAAAACAAAGGACTTTCTTCGGGCTTGTCGATATCGCCTTCGATCGACATCAAGCCTTCCTTGCGCACCTTGCTGAGCACTTCGAACAGCAGCGACATCAGTTCCATGTACAGCTCTTTGGTATAGCGGGAGCCTTTGAACAGGCTGGGCAAGGCGGCGATCGTCGCCTTGATCGCCTTGTTATTGTTACCAACAAGGAAGGCGCCCAGGGCGGCGCCGCCGATCATCAGCAACTCCAGCGGCTGGAACAGCGCCGCCAGATGGCCGCCGGCCAGCGCAAAGCCGCCAAAGACCGAGGCGCAGACGATGATGTATCCGATTATGACTAACAAGTGCCCTGACTCCCAATAATGGCCGGGGCTGTGTGCCCGGCATGTTCAAACCTGTTCCTGCCCTCTGGCGGCTGCGCCGCCGACGAAGACAGCGGCAAAAAAAGTAACCGGAAGTTAATTGAAATGCCCTGCTTTTCAACGCAATTCCGAGAAAATGCCGTGTGGAACTACAATAACGTGAGATTGCCCTCCGGGCAAGCAAATAACGCAGACAATTGCTTAAAAGCACCATATGTAAAGCAAAGGGCCACCCTCTGTGGCGGCGATGGTCTTATCGGGTTCGCGTGCCGCAATCTGAAATTCGTAACTAAGAAGCATGCTACCGGGCAACATTTCCCTTTCCGCCTTGCCCCACAGAGCCGCCATCGCCGCCGGCGACAGGTAGGCAAAGACCGCATCGTAGCGGCTGAAATCGAGCGCTTCGTAGTCGCCGCGCATGAAGCGCGCGCGACTTCCCGACAGCCGCGCGCGCAGGCGGCTTGCCAGCCACGGCAGCGGCGCCAGCTCGATGCCGGAAAACTGCCCATCGGGACGGCGTTGCGCGAGGTCCAGCACCAGGCCGCCCAGGCCGCTACCTATATCGACCAGACGCACGCCGGGACGGTCCGCGATCAACTCGGCGACCGCATGCCACACGCGCGGCCCTGACGGATAGAACGGCACTTGGGTGCGAAACGTGGACCAATACAGGCTCAGCAGGAAAACAAAGGCCGCCAGGAACACGGCCGGGGGCCAGTGCAGCAGGCTGGCCGCCAGCAGCGCGGGCGCAAACAGCAGGCCGATGGCACACCACCAGCGCGCCAGGCCAGCGCGCCAGGTAATGAGGGCCGCCAGCACACCTTGCAGCAAGGCCACGACTGGCAATGACATGACCACCCCTGCGCGCGCCAGGCAATAGACCAATAGCAACATCAAAGGAAAAGCCAGCACCTGGATCAGGATGGCCTTGAGCGCGGGCGCACGCAGGATTTGTTGCAGCATGGGACAGTCGTCGGAGGAAAACGCCAGTGTAAGCGAAAGCAGCATGAAAAAGCCGGAGCCCGGTCTGGCGACCGGCTCCGGCTGGTACGATGCGGAGCAATCTCAGGTGCTTATGCTCGGTGGGCAACAGCGGCCGCTTCATCGCGCGCCTTCTTGGTCTTGCCGGCACGCGAAGGCATATGGCACAGGCCGCAGACATAATCGGAATTCAGGTCGAGGCAGTTGACGACAAACTTGCCGCCACACTTGCCGCAGGGTGCCATGTCCAGCATTTTGCTGCTGAAAAAGCGCACCAGTGTCCAAGCCCGCGTCAGCGAGAGCAGCGGCTCTTCACCGGCTTCGGGCGGCATCTGCTCCAGATACAGTTTATACGCCTTCATCACGGCTTCGATACCGGTGGCGCCAGCGTGGTCGACAAGGAATTTGTGGATATTGATGAACAGCGAGGAATGGATATTCGGCTGCCAGGTGAGGAACCAGTCGGTGGAAAAGGGCAGCATACCCTTGGGCGGCGAGACGCCTTTCAATTCCTTGTACAGGTTCAGCAGGCGTTCGCGCGACAGCGAGACTTCCGTCTCCAGCAGTTGCAGGCGTGCGCCCAGCTGTATCAACTCGATGGCCAGCTGGATTTCTTGCGCTTCCGATACGACACTTTTCTTGGCCATGCTGACTGCTCCGGGACTGACGAGTACTAATCTAAAAACTTAGGCGATTTCTTCGACGCCCTGGCCGGCCATCAGGATAGCGGCATGCGACTGGGCCAGCGAGCGGTCTTTATTATAGTTCGTCAACATACCCAGGATGGCGCTGTCGTCGAAGCGGAAGCGGGCCAGCATCATGTTGCCGCCAGCGAGCTTCAGGATCTGCGCATTGCTCATGCCTTCAATCAATTCGGCGATTTCGGCGGCGATGCCCAAACGGAAGATGGCCGTTACCTTGTCCGCACGAATCATTTGCTGGGCCAGCATCAGGTAGCTCAGGTTAGCGTCGCGAATCTCAGCCATCATGTCGTTAGCAGTCATTTCCATCTCCTCAATCCGTTGAATTCAGCTGGCGTTGTATGTTGCCAGTGAGATACATTCTGCAGGAGCAACATCAAATGCAACAGAGGCGAAGCACTGTATTTTTGGTCGGGAAATGACGGGCAGGACCGTAGGTGTTTGTCTGACAAACACTACTCGATCATGGTCGCACGCCCGTAGCGGCGCGGATGTGGAAGGTGGCCGCTGTGTGGGATTTACCCAGTTTCAGGCCTGTAAAAAATATCACTTTTTTACAACAACTTGACCAAAGTCAAGTCTGCTTACCTAGATAACGGCTGCCTTGACAGGAACTTTAGGGTTTTTTTGAAAAATATTTTAAAACCCGCATTCTTTTTGGCGGCTTGACGCCGTTCATGTAATCGTTGACGGCGGCGTCTGGCTAAACTTTAGGGTGATTTGAAAATATTTTAAAAAAAAGGTGATTTTTTTCGTTGACGCCCGGCAAAGAGATACTTTCCGCATCCCATCCGGGGCGAAAATTCCGCATTTTGGCGGGGATTTGCTACACTGCCTGCTTCCGCACAATACTTTAAGCCTCAAGCAATATCATGCCTTTGAGACAAGTATCAACATGAAAGCCACCATGATTTCTCGACACGACTGCAGCGCGCGCGATCTCGACGATCCCCTGGCGCCCCTGCGCCAGCAATTCGACTTGCCGCAAGGCGTGATTTACCTCGATGGCAATTCCCTGGGTGCGCGGCCGAAAGCGGCCCTTGCCCGCGCCCAGCACGTCATTACGGCCGAATGGGGCACCGACCTGATCCGCAGCTGGAATACCGCCGGCTGGTTCGACTTGCCCAAGCGCCTGGGCGACCGCCTGGCCCCCCTGCTGGGCGCCGGCACGGGTGAAGTGGTGATCACCGACACCACCTCCGTCAACCTGTTCAAGGCCCTGGCCGCCGCCCTGCAGATGCAGGCCAGCGATCCCGCGCATGCCGCGCGCAGAATCATCGTCAGCGAACGCAGCAACTTCCCTACCGACCTGTACATGGCGCAAGGTCTTGCCGCCTGGCTCGATCGCGGCTACCAGCTGCGCCTGGTCGACAGCCCCGAGGAGCTGGCGCAGGCCATAGCCGCCGATTGTGCCGTCGCCATGCTCACGCACGTCAACTACCGTACCGGCTACCAGCACGACATGGCAGCCATCAGCAGCCATTGCCACGCGCAAGGCGCGCTGGCGCTGTGGGACCTGGCCCATTCGGCCGGCGCCGTGCCGCTGGACCTGAACGGCGCCGGCGCCGACCTGGCCGTTGGCTGCACCTATAAATACCTGAACGGCGGCCCAGGCTCGCCCGCCTTCATCTGGGTACCCGAAAAACACCAGGCGCGCTTCCGCCAGCCGCTGTCCGGCTGGTGGGGCCACGCTACGCCGTTCGCCATGGATCCGGGCTTTGCGCCCGCCGACGGTATCGCCCGCGCCCTGTGCGGCACGCAGCCCATCGTCTCGCTGGCCCTGGTCGAATGCGGCCTGGAGATCTTTGCGCAGACGAGCATGGAAGCCATCCGGCGCAAGTCGCTGGCTCTGACGGACCTGTTCATCGCCCTGGTGGAACAGCGCTGCGCCAGCCATCCGCTGGGCCTCGTCACGCCGCGCGAGCATGCGCGGCGCGGCAGCCAGGTCAGCTTCACGCATCCGCACGGCTATGCCGTGATGCAGGCGCTGATCGCGCGCGGCGTGATCGGCGACTACCGCGAGCCGGCCATCATGCGCTTCGGTTTCACGCCCCTGTACACGAGCTTTGCCGACGTGTGGGATGCCGTGGAAATCCTGCGCGACATCCTCGACACCCAAGCCTATGACATCGCCGCCAAGCGCGATGCCGTCACCTGAAGCATCCCATGAGCGACGACAAGAATATGAACAAGGAAAACACCAGCGGCTGCCCCATGCATGCGGGCGCCCAGGATGCGCAGTGGCATGGCGCGCAGATGGATTTCAGCGAATCGATGAGCTACGGTAACTACCTGGCACTGGACCGCATCCTGACGGCCCAGCATCCGCTGTCGCCGAACCACAACGAAATGCTGTTCATCGTGCAGCACCAGACGAGCGAACTGTGGATGAAGCTGATGCTGCACGAAATGCACGCCGTGCGCGCCAACCTGCAAAGCGGCGACCTGGCGCCCGCTTTTAAAATGCTGGCCCGCGTGGCGCGCATCATGGACCAGCTGGTGCATGCCTGGGACGTACTGGCCACCATGACGCCACCCGAATACACAGCCATCCGTCCCTACCTGGGCGCCTCGTCCGGCTTCCAGTCCTTCCAGTACCGCGAAATCGAATTCATCCTGGGGAACAAGAACGCCGCCCTGCTGAATGTACATACGACGGCACCCGACACCTACAAAGTGCTCGATGCCGCCCTGCGCTCGCCATCCGTCTACGATGAAGCCATCAAGCTGCTGGCGCGCAGCGGCCTGCCCATCGCGCCCGAGCGCCTGAACGCCGACTGGACCCTGCCAACCACCACCGACGCCTCGGTAAAAGCGGCCTGGCTGGAAGTCTACCGCGACCCGTCGAAACACTGGGCCCTGTACGAGCTGGCAGAAAAGCTGGTGGATCTGGAAACGGCCTTCCGCTTCTGGCGCTTCCGCCATGTGACGACGGTGGAACGCATCATCGGCTTCAAGACAGGTACCGGCGGCACGGCGGGCGTGAGCTATTTGCGCAAGATGCTCGACGTGGTATTGTTCCCGGAGCTTTTCGCCCTACGCACCGAACTTTAAGGAGCATCGATGTCGCCTCTCGTCCTGACCCTGGCCGGCCTGTGGAATTCCGGGCCGCAGCACTGGCAAACCCATTGGGAAGCGCGCCACCCGCAATGGTCGCGCGTGCCGCACCGGGAATGGCAGACGCCGGACAAGGACGAATGGGTGGCGGAGCTCGACAGCGCCATCGCCGCCTGCGAGCGCCCGCCCGTGCTGGCCGCGCACAGCCTGGCCTGCGCGCTGGTGGCCCATTGGGCGGCCAGCGGCTCGCCGCACAAGATCGCCGGCGCCTTCCTCGTCGCCCCCAGCGATGTAGAGGCGCCCTCCTATCCCGCCGGCACGACGGGCTTTGCGCCCATGCTGCTGCAAGCCTTGCCGTTTCCCAGCCTGGTGGTGGCCAGCGGTGATGATCCCTATGTCAGCTTCGCGCGGGCACGCGCGTTTGCCGCCGCCTGGGGCAGCGATCTCACCATGATCGGCGACGCCGGCCATGTCAATGGCGATGCCGGCTACGGCCCGTGGCCGGAAGGCGAGCATATGCTGCTGGATTTTTGCGCCGCGCACCAGCCCTGAATCGGGGCGCGCACGATAGACCAGTATTTGCCCGCAAGTAAGAACACAGGCAGAATCGTGGCCTTTCCATTGCGGCGCTCTGGCGCCAGCCTCACGATGAAACGTCTGCTTCTGCCCTTGCTGCTTTGCTCCGCCCTCGCCCACGGCGCGCCCTTCTACGAAGGCAAGAGCCTCGCCCATCCCGCCATCAGCGCTTCGCAAGACAGCGGCCTGGAGGTCGCCTTTCTCAAGGAAAAAGAAAGCGTCAACGGCTATTACTGCGAGTGCAAGAGCAGCAGCGCGAAACCCATTTTGCTCGACCAGTTCGGCAATGCCGTCATCCGTTCCGTCTTCTACGCCTCACTGGACAAGGAAACGGACGACAGCGTGCAAACCATGCTGGTGCTGTTCCGCCAGGGCGACAAAAATGGCTTACGCGCCTACCGCTACCATCGTAGCTCCGGCAAATACCGGCGCCTGGACGGCTTGCAGCCGGCACTGAACCGTATCGTGGCGCAAAGCAGCGCTCCCAACGCGGGACAGGTCAAGGCCGCACTGGCGAAACTGGCGCCGATGGACTACAGCGTCCCGCGCGGCAAGAGCGGCAATGCGGACTTCGACGCCATCGACCATACGCAAGGCACCATCGTCGGCTACTACAGCGATGACGGCAAGCCCGTGGCGAGCGGTGGCAAGGACGCCATCACCTACAAGAAAACCTTCCAGAAAAAAGGCGACCGCTATCTCACCGCCAGCTACACCCTGTACAGCGACGCGGGCGCGGGCATCCTGCCCAACTACCGCCTGTGGCAAGTGACGTGGGAGACGATGCCAAAGCAATTCACTGGCAGCGCAGACGGCCCGTCCGTCATTTACAGCCTGGCCTGGGACGATGGCTCGGTGGTCGAACGGGGTCAATACGTGAAAGGCAAGCGCCAGGGCCTGTGGGTACGCGAAGGCATGCACGAAGGAAGCGAAAAGGGACATTTCGTCAACGGCCTGCAGGAAGGCCTGTGGCACTTCGATTATCCCAAACAGAGTGAGAGCGGCATGTACCGGGCCGGCAAGCGCGAAGGCCGCTGGACAATCGTCAACTATGCCGCTGAAGAGGAGGTGACGGGCTTCGACACCTACGCGGGCGGCCAGCTGAATGGGCCGCACGAGCGCAGCATGGGAGGCAAGCTGCAAACGCGCGGCAACTACGTCAACGGCACGCGCCATGGAGCGTGGATCACGGAAGACGGCGACGGCAGCTTTATCGAAGGCTTGCGCGACGGGCCGTGGAAACTCAAGCTCAAGGACAAGGTCACGCAAAGCGTCACTTTCGTGAAAGGCAAAAAACAGGGCGAGGCAGTCGACACGGATGCGCAAGGCGCGCTGCGTCAGCGCGACCATTACCAGGCGGGGGTGCTGGAAGGCGCGCGCACGCGCTATCTGGGTCCTGCCGGCAAGGAATACGTGATCTACACGGCCACCTACCGCAATGGCCAGCTCGATGGCCGCGAACAGGCGTTCGACGACAGCGGCAAAATCCTGCGCCTCGATACGCTGTGGGACAACGGCAAGAAGCAGGGCCTGGACGCGCGCTACTACCCGAACGGCAAGCCGGAGCGCCTGGCCGTCATCGACCAGGGCAGACTCCTCACGCACCTGCGCGAATACTACGAAGACGGCCAGCTGCTCAACGACATCCACCGCTGCACCTTCAAAGAGTACGGCAGCACGCGCGACGACGTATGCGAATACCATCACATGTACTACCCGGACGGCAAGCCGCAGTATTACTACGCCTTCCAGTACGGCCAGCGCCAGGAAGGCTATTCGAACTACCCGAACGGCAAGCGCAAGGACGAACTGCTGGTCGACCGCGCCGCCGACACTTCCGTCGTCAACGCGTATTACGAAAGCGGCCAGCTCAAATGCACGGAACCGCGCAGCGGCCACAGCACACGCACGGTGAATGGCCAGAGCATGATCAGCTACGGCTCGGCCGACCGCGATGGCGACAATATCTGCTACCACCCGAACGGCAAGGTGGCCAGCATTTTCACTTTCCGCAAACGCGTGCTCGTCGATTGCGGCAAGCGCTTCGATGACACGGGCAAGCAGACGTTCCCGGGGCCGGAAGGCTGCCCGCCCGCCAGGCAGGTGGACTACCCCATCGGACTGTGACAATGACGCAAGCAAGACAGCCGCAGTGCATCCAGAACCCCGAGCGCATCGACGCCGGGGCGATCCGCGCCGCCATCGCGGGCGGCCAGCAGGTGCTGGTGCAGTTCAATACCCTGGGCGAGCCGGGGCCGCTGCTGGCCGACCTCGACGCCCTGGCCGCCACTTGCGGCACGGCGCTGACCATCCGCATCTACGGCTACGACCCGAGGGTGTTCGATGCCCGCATCCTGCGCGCGCTGCCGCATGTGGCCAGCCTGTCCATCGATTGCCACCGGCAAGCCATCCATCTGGAAGCGTTGGGCGAGCTGCGCCACCTGAAGCGCCTGAGCCTGGGCGTGTACGAGCTGGCGCAAGCCGACATCCTGCAGCTGGAAAATTTACGCGGCCTCGAATACCTGAACCTGGGCGAGGCGGCCAGGAACAATATCGATCTGGCCCCCCTGCGCCACTATGCGCATCTGGCCAGCCTGGTCATCGAGGGCCACCACCAGCATATCGACACCCTCGCTGGCCTGCCGGCGCTGCATGAGCTGTCGCTGTACCGCATCAAAAACAAGGTGCCGCTGGATTTCATATCGGAAATGGCCCGCCTGGACAGGCTGCTGTTGCAGCTGGGTGGCCGCGAATCGCTCGCGCACATCGAGGCGCCGCTGTTGAAGAAACTGGAAGTGATACGTGTGCGCGGCCTGGAAACGCTGGGCGATATTGGCCGTTTCCCCTTCCTGCAGGCGCTATGGGTGGAAGACCAGATCAAGCTGCGGCAGATCGCACTGGGCCCCAATCCCATGCTCGAACGCCTGGACCTGCACACCTGCAAGACGCTCGACAGCCTGCCCGGCCTCGCCACACTGCCCACCTTGCGCCAGCTGTCGGCATCCGATACCATGCTCGACATCGACGCGCTGCTGGCGCATGGTTTGCCCGCGTCCCTGACGCATGCGCGTCTGCGCACCGGCAGGAAAACACGCGATGACGCCATCGCCGCGCAGCTGGCGCAACTGGGCTACGACAAGGCGCGCTTCTATTGATGCTAGCGGCTGGCCGCCAGCTTGCGCTGCCACAGCGCCACGTCGATCATCACGCCGTCCGCACCCGTGTTGCGGATGTAGACGCGGTAGCTGCCCTGCCCCATGTCGCCATCGAGGTAAGCAGTGCGTTCGTTGCGCTGGAGCCGGGCGCCCTTGGCCAGCTGGCGGTAGCGTTCCACCACCGCATCGAAACTGGCGTAGCTACGCAGCGCCACTTCCAGGTCGCGCGGCGGGCGGCCTTCGGCATGATCCAGCACATTGTCCTGTTTCTTGCCCTTGAGCGTGAGCGGATAGGCAAATATGCCCGCGCCGGCCGAGGTCAGCACCGTGGATTTATCAAGCAGCAGCGGCAAGAGCGCCGGCGGATACGCGGGCGGCAGCTGGGCGCGGTTCCAGCCCGGCAAGGCCGGCTGCGCCAGCACATATTCGACGCTGGAGATCTTCTGCCCATCGGCGCCCGCTTCCTTGTCGCCCGCGATCAGCGCCAGCATGGGCGGCAATTGCCGGGACCAGGCCAGCAAGGGCGCCGCTTCGCCGACCAGCATGCCCTTGCGGTGGAACACCGTCAGCACTGCATTCGGGTCGGGATTGCAGACTTTCGCCAGCGGCTGGCCCTCAAGGCGGCAATGCCCGTTGACCAGGCCAAAGGCGATGATGGCGCCACGCTTGTCGAGCAGCATGGCGCCCCGTTCACGGCCCTGCTTGCGGTCATTCATCGACGCCAGCAACTGGCGGCCATCGGCCAGTACGGTGCGCGTGGCGTCGCGCTTTTCGCTGATCGCTTCAAGCGCCTGCGCCAGCAGCAGTTCATCGTCTTCCGTGTAGCTGCCGCGCGCATAGCCAAAGAAATCGAACAGGGCCGCACGCACCTGCGCATCGTCGCTCAGGCGCGGCAAGGGACCGCCGGCCGCCAGGGAAGACAGGCTTTTCCCGGCAGGCGCCGAGGGTGCCGCCGTGGCGCGGGCGGGCTGGGAAAGGACGCAGGCCGCTGCCAGCAAGGCGCAGCCCAGGGTGCGGTAATTCGAAAAGATGATATGCATGATTCTGTCTGTCGGGAATTTGGCCGCTGTGACGGCCACGCATGACGCGCCGCTGATTCTAGCATGGCGCCAGCCCCCATGCGGTGCGGCTGGCGGACGGCGGGTGTGCCGGTGCGGCTGTTATGATGGCCGCAATGACGATCTCTCCCCCCGCCTCGACACTGCTTGTCCTCTTGCCCGGCATGGATGGCACGGCCCGACTTTTCCACCATTTTGATGCCGCCTTGCGCGCGCTCGCCGCCATCGACACCCTGGCCATCGCTTATCCGGCAGCACCGCTGGATTATGCGGCACTGGAAGCGTTCGTGCGCGAACGCTTGCCGTGCGACCGCCCTTTCGTACTGCTGGCCGAATCGTTTTCGGGACCGCTGGGGGCAGCTTTGCGCGCCGATCCGCCGCCCGGCATGCGCGCCCTGATCCTGTGCTGTTCCTTCGTGCGCAATCCGCGCCCGATGCTGGCGCCACTGCGCCACCTGCTGGACCTCGTCCCCTTTGGCGCCCTGCCCGGCTTCGCCCTGCGCCAGGCGCTGCTGGCGCCCTACGCCACGCCGCCACTGCAGGCGGAACTGGCAGCGGCGCTGGCGCAGGTGCCGCCCAGCGTGCTGCGCCAGCGCCTGCGCGCCGTGCTGGAAACAGATGCCTCTCCCAGCTTCGCGCGCGGCAGCCTGCCCGTGCTGTATCTGCGCGCCCGCCATGACCGCCTGGTGCCGCCGGCAAACGCCCTGCAGATACTGCGGCAGGCAGCGGGCGCGCAGCTGGTCGATATCGCCGCGCCGCACATGCTGCTGCAAGCGGCGCCGGAAGCGGCCGCCGGCGCGGTCGCCGCCTTTCTCACGGGTCTGTCAGCCCCGCAGGCGCCCAACTAAACGTGAACTGGCCAGCACGGCCAGCCAGCTCAAGGCGCCCGACAGCACGCTGAAATAGATGGCGCGCAACGGATGCTGGGGCAGCAGATACGCGAACACCGCCGCACCCAGCAAGCCGCACAGCAGCAGTTTCACCCTGCCGGGCGGCAGCAGCGCCAGCAGCAGATTCGTCGCCGCATACACATAGAACACCAGCAGCAAGGCCAGGCCACCGGCCACGCCGCGCGAACCGAGGCTGCCGAACAGCTGCGTGTACAGGTAAAAACCCAGCCAGCTCAATACAATAAACAGCAGGCAGCCCAGCGCGTGCGCGCCCAGGCCCGCCATCAAGCGGATTTTCATGAGACTCCCAAAAGAAAAAGCCGGCCCTTTCACGAAGAAAGGGCCGGCTTGATTACGTCGACAGCAAAGCGATTACTTCGCCGTATTGAGCAGCAATTCGTTCAGGCGCTTGACGAAACTGGCAGGATCGGCCAGCGAGCCGCCTTCGGCCAGCATGGCCTGGTCGAACAGAATGTTGGCCCAGTCGCCGAATTTGCCGCCTTGCGCGTCTTCGTACTTCAGACGCGTTACCAGCGGGTGGTTCGGGTTGATCTCCAGAATCGGCTTCGATTCCGGCGCGCTCTGGCCCGCCGCCTTCAGCATGCGCAGCAGGTTGCCGGACAATTCGTTTTCATCGGCCACCAGGCAGGCTGGCGAATCGGTCAGGCGGAACGTCACGCGCACGTCCTTGGCCTTGTCGGCCAGCACGGTCTTCATCTTGCCCACCAGGTCGGCGTACGAGGTTTCCGTTTCTTCGTGCTCTTTCTTTTCCGCTTCGTCTTCCAGCGCACCCAGGTCCAGGCCACCCTTGGCGACGGAGACCAGTTCCTTGCCTTCGAAATCCTGCAGGAAGGACAGCATCCATTCATCGACGCGATCCGTCAGCAGCAGCACTTCGACGCCTTTCTTGCGGAAGATTTCCAGGTGCGGGCTGTTCTTGGCGGCGGCGTAATTGTCAGCCGTGACGTAATAAATCTTGTCCTGGCCTTCCTTCATGCGCGCCACGTAGTCGGCGAACGCGGTGATTTGCGCGTCGCTGTCATTGGCGGTCGAGGCAAAGCGCAGCAGCTTGGCCAGGCGTTCCTTGTTGGCCGCGTCTTCGCCTATGCCTTCTTTCAGCACCTGGCCGAATTCCTTCCAGAAAGCGGCGTACTTGTCCTTCTTGTCCTGCTCGTCCGCGTTCGCCAATTCTTCCAGCATGCCCAGCACGCGCTTGGTCGAGCCTTCGCGGATGACTTTCACATCGCGCGATTCCTGCAAGATTTCACGCGACACGTTCAGCGGCAGGTCGGCCGAATCGATCACCCCGCGCACGAAGCGCAAATAGGTCGGCATCAGCTGCTCGGCATCGTCCATGATGAAGACGCGCTTGACGTACAGCTTGATGCCGCCGCGCTTGTTGCGGTCCCACATGTCGAACGGCGCCTTGGCCGGGATGTACAGCAGCTGCGTGTATTCGCTGCGCCCTTCCACGCGGTTATGCGTGTGCGTCAGCGGCGACTGGAAGTCGTGCGACACGTGCTTGTAAAATTCGTCGTACTGTTCCGGCGTGATGTCGGCCTTGTTGCGGGCCCACAGGGCGCTGGCCTGGTTGACGGTTTCGAATTCGTCCTTCAGGACGGTTTCTTTTTTCTCCTCGTCCCACTCTTCCTTCTGCATCACGATCGGCAGCGAGATATGGTCCGAGTATTTGCGGATGATGGACTTGATCTTCCAGCTCGACAGCAATTCGTCCTCGCCTTCGCGCAGGTGCAGGATGATGTCCGTGCCGCGCGACGGCTTGTCGATGTTCTCGATGCTGTAGTCGCCTTCGCCAGCCGACTCCCAGCGCACGCCTTCAGCAGCTTGTGCGCCGGCGCGGCGCGTTTCGACGGTGATCTTGTCGGCCACGATGAAGCCCGAATAGAAGCCCACGCCGAACTGGCCGATCAGGGCCGCGTCCTGCTGCTGGTCGCCCGACAACTTGCCGAAGAATTCCTTGGTGCCCGACTTGGCGATGGTGCCCAGGTGCGAGATCGCCTCGTCACGGGTCATGCCGATGCCATTGTCGGAAATGGTGATGGTGCGCGCATCCTTGTCGAAGCTGACCTTGATCTTCAATTCGTGATCGTTGCCATACAGGGCATCGTTATCGATCGCTTCGAAGCGCAATTTGTCGGCCGCGTCGGAAGCGTTCGAAATCAATTCGCGCAGGAAGATTTCCTTGTTCGAGTACAGGGAATGGATCATCAGGTGCAGCATTTGCTTCACTTCGGTCTGAAAACCCAGGGTTTGCTTTTCGGAGACAGCCATTTTTACCTCATAGTCTTGTGGATGGGACGGATTCTACGGAGTTGGGGATGGTACAAGCGATTTCAAGAGCCCCGGCCGAATGTCCTGCAATGTCCTGTTTATCCCAGTGCGCGGGCGAAAAATGCCCATATGCGCTCGTCCTGCACCGTGGCCAGGTTCAGGCGCATGCGGGTGGACGGCAGCTGGCGCGGCGAAAACAGGCTGCCCGGCGCCAGTACCAGCCCCTCGGCCAGCGCCTTTTCAGCCAGCACATTCGTGTCGCAGCCCGCGTCCGCCCATACGAACATGCCAGCCGGCGCCGGCTCGAAACGCAAGCCCGCCTGCTCGACCTTGCGGTAAGTTCTCTCGCGCACATTGTCGAGCCGCGCGCGCAGACGCTCCGCATGCTTGCGGTACAGGCCCTGCGAGAGGATTTTATACACCACGCGCTCGCCGATGTCGCTGGTGGTCAGGGTAGCCAGCATCTTGCGGTCGGCCAGGCGCTGCGCCCGCTCCGGCGACGTGGCGATGAAGCCTACCCGCAGGTTCGCCGCCAGGCTCTTGGAAAAGCCGCCCAGATAGATCACGCGGCGCAGCTGGTCCAGTGCAGCCAGGCGCGTGGCCGGCTGTACCGCGCCGCCCGGGTGCATGTCGCAATAGATATCATCCTCGACGAGCAGGAAATCGTGCTGTTCGGCCAGGCGCAGCACCTGGAAAGCCTTGGCTGCCGACAGCGACGTCGAGCTGGGGTTGTGCAGCACCGAATTGATCACATACAGCTTGGGGCGGTGCAAGGCCGCCAGTTCGGCCAGCACGGCGATATCGGGGCCGTCACTCAGGCGAGGAATACCGATGACGTTCATGCCCATGGCGGCAAAGGCGCCGAACATCAGCCAATACGCAGGATCGTCGACGAAAATGGTTTCGCCAGGACGGACAAACTCGCGCGCCACCAGGTCCAGCGCCTGCATCACGCCCACCGTGGTGACGATCTGCTCGGGCGGACAGGCGATTTCCAGCCCCGCCAGTTTCAGTTGCAACTGCTGGCGCAGCGGCAGAAAACCCTGCGGCGCGCCATACCCCAGCAGCAAGTTGCCGGGCTGGCGGCTGACGTCGCGCAAGGCGCGCGCCACCAGGTCGCCGTCCAGCCACTCGGCGGGCAGCATGCCGGAGCCGGGCGCGGGGATGACCGGCGTCTGGCGGAACATGTTTCGGATCAGCCACACCACATCCATAGTCTGCGCTGCCGCATCCTGCGCGCCGGCCGGTGGCGCCGGCGCGTTCAATGGCGAGCGCTCGCGCACGAAAAAGCCGGCGCCGCGCCGTGATTCGAGGTAGCCGCGCGCCACCAGCTTGTCGTAGCTGGCCACCACCGTGGCGCACGACACGTTCAGCTTGGCGGCGCACTGGCGGATCGAGGGCATGCGCGCGCCGCCGCGCAGCAGCTTGTCGTCGATGCGTGCCGCCAGTGAACGCACGATCTGGTCGATCAGCGTTTCGCCCGAGGCGCGCGACAGCAAAGGAAGTGTATGACTCATTTGACCATTACAGTATGTGAAATTATGCGTGGAAGTGTATTTGCACTGTATTGCAATTGAGCTCTAGGATAACAGTACGGGGCGGATTTATCCACCCTGCCCATAGACCCATGCCACCGTACCAGGACAGCCATGCCATCGCACGCCACCACCTCCCCAAGCCACCCCCTGCGCCTCGACGCCGACCGCAAAGGCCTGTTGCTGGGCCTCATCGCCGTCATCCTCTTCAGCCTGACCCTGCCTTTTACGCGCATGGCGGTGGCCGAACTCGACCCCACCTTTGTCGCCCTGGGGCGCGCCCTGGTGGCTGCCTGCCTGGCCGGCCTGTGGCTATGGCAGCAGCGCGCACCCTTGCCCCGCCGCGAACAATGGATGCCGCTGGCGCTCGTGTCGCTGGGCTGCGTGCTGGGCTTCCCCTGGCTGACGTCGATCGCCATGCGCAGCCTGCCCGCCTCGCACGGCGCCGTGCTGGTGGGCATTTTGCCGCTGGCCACCGCCGTGTTTGCCGTGCTGCGCGGCAAGGAACGCCCTTCTCCGGGCTTCTGGCTGATGGCTCTGCTCGGCACGGCGCTGGTGGTGGCGTTCGCACTGCGCCAGGGCGGCGGCAGCTTCCACCTGGCCGACTGCCTGATCTTTGCCGCCGTGCTGCTGGCTGCACTCGGCTATGCCGAAGGGGGACGCCTGGCGCAAGCCATGCCGGGCCAGCATGTAATTTCCTGGGCGCTGCTGCTGGCCGTGCCTTTTGTCTTGCCCGTGGTGCTGTGGAACGCCTGGCCGCAGCGCGCGCTGATGGCGCAGGCCAGCGGCGCGGCCTGGCTGGGCTTTGCCTATATCTCCGTATTTTCCATGTTTATCGGCTTCTTTTTCTGGTACCGGGGCATGGCGCTGGGCGGCGTGGCCCGCGTGGGACAGACGCAGCTGCTACAGCCCTTCCTCACGCTGGTGGGCGCGGCCGTGCTGCTGAACGAGCCATTGACGGGCGAAAGCCTGCTGTTTGCCGGTGCCGTGATCGCCGTGGTGGCCATCGGACGCAAGCTGAAATAGGCTGGCCTGACGCCCGTTTGCAACGCCCTTGCGCGTGCAGATGGGCAGAGCGGCGTGCAAGCCGTACAATACTGCAGCACCATGGCGACGCCTATCCGGCGCCGCTTGCGCACGCACCGCCACAAGCGGGCCAACAAATCCAGCCGGCGCAGCTCGGCATCTTCTGTGAGACTCGTATGAAAATTGAAAATCCGAATCCGATCCAATGGCGCTTTGCCGAACGCGCGGAACAGCTGCAAAGCTCGTTCATCCGCGAAATCCTGAAGATCACGCAGCGTCCAGAGATCATCTCGTTTGCCGGCGGCCTGCCCTCGCCCGCCACCTTCCCCGTGGAAGAAATGAAGACCGCCTTCGACAAGGTCCTGTCGAACAATGGCAAGGTGGCCCTGCAATACGGCCCCACCGACGGCTACCTGCCGCTGCGCCAGTGGATCGCCGACTCCTTGTCCAGCAATGGCAGCACCATCCTGCCCGAACAAGTGCTGATGACGTCCGGCTCGCAGCAGGCGCTGGACTTGCTGGGCAAGGTGCTGATCGATGAAGGCAGCCGCGTACTGGTAGAAACTCCCAGCTACCTGGGCGCGCTCCAGGCGTTTTCCGTCTATCGCCCCGAATTCGTTTCCGTCGACACCGATGACGAAGGCCTGGTGCCGTCGTCGATCGACCCCGTCGCCGATGGCGCGCGGCTGCTGTACGCGCTGCCGAACTTCCAGAACCCGACGGGCCGCAGCCTGTCCGTGGCGCGCCGCGTGGAACTGGTGGAAACCTGCGCCCGCCACGGCCTGCCGCTGATCGAGGATGATCCATACGGCGCCCTGAGCTACAGCGGCGAGCCGTATCCGAAGATGATCAACATGAATCCGGATGGCGTCATCTACATGGGCTCGTTCTCCAAGGTGCTCACGCCCGGCATCCGCCTCGGCTACGTCGTGGCGCCGATGCCGCTGGTGCGCCGTTTGGAACTGGCCAAGCAGGCGGCCGACCTGCACACGTCCCAGCTGACGCAGATGGTCGTGCATGAAGTCATCAAGGATGGCTTCCTGGACCGGCATATCCCCAGCATTCGCAGCTTGTACGGCAACCAGTGCCAGGCCATGCTGTCGGCGCTGGACGAGCACTTCCCGGCCGGCGTCACCTGGACGAAGCCTGAAGGCGGCATGTTCATCTGGGTCACCCTGCCGAAACACATCGACGCCATGAAACTGCTCGATGAAGCCATCGCCAACAAGGTCGCCTTCGTGCCAGGCGCGCCGTTCTATGCAAACACGCCGGAAACGCACACCCTGCGCCTGTCCTTCGTTACGGTGCCGCCGGAACGCATCCGCGAGGGTATCGCCATTCTGGGCAAACTGATCGCCGCAAAAATGTAATTCCACTCCTCACGCCCCGCCTGACGCGGGGCGTGTCACTGCTGCCCCAGCACCAAGGGGCACGCGTCTTTTCCACCTAAAAACCGCCATCACGATAACTACTACGTGTATATATTCTTAAAAATATCATAAAAACAATATAAGAATAATATTTTACCGCCTCTTTCAGCATCGATTTTTCCACCCAAGAAATTGGCAAGGCGGTATGATTTAACCGCTGTATCCGATTTGAACCTAGTCAGCATCACCGAAGGTGCAGCAAACGCTGGCATCGCAGAGTACATCCGAGAAGGCCGGAAGCAATGAGTCCAGGCAGTGTGGGGCATTCCCAGCGGCACGACGCCGCCATTTTGATTGTCGATGATGCGCCGGCCAACCTTGAGCTGCTGCGCAAGCTGATGAGCGAACAGGGTTATCAAACCTATGTCGCCACGTCCGGCGAACGGGCGCTGGAGATCGCCCAGCGCGCCCATCCCGACCTGATCCTGCTCGACGTGCTGATGCCGGACATGGATGGCATCGAAACGTGCCGCCGCCTCAAGCAGCATCCGCTGACGCAGGGCATTCCCGTCATCTTCATGAGCGCCAGGACAGAAACGGAAGATGTGGTGGCCGGTTTCGACTGCGGCGCCGTCGACTACATCAGCAAACCGCTGCGCATGGCCGAAGTGTGTGCGCGCGTGCGCGCCCAGCTGCACATCCGCAGCAGCAATGAAACCCAGCAGGAACAGGCCGAGCGCCTGCGCACCATCGTCAACAACATGGCCGAGGGCTTGCTGATCATCGAGGCGGACGGGCGCATCCAGTACACCAACCCCGCCTGCGACCAGTACCTGGGCTACCGCGAAAACGAACTGGCCGGACGCTCGATCGCTGAACTGCTCAGCCCCTTGGTGACGCAGGAATACCTCGATTACTTCACCATGTACGCAGCCAATCCGGAGACGGCGCACAACCACGGCACGCGCGAAGTGGCGGTCCGCCACCGCAACGGCGCGACGCTGAGCATGGACCTGACGCTCACGCCCATGTATCTGCGCCAGCCCCTGTATATCGGCCTGTTGCATGACATCACGCACCACAAGCAGTCCGAGAACGCCTTGCAGCGCGCCGCCTACCTCGACCCGCTGACAAAGATCGCCAACCGCCGGCATTTCGACAGTTTCCTGGAAAAAGAGTGGCAGCGCGCCGTGCGCGGCGCCGCCGCCCTGTCGCTGGTGGTGCTCGACGTCGACCACTTCAAGCTATACAACGACAGCCTGGGCCATCCGGCCGGCGACAGCTGCCTGCAGCAGGTGGCGCAAGCCATCGCCTCGCATGCCGCCCGCCCGGGCGACCTGGCAGCCCGCTACGGCGGCGAGGAATTCGTCATGCTGTTCGCCGACACGGACGCCGACGGCGCCCTGCATCTGGCAGAAGCCATCCGCATGCACATCGAAGCACTGCAACTGCCGCACCCCCGCTCCGCCACCTCGCCGTGGATCACCGTCAGCATCGGCGTGGCGACCATCTTCCCGCACCAGCTGGACGACCGCGAAGCGCTGTTCGTCGCCGCCGACCGCGCCCTGTACGTGGCCAAGGAAGGGGGGCGCAACCAGGTGCGCGCCACGCATTCGGGCAGCATGGCCCGGGAAATGGTCAAGGCGCTCGTCCAGCCCTAGACACCTTCACCTTCACCTTCACCTTCACCTTCACTTTTCAGGATAGCCGGTAATGTCGGCGATCTCGCGGTACAGGGGCTGCAGCCGCGCGTACATCTTCTGGTACACGCGCCGATACAGTTGCTCATAGACCTTGCTGTGTCCGGAGTTCGGCTGGAATACCTTGCCCTTGCGCGTCATGGCTTGCACGGCTGCGGGAAAATCCGCATGCCAGCCCAGCCCCACGGCGGCGGCGATGGCCGCGCCCAGGCCCGAACTTTCATACACGTGGGCGCGCGCGGCGGGCATGCCGAAGATGTCGGCCGTCAGCTGCATGGCCGCGTCGCTTTGCGAGCCACCGCCCGCGATGCGCAGCTCCGTAATGGCAATACCGCTGCGCCGCTCGATGCGCTCCTTGCCTTCGCGCAGCGCATACGCGAGGCCTTCGAGAATGGCGCGGTAGATGTGCGCGCGCGTGTGCACGTCGCCAAAGCCGATCATGGCGCCTTTCGCTTCCGGGCCAGGCACCTTGATGCCAGGGCTCCAGTACGGCTGCAGCATCAATCCCATGGACCCGGGCGGCACGGCCTCGACCAGACGGTCGAACAGCGCCTCGGCGGACAAGCCCGTGCCATCTTCGGCGGCCGCCGCCCGTTCGCGGTCCCCGAACTGCTCCTTGAACCAGTTGACCATCCAATAGCCGCGAAAAATCTGCACTTCCGTACTGTAGGCGCCCGGCATGGCGGCCGGATACGGCGGAATAAAGCGCGTCACTTCCACGTGGTTGCGGTTGGTCGTGTTGATGGTGGCCGTGGTGCCGTAACTGAGGCACGCCACATGCGGTTCGACGCAGCCGGCGCCCAGCACTTCACACGCCTTGTCGGCGGCGGCCGCCAGCAAGGGCGTACCTTCAGGGATTCCCGTCGCCGCAGCGGCAGCCCTGGTGATGGCGCCCATGCGCGTGCCCGGCGTCACCAGCTCCGGCAGCATGGAACGTTGAATCGCCAGTGCCTGCCACTTCCAGTCGAAGCGGCCGGCCCAGGCGTGGCGCTTGTAGTCGAACGGGATGTAGGCCACCTGCGAACCCGTCGAATCGATATACTTTCCGCAGAGGCGGTGATTCAGAAAACCCGACAGCAGCAGGAATTTGTGCGTGCGGCGCCAGATATCGGGCTGGTGTGCCGCGATCCAGTTGATCTCGGCCTCGCGGCGGAAGTACGCGATCGTGCCCTCGAGGCGCGTGACGCGGAAAGCGGCGCGCCACCAAGGCGCCAGCCGGGGAATCTGGCGCGTGCTGCGCTGGTCCAGCCAGGTGATGGCGGGACGCAGGGGTACGCCATGTTCATCCACGTTGACCACCGTGCCGCGCTGCGTGGTCACGGCCACGCCTACGACCGACGATTTTTCAATGACGGTGCTGCGCCACAGCTGCTGGCACGCTTCGCACACGGCTTGCCAGTAACCGTCGGCATCATGCTCGGCCCAGCCGGGATGCTCGGAGAAATACGGATCGAGGAACACTTGCGCCTTGGACGCCAGCTTGCCATCCCTGTCGAACAGCAGCGCGCGCACGCTTTGTGTGCCATTGTCGATGGAGAGTATATATGGGCCATTGCCCGCTACGGAGTCCATGGTTATGCCACGCTGGCCAGCGCGGAGCGCAGTGCCTGCAGCAGCGCCTGCGGATCTTTTTCCGGCTGCGCGCTGAACACGGGCGCTTCCCAGTCCTGCCCGCGCACGGCCACCACGCGCAAGCGTCCCTGTTCGCTCCAGGCCGGATACCAGCCTACGTCGACGATGTCGCCATTCGCGCACGTGATTTGCAGCAGGTCTTCCCCCAGATCGTCGACGAGGACATCCACGGGCTGGCGCAGGTCCAGCGGCGACAGGCTGTCATAGGTGATGCGGGCCTCGCCCAGCACCAGGGGCTGGCCAAACAGGATGGTCTCGATGATGCTCTCCTCTTTTATATTTTTATCTTTGCTTCAGTTGCCTTGCGGCACGCTGTAATGACTGCGCCACAGTGCCAGGTAGCGCGCCTGTTCCGCCTCCCAGCACGCATCGTCCCAGCCCAGTTCACGCTGGCAGATGGCACGCAGGCGCGGCATGATAGCAAGCGCGCCGCCGGCCAGCTGCAAACCGAGGCGCGTGCGCCGCAACAACAGGTCGTCCAGGTGCTGCACGTCCTCGTTGCGCGCGCCCCAGCGCAGCTGCGCCCACAGGGTCTGCGTGCCGGGAATCTGCTCCAGTTCGCCGTCGTGCGCCGCATCGCACAGGGCTTGCGCGGCCGCGCCATGACGGCCCAGCAGGCGCGCGCGCTGTTCGACATCGAGCAGCAAGGCCTTGCCCGACAGGGGCGGCGTGGCGTCAAAAATAGGCAAGGGCGTCAAATCCGCCTGCCAGCCCGGCAGCAGCGGCGCGGCGCGGCGCAGCGCGTCAAGGGCGATCACGCGAAACGTCGTCAGCTTGCCGCCGGCCACCGTCAGCAAGCCGTTTTCCAGCCATAGCGCATGTTCGCGCGCTTCCTTCGACGGGTCAAGCTGGCCGCTGTCGATGACGGGCCGCACACCGGCAAACGTGGCCAGCACATCGTCTTCGCCCAGCGCCAGCTGCGGGAACTGCCAGCGCAGCGCCGTCATCAGATAATCGAGTTCGCCGCGCGTAATGGCAGGCTCCAGGTCCAGGCTGGCGCCGTGATCGACATCGGTGGTGCCCACCAGGGTCACGCCCTCCCATGGATACGCAAACACGGGACGGCCATCCTGCGGGTGCATCAGGCTGACGGCTTGCGCCAGCGGCAGGCGCCAGGCAGGCAGCAGCAGATGGCTGCCGCGCAGGGGCCGCAGCTTCGGCTTTTCTCCCACCTGGCCGCGCAGGCCGTCGGCCCAGGCACCCGTGGCGCTGATCACCAGGCGCGCGCGCACGCTGCCTACCGCGCCGTCGAGCGCATCGTGCAAACTGGCGCCGACGGCCTTGTCGCCCTCGCGCAGCAGTGATTCCACGCCCAGGTAATTGAAGGCCACGCCGCCATGGCGCCGCGCTTCCTGCAGCACGCGCAGCACCAGGCGCGCGTCGTCTGTCTTGGCATCCTGGTACAGCATGCCGCCTTGCAGCCCTTCGCGCTGGACGTGCGGCGCCAGCATGGAAAAATCGACGGCATTAACATAGCGGCGCGCGCGCCGGCCCGCCATCACGTCATAAATGGCCAGGCCCAGCATGAATTGGCGCCGCCCCGGTTTTCTGCCGGCGTAGTCGCCAAAGGCAAAGCCCTGCGGCTCGACCAGGCCCGCCGCATCCGTCAGCAAGGCTTGCCGCTCATGCACCGATTCGCGCGTCAGCGCGAACTGTCCCTGCTTCAAATAACGCAAGCCGCCGTGCACCAGCTTCGAGGAGCGACTCGACGTACCCCAGGCGAAATCGCGCTGCTCCACCAGCAGCGCCTTCAGGCCGCGCCGCGATGCTTCCAGCAGGATGCCGGCGCCCGTGATGCCGCCGCCGACGATCAGCACATCCCAGTCGCGCGCCAGGAGGCCAGGCAGATCCGCCCTGTTCACAAGCCGCTCCCCGCCTCAGGCAGCAGTTTGCCGGGGTTCATCATGCCCTGCGGGTCGACCTGACGGAACAGCGCGCGCATGGCAGCGATGCCCAATTCTCCCTTTTCGGCGGCCAGCCACGGAGCGTGGTCCGTGCCCACGCCATGCTGGTGGCTGATAGTGCCGCCATTGGCCACGATGGCGGCGCAGGCGGCGTCTTTCAAGGTACGCCAGCGCGCCATGTTTTCTTCATACGTATGCGCCAGCCGGTACACATACGTGGTGTAGACGCTGGCGCCCTGCGCGTACACGTGCGACAGATGCGTGTATGCGTGCACCTGCTCGCCATGCGCCGCCAGCGCATTGGCGCCTGCCTGCTCCAGTGCCGCCATCATCGCCGTGACACGGGGCCAGTCAACGGCCGTTTCCACCGTATCGATGACATAGCCGTGTTCCCAGGCGCCATTGCGCAGGTAGACGTTGCGAAATCTCCCCTGCTTCCACTTGTCGCCCATGTGGCGTCCCACGTGCACGCCCTTGTGCCGCCGCGCCAGCGCCAAGGCGCCGCGCAGCGCTGCGCGCGCCGGTTTCGCGTCTCCGCTGACGCCCACCATCAGCATGCATTTTTCTTCCGCACAGCCACGCAGGGACAGGTAGCGCTCCAGCAGTCCCACCAGTCTTTCATGCCCGGCCAGGGTCAGCATGGTTTTCGTCTCGAGCGCGTTCGACAGGCGCAGCATGCACAGGGGCAGGCGCGACTGGGCCAGCGCCCGCACGGCCGCCTGAGCCTTGCCCCAGTCGGCGAAAAACACGGCATGGAATGCTTCGTAGGGCGGCAGCGGCGAGACGCGCACGGTGGCCTGCGTCAGGATGCCCAGCCGCCCCTCGGAACCAAGCACCATTTCGCGCAGGTCGATGCCGGCCGCCGAGGCGGGAAACGTGGGGATGCTCATGGTGCCGGACGGCGTTTCCACCTCGCCGCCCGCGAACAGCTGCTCGATGCGGCCATAGCGCAGCGATTGCTGGCCCGACGAGCGCGTGGCGATCCAGCCGCCCAGGGTGGAGTATTCGAACGACTGCGGATAGTGGCCCAGGGTATAGCCGTGCGCGCGCAGCTGCGCTTCCAGGTCGGGGCCATACACGCCCGCGCCAAACGTGGCCAGCTGCGCTTCGCGGTCCAGGTGACCCAGCGCAGACAAACGCCGGAGGCTCAGCGCCAGCACGGGGCGCGGCCCCGCCGCCACCGTCAGGTGCCCTGCCACGCTGGTGCCGCCACCGTGGGGTATCACGGCCACGCACGCCTGGCGCGCATACTCGAGCAGCTGGCGCACTTGCAGCGCGCTGTCGGGAAAGGCCACGCCATCGGGCACGGCGCCGATGCGACCGTGGCGCAATTTAAACCAGTCGGGCAGGCTTTGGCCCAGCGCATGACGCACACGCGTGGCGGGCGTGGTATCGATCAGCGGATGCGGCGCCAGGCGCGACGCGGGCACTTGCGCGCAAACGTCGTCCATTGTGGCGTCCAGCATGCCGCTGCCCGGCCCAAGGCGCTCGCCCAAAAAAGCCAGTGCCTCCGCGCTCAGCGCATACGTGACGCTCTCGTCCCCCCACCCATTCCAGCGTTGCATCGACATCCCCTGTGTTTGGCCAGTTGCGCGCCACGGCGGCTTGCTATACTGTCCTTGCCTGATTTTCTTGCTAGATCAATAGCATATGCCGCCTAAGACGAAGGGTATTGGTTTTTCATGACAATTGCATTGTTCCATCATGCCAGGCATTGACAGCCGCGACGCGGAAGGCCGGGTCGCCGGCGCCTATCTGCAGCCGCTGCTCGAAGCGGCCGGCGCGCACGGCATCACTGCCACCATCTTGGCAAGCGCGGCCGGCGTGGCGCCGCACAGCCTGGAAGCGACAGCGGCCAGTCTGGCCGCGCACGACTACGTGCACCTGCTCGATGCGGGCGCGCAGCTGGCGGGCGACGCGCATTTCGGCCTGCACGTGGGCCAGCGGGTGCGCATGGGCACTTACAGCGCGTATGGCCTGATTTTACTCAGTTGCAGCAACGTGGGCCAGGCGCTGGAACAGACGGCACGCTATGAACGGCTGGCGCACGACCTGGGCCGCTCGACCCTGCAGCGCGATGGAGCTCTCGCGCATTACCGCTGGACCAGCCACTATCCGGGCGCCAGCCGGCACCTGGTCGACAGCGTCTTTGCCGGCATCCGCGTGTGCGGTGACTGGCTGGCGGGCATGCCGTTGCCGCCGGCGCAACTGGCGTTTACCCATGATGGCGGCGGCGACTTGCTGCGCCACGCCGCGCACCGCGACGAATACGTGCGCGTGCTGGGCAGCCTGCCCGCCTTTGGCGCCAGCGCCAACACGGCCACCTTTGACGCGCAATTGCTGGACTGGCCCGTGCCGAACGCCGACGTCAGCCTGTACCCAGTACTGTGCCAGCATGCGGAACAACTGCTGGCGCAGCGCCATGCCGCAGCAGAGAACGGCGGCGCCATCGAGGCGCAGGTACACGCGGCCATCGTGGCCGGCTTGCGCCAGGGTTCGGCGCGGCTGGCCAGCGTTGCCGCCACGCTGGCCGTCACGCCGCGCACCCTGCAGCGCAAGCTGGCCGACGCGGGCACCAGCTTCCAGGCCCTGCTGGACCAGACCCGCTACGGCCTGGCGCGCGATTATTTGCGCGCACCGGATTTGTCGCTGGTCGACATCGCCTTCCTGCTGGGCTACCAGGAACAAAGCGCCTTCAATCACGCGTTTCGCACCTGGTCGGGCACCAATCCCGGCGCCTGGCGCCTGCAAGAAATGCAGGCAAGGCAAGCCGGTTTGTAGGCGTGCGCGGGCCATGCCTGGCGCGTTTTCTGGCTATACTGGCATAGTCTGAATTCCACGATCACTCCAACCCGCAATGCAAAGGATTAATATGCAACTCAAAGACAAAGTCGCACTGATTACCGGCGCCGCCAGTGGTATCGGCAAGGAAATGGCCATTGAATACGCGAAACAAGGCGCCAAGGTGGTCATCGCCGACCTTGCCCTGGAAGCGGCCAGCAAGACGGCCGAAGAAATCAGGCAGTCGGGCGGCCAGGCGTTTGCCGTCGCCATGGATGTCTCCAGCGAAGCACAGGTCGACAAGGGCGTGGCGGATGCCGTGGCCCACTTTGGCGGCATCGATGTCCTGATCAGCAACGCAGGCATCCAGATCATCAGCCCCGTCGTCGACTACCCGTTCGATCAGTGGAAAAAGATGCTGGCCATCCACCTGGACGGCGCTTTCCTTACTACGCGCGCCTGCATGCGCGAAATGATCAAGGCGGGCCGCGGCGGCGCCATCATCTACATGGGTTCCGTGCATTCGCACGAAGGGTCGCCCTTCAAGAGCGCCTACGTTGCCGCCAAGCACGGCTTGCTTGGCCTCGCCAAGGTCGTGGCCAAGGAAGGCGCAAAAGATCACATCCGCGCCAACGTCATCTGCCCCGGCTTCGTGCGCACGCCGCTGGTCGACAAGCAAATCCCCGAACAGGCGGCCCAGCTGAACATCAGCGAAGAAGATGTGATCAAGAAAGTGATGCTGAAAGACACGATTGACGGCGAATTCACCACCACGCAGGACGTGGCGCAAACGGCCGTCTTCCTGGCAGCCTTCCCGTCGACGGCGCTGAGCGGCCAGTCCATCGTAGTGAGCCACGGCTGGCACATGCAGTAACACCTGGCGTTTACGGCAGGCGGCGCCGTCCGCCTGCATCACCGCAACCGAAGGACTTCCCCATTGCAAGACAATACTTACCGTCACCCGCGCGCGGGCTGGCCAGGACGCCTGTTTGCCGCGCTTGCCAACTGCACGCACTTTGCCAACGTGCGCCAGGCTGTCATGTCCCGCCTGCCTTTCCTTACCCTGCACAGCGACGTGCGCGACGTCGTCTACGTGAGCTGGCTGGTGGACGCCCGGGCAGCGCAGCGGCTGTTGCCCGCCGGCGTGACCTTGTGGCAGCGCGACGGCAAGACGCCGTTTACCGTGCTGAGCTACCGCCACGGACATTTCGGCCCTGCCCTGCCAGGCCCCTTGCGCCGGCTGCTGCCATCGCCCCTGCAAAGCAACTGGCGTTTATATCTGGACCACACGCCACGGGGAGCGCCCGCCGTGCCCTGCGTGTTTTTTTTGAAAAACATCATGGATGGCTTGCCACATGCGCTGGGCACGCGGCTGTTCAGCGATATATTACCGACGCACCTGGCCGACAACATGACACTGGAAGTCAGCGCCACGCAGGCGCACTGCAGCATTGCAGGCGGGACCGGCAGCGCCCCTGCGCTGGATGTGCAGGCAGACATCACCGCGAAGCATGATCTTGATGCCGACTGGCAAGCGCTGTTCGGTAACTGGCACGATGCCGTCGCCTTCCTGGCTTGCCAGGATGCGGCCATCGCGCACGTGCCGCGCAACGGCAAGCTGGTTTTCGGCGAAATCGACCTGCCCGTTGATGTGGATCAAGTGCAAGCGCTGACGGCCTTGCGCGCCGACTGCGGCATGCTGGGGCAGCTGCCGCCCCTATCCAAGCCATTTGCCTTTCTCGTACCGCAAGTGGACTTCAAGGCGCTGTCAGAGCGCCTGCTGTAGCGCGGCGGCGCTCCGGTGCGCGCAGGGGCTTGGCAGGGCCCGCCTGCCCCCGGCTCCGCCGTTCCAGCTTGAACAAGGCCATGGCTTGCTCCAGCTGCAAGGCCTGGTCTTGCAGCGACGCAGAGGCGGCCGCCGATTCCTCCACCAGCGCCGCGTTCTGCTGCGTCACCTCGTCCATCTGCGTGACGGCCATGTTGACCTGGCCGATACCATGGCTCTGTTCTCGCGAGGCCGAGGCGATCTCCTCCATGATGCCATGCACGCCCTGCACGGCGCCCAGCATCTCGGCGCTGCTGGCGCCCGCCTGTTGCGCCAGCTTCGCGCCCGCCTGCACCTGGGCCAGCGATGCCGTGATCAATTGCTTGATTTCCGTGGCCGCCGACGCACTGCGCTGGGCCAGGCTGCGCACCTCCCCCGCCACGACGGCAAAACCACGTCCCTGGTCGCCCGCGCGCGCCGCTTCCACGGCCGCGTTCAGGGCGAGGATATTGGTCTGGAAGGCAATGCCTTCGATAATACCCGTAATGTCGCCGATTTTCTTCGAAGATGCGTTAATTTCCGCCATCATGCTCACCACCTGGCCGACGATCTCGCCGCCGCGCCCCGCCAGGCCATGCACCTTGCCCGCCATGTCGCTGGCTTGCACGGCGTTGCCGCTGTTTTGCTGCACCGTGGCCGCCAGCTGCTCCATGCTCGATGCCGTCTGCTCCAGGGCCGATGCCTGCGCTTCGGTGCGGCCCGACAAGTCCATATTGCCGGCGGCAATTTCCTGGCTTGCCATGCTGATGCGCAGGAAATTGCCACGCACATCGCCGACGATGGAGTGCAAGTTCACGCGCAACTGGCGCAAGGAGCGCAGCAGCTGCCCCATCTCGTCGCGCCGCGTGGTGTCGAACTCGCCTGTCAGGTCGCCGCCTGCCATTACGTCGCAGGCCTGGCGCGCCTGCTGCAAGGGCTGCAGCACGGCGCGGTACAAGCTATGCCAGAAATACAGGGTCGCGCACAAGGCCACCGCGGACAGGCCCGTCAGCCAGCCGCCCGCGCTTGCCGGCAGCACGCCCGCAGTCCACGCCAGCTGCAGCAGCAGTACCAAACTCAGCAAACCCAGGTTCCAGCCAATGCGCTTGCCCAGCGCCAGGTCGCGCAAGCTGAGCACCTTGGCCAGCCAGCCCGTGCGCACCGCCGCGCCCTGGCTGATAACGATGCCATCGGCCTGCCCCGCCTTGATGCGCGCGTACAGGGCGGATGCCTGCGCCACCTGCTGGCGCGTCGGTTTGGTGCGCACGGACATGTAGCCGACAGCCACGCCATCCTCGACCACCGGCGTCACGTTCGCCAGCACCCAGTAGTAATCGCCATTCTTGCAGCGATTCTTGACCATGCCGCTCCACGAACGCCCTGAGCGGATGGTGGCCCAGAAATCGGCAAACGCTTCGACCGGCATGTCCGGATGGCGCAGAATGTTTTGCGGCGCGCCTATCAACTCTTCCCCACTGTAACCGCTGACGGCGATGAAGTACGGGTTCGCATACGTGATATTGCCTTGCAAGTCGGTAGTCGAGACGATGGTCTCGGTATCGCTCAGATTGATCTCGGTATCGCTGACGGGAAGATTGAGTCGCATGGTCACATCCTCAGAGGTAGCCCGTACGGTGACGGGTAAGCGGACAAGGCACAGTCGCCAGACAGGAAAACGGACGCGGCACTGGCACCCTTATTTTAATATTTTGTTATTAACAAAATATACTTAATTCCAGCCGTGGCTTGCGCTATGCCACGGCTGGTTCGCCGGCCCAGTAACGGTCGACGTCCAGCAAGCCCCACCGCTCCGCGCTTTCCGTGGAAACAACGCGCTCTTGGCAACCTGGCGCCGCCAAGTCAATGACGCAGGGTGCGATACAGGTGCCGGCGCGGATGGAAAAAAACACGCGTACCGTGGGCGAAGTCAGCGTCTTGCCCGCCGCCTGCCCCACCACCACGGCCAGGCGCTCCGATTGCAGGCGCACCAGGGTGCCCAGCGGATAAATGCCCAGGCATTTGACGAAGGCGGCAAACAGTCTCGCGTCCAGATGCCCGCCGCGCCAGGCCGCCATGCGGCGCAGCGACTCGGCCGGGCACCAGCCCTTCTTGTACGGCCGGTTCGAGGTGATCGCGTCGTACACCTCGCAGTGGCGTGCCGTGCGGATACGCTCCAGGTCAGCCGGCGACTCGAGCAGGAAGGAACGCGTCCAGAAAGGGGTGGCTAGCCAGGATCGGGCCAGGCGCTCGACATACAGTCCCAACACCAGTTCGCTACTCGTTATTTTTTTCAGCAAGGCGACTCTCCAGACATGCACATTGCGGCATTTACTTTCGCATTATCAATATCATACGCCAAAAATAATGATTAAAACAAATAAATTAGTTTATATGGTGAAATCACAACAAATTCAGTAATAATCACCAATTCTATCACTTTCATTGAAAACAAGTAATTAATTGATAAATTAATCAATTAATCCATATTGATTGAAAGAGATGCTGGCGCTATAGGGGAAGGAATGTCTGCCTGCCGCCGGGCGCATGTCTGATGGACGCGCAGCAATGCCCGGGCAGGAGTGTGGGGATGAGGTGTGGGAATGCGGCCGCTGGCGCGCCGCACTTTGATACGTGAGCGGTGTGACGGCCGGCAGCTTAACGCGGCACGTAGCGCCAGTTGCCGCTTTCCAGCATGAAGGTCAGTTCCGTATTGAAGCCTTGCGGGCGGCTCGGCAGGCTCAATTCCGTATCGCATACCAGGTAGCCAGTCTTGCGCTGGACATCGCACTCGTTGACGACCTTGACCTGCATGGTGCTCTGCGCTTCCTGCATCTGCACATCCTTGGCCGCTTCCGGATTGCGCGCCACTTCTTCCTTGGCCCAGGCGCGTATCATCGCTTGCGCCTCGGCTGGCGAGGGTCCCGCGAACTTGGCGTTCTTGCGCTCGACGCCGACCCAGGTGTCGCCTTCATTGCGCAGCGGCAATACATTAAAACCGTCGCGCATGCCGGCGCTCATGCCAACCAGGCACACCACTTCGCCCGGCACTTCCAGCGAATCCTGGCAACCCTGCAGGCTCTTGACCTTGACGGCGATCGGTACCGGCATAGCCGATTGCATCTTGGCTTGGGTCTTGGCCACGCCCGCCTGCACGGCGGCGTGGATTTGTTCAAGTGTCGGCATGGCGGCCGCATGGGCCGGCAAGGCGGCGAACAGGGCGGCGGCGGTCAGGGCAAGGGAAGTCAGGCGCATGGGTGTCGAGAGTAGTTGTCAAAGGCCGGCAGTCTAGCACTTTGCATAAAAACAGCTGTTTCTGTAAGAAAACATCTGCGCGCCCGACCACTCGACCAACTGGCACCGCCGACCGGCTAACCGACGGTCAACTCCCGCAGCAAGCACGTCTTTATTGCTATGATGTCGGGCTGCCGGCGGTACAGCCGGCCACGTCAATACCATATCAATAACGTCGTCATAAGAATCGGGAGTTTGAATGAGTTTACGTCTGCTGCTCTTGGGAGCATTCAGTGCCGCCATGGCCACCACCGCCGCCATCCCTGCGCTGGCCGCTCCGCGCGGTTTCACCGTCGAAGACATGGTTGCCATGGAACGCGTAGGCAGCCCCGTGCTGTCGCCGGACGCCACGCGCGTCGTCTACACGGTGCGTACTACCAACCTGGACAAAAACCGCGGCAACACGCAGCTGTGGATGATCGACCTGCGCGCGCCGAACGCGGCGCCACGCCAGCTCACGCGCGGCGATGCCAGCGCCAGCGACCCGCAATGGTCGCCGAACGGCGACGCCATCTACTTCCTGTCCGGCCGCTCCGGCTCCTCGCAAGTGTGGCAGCTGCCCCTGAACGGCGGCGAAGCAGCAAAGGTCACCGACCTGGCGCTGGACGTCGACACCTACCGGCTGTCGCCGCAGGGCGATCGCCTGGCCTTCAGCATGGGCGTCTTCCTCGATTGCGCGGATATCGCCTGCACCAAGAAGCGCCTGGATGAAAAAGCCAAGAACAAGGCGAGCGGCATGGTCTACGACCAGATGTTCGTGCGCCACTGGGATACCTGGGCCGACGGCCGACGCAACGCGCTGTACTCGGCGCCCATCGACGCCACCGGCAAGGTCAGCGCCACGCCCGTTAGCCTGAGCGGCACCCTCGATGGCGACGCGCCATCGAAGCCCTTCGGCGACAATGGCGAATACCACTTCAGCCCGGACGGCAAGACGGTAGCCTTCTCCGTGCGCGTGGCCGGTCGCACGGAATCGTGGTCGACCAACTTCGACGTCTACACTATTCCAGCAACTGGTGGCCAGGCGCCGCGCAACCTCACCGCGGACAATCCCGCCTGGGATGCCAAGGCCACCTACTCGCCCGATGGCCGCACCCTGGCCTATGTGGCCATGACCAAGCCGGGCTTCGAGGCGGACCGCTTCCACCTGGTCTTGATGGATGTCGCCACAGGCAAGAAGCGCACCGTGGCCGACGACTGGGACCGTTCCGTGGCCGACTTCCGCTGGACGCCGGATGGCAAGGCCTTCCTCGTCGCCGCCGATGACGTAGGCCAGCACCGTCTGTTCCACATCGACGCGGCCAGCGGCAAGGTCAATGCGCTGACTGGCAAGGGCGCCGTGGGCGACTTCGACGTGCGCGGCAACACCATCGTAATGGCGCAAGCCAACCTGGCCTCGGGCGCGCAGCTGTACACGCGCAAGCTCGACGCGAAGTCGGAAATCGCGCCGATGGTCCAGCTGACGAAACAGAATGCGCAAGCGCTGGCCGATGTGCGTTTCGGCGAATATGAACAATTCTCGTTCGCGGGCGCGAATGGCGAAACCGTCTACGGCCACGTGATGAAGCCATGGAACGCCAAGGCGGGTGAAAAGTATCCTGTCGCATTCCTCGTGCACGGCGGCCCGCAAGGCAGCTTTGGCAATAGCTGGAGCTACCGCTGGAATCCGCAAGTGTATGCAGGCGCCGGCTACGCCACCGTCTTCATCGACTTCCATGGCTCCACCGGCTATGGCCAGAAGTTCACGGACTCCATCAGCGGCGACTGGGGCGGCAAGCCGCTGGTCGACCTGCAAAAGGGCCTGGAAGCGGCCACCAAGAAGTTCCCATGGCTGGACCGCGAGCGCAGCTGCGCGCTGGGCGCGTCGTACGGCGGCTACATGATGAACTGGATCGCCGGGAACTGGCCGGACGGCTTCAAATGCCTGGTCAACCACGATGGCGTGTTCGACAATCGCGGCATGGCTTACGCGACGGAAGAACTCTGGTTCACCGAATGGGAAAACGGCGGCCCGTACTACGATGCGCCAGCCAAGCACGAACAGTTCAATCCCGTGAACTTCGTGAAAAACTGGAAGACGCCGATGCTGGTGGTCCAGGGCGACCTGGACTTCCGCATCCCCACCGCGCAAGGCCTGGGCACCTTCACGGCGCTGCAGCGCCAGGGTATCCCGAGCAAGCTGCTGGTCTTCCCTGACGAAAACCACTGGGTGCTGAAACCGGCCAACTCGCTGCTGTGGCATCACACGGTTTTGGATTGGTTGAATACCTACACCAAGAAGTAAGCGGGTGAATGTCGGATTACGGCCTTTGGCCTCGGCGGCCCCGCCTAATCCGAACTACCCTCGATTTCCACAATAAAAAGCCGCGCGGTGCATCCAGCACCGCGCGGCTTTTTGTTTTGTAGGTCGGATTAGCGGCGCGCGCGCCGCGTAATCCGACACTGCACATCATATCAATACGTATTGAGCGCCTTGGCGAACTTCACGATCCACAGGCGGCTTGGACGTTCACGGTCGTCGCCGCGCGCCACGCGGATGGTATTGCCCGCAGTGCAGCCGACGGCAGCGCTGGTGACGATGGCGCCGTTTGCGTCGACCGTGCACTTGGTCACGTCGGCGTCCGCCACTTCCACGCCATTCGCGTCAAAGATCTTGGTTTTCAGGCCGAAGTCATTGTCGTTGGCCAGCGCGATGGTGGAGTCGTCGATCAGGGTCAGTCCTTCCGCTTTTTCCGCCGCCCAGCCGATGGCGTTCAAGTCCAGCAGCAGGGTTTTCTTGAGCGGCGTGACAGCGGCCCAGTCGGCGCCATTGACGGCCGCGCCGCCCATGCTGCTCTTTTCCAGGTCGGAGGTCGTCGCGTTGAAGGCGGCGGCCGCGATATCGGTGGCGCCCTTCAATTCGACCAGCATCAGTTTATTGAAGACCTTGCCCGATGGCGCGGCACCCTGCTCGATGACGAGGAACTTGCCGCCGCCCAGCGCCACCATGTCGCCCAGCTTGGCATTGCCCGTGCGGCCATCCTGGTAATCGGCCGCATTCAGGGGATACGCATACATCTTGCCGCTGGTGCCCGTCGTCGGATCGAATTCGATCCAGCGCGTAAAGCGGGCGAAACGCTCCACCTGTTCATTTTTCTTCGTCACCGAGTACGGTGCCGTGCCATCGGACAGGGGGCTTTGCAGGAAGGCGTACAGCTTGTCGTTGCTCGTGTCGAGGGTCATGCCTTCCATGCCCCGGTTCGCGCGGCGCTTGGCGAACAGCGCCGGCAAGCCCTTGCCCGGCTCGTACTTGGCCTGGATGATACCCGTGGCCGCATCGATCCTGATGATGAAGGGGCCGTATTCGTCGGACACCCACAGCGCGTTGCGCTTCGCATCGACGACGATGGCTTCCGAATCGAGGCCGCCCGCGTTGAAGACGGCCTTGCCGGCCGGGTCGAACTTCATAACATCCATGACGGGAATCTCGGCCGAATTGCCCACCGCGCCCACCGGCACGGGCAAGCCCGAGGTGTTCACCGTGGCGGACACCTTGATCGGCGTCGACGAAGTCAAGATGGCGCCGTTCTTGCCCACCGTGAGCACGCCAAAAGAGGGAGTAAAGCTGGGCGACGGGAAGATCTTGCTGCCGATGGTGCCCTTGCCCGATGGATCGGGCACCAGCGGACCGTCGCCGTTCGGGCCGCGGTCCGTCAAGCCATAGAACTCCAGGTCGCCCGCCGCATTCTTGCCCTTGTAGGCCAGGCCGGAGCCGTACGACGGCAAAAAGCCGTTCGGGAACTCGCCCTTGATCTTGGCATTCGCGCCTTCGTACGGTACATAGTATTTGTCCGCCGCCTGGATCTGGTAGCGCGTCACCGTGACTTTCACTTCGCCGACCGAATTAGCCTGCGTCAGCGCTTCATTGAAGGGCGCACCCACCTTGGAAGCGAGGGTGTCTTCGAAATGCTCGCGCACGAGGGCGCGGCGCTCCCCGTCGACCGTGCGGCTGGCGAATTTTCCGCCCGCGCTGCTCAAGTGTGCGGCCAGGGCCGTATTGAATACGGCGGGGGCGCTGGCAAAGTCCAGTGTCTTGCCGGCCAGCGCCGTCTTCACTTCGGCCGTGAGCTTGATGCCGTTCGACGGATCGCTGTCGTCATCGAGCAGTTGCAGCGCCAGCAGGCGGTTGACGACCTTGTCGTCCGCCACATTCGTGCTGCCGGCCAGCGCCAGCGGCGTGACGACGGCGCCGCATGGCGCCGAACCCAGGGCCAGGCCGCCCACACTGAAAGCCACCGTCTCGCCAGGGTTGCAAATGAATTCGCCCTTGGCATTGGTGCTGGCCTTGGCCGCACTACCGGCCACGTAATCGAGGCCCTCCACCGCGCCGTCGAGGAAGACGCCCGTCTGCGCCACGGGCTTGGCCGGTTCCGCCGGCGTATTATCGCTGCCGCCGCAAGCGGACAGGCACAAGCCGGCGGCGATGGCCAGCAGGGTCAGTTTCGGGGTCGGTTTCAGGGTCGCTGCGACGTTCATGCATTCCTCGGTTCAGGTTGAGAGTGAAACCGAGGAGATTAGCTGGACATAATGACAAGGTAATGACAGCGGCTAGGCCAGTGGCGTATCCGCAACAGGCCCGCCGATGCCGCCAAAGCGACCGTCGGCCTGGCGCCGGAATTCCTTGGGCGTGACGCCCTTCACCTGCAGGAAGCGGCGGTTGAAGTTGGCCACGTTCTGGAAACCCACGTCGTAGCAGACGTTCGACACATAATGATCGGTATCCATCAGCAGCTGGCAGGCCTTGTTGATGCGCAGGCGGCTGATGAAATCCGTGAAGCTGTTGCCCGTCGCCTTGCGGAAGAAGCGCGAGAATTTGCTCAGCGACATGCCCACCTGCTCGGCCAGCATTTCCGCCGAAATCGGCTCGCGGTAATTGTCCGTGATGTAGTTGAGGACGGCATTGACCTTGGCCAGGGTGGCGTCATCGTCGTACGAACGCAGGGAGGCGCTCGACAGCAAACGGTAATTGGCGGTGCGCGCCAGTTTGCTCATTAATTGCACGAATTCGGCGAAGCGCTCGGCGCCATGCGTGACGCGGATGCGCGCCAGCTGCTGCTCGGCCTCGTGGCCCATGTCAAAAAACTCCACGCCATAGCTGGAGCGCTCCAGCAGCGGCAGCAGTTCGCGCAATTCGGGGATGGCACGCGCGGCGCTGGCCAGCGGCGCGTGGGCGAATTGCACGATCATGTCGCGCAAGGCCACGCCCCCTTCCGGCACCACGTTGGAAATCCAGTTGTGCGGCAGGCGCGGCCCCGTCAGCACCAGGTGGCCGGGCGAGAACTCGCCGATATAGTCGCCCACGAACAATCGTCCGCTGGTGGCGACGATCAGGTGCAGTTCATACTCTTCATGGCAGTGCCAGCGCACGCGCGAACTGGGATAGCCATGTTCCAGGTAATTGATGATGCCGTCGTAGCTTTCGCGCTCCAGTTCGGGCGCCTTGCGATCGCTGTCCTTTTGCCACAGGTGTTCCATGCTTGTCCCTCCCAGGCTGTCCCGCCTGTGCCATCCAATGTACTCCAATTACCGTCATTCTCCAAAGCGGCCCAGCGCCTGCTGGCGAAACTCCTTCGGCGTCATGCCCTTCAATTCCAGGAAGCGCCGGTTGAAGTTGGCCACATTATTGAATCCCGCTTCGTAGCAGATGTTGCTGACATAGCGCTCCGTCTCCATCAGCAGCTGGCACGCCTTGTTGATGCGCAGGCGGTTGACGAAGTCCGTGAAGCTGTTGCCCGTGGCGCTGCGAAAGAAGCGCGAAAACGTCCGCTCTGGCATGTCCACCTGCTCGGCCAGCTGTTTCAGCGAAAACTGGCTGCTGTAATTGTGCACGATGAAGTTGATGGCTGAACTGATGCGCGCCAAAGCCACGTCGTCGTCGCTCGACTGCATGGGCACCGTCGACAGCAGCTGGTAGTCGCTCGTCTGCGCCAGTTCGCCCAACAGTGTCAGAAATTCGATGAAGCGCGGCAAACCGCTGCTGTCGCGGATGCGCCGAAAGCGCCGCAGCGACTGCTCGCTGGCCCCGAAAAACTCCACGCCATGCAGGGCGCGCTGCAGCAGCGGAAAAATTCCTTTCAGTTCCGGGATGGCGGCCGCCATCGAAGCGAGCGGCGCATGCGAAAACTGGATCACCATGTCGCGCAGGGCCACGCCTTCGGGAGGCGTGTCGAGCGAGACCCAGTTGTGCGGCACGCGCGGCCCCGTCAGCACCAGGTGGCCGGGCGCAAACTGGCCGATGTAGTCGCCCACGAAGACCTTGCCGCTCGTCTCGACGATCAGGTGCAGCTCGTACTCGTCGTGGTAATGCCAGCGCACCAGCGCATTCGGAAAGCCGTGCTCCAGGTAGCGGATGAAGCCAAAACTGCCTTTGGGCTCGAAGCCGGGCGTGGCGTCGCGCTGCTGTTCCAGCTCCATCTGCGGCAATGCGGCATCGGCTTTGCGTGGCATGGCGCGCCCTCCCCGTCAGGCCAGTACCCGTTCCAGCGCCGCGCGCGCGCCCAGGCCGTACAGGCTGGCCAGCGCCTGCCCCACCGCCTGCGTAAACGCGGGCGTGTCGGAAAGGTCGCCAAACAGCTCGCGCAAGGACAGCAACGGCGAGGCATCCGCCCCGCCCTGCAGCGCCAGCGCGCGCAGGCGCACCGCATACGGGTCGTTCAGGGGCATCTCGCGCCCCTGCTCGTCGTGGCCTTCCAGGTAGCGGAACCAGCACGCCACCGTGAAAGCCAGCAGCTTGATGGCGCCGCCTTGCGCCAGCGCTTCGCGCACGGAGGGCAGCACGAATTTCGGGATGCGCGCCGAGCCTTCCGTGCCGATGCGCGCCAGCTGGTCGCGTACCGCCGGATTCGAAAAGCGCTCGATCAAGGTATCCTTGTAGCTGGCCAGGTTGATGCCTTCCACTGCGCCGAGCAGGGGAGTGACCTCGTCATCCATCATGCGCCGCACAAGCGCGCGGATGCCAGGGTCAAGCATCGCTTCATGCGCAAACGTGTAGCCGAGCTGCATGCCGATGTAGCACAGGGCCTGGTGGCTGGCATTGAGCAAGCGCAGCTTCATTTTTTCATATGGCAGCACGTCGTGCGTCATCTGCGCACCCACCTTTTCCCAGGCCGGCCGGCCCTGCGGGAATTCGTCTTCGATAACCCACTGGCGGAACGGCTCGCACACGACAGGCCATGCATCGACGATGCCGAAGCTGTCACGCACCAGCGCCCGGTGTTCATCCGTGGTGGCCGGCGTGATGCGGTCGACCATGCTGTTGGGGAAGCTGCCATGCGTGGCCAGCCAGCGCGCCAGTTCCACGTCGCGCAGGGCGACAAAGGCCAGCAGCATCTTGCGCGTCACATCGCCATTGTTTTGCAGGTTGTCGCAGGACATGACGGTAAACGGCGCCAGGCCGCGCCGGTGGCGCAAGGCCAGGGCGGCGGCCAGGTAGCCGAACGAGCAGCGCGGCGCCTGCGGGTGCGCCAGTTCATGCACGATGTCGGGGTGTTGCGCGTCGAATTCGCCCGTGCCCTGGTTCACATAGTAGCCGCCCTCGGTGATGGTCAGCGCGACGATGCGCGTGCCAGGGTCGGCCAGTTTTTCCAGCACAGCCTGCGGCTCGTCGGGCGCATACAGGTATTCGCCGATGCAGCCGATGATGCGCGCGGTATCGCCGGCCGCGCTGCGCTCGACCACCGTGTACAAGCCGTCCTGCTTCCGCATGGCGTCGCGCATGGCCGCGTCATGCGGCAGCAAGCCCACGCCGCAATAGCCCCATTGCTCATTTCCGGGCAAGGCCAGCAAATCGTCAAGGTACACGGCCTGGTGGGCGCGGAAAAAGCCGCCCACGCCGATATGCACGATGCTGTCCACGAGCGCGCCGCGCGCATACGCGGGCACGGCAACGTTGGCGGGCAGTCGCTCCAGGTTCGCCTGGTTCAATGCGATGGCGTCCATTACAGCGCTCCTTTCGCCGCCGCGTAAGTCTTGCCGGCGCGGTCAAAAAAATGCACGAAGCCCGGTTCGAACGTCAAATGCGTCTGCTGGCCCGGCTGCAGGCTGCTGCGTTCGGCTCCGCGCGAGACCAGCTGCACATTGTTCGGCAAGCGCACATAAGTGAGCGTTTCCACGCCCAGGGACTCTACCAGGTCGACGGTGACGGGCACGCTGCCCGGCTGCGCCGCGCCCAGGTGCACGTGTTCGGGGCGGATGCCGACAAAACCATCGGCCTGCGCCGCGCTGCCCGCCTGCGCCAGCAGTTGCGGTGCAGCGTCGGCGGGTACCACGTTCATGCTGGGCGTGCCGATGAATTGCGCGACAAAACGGTTGGCGGGATGGTCATACAGTTCCAGTGGCGAGCCATGCTGCTCGATCTGGCCGTCGCGCAGCACCACCACCCTGTCGGCCAGGGTCATCGCCTCGACCTGGTCGTGCGTGACATAGATGGTGGTGGCGCCCAGCTCGCGGTGCAGCTTGGCGATCTCGATGCGCGTCTGCACGCGCAGGGCCGCATCGAGGTTCGACAGCGGTTCATCGAACAAAAACACTTTCGGGTCGCGCACGATGGCGCGACCGATGGCCACCCTCTGGCGCTGGCCGCCCGACAGCTCCTTCGGCGTGCGTTCCAGGTACTTCCCCAGGTCAAGGATGGCGGCCGCCTTGTCGACTTTCTCGCGGATGATGGCCGGATCGACGCCGGCCAGTTTCAAGGCGAACGACATGTTCTGGAACACCGTCATGTGCGGGTACAGCGCATACGACTGGAACACCATCGCCAGGTCGCGCTTGGACGACGGCACGTTCGTGATGTCGCGCCCGTCGAGCGACAGCTTGCCGCCGTCGATCGGTTCCAGGCCTGCGATCAGGCGCAGCAGGGTTGATTTTCCGCAACCTGACGGTCCCACGAAGACGACGAACTCGCCCTGTTGGATGTCCAGGTCGATGCCCTTGATGGCGCGGTGCTCGCCAAAGAATTTTTCGATATTGCTCAGTTGAAGGTAAGCCATGATTGTCTCAATTCTGATTTGTTTTTCGATGCTACTTGACTGCGCCAAAGGTCATACCCTGGACCAATTGTTTTTGGCAGAACCAGCCCAGCGCCATGATGGGGGCGATCGCCATCAGGGAAGCGGCCGACAATTTGGCCCAGAACAAGCCTTCCGGGCTGGAATACGAGGCGATGAGCCAGGCCAGGGTGCCCGCATTGGACGCGCCCAGGTTCAGCGACCAGAACGATTCATTCCACGACCAGACCATGCACACGAGGGCCGTGGAAGCGATGCCGCCCACGGACAGGGGCAGCACGACGTGGCGGAATTCATCCCACACGGTGGCGCCATCCATGCGCGACGCTTCCAGGATTTCGCGCGGCAACTCCTTCATGCTCGTGTACAGCAGCCAGATCATGATGGGCAAATTCATCAGCATGAACATGATGGTCAGGCCAATGCGCGTGTCGAGCAGGCCGAAGTACTGGTAGCAGATATAGATCGGCATCAGGGCGCCCACGCCGGGCATGTAGCGCGAGCTGAGCATGAATTTCAGCAAACCGATGGTGCCGCCCGTGGGGAAGAAGGCCATCGAATACGCGGCGGGAATGGCGATCAGCAGGCCGATGGCGGTCGACACCACGCTGGTAAATAGCGAGTTCCACGCGTAGCCGAAGTAATTGTCGCGCGCCAGCACTTCGCGGAAGCTGTCGAGGGTCGGCGTGAAGAACAGCAGGGGCGGCGTGGAAATGGCTTGCCCTTCCGTCTTGAAAGCCATCAGGCCGAGCCAGAAAATGGGAAAGAACAGCAGCAGCGCGCACAGCCAGGCGGCGGCCGTGCGGCCAACCAGATTGAATTTGCTAGGCATCAAGGTCTCCTTATTTCGACAAATTCTTGCCGATGACGCGCATCAGAAAGAAGGCGGCGATGTTGGCGATGAGCACGGCGAACAGGGCACCGGCCGAGGCCGCTCCCACGTCATACGACAGCAATGCCTGCTGATAAATCATGAAGGTGATGGTGGTCGTATCGAAGCCGGGACCGCCGCCCGTGGTGGTGAATATTTCCGCAAATATCGACAACAGGAAGATCATCTCGATCATCAGCACCACCGAAACGGCGCGGCCCAGGTGGGGAATGTAGAGGTAGCGCAACTGCTGCAGGTAGGTGGCGCCATCCATGCGCGCCGCTTCCAGCTGCTCGCGGTCCATCGATTGCAGGGCCGTCATGAAGATCAGGCAGGCAAACGGCAGCCATTGCCAAGACACCATCATGATGATGGAAAACAGGGGGTGGGCCGACAGCCAGTCGACGGGCGTGGCGCCAAAGAAGATGCTGATTTGCGCAAACAGGCCGTAGATCGGGTTGAGCAGCATGTTTTTCCACATCAGGGCATTCACGGCCGGCATGACAAGAAACGGCGAGATCAACAGCACGCGCACGATGGCGCGCCCCGGGAAGGCTTCATTGATCAGCAGCCCCAGCGCCGTACCCAGCACCACCGTGATCAGCATGACGGAAAACAGCAGGGTAAAGGTGTTCTGCAATGCCGGCAGGAACGAGGCATCGGTAAAGAAAAAGTGGAAATTGGCCAGGCCATGGAAAGGATGGCCGCTCGGATCGAGCATGGAATAGCGCACGAACGAGTAAAACAGGGTAATCAGCAGCGGAATGACGGAAATGACGGAGACGGCGACCACGGCCGGCGTCAGCAAAGTCCGGGGGATAATGCGTTTCATAATGTTCTCTTGGGACAAGGGGAAGTCTGGGGTCAGACCCGGCGGGGGAATGCGGCCCAATGGGACGCATTCCGATCCGAAGGATTGACCCCTGCTTTACGCCATTGGGGTAAGCAAGCTACTCGACAAAGACACTGCCTTATTTGTAGTAGCCACCTTTACGCATCTCGCGCTCCGCCGTCTGCTGCGACAATTCCAGCGCCTGGTCCACCGTTACCTTGCCCAGCAGCGCTGCCGCCATCTGCTGGCCGGCGGCCACGCCGATCACCTGGAATTCGGGGATGGACGCAAATTGCACGCCCACGTAAGGCGATGGCAGCATGGTGCTTTGCACGGCGCGCGTGGTGGCCAGAGCCTTGCCTTCGGCGGCGGCAAATTTCGCCACTTTCTGGAACTCGGGGCTGGCATACGTCGATTTGCGCGTACCCGTCGGCACGTTGGCCCAGCTCGTTTCCTTGGCCACCAGTTTCACGTAGTCGGGCGAAGTTGCCCAGTTGATGAAGCGTTGCGCTTCATTCGGGTGCTTGGAGCTCGACGGGATGGCCAGCGACCAGATCCACAGCCAGTTGGCGCCCCGCTCCGTCACGCCCACGGGCGACTGGGCGAACGCCACCTTGTCGGCCACCTTGCTTTGTTTGGGGTCGGTAATGAAGGAGGCGGCGATCGTCGCGTCGATCCAGATGCCGCACTTGCCCTGGTTAAACAGCGCCAGGTTTTCATTGAAACTGTTGGCCGCTGCGCCCGGCGGGCCGTATTTCTTCATCAGGTCGACATACATGGTGACCGCATCCTTCCACGGCTTGCTGGTAAATTGCGGCTTCCATTGCATATCGAACAGCTGGCCGCCGTAGGAATTGGCCATGGTGGTGATCAGGGCCATGTTGTCGCCCCAGCCCGGCTTGCCGCGCAGGCAGATGCCGTACACGCCGTTGGCCGGATCGTGCAGCTTGGCAGCAACGTCGCGCAACTGGTTCCAGGTGGGGCGGTCTTCGATCGTCATGCCCGCTTTTTTGACCAGGTCGCTACGGTACATGATCATCGAGCTTTCGCCATAGAACGGCGACGCGTACAGCTTGCCGTCGCCGGAGAGCCCTTCACGGATGGCCGGCAGCAAGTCGTCGATATCGTATTTGGCGTCAGGCTTGATGGGGATCAGCCAGTTTTTCTTGCCCCAGATGGGCGTTTCATACAAGCCGATGGTCATCACGTCGAACTGGCCGCCCTTGGTGGCGATATCGGTGGTCATGCGCTGGCGCAAGACGCCCTCTTCCAGGGTCACCCATTTGAGCTTGATGTCGGGATTGGCTTGCTCGAAGAACTTGCCGAGCTTTTGCATTTCGATCATGTGGCCGTTGTTGACGGTGGCGATGACCAGGTCGGTGGCGGCAAAGGCGGACGAGCTGAGGCAGGCGGCGCATAGCGCGGCGATGGCGGAACGTTTCATTGTGTGTCTCCAGTGTTTTTTGTCGTTGGCAATGCTCAGATACTTAGCACCACGACCACAATGTAGCACCGGCCTTTGATACTTTCTGATACTCCAAAACCGCAATTCGATACTCTTTTGCAAGCCCACTATGCGCGAGAGTATCGATATGCAGCAAAAACAACACTCTGAAAGAAAGTATCGTCACTTGTTCGTTTTGTATCAGGGTGGTTAAAAAAGCGCTGCTAGACTTGGTTTTCGGCATTAGACCGTATGCGGTGGCCGTCCTCGGGGGCGCCAGCGCTACCACCTACATTATTCTGGAGACTGCATGAATCGCACTGCATTGAAAACCTTACCTGCCTTGCTCCTGGCCATCGCCAGCGCTTCCGCCCTGGCCGACCCCATGTACCCAAGTGACTCCGAAGGCTTCCATGGCTACCTGCGCGCTGGCGCCGGTAGCAATACATCGGGCGACGGCGGTTCGCAAGGCTGCTTCGGCCTGGGTGGCAATACCATGAAATACCGTCTGGGCAATGAGTGCGACGCCTACACGGAATTCGGCTACACCAAGTCCGTCGCCAAGTCCGGCGGCGTGAACTACCTGGCCACCATCTGGGTCAATGCCTACGCGCCAAATTCCGATTTCGGCGACAACAAGCTGGGCATCGTCAAGGCCTATGTCGAAGCGCAGGGACTCGATTTCCTGAACGGCGGCACGGCCTGGATCGGTAAGCGCTTCTACTACCGTCCTGACATCCACATGCTGGACTTGCAATACATCAACATGAACGGCACGGGCGCCGGCCTGGACCGCATTCCTGCAGGCCCGGGTAAATTCTCGTATGCCTTCTTCAAGGACAACGATATCAATACCGTGTCGCCGACCGGCGTCGTGAGCACCAAGTCTGCCGTGCGCCAGAACTTCATTTACGGCGAAATTCCCGTCAATGAAAACGGCACGCTGGACCTGGCTGCGACCTACATCATCGGTGAAGGCAAGGACAACGACGCTTTTGGCCAGAAACACAATGGCTGGCAGTTGTCGGCATTCCACCGTCAAGGTAAAGTATTTGGCGGCGGCAATACCTTCGGCGTGCAATACGGCGTCGGTCCTGGCACCGGCAAGGGCGCGCAGTTCGGCGCTTCGGGCGACACCAATTTCGGTTCGGACGTGAAACGCACGCGCATCTTCAATGACATGGCGATCCAGCCGATGGCCAACTTCGGCATGGAATTCGTCGCCCTGTGGCAAAAAGACGAGTCGAATGCCACCGGTTCCTCGACCTGGACCTCGGTTGGCGTGCGTCCCGTGTACGCGTTCACCGACAACTTCAAGCTGGTGGGCGAACTGGGCACGGACCGCGTAACGCAAGCGGGCGGCCTGCCAGCCAAGCGTTTGACCAAGCTGACCATTGCACCGACGATTTCCGCCGGCCCTGGCCTGTGGTCGCGTCCTGAACTGCGCGCTTTCGTCACCTACGGCAAATGGAACGATGCGGCCACCGCGTCGGTCAATGCGTCGAACAACGGCGGCCCTATCTATAACAACAATACCAGCGGCACTTCCTACGGTTTCCAGGTAGAAACGTGGTTTTAAGCCAGCTTAACGGTCGCAATTAAAAAAGGGCGGAACCTCGGTTCCGCCCTTTTACTTTACGGCATCACCAACTTACGGCAAGGCCACCGGCAATTCCGGGTACTCCTGCGTCAGCGCATACTTGGTGCCGCCCACGGTGACCGTATAGTTGGCCGGTCCCGAAATCGGCAGGCGATAGTTCAGGGTCAGCGCCACGGAGCCGCCCGGCGCCAGCGATTGCCAGGCGGGAATCGCAAAGCGGGCCCGGTTGTAGTTCTTCGTGAAACCGCCGATATTGTTCGGCCCCGTGTAACCGGCATTGATCACTGTCAAGCCGAAGCCCGACTGGTCGCTCATGTCCGATGGCGCCGAGACGGGGTAGTCGAACTCCACCACGGTACCACCAGGCAAGGTCGACGTCGTGTTGTTCTTCACCGTCATCACCGGATTGATGGGAAAGTTGTTATCGCCCAGCTTCCAGCCGCCCAAAGTGATGCTGACGTTGGCCGCCGTGCCCGGCATGGCGATTTCGGCGCGCTTGTTGCCATACACGCCAGCCGTGCGGAAGGCCTGGTACAGCACGTCCGTCAGGGTGGTGCCCATGAAATACTCACCCTTGCCGCCATTGCGCGTGGCATCCCAGGCATAGTCGCCCGCCATTTCCCAGATCATCACGCCGCCGATATTGTTGTTGACGATGTACTGGGCCTTGGCCGCGATCGACTGTGTTGTTTCCGTGGAAAGGAACACTTTTTTGCTCGCATTCCACAGCCACGGCGCCACCATGGTACTGCTGTAGTACGGCACATAGGTGCCTACCAGCGCCTTGTCCGTGACTTTATAGGCGTCGAGGTAGCTTGGAACGATGCCGTTTTGCAAGTTCAGCGCATGCCAGATGGGGTTGCCGCCGCCCGGTGTCGGCTTGCCCTGCGAATCGAGGTCGTACCACACGTTATCGATGCCGGTGGCGCCCGTGCCGCATGTTTTCACCCCGGCGCACGTGACGGTGGAATTGGTCAGCGCCGTCGTGCCCCACAAGCCGTTGGTGCCGCCCGTCACATCCTTCCAGCCCCGCGTGTAGAACGGCACGCCGATATTGATGCGTCCCGCCTGCATGGCGCCACGGTAGTAGCGGTAAGCCCAGTCCGTATTCAGGTAGCCGATGTTCTGATACTGGTAGGCATTGCCGGCGCGCAACTCGCCATCGTTGCCATCGTCAAACAGCGCCGCGTTCGGTCCCACGTACTGGTTCCACGCGCCGTGCAAGTCGTAGGTCATCAGGCTGGCGTAATCGAGATATTTCAATCCCGACATGTTTTCCTCGCCCCGTAACACCCAGCCCGAAGCGGAACCGGCGATGGTGAGCAGGTAATACTTGTTGTCCTGCACGGCCGCTTCGTCAAGCTTCTGGCGCAGCACTTTCAGCAGCACGTTGTAGCTCGTCATCAACCCCGCCAGGCGCGGTTTCGAGGCGGCGAAGTCGTTCGGATTGCCCGCCTCATTGTTGGTGGTCGGGTGTTCGTAATCGACATCGACGCCATCGAAGAAGTTGTACTGGCGCACGAAGGCCACCATGGAATCGGCCAGGGTATTGATGCCTGCCGTGTTGATGCTGCCGTCCGCGTTCGTCGTGGCCGTGTAAAAGCCGCCGCTACCGGCCCAGCCGCCCACGGAAATCATCAATTTGACGCCCGGATATTTCTTCTTGTATTGCGCCAGCAAGTTGAAGTGGCCCTTGTACGGCAAGGATGGGTCCATGGCTGCCGCCGGCACGTTGGGCCATGTCAAGCCCGTATCGGGATTGACCGCGCCGCTGCCGATGGCGATCTTTGACGTCGCCGGGTCGACGGAGGCAAACGCATAGTTCAGGTGAGTGATCTTGTCCCATGGCAAGTTATTCACCAGATACGCCGGGCTGCCATCGACGCCCGTGCGCCAGCTGGCGAAATAGCCGACGATGCGCCGGTTCAAGCCATTGCCCAGCACTTCGCGGCCATTCGCGTCGTACACCTTGCAATACGGCACATTCGGCACGGCCGAGATCAAGCCGTCGGGACGGCAAGCCGTGGGTGTTGGTGTTGGTGTTGGTGTTGGTGTTGGTGTTGGTGTTGGTGTTGGTGTTGGTGTCGGTGTTGGTGTTGGTGTCGGTGTTGGTGTCGGTGTCGGTGTCGGTGTCGGTGTCGGCGTCGGCGTCGGCGTCGGCGTCGGCGTCGGGGTTGGCGTATCCGTCACGGCCCACGGTCCCCACTGGTCGGTGGCGCTGGGGACATTGCCCTGCGTCCACCACTTGGCCTTGTAAGTGACGCCCTGGTAAAGCACGCACTGGCCGCCCGTATAGACGGTGGCGGCATCCCAGACGGCGCACGCTTCCACGGTGGCAAGCAGGGTGTTTGGCGTGGCTGTCGCGCCTTCCTGGCCCCCGCCGCAAGCGACGAGCACGCCGCTGAGCAGGGCCATCAATAATGCATTCGATTTCATGTTGTATTGGTCTCCGTTATGGTTTTACATCGAGAGCTGTTGCAGGCCCCTCGAGGGGCTCTTGTCAACTGTTATCCCTGGCCGGCTAGTCCTGCCTTTGCTGCTACTGCAACTTCACATTCCAGTTGGCTTCCACGCATTTCACGTAGTTCCCGGCCAGCAAGGCGCTGTACGGGGTTTGATAGCTGACCAGCTGGCATTGGTTGTCGCCACCGGCGCTCCAGTTTTTTTCCCAGTAAATGTTGTAGGAAGCGGAACTGGCCGGGGTGAAGCGTTGCATGTTGGCGCAAGACAATTGTTCGCCGGAATAATCCCAGCCCATGTCGGCGGCAAACTGCTTGTAGTAATCGATGCGGTTTTGCGCTGCCTGTTTTTCCGTGCCCTGCCCGCATTCCGCATTGATGATCATGATGGTGGTGGCGAAATTATTGCCCGCGCCGGCCGTCGTATCGGCCGCGTTCGGCACCCACGTGCCGTCGAGCACATGCAGCATCGATGGTTTTGGTGGTTGCGGATAGACAAAGAAGAACGTGGCCGATGCCAGGTTCAGCCAGGTCGATGCCACCAGGTCCGGATTTTTCAGCAGGACGGATTGATCGCCGTCATGCATCGCTTGCGAAAACGGCCCATAGTTGTAGTTGTAGGACAGCTGCTTGGCGCCGCGACCAAAGTATTTCTTGAAGCTGCCGTCGGCATTCTTGCCACAGGTCCACACCTTGTTGAAGACGGGGTCCGCGCATTCGATGTTGTAGCCGCAGCCCGCGCCCGTTTCATCGCAGCCCAGCTCGCGCAGATACTTCAATCCCTGGCGCCATTGCGGCAAGGGGCTGCTGGCATTATGGTCACCCGTTTCTTGCCCGAAGTGGGCAAACATGGTGGCCAGGCTGTGGCGGCAAATGGCATCCGCATTGCGCCCGTCGCTGTAGTCGTCGCACACGGCGGGGAACTTGGCGACGGCTTGCAGGAAGCGCTGGTAGGTATAGCTGGCGTCGCGCGCAGCAAAATAGTATTCCCACTTAGCCGCCGGCAGCAGGCGTTCGACGCGCTTGACGTTGAGCGGATTGCTGGCCAGGCCAGGCTGCACGGCTTCGACGGCCGTATTGCCCAGGGTGCGGATCGACGCTTTTACCTTGCGGAAGAAATCGTTGTTCGTCAGCGCCGCCTCGTTCGCCTCGGCCTGGGCTTTGGTGGGCACGCCTGGGGTGGGTGTCGGTGTCGGGGTGGGTGTCGGGGTAGGCGTCGGTGTCGGGGTGGTGATGTCGAGGCTCCACGGTCCCCATTGGTCGTTGCTCGGTGCCGTGCCCTGCACCCACCATTTGGCCCGATACACCTTGCCGTCGTACACGGCGCACTGCCCCGTCGTGTAGACAGCGCTGGCGCTCCAGGCCGCGCAACTGTCGCTGGCGGTGGTGGCGGCGGCCAGCAGGGTCGCCGGGGGTTCGGTGATGGAATTGCCGCCGCAAGCGAGGAGCGCGCTGCCCAGCAGGCCAGCCATGAATGGCGTAGCCAGCCGGCTTGATTGCCGTGTCATCACATTGTCTCCTGAACGTTATACGAAAACTATCGAAGTAGCTTTTTATGTTGTACGTAAAGAAAGCGCAGCGAAGCATCGGCTTTCTGCACAGAGAATGCGACGCCGAAAATTGGTAGTCAAGTGGTTTTATATAACGGTGTTTTTTACAATACCAGTGGTAGCAATCACTGCGCTGGCAAGCGATGCGTCGGCGAATGGCGGAAGTAATAAAAAGCCCGCTGCATGATGGCAGCGGGCAATACCGCGCAGGAGGCGTGGCGGCAAGTGGTATTAAGGGTTGCCGCGCAACAAGGACGAACTTATCTGTTCAGCACGTATTTCGCCAGGGTCTCCGCATCGGCTACGCTAAGCTGGCTGAATGGCGGCATGGGCACAGGGCCCCATTTGCCGGCGCCGCCACTGCGGATGTTCGCCGCCACGACAGCGGCACTGTCCTTGCCCTTGTATCTGGCTGCCACCTCCGCAAAGCCGGGACCGACCACTTTCTGGTCCAGGGCGTGGCATGCCATGCAGCCATTCGCAGCCAGCAAGGTTTTGACATCCTTGCCGCTGGCGGCCTGGACAGCCGCTGCGGCTGGCCTGCCCACTTCCGCTGCAGGGACGGCGGCGCCCCGCTCCGCGCCATAGGTTTTCACCAGGTAATCGACCATGGCCGGCATGTCCGCGTCGTCAAACTGGGCGCCAAACGGCTTTTTCATCTTCTTGACAGTCGCTTCCCAGTAGGCGCGCGGCGAGGCAGGCGGCTGGCTCGATGCATACTGGGCCGCATGGCACGTCATGCAATTACGCTGCACCAACTGGTAGCCGGGTAATTCGCTGGGTTTGTAAGTCGCCGTTTCCGGCGGCAAATGGATTTCCAGCGCGCCCGCGCTGCCCGTTAGCATCAGGGCCACGGCGGTGGCAAGTGTTCTTATCAGCATGGCACTCTCCTCACACTGCCTGGATGCGCGTGGTTTCCACCACATTGCGCATATAACCCATGGGATTCCACAGGGCTTTCATCGGTTGGCTCTGGCCAACGCGGTTGACGGCGCGCACCATCAGCACGTGTTTTCCCTTGCGCGGCGCCTTCAGGACCAGCGTCCATGCGCGGAACGAAAAGCGCCCCAGGTCCTTGCCCAGCTTTGCTTCCTGCCAGCTCTGGCCGCCATCGGCTGAAATCGCCACTTCGCTGATGCCCTGCCCGCCATCAAAAGCGATGCCGCGCAAGGCCAGGTCGCGCCCGGCCTTGACTTGCGCGCCATCTTGCACGCTGGTAATGAAGGAGCGCACGTTGAGGCGGCTGATGGGCGTCGTCTTGCCTACGGGCGCACCCGGCTCGATGAAACCGGAGCCATTGTCGGGGATGCGGTAGCCCGTGCTCATCCAGAAGCCGTCGAAGGGTTTGTCGAGCACGGTGATGTCGCTCAGGTGCTTGACCCAGTAAGTGCCGTAATAGCCGGGCACGATCAGGCGCAGCGGATAGCCGTTAAGGAAGGGAATGTCTTCGCCATTCATGGCCCAGGCCAGCAGTACGTCACCGGCCATGATGTGCTCGACGGACAAGGCTTTCTGAAAATCGGGGCCGTCGCCCACGGGCGGCGTTTCCAGTCCATTGAAGGCCACCTGCACGGCGCCGGCCCCGATGCCGGCCTTTTCCAGCACGGTTTTCAGGGGAATGCCCGTCCAGCGGGCATTCCCCATGGCGCCATTGCCCAGCTGCCCGCCGTTGGCGCGCGGGGCAAAGAAGCCGCGGCTATTGCCCGAGCATTGCGTCACGGCCACCACGTCGACGGGTTCGGCCAGCTGTTTCAGTTCCGCCAGCGACAGCTCCAAAGGTGTCTTGACCAGGCCGGCAATGCGCAGGCGGTAGCTGCCGCCATCGATGCTGGTAGGCAAGCCGCTCCAGTGATAGCGCACGAAAAACGCCTCGTTGGGAGTAATCGCGCCTTCATTGAAGACGCTGAACGGCGTTTCCAGCTGGGGCGGACGGCTGGTCAGCAGGATCAGCGGGCGCTTTTGCGGGAAGGCCACCAGTTCGCGCTCGCCATTTTCAAACGGCAAGGTGACGGAAGCAGCCAAGGCTGACCCAGGCCCCGCCACTGCAGCGGCGCCCAGAGCGGTCGTGGTGCGCAGGAAGCGGCGCCTGCTTGCAGGCAACAAGGTCGCATCAGACATGTTTGAGCTCCACTTTGGTGTCGGCCGCTTCACCGCCGTTGCGGTCGTCGTTGACCAGCTTCTTGATGTAATACATGACACTCATGATGACCACGCTCAACAGGCCGAACCAGAACGACACGCGCTGCTCCGTATCGGAGGACACGCTCATGGCGCCCAGGATCACCAGCATGGCGATGATGGTGAAATACGTCAGGTAGGGGAACAGCCACATGCGCACCTTGATGCGTTCCGGGCATTCACGCTCCAGGCGACGGCGCAGACGCAATTGAGATATCGCAATGAGCAGGTAGACAAACAGGATCAGGATGCCGTAGGAATTGACGATGAAGGGAAACACCAGGTCGGCTGACACATACGAGACGGCAATGGCGAAATAGGCAAACAGGGTGCTGAACAGTATGGCGCGAATGGGCACGCCGTTCTTGCTCAGTTTGACCAGGCCCGTGGGCGCGTCGCCGCGGCGCGTCAGCGCAAAGATCATGCGCGACGAAGCGTACAGGCTGGAATTCAAGGCCGACAGCACGGCCGTCAAAATGATGGCGTTCATGATGTGGGCCGCGTACGGAATGTTCATGACGGTCAGGGCGCTGACGAAGGGCGTGGCGATGGCCGGCGAATCCCAGGGCACGATGCAGACGACAACAAACATGGACCCCACATAAAACATCAGCACGCGCGTGATGACGGAATTGGTGGCGCGGGCGATGGCCTTGGCCGGGTCCGACGTTTCGGCGGCGGCAATGGTGACGATCTCGGCGCCAGAGTAAAAGGCCGTGGCGGCGACGGCGCCACTCAATACAGGCCCCCAGCCATGAGGCATGAAGCCGCCGTTGCTGGTCAGGAAACCCAGGCTAGGGATGCTGTTGGGCAAGCTGCCTGTAATGAACAGAGCACCGACAAAGAGGAAGACGACGATGGCAACCACCTTGATCGAGGCGAACCAGAACTCGAATTCACCGAAGGCCTTCACGGAAAACAGGTTCAGGATGGTCATCGACACGAGTAGCACCAGGCTGATGGACCACGATGGCACGTCGGGCAGCCAGAAGTTGACCAGCTTGGCGCCGGCAATGGCTTCCAGCGCCACGACGACGACCCAGAAATACCAGTACATCCAGCCGCTCATGAAGCCGAGGAATTTCGACACTTTCGGCTTGTCATCGAAGGCCAGGCGCGCATATTCGTAAAAGGAGCCGACCACGGGCAGGGACGAGGCCAGCTCGCCCAGCATGCGCATGATCAGGACGACCAGGCCGCCCGTGAGCAAGAAAGAAAGGATGGCTGCCGGTCCGGCGGCCTTGGCGATGACGCCGCTGCCGACAAAGAGGCCGGCGCCGATCACGCCGCCGATGGCGATCATGCTCATGTGGCGTTGCTTCAGCGAGTGCTGCAAGCCCGTGTTGTTGTGGTTGTCGCTAATCATTTTTGTCTCCTAGTAATATCTGAAGCTCGGTGCACCCTGGCCTGCTGCGGCGGGGAAGTGCCGCGCGGCTTTGTTTTATTTGGGCAACACCGTCAAGCAGCATCGATACATCATCAAATCAGTCTGGTTGGCTGCATGCCAGAAGTCAATCTGGAAATGCAGCGGCCCGGCGCGGCGCCCAAGGGACAAGCGCACAGGAGGATACCTACGGGGTATGGCGGTTGAAAAAAGGGAGCGGCGGCAACACTTGTGGCGTGCGCGCCACTCCCGGGAACGTCTTACACCTTGCCCTTCCATGGCACGAGGGTACGTTCGAGGTAACGCATCATCAAATCAAACAGGAAAGCAAAGAAGCCGATCACGATAATGCCCATGATCACCACATCGCTGGCCAGGAACTCGGAGGCGCTGAGCACCATGTAGCCTAGGCCGCGCGTGGCCGCCACCATCTCGCCCGCCACCAGGGTGGTCCAGCCCACGCCGATGCCGATGCGCATGCCGGTGAGAATTTCCGGGATGGCGGCACGCAGAATCACATGCACGATGACCTGGAAGCGGGTAGCACCCATCGAGTAGGCCGCGTGGATTTGCTCCAGCGATACGGAGCTGACGCCGGCCCGGGCCGCAATCGCCATCGGGGCGAAGATGGCCAGGAAGATCAGGTAGACCTTCGAGAATTCGCCGATACCGAACCAGATGATGACCAGTGGCAAGTAAGCAAGCGGTGGCAGCGGACGGTAGAACTCGATCAAGGGATCGAAGATGCCGCGTGCCACGCGATTGACGCCCATCATCACGCCGACGGGGATGGCAAACAGGCAAGCCAGACCGAAGGCGCCGAACACCCGGACCAGGCTGGCCACCGTGTGTTCCCACAAAGTGGCGCCGCCGAAACCGGTCGTGGCCGCCATGATGAATTTCTCGTACACGGCTTGCGGCGACGGCAGGAACAGCGGCTTGACCATGCCGCTGGCCGTCACGGCTAACCACAGCAGCAGCACGGCGATGACGGTAACGGTGGCGATGCGGCTGGAATTGCCCTGCCCCGGCGCGCCGAACGCTTCGCCCGGCATGGCGCAGCGGGGAGCGAACAGGCGCGCAAAAAAGCCGGCGCGCTTGGCGGTGGTGGGAGGAAATCCCACGACGGATGGGCTATGCATGGGACACCTCCAGCTCTTTGTTGACTGCGCGCTCGTCGCCATAAATGATGTTGAGCACCGTTTCGCGCATCTTGATGAAGTCCGGGCTCGATTTCACGGCGCGCGCATCGCGGCATTCGAGGAAGCGCTTGTTGAAATCGAGTTCATACGTGTGCGTGATGCGGCCCGGACGGGGCGACATGACGATCAGCCGGTTCGCCAGGAACAGCGCCTCGTCGACGCTGTGGGTAATGAAGAAGAACATGGTGCTGGACTTGGCCCAGATATCGAGCAGCAATTCCTGGATGGTTTCGCGCGTCAGCGCATCGAGCGCCGCCATCGGTTCATCCATCAGCAGCATGGCGGGATTGCTGGTCAGGGCGCGGGCGATGCCTACCCTTTGCTGCATGCCGCCCGACAATTGATAAATCATATTGTCGTGAAAGTCCTTCAAGCCCACCAACGCCAGGTTCTTGGCCGCCTGTTCGCGCCGCACGGCTTTAGGCACGCCTTGCAGCTTCAAGCCGAATTCCACGTTTTCCATCACGTTCAGCCATGGCAGCAAAGCATGTTTCTGGAACACCACGCCACGGTCGGCGCCCGGCCCTTCCACTTTATTGTCGCCCAGCATGATTTCGCCCTTGGACGGGGCGATAAAGCCCGCCATCAGGCTCAGCAAGGTTGTCTTGCCGCAACCTGATGCACCCAGCGCAACGACGAAGTCGCCGCTATTGATGGTCAGATTGATGTTATTTAAGGCATGTACGCGTTCACCGGCCGTCTTGCCCGGATAAATCACGCTGACATCCTTGACGTACAGATTTTCCATGATGTCCCCGCATAGGTAGTACTTCAGTTCAACGCATTCTGTTCAGTCAGCGCGCCCGCAGGCGCGCCATCGCACAACGTTTACTTCAGCAGGCCGGCGGCCTGTGCATACTTGGGTGTCACATATTTGGCGTAATCTGTTGCCAGGGTGTCGATCTTGCCTTCGCCCTTGAGGAATTGCGCCGTGGCCAGCAAGGCTTGCGCCACGCCGCCCTTCGCGCCGCCACCGAGCCAGGCCGGTGAAGCCTGCTCCTGCAGCGATGGGTAGGCGTAGAGGGCCACGGAAGCGGCCACGTCCTTGGCGGCAGCGCCCGAATGCTTGACGTTGGCTTTCACTTGCGGCGAATCGATGGTCCACGCCTTCGGATTGGCGCGGTAGTCGGCGTCGGCCGCGGCCATCACCTTGACGAACTTGGCCATGAAATCCGCATTCGCTTCGCCCCAGGCGCGCTCGACGGCCATGCCGTCAAACGTGGCCTTGCCCTTCTTGCTCAGTTCACCGGAGGTCACCAGCACCTTGCCGTTTTGCTTGAGTTTGCTCAAGGCCGGATCCCACACGAAGGCGGCATCGATGTCGCCCCGTTCCCAGGCGGCGGCGATCTGATTCGGCTGCATGTTGAGCAACTTCACTTCCGTGGGCTTGATGCCCCAGGTTTCCAGCGCGAACATGGTGTGGAAGTGCGTGGTGGAAACGAATGGCACGGCAATCTTCTTGCCGCGCAAATCGGTGGGCTTGCTGATGCCGGCCCCATTGCGGGCCACCATCGCTTCGGCTTCATTGATGTCGTCGATGATCCAGAACAGTTGCAGATCGACGCCGCGGCTGACAGCCGCCGTCAGGGGGCTGGAACCGATGACGCCGATCTGCACGTCGCCGGAAGCCATGCCGGTGGCCACCTTGGCACCCGAATCAAACTTGCGCCAGTTGATTTTATAGCCGGTGGTTTTTTCCACTTCACCGCTGGCGATGGCCACCAGGAAGGGACCGTTGATTTCCTGATAGGCAATCGTCACTTCCTTGCTTTGCGCAAAGGCCGTACCGCTGGAGGCAAGGGTAACGCCCAGCACCAGGGTGCCGAGGACGGCGCGGCGCATCGTTGAAAAAACCGTGTTTTTGCTCGTATTTGTGTTCATGTCTCACTCCAAGATTTATTGTTATGTGTGAACGTGCGGGCAATCTCATCCCTCGCGGGAGGCGCCGCTGGTCGATCTATGTCAACGCATGCGGCGGCTTAGTACGGCTACTGCTATTACTATTTAAAACACTTCATCCTTCAAGTGATACCAGCGGTACAGGAAGCGCTGGCCCAGGCGGCGGAACGGGGCGAAGGCTTGCGACTCGACCAGTTCCATCATGTTGGGATACGGCAGTTTCGAATTGAAGATCGGCAAGCCCGTGTCGCTGGCCTTGCCCGCGATGCGCTCGGCCATGCGCCGCCCAGCCTGCGCCGAGTACATGACGCCGTTGCCGCCGTAACCGAGCGAATAGAAAATCGATTGCCTGGGGTCCGGTTGCACGATGCGCGGCATCATGTCGTGACTGACGTCGACCCAGCCCCACCACGAATAATCGATGGCGATGCCCGTCAGCGCGGGGAACTTGCGGTGCAGATCGTTGATCAAAAACTGTTTGTACTTGTCGTCCGGCGCGTCGGCGCCCGTGATGGCGCTACGGCTGCCGATCTGCACGCGATTGTCCGGCATCAAGCGGTAGTAGTGGCGCAGGATGCGCGTATCCGTGATCACCTGGTGGGTGCGGAAGTTGCACGCCTCGATTTCCGCGGGGGTCAGCGGACGCGTGACGAGCGAGTTCGACAAAATCGGCAGCAAGCGGTTTTTCACTTGCGGATGCAGATGGGGCGAGGTGTAGCCGCCCGTGGCCACGGCCACGGAGCGTGCACGCACCACGCCACCCGGCGTTTGCAGATAATGCACGCCGTTGCGCGTTTCCCAGCCCATCACCGGGCTGGACGGATGCACCTTGGCGCCCAGCGCGCGCGCCTTGCGCAGGTAGCCGAAAGCCAGCTTGCCCGCGTGGATGCCGATGCCTTCCGGCTCGTGCAGCGCGCCGGCCGCTTCCTTGTCGTCGACGAATTCGCGCTTGACGGTGTCGGCGTCGAGTATGCGCGCGTCGTATTTGAAGATCTCGCGCATGACCTTGGCTTCTTTTTCCAGCGCGGGCATGGCTTTCGCCTTGTGGGCGATGTACAGGTGGCCGCCCGGTTGCGGCTCGCAATCGATGTCGGCCGTGATCTTCTTGAACGTTTCCATCGCGTCACACACTTCCGTGTGCAGTTTCAGGGCCGTATCCATGCCGTAGCGGTCTATCCACTGCGAGCGCTTCAGGCGGCCCGTCGTGCATTGGGCCTGGCCGCCATTGCGCGTGCTGCAGCCCCAGCTGACGCGGTTCGCTTCCAGCACCGTCGCCTTGATGCCGTGTTCCTGGGCCAGGAAGATGGCGCACGACAAGCCCGTGAAGCCGGAACCGATGATGGCCACGTCGACGTCGATGTCATGCGTGATGGGGCCATCGTCGGCAGGCGGCTCGCCGGCCGTGCCGATCCAGTAGGTGGGCGCGTAGGCATTGCCGTGGCCGGGACGCTGGGCCACCAGCGGATCAAAGGCGGGATCGTATGGCGTGCGGGCGGCGGTGCTGTTGCCCAGTACGCCAGGCGGGGTGTCGACAGGTTTGTTCATGATCATTCCTGGTGAACGTGCTGGCTCAGGCTTTGGCAGCCGTGACGACCGGTGGGCGATCCTTGCGGAAGGCATTCTTCACGGCGATCTTGCCGTCACGGAAGGTGAAGATGTCGACCATGCGCGCTTCGATGCGCGTGCCGTCCGCCTTGGTGCCGGCAAAGGTCGACTCCGTCACGCCGTGCTGGCCGCTGACGAAGTGCACGGGGTTGAGCCAGGCGGCATCGGGGAAAGTTTGCCAGGCCAGCTCGAAGCCGGCGCGCACGGCGTCGCGGCCGATGAAGCTCTTGCCCAGCAAGTCAGGACCGGCCACGGCGTGAAATTCGCAGTCATCGGCCATGGCGGCCATCAGGGCGTCGATATCGTGGCGGTTCCAGGCATCGCCGAACGCTTGCAGGAAATCAGTAGTCACGGCGGTGGTGACGGCGTCGGTAGGTACTCGTGTGTTCATTTCTGTCTCCGTAAATCGTTTTTGATACGATACGTTCCGTTTTTTTGTATTTTATTGAATTTAAGCCTTAAGTATGGCCTTGTCAAATCAAATAATCCAAAAAACGGGACGCCTTGTATTCTTTAATGAAATTATGATGCTTCAGTGACAATCTGTGAGAATTTGGTCACAACGCTGTGTCGGATTACGCCGGGCCGAGGCCCAGAGGGCGTAATCCAACAACACCAGCAAATCAGACGTAGTCTTTATATTTATCCAGGTGACGCACAGGTTTGCTCAGCGCATCGCGGCGGAACGGGTCACCCAGTTCGCGCGTGCACATGATTTCAATGATGGTGGTCTTGCCTTCATTCATCTGCATGTCGATGGCCTTTTTCAAGGCCGGACCCACGTCTTCCAGCTTGTCGACCGTGATGCCTTCGGCGCCCATGGCCCGCGCGATTTCCGCGAAGCTCTGGTTGTCGAGCTCACCAGCCACGAAGCGGCGATTGTAGAAATCGACCTGATTTTTCTTTTCCGCGCCCCACTGGCGGTTGTGGAACACCACGGCCGTCACGGGAATGTTGTGGCGCACGCAGGTCATCGTTTCCATCAAGCTCATGCCCCAGGCGCCGTCGCCCGCATACGACACGGCCGGACGGTGCGGTGCGGCCACTTTTGCGCCGATGATGGTCGGAAACGCATAGCCGCAGTTGCCAAAGCTCATCGCTGCAAAGAAACTGCGCGGCTTTTCGAAGCGCAAATAACTGTTCGCCACCGAGTTGATGTTGCCGATGTCGGTCGACACCATCACGTCTTCCGGCATGGCTTTTTCCAGCTCGCGCAAGACTTGGCGCGGGTGCAGGTAATTGCCCGGCTCCTTCTTTTGCTCTTCGATCATGTCCAGGCTGTACGCATCTTTTTCATGCGTCCAGTTCGTCAATTCCTCTTCCCATGCGGCCTTTTCCGCTTGCACGGTGGCATAGCGCTCGTCGCGCGTCGCGTCACAGTCGAGGCTCTTGCCATCCAGGCGGGACAGGATGGCTTTCGCGGCCGCCTTGGCGTCACCGCAGATGCCCACCGAAATCTTTTTCACCAGGCCCAGCATCTTGTTGTCCGCATCGATCTGGATGATCTTGGCGTTCTTCGGCCAGTAATCCATGCCGTGCTGCGGCAAGGTGCCGAACGGGCCCAGGCGCGAACCGAGGGCGACGACGACGTCGGCCTTGGCGATCAGTTTCATGGCCGCCTTGGATCCTTGATAACCGAGCGGGCCGCACCACAGCGGGTGGCTGGCGGGAAACGAGTCGTTGTGCAGATAGCTGTTGACGACGGGGGCACCGAGGCGTTCGGCCAGTGCCTTGCATTCTTCGATCGCTTCGCCCATGACGACGCCGCCGCCCGAGATGATCACGGGGAACTTGGCTTTCGCCAGCAGTTCGGCCGCATCGTTGAGGCTTTGCTCGCCGCCGGCGCCACGGTCCAGGCGGTTCGGTTTTGGAATCTCGGCCTTGATTTCGCCATAGAAATAGTCGCGCGGGATGTTCAGCTGGGTCGGGCCCATTTCCGACATGGCGCGGTCAAAGCAGCGGCCCGTGAATTCGGCCATGCGGGCAGGATTGGTCACGTGGCCTTGATATTTCGTGAATTCCTCGAACATCGGCAGCTGGTTCGCTTCCTGGAAGCCGCCCAGGCCCATGCTCATGGTGCCCGTCTCAGGGGTAATGATGACGACCGGGGTGTGCGCCCAGTAGGCGGCGGCGATGGCTGTGACGCAATTGCTGATGCCGGGGCCGTTCTGGCCGATGACCACGCCATGGCGGCCCGAGACGCGGGCGTAACCGTCGGCCATGTGGCCGGCGCCCTGCTCGTGCACGACGGGAATCAATCGGATGCCGGCGGGAGCAAAAATGTCCATCGGGTCCATGAAGGCCGAGCCCATGATGCCGAACATGTCGGTCACGCCATTGGCGGCCAGGGTTTCCACGAACGCTTCGGAAGGCGTCATCTTTTGCGGGCCTACAGGTATCGCGGCTGCGGCGGCTTTTTGCTCAGTCATGTCATTCATGGGTGTCTCCTGGTCTGTGGTGTGAGGCTGTTGAAATGATCAACTCATTTATTAAAAATCGGTATATTTTGTTCCGAAATTTGATATACAATTCAATTTAAGCGTTCGGGAATCAAAAGTCAAACAGATTTTCAAGGAAACGGTACAATTTGAGTTCGAAAATGAAATAACACACCGAGGCCACCATGGACATGATTTCATCCCCAAAACTTGAGCCAGAAAAGCTGGAAGGCGACACGCCCACGATGCGTTTGTTTGCCTTGCTGGAAGTGATTGCCGAGAAGGACCAGTTGCTGTCGCTGCAAGCGCTGGTGGAAGAAACGGGGCTGCCAAAACCCACCTTGCACCGCATGCTGCAACAGCTGGAAAGCGTGGGCGTGCTGCAGCGCGAAAGCGATGGCCGCCACTACAGCACGGGCGTGCGCCTGCGCCGGCTGGCATCGAACCTGCTGATTAACAACACTTTCCATGGCGCCCGCCGCATGGTCTTGCGCCAGCTGGTCGAGGAAGTGGGCGAAAGCTGCAACCTGACGGCCTTCAGCGGCAGCGAAGTGGTGTACCTGGACAGGGTGGAAACGGCGGCCCCGCTGCGCTTCTACCTGCATCCCGGCTCGAGGGTGCCGGCCCACTGCTCGTCGAGCGGCAAGCTGTTCCTGGCGCAAATGACGCCCGTGCAGCGGCGCCGCCTGCTGGGCCATATGGAATTGACGCGCTTTACGGACAAGACGGAAACGGACCCCGTCAAGCTGGAACGCGAACTGGAACTGGTGCGCCGCAACGGCTACGCGCTGGACGACGAGGAATTCCTGCCCGGCCTGCTGTGCGTGGCCGTGCTGGTGCCGAATCCGAACGGCCGCTCGAACCTGGCCGTGGCGATCCAGGCACCCATCATCCGTTTGACGCACGACAAGGCTTTACATTTCTTACCAGCATTGCAACGCGCCGCGCAAGCCCTGGCCGCCATCGAATCAGAAACCATGCCGACGACGGGCGGGGACGACGACGCATTGCAGGCAGGTAATTCATAACCGCTGCGGCACCCATGCTGCGGCTAGACCAGGAGAACAAGGTGCCAGATTCACGCCAACATCCCCCCGCCGCAGCGGCGCAAACCTTGCAGTCCGTGCGCAGCCTGTTCAATATCGACAGCGACCTGCTCGTGCCCGTCTTTACGGAGCGCGATCCGCATGTGCCAGACATCGATCCCGCCTACCGCTTCAACAAGGACGTGACCCTGGCGATTTTGGCCGGCTTCAGCCACAACCGCCGCGTGATGGTGCAAGGCTTGCATGGCACGGGCAAGTCCACGCATATCGAGCAGGTGGCGGCGCGCCTGAACTGGCCCTGCGTGCGCGTCAACCTCGACGGCCACATCAGCCGCCTCGATCTTGTCGGCAAGGACGCCATCGTGCTGCGCGAGCAGCAGCAGGTGACGGAGTTCCAGGAGGGCATCGTACCCTGGTCATTGCAGCGCCCCGTGGCCCTGATCTTCGACGAGTACGACGCGGGCCGCCCAGACGTGATGTTCGTCATCCAGCGCATTTTGGAGCGCGACGGGAAATTCACCCTGCTGGACCAGAACCGGGTCATCACACCGCATCCCCATTTCCGTTTGTTTGCCACCTCGAACACCGTGGGCCTCGGCAACTTGAACGGCATGTACCACGGCACGCAGGTGCTCAATCACGCGCAGATCGACCGCTGGAACATCGTTGCCACCTTGAACTATCTGCCGCAGGCGGAAGAAACGGAGATCGTGCTGGCGCGTGTCCCCGCCATGAATGACGAGGCGGGCCGCCAGCTGGCAAGCAGCATGGTGGCCGTGGCCGGCCTCACGCGCCACGGCTATGCGGCGGGCGACCTGGCCTGTTTGATGTCGCCGCGCACGGTGATTACCTGGGCCGAGAATTGCCAGATCTTCCGCGATCCGGCGCTGGCCTTCCGCCTGTCCTTCCTCAACAAATGCGACGAGGCCGAACGGCCCATGGTGGCCGAGTATTACCAGCGCTGTTTTAACGAGGAATTGCTGGCGACGGCGCCATGAGCGCCGAAGCGACCGCGCCTGCCCCCTACACGCGTGAACAGCAGGAAACGGATGAACTGTGCGCGGGCGCGATCCGGGCGCTGAGCGGCGTTGCCGCCATCCGCTACCGGGGCCGGCGCCTGCACGACGGCCACCGCCCCCTGCCCATCCATGCGGCCCATCTGCAGCCCGATGCGGCGCTGCAGGATTTGCCCTCGCTGCGCGGCGCGGCCGACAGCGTGGCCCTGCGTTTGCTGCATACGGACGCTGCCCTGCACAAAACGCTGTGTCCGCCAGAACCCGTGGCGCGTCTGGTGTTCGAACTGCTGGAGCAGTTAAGAGTGGAAACGCTTGCGCCAGATCAACATGCCGGAGTGATCAACAACCTGCGCCACCGCTTCACGGCCTGGTCGCACGCGTTTTACGATTCCGGCCTGGCCGAAGGCGCTTCCGGCTTGCTCTTGTATACAGTGTTCCAGATGTGCTGGTCGCGCCTGACGGCCCGGCCCGTGCTGGAAAAGACGGAAGATTTCATCGAGGCGACGCGCTGGTCCGTTTCTTCGCAACTAAGTGGCGACCTGGCGGGATTGCGCCGCCACCGATTGGCCCAGGCTGCCTTTGCCCTCCACGCGCTGGCCATTGCCCATGCCGTCGACGCCATGCTGAAAGAGGCGCAAGCGGCGCAGGATGAGCAGCAAAACGCGGCCCAGGACGCGAAAGCGCAGGCGGCCTTCAAGCTGCTGCTCGATTTCGACAGCGATAACGACAATTTTCCCGATAGCGCCCCGCTGGGCGACAGCCGTGCCTTCGGCGACGGCGATGGCGCCTACAGGGCTTACTCCACGGCATACGACCGGGAAGAAAAAGCGGGCGAACTGGTGCGCCGCGCCCTGCTGCTCGACTACCGCGAGCGCATGGATGGTCGCATCGCCAGCCTGGGCATCAACACGGCGCGCCTGGCACGGCGTTTTACGCAACTGCTGGCCGTGCCCCAACGCGACGGCTGGTCGTTCGGCGAGGAAGAAGGGACTATCGATGGTCGCCGCCTGGCGCAGCTGATCAGCTCGCCGTCCGAGCGCCGGCTGTTTCGCAAGGAACAATTCCTGCCCCAGGCCGATTGCCTGGTCACCTTCCTCGTCGATTGCTCCGGCTCCATGAAGACGCATGCGGAATCCGTGGCCGTGTTGCTGGACATATTGCTGCGCGCGCTGGACCAGGCTGGCATCAAGACAGAGTTGCTGGGCTTTACGACGGGCGCATGGAACGGGGGACGGGTCAAACGCGACTGGATGCGCGCCCGCTCACCCGTCAACCCGGGCCGCTTGAACGAACGCGTGCACATGGTCTTCAAGGATGGCGACACGAACTGGCGCCGCGCGCGTCCCGACATCGCGGCCCTGTTAAAGGCAGATCTGTACCGCGAAGGCGTCGATGGCGAAGCCGTGGACTGGGCGTGCAAGCGCATGCTGGCGCGCCCGGAGCGGCGGCGCATCCTGCTCGTCGTCTCCGACGGTTGCCCGATGGACACGGCCACGAATCTGGCCAACGACGAGTTTTACCTGGCGCAGCATTTAAAACAAGTGGTGGCGCGCCGCGAAGCGCAGGGCGCCGTGGAAATCCGCGGCCTGGGACTGGGCCTGGACCTGGGCGCCTACTACAGCCGCAGCCTGGCCACCACCCTGCCCGCCTCGCTGAACAATGAGCTGTTCAGCGAAATCGCGCATCTGCTCGCCGGGCGAAAAAAATAGCGTCCTATGCCGGCGGCAGCGTCGGCGCCAGCAACTGCCGGCGATGCGCCTGCAAAAACGCTTGCACTGGCGACGCCTGCCTGCCCGTCGAGCGGGTAAAGTCATCGCTGACCAGGTGCATGGCATCGGTGGCCAGCCAGCGCTCGATACCGGCCAGCATCGTTGCCATCGGCGCGGGCATGCCGGCAGCGATGAAATGGCGCGCGCGCGAATCCGCATCAAGGGCCACGACCTCGATGGACTTGCCGAATACCTGGGCGGCGATGGCGGCCAGCGCCCGTGCATCGAGGGCGGCGGGACCCGTGATATCCAGGATGCGGTTGCCACGGTAGTCAGCCGCCAGGGCTGCGGCGGCCGCATGCGCGCAATCCTCGCGCGCCACGCAGGACACATGGCCTTGCCCCATGGCCGTGCGCAACTGGCCATCCATGGCGGCAGTGCCCAATACCACCAGCAGCAAGTCCTGGTAAAACGCATTGCGCAAAATCGTGTGGCCGATGCTGCTCTCTTGCAGCAGGGCTTCCGTGGCAAGGTGGTCGTCGTTCAGCAACGACCTTTTCCCCTCCTCCGGCTGCAGGAACGAGGTGTAGACGATATGGTCCACGCCCGCCAGCCGCGCCGCCGCAATGGCATGGCGGTGCTGCTCCAGGCGCCGCCCCGTGCCATCGATGGCATTTGTACTGATCAACAGCAGGCGCTCGACGCCGTGGAAGGCGGCGGCCAGGCCCTGCGGCTGGTCGTAGTCGCCGAAGCGCACATCAATGTCCTGCTCCTGCCACGCCGCGTGGTGCCCGGGTGTGCGGGTGATAGCCGTGAGCGCCATGCCCGGATGGATGGCGCGCTGCCGGATGAGTTCATTGACGACCAGGGTGCCCAGTTGGCCGGAGGCGCCGGCGACGGCGAGATGCATTGTTTTCATGTTCTTTTCCTTGTGGCGCGCGCAGGCGTACCCCATGCGGGGGCGGCAACGCACGACGATGATGTAAGGGAATCAAAGGCAGCCATGCAGCGGCCCGCCCCCTGCGGGGCGGATCTGCGGCAGGCTTACAGGAAAGAAGGGAAAACAAGGGTCATGCGCCCATCATGGCGCGTGGCGCGGGGCCGGTCAAGCGCTTTCGACTGCGCTTGACCGCTGCTGGGCTAGCTGACGCAATAGCGCACGGCATGCGCTTCCATCGGCAGCGGGATTTCCCAGTTCCACAGCATCGATTGCAACTTCTTGTTGCTCAGCGAGGTGTCGCGCTGGCCGTTGCGCCGCAGTAATTCCTTGCGCGGCTGTTCCAGGTACACGAGCTCCACCTGCGCGTGGTATTTATAGAGCAGGTTAAGCGTCTTTTCGCGCATCAGTTTCGACAGATGCGTGGCGTTCCACACGAACGGTTCACCCTTGCGCAACAGTTCGCGCGCCCGTTCTTCCGCATAATCACCCACCTGCCCCTCGTTCTTGCCGTGCTTCAAGCCCAAGGCCGTGCGCGCATCGTCGAAGGACACGACGGGCAGGCGCGGATGGTGTTTGTCCACCCACGTATTCTTGCCGGACGCGGGCAAGCCCGACATGACGATCACGTGCGAACCCGGCTCCTGGAACAGGGGATAATCGGGATGCGCCTCGGCGCCGCGAAAGTATTTCACGCGCGTGTGGTCGTCAACAAAAACCCTCCGCTGTCCATAGCAACCCTCCTCGCGCGCCAGCTCTCTGAACAGCTCGATGGCGTCAAGTATGCGCTGCGGATCGGGGCAGATGCGTCCGCGAATATCCGCCTCGGCCAGCATGGCCAGCAAGCGGATATCGACCTGCCACGACAGTTCGCGCACGGTAAATTCCGGCGTCACGCCGCGCCGCGATGTTTCCAGCGCAAAGAAGGGCACCTGGTGCACATTGATCAGGCGGCAGATTTCCTCGCGCACGGCAAATGGCACGTCGCAGTCCCACAGCGCGATGCGCGCATCGAGCGCGCCCTTGCGCGAATGGCCGGGCTGGCCGATGGCACCCGTCGCCGGGTCGATCACCGTGGTGCTGCACTTGGCCACGTCATGCAGCAATGCAGCCAGGAACACGATTTCCTGTTCGGCGCGCGTGGCAGCCTGGTAGTCGGGCATGGCAAGCAAGGATTCCACCACCATCATGGTATGCGTCCACACATCGCCTTCCGCGTGGTAGACGGGATTTTGCGGTGTCGTCTTCGCCAGTTCCAGTTGCGGAAAGGCAGCCAGGCAGGCGCTAAAGTCGGGTGAGCGACCCGCTGGCGGCACCAGTTGTTGCAGGGTTTTCCAGTGCATCATTTTGTACTCCTTTGCATTGCAGCAAGTTCATCCAGCGACTGGCAGGTGTGCAAGCCCAGGCTCTCCCACGTGACCAGCGGCTGCGGCGCGTACAGATCCACGCCCTCGGCCAGCTGGTTGGGGATCAATGGCCGCGTGCTGTGGTGCGAGCCGCTGTCGAGGATGGTTTGCGTAAAGTCATGCCGCACCAGCTTGTAGCGGGCCAGCACTTGCTCGTCGTCTTCCACTTTCAGGTACAGCCCTTCCGCGTGGTCCGACTTGTCCGTCTGTTTCCAGCACAGGTCCAGCGGCAGGCGCTCGCGCGCCACCGCGTGTTCAAAAGCATCGCGCCACAGCAGGGACTTGGCCAGCGAATGGCGCAGCAGCTGCCACAGCTGCCTGGGCGACGTAGGCATCTTGCCCGCATACAGCACGGGAACCGATAGCACGGGCGAGCCGGCCAGCATGGCGTGGCGGCGCGCCGTCGACAAAAACATTTGCGTACGGCGGCAATACACGTCGAACTCGTTGAAATAATGGGGCAGGCGGTCGTAAAACACGGAATGCTTGCTGTAAGACCATTCGCCAAACAGCACAAATTGATCTTCCAGCAAATGCAGCAAGGCGTGTTCATGCGCATGCGCCCACGGTTTCAACAGGTTGAACTGGCGTTCGCTGCCGCCGCCTGCCAGGTAGTGACCGCGCGACTGCAGCAGCACCTCGCCCGCATCGCTGAACGACACGGCAGAGTTGGCGCCATCGATTTTTTCTTCGATGACGACGTACTGGCCGGCCAGCTTTTTCAGGGGCATCTGGTCGGAACCGTCGTCGCCGTCCTGCAGGCGCGAGCCTTCCAGGTGCGGCGTGCGCGGGTATTTGAATAAGGGTAAAGATTGTAAAAACATAGCGTCCCACGCCGCGTTCACCGGGGCGTGTCCATACAGGGTCAGGGGTGCTGACGACGTGTTCGGGCGTGGACGATCGAGACTAGCGTCACGGATACGTGTGCGGATGGAGCAAAAACAGTGCCGCAGCAATCGGGGGCGTCAACGCGCCGAACGATGCTGCAGAGAGCATTTCGTCAGCGTTAGCAGGTGATGGCGAAGTAGCGAGGCACTTTTGGCTCCAATAAGGAAGAGGTTCGAGAAAGAACGTGGAATATAAAGGCTGTTTGATTATTTTGCAAGTGGCTCCGCGTATCGTGCGCACTCCAGTGCTGACCCTCGCTTTGCAATCACCACGAAATTTGCTAAGCTGGCGGCACTTCCTGTCGCTGCTGCGTGGAAAACAAACATGGCCCTTGCAAAAAAGCCGTGCATTCGTTATTTCCGGAGCAGAATCGTGTTTCTCCTATCCAGATTACAAAAAGCCCTGCGCCGCCAGGGCATCGCTGTCGCCTATGCCGACGGCATTTATACACTCAGCAATCCGCACGCCCAGGCGTCCGTGCTGCTGCCCCACAACTTTCCCCTCGAGGAAAAAGCCGTGCGTCAACTGATGGAGTTTGCCGCCGTCGCCGTGCCCGGCCAGGATGGCCATGTGCGCAAGGCCTGCGCCACGCCCGACTTTCACCCTGGCAGCATCGCGCCCGTGGGCAGCATCGTCGCCACCAGTGCCGACATGGTGATCCCCGCCATCCCCGGCACGGACATCGCCTGCGGCATGCGCCTGATCACAACAGGCTTGACCCTGGCGCAGTTCGAAGCGCGCAAGCCGCAGCTGTTGAGCAAGCTCAAGCATGTGCTGCTGGAAGACGGCCGCAACGTGCCGCTGCGTTCGAAAGCGTTTGCCGCCCTGTTCGACGTGGGGCCGGAAGCGTTCATCGACAGCTTGCACAAGGATGGCATGTGCGGCTTGTGGCCCCGGGTCGACAAGGCGCGGCTGCTGCGCGAACTCGACGATTGCATTGCCCTGCGCGAACTGGGCGGCGGCTTGCGCCATGCGCCCGAAGCGCTGGTGGGCACGCGCGAAGTGATACGCGACCCCAGCCTGGGCACCACGGGATCGGGCAACCATTTCGTGGAAATCCAGCTGGTCGATACTGTCATGGACCGCCACGCCGCGTACCGGCACGGACTGGTGCCCGGCGAAGTAGTCGTCATGATCCACAGCGGCAGCCGCGACGTGGGCTTTTTCGTCGGCAGCCGCTGGATGGACCGCGCCAAAGAAGCCTGGCCGACAGGCATGCGCCACCCGCAATCGGGCCTGTACGGCTTGACGGGCGAACTGGCCGGCGACTACATGGACGCCATGGGCCTGGCGTCGCGCTACGCCTGGCTCAACCGCATGGTGCTGGCCGAGCTGGTGCGTGACAGCCTGTCGCAGGTGTATGCGCACGATAGCTCGCGCCTGGTGGTGGACGTGCCGCACAACGTCATCTTGCGCGAGCACGGCATGAACATCCACCGCAAGGGCGCCACGCCGGCGCGCGAAGGCGACCTGGCGCTGATCCCCGGCTCCATGGGCGACTATTCCTATGTAGCAACGGGGATGGGCAATCCAGACTGGCTGTGGTCGTGTTCGCATGGCGCGGGGCGCAGCATCCGCCGCCAGGCCATGCGCGCGATCAGGCCCACGGTGGGTAGCGACGAAATGGCCTTCCAGTGCGTGACCCTGCGCGAAGAACGCCGCGTCGAGGAAGCGCCGATGGCATACAAGAAGATCGGTCCCGTCATCGCCGCGCAGGAGGAAGCGGGCTTGCTGCAATCGGTGGCGCGACTGAAACCTTTATTGACGTTCAAGGCCTAGGGGCAAGGTCTAATGCAGCAATTGCGGCACGGCGGCGGCCATCAATGAGATACCGATGGCGGTCAGCACGGCAAACGCAATGCGGCGCATGCCACGTTGGGCGATCGGTGGCGGGTAGCGCTTGCCGGCCATCGTGGCCAGCACGCCGACGGGCAAGGCCAGCGCGCACAGCAGCAGGACTTTCGCATCCAGCTGGCCCTGGCTGCCCGCCATCAGCGAGCGTCCACCCGCGCTGATGGCGAACAGGAAGATCAGGCTGTAGCGGATGGTGGTCAAGCTCATTTCCTGGCGGTAAAACTGATACACGAGCGGTGGCCCGGCCAGCGAAAACAGGCCCGAGAACAGGCCGCCGCACACGCCGCTGATGAAAAAGCTGCGTTTATCGGCCGCGCCCGGTCCAGGCGGCGCCTGCAGCAGGATGCTGACGCCGCCATACACGATGGCCGCGCCCAGCAGCAGCTTCAGCAAGGGCGCATATGCCTGGTCCAGATATCCCAATAACAACACGCCGGCCGCCATGGCCGGCAGCAAGCCGATGCTGGCCGCGCGGATGGCGCGCCAGTCCAGGTGGTGCAAGGCACCCGGCAATGCCACCAGGCAGTTAGCCAACGACAACAAACTGACGAGGGCCGCCAGCGCGGGCACGGGCGCCAGGCCCAGTCCGCTGGCCACGCCCATGACGATCATGCCCAGGCCAAAGCCCGTGACGGTCTGGAAATATGTACCCACCGCCACCACGCCCAGCAGCGCCAGCACGGGCAGGCTGAACAACTCAGCGCCCACCCTGGGCCTGCACGGACGTCACGGCAATGACGTTATACACATCGTCGGCGCTGCAACCGCGCGACAAATCATTGGCCGGCTTGTTCAAGCCTTGCAGCAAGGGGCCGATGGCGACGGCACCGCCCATGCGCTCGGCCAGTTTGTAGCCGATATTGCCTGCATCGAGGTTCGGGAACACCAGCACGTTCGCGCGTCCGTTGACGACGGAATCCTTGACCTTGCGCTGGGAAATCTCGGCCACGATGGCCGCATCAAGCTGCACGTCGCCATCGATAGCCAGCAGCGGACGCTGGGCCTTGACCCGGTCCGTGGCCGCATGCACCTTGTCGACGGCCGCGTGGTGGGCGCTGCCGCTGGTGGAAAACGACAGCATGGCGACTCGGGGCGCTTCCATCAGCAAGGCTTGCGCGCTGTCGGCGGCGGCCATGGCGATGTCGGCCAGCTCTTCCGCCTTCGGGTCGACTACCAGGGCGCAATCGGAAAAAATGAAACCGCCCTTCAGGCTGTGGAATGGTTCGCACAGCATCATCAGGAAAAAGCTGGATACCAGCTTGAAGGCCGGATCGACGCCGATGATCTGGATGGCGCTGCGTACCACGTCGGCCGTCGTGTGCACGGCCCCCGCCACGCAGCCGTCGGCGTCGCCCAGGCGCACCATCAGGTTGGCGTAGCACAGCGGGTCTTGCACGGCGAGCCTGGCCTGCTCCACCGTCATGCCCTTGGCCTGGCGCAGCACAAACAATTGCTGGGCATAGTGTTCCGACTCCTCGGAAGTGGCAGGGTCCACCAGGCGCACGGCGTCCAGGTCCAGCGCATGTTCATGCGCCAGCGCCAGGATGGCGGCCGGCTTGCCAACAATGGTGATATGCGCCAAGCCTACACTTGCTGCGCGCGCGGCCGCCTGCAGCACGCGCGCATCGTCGCCCTCGCACAACACGATGTTTTTCGGCACGGCGCGGGCTTGCTCGATGATGCGGTGCAGGGCTTTCATGGGTACTCCAATTCGGTAAAAAAAGTGCCGGAACCATGGAAGCATGAAGCATGAAGCATGAAGAATAAACCATGGTTCCGGCACATAAAACCCGGCAAGCCGGGGTCATACAAGGATCGGGCAGACTGCTGACTGATTACACGTAGTCTTTGTACTTGTCCAGGTGACGCACAGGTTTGCTCAGCGCATCGCGGCGGAACGGATCGCCCAGCTCGCGCGTGCACATGATTTCAATGATGGTGGTCTTGCCTTCATTCATCTGCATGTCGATGGCCTTTTTCAAGGCCGGACCCACGTCTTCCAGCTTGTCGACCGTGATGCCTTCGGCGCCCATGGCCCGCGCGATTTCCGCGAAGCTCTGGTTGTCGAGCTCACCGGCCACGAAGCGGCGATTGTAGAAATCGACCTGATTTTTCTTTTCCGCGCCCCACTGGCGGTTGTGGAACACCACGGCCGTCACGGGAATGTTGTGGCGCACGCAGGTCATCGTTTCCATCAAGCTCATGCCCCAGGCGCCGTCGCCCGCATACGACACGGCCGGACGGTGCGGTGCGGCCACTTTTGCGCCGATGATGGTCGGAAACGCATAGCCGCAGTTGCCGAAGCTCATCGCTGCAAAGAAGCTGCGCGGCTTTTCAAAGCGCAAATAACTGTTCGCCACCGAGTTGATGTTACCGATGTCGGTCGACACCATCACGTCTTCCGGCATGGCTTTTTCCAGCTCGCGCAAGACTTGGCGCGGGTGCAGGTAATTGCCCGGCTCCTTCTTTTGCTCTTCGATCATGTCCAGGCTGTACGCATCTTTTTCATGCGTCCAGTTCGTCAATTCCTCTTCCCATGCGGCCTTTTCCGCTTGCACGGTGGCATAGCGCTCGTCGCGCGTCGCGTCACAGTCGAGGCTCTTGCCATCCAGGCGGGACAGGATGGCTTTCGCGGCCGCCTTGGCGTCGCCGCAGATGCCCACCGAAATCTTTTTCACCAGGCCCAGCATCTTGTTGTCCGCATCGATCTGGATGATCTTGGCGTTCTTCGGCCAGTAATCCATGCCGTGCTGCGGCAAGGTGCCGAACGGGCCCAGGCGCGAACCGAGGGCGACGACGACGTCGGCCTTGGCGATCAGTTTCATGGCCGCCTTGGATCCTTGATAACCGAGCGGGCCGCACCACAGCGGGTGGCTGGCGGGAAACGAGTCGTTGTGCAGATAGCTGTTGACGACGGGGGCACCGAGGCGTTCGGCCAGTGCCTTGCATTCTTCGATCGCTTCGCCCATGACGACGCCGCCGCCCGAGATGATCACGGGGAACTTGGCTTTCGCCAGCAGTTCGGCCGCATCGTTGAGGCTTTGCTCGCCGCCGGCGCCACGGTCCAGGCGGTTCGGTTTTGGAATCTCGGCCTTGATTTCGCCATAGAAATAGTCGCGCGGGATGTTCAGTTGTGTCGGGCCCATTTCCGACATGGCGCGGTCAAAGCAGCGGCCCGTGAATTCGGCCATGCGGGCAGGATTGGTCACGTGGCCTTGATATTTCGTGAATTCCTCGAACATCGGCAGCTGGTTCGCTTCCTGGAAGCCGCCCAGGCCCATGCTCATGGTGCCCGTCTCAGGGGTAATGATGACGACCGGGGTGTGCGCCCAGTAGGCAGCGGCGATGGCTGTCACGCAATTGCTGATGCCGGGGCCGTTCTGGCCGATGACCACGCCATGGCGGCCCGAGACGCGGGCGTAACCGTCGGCCATGTGGCCGGCGCCCTGCTCGTGCACGACGGGAATCAATCGGATGCCGGCGGGAGCAAAGATATCCATCGGGTCCATGAAGGCCGAGCCCATGATGCCGAACATGTCGGTCACGCCATTGGCGGCCAGGGTTTCCACGAACGCTTCGGAAGGCGTCATCTTTTGCGGGCCCACCGGGTTTGCTGCGGTAGTGGCAGCGGCGGCGGCTTTTTGGTCGGACAAATCGGTCATGGCACAGTCTCCTTACGGTTTTATAAAAAATCGGTATATTTTGTTCCGATATTTGAAATACGTGTTCAATTTAACGGTTGCGAAATGCGCTGTCAATGAAAATTCATGAAAAATCGGACTGTTTCATTCCTGAATCCGGAATCCGTGGCTTTGACCCACTCCTGAAACAACAATGGCGGGCTATCCGCAAAAGACAGCCCGCCATCGATACCTCGTGCGCTGCGTCCTAGAACTTCAGGCGCATGCCGGCCGTGAAGGCGCTCGAGTTATGGCCCGGCAAGGGCACACTGCCGCCGCTCGATGCGTCGCCAACGAAGTTGGTGCCCGCGCCATCGTTGCTGATACGTCCGTACGAGGTGTACAGATTGGTGCGCTTGGACAAGGCATAGGTATAGCCGATGGCCAGCTGGCGCCCGCCGCGACGCGCATTCGTGCGGTCATCCTTCTTGATGTAAGACGCCATCACGCTGCCAGCCACGCCCACGGGGGCCGACACGCCCAGCATGACATCGCGGAAATCCGTGCCCGCATCATCCTTGTCCGTTTCATACGCGGCGTGCAGCTTGGCGGGGCCGAAGTCGTAGGTACCGCCCAGCAAGGTGACTTTCGCCGTGTTCAGCGGCGTGTCCTTGCGGTTGTCGTGCGCCAGGGTCAGCACCAGCGGGCCGTTGGCGTAATCGATGGAAAAGTCGATAGTGCGGCCCAGGGTGTTGCTGTCCGGCTTTTCACCAAGGCCAAGCATGATGGCGGCCGACAAGCCGTTCACCTTCGGCGTTTCGTACATGATGGAGTTTTTCGTGCGCAGGCTGGCCACGCTCATCAGGTTGATCGAGGCGCCCGTCAGGCCCGTCTCGAAGGGGTCGATATTGTCCAGCGCGGTGAACAGCGGATTGTGCTGCAAGCCGATATTCACGGCGCCGAAGTCACCCGACAGGCCCACGTAGGCCTTGCGCCCGAACAAGGCGCCCTGGCGGTAAGCGCCCGTATCGAGGTCGAGGCCATTTTCCAGCAAGAAATTGGCTTTCAGCTTGTTGCCCAGGTCTTCCGTGCCCTTGAAGCCGATGCGGCTGCCCGACTGCACGCCGGTGGCCAGCTTGGTGACGGAACCGTCCGCGCCGCCGTGTTCGGACGTCAGGCCCGCGTCGAGCAAGCCGTACACGGTGACGGACGATTGGGCGCTGGCGCTGCCGGCGAAGAGTGTGGCCATGACGGCCGCCGCTACGAGTGTGTGTTTCATGTCATCTCCAGGTATTGTGGTTTTTATCGTGCTTCAAACAGGAATCAACAACGGTGCTGCAAATGCGGTAATGCGGCGACTCAGGCGATCAGCCCGGCCATCGGCGACGAGGGCGAGGCGCTCATGGCGCCCGCTCTCCGGGGCATGCGTCCGGCCAGGTAAGCCTCGCGTCCGCCCTGCACTGCCAGTTTCATGGCGCGCGCCATGCGTATCGGTTCGCGCGCCGCCGCGATGGCGGTATTCATCAGGATGCCGTCGCAACCGAGCTCCATGGCGATGGCCGCATCCGACGCCGTGCCGACGCCGGCATCGACCAGCACGGGTACCGTGGCTTGCTCGATGATCAGCGACAGATTCCACGGATTCAAAATGCCCATGCCCGAGCCGATCAGTGACGCCAGCGGCATGACGGCGATGCAGCCAAGGTCTTCCAGCATGCGCGCCTGGATGGGATCGTCGCTGCAATACACCATCACCTGGAAGCCGTCGCGCACCAGCTCCCCGGCCGCTTTTAACGTTTCCGGCATGTTCGGGAACAGGGTCTTTTCATCACCGAGCACTTCCAGCTTGCACAGCGGGTGGCCGCCCAGCAGTTCGCGTGCCAGTTGCAAGGTGTAGACGGCGTCGCGGGCGTTGTAGCAGCCGCCCGTGTTGGGCAAAATCGTATATTTTGACGGCGGAATGAAGTCCAGCAAATTCGGCTCGCCCTTCTCCTGGCCAATGTTGACCCTGCGAATCGTGACGGTGACTATCTCGGCGCCGCTCTCTTCGATGGCGAGGCGCGTTTCCTCGAAATCCTTGTATTTTCCTGTACCCACCAGCAGGCGCGACTGGTAGGTGGTGCCGGCCAGGGTCAGGCCGGTAGGTGCTTGGCTGGGGGTGGCGTCGTCTCTCATCGTGGTGCTCTCCTAAGTTGAACCAAAGCGGCCTCTTGCCGGGGTGGCTCCCCGCAAAACGCAAAATCGACTTCGGGCCGCCGTCCTGACACGAGATCCGCAATCGCCCTGCCCGCGCCGCAGCCCATGGTCCAGCCCAGGGTGCCGTGGCCCGTGTTGAGGAAGAGCTGGCGGTAGCGCGTGGCGCCGATGTACGGCACGTTCGAGGGCGTGAGGGGGCGCAGGCCGGCCCAGTAGGCGGGGTCGCTGTAATCGCAGGCGTGGGGAAACAGCGCTTGCACGCGGCGCGTAATGGCGGCACAGCGCACGGAATTGAGTTCGCGCGTGTAGCCGTTCAACTCGCACGTTCCCGCCACGCGCAGGCGCTCGCCCAGGCGCGAAAACACCAGTTTGTGGCCGTCGTCCGTCAGCGAGACGGAAGGTGCGCTGACGGGGTCGACAATCGGATAGGTGGCAGAGTATCCCTTGCCCGGATACAGCATCAAGCGGATGCCCAGCGGCTGCAGCAGGGGCGCGGAAAAGCTGCCCATGGCCACCACCACGGCATCCGCATGCTCGAGGCGATGACGCCCTTGCGCATCGATGCATTCCACTCCAATGATGCGCTCGCCATCTGCCAGCAAGCGCGTCACCGTCGTGCCGTACCGGAAATCCACGCCCGCCGTAACGGCGCGCGCGGCCAGGGCCGTGGTAAACAAATGCACGTCGCCCGACTCGTCGCTGGCAGTAAAGTCGCCGCCGACGATGCGGCTGCGCACGTGGCGCAGGGCAGGTTCCAGCCGTATCACTTCATTGGCGCTGACGGTGTTGCGCGGGCAGCCCAGTGCGCGCAAGAGCGCGGCACCTGCTTGCGATTTGTCAAATTCCTGCTGGTCCGTATAGAAATGCAAGATGCCCCGCTCCAGGTGGTCATAGGCTATGCCCGTCTCGCGGCGCAACGCTTGCAGGCTCTGGCGGCTGTACTCGGCCAGGGCGACGATCTGGCGCATATTGCGCGACACGCGCGACGGCAGGCATTCGCGCAGGTAATGCAGCACCCACTGCCATTGCAGCACATCAAGGCGTGGACGAAACAGCAGCGGCGCATCATCCTTGCCCAGCCACGTGAGCACCTTGCGCAAGGTGGCGGGGTTGGCCCACGGTTCCGCGTGCGAGACGGAAATCTGCCCGCCATTGCCAAAACTGGTTTCCTGCGCGGCGCCCGCCTGGCGCTCAAGCACGCGCACATCGTGGCCCGCCTGGCGCAAATACCAGGCCGATGCCGTGCCGACCACGCCGGCGCCGAGGACAAGGATCTTCATGGCGGGCTCGACTCGCTTAGCGCGTCAGCAGCACGGCGATGGCGACGAAGGCGGCGATCCACACCGTTTCCATTACCAGCATGATCACGGGACGCCAGCCCAGCGAGGCCAGCGACTGGAACGAGGTTTTCACGCCCAGCGCGGCGATGGCGATGACGAGGCAGGCGCGCGAGGCATTGTTGATCCAGCCATTCACTTCCTGCGGGATCAGGCCCAGGCTGTTGGTAATCACCAGCCAGACAAAGCCGATCAGGAAGAAAGGCACCAGCGGCGGCGCATCGACTTCGCTCTTGCCATCCTTGCGCTTGAACATGATCGACAGGCCCAGCACGACGGGCACGAGGCAAGCCACGCGCGTCAATTTGACGAAGGTGGCAACGTCGCCCGTATGGTTGCTCACCAGATAGCCGGCGCCCACCACTTGCGCCACGTCATGGATGGTGCCGCCGATGAACACGCCCGCTTCCGTCGGGTCAAAGCCCAGCAGTTTGACCAGCAGCGGGTAGACGATCATGGCCAGGGTCGACAGCGACGTCACGCCCACCACCGTCAGCAGGGTGAATTTTTCATTTTCCTTGGTTTGCGGCAGCACGGCCGAGATGGCCAGCGCGGCCGAGGCGCCGCAGATGGCCACGGAACCGCCCGACAAAATACCTTCCGTGATGGGGCGTTTCAGCCACTTGGCCAGCAAATAACCGAAACCCAGGGTGGCAATCAGGCCGCCGACGACGATCAGCAGGGGCGTCACGCCCACGGAAGCGATCTGATTGAAGGTGATGCGCGCGCCCAGCAGGGCCACGCCCGTGCGCAGCAGCACCTTGCTGCAAAACTCGATGCCGGGCTTGCAGGTGGGATCGGAGGCGAGGAAGTGGAAGGCCAGGCCGAAGAACAGCGCATACAGCAGTTGGGGGCCGCCGTAATTGCTGGAAATAAAGGTGGCCGACAGGGCGATCACCAGCGCGATGGCGACGCCGGGCCAGCTGCGCAGCACAGCGCGTGGGCGCCAGATGGCAACGGCGGAAGACAGGTAGGGAATGTTTTTGTCGACAACGCGTGTTATCGCTGAGGAGTTGGTTTTCATGCGGGTCCGCTCATAATGTTTTAAAAATTGGGACATTTCATCTCGTTTTTTAATAATACACGATGAGCTAGCGAAGTCCATGCTTTTCCATGAAAATCGAAACCGGATGTTCCGGAAACTGACGTTTTGATGTTGATACTGGCGTAAACGACAAGCGGCGCGGCCCTTTGCAGAGACGCGCCGCTCATTGACGTTGTGACGATCTATTTCTTGCTGAGGCGGGTGATCAGGCTGGACGTGTCATAGCGGTTGCCGCCCGCCTGCTGCACTTCGCCATAGAACTGGTCCGTCAAGGTCGTCACGGGCAAGTCGCTGCCGTTGCGCCTGGCTTCGGCGAGGCAGATGCCCAGGTCCTTGCGCATCAGGTCGACGGCAAAACCGAAGTCGAACTTGCGTTCGATCATGGTCTTGCCCCGGTTTTCCAGCTGCCACGACTGCGCCGCGCCCTTGGAAATGACGTCCACCACCAGCGGCGCGTCCAAGCCCGCGTTTTCCGCAAAGGCGATGCCTTCGCTCAGCGCCTGCACCAGGCCGGCGATGCAGATCTGGTTGACCATCTTCGTCAACTGGCCGGAACCGGACGCGCCCATGTAGGTGACCGCGCGCGAGAACAAGGCGATGACGGGTTCGGCGCGCGCATAGGCTTGCGCGTCGCCGCCCACCATCACCGTCAGCTTGCCGTTTTCCGCGCCCGCCTGGCCGCCGGACACGGGCGCGTCAAGGAAGAACACGCCCTTCTCTTTCGCCGCCGCGTGGATGGTGCGCGCCGCTTCGGCCGAAGCCGTCGTGTGGTCGATCAGTATGCTGCCCGGCGCCATGGCGGACAGCAGGCCGCCCTCTTCCAGGATGACTTGATACAGATCGTTATCGTTGCCGATGCAGGTGAAGACAAACTCGGCGCCCGCAGCGGCCGCGGCCGGCGTGGCGGCGCTGCTGCCCTTGTGCTGCTCCAGCCAGGCGGCCGCGCGGGCCGGGTTGCGGTTGTACACGGTGACGTCATGTCCGCCCGCCGCCAGGTGACCTGCCATGGGGAAACCCATGACGCCCAAACCGATGAATGCCACTTTTGCCATATTGTCCGTCCTGTCGATGAATGAATCCGATTATTGTTGCATTACCTTGCACAAGATCAAAGCACTTCGCGCAATGCGATCATCAAGGCTGCACACTCGGCCGGGTTACCGATGCTGATGCGCAAATACTGGCTGATGCGCGGTGCATTGAAATGGCGCACGATGACGGAGCGGGCGCGCAAGCCGGCCGCCAGCTGCGCCGCGTCATGCTGCGGGTGGCGGGCAAAGACAAAATTGGCCACCGAAGGCAGCACCTCGAAGCCCAGCGCCGCCAAGTCCGCCGTCAGCTGTTCGCGGCTGGCGATGACGGCCTGGCGCGTCTGCTGGAAATACGCTTCGTCGTGCAGCGAAGCGACGGCGCCGGCCAGCGCCAGCCGGTCCAGCGGATACGAGTTGAAACTGTTCTTGACCCGTTCCAGCGCCTCGATCAGGTCCGCATGCCCGAAGGCACAGCCCACGCGCAAGCCGGCCAGCGAGCGCGATTTCGAGAACGTCTGCACCACCAGCAAGTTCGGATAACGGTCGACCAAAGCCACGGCGCTCTCGCCGCCGAAATCCACATACGCTTCATCGACCACCACCACGGCATCGGGATGCTCGCGCAGCAAGGTTTCCACGCCGGCCAAAGGCAAGTCCACGCCCGTGGGCGCGTTGGGATTGGGGAAGATGATGGCGCCGCATGGGCCCTGATAGTCTTCCGGGCGTATGCGCATGGCGTCGTCGAGGGGCACGGTGCGGTAATCGATGCCGTACAGCTTGCAGTACACGGGATAGAAGCTATAGCTGATGTCGGGGAACAACAACGGCGCATCGTGTTTGAGCAAGGCCATGAAGGCCAGCGCCAGCACTTCGTCGGAGCCATTGCCGACGAACACTTGCGCGCTGGTCAAGCCGTGGTAGGCGGCCAGGGTTTGCTTCAATTCGCTGGCGGACGGGTCCGGGTACAGGCGCAGGCTGTCGTTGGCTGCTTCGCGCAGCGCGGCCAGCACCTGCGGCGACGGACCATAGGGGTTTTCGTTGGTGTTGAGTTTGACCAGGTCGGGCAGTTTGGGTTGCTCACCGGGGATGTAGGGGGTCAGCTCGCTGACGATGTTGCTCCAGAATCGGCTCATTGCTTTGCTTTGGTATGGGGGCAGGATGGTGATCGGGTAGATTACCATGGCTGGGATAGATCAAGGTGGCGGGGCGCTGGCCATTAGCGCTTGAATGGAGGAAAAAACGCCTTGCGCTGCGCGCTTTGGGCGGTTTTTCTACCTGCATTGATACCTCGCAGGTCGGTTGGCATCTGTGGCGGGCATAAAAAAAGCTCCCTTGCGGGAGCTTCTCTTATGTATTCTGGCGGAGAGGGTGGGATTCGAACCCACGGTACGATTTAACGTACGCTTGATTTCGAGTCAAGTACATTCGACCACTCTGCCACCTCTCCGTTTACTGCGGTCTATTCATTCAAACTGGCGTGCCGGTTTGAACGAGGCGCTATTTTAGCATGGGCATTGTTGGCTTGGGTAGGGGTTTTATTGGTGAATTGCAACTGAGGGCTGGTAATTAAAACCAAAACCCATATGCGCGAATCGGTGAGCTCCGCGCCCGCGTACGCCAAGGCAAAAATCAATTGGACGATTCGGAGAGCTCCGCGCAAATATGCGCGGAGCTTCGAATCCCACGCGTACGCCCCGCAGGGGGCGTACTCCTCTTCGCCGGCACAAATAAAAAAAGCTCCCTTGCGGGAGCTCTTTTTATTTGTTCTGGCGGAGAGGGTGGGATTCGAACCCACGGTACGATTTAACGTACGCTTGATTTCGAGTCAAGTACATTCGACCACTCTGCCACCTCTCCATTTACTGCGGTCTTTTCCCGCATTGCTGCGGGAAGGCAAGATTATAGCAGCCGCTTGAAAAAATGGAAGGACTATTTTCAGCCTTCCATTGCACAGTCTGCGCAAACCTTTTACGCCTTCAGATGCGTCAGGCCGCCCATGTACGGGCGCAGCACTGCTGGGATCTCGACACTGCCGTCCGCCTGCTGGTAATTTTCCAGCACGGCGACCAGGGTGCGGCCCACTGCCAGGCCGGAGCCGTTCAGGGTGTGCGCCAGTTCCGGCTTGCCGGCAGCGTTGCGGAAACGCGCCTGCATGCGGCGGGCCTGGAAGGCTTCGCAGTTCGACAGGGACGAAATCTCGCGGTAGGTGTTTTGCGCCGGCAGCCACACTTCCAGGTCGAAGGTCTTGGTGGCGCCAAAGCCCATGTCGCCCGTGCATAGCGACATCACGCGGTATGGCAGGCCCAGGCGTTGCAAAATCGCTTCCGCATGGCCGACCATTTCATCGAGCACCTGGTACGACGTGTCCGGGTGCACCACTTGCACCATTTCCACCTTGTCGAACTGATGCTGGCGGATCATGCCGCGCGTGTCGCGGCCATAGCTGCCCGCTTCCGAACGGAAGCATGGCGTGTGGGCCGTCATTTTCAGGGGCAATTGATCGAGCGCCAGGATTTCATCGCGCGCGATATTGGTCAACGACACTTCCGACGTGGGGATCAGGTAGAAGGTCTCGCCCTCGCCTTCCGCGCCGCCCTTTTTCACCGAGAACAGATCGGCTTCGAATTTCGGCAACTGGCCCGTGCCGCGCAGCGAATCGGCGTTGACCATGTACGGGGTATAGCATTCCGTGTAGCCATGCTCGTCCACGTGCGTGTTGAGCATGAATTGCGCCAGCGCGCGGTGCAAACGGGCGATGCCGCCCTTCATGACGGAGAAACGCGAACCGGTCAGCTTGGTCGCCACTTCGAAATCCAGACCCAGTGGGGCACCCACGTCGACGTGATCCTTGACTTCAAAATCGAAGGCGCGTGGCGTGCCGACCTTGCGCACTTCCACGTTGCCCGACTCGTCCGTACCCACGGGCGACGACTCGTGCGGCAAATTCGGCACGGCCATGATGAAATCGCTCAGCTTGGCTTGCACCAGGGTCAGGGCCGCTTCATCGGCTTTCAGCTCATCGCCCAGGCCGGCCACTTGCGCCATCACGGCCGAGGTGTCTTCCCCCTTGCCTTTCAACATGCCGATTTGCTTGGACAGCGCGTTGCGCTTGCCCTGCAGCTCTTCGGTACGCGTCTGGATCGCCTTGCGTTCGGCTTCGAGGGCATTGAAACCTGCCACGTCGAGCTGGAATTTGCGCGTCGCCAGGCGTTCTGCGACGGTGGCGATGTCTTTACGGAGAAGTTGGATATCTATCATGGGTGGATGGCGGTGCCGATGTATCGAAAGCACTCATTGTACCAAGACCCGATCAGTTCTTTATGAGTTTTGCACATGGCCAACCATCGTCATGGCGGCAAGGCTGGGCACTCGCGCCCGCTTTACGGCTGGTGCTCAGGTTGCGGCTCAAATAAAGGCGGCTTTTTCGGCAGCGGTGAGGCGGCGGGCGCTGACGGTGACGACGGGTATCGTGCTGTCGGCAGCCTGGGCGATCACGGTGTTATTGGCGCTCACTTCCACGGTATTCGCACCGGCGGTGGCGAAGCTGGCGCCGATGGCGATGATGGCGGCGGCGACAAAGGTGATTTCCATGTTTTTCAGTGCGTGCATGATGTGACTCCTGGTTGGTTTGCGTCGTTGACTGCTGCTGGTATGGTGGTACTTTAGCCAACGGCGACAAACAACGCCACCGGCTTGCGACCAGCAGCGAAAAACAGGGAGCGAACGGTGAAAAACGGGGACTGAAGCGCAAAGAATAGTTACAAGGAATCCTTGACGAGGCGCCCCAAACGGCTGATCGCCTGCTCGATGCGCGGCGTCCAGGCATTGCCGCAATTAAGGCGCAGGTAATTGCTGAACTTGCCCGAAGCCGAGAACAGCTGGCCCGGCATATACGCCACGCCGTCAGCGATGGCCTGGCCATGCAGGGCCAGCGCATCGACTTGCGGCGGCATCTGCACCCACAGCACGAAACCGCCCTGCGGCTCGGACAGCATGCAGTCCGCCGGAAAGTGGGCCGCCACGGCGTCGGACATACAGGCGATGCGCTGCACCAGGGTGCGCCGCATCTTGCGCAGCTGCTGGTCGTAGCTGCTGCCCTCCAAGAAATCGGCCAGCACGGCCTGGAAGAAATGGCTGGTGGCGCCGCTCGACACGGTTTTCAGCAGGGCCACTTCCTGCGCGAAGCGCCCTGCCAGCACGTAGCCCACGCGCGAGGCGGGCGTGATGGCCTTGGAAAACGAGGAGCACAATAAGACGTTGCCGCTCGTATCATAGGCTTTCACGGGCCACGGACGCTGCGGCGCAAAGCACAGGTCGCCATACACATCGTCTTCCACCAGCGGAATATTGAACTCCGACAGCAGACTGGCCAGGCGCTTCTTGTTTGCTTCCGGCATGACGCAACCGAGGGGGTTATTCGCATTCGGCACGAACAGGCAGGCTTGCACGAGGCCGGCGCGCAAGGCCAGCTCCAGCGCGTCGAGCGACGGTCCCGTCTTCGGGTCGGTGGGAATTTCCAGCGCCTTCATGCCCAGGCTTTCTATCATCTGCAGCAGCACGAAATACGTGGCAGACTCGATGGCGATGGTGTCGCCCGGTTTGGCCACGGCGCGCAGGCACAGGCTGATCGCTTCCGTGCAGGAATTCGTCACGACGATCTCGTGCGGGTCCAGCTTGCCCCAGTCCAGCGCCCGGCGCGTGACCTGGCGCAAGAAATTGCCTTCGCTGACGTCGTAGCAACTGACCTTGCTCAATAAAGCGGGTTCGCGCCGAGCAACCGCGCTGATGGTGCGCTGCATGCGCTTGACGGGCAGGATTTCGTCGGGCGGCCAGGCCGTGCCCAGCTGCACGATATTCGCCGTTTCGTTGTCCTTCAGCACGCGCATCAAGAGATTGTTGATGCCGACAAAGGCCGGTTCCTTCAAGTGCTGGGCTTCCGCGCTGCAGGGCCGGCGCGGCGCGCGGTGGCGCACGAAATAGCCGGACTGGGGCCGCGCATCGACTTGCCCCCGGTCTTCCATCAGGCGCAAGGCTTGCATCACCGTGCTCACGGAGATGCGCTTTTGCTGCGCCAGGTGGCGGATCGACGGCAGCCGGTCGCCGGGCGCGAACACGCGCGAGTCGATCAGGGCGCCCAGCTCGTTGGCCAGGTGCTCGTACAGATTCAAATGCGCGCTCATGTTCATCCCTTCAGTATGCGGCTGCCGCGCGCGGCCCGCACAGATACAGTTGCCCAATTTTTTGACAAGCACAGTGTACGGCAAAGGTCACTGTGATCATTACAATTTCGTTTTCCTGCATCTGTCATGGTTCAAGGCAAGCGCCTAAGCTGTTCCTGTCAGCACAACAGGAGCGATGCCATGCATACCGACCACGAATTACGCAGCGAACGACCTTTACGCCTGGAAAAAGCGCGCACCAAGGTCATCGAATGCCTGTCCGGCACGGCCTGGATTACGGCCTATGCCCAGTTCGAGGATTGCGTGCTGCGCAGCGGCGAACGCTACACGATACCGAATGACGGCCTGGTGCTGGTCGAAGCCGTGGGTAGCGGCCACATCCGCGTGCATGGGACAGCCGCACCCCGTCCCGCCCTGCTGCGCTGGCTGAACCTGGCACTTCCTCACCCACTGAATACAAGGAATACATGACTCTAGCAGCCACCCCATTACGCGTCCTCGTCACGGGCGCGGCCGGCATCATCGGCACCGCTTTCTGGAAGCGCCGGCACGGGGACTTCTCCCTGCGCCTGGCCGACCTGCACACTGAGGGATTGGTTGAAGCGCCCTGCCCCTCCACCCGGCTCGATGTGGCCGACTACGCCGCCTGCCTGGCCGCCTGCGCGGACGTCGACGTGGTGCTGCACCTGGCCGGCGTGCCGCACGCCAGCGCCGACTTCGATGCGCAATTGCTGCAGCCGAACATCATCGGCACGCACAACATCTTCCGCGCGGCAGAGGCGCAGGGAGTGAGAAGAGTGGTGTTTGCCAGCAGCGCGCAAGCCGTGGAAGGCTATCCGCTGGATATGCAGGTGCAGGAAAGCATGCCGGCGCGGCCAGCCAATATGTATGGCGCCAGCAAGGCCTTCGGCGAAGGCGTGGCTTGCGCGTTCGCGCAACAGCATGGCATGACGACGATAGCCGTGCGCATCGCCAACGTGGCCCACTTTGCGCCAGGTCAACAGCACAGCGCGCGCGACATTGCCGCCTTCATCAGCGAGCGCGACGTGGTGCAATTGCTGGCCCGCTGCATCGCCGCCGACGTGCCGGCCGGCTACCACGTCGTGCATGGCGTGTCGGACAACCGCTATAAACGGTTGTCGATCGCGGCGACGCGCCAGCTGGTGGGCTACGCGCCGCAGGATGACGGTTTTACATTGCTGGGTTTGTAGCCTCAGCCCTTGCCGGCTTTCCTGTCCAGCTCGCGCAGCCAGGCCAGCTTGTCGGCTATTTTACTTTCAAGGCCGCGCGGCACGGGCTGGTACCAACCCGGTTCGGCCATGCCGTCCGGGAAGTAGGTTTCGCCGGCAGCATAGGCATCGGGCTCGTCGTGCGCGTAGCGGTAAGCGTGGCCGTAGCCCAGTTCCTTCATCAGTTTCGTCGGTGCATTGCGCAGATGCACGGGCACTTCCTTCGACTTGTCCTTCTTCACAAACGCCATGGCCGTGTTGAAAGCGTTGTAGCCGGCATTGCTTTTCGCGGCAATCGCCAGGTAAATCACGGCCTGGCCCAGCGCCAGTTCGCCTTCAGGCGAACCCAGGCGTTCATACGTTTCCGCCGCGTCATTGACCATGGTCAAGGCGCGAGGGTCGGCCAGGCCGATATCTTCCCAGGCCATGCGCACGATGCGCCGCGACAAATAGCGCGGATCGGCGCCGCCATCGATCATGCGACAAAACCAGTACAGGGCCGCATCCGGGTTCGAACCCCGCACGGACTTGTGCAGGGCGGAAATCTGATCATAGAAATTGTCGCCGCCCTTGTCGAAGCGGCGAGAATTGAGGGTCAGCGCATTGTCGACAAAGGCCGCGTCGATTTTCGTCGTACCCGTCGAGCTGGCGGCCGTCTCGGCCTGTTCCAGCAAGTTCAGGAAGCGGCGCGCATCGCCATCGGCGTAGCCGATCAGGGTGTCGGCGGCGGCCTCGTCGAAGCTCAAGTGCGTCAGCGCCGTCGACTGCGCCTTGGCCAGCAGCAGCTTCATCTCGTCTTCGTTGAGCGATTTCAACACATACACTTGCGCGCGCGACAGCAGCGCTGAATTCACCTCAAAACTGGGGTTTTCCGTCGTCGCGCCAATAAACGTCACCAGGCCCGATTCGACAAAGGGCAGCAAGGCATCCTGTTGCGATTTATTAAACCTGTGGATTTCGTCGACGAACAACAAGGTGTGCTTGCCGAACTGGTCCAGGCTGTGGCGGGCCTGATCCATCGCCGCGCGGATATCTTTCACGCCCGCAAACACGGCCGACAAGGCGATGAATTCGCTGTCGAAGGCGTTCGCCATCAGGCGCGCCAGGGTGGTCTTGCCCACGCCGGGCGGCCCCCATAAAATCATCGAATGGGCCTTGCCCGCCTCGAAGGCCAGGCGCAGCGGCTTGCCCACCCCCAGCAGATGCGTCTGGCCGATGACTTCGTTGAGGGTCGCAGGCCGCAAGGCTTCGGCCAGCGGCTGGCGCGGTGCGGTGGAAAAAAGATCCGCCATAATATTTACCGGGTAAGAATGCAAAGGCCCCGCATCGCTGCGAGGCCGGTCAACAGCAAGACGTCAACAATCAGTTATTAATGACGTCTGCGCCTTTTGGCATCACGAATTTGAAATGGTTCGGGGCCAGCGCGGGATTCTTCTGGAAATTCTTGAACGCCAGCACCGAGGTCTGGCCGAACGAGTCACGCAATTCCATCGCTTCCGGCACGCCATTGCGCAGGCCGATGGTGATTTCATCAAACGTCGTATCCTTGGCCTTCGGCGTCGCTTTCAGCCATTCCAGGCCATCGCGCGTACCCGCTTCGGCCAGGGTGAAATTCTTTTCCAGGTCGTTGCTGCCAAACAGGATGGCGGCTGGCGAGGAACCGAGCGCGTCGCCCAGTTTCTTGACCGTCACCTGGCTCAAGTCCTTGTCGTAGATATACAACTTGTCGCCATCGGCTTGCAGCAGCTGCTCGTACGGTTTCAGATAGGTCCAGATGAACTTGCCTGGACGGGCAAACTCGAACGTGCCGCTGGCCGGCGTCGACACTTTCGCCTTGCCGCTGGCGTCCGCCTTCTTGACCTGGCGCTGCACGAACTCGCCCTTGGCCGACTTGGTGCCGGCGGCAAAGCTTTTGAATTGTTCCAGCGCGCTGGCCGAGGCGCTGGCCGCGAACAGCAGGCTGCAGGCAACGCTGGCCGCACCTATCATCATTTTTGTTGCGAAAGTATTGCTTTTCATTCTATTTACCCTTGTTCGCTACTTGCCGCCGGCACCAGGATTTCCCGGTTGCCATTGGATTGCATGGTTGATACTACCCCGCTCTGCTCCATCTGCTCGAGCAGACGGGCGGCGCGGTTGTAGCCGATGCGCAAATGACGCTGCACCAGCGAAATCGACGCGCGGCGGTTTTTCAGCACCACCGCCACCGCTTGGTCGTACAGGGCATCGGCCTCGCCGCCGCCCTCGCCCGGCGCGCCGCCTTCGGCGCCATCGCCTTCCAGGGTGCCGCCTTCGAGGATGCCCTCGATGTAATTCGGTTCGCCCTGCAGCTTCAAATGGCTGACGACCCTGTGCACTTCTTCATCAGACACAAACGCACCGTGCACGCGCATCGGCAAACCGGTGCCGGGCGGCATGTACAGCATGTCGCCCATGCCCAGCAGGGTTTCCGCGCCCATCTGGTCGAGAATGGTGCGCGAGTCGATCTTCGACGATACCTGGAAGGCGATACGCGTAGGAATGTTGGCCTTGATCAAGCCCGTGATCACGTCTACAGATGGGCGCTGCGTGGCCAGAATCAAGTGCAAGCCGGCGGCACGCGCCTTTTGCGCGATACGCGCGATCAATTCCTCGACTTTTTTGCCCACCACCATCATCAAATCGGCCAGCTCGTCGATGATGATGACGATGGTTGGCAGTTTATCCAGCGGTTCCGGCGAATCCGGCGTCAGGCTGAACGGATTGGGGATATGTTCTTCGCGCTTTTTCGCATCGGCAATCTTCGCGTTGTAGCCGGCCAGGTTACGCACGCCCATCTTGCTCATCAGCTTGTAGCGGCGTTCCATCTCGTTCACGGCCCAGTTCAGCGCGTGGCCGGCCTGGCGCATGTCGGTGACCACGGGCGCCAGCAAATGCGGGATGCCTTCGTAGACGGACATTTCCAGCATCTTCGGATCGATCAGGATCAGGCGCACGTCGAGCGGGTCGGATTTATACAGCAGCGACAGGATCGTCGCATTGATGCCCACGGATTTACCGGAACCGGTCGTGCCGGCCACCAGCAAGTGGGGCATCTTGGCCAGGTCCGCCACGACGGGCTTGCCGGCGATATCCTTGCCCAGCGCAATCGTCAGGCTGGACACGCCATCGTTGTAGACCTTGGAGCCGAGGATTTCCGTCAGGCGCACGATCTGGCGCTTGCTGTTCGGCAATTCCAACGCCATGTAATTCTTGCCGGGAATGGTTTCCACAACGCGGATCGAGGTCAGCGACAGCGAACGGGCGAGGTCGCGCGCCAGGCCCACGATCTGGCTACCCTTCACGCCAGTGGCCGGCTCGATTTCATAGCGCGTCACCACGGGGCCGGGGTAAGCGGCCACTACCTTGGCGTCCACGCCAAAGTCCGACAATTTCTTTTCAATCAGGCGGCTCGTAAATTCCAGCGTTTCCACGGACACCGTTTCCACCACGGGCGGCGCCTCGTCAAGCAGGGACAGCGGCGGCAGCTTGCCATCGCCGGGGGTTTCAAACAGATGCGCCTGGCGCTCTTTTTCCACGCGCTCCGATTTCACCACGGTAACGACTTGCGGCTCGATCTTCACGGGCGGCGCGGCCACGTGCTTTTCCACGTGCTTGGCCCGCTCGATGACCACCACTTCGTCGCGGCGCACGGCAGCCACTTCGCCCTGGCGGCGGTCTTCGCGGTCCTGGTAGCGCAGCACGAACCAGTTGAAGGCGTCTTCGATGGTGCCGCCGATGCGCTCGGCTACTTGCAACCAGGACACATGGAAGAACAGGCTGAACCCCAGGCCAAACAGCAGCAGCAACAACAAGGTGGCGCCCGTGAAACCAAACGCCACGTGGGCCGAGTGGCCCACCAGCTGGCCCAGCACGCCGCCCGGCTCGCGCGGCAGCTGCACGTGCAGGCTCTTCGCCATGCGCAGGTATTCCAGGCCCATGCTGCCGATCAGCATGATGGAGAAGCCGACGATGCGGATCAGCATCTCGACATGGTGCTCGCGCTCCACCTCTTCCTCTTCCAGCAGGAAGCGCTTGCTCAGGCGGCGATAGCCATTCCACACCGTGCGCAGCAGCCACACGCACCACCACCAGGCGGAAAAGCCGAAGATATACAGCAACAGATCGGAGAAGGTCGCACCCAGCTTGCCGCCCAGGTTGGCCACCTTGTCGACGGAGGTCGCATGCGACCAGCCCGGGTCAAGCTTGTGGAAGCTGGCCAGTATCAGCACAAAGTACAGGGCAAACGCGGCCAGCGCGAACCAGCGCGCCTCGGACAGCAGCCGTACCAGCCGGTTCGGCAGAGGCCGGCGTTCGACCGGTTTACGGGTGTAGCTATTTTGATTGGCCTGGGCTGGTTTAGTCATTCTGGGAAGCGCTGCAAGGTGATAAATGTTTCTGAAAGGGAATTTCCCATAATAAGGAAGTATTCTAAGCCATATATGCCCCGGACGGCCCCACGATTCGTCGCTACAGGCGGCTTGGTCTATAATCGTGGATTGCTTGCGCAAGCGCAATACGCCCTTGTTCTTCGCGCGTATGCCCCCAATTCGGATAGACCCCACTCATAGAGAAGCTTCCCATGACCACTACCAAACACGCCCGCGTTTTGATCCTCGGCTCCGGCCCAGCCGGCTACAGCGCTGCCGTCTACGCCGCCCGCGCCAACCTGAACCCAATGCTGGTCACCGGTGTGGAACAGGGCGGCCAGTTGATGACCACCACGGACGTGGAAAACTGGCCAGGCGACCCGATGGGCGTGCAAGGCCCGGACCTGATGCAGCGCTTGCTGCAGCATGCCGAGCGTTTCAATACGGAAATCGTGTTTGACCACATCCACACCACCTTCCTCAACGAAAAGCCGATCCGCCTGAAGGGCGACAGCCACGAATACACGTGCGACACACTGATCATCGCCACGGGCGCGTCCGCGCAATACCTGGGCCTGCCATCGGAAGCGCAATTCATGGGCAAGGGCGTGTCCGCCTGCGCCACCTGCGATGGTTTCTTCTACCGCAACCAGGAAGTGGCTGTCGTCGGCGGCGGCAACACGGCCGTCGAAGAAGCGCTGTACCTGTCGAATATCGCCAATAAAGTCACCCTGATCCACCGCCGTGACAAGTTCCGCGCGGAAGCGATTTTGATCGACCGCCTGAACGCCAAGGTTGCCGAAGGCAAGATTGTGTTGAAATATAACCACACTCTGGACGAAGTGACGGGCAACGAAGGCGGCGTAACGGGCCTGAACATCAAATCGACCATCGATGGCACGGTCGAAGCGTTGAGCGTGCACGGCGTATTCATCGCCATCGGCCACAAGCCGAACACGGGCATCTTCGAAGGCCAGCTGGAGATGCACAACGGCTACATCAAGACCAAGACGGGCCTGGAAGGCATGGCCACCGCCACCAGCGCGCCGGGCGTGTTTGCCGCAGGCGACGTGCAAGACCATATTTACCGCCAGGCCATCACCAGCGCCGGCACGGGTTGCATGGCAGCACTGGATGCCCAGCGCTACCTGGAAGGCCAGGAGTAAGCGTCGCATGGCGTCGATGAAAGACTTTGCCGACCTGAAAGCGGTCAGCAAGCAGCTCAAGGAGCAGGCAGACGCGCGCGCGCAAGCTGCGGCTGAACGCGCCCAGCAGGTCAAGGTGCAGGCCGTGGAAAGCAATCTGTTCAAGGCGAGCATCGGCGGCGTCAAGCGCCTGCCCGAGTCGGATCGCTACGTGCCCAGCCTGCCCAAGGCGGGCGCCATGGCGGCCCAGCAGCCAGCACGCAAGCTGACGCCCGAAGAGGATCATGCGGCCGTGCTGCGCGAGTCGCTGTCGGACTTGTTCGAGGTCGACCATTACCTGGAAAACGATCCGGCCCTGAATTACGCCCGCCCCGGCGTGGGACCGGACGTGGTGAAGAAGATGCGCAAGGGCCACTGGCCCATCCAGGATGAGCTGGACTTGCATGGCTTGCGCCGCGACGAGGCGCGCGACGGCATCGGTGCCTTTTTGAACCAGGCCACGCGGCGCAAGCTGCGCTGCGTGCGCGTGATCCACGGCAAGGGTTTTGGCTCGAAAGGCCAGGAACCGGTCTTGAAATCGATGGTGCACAGCTGGCTCGTGCAAAAGGATGAAGTCATCGCCTTTTGCCAGGCACGCCGCTCCGAAGGGGGCGATGGCGCGCTGGTGGTATTGCTTTCTTCCGCTCTTCAGCCCATTCGCTGAGCTTGCCAGCAAGAAAACACAATTCAGTAACAAGTTAGCCCAATTAAGTCCCATGCACACGGCCCCGTTTGTCACCATTCGGGGCCGTGTCATGTTAACCTGTGACAATTATTTCCTGCTCAAGCGCTCCACCCATGATGCCACCCCAATTGCCGCCTGGCTCGCTGATCAAGATCATTGAGGTCATCGCCATCCTGGTGGGCGCGTTTTCCGGCTTCATCGAAGCGCGCCGCAAGCGCATGGACCTGGTCGGCGTGTTCGTCGTGGCATTCATTACGGCGTTTGGCGGCGGCACCTTGCGCGATATCCTGCTCGACAAGCGGCCCTTGTTCTGGGTCTCGCACCAGGAATACGCCATTCTCATCTTCGTGCTGGCCCTGACGGCCGCGCCATTGATCCAGCATTTGCGCCAGATCGTCTCGGAACGCCTGATCGTCATTGCCGACGCCATCGGCCTGGGCATGTTCGCCATCGCGGGCGTGGCCGAAGCCATGCGCGCCGGCATGCCGATCTTCATCGCCTCAATGATGGGGGTAATTACGGGAATTTTTGGCGGCGTGATGCGCGACATCGTCTGCAATGAAGTACCGATGGTATTTCGCGACGGCAAACCGTACGCCATTTGCGCGTTTTTCGGCTGCTGGGCCTACCTGCTGCAGATGCACTTCGGCGCCGAGCACGACTTCGCGCTGTGGACCAGCGCCAGCGGCATCACAATCTTGCGCCTGATATGCTGGAAATTCGACATGCGGCTGGGGCGGTGAAGCGCGCTGCTGCGCAATCCGGCAGCTTTGGCGGCTCAGCAGCGTCGGCTAACGCGCTGGCGCGCTAACCCGACCTACGGCATGACACACATTGCTATACGTAGGTCGGATGAGGCTCGAAGAGCCGTAATCCGACAACATCGCTGGCGCAGCCACCAGCAAAAACTTAGACGGCGTCCGGACCCGTTTCACCTGTGCGGATGCGGATCACTTGCTCCACGTCGCGCACGAAGATCTTGCCATCGCCGATCTTGCCCGTGCGAGCAGCCTTGATGATGGCGTCGACCACCAGTTCGGATACGCTGTCGTCCACCACCACTTCGACTTTAACTTTCGGCAAGAAGTCGACCACGTACTCGGCGCCACGGTACAGCTCGGTATGCCCCTTCTGGCGGCCAAAGCCCTTCACTTCCGTCACGGTCAAGCCCGTCACGTTCACATCGGCCAGGGCCTCGCGTACTTCGTCGAGCTTGAATGGTTTGATGATGGCGGTAATCTGTTTCATGGCTACTCCTTAACATTGTTGGATTGTGGACAGATGGCTGCTTACTCGTAGAACTTGGAGGTAATCGGATAGCGCCAGTCGCGGCCGAAGCCACGGTGCGTGACGCGGATGCCCACCGGCGACTGGCGCCGCTTGTATTCGTTGATCTTGATCAGGCGCGTGACCCGGGCCACATCGGCCGGCGGGTAGCCAGCCTCGATAATCTCGGCGATCGGACGGTTTTCTTCCATGTACAGCTGCATGATGCCGTCGAGTACCTCATACGGCGGCAAGGAATCCTGGTCCAGCTGGTCGGCGCGCAGCTCGGCCGACGGTCCGCGCGTCAGGATACGCTCGGGTATCACGTCCGACACGCTATTACGCCAGGCACACAGGCGGTACACCAGCGTCTTGGCGATATCCTTGATGACGGCAAAGCCGCCCGCCATGTCGCCGTACAGGGTGCAATAACCGACGGCCATCTCGCTCTTGTTACCCGTCGTCAGCACGATGCTGCCATGCTTGTTCGACAGGGCCATCAGCAAGGTGCCGCGGATGCGCGCCTGGATGTTTTCTTCCGTCGCGTCTTCCGCCAGTCCCGCGAATTCCCCTCCCAGGGTGGCGCGGAAGGCATCGAAGGTTTGCTTGATCGGAATTTCATCGTAGCGCACATTGAGGCGTTTTACCATGTCGCGCGAATCGATCCACGAGATATCGGCCGTAAACTGCGATGGCATCATCACGGCGCGCACCTTGTCGGCGCCCAGCGCATCGACGGCGATGGCCAGGGTCAGGGCGGAATCGACGCCGCCCGACATGCCGATCAGCACGCCAGGGAAGCCATTCTTGCCGATATAGTCGCGTACGCCCAGCACCAGCGCCTGGTACACCTGCGCCTCGGTCGTCAACGGGGCGGCCAGGGCCTGCGGCACGGGCGTGGCGCCGTCGAACTCGACCAGCTGCAAATCTTCCTCGAAATGGCGCAGCTGGGCGCAAATCGTGCCGGCCGCATCCATGACAAACGAGTCGCCATCGAAAATCAGCTCATCCTGGCCACCGACCAGGTTGGCGTAGACCAGGGCCATGCCTTGCGCGCTGACGTTCTTGCGCATGGTTTCATAGCGCAGATGCTGCTTGTTCATGTGATACGGCGAGCCGTTCGGCACCAGCAGCACTTGCGCACCGGCCGCGCGGGCGCGCATGGGCGCGTGCTGGAACCACGTGTCTTCGCAGATATTGATGCCGAAACGCACGCCTTTCACGCCAAACACAAAGGCCTGGTCCGACGACGTAAAGTAACGCTTTTCATCGAAAACGGTCGTGTTCGGCAAGTCGTGCTTGCGGTAGGTGCCCAGCACTTCGCCGTTCAGCAGCACGGAGGCGGCATTGTGGCGCACGCCCTTCTCATCTTGCAGGGGCAAGCCCACCACCACGTGCAAATCCTTGAACTGGGCCAGCTCCAAGGCCAGCCCCGCAAACACTTCCTGCGTTTTTGCGTAGAATGCATTGCGCAGCAACAGGTCCTCGGGTGGATAGCCGACCAGCGACAGTTCCGGCGTGAGCACGATATCGGCGCCCGCCTCAAAGGCGCGGCGGGAAAGGTCGAAGATCTTGGCACGGTTGCCGGCCAGATCGCCGACCGTACTATTCATTTGAGCAATTGCGACTTTGACTGTCATGATGGTGGAAATTTCGTTTTATTAATTTTATTAAACAAGAACAAGACAGGGGCGCGCAGGCCGATGGTGGCGCCCCGAGAGTGAAGAATGCACACTACAACAATGAATTATCGCACGGCTATCGTCTCCACTCTGGCTGAAATTGGCGAAGCGGCCTGGACTGAACTGCTGGCCAGCCAGGCGGACGCCACTCCCTTCCTCTCCTACGCCTTTCTGCACGCGCTGCATGAGTCCGGCTGCGCCAGCGCAGAGACGGGCTGGCAGCCGAATTACCTGGCGTTGTGGCAAGGCGAGACCCTGGCTGCCGCCCTGCCCCTGTACCTGAAGATGCACTCGTATGGCGAATATGTGTTCGACTGGGCCTGGGCCGACGCGTATCAGCAGCATGGCCTTGAATATTACCCGAAACTGTTGTCCGCGATACCCTTCACGCCCGTCAGCGGCGCGCGCTTGCTGGCCCGCGATGGCCAGGCACGCGCCGCCCTGCTGGCCTTCCTGCAGGCCCAGCAGCAAGCCAGCGCCGTCTCGTCCTGCCACATCCTGTTCCCGCCGGAAAACGAGGCGCGCCTGCTGGCGCAAGCCGGCTACCTGATGCGTAGTGGCGTGCAATTTCACTGGATCAATCCCGGCTACACGGATTTCGAGCAATTCCTCTCCACTCTGGAAAACAAGAAGCGCAAGAATATCCGCGCCGAGCGGCGCAAGGTACAGGAAGCGGGTGTGACCATGCGCCAGGTGCGCGGGGTGGACGCCCTTGACGCCGACTGGACACTGTTCCATCGCTGCTACAGCAATACCTATGCGGAACACCGCTCCTCGCCGTATTTGTCGTTGGACTTCTTCCGGCGCATCGGTGCCAGCATGCCGCAGAACATTTTACTGGTGATCGCCGAGCGCGAAGGCCGGGCCATTGCCGCCTCGCTGGTGATCCACACGACTGACACCCTGTATGGCCGCTACTGGGGCGCGCTCGAGCACGTGCCCTGCTTGCATTTCGAGACGGCGTATTACCAGCCGCTGGAATTTTGCATCGCTAACGGCATCACCACCTTCGAAGGGGGCGCCCAGGGGGAGCACAAGATGGCGCGGGGCTTCCTGCCGCAGAAGACCTGGTCCGCCCACTGGCTGGCGCATCCGGCTTTCGCCGACGCCGTGCAGCGCTTCCTCGAGCGCGAACGGGGCGGCATCGATGCCTACCTCGACGAATTGAACGACCACAGCCCGTTTCGCGGCTAGAAAAATAAAAAACGCTCCCGGCCATCGCTGGCGGGGAGCGTTTTTTTTACCAGGTGCTGTTATGCTTTTTCAGCATCTTTCTTGAAGGCGGCGACGCCGTTCAGGATTTCTTCCTTGGCCACGTCTGGACCATACCAGCCGTCGATCTTGACCCATTTGCCTTTTTCCAGGTCTTTGTAGTGCTCGAAGAAATGCTGGATCTGGCGCAGGCGCAGTTCGTTCAAGTCTTCCGGCTTTTGCCAGTGGCTGTAGATCGACAGGACCTTGTCGACTGGCACGGCCAGTACTTTCGCGTCTTCGCCCGACTCGTCGGTCATTTTCAGCACGCCGATAGGACGGCAGCGCACGACCACGCCCGGGATCAGCGGGAATGGGGTGATGACCAGCACGTCAACCGGGTCGCCGTCCGGCGACAGGGTGTTCGGCACATAGCCGTAGTTGCACGGGTAATGCATGGCGGTACCCATGAAGCGATCGACGAAGATCGCGCCGCTTTCCTTGTCAACTTCGTACTTGATCGGATCGGCATTCATCGGGATTTCGATGACGACGTTGAAATCGTTCGGCAGGTCGCGGCCGGAAGAGACGTTATTCAAACTCATGGGGTTCCTCATTAGCGGATTGTGTTTTAACCGCGCAATTATAGCGAAGTACAGGCGGCTTGTGCGATGCAGCAGCGGCCCGCCGGCGTATTGCGCATCACGCCAACAACAGTGGCATGCACGGCCCCCTCGCCCGCGCAGCCTGCCGCCCGCCCGGCTTTACTGTCCGCCGCAGCCGGCCAACGAGAGAATAAAGCGGCCGCCGAACATAATAAGTGAAAACACTTAAGTAATACTACGGGAACCCTGAATTAATACAGGAAGCATCTGCATATTTTCACTTCAATATCACCATGCCGATAATATGGTTATTATATGTGGAATTGCAATTTTTACAGCCACTTATGGCAACGGTTTTGCCGATTAATCTATACCCAATAAATCCCTGTTATTGCGCCGCCATGTCAAGACCCGTCGATCATCGCCCGGCAGGGAACCTTCCAGCCCGGCAAACCCACCATCGAGCATAATATTTGTTCTTATTTGAAGCCTTCAATTGATTCAAATGGCGACCCCGCCAAAAAATGGCGCAACCAGAAGACAATCATCAATTCTGATAAACTATAACATTCTGGTGATTCCAAACTTTGTATATTCTGCAATCGACGCCTTCCCTGAATTCAATATGGCGTTCTCAACGCGCCACCGATAAATCCTTGCAAAAAGGAATATGATGATTCCCTCTTTCCGACCCGGTCCTTTATTAAAGGTCACCGGTGTTATTTTCATTCTGTTTGGCCTCGCCCTGCTGGGCGGCGGCATCTGGCTGGCCAGTCTCGGCGGCTCCTGGTACTACTTGCTGGCAGGCATAGGCATGCTCGTTGCCGGCGTGCTGGTGTTCCAGGGCAAGCGCAGTGCGCAACCGTTCATGGCGCTGCTGCTGATCGCCACCCTCATCTGGTCCGTCATTGAAGTGAAATTCGACTGGTGGCAATTGCTGCCGCGCCTCGACATCTGGTTTGCCGCCGCCGTCTGGCTGCTGCTGCCCTTCGTCAGCCGCCGCCTGGCGCCACCCGCCGCAGCGAAACAGCCGCAAGTGGGAAAGACGGCCCTCAGCGCCGCCGTGGCCCTGACCGTCATCGCCGGCGTCATCGCCCTGTTCCAGGACTACCATGACTTGCATGGCGACGTACCAGCCGACAACATGGCGGCTACCGCCACTGGCGACCTGGCGCCCGGCGTCGAGCACAACGACTGGTCCGCGTATGGCCGCTCCGGCTATGGCGACCGCTATGCCCCGGCTGCGCAGATCACGCCGGCCAATATTTCCGGACTGAAAGAAGCCTGGACCTATCACACGGGCGACTTCAAGGGACCGAACGACCCGGGCGAGATCGCCAACGAAGTCACGCCGCTGAAGGTCAATGACATGCTGTACCTGTGCACGCCGCACAATATCGTCATCGCCCTGAATCCGGACACAGGCAAGGAAATCTGGCGCCACGACCCGAAGATCAACCGCGACGCGGCCAGTTACCAGCACATGATCTGCCGTGGCGTCGCCTACTGGGACGTCAATGCGGGCCGCGCCAGGAACAATCCTGCCCCCGAAGCTGCCAGCATGGAATGTCCGCGCCGCATCCTGGCGCCGACCATGGATGGCACCATGATCGCCGTCAATGCCGATACGGGCGAGTCGTGCAAGAGCTTTGGCAACAACGGCGTCGTCAACCTGTATAAAAACATGGCCATGATCAAGCGCGGTTTCCTGATGCCCACTTCCCCGCCGGCCGTAGCGCAAAACGTGGCCGTGATCGCCGCCAGCGTGACGGACAATCATTCGACGGAAGAACCGTCGGGCGTTATCCGCGGCTATGACCCTGTCACGGGCAAGCTGCTGTGGAACTGGGACCCCGCCACGCCGGAAGATACCAAGCCCTTCCCTGAAGGCAAGAACTACACCAACAACTCGCCCAACTCGTGGGGCGTGGCCAGCATCGATGAAAAGCTGGACATGGTCTACATTCCGATGGGTAATGAAACCCCCGATACCTGGGGCGGCAATCGCAACAAGAATGGCGAGAAATTCAACAGCGCCATCGTCGCGCTGGACCTGGCGACGGGCAAAGTACGCTGGGTGTACCAGACCGTGCACCACGATATCTGGGACATGGATATCGGCGGACAACCTTCGCTGGTCGACATCGATACGCCAAAAGGCAAGGTCCCGTCCGTGGTTGCCACGACAAAGCGGGGCGATATCTATGTGATCGACCGCCGCGATGGCAGCCTGGTCGTGCCGGCGCCGGAAAAACCCGTGCCAACGAGCAATCCTGCCGCTGGCGACACCCTGTCACCCACGCAGCCTTTCTCGGCCCTGACCTTCTTACCTGAGCGCAACATCAGCGAAGCAGACATGTGGGGCACGACGCCGTTCGACCAGCTTGCTTGCCGCATCATCTTCAAGGAACGCCGCTATGAAGGCCCGTTCACGCCGCAAACAGCCGGCAAGGGTGCCGTCATCTCCCCGGGCCCGCTGGGCATCTTCGAATGGGGCGGCGCAGCCATCGACCCCGTGCGCCAGTTGTTGATCGTCAACCCTGACTACATGGGCTTCCTGGAAAAACTCGTGCCACGCGCCGAAACGACGGCCAAGGGCGGCACGGGCGGCGAAATGGGCTTGCAGCCACAGACGGGCGTACCGTTCGCCGTGGAAATCAAGGCCTTTTTGTCGCCGCTGGGCTTCCCATGCCAGGCACCGCCTTGGGGCTATGTGGCCGCCGTCGACCTGCGCACCATGAAAAAAGTGTGGATGCACAAGAACGGCACCACGCGCGACAGCGGTCCCGTGCCGATTCCACTGCCGCTGGGCGTGCCCAGCCTGGGCGGCATGGTCACCACGGGTGGCGGCGTGACCTTCCTCAGCAGCACGCTCGACTACTATATCCGCGGCTACGATGTCAGCAACGGTAAAGTCATCTGGAAGGCCCGCTTGCCCGCCGGCGGCCAGGCTACGCCGATGAGCTATGTCTCGAACAAGTCGGGACGCCAGTTCGTCGTCGTCATGGCCGGTGGCCACGGTTCGCTGGGTACGAAGATGAGCGACACCCTGATCGCGTATGCCTTGCCGGAAGGCACCGCCGTACCGAAGAAGTAAGGTAGCAGCGCACTGCGCCATGCAGTGCGCACGTAAAAAAAGCCGTTCAGTCTGCACTGAACGGCTTTTTTACGTCTGCGAGTAGCTTACAGCATGGTGGCCAAGGCGCACTGCCGGTAATGGGCCGCGGCCTGCTCCGTTTGCTGCAAGGCATCGTGCATTTGCGCCAGCTTCAGGTGAGCGTCGCGCACCATTTGCGGCTCGTTCGCGTCCGACAAAGCCTGCTCCAGGTGACGCTGGGCTTTGCCCCACAGTTTTTGCTTGAGGCACAAGGTGCCCAGGGTCAGCGCCAGTTCCGCATCCAGCGGACGCTGTTTCATCCATTGTTCGCAATGCTCGATCTGCAGCAGCAGGGCCGGCGTGCCGGCAGGTGCCGCCGCTTCGCGGTAGGCGCGCACGACGCGCTCGTCCCAATCGGCGGCCAGCGACTCTTCGCACACGAGGCGCGCTTCATCGTGCAGGCCACGCGCATTCAGGGCCGTGGCGGCGCGGCAGGCAATATACGGCTTGACGCGATCCGCGCTTGGCACGGTGGACCACACGCGCATCAGGGATTCGGCGTCATGCGATGGGTCGGACAGCAGATGGTCGTAGGCCAGCTCGCGCAAGCGCGACGACAGGGCCGGATGCAGGGCGCGGTGCTTGTCGAGCGAACGCACGAGGCGCAGCACTTCCGGCCAGTTCTTCGCCTGCTGCTCGGCCTTGAGCGACCATTGCAGCGCGTGGATGTGGCGCGTGCCGCTGGCATTGAGTTCGCGTACCGCCGCCAGGGCCGCTTCCGGCTGGTGGTCGTCGACCAGCAATTCCGTCACCGTCATCAAACGGGCCGTCTTCAGGCTGGCATCGCCTTCGACTCTGGCCAGCCAGCTGTCGCGGCGCTCGGACTGGCGCATGCGGTGCGCGGCACGCGCGCCGATCAGCGCGGCCAGGCCGGCGTTCTCATCGAGTTCTGCGGCGCGCAGGGCGGCTTTTTCCGCATGGCCGAAACGCCCTTCGAACAGGGCTTTCAAGGCTTCGCGCAAGCCCTTGTTGCCATCGCGCTCACGCTTGCGCTGGCGGTAGGCTGCCACTTGCGCCGGCATGCGCACGGTGGCGCGCACGGCGCGCACCAGCAGGTACAGCAGCACGAACAGCACGACCTGCAGCAACAGGAAGAAGTTCAGCGACAAATCGATGCGGTAAGGCGGATAGAACAGCACCACGTTGCCGGGATTGAAACGGGCCGTCACGGCGATACCGATCGCCGCGGCCATCAGGGCGAGTAACCAGAGAAATAGACGCATGGGCTCAGGACTTCGCTTTGTAGTTGCGCACAGCCGTCAGGCTGTCGGACAAGGTTGGCATTTCGATGGCCAGGTTGCTGCCCTGCACCTGGCGCAGCAAGGCTTGCGCCGTCTGCGTGCTCTTGGCGCGGGTATCGAAATACTTGGCCAGCGCATCCTGCGCGGCGATCAGATCATTCCTGAAAGCTGTTTCGTTGCGCGACAACAAGGCCATGCGGGCATTGAGCAGGCGCAGCTTGACGTTTTCGCGCAAGAAATACGATTGCGTCGGCGACAGCATCAGCGCTTCCGGCGTATCGACGCGGCGGATGCGTATCAATTGGCGCACGTCGGCCCACATGTCGCCGCTCCAGGTATTCCAGCCGTCGCGCACTTTTTGCAGCAGCGGTTCCGGCGCGGGCGGCCCTACCAGCTTCCCGCTGGCATCGCGCACGGGCTTGGCCCCGGCCTTGCCTGGCTTTTCCGGCGCGGCCGGCAAAGCGGGCGTTTCATCCGACAGCATCGGCAGGGAGTCGACCTGGGCGATCACGGCATCGAGGCGCAAGGCCACGCCCGTCGAATCGACGCTGGGCAGGGCCTTGAGTTTTTCCATGTCGCGCCCGATGGCGCGGCGGATGGTGATGAATTGCGGCTTGTCGGAACGCGACAGGCTGCGGTCGGCGTTTTGCAGCGCGATCAGCGCACCGGGCACGTTGCCGGCCAGTTGCAGCTGCTGGCTGGCCGTCGACAGCACTTGCTCGATTTCCGTCAGCGCCCACTCGTCGCGGTTCTTCGACAAGTCGTTATACAGTTGTTCCAGGGCCAGCTGCTGGCTTTGCGTTTCGCTCTGGCGGTTTTCCAGCGCGCCCACCTTGATTTGCAGCTCTTTCGTGCCTTCTTGCACGTTGCGCGCCAGCACGCCCGTTTCGGCATTGCTGACATCGCCCTTTTGCAGGCGCTTGGCCACTTCTTCGCGCAGGTTGCGGATCTGCTTGCTGGTCGACCAGCTTTGCGCAGCGAGCAGCACGGCCAGCACGATGACGGCAATGCTCATGGGCTTTTGCAGCTGTTCGAGCAGGGTCGGCGCGCGGCCAGCGGGTTGGTCGGCCGCCTGCGGCGCCGTCTTCACGGCGCTGCCAGGCGTTGCATTCGGTTCGGAGAGTGTAGGCATTTCGTTCATGGTCGTGATTGTAACGCGGCGAGCACTCCTGCGTCGCCTGATCCTGTCAAGGTGACACGGGCAAAACCCAGGGCCGCCGCCGTTTGTGCAATGCGGGCGTGCGGCACGATCAGATGCTGCTGTTGCATTTTCGCAACAGCCGTCTTTTTACCATCCAATTCTTCGAGCAGCGCCAGCAAACCGCGCAGCGCTTCCGAGCTGGTGATGACCCAGTCATTATTATGCTGCAACAGGTTCTCCAGGGTCGCCCGCAAGGCTGGCGTCAGCAGCGGCACCTTGCGGCGGTAGGCCGTGACGAACTCGACTTCGGCGCCCGCTGCGCGCAAGCCGTCGGCCAGGTAATCGCGGCCGCCATCGCCGCGCACGATCAGCACGCGCTTGCCGCGCAGGGCCGGCAAGTCCAGCGCCAGTAACAAATGTTCGGAATCGCTGCGCGCCGTATCGAGCGGGCTGGTGATGGTCGCATTGGCATCCGTGACGCCGTGCGCCCCCAATGCCATACGGCTGCCCTCGCCCACCACTGCCAAGGGCACACCAGGCGGCCAGGCCGGCAAGTGCGCAAAGACGCAATCGATGGCGTTGGGCGAGACAAACGCCACCAGGTCGTACTCGGCCAGGCGCGCCAGCACGGCTTGCAGCTGCGCGCATTCGTCCTCGCCGTCAAGCGCATGAATTTCCAGCAGCGGCAGCAAGGTCACGGGCAAGCCCAGCGCCGCGATTCTGGCGGCCAGCGGCCCCGCTTGCGCTGCGGGCCGCGTGATCACCACGGTGTCAGGCATGCGGCGCCAGGCCTTCATGGTTGTCGGGGGTGACGGCGCACGAGGCGAGGATGCCGGCGGCGTCCTGGCCGCGCAGCAATTCGGCCACCTGTTCGCCCAGCAGTTCCGGCGCAGCAGCCGGGCCACTGACGTCGGCGCTGGCCATGCGTGCGCCGTCCGGCGTGGCGACCATGGCGCGCAAACGCATGGTGTCGCCGTCAATGGTGGCGTAGGCCGCCAATGGAATCTGGCAACTGCCGCCAAAGATGCGCGACACCTTGCGCTCGGCCAGCGACACTTGCGTGGCCTCGACGTCGTTCAGGGGCGCCAGCAGGCGCTGCAGGTCGATGCCATCGGCGCGCTGGCCCATGATTTCAATGGCCAGCGTGCCCTGGCCGGCAGCTGGCAGGCTCAGTTCCGGCGACAACAGCGCGCGGATGCGCGACGCCAGGCCCAGGCGTTTCAGGCCGGCGGCAGCCAGGATGATGGCGGCGTAATCGCCACGGTCCAGCTTGCCCAAACGCGTATCGAGGTTGCCGCGCAGGGGCAAAATCGTCAGGTGCGGATAGTGCGCGGCGATCAGGGCCTGGCGGCGCAGGCTGCTGGTGCCGACGACGGCGCCATGCGGCAACTCGGCCAGGCTGGCATAGTCGTTCGACACAAAGGCGTCGCGCGGATCTTCGCGCTCCATGATGGCGGCTAGGGTGTACCCTTCCGGCAAGTCCATCGGTAAATCCTTGAGGCAATGCACGGCCAGGTCGGCACGGCCATCCTCCATCGCCACTTCCAGTTCCTTGACGAACAGGCCCTTGCCGCCTACCTTGGACAGGGCGCGGTCGAGAATCTGGTCGCCGCGTGTGGTCATGCCGAGAATTTCAACGCTACACTGCGGATACAGGGCGGCCAGGCGCGCGCGCACATGTTCAGCTTGCCACATGGCAAGACGGCTCTCGCGCGAGGCGATCACCAGGCGGGCGGGAATCATCGGCTTCAATTCGTTCGGGGTCAATTCGGATGCTTTCAAAACAAGTTCTTTCGCTGTGACTGTCGTTGTCATTATCGTTGCCATTTCGCCCGTCCGATATCAGTTGTATCGGGTGGCGCCCGGCGTCGCTATAATCGGTATCCCTTAGCCTAGAAGGCCAAGTCAGGCTAGCGTCCATGTTGAAGACCATAAATTTTATCATGCGCCCCCTCCCCTCTGCGGCCAAACGCCCGGTGCGATCCACATTCCCTTGCTTTTACACTTACTTTGGTTCTTTATTATGCTCAATGACGCAGTAGCACCAGAAATAGTTCCAGCGGCCGGCTCCGACAAGGACGCGCCACTGAAAGAAGATATCCGCCTGCTGGGCCGCCTGTTGGGCGACGTGCTGCGCGAACAGGAAGGCGACGCCGTCTACAATGTGGTGGAAACCATACGCCAGACGTCCGTACGCTTCCGCCGCGAAGCGGACGCGGGCGCCGCGCTGGAACTCGACGCCATGCTCAAGGAACTGAGCCGCGAACAGACGATTTCCGTGGTGCGCGCCTTTTCCTATTTTTCGCACCTGGCCAACATCGCGGAAGACCAGCACCACATCCGCCGCCGCCGCGCCCACCTGCTGGCCGGCTCGCCTGCGCAAAAGGGCAGCGTCAGCTTCGCGCTGAAAAAACTGCGCGCCGCCGGCGTGCCGCGCAAAACCGTCGACACCTTCTTCCAGGACGCCCTGATCGCCCCCGTGCTGACGGCCCACCCGACGGAAGTGCAGCGCAAGAGCATCCTCGACGCCGAGCACGACATCGCCCGCCTGCTGGCCGAGCGCGACCTGCCGCAGACGCCGAAAGAGCGGCAAGCCAATATGCAACTGCTGCGCTCGCGCGTCTCCACCCTGTGGCAGACGCGCATGCTGCGCTACTCGAAGCTGACTGTAGCCGACGAGATCGAAAACGCCCTGTCCTACTACCGCATCACCTTTTTGCGCGAACTGCCGGGCCTGTATGACGATATCGAGGAAGATATCGCCGCCGAATACCCGAACGGCGACGGCACCATCGAACCCATCAACGCCGCTTACGTGCAGATGGGCAGCTGGATCGGCGGCGACCGCGACGGCAACCCCAACGTGAATGCGGGCACCATGCAGCATGCGCTGGCGCGCCACGCCACCACCATACTCGACTTTTACCTCGACGAAGTGCACACCCTGGGCGCGGAATTATCCGTCTCGACCCTGATGGTGGGCGTGAGCGCCGAACTGCAGGCGCTGGCCGACCAGTCGCCGGACGCCTCGCCGCACCGCAGCGACGAACCGTACCGCCGCGCCCTGATCGGCATCTATGCGCGCCTGGCCGCCACGGCTCGCGCCCTGGGCGCCACCAACATCCTGCGCAAGGAAGTGGGGCCGGCCGCCGCGTATCCCGACGCGGCCGCGTTTGTCGCCGACTTGCGCACCATCGTCGCCTCGCTCGAATCGCACCATGGCGCAGCCCTCGTGCGCCCCCGCCTGGCCACCTTGGCCCGTGCGGCAGACATCTTCGGTTTCCACCTGGCATCGCTGGACATGCGCCAGACTTCCGATGTGCACGAGCGCGTGCTGGCCGACCTGTTCGCGAAAAGCGGCGTGGCCGCCGACTACCCATCCCTGAGCGAGGAAGACAAGCAGGCGCTGCTGCTGAGCGAACTGGCCCAGCCGCGTCTGCTGTACTCGCCCTACATCGCCTACGCCACGGAAACGGATTCCGAGCTGGCGATCTTGCGCGCGGCGCGCGACATCCGCCAGCGCTACGGCGCGCGGGCCATCCGCAACTACATCATTTCGCACACGGAAACCGTGTCCGACTTGCTGGAAGTGTTGCTGTTGCAAAAGGAAACGGGCTTGCTGCGCACCGACTGGAAGGCCAGGGCCGGCGGCGACAGCACGTGCGAGCTGATGGTCATCCCCCTGTTCGAGACGATACCCGACCTGCAGCGCGCGGCCGGCATCATGAGCGAGGTGATGGCCTTGCCGTTGGTCAAGCAATTGATCGCCAAGCAAGGGCAGTTACAGGAAGTCATGCTCGGCTATTCCGATTCAAACAAAGATGGCGGTTTTCTCACCTCGAACTGGGAACTGTACAAGGCGGAACTGGCACTGGTCGCCGACTTCCAGAAGGCAGGCGTCAAGCTGCGTCTGTTCCATGGCCGCGGCGGCACGGTGGGCCGTGGCGGCGGGCCCAGCTATGAAGCCATCCTGGCCCAGCCGCCGGGCACCGTCAACGGCCAGATCCGCCTGACGGAACAGGGCGAAATCATCGCCTCAAAGTTTTCCAACGCGGAAATCGGCCGGCGCAATCTGGAATTGCTGGTCGCCGCCACCCTGGAAGCGAGCCTGGCACCGCAGGCTGCCAATCCCGCGCACGCGAGCCAGCTGGCGCAGTTCGAAGCCGTGATGGCGGACCTGTCGAAACTGGCCTACCACGCCTACCGACACCTCGTGTATGAAACGCCGGGGTTTACGGAGTATTTCTTCTCGGCCACGCCGATTGCGGAAATCGCCGAGCTGAACCTCGGCTCGCGCCCGGCCTCGCGCAAGGCCAACCAGCGCATCGAAGACTTGCGCGCCATTCCCTGGGGCTTTTCCTGGGGCCAGTGCCGCTTGCTGCTGCCGGGCTGGTTCGGCTTCGGCAGCGCCATCGAGGCGTGGATCAACGATGCTGCGGGTGCCGCGAAAGAGGAAAAGATCGCCACCCTGCGCGCCATGTACGCCGAATGGCCCTTCTTTGCCACCCTGCTGTCGAACATGGACATGGTGCTGGCCAAGACGGACCTGGCAATTGCCTCGCGCTATGCGGAACTGGTGGCCGACCAGGACTTGCGCGAACGCATCTACAAGCGCATCACGGATGAGCATGGCAACACCCTGCGCTGCCTGGAGCTGATCACCGGCAACACCGAGCGCCTGGCGGGCAATCCGCTGCTGGCCCGCTCGATCCAGAACCGCTTCGCCTATCTCGACCCGCTGAACCACTTGCAAGTGGAATTGATCAAGCGCAACCGCGCCCTGTCGACGGAAAGCAAGATCGACGAAAGGGTCCACCGCGGCATCCAGCTGTCGATCAACGGCGTCGCGGCCGGCCTGCGCAACACGGGCTGATCGCGTCAGGCTGCTTTTGCCAGGCAGGGGCCGGCACCGCAAGGGCCGGCCCTTTTGCTTGCTCGTTAGCAAAATATTCTCAATAAAACAACAATTGGTATTACACTAGCGTCGGGTACTTTCCCCTACTCCGGCCCCATGCGCACAGCAACGGCCAACCATGACGCCAGGGACGCGGATGAGCAAATGGTCGATTGAAACGCCGAGTGCGGCATGCGCCGCCCTGATCCTGATCATGCTGGGCTGGCTGGCGGGCGCGGCCTGGCCGGCGCTCGACTTCTGGGAGCATGTCTGGCTGACCCTGCTGCTGGCCGCCGCCGCCGGCACGGCCATGTGGCTGATGCACAGGCTGCGCGCCCACCTCGCCAGCACGCGCTCCCAGCTGGATGCCAGCCTCATGCGCTACCAGCACCTGAGCGAAACGGCGCAGGACGGCATGTGGCAAACAGATGCGCACGGCCGCATTCTGTACGTCAACCAGCGACTGTGCGACATGCTGGGCATCCCCGCCGAACAGTTGCTGGACCACGCCATGGACGAATTCCACGACGAGGCCACCTTGCTGCGTCTGTGTCCGCTACGCCAGACGGCGAGCGATAGCTGCATGGGCGAACTGCATTACCAGCATGGCGACGGCACGCAGCGCTGGGCCATGCTCAGCGGCCGCCGCCTGCACGACCAGCACGGCGCCTTGACGGGCGCGCTGGTCATGGCCAGCGACATCACGGAACACAAGCGGGCCGAACACGCGTTGAGCCTGGCCCATGCGGAACTGGAAAGCCGCGTGGCCCTGCGCACGGCCCAGTTGCTCGACGTCAATATCCAGCTATCCGCGGAAATCGCCATGCGCGCGCAAACGGAAGCGGCCCTGGCGCGCAGCGAGGAGCGGCTGCAGGACATCATTTCCATGATGCCCCTGTCGCTATTCCTGAAAGATGCCGATTCGCGCATCGTGCTGATGAACCAGGCCTGCGAGCAGCAATGGGGCGTGCGCCAGCAGGACATCGCCGAAGGGCGCGACTTGCAGCACTTCCCCGAGGAACAGAACGCGGGCTTCCTCGCTGCCGACCAGCAGGCGTTTGCCAGCCGTCAGGTGGTGATACGCGAAGAACTGGTATGGAACGCGCAGTTGCAGGAAAATCGCCTCGTGCAGACGCACAAGAAACCCGTGTTTGACGCCGACGGCCGGCCGCAGATGATCATCGCCATGGCCGTCGACGTCACCGACAGCAAGCGCAACGAGGAAAACCTGCAGCGCACCCTGGCCCAGCTGCGCGAACTGACCGACCACCAGCAAACCATCAAGGAACAGGAAAGACGCCGCATCGCGCTCGATATTCATGACGACCTGGGCCAGAATCTGATGGTGCTGCGCATCGATGTGTCGCTGTTGCACGCGCGCACGGCCACCACCCACCCGCGCCTGCACCACCATGCGCAGCGCGTGCTCGACACCATCGACACCACCATCCGCTCCGTGCGCACCATCATCAATGACTTGCATCCCAGCACCCTGGAGCTGGGACTGGGCCCGGCGGCCGAGTGGCTGATACGCCAGATGGAAAGCCGCAGCGCCATCCGCTACTGGCTCACGCTCGACAGCGAGGCGCCCGACCTGGGCCTGGACCAGCGCCAGACGTTGGCCATCTTCCGCGTGCTGCAGGAATCGCTGTCGAACATCGTGCGCCACGCCCAGGCCAGCGAAGTGGAAGTCGCGCTGGCGCAAGATGCGGATGCCATCGTGCTGCGCATCAGCGACAACGGCATCGGCATGCAGCCGGGCGACCACGGCAAGCGGGCCGCCTTCGGCCTGAAAAGCATACGCGAACGTGTCCACGCGCTGGGTGGTGAATTGCACATCGACAGCCAGGCAGGCCAGGGGACGGCGCTGGCCATCCATCTGCCGCAGCGGGCAAGTAAAGGGCATGCCGATAGCAATAAACAAAAATTAGTAAAAATGGTAGCAAATTAAGTATGCATTTGCAGCATAAAAAAGTATAGTAAGTTTTTTCTATGAGGAAACTATCATGCTGCTACGGTTCCCCTGCCTCCCTGCCACAGTGCTCGGCCTATTCCTTCTGGCCACCGTCCCCGCTGCCAGCGCCACCATCTATGCCGAACACGGCTTTGGTGAAAAAGATGGCAATGGCAGCATCGCGTCCGACCTGAACCCGGCCGGCCTGGTGGCCGGCATCATCATGGAAGCAGAAGGACGACGCCGCGCCGTGACGTATCAGCATGGCCGCATCCGCGAGCTGGGCACCCTGGGCGGCAATGAAGGTTTCACCAAGGCCATCAATACCCATGGCGTGGTGGTGGGCTCGGCACAAACGCCCAGTGGCGCCTGGCATGCATTCCGCTTTGAAGAAGCGGGCGGCATGCGCGACCTGGGCACCCTGGGCGGCACCAGCAGCTATGCCACGGCCATCACGCGCGACGGCCAGGTGGCCGGCTATGCCGATACCAGCGACGGCGATTTCCACGCCTTTGTCACGAAAGCCGACCACAGCCTGCAGGACCTGGGCACCCTGGGCGGTGCCAGCAGCTATGCCAGCGGTCTGAACCGGCATGGCGTGGTGGTGGGCACGGCGCAGCGGGGCGATGGCTACCGCCGCGCCTTCGTCTACCGTCCCGGCGCGGGCATGCAGGAAATCGGCACCCTGCCCGGCGGACGCATCAGCTCGGCCACCGCCATCAATGACGCGGGCCTGGTCGTGGGCGCCTCGGAAACGGAAAAACGCCGCTGGCACGCCTTTGCCTGGGATGGCAAGCGCATGCTCGACCTGGGCGCCATGATCGGCCAGGGCGATAGCTACGCCACGGCAGTCAACGCGGCCGGACATATCGTCGGCAGCGTCAACATCAACGGCTTTGAACCGATGACCTTTGTCTACAAGGAAGGCGTGATGACGGTGCGCCGCCGCGACGATGGCCTGTACCTGACCAACAAGATCACGGACGCCGGCCTGGTGGTGGGCGCCATCTATACGGGGCATAAATTCCAGGCCTTCGCCGTGCCATCGCAAGCGGCTCCCGCACCACACCGCAGCAACCCATTGGACTGGCTGGTCATCACCATCCTCATCTCCGCCAGCGGCGTGGTGCTGTACAAATTGCAGCACAACTATCGCATGGGCCTGCTGGGAGAGCGCACGCGTTTTATGTAGACAAGGCATGCTACAGGCGTAAAAAAAGAGGCTTGCGCCTCTTTTTTGTGTGCTTGCCCTACGCTTAATTTTGCGTCAGGAAAGTCTTCAGCTTGTCCGAACGCGAAGGCTGGCGCAGCTTGCTCATGGCTTTCGCTTCGATCTGGCGGATACGCTCGCGCGTCACGTCGAACTGCTTGCCCACTTCTTCCAGCGTATGGTCGTTCGACATTTCCACGCCGTAACGCATGCGCAGCACTTTCGCTTCGCGCGGCGTCAGCGAATCGAGCACTTCCTTGATCACGTTGCGCATCGACGCGTGCAACGCGGCGTCCAGCGGTGCCAGGGTGGTGTTGTCTTCGATGAAGTCGCCCAGTTGCGAATCGCCATCTTCGCCCATCGGCGTTTCCATGGAAATCGGCTCCTTGGCGATCTTCATGATCTCGCGCACCTTGTTTTCCGGCATTTCCATCTTGACGGCCAGGGTCGCCAGGTCCGGCTCGCTGCCCGTTTCCTGCATGATCTGGCGCGAGATGCGGTTCATCTTGTTGATCGTTTCGATCATGTGCACCGGCACACGGATGGTGCGGGCCATGTCGGCGATCGAACGCGTGATGGCCTGGCGGATCCACCAGGTGGCGTAGGTCGAGAACTTGTAGCCGCGGCGGTATTCGAATTTATCGACCGCCTTCAGCAGACCGATGTTGCCTTCCTGGATCAGATCGAGGAATTGCAAGCCGCGGTTGATGTATTTCTTGGCGATCGAGATGACCAGACGCAAGTTGGCGACCGTCATTTCGCGTTTCGCGTGACGGGCGCGCTTTTCGCCTGCAGCCATCTGCTTGTTGATCTTGCGCAAGTCAGCCAATGGCAGGGCCACGCGCGCTTGCAGATCGATCATCTTCTTTTGCAGTTCCTTGACGGCAGGCACGTTGCGGCTGAGGATGGCGCTGTACGGATACTTGCAATCGACTTCGCGGTCGACCCATTCCAGGTCGCATTCATTGCCCGGGAATACCTTGATGAAGTGGGCGCGCGGCATGCCGCATTTGTTCACGCACAACTCCAGCACGGCGCGCTCGATGTGGCGCACTTCTTCCATCTGGCCGCGCAGGGTGTCGCACAGCTTTTCCACGACCTTGGCCGTGAAGCGAATGCCCAGCAATTCCTGCGAAATGGCTTCCTGCGCCTTGATGTAGGCTTTCGAGTTGTAACCCTCGGGCGCCTTGCGCATCTTGTCGTACTGCGTCGAAATGACGTTGAATTTCTCCAAGGCATTCTTTTTCAGCTGCGCCAACTGTTCGCTGGAGAAACCGGCCGCGCCGCCATTGGCGTCGCCATCTTCTTCCTCGGCTTCTTCTTCCTCTTCCTCGTCGTCACCGCTGGCGGCGGCAGGTGCGGCGGCAACGGCAGGCGCCGGGGCATTGCTTTCATTCAAATCCACGAAGCCATCGACCACTTCATCGACCTTGATTTCATCGCGTGCGATTTTTTGCGACAGCGCAACGATTTCGCCGATGGTGGTGGGGCAGGCGGAAATCGCCTGGATCATGTCTTTCAGGCCGCCTTCGATGCGCTTGGCGATCTCGATCTCGCCTTCGCGCGTCAGCAGCGCCACGGCGCCCATTTCACGCATGTACATGCGCACGGGGTCGGTGGTGCGGCCGAAGTCGGAGTCGACCGTCGACAGGGCGGTAGCGGCAGCCGCTTCCACTTCATCGTCGCTGGTGACAGTGGCGACGTTGTCGGTCAACAACAAGCTTTCCGCGTCAGGGGCGCGCTCGTAGACGGCGATGCCCATGTCGTTGAAAGTGGCGATGATGCCTTCGATCGCTTCCGGATCGATGATGTTTTCCGGCAATTGGTCATTGATCTCGGCATAGGTAAGGAAACCGCGTTCCTTGCCCATATTGATCAAGCCCGTGATCTGCTTGCGGCGGCGTTCCAGGTCCGCTGCCGAGGCTTCCGGATCACCGAGCGCGTCCGCCAGGCCGCCCTTGGCCTTGCGGTCGCGCGCTTTCGACACGGCCTTCAGTTCGGCGCGCTCGACGGCGTTCAGTGCTGCCACTTCATCGTTTTCCGGCGTGAATTCGCTTGGTTTGCGGCCACGGCGGCCCGGCACCTTGACGGTCGGCAAGAAGTAATTCGAGGTATCGATGGCAGCCAGGGCATCGGCGTCCGTCGTCTTGCTGACCACTTGCGCGCCGGTAATGATGGTCACGGGCGCCGCTTCGGGCTTGGCGCGCACGACTTTCGAACGGGCTGCCGTCACCACTTTATTCGTGGCGGCGCTTTCGCTGACCTTGCGTGGCGCAGGCGCCACCTTGGCGCCTGGGGCCACTTTGACGCTCGGCGTTTTGACTGCTGCGGCGTCGGCGACCTCGGCAACGGCCTCGGCGGCCGGTACGGCAACGGAGGCTTCCGCAGCCAACTCGGCCGGTGGCACGGCAGCGAGACGCGAACGGCTTTTCTTGACCACGGTGACGACGGTGGGCGCCGTCGTGACGGTGGCTTCCGGATTCGCTTGCGCATTATCGATGAAGTAAGATAAAGTCGTTTTGGGTACGGCAAGTGGCGCCGCAGCTGGGCGTGGCGCCTTGGCGGACAACGTTAAAGTTTTTGGCGTATTCTTCATGAGATATCTCTTAATGCGAGACCAGATGGTGTCGGCGCGAAGTGAATGATTCCACCTAAGCCTGCGAAACCGGACTCGATGGAGCGTGTTGTTGCGGCTGCCGTCAAAGGCAGCGGCGCCTGTCTATCGGGGCGCTCAAAGCCCGCGCATCCCGCAACGAGAGCGGCGGGGCCGAAGCCGGATCAGATAAATAAGCGATGTACATTGCGGAATGAAAAAAAGCCCGTACCAGAACGGGCTTGAATCTATTGTTGTTCAGTGAAGACACAGCGGAGAGCAAGATTATGCACGAAGGCCAGTTATCTGGATAATTGATAAGCAAAATATCTGATATCAAAAATATCAATAATGATGGCCCTGCACCGCACTGCTCCTATCCCCTGCACACCTGAGCCAGACCGTCAAATACGGGGTCCAGTCATCAGCGCAAGCCGACATTATACACATTTCCCGCATTTCGCGCTGCGCACACTGTAGTCCGGGCCCGCTTATCTCTGTGCAAGTTGCCAAAAAAGACAATGCACTTGCCTGTGGCGCGTGCTATGCTCCCCTTTTATAGCCCAACCAATGATGTCGATGACCAGCTCCACGCCAGACCAGCAAGCCACCACTCCTGACACGCCAGTCGATGCAGCCCCAGCGGCGGCACCGGCCGCAGCAACCACGCCGGCACCTGCCGGCCTGACCGCGCGCGCCCTGCTGAAGCAGTTCCAGGAGCAATTCCCGCCATTCCGCGATTGCCTGCCCTTGTCGATCGGTATCGACAAGCAGATCCTGGCGTGCCTGCCAGATCTGGACCGCAAGCTGATGCGCACGGCGCTGGGCATCCACACGGGTTCGCTGCGCTACCTGCGCGTGATGGAAAAAGCCAAGATCCGCTACGACCTCGACGGCACCGCCGGCGCGGAAGTGACGCAAACCCACCGCGACCACGCCACGCAAGTACTGCAGCAGCGCTTCAAGAAGGAAGCCGAGCGCAAGAAAGCCGAGCGCGACGCGGCTGCCGCCGAAGAAGCGAACCGTTTGCGCCTGGAAAAACTGAATCAGCTGACCGCGAAATTCTCGCGCAAAGGTTGATCCGGTTTCATGGATACAGCTGCCGCACCGCCATTGCCCCCCTATCAAGGCATTGCACTCGACCATGTCAAGCTGGTACGCACCAGTGACGACGCCAGGGCAGCCATGGCCGCCCTGCTGGCAGCGGACGCCATCGGCTTCGATACGGAATCGAAGCCGACGTTCGTCAAGGGCGAGTCCTCCACGGGGCCACACCTGATCCAGCTGGCCACCGACGAGATTGCCTACCTGTTCCAGGTGGGCGCCACGCCGCCCCTGGCCGAACTGAAAGCCATCCTCGAATCAACCACGACCCTGAAGGTGGGCTTTGGCCTGTCCGACGACGTCAAGCGCCTGCGCAACAAGCTGGGAATTGTTCCAGCGCAAGTGCTGGACCTGTCTGTCGCCCTGCGCGGCGGCCAGCGCAACGATCTGGGCGCCAAGACGGCCGTGGCCAAATTCTTCGGCCTGCACCTGCAGAAGTCGAAAAAGATCTCCACCACCAACTGGGCTACGTCGCGCCTGACGGAAAAGCAGATCCTGTATGCCGCCGACGATGCGCAAGTGGCCCTGCGCGTGTACCGCCGCTGGATCGCCGACGGTGGCAAGGTAGCGCCACAAAAAGCGCCGCGTGCCAGCACGCCACCGGCCACGCCGCCTATTACCGCCTGAGCCGGCGCGCCGCCCTGCAGCATGAGCAAGAACAAATCCATCGGCACCAGCCTGGCAGCGATCACCGCTGCCGAACAGACGCTGGGACGCCTACTGCCCGCGTCCTACGTGCAATGGTTACTGGAAAACAATGGCCGCGCGCTGGGCGCCTTGAACGTGTTTCCCGTCTACGACGCGAACTGTGCGCGCAAGACCTGGGAATCGATAACACGCCACTACAACACAAGCTGGCAGGAATGGCTGGAGAATGTGGATGGCGGCAACGATGCGGGTGAGCTGCTGCCCTTTGCCCAGTTCGGCACCGGCGACTATTACTGCTTTGACTATGCGCAAACGGGGCCGAGCGGTGAAGCAGTGGTCGTGCTGTGGTCGCACGAAACAGGCGCCACCAGCTCGGTGGCGCCCGACTTTGCCGCATTCCTGGCACTGCCCGGCCGCCCGGGCTGAAACCCGGCAGCCAGCACAACCTTATTTGACGAGGCGCAAGGTCAATGGATAACGGTAAGTGATGCCATTGCTGGCTTTGACTGCCGCGACGATCGAGCACACCAGGTTGGCCAGCGCCACCACCCAGAACAGGAACAGGCCAATCAGCACGAACGACAGGATGAAGCAGGCGAAATACCAGATGATCAGGGTGATCTGGAAATTCAGCGCTTCGCGGGCGTTCTCGGCCGAGAATTTATCCGCATCATCTTTCTTGATCAAATAAATGATCAGCGGCGCCACCCAACTGGTGAACAGGCCGCCAACGTGGGACAGGATGGCCAGCGTCGTATCTTGCGTACGAGCCACTTCCGGCTGCATGTTATCCATTATTATTCCCATCATTAGTTATAGATACACCAATATAACAGTAATATTTCTTTTTGAAATGAAACACTTGCTGGCGCAAGGGACTTTTTTTCACGCGCCCCTATGCCGCCGCCAGCGCCAGCCGCCCAAGGGTAGCGATGGCCTCTTCCAGCTGCGGACTCCACGGGTGGCCGTAATTGAGGCGGATACAGTGGCGAAACGCGCGCGTGGCGGAAAAAATGGGGCCGGGCGCGATGCTGATGCCTGCCGCCAGCGCGCTGCGGTGCAAGGCCAGCGCATCGACGCCGGCAGGCATTTCCACCCAGACAAAATAACCGCCCTGCGGCCGAGTGACCCGCGTGCCGCGCGGAAAATGCACGGCGATGGCTTGCAGCATGGTGTTTTGCTGTGCCGCCAACGTCAGCCGGAGCTGGCGCAAATGGCGGTCGTAGCCACCTTGCGCCAGGTAATCGGCCAGTGCCATCTGTAGCGGGATCGGCGCCGACAGGCTGGTGGTCAGTTTCAAGCGCTCGACCTGGCGCGCGTAGCGGCCCGCCACGGCCCAACCCAGGCGGAAGCCGGGCGCCAGGGTCTTGGAGAACGAACTGCAATGCATGACGAGGCCAGCGCTGTCATGGCTTTTCGTCAGGCCCGGGCGCTGCTTGCCAAAATACAACTCACCATACACATCATCTTCGATCAGCGGCACGCCATGGCGCGCCAGCAGTTCCACCAGCGCACGCTTCTTTTCCGGCGGCATCAGGCTGCCCAGGGGATTCTGGAAACTCGTCATCAGCCAGCACGCCTTGGGCTGGTGGCGCTGCAACAACTCTTCCAGCGCCGCCAGATCGACGCCCTCACGCGGGCTGGTGGCGATCTCGACGGCCTTGAGTTCCAGCCGCTCCAGCGCCTGCAGGCAGGCATAAAAGCTGGGTGACTCGATCAGCACCGTGTCGCCGGGCCGCGTGACGGCTTGCAGGCACAGGTTCAGCGCCTCCAGCGCGCCATTCGTGATGACGATGTCCTCGCTGGAGACGAGCACGCCGTCAAGCTGATAGCGCAGGGCGATCTGGCGGCGCAATTCTGCATTGCCCAGGGATAAATCCGTAACCGTGCTCCACGGGTCGAGGCGGCGCATGCTGGCCGAAACGGCCCGCGCCAGCCGTTCCATCGGGAACAGATGGGGGCTGGGAAAGGCCGAGCCGAAGGGCACGATATCGCGCGCACCGACGGCGCCCAGCACCTCGAAGACGAGGTCGCTGACATCGACGGTGGTGCTGGCGTCGAGCGGGCGCGAACTGTCCGGCTCGGGCGCCAGCGCGGCGCGCTGCGGCGCCACGTAATAGCCGGAGCGGGGACGCGAGACGATCATGCCGCGCGCTTCGAGCAAATAATACGCCTGGAACACCGTCGACGGGCTCACGCCCCTGCGCGCATGCTGCTGGCGCACGGAGGGCAATTTATCACCTGGCAGCAACAACTGCGTGCTGATCATGGCGGCAACTTCTTCCGCCAATTCCTCATATCGTTTCAACCCTGCTCCTCAAACTGATCCGTAGTTTTATTGCACAACTGATCCTGTCACAATGACAGTGCCCGGTATATGCTAGGGTAACAACATCCGGGCAGCAACACCGGCATATCACCGACCGACGAGACAGCTTATTTTCCCATGCGACTTTCCATGCTACTGCATTCTCCCCTCGTGCTGGTGCTGGTCCTGGCCAGCACCTTGCCCCGCATGGCGGAGGCCGCACCGGCCACCCTGCCAGCGGGCCACGACAGCCTGGAACAGCGCATCAAGGCCTGCACGGCCTGTCATGCGCAAAAAGAGCGCCATGACGCCTTTTTCCCCCGCATCGCCGGCAAGCCGGCCGGCTACCTGTACAACCAGCTGCTCAATTTCCGCGAGGGAAGGCGCCAGTATCCGATGATGAATTACATGGTCGAGCACTTGCCGGACGATTACCTGCGCGAGATCGCCGACTATTTTGCGGCGCAGCACCCTGCCCCGCCGCCGGCCCAGCCCAGCAGCGCCGGCACGACGGCCCTGGCGCGGGGCAAGCAACTGGTGCTGCTAGGCGATAGCGCGAAAAAAATCCCGGCCTGCATCGCCTGCCATGGCCAGCAACTGGCTGGCGTGGCGCCTGCCATTCCCGGCTTGCTGGGCTTGCCGCGCGACTACATCAACGCCCAGCTGGGCGCCTGGAAGAACGGCATCCGCCGCGCCCATGCGCCCGACTGCATGGCGCAGGTAGCGCAGCGCCTGTCGGACGCGGACGTGGGTGCCGTCTCGGCCTGGCTCGGCACGCAGGTGGCCAGCGCCGATGCGCGTCCCGCCAGCAGCATTGCCCTGCCCTTGCACCTGCACTGCGGCGGCGTGCCAGGCTCCGGCGCGCAGGTGGCGCCATGAAAAAATGGATGATCGCGGCCGGCCTGGTGCTGATCGCTGGCGGCAGCGCCAAATTCCTGCTGTACCCGGATGACGACATCGGCCCGCCCGCCGTTGCCAGCACCCTGAGCCAGCAGCAGCTGGTCGCGCGCGGCGCCTACCTGGCCAAGGCGGGCGACTGCATGGCATGCCACACGACACGGGGCGGCGTGCCGTACGCTGGCGGACGGACCTTGCAGACGCCGTTCGGCAAAGTGCTCTCGCCCAACATCACGGCCGACAGGGAAACGGGCATCGGCAGCTGGACGGCCGACGATTTCTGGCGCGCCATCCACAACGGCAAGTCGAAAGATGGCCGTTTGCTGTACCCGGCCTTTCCCTACACCAGCTACACCAAGGTGCGGCGCGAAGACAGCGACGCCCTGTACGCGTACTTCCAGAGCGTGCCGCCGCACAGGCAGGCAAACGCGCCGCACGCGCTGCGCTTCCCCTACAACCAGCAAATCGCGCTGGCCGCCTGGCGCGCGCTGTACTTCAAGCCGGGCGTGTACCAGCCGCTGACGACGCAAAGCATGGAATGGAACCGCGGCGCCTACCTGGTGCAGGGCCTGGGCCACTGCAGCGCCTGCCATAGCAGCCGCACCACCCTGGGCGGCAGCGACGACGGCCTGTCGGGCGGCCTGATCCCCGTGCTGGGCTGGTACGCACCTTCGCTGACGTCGGACGCGGAAGCGGGCCTCGGTGACTGGGACACGGCGCATATCGTGGAATTGCTGCAAACGGGCGTCTCGCCGCGCGCCACCGTCTTCGGCCCCATGGCCGAGGTGGTGCGGCAAAGCTTGCAATACATGGGCACCACCGACCTGCAAGCGATGGCCGTGTACCTGAAAAGCTTGCCCGGCCCGGCGCAGGCGGCGCCACGGGCGCCGCGCGAGACATCGGAACAAGCAAGGCAGCAACTGGCGCTGGGCGCAAAACTGTATGAAGCGCAATGCGCAAGCTGCCACCAGGCCGACGGCAAGGGCGTGCCGCCCGGCTACCCGCCGCTGGCCGGCAACCGCGCGCTGACGACGGCCTCGGCCGTCAACGCCATCCGCCTGGTGCTCAACGGCGGTTTTGCGCCGGGGACAAGCGGCAACCCGCGCCCCTACGGCATGCCGCCGTTCGGCCCCGTCATGGATGACGCCGAGGTGGCAGCCGTGGTGACGTATCTGCGCGCTTCCTGGGGCAATGACGCGCCGGCGGTGTCTGCGCTGGAAGTCAATAAATACCGCAGCGTGCCGCTGGAGTAGCAGGCATGAAAAAGCCGGCTCGCGCCGGCTTTTTCATGAACCACAGCAATTCTCAGCGAAACTTGCTCTTGTGCCCCGTCTTCAAATCCAGCGCATAGCGCACGCCGTTGTCCGTCAGCATGACTTCATCGGGCGGCTCTTCGCCGGCCAGGGCGCCGTCGATCAGGGGCAAGCCTTCGCCCTTGCGCATCAAGTCGTCGCAACGCTCATACACGTTCACGCAGCCCGTGGACGCCATCAGCGATTGCACGATGGCCACTTTCCACGCATCGACGCCACCGGCATTGAATTCGCAGATCAGATAGCCTTGCACGCCGCCAAACAGCTGCACCACCAGGCCCGGCAAGCCCTCGTCTTCGCCCTTGATCAGGGTCAACAGCTGGTTCTCGCCCGCCTTCTTGATGGCCGGCAGCTTTTTCTCGATGGCGGCCTTGACCCTGCGCTTGATCAGCGCGTGGTCGACCGGTTCGTCTTCCTTGAAGCTCCAGATGCGCGCGCGGATCTGCGACTTCGAATTGTAGGCGGCGCGGGCGATGAACTGCTTGGCCGAGCTTTGCACGATGGCCGTCGAGCCGGGCTTCATTTTTTCCTGCGGCTTGCCTTCGACTTTTTCAATCGCGGACGCGTAAATCCACGATTGGCCCAGCAAGCTCTTTTCCTTGCCCTGTTTGATGGTGATGATCAGCATGTAATTCCAGTAGTGTGGCCGGCGCGTGCCGGTCGTCGTATGTCCAATACCCGCATGATACCTCATGCCATCCTGTCGCATCCTCCCGCATTCTGTGCCGCCGCTGCCGCAGTCTGTCGCAGCACGGTACGCAGGCACCACCGGCTGGCATACCATGCAGGCAGTCCAATTCAAAACAGGGAGCAAGAATGACACAGCCACTTTTCCACCTGCGCCACCGCCGCCACGCTGGCGCCGCCCTGCTGCTGGCCGTCTGCGCCCTGGCCATCCCGGCGGCGCCGGCGCTGGCGTCGCCGCTCGACTGGATCTCCAGCAACGGTATCCAGGGCAGCGGCAAGCTGCAAAAACAGACGCGCGAAGTGGGCAGCTTCCATGGCGTGGCGCTGAATGTGCAGGGCACGGTCGAATTGCGCATTGGCAACACGGACAGCATCACCATCGAGGCCGACGACAATATCCTGCCGCTGATCGAAACGGTGGTGGAAAACGGCACCCTGCGCATCCGCCCCGCCAGGCGCAATACGTTTTTCCGCCAGAGCAACCTGACCATCGTCATCCAGGCGCGCCAGGTGGAGCGCATCAGCGTGGGCGGCTCGGGCAGCATCACGGCGACGGGCTTGCGCGCCGACAATCTGCGCTTCGACGTGGGCGGCTCCGGTTCCATCAACGCGCGCGATCTCGACAGCCGCCAGGTGGCCGTGGCCATCGGCGGCAGCGGCAACTTCAAGGCCAGCGGCAAGACGGAGCAACTGACGGCATCGATCGGCGGCTCGGGCAATATCCAGGCGGGCCGCCTGGCCGCGCGTGAGGTGCAGGTAAGCATCGGCGGCTCGGGCGAGGCGGAAGTGTGGGCCAAGGACGACTTGACCATCAGCATAGGCGGCTCGGGCGAGGTGAGCTACTACGGCGATCCGCGCATCAGCCGCAGCATGCAACGCTCCAGCAGCATCAAGCGCCTGGGCAGCGCGCCGAATTAAGCGCCTGCAATGACAAAAGCCCGGATCGCTCCGGGCTTTTGGCGTTTCTAACGGTCAGAATCAGCGCGCCGGCTTCACCGGTTCGCGGTCGATCAAGACCGTGTTGACGCTGTCGGTCAGCCAGATCTGGCCATCCTGGATCGTGCATTGCAACTGCATGTTGCGCTGCGCCAGCTTGCTCATGTCTTGCGCCGCCTCGGATGGCAGGTTGATTACGGTCAAGTTCTTCGCCCGTTCCAGTTTGTTCGCGATTTGCTTCCACCAGATATGGCTGGTTGCGCCATAGCTGTAGACGATCACTTGTTCCGAACGCCCGCACGCCTTCAGGATACGCTTTTCGTCGGGCTGGCCCACTTCAATCCACAGCTGGATGGCGCCCGTCAGGTCTTTCTGCCACAGGTCGGGTTCTTCCGTATCGAACAAGCCCTTGGTGAAAGTCAGCGCCTCGTCGGCGTGGATGGCGAACGCCAGCAGGCGCACCATCATGCGCTCGTCCGTTTCTGACGGGTGGCGTGCCAGGGTCAGCGCGTGATCCTGGTAATAGTTACGGTCCATGTCGGCGATCTGCAGATCGGCTTTGAAAATTGTTGCTTTAAGGGCCATCGTGTTTCTGTCTCGGTAAAGTGGGTGTCAATATTGTACGGGCGACGGTATCAGCGGAACACTACCGTCTTGTCGCCATTTTTAAGGATGCGGTGTTCGACGAACCATTTCACGGCGCGCGCCAGCACCACGCACTCGACGTCGCGGCCGATGGCCGTCAGCGTTTCGGCATCCATCGCATGGTCGACGCGCTCGACATCCTGCTCGATGATCGGGCCTTCATCCAGGTCGCCCGTGACGAAATGGGCCGTCGCGCCGATCAGCTTGACGCCGCGCAAGTGCGCCTGCGCATACGGCTTGGCGCCCTTGAAGCTGGGCAGGAAAGAATGGTGAATATTGATGGCGCGGCCGTCGAGCGCCTGGCACAGGCCGGGCGACAGGATCTGCATGTAGCGCGCCAGCACCACCAGGTCGATCTTGTGCGTGTCCATCAAGTCGATGATCTTCGCTTCCTGCGCCAGCTTGGCCGCTTCCGGCGCGCCAGCCGCCAGCGGCAGGTGGTGGAAGGGAATATTGTAGCTGGCCGCCAGCTGGTAGAACTCCATGTGGTTCGATACGATGGCGGGGATTTCCACGTTCAGCAAGCCGCTCTTGTAGCGGAACAGCAAATCGTTCAGGCAGTGACCAATCTTCGACACCATCAGCATGACGCGCGGCTTGACGCGCGCATCGTGTAATTGGCCATTGAGCTGCATGGCTTGCGACAGGTCGGCGAAGTCGCTGCGCAACTGGGCGTCGCTGATGGCGCCGTCTTCGAGCGCGAAATGCACGCGCATGAAGAACAGCTGGGACTCCTGGTCGCCGAACTGGGCGGAATCGATGATGTTGCAGCCGTGTTCGGCCAGGAAGCCGGATACGCGGTGCACGATGCCGCGCTGGTCCAGGCAGGACAGGGTCAGGATGTATTCGGGATGCGTCATGGTCGCGGAATAAGGCAAAAAAGGTGGTCTATGCTCGGCTCAGCCACGCGCGCCGGCCATCGGCTGCGCTGCCGCGAGCTAGCTATTGTCGCACGGCAGGGCCTGTAAGCCAGCATTTTCCACACAAGCAGCATGACTGCCAGCGCTGGCAAGACGATTGTCGTTCATTTGATCTGGCACAAAGTCATCGCGATTTTCCACCTGCCAGCTGCCATTTCCGGGCTAAACGGGCATCCGGCGTGGAACCTGGCACGCCATTCGGCGTCTATCTCTTTGCTTGTCTCCGCATACGTCGCATCCGGTGCGCCGGGTGTTTCCTGGATCAGCTTTTCATTGAGGTAGAACATGTCCACAAACAGTCTCCCCCCAAGTCCCATCCCCGCCCTGAAGTCCCATCTGGAGGCCCAGTGCAATTTCGCCACAGACCTATCGCGCAAGCTGTTCGACACGGCGCAGCAACTGAGCGAGCTCAATCTGCGGCTGGCGAAAGACCTGCTGCAGGAGTGGATCAGCGCCAGCCAGCAACTGCTGTGCGCGCGCGACACGGGCGAGTTCATGTCGCTGGCCGCTGCCCAATTCCAGCCGGGCAGCAACAAACTACGCCAATACCAGCAGCGACTCGGCAATCTCGTCGCCAGTGCCAATGTCGAGATGAACCAAACGGCACAGTATCACCTGCCCGAAGCGAGCCGCACAGCCGTGGCCTTTGCTGACGAAGTGGCGCGCAAGACAGCGGCAGAAACGGAAAAGGCCACGCAGCGCCAGCGCGACATGATCGAGAAAATGCACGCCATGGAGCACCGCGATGGCGCGGGCCACAGCGGCGATACCAGCAGGCAATCCGATCAGGTGCATTGAGCACTTGAATTGAACACCAGACCCCACCCGACAGCAAGGAGAGCGACATGGCTAACAGTAATGAGCAGGGCAACGGCGCTGGCAGCAGCCAGAAAACCAAGGAATCGGGCAACGCCAAAGGAACGATCAAGCGCGGCTTCGCCGCCATGAACGAGCAGCAGCAACGCGAAATTGCCAGCAAGGGCGGTCAGGCAGCCCATCAAAAGGGCACGGCGCATGAATTCGACTCGGAAGAGGCGCGCCGGGCCGGGCAGAAAGGCGGTGAAGCCGTCAGCCGCAACCGTGTACACATGGCGGAAATCGGCCGCAAGGGTGGCGAAAGCCGGCAATCGGCCCAGCGCGCCAATGAAAGCCGCAGCAGCAGCACGGCAGGCAGCGGCAGCGCCGAGCAGCAAGCCAAGGCGAGCCGGCAAGGCAGCAAAGACGAGGACGACAAGGGCCAGGGCTAGTGCTGACTGGCTGACCTGCCACGCACGGCTTGAGGACGGCACGGGGCGGCGCTGGCGGCCCCATGCCGGGGCCGGCGCAGCGCGGGGGGCGGCGGTATGGTACATTCTCGCCTTCCCCGCCACCCCGCCCTTCCCCGCATGCAGCCATCCCTGAAATACCTGAGCGCCTATTCCGAACAAACGCAAGCGCAAGTGCAGCAACTGATCGCGCAAGACAAGCTGGGCGAAGTCCTGTTAAAACGCTACCCGAATGCGCACGATGTGCGCAACGACAAGGCGTTGTACCAGTACGTGCAAGACTTGAAGAATGAATTCCTGCGCAACGCCGAGCCCATTAACAAGGTGGCGTTCGACAGCAAGATCCACGTGATCCAGCATGCGCTGGGCTTGCATACCTCGATCTCGCGCGTGCAGGGCGGCAAGCTCAAGGCCAAGCATGAAATCCGCGTGGCCACCATGTTCAAGGAAGTGCCGCTGGAATTCCTGCGCATGATCGCCGTGCACGAACTGGCGCATGTAAAAGAAAAGCAACATGACAAGGCCTTCTACAAGCTGTGTGCGTACATGGAACCGCAGTACCACCAGTACGAATTCGACGTGCGCCTGTACCTGACCCAGCTCGACCTGTCGGGCCAGCGCCTGTGGTCGTGACGGCCGGTGTCGACCGGCGTGAAAAAGCCGCCTGGTAAAAGGCGGCTTTTTTTCGTGTTCGCCGGCAGGGTCGGCGCTAATTCAGGCTCAGGCGGCGTTCTTGCGGCGGCGCAGGAAGGCCAGCAGGCCCAGGCCGCCCAGCAGCATGCCATACGTGGCCGGTTCGGGCACGGCGCTCACACTGGCGGCGATATTATCGACCTGGAAGGTGTGCAAGGCGCCTTCCTTCCACGATGCCGACACCAGATTGTCGAAGCCCGTGAACGTGTAATCGCTGAAAGTATGGCTGCCATCGAGACTGAAGGTCTGGGTCACCGTGCCGCCGCCCACCTGATGGCCGACAAAGGTCACGTCGTAGGAACCGGGCAGGCTCACGAAGTCAGCCAGGCTGATCGAGCTGAGCGAGAATGCAGCACCGTCGGTACGGCTCAAGGTTGTCGTCGACAGCAGCGTGGCGCTCAGGCCGGCCGAGCCCGCGTAGGCCAAGCTGCTCTGATGCGCAGAACTCAACAGACCCAGGAAGCTGCTGTTGAAATCGTAGCCGCCTTCCGAGTAGGAGGGGAAAAGGGAACCGAGGATGCCGGGCTGTTCCAGCGCATCGAAGCCGATGGTAGTGGTTTGCGCGTGGGCGCCGCCAGCGGCGAGAAGGGCAGCGACAGCAGTCGCGCGCAAGAGGGTCATTGGTTTCAAAATAGCATCCTTTCGAGATGATGAAGTAGCGTGGTTGCGGCAACTGGAAACGGATCGGCACCTTTTTTTGGGAGTCCGTACAACACTCGTCGGTGTCCGATATTCCTAACTTTTGAACCATGCCAGTAGACCACATCCATGCATAAAAAGCATCTTCATTTTCAAAAAAACATGCCTCGAAGGAAATATTTTAGATATATTTTTATTAATTGAAATGTTGAGCGCGATCAATTTTCCCGTGCGGAAACAAAAAAGCCATGCACTTTCCAAGGCATGGCTGTATCGCAAGGCATCGACGACGCTAGGGCGCGCAGTCCTTCAGGCGCTGCACCAGCGCGGCAGGATCGGCATCGGCGTTGAGGAAAGCCGCGTGCTGCGGGCGGATGAAGCCCTGTTCCCTGCCGTTTTCCACGAAAGCAATCAGGCCATCATAGAAACGGTCAACATTGAGCAGGCCGATGGGCTTGGCATGCAAGCCCAGCTGGGCCCACGTGAGCATCTCGAACAGCTCTTCCAGGGTGCCATAGCCGCCGGGCATGGCGATGAAGGCATCGGACAGGCTGGCCATCATCGCCTTGCGTTCATGCATGTCCTTCACGATGAACTGACGCGTCAAGCCCGTGTGGCCCACTTCGCGTTCAACCAGCTGGGTGGGAATCACGCCCGTCACCTCGCCACCGAGGCGCAGCACTTCATCGGCGATCACGCCCATCAGGCCGACCTTGCCGCCGCCATACACCAGTGAGATATTTTCCGCCACCAGCACGCGCGCCGCCACCGCATAGTCGGGCGAGACACCCGCGTTAGCGCCACAGTACACACATAAAGCCTTGATCACAGTATTTCCTACCCTTTCAGTTCATCGATCGCCGCCTCGACCTCGAGGCGTTCCTTGGCGTCTAGGGCCACACACTCGGCCGCCTTTTCATACAGGGCCAGCGCTTCCGCCAGCTTTTTCTTTCCGTCGAGCATGTTCAAGGCCCGCGCGTACTCGCTGTGCGCCAGCGCCGAATACGGCGTCAGGGCCAGCGCCGTCTTGAAGTGCTGATAGCCATCTTCCTTGTTGGCGCCGTAGGTCAGGCCGCCTATCATGGCGCCGACCTTGTCGATAATTTCCGCATGATATATCCCAAACGCGATATGCGCTTCCGCATGCATGGGCGCCATGGTCATCGTGCGGTCCAGGCTGTTGCGCACGCGCGCCCCCATGCCCTGCGCCAGGGCCTTGACGACGGACGTACCCAGCGCGTAGCGGCCCAGGCTGTAGGCATGCCAGTAGTAGCCGGCCGGATTGTCCGGCTGCTCGCTCTGCTGGCGCTCGCAGCGCTCGGCCACTTCTTCGTACATGTCGAGTTTCTGGCTGTCGTTCACCTCCAGGTGCGTGGCATAAATACAGGTCGCCTTGTGCGCCACCGCATAGCCGGGCACGCCGACGGCCAGGCCCAGCTTCACGGCGCGCTCGAAGTCGCCCGCGTGGAAGGCCAGCCAGGCCTGCACCAGCGCCGCGTGCGTGGGAAACGGTTCCACGTCGCCCGCATGCAGGCGCGCCCAGGCTGCCTCCAGGGTTTGCGGCGTGTAGACATATGCTTCGCCCGGATAGGGGAATTGTTTCCAAGCCATACATTTCTCCTGTAAATAAGCACTTGCCGCCAGCGACCGTGTCAGTCTTTCTTGAGTTTGGTCACATACTCTTCCGACAGTTTGCGAAACAGCAAATGCGTTTCATTGCGCAAATACGGCCCGATCAGGGACAGGACCTGGTAGCAGCCGCGCGCCAGCGCATCGGACATCGATTGCTGCTCGCTATACTTGCGCGGGTTGCGCACATACTCGTACGACAGCCAGTAGGTGGCAACGACCACCATATTCGTCGCCATGGCAGCGACTTCCATGTCCGACGCCTCCAGGGACTGTTCGCTGCGCAAATCTTCGCACAGCTGCGTGGCCACCTTGATCTTGTGCGCCAGGATCAGCTTGAAGTGCAGTTCCAGCTTGCGGTTGCGCGACAGCAAATCATTGAGGTCGCGATAGAAAAAGCGGTAGCGCCAGATCAGTTCGAACATCAGGTGCAAATACAGCCAGACATCCTCGATATTCGAGCGGCGCCCGTCAGGCACGGTCAGGATGCGTTCGATTTCCGCCTCGAACTGGACGAAGATCGAATTGACGATGTCGTCCTTGTTACGGAAGTGGTAATACAGGTTTCCCGGCGAAATATTCATCTCTTCCGCAATCACGGTCGTCGTGATATTCGGCTCACCAAACTCATTGAACAGGCGTAGCGACAACTCCAGGATGCGTTCGCGGGTACGGCGTGGTGCTTTTTGTAGCATGGCGGGCAATCTCTCTGTGTTCTGCCTCAAGCATACCACCTTAGATAGCCGTAATGAAACACGCCGCCCCACGGCGCCGGCGAAAAGTCCGGGCAAAAAAAAGCCTGCGCGAGCAGGCTGGAGGAATGCTGCGCCGACTCAGGCTGGCGGCGCTTTTTTCTTCGCCGCCGCTCTCGCAGCAGGCTTGCTCACTGGCTGGGCTGCGGCGCGCGGCGCGGCCCTGGCTGCCGGCTTGGCCGGGGCCTTGGCGACGGCCGCCTTCGGTGCTGCTTTCGGCGCCGCTTTCACGGCGGGCTTGGCCACAGCCTTCGGCTTGGGCGCCGGCGCAGCCTTGCCGGACAGCGCTGCCACCTGCAGGCTCAAGGCATCGATCTTGGCATGCAGCGCGGCGATATCGTTTTGCATGGGCACGCCGATGGTGGCCAGAGCACGCGCCACGCGCTCTTCAAACACCTGTTCCAGCTTGTCCCAGGAGCCGCTGGCCTGCTTGCCCACGCCATCGGCCAGTTTGCTGACGCTGTCGCTGACATCGGCCACCTTGTCTTCGGCGCGCTTCTGGAACTCCGTGCCGTCCTTCACCAGCTTGGAAAACACGCGCCCGCCCTCTTCCTGCGCCTTGGCGAAGGCACCGAGGCCCGCTTGCCAGATCTGCTGCGCGGACGCGCGCACGGCGCTCGCCAATTCCTTGTCTTCCGTCAACTCCTTCAATTTCTTCACCATCGCCCGCTCCCGTCATATGAAAGGCCATGCCACTTCATGGATGCTTTTTATTCTAGAGAGCAAAACTAGAGACGGGAGTCTAATTCGATAGAAAGCTGCTTCTAAACGTACGCCAGCGCACCCAATGCCCCCCTAGGCGGCCGCTTTCACCGGGCCATGCAGCAGCTTGTGCAGGCGGAAGCCTTCGCGGATATTCTCGCGCAGCACAGCGCCTTTCCACGGCTTGGTATAGAAGCGGTCGACGGCGCCACGGTTGATGGCCGCCATGATGGGCGTCAGGTCGGCGAAGGCCGACAGCATGATGCGGAAGGTGGCGGGACACAAGTGCTTGACCCGCTCCATGAATTCGGTGCCGCTCATGAGCGGCATGCACTGGTCACAGAGGATCACCTGCACCTTGTGGCGCGCGAGGATGTCGAAGCCCTCCGCGGCCGTCTGCGCCGTCAGGATGCGGTAGCCGTCCTGCGCCAGGAAGTCGCTGAGCACGTCGAGCATGAAAACATCGTCGTCGACGATCAGCAAGGTTTGCTGTTCGTCGCCATCGGCATCCTGCGGCGCCTGCAGCAGCTTGCCGCCCATCAGCATCTGCTCGAATTCTTCCTGCGGCACGGGGCGGCTGAAATAATAACCCTGCATCTCGTCGCAGCCGTGGCGACGCAGGTAGGCCAGTTGCGCATCGTTTTCCACGCCTTCTGCGATCACTTCCAGCTTCATGCTGTGCGCCATGCTGATGATGGCCAGCACGATGGCCGCGTCGTCCGGATTGCTGGTCACTTCGCGCACGAAGGCGATGTCGATCTTCAGTTTGTCGATGGGGAAACGCTTCAGGTAGGCCAGGCTGGAATAGCCGGTGCCGAAATCGTCGATGGAAATCTGGATGCCCAGCGCCTTCAGGTTGCGCAGCACGGCGATGGTTTCCTCGGCATTCGACATCAGCGAGCTTTCCGTCAGCTCCAGTTCCAGCAGGTCGGGCGCGATATCGTGCTTGCTGATCGCCTTGAGGACCTCTTCTTCCAGGCCGCCGACGAAAAACTGGATACCCGACACATTCACCGACAGGTGTACGGGGCCGATGCTGCTGGCACACCATTCGCTGATCTTCTTGCAGGCTTCGTCCAGCACCCAGTTACCGACGCGCACGATCAGCCCCGTTTCTTCCAGCAGGGGGATGAACAGGGCCGGCGAGACCATGCCGTGGCCGGGGCGGCGCCAGCGTATCAGCGCCTCGGCGCCGCTGATGCGCCCCGAGATGATATTCACCTTGGGCTGGAAGAACAGTACGAATTCCTCGTTGTCGATGGCACGCCGCAGGGCATTTTCCATGTCCAGCCGCGCCATCGATTGCGCATTCATTTCCGCCGTAAAGAAGCGGAAGGCATCGCGCCCGGCCTCCTTGGCGCGGTACATGGCCGTGTCGGCGTACTGAATCAGGGTGTCCGCATCGACGCCGTCTTCGGGGAACACCGAAATGCCGATGCTGACCGTCACCGTCACCTCGTGGCCCTGCAAGTCGAAAGGCTTGCGCATCGCTTCGCGGATCTTGTCGACCACGCCCACGGCATGTTGGGCGCCTTCTGGCAGCACCAGGATGGTGGCAAACTCATCGCCACCAAAGCGGCCGATGGTATCGCGCACGCGCAGGCAATCGACCAGGCGGCTGGAAAACTGGCGCAGCAGGTCGTCGCCGATGGTGTGGCCCAGGGTGTCGTTGATATTCTTGAAGCGGTCGATGTCCATGAACAGCACGGCGACGGCCCACTGGTGCTCGGCCGCCTGGGACAGCGAGTGCGTCAGCGAGGCGTAAAACTGGCTGCGGTTCGGCAAGCCCGTCAAGGTATCAAAATGGGCCAGCTTCATCAGGCGCTGCTCGGCATCCTTGCGCTCGGTGATGTCGCGCGCCACGGCCACCAGAATCCAGCTCTGCCCCGAGCGCAGGGTACGCCGCTGCACTTCCACCGACAGCGGCGAGCCATCCTTGCGCTGCAGCTGCAATTCCGTCATCGGGCCGCCCTGGTCGCCGGCCAGCAGCTTGTTGTACAGCTCTTCCAACTGGGTCTCGCCCTCGTTCGCGCGCCCCGGCCCCACGCGCAGGAAGTCCTCGCGTTCAAAGCCCAGCATGCGGCAGGCAGTCTGGTTGACGTCGACGAAGCACATGCCGGCGCGGTCGACGAGAAAAATCGCGTCAGCCGTGGCATCCATCGCCAGGCGGAAGCGGCGCAAGTCTTCATCGAGGCGGATGCGCGCCGCCATGTCCAGGGTCAGCTGCTCGTGGTGGCGCTTGATCTCGTCGTACAGCAGCAGGTTGTCATAGGCGACGGCGATCTGCGCCGCCACCGTGGCGGCCACCCGCTCGTCGACTTCGGAAAACTCGTTCGCCCCCAGCTTGTCGACCAGGTACAGCCAGCCGTGACTGCGCTCGCGCGAGGCGATGGCGACGCCCAGGAAGGAGTGCACGGGCGGGTGCGTGTCGGGCAGACCCAGCGCGCCGGGGTCGCCCTTCAAGCCATTTACACGGTAGGGCTGGCGCTGTTCCAGCAAGCGGTTCAGGATACCCGTGCGCGGTGCGCTGGCGATACGCTCGAGGTCTTTCTCTGCACCGCACGACGAAAAATAGCTGAGCTTTTCGGCGCCCTCTTCCAGCACGCCGATGCAGGCGTACTTGGAGACGCAAATATTCTGCGCCACCTTGCAACCCGCCTCGATCAAGGCGCGCGGATCGCGTTCTGCACCCAGCTCGATGCCCAGTTCGATCAGGGCCGTCAGGCGCAGGCTCACCGCCTGCAGGCTCGACAGAGAACGCGACAGGCGCTCGGTCATGATGCCCAGGTCTTCGGGCATGGCGGCATGGCCTTCGCTCTGGCTGGCCAGCTGCGAAATCTGCTGGCTGCTGGACTCAACTTCGTCGAGGTAGCCGCTGACCTGGTGATCGATGCCGGCCAGCTTGCCAGTGGCGGGAGGGGCCGCACCATCGCCCGCGCCCGGCACAACGGGCGCCTGGGCGGCCGCCGGCATCAGTCCCAGCGCCTCATTGACCGTGCGCACGATCACCTCGGGGTCGGACGGCTTGGGCAACACCCAGCGCACGCCGCATGCCTGCGCCAGCAAGATCGCTTCCTGCTCGCGGTAGGTGGCCGTATAAAAGATGATGGGCACGTCGGTCAGCGCGGGATCGGCATGCACGCGCGTGACGAATTCGTAGCCGTCCATGTTCGGCATGAGGATGTCCGAGATGATCAGGTCCGGCCGCTCGGTGCGCAGTATCTCCAGCGCGTCGGCGCCATTGGCCGCCTCCAGCAGGCGGTGGCCGCCGTAGCCCAGCAGTGCTGTCAGGAATTCGCGATTCAGCACATGATCGTCAACGATCAAGATGGTAGCTATGTCGTTTTTAACTGGCGTCGACGGCGCCCCGGGTAAAAAAGATTCCAGCTCCGCCACGAACAGGTCCGGCTCAATCGGTTTGCCTATATAGCCATTGAAACCCGCTTCGAGCAGGCGTTCGCGGTCGCCCACCATGGCCAGCGCCGTCACGGCCAGGGCCGGGATCTTGCGCAGCAGCGGGTCTTTCTTCAGTTCGGCCACCACGCCATAGCCATCAAGCTTGGGCAAATGCACATCGCAGATGATCAGGTCCGGCAATTCGCTGCGTGCCATGCGCACGCCTTCTTCGCCGTCATAGGCGGCCAGTGGTGTGTACCCGAAGGCACGCAACAGGTACACCATCAATTCCATATTGGTGGCGTTATCTTCGATAATCAGGATACGTGCGGACAATTAGCACCCCCAATAAAAACTGCATGGACTCATTTTCTGCCTGCGTTCGATTTTCCGCATGCGCGGCCTACATAACAATCCTGCAACATCTTGCCATACATTCAGAGAAATAGGTGGCTGCAAGTCGCCTGCGGAACGGCACAAGCGGCCTCGGGAGTAAATTTTTCCCGGCTGTCTTCCGACGCTAGCTTAATACAGTACGCCAGTGGAAAACAGCATTATCTGTCCCTTGCGCTGTTAAATACAGGCAACAGCAGAGTCAAAAGAGTCAGTCTTGCCGTGCAGACAAAACACAACAAGATTCAGGAAAAGTGGGCGCAAGACGGGGGCTGGGTGACTTCGTTCTTGATAGTGATTTGTGCCAAGAGCTGACGCAGCACGCGCGCATCGCTGGCCAGCGCCACATGGCCGATGCCGCCGAAGGCCAGATTGCGCGCGCCGGGCAAATGGGCGGAAGTTTGAGGCGCGACAATATTATCGTGATGTGAATACATCGAAGTGATCAGTGCGCGCCGTTCCGGCGTCTCGCTGGCGGCCAGCTGCGACAGCCAGGCGTCCGGTGCGCCATTGATGCGGCTCATCTGGCGCGCATTGCTGCCAGCCGCCAGGTTGGCCAGCGCCGTGCCATGGTGCGGCGTGCCGATGGTGATGATGCGGGCCACGCGGGCCACGCCATGCCGGCGCAGCCAGGCGCGCGCCACGAGGCCGCCCATGCTGTGGGCCACCAGAATGACTTGCCCGCTGCCCGTGCGGGCGCACAGCTGGGTAATGGCTTGCTCGACTTGCGGCACGAAATCCTCAATATCGGCGGCTATGGGCTCCAGGTCGACGGCGTCATGCGCGATGCCGGCCCGCGCCAATTGACGGCTCAGCTGCGTCCAGTAGCCGCGGTTGCACACATAGCCGTGAATCAGCAGCACCGGCAAGTCCCCAGCATCCGTGGCGGCGCCAGGCGCCTGCAGGCGCGGCCGCAGCATGTCCCACGACGAGGTCCACAAGGTGGCGCGCAATTCGCCCAGGAACAGGCGCGCGACGCCCAGCACACCCAACTGATATTGCGCTGGCACGGGGCTGCCGGCGCGTCGGCTCTGCCAGAAATTGCGCGCCACGATCAGCGCACGCACGGCCAGCAGCATGGCCAGCGCCAGCAGCACGGCCAAGGCGGGAGAGGCGACGCCCCATGCCTGCATGGCCAGATATGCCACTGCCAGCACGGCCAGCACTTGCAGCAGCATCAGCCACTTGAGGATGCGCGCGATCATGCCGTCGTCGCAGCAGAAACGGGAACGGGCGCGGGCTTGCCCGTCAACGCTTGCGCCAGGCCGCTGGCCAGGCGCGCGGCCAGCGCATAGATGCTCAGCTGCGGATTGGCGCCTATCGAGGTGGGGAACAGCGAACCGTCATGCACCGACAGGTTGCGCACGCCGTGGTAGCGGCCATCGGCCCCCGTCACGCCCAGGCGCGCATCGTCCGACATGGCGCAGCCGCCCATCACGTGGGCTGACACCACTCTGGCCAGCAGCGCCTTGAATGGCAAGCCGTTAATGGCCTGTTTCGCCTGAGCCCAGCTGGTGTAGTGGCTGGCCAGCTCGTGTACGGGATACACGCTTTTCGCGCCAGCGGCGAACTGGATTTCCGCCATCGACAGCAGCGCGCGCCGCACGCCATCCCAGATGAATGGCGTGAGCGGATAGTCGAGCACGGGCGCGCCGAAGCTGTCGATGGACACGCTGCCGCCCGCCGAATCATGGTGAAAGCCGTCGCGCAGCAACGCCAGCAAACCGTGCGCATGGGGGAATTCGCGCATGGTGCGCGCATGTTCATCACCGAAGCCGCCCATGGTGGTGGCCATCAGCAGCGGGTGCAAAGGCGGCGCTTCGAGTTTGTAGCCGATAGGACCATCGATGGGCGCCACGTGCAGGAAATGGTCGGAATAAATCGTTTGCGGCGCGCCCGCGTAGGCGTCGACGCGCTGCGGGAACAGGCCCGCCGAGATCACCGTCGGATGCAAAAAGGTGCGCCGGCCCAGCAAGCCATGCGGGTCAGGCGCCTGCGAGCGCAGCAGCAGCGCCGGCGAGTTGATGGCGCCGCCGGCCAGCACAAAATGTTTCGCCTTCACGGTCAGGCGCACGCCCGTCGGTACCTGCCCGCTGGCGTCCAGCGCGGTCACTTGCAGGCTGTCGATGCGCTCGCCCTTGAAGATGAAACGCTCGGCGCGCGCATGCACGAGCAGGCCCGCGCCCAGCGCCAGCGCAGCGGGGATCGTCGTCACCAGCATCGACTGCTTGGCGTTGGTCGGGCAGCCCATGCCGCAGTAGCCAAGGTTCCAGCAGCCGTTCACATTGCGCCGGATGGCTGCCGTCGGGATGCCCAGCGCCGTGGCGCCACGGCGCAGCAGATCGTTGTTTTCGTTGGGCGGCACGGCCCAGTCGCTCACGTGCAGGCGTTTTTCCATCATGGCGAACCACGGCGCCATCGCATCCACCGTGTAGCCGGCCAGGCCGAAGTGCTTGTGCCAGTATTCCAGGGTGCCGGGCGGCGTGCGAAAACTCGAGGTCCAGTTGACGGTGGTGGAGCCGCCCACGGTGCGTCCCTGCAGGATGTTGATGGCCTTGTCGCGCGTCTTGCGCGCGGCCGATTCCTGGTACAGCGCAGGATAGGCCTGCGCTTCGCGCATCTTGAAGTCTTTTGAGGACTTCAAGCCGCCCTCTTCGACGATCAAGACCTTCAGGCCAGCCAGCGCGAGGATTTCCGCCGTCACGCCGCCACCGGCACCGCTGCCGATGACGACGACATCAGCTTCCAGGCTTCGGTCGGAGGCCAGGGTGCTGGCGTCGGTGACGTTCCAGCCACTGGCCACGCCGATGGCGATGGGGTCGGGAATGGGAGATGTGCTCATAGTGTCCATGTCAGCTCAGTTCGGGCAGCGGTCCCGGATAGCCGATGGCGGCCCAGTGGGCGGCATCGGCGTACCAGGCGCCGAGGATCAGGTCGTGCAGGGCCAGATAAGCCGTCTGCAGGGTAGCCAGGCGGTGCGTACGCCACGACTGCAGGAAAGCGGCCACCTGGGCCGGGTCGGCCCCGGGCCAGCCACCGTGCACGCCGGCAACGAAGCGCCGCGCGGGTGCCAGCGCCAGCAAACCAAACAGGTCCTGCACCTCTTGCTGGGCCGCCAGGGGCAGGCCGTGGATGGCCGTTTCCACCCCGGCGATAGCGCCATCGAGCGCCTTGCTGCGTGTATCGCCCCCCTGTGGCAAGGCCTCGCCCAGCATGGCCGGCACGATGGCCGCCAGCGCCGCGCGCGCCTCGCCATCGAGTACAAAACGGCCCGGTGGCGCCGGCCCCCGCAGCGCGCGGTACGCGGCGCCGCCGGCGGCCAGCGCACAGGCGCCCAGCAAGCCCAGTTTCAGAAACGATCTGCGTCGCATCAGCATGTCTCCACCACCATGTCTCCCCTTGTTTTGTACGGCCTTTTGCAGGCCAGTGTACGCCAAAGGCATGGGCTGTCCGCACGCAAAACCTAGAGCGTCGCGTCTATTTTTTCGACGCAAACCATAACAGCAGCATGGCCAGCAGCGCCGCCAGCGCGCCGCCGATGGCGATGCTGGGCAAGCCGAAGGCGACGATCAGCGCGCCGCCCAGCGCACCGCCAGCGGCCGTGCCCGCATTGAAGGCGGCAATATTCAAGCCCGCCGCCACGGCGTCACTGCCCGGGCAATGCTGCTGCGCCAGGCGTAGCAAACGCATGGTCGACAGGGTGACGAGGGCAAAGAACAGCAAGCCCAAAGTGCCGCACAGGGCCAGCATGGCCAGCGGCTGGGCACGCAGTACATAAAACCCCAGGAGGTTGCACGCCAGCGCAGCCAGGGCCAGCATGGTGGATCTCAATGCGGATGGGCGATCCGCGCACCAGCCGCCCAGCAGGTTGCCGCCGATGGCGCCCGCGCCAAAGCACAGCATGGCGGCGCCCAGCCAGCCCGCATCGAGTCCGCCCAGTTGCAGCAGGAAGGGCGAGATATACGTGAAAAAGCTGAAGGCGGCTACGCTGACCAGCGCCGCCACCCCGGCCGCCAGCAGCAGGGGCGGCCGCACGATGGCGCGCAGGCTGGCCAGCGGCGATGCGGCAACCGTCTCCTGGCGCGCGGCAGGCATGGCGAAGCGCAAGCCGGCGCCGCCGCACAGGGCCAGCACGCCGATGGCGGCGAATACCCAGCGCCAGGACGAGACGGCGCCCACCCAGGTCCCCAGCGGCACGCCGCCGGCCAGCGCCAGGGTCAGGCCCAGCCAGACGATGGACAGGGCGCGCCCCGCACGGGAAGGGTCGACCAGGCTCGTGGCCGCGTGCGAGGCCACCGCCATGAACACGCCATGCGCCAGGCCCACGACAAAGCGCACGCCCAGCAGCGCGCCCAGTGCCGGCGCTTGCGCCATGCCCAAGCTGCCGACCGCCAGCACGGCCATCGTGGCCACCAGGACCTGGCGCGTGGGCCGGCGCGCCAGCATGGCCGTCAGCATGGGTGCACCGATGGCCGCCCCCAGCGCATACGCGGCGATGGCGCCACCGGCGGCGGCCACGCTGGCATGCAAGTCGCGCGCCATGCCGGACAACATGCCGGCGGCAATGAATTCGGACAGGCCGAAGGCAAAGCTGCACAGGGAGAGCAGATAAATGGCGGGCGGCAGTGCGGTGGCGGCGCGGGGCGCGGCGGAGGTAGAAGCTAGGGACATGGCGATTCCAGGACAGGCAAAAACGCCATGCTGGCCCCTGGGCCATCATCTGTAAAATATCTTATTTATCTTGAAACGAGACGCTTAACGTCTCAATCTAACGTCACACTGGGTGCAGACAGCCGCAGTTGCGCCAGCAGCCGCTCGCGGACGGGAGAATGGCGCTGCGGGTCCCACGCCATATACAGGTCAAGCTGACGCAAAGCTTCGGGCGCAGCGCTGTGCAGCGGTCGCATGACGACACCGGCGGGCATAGACGCGGCCAGACTGGCCGGCAGCAGGGCCACGCCGAAACCGGCCGCTACCAGGCCCAGCACCGTTTGCAATCGGCGCGCCTGCTGCGCCACGTGCGGCACGAAGCCCGCATGCAGGCACAGGCTGGCCAGCTGGTCATGAAAACCCTGGCCCAACTCGCGTGGCGAGGCGACGAAATCGGCGCCGGCCAGGTCTGCCAGATCCACCCTCGCCTGCCCCGCGCAGCGGTGGTCGGACGGCAGCGCTACCAGGATGTCTTCGCCGGACAGGCGCTCGAAGCGCAAGCCCGGCGTGCTGCGCCCCGGCGCGCGCAGCAGGGCGATATCCACCTCACCCTGCTCCAGCCACTCGACCTGTTGCTGCGTCGACGCTTCGCGCAAGGTGAATTGCACGGCGGGCGAAGCGGCGCGGAAGGCGCGCAAGGCTTGCAATACGTGGGCATACGGCGTGATGTGGATGAAACTGAGGCGCAAGTGCCCCTCGATGCCCTGCCCCACGCGGCGCGTGGCGGCCACGCCCTCTTCCAGGCTGGCCAGCACCTGGCGCGCCGTGACAAGAAAAGTGCTGCCGGCCGGGCTCAAGCTGACCTTGCGGTTGCTGCGCTCGAATACGGGGTAGCCCAACGCCGCTTCCAGCCGCAGGATAGCCTGCGACAACGGCGGCTGCGCCATGTGCAGCCGTTCGGCCGCGCGCCGGAAATTGAGTTCCTCGGCGACGGCGATGAACTGGCGCAGCAGCCGGGTTTCTATCATGGGCCTTTTTTCGCCATCGCCAGGATATGCCGCGCGATGCCGCGCAGGATATTGACTTCTTCCGTTTCCAGCCCCGTGCGCGAAAACAGGCGTTTCAAGCGGGGCATGAGTTTTTTCGGGTTGTCGGCGTCCAGAAAATCGATCGCCACCAGCGCCTGCTGCAAGTGATCGTACATGCCGTCGACCTGCGCCAGGCTGGCTGCGTCGCCATGGAAACCGACGGGGCTGGCCAGCTGCCCATCACCCAGGGCCGCCACGCGGCATTCATAGGCGACGACCTGCGCCGCCTGCGACAGGTTCAGCGAGGAATACTCGGGATTGGCGGGGATGTTGATCAGCACATTGCACTGCTCGACGATCTCGTTGGGCAAACCGAAACGCTCGTTGCCGAAGATGACGGCCGCGTGCAGCTCGGTGCCGGCCGCCAGCTGGGCCGCGATGGCGCGCGGGGCCGTGACGGGCGGCGAGAATTCGCGCAGGCGGGCCGAGACAGCGGCCGCGTAGTTGCAGCCTTCGAGCGCCTCGGCGATCGAGCCAACGATGCGCGCGCCGGACAAAATATCCTGTGCGCCGCTGGCGAAGGCCACCGCTTCCGCGTCCGTCAAGGCATCGGGAAAACGGGGATTGACCAGCACCAGATCGGAAAAACCCATCGTTTTCATGGCCCGCGCGACGCCGCCAATGTTGCCAGGACGACTAGTTTCGACAAGAATAAATCGCAGGCGTTTGAAAAGAGACGTGTTGATTTCGGGCAGATTCATTTAAAATAGCGCTATTGCGCGGTATCGATACAGGAAATTTCGGGAAACGGAGTCACAAAACGCTGACTCCAGGCCGGGATTTTAACCACTTCGGCACCGCTCCGCTCTTTAATTCATTCTTGCACTCTATCGTACCGGCGCCGAAAGGCGACGCTGGGCGGTCGCGTGCTTTTAACGGAAGCTCACATGCACCCAATGCTCAACACGGCGATCAAAGCCGCCCGCCGCGGCGCCGCCGTCATCAATCGCGCCTCTTTTGACCTCGACCGCGTCGTCGTCACGGAAAAACAACATAACGATTTCGTCACTGACGTCGACCAGGCGGCTGAACAAGCCATTATCGAGGTGCTGTCCAAAGCCTACCCGGACCACGCGTTCCTGGCTGAGGAATCGGGAGCTTCCGCCAACTCGCACGACGAGAATGAATATCAGTGGATCATCGACCCGATCGATGGCACCACCAACTTTATCCACGGTTTCCCGCAATACTGCATCTCGATCGCGCTCGCGCATCGCGGCGTCGTCACGCAAGCCGTCATCTACGATCCGGTACGCAACGACCTGTTCACGGCCACCAAGGGCGCCGGCGCCTACCTGAACGAAAAACGCATCCGCGTGACCAAGCTGGACCGCATCTCGAACGCCCTGCTGGGCACCGGCTACGTGGCCGGCAGCGCCCGCGCGCTGGATGAATACCTGAAGATGTACGCGATCATGGGTGAACGCAGCCAGGGCGTACGTCGCGCCGGCTCGGCCGCACTGGACCTGGCCTACGTCGCTTGCGGCCGCCTGGACGGCTTCTACGAAAAAGGCTTGAAGCCATGGGATATCGCCGCCGGCGCCCTGATGATCACGGAATCGGGCGGAATCGTCGGTGAATTCAGCGGCGAATCGGACTACCTGTACAAGGGCGACGTCATCGCCGCCAGCCCGAAGATCTTTGGCCAGATGATTACCTTGCTGACGCCATTCGCTTGATGTAACACAAGCAGCTCCCACGAAAAAACCGGCTCTGGCCGGTTTTTTTGCATTCAGGGGCTGAAATGCCCCGCCACGACAAAACCCAGGGTCATGGCCACCACCATCGCCGCGCCTGTCGGCGTGGGTGGCGCGGGCGATGGCAGGTCGAACCAGCGGCATGCCACGCCCACCAGCACGCCGAGCACGGAGCCGGCCAGCATCACGTTCATGGCGCCTCCCCCGTCAATGCACGGCGCTGCAGGTACAGGTCCGTCAACCAGTAGCCGCAGCTGGTCAGAAACACCAGCAGCGCGGCGCCCAGCAGGGGCGGCGCCGGTACGGGGATGCGTGCCAACTGGCAGACAAAACCCACGACAAAGGCCAGCAGCAGGCCCAGCATCACTTTCCGGTAGCGCATGTCGCCTCCTAGAACGCGAAGCAGCTGCAGCCCAGCGTGCCCCAGAAACCGGAAAAGTCGGCAATCGGCACGGCCGACTTGCGTGCCCTGTCGTGGGCATGGGCATGCACGCCGCAGGCGCCCGCGCACTGGTGCGGCAGCAAGGCTTGCGCCGGCTTGGCTGCAGGACGGTAATGGCCCGGCACCGCGCGCACGGGCGACCATTCGGGCAGCACGGGAATCAAAGGCGGCGACAGGGAGGAAAATGCCCCCTGGCCGTAGACGATCTTGCCGCCCACCATGGTCAGCACGGATTCGATGGACTTGATCGCCTCTTCCGGCAGCGTGAAATAATCGGCCGACAGCACGGCAAGGTCGGCCAGCATGCCTTCGCGGATACGTCCCTTCTTGCCTTGTTCGCTGGAAAACCAGGCGCTGCCCGCCGTCCACAGTTCCAGCGCCGTATCGCGCGACAATCTGCCCGCTGCATCCGTCAGGGCCAGCCCGCCCACGGTGCGCCCCGATACCAGCCAGTACAGCGCCGTCCACGGGTTGTAGCTGGCGACCCGCGTTGCATCCGTGCCGCCGCCCACGGGCACGCCCGCATCCAGCATGCGCTGCACTGGCGGCGTCGCCTTGGCTGCGTCGGCGCCATAGCGCTCGACAAAGTACTCGCCCTGGAAAGCCATGCGGTGCTGGATGGCCAGGCCGCCGCCCAGCGCCTTGACGCGGTCGATATTTTTGGGGCTGATGGTTTCCGCGTGGTCGAACAGCCAGTGCAAGCCCCCGAAAGGCGTGTCGCGGTTGACCTTTTCGAACACGTCGAGCATGCGGCTGATCGATTCGTCATAGGTAGCGTGCAGGCGGAAGGGCCAGCGCTGCTCGACCAGGTGGCGCACGACCTTTTCCAGCTCGTCTTCCATGCCGGCCGCCAGCTCCGGGCGCGGTTCGAGGAAATCCTCGAAATCGGCGGCGGAAAACACCAGCATTTCGCCGGCGCCGTTATGCCGGTAAAAGTCCGTGCCGTCGCCGGGATTCACCATGCCGGTCCACTTCTGGAAGTCCTGCAATTCCGCGCCCTTGTTCTGCGTGAACAGGTTGTAAGCGATGCGGATGGTCAGCTGCTCTTTTTGCGCCAGCTCATCGACGACGGCGTAATCCTCGGGATAATTCTGGAAGCCGCCGCCCGCGTCGATGGCGCTGGTGATGCCCAGGCGATTCAGTTCGCGCATGAACTGGCGCGTGGAGTTGACTTGCAAATCGAGCGGCAATTTCGGGCCTTTCGCCAGGGTCGCATATAAAATCATGGCGTTCGGGCGGGCAATCAGCAAGCCGGTGGGGTTGCCGGCAGCGTCGCGCACGATTTCGCCGCCCGGCGGGTTCGGCGTATTTTTATCGTAGCCGACGGCGCGCAGGGCGGCGCGGTTCAGCAGGGCGCGGTCGTACAAGTGCAAGATGAAGACGGGCGTGTCGGGCGCGGCCGCGTTGATTTCATCGAGAGTGGGCATGCGTTTTTCCGCGAACTGGAATTCCGTCCAGCCGCCCACCACGCGCACCCATTGCGGATTTGGCGTGCGCAGCGCCTGATCTTTCAGCATGCGCAAGGCGTCGGCCAGCGAGGGCACGCCTTCCCAGCGCAATTCCAGGTTGTAGTTCAAGCCGCCTCGTATCAGGTGCAAATGCGAGTCGTTCAGGCCGGGAATCACCGTGCGGCCATCCAGGTCGATCACCTGCGTGGCGGGACCGCGATGGCGCATCACGTCTTCAGCGTCGCCCACGGCGAGAAATTTGCCATCGGCGATGGCGACGGCGGACGCCAGCGGCTGCGTCCTGTCGACCGTATGGAAACGGCCATTGAGTAAAATCGTGCTAGCGTGCATGGGAACTCCCGATTCAGGTGAATGATACCGCCCCGCCGTAGGGCGGCGGTGGCGTGATATCAATAAAATCTCAATGGCCTTCGCTGGCGTTGAACATGGATTTGGCGTAGATCAAGCCCAGGCCATAGCCGCCGCCGTGCGCCACGGCCGTCGCCACCGTCTCGTTGTAGGTCTCGCCGCGGGCCCAGTCGCGCTGAAGTTCCAGCAAGTATTGCACGGACGTCATCGGCTGCGCGCCCGCCTGTATCATGCGCTGCATGGCCATCGCATGCGCTTCATCGGACACGTCGCCGCTGGCATCGGCGATCACGTACACCTCGAATCCCTGCTCCAGCGCCGACAGCGCGGGGCCCACGATGCAGACGGACGTCCACAGGCCCGCCAGCACGATCTTGTCCTTGCCGTAGCCATTCACCTTGTCGGCGATGCGGGCATCTTCCCAGGTGTTCATGCTGGTGCGGTCGACCGGCGCCTGTTCCGGGAAGACGGACTGGATTTCGTCGAAGATGGGGCCGGAGAAGGACTTGGCGGCCACCGTCGTCAGGATCGTCGGCACCGTGAATTCGGCCGCCGCCTTGGCCACCAGGGCCGCATTGTTGCGCAGCAGGGCCAGGTCGATGGAGCGGGTGGCAAACGCCATCTGCGACTGGTGATCGATCATGATCAGGGTATGATCGTTCGGGGTCAGCAGTTTTTGTGCGGCTTGGGCGGTGGCGACAGGCATGATGTTTTCCTCGTGAAAATAATTGAATATAAAAATAATCGTGTCCCTCCCGCGCAATGTAGCGCCTTTCTTCTTGCGCCAGCATGCTGCGGGTCAGTGATATGCAGTATGCATGCATCAAATTGAAAACAAAAACGGAAAGAATACCAAGCTATATTCGATTTTTTCGATGATACAAAATAAGCACACCGAGACCAACTACACGGAGAAAAACATGGGATTTGAATTCAGGATCACGGCCAGCCTGACGCCGGGCCAGCGCCAGCACCTCGAACAACTGCTGGCGGCGCGGCCGCAGGCGCCCAGCAACATGCCCGACACGGACGTCAGGCTGACGAATGCCGGCCTGTATATCTGCCAGTCCTTGCGCCCGGAGGCGTGGCATGGCCTGGACGCCCTGCGCTCCTACCTCGATGCGCAGGGCGTGCCGCATGCCGTCGAGGAGATCGACGACTGAAGCTACAGGGCGCCTTCCAGCATCACCCGCCAGCTGCGGTAGGTGCCCGCAGCGACCGTGCGCAGGGCACTGCCCGCGCCATCCGCATACAGGCTGCGCGTGCGCTCAGGCTGCCGCAGCAGGTTGGCGCCCGACACGCGCAGGCGCAGCTGCTCGCTGAACTTCCACAGCGCATAAATATCCAGCTCGCGCCGGGCGCCCTGCCAGGCCAGCAGCTGGCTTGACTCGCGCGACAGCCCTCCCGCCTGGTAATGCAGGTTGCCGCCCAGGGTCAGCGGCCTGTTGGCCAGCTGGTAATCCGCGCCCAGGTTGGCGCTCCACGGCAGCTGGCCATCGAGGCGGTTGTATGGGCCGGGGACGGCGTCCACCGCGGACCAGTTGCGCGCCAGATTCGCCCGCAGGTCCAGCGCAGGGGCACCGGCAAACAGCGCCGTCAACGGCAGCTTCGCTTCCAGCTCGATGCTGCGCACCTGCGCACGGCCATTGTTGACGGGCCCGGCCAACCAGCGCCCGTTGGCCAGGTGCAGGCGGTCCAGCATGACGTCGCTGATCGTGCGCAGCGAAGCGCTGGCACCCAACATGGCCCCCTCGCCCAGGTAGTATTCGTAGGCGGCATCCAGGCCCCATGCCAGTTCAGGGCGCAGCGCAGGGTTGCCCTGGTTGTCGGGGTTCGTGGGACTATTGCCGTTGTCGACGATATAGGGGCGCGGGATCAGCTGGAAAATCTGCGGCGCCTTGTAGGTGCGCGTGATGGCCAGGCGCACTTGATCCTTGCCAGCGAACTTCCACAGGCTTTGCAGCACGGGGCTCCACACCTGTGCGCGCACGTCGACGGGCTCCGCGCCACCGGTGGCGCTGGCCGTGCGCCAGGCTTCCCAGCGCAGGCCCAGATACAGCGACCAGCGCGCGGACACCTCCCATTCATCCTGCGCGAACAGAGCCAGGCGCCGCACCGTGGCCACATACTCTTCTTCCGGCAAGACAGGCGGCCCGCCCGGTTCCAGCTGTCGCTCGCGGCGAAAATCCGCGCGCCGCCGGTGGCCCGCTTCCCAGCCCGCCGCCAGCGCGTGCCCCTCGCCCAGAGTCCGGCGATAAGTTCCGCTGGCCTGCACGCCCACATCGTCCACGCCCGCATCGACCAGGCGCACATTCGCCGGCCCGGGCACGGCGCCGACACCCTGGAACAGATAATCGCTGCTGCGGTGGTTGACATCGAGGCCGAGTTTTACATCGAGGCTGGCACCATGTTCGAGCTTGCGCAGCCAGTGCAGATCGCTGCGCACGGTGCTGCTGTCCTGATTGAAGGCGGCGTCGTTGTCCGGATACCCGGTATGACCGCCCAGGTAAGCCGTTTCCACCACATGACGGCGGCTGGCCAGGCGGCGGACATTGAGCAGGCTTTGCCAGGCCAGGCTGCCCTCGCCCGCCAGCGCCCATTGCAATCGGGGCGCCAGCTCGAACGTATCACTGGTCACGCGCTCGGTCAGCGGCATGTGGCGCACTACCGTGGGCGTGCCACCGGCAGCATATTCGCGGTTCCATTCATCGAGCAAACCCCGGCGCCCTGTGTGGCCTAGCGTGCCGGCCAGCGCATACGACAGGCGCCCGTCCCGGTCCGTCCATTGCACGCCAGCGCTGCCGGCGGACATGCCGTTGCTGGCCGAGCTACCCAGCTTGAAGGTGCGCTCGCGCCGCTTGCCAGATCTTTTCAGCACGATGTTGATGGAGCCGGCGATCGCCTGCGCGGAAAACTCCGCCGTGGCGGCGCGCATGATTTCCACGCGCTCGACCAGTTCCGGGTCCAGAGAGTCGAGCGAAAAACCGGCCGGCACGGGCACGCCGTCGAGCATGACGAGGGTATACCCCTGTCCCAGCCCGCGCAGCTGGATTTGCCCGCCAGTCGTGCCCGAAGGCGTGCCGGCCGGCGCGCCGATGGTAACGCCGGGCAGGCGCTTCAAGGCATCGGACAGCACGCGGTCGCCCTGGCGTATCAGCTCATCGTGGCCGACGACGATGCCGGCGACAGAGTCGCTGCGGCGCTGGTCCATTTTTCCCGCACTGACTGTCACGGAAGGAAGGGTGTCGTCGGCACGGACGTGCGCCGTCAACGGCAGCGCGAGGCTGCACAAGAGAATACTCAATCGCATGGGAATTCCAAAAAGGATGAACGGTCACCGGGCCAGGCGCGCCGCGCCGGCCCGGCCTGCAGGCGTCAGCGGCCGAACTGCTCCTTGCGCATGCGCAAGGCGCGCGCGCTGGCGTTGGCATCGAGGCCGGCCAGCCACTGCTGCGGATCCTGCAAGCGCCCGTTATGGCTGACCTGGAAATGCAAATGCGGCCCCGTCGCCAGGCCCGTGGCGCCCACTGAGCCGATGGCCTGCCCTGCCGTGACGGCCATGCCGGTCGTGAGCGTGACCCGGTCGAGATGCGCATACAGCGTCTCGATGCCACCGCCATGATCAATGCGGACGGCCTTGCCGAGGCGCGCATCTTCGCTGACGCTGGCGATGCCGTCGGCCGCCGCATGCACGGGCGTGCCGCGCCTGGCGCCCAAATCGATGCCGCCATGGCCTTGCGGCGTCATCTCGCGCACCACGCCAAAGAAGCCGGTCACACGCATGGTATCGAGGGGATTGCGCCAGACAGTTGGCGCCGGGGCTGGCGCAGCGAGCACGGCTGCCGGTGCGCCAGCCACCGCCCACGCCAGTGCCGGCTGCAGCGCCAGGCTGGCCGCGCCGATGGCGCACAGCAGCAGCGCCGTCAGTGCCCGCAAGGCCGGAGGCAAGCGATCCTGCCCGTCACGCATCCGCAGCAGGCGCTCGGCCAGGCGGCCGCCGCCAAACGCCAACCCTGGCAGCGGCTGGGCCTGCAGGCCCAGCTGCTTGACCAGCGCCGCCGCATATTGCTGGCGCTGGCGCGCAGGGCGGCCAGCCAGTACCTGGCGGTCGCAACCGAGCTCCTGCGCCCAAGCCAGCTTGCCGGACAGCCAGCGTGCGGCCGGATTGAACCACAGCAGCGCCTGCAGCATGGTGGCCAGCAGCAGGAGCGAGGGGTCGCGGCGGCGTGCATGGGTCAACTCATGGGCGATCACCATTTGCTGCTGTTCGGGCGTAAATTGCGCCAGGTGTGCCGGCAGCAGCAGACGCGGCCGCCATACGCCCACCAGCATCGGCGAAATAGGCGCATCCACTTCCAGCACATCCATGCCATGCAGCCGGCGCCGCTGCGCCAGCCGGAGCAAGGTGCGCAACATGGCGCGGCCACACTGCCAGCGCCAGGCTGTGCAAGCGACGCCCAGCAGATAGACCAGGCTCCAGGCGGCCGGAACCAGGGACAGCCACGCAGCACCGGATGGCAGCCCGGCAACTGGCGCATCCATGGCCATCGCCATGCCGGGCATTGCGCTGGCCAGGGAAACCGGCACGCTCACCCCGGGCACCACGCTCAGCTGTCGCGTGTCAGGCAACAGCGGCAGCACAAACACGGCGGCCAGCACCAATTGCGCGCCGAGCCACACGCTGCGCTGCGCCGCCAGCGCAGGCCAGCGCCGTTGCCCCAGGTACAGCAAGCCTTGCAGCAGCCAGCCGCTCAGCAGGCAGGCAGCCGTTGCCTGCAGCAAAGTCAGGGTAAACAAGCTCATCGCTTACTCCTTGCTGTCGAGAGGCCAGTCGTGCAGCAGTTGTTCCAGCGCCGCCAGTTCCTGCTGGTCCACCAGTTTGCTGCCTGTAAACATACTGACCGGCAAGGGGCTATCGATTTCCATCACGCGGCGGCCGAAGTCATGGGCGAACGCGGCCAGGGTGGCCACCTTGTCCACATTGGCTTCATAGACGAGTACGCCGTGCACGCTGCGCTGCAGCAGCATGCCCTTGTCCAGCATGCGCTCCAGGGTCTTGCGCGTGGATGAAAACGACCAGCCCAGCGCATCTTCCACGCGGGCGTGCAACTCACGCGCGGAAAGCGGCTGCTCTTTCCACAGGGCTTTCAATAACGATAGTTCAGTGACGGAGGGCGTGCTCATGGTGATTCCTTCTAGTGACTATTGACACAATTATGCGACAACAGTCACACGCGCGCAAGCCCTATTTGCGACAAATGTCGCATGCGCTGAATCATTAGAATTCTTCCCACTCATCTCCTCCCGAATGCTGTTTTCCCGCCAGAGCTTGTGGCGCGCGGGGCGCCACTGCCCTGGCGGGAAGACGGGCCACAGCGCGCGCTGCCACCACGGGCGCGGGATGGCGCACGATGGGACGGGGAGCCAGCGCCGGAATGGCGTCCACCTGCGCTGTCGTGAACACGCTCACCGCATCGGCCAGACGGGCGGCCTGCTCCTGCATGGATTCCGCCGCTGCGGCAGCCTCTTCCACCAACGCGGCGTTTTGCTGGGTCACCTGGTCCATCTCGCTGATCGCCTGGTTGACTTGCTCGATGCCGGCCCGCTGCTCGTCGCTGGCGGCCGAGATATGCCCGACAATGCTGCTGACCTTGTGCACGCTATCGACGATCTCGCGCATGGTGTGGCCCGCCTCGTCGACCAGGCGCGCGCCACTCTCCACCTGCGCCACCGAGTCGTTGATGAGAGCCTTGATTTCCCTGGCGGCACTGGCCGAACGTTGCGCCAGGTTGCGCACCTCGGTGGCGACGACCGCAAAGCCGCGCCCCTGCTCACCCGCCCGGGCCGCCTCGACGGCCGCGTTCAGGGCCAGGATATTCGTCTGGAAGGCGATGCCGTCGATCACGCCGATGATGTCGACGATCTTGCGCGACGAGTCGTTGATCGACCCCATGGTGTCCACCACTTGCGCCACCACTGCGCCGCCTTTGCCGGCCACGGCCGAGGCCGACGCCGCCAGGCCGTTGGCCTCGCTGGCATTCTGCGCGTTCTGCTGTACCGTGCTGGTCAGTTCCTCCATCGACGACGCCGTCTCTTCCAGGGAACTGGCCTGCTGTTCCGTGCGCGCGGACAAGTCGATATTGCCCGAGGCAATCTGGCGCGATGCCGTGGCGATGGCCTGCGTGCCGCCGCGCACTTCGGTGACGATGCGCAGCAAGCTGGTCGTCATGTCTTTCAATGCCTGCATCAGCTCGCCCGTCTCATCCTTTGAGCGCACTTCCACCTGCACCGTCAAGTCGCCCTGCGCCACCTGCCTGGCCACGTTGATCGCCGAGCGCAACGGCGTGCTGATGTTACGCGCCAGCCACCAGGCGATCATGGCGGCCAGGATCAGCGCCACCGCGCCGCCGCCCAGCAAGGTCCAATGCGCCTGCGCCTGCAAGGCCGCCGCCGCTTCCGAGCGCCGCGCCAGCAGCGTCGTTTCCGCCTGGCCGATTTCGCCCAGCAGTGCCCGCATGCCATCCATGCCCTGCTTGCCCCGGCCCTCGTTCACCAGCGCCAGTACAGGCTCGATGGCGGCCGTGCCCTGCGCCACGGCACGCCGCATGGCGATCACGGGCTCGAGCGCGCCAGCCAGCCAGGCTTGCTTGGCAATATCGAGCTTCGCCAGGCGCTCCTGCTGAGCCCGGTTATCGATAGTCAAGGCGCGCGCCGTGGCCAGGTGCGTGCCAAACCCGGCCTGACCCGCCTTGTAGGGCTCCAACGATGCCTCCGCGCCCGTGATCACGTAGCCGCGCTGGCCTGTTTCCATGTTGATCAGGCTTTCCAGGATCGCACTGTTTTCGGCGAGTACCTGGTAAGTGTGGGTATTGATGGCATTGGCGTCGCCCAGCCGTGAGACATTCAGTGTGGCGACAGTGACCAGGGCGGCCAGCAACAGGACGATGGTGCCGAAACCGCCATACAGGCGGGTGGCGATGCGAAGATCGGCGATACGCATGATAATCCTCCAGGAATGAACACCCCGGCGCCACGGTGAGTCCCGCGCATGGAGTGCTGCAGGGAATAATAGGGAAGAACGACAATACGAAGCGCGCCCTTACTTTTCTTTACTTGCGGCATTGCAAACCTGAAACAAAACAGGCGCGTTTTTGCCATGCTGTTATACTTCGCGTGTGCGGCACATATGACCAGTCCCCTTGCCGCTGTCTTTCGACCCCTAATCTGATTGCCTGCGACTGGCGCCCCACGATGGCGACAGGCCGATCTCACAATAAAGTTACCATGTCCTTTTCCTCCCTCGGATTGTCCGACGCTATCGTACGTGCCGTTACCGAACACGGCTACACCGTGCCGACCCCGATTCAGTCGCAGGCGATTCCCGCCGTGCTGGCTGGCGGCGACTTGCTTGCCGGCGCACAGACCGGCACCGGCAAGACGGCCGGCTTCACCCTGCCCGTGCTGCACCGCCTGTCGACTGACGCGAATGGCGCGGCCATCACCAGCAACACTTCCACGCGCCCGATCCGCGCCCTGATCCTGGCACCGACGCGCGAACTCGCCGCGCAGGTCGAGGAAAGCGTGCGCACCTACGGCAAATACACCAAGCTGAACTCCACCGTAATCTTCGGCGGCGTCGGCATCAACCCGCAAATCAAGCAGCTCAAACACGGCGTCGACGTGCTCGTCGCCACGCCGGGCCGCCTGCTGGACCACATGGGCCAGGGTACGGTTGACCTGTCGAAAGTGGAAATCCTGATTCTCGACGAAGCCGACCGCATGCTCGACATGGGCTTCATCCGCGACATCAAGAAAGTACTGGCCGTGCTGCCGCCAAAACGCCAGAACCTGTTGTTCTCGGCCACGTTCTCGGAAGAGATCAAGGCCCTGGCCGACGGCTTGCTGAACAAGCCAGCCATGATCGAAGTGGCGCGCCGCAATTCGACCGTGGAAGTGATCAAGCAAAAGATCCATCCCGTCGACCGCGACAAGAAGCACCCGATGCTGTCCTACCTGATCAAATCGAACAACTGGACGCAAGTGCTGGTGTTTACGCGCACCAAGCATGGCGCCAATAAACTGGTCGAGCAACTGGGCGCGGACGGCATTGGCGCCCTGGCCATCCACGGCAACAAGAGCCAGTCGGCGCGCACGCGCGCGCTGTCCGAGTTCAAGGATGGTACCTTGCAAGTGCTGGTCGCCACCGACATCGCCGCGCGCGGTATCGATATCGACCAGTTGCCGCACGTCGTCAACTACGACTTGCCGAACATTCCGGAAGACTATGTACACCGTATCGGCCGCACGGGCCGTGCCGGCGCCAAGGGCGAAGCCGTGTCGCTGGTCTGCGTGGATGAGCACGAAATGTTGAAAGACATCGAAAAGCTGATCAAGCAAACCCTGCCGCGCGAAGTCATCGAAGGCTTCGAGCCAGACCTGAACGCCCGCGCCCAGCCTGTGCAATTGCGCAGCGGCACCGGTGGTCATCGCAACAACAGCCGCGCGCCAGCAGGCGCCGTGGTGCGCGTGAAAACCGGCGGCAGCGGCGCCAAGCCACGCAGCGCCGGCCCAGCGGGCGGCGGTGGTGGCAACCGTAGCGGCAATGCGCCGCGTTCGGCAGCGAATCACCGTTCCGGCGGCCGCGGCCGCTAAACCGCGGCCTTAAAGCTGCTGCGCGGGGCGCTATTGCGTTTGCCTTGCTCGCCGTACGCCAGTACGGCTGCGCGACTCGACGCAATATCACTGCCGCTCGCTACGCTTTCAGGCGGCGTTTGTCTTGATTAAAAAGACGATAAGACCGTTCCAGAACTTGCTTCTGGAACGGTTTTTTTATGCACGCCACCAATTGCCAATTTGGGCTAGGATAGTGTCTATCGTCCTCACCTGCGTGCTGCCATGCCGAACTTCGCTGCCAACCTCAGCATGATGTTTACCGAACTGCCCTTCCTGGACCGTTTTGCCGCCGCCAGGGAAGCGGGCTTCGATGCCGTCGAATTCCTGTTTCCCTATGCCGTCGAGGCGCGCCAGATCGCCATGCGGCTGGAACGCCACCACCTGCAACTGGCCGTGTTCAACTTTCCGCCCGGCGACTGGGAACATGGTGAACGGGGCATCGCCTGCGATCCTCGCCGGCGCGAGGAATTCCACAGCAACGTGCAACTGGCGCTCAACTATGCGCTAGCGCTGGGGGCGAAACAGTTGCACTGCATGGCTGGCATTGTGCCGCCCGGCATGAGCCAGGAGCGGGCGCGGCAATGCCTGATCGGCAACCTGCAATGTGCGGCCGACGCCTGCCGTCCACACGGCATCAACGTACTGATCGAGCCGATCAACCACTACGACATGCCCGCTTACTTTCTGAACCATAGCCAGCAGGCGGCCGACATCATCGCCGACTGTCAGCGCAGCAATATTTTCTTGCAATACGACATTTATCACATGCAGCGCATGGAAGGCGAACTGAGCAATACTATCCGCGCCATGCTGCCCCTGATCCGCCACATCCAGATCGCCGACACGCCGGGCCGTCACGAACCGGGCACGGGGGAGATCAACTATCGCCACTTGTTCAAGCTGCTGGACCAGGTCGGCTACGCAGGCTGGGTCGGCTGCGAATACCGTCCCGCCAGCGATACCGTGGCCGGACTGGGCTGGCGAGAGCAATTGACGGGCACATCAAACATTGCGCGCGCGATAGGCAACTGATCGCAACGCGCTTGCGCCCGCACAAGGCGGGCAGCGCAGTGCGACACGACAATACCTTTCCATACAGTATTTCCTGTCGAGAGGTGACGTGTTCGCCCTGCCCGCCCGCCATCGCCGCACCCTTTGCCTGCGCCTCTGCCTGGTTGCAGTCCTGTGCGGCTGCACCACTCCACGTACCGACCTCGCGCAAGTACGCGCCCTTGCCGCCGGCACCGATGCCCTGAACGCCTTCAGCGAACTGTCGCAACGCCACGTGGACAGCTACCAGCGCGCCCGTCCCTTTCTATCACCGGCCGAAGACGCGCGCGAACGGCTGCTCGATGCGCAGCGCCACGCCGCGCAAGCGGATGTCGCGCGCCTGACGCAAGCCGTGCGCCTGTACCTGCAGGCGCTGGGCCGGCTGGCGCAAGCCGATGCGTATGACGTGCAGCCCGAACTGGCTGGTGCTGGCGCCGCCATCCGCGCCTGGCCTGGCAGCGGCATCGACGACCGCCATGTCAGCGCCTACACCCTGTTGCTGCAGCAACTATCGCGCCTTGGCGGCGCGGCCAGCCAGCAGGCGCACCTGGCACAAGTGCTGCACGACGGCGACGCGCCGCTGCAAGCCCTGCTGGCCGCGCTCGACAACTTGCTGCTGCTGTACGACAAAAGCGGTGATAACGAGCGCGACATCGTGCTCGGCTTGCTGGACGTGGACATCGCGTATGCCGACACGCCGCAGCAGCGCCTGCTGGCCGTGCTGGCGAAAAACATGCAGCAAAGCAAAGCCGAGGAATATCGGCTGATTGGCCTGCGCCATACGCTGGCGCGCCGGAAACTGGCAGCACTGGGGTGCGAACACGCCCAGCTCGCTGCCGCCCTCACCACCACGGAGGCACGATGGACGGATCGCTAAGCAGCGAACGACGCGAAGCGGCTCTCAGCAGCGCCATACGCGTCGAGCAACTGGCCGATAGCCTGTCGCAGGCGGCCGTCACCCTGCATGGTGCCGTCATGCGCGCCATCCGCAAGCGCGCCAGCCAGGGAGAAAACGGTATCAGCCACAGCCAGGCACAGGCCGTCTTCGCCCTGGAAGTGGCATTGCGCCAGCAAGCCAACCAGCTGTATGCCGATGCCGCCGGGCATACGGTGGCCGGCCTGGAAACGGCGCAGCGCCACCTCAGCGGCCTGCTCGACACGGTGCGCCTGCGTATCGCCCGCAACGACGACGTGCGGCACTGGATCAGCCTGGCGACGAGCTTGTTGCACCTGGGCAGCGCCGTCCTCGCCGGCAATCCCGAGCGCATCCTCGGCACCCTGGGCAAGGTACGTGAGCGGTTGCAGGAGATGGCGCCGGACTGATTGAATTTGGCCGGCGAGCGCCTATACTGGGACGTCCCGGCCTGGCAATCGTGTCGGCGGGCCAACCAGAGGAGGCCAATATGCGTATCGAACCGTATTTGCAATTCAATGGAAATTGCGCGCAAGCGCTGGAATACTACCGCCAGCACCTGCATGGCGACAGGCTGTACCTGATGCCGTATCGGGGCTCGCCAGCCCAGGACCAAGTCAAGGAAGACTGGTACGACAAGATCATGCACGGCTCCGTGCAGTTGGGTCCCACCATGCTGATGGGCTCGGACGGTGGCTGCACCGAAGATGGCGCCAAGGGCATGAGCGGCAGCGCCGTCTGCCTGACCCTCGACACGCCCGAGGAAGCGGAACAGGCCTTCAACGCGCTGGCGCGGGACGGCAATATCCAGATGCCGCTGGAGGAAACATTCTGGGCCAAGCGCTTCGGCATGCTGAAAGACCAGTTCGGCGTCGCCTGGATGGTCAACTGCCTGAAGGACCCAGCTTAGAACGGCCCATGCCTGCCTGCGTCGCGTCAAATGCGGCGCAGGTAGTGGCGCAAGCAGAGCTGCCAATCTTGGATTACCATGATGACAATAAGCTCTTACCGGGTGATGACCATGAATGGATTGCCGCAAGACCAGCTGCAGCACCTGCAAGGCGTGCTGGAGCAACGCAAGCTGGCGTTGCTGGAACAGATAGAGAACGAAGCGGCCGAAGCGGATGCGCGCGCCTCGCTGCTCAATGAAATCGAAGCCTCGCCGGCCGACAACGCCAGCGTGCGCACCTTGAACGACCTCGTCAGCGAAGCGGCCGAGCACAATCAGGCACAGCTGGCCATCATCAAGCACGCACTGGTCAAGGTTGCCGATGGCAGCTACGGCCTGTGCGACAACTGCGGCGAAGCCATTGGCCTGTCGCGTCTGAATGCGCGCCCCGAGGCGCTCCTGTGCATCGATTGCCAGACACGGCTGGAAAAAGCCCAGCGCTCGCCACCATGACTGCGCAACAACAAAGGGCAAGGCATCACTACCCTGCCCCCTGTTGTCTAGCAACTGCCATCCGTCTGTCCGCCAGCGTCTGTGTGCCGGCTGGGTGGACGGGTCTCCTCTACTGCCATTGCCCTGCTGCAAGCTGCACGCTTGCCTGACTCAGCTCGCCTGACTCAGCTTGCTTGACTCAACTTGCTTGACTCGGCTTGATTAACTCATGTGCTGTCCGCCATTGATGGCGATGTTTGCGCCCGTGACGAACGCCGCCTCGTCCGACGCCAGGTAGGCCACCAGGGCCGCCACCTCGTCCGGTTCGCCCAGGCGACCCAGGGGAATTTGCGGCAAAATCTTCGTTTCCAGGATATCGGCTGGCACGGCCGTCACCATCTGCGTGCGCAGGTAGCCGGGCGAGACCGTGTTGACGGTGATGCCGTGGCGCGCCACTTCTAGCGCCAGCGCCTTGCTGAAGCCATGCACGCCCGCCTTGGCGGCCGCGTAGTTGCACTGGCCAAATGCGCCCTTCTGGCCATTCACGGACGAGATATTGATGATGCGGCCCCAGCGCTTGGCCAGCATCGGTTCGAGCACCTGCTTGCTCATGTTGAACAGGCTGTCGAGATTGGTGCGCATGACCTCGGCCCAGTGCGGCAATTCCATCTTGCGCATGCTCTGGTCGCGCGTGATGCCGGCGTTGTTGACCAGCACGTCGATGCGGCCAAACTGCGCCAGCACGCCTGCCACGGCTACGCTGCAGGCATCGAAATCGCTCACGTCGAGCGGCAAGGGATGAAAATAATACTGCTGCGCCTGTTGCTCGTCGAGCCAGCTTCCGACGCGCGCATTGCCAGGCGTGTGCGCCGCCACGACGGCAAAGCCCGCCGCATACAGCCGGCGGCACAAGGCCGTGCCCAGCCCACCCATGCCGCCTGTGACCAGCGCTACCTTCTGTTCCCTCATTGCTGTCCCTCCCCGCTTGTTATGGTTATTCTGCGTGGGATCAAGTGTAGGAGCAGTTCTTATCGCCAGCTTTGCGCCAGATCAAGTGCTCAGCCTGATGCAGTCGTGCGCGGCCGGCACCCCGGATTGTGCCAGAATGGCCACTACTGCACAGCGAGAGGCCAGGCCATGACGTATAAGACCGTATTGCTCCACATCGACGACAGCGCCGGGCGCGCAGCCCGCATCGAAACGGCCGCCAGCATCGCCCAAGCTTGCGGCGGCCACCTGACGGGCGTAGCGCTGACGGGCGTGTCGCGCCTGCTGTACCAGAACCAGCCCGACCTCGATGCCGACCCGAACCTGAGCTTGCACCTCAATTTCCTGCGCGAACGGGCCACGCGCGCCCTCGACGGTTTCGAACAACAGGTGCGCGCGGCCGGCGTCGCCTCGTTCGAACAGCGCGTGCTCGACGACGAGGCGGCGGGCGGCATTAGCCAGCTGGCCCGCTATGCGGACCTGGTCGTCATCAGCCAATACAATGCCAAGGATAAATCGCCGTCCGTGATGCGCGACTTTCCCGCCTATGTGCTGCTGCATTCGGGCCGCCCCGTGCTGATCGTGCCGTATGCGCCGCCGCTTCCCCTGCTGGCGCCGCCGGCGGCCGCGCGCAATGTGCTCATTTCCTGGAATGCCAGCAAGGAAGCGAGCCGCGCAGTGAGCGCCGCCCTGCCCCTGCTGCAGCGCGCGGGGCAAGTCCACGTAGCCATCTTCGATGCCCAGGTGCATGCCACCGAGCATGGCGAACAGCCGGGCGCCGAGCTGACGCACTACCTGGCGCGGCACGGCGTGGAGGCGCGCCTGCATTTGCTCGATGGCGGTGGCGTGCGGCGCGGCGATATCGGCGAAGCGCTGCTGTCGCAGGCGGCCGACCTGTCGGCCGATTTGCTGGTGATGGGAGCGTATGGCCATTCGCGCTTGCGCGAGACCATCCTGGGCGGCGTCACGCGCACGATACTGCAAAGCATGACGATCCCCGTGCTGATGGCGCACTAGGCCTTGGGAGAGACGGCAGGGCTAACCGCCCTGCCAGGGCTGGCTGCGGATCTTCGCCACCTGGCGCTGCGTCAGCCACTGCCACAGCTGCAGAGCGGCGTCCTGCGGCAGGGCTGACATATGGCGCGGACTGGCCAGGGCGATTTCGCAATCGCGGTCCGACCATTCCTCGAAAGTAACTTCGCCTCCGCTAGCGACCTCGACCTGATACATCAAGCCGTCGTCGTAGCCAAAGCGTAACAAGACAGCGGCCGGACTACCGTCCGGCGTGACGCCGCCGCGGTAGACTTCGGCCAGCGCATCGGCCAGCTGTGCCGGCGAGGGCGCGCAGATGTCGCGCCCATCGGCCCGTGTCAGAATGAACCATGCCTGTGTCATGACGCGACCTCCTATTCATACTCGTTAGCATGCGAGGCAAGTACTACAGGCAGTCACCTTGGTCCAGTGTCACTACGGGCGCGCGGAAACTATCCCTGTCGGCATTGATTACCAATACTAACAAGGATCATACCTAAAATTCGTACGGCGCGGCATTTAAGCATATTGCACGGCTGGTGCGCAGGCTCACGCCACCAGCACGGGAATGCTGAGCGGATCAAAGTCGTACCAGTCGCCATTGGCAATCGTGCCTTCCGCTTCCTCGATATGCTCGGCGCCCAGCCGGTGCATCACCTCGAGCGCCCGTTCGCGCTCGTCGAGGCCGCCCAGTGCCACGGCAATCAGCATGCCCGGATGGCGTGGCTGGCGGCGGTTTTCGCCGTTCTTGTCGCCATGCTTCTCGGATTCGCCCGCCTCCTTCATTTTATTGAAACTGTAGAGCGAGCCCACGTGGGCGCCCACCAGCGCTCCCACCACCGGGCCCAGCGGCCCCGTCGCCAGGGTGGCGGCCGCGCCGATGCCCGCGCCCACGGCGGCCCCGACGGCCACGCCTTCGACCACGCCCTCCGGCGTCTCTTTGGCCCCAGGCGACACGTCGCGGTCGCCGCCAAACGCGTGCAAGTCGTGCTGGCCCGGCTGGTTGACGAAGAAGGCGCTGATGCGGCTATCGGGAAAGCCCGCCTGGTTCAGGGCGGCGCGCGCGGCGTCTATCTGCTCCTGCAACTGAAAATGACCTGCAATGATGCGTGACATGATACGGCCCTCCTGGTCGGCTGCGGGCGCACCATGCGCCACTCTTCTAGAGTGCGCTCACCGACCGCGAAATACCGTTCGCTTGCGCACACAGCCGATCATGCGGACACGCTGAACGGGCTGCGGATATCGGACAGGAACTGTTGGGCGCGCGCATGTTGCGGCCGCGCAAAGAACTCTTCGGGCGTGGCCCGCTCCAGCACTTGCCCGTGATCCATGAACCAGATGCGGTCCGCCACCTCGCGCGCGAAACCCATCTCGTGCGTGACGCATACCATCGTCATGCCGCCCTGCGCCAGGTCGCGCATCACTTGCAGCACCTCGCCCACCATTTCCGGGTCCAGCGCGCTGGTCGGTTCGTCGAACAGCATCAGCGGCGGCTGCATGGCCAGCGCGCGGGCGATGGCCACCCGCTGCTGCTGCCCGCCCGACAGGGCAGCCGGCATGGCGTGCGCCTTGTGCGCCAGCCCCACCCGTTCCAGCAGGGCCAGCGCCCGCTCTTGCGCTTCGCGCCGGCTGAGGCCGCGCAAGCGCTGCGGCGCCAGCGCGCAATTGTCCAGCACCGATAAATGGGGAAACAGGTTGAATTGCTGAAACACAAAACCGATGTGCGAACGCAGGGCATTCACGTCCAGCCCTGGAGCGTAAATGTCCTGGCCCGCCACCGTGATGCGGCCCGAGGCGATCGCCTCCAGGCGGTTGATGGTGCGGATCAGGGTCGACTTGCCGGAACCGGACGGGCCGCACACGACCAGTACTTCGCCCTTGGCGACGTGTTCATTGATGCCGCTCAAGGCGTGATAGTCGCCATAGTATTTATTGACGTTGTCAAAGCTAATCATGCAGCCGCTTTCAGGAGTCGCGCCTGGCGCCGCTCGAGCCAGAAGGCGGCGCGCGACAGGCTGAAACACAAAACAAAATACGTCATGCCGAGCAGGAAATACACTTGCACGGGTTTCGTCAGCACCAGGCCATTGACTTGCGAGGCGATGAACGACACTTCGGCCAGGCCGATGATGGTACCGAGCGACGTTTCCTTGATCGTCGAGACGAACTGGTTCACCAAGGACGGCAGCATGTGGCGCAGCGCCTGCGGCAACACCACCGAGCGCATGCTGTCCCAGTAGTTCAAGCCCAGCGAACGGGCCGCCTCCACCTGCCCCTTGGGCACGGCTTGCACGCCGGCGCGCACGATCTCGGCCAGGTAAATACCGTCGAAGATGACGAGGGCCGCCAGCATGGTGCCGAACTGCCCGCTTTCGTGGCCGGTGATGCTGGGCAGGAAGAAATATGCCCAGAAGATCACCAGCAGCAAGGGGATGCCCCGCACCACGTGGATCAGCGCGGCGACAGGCCAGCGCAACAATTGCCAGGGACTCAGGCGCGCCAGCCCCAGCAGCAGGCCGAAGGGCAAGCTGAGCACCAGCGCCAGGCTGGCCAGCAGCACCGTCAGCGCCAAACCGCCCAGCGGCCCCTCGGGATAGCGTCCCACGAGAAAATACAGCCAGTAGTCCTGCAACAGTTCCAGCATCAGGACACCTTCCTTTGCAGCAAGGCTGCCAGGCCGGCGATCACCAGAGAGACGAGCAGGTAAGCCACGCTGGCGAAGACGAACGCCTCGACGCTGCGGAACGAGGCCGCTTCCACGCGCTGCGTCTGGTACATCAGCTCGGCCACGCCGATGACGGTGGCAATGCTGGTGTTTTGCCACAGGTTCAGGGTTTGCGACAGCAGCGGTGGCGCGGCCAGGCGCAGCGCCTGCGGCACGATGCACAGGCGCATGGTGGCGAGAAAACTGAAACCCAGCGCCCGGCCCGCCTCGAATTGCTGGACAGGAATGGCGCGGATACCGCTGCGGATGTCTTCCGCCATGTAGGCGGCCGTGTATAAAGTCAGGGCAGTGACGGCGCTGACGGCTTCGATATTGCCGGCATACAAGCGCTCCTTCCACGTGTCGGGCAGCAGTTCTGGTGCGCCGAAGTACCAGAACAGGAAGTGCGCCAGCAAGGGCACGTTGCGGATCAGCTCGACATACGCGGCGCCCAGGGCATTGAGCAGGCGCGACGGGGCGAGGCGCAGCATGGCGACACCGCACGCCAGCGGCAGGGCCAGCAGCAAGGTGATGCCCATCAGGTGCAATGACAGCAGCAAGCCGGAAACCAGCCAGTCGCGGTAGTCGCCGGACAGCAAAAAGTTCAGATCAAACATGCGGAAGAGTCAGGCGAGGTTCAGGCGTCGATCTTGTCCGATTCGATCTTGAATGTGCGTTTTTGAAATTTCACATTGCTGGTCGGGCCATACCATTTGAAAAACAGTTTTTCTGCCTCGCCCGATTTTTCCAGCCCGCGCAGCACCTGGTCGACGGCTGTTTTCACGCCCGTCTCGCCCTTGCGGATGCCGAAGGCAAACACTTCCTGACTGATGTTTTGCGGCAGCACAAGATAATCCTTTTGCGCGGCGCCCAGCTTGGCGTAATTATTCAGCAGCGAGACTTCATCGTCGACATAGCCGACGCCCTTGCCTTGCTGCAAGCCCAGATAGGCCTGGCCCGCCGTCTCGAACGTCACCACGTCCACGCCGGGCACGGCCTTGCGGATATTCGGTTCCTGCGTGCCGCCCTTGACGGTCAGCACTTTCTTGCCGGCCAGGCCAGCGACCGTCGTGATATTGCTGCTTTTTTTGACCAGCACGCGCTGGCCCGTGTAAAACGTGGAGAGGGAAAAGTCGATCAAGGCTTCACGTTCCTTGTTGTGCGTCAGGGACGCTGTCAGGATATCGATGCGACCCTGCTGCAATTCGGGGATGCGGGCAGCCACGGCCAGCTGCTTGATCACCGGTTTGACGCCGAGGCCCTGGGCGATGGCGCGGCACAGGTCCACTTCATAGCCGACCAGCTGGCGCGACTTGGCGTCGATGAAACTGTTCGGCTCGTCCGTTCCCAGGGTGCCGCAGACCAGCTCGCCCTTCGCCTTGATGGCGGCCAGCTGGTCCGCTTGCGCCACTTGCGTGAAGGCGATGGAGGTGAAAAGAAGCGCGGCGAAGTGAAGACGGGTCTGCATGGAATTCCTCTGGTGGATAACGAATGCCGCCATTAGACCGCGGCGCGCTTATTTCCAAAAAGGAATCTTTTCACCCATGTTTATGCAGAATTCATCTAAGGCGCCAGCGCCTTCGTCTCGCCACCGAGGCGAATGATTGCCGCCCTGGCGCCCACAGCGCCCGGATAGCGGGGATCGAGCTGCAGCGCCTGGCGATACGCTGCTACCGCCTGCGGGCGCAAGCCTTGCTCGACATAAAACTCGGCCAGGCTGTCCTGCAGATTCGCATCGCGCGGATGCAGGCTGGCGGCCGCCTGCAGCACGGCCATGCCTTGTGCCACGGCGCCGCTGCCTTTCAAGCGGTAAGCTTCCAGGTTCAGCGCCGCCGGACTGGCCGCACCCAGCGGATCGCGGGCCAGCGCCAGGCGCAGGGCGGCAAGGGCCGGTTCCCGCTTGCCGGCGCCCAGCAAGGTCAAGCCCTGCAGCGCATGTGCGCGATCGCTGAGCGGATACAGCTCCACTGCCAGGCGGCTGGCCGCCAGCGCCGATTCCGCCTCGCCGCGCCCGGCCGACGCTTGCGCCAGTTCTTGCAGCTCGGGCACGAAATCGGGATAGGCTCGCTGGCCGTGGAAGGCCGCACGCAGCTGCCTGTCGATTGCGGCGATGGAGGCGGAGGCGGGTGCAGGTGCGGCCGGCCAGGCGATGGCGGACGTGCTGTCCCAACTGGCGGCCAGGGCCACCATGGCTTGCTCGAAGGCGGGGTCAAAACGGGGCAAGGTGCCGGCCGCTTTGCTTCGTGACAACAGGACATAGTCGCGCGCAAACGCCAGCGCGCCACCGCGCGAGTAGGTGTCCAGGTCAATGCCCGACTGGCGCAGCGCCTCGGCCATGCTGGCGCCGGCCGCCAGGAAGACTCTTCCGCCGGCGGGATGGCGGGCCGCCTCGATGAAGGGGCGCGCCACCGTGGCGTCCGGCGCCAGCGCTTGCCCGTTGATTTGCGTAAAGGCTAGGCGCGTGGCGGCCGCATCGGCATAAGGTTCATGCGTGCGCTCGGCGTGCGCCCTGCCCTCCTCGAACAGGCCCTGCGCCACCTGGTAAGCGCGCTGCGCGCCCGCATCGGCGATATACGTTTTCAGCTGCCACGGCTCGCCCGTGACCACCTCGAACAGGCGCTGCACGAAGGCCTCGGGATTGACGCGTTCAAGATTGGCGGCGACGGCAATGGTGAGCTTGCGCGAGGGAAAACTGTACAGATAGGTGACGGTTTCCGGCTGCTGGCCGCTGTGGGCGATGGCGTAGCGCCCACCCGTGGGGAAGATTTCCCAGCCCATGCCATAGTTCGTCAAGCGGCCGGCGCGCGTGGCCATCGGCTGCACCATGGCGGCCACGCTGGCCGCCGACAGTATCTTGCCTGCATGGACACCCCTGCCGAACGCCAGCATGTCGGGCACGCTTGCGCGTGTGCCGCCGGCCGAAAAGCGGCTGCTGATGTCGACGAATTCGGAATTCTTCAACTCCTTGCCGGCCAGCCGGTAGCCGCGCACGCGATGGGCGATCACGGCGTCCGGGTCATCCAGCACGGTGGCATCCATGCCCAGCGGCCCCCACACATGGCGCCGCATGTAGCCGCCATAGCTTTCGCCCGAGGCGCCCTCGATGACGGCGCCCAGCAAGTTGTAGCCATAGCTGGTGTAGCGGAAGCGCGTGCCCGGTTCGGCGATCAGGTCGAACTGCTCGAAGACGGCGATGGACTGGCGCGTATCCTTGTGCTCCTTGAAATGCTGTTCCACCTGGCTATTGCGGTAGGCATCGATGCCGCCCAGGTGGCCCAGCAGCTGGCGCACCGTCACGGGGAACGGTTTGACGGGGAAGTACGGCACATAGGTTTGCACGGGCGCATCCAGGTCGACCTTGCCCTGTTCGACCAGTTGCAGAATGGCTACCGCCGTCATGGGCTTGGTGACGGACGCCAGCCGGTAGCTGGAGCGGGCCGTGGCCGGCACGCGGTTTTCCAGGTCGGCATAGCCGTAACCCTTCACCCATTCCACGTCGCCCTGGCTGAAACCGACGGTCACGCCCGGCAAGCGCTGCGTGGCCATGCGCTGGGCCGCCCAGCCGTCGAAGTCCGCCAGGCGCGCGGCCAGAGCGGGGGCAGGTTCGGAAGCGGCCTGCGCCACGCCGCACAATAGCGCCAGTGCGCCGGCGAAACCGTAATGTTTGCTGCTTTGCATAGTCAATCATTCCTGGTGAGGGCCGCGTCCACCACGCGGCGCTGATGCATGGTAAGTGTCTTTTACACATTTTTGGCGGGCGGTGCACGAAATGCACTTGCCCCGCACGAACGGCACCGAAGTTGATGAAAATGTTGCAAAGGGGTCGCAAATGAGCAGCTACAATGCCCGCCATGCCCTCTTACTTCCACTACCTGCTGCGGTACTGCCTCGCTTGCTGCCTGGCCTTGCCCACCTTTGCCTGCGCCATGCAGCCGCTATGGCTGGACGAAGGCTGGCGCACTTGCGGCAACACACCATCTGCGCCAGCCGCCTCACTGCAGCAGCTGGTCCGGCCGGGCCAGCTGCTGTGCGTCGAGCGCGACGTCACCCTGGCCGCCACGCCATCGTCGACGCAGCTGCTGGTACTGTCCGCGCTGACTTCCAGCGAGCTGTGGCTGGATGGCGTATTGATCGGCAGCAATGGCCAACCGGCCCGTCAGGCCAGCGGGGAACGTGCGGGTGACATCGATTTCGCCATCCACCTGACGCCACAGCAGCTGACCGCCGGCAAGCACCACCTGCGCCTGCTGTTATCGACGCAGCAGGTGCCGGCGCACCTGGCGTCGCCATTTTATGCGCTGTACCTGGTCGACCGGCAAGACTACCGCGCGGGGCTGGCCTGGTACCGGCTGCCGCCGCTGCTGCTGGCCGGGGCGCTGGGCGCCGTCGCCCTGCTCTTCCTGGCCTTGACGGTGCTGTACCAGCGGCAACGGCACTGGTCCATGTTTTCCGCGCTGTGCCTGGTGGCGGCGCTGCTGCTGGTGGTGGAGATCTGGCGCAGCTTGACCGGCTATGCCTATCCGTGGCACTTGCCGCGCCTGTATGCCGTCAGCGCCCTGACCTGGCTGTTTTCCGCCTTGCTGCCCCTGTATTTTTATACGGCCTGGCGCCTGCCCCGCTGGCCCCTGGCGGCGGCAGTGCTGCTGGCATGCATCGCGCTGGCCGGCGCGCTGCCCGCGCATTTCGACGCGCGCTGCTGGCTGATGTTTCTGACGGGCCTGGCAGCGAGCCTGGCGCTCAACCTGCTTGCCCTGTGGCGCCGCCTGCCGGGCAGCCGCGGCGGCGCGCTGATCGCGCTGGCCTCGTGCGCCCTGTTCCTGTTGACGGGCAGCCAGTTTGCCGAAGGCGGCTTCGCCCTCGTCGTGTGCTTTTTGCTGCTGCCCCTGTGCGCACAATTGCTGGCACAGCTATTGCACGAACGTAGCAAGGCGGCGCGCGCCCAGCAACTGGAAAACCAGCTCTTGCGCAAAAGCATGCAACCGCATTTCCTGATGAATTCCCTCAGCCTGATCAGCGAACTCAATGCGCAATCGCCGCAGGCGGCCGAAACCTTCATCGAGGCGCTGGGCGCCGAGTTGCGCATGCTCAACGAGTTTGCCCAGCAGCCCAGCATTGCCCTGACGCAGGAATTGGCCCTGTGCGAGAATTACCTGAGCATCATGGGCACGCGGCTGCAGCAGCCGTGCCGTTTGCAGTTCGATGGCGAGGCGGCGGGCATCACCGTGCCGCCCGCCATGCTGCTGACGGCGCTGGAAAATGCGTTCAGCCACAACCGCTACCGCCAGGGTGCCCTGTTTGTCCTGCACATTGCCAGGCTTGCGCAGACGCAAGTACTTACCCTGATCTTGCCCGAAGGCGAGGCGCGCCCGCATGCGGGCAGCGGCGTGGGTGAACAGTACATCCGCGCCAGCCTGCATGCCGTCTTCGGCGATGCCGCAAGCTATGCCAGCGAATTTGCCAGCGGATATGCCAGCAAACAACAGCCAGCAGGCTGGCGCCTCACCTTCACCTTGCCGGTGACACCATGCATGTCTTGATACTGGAAGATGAACCGCTGATCGCGCAAGGCCTGGAACGCGAGGTGCGCGCGCATTTCGGCGCACGCCTGGCGGCGCTGGCGCTACATGACAATGTGGAACAGGCGCTGGCCGCCTTGCGGCAGCATGACTATGACTTGTTGCTGCTGGACTTGCACCTGCACGGCGCGGACGGCTACGACTTGCTGCGCCAGGTCCAAAAAGCCCCGTTCCAGACCATCATCGTCTCGGCCCACGCGGAACGCTCTATCACCGCGTTCGATTTCGGCGTACTCGACTTCGTCGCCAAGCCTTTCAGCCGCGAGCGCCTGCACAAGGCGCTGCAACGTTATACCGGGCGGCACACGGAAGCGGCCTCGCTGGCCGTCAAGAAACGGGGCGCGCTGGAATGGATCGCCATGGCAGACATCGACCACGTGCAAGCCGATGGCCACTACAGCAATATCGTGCTGCGCAGCGGCGAGCACTGCTTTCACGACTTGCCTATCGACAAGCTCATGGCCTTGCTGCCGCCCCACTTCCTGCGCGTGCACCGCTCCTACATCGTCAACAGCCTGGGTTTCAAGCGGCTGCAGATCGCCGCGGGCGGAAAATACGCGCTCGACACGCAGACCAGCACGGGCATCCCCGTGTCGCGCAGCAGCTATCCGGCGCTGAAACAGCGGCTGCTGGGCTGAAATGCAGGCCGGCTACCAATGCTGGGCAAAGTTGGGAAATGGCGAAGCCATGTGCTCGGCTTCCACGGGCGGCGCCATCCAGTCGCGCGGGTCGACCTTGTAGTATTGCAAAAATTGCGCATACAGCTCTGCATGGTGCTCGGCCATCTGGTAGGGCTTTTCAAAAAAGGTTTCCGTGGCCACGGCAAAGAATTCGGCGGGATTGGTGGCGCCGTAATGGTCCATCACGCTTTGCTGCTGAACCATGGCGTCGTGGCGCAGATTGTCGAAGTCGCGCGACAGCACCGTGGCCCAGCTGCGGTAGCTGGACACGCTGGGCAGGTAAGGCGCGCCATTCGCGGCGCCCGATTCACTGTCGAGCTGGTGGGCGAATTCATGCAGCACCACATTGTGGCCATCAGTCCAGTCGGCGGCCCCGCGCTGCACGTGGTCCCAGGCCAGCACCACGCGGCCATCGCCCCAGGATTCGCCCAATAAACCATTCGCCGATGGCGTCACCACGCCGCCCGGCCCCACTTCATTGCGCGTGACAATGAATTCCGTGGGATACACAAGAATGGTATCGAGTTCAGGATACACCTGCGTCTGACGATTCAGCAGCAGCAGGCAGGCCTGGCCGGCGATGGTGTAGCGCATCTCATCGGTGATCTCCAGGCCGCTGCAGCCGACGAATTTCTTCTGGTACAGGAATTGCACGACGAGACGGCGCAATTGTTCCTGCAGCGGCGCCGGCATGTGCGCATACACGGGAATATTCTTTTCCAGCACGGCCAGGCCTTCGGGCGGCAAGGGCCTGGCCAGGGCACGCCTCAAACGCCAGCGGGGGAACCACAGCGAAAAGACGATGGCGGCCGTGACGAGGACGATCCATAGCAGCGGATTCATGCGACGGCCCGCTTCAGGACAAGGAGGGAAATGAGACCAAGGAAAACGGCGTAGGCAGACAAGGACAAGCTCCTTCGAATGAACCCGCATCGGGACGGGCGGGCAGTCCAGCCCACATGGGGTTGATTAACTTCTTTTCAATCCGCCAAGATCAAAGGGCCTGGTCCAACGCCAAAAGCCGGGGCTTAACCCGGCTTTCAACATGCTTCCGATAATGCACACGACAAGCATCAGGCCCGCCAGCCGCCGCGCGGCCAGTCAGGCGCAATATTGTTTACTCTGCAGCCTTCTGCTGAGGCGCACCAAACAGGGCGGCAACCAATGGATCGCGCGTCACGGGACCGCGGTTGACGCGGATGGCGTAATGTGTGTCATCGGCCAGGATGTGGAAGTGGCGGCCGCTGCCAGCCATGCTTTGCTCGCGCAGGCCGGGACGATCCTTGCGCGGTGGCGCGCCTTCGCGTTTTGGCTGGACGATAGCGGCCAGGAAAGCACGCACGCGCTCTGGATCTGGCGTCAGCTGGTACACTGCCTTGCCCAGATAAGTGGCGGTGCCTTCGATGTAGCGGGCCAGTTCGATCACGCCCGCTTCGCGCAGGTCGCGGATGTATTTGCGGGCACCCGATGGCGAAAACTTGAGGAACCAGGCGATTTCATCGGCCAGCATCTCGTGCAGCGACAGTTCGCCGATCAGTTTTTGCATGTTTTCGATGCGGCGCAGGGTGGCCGACGTCGAACGCACGCGCTCTATCGGTGCCATGGAAATGGGATTCATGCGCTCCGGGGGGATGGGTGCTGCGCGTTCTACCATTTGCGAGCCTTTTTCGGGGCTACGAAGTTCCTGGTGCGCTGCCTTTAATTCGCTCTTCACGTGAGACTGAGTCATTGCATGCATTTGAATACTCCTTTTAAACGATTGCCGGTAGCCCGGATTGTTAAGTTCTTGGCAATTTTTATACCAGAACACCACGAATCCTGAGCGTCTGGGCACAGAATGCCACCCTGCTCTTCCTTGGTCTGTGCGTTAACGAACATTAGAAGCAAGAAAGTGAAAAATATTTCCCTACTGAATTATTTCCATACAGCATCTAAACACGGTGACATTTCTGCGTTCATGGTGAAGTAGCGAACAGATGCGTCGACAATCTTGCAATAAATTTAAGCTTCGCGCGCGGCGCCGCCGCCCGCATCGCGAACCTTCGACTCTTGCAAAGGAAACATCATGAAAATACCTGCCCTGTTGGCCGCCGCCTTGCTCGTCACCCTGTCCGCCTGTAAAAAACCGGCAGAAGCGCCGCTACCCGAAACGGCGCCTAACCCCACCTCCGCCCCACAAGTGATGCCTGCTCCCGTGCCCCCGGCCATGCCGGAGACGGGTCCCGGCCACGTGACACCGCCCGCGCCGCTGACCGATCCGGCCACCGCGCCAGCACTGCCGCCCGCCACCACGCCAAAATAAGTCAGACGAGGACCGCCAGACGGCGATCCCGCAGGCGCCCGCGCGGCGCCGCCCCTACTCCTCGGGGGAGTTACGCGTTGCCAGCCTGTTTGCAACGCGTTTTTTTACGATTGGAGTCGGTCACGCCATGAAGGTTCCACGGCAGGCGCAGCACCGGCCAGCATGAAATCCACCCGCCAAGAATGCGGCATTCCGCACGAGCTTTACCCTCGCCGTGCGGAAAGACGGAATATCCATATTTCCCACTTTCAACAAAATCAAATTAAACCTTTATAAACAATCACTTGCAATAAACGCCAAAATGCGCTCCACTGGCACGGAAGATGCTTTTATATTTTCATAACCGCCACCAGAGCGGCAGCCTGACCCACTATATAAAAACCATCTACTTTTTGGAGACAACAGCATGGCAATCACCTTCCGCATCTCGTCCTTACTGAACACCAAGGCACTGGCCGTGGCCGTCGCACTGGCCGCACAATTCCCGCTGGCCGTCCACGCGGCCGACCTGGTACGCCTGGGCAACCTGAAATTTGCCCATTACGGCGCCGTCGCCTACATGAAGGAAATCGCGCCCAAATACGACCTGAAGATCGAAGAACGCATCTTCGCCAAGGGCCTCGACATCGTGCCAGCCATGATCGCCGGCGAAATCGACGTGTCCGCCAGCGCGCTGGAAGCGGCCATCACGGGCCGCGCCACGGGCTTGCCCGTGTACCTGGTGGGCGGCTTCGCCAAGGGCGGCGTGCAAATCGTCGGGCGTCCCGACCTGAACATCAAGGGCATTGCCGATCTGAAAGGCAAGAAAGTCGGCGTCACGCGCGGCGGCCCACAGGAAATCCTGCTGTTTGCCGAACTCACCAAGGCCAAGCTGACCTGGTCCGACAAGCCGGGCAAGGACGTGCAAATCCTGTACATGGGCTACCCGGACCTGAACCAGGCGCTGCTGACCAAGGATATCGACGTCATGAGCCAGTCCGAGCCGTACTCGACCCAGGCAATCCACAAGAAATACGGTGCGGCCATCATCAAGCCGTATGACACGCCGTTGGGCGAGCCCGTGCGCGCCCTCGTGATGACGGAAAAGATGTACAAGGAAAAGCCGGCCGTGGCCCAGCGCTTCATGGATTGCTTCGTCGCCGCCACCCGCGCCTTCCTGGCCGACCCGAAACTGGCGGAAAAATACGTGCGCGAATCGATGTTCAAGAACCAGATCACGTCCGAGGATTACCGCGATGCCATCGACAACGCCATCTTCACGGAAGACATCACGCAAAGCCACGTGCAGCTGACCACCGACTACATGGTGAAATTTGGCGTGGGCCGCATGGCCAAGGCGCCTGCCGCCCAGGATTGGGTCAAGCTGGACTTGCTGGAAAAAGCCAAGAAGTCCTACGTAGCACGCTAAACACGACCACGCTAATCTGAAAGTGTCACGATGAATATTCAAATGATGAAACGCTTCGCGCACGGTGCCATCGTGCCCGTGGTCGTGTTGCTGTTCTGGCAAGCACTGTCCACGTTTGGCTGGATCAATCCGCAAATCCTGCCCTCGCCCGTGGCCGTACTGGTGAAGTGGTATGAATACCTGATTCCCATGCAAGCGTACACGCCGGAAGCGGGCAACTACCTGGTGTGGATGTTCTCCGGCGAACTGCCGCACGACGCGTGGGCCAGCCTCTCGCGCGTGCTGGGCGGCTTCGCCATCGGCGCCGGCCTGGCCTTGCCGCTGGGCTTGCTGATGGGCACCAACAAGACCATCTATAAACTGTTCGACCCGCTGGTGCAGGTGCTGCGCCCGATTCCGCCCATCGCCTACATCCCGCTGGCGATTTTGTGGTTCGGCCTGGGCAATCCGCCCGCCTTCTTCCTGATCAGCATCGGTTCCTTCTTCCCCGTGCTGATGAATACCATCGCCGGCGTGCGCCAGGTCGACGGCATCTATATCCGCGCCGCGCGCAACCTGGGCGCCAGCCAGATGACGATGTTCCGCCGCGTCATCCTGCCAGCGGCCACGCCGTATATTTTGGCCGGCGCGCGCATCGGCATGGGCACGGCCTTTATCGTCGTGATCGTGGCGGAAATGATCGCCGTCAACAGCGGCCTGGGCTTCCGCATCCTGGAAGCGCGCGAGTATTTCTGGTCTGACAAAATTATCGCCGGCATGTTTACCATCGGCCTGTTCGGCCTGGCCATCGATATGGCCATGAATGCCCTGAATAATCATTTGCTGCAGTGGCACCGCGGCCTGGAACACTGAGAGGAACGGCCATGACCACGATCAATATCAATGCAGTCAATAAAATCTTCACCACGGGCGGCGCCGACGTCATCGCCCTCAAGGACATCAACCTGGAAATTGCCAGCGGCGAGTTCATCTGCCTGCTGGGGCCATCGGGCTGCGGCAAGTCGACCCTGCTCAATGCCATCGCCGGCTTCTCGCAGCCGACTTCCGGCCAGATCCTGGCCGGCGGCAAGCTGATCACCGAGCCCGGTCCCGACCGCGGCATGGTGTTCCAGGAATACGCGCTATTCCCATGGATGACCATCGAGAGCAATATCGCCTTCGGCCTGGAAATCGCCGGCAAGACGCCGGCCGAAATCAAGGAACGTGTCGACATGCTGCTGAGCATGCTGGGTTTGACGGAATTCCGTGCCCGCTACCCGAAAGACTTGTCCGGCGGCATGCGCCAGCGCGTGGCCATTGCCCGCGTGCTGGCCCTCGATTCGCCCATCATGCTGATGGATGAACCGTTTGGCGCACTGGACGCCTTGACGCGGCGCAACCTGCAAGATGAATTGCTGAAAATCTGGAAAGTCTTCGGCACCACCATCGTCTTCGTCACGCACTCGATCGAGGAATCGATCTACCTGGCCGACCGCACCATCGTCATGACCTACCGTCCCGGCACCATCAAGCGCGACGTGGCCATCGACCTGCCTCGCCCGCGCGACCCGAGCGACCCGGAGTTCAATCGCCTCAAGCGCATGCTGGGCGAGATGGTGATGGAAGAGCAGCAAAGGCACCATAATGCAGAAACGATGGCCAGTACCGCTGATTAGTGGTGTCTGACCAAACCTACTGCGCGTCGGTATAGGCGGCCTGCGATGCTCACCGTACTAGAGTACGGTGAGCATCGCAGGCCACCTCTTCCTTCCGCTCGCTACGGTTTTGTCAGACACTGCAAATTTGCATGTCAGTCGTAAATCAGGATTCACCCTCTCGGGTGAATCCCGCCGTACACTACCATTCCTTCTTTGCGGCGCACGCAAGATCAACCCGACACACGGAGCACCATGGCATTCGGCAAATGGCCCCTGAGACCCGCGCTCGCCCCCCTGCTGGCCGTGGGTTCACTGGTCATGCTGACATGGGCGTCGTATGCCTGGGTCAAGCAGCGCCAGCTCGATGAATTGCACCGCACGCTCGACTCGCGCGCGGAACTGTATGCCGCGTCCATCGGCGGCGCCCTCAACAAATACGAATTCCTGCCCCTGGCCGTAGCCCAGAGCGATGCCGTGGCGCAGCTGCTGGAGCAACCCAGCGCCGACAAAGTCACGCAGATCAACGCCTACCTGGTCGACATGAACCGCCGCGCGGGCGCCTTTGCCGTCTACGTGCTCGACGACAAGGGCACGACCCTGGCGTCAAGCAACTGGCAAGACCGCAGTTCCTACGTGGGCGTCAACTACGGCTTCCGTCCCTATTTCAAGAACGCCATTGCGGGCGGCATCGGCCGCTTCTACGGCATCGGCTTCTCCACCTTCGAGGCTGGCTATTTCATTTCCCAGCCCGTGTTGCGCGACGGGCGCATCATCGGCATCGTCGCCGCCAAGGTCAACCTGGACTGGATCGAGCAATCGTGGCGCACGCCCGGTGCGGGCGAACAGATCTGGGTCAAGGATGCGAATGGCGTGATCATCCTGGCCACCACGCAAGCCTTCAAGTTCAAGACCCTGGCGCCCCTGTCGCCAGCCGCCAAGAACGACATCAGCGAACAACGCCAGTTCCTGCAGGAAAACTTGCCCATTTTGCCGCACAAGGTGCTGCGCCAGTTCGCCGACGGCGCCAGCGTCATGACGCTGGAGCGCCAGCAGTCGGGCGACACGCCGGCCCTGTCCGGCAGCGCCGACTACCTGGCCGTGAACCGCTCGCTGGGTCCGCTGCAGTGGCAAATCACCGTGCTGGCCGAACTCGACCAGGTCAACGAGGCGGCGCGCAACGCGGCCATGGCCGCCGCGCTGGGCTGGGCCTTGCTGCTGCTGGCCCAGATGTATGCGCGCCAGCGCCGGCGCCGCATCGCCGACAAGCTCAATGCGCAACAAACCCTGGCGCGCGCTTATGAACAGCTGGAAATCAAGGTCGAGCAGCGCACGGCCGACCTGGTGCACGCGAATGGCCGCCTGCAGGCGGAAGTAGCCGAACGCGAGCGGGCCGAACAGACCCTGCGCTATGCCCAGGCAGAACTGGTGCAAAGCGGCAAGCTGGCTGCCATCGGGCAGATGGCGGCCGGCGTCACGCACGAACTGAACCAGCCGTTGGCCGCCCTGCAAACCTTTTCCGACAATGCCAAAGTCTTTTTGGCACGGGGTCGCATCGACGATGCGCTGGACAATCTGTCCACCATTTCCGACCTCGTCAAGCGCCTCGGCTATGTCACCTCGCAACTGAAGGGCTTTGCGCGGCGCAGCGACGATGCGCGCAAACCGGTCAGCGTGCGCCAGGCGTTTGCGCAAACCATGCTGCAAATCCGCACGCGCAAGCATTCGCAACGCCTGACCCTGCATGAAAGCTGGCTTGAGGACGACATCATCGTGCTGTGCAACGCCATCGGGCTGGAGCAGGTGTTTACCAACCTGATCACCAACGCCATGGATGCCGTGCCGGAAAGCGAGCCCGTGCATATATGGTTCCAGGTGCGCCGCGAAGGCGACCTCGCCGTGCTGCATATCACCGATAATGGCCCCGGCATCCCGCTGGCCTCGCTCGACAAGATCTTCGACCCTTTTTATACCACCAAGGAACACGGGCTGGGCTTGGGATTGTCGATCAGTGCAGGCATACTGCGCGCGGCCGGCAGCGCACTGGCCGTGCGCAACCGCAGCGCGCAGGAAGGGGGCGGCGCACAATTTACCATCACCCTGAGCTGCGACCCGGGGGAGAGAGACGAAGGACACATCTGATGCACGAGAATAATTTTGAAGGCATGCAAGTGCTGCTGGTGGAAGACGATGCCGTCGTGCGCAAGGGCGCCCGGCAATCGCTGGAACTGGCAGGGCTGCAAGTGACGGCCGTCGCCACGGCCGAAGAAGCGCTGCCTTACCTGGTGCCCGAATTTGCGGGCATTTTATTGAGCGATATCAAACTGCCCGGCATGGATGGCTTGAAACTGCTCGATATCGCCGTGGCGCAGGATGCCAGCCTGCCCGTCATCCTCGTCACCGGTCATGGCGACGTATCGATGGCTGTGGGCGCCATGCGCCGTGGCGCCTACGATTTCATCGAAAAGCCGTTTTCCGCCGACTTGCTGGTGGAAGTGTGCCGGCGCGCGCTCGATAAACGCCATCTGGTGCTGGAAAACATGAACTTGCGCCGCCAGCTCGAGCAGCGGGTGGGCATCAAGGCGCGCATCGTGGGGCGCAGCGCGGCCATGGCCAAGGTGCGCCAGCTGGTGCTGAACCTGGCGCCGAAGTCGGCCGACATCATCATCCTGGGCGAAACGGGCACCGGCAAGGAACTGATTGCCCGCTGCCTGCACGACTTCAGCGAGCGGCGCGACCACCCTTTCGTGGCGATCAACTGCGGCGCGCTGCCCGAATCGATTTTTGAATCGGAACTGTTCGGCCACGAGGAAGGTGCCTTTACGGGCGCGCAACGCCAGCGCATCGGCAAGATCGAGTACGCCAACGGCGGCACCTTGTTCCTGGACGAAATCGAAAGCATGCCGCTGGCCCTGCAAGTAAAACTGCTGCGCGTGCTGCAGGAACGGCAAGTCGAACGCCTGGGATCGAACAAGCTCATTTCCGTCAATTTCCGCGTGATTGCGGCCGCCAAGGAAGACTTGAGTGTGCTGGCGGAACAGGGCAAGTTCCGCCCCGACCTGTATTACCGCCTGAACGTGGCCAGCCTGACCCTGCCGGCGCTGCGCAACCGGCGCGAGGATATCCCCCTGCTGTTCGAGTTTTTCGTGCTGCAGGCGGCGCTGCGCTATGGCCAGCCGGCCGCCCTCGTCAGCGGCGAACTGATCGCGTCCCTGATGGCGCAGCGCTGGGCCGGCAACGTGCGCGAGCTGCACAATGTGGCCGACCGCTTCGTGCTGGGCTTGCTCGACGACACCCTCAGCCCGGCCGGCTGCCGCGAAGCGTCGCTGGCCGAGCAAGTCGACACCTTCGAGATTTCCATCATCGAAGAAGCCTTGCGCCGCCACAATGGCAACGTCATCGAGGCGGCGGCCGCACTGAATATCCCAAAGAAAACCCTGTACGACAAGCTCAAGCGCTTTGATATCTCGACGGAGCAATTCCGATAATCATTGGCAACTAACCGACACAAGCATGAGGCGCCGTCCTACCCGTGCGGGCGGACTCCTGTGTGACAATGCCAGCTCGAATCAATACTTGCACAGGACACTGCCATGAAAACCGCCGCTCTCTTGCTGGCCGCCACCCTGATGACCGTCGGCGGCGCCTGGGTACAAGCCCAGTCGACGACAAATGTCAACCAGACGGGCAACCACACCAACAATCCGAATGATCCGGGCCAGAAATCGGATCAGTCCGACAAACTGGACAACAAAGGCAAGCTGGTGCACGACGGCAAGCCAGCCAAGGCGCGCACGGACAAGCGCACGCGGCGTAACAAGCCGACGGCCACGCCAGCGTCCACACCCGCTATGCCCAGCATCCCCATCTCCCCTACGAAATAGTATCAGCGCTGCGCCACGTTGCTTCCAGGCACGCTATCATCGCGACTTTACAAGATAGCTAGGATGGCAATGAAAGCAGCATGGCAAACGATGATGGCGGCAGGCGTGCTGGCCGCCGCCGGTGTACAGGCGGCCCCCACGGTGGGCGAGTGCATGGAACTGACCACGGGTATCAAGTTCAGCAAGAACAATGGCGACGCCCAAGTCAACGTCGAGGAACTGTTCGAGGGCAAAAAACTCAAGGGCACGCAGCTAATCCTCGACGGCGGCGTCCTGCTGGCCACGTCTTATCAGGACATCCGCGACGGCCAGGTATTCCTGACGGGCACGGTCCATTACAATGAAGACGGCAGCGTGCGCAGCAAGAACGTTTACGCGCCGCAGTCGGCCATCCCCGCCAATATGCGCCCCGGCCAGGAAGTGCGCGTACAGTTCACGGACACGCAAACAAGCACCCACTACCCGCTGGCGGGCCTGTCCGACAAAATCACCACCTCCACGCGCACGGATAAACGCGATTTCTCCATCACCTTCCTGGGCTGGGAACGCCTGGAACTGGGCGGGCGCCGCTTCCCCGACGCCTGCAAGTTCGAACTGCGTGACGTCGGTGGCAAAAGCAAAGGCAAAAGCGGCGAATACGTGTGGTACGCGCAAGGCTACGGCGTGATCATGACGGACAAGCTGGACAAGGATGGCGATGTGCAGCCGGCTTACCGTATCGCATTGACGAAAATCATCAGCGCGCCGTAATTTTTGACAACTTTTACGTTAGAATCGGGGACACATACTTCTCTTATCAGGAAATCATGTCGCCGATCGAACGCAAATGGTGGTTTGCCATGCCAGTCATGTTTCTCGCCATGGGCGCGACGCTGTGGCTGCTAGATTGCGCGCAAGTACCACGCACGTTTTCTTTGGCCTGGATCACTATTTTCAGCCTGTGCTGCGTGCCGCTGCAGCGTAGCCTTTCTTTTCTGCTCTGGATATTGCTGCTATGGCTGGCGCCTGGCCTGGCAGTCAAAAAACTGGCCCAGTGATAGGGCCGTCCCCCGCCGCAGCTAGAGATCATGGCGATCAAACAACCATACGCCATCCCTTTTCACAAATACAAAAGTATCGCGATGAACTCCGGTGTCGGGCGGCATGCCGCGAAAATCCACGGTCAAGAAAATAGTCTGGGGATCGTGCACCACCCAATTCCATATTTTTTTCGATATGTAATAATTTAGGTGATCTATTTTCGGAGGAAATCGCATCTGCTTGATCCCGTCACTGGAAGCAAGCGCGGAAAATGATGATGGGGTTGCTCGAACCTGGCTATAAACCTGGAAAAAGTCCATCACAGGATTAATAGCATCTTTCACCACAGCCAAATCTTCGGCAGTCTTGATTGCAGAAAGATCCACCCTGTTTTTTATCTTCCGATCAGGTGGCTCTTTCATAAAGCTAAAATCCAATGCTCTGACATTGACAGTTTTTTCCTCAGTAGCTACTACTCTCTCTGTAGCATGCCCTGGTGGCAGCATTATTCCAAACCCCAAAAAAATAACAAGAAAATAGAAGTTCCGCATCTTAATTACCGCAAAATATTTCTGAAATTTATTTTCAACATAAAAATAGGGCAAGGTTGTTCCACAACCTCTCTTGCCATACACCAGCCGCTAGCGATCTTGCAGCAGAAGACAGCGAGAATATACTCCCCCTATTGGAATGTATCTATTTTTTCCCGCTTTTTTTGGAGCTTTTCATCTACACATTTTTGCCGATATTTCCACTTTGACATTCCACACACTATTCCAACAGAGACAGCATCCATGACAGGAACAGCAGCACACTTTTCTGATCAATGAGTCAACGGGCATGATTCAAACAGCAGGACAGGCGAATGGCAGCCGCAATACCGTCAGACCTAATGCCTCTGCGCCAGCGCATTCCCCCGCACCTGGAACGCCACCTGCGCCACCGTTTTGCCAAGGTCGTCGACGAGGGCCAGTGCGTGCTTGCCCGGCACGGGGCGCCAGCTGATGCTATCAAGAGCGGCGCCCATATCCTTGCCGTCGAGCACCCAGCGCAAGGCATGGCTGCCCTGCGCCTGGAAGAACACGCGCTGCAGGGCGGGCGGGATGTCGGGGTCGATGGCAAGGATGCTGTCCTCGGCCGGATACACGATGGCGGCTGGCTTCACGGTGTCGCCCAGCACGGCGATGACGGGGCTTTCCGTACCAGCGATGAACCATTCGCGGCGCGGCGCTTCCAGCGCGGGCTGGTAAGCGACCATCTGCTGCAGCACGCCGGGCGGCGCTTTTGGTGCATGGCTGGGGACGTTCTTGTGCAGGTAGTCCATGACGTCGCGCCACACGGGCGCGGCGCCCGTCACGCCCGAGACGTCCCACATGGGCTTGCCGTCGAAGTTGCCCACCCACACGCCCACCGTGTAGCGTTCCGAGTAGCCCATGCACCAGTTGTCGCGCATGTCCTTGCTGGTGCCCGTCTTGACGGCGCTCCAGAAATTCGTCCCCAGCTCGTTGCGCAAGCCAAAGGTCATGCTGCGCGCGGCGCGGTCTGCCAGGATATCGCCGACGATGAAGGCGGCGCCCGGCTCCATCACGCGGCGCCTATCCTTGCCCGCCTGCCCCGGCTGCAGGCTGGCAGTGCTGTACAGCCCGCCATTCGCCAGCGCGCGGTAGGCATTGGCCAGTTCCAGCAGGGTCACTTCCGACGAGCCCAGCGCCAGCGAAGGGCCGTAATATTCGGCCGGTTCCGTCAGACTGGACAGGCCCACTTCCTTGAGGCGATTGTAGAAGCCGTCCTGCCCCGTCAGCAGCACCGTGCGCACGGCGGGAATGTTGAGCGAACTGGCCAGGCTGGTGCGCGCGCTGACATAACCCTTGAAGTTGCGGTCGTAGTTTTGCGGCGCATACATGCCCGATGCCGTGGCGACGTCCAGCGGCGAATCGTCCATGACGGAGGCGGCCGTCATCAGCCGGCGCTCGATGGCCAGTTCATACAGGAATGGTTTCAAAGTGGAACCGGCCTGGCGCAGGGCCGTCACGCCATCGACATGGCTGCCGCCCGCATTGCCCACATAAGCAAGGACTTCTCCGCTGCGGTTGTCGAGCACGATGATGGCGCCATCGTTGACATTGCGCTCGCGCAAGGACGCCAGCTGCTGGCGCAGATTTTCCTGCGCAAAGCGCTGCAAGGGGCCATCGAGGGTGCTACGCACGGAGGCGCCCGATTGCTTGAGCAGCTGCTGCGCCACCTGCGGCGCCGGTGCGAGGTCGGCGTACAGGGCCGTGCGCTGCAAGGCCGTCTGCACGCGCTGGCCGATCAGCTGGCAGCTGCTGTCCATGCGCCATTCCTTCGCCAGCGCGCAGGCACGGCGCGTGACAGTGGCCGGCGGCGCATTCGGCGCCCGCACCAGGCTGGCCAGAATGATGCCATCCGTCTGGTTCAGGCCCGATGGCGCCTTGCCGAACAGGCTGTACGAGGCGGACGCGATGCCTTGCAGCTCGCCGCGGAACGAGACGAGATTCAGGTAAGCCTCGAAAATCTGGGCCTTGCTCCAGCTATCCTCGATGGCTTGCGCCGCGCGCATCTGGTCCCATTTCTGGCGCAGGCTGCGCCCGCCCGCTTGAGCCTGCAAGTCCGCGTCGAGCTGGCCCGCCAGCTGCATGGTGATGGTCGAGGCGCCCCGGGGCTTTTTTGAAAACAGATTGTCCCAGGCGGCCGTGGCCAGCGCGGACACATCCACGCCGCCATGGCGCATGAAGCGCTGGTCTTCCGCCAGCAGCACGGCCTGCTGCACGGCGGGGGAGATTTCGGCCAGCGGCACCCACGGCAAACGCCGCACCTTCATGTCAACGCGCAAGGATTGCAGCGGGGCGCCACTGCGGTCCAGCAGCTGCGCTTCCGAACTGCGGTAGGCGGCCTGCACCTGGGCCGGCGTCAGCACAGCTTGCGCAAATGCGGGGCCAGCCAGCACGCAACCCATGACAAAAATCAACCGCTTCACAGTCTTACCTCTCACTGCCCGACCTTCACATTCGAGTTCGGCGACTCGCCAAACATCTCGGGCGAATACATGGCTTCGATGCGCGTGGCAGGCAGGCTGAAGTCGCCCGCATTGTTTAGGCGCACCGTGTATTCCACGCTCCAGTTACCCTTCGGCACGAAGGCGTAATAGGCGCGGAAGGCGTCGAAGGCCCGTTCCTCGAACGTAGGCCAGACCCAGCCGGTGGATTTTTCGCTGGCCGTCATCAGCTGCGAATCGCGCCCCAGGCCATTGCCCAGCACTGTAGCGCTGGCGGGAATCGGGTCGTCGACCACCACCCAGCTCATGTCCGCCTGCGCCGACAAGTCCAGGCGCACGCGGTACACATCGCCGCGCGACCATACGCCAGTGGTTCTCTGTTCCACGGGCGTAATGGTCTTCTTGATCGTGTAACCGCTCGACACGGGCGCCTTGAGCGGGATGGCCGCCAGGCTTTGCACGGTGGCCCAAGGCTTGCCCGTGCCGCTGTGGGCCAGGCCCAGGGTATCCATGCCCTTCGGCCACGCTTGCAGCACGGGGCCGACTTTCGCGGCGCCGTTCCACACGAGCGCTTGCGTGTCGCTGCCCAGCTTCACGGCGCTGGCGCCCGTCACGGGAGTGGACTCGAACTTGGCCGAGAATTTGGCAATCGCCAGGGTACCCCAGGCGTTGGCCACCGTGGTATCCCAACGGCCCTTTTTCTGGCGGCCCATGCTGCCGCGCACGAGGCGGCCGATGTCATCCTTCCACGCCGGGTCGTCCATCACGGCCAGCAGCAGTCGGTTGGCGTTGACGTCGCCGGAGACCATCAGCCACCACCAGTTATCCTTGCGCTCGGTGGAAAAGCCCATGGTCGTGCCCTGGAAATTCAGGCGCGAACGCAAAATCTGCTGCGCCTCGGCCAGCAGCGCATCGCGGCGCGCCAGGCTTGGCGTGCGTTGCAACAACAAGCTCCAGTCGATGACAGCGGAAGTGGGCCACAGGTTCGGACTGATGCTGATGCTCTCCAAGGCATCGGGTGGCACTTTGTTGGAACGCGACAGTGCTTCCAGCGCGGCCAGCTTGCGCACGGCCAGGTCGGTCGTGGCCAGCGCAGAGCGGCGCACGATGCGGCCCTGCACGAAGGCGGTCAAGGCTTCTTCCATGCGGTTCTTCGTCTGCTCGGGAATTGCATAGCCCGCTTCCCTGCTTGCCGACAGCACATACGCCGTCAGGCTGTCACTGCCCTGCTCCATGATGGGGAAATATTTCAGCATGCCATCGCTGTCCAGGTAGGCGGGCAAGCTGGCGGCCAGCTTGTTCCACGCATCCTGGTCTTGCAGGGCGATGGCTTTCGAGGTGTTCTGCTCGAAGCAGGTGTAGGGGTAGGCGGCCATGTACTCGCGCACTCCGGGCAGCTCGCCGCCCAGCTTGGCGACAAAGCTGGTCTGGATACCGCCCCGGCCAGGCAAGGCACCGGCCGGCATCTGCACCGACATATTCACCGGCTTTTCTAACTGCAGCAAGGTGGCCTGGTAGGTGCGCACGGGGGTGGCCTGGCCTACCTTTTGCGTGATTTTCAGTTTATCCGTATGGCTGCCCGCTTTCGCGCTAATCTCCCACACGACAGTTTGCGCGCCAAGCGGCACCTGGTAATCCCAGCCCACTTCGCGCGCTTCGCCCGCCGCCAAGGTCAAGTTCTGGCGCGGCTGCGCCTTGCCGGCCGCCGTTGCATTGAGTTCCACGCTCAAGGATGCGGCCGAGGTGTTGCGCACGGTGAATCCTGCGCGCAACTGGTCGCCTTCACGCACGAGGGTCGGCAAGCCGGACATCAGGATCAGGTCTTGCGAACTGCGGATATCCGTGCTGCCCGTGCCAAACAATTCCTTGCCCGCGCTGGCGATGGCGACGATGCGAAACGCCGTCAGCGAGTCGTTCAGCGGTACTTGCACCGTGGCTTCGCCCTTGGCGTCGAGCTTGACGGTACCCTTCCAGAACAGCAGGGTGTCGAACAGTTCGCGGCTGGCGCCCTTGCCGCCGCCACCGCCGGCCGGGAAGGCCTTGCGGCCGAAGTGACGCTTGCCGATCACCTGCATCTGCGCCGTCGCCGTTTCCACCTGCAGGCTGCGCTGTGCCATCATGGTGTCGAGCAATTTCCAGCTATCGTTGGGCATGAGTTCCAGCAAGCCCGTATCGACAGCTGCCAGCGCCACTTCCGCGCCAGCTGGCAAGGCTTTGCCATCGGCGCGGCGCACGCGCACGGACACCTCTGCCTTGTCGCGCGTTTTATACACTTCCTTGTCGGACACCACCATGACGTTCAGCTCATGCGCCTGCCACCCCACGTTCAGGGGCGCGATGCCCATCTTGTAGGCTGGCTTGCCCAGGTCGACCAGGGCCGTCGGCTGCACGCCATCCACCCTGCCCCGCACGACAAACACGGAGACATACACATTTGGCGCGTAGTTCGGTTTGACCGGGATATTCACCACCGGTTCCCGGCCATTGAGCTGGCGCACATAGGTGTCGAGGATGCCTTCGCGCTCGACCGTGATCAGCGCCGTGCCCGAGCGGAACGGCATGCGCACTTGCAAGCTCGCTTCCTGGCCCGGTTCATAGCGTTTCTTTTCAGGCAAAACGTCGATGCGGTCATTGTCGCTGGCGTTGAACCACCAGTCGCCGCTGCCGGCCACCCAGGTTTCGCGATTGGCGACTGCCGCGTTGCCGGACGCATCCTGCGTGCGGGCGCGCAGAATCAAATTGCCGCTGGCCGGTGCCTTCACGTCGCAGACCAGCAAGCCCTTGTTGTCCGTCTTGCCAGTGCAGGCGGAACCCAGCTTGACGATTTCGCTGCTGTTTTCATACGCATAGAAACCACCGATCAGGCGGCGGCGGTGCGAATAGCTGTTGCGCTGAAAGAAGTCGACGGCCACGGCCGCGTTTGCCACGGGCTTGCCATTGGTGCCCAGCACGGCCACTGTGAACTTGAAGGCATCCTTGCTCAAGGCCCAGGCGTCTGGCTTGATGCCGATCACATAGTTCGATGGCCACAGCGGCACGCGCGTGGCGACGGAAGCCGTCTCGCCATTCGCATCCTGGAAAGCCATTTCCGCCACCAGGTCACGCGGCGCGGACAGCTGCGGCAGCTGGTCGATGACGATGCGCGCGCCGCCCGCCTTGTCCAGGGTCAAGCTTTGCGTGCGCGCGGCCGTGGCGCCGGGGCCCGCTGGCCCGCCATTGCCTTCGTCCTGCCATTCGCCCTCATCGTCGTCATAGCCCGTGCCCTGTTTCACCAGGCCTTCTTTCACGTCGCCATTGCTGAAGCTGACATCGGGATAATCGGGAAAAGTCACGCTCTTGTCCTGCAGCACCGTGCGCAGCTTGACGGGCGCGTTGGTGGCGGCGCCGCCGGCCAGATACGTGATTTGCGCATCCAGGGCCAGCTGTTTCGCCTGCACGGCGGGCGCTTTCGGGCCCTGCAGCACGGCTTTCATGGTGGGCACGCGGAACGCTTCCACACGGAAACTGCCGGACGGGCGGCCCGCCATGGTCACGCTGTATTCGCCCTGCTTGGCGTCGGCGGGAATGAGCCAGTCGCTTTCCGCCGTGCCGCTGGCCGACCAGCGCAGGGGCAGCTGGTAATTCTGGTCGCTGCCCTGGTGCGTGATGACGACGGAAGTGGCGCTGCCGGGGCCGTTGTTCCTGTCGACCAGGCTCATGCCTTCGGCCGTGTGCTTGCGGATGAAATGCTTCATGTGCACGGTTTCGCCGGCGCGCAGCAAGGTGCGGTCAAATACCGTGGCAAGCAAAGTGTTGTCGGCGCGCGTGTCGTCCGTAGGCAAATTGAAGCGCCAGGCTTCGATGCCACCCACCCAGTCCGACAGGGTGAACGTCATGTCGCCGCCGCTGCGCGCACTGATAAAGTAGCGGCCATTGTTCTTGCAGCTGGAATTGGCCAGCTCGCCGGGGATGTGCGCCACGCCGTCCGCGCCCGTGGCGCCTTGCCACAGCAGCTTGCCGGCGCAGTCGCGCACGGCCACTTGTGCTTTCGCAACAGGCGCGCCCTTGTCCAGCGACGTTACCCACACGAGTGACGATTGCGCACCGTGCTTGAAGTGGGCCGCCAGGTTGGTCACCAGCGCGGCAGTGCGGATGTAGGCCGTGGTCGGTTTACCCAGCAGCACCTTGCCCAGGATGGGGCTGGCCAGCTCGACCACGTAAAAGCCTGGTTTCTGCAGCGGAATGCCGATCACTTCAAAGGTTTTCTTGCCATCGGGGCGCGGCAGGCTGATGGGGCGCGTGCCGGCGGCACCGGCCAGCACGGATTTGCTCATGTTGCCAGCATACTGGGCATACGGTTGCCAGTATTCGCCCCCGTCGCCATTGCCGGCCAGGCGCTGCATCCACTCGATGATGAATTTGTCGTCATTGTCGGGCACGCGCAAGGTGGCGCCCGTGGCGGCCGATGCCGGTGCCGATTCCCTGGCGATTTCCTTGCCCGACAGCACGGGCTCGATATTGCGCACCGTGACGGGCAGCAAGCCGTCGCCCTTGGCTTCGATGATACCGAACGGGGCCGGGAACTTCAGCAGCGGCGGCTGTTCGCCCGTGCGCACCGTCATGGGGAAGCGCGCGCGGTTGAGCAAGGCACGGCCCGCGTCGTCCGTGAGTTTCGGCGGCAGGTTCAGGACAAAACTGGCTTGCACGGGAAATGGCCCGTTAAACGTCACGTCTTGTACAAATTCCGCTTTTTCCTCTTCCTTCGAGATCGTTGGCGCATACGTCTTGCCGCCCCCTGTCAGGGTCATGGCGCGCACCAGCGACGCTTTCACGGGCGCGGAAAACTGCAAGCGCATGGGCAGGAAGGGGATGCACTGTTCCTTCGGGTTGCTGCGTTCGCAACTGAACTTGGCCGTAAAATCGGGACGCGTCTTGAACTGCAGGGTTTGCGCCTTCTCCGTGGCGATGCCGCTGGCGCTGGCGATGCCCTCGCCCCAGACCAGGGAGACCTTGGCGTTGGCGGGGAAGCTGCGCTTGCATTGCAGCACGGTGACGGGCAACGGCGGCGCACCCTTGCTGGCGACGGGCATACCCACTTTCCACAGCGTGCCCCGCTTCTTGAAGTACACGGTCAAGTAGCGGTCGAGAAAGCTCTTGCGCAGGGTCAATACCTGCTCCAGCTCCTTGCCCACAAGCCGCCGCACGGGAATCTTTTCATTGATGCCATCGGCGCGGCAATATGCATTCGCGGCCACGCTGGCCTCGTTTGGCACGGCGTCCAGGCCCAGCACGAAGATCTGGTTTTCATCGATATACGGCTGGCCGTCATAGGGTACAGCCTCGACGATGGCCGGGCCTCCCGTGGAAAAGCGGTAGGACGTCGTCCCTTGCAAGGGCTTGCCCGCCAGGTCCTTCAGCCCCGCTTTCAAGGTAAAGCTGCATGCTACGCCGGCCGGCAAGTCGCGCTCGAAATCATAGTTCCAGTTGCGCTCGTCGGCCCAACGCCCCGCACCCGCCACGACGGCAGGCTCGGCCTTGCCGCAATCGATGGCGAACGGCGCGGGCAAACCCATGTCGCCGAACGGCACCATCGGCGTGGCGAACTGGGCCCGCACCTGGCGCACGGCCTTGACCGTGCCACTGGGCGAAAACAGGGACACGCCGCTATCGGCCCAGGCCGGCGTCGCCATGCCCGGTGACAGCAGCAGGCACAGCAGACCCAGCGGGCCCACTTTGCCAGCAAGCGGGGAAGAAAAGATACGGGACAGGTCAGGCACGGGTGACTCCTTGATGAAAAGTGGCGGAGCTGGCTGCGGCGCGCAAAAGTTGCCCGGAGGAAGCCCGGCAAGGCAACAGAACGCGGCAAGAATACAACATCAATGTAATATTAGTTATCAAGCTCATCATTGTTGCTAATATACAGTGGCACGCGGGTAACAAGTCGTACGATTGCCGCTGGTCGCGCCCCCGGGAAGTGCCTGTGATTGCAAAAGTTTCCCGAGGCAAATTAGTTTTTTTCAACACTGAAGTCTTTGTCGTGAATCTGCAACATCATTGATATACCACAATGCTTTGTGCGCTAACGCACGGAACTTGCGAACCTGCCATCGTATTCTCTAGTCCAACAGCAGTGCATTTATCGCAAGAAAGCGCACCTGGAATTGTTGTCTATCTCTAGCAATAGCATGTCTGGCAGTAGTCGCATTGATGCAATAGAGAAAATCTCTTATCAACGTTGGGAGTTACTTGTGAATAAACTAAAAAAAATCGCCGTTGCCGCCGCAGTTCTGTGCTCCGCCCTCGGCGCACAGGCCCAGGAAATCAATCCTTCCTGGTACATTCAACCTAGCCTCAACGCACTCAAGCCAGATTCCGACTTCGCCACGGATAAAACCGGCTATGGCGCAGGCTTGCGTTTCGGTAAACCCGTTTCCCAGGACTGGGATATCCAATTGGGCACCACGTATGCCCGCTCCAAGGATGGCGGTCAGCGCTACCAGCAAAATACGCTGGGCGTAGACGGTCTGTACATGTTCTCTCGCAAAGCCTTCCGCCCCTTCCTGCTGGTCGGTGCCGGCATGCAGCGCGACAAGGACACCAGCTTCGCTTTCGGTGAACGCAGCAAGAGCTCGCCATACGCGAGCGTGGGCCTGGGCTTCCAGTCCACCATCACCGATCAACTGTCGTTCCAGGCCGACGTGCGCAATGTGCACGGTTTCCTGCGTGGCAATACCTTCGATCCGAGCAGCAAGTCCAACAACTACTACGTGACCTTGGGCCTGAACTTCGCGTTCGACAAACCACCTGCACCGCCACCACCACCGCCACCGCCGCCAGTACGCGAGGAAGTCGTCGTGGTCGTGCCGCCGCCACCGCCACCACCGCCACCGCGCTTTGAAAAAGTGACGATGGCAGCAACGGAACTGTTCGCGTTCGACAGCGCCAAGCTGGGTCCGACACAGACCAAGCTCGACGAAATCGCCCGCGTGCTGAACGCAGCGCCGGACGTCAACAACGTCGTCATCAGTGGTTATGCCGACCGCATCGGTTCGCCCAAGTACAATCTGAAACTGTCGCAGCAGCGCGCTGATGCAGTCAAGGAATACCTGGTCGCTAACGGTGTCGCCGCCAACCGCCTGACGGCCGAAGGCAAGGGCTCCACCAATCCTGTCGTCACCTGCAATAACAAGAAGCGTGCCGACCTGATCAAGTGCCTGGAACCAAACCGCCGCGTTGAAGTGGAACAAATCACTATCGAACGCCGCGTGCAGTAAGCTGAACAGTGGTACGCCACTTATGAATAAAAAAAGGGGCTCGCGCCCCTTTTTTGCATTGAAAGCCATCATGAATTTTTCTACCCGCTATCCCAGACTGGCCGGCCTGGCACCGTTCAGCAAACAGATGCGCAGTGTCCTCGTCTGTTCCGTCACCGAATGGCTGGAACACCGCGCCTCAAGCAAGGGCGCGGCCCTCGCCTACTACACCCTGTTTTCCATCGCCCCCATCCTCGTGCTGGTGATTGCCATCGCCGGCTTTTTCTATGGACCGGCCGCCGCGCGCGGCGAGCTGATGGGGCAACTGCAAGGTTTGCTGGGCACGCAGGGCGCCGAAGCCATCCAGTTGGTGCTGGCTGGCGCAAAGAACCATGAACAGGGGCGCATCGCCACCCTGATCGCCAGCGCCCTGCTGCTGTTTGGCGCCACCAGCGTGTTTGCCGAACTGAAAGCCAGTCTCGATGAAATCTGGCAAGTGCCGCCGCTGAAGGAAGCGGGCGCCTGGGACATGCTGCGCACGCGTTTGCTGTCCTTCGGCCTGGTGCTGGTGCTGGCCTTCCTGCTAATGGTGTCGCTGGTAGTCAACGCCGCCATGGCCATCCTCGCCAACTTCTGGGAAGGCGTGTGGAAAGACACAGCCGTGCTGTTTACCATATTGTCGAACCTGATCGGCTTTGCCGTCATCGCCAGCCTGTTCGCCGTCATCTATAAAATGCTGCCGCGCGTGCGCCTGTCCTGGCGCGACGTGTTGATCGGAGCCGTGGGCACGGCTTTCATGTTTTCCTTGGGCAAATATGCCATAGGCGTGTATATCGGCAATAGCGGCGTGGCCAGCAGCTATGGCGCGGCCGGTTCGCTGGTAGCCCTGCTGCTGTGGGTGTATTACTCGGCGCAAATCTTCTTCCTGGGCGCCGAATTCACGCGCCAGTTCGCCCTCCAGCTGGGCAGCATGAAGGATATGCCGAAGACGGACGACGGCGATGTGCAATTCAAGATACTGAAACGCCACCAGTCGTAAATCAGCATTCCAGATGCAACAACGGCGCCCGCGGGCGCCGTTGGCTTTGGCGCTGAGGCAAGCTATTCGCCCAGCAGTTCCGCCACCACTTCCATGCCCTGCACGCGCTCGGCCACCACCTTCACGATGACGATGATGGGCACGCCCAGCAGCAAGCCCCAGACGCCCCACAGCCAGCCCCAGAACAGCAGGCTGATGAAGACGGCAGTGGGATTCATGCGGGCAATGCGCCCCGTCATCCAGGTGGTAACAAAGGTGCCGACCAGGGTGGCGATGGCCATCGAAGTACCCGTCACCAGCAAGACCATTTGCAGCGATTCGAACTGTAAAAAAGCCACCAGCCCCGTGGCGATGGTGATAAGCAAGGGGCCGAAATACGGCATGATGTGCAGCAAGCCGGCCACGATGGCCCAGGCGCCCGCATTTTCCAGGCCGATCACGCGCAAGGCGATCCACATCAGGACGGCCAGCAAGCCATTCGTGACGAGCAGCATGAACATATAGTTCTGAATCGAGGTGTTGATGTCTTCCAGGATGTGCACGGTGACCTTCTTGCGGCTCAGCGACGGTCCCGTTAGCTTGACGAGCTTGCGCTTGAAGGTATCGCCCGACAGCAGCAGGAAAAACACGAGAAAGATGACCATGGTCGCCTGGCTGAGGAAGCCCACCAGGCCCAGCGAACCGGCCCAGACCCAGTCCATGATCTTGAAATTGGGTGCCTCGGCAGCGGCGGCGCGGCGGTTGTTGCGGCGCGCTTCGGCGCCGGCGGCCACTTGCTCGATTTCATTGGCGACGGCCTGCATCTTCTGGAAGGTGCTGTTCTTGCCGCCCGTACTGGCGGCAATCAGGCGCGACAGCTTGTGCGTGGCGGCTGGCAACTCTTCAACGATGGATTCAAATTCGCCCTGCACGCGCTCGACCACGACGATGGAGCCGAACAGTATCAGGGCCGTGACGGCAGTGGCGCCGATGGCGCGCGGCAGGCGCAGCTTTTCCAGCCAGCCGACAACGGGATTGAGGGTGTAGGCAATAAAAATGCCGAAGATGACGGGAATGAGGAATTTCTGCGCCCACTGCAGCGCATAGATGAAGCTGACAGTAGCGATGATGCCCAGGGCCAGGCCTCGCGCATTGACATGCAGAGGCAGGCGCAAGGATGCGTCCAGGTGCTCTGTGGGCATACCTGAAGGTGGCCCGGCAGGCTCGGTGGAGGCAGCCACCACCGGCTCGGGCGGGGTATCTGAAGGCTGGATATGCATGCGATTCCCGCAACGGTCGGTGGAGGGCCGCAGTGCCAGCCGTGGAGCCGGGCACTGCGGCAGGTCATGCCATTACTTGACGCGGATGTCGTTTTTCACCGACTTCACGCCCTTGACGCCACGGGTAATTTCGCCCGCTTTGGCGGCATCGGCTGGCTGGGCAACGAAGCCGCTCAGCTGAACCACACCCTTGAAGGTTTCAACGTTGATTTCCGTCGATTTCAGGGTAGGCTCATTGAAGATGCTGGCTTTCACTTTGGTGGTGATGGCCGCGTCGTCGATGTACTCGCCCGTGCCTTCTTTGGTTGGAGTCGAAGCGCAACCTGCAACAGCGAACAGGGAAGCGACGAAAAGGCCAGTAGCGATAGATTTAGTAAATTTCATGGTTTTTCCTTAGGAGTGGTCAATCAATGTGCTCACAATGAGCTTCTTATACCAGTGTGGTGACTGCGCGCCAAATGGCGTTCAGTAGCCAAACTGGGTTTTTGCAGCCTTGATACAGTCATCCTTGGCTGCGCCGGCTAATGCATCGCATTTTTCTGTAGCGACCTTGTACTCGGCTTTTCTTTTTGCTTCACGCGCATCGCTGCGCGCTTCGATGACTTTCTTGTCCGCCTTGGCGTCGGCCAGGGCCGCCACCTTGGTGGACTTGGCCAGCTTGACGCAGACATCCTTGTCGTTGCCCGTCAGCGCATTGCAGCGGGCCAGGTCGACGTCGTAATTGGCATCGGCAATCTTGATGCGCGCCTTGGTGTAGGCACGCAGGGTATTCGTATATTGGGCCTGCGCCACTGCTTCATCGTAAGTGCGCACGGCCTTCGCTTCGGCGATGCAGACATCCTTCGGGTTGCCCGTGATTTTTTCGCATTCCGCATGTGCAAGCTTGTAATTCAGGCCAGCCTGTTCATTGGCCGCCTTGTAGGCTGCTTTCGCTTCCGGCGTGGCGGCCACTGCCTGGCCGCCCCAGGCGGCGCACGCCAGGCTGACAACGATGGCGGTGAAAAGCTTATTTTTATTCATGTATTTCTCCCTGGTGGTGACAAGCATGTCTGCTTGGCATGACTACCGTTTTACGTGGATCGTCGCCTCTCTTCTGTACGCTGCCGTACACAAGTAATTTATTTTAGAACTTGGAGGCAGACTGGGATAAATAACAACGTTTTGGTGAATCGCACGGGGGAAAGAATGTCATTTAGATACGAAATAAGTGCGTGCGGCAGCGTACAGACCGGGGACAGGGGCATGACTAAGATGGCACTACACCCTCACCTCGTCAGGAGAATAAAATGAAAACCAATGCCACCTTGGCTGCACTGATGCTCGCTGCCACCGCCGTACTGAGCGGTTGCGCCACCGGCCCTTCCCAGTCACAACAATATTATCCGGCCAACCAGCCTGAGTCCGCCATGTATGGCACCGTCGATTCCATCCAGATCGTGCAGGGTGGCGGTCAAACCAGTGGCGCCGGCGCCGTGGTCGGCGGCATTGCCGGCGCCCTGCTGGGCAATACCATAGGCTCGGGCGGTGGACGCACGGCCGCCACCGTCGCGGGCGCCGTTGCCGGCGGCGTGGTCGGCAACCAGGTGGAAGGCCGCAGGCAGCAAGCGCAGGCCTACCAGATCAGCGTGCGCCTCGACAATGGCGAATACCGCACCGTGGTGCAGGACAATGCGAATGACTTGCGCCCAGGCAACCGCGTGCGCGTCGTTGATGGCCGCGTCTACCGCTATTAATTCTCGGCGGAGCTTGCCAGCAGGCGTCCGCCATCCCGCATACATCGTACGATAACAAGGAGTTGCCATGGGCACCATCATTCTGATCATCTTGATCCTGGCCCTGGTCGGCGTCCTGCCTACCTGGCCGCATAGCCGCAACTGGGGTTACGGCCCCAGCGGCGTCGCCGGCCTGGTCGTCGTGATACTGATCCTGCTATTACTGACAGGCAGGTTGTAAAAAAAGGCGCTGCGGCGCCTTTCTTATTTTGAGGAGGAAAGATCATGACTACCCACAACACCCTATTGAGCGTCCTGTTCGCCTGTAGCCTGGCCCCACTGGCGCTGGCCCAGACAGCCATGCCACAGCCGGGCGACCCGCAACGCTGGTACCAGGAAGACAGCACGGCGCAAGCCCAGCTGCGCACCTTGCGCAAGGAGATTGCCGCCGCCCTGGCCGAGGCAAAAAAAGCCTGCCGTTTGGAACCGTCCGCCACGCAGGCCACTTGCCTGAAGGATGCGCAAGACACTTACCGGCAAGACATGGCGAACGCGGAAAAACTGCGCGTAGCGGCCCATCCGCAGTGATGAACACGTTATTGCGACGTCTGACAAAACCGTCGCCAGCGGAAGGGAGAGGTGGCCAGGAAGCGCCACCGCACGAAGGTACGGTGCGCATCGCAGGCCGCCTATACCGACACGCAGCAGGTTTTGACAGGCGTCACAAAACGGCGTCGCGTTCGTACGGGGGCAACTCGTGCACCACGAGTGGCGTGTCTTGCGTGACAAAAGCGAGCCAGCCGGCCGCCTTGATCGCGCGCAAGCCATCCTGGTAGCCCTGCTCCCAGCGCCACTCGATGGAGCCTCTGGAGAAATTGATGTCCTTGGCCGCCATATGCCAGTCGCGCCCCGCATATGGCAGGCGCACGATGTGCATGGTGCTGTCGCAGCCCAGCGCTACCAGTTCTTCCGTCTGCTGGCGGTTGTGTGCCGTATCAGGCAGCTTGGCGTACAGTTCGCGCAATTTGCGCTGCAAGGTGTGCGTACTGACATAATCGGCGATATGCCGCTTCGACCGCGAGGCGAAGGTCACATCTTTTTGCCGCGTCTGCACTTCATCCAGTGTGGTCGGTTCCGGGCCTTCCGAACTCCACAGGTCGACCATGAAGACCAGGGTGTCGACGTGGGGCGTGTCGTCGAGCACGGTTTCCAGCGGCGTATTCGAATACAGGCCGCCATCCCAGTACAGGTCGCCATCGACGCGCACGCCGGCAAAGCCAGGCGGCAAGGCGCCACTGGCGCGGATATGCTCCGCCGTCAGCGGCTGTTGCAGGCTGTCGAAACTGGTGAGGCTGCCGCATTTGACGCGCAGGGCATTGACCGTCAGGCGCATGCCGCCCGGCTGGTTCAGGTAATCGAAATCGACCAGTTCATCGAGGGTGCTGGCCAGTTCGCTGGTGTCATAAAAACTCGCTTCTTCCGGCTTGACGGCGATTCCTGCGGAAAACAGGCTGAAGGCGCGCGGCTTGAAGAAGCCGGGCACGCCGCGCAGCACCGTATCGAGCGTGGCCAGCCAGATGTTCGAGCGGCGCTGCTGGTCTGAAACGAGGTTCATGTCGATGCTGTCGCGGTGCGCCACGCGCTGCCAGAACTGTTTCAAGCGCACCAGCCTGTCCTCGTGCTTGTTGCCGGCCAAAATGGCGGCATTGATGGCGCCGATCGAAGTGCCCACCACCCAGTCGGGCGCCAGGCCATGTTCGTGCAGCGCGTGGTAGACGCCGGCCTGGTAGGCGCCCAGTGCGCCGCCGCCCTGCAGCACCAGCACGATGCGCAGGCGCGAGGGATTTAACTGATTGATCGGTGTCTTCGTATGCGTCATCAAGATGGTCCCTCTGTTTGCCGCGGGGAATGCGGCGTGAATCATTGTAAGGGATTGTCCCCGCGCTTGCGTCCGCGCTTGTGGCGGACCTTGTGTACGGGCAAAAAAAAACGCCGTCGATGACGGCGCTCCAGGCAATTCCAGCGTCAGCGCTTGCGGCGCAGCCAGCTGGCGGCAACGGCGGCCACGGCCACGAGGACCAGGGCCGGCTTGACCAGCTTCTTGCGCCCGATAAACGATAGCGCCGTCAGCACGTAGGGCATGGCGCCTTGCAAGCGCATGCCACCAGGCGCCAGCAAGGATTCGACGCGGTGGCCGGCAAAGCCGACGGCCGTCTCGACCACGCCCTGCAGCAGCGATTCGGGACGCAATGCATAACCCACGTTGGCGCGCGCATGCACGATGCCCACGCGGTACATTTCGCCCTGGGCGATCAGCAGGCGCTTGCGGGCGGCTTGCGCCGCCAGTTTGTCGTTTTCCGACATGAATTCTCCTCGTAAGGCAGGCTGGACATGGCGAGACCCGCCGGCACAGGTCCGGCTGGTACCCGCCAGCAGCTTACATCAGCATGTCGCGGTCGGCCTTCAATTCCGCCATGGTGGCGGGCATGGACAACTTTCCTTGACGCAGCATGGCGCGCGCATACGTGACCAGCGCGATGGCCAGCAGTACGAACACGACCGTCATGATCGCCAGGATCTTCCAGCCCAGGCTATCCCAGGCCAGGAAAACGATCAGCACGCTGCCGTAAGCGATGGCAAACAAGCCCGCCACCGTCGCCAGCGCGAAAATGACCACCAGCTGCAGCATGTGATTGCGCACTTCCGACAGTTCGATGGTGGCCAGTTCCAGCCGCGACAACATCAGTCCGACGGCGTTCTTGGCCAGGCCGGCGACCGAGCCGATCAATCCCGGCCCCTGGTGAGACGAAGCAGACTTGTCCATATCGCTCCTGACAGTGGATTACTTGCGGCCCAGGATGAAGCCGACCAGCACGCCGACGCCAGCGGCGACGGCCACCGTGCGCCATGGGTTTTCCTTGACATAACCGTCAGCCTGGGAGGCGAGCTGCTTGGTCGCAACGATGGCCGATGCTTGCGCCTCATGCGCCTTGGCCAGCGCGGCGTCCAGGGTTTTCATACCCTTGACGCGCACTTCATCGGCTTTTTCGCCGGTCAGGGCGGCAGCGGCGCTGAACAGGGCTTGCGCATCCTTGACCAGGGTTTTGACATCGTTATTGACGGTGGTGATATTGTTTTCCAACATGGTTTAGCTCCTTAGCTGTGGATGAATGTAGTTACTATACCTACTTTACTCAAAAACACTATTCCATTAGATCGCGCATATCATCGGCGTGCTCTTCCTCGACAGCCATGATTTTGATCAACAAATGGCGTGTGGTCGGGTCTTTGTCGCCAATTTTCACGATCATCTGGCGATACGACTCGATTGCTACCCGTTCCGCGATCAGATTGGCACGCACCATGCTCTGCACGTCTTCGGAGTCATCATACTCGGCATGACTACGCGCAAGCAATGTTGCAGGATTAAAATCTGGCTTGCCATTCAATTGGACGATGCGTTCGGCCAGCCAGTCGGCATGTTCCTGCTCCTGCAGCGCATGCTCGAGGAACTCGGCCTTGATACTGCCATTGTCGCGCCCGCTCACAGTGTAGTAATGGCGTTTATAGCGCGCAATGCACACCAGTTCGGTGGCCAGCGCCCCATTCAACAGGGTGATCAACTCCTCACGGTCGGCTTGGTAGCCGGCCGTCACGGCGCCGTCGTCCAGGTTTTTGGCGGCAGCTCGGATGGCGGCCGTATCGATGCCAGCTGGAATCTCAACAGATGTTGGTGTCATGATGTTTCCTTTCAAGTCTTGCATGGGTATCCACCGGCCGACCTGCGGCCGGTGCTGCCTGGGTACTGCCGCACTCGGCGGCGACCCAATACTATCGGCGGGCGGGAATCGCCGTGTTATCTTCCGACAGAACGATTTCCACCCGGCGATTCAGCTGGCGATTCGCCGCGCTGTCATTGCCGGCGGCCGGATACGCGGCGCCGTAGCCTTTCGTGGCGATGCGGTCGCGGCTGATGCCTTGCTCCAGCAGCGCATTGCGCACGGATTCGGCGCGGCGCTGCGACAATTCCAGATTGTGCGCGGAGCCGCCTGTGCTATCCGTAAAGCCTTCGATCAGCACGGTGCGCTGCGGGTTGTTTTTCAGCACGTCGGCCAGCTTGCGCGCCGTATTCGCGCCATCGGCCGTCAGGTTCGCCTTGTCCGTGCCAAACAGCACGTCGCCCAGGGTGATCACCATGCCGCGTTCGGTTTTCTTGGCGGCCAGGTCGGCCAGCTGCACTTCCAGCGCGGCGGCGCGGGCGGTGGCGTCACGCGCCGACGCTTCGGCCGATTGCGCCTGGGCCTTGGCTGCTTCCGCATCGGCTTGCGCCGCCTGGGCGCGGGCCGTGGCCTGGTCAGCCTGCTGCGTGCGCGCATCAAGGCGCAATTGGTCACGCTGCTTGCCGGCGTTGGCGATATCCGCCTCAGCTGCCTTCTGCTTGGCGACTTCTTGCGCCGTGGCTATCTTTTGCTTGGCCAGGTAGGCCAGCTTGTCGACTTTTTCGCTATCTTCCTGGCGCGTGGCAGCCGCGTTCGCCGCTTCCAGCGCAGCGCTCGCTTCGCGGAACTCACGTGGCGCATAGGTCGACACGATAGGGTTCGATTGCGCCGCCATGTAGTCGCCACGCGTCTGGTCGAGCAGGCTGGTGGTGGTCGGTGCGGAGCTGCAGGCGGCAACAAAAGCGGCCATGGCCAACAGGCCGGGAAGTGTGGTGTAAGTAGTTTTTTTCATGATGGGGTCCTGGTTATTGTTATTAGTTATTGATTAATTATTGTTTTGGGGCTTGCTGGTTGGCACGATCGAGCTCTTCGCGCATGACGCGGATGTTCTCGTTGATTTCATCGGCGGCGCTGGTGGCCTTGGCCGAGTTGGCCTTGCTTTGCGCCAGCTTGGCATCGGCTTGCGCCTGGTCGGCCAGGTCGCGTGCCGTCTTGTAGTCGCGGTCTTTCAAGGCTTGGTTGGCCATGCGCATTTTTTCGCGGGCCGAACGCATTTCATCGGGAGCCAGTTCTGCGGCGCCGGCGCTGGCAGCGTTATCGACGGCGGCGCGCGACACGGCGACGTCGGCCGTGGCAGGCGTTTTCATGCTGGAACAGCCCGTCATCAGGACGACGGCTGTGGCACATGCGGCGAAAGCGGCCAGCGGGGAAATCTTGAAATCTCGGTTTGTCATTTTTCTTCTCCTGGAGAATGTTAAGCGTGAGGGGTGATGTCAGTGCATCTGGAATCAGGAACTGCGTTTGATGTATGACGTTATAGGCTCCGGCTCACCACATATCCGTTCGGTGCCGCACATAGAGTAAGAAATCGACAATACTTGCATGGGCAACGTGCGCCAGCGCACGCCTGCGACAGCAAAACCTGAAACGGGCCCGGCTTTGTAGCGATTCCTGTAGCATCGTGCTTCTGTTCAGAAAGAAACACTTCTTACCCCACACCCTATGCCACGTTCTATCTCTCTCTCGCGCCGCCAGAAAATCGCCCTCGCCAGCGCCGCCGTGCTGGTCGCCCTGCCCGTCACGGCCGCCGTCGTCCTGCTCAATATGGACTGGAACCGCGCCAAGCCCTGGCTCAATGCGCGCGCCAGCGAAGCGCTGGGCCGGCCCTTCGCCATCGCGGGCGACCTGTCGCTGACGTGGCAGCAGCCACCCGCCGCGGGGCAACAAGACTGGCGCACCTACCTGCCGTGGCCGCACTTGCAGGCACAAGACGTACGCCTGGGCAACCCGAGCGCCATGGCAGCGGCGGATGAACAGGCGCCACTGGCCAGCGTGAGCCAGCTGGCGTTCTCGCTCAACCCGCTGGCCCTGCTGGACAAAAAAATCATCATCCCGCAATTGCGCTTCGACACGCCGCAGGTACGCTTGCTGCGCAACAAAGATGGCAAGAACAACTGGACCTTCGACAAGCAGGAGCAGCCATCGCCGTGGCAGCTGGAACTGCAAAGCGTGGTCTTCAGCAAGGGCACCGTGACGCTGGACGATGCAGTCACGCACACGGCGATGCGCGCCGATGTCGACACCATCGCGGACGATGCGCGCTACGGCATCGCCTGGAAGCTGTCCGGCCAATACCGTGGCGAAAGCATCCAGGGCGGCGGCAAGGCGGGCGGCGTGCTGTCGCTGCAGCAGCAAGGCACACCCTTCCCCATCCAGGCCGACATGCGCGCGAGCGGCAGCAGCGTGGCCATCGAAGGCACGCTGACGCGCCCGGCAGACCTTGCCGCGCTCGACGTGCGCCTGAAAATATCCGGGCCCAGCATGGCGCGCCTGTATCCATTGACGGGCGTATTGCTGCCGGAAACGCCGCACTTCAGCACGGAAGGCCATTTGACCGGCACCCTGGCGCCCCGCGGCGGCGAATGGGTCTACGACAAGTTCAGCGGCAAGGTGGGGTCCAGCGACATTAGCGGCAAGCTGGCCTTTTCAGCCAGCACGGCGCGCAAGCGCCTGACGGGCGAAGTGCACTCGCGCCTGCTGCAATTTTCCGACCTTGGCCCGCTGGTGGGCGCCGATTCGAGCGCCAGCAAGAAGGAGCGGGGCGTGCCGTCGACGCAGCCGGCCGGCCGCGTGCTGCCGGTAGAAACGTTCAAGACGGAACGCTGGACCAGCCTGGACGCCGACGTGCGCTATACAGCCGATAAAATCACGCGCGACGCCGAGTTGCCGATCAGCAAGCTCGACACGCATGTGGTGCTGACGGATGGCGTGCTGTCCTTGACGCCGCTCAACTTTAATGTGGCGGGCGGCACCCTGAGCTCGCAGATCAAGCTCGACGGCAGCGGCAAGGTCATCGCCAACGGCATCGCGGCCGAACTCAAGGCCAGTGCCCGTCATCTGCACATCCAGCAACTGTTTCCCAGCCTGCCGGCCCTGCAAGCGAGCGTGGGCGAAATCAATGGCGATGCTTCGCTGTCGGCCACGGGCAATTCCGTCGCCAGCCTGCTGGGCAGTTCGAATGGCGAAGTGCGCGCGCTGATCAACCGGGGCAGCATCAGCAAGCTGCTGCTGGAAGAAATGGGATTGAATATCGGCAGTATCGTGCTGACCAAGCTGGTGGGCGACAAGCAGGTCAAGCTGAACTGCATGGCCGCCGATTTCGTCGTCACCAAGGGCATGATGCGCACGCGCCAGTTCATCGTCGACACGGACGATGCCCTGCTGCATGTCGATGGCACGGTGAACCTGGCCAATGAGCAGCTGGACCTGACTCTGCAACCGGACAGCAAGGGCTTGCGCGTCTTTTCGCTACGTTCGCCCCTGTATGTGCAGGGAACTTTCAGCAAGCCCGACGTGAGCGTCGACAAGGGTGTGCTGGCCCTGCGCGCCGGCGGCGCCTTGGCGCTGGCCGTGGTGGCGCCCGTGGCCGCCCTGCTGCCCTTGGTCAATACCGGTCCCGGCGAGGACAGCGAATGTGCAAGCCTGCTGGCCCAGGCGCGCGTCAAGCCGGTGGCGCCAAAACCAGGCAGGACAGCGGGCAAAAGCCGCTGAACGGTACGACAACCGGGCGCATTTACAATTGTTACACCCCTATGTGCGTTGCCGAACAGACCCTGCCTTGTCACAATCCTATTCTGTGATCGTGCCTGAACACGTGGCGATACGAAATTCCACCGGCCCCTACCAAGCCGGCGCCACGAGGTCCGAATTCATAGGAGAACTATCATGCAAATCATTAAAAAAATCGCCGCTACCACTTCCGTTGCAGCTCTGCTGCTGAGCTTGACCGCTTGCGCCAACATGTCCGGCCAGGATAAAAACACGGCCATCGGCGCCGGTGTCGGCGCCGTTGCCGGTTCCGTGCTGACGGGCGGCAGCGCCATCGGCGCAGTCGGCGGCGCCGCCGTCGGCGGCGTGATCGGTAACCAGGTCAAGCCGAAGTAATCGCAGATCAAGAAAGCGGGGTGGGTGCCCAGGCGCCCACCCCGCTTTTTTGCGTCTGCGGCTCGTGGATGAGGGAAATCAGACGAAGACGTTGGCCATGCCGATGGCGCCGCTGTCCTTGACCAGCGCGTAGCAACGGCAGGAGACGGCTTCCAGGCCGGCCGAATCGAGGATTTCGATATTGCCGCGGCTGTAGGTAATCAGTTTTTGCTGTTGCAGCGCGCTGGCCGCCTTGGTCACGCCAACCCGCCTCACGCCCAGGGTATGGGCAAGGAATTCATGCGTCAGGTGAAATTTTTCCGACTGCAGGCGGTCGCGCGTGATCAGCAGCGAACGGGCCAGACGCGCCTCAAGTACGTGAAAGCGGCTGCACACGGCAATCTGGATGGCTTGCGCCAGCAAGGTGTCCGTGTAGCGATACAGCAGGCGCTGCAGGGAATCGAGCTGGGCGAACTCGGCGCAGAACTCGGCCCGGCCGATGCGGCTGGCCCTGCCGGAACGTTGCACCACGGCACGCACCTGCGCCAAGTCATGGCCCAGCGCGACGGAAGCGCCCAGCACGCCTTCGCGGCCGACGGAACCCACTTCCAGGGTCATCCGGCCTTCCGCCACGGCCAGCAGCGAGATCAGGCAGTCGCTGGGGAAATAGATGTGGCCAATAGGCTGGCCCGGTTCGTAGAGCACCTCGCCCACCTCGACCGTGACCGTATCGAACAGCGCCGTCAGGTGCCGCAAGTCGGGCTCGGGCAGGCTGGCCAGCAAACGGTTGCCAGCGTCAAGCGTGCCCGCAGGCGTGCCCAGGCCGGATCGGCCTGTGTCGCGGGACAGGGTCATGCTGGCGTTCCTAGGTGACATCGCTTTTCCTTGGTGTCGTTACAACTCGACATAATTTTTACTTAGCCTACGGTGCAGTACCGTCCCTGTATGTACGCTGACGCACGGAAGCGGGGCACGCAGCACAGCACACTGGCTGCATGCACGGATAACACGCACTACCCATTTCATTATTTAAAAAAACCAAGGAGCTCTCCATGACCACCACCACCAAATCCCTCCATCCGCTGGTGCTTGCCGCCGCCGTCGCCGTCCTGCTGTTTTGCGGCGTGGGCACTGCGGCCCTGATGGGCTGGCTGCCCTCTTCGCAGCGCGATGCCCAGCCACTGGCGGCCAGCACTTCGGCGGAACAGCTGGCCAGCCTGCAGGCGAACCAGCCACAAACGAACTTGCAGCCTGCCGGCGCGCAAGCGCTGGCTGCCCTGCCGCCGCAGCAACAGCAGGAACCCGTGCGCCAGCCGCAGCCCCAACAGCAACCACAGCAGCAATACGCGGCAGCCCCGGCGCCGCAGGTGTGCGGCAATTGCGGCGTGATCGAGGCCATCCATGAAGTCAATACGCGCGCCGAAGGCAGCGGCGTGGGTGCGGCCGGCGGCGCCGTCGTTGGCGGCTTGCTGGGCAACCAGGTGGGCGGCGGCCATGGCAAGCAGCTGGCCACCGTGCTGGGCGCTGTTGGCGGCGCCGTGGCTGGCAACCAGATCGAAGGCAGCGTGCGCGCCACGCGCAGCTACAACATCGTCGTGCGCCTCGACAACGGCAAGACGCGCACCGTACACCAGAGCGCCGCGCCGAACTGGCGCCAGGGCGACCGCGTGCGCGTCGTCAATGGCGGCCTGCGCGCCATCGGCTAAGCGGTCGGCGGCCAGCGCGCCGCCGGACAATGTGGCACATTACACACACGCCCGGCCTGTCCGGGCGTTTTCTTTTTGGCCATGTTCGTTGGCGTACAGATGAGCTTGCCGTCCCGCGAGATGATGCACTCAGGAAAGCTCAACGGATATCTTCAAGGAGATGCGATGAAAAACGACAAGACAGGCGCCAACCGGATCTGGCTCGGCTTTATCGGTGGCGGCATCCTGGCCACCGCGCTGGGCTTCTGCGCCTTGGACCTGGCGCAATTGCAAGCAAGCGCGCCTGTGTTCGGCGTCATGCTGCTGCTGACGGGCGGCATGGTCAGTTGCCTGGCGGGCGCCGTCGGCATGGCCGGCATGTTGGCCTGGATACCGGGCATGGCAGACGAACACGCCGACCGGCCCCAATAGTTGATCCTTGTGTACGACAGCGTACAGAACACAAGGGAAACAAAGTAGACACTAAGTCATGGCATCAGCGTTCAGCGACCCAGTCGCCGCGCAATGACAAAAAGCCGATGACAGCGCCAGACGCCAGCGCCTCACAAGGCCAAGGCAGTCGCCGTCATCCACACATTACTCTCGGAGGACATATCATGCTGTATACAATCGCCGTCGTACTCATTATTCTTTGGCTGCTGGGCCTGGTAACTTCCTACACCATCGGTGGCTTCATCCACATTCTGCTGGTGGTGGCGGTCATCATGATCCTGTTGCGCCTGATCAGCGGGCGCGGCTTATAGCCCAGGCCGTTAGCGCAGGGTGACAGGGCGGCGCACGTGCAAACGGGCGCCGCCTTTTTGTCGCCTTTTATGTACAGTGTGCACACGCTGGCAAGCCGCGGCATTTTGCAGTAACGTGTGCAGGTAATTCCTGGGTATGTCCCAATAACAACACAAGGAGAAAATCCATGAAAGAAACATTCAAAAAAGGCCCTGGCGCCACATCCCTGATCGGCATGCTGGTTATCGCACTGGCCGCTAGCGGCTGCGCGGATATGTCCGCCACACAACGTGGCACGGCCACGGGCGCAGGCGTGGGCGCAGGCCTGGGCGCCTTGATCGGCGGCACCACCGGTGGCGGCAGCGGCGGCCGCACGGCTGGCGGCGCCCTGATCGGCGCGGCAGCGGGCGCCGTCATCGGCAATATCTGGTCGAACCGCATGGAAAACCAGAAGCGCGCGATGGAACAAGCTACACAGGGTACTGGTGTGCAAGTGTCGCAGACGGCCGATAACCGCTTGAAAATGGAAATTCCAAGCGACATTTCCTTCGACACCAACCGCGCCGACATCAAGGGCAACTTCCGCCCCATTCTCGACCGTTTTGCCGCCACCCTGAACGAAAACCAGAACACCACGGTCAGTATCATCGGCCATACGGACAGCACGGGCAGCGCTTCCATCAACGAACCGCTGTCGGTGGAACGCGCGGCTCACACACGCGACTACCTGTCCATGCGCGGCGTCTCGCCGACCCGCGTCGTCACGGAAGGCCGCGGCGCCCGCGAGCCTATCGCCTCGAACGCCGATGCCTCGGGACGCGCACGCAACCGCCGCGTGGAAATCTACGTAGCCGAAATGGCACCACGCTAAGCTGACACGCATCAATAAAAAAACCCGCCGGCAAGGTCATTGCCGGCGGGTTTTTTGTCTGTAAAACAGCTTATTTCGACGTCGTTGTCTTCGCGCCGCTCTCACCCTCTTTCGCCACCTTGGCAAAATCGCCGGCCGTCACGATCGAGATGGCCGATGGCTTCAGGTACTCGCGCAAGCCCTGGTTCACTTGCGCCAGGGTCAATGCTGCCACTTTCGCTTCCAGGTCCTTGTCGTAAGCCATGGTACGGTCTTGCGCCAGGTATTCGGCCAGACCACGCGCCAGGCCACTGTCTTGCGTGCGGCCCACTTCTTCCGATTGCAGCCAGCCTTTCTTCGCCTCGACCAATTCCTCTTGCGTAAAGCCGTCAGCCAGCACCTTGGCGATTTCCTCGCGCAGGGCCGCTTCCACCTTGACCGTGTTTTGCGGCGCGCTGATGGCATACGCCATCCAGAAGCCGGCCGGCTCGCGCGATGGCACGGTCACTTGCGAGCCGACGCCGTACGACAGGCCTTCCTTCTGGCGGATGCGGTCCGCCAGGCGGCTGCGCAAGGCGCCGCCACCGAGCATGTGATTGGCCATCAGCAAAGCAGGATAGCTGGCGGCGTCATCCTTGAGGGGAATCGGCTGGATGGCGAACAGCACGCTATTGGCCTTGTCCGGCGTTTCCAGCGTGACTTTCTCGCCACTGACGGGCTTGACGGCGTCAGGAATGCGCACATACGGCTGCTTCGCCTTCCAGCTGCCGTACAGGCTGGCCACTTGCGCCTTCAGCGCGGCAGGGTCGAAGTCTCCCACGGCGGTAAAGGTGGCGTTCGACGCGCCATAGTAGGCGCCATGGAAGGCTTGCACATCGGCTACCTTGATGGCTTTCCATTGCGCCAGTTCTTCTGGCAAGGTGCCGATATGGCGCACATGACCTGGCGGCGTGGCATCGAGCAGGCGGCGGAAGGCGTTCACGGCCTGCGGTTGCGGTTCAGGCAATTCCTGCTCGGCGCGGCCGACGCGCTCGCGCTGCAATTCCAGGAATTCCGTCTCGCTCAGGGCCGGCTTTTGCAGCACTTGCGCCAGCAGGTCCATGGCGGCCGGCAAGTTCTCGCGCTTGCCCGTCAGCATTGCCGTGACGCCCTCGGCGCCGCCCGAGATGGCCACTTGCGTGCCCAGCTGGTCGAATTTGTCCTTCACTTCCTGGCGCGACAGTTTATCCGTGCCGCGCGACAGCAGATTGGCCGTGTAACTGCCCACCGCCCCCTTGCCGCGCAAGCTCTCTTCGCTGCCGATCTGCAATTTCAGCACGACGCTGACGGTGCTGCCCTTGGTTTTCTTCGGCAGCAAGGCGCCCTTCAAACCGTTCGGCAAAGTGAAGCGCGTGGTGCGCGCTTCGATATTGTCGGGGCTGGGATCGAACGCTTCGCCTTGCGCCACCACGGCGCGGCCCGTATAGCCGGCCAGTTGCGGCGCCACGTCGGCGTAGGCCGGCACGACAGTGCGGTCCGGCGCATCGGTAGGAATGAAGCGGCCCAGGGTGCGATTCGAGCTCTTCAGGTATTTCTCGGCCGCCGCCTGCACCTGCGCCGTCGTCAATTTGTCGAGCTGGTCGCGCTGCAGGAAGAACAGACGCCAGTCGCCGGCCGCCAGGGACTCCGTCAGGGCAATCGTCAGGCGCGCCGTGTTCGAGGTGGCCAGTTCGATCTGCTTGTTCAATTGCTGCTTGACGCGCGCCACTTCGGCCTCCGTGACCGGTTGCGATTTCAGCTCTTCCAGTACCTTCAACATGGCCGCTTGCGCTGCATCAAGGTTGCCATCGAGTGGCACCAGCGCGCCAAACAGGTTGTAACCGGGCTCCAGGTTGCTCACCGAGTTGTATTCGATCTTGCTGGCCAGCTTGGTTTCCACCAGCGCCTTGTGCAAACGGCCGGCAGGAGCATCCGTCAGCACGTGGCCCAGCACCTCGATGGCGACGGCATCGGGGTTGCCGGACGGCGCCACGTGATAGCCGGCGCCGACGAATTGCGTGCCGCCACTGCGGCGCACCGTCACGGCGCGCTCGCCATCTTGCACCGGTTCGGCCGTGTAGGTCGGCTCGATCACGCGCGTCGGTTTTGGAATCTTGCCGAACAGCTCATTGATCTGCTTCAAGACCTTGGCTTCATCGAAACGGCCCGCCACCATCAGCACGGCATTATCCGGCTGGTAGTACTTATGATAAAAGGCGCGCAAGCGGGGAATGTTCACCTGCTCGATGTCGGAACGGGCGCCGATGGTCGACTTGCCGTAATTGTGCCAATCATAGGCAATGGCCTGGATGCGTTCGCTCGTCACGCCGATCGGATCGCTCTCGCCCATCTCGAACTCGTTGCGCACGACCGTCATTTCACCCTTCTGCGTCTTCGGATTCCACAGATCGTTCTGGTCGATGGCCGCGTTGACCATGCGGTCCGCTTCCATGGCCAGCATCTGGCGCAGGTTGTCGTCGTTGGCGGGGAAGGTGGCGTAGTAATTGGTGCGGTCGTACCAGGTGGTGCCGTTGAACTGCGCGCCCGTCGAGTTCAGGATCTCGACGGGGGTTTTCGTGCCCTTCTTGACGCCGAAGTTGGCGCTGGGCTTGAACAGCAAGTGCTCGAGCAAGTGGGCCATCCCCGTTTCGCCATAGTTTTCATGGCGCGAGCCGACCAGGTAGACGATGTTGGTGGTCAAGGTAGGCTTGCTGGCGTCGGGGAACAGCAGCACGCGCAAGCCATTGGCCAGACGGTATTCGGTGATGCCTTCGACGGAGGTGACTTTGACGGCGGCGCTGCGGTTGGGTGCAGCCTTGCCGGTTTTCTGGGTAGGTGCGGTTTCCACCGGGGTGGCGGCCAGGATGAAGGAAGGCGAAAGGATGCCGGCGGCAAGCAGGAGAGCGGTAATTGGTTTCAAGTCGGAGTCCTATTAACACTACGATATAAAAGTGCGAAAGATGCACAAACGAAAGATGCGTAAGCACAATGCGATACAAACGCAAGAATTGCCACAGGCCCGCGCTGCGTCTTCGCCGCCCAGGGAAATGATTGCCCTCCCAATTTACGGCATACTTATCAGTTACGCAAGTCCTGTCATGGAGCTGTTATCTGCCCGTGTTATACTCCTCAGTTCCAGAACTATCTGCCTGTATATGAGACGAGCTCTCGTCCTGCTCTGCCTTTTTGTTTTCATCGCCTTACCCCAGGCGTTCGCCAGCATGGCTTACGCCAGCCCTTCCCCATTCCAGCATGCAATCGCGGCTGGCACTACTGCCACGCCTGCCTTCGTCGCGGATTGCCTTGACCCCGGCGCCCATGCGGGCCAGCCCGGCGACAACTGCGACGCCGAAGAATGCGACAACGACCCCATCACGCTGTACCCGCCCTCGCGCCAGGGGGCGCCGTTTTGCGCCATCATTTGGCAAGCGGGACCGGGCGCACTTGCCGAAGCGGACGCGCGGCAGGCCACCCGGCCGCCGCGTGTCCGCCACTGACACCGCAGCACGCATCGCATTGAGGCCCGGGGCAATCCGCCGCCGGGCACGCTTTATATTGATTGACTTTACAAGGTTACACACATGGAATGGTTATTTGACCCGACAATCTGGGTCGGCCTGCTGACGCTGGTCGTACTGGAAATCGTACTGGGTATCGACAACCTGATCTTCATCGCCATCCTGGCCGAAAAGCTGCCGCCGCACCAGCGCGACAAGGCGCGCGTGCTGGGCCTGACCCTGGCCCTCGTCATGCGCCTGGGCCTGCTCTCGCTGATTTCCTGGCTGGTGACACTGACCACGCCTCTGTTTTCCCTATGGACATTCTCGTTCTCCGGACGCGACCTGATCCTGCTCATCGGCGGTCTGTTTCTGCTGTTCAAGGCCACCACCGAGTTGCATGAGCGCCTCGAAGGCGTCACCCATGCCCAGACGGGCCCGAAAGTGTACGCCGGCTTCGGCCTGGTGGTGGCGCAGATCGTCGTGCTCGACGCCGTCTTCTCGCTCGACGCCGTCATCACGGCCGTCGGCATGGTGGACAACCTGTACGTGATGATGGCGGCCGTCGTCATTTCCATCGTCGTCATGATGCTCGCCTCGAAGGTGCTGACACGCTTCGTCAACGCCCACCCCACCGTCGTGGTGTTGTGCCTGAGCTTCTTGCTGATGATCGGCCTCTCCTTGGTGGCCGAAGGGCTGGGCTTCCATATTCCGAAGGGATACTTGTACGCCGCTATCGGCTTCTCGATCGTCATCGAGTTCTTCAATCAGCTTGCCCGCCGCAACTTCCTCAAGCTGCAGTCGAACGCGCCGTTGCGCGACCGCACGGCGCAAGCCGTCCTGAGCCTGCTGGGCGGACGCAAGGGCCGCGAAGCCGTCGAAGAGCATGAAGTCAAGGAAATACCCGACGTCTCCGCCTTTGGCGTGGAAGAGCGCAACATGGTCAGCGGCGTGCTGACCCTGGCCGAACGCTCGATCCGCTCCGTGATGACGCCGCGTGGCGACGTCTCGTGGGTCAACCTGAACGACAGCAGCGCGAAGATGCTGCAACTGCTGCGCGAAACGCCGCACAGCATGATTCCTGTCTGCAATGATGACCTGGACAATGTGATCGGCATTGCGCGCAGCAAGGACCTGATCGAGGATCTGGTCTCGCATGGCAAGATCGACCCGGCCAGCATGCGCGAAGCCGTCGTCGTGCCGGAAGCGGCCGGCGTACTGAAAGCCATGGAAACCCTGAAGCGCTCGCGCGGGCAGCTGGTGCTGGTGGTCGACGAGTTCGGCACCGTGCAAGGCGTGCTCACGCCCATCGACATACTGGAAGCCATCGCAGGCGAATTCCCCGACGAGGACGAGCTACCCGACGTGGAAGTGCTGGGGCCCGGCCACTGGCGCATCGACGGCGCCACCGACCTGCATTACCTGGAGCAAGTCTTCGAGACGGAATCGCTGGTCAGCGACGACGGCGAGTACAACTCGCTGGCCGGCTTCCTGCTGGCGCACTTTGAAAACATGCCGGCCGTGGGCGAGGTGCTGGAGCTCGATGACTTGCGCTATGAAATCGTCGAAGCCGACGAGCGCCGCATCGCCTGCGTGGACGTGCGCCGCATCGAGCCCGATCACAGTTTGTAACACAATGGCAAGCGTGCACCGCTTGCCATGCCGTATGCTGGAGTCTGCCTTTTTTGGAGATGCCAACATGAACCACTCCCTGCTACGCCTGAGTTTGCTGGCCTGCGCCGCCATCGGCGCCCAGGCCGGTGCCCAGGCCGCCTCGCCATCCACCGCCATCAAGCCGGGCCTGTGGCAAGTCGACAGCAAGATGGCATCGCCCGATGCCGCCACCGACAACGCCATGTCCATGGTGCTGCAGCAGCTGGGCAACCTTCCTCCCGATCAACGCAAGCAGCTCGAAAGCATGGCCGCCAGCCGCGGCATGGCCATGCCCACCGTAGGCGCCGACGGCGCCGTGCGCGTGACGGCGTGCGTGACGCCGGAAATGGCTGCGCGCAAGCAGATTCCCACGGGCCAGCCCGGCGACTGCAAGTCGAAGAACACCGACATCGCGGGCGGCATGAATATATCGTTCACCTGCGCGAACCCGAAATCGAGCGGCGAAGGCCAGGTGCGCTTCAGTGGCGACCAGGCTTTCAGCATGCAGCTGGCGGTGACGACCAGCGCGCGCGGCACGCCGGAACAAGTGAACGTGACGAGCAACGGCAAGTGGCTGGGCGCCAGCTGCCCTGCCCCAGCTACGACGGCAGCTCAAAAGCCGTGACGGAAGCCCATATTAAAAGCGGCGTCGCCACGTCCCGCGTCGCTGGCATTGCCCACCGTGTAGCGGGCGCCGTTCTTGTTGTGGATCTTCGCGTAGGACGCGTAGAAATCGCTGCGCTTTGACAGGGAATACGTGAGGCCGACGGCCACCTGGCTGGCGTCGCGGTTGGCCAGGTCGCGGTCATCCTTGCGCACCCATGACGCCAGCAGCTTGAAGCCGCCCACGGGCACGGACACGCCCAGCAAGGTGTCGCGGCTGTCCGAGGACGACATCGACAGGGCCAGCGAGCTGTACGCATTGCTGGGGTCCCAAGGCGAACTGCCATAGCCCTTGTTCACGCCCACGGCGACAAAGGCGGTGGCCACTTTCAGGTCGATATTCGCCGCGATCAGGGTGTTGCGCGACGACATGTCGATGGCGGGCAAGGTACCGGAAGCGAGGATGAAGTTGTTCTTGCGCTGGTGCGACACGCTGACATTCACGGCGCCGGCCGAATAGCCCAGGGTGGCGCCATACGCGCGGTTGTTGGCGCTGCTGTACGGCGACTCGCCAAAACTGTAGATGGCGCTGGCGGACACGCCGCGCAAGGCGGGCGTCACGTATTTGACCGTATTGTCGTAACGTTTCACACTGTAGCCGGCCAGGTTGCTGGCGCTGCCGGCCATGCCGCCCTTGAACGGGTCGGCCACGTCGGTCAGGGTCAGGTATTGCAGGTTGTACTGGCGCCCCAGGGTCAGCGCGCCCAGGCGGCTGTCCAGGCCCACATAGGCCTGGCGGCCGAACAGACGGCCGTCTTCCGACTGGCCCGTGTCGTTCTGCACGCCCGCTTCCAGGGTAAATACGGCGGACACGTCATTGCCTAGCGCTTCGCGTCCCTGCAGCCCCAGGCGCGAGCCGGACGCAGCGCCGCCGGACACCTTGGTGCCGGCGCAATTGGCTGCACAGCCCCGTTCGGCCACGACACCCGCGTCAAGCACGCCATACACGGCAACGTTACTGGATGCGGCACTGCCCGCGCCATCGGCAGCCTGGGCCGGTGCGCCCAGCGCAAATGGCCCCATCCCTATCACAGCAAGCGCAAAATACGAGGTCTTCATGATAAATATCTCGGTCACGTGAGTTGAAACTTTCCGGTATTGATCAGGACATGCGCTGTGTGTCTGATCTTAGTGTTACCTTATCCTCGCTTTTTGTCCAGCCATCAGTGCGTTGTACAACAGAAAACTTCAGCTTAGCCCCGGGAAAAGAGTCGCGCACTGACCACACGCAAGTTTGACCATGATTGGGATACTTACGGCAAAATGGCGTTTAAAGCAGGCCCTGCCGCAAAGCAATGTTCGGTGGCGAACGTTGCGCGATTTGACGCAGGCGGTACACTACTGGTTTTACCGACAGCGGCTCGCCCGTTTTTTCTGCATGCTAGCTATCCTCGAACGCATTGACCCCAACTCCAGCAATATCGACTTGCTGGTGGAATTATTCAACTCACTGCGTCCCAAGCGCCCCCACGACAGCGCTACCGCGATCGCCAACGTGCGCACCCTGCGCCAGCTTCTCAAAGGTAACCCCGCGCAAGCGCGCGCCCTGCACGAATACGTGCTGCGCGTGCTGGCCGCGCGTCGTCACGCCAGCCTGTACACGGACATCGGCGTCCTGTCGAACAGCGGTTTTTTCACGGAATTGAAACGCCGCATCGCCTACCGCATGCTGCCGCCCGCCTTGGGCGACGAGTACCTGAACGACGCGCTCGACCAGGTGCTGTACCTGAAGACCGATTATTTGTGGATCAGCAACGTGCCCGCTACGGATTGGCTGGAACTGTTCGACGTGCTCACCAGCGACGATATCGAACTGGCCGTCGGCGATGGTAATATCATGCTGCCGGGTATTCTGGACGCCATCCGCACCCTGTCCTACCGCGTCTGCGCCATGGGCCTGGAACCGGAACTGACGCGTTTCCACAATGAAATCGAAGTGTTCCAGTCGCCGTTCATGGTGCAGAACACGGAAGTGAACGCCTACCTGGACGCCTACACGAATTTACTGCACGGCAATATCGAGCACATCGAGGATGCGCGCCATTTGCTGGTGATGCTGGACCAGTGCGACGCCGTCATCGCCAAGATCCGCAAGAAGGCCCTGTACCAGGGCACCAGCATTCCCCTCACGTATTTATTGGTGGCGCTGGCGCAAAGCATCGACCGCCTGCGCAAGCTGCTGTTCCTGGTCGACACGAGCGGCGAGCTGCCCGCATCCAGCAACGTGGACATCGCCGCCATCACGGTGGACGCCACGCAGGACTTGCTGCACCCGCAGCCTGTCAGCCGCCGCCGGGCAGGCGCCGTCGGGCTGGCGCTGGAACTGATACGCGCGCATAACCACAAGTACAAGGTCAGCGACCTGTTTTCCGACAATATCAACTTGCTGGCACGCAATGTGACGGAAAACGCCAGCCGCACGGGCGAGCACTACATCGCGGAAAGCCGGCGCGAAATGGGCGCCATGTTCCTGTCCTCGGCGGGCGCGGGCATCATCATCGGCTTCATGGCCCTGTTCAAGATATTGATGTCGTATTTGCGCTCGGCGCCACTGGTCGAAGCGTTCATGTTCAGCATGAATTACTCGATCGGCTTCATGTTCATCCACTTGCTGCACTTTACGGTGGCTACCAAGCAGCCGGCCATGACGGCCTCGCGCATCGCCGCCGGCCTGCACAGCAAGGATGGGCGAAATATCGACCTCGACAGCATGGCGGAACTGATCAACAAGGTCTTCCGCACGCAAAACATGGCCGTGCTGGGCAACCTCGCCACGGCCATCCCCACGGCCTGGCTGATCGCGCTCGGCTATAAGGCAATCACGGGCCACCACCTGGTGTCGCCGGAAAAAGCCATGCATCTGCTGCACGATATCGACCCTATCGGCAGCCCCGCCATCTTTTACGCCATGATCGCCGGCGTGTGCCTGTTCGTGGCAGGCCTGATTTCGGGCTACTATGACAACCAGGCGCTGTACACGCGCTGGGCGCAGCGCATCGCGCAATTGCGCGGCCTGGGCCGCGTGATCGGCCAGGATCGCTTGCAACGGCTGGGCTTGTACCTGGAAAACAACTTGGGCGGCCTGATGGGTAATTTTTATTTCGGTATCCTGCTGGGATCCATCGGCACTCTGGGCTTTTTGATCGGCTTGCCGATCGATATCCGCCACATCACTTTCTCGGCCGCCAACTTTGCGACCGCGCTGGTGGGACTCGACCACAACATGAGCTGGCAGCTGGCCGTCAAGTCGCTGTCGGGCATCTTCGCCATCGGCACGGCCAACCTGCTGGTCAGTTTCGGTCTGGCCCTGTGGGTGGCACTGCGTTCGCGCCAGGTGCGTTTCAAGCACGGCATGCAATTGTTGAAGATTCTGGGCAAGCGCTTCCTGCGCTCGCCCATCGTCTTCTTCTTCGGCTCGAAAAACCCGCCACCACTGGCACTGGCCGATGATTCGGCAAACCTGTCACCCACGACCAAGGCTCAAAAATGACCGCCAGGCGCATGCAACCCTGTCTCACCGCCCTACTGCTGTGCTGGACCCTGGCTGCATGCGCCTCGCTGCCCAATGTCAAGAACCTCAATACCACCCTGGAACCCGTAGCCAAGCCCAATGTGATCACGGGCAAGGGCGCCTTGCTGAACGTCAACAGCCGCGCCGCCCTGCTCAACAAGCGCTGGGCCAAGTCCGGCATGGACTTGAAGGCCCAGGCCGCACTGGAAGAGGCGGCCACGGGCGTGCCTTTGATCAAGGGCAACAAGGTGACCCTGCTGTTTGACGGCCCGCAAACCATGGCCGCCATGTTCCAGGCCATCAGCGAAGCGAAGAACAGCATCAACCTGGAAACGTATATTTTCGACCAGGACCCGCTGGGCCTGAAATTTGCCGACATGCTGATCGAAAAGCAGCAATCGGGCGTGACGGTCAACGTCATCTACGACAGCGTGGGCACCCTGGGCGTGCCGCAAGCCTTCTTTGACCGCATGCGCGCTGCCGGCGTGCACCTGGTGGCGTTCAACCCCGTCAATCCCGCCAAGCTCAAGGGCGACGACTGGAAGATCAACAACCGCGATCACCGCAAGGTGCTGATCGTCGACGGCAAGATGGCGTTTACGGGCGGCATCAATATCAGCGATACCTATGCCAAGAGCTCGCTGTTCCGCTCGAAATCGAAACCCACCGACAAGAAGGACGTGGGCTGGCGCGATACGCACGTGAAAGTGGAAGGCCCGGCCGTGGCCGCCTTCCAGTGGCTATTCATCCGCACCTGGGCCCAGCAAGACCAGGCCGACTTGCCGGACGCCAATTATTTCCCCGTGCTGTCCGAAGTGGGCGACAAGCTGGTGCGCGTGGTGGCCAGCGAGCCGGACGGCGGCTTTGAAATCTACAAGGCGTATATTTTAGCCATCCAGGAAGCAAAAAAGTCCATCCACATCACCTCCGCCTATTTCGTGCCCGACCAGCAGACAGTCGACGCGCTGGTCGCAGCCGCCAAGCGGGGCGTGGATGTCACCGTGGTGCTGCCCGGCGTGTCCGACAGCGGCCTGGTGTTCCATGCGGGACACGCGCTGTACGACCAGTTGCTGGCTGGCGGCATCCGCATTTTTCATTTGAAACTGGCCGTGCTGCACGCCAAGACGGCCGTCATCGACGGCGCCTGGTCGACCGTGGGCTCGACCAACATCGACATGCGCAGCTTCCTGCATAACAGCGAACTGAACGTGATCGTACTGGGAGACAGCTTCGGCCGCGAAATGGAGAATGCCTTCCAGGAAGACTTGCGCGACTCGGAAGAAATCACCAAAGCGAAATGGGAAACGCGACCCATCTCGGACCGCATGAAGGAGTGGGCGGCGCGTTTCATGAATTACTGGCTGTAAGGCACAGAAGTGTGCCCCGGCAGGTCGGCGCAGGTCGGATTAGCGGAGCGTAATCCGACATCACCACAGCTATGACCAAAGCCAACAATAGCGTCGGATTACGCGTGGCTTCGCCCCGCCAATCCGACCTACAAGGGCCGCAAGCTGGCCCATACCCCGCCCTGGCGCTCGAACGCTTCCGTACTGACCTTTTCAAAGTCGGCACTGCCTTCATTCCAGCTGTAGCGCTCGACGCGGATGCAGCTGTCGTCGATGCGGATGACATTGAACGAGTTCGACTCGCCCCTGCCCCGCGTGGACGTGGCCGTGCCTGCCTGCACCATCAGGGCAGCGTAGCCGTCGATCTTGTAGCGCGCCGACGTATCGCCCGCATGGCTGGCATGCAAGTGTCCGGCCAGCAACAGGTCCACGCCGCATTCGGAAAACATTTGCAATGCCAGCGGCGCGCGGTCGACCAGGTCATCCTTGTCGAAATGCTCGGGCAAGTCAAAGGGATGATGCGTGACGATGATGCGCGTCAACCCGGGCGGCAAACTGCCCAGGCGTTCACGCAGGGCACCGATCTGTTCGTGGCTGATACGGCCATCCTTGAACGTCAGGGAGCGTGCCGTGTTGATGCCCAACACGGCGATTTCCCCGTCCATATATTCGGGCGACATATCTTCCGTCACATGGCGCCGGTATTTCACCAGCGGCGTCAAAAATCGGGAAAAGAGGTTGTACAGGGGCACGTCATGGTTGCCAGGCACCACGATCTGCGGCCCCGGCAAGCTATCGAGAAAGTGGCGCGCCTGCTGGAACTGGCTGCTGCGGGCGCGCTGCGTGAGGTCGCCCGAAACTACCACCACGTCCGGTTCCAGGCGCTCGACCAGCGCGCGCAGGGGCGCCAGCAAGGCAGCATCGACCCGGCCGAAATGCAAATCAGATAAATGCACGAGGGTACGCATGGCCTTACTCCCCGGAAGGTGCTGGTACCAGCACCGCCAGCGCGGCCGGGCGGATACGATATTGCAGTGGCGTATTCATGATGGTCACCTCGCCATCGGTGGCCACCCGAAGGCGGCGGTGCTTGGTGGCGATTTCCAGGTCATTGGCCGTCAGCATATCGAAATCCTTGGCTTGTGACAGTTTGCCGAACAGTGCATGCAAGGCCAGTTTCAGCAAGCCCAGGCGGCCCGGACGCTGCGCCACGTACAGGCTCAGCTGGCCGCCATCGAGCCGTTCGCGCTCGCCGATATTCAAGCCTTCCATCAGATATTCATTATTGCCGATGAACACAAACGGCGTGCGCCGCGCATGCACGGCGTCATTGAGTTTCAATTGCACGCTGAGGAAGGGATAGCGGCGCAAGGCGGCCACCAGGGCCCAGCTGAAGGCCAGCCACTTGCCCCGTCCCAGCCGGCGCTGCTGCTTTTCGCGGTCGCGCACGATGTCCGGATACAGGCCCAGGCTGGAATTGTTCAGGAAGATGCGGCCATTGACGTCACCCACGTCGACCTGGTGCGGCACGCCCTGCGCCACATTGGCAATCGCCGCATCGAGTTCGAGCGGGATGTTCAAATCCTTGGCGAAATGGTTCAGGGTTCCCAGCGGCAAGACACCAAACGGCGTGCCGCTGCCGACAACGACGGAAGCGACGGCATTGATGGTGCCGTCGCCGCCACCGGCCACGACGATGGGCGCGCCATCGCGCAGGGCCTGCTCGGCCGTGGCGATCATCTCGGCGCCGCTGGCGGCCAGCGTAATGGCGACGTCGAGTCCCACGACCGCGAATTTCGCTTCGAGCTGCTGCGCCCAGTCGGGCGCGTAGCCACAGCCGGCGCCCCCATTGATGATGACTGCAATCTTGCTCAGGATCGTTTCCCCTTATTTGGTTTGCCGGATATGCCGGCGGCGGCGCAGGGTCGACACGCCGGCGATGCAGATGGCCAGCCAGCCATAGCTTTCCGCCATGGCCGCCAGCACATCGCTCAGGTAATGCGCACCCAGGTAAATGCGGCTGAAACCCACGAGCGCCGCCATCAGGAAGGCGCCCAGCGCGATGGCGATGCGCTTGCCCCAGGCGCCCGGCGCCGTCTGGCATATCAGGTAGGCGGCCAGCAAGCCGTACAGGGCCGTCGAGGTGGCCGTATGGCCACTGGGAAAGCTGTAGGTGCTCAGGGCCGTCGGCAAGATGGGCTCGTCAAAACTGGGCCGCGCGCGGACAAAAATGAACTTTAGCAGCAAGTTCAAAAACATGACGCCCGGCATGGTGATGAGCAGGGTAAACAGCCAGTAGGTGGCGCCCTTGCGGTGCAGATACCAGCCCAGCAAGGCGGCCAGGGTAATGGCGCCGATCACGCCATGCAGGTGCGTGATGACCAGCAGGCAACTGGTGATCCACGGCACGGCATGCTGGTTAAACCACTGCGCCACCTGCATGTCGATCACCGTAATTTGCTGCATGCCCATCACCGCTTCGGCGATCTCGTGGAATACCACGATGGCCACCAGCATCAGGGCCACGCCGACCGTCATATGCAGGCCCAGTTCGCCCTCGGGCGACAAACGCGCCTCGACGAAGCGGCGCAATTTCGTGGTCCAGCCCGCGGTCATGCCCATGTCATTCTTCTCTTGCAAACTGCTCTCACTTTCCGGTTCGCGGTGATGATCAAAAAAACCACACCAGTAAAAAAATACTGTTTATTCATACAGTAGCTGTGTTTTCATACAGTAGTTATGCTATTCTGATGACTCGTTCAACACATCTCCCTCAAAGGAATTGTCATGGCAACATTGAATAGCGGTTTTGGCTCACGGTTCGGCCTGGAATACGCCCCAAGCTCTTTCCTCGTCCGCATGGGCAAGCGCGAAATCCTCGTTTGCCGCGACTTCCGCAAGCGCTACTACACCGTCAATCCCTTGATCGAGTGCGGTACGGGCATCGAGCCGGGCTATGTTGAAGTGCTGCTGATGCGCCGTTGGTTGCTTATCTTATCCAAGGCGCATTAAATACGCCGTAAAAATCTACTGCGCGGCGCGATTTGCGGCCTGCGATGCTCGCTGTACTAAAGTATAGCTGCGCTTCTTAGTCACAACTCGTTGCCGCTCGCTACGATTTTTCTCGGCGTATTCCGGGGCTTTCGACACCTTGCTTGAAAGCCTCGTCCGGCCACGCCGGGAGCGCACCAGTACCGGCCAGCGGCAACGCTGGCCGACCCCTCATTACTGTGTGCGTTCCGGTGCGGCCGGACTGGCAGGTGTTTTCACTGGAAACACCTTGTCAAACACATTCGCTTCATACCACAGCGTCACGAACAGCACCATCACGACGGGGCCGATGAACAGGCCCACGAGGCCCAGGGTTTCCACGCCGCCCAGAATACCGAACAGCACGGCCAGGAAGGGCAAGCGGGTGGCGTTGCCGATCATGCCGGGACGCACGAAGTGATCAGCCACGAACAGCACCATGGTGCCCCACGCGGCCACGCCGATGGCGGCGCCCACATTGCCCTGGAAGACCAGCAAGGCTGCGGCGCACAGATAAGCGAGCGGCGCGCCAAACGGGATAATGGCCAGGATGCCCGTGGCAAACGCCCACAGGGCCGGCGACGGCAATCCGGCGATGGCGTAGGCGATACCGATCAGCACCCCTTCGGCCAGGCCCACCAGCACCAGGCCGTTAACTGTCGCGCGTATGGCAGTGGGAATCTTTTGCGCATAGCGGCCCCAGCGTTCGGGACGCAAGAAATGGCTGCCGACGGCCGTGATCTGACGCGTCAGCGCCTCACCATCCTTGTAAAAGAAAAACAGGCACAAAAAGGCCAGGCCGAAGTCGACCAGGCGGTGGAACACGTCCGCGCCAAGGATTTTCAGTATGTCGCGCGCCGAATGAAAGCCGCCCACGGCGCTGCCCGCAAAAAAGTGGCCCAGACCATGGGGCTGGCTCAGGGTGGCTAGCCACCAGTCACCGATGGCGCTGCCCGCCAGCGGAATGTGCGCCACCCAATCCGGCACGGGCAAGCCGTTGGTATTCGCGTTGACGACGAAATTGGCCAGCACAGGCACTTCTCGCGCCGCCTGCGCCACACCGAACAGCACGGGAATGATGAAGATGCAGGCGAACGCCAGGGTCAGCACGGCCGCCGCGATGATGGTGCGCTGGCCCAGAGCCGCGCGCACGCGCAGGTACAGGGGCCAGGTGGCCACGCACAGGATGCCGGCCCACACGAGCGGCAAAAAGAAACGCTGCATGACGAAGGCCGTCACGGCGATCAGGGCCAGGGAAAAGCCTGCGCTGACGATGTCGCGCTGGGTATCGCTCATACCACTCCATTCGCGCCCCGCACCGGGGATAGGGACGGGGCTTGCTTACGCGCCAGTTGCGCAGGCGTAGCGTAACACGGCGGCATGGCAATTTATACGAGGCCCAGCTCCACCGGTTTGACGCCGGCAAACACATGATCGAGTTGCGCCGGCGTCAAACCGAACGTGCGGCGCAGCAAGCCGCCCAGCACGGCGCGGTATTCATTGAGCACGGGCATGTCGCGGTTCTGGAACAAGTTCGCCTGCGAAATCGCCAGCTGTTCGCCCGCCACCTGCTTGCCCTTGATTCCGCCACCCAGCACCCAGAACACGCTGCCGTGGCCGTGATCCGTGCCGCGGTTGCCGTTTTCGCGGAAGGTGCGGCCAAATTCGCTGACCACCACGACGACGGTATTGCGCCACTCGCTGCCCATTTCCTGAGAAAACGCGGCCAGGCCACGCCCCAGCTCATCGAAGCGCCCCGCCAGGTAGCCGGTGGCACCGCCCTGCCCCACATGCGTATCCCAGCCGCCCACGTCGACGAAGCCGATGGTGTATTTGTCCTTCATCAAGCGGGCGATGCGCTGCGCTTCCAGTTCAAAGCCCTTGGTACTGATGGCGTTGCGGTTGGCCGCCTGCATCTCTCCCGTCAATTCCTTCGTCACATCGTCGCGCACGGCAAAGCCCGCGCTGACGGGTTGCTGCAAGGGTGTGCCCTTGTACATGGCGGCGATGACCTGGCTTTGACGCGCATCAATACCGGACTTGCCCACGGAGCGCAGCCCCATGTTCGGTACCTGCACACCGCCCTGGAAGATCAAGGGCAGCTGGTCCGTAAAGGAAATGGCGTGGTTGCCCTGGTTGCTATTGAGGCTTTGCGCCAGCCGGTTCAAAAAGCCCGAGCGGAAATCGCGGCGTCCGCCGATCTCCTGTCCCAGTTCGATGCTGTCCTGCGTCTCGAAATGGCTGCGCGTCAAATCCGTCGTGCCCGCAAACGGGATGAAGGCCGCCTCGCCGCCGTTGAACATGGGGTAAACGGTCTCGCGCAAGGCCGGATGCAAGGCCCAGTCGCTATTGAGGGCCAGCGCGCCGTTGTCCGCACCCGGTTTCGCAATGGCGATATTCGGCCGCGATGCATAGTAAAAATCGCTGCCGACCGGTACCAGCAGATTGTTGGCGTCATAGCCGCCGCGCAAGAAGACGAACAGCAGTCTGGCATTCGTGGCGGGCGCGGCCAGCAAGCTGCCCGCGTGAGACAACAAGGGAGCGGCAGCCAGGGCTTTCAACAGGTCACGGCGGTTCATGGCAATCCTTTCAACGATGCATCATTTCTGGCGAAGAGAGCAAGAAAGTGTTCCACTCCTGCGGCGAGGCGGCCTGCTCCAGAGCCTGGCGCGTGGCGGAACTCAAAGCCGGCTGCAGCGACTGGTAATACAGGGCGCTGGCCAGTTGGGGAAACGCCACCTTTTCCTGCTGCTGCGGGCCCTCCGTCTTGAACAGGCCGGCGCTGCCCGAGCCGATGGTGCGGGCGATATCGAAGCGCGTCGTCATCTGCCCGGGGCTGGCCCAGGATGCATCCGTCAAGGGGTAGCCGTCCGGCGTCTGGCGCCCGTACAGGGGCTGGCCCATGCGCGAGAGCCAGTTCAGCATGGGACCCGCGTTCAGGATGGGCTTGTCGTCATAGCTGAGGCGCACGGCCGACACCACATAATGCATGGGGTCCTTGAATTTCTTGCCCAGCGATTGCGTGAACTCCGGGCTGCTGAACATGGTCTGCAGCACGTCGGCGATCATGCCATCGCTTTTCTGGAAGGTAGCCGCCATGCGCGCCACCAGCGGCTCGGGCGGATTGTCGCCGACGAAATACTGCGCCAGCTTGCCGCTGATAAAGTGCGCGGTGGCGGGACTACGGCTGAGGCGGTCCAGCGCTTCATCGAGCTCGGCCAGTCCCCTGCCCTTCACCGTTTGCCCGAGAAATTGTTTATCGCCGTAATCGTGGCGGTTCGGATTGAACTCGAACAAGCCCCGGCGCACATATTGCGACTGCAGCGCCGGCTTGACTTTCGGCGTATCCGGTCCCAGGTTGACGCCCACCCCCGTCAGGATGCGCGCCAGCTCTTGCACGTCAGCCTGGCTGTAGCCGCCGTTGACACCCAGCGTGTGCAGTTCCATCAGCTCGCGCGCATAGTTTTCATTGATGCGCTTGACGGCATTGGCTTCATTGTCCAGGTAGCGCAGCATGGCCGGATGGTGGACGGTTGCGCCCAGCAAGTCGCGAAATTTCCCCAGGGCATGTGGCGCGATGGCGTTCGCCTCATAATCGCCCACCATGGCGCGCAAGTTGTGCTTGCCCTGGTGCACGCTGAAATGGTTGAGCCAAAACCAGCTCAGCTGCTGTTGCAACTGGTTGGTCGAATACACGTCCAGCAGCAGGGAGCGCGTGGCCGCCTCGCGCGCCAGGCGGTTGAGTTCCTGCTGGTACTCCTTTTGCGCCTGCTGCTTCGCCATGTCGTCCATCACGCCGGCCGACTCCTTGCGCTTTTGCTCCATGGAAAGCACCAATTGATCCAGCGGCACCTGGCTGATGGTCATGGCGTCGATTTGCGCGGCGATAGCCGGCGGCAAGGCCGCTTTTCGTGGATGCAACTGCGCGTGCAGGTAGGCGTTCCAGCCTTGCGCCTGTACTTGGCGCACGCTGCCCCCATTCACGCCCCAGCTGACCCGTTCCAGCATGGCAATGTCCTGCGTGGAACTGGTCTGCGCACGAGGATCGGACTGGACGGCAGGTCCGGTTGCGGCGCAGCCAGCCAGCAAGAGCAGGGAAATCAAGGTGGTCGGCAATAATCGGTGCGGGGTCATGGCGGTCCTTCAAGCGGTTTCATGCAGAATGCTTGAGGGTACGCCCAGGTTGACCCGCACATGATTGCCATTTGCAACGAGTTGTAATCAAAGATGCTATTTTAATAATTCCGCACACTTGTCGCGCAGGAAATCGCGCAGCTGCAGCACCAGCGGCGTCACCTGGGCCCGGTGCATGCACAGCAGCTGCAAGGGCGTGGCCTCGCCCGCCACCTCGGGCAGCAGCACGTGCAGGCGGCCCGCCGCCACATCCCCAGCAACGTCGAGCCGTGATTTGTAGGCGATGCCCAGGCCCGCTACGGCCCAGCGCCGTACCAGCTCAGCATCGTCCGCGCTGCGGTTGCCGCTCACTTGGACGGTAACTTGCTCGCGCTGGGGCAGGCGGTAAAAGGTCCAGCGGTCGTGCATGCCGTCTTCCAGCGCGAAGCGCAAACAATTGCGCTGCGACAAGTCTTCCAACGCCAGCAGGGGGCCATACTCGCGCAGGTAAGCGGGAGAGGCCACCAGCACTCTGTCGTTGGCGGGCGCGATGGGCATGGCGATCATGCTTGAATCGTCCTGCTGCCCGTAACGCAGGGCAATATCGACTTGCTGGCGCACCATGTCGGCCACCCGGTCGCTGACGCTGAGCTGGTAGTGCAGCTTCGGGTGGCGCGACTGGAATTCGTCCAGCCAGCCCAGCATCAAGTTGCGCCCCAGGTCCGAGGGCATGGCAATTTTCAAGGTTCCGCCGAAACTGTCCTTGCCGGCCAGCAGCGCATCGTGGCCCGCGCGCAGCAGGCGCAGCGCTTCGCGCGCGTGCTCGAGGTATTGCGTGCCTTCCGGCGTCAGGCTCAGCGAGCGGGTCGTGCGGGTCAGCAGGCGCAAGCCCAACTCCCCTTCCAGGCGCTTGACGGCGGCGCTCGCCAGCGCAGGCGAAATGCCGATCTCGCGCGCGGCCGCCGACAGGCTGCCCCGGTCGGCCGTGCGCACAAACACCTGCAAGTCATCGAGTCGCAGCAATTTTCAGCATTCCTTTGAAAGTGTTTCGGTACGCGCCCTCTTTTTCCTGAGCGCGAAAGCAACCATCATACGTCATCGCCTCCCCACTCTTGACCAAGGATTAGCATGAAAGCCATCGCCTACCATCACAACCTGCCCATCACGGATGCCGACGCCCTGCTCGACATCGAGCTGCCCACGCCCGTCGCCACGGGGCGCGACCTGCTCGTCTCAATCAAGGCCATCTCCGTCAACCCCGTCGATACCAAGGTGCGCAAGAACCGTGCACCAAAAGATGGCCAGCCGGAAGTGCTGGGCTGGGATGCGGCCGGCGTCGTCACCGCCGTCGGCCCCGACGTGACCCTGTTCCAGGTGGGCGACAAGGTCTGGTACGCGGGCGCCATCAACCGCCCCGGCAGCAACAGCGAATGCCAGCTGGTCGACGAGCGCATCGTCGGCCACATGCCGGCCAGCCTCGATTTCGCTGCGGCCGCTGCCCTGCCCCTCACCAGCATTACGGCCTGGGAATTGCTGTTCGACCGCCTGCAGCTCAGCCGCGACAAGAGTCTGACGGGCAAGTCCCTGCTGGTGATCGGCGCGGCCGGCGGCGTCGGCTCCGTGCTGGTGCAACTGGCGCGGCAATTGACGGGTGTCACCATCATCGGCACGGCCTCGCGCGCGGAAACGGCCGCCTGGGTCACGGACCTGGGTGCACACCACGTGATCGACCACAGCTTGCCGCTGGCGGGGGAAATCACGCGCCTGGGCTTGCCGCCTGTCGATTACGTGATCAGCCTGAACCAGACCGACAAGCATTTCGACCAGATCGTGGAATTGATCGCGCCGCAAGGCAAGTTCGCCCTGATCGACGACCCCGAGCACATCGACGTGCGCAAGTTCAAGGGCAAGAGCGTGTCGCTGCACTGGGAACTGATGTTTACCCGTTCGCTGTTCCAGACCGCCGACATGGTACGGCAGCATGAACTACTGGATGAGCTGGCGCAGCTGGTGGATGCCGGCATCATCAAGACGACCCTGGCCGAGCGCTTCGGCACGATCAACGCGGCAAATTTGAAGCGCGCGCATGCCTTATTGGAAAGCAACACGGCGAAAGGCAAGATCGTGCTGGAAAACTTTAACTAATCAGGTAATCAAAATGGCCCGGAAATCGTTGACATTCGTCAACGTCGGGCCCGTGATCACACTATCTCCCAGCGCCTGGAAGAAGCCGTGGCCATCGTTGTTGTCCAGGCTGTCGCGGGGCTTGATACCCAGCGCCCAGGCGCGCTGCAGGGTGTCGGGCGCCAGGACCGCGCCAGCGATGTCTTCCTGGCCGTCGACGCCATCCGTGTCGCCCGCCAGCGCGTGGATGCCTTCCTGGCCTTCCAGCGCGATACCCAGCGCCAGCAGGAATTCCACGTTGCGCCCGCCGCGCCCGTTGCCGCGCACGGTGACCGTCGTTTCGCCACCCGACAGCAGCACGCACGGGGCGGGGAACGGCTGGCCCCGCAAGGCCGTTTGCAGCGCGATGCCAGCCATGACTTTCCCCACGTCGCGCGCCTCGCCTTCCAGGCTGTCGCCCAAGATATACGCCTTGACGCCGGCCGCGCGCGCCACGCTAGCGGCCGCTTCGAGCGCCATCTGCGGCGTGGCGATCAGGGTCGTCTGCGTGCGCGCCAGGCGGGGGTCATCAGGCTTGACCGATTCGCCGCGCCCGCTTTCCAGCGTTGCTCGTATGCTGTCCGGCAAGTCCATGCCATAGCGGCGCACGATGGCCAGCGCATCCTCGCAGGTGGTGGCGTCGCCCACCGTGGGGCCGGAAGCGATATCGCCGAGCTTGTCGCCGGGCACGTCGGAAATGGCCAAAGTGATGACTTGCGCCGGATGGCAGGCGGCCGCCAGCCGGCCTCCCTTGATGGCAGACAAATGCCGGCGCACGCAATTCATTTCGCCGATGGTGGCGCCCGATGCCAGCAGCGCGCGGTTCAAGGCTTGCTTGTCTTCCAGGCTGATGCCATCCAGCGGCAAAGCCAGCAGGGAAGAGCCGCCGCCCGAAATCAGACACAGCACGGTATCGTCGGGCTGCAAGTTGGCGACCAGCTCAAGCATGCGCTGCGCTGCCTGCATGCCGGCAGCATCGGGAACGGGATGCGAGGCTTCGACGATCTCGATGCGTTCACACGGCACGGCATAGCCGTAGCGCGTGACGACCAGTCCCGACAGCGGCCCCGGCCAGTGCCGTTCCACGGCTTGCGCCATGGCGGCCGACGCCTTGCCGGCGCCGATGACGATCAAACGCCCCTTGGGCGCGGGCGGCAGATGGGGCGGTATGCAGTGCGATGGCTGGGCCGCGGCGATGGCGGCGTGGAACATGGCTTGCAGCAAGGCGCGCGGCACTGGGGGCGTCGTCATTGTGTTCTCCTCGGGTATCCGATCCCGATCATAGCAGGGCCGACGCTGCCCGCGCCAGCGGGTGCCAAATTGCTTGGCAGCTAGAATAGCGCCTTGAGCACATCACAGGAATGCCATGAACGACGCCATCGAATGGACCAGTCTTGCCCGCACTTTCGGGCTGTTTACCGTCACGGCCGTGGCTGAACTGCTGGGCTGCTACCTGCCCATGCTATGGCTCAGCAACAAAGGCAGCGCCTGGCTGCTGTTGCCGGCCGCCCTCAGCCTCTTGATCTTCGTGTGGCTGCTGACCTTGCATCCAGCCGCCAGCGGCCGGGTGTATGCCACGTATGGCGCCATCTATATCGCCACGGCCCTGGGATGGCTGTGGCTGGTCGACGGCATCACGCCCGCCTGGACGGACATCGCCGGCGTGGGCCTGGCCCTGGCCGGTGCCGCCGTCATTGCCATGGGGCACAAGACCGCTTGATGTGCATCAGGCACCATGCGCGCGGAAATTCGTTTCCGCCGACCATGCCGCGCTGGCGCGGGCCAGCAACACGGCTTCGCCATCGGCCAGCCAGTCGTCCGCATCGGCGATCTTCCACATGGCTTGCAGCAGCTTGCGGCGCAGATCCGGGTCATCGATTTCATCGAGCAGGCTGTCGATCACGCCATTGGCCAGCTGCACGGCGCCATGCACGGTCGACGTCAGCATGTCGTCGCACAAGTCTTGCAACAGTTGCTGAAAAGTGGCTGGCGCCAGGTCGATATGCTCGAGAATCTTGCTGCGGTGCATGGCTTGCAGCTCGGCGCTGGCCAGGTTGCCGTCGACTACCATCATCAGGGCCAAAATACGTCCCGCTGCCTGGGGACTGTTCATTTCATAGGTACGCATGATTTTCTACTTTCTCAGTTAATTAATTAAAAAGCGTTAAAAGGCGCGCCACCGCCTTGCGGGGCGCGCCGTACTGCTGTTTATTTCTTGTCGCTGCGGGTGATGAATACGCTCGCCACGCAACTCGATACGATCAGCACTGCCACCACCAGCAACGAAGCTTCCACCGGCACGTGGTACCACGGCATGATCAGCATCTTGGCGCCGATGAACACCAGTACCATCGCCAGGCCATACTTGAGCATGTGGAAGCGGTCAGCCACGTCCACCAGCAGGAAGTACAGGGCCCGCAATCCCATGATGGCGAACAGGTTCGACGTGAAGACGATGAACGGGTCCGTCGTGATGGCGAAGATCGCCGGGATCGAATCGACCGCGAACACCAGGTCCGTCACCTCGATCAGGATCAGCACCAGGAACAGCGGGGTGACATAGCGCAAGCCACCCTTTGCCACGAAGAAACGCTCACCATGGTCGCCGTCCGCTACCCGCAAGTGGCGGCGGGCAAAGCGCAGCACGGGGTTGTTCGCCACGTCCGGCTCTGCATCGGCCGCCACCAGCATGCGCATGCCGGTAATCAACAGGAAGGCGCCAAACAGATACAGCACCCAGCTGAACTCGCTTACCACCCAGGCCCCGGCCATGATCATCACGGCACGCATGACGATCGCGCCCAGCACGCCGTAAATCAACACGCGGCGCTGGTACTGGATCGGCACCTGGAAGGCGCTGAAGATCAGCAGGAAGACGAACACGTTATCGACCGACAGCGCTTTCTCGATCAGGTAGCCGGAGAAAAATTCCAGCGCCTTCTGGTTGGCGATCTCGGGTCCGGCCGTGCCGTTCAGATACCACCACAGGCCGCCGTTGAACAGCAGGGCCAGGCTGACCCACACCAGCGACCAGGTCGCCGCTTCCTTGACACTGACCTTGTGCGCCTTGTTGCCGCCGAAGACGAACAGGTCCAGCGCCAGCATCACCAGGACAAAGGCGATGAAGCCGGCCCACATGGGTGCCGTCGCAATACTTTCCAGGCCGTTCATCGGTGGCCTCCGCAACTGTCTGTCTCTATCCTGATGCCCATGGCACTCTCCTTGCATGAATTGAGCAGCCATCATAGTCTGAATATAAACATCGAACAAATCGAATATAATTGACGAATACATCGAAAAAATCGATGTATTTATTTCAGGGAAAAGCATGTCCACACTCAACTTTAAGCACTTGCGCTATTTCTGGATGGTGGCCAAGACGGGCAGCATCGCCCGCGCGGCCGAACAGCTACACCTGACGCCGCAATCGATTTCCGGGCAGCTCAGCGAGTTTGCCGACACCCTGGGCGTGGAATTGTTCCGCCGCAGCGGGCGCCAGCTGGAATTGACGGATACGGGCCGGCGCATCCTCAGCCATGCCGAAAGCATTTTCAGCACGGGTGACGCATTGCTGGAAATCGTGCGCGACCAGTCGCGCACGGCGACGACGACGTTTCGCGTGGGCTGCGCCGATTCCGTGTCGAAACTGATCGCCTGCCGCCTGGTCGCGCCCGCGCTGGGCCTGGCCGAACCGCTGCGCATCATTTGCCGCGAAGGGCGGCTGGCCAGCCTGCTGGCGGACCTGGCCGTGCACCGCCTCGACCTGATCATGGCGGACCGGCCCATGCCGGCCCATTTGAGCGTGCGCGGTTTTAACCATTTGCTGGGCGAAAGCGGCATGACCCTGTTCGGCACGCCAGCCCTGGCCGCCACCCTGACTGGAGGCTTCCCGCAATGCCTGGATGGCGCGCCGCTGCTGCTGCCCGGTGAAGACTTCGCCATTTACGGGCGCTTGCTGCAGTGGCTAGGCGACAATCATCTGCACCCGCGCATCGTCGGCGAATTTGACGACAGCGCCATGATGAAGGCCTTCGGCCAGTCCGGCGCCGGCCTGTTTTTCGCGCCCACCGTCATCGCGCCCCAGGTCTGCGAACAGTACGCCGTGATGGCGCTGGGCCGGGTCGACAGCCTGGTCGAGCAAGTCTACGCGATCACCACGGAACGGCGTTTGAGCCACCCGGCCACCATCGCCATCAGCCAGAGCGCGCGGCACGAACTGTTCGTGTAAGCCTGTTCAGTCGCTGACCACGATTTTGCCCGGCTGCCCGCCCCGCTCCAGCAGCGCATGCGCGCGCCGCAAGGTGGCCGCGTCCATGGGCGACAGGCGCTGCTGCAGCGTGTGGCGCAGCACGCCCTCGTCCAGCAGTGCCGCCACGCGGGTCAGGATGCGCTGCTGTTCCTGCATATCGCCGGTGGCGTACAAAGGCCGCGTAAACACCATTTCCCAGTGCAGGGAAATGCTCTTGCCCTTCAGCGGCGCCGCATCAAAAACATCGTGGTCGTCGATGACGGCCAGCTTGCCGTGCGGCGCGATCAGCTCCACCAGTTCCGCGACATGCTGCGCCGTATGCGACAGGGCGGCGATATGGTGCACGGGAGCCACGTCCAAGGCCGCCACCTGTGCCGGCATGGGCAGCGCATGGTCGATCACGTGATGCGCGCCCATGGCCCGGCACCAATCCGCACTGTCCTTGCGCGAGGCGGTGGCGATCACGGTCAACCCCGTCAACTGGCGCGCCAGCTGGATCAGCAGCGAACCGACGCCGCCCGCGCCGCCCAGCACCAGCAGGCTGCCCCGTGGCTGCCGGTCGCCGGGCATGATGGCAAAGCGCTCGAACAGCAGCTGCCACGCCGTCAGTGCCGCCAATGGCACGCTGGCCGCCTGTGCACAATCCAGGGTCGCCGGCATGCGCGCGGCAATGCGCTCGTCGACCAGGTGGTATTCGGCGTTCGCGCCCGTGCGGTCGAAGGAGCCCGCGTAATACACGGCCTGTCCCGGCGCGAACAGGGTGACCTCGCTGCCGACGGCATGCACGATGCCGGCCGCATCCCATCCCAGGGTCACGACACGCTCCGGCACGTTCACAAGCCCCGCGCGCACCTTGGTGTCGAGCGGGTTGACGCCCACGGCGCGCACTTGCACCAGCACCTCGCGCGGGCCCGGCACAGGCAATTCTCCCATCATGTCGAACAAGCCATCGTGCTCGTCCACGCTACTGCCCTTCCTGAATCCAATCATCTTCATTGCATGCTCCCTGCAGTTAAAAGCCCATGGTAAGCAGCCACGCGACAAAGAAAAATATGCTTCAATGCGTTTCACACCTGACCAAACTGTCATGAATCATGCAAAAGCAGAATACCGATAACCTCTCCGGCGTGGCCCTGTTCGTGCAACTGGCACAGGCGGGCAGCTTTGTCGCCGCCGCGCGCCAGGCCGGCATTTCGCCGTCGGCCGTCAGCAAGAGTCTGGCGCGCCTGGAGCAACGGCTGGGCGCGCGCCTGTTCCAGCGCAGCACCCGCCAGCTGAGTCTGACGACCGAGGGCAAGCTCTTTCTCGCGCGCAGCGAGACCATCCTGGCGGAAATGCAGGTGGCGCAGGAGGAGCTGGCGGGCAATCTGGCGCCGCGCGGCCGTCTGCGCCTGGGCTTGCCGGAACTGGGCGGCCTGTTCCTGTCCGCGCTGGCCGAATTTTCCCGGCAGCACCCCGCCATCGCCCTCGACCTGGACTTTTCCGACGCGCTGGCCGATGTCGTCGGCGATGGCTTCGACGCCGTCATCCGCATCGGCGCGCCCCGCGATTCGCGCCTGGCAGCCCGCAAGCTGGGCCAGTTCCGCTCCTGCCTCGTGGCCTCGCCCGCCTACCTGGCGCGGCACGGCACGCCCAGCCATCCTCTTGCGCTGCAACAGCATGCCTGTCTGCACTACCGTTTCCGCCACAGCGGCAAGATCGAACAGTGGCAGCTGCGCCAGGAGGCGGACGCTGCGCCCCTGGACTTGCCCGTGTCAATGGTGTGCAACAACGTCGATGCGCGCCTGCACTTCGCCCGGCAAGGCCTGGGTATCGCCTGGCTGCCCGACTTTCATGTGCGCGGCGCGCTGGCCGAAGGCAGTCTGGTCGAGGTGCTGAAGGACTACGCGATCACAGATCATCGGGCCCACAGTTGCTGGCTGCTGTGGCCGTCCGGGCCGCACCTGGCGCCAAAAGTGCGGGCGCTCGTCGATTTCCTGGCCGAGGCAGGCATTCTGTTGCCAGCCGCCCACGGATCAGGCGCATGAAATACATTTGCGCAAATATATCGATATAATGGCAAGTCTCCCCGACGCCCTGCGCGCCCTACCCTGGACTTGCCGCAATGAAGCACTTGCACGACATCCCCTCTGCCTTCAAGCATGAATTTGCCAACCCGCGCCTGTGGTGGTCGCGCGCCGTCGTCGTCGGCATGGCCGCCATCGCGGGCCTCGTCGTCGTCGGCTTTACGTGGCTGGCGGAGGAAGCACTGGACCTGTTTCTCTTTTTTAACGGCAAAGCCTGGTGGTTCGCCCTGCTGTGGACACCAGCCTGCGCCGCCTTGCTGGTCTGGCTGACGCGCCGCTACGCCATGGGAGCGGCCGGTTCCGGCATCCCGCAAGTGATGGCCACCCTGGACCCGGCCGTGGCGCCCGAGCAGCGTTCGCTGTTCGTCTCCCTGAAGCTCAGCGCCGCGAAGATCGTCCTGACGGCGGGTGGCTTGCTGGGGGGATTGTCACTGGGGCGCGAAGGGCCGTCCGTGCAGATCGCCGCCGGCGTGATGCTGGCCGCGCGCCGCTGGCTGCCCCGTCACTCGCAGGTGAGCGCCCATTCACTGCTGGTCGCGGGCGGCGCGGCCGGCATCGCGGCCGCCTTCAATACGCCGCTGGCAGGCGTCATGTTTGCCATCGAGGAGCTGTCGCGCTCGCCCGAGCAGCGCAACAGCGGCCTGATCGTGGCAGGCATCGTGCTGGCCGGCATGATGGCTGTGTCGATCCACGGCAACGCTACCCACTTCGGCATCATCCACCCCGGCCCTATCGGCCTGGCGCTGGCCTTGCCCGGCTTGCTGGTGACCCTGGTGGCGGGCGTGGCCGGCGGCCTGTTTGCGCGGCTGCTGCTGGCCTCCGCCCGGGGCAATCCGCTGGGACGATTGTCCGCGTGGAGAAAAGGCCGGCCCGTGCTGTTCGCCGCCATCTGCGGTCTGCTGGTGGCAGCCATCGGCATCGCCAGCCATGGCGCCACCTTCGGCAGCGGCACCGTGGCCACGCGCGCCATGCTCGATGGCGCCAGCGACGCCTCGCCCGCCTTTGTTGCCTTCAAATATGTGGCCACCTGGCTGACCGTCTGGTCGGGCGTGCCGGCAGGCATCTTCGCGCCCTCTCTGGCCATCGGCGCAGGCATCGGCCACGATATCGCCGTGCTGCTGCACTACCCGCACGCGCCTGCCCTGATCGCGCTGGGCATGGTGGGTTTCCTGGCCGCCGCCACGCAAGCGCCGCTGACAGCTTTCATCATTGTCATGGAAATGGTCGACGGCCACGGCATGGTACTGAGCCTGATGGCCTGCGCCGTGGTGGCCAGCACCGTGTCGCGCGTGCTCAGCGAACCGCTGTACGGGGCGCTGGCGCAGTTGCAGCTGCAACGGCTGCCGGCGCCACCCAACTAAAAATGGCTGCAGGGGCGCAGCAAACGGCCCTGCTGCCAGGCGCAGAGGGTGCGCGTGCCGCCCTCGCCCCAGCTGCGCTCCAGGCCGTGCTTGCGACCGTCGACATACTCGACGGCGTGCAGTGGCGTGCCATCCTCGCGCCAGCTTTGCGTGCTCAACATGACGCCATCCTCGAACAGGATTTTCTGGTCCAGCTGGCCATTCGCGAAATATAGCAGCGACCAGCCCTGCGGCTTGCCATGCAGGAAATTGAGGCGCGACTTTTCACGGCCATCCGGCCACCACGTCTGGTGCAGGCCGTTGCGCTGGCCTTCCAGATACGGCCCCCGCTCAGCCAGCCTGCCATTCGGATGAAACGCTTGCGCCTCGCCCGACAGCACGCCATCGGCAAAATGCGCGCGGTTGCTCACCTGGCCATGGGCATCAAAGCTCAAGTATTCGCCATCGGCGGGCTGGCCCGCCTGGTACCGCAATTCACGGCTCAGCTGGCCATTCGCATGATAATGGCTGTGCAAGCCCTCGAACTCGCCGTCGCGGTAAGCCTTGCGGCTCTTCACCACGCCGTTCGCATGGTACTCGACGCTCACGCCGTCGAAATCGCCCTCCCCGTTGCGCTCTTCCAGCAGGGCCAGCTGGCCATCGGCGAAATACACGCTGCGCTGGTAGGCGTAGCGGGGCGACGCCACGTCGGCGTCCAGCAGCCAGGCATCCATGTGCAGCTTGCCTGGCGGCTGCGCGAAATGCAGCTGCCAATGCCAGGCCTGGCGGGCCGCATCATGGCGCAGCGGCGCACGCTGCTCGTACACGGCCGCAGCGGGTACGGCGGGCTGGTAATCCGCGTCGAAATGCAGGGTGGCCGGCGATTGCCCGGAAGGCAAGGCCAGGATGGCCGACTCATTGGCCATGGAAATGATGGGAGAACTGGCCAGGACGGTGGCCAGCAAAACGGGTATGACTATCTTCAATGCGAACTCTCATCAACGGTGCGACAGCGCCGATGATAATGGCAAGCGGGGCAGTCCCGCCACACGCTTGCCCCTGGATTACATGGTGAAAGGAAACGGCTGCATGCCCGCCTGCCTGTCATCGGGGGCGACCACGGCCAGCAAGGCGTTCAAGCCCTGGTTCAGGTGCGCCAGGCTGTCGGGGTCCAGCTGGGCCAGCGCGCTGGGCAGCAAGCCGCGGGCCGGCTGCGGCGCGCCGGCGATCACGGCCTGGCCCTCCGCCGTCAAGGTCAACGTGACCACGCGCTGGTCGGGTTGGTCGCGCGCCTTGCGCACATAGGCTTTTTTCACCAGCGCATCGACCAGGTTGCTGGCCGTCGTCTGGTGGATGGATATCTTGCTGGCCAGCTCGCCCATGCGCAAGCCTGGCTGCTCCAGCAATTCCTGCATCACCCACAATTGCGCGCCCGACACGCCACATTGTTTCTCGATCTGTGCCGAGTGCCGCTGCGCCGCGCGCATGACGACGCGCATGTTTTGCAAGGCCATGCCTTGCGCCTTGGCCATCGCCGAACCTTCCGCTTCCACCACCATTGCCTCCAGTTATCCTGCCGGCTTCACGCCTGCTGGCGGGCCGGAATCCGTACATGATACCTGCAAAGGCGGGCGGCCCTCTACTGCCTATAGCCCGGCAGGCACTGGCGCTCCGGCCTGCCAAGCCTTCTCCCATACCTGTTTTCCCAGCTTGTCCCAGCGGCGCTCGATGCCCTGCTTCTTGCCATGCTCATACGGCACGAGCTGCAGCAGGCTGCCGTCGCTGGCCCAGACTTGCAGCAAGCCATGGCGCTGGCCATCGCGCATGGGGATGACCTTGGCGCGCACGCCATTGTCATGCCATTGCGTGACATCGCCCTGCTCGCGCCCCTGCGCGTCCTGCTGCCAGGCGATCGACGGCTTGCCATTGCTGCCCCACTTCTGCATGCTGAGCAGCTTGCCCTTGCGGTACAGTGCCTTTTGCGCCAGCTGGCCATTGTCATGGCTTTCAAATGACCAGCCATCGGCTTCGCCATCCACCCAGACCTTGCGGGCGAGCACCTTGCCATCCTCGGCCAGGGTGAGGAACTCGCCATCCTGCTTGTCATTAATAAAATGACTACGCTGGAACAGTTTGCCATCGGCGTAAAACACTTCCTGCACGCCATGCATCTTGCCGCCTTTCAGGAAGGCGTGGCTGCTCATCTTGCCATTCGGCCCATATGACACGTACTCGCCATCGGCCATCTGCTTGCCGTGGTAGCTGATGCGGTTCATCAGCTGGCCATTTTCATGGTAATTCTCGGAGATGCTGTCGCGCCCGTTCGGCAGCAGGGTCACGCGCTGCTTGACCTTCCCGTTGGCATAGAATGACGCGCCACCGGTCAGCACATTGCCCTTGGCGTCCAGCCTCTCATCGCGGGCCAGTTGTCCATTCGGGTAATACCACTTGCGCAGGTGGACGAACGTGGCCTGGCGCAAATCAAGGTCCGTGGCGTAGGTTTCCAGCGCCACCGTGCCCGGCGCGTCGGGAAACTCCAGCAGCACGTGCCAGGCGCCCAGCGCCTCGTCGCGCACGGGCGCCGTGCGCAGCGCATACGCGGCGTGGCGCACGTCGCTCGCCGCATAGTCTTCGTCCAGGTAGATGCTCTTGTCCTGCGCTTGCTGCTGCCACTGTGCCGCAGCCTGCTGTTGCTCCTGTATCTGCTCCTGCGCCGCCAGCGGCAGGGCCGTCATGAGCGCCCCCAGCAGCGCCAGGCGCAAGGTCCGCATGGTCTGTCGATAAGGCATGTGATCCCCTACTTCGCCGCCACCGGCTGGCCATCCTGCCACGCCTGTTCCAGCACCAGCTTGCCGGCCTTGTCCCACTGGCGCTCGATGCCGTGCTTCTTGCCGTGTTCGTACGGCACGATCTGCCGCAGGCTGCCATCGCTGTACCAGGTCTGCAGCAAGCCGTGGCGCTGGCCTTTGACAAACGGTGTCACGCTGGCGCGCACGCCGTTGGCATGCCAGTCCGTCGTGTCGCCGTGGTCGCGCCCCTGTGCGTCTTTTTGCCACGCAAAATTGGGCCGGCCACTCGGCTCCCACGTTTGCAAGCTGAGCACGGCACCTTTCCGGTACAGCGTTTTACTCGACACGACGCCATTGCCATGGCTTTCAAACGACCAGCCGTCGGGCTGGTCGTGCACCCAGACGGTCCTGGCCAGCAGGCTGCCGTCCTTGGCATAGGTGACAAACTCGCCCTCGCGCTTGCCATTCACAAACTGTCCCCGTTGGAACAGCTTGCCATCGTCATAAAACGATTCCTGCACGCCATCCATCTTGCCATTGCGTTGATACGAGCGGTGGCTGACGGCCCCGTTCGCGGCATACGACACTTGCTCGCCATCGGCCATCTCGTCATCGTGATACAGCGTCTTGTACGCCAGCTGGCCATTCTCGTGATACGTTTCCGAGATGCTGTCGCGCCCGTTCGGCAACGCGGTCACCCGCTGCTGGACCTGGCCATTCTCGAAGTACACGCAGCCGCCCAGCAGCTCCTCGCCCTGGGCATTGAAATAGGTTTCGCGCAGCAGCTGGCCATTCTCGTAGTAATGCTTGCGAAAGCGCACGAACCTGACCTGACTCAAGTCCAGGTCGGTGGTGTAGGTTTCAAAGGCCAGCGCACCCGGTGTGTCGGGAAATTCGAGCCGCACATGCCAGGCGCCCAGCGCCTCGTCGCGCACGGGCGGCGTGCGCAGCGCATATACGGCACGGCGCTGGTTGCTGGGCATAAAATTTATATCCAAATACATGGTGTGGTCTTCCTCCTGTAAGGTTGGCGTTGGCGCCGCCGACTGTTCCTGCGCTGCCAGCGGCAGGGCTGCGCCCATGCCCAGCGCGGCAGCCAGCAGCCAGCGCATCGTCTGTTGTATGTGCATTGAGTTCCGTTGCAATGTTATTGTGCGGCTGCAATCATAATGGAAAGCAACGTTTTCCCCCGTCACGAAAGAAATCCATGCACTTGCCCGCGCCCCCTGGCGACACCCAGATACTAGACATCATCGATGCCTGGATCGCCGACCTGGCGCGCGGCGATTACGCGTGCGCCCATGCGCGCACGGCGCACGACGCGTATTACGGCTGGACGCCGGCGCTGCTGCGCGTCGTGATCGAAGGGTATGGTTCGCCGGAGCCGTATGCGGATGGCACGGTATATCGCGTCACGCCGGCGGCAGAGGCCAGCGGCACGCGGCAGGAGCGCTGCGTCGAGCGCCCGGCCAGCCAGGACGGCGGCGCGGCGCTTGCCGAAGCGCGCCATTCGCTGCCCCTGAATGGCGTTTGGTCCGATCTCACCGCCACGTTTCGTGTGGAGAGCACGGCGCTGGGCGCCAGGCTGGTATTACAGGAAATTCACGTGTTCTAAGCCGCGCCATCCTTGACAGGCGACAACTGGCTTGCATGCAGGCGCGCATACGCGCCGCCCTGTTGCAGCAAGGCGGCATGGCTGCCCGATTCCACCAGGCGCCCGCCCTGCATGACGACGATGCGGTCGGCGCTTTCGATGGTGGACAGCCTGTGGGCGATGACGATGGTGGTGCGCTTGCGCATCAGCACTTCCAGCGCCGCCTGCACCTGCCGCTCCGACTCCGTGTCCAGCGCGCTGGTGGCTTCGTCGAGCAAGAGGATAGGCGCGTCCTTGTACAGGGCACGCGCAATGGCCAGGCGCTGGCGTTGTCCGCCCGACAGGCGCGAACCGTTCTGCCCCGCCTGCGTTGCATAACCTTGCGGCAACTGCATGATGAAGTCGTGCGCGTAGGCGGCGCGCGCCGACGCTTCGATGCGGGCCATGTCCGGGGCCGGGTCGCCATACGCGATATTCGCCGCCATCGTGTCGTTGAACAAGATCACGTCCTGGCTGACGAGGGCGAACTGGCGCCGCAGGGCCAGCAAGGCGTAGTCGCGCAGGTCCACGCCATCGAGCAGGATCTGGCCGCCACTGACGTCATAGAAGCGCGGCAGCAAACCCAGCAAGGTTGTCTTGCCGCCACCGGAGCCGCCCACCAGGGCCACCGTTTCGCCGGCGCGGATGTCGAGCGTGATATCGCTCAAGGCCGTGGGCGCATCGGGATCGTCACTGTTGTAGCGGAATTGAACGTTTTGCAGCGACAGATTGCCTTGCACGGCCGCCGGGGCGATGCTGCCCGGGTCCGGTTCCAGCGGCGTGTCGATCAGGCCGAAGACGGATTCGGCCGCCGCCAGGCCCCGTTGCAGCGGTTCATTGATCTTGGTCAAATTCTTGATCGGCGACTGCATCGCCATCAGCGCGCCCATGAAGGCAACGAAGGCGCCCGGCGTGATGGCGCCGCTTTGCGCACGCAACATGGCGAAATAAATCACGGAAGACAGGGTAATGCCGACGAGCATCATGATGAAGCCGGAATTCATGGCCGAGGTAGCTGCATGCTTGACGGCCAGCTGGCGGTTGCGCTTGACGACGTCAACGAAGCGCGCCTGTTCATAATCCTGGCCGCCGAAGATTTTCACCACGCGCTGGCCGGCTATGCTTTCGTCCAGCACGGAGGTCAGCTCGCCCACGGCTTGCTGCGAACTCTTGCTCAAATGACGCATGCGCCTTCCGGCCAGGGTCACGACGATGGCCACGATGGGCATCGACGCCATGCAGAACAGGGCCAGTTTCACATCGATGCTGAACAACAGGATCAGGTAGCCGATGGTGGCGACGGAGTCGCGCACCATCACATTGAGCACGTTCAAGCCCGCCTGCGACACCTGGCTGGCGTCGAAGGCCACGCGCGACTGCGTCAAGCTGGTGGTGGTGGTATCGAAAAAGCGGCTGGGCAGACGCATGATGGTGGCGAACATCTTTTCGCGCAGGTCGGCCTGCACACGGCTTGATAGCCATACGGAACCGTAATCACCGGCAAAACTGGACACCATGCGCAGCACGGCCAGCCCCAGAATGGTGGCGGGGATGACCCACAAGTCCACCTGCCCTGCCTGCGCCGGCAGGAAACGGTCGACCCAGCCCTGCAGCATGCCCATCACGCCGGACGCAGGCGCGACCTGTGCGCTGGCCGTCGTGCGCATGGCGTCAACGACGTTTTGTAGCTGGCGGATTAACAACACATCGGTGGCGGACGCCACGCCCACGGCCAGCAAAGTGGCGGCAACGATGGCGCCGTAGCGGCGAAACTGGCCGACCAGGCGGAAAAACAGGAGGCGACTTTGCTGCATGCAGATGGTGAAAGTGAAGGTAAAGCGTGATTCTAACCGCTGCAACACTTACTTATGAGAAAGTCTTCGCCTTGCCGGTACAGATCGCCGGCAAGGGCAGTCCCGCGAGAGCAGGGAATCAGGACTTCGCCACTTTCCAGGCGGCCGTGCCGGCTTTGCAGACTTTCAGCTTGAGGGTTTGTTCCTGACCCTTGGCGCTCAAGCCCACCTGCACCTTGCGGCAGGTTTGCGCATCCGTCTTTTCCGTGTCGCTGGCCGTAATTTCGGCGGCGATGCGCACGGAATTGCGCAAGCCTTCATTACTCCATTGCACGGTTTCGCCATCCTTCTTGTCATTGAGCACGTCGGTGACGGCTTTCACGAAGACAGGCTTGTCGTTCTTGTTCAGGTAAGCCATCGGCGTGTCGGCCAGGAAACCCAGCCCGACGGCGGAAGCGGATGCGCTGAAGACGACGCTGCCAAATACCAGGGCGGACAGCAATGTAGCGGGACGAATACGCATGGAAAACTCCTTGTCAAGTAATAATCGGGAATGGCCGGCGAAATACCCATTGCCAGCAATGCATCGATGCCAGGCACATAATAGATCGCCGACGACAGCGCAGTGGAAATATCCAGCAGCCTGTCCTTGTTGGTGACGCCATCATAGCCTACGCCACACATTTGCCGCAGCATGCCCATGGTCACCCTGCTATCGCAGCACAAAACGACAACGATGACGCCCGCCTCGCCGGCCATCCGCACCGGAGGCCAGGCCTGCATGCAAGAGGTGAGCTTTAGCAGCCGCGACGGCTGTGTCGGCAACACGGCCGATGCCGTGCCGTCGGCGCACTGAGGAACAGAACGTTGGCAAGCCGGCACGCCTGCCGCATAATGCGGGCATGTTCAAACTGACTTTTCTAGGCACGTCTTCCGGCGTGCCCACGCGCCACCGCAACGTCACGTCGCTGGCCCTGCAAACCACGCACAACCGCGACTGGTGGATGATCGATTGCGGCGAAGCCACACAGCACAGGCTGCAGCGCCTGCCCTTGTCCGTGCACGACCTGGTGGGTATCTGCATCACCCACGTGCATGGCGACCACAGCTATGGGCTGCCGGGCTTGCTCGCCAGCGCCTCCATGACGGGGCGCAAGAAGCCCTTGCTGCTGATCGCCCCGGCCGCCATCAAGGCGTGGATCGACGCCACCCTGCTGCACACGGAACTGTTCCTGACGTATCCGCTGATCCACATCGACGTCGACAGCGCGCAAGTGGTCCACCAAGAGGCGGGCTTGACCATCGAGCGCCATGCGCTATCGCACCGCGCACCTAGCGTGGGCTACCGTTTTGCGCTGGAGACGAGCAGGTGGAAGCTGGACAAGGCCGCCCTGCAGGCGGCTGGTGCGCCGCCCGGCCCCGCCTGGGGGCTCTTGCAGGCGGGCCAGGATGCGCGACTCGACGATGGCACGGTCTTGCACGCCGCCACTTTCCGCCAGATGGAAACGCAGCGCGCCACGGTGGTGATCGGCGGCGACAACGACACGCCAGCGTTGCTGGCAGAGGCTTGCGCGGACGCGCAGTTGCTCGTACATGAAGCCACCTACACGGAAGCGATGCTGCAAAAAGTAGGCCCCGGTCCCACGCACAGTTCCGTGCAGCGCGTGGCGCAGTTTGCCGAAGCGGTGCGCTTGCCGAACCTGATCCTCACCCACTTCAGCGCCCGCTATCACAATGCGGACGGTATGGCCGAACTGGAAGCGGAAGCGCGGCTGCATTACTCGGGTGAACTGTTCCTGGCGCGCGACTTCGACAGTTATGAGATCGATGCGGCGGGCGTGCTCACCAAGTTGGCGGCAAAATCGTCGTTCAGTGGGGATTGACGCCGTACTGCGCCGCATACTCGGCCGCCAGCGCGCGCGCCGCCTGCTGCTGTGAGGGCGTGAGGATTTCCAGCAACTGGTCGCGGTTCTTGACCGACTGCGCGCTGCCCGCCTCGGCCGGCATGGCGATCCATGCATACGCTTGCACGTAATCGAGTTCCACGCCCTGCCCTTGCGCGTACAGCAAGCCGTATTCATTCTGCGCCGACAGGGAACCGGCTTCGGCCGCCTGCTTGTACCAGAACGCCGCCTCCGCAAAATCTTGCGGTACACCATCGCCCTTGCGGTACGCCTGCGCCAGGTTGAATTGCGACTGGCCATCGCCCGCCTCGGCCGCCTGGCGTCCATAGGCCAGCGATTGCGCGATGTCTTGCGCGACGCCATCCCCGCTCGCATACATCAAGGCCAGATTGGCCAGCGAGGGCGGAAAACCCGCTTGCGCGGCCGCCGTGAACAGTTCTACCGCCTTCGGCAAATTTTGCTCGACGCCATGCCCCTGGTAATACAGGCTGGCCAATAAATGCTGGCCGGCAGGATCGCCCGTGCGCGCGGCCGCGTCGAATTGCTTGAATGCTTCGGCGTGATGACCGTCGTTATAAGCGAGGATGCCCGCTTCATTAAAAGATTCGGGAGAGGATGTCATAAGAATTCCTTAATCGGGGATTTTTGGGCATTGTACACAGCACTGTTCCGCGCAGAATGCACGATAGGGAATGGTGTGGCATATTGCCCAAATCATGCAGTATGATCACTCTCCGCCTGATGCAATCGGGGCATTGTGCCTCAATGCCCGCCCACGAATATCGCCATGAAATTGATTGCTCTGCTTTTATCCATGATTTCCACCTCGGCTTATTGCGGCACGCTGCACCTGGACAAAGCCGCGACAGGCAAAGTGCGGCAAGCCGCCGATATCCGCTATGCGAATCACGATGAAAAACAGACTTACCAGCTGAAAATCGGGAAGCAATGGATACCTGGCAGTTGCAGCAGCAGCGGCACGGGCAATTTGCACGCGCTGCTGCTGGACATGAATTTCGACGGCCATGCCGACCTGTGGGTCACCGGCTACACGGATAGCCAGGGACGCGTCCGCTGTTCCGATGTGTGGCTATGGGATGCGCAAGCGAAAAAATACAGTTTCAACAAACCATTATCAGCAATTCCGAATCTGGACATCAGCATTGCAGATCAAGGAATCGCGGGCGGCATCGCCAATTGCGGCTGCGCGGCACAATGCTTTTATGAAGACAGCTATGCCTGGCAGGCGAACAGATTAATTGCCATCGCCCGGCGCGAGCAGGATTGCGAGCGCTATCGGGAGTATCGCTTAAATGAAAAGAATGACTTTATACTCGTCAAGGATGAAATCATCGATAGCGGCAATCCAGGCCAGCAGGCCATCGAAAATACCAAAGTAGTTGACTGGCAGCGCCATGCGCAAATCATGCGCAAACCCTGGGAGTAAATCCCTCAATTCCATCCAACCATTCACGCACACATGACGACACATCCCGCTTCCATCACCTTCCATGCCGCCAATGCGGACGATACAGCCGCCTTCATCGCATTGCGCGGCAAGACGCGGCAAAACGCCATTTCCAGTGAACGCTTGGCCGAGGTGGGCATCACGGCCGAATCCTGGGCCGAGATGATGCGCTCGGGCAGCCTGCCCGGCCAGGTCTGCCACCACGACGGCCAGCTGGTCGGCTACTGCTTTGGCGAGCGCGACACGGGCGAAATCATCGTCCTGGCCCTGCTGCCGGAATTCGAAGGACTGGGCATCGGCAAGACCTTGCTGGAGGGGATCATGGCGCAGCTGCGCGCGCAGGGCCATCAACGGCTGTTCCTCGGCTGTTCCAGCGACCCCGCCTCGCGCTCCTACGGCTTTTACCGCTACCTGGGCTGGACCGCTACGGGCGAGACGGACAAGTATGGCGACGACGTACTGGAGTTTCGCTTTCCGGCCTAGCGTCTAGCTCAACACGCGGTTGGCATCCCACACGCGCAGGATCTGCGTAATGGCTGCATCAAACACGGCGTAGGCCACGCCATCGCGGGCCTGGATGGAGACGCCCGACAAGAAACTGTCGAAGACAGCCGCCAGCGCGTACGCGTCTATACCCGCCGGCAATTCGCCGCTGACCATGCCACGCTCGACGCAATGCACGAAGCCGCTGCGCGTGCGCGCGCGCGATGCCGTGAGCGGCTCGGCCACGGCCGCATGTTCGGCCGTCGGCGCGCTCATGCAGCCGAGCGCCACCATGCAGCCGGGAGGGTGACCCGGCTCGGACTGCATGCTGGCCGACTGGCGCAAGGCCAGCTCGATGGCCGCGCGCGGCGCCATGCCTTCGTCCCACAAACACTCCGTCACGCGCGCAAAGGTATCCAGGTAGCACTGCGCCGCCTCGCGGAACAACGCTTCCTTCGAGCCGAACGCCGCGTAAAAGCTGGGCGCGGAAATGCCGCCACCCAGGCTCGCCTTGAGCTGGCTCAAGGACGTGGATTCATACCCTTGCTGCCAAAATAAAAACATGGCCTGCTCGACCGCTGCCTGCCGGTCAAACGTGCGCGGCCGTCCCATTTGCGCCATCCATCGCTCCTTCTCATCTACTTAAAAGCTACTTACATACTACTCGATACAAAAGTCGTTGACAACGCTGCGCCCCATCGCCTATATTTATACCGATCGATACATATATACCACAGCGACGCTCAGGGGCACTCCTGCGCCTGGCCGACTCGTCACACTTCCAAGGATATTCAGCTTTGCATCACGTCACGCTCACCACCGGACCCAGCCCAGCGCTGGCCGTCCGCCTCCCCGTCTCGGGCCTCCTGGCCCTCGCAATGACGGGTTTTATCTGCATCGTCACGGAAACCTTGCCCGCCGGCTTGCTGCCGCAGATCAGTGCGGGACTCGGCATCAGCGCCGCGATGGCCGGGCAAATGGTCACGGCCTATGCCCTCGGTTCCTTGCTGGCAGCCATTCCGCTTACCATCGCCACGCGCGGCTGGCGACGCCGCAAGGTGCTGCTGCTCACCGTCATCGGCTTTCTCGTGTTCAATACCGTCACGGCCCTGTCATCCCACTACTGGCTGACACTGGCGGCCCGCTTCTTTGCCGGCATGGCAGCCGGGCTGGCGTGGAGCTTGCTGGCCGGCTATGCGCGGCGCATGGTGGCGCCGCAGCAGCAAGGCCGCGCCCTGGCGCTGGCCATGGTGGGCGCACCCGTCGCCCTATCCCTGGGCGTGCCGTTGGGCACCTTGCTCGGTTCGCTAGTCGGCTGGCGCGCCGCATTCTGGATCATTTCCGCACTGACATTGATCCTCATCGCCTGGGTGCTGGCGAAGGTGCCGGACTACCCCGGCCAGTCCGTCCATGAGCGCCTGCCCCTGCGCCGCGTCTTCACGACGCCCGGCGTGCGTCCCGTGCTGGCCGTCGTCATTGCCTGGATGCTGGCGCACAACATTCTCTACACCTACATCGCCCCGTTCGTGGCGCCTGCCGGATTGACGGGCCGCATCGACTTGGTCTTGCTCGTCTTCGGCGCCGCCGCCATGGCTGGCATCTGGATCACGGGCAGGCTGGTTGAACGCCACTTGCGCGCCACCGTGCTGTCCAGCCTGGCCATGTTCGCCACAACTGCCCTCGTGCTGGGCCTGGCCTCGCACATGCCTGCGGTCATCTATGCCGGCATGGCCGTCTGGGGCCTGAGCTTTGGCGGCGCGGCAACGCTGTTGCAAACGGCGCTGGCCGACACGGCCGGCAGCGGCGCCGACGTGGCCTTGTCGATGAAGGTGGTGGCGTGGAATGGAGCGATTGCGGCTGCGGGCGTGGTGGGCGGCGCCCTGCTGGAAACCTGGGGCGCGGGCGCCTTCCCATGGGCCATGCTTTCCTTGCTCGTGCTGGCTTTCGTGCTCGCCTGGTCGGCCTGCAAACATGGCTTCCGACCGGGACGGCGCAGCGGTAACGCACCCGCCGCCGGGCATTGAAATAGCTGCCGTTTAATCAGCCGCCGGCACCGTCACGATGCGGGGCACATGGCCTGTATGCGTGAGGAAACTGACCAGGGCGGCGTGCGACAGCGCCACCGTGGCCGTGTTGCGCAGCGGATGGGCTTGCACAAATTCAGCTTCCCACACGGCCTGGTCCAGCACCAATTCCACCGCCTGCGCGCTGTCGTGTAGCAGGGCAAACAGGCTGACGGATCCGGGCGTGATGCCCAGGTGCTGCAGCAGGCGCTGGGGCGAGGCCATGCTCAGCTTGCTGGCCGGCAGCAAGCGCCCCAGCGCAGCCAAGTCGATGCGCTTGTCGAAGGGAACGATGACGAGCAAATGCCGGCGGCCCTTCTCGTCGCGTACGAACAGGTTTTTCACCATCAGGCCCGGCATGGCCGGCACGTGAATCAGAGCTTCATCGATGGTGTGCACGGCCGGGTGCTCGACCAAAGTGTCATCACCGGCGTTGCTTGCCAGCCAGCGGGAAAGGGTTTCATGCATTGTGCTTCCTCAACTCGGCGCGATGAGCAATTGTAGCGGGTCGCTGCTTCGTTAGCTGGCTGTCACCGTCAAGGTGTTTTCTCAGCCTCTTCCCTGTCGGCCGCCGCCAGCCCCCAGTCATTCCAGCCTTCTCCAAACAGCTCGATCGGATGCTGCGTGCGCTCGGAACCATTGCCGCAGCGCATGGCGTCCGGCGGACAATACTTGTCGCAGCCCCAGCAGATGCGTTCGGGGTTCTTGGGGTTCAAGGGAAAAGGCTTGGCCATGGGAGGGGCGACGGAGTCGGTTGAGGTCTTACTGTTGACTCTAGGCCAGGCGCAGACGCCGGTCAAATGCATTTCGGTGGGAAACTTGTCCGGAATCAATTCTGCGCAGATGGGTGGTGTGGCGGCAAAGCGCAGTACCCTGCCAGCACGATACGCGCGACATTGACACTGCCATCAGTGTCCCGCTTTGATGCTTTCCCGCCACAGGTCGGAGGCGAACAGGCCGTGGCTGCCTTACAGGCCCAAGTGGGGTCTGGGCTAGCGTCTTGGCGAGGCGAGCGGGGTCTTGTGCCAGCGTTTCGGCGAAGGCGTAGAGGCGTTTCTTGGGGGCGCAAAAGTGCCTGAAAGCGCTCACTCAATGTTTGCGCCGAATAACGTATGCATTGCCGGCAGCTTCAAAACCAAGCGTCGGATAGTAGGACATGGCATCGGGAGCGGAGAGCAATATCAGGGACACTTCGTCGCCGATGACTGCCTGGGTGCGCTTGACCAGCTCTTTGCCGATACCCAGGCCCTGGTATTGCTTTTCTACCGCCAGGTCCGAGAGATAACAGCAATACGCATAGTCGGTCAGCGACCGGGCCAGCCCCACGAGCTCGCCATCCACCCATGCCGACAGCAAGAGGCAAGGCGCGGCAAACATGCGCGCGATTCTCGGGAGCTCGCTGGTGGGCCGCTTGATGCCGGAATGATCGAAGACACGAACAACATCCAACGGATCAAGAGGAAAGTTATGACGATATTCGACAGTGATATTTTTCATCGGTTCACGGGTGCAAGGATATCGCCCATGCGAAATCTCTTCTATGCAAATAGTATAACCAGGCAGCGATGGTCCAGGAATGTGGACGATACGACATAAGTGAAAAGTCGGGTCCCTGGCGCCGATGCTTGAGCGCCAGCGTCGAGAGCGAGAGGCGCCAGAGGCTCGATGCTGCCAACGACCACATCGCCGGCATGCCGCCACGCTTATTCAAGCGCCCCCAATCTGTTAAAATAGTTCAAAAATTTAGTGATTAGATCATGAATAACCCGTATTTTTTAGCCACAAGGAATGTGCTTAGCAAATGAAAGCCATTATATTCTGCACCAGCTTTATAAAAGATGCCCCATCATGGGAAAGCCGGTATCAACGGTGGCTCGATTATTACGAAGACATACCAATCAATGCAATAAAAAAAATAATGATTGACGATGGCTCGCCATTTCTTCCACCCGCCGAAATCATCAATACAATTTCCCATAGCGCTCCGCTGGCTTCAAATACAGAAAAAAATCTCATCATTCGCTTCGATAACAATCTTGGACGACAAAGCGGAGCTGACTACCCTGGCTGGTGGCGCAGTTTTCTCCACTCGGTCAAGGTGGCCAATGAATTAGGCGTGGATAAAATAATCCATATCGAGTCTGACGCCTATATCATGACGCCTCGCTTGGTAAATTTCATCAATGAAATAGAATCAGGCTGGAATGTCCTGTGGTCGCCGCGCTATCGTTTCCCGGAAACGGCCATTCAAGTCATCTGCAGAGATCAGTTTGACATTTTTGAAAAAATAAAAGACGACCATCCAGATTATTCTTTCCCGGACATTGCGGAAAGACTGCTTCCTTTCACGGCTGTACACCAGCAGTTCAAAGGGGACCGCTACAGCGATTTTACGAAAAACAGATGGATATTTCGTTCGCGAAAATTCAACAAAATCCCAATTTTCAAACATGTATTTTTCTGGGAAACGATACCGCCGGATGCAGACTTTGTCACACAAGGCATTAGCCGCCAACAATTCGTATTCAGACGGAATGAAGAAGCCTGACTTTGTCATGGCGTGGAACACGCCAACGCGCACATGCCAGATCATGGCGCAATAAGCGCTTCCGTCATGCGGGCAGGGGCTGGCGCGTCGTGCGGTGCCAGCCGTGCCATAGACAAGGCGCATTCCCACAATTAACACCCATTAAGACCGGGGTGCTCAGGTCACGCAGCAGGCACGCTGAAACTTGTCTGATAAAGAGAAAACTTGGTAAGGATTGTAAATATGTTGCTACCGTTACGATTGAATAAACGCCTGTACGCCGCCCTTGCTGGCTCCTTTTTTCTTGTTGCGGGTACTTCATCGGCACTCGCTACCACCCTTGACAAAGATCGGACTAGAGGCGACATCCATGGATTGTTTGAGATAAGGGATGCAGCTGTAAAGTTCATTGCAGCAGAGAATCTGAAAAATGGAACACGGTGGCAGGCCATGGAGCCGAACCGGAAGATTCTGGTTGCCAAATGTGCCCTATCTTTGCGGGTGGCATGGGTTCCGAAAAGCCATGGCCTGTCTGGGCCGAATGTCGCTGTGATTTGCGACAAGACCGTCAAGCCTACCATGCAAAAGAAATGGCAAGTGTTCGTACCAATCGATAAGAGGCCGATGGCGCATAAATGATCACGGCGGGGGCATGATCGATTTAACTGTCCATGGTCGCGAGGATCAGGCCTGCTGTTTGTACACGACCTGATGTGCTGGACGTCGCAGAATCTGGCTCAGCCGATGAGATAAGCAGAACCGCGAACGCGCGCCTGCGGTACGCGGAACTGCCTTGGCACTGCCACCACAATTTCGCGCCTGAAATCTCCGGCCTAGTGCAAGCGAACAACAGCATATACAATAATCGACTCAGATTTTATTGATGCGACAATACCCCATGAAAATCAACATACTCTTCATTTCCTCCTTGGGAATGCTATCGCTCATTCAAACGCCACCATCCTTCGCGGATAATGTTAACGGGAAAAATCTCTATGTACAGAGATGCGCCATGTGCCACGGAATAGATATCAAAGGAACCGGACCATTGGCGAATAAAAGCGCTCCTCCAACACCTGATCTTACAACATCGGCTTTCAAAAAACGACTAAAAGACTATCCGGGCGTCATTATTTCATCAGTCATACTTCGCCCAAATGGCGACTTGATTCCAAAAACTTTGCGAGAAAATGGCGTAAAAATATCGCCGTACGCATGGAAGGTCCAGGATTTTCGCGATTTAAATCAATACATGAGTGGTGTGATTTCAAAGAGTCGATGATTTGAGATCCGAGGTGGACGCGATGCTGCCGTTGGTGCATTAAGGACGGGCTGGACCGGCAGGCACAGCCGTTCGAATCTCACGCGCAGGGCGCGAAGGCAGAGCACGAACATTGAAATTCTTCAAAATATCAAGGGTGCGATAAAAAAGCCAGTCAACTGACTGGCTCTTTTCTATGTTGGACTTTCTTGGAACTGTTTTGCATGATCACAAATTTCATACCATGCCGGCTTGGAACCAACATAAACATGAAATTGTATTCTTACCTCAGGGTCATCATCCAGGCAGTTAACTGACACCGGAAATGAATCATTCTCTGAGCCAATTTCCCCCAAAGAAGTCCCGCAGTTTTTGCAAAAAGTTCTTGCGTATTTAAAGGGAGGCTCTGGCTCATATCGTTGAATAAATTCTCGCCCCTCCAGCAAGGTAAAGGAATCTTTATCAACGAAGGCCAAGGCACTCGCTCCGGCCTTCCGACAACGAGAACAGTGACACATGCCCATCATGCTTGGGGGGGATGCCAATTCAAACTTTACCGAACCACAGCAGCAACTGCCTTTGATCATGAAGTGTCCTTTTTGAATGTTGACACTGTATTTTTACACAGTACTTCTGGACGGACAAGGTACACCTGGTGGAATTTTTCAGAACCCAAAACAGAAAGCACGGTACGGAGCGCGAGGGCTGTGCGGGCGCGAGGGTCAGGGTTTGCCATCCGGCGACCTGGACGAGCGATGCGGCATCCATCGCGTTGACCGCAGACGATGAATGCGCTGCGACCAGTCATCATTTGTTTTGATACAGGTCCCAGCGATTTCCGTAGAGATCTTCAAATACCACGACCGTTCCGTACTCTTCCTGCCTCGGTTCCTCACAAAAGTGAACGCCCGCAGCCTTCATGGCACCATAATCTCGCCAAAAATCGTCTGTGTGAAGAAATAGGAAAACCCTCCCGCCACACTGATTGCCAATAAATACCTCCTGCCTGTCGTTTGAGGCACGCGCCAACAAAAGATTACAGTCGCTTTCTGGGTTCGGCGTTACAACCACCCAACGTTTCCCTGCTTGTGGCGTATCTTCGACCACCGTAAATCCGAGTTTTTCTGTGTAGTACTCGATCGCCCGATCGTAATCGTCTACGACGATGGCCACATAACCCATGCATCTTTTCTGCGTTCTCAACATCCCCTCCTTCCATTTTGGGATGAACCTCCCAGTTACGCGGATTGAGCATAATACCCGCTACAGGCACCGCTTCAACGCCTCTCTGCACGATGGTGGCGCCAAGCCGCCCTTTCATAGGGTTTACGGTCCCAAAACGGCTCAGTATTATGCGGATGAATTTTGCGGGGGGAAGCGTTACCCACACCAGCCGGCGGCGGGGGGGCACCGCTGAATCCTATCCAGCTCAATGCCTGGATCTGCTTAGCTGCTGAACAGTCACATTTCTTGCAAAAAAATTATCGAAAACGCAAGGTGACTAGTCCTCGGTACCAGGGCCAATATCAGATCTATGCATCGTGAAATTTTGAGAAAAAAAATTATTCCCTGATAATCAAGGGCTTACTCTCATCGTTGTGGCGGAAACCGTGTAATGCGAATAAACAGGTTTTATGCGCCTCTTACGAACAATTGAACAACCATACCTACCAGACTACCTCGCAAACAATTCTCCCCATCGGCAAACTAATATTTCCCGTCTACTCAGGCCGCTTTACGATGAAAGTCACGACAGCATTCGCCCCCCCGCACACTCTCTCGCACACTAGCCGCATGGCCGCGCGCATGGCATCATGCGCGCAGCACATTCACTATGGTGACACATGGAGCAATTTCATTTCCTGGTAGGCGAATTCAAAAAGAATAGCCCATTTATGCCTGCCGCCGCCAGCGCGCAACTGTTTGCCTGGTTTGAGCAAGTGGGCGAGCGCGTCGACCGCTACGGCAGCAAGACCGGCAAGGTGGTCAAGTTTTCGCAGAAAAACTACGAGAAAACCCTGTTCGCACCTGATGCCGACAGCATCAGCCTGTATTCGCCTCGGGTCGTACCACCCGACAATATAGACGAGTGGGCGAACTGCGACGTTCTTGCCCTGTATTCACATAGCTGTTCGCTGATGCTGGCTATCCACGCCAGCAAGATGCCGCTGGCGCAGCTGTTTCAATGCGCAGAGGGCATATCTGGCTTGCTCGATCATTGCGATTATGTGTACGGCTACAGCGAAACGCTAGGCTATGGTACGGGTTACGCACGCGGCTACCGGATAATCGATGAAGCCCATCCGTATGTACCAGCCAGGCCCGATCCTGGCAATAACTGGGGCGCCATCAAGCGCAAAGGCCTGCAGTATGAGCACATACGCGACGTTTATCCCATCAGTATTTTCAGCCAGTCCAGGCTCGACGCGCTGCCGCCGGAGCGTCAACAGGCATTGCACAAGGCGATGCAGGCATATGGCAGCAGTCATACGCAAGACGGCAGGACGCACTGGATTTCAAGCGGCGAGGAACAGGCGGCGGCCCGGAGCGATCTGCAAGCGCACGCCATGCTGGGTTCCTTGATCGACAATTAAACCCCATGAGCACGCATCCTCACGCACGCAACCGCTAAGGGCCGCAAGCTGTTGCAGCTTGTATTCTGAACCGGCTTGCGTATTTCCGAACCCGTAGCCCTGGACTGCTCCAAAGTGGACTTCGCGCGCGGCGGATTTGATTCCCGCCGCCTCCACCACTTAACTTTTTAGAATCAAGTAGTTAGCAAGAAGAAGGCTGTCATTGTTTGGATTTTTTAGAGGCTGTTACAGCGTAGGAATGACAACAAACTGACAGCCTTTTTTCGTACCTCTGTGACTCTGCAACAACAGCAATACCCTCATTTCATTGCCTTGCGGCGCGTTTGGGTCAATACCCGGAGGGCCACGTGCATAGGAACTTTGTTTTTTGCCAGGTATGCGGCCGCAGTCGCTGTGCCTAGCATTTCTTGAAAAATGACTCCAACGTCGACTTTTTGCGCAGTAAGACCGTCATGCCTTAAACAGTCATAATTTTGGTTAGCTGCAGTAGCTGGTATGGGTGCATCAAAGTTATTAGAGTGCATTTTTGCCCCATTAACAAAGAGAAAAATGTCTCTTCTTATTTGCCTTAAAGATAACTTATATTTCCATTTTTGAGTAAATATTTTATTTAATCAAGTTTTTGAAGCAGTAAAAATTTAACTATCAAAAGGCTATGAAATCATGCAGATAAGAACGCGAGGAGGCACAGGAGAAAAACACCTATTATTGTAGCCAGAGTACTCCGCTACGCCCCCTGCAACTCCACTGGCCAGTATCGAATGGGCATAGGCTTTGGGCCTACAATACAGCCCCGACAGGGCACAAAAATCAGCATTCCCACCATCGCACCACGCGCGCGAAAATCCGTTCAAAGTGCGCCAAAATCCGTCAAAACGCACGCCCACCTCTTCGCCCCGCCCCGCCAGTGCAGATGCGCCTTCGGCCATGGCGCAGATTTGAGTCAAAAGAGCCCTATATAGCGGGCAGAATCTGGATGCCGTCCGTCTTGCCGTTCGGCCCGCGTACATGAACAGTCTACGGATGTTGCCCGGCCCCTTGCTGTCGCGCATGGCCTGGCGGAGCTTGTCCACGTCCTGGGTGTCGGCGGCGACGTCGGCCATGTATAGGAGGAAACCGGCGTGCGGGCCGTTCTTGTAGCACTTGCTGAGGAACAGGACGCGAGGGGCAATTCTGGCATTCAGATACAGACTTGTGCATTGCGTGCCGTGAAAGCTGGGCGCGCGATATCGTTCCGTACGCAATGTTTTTTTCACAACCACGCAACGTACTGTTTTGGCGACCACATACATATGATGCGGAAACAATTTTGCTGTGCAAAGACAACGTTGCAAAGCATGCGTTAGCCCAAGCTAACAGCGTTCTATCGCAAGCTTGGGAAGCTCGACAAGGAACTCAACAACCATGCGGGCTTTCGGCCCGTTTCTGCTTCGTAAAAATGACATTCTAACGGCCGTATAAGCAGCCATCGATGCGGTGCATTTTACGTTTGTGGAGCGAACTATTCAGACCAAAGGTACCGATCCACATACTGCATTGCTGATTTAACTTATAGATAATATAGGAGGCGGTGAAGAAATGATATCAAATAAATACGATTCCTCAAGATCAGTGGAGTGATTACGTCACGCCCCTTGCCTGCGACGAGCTCAGGCTAGGGGGCGATATTTGTACTTTTCCTTCGACTATTTCAACGGTACTTCCACGCCAAACATAACCGACTGGGTACGCCCGCTATCGATACTCAGATTGCTGTTGTAGTCCAGAGTCAGTGTCGTACCGTTCGACAGCAGCAGCTTCATGCCCAGCCCCGCCGTCCAGTTGCCCGTCTGCTGCGGCAAGGTGCGGATCACATACACGGGACCGTCCGCCGCCAGGTCGGCATACGCCAGGCGCGCATCATCGGCGCCCTGGAACTGGTGGCGGTACTCGAGCCGCGCACGCGGGAACCACGTGCCCAGGCCGCCGACATAGATGCCCTCGGCTCGCACGCCCAGCGCGCCGATGCGCGAACGCACGGTCTGCTTGAAGTAGCTCAGGGCATTGATGCCCGCCGCCTTTTCCGTGTACGGATCGAGCTTGGCCGACATCAGTTCCACGCGGCCATATGGGGACCACATCCAAGTTTCATGGCGCATCTCGATACCGCCGACGACTGCACCGAACACTTGCTTGCCGTCGCGTTCACCCGTGGCAAAACCGCTGCCATCGCTCAGGTAACGCGAGGCGTCGTATTGCAATGTGCCGTAGCCGAGCACGCCATCGACAAAGACACCCTTGCTCGGACGCAGGCTGCCATACACGGCCGCCACGGCGCTGTCGGCCGTACTGCGGCTGCCGTTCTGACCCACGTCGCTGCGGTCATGGCTGAAACCGGCCCCCACGCCCAGGGTCGCCAGGTCGCTGAGGCGGTAATCGCCGCCCACACTGACGCCATTGGTGCGGAATCGGAAGCCCGCCTCGCGGCCCTTCACATAATGCTGGCCGAAATCGACCGCGCCACCAAGCCACAGGGACAGGGCCCGTTTCTGTGCGTCCGGCTTTTGCGGCATGTCCGGCAAGGCGGCTGAGTCCGCCTCGGTACCGCTTCTAGCTGCCCCCGGCTGCTGTACGCCCGTTTTCAGGGTGGTGCGACGTCCTTGTTTACGTGGATTCGTGCCGAAAGCACGGTCTGCTTCCTGCTCCTGCCAGCGCGCCAGCGCCGCCGTCGGGTTGCCACTATCGTTCGGCGGCGTCATGCTCAGGCCGAAGTTGGAACGTCCCCAGCCGTCACCATGCAGGCTTTCCAGGCGCTGCGTGAAGTTCGATAGCTGCGCGCTGGCGAAACGCCGTGCCGCATCGGCTTGCGCCGCCTGCAAGCCGATCACTTCCGGATCGAGCGACGGATCGCGACGCGCCATCACGGTCACGTTGACCACGCCCGGCTTCGAGGTGGCAAAGGCATTGTTCAGGGTGTAGCTGACGACAGCCGCGCCGGCAAACTTGCCCGACGCAGCAAAGCTCAGCTGGTACGACGGCTTGCCGGCTGTGCCCACGTCGCGCACCTCCGCCTTGCCCGCCTCCGCCGGCGTGACGCTGAGCACATTGGCCGCCGTGAACGGACCGCCCGTGGCGCCCGCAGTCAGATCGACGGTTACCGTCAGGCCGGCCACCACCGTGGCGCTCTGGTTGAGCACTTGCGGCATCGGATTGACCCTGATCGTCGATTTCACCGGCGCCGAGGTGCCGAACACGTTCGACACGGTGTAGCCGATGCTCATGTCGCCGCTGGTGTTGATGCCTGGCGTGTAGAGGATATCCATGCCGCTGACCGTTGCCGTGCCGCTGACAGGCTGCGTGGTGATGGCCACTGCCGTGAACGGGCCGCCGGTGGCGCCTTCCGTCACATGCAGGGTCACCGGCGTGCCGGCCAATACCGTCGCCGTTTTGGCGACAGGCACGGGCACTGGCTGCGGCGCCACCGTCACGCTGACCGTGGCCGGCGCGGACGTGCCGCCAGGGCCCGTGACCGTGTAGCTGAAGGCGTCAGGACCAAAGTAGTCGGCATTCGGCACATACGTCAACTTGAAGCTCGCGCCCACGGCGCGCGCCATGCGCGCCAGTGCTCCCGTCGACACCACCGTGACGCGCCCGTTCTGCGGCGGCGTGACGATGGTGACGTCGGTGATCGGGCTGCCATCGGTGGAAACGATGGTCAGGCTCAACCCCTGGTTGACCGGGGTGGTCGCCGTTTCATTGGCAATCTGTGGCGGCGCCTGATTCACCTGCAGGGTCAACGCTTGCTGCACCGTGAACTGGTGCGCATCCCTGGCTTGCAAGGTGAAGTTGTAACTGCCCGCCACCGTCGGCGTGCCGCTGACGATGCCGGTCGCCGCATCGAGCGTCAGTCCAGCCGGCAAGGCGCCGCTGCTCAGGGAATACGCGTACGGCGCGACGCCGCCCGCAGCCGTGAACCGCTGACGATAGGCGTCGCCGGCACGGGTGCCGGCCAAGCTGGACGGCGAGAGCGTCAAGGCTGGCGCGGCTACCACCAGCGTATAGTTTTGGCTAACACTATAAGGTGCACCCACGCCTGTGCTGCTATCCGTGACCTTGATGCTGAAGGAGAAGCTGCCAGCCACATTCGTCGGGCCGGACAGCGTACCGGTGAGCATGTCGAGCACCAGACCGGGCGGCAAATTGCCGCTCACCTCAAAATGATAGGGCGCGGTGCCCCCAGTCACAGTCAGGCTCGCGCCATAGACACTTTCCGCTGTGGGGTTGGGCAAGCTGGCCTGCGCCAGACTAATGGTCGCTGACGCCACGACTAGCGTATATGTGCGGCTTCCGGTAAAACCATGCGCATCGATTGCCTGAATGTCGAAGGTGAACTCGCCACTGGCTGTGGGCGTACCAATCACCTGTCCCGTGGTGCCGAGGCTCATGCCAGGCGGCAAAGCACTGCCATTCGCCACCACATAGTCATATGGTGCGGTACCGCCTGCCGCTGTCAATTGAACACTATACAATTGAGCAACCTTACCCAATGGCATGCTTGCCGGCCCGACGCTGATCGTCGGCGCGTTGACGGTGATCGTCACGGTGGCAGCACTGGAGGTACCGCTAGCGTTCGTTGCCGTATAAGTAAAGCTGTCCGTGCCCGAATAGTTGACATTTGGCGTGTACGTGATGCTGGTTCCACTAGCCGTGGCTGTGCCATGGCTGGGGGCAGATGCCACCGCCACGCTGGTGGCAGTACCGCCGCCCAGGCTCAAGGTGATGGGATTGGCGCTGCTGTTCGCCACTACGGTGGCGCTGACGGCATTGGCCACTGGCGCCTGGGCGCCGATCACCAGGGTGTAAGGCTTCGAAGCCGTCACGCTGTTGGCATCGGTGGCCGTGATGGTCAGGTTCGTCGTGCCGCTGGTAGTAGGCGTACCGCTAATCGCGCCGGTGCCAGTATTGAGGCTCAGGCCTACCGGCAAGGTGCCAGCGGTGATGGCGAAGCTATACGGTGCGGTGCCGCCAGCGGCACTGATGGTGGCAGCGTAAGGCGTGCCCGTCGTGCCATTGCCCAGCGAGGCCGGCGTCAGGATCAAGGTGGGTGCGCTGACGGTAATCGTCACCGTCGCTGCGCCGGAGGTACCACCGGCGTTCGTCGCTGTATAGGTAAAACTGTCAGTGCCCGAGTAGCCAGCCGTAGGCGTGTAGGTGACGGCCGTGCCGCTGGCTGTCGCCGTGCCATGGCTGGCGGCAGATGCCACCGCCACGCTGGTGGCAGTACCGCCGCCCAGGCTCAAGGTGATGGGATTGGCGCTGCTGTTAGCGGCAACCGTGGCGCTGACGGCATTGGCCACTGGCGCCTGGGCGCCGATCACCAGGGTGTAAGGCTTCGAAGCCGTCACGCTGTTGGCATCGGTGGCCGTGATGGTCAGGTTCGTCGTGCCGCTGGTAGTAGGCGTGCCGCTAATCGCGCCGGTGCTAGTATTGAGGCTCAGGCCTGCCGGCAAGGTGCCCGCGGTGATGGCGAAGCTATACGGTGCGGTGCCGCCAGCGGCACTGATGGTGGCAGCGTAAGGCGTGCCCGTCGTGCCATTGCCCAGCGAGGCCGGCGTCAGGATCAAGGTGGGTGCGCTGACGGTAATCGTCACCGTCGCTGCGCCGGAGGTACCACCGGCGTTCGTCGCTGTATAGGTAAAACTGTCAGTGCCCGAGTAGCCAGCCGTAGGCGTGTAGGTGACGGCCGTGCCGCTGGCTGTCGCCGTGCCATGGCTGGCGGCAGATGCCACCGCCACGCTGGTGGCAGTACCGCCGCCCAGGCTCAAGGTGATGGGATTGGCGCTGCTGTTAGCGGCAACCGTGGCGCTGACGGCATTGGCCACTGGCGCCTGGACACCGATCACCAGGGTGTAAGGCTTCGAACCCGTCACGCTGTTGGCATCGGTGGCCGTGATAGTCAGGTTCGTCGTGCCGCTGGTAGTAGGCGTACCGCTAATCGCGCCGGTGCCAGTATTGAGGCTCAGGCCTGCCGGCAAGGTGCCGGCGGTGATGGCGAAGCTATACGGTGCGGTGCCGCCAGCGGCACTGATGGTGGCAGCGTAAGGCGTGCCCATCGTGCCATTGCCCAGCGACGCCGGCGTCAGGATCAAGGTGGGTGCGCTGACGGTAATCGTCACCGTCGCTGCGCCGGAGGTACCACCGGCGTTCGTCGCTGTATAGGTAAAACTATCCGTGCCCGAGTAGCCGGCTGTTGGCGTGTAGGTGATGGCCGTGCCGCTGGCTGTCGCCGTGCCATGGCTGGCGGCCGATGCCACCGCCACGCTGGTGGCTGCGCCGCCGCCGAGGCTCAGGGTGATGGGATTGGCGCTGCTGTTGGCCGCCACCGTGGCGCTGACTGCATTGGCCAGCGGAGGAGGAGGAGGTGGTGGTGTATATGTATAACCGTTGGTCAGCGTGGCTGTTCCACCTGAAGTTGTAACGATCACATTCACCGCGCCTGCTGCATGGGCAGGTGTCGTGGCGGTAATCGTCGTGGCGCTGTTGACGATGAAGCTGGCGACTGCAGTACCGCCAAAACTGACTGCTGTTGCACCAGTCAGATTGGTACCAGTCAGTGTCACCGAAGTTCCTCCGGAGCTACTTCCACTGGCAGGGGTAAGCGAAGTCAATGTCGGATTGGCACTACCGGTAACGACTAAGGTATAGGTTGCGACGCCGCCGCGGTTGCTCTGGTCGTTGACTCCGATGGCAAACGTGTAGTTGCCCGGCTTGGTAGGCGAACCATACAGTCTGGTAGTCAAACTACCAGGGGAAGCGTCTAGTATCAGTCCTGGTGGCAGGCATGGTGTGACACCATCGTAATCGGGATCGTCGATGTCGCATTCAGCCCACCTGTCGATCGGCCGCCCATCACCATCTAATACCGCTGTGATCGTAATGTTCATCACCTGACCTACCGGTATGGTCGGCAAGACAGTACCGGACGGTGGAGAGACAATCTTGGGACCTGCTGCTTGCGCGACATTCACAAGCAGCAAGGCTACGAGCAGTAATCCGGCGGACACCATTCTCTTGGTCAGCCAAGGAATGAAGTTGAAAATTGATACTCTCATGAACTCTCCAGACTTCCCCCTCTGACAAAAGAGGGAGTGTCAAAAAAATAACACTTTAGTTAGACACTATTAGCAAACCGATTGACTATATCTACATCTATTTTTGTAATTATGTAAATTAAAAAGATTATCACAAAACATTACTTAAAATCTAACACATTATGTTAATTTGAATCTGAGCAAACCTAAGCAATTCCCGACAAACTTTGTCGGAATTGCAAGTATTATTAACTTGTTAATTTCGCGATCTGCGGAGATATGAATTAAACGTGGATAGGCAAAGTTTCACAATATTGCGTTGTTGCTTGATTTAGCGAGGAACTAGCTACATTAACTCTCTATCAAAGTGCGTCAAAATGCTTCAAATCGCGCGCCCCCTCTTCGCCCCGCCACGCCAGTCCTCATGCGCCTCCGGCCATGGCGCAAATTTGAGTCAAAGGACCCCTAACTAGCGGGCAGGAGTGGAGGGGGAAAACTGCGTGCGCCGGGCCGAAACCAATCTTTTTCTTGCTCCAAGAGCAACATTAATCGGCGGGACGTGAAAAAGCCGCCTCATGGGCGGCTTGGGTGGTGGCTGGCGCGCTCTGGCGCGGCTAGGCTATCGCGGCCCCGCCCTACCAGCTATCGCGGCGTGGCGGTCATGGTCAGCGCGGTGCGCCAGTTTGGCATATCCATGAGCCAGTGGACCGCCTCAAACGCTTATGCGACGAATGGGAGCGTGTCTGCATAGGTTCGTCAGCACAGTTCCGTGTAGTTGGTGCTCAAAACTGGCATCTGCGCATCGTGCTCGAGCACGACGGCATCAAGTCCGAACTGGCGAAGGTCATCGAGCGCATCCACGCGCGCCCGCACCGGCCGCGCACCACCTTCATCGTCGCGCTGCCGAATGGTTGCCAGGTCAAGAAGTGGCATTTGCGCCTGCGCTTCGATAGCGCACGGAAAGCTGCAGCCGATCTGGCGCTAAAGGTTGGAGACGAAGAGCTGACCGCCGCATCAAGGCATTCCAGTTCCGCGATATCCGGGCGCGCTCTGCCAGCGACATTGCCGACCTGGGCGCCGCCAGCTCCTTGCTGGGGACATAGTGAAAAAGTCATCACGGAAAAAGTCTATCGGCGCATCGGCCAGGCTGTCCGCCCTACCCGCTAGCGGCGAGTTGCGGAAACCATTTCCGCAAATTGGCGCCAAGTTGAAACTGATGTTTTACATCAGGGATTTTGCAGTCGACAGCACAAAAAAATAAGCCCTTGATAATCAAGGGCTTATTTTCATATTTCTGGCGGAAGCGGTGTAATTCGAACAGCAAGGTTTCATGCCGCTTTCACGCACCACACAACAACCATACCTACTAATTTACCTACACACGAACATAGGTACAAAAAAGTCTATGTATACCCGGATGTACGCAGTTACATTTGGTAACGTGCGGTAGCGTACGGATTTCCTTGTGAAAATGTACAACACTGCGTAGGGGTTAGCTTTTCCCCAAGCCGAGCCTCACCTTCGGTTCCAAAGGCAAAAACCGGAGAAATAAATGATTTTAATTGTAGAAGATGATGTCGATTTGGCGGAAACCTGTTCGATGGTCCTGGAGGCCAGCGGATACGAAGTGCAACTAGCGCACAGTGCCGAGGAGGCACTTACGAAAATACTAGCTCGCAAGCCGGAAATGCTCATCTCGGATTGCGCCATGCCTGGCCAATCAGGCTTGGAACTCAGTCAACATTTGCGCACTCAATACAGCCGCAGCACCCTGCCAATTTTACTGATGAGTGGCTCGCCGCGTCGCCAGGTGGCTCCGGGGGATAGCTATGAGGCGTTTATCAGTAAACCCTTCCTGGCGGAGTCCCTGTTACTGGAAGTGAAGAAGTTGCTGAATGAATACGCTGCCGCACCGACTAAGCTTATGCAAGGTAGCCTATGAAATTATCGACTTTCATCGCCTCAAATCTTGAAGTAATACTAGTGGAATGGGAAGACTTCGCCGGATCGCTGGCTCCCCTTGAGGATGCAACCAAAGTCGAGCTACGTGACCATGCGGCGGCAGTACTCCGGGGCGTTGCGAGAGATCTTGAGACACCACAAACAGAACATGAAAGCATTGCGAAGTCGCAGGGCAAGGCGGGTTCCTCAGACACCGATACTGCAGCAGAACTACATGCTGAAGAACGGGTCGCGGCTGGTTTTTCCGGCGAACAGGTGATGGCGGAATACAGGGCGCTAAGGTCAAGCGTTTTGAGATTATGGGCAAAGAATACGGAACTGACCTCGCAAGAGGATATCCAAGACATCATACGCTTCAACGAGGCAATTGATCAGGCTCAAACCGAATCCATGGCTCGTTATACGCAAATGCTGCGTGAGGCGCAAAACCTATTTCTCGCAATTTTAGGGCACGATGTGCGCACCCCGCTCGGGGCCGTTAGCATGGGTGCTCAAATACTGCTGATGGATCAGACTTTGCCTTCCAAAGCATTGAAGGTTGGGCTACGCATTCTGAATAGTTCAAAACGCATGGATGCGATCATACGCGACCTTTTGGACTTCTCAACCACCCACCTTGGCTATGGGATACCGATTGATCCACGCACGATTGACCTTTTGGAAATATGCCAGCACACCCTCGATGAAGCAAAGACTTTCTATCCTGACCGCAAGTTTGAACTGGTAGCCAAAGGGAACTTGACCGGCACCTGGGATGGTCAGCGCATAGGACAGGCGTTTTCAAATCTAATATCAAATGCAATCCAGCATAGCTCCGCACACAGCGCCATCAGGATTACAATCATTGGCTCAGCACAAGAAATCACCTACACAGTCCATAACGAGGCAGAAGTCATTTCACCTAAAGTACTGCGAACGCTGTTTGATCCCATTAAGCGATTCGCCATACGCCCCCCCAGCGAGCGTGTGGGTCGGCGCATGCAGAATTTAGGCTTGGGTCTGTATGTGGTGAAAGAAATTGTCACCGCACACCATGGAGATGTATCTGTCGCCTCAAGTGCGGATGAGGGGGTTACTTTTACAGTACGTCTGCCACGACAGGTCCCGCAGCGAAGGTGTGATGATTAAGAACGCCGGACGAACCAGCTACGGGTCGTGGGTCATGGCCTACTTACGCATTGGCCCGACATGTATATGCGTTTGTACGACTTCTGATTCGCAGGCCACCGTGATGCCTCATAGTACGACCCGCCCAAGACGGTAGTGTCAGACGTTACAAGCGTCAGGACTGCCGCGTAGACTTCGGCAATCCTATCGAGTAGCCTACTCAACCGGTGGGTGGATATAGCAGCGAACCATTCGCGGCATCAGTAATACTATTCAATATTTCTTCTATGGATGCAGGCTTGACAAGATGCATATCGAAACCCGCCAGCCGTGCCTTATATCGAGTTTCATTGTCTCCCCATGCGGTCAGTGCTATCACCTTGACAGTTCTAAACAAGTCCGATTTTTTGAGTTCTCGCACCACATCATAACCATCAACCCTAGGCATACCGATATCTAAAAAAATAACATTTGGCACGAACAATTTAGCCTGTAACAGAGCCTCTGCCCCCCCATAAACAGCAACAGTAATATGACCAAACAACGTAAGAAGGTCTGCCAGCATGTCTGCAGCATCACGGTTATCGTCTACCACTAGTATTCGTCGGGCCGGTGATTGATTTTTCATCATATAACAACAAATCAAAAAATAAAAAACTGGCCGCAATTTGAATCCTTAACGCGGCGTTCCGAAAAACTGAGAACTAGCTTTTATTGAATCATATCCTGTACAAAAAGCGATAGGACTTAGTCTTGCGCTACTTAAGATAAATTGCTATCTTTCCCGACAAGGCGTCTCATGTTACGACCTCTTTCCTTGGAAGAGATATAGTAAAAATACAACCGACATCCGGAATACTGTGTACGCTAAGTCCCCCCCCATTCGCCGCTACACTTTGCTTAGCTATCGTAAGGCCTAGACCAGCACCAGTTCTATTTTTACCACTTTGTGAAAATGGTAAAAAAATTGATTCCTCAGATCCTCGAGGCAGCCCCCCACAATTATCTTTCACATCTATTCTAATGTTTTGTGCTGACGCATAGGCGCTAAGTAGAACTTGAGTATTTGGCCGTGTAAACTTAAATGCATTCTGTAAAATATTTGCTAATGCAGCCAGCAATAGCGGTCTGTTACCCGAAATAGCCAAATCAGCATCCACTGGCATTACTTTAAAAGTACAGCTTGAATTTCTCGCTGACAACTCTGCGGAGGCCTGAGCCTCTTCAATAAATGACGATAAACTAAAGGTACTTAGGTTGATAGCTGAATGACTTCCTCTCTTAATATCTTCTAGGGAGTCATCAATTAACTTACTTAAGCTAAAAATACTTCGTTCTAGTATTGAGCCAGTGGCGCCGGAAAGATTCAAGTTACCAATCTTTGCAGCAGAAAATGCTAGAGATGTCGTACCCAATAAGTTTCGAAGTTCATGAACGAAGTATCCTAGACGCTCGTTATTGTCTTTCACAAGTCTTTCTTCGGAGATGAAGTCACGTTGATAGCTGAATTCTGTTACTGCATCTGCAATCGCATTGTCCAAGCACCGGTTTAACGTTCGAAATTCGTCAATCTGGAAAGGGGCATCCCGCTCGATTGCCAAATCTGTAATCGCTTGGCAAAGGTCGCCATAATCGTGAACAACCTGATCAACAGTGAACCCTAGTGCTAACAACTCTCTTCCATGCGCTGCTGCTGAAACACCCATCTCAGATAGAGCTAACCCACCACCCGCAGGACCTGATATTTTTTGGCCATCAGTTGGACCAGACGTTTGCTCAACCGCTAATGTCCTGATCAACTGCTCTAGAAACAATGGTACTCCATTCTGTAGCTGCACTTTGGATGCTTGTCGACCTGGGCGAAGCGAAACCTTTTCCCGGCATCGGGCAGCAAGGTTCTCTCGATTATTAATGAGAAATTCGTGCATCATTGTCTACTCCTATGGGCATCGCCTGACACCTACAGCTTGATGCCAGAAAAGCACCACAGCTCTAATCAATACTAGCACTCAATACAAAAAAGACACTTTAAATAAGCATTCAAGTCCTCGATTCGGTAGCTGCACCTACTGATTGCCCCCTCATAGACTAGCCTGCTATGCTGCATGCCCTCCAGTACACGAAACTTTACCTCGCCAGGCCGTCGACCTGATGTACAAAAAACCGCTGAAAGTGCGTCAAAATGCGTCAAATCGCATGCCCCCTCTTCGCTCCGCCGCGCCAGTCCTCATGCGCCTTCGGCCATGGCGAAAATTTGAGTCAAAAGACCCCTATATAGCGGGCAGGTGTGGAGGGGGGACAACTGCGCGCGCCTGGCCGAAACTGACATTTTTCTTGCCTCGGAGGCAACATCATTCGCTGGGGCGTAAAAAAGCCGCCTCATGGGCGGCTTGTGCGGTGGCTGGGGCGCTCCGGCGCGGTGAGACTATCGCGGCCCTGCCCCGTCGGCTATCGCGGCGTGGCGGTCATCCTGTGCGGCCGGCGCGGGCCTTGGCCGCCTGCTCCTTTTCGTAGTCGTCGCGGCAGTCCACATTGCAGAACAGCAGCGCGGGCGCCAGCGGCTCGTCGCAGTAGTGGCAGCAGTCGTGCGCCACCAGGCCCGGCCGGCTGCGCACGGCGGCCAGGCCGCGCGCCACCTCGGCAAAGATGATCTTGTCGGTGTTATCTACGTGGTCGCTCATACCGCGCCCTCCCCGCCTGTAGCCAGGTCATACGGGGCGAACTTCACCACTTCCACGCCGGCCCACTCGTTGATCGCCATGAACTGCGCCTGCAGCGGCACCAGTTCATTGCGGGCGAAGACGCGCGCGGCAGGCCGCGCGCGCGCGGAGCGGGGAAAGGCAAAAGTCGCTATGACCCATAGCAACCCGCTGCTACAGGACGTGAACAAGGGCTGGCTGCAGCACCTGCGCGAGCTGGCGCCCGAGCGCGTGCTGGGCCTGGTGGCCAACGGCATGCCGGGCAAGGTCATCATCGGCGACGTGGCCGATGCCGACTATGCCAACCTGGACGCGGCTGTCACCGATGCCGTCAACCTGCTGGACCCGTGGTATCAGGAATCGCCTCCAGCGCGCGGTACAGCGTGCCCGTCTTGCCGGCCTTGCCCATAGCGGCCAGCACGTTGGTGACGAGCACGGGCGTGTCGAGCGGGAAGGCCGCCGGGTCGGCATCGTCGGCCGTGGCGATCAGGCCCAGCACGGCCGTGGAGACGGTGCGGATCGGGCGCGAACCCTCGTTGATTTCAATGACGCGCACGCCATGGTGGTAGTCGGTGGCCATTCATTTCTCCTGTGAGATGGTTTTTTGTTACGGGTAGTTGGATGCTTGTGTCATTTCATCTAAGGCCAGGCAACATAGGCAGATGGCACTGCGCATCCCAGCTGATGCGCGATCAACACGGCGCGGTCTTTCACCAGACCACCGCGCTGACAGCTTCCGGCGTCTCTGCTTTTTCCAGTGCTGATTCCAAGAATTGCCGGCGCCCGATCGTCTGCCCGGAGACGGCCGCATAGGCCTCGGCCTTGATGCGTACCAGATTCGCCAGGTCGACGACTGAGATGCCGCGCACGGCCGCGATGGCGCTCAGCAGCGGGGTCGGCGCGTCGTCGACGATGGCAAGCGCGCCAGCCTCGGCAACCTGCTGTGGCCAGCTTTTTACTTCGCCGTCTGGATAGGGGGCCACGATAGATGCCAGAGCCTGCGCGCAGGATTGGTTGATCGCATCCATGCGCTCCGCCTTTGCTGCGGCCAACTGGGCAGCGGGATCTGCCGGCAGATCGAGCGTTCCGATCAGCTCCGTGTCGGCAGCATCACAGGCCGGGATGGTCGCCATGGCGCCAGCGATGCGCACCGCCACAAAATATCCGCTGCCGACGTACTCTGTCGGGACCTTCCATGCCGTGACCGTGGCGGCAGTCGGCAGGCACGGCAATTCTTCCGAGTGCGCGCCGATGGTCAGGATGTGATTTTCAATTTTCATGTGTTGCGCTCCTTCTGGTGGCCACCAGATTGGTGTCTTGCCGCGCAGACCAAGCCCTTGTGCGTCGTCGTGCGCGTGGAAGAAGGAGAGACAGAAGCGGAAACCACCACCAATGTGGTGGGCGGCGTCTCGCCGGACGGCAAGTACCTGGGCGTGAAAGCCTTGCTGGCCGCGCAAAGCAAGCTGGGCGTGAAACCGCGCATCCTCGGCGCGCCGGGCGTGGACACCCAGGCCGTCACCAATGCCCTGGCCAGCGTGGCGCAGCAACTGCGCAGCTTCGTGTACGCCTCCGCGTATGGCTGCAGCAACGTGGTCGCCGCCACCACCTATCGCGGCCAGTTCGGCCAGCGCGAAGTGATGATTATCTGGCCGGATTTTGTGAACTGGAATACCGCGACCGACGAAGAGGCCAGCATTTCCGCCGTGGCCTACGCCATGGGCCTGCGCGCCAAGATCGATGAGGAAACGGGCTGGCACAAGACACTGTCCAACGTGGTCATCAACGGCCCGACCGGCATCACCAAGGACGTGTTTTTCGACCTGCAAGACCCGGCCACCGACGCCGGCGTGCTCAACGCCAAAGAAGTGACCACCCTGATTAACATGGGCGGCTATCGCTTCTGGGGTTCGCGCACCTGCGAGGCGCCGGGCGGCTTCTTCTATTTTGAAAGCTACACGCGCACGGCCCAGGTGCTGGCCGACACTATCGCCGAGGCGCATTTCGCCTTTGTCGATCTGCCCTTGCACCCGTCCCTGGTGCGCGATCTGCTGGAGAGTATCAACGCCAAGTTCCGCGACCTGAAATTGCAGGGCTACATCATCGACGGCCATGCCTGGTATGACGAGCAATTCAACGATAAGGACACGCTCAAGGCGGGCAAGCTAGCCATCGACTACGACTATCCCTGTATTCGCTCGATGCGCTGCGCATGATGGCCGACACGGGCAAGTCGTGGATTTTGATCCAGGGCACGGGCCGCATTCTCGGCTCGTACCGCATCACCAGCATGACGGAAGGCCGCAGCATTCTGGACGGCAGCGGCGGCGCGCGGCGCGTCGAGTTCTCGATTGCGCTCAAGCGCGACGACGACGACGGCGTGCTGGCCATGGTCGGCCTGGGCGACATCGGCGACCTGAAAAACATGCTCAGCATCGACGACATGACCAGCAGCATCGCGGGCGCGGCCAGGAATGCTGTGGGCAGCATGGTGGGCAATGTCGTCGGCGGCATCACCTCGAAATACGGTGGCGTGGTCAACGAAATGAAAGACAAGATCGGTGGCAGCATCAGCGGCGCCATCGGCAGCGCGGCGGACAAGTTCAAATGAGCGAGCATATCCCCGCCTTCAAGGTCAGCATCGAGGACAAGGATTTGACAGCCATGGTCTCACCGCGGCTCATCAATTTGACCTTGACCCTGTGCCGTGGCGACGAGAGCGACCAGCTCGATATTTCCCTGGATGACAGTGACGGCAAGCTGGCCATGCCACCGCGCGGCGCGCAGATCGCCCTGGCGCTGGGCTGGCAATCGTCCGGCCTGGTGGACATGGGCAAGTTCACCGTCGACGAAGTGGAGCACAGCGGCGCGCCCGACACCATCACCCTGCGCGCCAGGTCGGCCAACCTGATCGACACGTTCAAACAGCAGCAGGAACACAGCTTTCACAAGACCACCCTGGGCGCCATCATCGAGGCCATCGCCTTTCGCAACGAGCTGGCGTCGGGCGTATCGGCGCGCCTGCGCGATACCGCCGTCGAGCACGTCGACCAGACCCACGAAAGCGATGCGGCCTTCCTGCGCCGGCTGGGCAGGAAATACGACGCGGTGGCCACCGTCAAGAATGACACCCTGCTCTTCATCCCCATCAACCAGAGCCGCACGGCCAGCGGCAAGGTGCTGCCCGTCATTCCCATCACGCGTGCCCTGGGCGACGGCCACCGCTACCACAGCGCCGAGAGCGACGCCTAACCGATTGTGGATGCACGGATTAGAAGGAGATTACGAAAGTGGACCAATACAAAGAATTCTGCCGGCTGCGCGACTACCGCAAGCCTGGCGTCGAAGTACCGCACCACACCGAGGCCGAAGCATTCGCCTTGGCGGTGCAAAGCAAAGCCGGCCATATAGAAGCAGCCCAGCGCAAGAAAAACCCCACCACGAAAGGAAACAAATAATGAACGAAGACCGAATTATTTACCGCCAGGACTTATACAAAATGCTGGGCGTCACTTCGGAGACGCTGCGCAGATGGGTCAAGGAAAACAAGCTACCGCCGGCGGACGTCGCCATAACCCAGCGCACCCTAGGATGGCGCCTTTCAACGCTCCAAGCCGCTGGAATCAGGCTTCTTTAGCAGCCAGTCAGCGAAGGCCTGAAGCATCACTCGGCGCTGCTTCAGGTATTCCGCCGAATTGTAGACTCCGCGCACGCCGCCGTCCTTGTGCGCAAGCTGCACCTCGACATGATCCGAGTTGTATTCGTGCTCGTTGGCCCAGGTGGAACCGACCTTGCGCCAGCCGTGGCCCGTCATCTTGCCCTTGAATCCGATACGGTGAATGAGGTAGAGAATCGCGTTTTCACTCATGGGGCGGCTGCCGCCCCGGTCGTTCGGGAAAACGTAGTTGCTCCCCCGCGAACGCAGCTTCATTTCAGCCAGCAGGTCCAGCGCCTGGGATGACAGCGGCACCAGATGTTCGCGGCCCTTCTTCATGCGCTTGCCCGGTATCCGCCAGACATCGCCCTCCACTTCCGCCCAGGTCATGCGCCGCAACTCGTCCGTGCGCGTCCACGTCAACGCCAGCAGCTTGCAGGCCAGCACAGACTGAATTTCATCTTCCAGGTCCAGGCGCTCCATGAACGGATGCACCTCGGCCAATGCCAGGGCGGCGAAACCTTCGCGCGGCTTGCGTGAAAAAGCGACCTTCGAATTGATGTTCGATGCGGGGTTCTCTTCGCAGTGGCCGTGCTGAATGGACCAGTCGAGTACCTGGCCCACCCACATGCGCACGCGCCGGACGTACACGGACAGGCCGGCGGCATCCATCGGACGCAGCGCGGCCATCAAGTCTTCCTTGGTAATTTCACGCACAGTTTTCGCGCCCAACGTCGGCGAGATATACATGGCCAGCGCGCGCAGTGCATTTGCCTTGTAGCCGGCGCTGATGTCCGTGCGCCCGGCCCAGTAGGTATCGATGGCGGCATCAAGTGCAATGGATGGGCTGCTTGTCTTACGCTTGGGCTTGAGGTCTTCCCCGTCGATCAGTTTCAACCGCAAAACGTCCCGGCGCTCGCGGGCTTCCTTGAGGCCAATCAGGGGATACGGGCCGATCACGGCAGTTTGCTGCTTGCCCTCGTCGTTACGATAGGCCATGCGCCAAACCTTGTTTCCGCTTGGCAGGACTGCCAGCATCAGGCCATGGCCATCGAAGAGCTTGCGCAGCTTGCCGTCATTCGGCGTTGCGCGGCGGCAGTCTGCGTCGGTAAGGGTATTGATGGCCATGCGATATCCTGTAGGTACGGTTCTGAGAAAAACCGCATGATACCTACAATTTAGCCTACGCGTCATTCTGCGAGAGCCTTTTTGGATACCACCGAATCTGCGATTCGGAAGGCTGAAAATCAAGCTAAGTCGTTGATTTTCAATGAAATTCGGTTGAATATAGGTTGAGTATACTCACGAATTTTTTATGTACTTGGCGGAAGCGGTGAGATTCGAACTCACGAACAGTGTAACCCGTCGCTAGTTTTCAAGACTAGTGCCTTCAACCACTCGGCCACGCTTCCTGATGGCAGCATTATACATAAAGGTCCGTGGCTTACCAATGGCTGGCACTGTCGCAACTCGTTCTTCTGACAGGAAAGAGCCAACAAGCATGAACTAAAGGCCCCAGTTTTCCCGCAGTACCTTCTCGAACTCCGCCGCCGGCAACGGGCGCGAGAACAAATAACCTTGCACTTCGTCACAGCCCGAACTCTTCAGGAAGGCCAGCTGCTCGGCCGTTTCCACGCCTTCGGCGATCACCTTGTGATGCAACTGCTGCGCGATGCTGATGATGGTGCTGGCGATGGCGCAGTCGCTGGCGTCGGTGGGGATGCCGGTGGTAAACGATCGGTCGATTTTCAAGGTGTCGATGGGGAAGCGTTTGAGGTAGGACAAGCTTGAATAACCGGTGCCAAAGTCGTCCAGCGACAAGGCCACGCCCAAGGCCGTGATGCGATCCATGATGCCGATCACGCGCTCGATGTTGTGCATCAGCGTGCTTTCCGTGATTTCCAGTTCCAGCCAGGCCGCTTCCAGGCCGTAGCGGGCCAGCGTGGCCGCCACTCTGGCGGGCAGGGCCGAAGTGAATTCGCGCGCGGACACATTGACGGCCAGGCGAATGGGCGGCAGGCCGGCCAGCTTCCACGCCTGCGCCTGGGCGCAGGCCGCTTCCAGTACCCATTCGCCCACTTGCACCACCAGGCCCGTCGATTCGGCCAGGGGAATGAACTCGGCGGGCGGGATCATGCCGTGCTGCGGGTGGTGCCAGCGCACCAGGGCTTCGGCGCCGATGATGCGGCCGCTGCCCAAAGCGTACTTCGGCTGGTAGTGCAGCAAAAGTTGCTGTTCCGACAATGCCTGGCGCAAGCCTGTTTCCAGGCGCATGCGCGCCTGCATGCCCACATTCATGTCCTGGCTGTAGAAGGCCACGCTTTCCGCTTCGCCGCCGCTGTCCTGCTTGGCGCGATACATGGCGATGTCGGCCAGGCGCAGCAAGGTTTCCGCGTCATGCCCGTCTTGCGGATACACACTGATGCCGATGCTGGCGCCCACGCGCAAGTCGTGGCCTTCGATCAGGAACGGTTGCACCAGGGAGGCCAGCAGCTTTTGCGCCACCATACTGGCTTCGAAATGCTGGCCGATGTCGAACAGACCAACGGCAAACTCGTCACCGCCCAGGCGCGCCACCAGGTCCTGATCGCGCAATACCTTGCGAAAACGCAAGGAGACCTGGCGCAGCAGTTCGTCGCCGATGCGCCGGCCCAGGGTGTCGTTGATCAGTTTGAAGCGGTTCAGATCGATGAACAGCACGCAGCCGAGCATCTTGCTGCGCTGCGCCACACTGAGGGCCTGGTCGACCAGCTTGGCCAGCAAGGTGCGGTTGGGCAGGCTGGTCAGCGGGTCGTAATAGGCCAGGTGGTGCAGGCGCTCCTCGGCCAGTTTGCGTTCCGTGATGTCCGTCAGGTAGGCGATGAGTCCGATGGGCTTGTCGTCCATGTCCTGCAGCGGCGACAAGGACAGGCTGGCCCAGAAAATCTCGCCCGACTTCTTTCGGCGGCGCACCTCCATCAGGCGGCCTCCCTGCTCCAGGAAGGCGTCGTGGAAAGCCGTGTCTTCATCGTCGTACAGGAACAGGATGTTGCGCCCCACGGCTTCCACCGAGGTGTAGCCGAACAGGCGCTCGGCGCCCTTGTTCCAGCTGGTGATGTAGCCCGTCAAGTCCATCGTCAGCACGGATTCGTGCAACTGGTCGAGGATTTGGGTCTGCTGCGCCAGCAAGGCTTCGACTTGCGCAAAAGCATGGGTCGAGCGTTGCGCCAGCGAATGCACCTGCAGCACGCCGGCCGTCAACGAAGCCAGGCTGGCCAGGTGGCGGCGGTCGGCGTCGTTGTACAGGCTGCGTCCCGCCACGCTGTAATGGCCAAAGCAGTGGCCGTCGAAACTGATTTCCTGCAGCAAGGCGGGCGTATCGCGTGGGAAAGGCGCGGGCAGCGTTGCTGACGTGGCGCCATCGGCGCTGACTGAGGGCAGGAACTGGCCATGCGGGCTGGCCATCACGGCGCTGGCGATACGGCCCAGTTCAGCTACCAGCGCGGGGCCGCGCAAACGCACGACGGCATCGCACAGGGCGGCGCTGTCACCAAGGTAATCCGACACCGGCAGCAAGGTCATGCTACAGGTTCCGGCTGACCTGGATCGCCCATTGGTAGGCCTGTAGCAGGCTGCGCCAATAGGTTTCTCCATCGATGCCGGCACGGCGCAAGCCTTCCGGCGGCGGCGTGGCGCTTTCGACCAGCGCCAGCAAGGTACCCAGCTCGCCATTGCGCTCCAACAAGGCTGCACTGACTTCAGGCGCCAGGTTCAGGGTGGCGATAATCTCTTCCATCGGCATGCCCAACAGGACGTCGAGCAGGGAAAACACGCCGGCCATGAAGGCCAGGTCTTGCGCATCGCGATCGCCGCCGCGCAGCTGGCACAGCGCTTCCATCTGTGCCGCGCGCACGGCCGCCAGCGGCAGCAGCGCATGGATCTTGCCGTCGTCTTGCTGGCGCGCATAGAGCAGCAGTTGCAGCCAGCGCTGCAGCTGGCGCCGTCCCAGCAGGGTGATGGCCTGGCTGAAGCTGGTAATCGGCGCCGTGAAACCGAAGGCGGCTGAGTTGACCAGTTTCAATAAATGATAGCTGAGCGATGGGTCTTGCTTGAGCGGCACTTCCAGCTCGTGCGCGTCGGCATCGCGGGCCAGCAGGCCCAGCAGCGCCAGCAGGCGCCGGCGCGAGGTGGCATCTTCCGGCTCGCTTTGCTGGCGTGCATGGTGCAGGGCATAGTCGCCGGCAAACCAGCTCACGCCGATTTCTTGCAAGGCAGCAAACTGCCCCGCGTCGACGATATTGTAGGCCAGGTGCGGCCCCGGCAAGGGCAGCAGCTGATGCAGGGCCGGGCGTGCGCCCGCCGCGTCAAAACTCAGCGCGCGCGCGTCCACCTGCGCCGCCACCACGGGACCGGCATCGGCGCCATCGAGAAGGATGCGGTAGCCGGCGTCGCGCCATTGCTGGCATTTTTTCTGGATCTGCTTGTCGCCGGCAAGCTGGGCCGGCAAACGGAAGATGGTGCGTTGTGGCGCCAGTTGCGCCAGCACGGCCTCGTCCACGCCATGCGGGTCGGCCAGGGGAATGATGCAGTCGAGCGGTGCCAGAAACGCATACGCATCGGCAGCGGCCAGCGCCGCCAGCAGCGGCGCCGTCGATGCCTGCGGTACATGCAGGGTGACAGCGACCCACTCATTATGAGCATTGGCCACTGCTTGTAATCCCACCAACGGAAACAGGTTTGATTCAGACGCTGACATCGGTATCTCAGTGTGGGTAGGGCGCCATAGTAAATAAACTGACCAGCATTGGCAACCCTGGCCCGACAGGGATGCCCTCGACAGCGAGAATCATTCTATCCGAATCTCACCCGCGAAACAGTTTAATTTTGGCAATAAATGTTCAAAAAGAACATTCCCCCGCGAGACCCGCCTGTCATGCGGGTTTGATAAAGCACGGCGCGGCGTGCGCCTCGTCAGTTGCTGCCGCCATGCGCGTGCTCGACCGCATATTTGATCAATTCAGCCTGCCCTTCGATGCCCAGCTTGCGCTTGATGTTCAGCCGGTGCGTCTCCACCGTGCGCACACTCAGGTCCAGGTCGCGGGCGATCTGCTTGTTCGACTGGCCCGCCGCGATGTGCTGCAGCACTTGCTGTTCGCGCGTGGTGAGGAAGGAATCGTGCACTTGCGGGCGCGACAGTTGCCGCGCCAGGGCCGCGCTGTAATAAATGCCGCCGGACATCACCGTCTCGATGGCAAAGACGATATCTTTCCCTGGGGCATCTTTAAGCACATAGCCGCGCGCACCGGCGGCGATGGCTTGCGACACATATTCGAGCTTGTCGTGCATGGACAGGATCAGCACGGCAATCTGCGGAAACGCCTGCTTGAACAGCGCCGTCGCTTCGATGCCGTTGATGCCACGCATATTGATATCCATCAACACGAGGTCCACCTGGTGGAGGCGCGCCTGGGCCAGCGCTTCGTCGGCGCCGCCCGCCTCGGCCACCACGTCGAAATGCGCCACCGCCTCCAGGCGCGCGCGCAAGCCGTCGCGTACGAGGGGATGGTCGTCCACCAGCAGGATGTTGATCGTCTCGGTCATGTCTCGGAATCTATTAATTAATGTGTGGGTGGAAGGGCGAGCCGCGCCAGCACCAGGGTGCCGGCCGGCGAGGAAGTGATGTGCAGGCTGCCGCCGATGGCTTCCATGCGTTCCGTCATGTTGCGCAGGCCGATGCCGCGCTGCGGATGCAGGGCGATGCCGTCAAAGTCGAAGCCGCCGCCATTATCCTGGATGCGCAACTCCACCGCCTTGCCCGCCTCGTGCAGGCTCACTTCCACGCCGCTGGCGTGGGCATGGCGCTCGCAATTGGTCAGCGCTTCCTGGGCGATACGGAACAACACGGTATTGACCATGTCGGTCAAGCCCTCGCCCGCCGCCGCCGGACTGGCCGTGAAACTGGCTTGCGCGCTGCTGCTGTCGTTAAATTCATGCACCAGGTGGTCGAGCGCGGCGGCCAGGCCCAGGTCGTCGAGAATGGCGGGGCGCAGGTTGTGCGAAATGCGCCGCACCTCGCCCAGCACCTTGTTCAGTTGCTCGGCGGCCCGCTCGAAGGTGACGGGCGCCTTTTCTTTCTGCTCGGCATTGCCGGCCAGGCGCGCGATGCCCGCCTCGATCTGCAGCTTGATGGAAACGAGCCACTGGCTGATGCCGTCATGCAAGTCGCGCGACAGCCGCGCCCGTTCCTCCTCCTGCGATTCGACCACCCGCTGCGCCAGCACTTTCAGCTTGGCGTCGGCCACCCTCAATTCGCGCAAATTCAGCACCAGGCCGCAGGCGGCCACCAGCAGGGAGCCGAGGATGGCGATGGCGGCGATCAATTCCATGGTCGAGCGGATATTGCGCGACTGCTGGGCGTCGACCTTGGCCAGCGCCTGGTCCACGTCATCCATGTAAATGCCGGTACCCATCATCCATCCCCATTCCGGCATCAAGATCACATAGCCGAGCTTGGGTGCGGACTTGTTCGTCGACGGCTTGATCCAGTTGTAGCGCTCGAAGCCGCCGCCGCTCTTCGCCCGCTGCATCAGGCGCTGGATGGTCAGATTGCCGTCCGCGTCGCGCAATTGCCACAGATTCTGCCCCACCAGTTCGGGCTGGCGCGGGTGCATCAGCGACTTGCCCTGCAAATCATAGATGAAGAAATAGCCATCGTCGCCATAGCTGAGGGCGGACAGGATGCGCTTGGCTTCCTCTTGCGTGGCGGCATCCTTGCGCCCCGACTGGTACAGGGACGCGATGGAATGGCTGGCCAGGGTCACGTAATGCTTGAGTTCGGCTTCCTTGCTGGCCAGGTAGGCTTGCTGGATGGTGGCGCGCTGCTGCTCTGCCAGGGTGATGGCCTGGTGCCGCACGGCAAACGCGATGGCGCACAGGGCAAGAATGAGCGGCGTGATAGCCAGGAAGATGACTTTCTGTCTGAGTTTCATGGCCTGGCGCTCCGGCGGCGTCGATGCTGGTGGGAATGCGTGATTTTACGTCGCGGCGTGGCATTCGCCCTGCGTAGTAATACTGAGCGTTACTGCGTAGTCGTGCGCTTGCGGCAATTATACGATTCCTGAATACTCGCCATAAGCTGCAAATACACCAAAAGTAACATCAAACTGGCGACGACCAGGAGCAAAACACCATCATCGCACGGCATAGCGCCCGTCAAATCTCTGGAGGAAGCATGAACCGCATTTTCAAACAGCTCGGCTGGGCAGCGCTTGCGCTGGCCGGCGCCGGGTCCCTGGGCGTCGTCGCCCTGCAACGTGGCGAACCGATCAGCGCGATCTGGATCGTCATCGCCGCCGTCTGCGTCTACCTGATCGCCTACCGTTTCTACAGCCTGTTCATCGCCGACAAGGTACTGGGACTGGATGCGCGCCGCATGACGCCCGCCTTCAAGCACAATGATGGCCTGGACCACGTGCCGACGAATAAATATGTGCTGTTCGGCCACCATTTCGCGGCGATTGCCGGCGCCGGCCCCCTGGTCGGCCCCGTGCTGGCTGCGCAAATGGGCTATTTGCCCGGCATGCTGTGGATTTTGGCGGGCGTCGTGTTTGCCGGCGCCGTGCAGGATTTCATCGTGCTGTTCATTTCCATGCGCCGCGACGGCCGCTCCCTGGGCGACCTGATCAAGGCTGAACTGGGCGAAATTCCTGGCATGATCGCTTTGCTGGGCTGCTTCATGATCATGGTCATCATTCTGGCCGTGCTGGCATTGATCGTGGTCAAGGCGCTGACGGGCTCCCCATGGGGCAGCTTCACCGTCATGGCGACCATCCCCATCGCCCTGTTCATGGGCGTGTATTCACGCTTCATCCGCGTGGGCCGCATCGGCGAAATTTCCATCATCGGTTTTGTGCTGCTGATGCTGGCCATCATCGGCGGCCAGTACGTGCAGGAACACGCCGTTCTCGGCCCGATGTTCACGTTTACCGGCACGGAACTGACGTGGATGCTAATCGGCTACGGCTTCATCGCTTCCGTGCTGCCCGTGTGGCTGCTGCTGGCGCCGCGCGACTACCTGTCGACTTTCCTGAAAATCGGCACCATCCTGGGCCTGGCCATCGGCATCATCGTCGTCGCGCCTTACCTGAAAATGCCGGCCATGACCAAGTTCATCGACGGCTCCGGCCCCGTCTGGTCGGGCAATCTGTTCCCCTTCCTGTTCATTACCATCGCCTGCGGCGCCGTCTCCGGCTTCCACGCGCTGATTTCCTCGGGCACTACGCCGAAAATGATTGAAAACGAAAGCCATGCCCGCTTCATCGGCTATGGCGCCATGCTGATGGAATCGTTTGTTGCCATCATGGCCCTGGTGGCCGCCTCGACCATCGAGCCGGGCATCTATTTCGCCATGAACAGCCCGGCCGCCCTGATCGGCACTACGGCAGAGTCCGCCGCACAGGCGATCTCGCAATGGGGCTTCTATGTGACACCGGAAATGCTGACGCAGACGGCCAAGGACGTGGGCGAGCACAGCATCATTTCGCGCGCTGGCGGCGCACCGACCCTGGCGGTCGGCATGGCGCAGATTCTTTCCGGCGCCATCGGCGGCAAGGCCATGATGGCCTTCTGGTACCACTTCGCGATCCTGTTCGAAGCGCTGTTCATCCTGACGGCCGTCGATGCGGGTACGCGTGCGGGCCGCTTCATGCTGCAAGACTTGCTGGGCAGCTTCGTGCCAAGCTTGAAACAGACGGAAAACGTCATCGCCAACCTGCTGGCTACGGGCCTGTGCGTGGCGGCATGGGGCTACTTCCTGTACCAGGGCGTGGTCGATCCATTGGGCGGCATCAATACCCTGTGGCCACTGTTCGGCATCGCCAACCAGATGCTGGCGGCGATAGCGCTGATCCTCGGCACCTGCGTGCTGTTCAAGATGAAGAAGGGCCAGTACGCATGGGTCACCATCACGCCGACCATCTGGCTGCTGCTGTGCACCCTGACGGCCGGCTGGCAAAAGATCTTCGATGCCAATCCGCGCGTCGGCTTCCTGGCGCACGCGAAGAAGTATTCGGCGGCATTGGATGAAGGCACCCTGCTGGCGCCGGCCAAGTCGGTAGCGCAGATGCAGCAGATCATCTTCAACGATTACCTGGACGCCGGCCTGGCCGCCTTCTTCGTCATCGTCGTGATCAGCGTGCTGTTCTTCGGCATCCGCACCATCATGAAGGCGCGCGCCGACAGCCGTCCGAGCACCAAGGAAACGCCGTTCCAGGCCATGCCCACGGTGCAATGATGATCGATGAAATCATCAAGGCTGGACGGTATCTGGGGCAAAGCATGCGGCTGATGTGCGGCTTGCCCGAGTACGACACCTACGTGGCGCACCGGGAAGTGACCCATCCCGGCGAGCCGATGATGACGTATGAAGAGTTCTTCCGCGAACGCCAGGAAGCCCGCTACGGCGGAGCCGGCAAGCGCGGCGGCTGTTGCTAGTTGTGGTGACACCTGACCCAGCCTGCTGCGCGTCGGCATAGGCGGCTTGCGATGCTCACCGTACTTCAGTACGGTTGCGCTTCTCGGCCACCTCTGCCTTCCGCTCGCTAAGACTGGGCCAGGTGTTGTTGCTCAGCAATAATTTGAGGGCGGTCTTGCGGAACCGCCCTATTTGTTTCATCTCGTATAAGTTCCCCTCCCCTCTCCTCCCTTAGACCCATATCAACATCAGGGTGTGTCTTCGCGTCTATATTTTTCCAATAGGAATTAAAAAACAGTCAAGGGGCCGACCGGGGAAGCGCCGCCACCATGTTCAATTTCCACCGCTCCAGCATCAGCCAGAAGCTGACCATGATCTCCGTGCTGTCGTCGGGCTGCGCGCTGCTGCTGGTGTTCGTGGCGTTAGCCCTGACGTCCGTGCTCAGCCACAAGAACGATGAAGGCAAGCAACTGCTGTCCATGGCGGGGGTGATCGGTGCGGCCAGCGCGGCGCCATTGATGGTGGGAAAATCGGCACAGCCGCAGGCGGAACAGATGCTGGCGGCGCTGGCGGCGCGCGACGAGATCTCCCAGGCGGCCCTGTTCGACCGGGGCGGACGCCTGTTCGCCCTGTACCGCGCGCCGCAGCACGACAAGGAGCTGGCGGGCCTGGCGACGCCGGAAGACATGGACCCGGCCTTGCTGGCCGACATGGCCGTGCAGCCCGTCACGCAAGGAGCGGGCACGCCCCTGGCGCCCACCATGCGCTTGTACCGTCCCGTCTACCGGCCGGGCGCGCCGCAGCAGATCGTCGGCGCCGTACTGATCGAAGCAGACCTGAACCACATGTGGCGCAACATCGGCCGCCACGTGGGCGCCATCGGCGGCGCTACCGTACTGTCCTTCCTGATCGCCGTCTTCCTGGCGCGGCGTTTCAAAAGCGTGATCGCCGAGCCGATCACCAAACTGATCGATACCGCGCAAAAAGTGTCCCGCAGCCAGACCTACAGCCACCGCATCGCGCACCACCGCAGCGACGAGCTGGGCGTGCTGATCGACAGTTTCAACGACATGCTGGCGCAGATCGACAGCCGCGACAGCACCCTGGCCAATTACCGCGACCAGCTCGAGCGCCAGGTGGGCGTGCGGACGGCGCAGCTGGAAAAGGCCAAGGATGCAGCCGAGGCAGCCAGCCAGGCAAAAAGTGCCTTCCTCGCCACCATGAGCCATGAAATCCGCACGCCCATGAATGGTGTGCTGGGCATGACGGAACTGCTGCTGGCCAGCCCTTTGAGCCCGCAGCAGCGCCACTACACGAGCATGGTGCAGCGCTCGGGGCAGAATTTGTTGGTGATCATCAACGATATCCTCGACTTCTCCAAGATCGAGGCGGGCAAGCTGAGCGTGGAATACATCCGCTTCAATTTCCGCGAATTGCTCGACGATATAGAGCACGTGTTCGCGCCGCAGGCGGAAGCGAAAAATATCAGCCTGGAATTCGATATCGCGTTTGACATTCCCATTGCCATTTGCGGCGACCCCAACCGTTTGCGCCAGATCATCGTCAACCTGCTGGGCAACGCCATCAAGTTCACGGAAACGGGCAAGGTCACCGTGACAGTGGCAGTGTGCAGCGAAGATGCGGCCAGCGTGGGCTTGCGCTTCGAGGTGCACGACACGGGCATCGGCGTGTCAAACGAGGCACAGACGCGCATCTTCGAATCATTCTCGCAGGCGGACGGCTCGACCACGCGCAAGCACGGCGGCACGGGCCTGGGACTGACGATCTCGAAACAGCTGGTGGAACTGATGGGCGGCACTATCGGCGTTGATAATGCTTTAACGCAAGGATCGATCTTCTGGTTCGAAGTAAATTTCGATAAGCGACGGGTCGACAGCGACGACCCGTCCTTCAACCTGAAAACCACACGAGGGTTACGCGCCTTGATCGTCGACCACACACCCGCCACGCGTGCCGTGCTGGAACGGCAGCTGGCCAGCTGGCACATCGTCAGCGACAGCGCCGGCACGGCCAGCGATTGCCTGGCCAAGCTGCGCGCGGCCGCGCAGGCGGGCACCCCGTATGCCGTGGCCCTGCTCGACATGGAATTGCCGCGCACCAGCGGCCTGGCCCTGGCGGCCAACATCAAGAGCGAGCCGCTGCTGGCCGACCTGAAGCTTCTGCTGCTGAGCACGGAGCAGGCGGCGGCCGATCCCGTGCAGCGGCGCGAGGCGGGCGTGGCCTTCCAGCTGATCAAGCCGGCCCGCGAATGCGACCTGTTCGATTGCATCGTCACGCCGCCGCGCGCCAGCGAGGGCATGCGCATCCATCCGCCATACACGGCCCGCCAGGTGGGCCGGCGCCAGCGCCGCCGCGTGCTGCTGGCCGAGGACAATCGCGTTAACGTGGAAGTGGCGCTGGCCATGCTCGACAGCCTGGGCCTGGACGTGGTGTGTGCGGGCAACGGCGAAGAGGCTTTGCAGGCGGCGCAGGCCGAGGATTTCGATTTGATACTGATGGATTGCCAGATGCCCGTGATGGATGGCTTTGCCGCCACGGCGGAAATCCGCCGCCATGAACAGCAGTGCGGCCACGCGCGCGTGCTGCCGATCGTCGCCATCACGGCCAATGCGTTGCAGGGCGACCGCGAAGCATGCCTGGCGGCCGGCATGGACGATTACCTGAGCAAGCCGTTTACGCAGCAAGACCTGGGCCACACGATTGCGCGCTGGATCACCCTGCCGCGCGCGGCCACCGTGCATCACAGTGTGGCGCCTGAGCCGGAGCCGCAGACATCGCCGGAGGTGGCGCCGCCTTTGGCCGCCGCCCCGCCAGCGTGCCCGCCGCTGAACCGGCAGGCGCTGGAAAACATCCGCACCCTGTCGCGCGCCGATGGCGATGCGTTGCTCGAGCGGGTCATCCTCGCTTTTACCAGCGAGACGCCGCGCCAATTGAGCGCCATGCGCGTAGCGATTGCCGGCGCGGATGCGGATGCGCTGCGCAAGGTGGCCCACAGCCTCAAGTCGGGCAGCGCCAACGTGGGCGCCGATCGCCTGGCGCAGCTATGCAAGGAGATGGAAAAACTGGGCCGCGCTGGCAGTACCGACGGTGCGACTATCCTGCTGCTGCAGATGCAGCAAGCCTTCCTGGCCGTACGCGAATCGCTGAGCGCCATCCTCGTGAAGGAACACTGACATGACAGCGCCCCTCCCTTCCCCACGCGGCCTGGTGCTGGTTGCAGACGACGATCCCGTGATGCGCATGCTGATGCGGCAAATGCTCACGCAGGTGGGCCTGGACGTGATCGAGGCCGAAGACGGCGTGCAGGCGCTGGCCAGCTACAAGCACAGCGGGCCGGACCTGGTCATGCTCGACGTCGACATGCCGGCCCTGGACGGCTTTGCCGTATGCCGCGAAATCCGCCTCCAGGAAGTGGGCGGTACCGTGCCCATCATCATGGTCACGGGCGACGACGAGCTGGATGCGGTCACGCGTGCCTACGAAGTGGGCGCCACGGATTTCATTTCCAAGCCCATCAACTGGCCCATCCTGGGCCATCGCGCACTGTACGTGCTGCGCGCCAGCGACGCCATCGCCCGCCTGCGCATTGCCGACGCGCACAACCGCGCCGTGCTGGCCGCCATCCCCGACACCTTCTTTCGCCTGAACCGCGAAGGCTTTTATCTCGACTACGAACAGGGCCACGACGCCAGCGCCGGCTTTTCCCTCAGCGACTGCGTGGGCAGCCATATCCGCGACGTGCTGCCGCCCGAAATCGCCGCGCGCCTGCTGGACAAGGCGCACGCCGTGCTGGCCACGCAGCACATCGGCTCGGTCGACTACACGCTCACCCACGAAAACAGCACGCGTCACTTCGAGGCGCGCCTGGTGGCGACGGGGGCCGACGAAGTGCTGGGCCTGGTGCGCGACATCAGCGAGCGCAAGCGCACGGAAGAACAGATCCGCCGCCTCGCCTATTGCGACAGCCTGACAGGCATCCCCAACCGGCAAGCCTTTCTGGAAACACTGGAACGCGAACTGGTGCGCTCGAAAGAGCACGACAAGAAATTCGCCGTGCTGTTCATGGACCTCGATGCCTTCAAGCGCATCAACGACACCCTGGGCCACGACGTGGGCGACCACCTGCTCAAGGTGGTGTCCGAGCGCCTGCGCGAAACCATCCGCCCCAGCGACCTGGTGCTGCGCACCGAACACGAGTGTGAGGCCACCTTCGGCGGCAGCAACCTGGCGCGTCTCGGCGGCGATGAATTCACGATATTAATTCCCGACCTGGAGCGGGTGGAAGACGCGCTGAACGTGGCGCACAGGGTGAAGGAAGCCATGCGGCGGCCCTTCATGATCGAGGGGCACGAGATTTTCGTCACGGCCAGCATCGGCATCTCGCTGTATCCGGAAGATGGCGAGGACTGCAACTCGCTGCTCAAATTTGCGGACACGGCCATGTACCACGCGAAGAACTGCGGCAAGAACAACGCCAAGCTGTACAGCTCTTCGCTGACGATGGAAATCATGAGCCATGTGAAGATGGAAGTGGGGCTGCGCAAGGCCTTGCAGAACAACGAGCTGTACTTGTTGTACCAGCCGCAGATAGACGTACCGAGCACACAGATCGTGGGCGTGGAAGCGCTGGTCCGGTGGCGCCACCCGGAGCGGGGCATCATTTCGCCCACGGAATTCATCCCGCTGGCCGAAGAGACGGGATTGATCGTGCCCATCGGCGAATGGGTGCTGCGCACGGCGTGCAACCAGGCCAAGGCCTGGCAAAGCGATGGCGGACGCGCCATCCGCATGGCCGTGAACCTGTCGGCCAAACAATTCAAGGATGAAAACCTGATGCAGATCGTGCTCTCGGCCCTGGCCGACACGGGCCTCGACGCGCGCCTGCTGGAGCTGGAGTTGACGGAAGGAACCTTGATGGACGATGCGCGCGCCACCATGGTGACCCTGGAGCAGTTGCGCGGCATCGGCGTGTACCTGTCCATCGACGACTTCGGCACGGGCTACTCGTCGATGAATTACCTGAAACGCTTCGACGTGCGGGCCTTGAAAATCGACAAGAGTTTTATCGCCGGCTTGCCGCAGGATACGGAAAACGCGGCCATCACGCGCGCCATCATCGCCATGGCGCACGGTTTGAAGATGGTGGTGGTGGCCGAAGGCGTGGAGACGGACGAGCAGCTGCTGATGCTGGAAAAATACGGCTGCGACATGGCGCAAGGCTATTTCCTGGGCCATCCCTCGCCGCACGACACGATCACGGCCATGCTGGCCAGACAGAAGGGTCCGCTGGCCAGCCTGCAATCTAGAGCACTTCGAAAGCAAGGATTTGCGTGACTTGCTGGGCGTTGAAATTATCGTCGGAAATCATTACCAGGCTGCGGCGGCCGTTTTCCAGGCGCGGGCCCCAACTGATGCCTTCGATATTGTCAACTCTTTCAAGGCCGATCTTTTCCAGGTCCAGCAGCAAGCGCTTGCGCGCCGGCACATAGGCCGCGCCCGCCAGGGCCGGGATGGCCTGGATATCGGTGGCGCCATCCGTTTCCATCGCGTAGACGCGCACGTGATTCGTATAGATGCCGTCCGCGTTTTCCACGCCGGCCCGCTCCACTACCAGCACCTGGTGGTCGTTCACGGCGAGGATTTCCGACACGCCATTGTCCGCTTCGCGCCCCGGCGCGGGCCGCGAAGCCACCGGTTCGATAGCATACGCATACTGGTGCAGCACCTTGCCGGCGCGGTCCAGGCGCGTGATGCGCACGACGGAACCGTTGCCGGGCGTGGCCAGCGGGCCATCCTGGTACAGGGCCGCTTCCATGCCCAGCCACAGGCTCTTGCCATCCGACGAGAACGACAGTGCCTCGAAGCTCATGTTGTTGCGCGAACCCACCTCGTCCTTCGAGACATTGAACATGGCGGGCGTGGGCAAGGTTGCCAGGTAGTGGCCACCGCTATCGGCGTGGCGCACGAACGGGTGCAAGCCCACCTTGCGGTTTCCTTCGCTGCCGTACCACAGGCTGCCGTCCTGCGGATCGACGCGGATGGTTTCGATATCGGGCACCTGGTCGCCACTGTCGAGCTTGGCATGCGCCAGATTCGGATAGCGGCTGCCGTCGGGCTGCGTGAAGAAATGCACGCTGCTCAGCGTCACGCCCCTAAACGCCTTGCTGTCGTAGGCCAGGGTGGCGCGGTAGAAGCGCGCCGGATTGATTTCCGAGCGGTCATCGCTTTCCATCACCCAGCTATTATTGGCCGCATCATAGTCGATGCCGGACAAGCCGCCCACGGTGGTGCCCTGGAATGCCTGTTTCAAGGCGATGCGCTGTTCGCCGATCAGGCGCAGGCCGGCAATCGGCGCGTCATGCGGGAAGCTGGCACAGGCGGAGAGAAGGATGGCGGCGGACGCCAGGGCAAGCGCGGTACGGAACAATGGAGGCATGATCGGTATCAAATAAGTCAGGAAGCAAATTCCGGGGTCAGACCCGCCGAGTCTGACCCCAGCTTTAGTTGTGTGGGTTAATAACGAATTACACCACCCCATCGGCCTTGAGCCGCGCGATGGCGGCAGCGTCATAGCCGAGCGACGCCAGCACTTCATCGTTGTGCTGGCCCAGGGTCGGTCCCAGCCACTGGGTCTTGCCCGGCGTGGCGGACAGTTTCGGGCTGATGGCGGGCAATTTGACGGGCGTGCCGTCGGCGAAATGGTGCTGCTCGAACATATTACGGGCGAGAAATTGCGGATCGCTCATCATGTCGCGCACGGAGTAAATTTTGCCGGACGGCACGTCGGCCGCCTTCAGTACGGCCAGCGCGCTGTCTATCGTGTGCGTGGCGCACCAGGCGCCGATGGCATCGTCGATTTCCTGCGTGCGCGCCACGCGGCCATCGTTGCGCGCCAGCTGCGGGTCGCCCGCCATGTCGATGCGGCCCATGGCCAGCATCAGCCGCTTGAAGATGGCATCGCCATTGCCGGCAATCACGATGTTTTCGCCGTCACCCGTCGTGTAGGTATTCGAGGGTACGATGCCGGGCAGCGAACCGCCCGTGCGCTCGCGCACCACGCCGGCCTGGTCGTATTCGGGCACCAGCGATTCCATCAAGTTGAACACGGATTCGTACAGGGCCACGTCGACCATCTGCCCTTCGCCGGCAACCGCACCACCCGTCACGTCGCGGTGACGCAGGGCCATCATGGCGCCGATCACGCCATGCAGGGCCGCCACGGAGTCGCCGATGGATACGCCGACCCGCACGGGCGGGCGGTCGGCAAAGCCGGACACATAGCGCAAGCCGCCCATGGATTCGCCGATGGCGCCGAAGCCGGGCAAGTCCTTCATCGGCCCCGTCTGCCCAAAGCCGGACAGGCGCACCATGATGAGGGAGGGTTTGATCTGCTTGAGCTGCTCATAGCCGAGGTCCCACTTTTCCAGCACGCCGGGGCGGTAATTCTCGATGATGATGTCCGCCTCCAGGGCCAGCTGGCGCGCGATGGCGCGGCCTTCCGGCGCTTTCAGGTTCAAGGTCAGACTTTTCTTGTTGCGCGCCTGCACCGACCACCACAGCGAGGTGCCATCCTTCAGCACGCGCCAGGTACGGATGGGATCGCCACCATCGGGCGACTCGATCTTGATCACGTCGGCGCCGAATTCGGCCAGCATGCGGGCACAGAACGGCCCCGCGATCAGGGTGCCCAGTTCCAGGACTTTGATACCCGCCAAAGGACCAGCCGACGTTTTCTCTTGCATGATTTAGGTTGCCCTGCGGTCGAGCATCGCGCGGGCAATCGTGCCCGCGTCGACGTACTCCAGTTCGCCGCCCACGGGCACGCCGCGGGCCAGACGGCTCACGCGCAAGCCCCGCGCCTTCAGCATTTCGCTGATGTAATGGGCCGTCGCTTCGCCTTCATTGGTGAAATTGGTGGCCAGCACCACTTCACCGACCACGCCATCGTTGGCACGGCTCAGCAGTTTTTCGAGGTGGATATCTTTCGGCCCGATGCCGTCCAGCGGAGATAATCTCCCCATGAGCACGAAATACAGGCCCTTGTAGGTCAGCGTTTGCTCGATCATCAGCTGGTCGGCGGGCGTTTCCACCACGCACAGCAAGCGCTTGTCGCGCTCTTCGTCGAGACAGGTCTCGCACACTTCGTGTTCGGTAAATGTATTGCACAGGCCGCAGTGATGCACGGCATCGACGGCCTGGAACAGGGCGCGCGACAGCATGGCCGCGCCCTCCCTATCGTGCTGCAACAAATGAAACGCCATCCGCTGCGCCGACTTGGGGCCGACGCCGGGCAGGCGCCGCAGCGCCTCGGTCAAAAATTCAAGCGACTTGGACATGGATCAACCCTGCCCCGTGCCACAGATCGAGCGCATGCGGTATGGCATCAGAATGGCATTTTGAAGCCGGCTGGCAAGTTCATGCCGCCGGTCAAGCCTGACATTTTTTCCGCAGACGTCGCTTCCGCCTTGCGCACGGCGTCGTTGAAGGCGGCTGCCACCAGGTCTTCCAGCATGTCCTTGTCGTCGGCCAGCAAGGATGGGTCGATAGAGACGCGCTTGACGTCGTTCTTGCACGTCATGACGATCTTCACCAGACCGGCGCCGGACTGGCCTTCCACTTCCACCAGCGCCAGTTGTTCCTGGGCCTTTTTCATGTTGTCTTGCATTGCTTGCGCCTGCTTCATCAGGCCAGCCAGTTGATTTTTCATCATGAGAATGCTCCGTTCAATTCAGTTTGTGAGTGTGTTAATCATCAATGCAGGGTCGGCGCGGCGGAGCCGGCCGGTGCAGGGGTAATCGTGCCCGGCACGACAAAAGCGTCGAATGCACGCTTCATGTCGAGCACAAAGGGATCGCTTGCGATGGTTTCTTCCGCTTGCAGCTGACACGCCTCGCGGTGAGCCTGCGCCTCCGCGCTGGCCGTGTACCAGACGGCGCCCAGTTCCGTGTCGACATTGACCTTGCGGCCAAAGCGTTCGGTCAGCGCGGCAGCCAGCTTTTCCACGTTGGCGGGGCTGCGCCACGTGTCGATGGGCACGCGCAGGCGGAACGTGGTGCTGTGGCCGTCGTGCAGGCATTCGATCAGCTCGGCCTGCACGGCCAGTTGTTGGGCCACGCCACGCAAGGGCAGCACGGCGGCGACGGCCGGCCAGTTGCCATCCCAGTCCAGATCCGGCACGGGCGTAATCACATACGGCCCGCTGGGCGCGGCTTGCTTGGCGGCACGCTGTGGCATGACGACAGCAGGCTGCTCGGCACTTTGCGCGGCTGGCGCCGACACGGCAGCCGAGGCGCTATCGTCGGAAAATTCGGTGACCCACGGCGGCAAGTCGTCGTCGGCCGGCGCCTGCTGTGGCGGCGGCGCCTGGCGTGCCGGCTGCACGAGTGTGGGCGCTTCCATGACGGCCACGGGCGGCGCATCTTCCCATGGCGCCGGCGCTTTCGCGGCGGCGGGCGGTGGCGGCGCTGCCTGGACGGGCGCGGTTGGGGCTGGCGTGGCTACGGCAGCGGCCGGTGCCGGTGCGGTTGGCTTGGGCGCCGACGATGGCGCCGACGGCGCACTGCCCGGACGGCCTTTCGAGGCGGCACGGGCCGCTTCCAGCGCGGCATTGATGGCGGCGCGGGCGGAACTGATAGGGGCGCCCGATGCGGCCGGCGCAGCCGCAGCCGGAGCGGCTGGCGGAGGCGCGGCCGGTGCTGGCGCCGGGGCGGAAACGGGTGCCGGTGCCGGCGCAGGAGCAGCCACGCGTGGCGGCGGCGCTTCGCTGCGGGCCATGCTGGCGGCAGTGGCGGCAACGACGGCAGGCGGTGTCACGGCTGCATGGCTGGCCACGCTGTTCGTGGCGGCGCGGGCGGCGGGAGCCGAACCTGCTGCGGCGCGCGCGGCGGCGACAAAGCCGGGACGGTTACCCGAAGCTGATGCTGGCGCGGCGGCCGGCACGCCATCGGCGCCGCCTATGCCGGGCCGAAAGGCCAGCATGCGCAGCAAGGTCATGGTAAAGCCCGCGTATTCGTCGGGCGCCAAGCCCAGCTCATTGCGGCCATGCACGGCGATCTGGTAAAACAGCTGCACTTCTTCTGCGTCAAACGCACCAGCCAAACGGACAATGTCCGCGTATTCGGGCAAATCCTGCGGCAAGGCGGCCGGCACGGTTTGCGCCAGCGCAATGCGGTGCAGCAAGGTGCCCAAATCCTGCAGGGCGCCGTTGTAGGACAGGCTGCGCGAGGCCATCTCGTCGGCCACAGCCAGCAGATCGGCACCGTCCTGCTGCGCCAGCGCATCGAGCAGGCGCACCAGATAGGATTGGTCGAGCGCACCCAGCATGCCTTGCACTGCATCGAGGGTGACTGCACCGGCCGCGTACGCGATGGCCTGGTCCGTCAAGGAGAGCGCATCGCGCATGGAACCGTGGGCGCCCTGGGCCAGCAGGCGCAAGGCCGGCTGTTCGAAGGCGATGCCTTCCTGTCCCAGGATATTGTCCAGGTGGCTGATGATGTGGCCGGGCGGCATCTGCTTGAGGTTGAACTGCAGGCAGCGCGACAGCACGGTCACGGGAATCTTCTGCGGGTCCGTCGTGGCCAGGATGAACTTGACGTGCTCGGGCGGCTCTTCCAGCGTCTTCAGCATGGAATTGAACGCGTGGTTCGTCAACATGTGCACCTCATCGATCATATAGACCTTGAAGCGCGCATTGCTTGGGGCATACACCGCCTGTTCCAGCAGCTGCGCCATTTCATCGACGCCGCGGTTCGATGCCGCATCCATCTCTATATAGTCGACAAAGCGTCCCGCATCGATTGCCGTGCACGCTACACACACGCCGCAAGGCTGGGCCGTGATGCCGCCCGTGCCATCGGGGCCGATGCAATTGAGCGATTTGGCCAGGATGCGCGACAGGGTCGTCTTGCCGACGCCGCGCGTGCCCGTGAACAGATAGGCGTGATGCAATCGGCCGCTGTGCAAGGCATGCGTAAGCGCGCGCACGACGTGCTCCTGGCCGACGAGCGTCTCGAAATTCTTGGGGCGGTATTTACGGGCGAGGACTTGATAGGACATGCTGAGATTTTACCATGCGATTTTGCGGGTGATCCTGCGCGACGGGCGCAAGCCTCATGGCCGGGCCAGGTCAAGTTCAAGCAAGACTTGGCAAACGCGGCAAAGCAGCAATTGTATAACATGGCCAGGTGGAAATATGGAAAACACGGCAAGCCCGGCAATGCTGCGGCGCCACGGGAAAATGTGGCCGTAAAAGCAAAAAAGCTGCCCATGGCAGCTTGATTGACGATCCCGATAAAACAATCCCGAAGGAGGCGAGCCTGATCTGCGGCACTCATGGTTAATAGCCGTGGCTGCTTCGTTCCCGACCTGACCAGGTTAGCCATGCCACGATGCGCAGGGGCCCGCCAGGGACAATTATAACCGGTCTGCGCAGGATTGGGAAATTGCCGTGTCAATGCTGCGTAGGTCGGCTTAGGCCGCAGGCCGTAAGCCGACACTGCCGAGTATGCAGATCGTGAACATGCAAGCAACGTCGGGTTACGCGCAAGCGCTAACCCGACCTACCCCGACCTATCCAATACCTACAAACCCAGCTCTTGCCAGATGCCATCCACCTTGGCCTTCACTTCCGGCGTCATGGCTATCGTCGTGCCCCACTCGCGCGTGGTTTCGCCCGGCCATTTATTCGTCGCATCGATACCCATCTTGCTGCCCAGGCCGCTGACCGGCGAGGCGAAGTCCAGGTAATCGATGGGCGTGTTGTCGACCAGGGTGGTATCGCGGATGGGGTCGACGCGCGTGGTGATGGCCCAGATGACTTCCTTCCAGTCGCGGATATTCACATCTTCGTCGACCACCACGATGAACTTGGTATACATGAACTGGCGCAGGAAGCTCCACACGCCGAACATCACGCGCTTGGCGTGGCCCGCGTACTGCTTCTTGATCTGCACCACGGCCATGCGGTAGCTACAGCCTTCGGGCGGCAGGTAAAAGTCGGTGATTTCGCTGAACTGCTTTTGCAGCAGGGGCACGAACACTTCGTTCAGGGCCAGGCCAAGCACGGCCGGCTCGTCGGGTGGTTTGCCCGTGTACGTAGAGTGATAGATCGGGTCGCGGCGCATGGTGATGCGGTCGATGGTAAACACGGGGAAACTGTCCTGCTCATTATAGTAGCCCGTGTGGTCGCCATACGGCCCTTCCAGCGCGTGTTCATAGCCGCTCGGATGATTTTCGTCCGGGTAGATATGGCCTTCGAGCACGATTTCGGCCGACGCGGGCACGCGCAGCTCGCTGCCGATGGCTTTCACCAGCTCCGTGCGGCTGCCACGCAGCAAGCCGGCGAACTGGTATTCGGACAGGCTGTCCGGCACCGGCGTGACGGCCCCTAATATAGTAGCGGGATCGGCACCGAGCGCCACGGCGATCGGGTACGGCTTGCCCTTGCTTTGAATCGCATGCTCGCGGAAGTCCAGCGCCCCGCCCCGATGGGCCAGCCAGCGCATGATGACTTTATTGCGCCCCAGCACTTGCTGGCGGTAAATGCCCAGGTTTTGCCGCTTCTTGTTCGGCCCCTTGGTGATGACCAGGCCCCAGGTGATCAGGGGGGCGATGTCGCCGGGCCAGCAATGCTGGATGGGCAGGCGCGCCAGGTCGACGTCATTGCCTTCCCAGACGATTTCCTGGCACTTGGCGCCGCGCAACTCTTTCGGCGACATGTCCCACACGGATTTCACCAGCGAGCCGAGGCCCAGCAAATCCTTGAAATCCTTCGGCGGTTCCGGTTCCTTCAGGCGCGCCAGCACATGGCCGATCTTGCGCAACTCGCTGACATCTTCCGCCCCCATGCCCAGCGCCACGCGACGCGTGGTGCCGAACAGATTGCCCAGCACCGGCATGTCGTATCCCGTGGGATTGTTGAACAGCAAGGCCGGCCCACCTGCGCGCAAGGTGCGGTCGCATACTTCGGTCATCTCCAAAATCGGTGAAATGGGGGTCGAAATGGGCTTAAGTTCACCCATTTGTTGCAGTTGAGAAATAAAATCTCGCAAATCTGAATATTTCATGTGTTTTTAATTTTTTTTGACGTCGGACGCCGTTGCTGAAGGATCTATGCCAAGTAATTGATTTTATTGGCTTTTGGCACAATGCAAGACAAAAAGTAAGACATAAAAGTAATAAAGAATCGATTCGTTAGTATTGACTTGATATAAAACGGCTTCTACAATTCGCCCAACTTGAAAGAGCACGCCGGCCCAGAGCTTGATTTTAGCGTTTCTCTTTCATTCACGGAGTCGGGGCTCCACATGACATTTTAAGGAGTGTTTTCAAAAGGCGTCTGCCTTACCCCCGGTAAAAGTTGTATTGCGACTGATCCAATACCAGCATGGGACCGATCAGCTCAAGCAAGCAATGACGGCGTTTCTCGCACGCATCCATACGCGGCGGAAACGATGATATTTCTGATGCACGGCATTGGCAGTACCCACAACACCGCGAAACCGCGGAGGGACTGCCTGTTGACGCGACATTTCGGGGAACTCTATGACTCATCGTAGCACTGAAGCAGCCTTGCCTGCTTCAACCGTGGCTGGCCAGCCAGCGTTGGCGCGTTTGCGCGCCCGCGCACAAGCCATTTCAGCCCGTGGCGTATTGACCACGGCGCAACATACACTGACAGTCTTCGGCATTTCCGCCCTGGCACTGATCGCCCTGCTGATGTTCCGCCCCGACCTGGGCAAGCAACTGACGCACAGCCTGTTCCCGCTGCCGATGGCAGAAGCGCAAGCTGTCGAAGCGCCGGCTCTGTCGGCACTGATGGAAGCGCCTGCGTCCGTGCAAACGGCCGCCGCCAAAGAGGCACCGCTGAGCAAGGAAGAAAAAGCCTTGCTGGGCACGCAAAAGCAGCAGCAATGGGTCACCAACTGGCTCTCCAAGCGCTACCGCGTGGCCAACGACGCCACCAATATGCTCGTGTCGACGGCCTACCTGACAGCACGTGAAATCAAGCTGGACCCGCTGCTGATCCTGGCCGTGATGGCCATCGAATCGGGCTTGAACCCGTTCGCGGAAAGCCCCGTGGGCGCGCAAGGCTTGATGCAAGTCATGTCGAAAGTGCACCATGAGCGCTTCCAGGAAATGGGCGGCGTGCAAGCAGCTCTGAACCCGGTCGCCAACATCCGTGTCGGCTCCCTGATCCTGAAAGACTACGTCACGCGCGGCGGTTCCGTCGAAGCGGGCTTGAAAACCTACGTGGGCGCTGCCAACTTCGCCACCGACTCGGGCTACGGCTCGCGCGTGCTGGCCGAATACCGCCGCCTGAAGCAAGTGTCCGCCGGCCAGCGCGTGCCGACCACGACGCCGGTGATGGCATCGAACACGCCAGCGCCAGCCAAGGCCCCGGCAGCGGAAAGCGGCATCACCATCAAAGTGCTGCCCCACAACGAGATCGCCGGCCTGTAGTAGCGCGCTCTTCCAACCTACTGCGCAGCCCGCTCTCGGGTCGGCGTTACTCGCTGTACTCCAGTACAGCTGCGTTACTCAACCCGACATCGGGCTTGCTCGCTACGGTTTGAAGAGGCGCCGATGCGTTAATGCGCAACACTCCGACAGCAAAAAGGGCAGACTTTTCAGTCTGCCCTTTTTGCATCCATTGCGGCCTTCGCCGCTGGATCCCTACCTATATTACTTGCGCTTGTTGGCGTTGACTTCTTCCTCGCGGAATTTCACTGCCAGCTTGTCCAGCACGCCGTTCACATACTTGTGGCCGTCGATACCGCCAAACGACTTGGCCAGCTCGACCGCTTCGTTGATGACGACGCGGTACGGGATTTCCATGTTGTTCTTCAGCTCGAATGCGCCGATCAGCAGGATGCCGTGTTCGATGGGCGACAGTTCCGCGATATTGCGGTCAATCAAGGGTGCCATGCTGTCGCGCAGCGCCAGCGAATCCTTGATGGCGCCATACAGCAGCACCGTGAAGTGATCGCCATCGGCCTTGTCAAAGCCATGCGCGGCGCGAATATTGTTCACGACGGTGGTCGCGTCTTCATTGTTCAGCAGCCACTGGTACAAGCCCTGCAGCGCAAACTCGCGCGCGCGGTGACGCGGCGTGCGGTTTTTGCTGGGATTGGCGAGCAAATTTTTCTCAGTCATGATTGTTACCTGTTCTTAAATACGTATGTACTGCAAATAGTGACGAATACCGCGGCGTGCTGTTGGACAGCACGCCGCGGCGCAAGCACGATTAATCCTCGTCTGTGTCTTGCAACTCTTCTAGCGCTTGCGCCAGATTGGCCATTTCCACTGCCACACGTGCCGCTTCGGCTCCCTTGACCAGCATGCGCACTTCCGCCTGCTCGTCGTTTTCGGTCGTCAACACTGCGTTGGCGATGGGGATGCCGTAATCGAGACCGATGCGCGTGATGCCTGCGCCCGATTCGTTCGATACCAGCTCGAAGTGGTAGGTTTCACCGCGAATCACGGCGCCCAGTGCGATCAGGGCGTCGAATTGCTCGGTTTCTGCCATTTTTTGCAGAATCAGTGGGATTTCCAGGGCGCCCGGCACGGTCACGTGCAGGATATCTTCATCGGCCACGCCCAGCTTGCTCAACTCTTCCAGGCATGCCGACAGCAAGCCACCACCGACGATTTCATTGAATCGTGCCTGGACGATACCGACGCGCAAACCTTCGCCGGCAAAATTGGTTTCGTATGTTCCTACGGTCATCATATGCCTCTTTAATCTGGTGGTTCTGGGCGACACGCACATGCCGCCATCGTTTACTCTCACATCGACGCCTGACAAAATCGTAGCGAGCGGCAGCGAGTTGTGGCCGAGAAGCGCAACTGTACGAATAGTACAGTGAGCATCGCAGGCCGCAAATCGCGACGCGCAGTAGATTTATTTAGGCGTCCTGGCCTGGATGGCACTGAAAACCCGTCACTTCCAGGTCGAAACCGGCCATCGACGGCATCTTGCGTGGACTGGCCAGCAATTGCATCTTGCTCACGCCCAGGTCGCGCAGGATTTGCGCGCCGATGCCGTAGCTACGCAAGTCCATGCTGGCGGCGCGGCCTTTCGGCTTGGCTTGCGGCGTATCGAGCGCGGCGAACTGGGCAAACAGTTCGCCCGACGTTTCGCCGCAGTTCAGCAAGACCATCACGCCCCGTTCGGACTGCTTGATGGCGGCCATCGAGGCGGCCACCGTCCACGAGTGAGTAGTCGCTTCGCTTTCCAGCACGTCCAGCAGGGAAACAGGCTGGTGCACGCGCACCAGCGCTTCCAGGCCGGGCGCCAGGTCGCCATGCACGAGGGCCAGGTGGGCCGACGCGCTGGGCTTGTCGCGGAACGCGATCAAGCGGAATTCACCGTGCGCCGTATGCAGCTTACGCTCGGCAACGCGTTCGACCAGCGATTCCGTCTGGCTGCGGTAATGGATCAGGTCGGCAATCGTGCCGATTTTCAGGCCATGCTGCTCAGCGAACACCAGCAAGTCCGGCAGGCGGGCCATGGTGCCGTCGTCCTTCATGATTTCGCAAATCACGGACGCGGGCGTCAGGCCGGCCATGGCCGTCAGGTCGCAACCGGCTTCCGTATGGCCTGCGCGCATCAGCACGCCGCCCTTTTGCGCTTTCAAGGGGAAGATATGGCCAGGCTGGACGATATCGCTGGGCTGTGTTCCCTTGGCCACGGCCACCTGGATGGTCTTGGCGCGGTCGGCGGCGGATATGCCTGTCGTTACGCCTTCGGCCGCTTCGATGGAGACGGTAAAGTTGGTGCCGTAGGCGGTACCGTTGCGCGAGGTCATCATCGACAGGTTCAGCTCGTCGCAACGCTCTTCCGTCAGGGTCAGGCAGACCAGACCACGCGCATGCGTAATCATGAAATTGATGGCTTCAGGCGTCACGAAATCGGCGGCAAGCACCAGATCGCCTTCATTTTCCCGGTCTTCTTCATCGACCAGTATCACCATGCGGCCGGCGCGCAATTCAGCGACGATCTCTTCGGTGCTGGATATAGACATTATTCATCCTCTTGAGACGCCAGGCAAAACCTGCTGCGCGTTGGTATAGGCGGCCTGCGATGCTCACCGTACCTTCGTACGGTTGCGCTTCTCAGCCACCTCTCCCTTCCGCTCGCGACGGTTTTTTCCGGGCGTTGTTAATGTAACTAAAAACTGAAACTAAAATTGAAACGTCGAGCGCGAATATTCCGCGAATTTCCGGGAATTTTCTTATAACCTGCTATTTTAAAGGATTTAGCGCTTGCAGACCTGAAATAAGACAGCCCAGCAACACCAATATGCAGGCCGCCGCCCTGCTTGCCCCGCAAAGCGCCGCTTCCCCGATCCAGCGCACACGGCGACGGCAAAACGCGCGCCACCGGTCTTGCGAAGAGCATAAGATCAGCCAGTCACCACCACGGCGCTGACACCCCACTCGCAGCGATACCCACACAGGAGCGGCAACATGAAAACCAACGGATCGGCCATCTGGTCAGGCGGCATCAAGGACGGCAAGGGCGCCATCAGCACACGCAGCGGCGCCTTGCAGGACTATCCCTACGGCTTTGCCAGCCGCTTCGAAGGCAAACCCGGCACCAATCCCGAAGAACTGATCGGCGCCGCCCACGCGGGCTGCTTCACCATGGCCCTGTCGCTGATCCTGGGCGAAGCGGGCCTGACGGCGGAAAAGATGGAGACGACGGCTGAAGTGACCCTCGACAAGGGGGACGACGGTTTTGCCATCACGGCCGTCCACCTGATCCTGAAAGCAAAAATACCGGGCGCCGACCAGGCGACATTCGAGGCATTGACGGCGAAGGCCAAGGCCGGCTGCCCCGTGTCGAAGTTACTTAAAGCCAACATTACCCTGGACGCCAGCCTGCTGCCCTAGATTTTAGTCACGGGCTTGACGGGTTCCACGGCGGCCACCGGCGCCACCAGTGGCAGGCGCGAATCGCTGGCCGGCAGTGGCCGGTTCATCAAGCCCGGATTCAGGGCTGCATTATTCAGGTTATAGGCGGCGATGGCTGCCGCCACTGACGGATCTTGCGACGAGGGCGGCGGTACAGTCATGCCCGCGTTTTGCGCGGCCAGCTCTTGCGCCTGCGCATTTTGCTGGGCCAGCTGGGCTTGCGACGTCGCCTGGCCTGCATCGGCTTGCACTTGCGCTGCGCGTGCCAGCGATTGCGCCCGCTCACTGGCCGCCTGGGCCGCCATTTGCGCGTCGCTTGCGGCCAGCTGGGCCCGCGCCGCATCGTCCGCTGCCGCTTGCGCCCGCTGCTGCAAGCCCTGCTGCTGCACTTGTCCTTGGCGCAGATCGTCCACCCGTGCAACTTCCTGCTGCTGCGCCTGCTTATCTGTATTGATGCGTTCGCTGTCCAGGCGTTCGGCGTCAAGGCGCGCGGTATCGGCGCGCTGCTTGTCCGTGCGCTGCGTCTGCAGCAATTGCGCTGCATCGGAGGCTGCTTGCGCCTGCGGCGAGGGCCGCAATTCCTGCAAGTCCAGGTTCAGCTCTTCCGCCTCCAGCTGCTGCTGCAGTTCCAGCTGTCGTTGTGCAATGGCAACCGTTTGCGTCGGCGCCCCTTGAGCCACGGCCTGCGCGGCATACGCCGGCACGGCGGCACCCGCCAAATCCGCTTCGACGCTGGCCGCCAGCGGCGCGCCCTGCTGCCGGGCCAGCATGGCGCCCACCTGCGCCAGCACGTCCGTTCCCTGTTGCAAGGCGTCCAGAGTGGCATGACTGTCAGCCGCATATGCGGCTTGCAAAGTTGCCGCATTGACATCTTCATTGCGCAAATCGATGCCGATGCGGGCCAGCTGTGCTTGCGTGAGCAAGCCGCCGTCCTGCGCCAGCGCGGCCGCAGCACCCGTCGTGCCATCGCCCGACAGCAAATCGTAGCGCTGCGCCAGGCTGCCCGTCGTGTCGCCAGCCGTCGCCAGCTGGCTGGCATCGATGCCGCTCGTTTGCAACTGGGTGAACGATTCCGTCAGCTGCCGCGCCAGCGCCAGCAAGTCGTCATTGACGTTGACGGGGATATTTGCCGCGCCGGCCTGCTCGGTGGCGCCCTGCAAGGCCAGCAGTTGCCGGCGCGACAAGGCCACGCCGGACAGGAACTGGCCCAGCGGGGAGAGGTCGACCTGGGTCGATGACTGAATGGCCAAGGCCGCCGCCGCGCTGGAAGACGGCACAGGCTGCGCCGGCGCCAGCGGTACCATCTCGCCCACGCGAGGCGTCGCCGGTATGGCATTGGGCACGGTTGCGCGCGAAATCGGGTCCATGGCTAGCCTCCACTGCGGAAAGCTTCATAGTATGCGCGTCTGGAAGAAAAGCAACACACGCTTGGCACGACGAAAGGCCGACGCGGGTGTTGCTCCTTTACGCTGCCATGTCAGACGGCGGCCTTGTCCAGCGACAGCATGCGCTCGACATAGCGGGCGATCAGGTCGATTTCCAGGTTGACCTTGCCATCGACCGTCAAGTGTTTCAGGGTCGTCATGGCGATGGTGTGCGGTATCAGGTTGATGGAAAAGCGGCAGCCGTTGACGGCACCCGCGCCCAGGTCTTCCACGCGGTTGACGGTCAGGGACACGCCATTGACGACGACGGAACCTTTGAAGGCCAGGTATTTCGCCAGTTCGTGCGGTGCTTCGATGACCAGTTCCCACGATTCGCCCACGGCTTCGAACTTGCGCACGATGCCCAGGCCGTCGACGTGGCCGGAAACCAGGTGGCCGCCCAGGCGCTCGGCCAGGGTCAGGGCTTTTTCCAGGTTCACTTCCGTGGTCGTATCGAGGCCCACTGTGCAATTGAGGCTTTCACGCGAGACATCGACGGCAAAGCCCGTGTCCGACTTTTCCACCACCGTCATGCAGGCGCCATTGATGGCGATCGAATCGCCCAGGGCCACGTCGGCCAGCGGCAAGCCGCCCGCGTGAATGGTCAGGCGCACGCCGGCATCGAGGCCGCCTTCGAGTGCTTGCACGGTGTCAATCTTGCCAATGGCGGCAACAATTCCTGTAAACATGGAGCTATACCCTATAAAAAGTGTGAAAGTATTAATTGCGCTTGGCGAATCTGGCAAGGATACGCACATCTTCGCCCACTTGCTGAACCTGGTGAAATTGCAAAGTGCGCTGCTGTTTGAGATCCGTCAATGCGGGCAAGGCAAACATGCCTTGCGCATCGCCCAGCAAGGTGGGCGCCAGGTAGACCAGCAGCTCGTCGACGCAGCCTTCGCGGATCAAGGAGCCGTTCAGCTTGGAGCCGGCTTCGACGTGGATTTCATTGCATTGCCGGCGGCCCAGTTCCAGCATCAGCGCGGCCAGGTCGACCTTGCCGGCCGCATTCGGCAGCACGATGACTTCCGCGCCCAGGGCGCGCAGCTGCGCTTCCTTCTCGGGATGGGCGACGGCCGCCACGATCCAGGTGCCGCCGCCCTGCAAGATGCGCGCGTCGAGGCTGATGTCGAGCCGGCTGTCGATGACGATGCGGCGCGGCTGGCGCGGCGTTTCGACGGCGCGCACGTTCAATTGCGGATCGTCCGCCTTGACCGTGCCGATGCCCGTCAGGATGGCGCAGGCGCGCGCGCGCCACGCATGGCCGTCGGCACGCGCTGCAGGCCCCGTGATCCACTGGCTTTGCCCGTTGTGCAAAGCCGTCATGCCATCCAGGCTGGCCGCCGTTTTCATGCGCACCCACGGTTTGCCGCGCTGCATGCGCGAAAAGAAGCCGATATTCATTTCATGCGCCTCGTCAGCCAGCACGCCCGTGGTGACGGCGATGCCGGCCGCTTCCAGCTTGGCCAGCCCCTGCCCCGCCACCAGCGGGTTCGGGTCCGTCATGGCGGCCACGACACGCCCCAGCCCGGCGCGCACGAGCGCATCGGAGCAGGGCGGCGTGCGGCCATGGTGGTTGCACGGCTCCAGGGTGACGTAAGCCGTGGCACCGCGCACGTCGTTGCCGCGAGCAGCCGCATTCGCCAAGGCTTGTACCTCGGCATGATCCTGCCCCGCCGCCTGCGTCACGCCGGCGCCGATCACCTGGCCATCCTTGACGATCACGCAGCCGATGCGGGGATTGGGCGAGGTCGTATATAAACCGCGCGCAGCCCATTCCAGCGCCAGGCGCATGCCATCGATATCGTTGAGTATTTCCACGGGCTTCTTTGATAGTGAGTGATAGGTGAGTCGGGTTATGAACTGTCGGCCACACCGCTGCAATTGGCCGCTTGCTGCTGCGGGTCACAGACACGCACCCTGCCCAGCATATTGATTTTAATATGGCGCACCTGCTTTCCCAAAGTCAGGGACAAGGTACCCCAGCGCGCGGCCAGGCTATTGGTCGCGCTGCAACTGCGTCCTGCGCCATTGTAGGCGATATAAAACGGCGCCGTGGCCGAGGAAAACGCAAACTGCGCCGTGATGCCTGCAGGTAGCGGCCCCTGGCGAAACAGCAATTCGTCGCCGTCGTCGAACGCCAGGTTGGCATTGCGGTCAATAAAGACCAGCCAGCCCGTGCCCCAGTCCGTGCCCCCTGGCCCGGCCGGCATCAGCAGTACGCGCTGTCCGCGCGCCATCGCCTGCGCCCGCGTCAGTTCGATGGCCGAAAACAGGTCCGTGGCCGCCGCGCGTACCTGCTGGCGCGCCAGCAGATGCTGCAAGCCGGGCATGGCAGCGGCCGACAGCAGCGCGGCCATCGCCAGCACGGCCAGCAATTCGAGCAAGGTATGCCCTGTCCACCGTGGGCGCCGATGCGTGGCCATGGCCTAGTGCCAGCAATGGCTGGCGGGACCGCTGCTGCCGCGCTGGCCCGTGCTGTTCAAGGAGAGAACGCCGCAATCGGCATCCTGGAACCGCGCATCGACCTTGGACGTGCCCGGTATGGCCCGCAACAGCACGCATTGCCCGATCGTCAAGCCGGGGCAGGCCAGCGCCTCGATTTCATAGGCGCTGCCGGGCGCCCCCCCTTCGCCGGACCACCACGGAAACGCTTGCGCCTGGGTCGCCGGCGACGCCGAAGAAAAGGCCAGATAGTGATTGTTTTGCGAATAATAGCGTTCCTGCTGCTGCATCAGCCGCAGCAGGGCCGCCTGTCCCTGCACCCGCTTGGCGCGCACGACATGGCCGTGATAAGCGGGCACGGCCAGCGCAAGCAGCAGGCTCATGATCGCCAGCGCGGCCAGCAGTTCGATCAGGCTGAAGCCTAAGGTGGCTGCAGGGGCGCCACCGTTTGCAGCGGGCTCATTCCGCCTTGCCAGCACGCCCATGGGATCTCCCCCTCTCCAAAAAAGTGCCAGCCGCTGCGCCAGCCAGTACCGCTTTAGCTTTCCGCACGCCAGCCATGCCGGCGCCTATTTCTTCTTGGCCGCCTCGTGCAATTCGCGCCAGTTCGCCACTTCCCGCCAGCTGAGGCGCTGGGCCGGCAGCGGCGCGCTGACGACCTTGAGCCCCACCCCGCTGGCCGCGCCGGGCAAGCCAGGCTGCAGCACGGCAAGTTCCTTGCGCCCCTCGGCACGCCCCGACGCCGTCACGGCGCCCACCGTGCTGTTGAGCTCCAACGCCAGCGGCGGCGCGCGCGCCAGGCCATCGAACAAGCGCCCTGTCTGTGCCCCCGCCTGCACGAGACCGGCGCCATCGGCGGCAAAACCGCTCAGCACATCGAGCACATACAGGCGCGTGGCGGGCTTGGCGCAAGAGTCGCGCCCCGGCAGTACGGTATTGAACAGCACCTTGCCGGCAGCCAGTACGGGACTGTTGACACTGCGTTCGCCCGTCTGCGCGGTATGGAGAAAATCGAGGTACCAGCCCCGCATGGCGTCGCTGCCCGTATAGCGCAGCTCGGCGCCGTCGACGCGCACGCCCCCCACCGCCTCGCCCAGGCTGCGCTGCTCCAGGTCGGCCCGGCTGCGTGTGTGGGACGACTCCCGCAAATCATCGTGCACGGCGTAAAACGACTGCGGCAGAAAGGCGGAAGGCCAAGTATCGGCCGCTTCGACCAGCTTGCCCGTGCCGAACAGCAGCACATAGCCGCCACCGGGCGCATACGCCACATTCAGCCGCTGCGTCACGGGCTGGCGCCTGCCCTGCACATCGCGCGCCACAAACACCAGCTTGCGCCCCTGCCCCTCCTTCCACGGCGGCCCGCCAGCCATGCCGAGGCGCCAGATATTGCCCTGCAAATCTCCCGCATAGATATAAACCTGTTCGCCATCGGCGCCCGGCACCACGGCCGGCGGGCCCAGCGCCTGGGACACGGCTTCCGCGCCCACCGTCCCATCCGCATCGCCGCCATGGCCGTCACTGGCCACGGGAACCTTGAGCCGGAAGTAATTACTTCCCAATTGCCAGGGCGTGCCAGGCGCCTTGTCCAGCGCCAGCAGGAAGATGGCGGCGGCCGATGCGGGGGCCGTCGTGTCCTTGCCGTCGTACGCATGGTTGTTATAGCCGCTGGCGACGACGGCAAAATCGCGGAAAGCCGGCGCCCCCTCCTTGCCGCCCATATTGATGCGGGCAAAGGCGGGCGGCGCGCGCACATTGCCCATCAGCTTGTCGTCGCGGTCCGTGAATTCCCACAGCGCCCCTTCTTGCGCGAAGCGCGCCGGGTCGGTGATATCGAGCGCAAACACGCCTTGCGCTCCGCCGCCCAGGCCCGACACCAGCACAGTCTTCCAGCGTCCCGATGCCTGTACTTCCGCCGTGGCCGCCGCGCCATCGAGCAGTGGGCCGGGGCTGTAGCGAGTGCTCGCAGCGGCCGCCGCCGCGTGCAGCAGCGCTTGCGGCAGATAGGCAAACAATTCGCTGCCCGTGCGCGCATCGAACGCATGCAGCAAGCCATCGTTGGCCCCCAGGTAGAGCATTTTCCGACGCTGCAGCAGCAACTTGCGGTGCAAGCCATAGCCGGCGCCCGGCACGCCCAGCCCCGGCGCGCCCACGTACAGCAGATTGCCATATGGCGCCGCACCCAGGCTGCCTGAACGGCGCCGCAGGAAGCCGCCCGGCTGGCCCACCTCGTGCGTGCGCTTGCCCAGCAGATATGCCAGGCGCGCCTCTCCCTGGCCCGCCTGGCCATCGCCGCCTTCGAATGCGCCGCGCTGTTCCGCGTCGAGACGGTTCCAGGCCAGCGGCATCAGGCTGCCCCGGGCGTCGAGCGTGTAGACGGGACGCAAGGACACGGGCGTGCCATCCGGCACCAACTTCTCCCGGCCGCCAACGCGCCACCTTGGTTTGCCGGGAAGCAGCGCGCCGTCGGCACCCACGGCAAACGCGGTGCGCGACAAGCTCATGCTGCCATCGGCCAGGCGCATCTGCGTCTGGAACCAGTATTCCTCTTCCGTGCCACTGGCCAAGGCCATCAGGGCCGGCCCCGCCAGCGTCGCCGGCAAGCTGCCCATGTCGGCTGCCGCAAAAGCTGCCCGCAATCCCGCAATCAGGGCGGCCGGATCGCTGCCGGGCAAGTAATGTGAGGGCCAGCGGCCGTCCACGCTCCACTCCTCCAGCGCGTTGCCCGTCGCGCTCTTGTAGGGGTTGGCGTCGCCGTTCGCATCGAGAAAGCCGCCATATTTTGCCGCCAGCAACAAGGGTGTCGAGGCGGGCATGACGGCGGACACGCCCGCCGGGTCGCCCTGCCGCAAGTCGCCCGCATAGTGCTCGACCTTTGCAACGCCGTCGTTCCTCGCGCCAGGACGCAGCGCCTGCACATGCGACCAGTAGGCCAGCCCTGCAGCATGGTAGCTGGCGCCGCCCGCCCCGTCGGCCAGCAATTCCAGTGCCGCCAGTTCGGTCCGTGGCGCAGGATTACCCTGCGCGCCACTGCTTTCCAGGCCGCCCACCGCATGCGTCCAGGCCATCGCATCGAACGGCGGCGGCGCAAAGCCATCGGCGGCGCGTGCGCGGTCGCCGTTTGATGCGGGAGTCGCCGGAACATTGCCGGGCACGTAGCGGTCGCCCGCCATGCCCGCATCGCCGAGGCTGACGACGATGTGGCGCTGGCAGCTGGCCGATTGCGGGTCGCTCCAATACGTCACGACCGGCAAGCCTTCATCGATGGCAGGCGCGGCCTTGGCAGGCGGCACAGCGGTACTCGCTTGCCGCCCCTGCAAGTAGCGCAGCGATTCATACAGCAATTCAGCCAGCGGCGCCGCCCTGGCGTACGCACCTGGGTGCCCGGCATTACTGCGGCCCAGGCCATTGATGTAAGCGGTCACCCCGCCACCAGGGCTCGCGCCCTGGGCCACAGCCTGCGCCATATAGACGCCAGTGGCGGGATTCCACTCGGCATCGATATTGTCTTGCGGCATATAGTCGGGCGCCGTCCAGCGCTGCCGCCCAACGTGCGCCAGCGGCGCGCGCAGCACGCCGCCATACACGGGACCGGCGCTGGCGGGCGTGCCGTTCAAGTGACCAAACACGCCCACGCGCACCCTGCCGCCATGGCGCTGCACGGCCCCCACCGGCTTGTAATTCTTGCCGTATGCCAGGCACAAATCCTCGCGCAGCGGCCCCTCATCGGCGTCGCAAACGCGCACGCGCGCGAGAAACACGCCATGCGTGGCAGCAAAGCCGGGCGTGTCGCAACTGCCACCTGCGGGCTGGCCAAGGCTGGCATCGCCGAACAGCAGGCGGTTGCGGCAGGACACGATGGCCAGTTGCGCCAGCGCAAACGGCGTCGCCGCCGCCACGCCTGCATACAAGACCTTGCGGGGAAAAAAGGTGGGATGGGCAAAATAGTCGATGGGGCCGTCGGCATCGGGCAAATAGGCGCGCTGCAGCACCGTCTTGCGCACCTCGTCAATGACGCGGTCGCCGCCCGTCAGGGCGTAACGGACGATGTCGAGCATGCTGGCGCTGGCCCAGTTGAGAAAGTTGCCGCTAAAACTATCGCCGCCGCAGCCGTGCAGCGCATCGGCCGGTTTCAACACGGAGAAGTAAGCGGTCGCTACGCGCAAGTCCGGCAGCATGACGCCGTCCTTGCTGCGGTACGGATAGCTGTAGCACATGCGCGCATGAAAGTAACCGGCGTACTCGCGCTGCGGCGCATAGTCGCTGCCGTACGCAGCCGCAGCGGCCGCATGCGTGAAGGACAGGTTAAGCAACAGATTCGGCGGCACTCTGGCGCCCTGCAAGCCCGCGTCGGCCCGCGCCAGCGTCACCGTCGGCTGGGCCGCGACAGCGGCGCCACTAGCCAGGCAAGTCAGCAGTATCAAGCAGAAAGACCACATAGCCCTCATGGCCCCGCTCCCGCCGCCTCTTTGCGGTAGTAGCTTTGCAGCACGACTTGCGTGCTTTCCTGCGCGCCAAACCCTATGGCCGTGATGCGGTACACATAGCTTTCCGTGGCCAGGCCGCCGGCCACTGCCGCTGCCTGTGCGCCGGGCGGGTGGAACGGCAGCAGTTCGATAAGGTAGCGGGGCCGGCGAGACGGCAGGAAACCCTGCCCCGTCTGCATGACCGCGCCCGTAAACTGGCCATACGGTACCGCACGGCTTCCAGCGTCCGCGCCATCGAGGTCCATGCTCAGCCAGAGCGCCGGCGCATCCTCGGGCGCGGGCAGGCACAGGCCCAGTGCGCCCCCTTCGCCGCAGCCGGCGGCAAACCCTGCCGCACTGCCCGGCGCAAAGAGGCTTGCCCGGCCCGGCCCGCCAGGCAAGCCTTCGATATCGTTTTGCGCATCCACCAATGCCTCCTCCGCCGCCTGAAACGCGATCTGCCGGTCACGCTCGCCGCGTGCCGCCTTTTCGCCCTGCAAGGCCATCTGCGCCGCCGATATGCCCAGCAGCAAGATGATCACAAGCAGGCACAGCACATACACCATGGTGGCGCCACGCCCTTGCGCGCCCGGAATGCAGCAGCCAGGACAACAACGGACGCCCATACAAGCCACGGTGGCGCCCGCCTATGCCGGCCCGTTACGCAGCATGATGCTTGTCTGCACCAGTTGCCGCAGCCTGGAGCGCGTTGCTGCGGGCAAGGCCGCGCGCGCGATGTGCACGCCCGTGTCGCCGGCGCCGTGCGCTTCGGCATACGCCTTGCCGAACAGGTCGAACTGCGCCGGTCCCAGTTCCGCCATCTTGTCCACCTGGCCCGCCTCGCCATGCAACAGCAGCGCCACGCGCACGCTGGCCACGCGCTTCCAGTGCGTGCGCCGGTAAAAATCGCGCTGGCGCGCGGCCGCATCCGCGCCCGCCAGCACCAGCGCCGCATCGTCGGAGTCAAGCGCGCTGGCGTTGACATAGCGGTTCGCCACGCCGTCGGGTGGCGTATCCGTATCGAGGCCATACAGCACTTGGAAACTGTCGACGCCGCGGATGATGGCGTCCGCGCCCCAGCCGTTCGCGCCGCGATATTTGCAACGCAGCTCGCCTTCGCCATCGGCTCCCTGGGCCACATAGAAAATGCTCCAGCCCCGCTGCGCCTCCGTTTGCGCGGCCCCCACGGCGAAGCCGGCGCAATTGAGCACGGATCCGTCGCCGCCCTCCTCCTTGCCGGCGCCGTAATAGCGCAGGGCCAGCACGTCGCTGCCCTGCACGGCGTCGGGAAGCGCGCCGCTGATGCCTTCGCTGTTCTTGCCCAGGCTACGCGCGTCGAGCCCGGCGATACTCGCGCTGTCGTAATCCGCATGGGCGACGGGCGCGGCGCTGCTGTCCCAGTTCACATACGCTGTCTGGCGCACGGCGCGGGCGATGGTGTCGAGTGCATAGCGGCCATTGTCATCCAGGCGCGCGCTGGCGGACTGCTCACCATAACTGCCGCTGGAAGCCAGCAGCACGGTACTGGCCGCCAGCATCAACAGCGCGCCCAGCGACAGGGCCACCAGCAATTCAAGCAGGCTTATGCCTCGATGCCCGCGCAAGACAGTGTTCATGCGCCGCCTCCCCCAAGCTGGAATGCCAGCCTGGGCAACGATTCGCCTGCCGCATTCACGGCGGGTGATCCATTGGCCTGCCTGCCGCGCCAGCCCAGCTTGATGATGATGGGCGCGCCCTTGCCGCCGCTGCACGCCCAGTGCAAACCCTGGGCGGCGGCATCCCACGCGGCGAGGTCGCGGCAGATATGCAGCCGCGCGCCAGGCAAGGCCGACTGCAGCTGCTGTTTCCATTCGGCGATGTCGAATTGCGCCAGCTCGGCCGCGCTGCAGACGGCGGCGCCGAAGCAGCCGGGCGCGCCGCCGCCAGCCTCGGCGCCATCCTCCGCCGCGTAGGCAACGCTCAGGTAGGGATTACCCGCATCGGGGCCATGCATGAGCACGCTGTTCGCCCGCATGCGTTCGGCCATGCCGGCGGCCAGTTGCACACCCGCCGACAACAGCGCCGACTCATGGCGCGCGCGCAGGGAACTCAATTGCAGGATGCTGGCGCCCAGCAAGCCCAACGCCAACAGCAGCAGCGATACCAGCACCTCGACAAGGCTGCTGCCATCCATGGGACCACGCGTGCCACTGTGCATGAGCTTCTCCTGCCGACAGAATGTAACCAGGACGGGAGCCGCGCCGGCGCCCGGCCCACTTACACGATAGGCGCGCGCAAACAACCGCGTCTGCGCTAGCGCAAACAGCACGGCGATAAGGTGAGAAGAACAGCGTTGGGATTGATCGGATCGCTTGCCAGGCGAACGCTGGCGTGATGAACACGGGGCGCAGGACCGGCCCCGTTTTCAAAAAGGGGACATCAGGGCTTGCCGCGCGCCTGTCCCACTTCGGCAATCGCATCCTGGAACTCGGCCAGGTCTTCGAAATTCTTGTAGACGGAGGCGAAGCGGATGTAGGCGATCTTGTCCAGGCGCTTGAGTTCCTGCATGACGAGTTCGCCGATATAGCCGGAATCGACTTCGCGCAAGCCGCTGGTCAGCAATTTTTCCTGGATGGACGCGATAGCCGTATCCACGGAGGCGGCCGCGACGGGACGCTTGCGCAAGGCCAGCATCAAACTGCCGCGCAACTTATCCGCAGCGAACTCCGTCCGGCTGCCATTCTTTTTGACGACGGCCGGCATGATAAGTTCAATGCGTTCGTAGGTGGTGAAGCGCTTGTCGCATTTACCGCAACGGCGGCGCCGCCGAATGGCATCCCCGTCCTCCGATACGCGCGTATCGAGGACCTGGGTGTCGCCGTGCTGGCAAAATGGACATTTCATGGGCTGGCTACAACTTTATAGTAATAATTACGGGAAATCGCCGCCCTTAAATGAAAGGGCGCCCGAATCACTCCGGGCGCCCTTGGGCACGACTGGAATGTGTCAGACAGAATCTTACTCTGTATGACACATTCTGGACAAATAATTACGCGGCGTACACCGGGTGTGCATCGGCCAGCACTTTCACGGCCGCTTTCACGCGCTCGATGGTGGCGGCGTCATGCGGATTGTCCAGCACGTCGGCGATCAGGTTGCCCACTTCTTCCGCTTGCGCTTCCTTGAAACCGCGCGTCGTCATCGCCGGGCTGCCCAGGCGGATGCCCGAGGTGACGAAGGGTTTTTGCGGGTCGTTCGGGATGCCGTTCTTGTTGCAGGTGATGTGCGCGGAACCGAGGATGGCTTCGGCTTCCTTGCCCGTCAGGTTCTTGGCGCGCAGGTCGACCAGCATGACGTGCGATTCGGTGCCGCCGGAAACGATGCGCAGGCCGCGCTTGATCAGGGTTTTCGCCAGAACGTCGGCGTTCTTGACCACTTGCTTCTGGTATTCAACGAAGTCAGGGCTCAGCGCTTCCTTGAAGGCGACGGCCTTGCCGGCGATCACGTGCATCAGCGGGCCGCCCTGAATGCCAGGGAAGATGGCCGAGTTGATGGCTTTTTCGTGTTCAGCCTTCATCAGGATGATGCCGCCGCGAGGGCCGCGCAAGGACTTATGCGTGGTCGAGGTGACGAAGTCGGCGAACGGCACCGGATTCGGGTACAGGCCGGCGGCGATCAAGCCGGCGTAGTGGGCCATGTCGACCATGAAGTAGGCGCCCACTTCCTTGGCGATCTTGCCGAAACGCTCGAAGTCGATCTTTTTCGAGAACGCCGACGCGCCGGCGATGATCAGCTTGGGCTTGCGTTCGCGGGCCAGGCGCTCCATAGCCTCGTAGTCGATGTCTTCTTCCGCCGTCAAGCCATACGATACGACGTCGAACCATTTACCGGACATGTTCAGCGGCATGCCGTGGGTCAGGTGGCCGCCTTCGGCCAGCGACATACCCATGATCAGGTCGCCTGGTTTCAGCACGGCAAAGAACACGCCCTGGTTCGCCTGCGAGCCGGAGTTCGGCTGCACATTCGCGCATTCGGCGCCGAACAGCTGTTTTACACGGTCGATGGCCAGTTGCTCGGCCACGTCGACGTATTCGCAGCCACCGTAGTAGCGCTTGCCTGGATAGCCTTCGGCATATTTATTCGTCAGCTGCGAGCCTTGCGCTTCCATTACGGCCGGCGATGTGTAGTTCTCCGACGCGATCAGTTCGATGTGGTCGTGCTGGCGCGTGTTCTCTTTTTGAATGACGGCGAACAATTCAGGGTCGACGTTGGCGAGGGTGTGATCTTTTGCAAACATGTAAAAACTCCAAGGATGAGGGTGCTTGTACTGGCAGGTTGGATCGAATGAGGGGAGCCGGCGTTAATTGAATAACAACATTGGACAGGCAGCCTCTTCGTGCTTTTCCATAGTGGCTACCCAGGCGAACGGCTGATGAAAAATCTCACGTTTCCCGGTGGGTGCCCACCTTTCGCCGGTTTGCCGATCACCATCCAGGGAGATCGCCCGACTTTTCGCCAGTCACGTGAGACGTAATGGAAATCAAATTGTAAGTTAAGTGCCCAAATTGAGCAAGGAATGCAACCGTGCAGCTATAATCGCCGCGCGCCATCGCAGCCCGGGCATGGCCACAGACCGCCCCGGGGCGTGCCTGCGGCTCTTAAGCTGAACTTAAACCTGGCTGCGGCATGTAAGCGTATGTTACGAAGCTTGCCATTATGCACCCCCGATTTACAATGCTGCAGTGCAACTTATATGCAGCTTTTGCATGGCTTTCCAGCAAGCGCCCACCGTCACAAGAAGAAAAATCGCGTAAAATGTTGCTCAATCTCACTACTGGCGCAATAAACATGCCTTCAGTCTTTACCTGGAACGTACGTGTCTACTATGAAGACACCGACGCCGGCGGCATCGTCTATTACGCAAATTACCTGAAATTCTTCGAACGTGCGCGTACCGAATGGCTGCGCGCCATCGACGTGGGCCAGCAGGAGCTGCTGGAACAGCACGACGCGATGTTCGTTGTCAAAAGCGTCAACGCCGACTATCATGCGCCAGCCAGGCTCGATGACACGGTAAGATTAACCTTAAGCATAGAAAAGATGGGGCGCGCCTCCATCGTTTTCCTGCAACAAGCCTGGTGCGGCGAGCGCCTGCTGAACACGGCCCGCGTCAAGATCGGCTGCGTCGACTCGGCATTGCGCCCGCGCGCCGTGCCTGATGCTGTGGCGGCCCGCATGCGCGCCGCCTGAGCCCTACCCGCCACCCCCGGACAATTCACCCAACAGACTGCCAGCCAATGAACGTTACACAAGATCTTTCTTTCCTCGCGCTCATCACCAATGCCCATTTGATCGTGCAACTGATCATGGCCCTGCTGCTGCTGATTTCCCTGACCAGCTGGACCTACATTTTCCGCAAGATGTTTGCCGTGCGCCAGGCGCGCAAGCAAACCATCGAATTCGAACGCAGCTTCTGGGCCGGCGGCAACCTGCATGCGCTGCATCAAAACGCCAGCGGCAACCGCGACCAGAGCGGCGCGCTGGCCCGCATCTTCGACGCCGGCATGGGCGAATTCATCAAGGGCAAGGCATCCTACGGTTCGCGCGAAGCGCTGGACGTGGGCGCCGTGCTCGACGGTGCCCGCCGCGCCATGCGCGCCGCCTTCCAGCGTGAAATGGACGTGCTCGAATCGCATCTGGCCTTCCTCGCTTCCGTCGGCTCCGTCTCGCCCTACATCGGCCTGCTCGGTACCGTCTGGGGCATCATGAACGCCTTCCGCGGCCTGGCCAACGTGCAGCAAGCCACCCTGGCTGCCGTCGCGCCCGGCATTGCCGAAGCGCTGATCGCCACCGCCATCGGCCTGTTCGCGGCAATTCCCGCCGTCGTCGCCTACAACCGTTTTTCGCATGACATCGACCGCCTGGCGATCCGTTTCGAGAGCTTCGTCGAGGAATTCTCCAACATCTTGCAGCGCCAGTCGCGCTAAGAGGGAGCAGCGTTCATGGGTTCCTCATTCAATAGCGGCGGCATGCGCGGCGGCCGTGGCCGCAAGTTCAAGTCCGAGATCAACGTCGTGCCGTACATCGACGTGATGCTGGTGCTGCTGATCATCTTCATGGTCATGCCGTCGTCGAACAATCCCAGCGTGGTGAACTTGCCCAACGCGGAAAGGTCGGCGAAGCCGCCCGATGACTATATCCAGATCGTGCTCAAACCGAATGGTTCGCTGTCGATCGGCGTCATCGGCAAGGAACAGTTGTCGCCGGAAACGGAACCGAACCGCGACGCCCTGCTGCGCAAGCTGCGCGGTTTGCACGAGAGCAATCCCGACTATCCCGTGATGATTGCGGGCGACAAGGAAAGCAAGTACGACGATGTGATCCAGCTCATTTCGGAAGCGAAAAAAATGGGCATTACCCGCGTCGGCCTGGCCACCAAGTAAGCACAGCATCCTGTTTCCAGACTTGACCGTTTTTAGATAGACTAGACTTTGCAGACCAAACAAATCGACCATGTACTCGGCAAGCCCTACAGCGTGCCGCGCGAACGCAGCCGCTGGCCCTCGCTGGGCCTGGCGCTGGCGATGCACCTTGGCCTGCTGTTTTTCCTGTGGGTGGGCGTACACTGGCAAAATACGGAACCTGTCGCCGTCGAAGCGGAAGTATGGGACCTGAAAGTGCAGACGGCAGCGCCGCCGCCCGACGTGGCGACGGAACCGGAACCGACCCCGGCGCCGCCACGGGAACCGCAAGTGGAACAACCGGCCCCGCCGCCACCGCCGCCGGTGACAGCACCCGAGCCGAAGGTCGACCTGCGCGAGGCGGAGATCGCCCTGGAACGCAAGAAGGCCAAGCTGAAAGAAGAAAAAGAGAAAGCGGCAGCGGACGAGCGCCGCAAGCAAGAACTGAAGGAACGCGAGGAAGAAAAGCGCGAACTGGAGAAACAGAAGCAGAAAGAAAAAGACAAGGCTGAAAAGCTGGAAAAAGAAAAGGCCGACAAACAGGCGAAAGCCAAAGAAGCCAAAGAAGCCAAAGAGAAAGAAAAAGCGGCGGAAGAAAAAGCCGAGAAAGAACTGTCCGATAAAAAAGCGGCGGCGGAAAAAGCCGCCAAAGCCAAGAAAGCGGCGGAAGAGAAAAAAGCCGCCGACAAGGCACGCGCCGCAGAAATGAGCCGCATCACGGGTGCGGCGGGCGCCGGCACAACGGGCACGGCCGAGAAAGCGACCGCGCCACGCAAGGACAGCGGCTATGTCGCTGCCCTGACGAGCAAGATCAAGAGCAATATCGCGTACAGCGGTAGCACGGACGTGCCGGGCAACCCGCGCGCCGTGTTCAAGATCGAGCAACTGCCAACTGGGGAAATTATTTCGGTCCGAAAGATTAAAAGTAGCGGCCTGCCGGCGTATGACAGCTCGGTGGAAAACGCCATTAATAAATCGTCGCCACTGCCGAAGAAAAAAGACGGCACCGTGGAACGCGAGATTGAACTCATATTCGAGATGAAGGATTTGCCTAAATGATGACCATGAAAAAAATGAGCTATGTCGTGCTCTGTGCCGGCCTGATGCTGGGAGCCTCTGGCGCCCAGGCGCAGCTGCGCGTGGAGATTACAGGGATCGGCAGCAACCAGATCCCGGTAGCTGTCGCCAGCTTTGTCAATGAATCGGCGGCGCCGCAATCGCTGTCGGGCATCATCAAGGCCGACCTGGCACGCAGCGGCGTGTTCAAGCTGATCGACGCCGATGCGCCCGTGTCGGAAACGGCGCCCGTCAGCTACGACCAATGGAAGTCGCGCGGAGCAGACGCGCTGGCAGCCGGCACCGTGCAAAGCATGGCCGATGGCCGCCTGGACGTGCGCTACAAGCTGTTCGACACCATCAAGGGCACCCAGATCTCCAGCATGAACAATGCGGCCGCGCCGCAGTTCAACCGCCTGCTGGCGCACAAAATTGCCGATGACATCTATGAGAAGCTGACGGGCGTCAAAGGCGCATTCGCCACGCGCATCGCCTACGTCACGCAATCGGGCCGCGAATACCGCCTGGAAGTGGCCGACGCCGATGGCGAAGGCATCCAGGTCGCCCTGCGCTCGAATGAGCCTATCATTTCGCCATCGTGGTCGCCGGATGGCACCAAGGTGGCGTATGTGTCGTTTGAAAAGAAAAAGCCCATCGTTTACGTGCAAAATCTGGTGACGCGCCAGCGCACCATCGTATCGAATGAAAAAGGCAGCAACTCTGCGCCCACCTGGAGCCCGGACGGTTCGCGCCTTGCCGTGGCCCTGTCGCGCGATGGCCATACCCAGGTCTATACCGTCAATGCCGACGGCAGCGGCTTGCGCCGCGTCAGCAACAGCAGCGGCATCGATACGGAACCTCAGTTCTCGGCCGATGGACAAAGCATTTACTTCACCAGCGATCGCAGCGGCGGACCACAAATCTATCGCATGTCGGTCAGCGGCGGCGAAGCCAAGCGCGTGACGTTTGGCGGCTCCTACAACATCAGCCCGCGGATTTCATCCGACGGGAAGACTCTCGCTTATATTTCCCGTCGCGACGGCAATTTCCAGCTCTACGCGCTCGACCTGGCTAGTGGCCAGGAACTGCGTCTGTCGGACACCGCCAACGACGAATCACCGAGCTTTTCGCCCAACGGGAAATATATTATGTACGCGACCGAATCCGGACGACGCAAGTCGCTGGCAGTGGTATCGGTGGATGGCCGCGTCAAACAGCGTTTGACTACGCAAGCTGGCAATATCAAGGAGCCCACCTGGGGTCCTTTTATGAAGTAAATGCTGTACAGTTTCACCTTTAACCATGACCCGGAGAATAAAAATGAGTAACTTTAAAAGTTTGGCTTTCATCGCCGCTACCGCAGCCCTGCTGTCCGCCTGCAGCACCCCAGTCAAAGTCGCAGAGACCCCAGTGGTTGAGCGCGCTCCTGAAAAAGTCGCAGCTCCAGTTGACACCCGTCAAGTTCAGCCAGTAACGACCGCATCGGTCGATCCACTGGACGATCCAAAAGGCGTGCTGGCTAACCGCAGCATCTACTTCGACTTCAACAAATACGTCGTGCGCGAAGCGGACACCCCAGTCGTGCAAAACCACGCCGCCTACCTGGTAAAAACCCCGGCACGCAAGATCCTGATCCAAGGTAACACCGATGAACGCGGTGGCGCTGAGTACAACCTGGCCCTGGGCCAGAAACGTGCTGAAGCCGTGCGCAAGTCGATGGCCGCCCTGGGCGTGCCAGAAGGCCAAATGGAAGCCGTGTCGCTGGGCAAAGAAAAGCCTAAAGCACAAGGCAGCAACGAAGCAGCATGGGCTGAAAACCGCCGCGCTGACATCGTTTATTGATGTTCATGGGTGAGCGCTGCAGCATTGACGCTTACCTAACTGGCCAGTCATAGGCATAATAATGGGGCGCAGCGCGGTGATTCACCGCCCGGCGCCCCGTTTGCATGTTTTGCGTAACCTTTGAAAGCCCGACCCATGATGACATTCTCGAAAGCCGGCGTCGCCGCCGCCTTGATGGCCGCGTTTGCCTACCTGCCCCTGCACGCCAACGCCGCCCTGTTCGACGACGACGAAGCGCGCAAGGCCATCCTGGAGCTGCGCGCCAAGGTGGACGCCATGGCGCGCGACCTGAACGGCCGCATCGACACCAAGGCGGACAAGACCAGCACCTTGAGCCTGCTCAACCAGCACGACCAGACCATGCAAGAGATCGCCCGCCTGCGCGGCCAGATCGAAGTACTGGGCAACGACCTGGCGAACACGCAAAAGCGCCAGAAGGATTTCTACACCGACATCGACGCGCGCCTGCGCAAGCTGGAGCCGCGCCAGGTCACCATCGATGGCCAGGAAGCGGCCGTAGGCGTCTCCGAGCAAAGCTCGTATGAGTCCGCGTTCGGCCTGTTCAAGTCGGGCGACTACAAGGGCGCTGTCACGGCACTGGACGCCTTCGTGAAACGCTATCCGGAATCGGCCTACGCGGCCAACGCGCAATACTGGCTGGGAAATGCCTATTACGCCCAGCGTGACTGCAAGAGCGCCATCACGGCCCAGCAGGCCGTGCTGAAGCATTATCCGGACAGCCCGAAGACGCCCGACGCCATGCTCAACATCGCCAGCTGCTACACGGAGCTGAAAGACAAGTCGAACGCGACCAAGACGCTGAACGCCCTGATCTCGCGCTACCCTGACTCCAGCGCCGCCCAGGCAGCGAAGGAACGGGGCGGCAAAAAGTAAAACCGGGGAAAAAGTTGCCCGTTAGGTTTGACAGAATCCCGGGCACCCCCTATAATCTTTCTTCTTCGGGTCGTTAGCTCAGCTGGTAGAGCAGCGGACTTTTAATCCGTTGGTCGCAGGTTCGAATCCCGCACGGCCTACCACGAATACGCAGTACTGATCTGCTTGCGAGTTGTTATAGCAAGCATTTTTTTACGGCACAGTGTTACCGAAGTTGTTGTAAAAAGTTTTTGGGTCGTTAGCTCAGCTGGTAGAGCAGCGGACTTTTAATCCGTTGGTCGCAGGTTCGAATCCCGCACGGCCTACCAAATACTATGAAGAAGCCAACCGTTCGCGGTTGGCTTTTTTGTTTTTCAGAATAGAAACAGGCAGCATTATTTCAGAAGGCGAGCGCGATCGGTACTCGACAGCTTCGACCTTAACGCGATACCCATGCCGGCCGCCCCGCCAGATGCGCCACCACACTGCCCATCAACCGCCCCAGCGGCACCTCCACCCAGCGGTAAAACGCGGCCCCGGCCACCAGGCTGGCGCCCCAGGCCGTCAGCATGCCCAGCGCCTGCCAGGCCGGCTCCAATGGGACATAGGCGGTAAACAAGGCATTGACCAGCAGGCTGACGGGAAAGTGCACGAGAAACACGGCATACGAGATGCGGCCCAGAGTATTGATGATATGCCAGGCGCCGCCCTGCGCAGGCGTGCGGGCACGGCCGAACAGGAACAGGACGCAGGCGACGATCAGCGCCAGGGCGATGCGGCTGCGGTAGTCGACGGCCAGGGCCAGCAGCACGGGCACGGCGGCCATCGCCATGAGCGCGGTCATGGCACCGGGCTTGCGGGCCGGGTCGCTGGCCCACCAGGCCAGCATGCCGAGGCCGTAGCTGCCGAAGAAATACGGCGCCCAGTTGTCCCAGCCCGCATCGAGATTGAAGTACAGCAGGGAAAAGGTGATGCCCAATGTAACGGCCAGCGGCATCAGCCAGCCCATGCGCCGCTGGCCCGCCAGGCGGCCGCCCAGCCACAGCAGCGATACCGTCAGCAGGTATAGCTGGAAATCGATGGCCACGTACCAGGCGCCGGCCGACAGCGATTCATAGCCCAGCACGCCATGCAGCAGCAATGCATGGGCGCTCAGCTGACCCAGGGTGACGGCGGCCGACATGGAATCATGCAGCATCCAGATACCAGCCACAGGCGTAATGACGGCGGCAAGCAAGGTGGCAGCCAGGAAAGGCGGCGCCAGCTTGGCATAGCGGCGCCAGATCGCCTGCAGCGGCGAGGCGATGCCGGGGCGGCCGGCGGGCGAAAGGGATTTGGCGACGAGAAAGCCGCCGATGACGAGAAACACTTGCACGGCGATGCGCGCGCTGCCGCCCAGCCAGTCCAGCAATGCGGGCCACAGGGGCTGCACATAGTCAGACATCGGCCCGTAAAACGCCAGGTGGTGCAACACGATCAACTGCGCCGCGCCCGCCTTCAAACCATTGATCCAGCCAAACTGCGGACGATTTGCCAGGTCCGCCTGTGATACCGCTGCTACTGCCGTCATTCCCACCCCTTGCCATGCCAGGTAGTGTCGCCAGCCATCGCGCAACAGGCACGCGGCTGAGGATTTACCGAAAGGCCGATATGATAGCCGAGCCTGGAACATGGCGGGGCACGGCAGGCAGCTAGACTCCCTGCCCGCCCGCCTCCGGCGCCTCGGCGGACAATGGCTGCTGCGCCAGGATGGCATCGAGCAAACCGGGGAAGCGGCTCTCGATATCGGTGCGGCGCAGGGTGTTCATGTGCGTCGTGCCCGCGTTTTCCGTGTAGACCAGGCCAGCTTCGCGCAAGACCTTGAAATGGTGCGAGACAGTCGACTTCGGCCGTCCGCCATCAAGGTCGCCACAAGCGGCCGCGTCAACTCTGGCCAGGTGGCGCACGATGTCGAGGCGGATGGAATCGCTCAAGGCGTACAGCACTCTTTCGAGCACGAATTCGCTGGCGGAGGGATGTTTGTGTGGACGCATGAGCAGAATCATACAGCATGCGCTATACTAATTCCATTCTTCGAATATTTACGAACTACCGAATCAGCATTTATCTACCTCTCCACCAACACACAAAGGCCACCATGTCCGCCCTCTTCCAGCCATTCAGTCTTAAAGATATCACCCTGCGCAACCGCATCGCCGTGCCGCCCATGTGCCAGTACATGGCCGTCGATGGCCAGGTCAATGACTGGCACCTGTCGCATTACGCGGGCATGGCCCGTGGCGGCGCGGGACTGGTAATCGTCGAAGCGACGGCCGTGGCGCCAGAAGGCCGCATCACGCCCGGCTGCACGGGCATCTGGAACGATGATCTGGCGCAAGCTTTCGTGCCTGTCGTGAAAGCCATCAAGGCGGCCGGCTCCGTGCCAGGCATCCAGATCGCCCACGCGGGCCGCAAGGCCAGCGCCAACCGCCCATGGGAAGGCGATGACCATATCGCTGAAGGTGATACACGCGGCTGGCAAACCATCGCCCCGTCCGCCATTGCCTTTGGCGGCGGCCTGCCGAAAGTGCCGCGCGCCATGGACCTCGACGATATCGCCCGCGTGCGCCAGAACTTCGTCGACGCCGCCGTGCGCGCCCGCGAAGTGGGCTTCGAATGGCTGGAACTGCACTTCGCCCACGGCTACCTGGCGCAAAGCTTCTTTTCCGCCCACTCGAACCAGCGCGACGACATCTATGGCGGCAGCGTGGAAAACCGCAGCCGCTTCCTGCTGGAAACCTTGAAAGCCGTGCGTGAAGTGTGGCCCGAGCACCTGCCGCTGACGATCCGCTTTGGCGTGCTGGAATTCGACGGCCGCGACGACCAAACCCTGCTCGAATCGATAGGCCTGGTGCGCCAGTTCAAGGATGCGGGCATGGATATGCTCAGCGTCAGCATGGGCTTCACGATTCCCGACGTATCGATTCCGTGGGGCCCCGCCTTCATGGGCCCGATTGCAGAAAGAGTCCGCCGCGAAGCAGGTGTGCCCGTCTCGTCCGCCTGGGGCTTCGGCACGCCGGCCATCGCCGAGCGTGTCGTCAAGGAAGAACAGCTGGACGTGGTGATGGTCGGCAAGGCGCACCTGGCCAATCCGCACTGGGCATACTTTGCCGCCAAGGAACTCCGCGTGGAGCGCGCCTCGTGGACCCTGCCCGCGCCCTACGCGCACTGGCTGGAACGCTATTGATCATCCATCATCCTTGACCGTTGCCGGATGCCCCTCCAGGGGCAGTTCCGGCAGGAACAGCAGGAAGACCAGTCCCAATAGCAGCAGCACGGCGCCGGCGCCAAACACGCTGGCGATCGCGTGGCGATACACTTCCACCGTTTGCGACGCCGCGTGCGCACCGAGCGCCGAGACGGCTTCCACGCCATGCTGGTGCAGCTGGTGCGCAAGGATGGCGCCGGACGCCGTCACGCCCAGCAAGCCTCCCAGCGAGCGGAAAAAGGCCAGCATGGCCGTGCCCACGCCACGGCGCGCCAGGGGCAAGGCATTTTGCACGGCGATCGTCATGTTCGGCATCACCAGTCCCAGCCCCGTGCCCAGGAAGAAGATGACCGGCTCGATGATCCAGTAACCGCGCGACGTTGCCATGGCCCAGGCCAGCACGGCAAACGCCACCAGCGCCACCGCCAGCCCCGCCACCTGCACCATCTTGTACTTGCCCGAGCGCGACAACACCCGGCCGTTGAACATCGACGAGGCCACCAGCCCCACCATCATGGCCACCGTCATCACGCCCGATTCGGCGGGACTGGTGCCCATCACCAGCTGGAAGAACAGGGGGAAGAAGACGCTGGCGCCCATCAGGCCCATGAAGGTCATGGCCATCACCAGGCTGGCGATATTGAAAGTACGGTTCTCGAACAAGTCGGGCGGCAGCACGGGTTCATCCACCCGCCCCACGTGGAAGGCCAGCCAGGCGCCCAGCAGCAGGGCGACGCCACCGCACACCTTGATGGCCAGCGAGTCCCACGGCCACTCGGTGCCGCCCAGCGCCAGCACCAGCAGAGCCGCCGTGATGGCCCCCGTCAGCAAGGCAGAACCCAGGTAGTCGATCTTGTGCTCATGCGTGCGTGCGGGCTTGCGCATGGCGCGCGCAATGATGACAAAGGCGGCCGCGCCGATGGGCAGGTTGACATAGAAAATCCAGTGCCACGACAAGGCATCCGTAATGACGCCGCCCAGCACGGGGCCCAGCACGCTGGTGACGGCAAACACGATGGGCACCATGCCCTGGCGCTTGCCCCGCTCGGCCGGCGGCACGATGTCGCCGATGATGATTTGCGCCAGCGGCATGAAGCCGCCCGCGCCGAGGCCCTGGATGGCGCGGAAGATGATCAGCTCCGTCATGTTCTGCGCCAGCCCGCACAGCACGGAACCGAGCAAAAAGGTCAGCAGGGCCGTAAAGATCATGGGGCGGCGACCATACTGGTCGGCCAGCTTCCCGTACAGGGGCATGGTGGCCGTCGACGCCAGCACATACGCCGTGACCACCCACGACAGATGCGCCATGCCGCCAAGGTCATCGACGATGCGCGGCAAGGCCGTGGCGACGATGCTCTGGTCCAGCGCACCAAGGCCCAGCACGGCCATCAGGCCCAGGTAGATGGCGCGCACTTCGCGCTCGGTGACGGGTTTGGCCGCGTCTTTTTCTGCGCCTGCGGCGTGATCGTGGTCGCTCATGCCTGGCCTATCTCAAGCAGGGGCTGCATGGCGGCGGCCAGCGCATCGATCTGTTGCGGCGACAGGCGGGCGATGCGCCGCGCCAGCGCATCGCGGCGCCGCGCGCGCAAGGTTTCGAGGACGGCCAGGCCTTGCGCGGACACTTGCAGACCGGAACGGCGCCGGTCCTGCGGATCGGGTGCGCTGCGCTCGACCAGCCCCGCTTCGGCCAGCGACTTGACTTGCGCGCTGACGGTGGGCCCGCGCACATTCTGCAGCCGCGCCAGCGCTGCCACGCCGATGCCTGGCTGCTCGTGGATCAGCGCCAGCAGCATGGTTTGCATCATCGATACACTGCCTTCCAGCTCGCCCCCTTCGCGCTGCATGGAACGCAGCAAGCGCTTGAACGCCGTACGCAATTCGTCGGACAGCGCCAGCGCGCGCTCGGGGATGGGAAGGTCTTCGATAGTGGACATGGCATATATATATAGGTAGGCTACCTACCCATATTAGACCGCGTATCAGGACCATGCAAGGCTTTTTCCTCCCCTGCCCTTCCCAAAACCGCCTTTGGCCGTCATAATAGCCGCCCTTGGGTCGTTAGCTCAGCTGGTAGAGCAGCGGACTTTTAATCCGTTGGTCGCAGGTTCGAATCCCGCACGGCCTACCAAGAATTTGCAGTCCGCTTACTTGCCTTCATGGCAAGCACGTACCGCACAGTGTTACCGCAGCAAGTAGTCAAAGTTTTTGGGTCGTTAGCTCAGCTGGTAGAGCAGCGGACTTTTAATCCGTTGGTCGCAGGTTCGAATCCCGCACGGCCTACCAAATACTTCAGAGAAGCCCACGAATTTCGGTTCGTGGGCTTTTTTGTTTTCCGCGCCAGCTATTCCATTGCCTCCCCATACCTGCCCGGCGTCACGCCCATCACCCGCTTGAACATGGCGATGAAGGCGCTGACGTTGTCGTAGCCCAGGTCCAGCGCAATGGTCGTGACGGGCCGGCCGGCGGCCAATAATTCCAGGGCGCGCAGGATGCGGGCGCGCTGGCGCCAGGCCGAGGGGGTAAAGCCGGTCTCGATCGTGAAGCGGCGGGCAAGGGTGCGCGGCGACACGCCGGCCCAGGCGGCTAGCGCTTCCACGCCCCGCTCGTCGGCCAGGTCATCGAGCACGGTGCGCGCCACGCGCAACAGGCGCGGGTCCGTGGGCAAGGGCAAGCCGAAGGACTCGTGCGGCGAGGCAGCGATCTCGTCAAGAATCACGTCCGCCACCCGGGCTTGGCGCGCATCGAACGCGCCATCGTTCCAGGCGCTGGCGCGGGCCACCGCCTCGCGCAGCAAGCCCGAGACGCGCATCACGCAAGGCGCGGCGGGCAAGCTGGCGCAACTGGCCTCGCCCACATACACGCTCCAGCCCGCAAACGGGCCATGCGAACGCAGCGCATGGATGTGATGGGGCGGCATCCACACGCAGTGGCTGGCAGGCACCACCCACTGTCCGCTGTCGGCGGCAACGGAGAGCAAACCCCGCACCGCACCGAACAGCTGGCCGCTGGCATGGCGGTGCGCCGCCGTCACCCGTTCCTGCGGCTGGGCAATGCGCATGGCACGCAACGGCGACGGCAGCGACGCTGGCAAAATTGACGGATTTGACGTATCGAATGACATAAACAACGCAGGCAAGACAATCCCGTCATCATACAGTGGAGTCTTTCCATCGTTCAGGAGTTCACCATGCGTGCAGAAGACGTATTAGCCGATCAACAAAACCAGGGCCAGTTCAATGGCGTCACCGTGCGCAAGGGCCCGGTGGGCGCCTTCCTCGCCAATGCCAGGCTATGGCTGGATGACGCCAGCAGCATCGACGAAAAGGCCGTCGCCGAGCGCGACATCCTCGACGCCTTGCCCGCCCTGCACGCGCTGGGACTGTTCGACATTCTGCAGGTGCGCGACGCGGCGCTGCGCGAACTGGTGTCGCCATCGGGAGCCTAGGCGGCACTGGCTCGTGCCCGGCGCGCATTTCCTCTATCATGCTGCTTTACCCGCCTTCGCACCCGCCATGCCGTTTACCATTGCCACCCCCGTCCACAGCGAACTGATCATCAAGAAAAGCCGTTTCATCGGTTGCGTGCAGCCGATGACGGACCGCGCCAGCGCGCAGCAGGTGGTCAATGACTTGAAGGCGCAGCATCCGGGCGCCTGCCATGTGTGCTGGGCCCTGCTGGCGGGCGGGCAATCGGCGGCCGTCGATGATGGCGAACCGAGCGGCACGGCCGGACGGCCCATGCTCGACGTGCTGCGCCACCAGGACCTGGAAGGCGTGCTGGCGACAGTCGTGCGTTACTTTGGCGGGATCAAGCTGGGCGCCGGCGGCCTGGTGCGCGCCTATACGGACAGCGTGGCGCAAGCGCTGTTGCAGGCGGAAAAGACGGCCATCGTGCGCCAGCGAACCTTGCGCTGCACGGTGCCATATGCGATGGAAGGCATGCTGCGCCGCGAACTCGATAGCGCTGGCGCCACCTTGCAGAACGTGGCGCACAGCGAAGACGTGTTGTTCGACTTCAGTCTGCCTGAAACGGCCGCCACCGCCCTGCTCGCCCATCTGCATGAGGCGGGCAATGGACGCATCGCCTGGCTCGACGCCGAGGACTGAGAATCGGACAGGGACTGGGACTGGGACTGGGACTGGCGCAGCTTATTGCACGCGGCGTACCTTGGGCGAGTTGTTCGTGCCTTCGATCTTCAGAAAGAAGGTGCCGACGAAATTGCGTTCGACCGTCACCTTGGGATTGCTCAGCGGCGGCAGCACGGCGGAGCTTCCATCGACGATACGCCACACCTGGCCATTGCTCAATTTGATCAGTTCGTTGCCACTCCAGCCATCAAACTTGCCGGCGATGCTGCTGCTGATCGACTTGTGTTCTTCCGGCTCGGCTGCCTTGGGCGCCTTGACCGTTTCCATGCCAAAGCTCTGCTCGCGCTGCTGCGCGGTCGGCACCGCGGCAACGGGGGCGGCGACAGGCGCGGCGGCGCCCAGAGGAATGGCGTCATAGCATTTCACGCGGCTGGCGATATCGGTCAGCGAACGGCATTGCAACATGGCAGCATCATCGGCCAGGGCCGCGCCCGATACAAACAGCAGCAAAAAGAGAGCTTTCATCGAAATTCTTTCAAAATAAGAGAAGTTACGCCAAACATGCCGTTTGCCGTGCATGCGGGGAATGATTATATCGATAGCCAGGGGCCGTGGCATGACGATCTTGCCACGGCTTGCGGTGCTTGTGCGAAACTCAGATGCCGCGCGGACGTTTGACCTGCAGCAAGATGAAATGCGTCCACGCCAGCGCTGGCAGCACCATCAACAACAACATCAGTCCGGCCGGCATGTCCGGCACGAAACGCACGAAGCAGGCAAGAAAGCTGGCGATGGCCAGCCAGAAGCGCCAATTGAACGCGTAGGCCTTGCGCGCCACTGTGGCCAGCGCGATGCGCCAGAATTCCAGCAAGGCCCACAGGCCGCCCGTCAGCAATAGCCCGGCCAGGGCATTGGCGCCGGGTGCGTCGGCCCAGGTGCGCACCAGGTTGTACACCAGCACGGGATAGCCGGCCATAATGGCCAGGGTGGCCGGACCGGCGGCGATGACAGCTTCAAACAACTGCCCTTTGGAACGATGATCCACTACATCACCCCTATGCCACGACGCCCGAATGGGCGGCGATCACTTGCAGCGCGCCGGCCGCATCCTGCGTCCAGACGCGCGTAAAACGGAAGTCGCCATGCGTTTCCACGTCGTGATAACTGCCCGTCAGCTGCATGCGCACGGAGACCACGGCCACGTTGCCGTTGATGCGCACATGGCGCTCGGAGGCGCGCAGATCGGTGATGGTCAGCAAGCGCTGCTCATGCGCTGCCAGGTCCGCATGCTTGCTCAGCAGATGACCCAGGTGATTCGTAAACAATAAGTCATCGGCCAGCAGCACATTCAGTGCCGCCACGTCGGAGGCCATCATGGCCAGGCGCAAGCGCTCTTCCGCATCGAGTACTTGAGCTTCCGTTAAAGCATTCATCTTTTTCCTTAAAAAATAGTGCGCCAAATTAGCAAGCGAACAAACATGCAATGCTGGCACGAAATCTACCTTTTCACAATCATCCGGCAGACCTATACCTGCGCTTATGCCTGTGGAGCATATTCATATAGCGTAATATTCGCAGCGGCATCGTATAAAACGCCCCCATAGTACTGTACAGTGCTTGCCCTTCCGCCCCGGGCTGGGGCAGCAATTACTTGTAGTAAAGTTCTCATGCTCTCTGCAGTCTCGAATAAAACCAAGATAAGGCCCCTTCATGGCAATTAACATCATTCTGAACCTGCTCGTTGCGCTGATCGTCTTCGCTTTCATGTTCCACCAGCAACGCAAACACGCGACGTTTACCGTTCGCGTCTTCACGGGCCTGGGCCTGGGCGTACTGCTGGGTGCGGCAGCGCAAGCGCTGTATGGCGCCGGTTCGCCCATCATCGCGGGCACCAATGAATACATCGACATCGTCGGCAGCGGCTACGTGAAACTGCTGCAAATGATCATCATGCCGCTGATCATGGTCTCCATCATTTCCGCCATCCTGAAACTCAAGGATGCCAGTTCCCTGGGCAAGATCAGCGCGCTGACCATCGGCACCCTCCTGATCACCACCACGATCGCCGCCGCGCTGGGCATCCTGATGGCCAAGCTGTTCGGCTTGACGGCTGTCGGCCTGACGTCGAGCGCGGCCGAAGTGGCGCGCGGCGTGCAGCTGCAAGGCTCGCTGGAAACGGCGAAAGCCCTGTCCTTGCCAAAGTTGCTGGTCAGCTTCGTGCCGACCAACCCCTTCCTCGACATGACGGGCGCGCGCAAGACGTCGACCATCGCTGTGGTGGTGTTCTCCATCTTCATCGGCATCTCGGCCACGGGCATCGCCGCGAAAAAGCCGGAAATATTCGCGTCCTTCGAGAGCTTCATGAAAGTGGCGCACGCCATCGTCATGCGCATGGTCACCCTGGTGCTGCGCCTGACGCCCTATGGCGTATTTGCGCTGATGTTTGAAGTGGTGGCATCGTCGAGCTATACGGACATTTTGAAACTGATCAACTTCGTCGTCGCCTCGTACAGCGCGCTGATCTTGATGTTCCTGGTGCACCTGGCCATCATCGCCGGCGTCGGCCTGAACCCGCTGCGCTTCGTGAAAAAAGTCTTCCCCGTGCTGGCTTTCGCCTTCACCTCGCGCACCAGCGCCGGTTCGATCCCGATGAGTGTGCAGACACAAACCCAACGCCTGGGCACGCCGGAAGGCATCGCCAACTTCGCCGCCTCGTTCGGCTCGACCATCGGCCAGAACGGCTGCGCCGGCATCTATCCGGCCATGCTGGCCGTGATGATCGCCCCCACCGTCGGCGTCGACCCGTTCACCGTCAGCTTCCTGCTGCCCTTGCTGGCCATTATCACCATCGGTTCCGTCGGCGTGGCCGGCGTGGGCGGCGGCGCCACGTTTGCCGCCCTGATCGTGCTGTCGGCCATGGACTTGCCCGTCGCCCTGGCCGGCTTGCTGATCTCCGTCGAACCGCTGATCGACATGGGCCGCACGGCCCTGAACGTGAGCGGCTCGATTACGGCCGGCACCGTCACCAGCCGGGTCATGGGGCAGACCGACCTGGCCGTCTACAACAGCGACGACGCACCCGACCTGGACGAAGCGGAACACGCCGCTTAAGTAGCCATCCACCGGCGCGCCGCGCCTTGCCCCTTTCGCCTATATTTATTAACAATAAATACAGAGGAAGGCGCGAGGCGATGCAACAGAAATGGCCGCAGCAAATCTGGATCGTGCGTCACGGCCAAAGTGCCGGCAACGTGGCGCGCGATGCCGCCGAAGCGGAAAAACAGTTATTGATCGCCATTGCCGAGCGCGATGTCGACGTCCCCCTCTCCGAGTTGGGCGCACGCCTTGCGCGACTGGTTCGCCACCCTTCCCCCTGAACAACAACCGACCGTCGTGTTGTACTCACCCTACGTGCGGGCGCACCAGACGGCGCAAGCCGTTCTGGCGCGCATCGACGCGGACAGCCTTGCCTCGGTGGTGGCCGACAAGCGCCTGCGCTCCTCGACCGCCTGACCGTGCACGGCATCGCCAGCAAGTACCCGGAACTGCACGAACAACGCCAGCACGTGGGCAAGTTTTACTTCCGCCCACCGGGCGGCGAAAGCTGGTGCGACGTCATCCTGCGCCTGCGCAGCGTGCTCGACACCATCACCCGCGAATACCGGGGCGAACGGGTGCTGATCGTCGGCCACCAGGTCATCGTCAATTGCTTCCGCTACCTGCTGGAACACTGCGACAAGCAGACCATCCTGGCATCGACAAGGCCGCCGACGTGCCCGACTGCAGCATCACCTCGTACGCCTTCACCCCGCCCTGGGCAGGCACGGCAAGCTGCAGCTGGACCTGTGCAACTTCGTCGCGCCGCTGGAAGCGGCCGGTACCCCCGTCACGGCCCAGCCCGACATGCCGGCCGCACCCAAGTCCTAGGCCTTGTCCATGTCCGCCATCGAGTTCGCGTCTTCCCAGCTGCGCTGCTGGCGGCATAAAAACAACAGCATAAGCATATCCAGAAAGAATCGTTAGCGCGCGCCGTCACCTCCCTTAAGCTCATGGCAACAGTTTCCATACCGACACTAATCGAGCCCAAAGGACACCGCCTTGTATCCGCGCCATTCATCCGCCTCCCTCTCCCTTCCCGCCACGCCGCTGCGCGCCATCGTGCTGGCCTGCGCCATGCTCGGCGCACCGTCCGCCTGGGCACAAGAGGCGCAAGCCACCACCGGCACCACCGCTGAAACGGCCAGCGCCAGCATCGACCAGGTCACCGTCGTCGGCTCGCGCGCGCGCAACCGCACCGTCTTCGACAGCAGCGTGCCCATCGACCGTTTCGGCGCGCGCGAAGTGAGCAATGCGCTATCGACAGGCGACGTGGGCGCGGCCCTGCAAAACCTGTCGCCCTCGATCAACTTCCCCCGCATCGAGTCGAGCGGCGCGTCGGACTCCGTGCGCGGCATCCAGTTGCGGGGCCTGGCGCCCGACCAGGTGCTGGTGCTGATCAACGGCAAGCGCCGCCACACGAGCGCCGTGCTCGACACCGAAAGCAGCTTTGCCGGCACCGTGCCGGTGGACATCAATGCCATTCCACCCAACGCCATCGACCACATCGAAATCCTGCGCGACGGTGCGGGCGCCCAGTACGGCAGCGACGCCGTAGCAGGCGTGATCAACATCGTGCTGAAAAAGGCGCGCACAGGCGGCGCCGCTTCCGTCAGCTATGGTGCCAACCACACGCATTTCGACCCGACCGACCAAACCCTGACGGATGGCCAGACTGTCATCGTCAACGCCGACTATGGCGTGCCGCTGGGCGAAGCGGGCTACTTCCGCTTCGGTGCAGAAACGCGGCGCCGCTCGCCCACGGAACGGGCCGGCCCCAGCGACGCAGGCTGGACTTCCTACAACTTCACCCCAGCCGACCAGGCGCTCGATGGCAAGGTGGTGTTCAAGTCAGGCGACTCGCGCCAGCACAACAACTACCTGTTCTACAACACCCAGCTCACCCTCGCCAACGGCCTGGACCTGTACTCGTTTGCTACCTTGAACGAGCGCAAATCGGACGGCAGCGCCTACTTTCGCTATCCGGGCGACCCGTCGAACGTACTGGCCCTGTATCCGAACGGCTACCGCCCCGTCACCAACGGCGACAAGCGAGACCTCAGCATCGTGGCCGGCGTACGCGGCAGTGCCGGCGAGTGGAACTGGGATGCCAGCGCGCGCCACGGCAGCGACCGCTTTGACTACGGCGTGAGCCACTCCGTCAACGCCTCGCTGGGCGCCGCCAGCCCCACGCGTTTCAAGCTGGCCGGCTTCGATTTCCGCCAGAACGCCTTGAACCTCGATGCCACACGCAGCATCGACATCGGCTTGCCCTCACCCTTGAGCGTGGCCGTGGGCGCCGAATGGATGCGCGAAACCTACACCAGCTCGGCGGGCGACCCGGCTTCGTACGCGGCCGGCAGCTTTACGGACGCTCCACCGGGCGCGCAGGCGGGACCGGGCTTGCGCCCGTCCGACGCCTACGACGGCAGCCGGCAAATCCGCTCCGTGTATGCGGACGTGGAAAGCGATCTCACGCCGCGCCTGCTGGTGGGTGCCGCCGCCCGCTATTCCGACTACAGCGACTTTGGCAGCGCCAGCACGGGCAAGCTATCCACGCGCTATAAAGTGACGGAGAATTTCCTCGTGCGCGGTTCGCTGTCGAACAGCTTCCGCGCACCAGCCCTCGTGCAGACGGGCTTCCGCTTTGCTACGTTAAACTTCAACGCCGATGGAACGGCCCTGCAAACATCGGCCCTGCTGCCGGCCAGCGACCCGCTGGCGCGCAGCTTCGGCGCGCAACAGCTGAAACCGGAAAAATCGACCAACCTGTCCCTGGGCCTGGCCTGGAAACCGGCTGCCGCCACCAGCGTGACTGTGGATGCCTATGTGATCCGCATCCGCGACCGCATCACGCGCTCGAGCGACTTGCAAAGCGATGCCGTCACCGCCTACCTGGCCACCAATGGCCGCAGCGACATCCAGTCCGTCGCCTACCTGGCCAACCTGCTCGACACGCGCACAAAGGGCCTGGACGTGGTGCTGAATCACGACCTCGCCTTCGCGTCAGGCAAGCTGAGCCTGAACGCAGCCTTGAACCTGAACAAGACCAGTCTCGACAAGGTACTCCAGAGTGCCGCAGCGTTGAGCACCATCGATCCCAGTTTGAGCCTGCTGACGGAGACGAGTTTGTTCCGCATCAAACAGGCGTCACCCACCAGCAAATTGATACTGGGTGCCGACTGGCAGGCGGCCGGCTGGAGCGTGCAGGCGCGCGCCACGCGCTTTGGCGAACTGAAAGATTTTTCGTATGACAGCGACGCGCCCTTGATCGATGGCATCCCCGCACAGCGCTTCGGCGCCGTATGGTCGCTGGACCTGGAAGGCCAGTTGAAGCTGAGCAAGCAACTGATCTTGAGCGTGGGTGGCAACAACATCCTCGACCGCTATCCGCAGCGCGTGCGCCAGACGAATAACGCCACGTATGGCGGCGCCCTGCCCTACAATTTCATCAACCCCATCGGCGTCAATGGCGCCTACTTTTACGCTAAATTAAGCTACACGTTCTGACACTGGACACAAAGGAAATCATGATCATCAAACAGCTCTCCCACCTCGTCGCCGGCGCCTGCCTGAGCGCTCTCCTGCTGTCCAGCGCCCAGGCTGCCGCACCGCTGGTGCTGATGACGGACTTCGGCACGGCCGACGGCGCCGTGTCCGCCATGCATGGCGTGGCCTATGGCGTCGACCCCAAGCTCACCATCTCGGACCTGACGCACCAGATTCCCGACTACGACATCTGGCTGGGTGCCTACCGCCTGTACCAGACAGCCAATTACTGGCCGCAAGGCACAGTGTTTGTATCCGTCATCGATCCCGGCGTGGGCACCAACCGCAAGTCGGTGGTGCTGAAAACCAAGGGTGGCCGCTACTTCGTGGGGCCGGATAACGGCCTGTTCACCCTGATCGCCGAGCGCGACGGCGTGGCCGAACTGCGGGAAATCGATGAAAAGGTCAACCGCCTGGCAGGATCAGGCGAGTCCTACACCTTCCATGGCCGCGACGTGTATGCCTATGTGGGTGCGCGCCTGGCCTCGGGCGCCATCAGCTATGAACAGGTGGGCCCGCTATTGCCGAACGAATCGGTGGTCAAGATCGCGTATCAAAAACCTGTACGCGACGGCAATACCATCCGCGGCATCGTGCCCGTGCTGGACGTGAAATATGGCAATGTGTGGACGAATATCCCGAAAGCCCTGCTCGACGAATTGCAGGTGAAACTGCATGACCCGCTGCAAGTACGCATCCTGCACAAGGGCAAGCAAGTGGCCCAGGTCACGGCGCCGTTTGAACACACGTTTGGCGGCGTCGCCAAGGGCAAGCCCCTGGTCTATCTGAACAGCCTGCTCGATGTGGCCGTGGCCCTCAGCCAGGGTGACTTTGCGGCCAAGCATCACATCGAGTCGGGTGTGGATTGGCAAGTGGAAGTGAGCAAGTCGCCACCCGCCAAATAAATCGTCTTGCGCGGCCAGGGCATCCTGTCCTGGCCCACCTGGCGATATCCCTTGCAGGTTTGTGCCACCTCAAGTCCTGCGCTCTGCCCCCGGCGACGGCCACCTCCAGCCATCCCGATGACACCATCACTCCGCCGCGCAACGGCCAGCGACTGAACCCTGGTCCGCTGGACGGGCAAAAAAAAGAGCCTTCCGCAGAAGGCTCCTGGAATACCACGGCGCAGCGCAAGCTGGCCTTGGCCCGGTATTACTTTTGCAGGCTGACCGACGTCGCCTTCGGCGTGCGGCGCCCCATCAGGAACAGCACGGCCTTCTTCAGCATGCGGTAGACGAAGCGCACCAGCAGCAATGTCAGCACGCACTCGAGCAGGGTCAATATCATGGCCACGGCCACGGGCATGCGCGCGGCGCGGCGGTGGAACTTGGCCACTGCGCCATCGCGGGCGATTTCGATACTGTCATAGAAAGTCGGCACGACCAGCAGGGTCAAAATCGTCGATGTGATGGTGCCACCGATGATGGCGATCGCCAATGGACGGTAGAACTCGCCGCCCTCGCCCAGGCCCAGCGCCACGGGGAACATGCCGGCGATCAGTGCGAACGTCGTCATCAGGATGGGGCGCAGACGCATGCGGCCCGCATACATCAGCGCGTCTTCGCGGCCATGCCCCTCTTCCTCGCGCTTGCGCGCCGCATCGAGCAGCAGGATGGCGTTCTTGGCGACCAGACCCATCAGCATGATGATGCCGATAAAGCTCATCAGATTGAGGGTATTGTTGGTGATCACCAGCGCCACCACCACGCCAATCAGACTCAGCGGCAAGGACATCATCACGGCCACCGGCGCCGTGAAGGAACCAAACTGCATGACCAGGATCAAATACATCAGGCCGATACCCATCACCAGCGCGATCAGCATTTCCGTGAACAGCTCTTGCTGGTCCTGGCCTGCGCCACCGAGCGCCAGACCGTAGCCGGGCGGGAAGTCGATGGAGTTGGCCAGTTTCATGGCGTCGCTCGTCACTTCGCCGTTCGAGCGGCCCTGCGCATTGGCCGACACGGTAATCGTGCGCTTGCCATTCTTGTGCTCGATGCCGGACGGGCCCTTGCCCATGGTAATGGTGGCGATCTGGTCGAGCGGCACCATTTGCGACGTGCCCGTCACACTGATCGGCAGGCGCTCGATGTTTTCCGATGCCACGCGGTCATCGGGATGCAGGCGCACGGCCACGTCACGCGTTTCGCCCGTCGGATCGACCCAGTCGCCCACTTCCACGCCGGCAAACGCCACGCGCAACGATTGTGCAGCATCATTGACGGAAATACCCATCGAATTGGCCAGGCCACGGTTGAGCTCAATCTGCAACTCATTCTTCGGATCCTGCTCGGACAGGCCCACGTCGACGGCGCCGGGAATGGCGCGCAGCTTGTCCATATAGGCGTTGGTAATTTCCATCAGTTTGCGCGAATCAGGACCCGTGAATTCCACCTGGATGGGTTTTTGCGAACCGTTGCTCAAGTCATCCTGCACCACGTATTCGGCGCCCACCAGACGCGACATCTTCTCGCGCAGCTCGACGGCGATTTCCTTGGCCGAACGCTTGCGGGTGTTGCGCTTGCCGATGTCGACATACACGCGTCCGCCGCCCGCATTGATGGAGCTGTTGGTATCCTTGGTTTCAGGCAAGGTCCGCGCCAGCACGGCCGCCGCTTCCAGTTTCAAACGCGAGTACTCGATGCTGCTCGACGATGGCGTGCGCACATTGATCATCAAATTGCCCGAGTCGGATGCCGGCAAGAAACTCGTGCCGCCATGCGTGGCGTGCAGGACGATGGCGCCCACCAGGCTGCCGAAGGCGATGACGGCCATCCAGCGGCGGTGATGCAGTGCCCAGGCGATGACGCGGCCATAGCGGTCGGCCTGGTGGTCGAACCAGTGGTTGAAACGCTCCAGCACGCGGCCGATGCCCTTTTTCGGCGCCGAGTGTTCCTCGACCGGGTCGCCCCAGTAGGCCGACAGCATCGGGTCGAGCGTAAACGAGATGCCCAGGCTGACCAGCACCGAGCACGTCACCGTCAAGGCAAACGGACGGAACCATTCGCCGGAAATGCCCGGCATGAAGGCCACGGGAATGAAGACGGCGATGATGGAGAAGGTCGTGGCGGCCACGGCCATGCCGATCTCTGCCGTGCCTTCCAGCGCGGCCGTGCGACGGTCCTTGCCCATCTGCATGTGGCGCACGATGTTTTCGCGCACCACGATGGCGTCATCGATCAGCACGCCGATGGCCAGCGACAGGCCCAGCAGGGTCATGAAGTTCAGGGTAAAGCCGCACAGCCACACGGCAATGAAGGCGGCAATCACGGAGGTGGGCAGGCTCAGCGCCGTGATCAGGGTCGAACGCCAGGAGTTCAGGAAGGCGTAGACGACGAAAATGGTCAGCACGGCGCCCAGCACCAGTGATTCGATCACATTGTTCAAGCTATGCTGGGCGTTTTCGCCACCGTCGCGCGTCACTTGCAGGATCGTGCCTTTCGGCAAGGTCTTGTTGATTTCCGCCACCATGTCGCGGATCTTGTTGGCCACGCTGACAGTGGAGGCATCGCGCACGCGGGTAATCGATATCCCCACGTTGGGCTTGCCGCTGCGCATGCTCAGGCTGTTGACTTCGGCAAAGCCATCCTCGATGGTGGCCACTTGCGCCAGGCGCACGATTTCCTCGCCGCGGCGCTTGATCACCACTTTTTCGAAATCGGCTGGCGACTCGATGCGGCCCACCAGGCGGATGCTTTTCTCGTCCAGGGTGCCGCGCACCTTGCCCACGGGCGCGTTCGTGTTCTGGTTGCGCAAGGCGGTCACGACATCGCTGACGGAAACGTTATATTCACGCAACTTTTCCGCCCGCAGCAGCACGGACAGTTCGCGCTTCAGCGAACCGCCCACGTTGACCAGCGCCACGCCATCGACGGTGCGGAAGCGGTCCGACAGCACGTCTTCTGCCAGGCGCGAAATTTCCGCATGGCTTTGCGTATTCGACGACAGGGCCAGCTGCATGATCGGCTCGGCAGCCGGGTCGATGCGCTGCAGAATAGGCTCACGCATTTCCGTCGGCAACTTGTAGCGCACGGCGGCAATCGCATTGCGGATATTGTCGGATGCCTCGATCAAATTGGTATTGAAAGAGAACTTCAGGAAGATGCTGGCCGAACCTTCATTCGAGTCGCTGTTGACCTCGGTCACGCCGGAAATGCTTTGCAGCGACTTTTCCAGGCGGTTCACCACTTCGCGCTCGACCGTATCAGGCGATGCGCCAGGGTAAGGAATGCTGACGACGATGAAGGGCACTTCGACGTCCGGATTCTGGTTGACGCGCAGTTTCTTGAGCGCAAGCAAACCGACGCACATCATGGCCAGGATCAGGACGATGGTGGCGGTGGGCCGCTTGATACTGAAATCGGAAAGGAACATGGCTTAGTTTCCTTTACCGGCAACGGCGTTGCTGCTGCTGGCCACGGCGGCGGCCGGCACGGCCTTGCCGGCCGTCAATTCCACTTTCTGCCCATCCTTGAAGGTCGAACCGGGCGTGCGCAGCACGGTGTCGCCGCTGGCCAGGCCGCTTTGCACTTCCCACTGGCCAGTGCGCACGTCGCGCGCCCCGATACGCAGCGTGACTTTGTGCAAAGCCTTGTCCTTGACTTTCCACGTGTAAGTGACGTCGCCCGCCTTCACCAGGGCCGAGTCGGGTATCATCAACGCGCTGACGGTTTCCGTCTCGATGCGCCCTTCCGCATACAGACCGGCCACGCGCGGCTGCTCCTTGTCGTTGAAATCGACCAGCACGGCCACCTGGCGGGTGACAGTGTTGGCGGCAGGATCGACGCGGCGCACCTTGCCCGCGAAATCCTGGCCTGGATAACCATTGATGCGGAACAGCACGGGCTGGCCCACCTTGACGACGCCGATCTTGTCGGCCGACACCAGGCCTTCGAGGCGCATGCTGGTCGGATCGATGACCTTGATCAATTCCTTGCCGATTTGCGCCGTATCGCCATTCGATACCTTGCGCTCGCTCACGATGCCGTCGAACGGCGCGCGCACGAGGGTGCGCTGCAGCTGCTGGCGGGCCTGGGCGGCGCGGCTTTTCGCGGCGGACAAGTCGCTTTGCGCATTGTTGCGGCGAATTTCCGCGTCTTCCAGCGCCTGCGTCGACGTCATGCCCGAGGCGCGCAGGGTTTTCATGCGCTGGAACATGCGTTCGGACTGCTCCAGCACCTGGCTGGCGGCACGGCTGGCTTCCTCGGCCGAATTGAGGCTGTCGCGGATGGACGTTTCATCCAGACGCACCAGCACGTCTCCCCGTTTGACGACTTCACCGTTTTCCTTCATGACCTGGATCACCACGGCCGATACCTCGGCGCGCAAGTCCGCGTTGCGCTCGGGCTGCACGGAACCGGTGATGACGGGACCCGACGCCAGCGCATTGCTTTGTATGGTCAGCAGGTCTTCCGGAGAGACGAGCAAATTGACGGCGGCGCCCGCCTGTTCCTTGGCGCCCTTGCCATCGCCCTTGCCAGGATCCTTGGACTCTTTGCCGCAGGCGGTCAGGGCAGAAGCGATTGCCAGAACAAACAGGGTTTTGCGCAACATGGGTAATTCTCCGGATAGATAGCACCGCTACCGTCCCGGCGGCCCGGATAGGGCTGCAGGCGTTAGCAGGCGTTTATTTTTATTAAAACCACAAGCGCCAAAGTATCCATGAGCGTGTCCGGGCATGTCAATCAACGGATTCCTGTAATGCTTTATTGAATGGATGAAACGTAGTTTTTACGCCCTGAAACGCAAAACCCCGCCTTGGGCGGGGTTGTGCGTTTCAGGGTCGAAGACGCTTAGCGGGCAAAAACGGTGTTGATCAGGAAACCGATCGCCACGCCCGTGCACAGGCCGCCGGCGATTTCCACCAGGGTATGGCCCATGCGCTCGCGCAAGGTCTTGTGCGCGGTGCTGGCTGCTTCCACGGCCAGGCGGTTGATCGCCGCCGCCTGCTTGCCCACGTGCTGGCGCAGGCTGTTCGCATCGATGATGACGATGAAGGCCAGGGTGACGGCCACGCCGAAGGCGGGGTGGCCTATGCCCTCGCGCAAGGCGATCAGGGTAGCCATGCTGGAAACGACGGCGCTGTGATTGCTGGGAAAACCGCCATTGCCGACCAGGCCGAATGCCCATTGCCGCGTGCGGACACTGTTGATCAGGAATTTGATCGGTCCGACCAGGATCCAGGTGATCAGGGGCGTGACGAGGTAAGCGATATCCACGGGGTATTCCTTCTTATATGTATAGAGTGTGTCAGGGGCTGCGGCAGCCGGAGGGGCGCGCCGCAATTATCGCAGATCATCCGCGCCAGCAGAACTGTCTGTCGTCAACCTATAAAACGCCGCCCTTGGCGGCAACTAATATAAAATCATGGCATATACAACAATTGACGTATATCAACACTGAGCGCGGCGCGCACAGCGGCGCGGATAATCAAACGTCTTTCATACTTGCAACGGGGTCCTCATGCGGCATTTCAAAATTTCCTTTTTAGTCACTTTTATCCTGATGGCAGTGTCGGGCTGGTGGGGTTACAGCCATGGCGGCATGTCAGGCATGATCCAGGCACTGTGGATCACGGGCGTGCTGGGCATCATGGAAGTGTCGCTGTCGTTCGACAATGCCGTGGTGAATGCCTCGGTCTTGCGTCACTGGAATGAATTCTGGCAAAAACTGTTCTTGACGGTCGGTATCCTCGTGGCCGTCTTCGGCATGCGGCTGCTGTTTCCACTGGTCATCGTATCGGTGGCCACGGGCCTGGGCCTGGTCGACGTGTGGACCATGGCCACCACCACGCCGGATGTCTATGCCAAGCACCTGACGGACAACCATGCGCAAGTGGCGGCCTTCGGCGGAGCCTTCCTGCTGCTGGTCTTCCTGAACTTCCTGTTTGACGACGAGAAGGAATTGCACTGGCTGGGCTGGGCCGAGGAAAAAGTCAATGCGCTGGGCACCGAAAGCCTGGCCGTGCTGATCACCATGGGCGCCGTGGCGGCCTGCGTGGCGATGGGCCCTGCGGATGAAAAATACAGCGTGCTCGCTGCGGGCATCGTCGGCATCGCCGTCTACATCGGCGTAAACTGGATCAGCGGCTTGCTGGAAGAAGGCGAACCGGACTTGCAGGATGACGCAGAAGAAGGCGCCGCGCCAGCCAGGAACGGCAATGGCGATCTCGTCAAAACGGTGGCGCGCGGCAGCATCGGCGGCTTCCTGTACCTGGAAGTGCTGGACGCCTCGTTCAGCTTTGACGGCGTGATCGGCGCATTCGCCATCACCAACGACGTCGTCATCATCATGCTGGGCCTGGCCATCGGCGCCATGTTCGTGCGCTCGATGACAGTCTTCCTGGTGCACAAGGGCACGCTGGACGAATTCGTCTACCTGGAGCACGGCGCCCATTATGCGATCGGCATCCTGGCCTTGATCATGCTGGCGTCCGTCAAGTACCATATTCCGGAGTGGTTCACGGGCCTGTCGGGCGTGGCCTTCATCCTGGTCTCGCTGTGGTCGTCCCTGCGTTATCGCAAACGGCACGCGGCACAAGCTTGAAATCGGGGGGCTCGCCCCCAATTGAGAGAGTAATGGCACGAGCGCCTTGCGCTCATCCCATGAAGGTATGTTTGAGTTATTTAATAAAAAGGAGCACCACATGGCAATCAGTTTGCAAAAAGGCGGCAACGTCAACCTGAGCAAGGAAGCACCGAACCTGAAGAAGATCATCGTCGGCCTCGGCTGGGATCCTCGTTCCACGGACGGCGCCACCTTCGACCTTGACGGTAGTGCTTTCCTCCTGAAAAGCGACGGCAAAGTCCGTGGCGACTCTGACTTCATCTTCTACAACAACCTGAAGTCGACCGACGGTTCCGTCGTCCACACGGGCGACAACACCACGGGCGAAGGCGAAGGCGACGATGAGCGTATCGAAATCGACCTGTCGCGCGTACCGGCCGACATCGACCGCATCAGCGTCACCGTCACCATTCACGACGCCGACGCGCGCCGCCAGAACTTCGGCATGGTCTCGAAAGCCTTCATCCGCTGCCTGAACGCGGAAGGCGAAAAAGAAATCGCCCGCTACGACCTGTCCGAAGACAGCTCGACGGAAACGGCGATGATCTTTGGCGAAATCTACCGCTACAACGGCGAATGGAAGTTCAAGGCCATCGGCCAGGGCTTCAATGGCGGCCTCGGCCCTCTGGCCCGTTCGTTCGGTGTGAATGCCTAAACGTTTTATGCGCTAAACACAGCCGCCTGGACGTACTCAGGCGGCTTTTTTTTGGAGATTTATCATGCCAGTATTTAGTGTCACCGGCGACGTCGATCCCTTCCTTCACGTCAGCATGAAGCAGGGCGAAACCATCTATTGCGAATCCGATGCGATGGTGATGATGGAAACGGCGCTGGACTTGAAAGGCAAAATGACCGGCGGCTTGGGCAGTGCCATCATGCGCCGCTTCGCGAATGGCGAATCGTTCTTCCAGCAGCATATCGAAGCGGTGCGCGGCAGTGGCGACTGCCTGCTCTCGCCCACCCTTCCGGGCGCCATCGAAGTGGTCGACGTGGGCGCGCGCCAGTACCTGCTCAACGACGGTGCCTTTGTCGCCGCCACCTCGGGCACGGAAATGAAAGTGCGCACGCAAAGCATCGGTAACGCGCTGTTCGCCCAGTCGGGCGGCTTCTTCGTCATGGAAACAGCCGGCACGGGGCAAGTGGTGGTGTCGGGCTTCGGCTCCATGTTCCAGCTCGACGTCGAGCCGGGCAAGGATGTCGTGATCGACAATTCCCACGTGGTGTGCTGGGACAATAGCCTGAAATACGAGATTTCCGTGACCACGGGTGGCGGCGCCAACGGCGGCGGCATCGGCGGTTTCCTCGGCAATATCGTCAATAGCGTGACCAGCGGCGAAGGTATCGTGCTGCGCTTTTCCGGCTCGGGCAAAGTGTTTATCTGCTCGCGCAACCGCGACGCATTTTTGAAATGGACCGCCAGCGGCAAAGCTGGCTGATTCCCTCTCTCTAAGGCCAGGTTAAGTCTGGCTATATAGACTTCCCGCGCGCGCACCTGCGCGCGGCTCCCCCTATTTCCACCCGGTCCCCGTACATGCAAAGAGTCTGGTTCAACAAAACATTTTCCTCGGTCGGCACGGCCATGCGCCTGATCCGCGAGGCCGATATGGCCGCAACTGGCGGCCAGCCCCGCTACCACATCGTGTGCACCAATACGAACGCGCATGCGGCGGCCTTTTTGTCGGCCCACGAATATGCGGTCGAACCGTCGGGATTAACGGGCCTCAATTATGTGGAGTGGTGCCTGGAATTCTGCCGCGACCGCAACATCACGATTTTCTGGCCCGGCAAGGAAGCAGGCCTGATCGGCAGCGCCAGCGCGCGTTTCGCCGCCCTCGGCACGCGCGTGCTCAGCGTGGCCAGCGAAGAAACACTGACCCTGATGCACGACAAGGCGCGCTTCTGCGACGGCCTCGATCTGCCGATGGCGCGCCCAGCCGACTACCGTGCCGTGACGACCATCGTGGAATACGACGCCGCCTACGCCGAGCTGCGCCCGCTGCACCGCAAGCTGTGCATCAAGCCGTCCGAATCCGTGTATGCCCTGGGCTTTGCCATTCTCGATGAAGAGCGCACCAGCGCCCAGCTGTTGCTGGCCGGCGCCGCCTACCAGATCAATGCGCAAGAGCTGCGCAGCGGCCTGGCGCAGATGGAAACGTTCAAGACCCTGCTGCTGATGGAATACCTTGACGGCCACGAATACAGCGCCGACTGCGTCGCCGATCAGGGCAAGCTCATTTGCGCCGTGCCGCGCAAGAAGCTGCATGGCGGTGGCAGCGGCCAGCTGATCGAGCTGCGCGCCGACTTGCTGGCAGCCTGCGACAAACTGGCGCGCGACTACCGCCTCAATGGCGTCTTCAACATCCAGTTCCGCGAAGGCGCGAACGGCCTGGCTTTGTTGGAAATCAACCCGCGCATGTCGGGCGGCATCGGCATGGCGTGCGCGGCAGGTCCGAACCTGCCCTACCTGGCGCTGGCCGGTTTCGACCAGGGCTTTGACAAGCTCACCGTGCCCGCCATCCACGAAGGCATGCGCGTGGGCGAAGCCGCCTACGCCGTGGAGCTGCCATGAACATCGTCAAGCAGCAGATGCCCACGGGCGAGCTGACCTTGAAAGTGGACGAGGCGCGCTTTCCGCTGGACTGGCTGATCGGCTATGCCGCGCGCGCCAACGCGAAGCGCGGCTTCCTGTTCCTTTCCAAGGTGCTGGGCAAGCACTGGCCCGTCACGCCGCGCGCCATGGAAGCCATCCACGACGACCTGGCAGCGCAAATCCCCCCCAGCCTGCCCGGCCCCGTGGTCTTCATCGCCATGGCCGAAACGGCCGTCGGCCTGGGCCAGGGCGTGTTCGAAGCGTGGTTGCGCGCCAATCCGAACGGCAAGGCCCTGTTCCTGCACAGCTCGCGCTATCGCGTGGGCAGCGTGCCCTTCTTCGAATTCGAGGAATCGCACAGCCACGCACCGCGCCAGTTTTTACACCTGTCGGTCGCGGCCAGCGCGCTGTTTTCCACGGCGCGCAGCCTGGTGCTGATCGACGATGAAGCGTCGACCGGCAACACCTTCGCCAACCTGGTGCAAGTGTGCCGCGCACGCTATCCGCAGCTGGAAAAACTGCACCTGGGCGTGATCACCAATTTCATGGGCCAGGCAGCCAACGCGGGCCTCACGCAGCGTTTCGGCCTGCCCACCACCATAGGCGCGGCGCTATCCGGCCAGTACACATTCCAGGCCGGCGATGCGCCGGCTCCGATAGCGGCCAGCGCGCAGCGTTTCGAGGCGAATGAAGAAAGGGGTGCCAGCCCTGCCTTCGGCCGTATCGGCGTGGGACGCGCCTTGACGCCGCCGCAAGGCCTGGCGGTGCAGCTGGCGCAAGAAATCGGCGCGGGCAACTCCGTGCTGGTGCTGGGCACGGGCGAATTCATGCACCCGTCGTTTTTGCTCGCGCGCGAGCTAGAAGCGCTGGGCAAGAACGTCGTGGTGCAATCGACCACGCGCTCACCGATTTTGTCGTGGGGCTCCGTCGGCCATATCGTCCGCTGCGACGACAATTACGGCGAAGGCATCGCCAACTATCTGTACAACGTGGCGCCTGGCCAGTACCAGCACGTTTTCATCTGCCATGAAACCCCGGCCAGTCCGGCCCTCATGCAACTCGCCGGCCAGTTGAACGGCCGCCTGTTCCACTTTCAGTCAGAGACCAAAATTGAAGAAATTCCTGTTTGTTGACCTGGACGACACACTGTTCCAGACCCCTAAGAAATGCGTCGGCGCGACCGACCTGCAAGCCGCCGCCTACCTGAAAAATGGTGACGCCTGCTCGTTTACGACGGCGCGCCAGCGCGCCTTCTTTGAATTCGCACAAAGCGGCATGACCCTGATTCCCGCCACGGCAAGGAATGGCGACGCCTTCCGCCGGGTCGACCTGCCGTTTACCAGCTACAGCGTGCTCGACTACGGCGGCATCGTGCTGCAGCCTGGCGGCGCGCTCGACGCGGGCTGGCTGGCGCTGATGCAGAACGACATGCAGACGGCGCTGCCCGGCCTGCAGGACGCCATGCGCATCATCGACGATTTCCAGATCAAGGCAGGCATGCCCTCGCGCGCGCGCCTGATCGAGGATTACAACACGCCTTTCTACATCGTCGTCAAGGACCATGAAGCGCGCGGCGAGCGCCTGGCCGACATCGAGGAGCAGGTGCTGCAGCAGTGGATCGCCACCGAAGGCGCCGACTACTTCATCCACCGCAACGGCAACAACCTTGCCGTGCTGCCGAAGACCCTGAACAAGGCGCGCGCCGTGGCCTACCTGCGCGCGGAACTGGAAGCCGAGCATGGCCCCATCGTCAGCTTTGGCATGGGCGACAGCCGTTCGGACGCGCGTTTCATGGCCGAATGCGACTACGCCATCATCCCCAACGGCACCCAGCTGGCGGCACTCACGGTGGCGGCGCTATGACCGAAGGCACGCAGCATTTCAGCGGCAGCTACCGACAGGAAGATGTGGAGTTCCTGCTCACGCCTATGGCGCTCGAACCCATCCTCGACCTGGCCGAAAAGGAGCGTTTGATCCAGTCGGGCCAACGCCACTACAGCGAAATGCTGTCGCCGGAATCCCTGCCCTCGCCGGCCTACCTGGCGCTGTTCCAAAGCGCGTTTGCCGCCAACCGCCTGCAGATGGCGCGCGACTGCCTGCGTCTGGCGGCCCTGATCGCGGCGCGTCGTACCGGCGCCATCACCCTGGTGTCGCTGGCGCGCGCCGGCACGCCCGTGGGCGTCATCCTCGGTCATTTGCTGCGCCAGTTGTTCCAGCGCGAGTGCAGCCATTATTCCGTCTCCATCATCCGCGACCGCGGCATCGATGCGAACGCCCTCAAGCACATCCTGGCGCAGGGTCATGGCGACGCTTCCATCGTCTTCGTCGATGGCTGGACGGGCAAGGGCGTGATTTCGCGCGAACTGCGCCAAACGGTCAAGGATTTCAACGCCGCGCAGGGCACGTTGATCGACGGCGGCCTGTTCGTGCTGTCCGACCTGGCCGGCACGGCCGCCTGCGCCGCCTCGGCCAGCGACTACCTGATCCCGTCGAGCATTTTGAATGCCACCGTCTCGGGCCTCGTCAGCCGCTCCGTGCTCAATGAAGCCATCGGTCCGGACGACTTCCATGGCTGCGTGTACTATGCGCAGTTCGAGCAGCACGACCAGTCGCGCGATTTCGCCGACGGCCTGGTGGCCGACGCCATGGCGATCGCCGCCAGCAGCGGCGTTCCGCTGGCCGAGGCGAGCGATGCGCCAGCCATGGCGGCCCGCTCGCAAGCCTACATGGCGCAAGCGCAGCAGGAATACGGCATCAGCGACATCAATCTGATCAAGCCAGGCATCGGCGAAGCGACGCGCGTGCTGCTGCGCCGCGTGCCCGAGCGCCTGATCGTGCGCGACACGAATGCGCCGGACGTGGCACATTTGCTGCTTCTGGCGCAGGAAAAAGCCATACCCGTCACCGTAGAACCGGCGCTGCCCTACCAGGCGGTCGCCCTTATCAGGAGCGCAGTCGATGGATAACAACTCCCTACACCCACAAAGTGAGCATAAAGCGGCGCTGGGCGCCTCCATGTATGTGCCGACCACGCACAAGGACTTGCTGGCGATCGCCAATGGCGACAAATTCAGTCATTTGCGTTCGGTCATACTTTGCACCGAAGACGCCATCGCGGAGCGCGACCTCAGTTACGCGCTGTTCAATTTATCGCTGGCGCTGCAAAACATGTGCGACGAATCGGATACCCTGCGCTTCGTGCGCGTGCGCAATCTCGACGTACTGGCGCGCGTGCTGGCCATGCCCGGCGCCGACAAATTGAGCGGCTTCGTGCTGCCCAAATCCACCCGCCACAATTTCGCCGCGTATTTCGAGCTGGTGCGCCACACGCATCATTTGCTGATGCCGACGCTGGAAACGGCGGAAGTGTTCGACGACGAGGAAATGAAGCAGTTCCGCCTCCTCCTGTCGGCGCCGGAAGTACGCCGCCGCATCCTGGCCCTGCGCATAGGTGGCAACGATTTACTGGCCCTGCTGGGCCTGCGCCGTCCCACCAGCGGCACCATCTATCAAACGCCGCTGGGGCAAGTCATCGGCCGCCTGGTCACCATCTTCAAGCCGCACGGCTTCCAGCTGACGGCACCCGTCTTCGAGCACTTGTCGCAAGGCAGCTGGCTGGACGCCGAAGTGGCGCAGGACATGGCGCACGGCATGATCGCCAAGACGGCCATCCACCCGGACCAGGTGCCGCAGATCGAGCGCCACTACCAGGTGGCCCAGTCGGACATCGAACTGGCACTGCGCATCATCGACCCGGACAGCCCGGCCGTGTTCCGCATGCAGGAATCGATGTGCGAAGTGGCGACCCACTCCAGCTGGGCGCAGCGCATCATCGAGCAGGCGCGCCTGTTCGGCATCCGCCATGCGGCCGACGGCGCCGCGGCGCCCGCCCCTCATTTGCATCACTCCTTGAATACTCAACTCTCCAGCGACGAAGGGACTGCACGACCATGACCAATTTCACACGTGGACAAAAAGGCAAACTGGCTGACCTGAGCTTGAATGGCCCGTTTGCCGTCACGCTCGATATCGTTTCGGGTTCGATGGAAGTGGACGTCAGCTGCTTCGGCGTCGATGCGGCCGGCAAGCTGTCGGACGACCGCTACATGGTGTTCTTCAACCAGAAAAGCGCGCCGGACAACGCCATCACGGTGGACTTGAACGGCCCCCGCTCCACCTTCCAGGTGGACCTTTCCCGCCTGCCCGCCTCGATCGACAAGCTGGTGTTCACGGCGGCGACGGAACAGGGCAGCATGCGCGCGCTGGGCAACTCCAGCATGGCGCTGGGCCAGGCCGCCACGTTTGCCTTCACGGGTAATGACTTCCAGGATGAAAAAGCCGTCATCATCGGCGAACTGTATCGCCGCGACGGCAGCTGGCGCTTCGGCGCCGTGGGCCAGGGTTTCGCCGGCGGCCTGGCGGCGCTGCTGAAGCACTTCGGCGGCAGCGAGGCGGGGCAATCGGCTCCTGCCCCTGCACCGCTTCCCGTCTCCACACCAGCGGCCCCGCCGCCAGCGAATAAAATCTCGCTGTCGAAAATCCGCCTGGAAAAGCGCGGCGACAAGATTTCGCTCGACAAGCGCGACAGCGGCGGCTATGGCCGCATCCGCGTCAACCTGAACTGGAACCAGAACGCCGCGCAAGGCCAGGCGCCAGCTTCGAAACTGGACACGGGCTTCCTCGGCAAGCTGTTCAACAAGCCAGCCGGCCGCGCGGGCGGCATCGACCTCGACATCGGCTGCCTGTTCGAAATGAGCAATGGCAGCAAGAGCGCCGTGCAGGCGCTGGGCAACAGCTGGGGCGCCTACGACCGGCCGCCCTACATCCATCTGGAAGGCGACGACCGTACGGGCAGCATCAGCAGCGGCGAAAACATCTTCATCAACGGCAGCCATTTCGACCAGATCAAGCGTGTGCTCGTCTACGCCTTCATCTACGAAGGCGTACCGAACTGGGCCGCCACGGATGGCGTGGTGACGATCGAGATTCCCGGCCAGCCTACCGTGGAAGTGCGCCTTGACACAGACAGCTCGCACGCCATGTGCGCCATCGCCATGCTGGAAAACCACGGCGGCAACCTGCAGGTGACAAAATTGGTGGAATACTTCGGCGGCCAAGGTAAAATCACGGCGCACCAGGCCATGGACGAGCGCTACAATTTCGGACTGAACTGGAAAGCCGGACGGAAAGACTAACTCTTTCTCCAACTAAACAATTCCCCCCTAACATGACCCCTACGACCAAAAAAGTCACCTTCGCCTTCGCCATCTTCCTCGTGGCCGGCTTCCTGCTTCTGGCGGCCTACACGTGGATGGCCCTCAGCTTCTCGTACTCGGAAGGCGAACGGGCGGGCTACCTGCAAAAGTTCTCCAAACGGGGCTGGATTTGCAAGACATGGGAGGGTGAATTGCTGCTGACGGCACTGCCGGGCACCATCCCTGAAAAATTCCAGTTCAGCGTGCGCGACGAGGAAGTGGCGAAGCAGTTGTCGGCTGCCGCCGGCAAGCGCATCCTCGTCACCTACAGCCAGCACAAGGGTGTGCCAACGCAATGCTTCGGCGAGACGGAGTATTTTGCCGACAAAGTCGTACTGAGCCAGTAATACCGCAAGTCCAGCAACTCCAGCAGCATCGCGCCGGCCGGCCCTTCCAGGCCGGCGCCTCCCCTCCTAGATGTATTCAATGTGCAGATTCTTGCGCCATCGCCTGAGAAGCCGCCAGCCGATCGTTAGCGTAATTCTCCCATCGCCGGTGGGGGCGGGCAGGAAGTTTTCAACCTTCGAGCCTAGCGCGAACGCCAGACGGCACCAGCCTCGTTAGGCTGCGTCAAGCGCTCGATCACTTCACGCGTCAAACTCGCCGAGCTGACTTGTTCGGCTTTCGCGCGGGCGGCGCTCAAGGAGCTGGAAAAGACAGTTTGCGGTTGCTCCAGGCTGGCGCGCAGGGCGGCCAGTTCGCGCTCTTGCTGCTGCGCGCGCGCCGTTTCCAGGTCCAGCAATTGCTGCTTGGCCGCAGCCATCGCGCGCGTGGTCTCGGCGGCCTTGCGCTGCAGGGCCGCATGGGCCTGGGCGCTGGCCAGCAAGGCTTGCTGCGCGGCGAGTTTCTCGCTGGCCGCTTGCTGCGCGGTCCGTTCCAGCTGCTCGCGCTGGCGCATGGCGTCGAGCGCCTGCTGTTCCGTGGCGGCGCGCGATTCGGCGGCCGCCGTCGCCTGCTTTTCCGTTTCCAGACGGCCGGCGATGGCTTGCGAGGCGCGCTCTTCGGCACTGCTGGTCTGGCGCTGCTGCACCAGTTTTTGCGCGATCAGCGCCAGCGACTCGCGCTCGGCGGCGACGAAATCGCGTTCGGATGCCAGCAGTGCGTCGGCTGCCAGGGCTTTGTCTTCTTCCACGCGGGCGCGCTCGCTATGCACCTGGCCCAGTTCCACGGCCAGGCGCGCCTGCGCCTGCACGGCTTGCGCGGCAGCGGCTTTCTGCTCGCCCTCGACCAGCGCCTGATCCATCAGGATGCGGATAGCGTCGGCTTCCTTTTGCGCCGCTTCCCGCAAGGCCTGCTCGGCCGCATGCTGGCCGCGCAGCAGTTCAGCTTGCGCGCCTTCGGCGGCGATGCGTTCCTGCGCCGCGTTGAACGCCAGCGCTTCCGCTTCCAGTTTCTCTTTCAATGCCACGATGGCGGCTTGTTCGGCAGCCAGGCGCTCCTGCTCGGCTTGCAGCAATTGCTCTGCCTGGCGGGCTTTTTCCTGCGCCAGTTGCGATGCCTGCGCCTGCATTGCCACTGTAGCCTTGCCGGCATCGACCTCGGCCTGCTCGGCATCGTTCTGGATGGCAGCCAGTTCCGACGCCTGTCGCGCCAGTTCGGTGCGTTCCTGCGCCAGGCTGGCGGCGCGCTGCTGCTCTTCCAGTTCACGGGCCGCTGCTACGGCGGCTGCCTGCTCAGCCGCTTCGCGTGCCCTGGTTTCTTCGAGGGCGGCCGTTTCCGCTTCCAGCTTGGCGTGGCCGGCGATTTCCGCATCCTGTTCGGCGGCCACGCGGGCCAGCGCCACGGCACGCAACTGTCGGTCCACCTCGATGCGCGCCTCGGTGGCGGCAAGGATGCGCACGTCGGCATCGCGGCGCGCCTGCGCGCTGGCGACGGCGACCATTTCCAGGCGCTCGCGGTGGATGGCTGCGTCGCGCAATTCCTTTTCCGTCTGCAGGCGCAGACGCAGGGACTGCGCCGCATGGCGTTCCGATTCCGCCTGCGCCAGGGCGATGGCTTCGCGTTCCTGTTCCAGGTGCGCCAGCGCGCGCGCTTCTTCCAGGGCGCGCACTTCGGCGGCTGCCCGGTTAAAGGCCGATTCCAGCGCGATCTGGTCGGCGCGCTCGCGCTGCACCGTCAAGTCCAGCGCTTCGCTTTCCGCTTCGGCCAGCATCTGCGCCGTCTGGCGCGCACCGTGCGCATGGCGCTCGCGTTCGCGCGCCAGCACGGCGACTCGGGCATCGGCCGAGGCGATACCCACCATTTCGTCCTTGGCCGCCTGCACGGCGGCGACGCGCTCGACGGCTTGCAGGCGGGCCTGCTCCGTCTGCACCTGCAATTCTTCGGCGGCGCGGGCAGCCTGTTCGGCCAGCTCCGACTGCACGGCCACCTGCTCGCTGGCGCGCAAACGGCTTTCCTGCTCGGCGCGCGAACGCTGCTCGGCAGCCAGGCGGATGGCATTATCGGACTCCACGCGGGCGCGCAGTTCGGCCGTCTCCTGCTTGACCGCTTCCAGACGGGCCACGCTGGCTTGCGCGGCGGCGCGCATGGTATCGAGACGTTCGCGGTTGGCGGCAATGGCTTCTTCGGCGGCCTGCGCATTTTGCTGTGCGGCGGCGGCGGCGGCGGCATCGATGGCGGCGCGGTCCTCGGCCAGCGAGCGCACGCGCGCCTCGGCCAGCGCGCGGCTTTCGGCGGCACAGGTGGCCTTCGCTTCCGCCTCCACGCGGGCAATCGCCTCGTGGATGGCCTTCAATTCCATTTTTTGGCGTTCGGCGACAGGCGACTTGCTGTCGGTTTCCGCTGCCGGCTCGGCTTGCAGTGCTGGCGTGTTGGCGACAACTGGCGCTTCCGCCTTGCGCTCCAGGTCCTTGAAATCATGCAGCGAGACCATGCTGTCCTGGTCGAACTCGTCGTCGGCGGAATACGCGACGGTGAGGGAGGCGGCCTGGCGCTGATTTTGCTGTGCTTGCATGATTTCTCGCTTATTCGGGTGAATTCCGTTGCTTATGGGAATTTATTAACACCATTATCGAGCAAGCACATGCAAATCAGCACGGCAAGAAGAGCGACTTTTACCGCTCTTTTCAGGATTTGGCTGGGATTTAAGCGTCCGAGAAAATGCTCAGGGCAAGGCGCATTGCCGAAGGCAGTACGAATAGTACGCCTAGGCAATGCAACGCCGCCATGGGCGTTTTATCGCGCGCTTAAATTGGCCAGAGCGGCGCTTCGTCCATCAGGGCAACTTGCTCCCTGAGTTCAAGGATGCGGTCTTGCCAGTAGCGCTGCGTGTTAAACCACGGGAAGGCAACGGGAAAGGCGGGGTCGTCCCAGCGGCGCGCCAGCCAGGCCGAATAATGGATCAGGCGCAGCGTGCGCAGCGCTTCGACCAGGTATAGCTGGCGCGGGTCGAAATCGCAAAAGTCTTCGTAGCCGGCCAGGATGTCGCTCATCTGGCGCACCATGTCGCCCCGCTCGCCAGACAGCATCATCCACAGGTCCTGGATGGCCGGGCCCATGCGGCTATCGTCGAAATCGACGAAATGGGGACCTGCGTCCGTCCACAGCACGTTGCCTCCATGGCAATCGCCATGCGTGCGCAGCACGGCCACGTCACCCGCGCGGTCATAGCAGCGCTTGACGCCATCGAGCGCCTGCTGCGCCACGCTGGAATACGCGGCCAGCAGTTCGGGCGGCAGGAAATTTCCCTCCAGCAAAAACTCGCGCGGCTCGACGCCGAACGTCTGGTGATCGAGCGCCGGCCGCTCCTTGTAGGTGGACAGTGCGCCGACGGCATGGATACGGCCGATGAAGCGCCCTGTCCACTCCAGGGTGGCAGGGTCGTCCAGCTCGGGCGCGCGGCCTCCGTGACGGGGGAAGACGGCAAAGCGGAAGCCCTGGTACTGGTGCAAGGTGCTGCCATTGATTTCCAGCGCCGGCACCACCTGGATTTCGCGTTCGACCAGCTCGGACACGAACGCGTGTTCTTCCAGGATGGCCGTATCGCTCCAGCGCTTGGGGCGGTAAAACTTGGCCACCAGGGGCGCGCTGTCTTCGATGCCCACCTGGTAGACGCGGTTTTCATAGCTGTTGAGCGCCAGCAGGCGGCCATCGCCGCGCAGTCCCACGCTATCGAGGGCGTCGAGGACGCAATCGGGGCTCAGGGCGGAAAAGGGATGGACGGGCCGGTCGTCCTCGTGCGGCTGGTTTTCATTGTGCATAAGCGACATTGTAAGGCGCGCACAAAAAATCATGCTGATTACACCTGAGAAAACCCTCGCCAGTGGGAGGGAGTTGGCGTCGAGAAGCGGAACTGTACTTTGGTGCAGTGAGCAGCGGAGATGAAAAATCACGGCGTGCAGCAGGTTTAATTGGGGGTTATTCGGCGGTAAGCCGCAGCTCAGCGTATACTGGCGGCTTACATTCAATACAAAGAGCAAGCCATGCAACTCGAACAGCCATTATCAGAAAAAGAATTTGACGAATTAGACCAATTCCTGTTGTCGGACCGCTGCTCCGAAGACGCGATGACCATGGATATGCTGCACGGCTATCTGACGGCGGTGGCCATCGGCCCGGAACCGATCATGCCGGCAGAATGGTTGCCGCGCGTCTGGGGCGAAGATGCCGAAGATGCACCAAAATTCAAGAACAGCAAGGAAGAAGAGCGCATCGTCAACCTGATCATGCGCTTCATGAACGAAGTGCTGGTGACGTTTGAAGTCGCACCGAAGGAATTCGAGGCCCTGTTCGTCGAACACGACTACGAAGGCCAGACCCTGATCGACGCCGAAGCCTGGTGCTGGGGCTTCTGGGACGGCATGGAACTGCGTCCTGGCTCGTGGAACGAAATCTGGGATTCCGAAGTAGCCGAGCTGATGCAGCCAATCTACCTGCTGGGCGCCGACGAAATCAAGGAAGAAGAACTGAAACTGGTGGAAGACCCGGTCAAGGCGCACAAGCTGGCGCAGGAACTGGAAGCGAACCTGCCGGCCATCCACCGTTTCTGGGTACCGCGCCGCAAGGCACCCGTGCAAACCATGAAGCGCGAAGAGCCAAAAGTGGGCCGTAACGACGACTGCCCTTGTGGCAGCGGCAAGAAGTTCAAGAAATGCTGCGGCGCCGAGCCGGCAGCCGAGTAATCCCGCAGTAGCATCTCCCTCTGCGCCGGCGTCCTGCCGGCGCAGCGCTGGCGTTGGCCCAAGGGCTATAATCGCCGCATGAAACTCCCCGACCTGAACCTGCTCGTTGCCCTCGACATCCTGCTCGAGGAAGGCAGCGCCGTGGCCGCAGCGCGGCGCATGAATTTGAGCGCACCGGCCATGAGCCGCACTCTGTCGCGCATCCGCGACGCCATCGGCGACCCCGTCTTCGTGCGCTCCGGACGCGGCCTGACGCCCACCCCGCGCGCGCTGGAATTGCGCGAGCAGGTGCGCAGCGTGGTGGAGCAGGCGCACGCCGTCTTCACTTCCGGCCGGGAAATCGACCTGCGCACGCTGGAACGTACCTTCAGCCTGTGCGCCAACGACGTATTTGTCGGCGCGTATGGCGGCAAACTGCGCGACCTGCTGGCCATCCATGCGCCGCACACGGCGCTGCGCTTCGTGCCAGAAGGCGATGGCGCCACGGAAAACGACGCCCTGCACGCGGGCCGCATCGACCTGTACATCAGCGCCCGGCGCGCCTTTGCACCAGACATCAAGCTGCAGCATCTGTTTTCCAGCAGCTTTGTCGGCATCGCCCGCAGCGACCATCCGATCTTCGACGGCCCCATCAACCTCGACAGCTTTACCGAGCACGAACATATCAGCGTCTCGCGGCGCGGCCTGGCGCGCGGCCCGTTCGACACGGCCCTGGCCGAGCGGGGCTACGCGCGCCGAGTCTCGCTGATCACGCCCAATTTTCAGTCTGCCATCTTCGCCGTCGCCGATTCGCGCCTGCTGCTGCCGCTGATGCCCGCGCCCCTGCTGCCCATCGTCGAGCGGCTGGGCTTGAAGCTACGCCAGTTCCCGCTGCCCATTCCCGTCGACAATGTCGACGTGTTTCAGGCCTGGCACCCGCGCCTCGATCACGACCATGCGCACCGCTGGCTGCGCCGCATGATCAAGGAGCTGTGCGGCAGCACGCCGCCGGACGCTTAGGGTCTGAGCCCCATCATCATTGCACCAGACGCAATTCAGACTTCATTAATTATCAATTTTCACAAGATTAACGGCTACCTATACTGCGTGGACTGATTCTCATCCACGGAGTTCCCTGTGTCCGCTGTACTGCTACCCGGCGCCGTCCCGACGGCGCCGCCTCCCCCTTCACCGCCCGCGCCCCCCGTTTTCGGCCTGCGCCTGGCCACGGGCCTGGCCGGCGTGCTGCTGGCCGTGCTGGTGTCCGGCCTGAATGAAAACATCACCAAGGTCGCGCTGGCCGATATCCGCGGCGCCATGGGCATCGCGCGCGACGACGCCAGCTGGCTCGTCGCCCTGTATGCGGCCGCCTCGGTGTCGGCCATGGCGTTTGCGCCGTGGTGCTCCGTCACCTTCTCGCTGCGCCGCCTGACGGCCACCGCCATCCTCGTCTGCATGGCCGCCGGCCTGCTATGCCCGTTCGCACCGAACCTGTCCGTGCTGATGTTACTGCGCGTGGTGCAGGGCGCGGCCGGCGGCGCCCTGCCGCCCATGCTGATGACGGTGGCGCTGCGCTTCCTGCCGCCGAATATCAAGCTGTATGGCCTGGGCGGCTATGCGCTGAGCGCCACCTTTGGCCCGAGCCTGGGCACGCCGCTGGCGGCCTTCTGGACCGAGTACCTGGGCTGGCAATGGGCCTTCTGGCAAGTCGTCCCGGGCAGCATCGTCGCTCTGCTAATGGTGTCCTGGGGCTTGCCGCAAGACCCGCTGCGCCTGGAGCGCTTCCGCCAGTTCGACTGGCGCGGCCTGCTGCTTGGCCTGCCCGCCATCAGCATGCTGGTGGTCGGCATGCTGCAGGGCGAGCGCCTGGCATGGTTCGCCTCGCCGCTGATCTGCGTGCTGCTGGGGGGCGGTCTCCTGCTGCTAGTGCTGTTTTTCATCAACGAGTGGTCGCATCCGCTGCCGTTCTTCAAACTGCAGCTGCTATCGCGGCGCAACCTCAGCCACGCCCTGCTGACCCTGGGCGGCGTGCTGTTCGTGCTGCTGGCCGTAATCCTGATTCCCTCGTCCTACCTGGCGCAGGTGCACGCCTATCGCCCGCTGCAAACGGCGCCCGTGATGCTGATGGTGGCGCTGCCGCAGTTGATCGCCCTGCCGCTGGTGGCCGCCCTGTGCAATATCCGCGCGGTCGACTGCCGCTGGGTACTGGCCATCGGCCTGGCCCTGCTGGCCCTGTCCTGCGTGCTCGGAGCGCGCATGTCGCCGGACTGGATACGCACGCATTTCTACCTGCTGCAAGCGGTGCAGATCTTTGCGCAACCCATGGCCGTGATTCCCTTGCTGCTGCTGGCCACCACGGGCCTGGCGCCGCAGGATGGCCCATTCGCCTCGGCCTGGTTCAACACCATCAAGGGCATGTCGGCCGTCGTCGCCACCGGCGTGCTCGATGCGCTGATCACGCGCCGCAACCATTTCCATTCGACGGTGCTCAGCGAGCGCCTGGGCAACCTGCCGACCGCCGTGGACGTACCGGGTTTGGCACAGCGCATGCATGCGCAAGTCGTCACCCTGACCTCGTCCGACCTGTACCTCACCGTGGCCGCCATCGCGCTGGCCATGATCCTGATCATTCCCATCCTGCCGACGCGCGTCTATCCGCCGCGCGCCGCTTGAGTTTTCATTTTTACGAAAGAGCCTCACCATGAATGTCCCCATCCTGCGCTCGCGCGCTTTTATCCTCGGCCTGGCCCTGCTGGCCTGCGCCCTCGCCTTTTGCGCCTGGCAACTGCTATTCGCCCATGGCGATGAACAAAGCACCGACGACGCCTTTGTCAGCGCCGACTACACCGTACTGTCCCCCAAGGTGGGCGGCATCGTGCGGGAAGTGCTGGTGGAAGACAACCAGACTGTCAAGTCGGGTGATCTGCTGGCGCGCATCGACGACCGCGACTACCAGGCCGCCGCCGCCTCGGCCCGCGCCGAAGTAGCCGGCGCCGAGGCGCAGCTGGACTATGCCCGCGCCACCTTGCAGCGCCAGCAATCGGTGATCGAACAAGCCACCACCCTGGTCGACGCCAACCAGGCGGAAGACAAACTGGCGCAGCAGGAACTGGCCCGTTCGCAGCATCTGGCCGGCCAGGGCGCGGGGAGCGTGCAGAACGCGCAGCAGGCGCAATCGCGCTTCGACGTGAGCCGCGCACGCCTGGCGCAAAACCGCGCAGCCCTGGTTTCCACCCGCAAGCAGACGGAAATTTTGCAAGCGCAGCAAGGCGCGGCCGAAGCGGCCCTGCTGCGCGCCCACGCCAGCCTGCAACGGGCCGAACTTGATTTGTCGCATACGCAGCTGCGCGCCCCCATCGACGGCATCGTGGGACGCCGTGCCGTGCGCGTCGGCGCCCTGGTAACTCCCGGCGCCAGCCTGATGGCCGTGGTGCCCTTGAACCGCAGCTTCGTCGTCGCCAACCTGCAGGAAACTCAGCTGACCCACGTGCGCCAGGGCCAGCCCGCCAGCATCGCCGTCGACGCCTATCCGGGCGTGCTCCTGCACGGCACGGTGCACAGCATCGCGCCCGCCACGGGAGTGACGTTTGCCGCCATCGCGCCGGAAAACGCCACAGGCAATTTCACCAAGGTGGTGCAGCGCATCCCCGTCAGGATCGCGCTCGATCCGGGCCAGGATGGCGACAGCCGCTTGCGCGTGGGCATGTCGGCCGAAGTGCGCATCGATACGGCCATGCGCCGCCAACATCTGCAACAGGTGAGCGCACGATGAAAGCACTGGTACTCATCACGGCCCTGGGCCTGGCCGGCTGCGGCAGCGTCGGCACCGACTTCCAGCGCCCGCACAACGATCTGGGACAGCAATGGCGCCAGGCGGAGGATGCCCGTTTCACCGCAAGGCAGGATGGCGCCATCGAGCAGCGCTGGTGGGACAGCTTTGGCGATACCACCCTGTCGTCCTTGCTGCAGCGCGCCGCCGGCGCCAACCTCGACGTGCTGGCGGCAAGCAGCCGGCTGCAACAAAGCCGCGCCGCGCGCGGCGGGGCCGGTGCCGCGCAAAGCCCATCCCTGGGCGCGAATGGCAGCTATGGCCGCGCGCGTAACAGTGCACAAGGCTTGAGCGACCCGTCGCGCAACAACGGCCAATCCGCCTACAGCCTGTGGCAAAGCAATCTCGATGCAGCCTGGGAGCTGGACCTGTGGGGCCGCGTGCGGCGCGAAGTGGAAGCGGCCGACGCCAGGGTCGAGGTGGCCCGGGAAACGCAACACGGCGTGCTGCTGGCCGTGCTGGCCGAAACGGCGCGCGACTACATCGAGTTGCGCGGCGCGCAGCAGACGCTGGCCATCACGCAGCAGCTGCTCGATATCGCCCGCCATACCCTGGACCTGACCCGCATCCGCCTGCAGGAAGGCGCGGCGTCGCAACTCGACGAGGCCGAGGCGGCGGCCCACGTGGCCACCATCGAAGCGCGCCTGCCGCCGCTGCAACAGCGCGAAGTGCGCCTGGGCAATGCCCTCGCCCTCTTGCTGGCACTGCCGCCACAGTCCCTGCAGGCGGAACTGGCGGCGGGCAAGGGCATTCCCACAGTGGCCATGCAGGTGCAGCTGGGTGTGCCGAGCAGCCTGGCCGGGCGCCGTCCCGACATCCGCCGCGCCGAAGCGCAGCTGCACGCGGCCACTGCCGCCATCGGCGTGGCGCAAGGCGATTTTTATCCGCGCATCACGCTCTCGGGCAGCATCGGCCTGCAAGCGATGCAGCTGTCCGACATCGGCTGGGACGCCAAGCGCTTTGCCTTCGGCCCCGGCTTCAGCGTGCCCCTGTTCGACGGCGGCCGCCTGCGCGGCAATCTGCAATTGCGCGAGGCGCAGCAGCAGGAAGCGGCCATCGCCTACCGCCAGACGGTGCTGGCCGCCTGGCACGAAGTGGAAGATGCGCTATCTGGCTACCAGGCCAACGCCCGCCGCCAGGCTAGCCTCGATGAAGCCGTCAAGCAGGGACGGCGCGCGCTGGGCAGCGCGGAACTGCAGTACCGCCAGGGCGGCACGGACTTGATCAACGTGCTGCATGTGCAAAACACTTTATTGAACAACGAAGCGGCGCTGGTCGACAGCCGCGCCACCGCTTCGCTGTCGCTGGTCCAGGTCTACAAGGCGCTGGGCGGCGGCTGGCAAGCATTTTCAACCACCTCGCAAGGAAGCATGCCATGAAACCGAATCCCGCACACTTTTCCATCCACGACGTCAGCGACTTTCCCATCGTGCGCTTTCGCCCTGAAACGGCCGTCACCGGCTATGCCCCGCTGTGGGAAAACGACATGGACGCCCTGCTGCGCCATGGTATACCGTTCGTCATGCTGTTCGAAGAGGAACGCAGCGACGAAGCGCACATCGACCGCAAGCGGCGCGGCCTGTGGCTCAAGCACAACAAGGTAGCGCTGGCCGCCCTTTGCCGGGGCCTGGTGTCGGTCGAGGCGGACGCGGAACAACGCGCGCGCCTGCAGGCGATGGCGGCGGGCGCCATGAAAGCCTTTGGTATCGTGCAGGAAGTGGCGGCCACGCGCGAACAGGCCGAGGCCCTGATGGTGTGGCTGCTGGGCAGCGGTCAGATGGCGCGGCCGCGCGCGGCGGACGTCTGGTGAATCAGGCGGCCCTGCGGACCGCGCTTCTGGCAGGGATGACGCACACGTCGCCATCGCTGTTGGCCGCCGTCGTCAGGGCGATGCCGTACAGCGCGGCAAGGGCCGGCACGGCGCCGGCACCGCTGGCGAGATCGGCGACCAGCTGGCCCGAGCGCACCAGCAGCAGCCGCTCGAAACCCAGCAAGGCGTGATTGATGTCGTGCAGGATGGCGACGACGGCGTGGCCGCGCGCGGCACAGAACTGCTGCAGGCTATCGAGCAGATCGAACTGCAGACCGGGATCGAGCGCCGCCAGCGGTTCGTCCACCAGTATCAAGCCATCCTGCACATCCCACATTTGCGCGAAGATGCGCGCCAGCTGCACCCTGGCCTGTTCGCCGCCGGACAGGGTGTCCAGGCGCCGTCCCAGCAGATGCGCGGCATGCGCCAGGGTGGCCGCGTCCTGCACGATCCGCTCCAGCTGCGGGTCGGCCAGGCGCGCCACCCGCCCCAGGCCAATCACCAGCTCGCACTGCAGTCCGAAGGCCACGTTCGAACCTTGCGGCAGGACGGCCCGGCGCAGGGCCAGTTCGGCCAGCGGCCACTGCGCCAGCGTCCGGCCCGCGAACGCCACCTGGCCCGCCTGCGGACGCAGTTCGCGCGCCATCAGTTTGAGCAGGGTCGACTTGCCCGCGCCGCTGGGACCGAGGATGGCGATGCGCTCGCCGGGATGTACCTGCACATTGAAGGGACCGAAGTACTGCTGGCCCAGTTGCGTGGTGGCGAAAGAGAGTTCCAGCAGGGGCGTCATGCTTATCCTTTCAGGTGCTGCTGTGGCGGAAGCGCCGCAACAGCATCAGGAAAAATGGCCCGCCCAGCAAGGCCGTGAAAATACCGACGGGGACTTCCGCGGGAATGGCGACCGTGCGCGCCAGCGTGTCGGCCAACAGCAGCAGCAAGCCGCCCATCAGCATGCCCAGCGGCAGCACGCGGCGCTGGTCGGCCCCCAGCCAGGTGCGCACCAGGTGCGGCGCGATCAGGCCGATGAAGCCGATACCGCCGCACCAGGCGACGGCAAAACCCGTCAGCACGGCCACCAGCACAATCACCTGTGTGCGCAGCCGGCCCACGTCGATGCCCACATGCAGCGCCTGCGCCTCGCCCAGCGCCAGCGCGTTCAGTGAGCGCATCAGGAAACGCGTGGCCCACAGCGCGCCGGCCAACACCAGCAGCAAAGCCGCCACCTGGCGCCAGCTGCCGGCCGACAGCGAGCCGAGGGTCCAGAAAGTCAGGGTGCGTAATTGATCGTCGCTGGCCAGGTAGATGCACAGGCCCATGGCAGCCACCGTGATGGCGTTCAGCGCCACGCCCGTCAGCAGCAGGCCGACGATGGAACCGGGCGTGGCCCAGCGGGCGACCCTGTCGAGCAGCACGCAAATGAGCATGGCGCCGGCAAACGCGGCGGCCGGTAATAGCCATACGCGCAACTCGGGCGCCACGTGCAGGCTGGCCGCGAAGACGATGGTGGCGGCGCCCGCGCAGGCGGCGCCGCTGCTCACGCCCAGCAGCCCCGGGTCGGCCAGCGGATTGCGAAACAGCCCTTGCGTCAAGCCGCCGGCCAGCGCCAGCGCGGCGCCGATCAAGATGGAGAACAGGGCGCGCGGCAGGCGGATATGCCACAGCACATAGGCGCCGCCGGACTGCGCCGCGTCGCCAGATTGAAACGGCGCCAGCCAGTCTGCCAGGGTCACCGGCACGGCGCCCGCCTGCACGGCGGCGAGCAAACCGCAAGCCAGTGCGGCGGCCAGCAGCCCGCCTGCGCTCCAGCGTGGCCAGCGCCACGGAGCAACGGACACCACGGAAGCCACGTTCATGCGGCCATGGCTTGCGCGAAGGCGGCGTCCAGGTCGGCCAGCGCCTGCGGCATGCGCGGGCCAAAGCCCAGCAGCAGCATGGCTTCCAGCGAGACGATGCGGTGCTTGCGGCCGGCCGGCGTCTGCGCCAGCCCTGGCAGTTTCAATATGCCATCCACGCCGCCCGAGGCCTTCAGCCCTTGGTCCGTGACGAGGACGAGGTCGGGCCGCGCGGCGATCACGGCTTCGGGCGTGAGCGGCTTGTAGCCGGAAAATCCACCCTGCCCGCCCATCACGTTGACGGCGCCCGCATACGCGAGCATGGCGTCGGCGCCCGTCTCGCGCCCACCCACCATCACCTGGTTGGGCGCATGGGCGAGGATGAACAATACGCGTACGGGCGCGTGGCTGCGCTGGCCCACCTTGGCCAGGGCGCCGTTCCACTGCTGTTGCAAGGCTTGCGCCAGGCGCGCGGCGGGGTCAGTGCGCCCCGTGATCTGGCCCACCTGTTTTACCCGTGCGAGCAAGCCTTCGAATTTGTTATTTGCGTTCAGCACCGCCACCGGCACGCCCGCGTCGCGCACCTGGCGCAGCACCGCTTGCGGCCCCGCCTCCTCGGTGGCGATCAGCTGCGTGGGCGCCAGCGACAGCACGCCTTCGGCCGACAGGGTGCGCGCGTAACCCACCTGCGGCAGTTGTTGCGCCACTGCCGGATACAGCGAGGTGGTATCGACGCCCACCAGTTCGCCCTGCGCCTCGAGCGCATAGATGATTTCCGTCAGTGCGCCGCCGACGCTGACGATGCGCCGCGCCTTGATAATCGGCTTGGCCGCGTCGCTGACGGCGGCCAGCGCCTGCATCGGCGCGGCCAGCGCCAGCGCTCCCGCGCCCATTTTTTTCAGCGCGATGCGGCGCGCCACGCTGGCAGCGATCATGCGGCGCATAGTTCGCCCTCCTGCGCCACTCTTTCGACGATATGGCGCCATTCGCACAACTCATGCACGCCCGGCTTGCGTTCGCCGAAAAACATGACGATGGTGTCGCCCTTGGCATCGAACAGTTCCACGGACGTCACCAGACCATCGACGGTCGGTTTTTTCACCACCCAGGCGCTGGCGATCTGGTCGTCGCGCAAATGCAGGTTGAAGCGCGTGTCGAGGACGTTGATCCATGGCCCCATCACGGCGATCTTGTGCACGGGGCCAGAATGGATCTGGATCATGCCGGCATTGCCGACGAAAGCCATGATGGACACTTTTTCGAGGGCTGCGCTATTGAGCAGGTCAAGCACGCAGGATTTGTCGATCTGCTGCACGAAGCGCGCTTCGGCCAGGCGCAGGCCCTGCAGGCGCGAGACCGAATATTTTTTCAGCACGGTGAAAAAATCATGCGTGTCGCGCAAGTCGGCCCAGGCGGCGCGAAAACCGGCCACGTCGATCTGCGCGTCGGGCAATTCCGCCGGCGGCGGCGCCGCCGCCGTCACGGCGATGCCTGCCGCCTGGTCCGCGTCCGCAAAGCGCGCCACCAGCGCATCGTAAGCGGCCAGGTCGCTTTGCGGCTTGAGGAAAATCTTGTGCACGGCATGGCCGGCCGCATCAAAAAATTGCAGGCTGCGCTGCACTTCTTGCTCTCCCATCTCGCGTACGGCAAAGCCATGCGCCCAGTGGCGGTAAAACACGCGCAAGTCGATGTCGCCACCGAGCACCAGGCCCACGTGGTTGTTGTGGCTGGCCTTGCGATAGACGCCCGTCTTTTCATGCACGCATGAGGCGTTGCGCGTCAGCGCCATGACTTCGCCCAACGGTTCCAGGGCGGCAATGATGGCGGGCCAGTCGGCCTGCAGGCGCTCAGCACCCAGCAAGGCGCCATCGGCCAGCGACAGGCCAGCATGCGCGGCAATCATCTCGCCTTCGGAAATGCCCAGGTCCTCGGCGATGTCGCGGTGGCGGGCTTTTTTCTCACGGCGCAGGCGGGCAAATTCACTGGTGACCAGCTCGGTATTGCAAATGGGGAAGGTGCTCGACACGGTGTCTCCTTTCAAGGCGAACACTGGCTGGCAGGGGCTGGCTGGTGGTGGTGGAATCTTGAAATCAATTATAAATGAGAATCATTCGCAATCAAGACTTATTTATGTTCAAAATTTCCGCGCAAAAAAAGCGCCGCGACAGGAAACCCGTCGCGGCGCCAAAGGAGACCGATCGATACAGCCGATCAGTTCAGGAAAAAAGTTCAGGCGCTCGCCTGCACGGCCGGCATGGCCGCCACCTTGGGCGAGGGCCGCTGCGCCAGCAAGACCACGGCGGCCAGTACCATGGCGCCGCCCAGCAATTGCGTGCCGCTGACGGATTCCTTCAGCAAAGTCACGCCGAACGCCATCGTGATGACAGGTTCAAAGGTGGAAATGATGGAGGCCTTGGCCGCGCCGATTTGCGCCACGCCGGCAAAGAAGGCGGCAATCGCGATGGCCGTCGAGAACAGGGCGATGGCGCTGACGGCCAGCCAGCCCGTCGCCGTGCCCGGCAAGGACACGCCTTGCCACAAGGCAATCGCAGTATTCGACAGGCCAGCCGTGCCCAGGATCACCACGCAAGCGGCCAATGGGTGAATATTCTCGCGGCTTTTCGACAGGCTGTTGCCAAACAGGATGTACACGGCGTACACGCCGGCCGCCATCAATGCCAGGGCGATGCCGATGGGCTGCCCCTGCAGCTTGCCACCCAGGGTGATGGCCATGCCGGCAATCGCCAGCGCCATCAGCACCAGCATGCGGCGGTCCAGCTTTTCCCAGCCCAGCGCCAGCGCGAGGATGGTCACCAGCACGGGATACACGTACAGCAACATGCCGCACAGGCCGCTGCTGGCATACATCAGGGCATTGAAATAGCCTTGCGACTGGGCCGTGTACATCAGGCCCATCAGCATGTAGCCGGCCAGCAGGCGGCCGCGCGGCAAGCGCCAGCCGCCCAGCCACACCAGCGGCAGCAGCAACATGGCGGCGATGACGAAACGCAAGGCCAGCATGGTCGACGGGTTGACCCCGGACGCATATGCCGCCTTGGCAAACACTGCGGAACTGCCGAAACCGGCGGCCGACAGCAACACCAGCGCAACAGCGCGGCGATCAGACATGACTAACCTCTTTGAGTACACCTGGGCAAACCTGCTGCGCATCGCGACGGTTTTCCCAGGCGTTGTAAATATTAATGCCAAGCAAGGCCGGGAGATAATTCATGCGTGAATCATATTGCGGGTCACTTCACGCATAGCCGGCATCATATTCGCTTGCGCAAAATGAAACAAACCAATATTCTTAACGGATAGGCTCAATATTACTTAGCCTCAACGAGGAGGCTCCCCCCGCATGTCACGTCCCTTGCCACCGCTCGCCGCCCTGCATGCCTTCGAGGCGGCCGCCCGCCATGAAGGTTTCCAGCGCGCGGGCGAAGAATTGCATGTCTCGGCCGGCGCCATCGGCCATCACGTGAAACAGCTGGAAGCGTGGCTGGGCGTGGTGCTGTTCCAGCGCATGCCGCGCGGCGTGGTGCTCACCAGCGCCGGCCAGCGCTATGCGGCCTCGCTGGGCCCCATCCTCAACCAGCTGGCCGATGTGTCCGAGCAGGCGCGGCGCCAGGGCGATGACAAGGTGGTGACGGTGACTGCCACCAGCTCGCTTGTCTCGCGCTGGCTGATGCCGCGCCTGGGCCGGCTGCGCGACCGCTATCCGCAGATCGAACTGCGCGTGCTGGCGTCGATGCACCCGGTCGACCTGGCGCGCGATGGCGTGGACGTGGCCATCCGCCTGGGGCCGGGCCGCTATCCGGGCCTCAAAGTCGATTTATTGATGGAAGAATGGTTTTCCGCCGTCTGCAGCCCCGGCTTTCGCGCCAACGCGGCCAGCCTGCGCCAGCCCGCCGACCTGCTGCGCTATCCGCTGCTGCACGACGAGCCGGAAGTACACCTGCCCGGCGAAATCGACTGGACGCGCTGGCTGCACAGCTGCGGCGTGCATTACAGCGGCAATAGCGGCAACAGCGGCGCGCGCTTTTCGCACACGTATTTATGCCTGGACGCGGCCGCCAGCGGCCAGGGCGTGGCCATCGCCGCCAGCCCGCTGATCGGCGACGATCTGCGCTCGGGCCGCCTGGTGCGCGTATTCGAACACGCGGTGCGCGGCCCCCACTGCTATTACCTGCTGCGCTCACCCCAGGCGGAAACGCGCCCCCTCGTGCACGCATTCTGCGAATGGCTGATCGCCGAGGCGCGCGCCGACCAGGAAACCGTCTGGCCCACCGTGGAGACAGCATGACGAACAGGGAACTGGCGCGCAGCGCCCAATTTATTGTCCAGCATGAATATGAAGAGGCCAGCGTGACGGCGGCCGATGGCCGGCAAACCAGCCTGGGGGGATTCTATGGCGACCCGGCCGTGGCCTTGATCGATATCAATGAGCAATGGTGTGCCGTGGCAGGCGAGGGATTGATGCTGTGTCGGCTGGAACAGCCGTTCGGGCAGTGCGTGGAATACTACCGCCAGCCAGGCGACGTGCGCTGGATCACGGCTTTACGGCAAACGGGACCGTTTGCGCTGGAGTGGCAGGATGAGGATGGCGATTGGCACAGCCTTGTCTTTGAGGCGGCGGATGTGTCGGGTTACGCGACAGGGCGCTAACCCGACCTACGCCAGCGGCGCTGAATGGCTCGTAGGTCGGCTTAGCGCGCAGCGCGTAAGCCGACAACACCATTACAGTTTAATAAAGTGCTCGCGGTAATATTTCAGTTCTTCGATCGACTCCAGGATGTCTGCCAGGGCCGTGTGCTTCTGGTGTTTCTTGAAACCGGTGGCGATTTCCGGCTTCCAGCGCTTGCACAACTCTTTCAGCGTCGATACGTCAACATTGCGATAGTGGAAGAACGCTTCCAGCTTCGGCATGCCGCGCACCATGAAGCGGCGGTCCTGGCCGATGGTGTTGCCGCACATGGGCGACTTGCCTGCCGGCACGTATTTCTTCAGGAACGCGATCAGTTCCGCCTCCGCCTGCGCTTCCGTCACGGTCGACGCCTTCACCTTGTCGATCAGGCCGGAGCGGCCGTGCGTGCCCTTGTTCCAGGCATCCATCTTGTTCAGGGTTTCATCCGACTGGTGAATCACGAACACGGGGCCTTCGGCCAGCAGGTTCAAATGCATATCCGTCACCACCACCGCCACCTCGATGATGCGGTCGGTATCGGGTTCCAGGCCCGTCATTTCCATGTCGACCCAGACCAGATTCATCTCATTTGGACGTGCCGGCACCGCAGGTGCTGGGGTGGATGCAGAGGTGGGTGCAGTTAAGTCGGTCGCTTGTGACATAATTCTCTCTTGGCCTAATCAAACTAAATAATCAGCCATTTTCTCACAGGCACAGAATGTATTCACTCGCGTTTTCGATTTTGTTTGTATCCGTCCTCGTTTTGACCCTCGCCGTGCGCTTCTGGCTCGCTTCGCGGCAGATTCGCCACGTGCTGGCCCACCGCTCTGCAGTCCCACCCGAATTCGTGGAAAAGATCCCGCTGGCGGCCCACCAGAAGGCGGCCGACTACACGGTGGCCAAGACCAAGTTCGGCGTGCTGACCCTGCTGATCAACTATGCCGTGCTGATCGGTTTTACTTTGCTGGGCGGCTTGCAATGGCTGGCGCTATACCTGAATGAATGGATGGGAGCGGGTTCGCCCATGTTGTACCAGATTGGCCTGATCGCCGCCTTTGCCGCCATTTCCGGCCTGATCGACCTGCCTTTCGATTATTACCGCCAATTTGTGCTGGAACAACGTTTCGGCTTCAACACCATGGCACGCAAGCTGTTCTTTACTGACATGCTCAAGGGCGTGGGTCTGGGAGCCGTCATCGGCCTGCCCCTGATCTGGGTCGTGCTGACCCTGATGGCCAAGTCGGGCGACCTGTGGTGGCTGTATGCATGGTTCGTCTGGAGCGGCTTCCAGTTGCTGATGATGGTGTTGTTTCCCACCGTCATCGCCCCCCTGTTTAACAAATTCACGCCGCTGGCCGATGACTCCTTGAAAAGCCGCATCGAAGGCTTGATGCAGCGCGTGGGTTTCGCCTCCAAAGGCTTGTTCGTCATGGATGGCTCGAAGCGCAGCGCCCACGGCAATGCGTATTTCTCGGGTTTTGGCGCCAACAAGCGCATTGTTTTCTTCGACACCCTGCTGTCGCGCCTGGCGCCGCAGGAAATCGAAGCCGTGCTGGCGCATGAACTGGGCCATTTCAAGCTCAAGCACATCGTCAAGCGCATCGCCATGATGTTCGTCGTCTCGCTGGGCTTTCTGGCCCTGCTGGGCTTCCTGAAGACGCAGCCGTGGTTTTACGCGGGCCTGGGCATCGATCCCGTCGCCCTGGCGCTGACGGGCCAGCCGACGGACGCGCTGGCCCTGCTGCTATTCATGTTGGCCTTGCCCGTTTTCACTTTCCTGCTGGGACCGCTAACGTCGCTCAGCTCGCGCAAGCACGAATTCGAAGCCGACGCCTTTGCCGCCACGCACACGCAGGCCGACGACCTGGTCTCGGCCCTCGTGAAAATGTATGAAGACAATGCGTCGACCCTGACGCCCGACCCGCTGCACTCGGCCTTCTATGACTCACACCCGCCGGCCAGCGTGCGCATCCGCCACCTGAAAGGGGCTTCCACATGAATACGCCATCGACTTCGCAAGGCCTGACCCAACTGTCCTGCGCGCCGCGCCAGCAGGCGCTGGGCGACACCGACATCGCCACCCTGCATGCCCTGCTGCCCCAGTGGACTTTGCAAAATGGCAAGCTGTGCCGCGACTTCGGCTTCAAGAATTACTACCAGACCCTGGCGTTCGTGAACGCCCTGGCCTATATGACACACACGCAAGACCACCATCCGGAGCTCATCATTACTTATAAAACCTGCGCCGTGCGCTACGACACGCACTCGGTCAACCAGGGCGCCGGCGGCCTGTCCGAAAACGACTTCATCTGTGCCGCCAAGGCTGACCTCATCTACCAGAGCAGCCAGGTGGCCCCATGAGCGAAGGCAAGTTGACTGGCATCATCATCGCCGCCCACGGCCGCCATTACCTGGCCGACGTGGATGGCGCCAAGCTTCAATGCGTAACGCGCGGCAAGAAAACCAATGTGGCCGTGGGCGACATTGTGCACCTGACGCGCACGTCCAACGACCAGGCCGTCATCGACCGCATCGAGGAGCGCAAGACCCTGCTGTACCGCTCGGACCAGTACAAATCGAAATTGCTGGCGGCCAATTTGACGCAACTGTTCATCGTCGTCGCGACGGAACCGGGCTTCGCCGACGACCTGATCTCGCGCTCGCTGGTGGCGGCCGACGCGGCCGGCATCGAGGCGCGCATCATCCTGAATAAAACGGACGTGACGGCCTCGCTGGACAGAGCCCGCGAACGCCTGCTGCCGTATTCTTCGATGGGCTATCCCGTCGATGAAGTGTCGGCGCGCGCCGAACCCGAGCACGCCGTGGCCACCCTGGCACCGCTACTGGCGGGCCAGTCGTCTATCCTCATCGGCCAGTCGGGCATGGGCAAGTCGTCGCTGATCAACCTGCTGGTGCCGGATGCGGACATCGCCGTGCGCGAAATCTCGGCCGCGCTCGACACGGGCAAGCACACGACGACCTTTACGCGCCTGTACAAACTCGATGAACTGGGTGCCAACAGTTCCATCATCGATTCGCCCGGCTTCCAGGAATTCGGCCTGTACCACCTGTCCGAAGGCATGCTGGAGCGGGCCTTCCGCGAATTCCAGCCCTACCTGGGCGGTTGCAAGTTCTACAACTGCCGCCACCTGATCGAGCCGCAGTGCGCCATCCTGCAAGCCTTGTCTGAAGGCAAAATCTCCAGGATGCGCCATACCCTGTATGGCCAGCTGCTGCACGAATCGGCCCAGACCCTCTACTGACCGCCGCCGGTCGCGTCCGCCATGGTGTGGCGGCGCGACCATGCAAATTTAATACCAGCCATAGCTCGACCGGAAAAATTAAATTCCGTTGTACAGCCAGCTTTCCGCGTTTAATCCCAAAAACCATCCGCCACCGTTTTTATGCAGTTCAGCGCACGAAACCGGCATTTCATCACCGTCTGCTGGTGATGGCGATGGGCATTTGCTACCTTGACATCAGTCCCTGCAGGAAACCTGGCAGAGATCATCCGGTCCAAATCCTATCCTCAACCCTGATTGAAGGTGAATGTCATGCATACCCCACGTCTTTTCCCGTTTGCCGCCGCCGCACTGTTGTCGCTAGCCAGCGCCCTGGCGCAAGCGACCCCGCAACATGCCGACAGCGTACGCGTTACCGTCAGTTCGCCGCACAGCGTCACCGCGCAGGAAGTGCTGGAAATCGAGCAGCAGTACCTGCTGTCGAATCAGCAGATCCTCGTGGTGCGCGAACAGAACCAGCATTTCTACGGCCACCTGAGCGACAAGAACGGACGCCACGACAAGGCGGAAGTCGAAATCTTTCCCCAGGCGCCAGGCCTGTTCATCACCCGACGCGGAGCCACCTTTGCTTTCAGCAATGCTGGCGAGCACGTGGTGATCGACGATGCCCAGTATCTGCCGGGACTGCGCATGCCCGCCGACAGCCGCACGGCCATGCGGCTCGAAGGCGCACATTCGGTGCGGCTCGTCTCGCGCTAGACTATCCCCATGCGGCAGGGGCAGCCGCCCCGTGCAGACCTGCGCGCGCGAAATCTGCCTGCCACACTGGACAATTGCTCCCCAATGCAGCTTACAATGCAGTGACATATGGCCTGGCGCCCGCAGGCCATCACCACTGTTTTGCGGGGAGATTTGTCGAATGGAAATGTTCGCGCTCGAGCATGAAATAGCGCAGTGGGAAAGCGAGCTGCCGTCGCTGCGCGCCGCCGGGCGCGTACCGCACTTGCTGTTGCTGTCCTGGCATCTGCGGCAACGCGACTGCCTGCGCGCCAGCCAGCTCGGCGAGGAAGCCCGCGTGCTGCTGCCGCTGGCCGGCCTGGACTCCGCCGCGCTGGAACAGGCGCAGGCGCGCTTGCAACTGGTGCAGGCGGAACTCGAGTGGCTACATGGCGAACTGGATGTTGCCGAGAAACGCGCCTGGGCGGCGCACGCCATCCTGTGTGCGCACGGCAACGGTGCTGGCTGCGCCGACGCCCACTGGCTGCTCTCGTCGATCGCGGTTGACCGGGGCGACCATGCCCGCTGCGACGCCGAATTGCTGGCGGCGGCGGAGCAGGCGCGCAGCGCCGGCGATGCGATGCGTGCCAGCCTGGCCGACGCGGCCATGGCGCGCTGGGCCGTCTTGCGCGATGCGCCAGCCGCCCAGGCACGCTGGGGCAGGCACTTCCAGGCTGACAGCGCCAGCGGCAAGCTGCCAGCGCCGCTGGCAGCCTGGGTGCATGACTTCCGCGGCTTGCTGGCGCACAAATCGCGCGACCTGGGCGCGGCCGCCGGCCACTACATGCAAAGCTATGAGGCGGCGCTGGAAAGCGGGCAACTGCGCGGCGCGATCACGGCCGCCATCAATATCGGCGACTGTTTCTCCAGCCTCAACGACAACGAATCGGCCCTCGAATGGATGCAGTGCGCGCTGGACCTGGCGCGCCCCACCGGCTGGCCGCGCAGCATCGGCGCCTGCCAGACGCATACGGCCGAAACCATGCGCAAGCTGGGACGCCTGACCACCGCCGAAGGCTTGCTGCGCGAAGCGCTGCACATCCTGGCCCCCGTGTCGGGCGCACGCACGTATGCCAACGCGCTGTTCCACCTGGGCGAACTGAGCCTGGACAAGGGCGACTACGACACGGCGCTCGACGCCTTCAGCCGGCTGGCGCAACGCGCCGAAGCGCTGGGCCAGGCCGATTTCCGCAGCATGGCCCAGCGCGGTAGCGCCCACGCACTGTCCTATCTGGACCGCCCGGACGAAGCGCTGCAGGCGGCCGAGCGGGCGCGGCAGCTGGCCACGGCGCAGGGCGACGCGATGCACCAGGTGTCGGCGCTGCGCGTCTTGTCCATGCTGCATGCGCGCCATGAGCTGCCGCCGCCGGCAGACATGCAGGAACGCAATCCAGCCCTGCATTTCCTGCACCAGGCGCTGCAGGTAGCCTCTTCCATTGAAGGCTATTCGCCGCCCGGCGAACTGCTCGATGCGCTGGCGCGCGAATACGCGCATGCGGGCGACTATGCGCGCGCCTACGATATTGCCCTCGATGCGGGCGTGGCGCGCGAAAAAAGCCACACTCAGCAAGCCGCCAACCGCGCCACCGCCATGCAGGTCTACCACCAGACCGAACATGCGCGCTCGGAAGGCTATCATCACCGCGAACTGGCCGCCTCCGAAGCACGCCGCGCCGAAGTATTGCAACAGACCAGCGACACCCTGGAACGGCTGTCGGCCATCGGCCAGGAAATCACCACCCACCTCGACGCCAGCGCCGTGTTCCAGGTACTCGATCGCCACGTGCATGCCTTGCTGCCAGTCAACACCTTCGCCGTTTACATGCTCGATGCGTCGGGCACGGCGCTGCGCCGCGCGCACGGCATGGAAGCGGGCCGGCCCCTGTCCGACAACGCCATTCCCCTGAGCAATCCGCGCGCCTACTCCGTGCGCTGCCTGCTGGAGCGGCGCGAAGTGTATATCGACCAGGTGCCGCCCAAGCGCCACGCCTACACCGTGCCGGGCACCCTGCATAACCAGAGCGTGCTGTATGTGCCCTTGACGGTGGGCGAGCGCGTGCTGGGCGTGATGACGGTGCAGGCTTGCCATGCCCATGCCTACGGCGAACGCGAGCGGCTGATCTTCCGCACCCTGTGCGCGTATGGCGCCATCGCGCTCGACAATGCCAGCGCCTACCGGCAGCTGCAAGATGCCCAGGCGCAACTGGTGTCGCAGGAAAAACTCGCCGCCCTGGGTTCCCTGATGGCGGGCGTGGCGCATGAACTCAACACGCCCATCGGCAACAGTCTGTTGATCGCCAGCACCATGCAGCAAAAGACGGAAGACATGGAACGCCTGATGAACGGTCCGGGCCTGCGCCGCTCCGACCTGTCCGCCTACATCGAGGATGCGGCCAAGGCATCGGCGCTGGTGATGCGCGGCCTGCACAGCGCGGCCGACCTGGTCAACAGCTTCAAGCAGGTGGCCGTCGACCGCACCACCGAACAGCGGCGCCAGTTTGACCTGCAACAGGTGAGCAATGAAATCATCGCCACCGTCATGAACCGCATCCGCAGCTCTGGCCACCGCATCGAGACGGACATCGATTTCGGCATCGCCATGGACAGCTATCCGGGTCCGTTAGGCCAGGTGATCACCAATCTGATCAACAACGCCCTGCTGCACGCCTTCGCCCCCGCGCCCAACGATGGTGCCGCCGGCACGGGCTGCATGCGCCTGTCCGCCACGCTCGATGGGGCGCGCGTGCAGATCGTCTTTGCCGACAATGGCGGCGGCATCGCAGAACAGCATCTGTCGCGCATCTTCGACCCCTTCTTTACGACCAAGCTGGGCCAGGGCGGCAGCGGCCTGGGTTTGTCGATCAGCTACAACATCGTCACGGCCCTGCTGGGCGGCACCATTCAGGTGGCCAGCAGCCGCACCGGCACGCGCTTCACGCTCGAGCTGCCCCTGGTGGCGCCGCAGATCGATGCGGCCACCCCGGCCAACATCTATTGAGCCGGCAAGATCCAGGCTGGACGCGGCCACTTGTCTACACAAGTCCCCGTCCGACCAGTCTTTCCAATCTAAAAGCAAAACCCTTATAATTGAATAGCTGGAGTCCCTGCCATTGCATGATTTATAACTTGGCAAACCGCATCGACCCGCGCGACAAACAGACACGGGCACCGATCAACACAGCAGCGCGCCGGGCGAGGCAGTCATCAGACGAGATGTTATACGCTGATGCAACCCGGCGGGAAAGGCACGCCGCCGGCGGCCTGCGCATCTTCAAGTGGTCATTATGTCGATAAAAAAACCGATCAAGCACTACCTCCAGTTCTCCGATTTCACGTTGGAAGAGTACGAATATGTGATCGAACGCGCCCATCTGATCAAGCGCAAGTTCAAGAATTACGAAATCTACCATCCACTGATCGACCGCACCCTGGTGATGGTCTTTGAAAAGAACTCCACCCGCACGCGACTGTCGTTCGAAGCCGGCATGCACCAGCTGGGCGGTGCCGCCATCTACCTGAACACGCGCGACTCCCAGCTGGGCCGCGGCGAGCCAGTGGAAGATGCGGGCCAGGTCATGTCGCGCATGTGCGACATCATCATGGTGCGCACCTTCGGCCAGGAAATCATCGAGCGTTTCGCCGCCAACTCGCGCGTGCCGGTGATCAATGGCCTGACCAATGAACACCACCCGTGCCAGGTGTTTGCCGACATCTTCACCTACATCGAACACCGCGGCTCAATCGCTGGCAAGGTCGTTGCCTGGATCGGCGACGCCAACAACATGCTGTACTCATGGCTGCAGGCGGCCGAAGTGTTCGGCTTCCACGTCAATGTGTCGACGCCAAAAGGCTACGACATCGACCTGTCGCAAGTCAAAACCGAGCGCTACACGTTCTTCGCCAACCCTTCCAACGCCTGCGAGGGCGCGCACCTGGTCAACACGGACGTGTGGACCAGCATGGGCTACGAAGCGGAAAACGCGGCCCGTATTGCCGCCTTCGACGGCTGGATCGTCGATGGCGCGAAGATGGCCCGCGCCGCGCCCGATGCCCTGTTCATGCACTGCCTGCCCGCCCACCGCGGCGAGGAAGTGGCCGCCGAAGTGATCGACGGCCCGCAATCGGTGGTATGGGACGAGGCGGAAAACCGTCTGCACGTGCAAAAAGCGCTGATCGAGTACCTGTTACTGGGTAAAATCAACTAATTCGCCAGGTGCATATATTCTGGCAGCATCGCAATACATACATCGACAACGACAACTGGAAGCAATATGAGCGACATTAAAAAAGTAGTCCTGGCCTATTCCGGCGGACTCGACACCTCCGTCATCCTGAAATGGCTGCAAGATAACTACCAGTGCGAAATCGTCACCTTCACGGCCGACCTGGGCCAGGGCGAAGAACTGGAACCGGCGCGCGCCAAGGCCATCAAATTCGGCATCAAGCCGGAAAACATCCATATCGAAGACGTACGCGAAGAATTCGTGCGCGATTTCGTCTTCCCGATGTTCCGCGCCAATACCGTGTATGAAGGCGAATACCTGCTGGGTACCTCGATCGCCCGTCCGCTGATCGCCAAGCGCCTGATCGAAATCGCCAACGCCACCGGCGCCGACGCCATCTCGCACGGCGCCACCGGCAAGGGCAATGACCAGGTGCGTTTCGAACTGGGCGCCTACGCCCTGAAGCCAGGCGTGAAAATCATCGCCCCATGGCGCGAGTGGGATTTGCTGTCGCGTGAAAAACTGCTGAAGTACGCGGAAGACGCCGGCATCGAAATCGACATGAAGCACAAGAACGGCGGCGCGCCGTACTCGATGGACGCCAACTTGCTGCACATCAGCTTTGAAGGCCGCCACCTGGAAAACCCCAGCGCCGAAGCGGAAGAAACCATGTGGCGCTGGACCGTCAGCCCTGAAAACGCGCCGGACGAAGCGGAATACCTGGACATCGAATATGAAAAAGGCGATATCGTCGCCATCAACGGCGTGCGCATGTCGCCCGCCACCGTGCTGGCCGAACTGAACAAAGTTGGCGGCAAGCATGGCGTGGGACGCCTGGATCTGGTGGAAAACCGCTACGTCGGCATGAAATCGCGCGGCTGCTATGAAACCCCGGGCGGCACCATCATGCTGAAAGCCCACCGCGCCATCGAATCGATCACCCTGGACCGCGAAGTGGCCCATCTGAAAGATGATTTGATGCCGCGCTACGCGTCGATGATCTACAACGGCTACTGGTGGGCGCCCGAGCGCGTTGCCCTGCAAACCCTGATCGACCATACGCAGGAAACCGTAAACGGCTGGGTACGCATCAAGCTGTACAAGGGCAATGTCATCGTCGTCTCGCGCGATTCGAAGACGGACTCGCTGTTCGACATGAACATCGCCACCTTCGACGAAGACGGCGGCGCCTACAACCAGGCCGACGCCGGCGGCTTCATCAAGCTGAACGCCTTGCGCATGCGCATCGCCGCCATCGCCCGCGAAAAGCGCGGCCAGAAGTAATCCCCGGCCGGGAGGCAACCCCTCCCGCGCCCGCCGAAAGCCGCCTACGGGCGGCTTTTTTTCGTCTGGAGCACTCCCGGCCACGATTTACGGACTTGCACGCCCCGCCATCCCCCCCATTTTGCTGTCCTCATGGCAAAATGCTACATTGCAATTATGCCGACCGTCCCGCTTCCGGAGCCCTGCCATGTTCAAAGACCTGCGTATCAAGAATAAACTGTACCTGGGCTTCGGCTCGATCGTGGCCATCATCCTGATCCTGCTGGGCGTGGCCTACAACAGTTTTTCGCGCCTCTCGGAAGCCAATGCATGGGACCGGCACACGATGGACGTGCTGGTCGAAATCGACAAAATTCACAATTCCATCCTGCAAATCCAGGTGGAAGTGCGCGGTTTCATTCTCACCGGCAACGAAGCCTCGCTGAACCCGGAAACGGACGAGATGGCGGTGCTGTCGCAGCACACGCAAAAAGCCATCAGCATGACGGTCGACAACAAGGTGCAGTCGGAACGCTTCCGCAAGATCGACGCGCTGACCAGCACCTGGGTCAAGGAGTGGATCAATCCCCTGATCGAAAAACGCCGCGCGCTGGGAAATGGCCCGGGCGCCACGGAAGCGGTGGCGCGCACCATGCCGCCTACCGGATACCCGGCCGTCGCACAGGCCAACAAGCTGCTCGACGAAGTCGCTGCCGAGGAAAGCCGCTTGCTGGCCGAACGCACGGCCACCACGGCGAAATTGCAGGAAACCATGCTGCTGACCCTGGCGCTGGGCGGCTTGCTGTGCGTCGTGCTGGCGCTGGGCATTTCCTACCTGCTGGGCCGTTCCATCCTCGGTCCGCTGAACAACCTGACGGATGCCGTCGGGCGCATCGCCGGCGGCGAGCAAAACGCGCGCGCCGCCATCCTCTCGCGCGACGAGCTGGGCAAGGTGACGGAAGAATTCAACCGCATGGCGCAAACCATCCAGGACAACCAGTCCAATGAACTGGCCGCCACGAATACCTTGCGCGCCAAAGTCGATTCGCTGCTGGAAGTGGTGTCGAAGGCGGCCTCGGGCGACCTGACGGGCAAGGTCAGCATCACGGGCAGCGACGCCATCGGCCAGCTGGGCAACGGCCTGGCGAAGATGTTCGAGAACCTGCGCAGCCTGCTCAACAATGTGCAAAAGGCCGGCATCCAGGTCACGACGTCCGCCACTGAAATCGCCGCCTCGGCGCGCCAGCAGGAAGCCACGGGCATTGAGCAAGCGCAAACCAGCGTGGAAATTCTCAGCACCACCAAGGAAATCTCGGCCAATACGAGCCAGTTGCTCAAAACCATGGAAGACGCGACCGCCGTGGCCGACTACACGACGAATGCCACGGCCGAAGCACAGAATAACCTCAAGCGCATGGATTCGACCATGCAGCATATGGTATCGGCCACCGATTCCATCAACGCCAAGCTGGCCGCCCTGTCGGAAAAGGCCAGCAATATCAATAGCGTACTGATCACCATCACGAAGGTGGCCGACCAGACCAATATCCTGTCGCTGAACGCCGCCATCGAGGCGGAAAAAGCGGGCGAGGCGGGCCGCGGCTTCTCCGTGGTGGCGACGGAAATCCGCCGCCTGGCCGACCAGACCTCCGTCTCCACCTGGGATATCGAGCAAATGCTCAAGGAAATGCAGTCGGCGGTGTCGGCCAGCGTGATGGGCATGGATAAATTCTCGGAGGAAATTCGCCGCAGCGTAGGCGAAGTACGGCAAGTGGCCGAGCAGCTGTCGTCCGTGATGGACCAGGTGCAAAAGCTCACACCGCAATTTGATGCCGTGCTGCAAGGCATGCAGTCGCAAGCGATAGGCGCGTCGCAGATTTCCGACACCATGATGCAGCTCAACGATGCCACCCAGCAGACGGTGGAGTCATTAAAAGCCACCAGCGAGGCGGTGCACCAGCTGCAATATGCGGCGGGTGACCTGCAGTCGAGCGTCTCGACCTTCGCCGTGAACATCTGATCCCATGAAAGTGCTGCTCTTTCACATCGGACGCGACCGCTACGGCCTGCCCCTGGCAGGCATCGTGCGCGTGCTGCCGCTGCTGGAGCTGAAACAATTGCCGCTCACGCCAGACTATGTGGCCGGCCTGATGGACTTGCACGGCAAGCCCGTGCCCGTGATCGATCTGTCGCGCCTGGCCGGGCTGCCAGCTGCTGCCGCGCAGTTTGACACGCGCATCATCATCGTCGACTACGGCGCACCTGGCGGCGCCACGCATGCGCTGGGCCTGCTGGCTTCGCAGGTGCGCGGCATCGCCGACATCGACCCGCAACAGCTTGAAGACAGCGGCGTGGCGACGGTGCCCTTCCTGGGCCAGGTGGCCAGCGACGCCGACGGTATCGTGCAGCTGGTCGAGTTGGCACAACTGCTGCCGCCCGACGTGCGTGCGCTGCTGTTTCAAGATGCGAGCACGGCATGACGGCACAAGCCCTGCTGCGCCGCGCGACCGGCCTGTCCGTCTCCAAAGCCGTGGCCGAACGGGCCGTGGGCCAGCGCATGGAGCAGACGGGCTTCAGCGATAGCGTAGCCTATCTGCAGGCGCTCACGCCGGCCGAAATGACGCAGCTGATCGAACTGGTGGTGGTGCCCGAATCGTGGCTGTTCCGCGACCCGCAGGCGTTTTACGCCACCGTCGAACTGGTGCAGGAACGCTGGGCACGGGGGCGCGCCACGCGCATCCTGTCGATTCCCTGCGCGGGTGGAGAGGAACCCTATTCGATGGCCATGGCATTGCGCGACGGCGGCGTGCCGAAACAGGCGTTCAGCATCGACGCCTATGACCTGAGCCCCGGCTGCATCGAGCGGGCGCAGGCGGGCGTGTATGGCCGCAACGCCTTCCGCGCGCAGGACGTGGCCTTCCGCGAACGCTATTTCACGCACGTGGCCGACGATGCCTACCGCATCATTGACGCCTTGCGCGATCAGGTAAGCTTCAGGCAGGGCAACCTGCTGCAGTTCGATACCGCCACCTACAGCCGCCATTACGACGTCATCTTCTGCCGCAATCTGCTGATCTATTTTGACAAGCCGACCACGCGCGCGGCCATCCATAAGCTGTCGGCCCTGCTGGCCGACGACGGCATGCTGCTGGCCGGCTACGCGGAAGTGCCCTCGTTCTGCCAGAACGGCTTTGCGACGCTGCAGTTCCGCCAGGCCTTCGCCCTGAAGAAGGAAACGGCGGCGCCGGCGGCCCCCTTCCAGGCGGTACCGCTGCCGGCCGCGCGTACCCTGCGCAGCGTGCCGCCCGCACCGAGGCGCGCAGCCGCTCCCGCCCCTCCCATCACACAGGAGGGGCCGCGCACGCGCCCCGTGTCCGCACCATCGCACCAGCCGGCGCAGGCCACCCACGCCGACTTGCTGGCCGAGGCACGCCTGCTGGCCGACCGTGGCCAGTTGCGCGAAGCCGGTGAAAAATGCCACGCCCACCTGGCCCGCGTACCCGAAGCGGCGGAAGCGTATTTCATGCTGGGCATGATCAATGAACTGGCGGGCAAGACGGACCTGGCCGACGACTACTGGCGCCGCTGCATCTATTTGCAGCCGGATCATTACGAGGCGCTGTGCCATCTGGCCCTGCTGGCCGAGCGCAACGGTAACCACACGGCTGCCACCACCCTGAAGGCGCGCGCGGCGCGCATCTACCAGCGCCGCCAGGCGTCCAACTAAGGGGCAAGCATGACAAACATCATCGGCAGCGAGACCCTGGAAAGCATCGACGACTGCTGGAACCATATCGGCGTGGTCGGCGACCAGAGCTGCCCAAAGCTGCCAGCCAATGTCCATTGCCGCAACTGCGACGTGTATGCGGGCGCGGCCCAGCGCAACCTGCAGCGGCCCGTGGACGAACACTACCAGCGCGACTGGGCCAGCCACTTCCGCCAGATCGATACGGGCGGGGAAGTGCGCGACAGCTCGGCACTGGTGTTTCGCATCGGCCGTGAATGGCTGGCGCTGCCCACGCGCGTGTTCGACTCCGTGGCGCCGCAAGCCAGGCCGCACGTGCTGCCGCACCGCAGTGGGCGCGGCCTGTCTGGCATCGTCAACATCGGCGGCAAGCTGTATCCGTGCATGTCGCTGGCCAGTTTGCTGGGCATCGACGAACAGGGCGCACCGCCAGTCAAGGGCCGCCACACCTTTCCGCGCCTGCTGCTGATGCGCTGGGAAGAGCAAGCCTACGCCCTGCCTGTGGCTGACCTGCACGGCATCGTGCGCTATGCGTCGGGCAACGTGCAAACGCCTGCGGCCACCATCAACAAGGGCCTGTCGCGCTTTCTGTCGGGCGTGATCACCGAGGGCGACATGCGCATCGGCTGCCTGGACACGGCGCTGATCGGCTTTCAACTTGCGAGACTATTACGATGAGCCAGGACCAGCACGGCGACCTGAGTGCCTTTTCCATGCTGGACCTGTTCCGCATGGAGGCGGACAGCCAGACCCAGATTCTCACCGATGGCTTGCTGGCCATGGAGCGCCATGCGGGCGACGCGGCCGCCGTCGAAGCGATGATGCGCGCGGCGCACTCGATCAAGGGCGCCGCCGCCATCGTCGGCCTGCAAGTGGTGGTGCAACTGGCGCACGGCATGGAAGACAGCTTTGTCGCCGCCCAGCACGGCCGCTTGAAACTCACGCCGGAACGGGTCGACGTACTGCTGTCGGGCGTCGACCTGATCGTGCAGCTGTCGCGCCTGGACGATGCGGGTGCCGAAGCGTGGCTGGCAGCCAACGCGGCGCAGATCGACCAGACCCTGAACGCCATCGCCGGCATCGCCGAGCTGCCCGAACTGCCTGCCCTGCCCTCGCTGCCTTTGTCTGTGCCGGCGCCAACGCCGGCCCACTTGGCGCCGGAAGCCGCCGAGCCGCAAGCCCTCGTGGCCAGCGGCCTGGCGGGCGAGGAAGTGGAATCGTCTGCGGGCGCTCCCGCGCCGCGTGCCGGCGCGCCCGCCAAGGCCCAGGCACAGAATTTCGACAAACTGCTGTCGCTGGCCAGCGAATCGCGCATCAATGCGCACCAGATGCACCCCTTCATCGGCGCCCTGCAACGCTTCAAGCGCAACCAAAGCAGCCTGTTTTCCGCCATCGAACACCTGCATGAGGCCATTGCCCGCTCGGGCGACGCCGGCCTGATGGAAAAATCCCTGCTGGCACTGCAAAAGACGCAACCCCTGAAGCAGTTCATGCTGGAGCACATCGCCGACATCGAAACCTATGAACGGCGCCTGCTGGCCGTCTCGCAGGGTATGGTCGACGAAGTGCTGGCCCTGCGCATGCGCCCTTTCCGCGACGGCATCCACGCGTTTCCCCGCATGGTGCGCGACCTGGCGCGTAGCCTGGGCAAGGAAGTGCAGCTGAAAATCGACGGCGAAGAGACCCTGGTCGACCGCGACATCCTGGCGAAGATCGAAAGCCCGCTGAACCACATGCTCAGGAATGCCATCGACCATGGCATGGAAGGCCCGTACGAGCGCATCGAGGTGGGCAAGGAAGCAATGGGCACGATACGCATGGAGGCGCGCCACCGCGCCGGCATGCTGAGCATCGAGATCAGCGATGACGGACGCGGCGTCGACCTGGAAAAAATCCGCCAGTCCGTGATCGAGCGCAAGATGGCCAGCCCCGCCATGGCCGCCGCGCTGTCGCCCGGCGAGCTGCTGGAATTCCTGTTCCTGCCCGCATTCAGCCTGAAAGCGACGGCCAACCAGCTGTCAGGCCGTGGCGTCGGGCTCGATATCGTGCACGAGACGATACGCCAGCAAAACGGCACGGTGCGCCTGGAGTCCGAGCCGGGACGGGGTTTCCGCGCCCTGATTACCCTGCCGCTGACGCAGTCGATCGTGCGCGCGCTGGTGATCGACGTACAGGGCGAAGCCTACGCCATCCCCATCGTCAAGGTGGAAAGCGTGGTGCGCGTGCCGCAAGCTACCATCCATACGCTGGAAAACAAGCAGTTCTTTGAGCTCAAGGGCGAGCATCTGGGCCTGGTGTCGGCGGCGCAGGTGCTGGAACTGGGCGAAGCGCCCAGTAGCGCCGACGATTTGCCGGTGGTGGTGATCGGGCGCGGCAAGCAAAGCTATGCGCTGGTGGTCGACGCCATCCGCGGCGAGCAAAGCCTGGCGGTGCAGGCGATCGATCCGATCTTCGGCAAGATGCGCGACATTTCCGCCGCCGCCCTGCTCGATGATGGCGAGCCGGTGCTGATCCTCGACGTGCCCGACCTGCTGCTGTCGATCGACAAGCTGCTGCACGAGGGCGGCCTGCACCAGCTGGCGCAGGCGGGCCACGCGCAGCAGCGCCGCGCCAAGCGCATCCTGGTGGTCGACGATTCGCTGACGGTACGCGAGATGGAGCGCAAGCTGCTGCTGGCGCGCGGCTTCGATGTCGACGTGGCCATCGATGGCATCGACGGCTGGAACGTGGTGCGCAGCGGCGAGTACGATCTGGTCATCACCGACGTGGACATGCCGCGCATGGATGGCATCGAACTGGTCTCGTTGATCAAGAAGGACTTGCACCTGCACAAGCTGCCGGTGATGATCGTTTCGTACAAGGACCGCCCGGAAGACCGCGCGCGCGGCCTGTCCGCCGGCGCCGACTATTATCTGACCAAAGGCAGCTTCCACGACGAGACCTTGCTCGACGCGGTGGCAGACCTGATAGGAGATGCCCGCTTATGAGCTGTACTTCATGAAAATTGCCATTGTTAACGATGTCGCCATGGCCGCCGAAGCCCTGCGCCGGGTGGTAGCCAGCACGCAGGAACACCAGGTGCTGTGGATTGCCCGCACGGGACTCGAAGCGGTGCGCATGTGCGAGGCCAACCGCCCCGATCTGATCCTGATGGACCTGAACATGCCGGAGATGGATGGCGTCGAAGCGACGCGCCTGATCATGGAACAAAGCCCGTGCGCCATCCTGGTTGTCACGGGACGCCCGCAAGACAATGTCAACCAGGTTTTCCGCGCGCTGGGCGCCGGCGCACTCGACGTCACGGCCACCCCGGTGCTGCAGGGACAAGTGGGAGGCGACAGCGAACTGCTGGCCAAGATCAAGACCATCGGCAAGCTGATACGCCACAGCGCCGAAGCGCCGCCGCCGCGCCAGGTGCAAGCCAACGGTGAACGCGGCGACGGCCAGGTCACCACTCTGGTGGCCATCGGCGCTTCGACGGGAGGGCCGTCAGCGGTAGCCAAAGTGCTGTCCGGCTGGACGGCGCCGCCCGGCTGCGCCATCGTGGTGGTGCAACATATCGATGAAACCTTCGCCTCGCATTTCGCCAAATGGCTGGACGATCAATTGGAGATGCCCGTGCGCGTGATCGCCGAGGGTGACGAACTGGTGGCCGGCAGCGTACTGGTCGCCAAGACCAATGATCACCTGTTGCTGGATCAAAATTATCGTTTGGGTTACGATGCGGCACCACGCGAATATGTTTACCGTCCTTCCGTCGATGTCTTCTTTCATTGCGTTGCACAGCACTGGCGCGGCGATGCCATCGGCGTGTTGCTCACAGGCATGGGCCGCGACGGCGGCGAGGGATTGCTGGCCATGCGCCGCGCGGGCAAGACGACGATAGCGCAAGACCAGGCCAGCAGTGCCGTGTATGGCATGCCGCGCGCTGCGGCCGAACTCGATGCAGCGCAACAAATCCTGCCATTGGATAGAATAGGCGTCAGCCTGCGCAGCCGCCTGGGCGCCAAACTCAACAGTGGGTGGGAGTCCTCCCCTAACATCTGAAAAGAATGCAATGCCAGAATTTTCCTCCAGTTTCACCATGCATGAGCCCGCATTGACCGAATTCAAAGTCAGCGTGCTGCTGGTGGACGACCAGTTGATCATTGCTGAGGCAATACGGCGCATGCTGAGCGACCAGCACGATATCGAGTTTCATTACGTGACCGACGCCACGCAGGCGCTGGACACGGCGCTGCGCTTGCAACCGACCGTCATCCTGCAAGACTTGGTGCTGCCGGGCATCGACGGCTTCGCGCTGATCCAACTGTACCGCGAAAACGCGGCGCTGGCGCATGTGCCGGTGATCGTGCTGTCGGCCAAGGATGACCCGAAACTGAAGGCCCATAGCTTTGCCGTCGGCGCCAATGATTACGTGGTGAAACTGCCGGACCGCCTGGAGTTGCTGGCGCGCATACGCTACCATTCCAACGCGCACATCAGCCGATTGCAGCGCGACCAGGCATTTCGTTTCCTGCGCGAAAGCCAAAAAAACCTGGCCGATACAAATATTGAATTGCAGAAACTAGCCGCCCTCGATGGCTTGACGGGCATCGCCAACCGCCGCCGCTTCGATGAAACCCTGCAATTCGAATGGCAGCGGGGCCAGCGCGACAAGACGCCGCTGAGCCTGCTATTCTGCGATATCGACCATTTCAAGAGCTATAACGATCACTTTGGCCACCTGGCGGGCGACCTGTGCCTGAAAAAAGTGGCCGCCGTACTGACGGAACATTTGAAGCGCCCGGCCGACCTGGCCGCCCGCTATGGGGGTGAGGAATTCGCGCTGATCCTGCCCGAAACGGAAGCTGCAGGGGCCTTGCTGATCGCCGAAGCATGCCGACGCCACCTGGAGGGCTTGCAGATCGAGAACCCGGCGACCAGCACGGGCATCGTCACCATCTCGATCGGCGTGGCCACCATCGTGCCTTCGCCGGACTCGACGGTCGAGCAACTGATCAACCGCGCCGACCAGGCCCTGTACGCGGCCAAGCGCGGCGGACGCAACAGCGTGTTGTGCGCCGATGACATCGAAAACTGATTTTTAACTGAAGGAAAGTGAAGCATGAGCACACAACTGGACAATGTCAGCGTCGTCAAAAAATCGAATATCTATTTTGACGGCAAGTGCGTCTCGCACAACGTCATCCTGGCCGATGGCACGAAGAAAAGCGTGGGCGTAATTTTCCCGTCATCGCTGCGCTTCAACACGGGCGCACCGGAAACGATGGAAATCGTCGGCGGCTTGTGCAAGGTACGCCTGGCCGATGCGACAGAGTGGAACAGCTATGGCGCGGGCACGGAATTCAAGGTGCCGGGCAACAGCTATTTTGATATCGAAACGACTGAAACAGTGGACTACGTCTGCCATTTTGCCTGATTCGCGCAGAAAAAACGTCCATGGCTGCGTTGCACTGCCTCGCCGTACTATGCGTACTGTCTTCGGCAATGCGCCTTGCCCTGAACATTTTTTCAAGCGCGGATATATTATTTAGATAAACACAGGCTCGGGCGACAGGCGCACGCCATATTTCGCCTCTACATCATCCTGTATCGCTGCCGCCAGCCGGGTAATGTCCGCGCCACGAGCGCCGCCATTATTCACCAGAACCAGCGCCTGCTTGGGATACACTCCCGCGGGCCCCAGGTTTTTTCCCTTCCAGCCACACTGATCGATCAGCCAGCCGGCCGCCAGCTTTTCCGTGCCATCGGCTTGTGCATGGTGCACCAGCGTGGGAAAACGCTCCAACAAAGCAAGACATTGCTCTCGTGATACCACGGGATTCTTGAAGAAGCTGCCCGCATTGCCGATCACGGCCGGGTCGGGCAATTTGCGCCGCCGTATCGCCATCACGGTTTCGGCCACCTGTTGCGGCGTCGGCTCGGCAAGATTGCGCTCGGCCACGGCCTGTGCCAGCTCCGCGTAGCGCAAGTTCGGCTGCCACTCGGCAGGCAAGGCAAACGTTACTTCCAGCACGATCAGCTCCCGCCCTTCTGCCTGCTTGAAGATGCTGTCGCGGTAAGCGAAACGGCAAGCGTCACGGTCCATGTCGAAGACAATGCCGCTGGCGCTGTGCATGACGCTCACGCTATGCAGATAATCCTTGATTTCAACGCCATACGCGCCAATATTCTGGATAGGGGCCGCGCCCACCGTACCGGGGATCAAGGACAGGTTTTCCAGCCCGCCCACGCCTTGCGCCAGGGTCCACTGCACGAAGTCGTGCCAGTTTTCACCGGCTGCGGCCGTGACGAGGATGGTCTCGAAGTCCGCCTGCGCCAAGCGCATGCCGCGCGTGGCCATGTGCAGCACGGCGCCGGGAAAGTCGCCCGTCAGGACGATATTGCTGCCGCCACCCAATATCAGGCGCGGCATGGCGGACAAGGCGGGATCTTGCAACGCGGCCTGCAATTCGGCTTGCGAAGTAATGCGTACGTAGGCGGCCGCATTGGCCGTGATGCCGAAGGTATTCAGGCGCTGGAGGGAGTAATTGTGTTCGATGGTGAGCTCTGCAGACAAGGGATAGCGATTATTTTGCTCGATTATAGAGTGAAACCGACAAAAAACCAGCGCAAGACAAGGGCAGGCCGTCCGTTGTCCGTTAAAATGTCGCATCTTTAACAAGGCCGTCCCATGGCGTAGAATCAGCCGCCAAGGCCCAGTGCGCCGAGCGCGCGCTCGCTTTAACAAGAAAAGGAACAGACCATGCCATCATTTGATGTAGTCTCCGAAGCCGATATGATCGAAGTCAAGAATGCCGTCGAGCAATCCAACAAGGAAATCACCACCCGCTTCGACTTCAAGGGCAGCGACGCCCGCGTCGAACACAAGGAAAACGAATTGACTGCGTTTGCGGATTCGGAATTTCAGCTCAGCCAGGTGCGCGATGTACTGACGAACAAATTGACCAAACGCAAGGTCGATGTGCGCTTCCTCGACGAAGGCGACATCAAGAAGATCGGCGGCGACAAGGTCAAGCAGATCATCAAGATCAAGAATGGCATCGAATCGGATGATGCCAAGAAAATCGTGCGCGTCATCAAGGATAGCAAGATGAAAGTCCAAGCGAGCATCCAGGGTGAAGCCGTGCGCGTCACGGGCGCCAAGCGCGACGACCTGCAGGCGGCCATGGCCATGCTGCGCAAGGACGTGCCCGACATGCCGCTGGAATTTAACAATTTCCGCGATTAATTTCGATGAGGTGCGCGATCCGGCACGCGCTTGCACCGCCATGGTGGCAAGCTGCCCCGGAGTGCCTGCCCGCTTGGGGTAGAATTGAAGCTGCGCACAGCTACATGCGCCCGCGCGCCCGACCGGCAGCGGGCTTGACCGTACATCTGGCTCAGTGATAACCACGGTAGTCTAAGGATAGCAATGAAACGTGTTGATGATTTCCGCCTGCGATTTGGCAAAAAAGAATATGTGCCCATCATGATAGGCGGAATGGGTGTGGATATTTCCACGTCGGAGCTGGCCCTGGAAGCGGCCCGGCTGAACGGTATCGGCCATATTTCCGATGCCATGGTGGAAGATGTGTCGGATCGTCGTTTCGACACCACCTTCGTCAAAGACAAGACGAAACTGTACAAGTTCAACATCAATAATAGCGACAAGGCCGTGGTGCAATTCGACCTGGGCCGCCTGGCGGAAGCGCAACGTCTGCATATCGGTCGCACCATGGAAGCGAAAAAAGGCGATGGATTGATCTTCGTCAATTGCATGGAAAAGCTGACCATGAACGGCCCCCGCGAAACCTTGCGCGTGCGCCTGAATGCGGCGCTGGACGCGGGCATCGATGGCATCACCCTGTCCGCTGGTTTGCACTTCGGGTCGTTTGCCTTGATGGCCGACCATCCACGTTTCCGTGATGCCAAACTGGGCATCATCGTCTCGTCCGTGCGCGCCCTGCAGATTTTCCTGCGCAAGAACGCCAAGCTGGATCGCCTGCCCGACTTCATCATCGTCGAGGGCCCATTGGCCGGCGGCCACCTGGGTTTCGGCATGGACTGGGCCAATTACGACCTGCACACCATCACTGCGGAACTGCTGGCCTATCTGAAAACGGAACAGCTGGATATCCCGCTGATCGCCGCTGGCGGCATCTTCACGGGCAGCGATGCCGTTTCCTTTCTGGAAGCGGGCGCAGCCGGCGTGCAAGTGGCGACGCGCTTCACCGTCACCGAGGAATGCGGCTTGCCAAACAAGGTCAAGCAGGAATACTACAAGGCTTCGGAAGAAGACATCATCGTCAATGGCGTCTCGCCAACTGGCTACCCGATGCGCATGCTGAAAAACACGCCCGCTATCGGCGCCGGCATCCGTCCTGGCTGCGAATCGTATGGCTATCTGCTCGACGCGACGGGCAACTGTGCCTATATCAACTCGTACAACCGCGAAGTGGCGGCCCATCCCGAGCAAAAAACCGTCGTCGTGATGGACAAGACCTGCCTGTGCACGCACATGCGCAACTTCAACTGCTGGACCTGCGGCCATTACACTTATCGCCTGAAGGACACCACCCACAAGCTCGACAACGGCGAATACCAGATCCTGACGGCCGAACACGTCTTCAAGGACTACCAGTTCAGCGTCGACAACCAGATCGCCCTGCCAGAAAAAGAAGTTCAGGGCTGAATTTTCTCAGCCTGAACTGAAAATGGCGCAGCCTGTGAAGGCTGCGCCATTTTTTATGCCTGAAGCATTTCCAGCAATGCCCGTTCAATCACCTCGAACTTGGGCCGCTGCAGCACTTCTTCCTGCAAGCAAGCCTCCTGCAAGGCCTGCATGAGAGGCAAGGGGGTCGCACAGTGCGCGATCAGCTCGCCCAGCAGCACGCCAAAGGCGCGCGCCTCTATACCCTGCAGCAAATCTGCTTGCGGCGAGCCGGGTACAAACATGGATGCCGCGCCGAAGTCGCCCAGCAAGCAGGCGCCACCATCCGCATGCAGGATATTGTGGCCATACAAATCGCCATGCACAATGCCGCGCGCATGCAACTGGCACACGGCGGAGGCGATGCCATGGGCAATCGCCAGCACTTGCGGCACGTCAAAGCCCACGCCATCGGCATACACATCACGCGTGCATGAGGCCAGACTCGGTGGCCCGGCCAGATTGCCGAAAGTTGCATCGATGAGCGGCATGACGAGTCCAGCCGCCCCTTGCGGATGCCCGTCCAGGGTGCCCAGGATGGGAATCAGGCCCGCGTGCGCACCCGCGCCGACGCAGGCGGCCATTTCACTGCGCGGCAAGCCATCGCTGGTCATCGCCCCCTTGAACACTTTGACAGCGACATCATCGCGCCCATCCAGACGGGCACGGTGTATCACGCCCGATGCGCCCTCGCCCAGCTGCTGCGCCAATGCCAGGCGCTGCCATGCCACAGTCGCCGCGCCGGCATCGGTCAAGGCTGCCAGTTCGCGCACTTCCGTGAACGGGTTGCCCGCGTACGCAAGCCAGCTCAGGCGCGGTAAAGACAGCAGGCAGTCTGGCAGCGCCGTAAAACGGTTAGCGGCAATGCGCACCAGCTCCAGTTGGCGGCAATCTGCCAGGGACGCGGGCAAATGGCTCAGGCAATTGCCTGCCAGCATAAGCTTCTGCAATTCACGGCACTTGCCGAGCTCATCCGGCAAGACTTCGATGGCATTGTCGGTGAGAGTCAGCCAACGCAGGCTGGGCGGCAAAGCTGCGGCCGGCACGTGGCGTATCCGGTTCGCCTTGAAACCAATCATGCTCAGCTCCAGACAGGAACCGAGCACGGCAGGCAAGGTGGCGAACAAGTTATCCGAACAAAAAATGATGCGTAACTTGTGCAGGCGCGGCAAATCGTCGGGCAGGGAGGATAGCGCATTGCCGGACAAATCAAGAATTTCCAGGCTGTCAGCCAGATCGAAGATCTCACGGGGGAATTCAGTCAAGCCGCAGGACAGCTTCAGACGGCGTACACCGGCCAGTTGGCCAGCGCGTAATTGTTCCAGTGTATGCAAAGCAGACAAGATATCCCTTTCAAAAAACCGGCAATCGCTGGCATGGCTAAAACCCGCGGACGTAAAAAAACCCCCACCGGATCACCGATGGGGGTTTTTTCGAATAACAAGCCTGACGATAACCTACTTTCACACTGGTTGCAGCACTATCATCGGCGCAAAGTTGTTTCACGGTCCTGTTCGGGATGGGAAGGGGTGGGACCAACTTGCTATGGTCATCAGGCATAACTTGTACTGGCATTTGTCCTCAATTGAGCGACAAAGCCTGAATCTGGAAGAAGCAAAGATTGGGGTAATGAATAGTAGTATCAACAAACTCACAACGTTGTACCGTCTTATCCTCTGTACCTGCTAAGGTTATAGGGACAAGCCGTACGGGCAATTAGTACTGGTTAGCTTAATGCATTACTGCACTTCCACACCCAGCCTATCAACGTCCTGGTCTCGAACGACC